>NZ_CP071889.1:0-4112053 GCF_024138895.1 Halomonas sp. XH26
GAATAGTTGTCCACAGGGCAAAAAGAGGCGTTAGTGCGTGTGGATAACCGTCTCGTTGGGCGCTACAATGGTCGGCCGTTTTCAACCGATGGTGAGATGAGTGTCACTCGCGCTTTGGCAACAGTGCCTGGACTACCTGCAGGACGAACTGAATTCACAGCAGTTCAATACCTGGATACGTCCGCTGCAGGCAGAAGAAGGAGAGACCAATGAGCTGCGCTTGTTGGCGCCGAATCGCTTTGTGCGCGACTGGGTGAGTGATAAGTATTCAAAGCGTATCAGCGAGCTGATGCGAGAACTTGCGCCATCCAAGCCTCCCAAAGTCAGTTTGACGGTAGGTAGCCGCCGTGTGGCTGCTCCTGCCCCGCAGCCAAGAGATTTGGGTAATCCGGTCTCAGCATCTCCCTCAAGGCAAGCATCGCCTGCGGTTCATACGCCGCCAAGGGGAGACCTTGCTGATGAGCGAGAAATTGATCAACTGCGTGAAGAGTCACCGAATCGGCGAGGAAATGAGCGCCAGGTACAGGTTGAAGGCAGCCTAAAACATGGTAGTGGTCTTAATCCTAATTTTACCTTCGATACCTTTGTTGAAGGTAAATCGAACCAGCTCGCTCGTGCGGCATCTCGTCAGGTATCTGAAAACCCTGGCGGTGCCTATAACCCGCTGTTTTTATACGGTGGCGTTGGTTTAGGTAAAACACACTTGATGCACGCTGTCGGTAACGCCCTGGCTGGCCGCCGTGAAAATGCCCGTGTGGTGTATCTACACTCTGAACGCTTTGTCGCGGATATGGTGAAAGCACTGCAGTTAAATGCGATTAACGACTTCAAGCGCTTTTATCGCAGCGTTGATGCGTTACTTATTGATGATATTCAGTTTTTTGCTGGAAAAGAACGTTCCCAGGAAGAGTTCTTCCATACCTTTAATGCATTATTAGAGGGTGGGCAGCAAATGATACTTACCTCTGACCGCTACCCAAAAGAGATTAGTGGTGTGGAGGAGCGTCTGAAATCGCGCTTTGGCTGGGGGCTGACAGTGGCTATTGAGCCGCCAGAGCTTGAAACCCGCGTAGCAATATTAATGAAAAAAGCAGATCAGGCGAAAGTTGATCTCCCACACGACGCTGCCTTCTTTATTGCTCAGAAGATTCGCTCAAACGTCCGCGAGCTTGAAGGTGCGCTGAAAAAGGTGATTGCAGATTCGCATTTCATGGGGAAAACCATTACCCAGGACTTTATTCGCGAATCGCTTAAAGACCTGTTAGCGCTTCAAGATAAGCAGGTAGGGGTTGATAATATTCAGCGAACGGTTGCCGAATATTACAAAATTAAAGTTGCCGATCTGCTTTCTAAACGCCGCTCTCGTTCCGTTGCGCGGCCGAGGCAAGTTGCTATGGCGCTAGCTAAAGAGCTGACAAATCACAGCTTGCCGGAAATAGGCGATGCCTTTGGTGGCCGTGATCACACGACCGTCTTGCACGCTTGTCGTAAGGTAAAAGCGCTGCAAGAGGAAAATGCGGATATTCGTGAAGATTACAAGAATCTTCTTCGCCTGCTAACTAGTTAACCGTTATCGTTTGGGCCTGCATAGCGGGCCTTTCAGGATAGAAACCGGAGTACCGATGAAATTTACTATTTCCCGAGAGGCGTTGCTTCGCCCGCTGACTCTGGTGGCGGGCGTAGTCGAACGGCGCCAAACGCTACCAGTACTTTCTAATGTACTGATCCAAGTAGAAGGGGATCAGGTAGCATTAACCGGTACCGACCTAGAAGTAGAGCTAGTAGGCCGTACCGTGGCGAGCCAAGTTGATCAAGAGGGTGCTGCCACGGTTCCTGCTCGTAAGCTAATGGATATCTGTAAATCGTTGCCTGATCAATCTGAGATTCAGTTGGCGGTAGAAGAGGGGCGTGCCGTACTGCGCAGTGGTCGTTCGCGCTTTACGCTTTCGACGCTGCCCGTTGCAGAGTTTCCAAATATTGAAGATGCTGATGGTAGTCAGGAGCTTAGTGTGCCCAGAGGGACATTGAAGCACCTGATTGAGTCAACGTCTTTTGCAATGGCCCAGCAGGATGTTCGCTATTATCTGAACGGCATGCTGCTCGAAATTCAAAGTAATTTGTTGCGCACCGTTGCCACTGATGGGCACCGCTTAGCTATGTGCTCACGGCCTATCGATATTGTGGTTGACCAAGCGCAAAAGCTAATCGTACCGCGGAAAGGTATCCTAGAGCTCTCTCGCTTGTTGGACGATAGTGATGAGCCGGTAAGTCTTACCTTGGGCTCAACCCATGTTCGCGCTCATACAGGCGACTTTACGTTTACCTCTAAGCTGATTGACGGCAAATTCCCTGACTACGAGCGTGTAGTGCCGCGCAATGGCGATAAAGTATTAATCGCTGAGCGTGCTGAATTGCGTCAGGTGCTTTCACGTACTGCTATTCTCTCGAATGAGAAATATCGTGGTGTGCGGCTGTACCTTGAGGAAAACAATCTTAAAGTAATGGCTAATAATCCTGAACAGGAAGAAGCCGAAGAGAATGTGGCCGTTGAGTATAATGGCGGAGCCATGGAAGTTGGCTTTAACGTAGGTTACTTAGTAGACGTGCTTTCGGTACTGGATGAGGATCGAGTGCAGATGACGCTGGCAGATCCCAACAGCAGTGCGCTGTTAGAAGAACCTGGCGGCGGTGATGCGCTTTATGTTGTTATGCCGATGCGGCTATAGCCCGCAATAGCTGGCTAATGAGGGCGGCGCTTCTGATGGCAGAAGCGCCGTTTTCGCGTTTTAAAGGATGGCAGGTTTTATGGTCTTATTTACTGGCAGTCGTTAATGAGTGTGTCTCGGTTAAATCTTCAGGGGCTGCGTAATTTAGCGCCAGTTGAGATGTACCCTGCATCCCGTATTAATGTGATATACGGCGTTAACGGCAGTGGTAAAACAAGCCTGCTGGAAGGTATTCATATCTTAGGAATGGGGCGCTCTTTCCGGACTCGCCAGCTTAAACATGCTATACAGTCTGAGGCGCCCTATATGACGCTCTACGGCCGTTTGGCAGGAGACCCTGAGGTTACGCTTGGTGTGAGAAGAATGCGCGCACAGCGCGAGCTAGAGTTGCGTTTGCGTGGAGAGAAAGGCGTCCGCTTGGCCGAACTGGTTGAAGCTATGCCGTTGCAGCTAATAAATCCAGATGCCTTTCGCCTTCTTGAAGGATCGCCCGCAGGTCGCAGAGAGTTTTTGGATTGGGGAGTGTTTCACGTGAAACACTCCTTTCTCGACGCATGGAAGCGAACGCGTCGCGCGGTGAAACATCGGAATGCGCTCCTTAGGCGTGGTAGAATAGTCCCAAGCGAAATAGCGGTATGGGAGCATGAGTTAGCTACCTGGGGGGAGCAGATGGATGCACTCAGGCAAGCATGGTTCAACGAGTTCTTGCCGGTATTCGATGAAACCTTAAAGGAGCTGATCTCTCTACCCGATTTAACGCTGCGTTATGTAAGAGGCTGGGATAAGCAGCGCGTACTTGCGGAGGTTTTGCAGGATAGTCGTCAAGCGGATCAGCAAATGGGCTTTACCCAGCAGGGGCCGCAACGAGCAGACTTGCGAATCAGATTAAACAAGCAGCCTGCTGTTGAAGTCCTTTCCAGAGGCCAGCAAAAGCTGGTGGTTAGTGCATTAAAGCTTGCCCAGGGGCGGCTTCTGGAAAGTACCACACAACGACACTGCATCTACTTAATCGACGATTTACCAGCGGAGCTAGATAGCACGCACCGAGGTCGGTTTTGCAATTTACTTGAAAAGATGCAATGTCAGGCATTTATTACAAGCGTCGAACCCTCCGCGCTTCGTGGTATATGGGAACCCTCAACAGATGTCGGGATGTTTCACGTGAAACAGTCCAGTCAAGGGTTAAGCCAATTACTGCCGGACGGGTAGGCGACACGGAACGAGACAGACTTCACGACGGAGTGGTCAATGAGCGAGCAGGCTTACGATTCATCAAGCATTAAGGTGCTCAAAGGGCTAGACGCAGTGCGCAAGCGCCCAGGCATGTATATCGGCGATACCGACGACGGCACCGGGCTGCACCATATGGTTTTCGAGCTGGTGGATAACTCCATCGATGAAGCTCTGGCAGGTCACTGTAGTGAAATTCGTGTGGTTATCCACCCGGATGAATCAGTAACGGTAAGTGATAATGGCCGTGGTGTTCCCACTGAGCTGCATGAAGGCGAAGGCGTCTCAGCCGCAGAAGTTATCATGACAGTGCTGCACGCTGGCGGTAAGTTTGATGATAATTCATACAAAGTGTCAGGCGGTCTACACGGTGTAGGGGTGTCGGTTGTTAACGCGCTTTCGGAAGAACTGCGGCTAACCATCTGGCGTCAAGGGGAAGTGTTTGAGCAGGTCTATCATCACGGTGTACCTCAAGCGCCACTAGGTGTTGTCGGTAAAACGGAAAAAAGTGGCACTCGTGTACATTTTCGTCCATCACCGAATACCTTTGCGAATATCGAATTTCACTACGATATTCTCGCCAAGCGCCTACGTGAACTTTCATTCTTGAACTCAGGCGTTGCTATCCGTTTAATGGATGAGCGTAGCGGCAAAGAGGAGCTATTTCATTATGAAGGTGGTTTGAAGGCATTTGTCGATCACCTGAATAAAAATAAAACAGTTCTGAATCCCGTCTTTCATTTCAATGCAGTGCGAGAAGATGGCGTTGAAGTAGAAGTGGCGATGCAGTGGAGCGAGGCCTTCACTGAAAACATTTTTTGCTACACCAATAATATTCCTCAGCGAGATGGTGGAACCCACTTAGCGGGTTTTCGTGCCGCGCTTACGCGAACGCTTAACCACTATATCGAAGCTCAGGGGCTACTGAAAAAATCCAAGGTCAATACGTCGGGCGACGATGCTCGTGAAGGCTTGACCGCTATTATCTCTGTTAAAGTTCCCGACCCTAAATTCTCGTCTCAAACCAAAGACAAGCTGGTTTCCAGCGAAGTTAAAACGGCTGTTGAGCAGGAAATGGGGCGGCTATTTGCTGATTACCTGATCGAAAAGCCTAACGAAGCTAAATCGATCGTTAACAAGATGCTAGACGCTGCACGGGCGCGAGAAGCCGCTCGTAAAGCACGGGATATGACTCGCCGTAAGGGTGCACTCGATATCGCTGGGCTACCTGGAAAGCTTGCTGACTGCCAAGAGAAAGATCCAAGCCAATCCGAACTATATCTGGTGGAGGGTGACTCGGCTGGTGGCAGCGCTAAACAGGGGCGTGACCGTCGTACCCAGGCAATTTTGCCGCTGAAAGGCAAGATACTAAACGTCGAAAAAGCGCGCTTCGATAAGATGCTGTCATCAGCAGAAGTCGGAACGCTGATTACAGCGTTAGGCTGTGGTATTGGTCGCGAAGAGTTTAATCCCGATAAGCTACGTTACCATTCAGTCATTATTATGACGGATGCCGACGTTGACGGTTCGCACATTCGCACGTTACTGCTAACGTTCTTTTTCCGTCAGATGCCTGAATTGATTGAGCGTGGTCACATCTTTATTGCTCAGCCCCCTCTTTATAAAATTAAGCGGGGTAAGCAAGAGCTCTACCTGAAAGATGAACAGGCAATGACCGACTACCTGACCACCACTGCATTAGATGGGGCTGGGTTATATGTCAATGCTGATGCGCCTGGTATCGCTGGTTCGCAGCTAGAAGCATTGGTTACTCAATACCGAAATGTGATGAAGCGGATTGACCGCCTTGCGCGGGTATATCCTATCGCAGTGCTCAAGCAAGCTGTACATGCAACGGCGCTTCAAGGCGAAGTTAGTCTTAAAGACCGTGTCACCATGGAAAATTGGATTGCTGAGCTACAGAAAGCAATGGATGACATGGTGGCCTATGAAGGCGGACCGCGTTACCAGTTCTATCTGCATGAAGATAGCGAGCGCGGTTTGCACTTGCCAGCGGTGTCTTTGATTGCCCACGGCGTTACAACTGAGTATGTGTGGGGACTGGACTTCTTTGAGAGTACTGATTATCGAGCCATTACGGGCCTCGGTGAGACGTTGAACGGGTTGCTTGAAGAAGGTGCTTACATTGCCCGTGGTGAGCGTCAGAAGCCAGTCACACACTTCTCTGAAGTGCTGGCTTGGTTGATGCAAGAGGGGCAGCGTGGGCTCTCTTTCCAGCGCTATAAAGGACTGGGGGAAATGAACCCCGATCAGCTGTGGGAAACCACCATGGATCCCGACAGCCGTCGTATGCTGCGAGTAACCATTGAAGATGCGGTTGCTGCCGATATGATGTTCAACACGTTAATGGGGGATGAAGTTGAGCCTCGCCGTGATTTTATCGAGACGAATGCGCTAGTTGCTAATCTTGATGTCTGATGTGTTTATCAGCGTGTGTTTCACGTGAAACAGTGCGATAGGCACTAATAAACTCAGTCAAATGAAAAATAAAACGCCGCGCCTAATTAAATGGGAGCGGCGTTTTTTTGCGTGTCTAGAGTAGAGAGAGGAAGGGGACGGAAGAAAGAAACCCCATTACTGCTGTTGGCATAGCCAATCTGCAAATGCAGCTAGATCTGGATAAACAAGCGTATTTTCAAGATTAGTATGACTGGCTAGCGTTTTCTCTCCTTTACCTGTTCTGACCAACACTGGACGACATCCTACTGATTCACCCGCTTTGAGATCTCGTAGGCTGTCACCGACCATCCAACTGCCGGTGAGGCTATCCATTCCTAATTGCTGCTGAATTTGCAAAAGTAATCCTGGCAAGGGTTTTCGACAAGCGCATTGATCATCGGGGCCGTGAGGGCAGTAAGCAATATGGGCAATACGTCCACCTTTCGCTTCAACCAGTGCTATTAAGCGATCATGCATTGAATGGAGCGTTGCCTCATCGTAATAGCCCCGTGCAATACCCGACTGATTGGTAGCTATTGCCACGGTATATCCTGCCTTGTTTAGTTGTGCAATAGCATCGATCGCTGAAGGGTAGGGGACCCACTCTTCTAGTGATTTAATATAAGCATCAGAATCGTGATTGATAACACCGTCACGATCAAGAATGACTAGGCAGGCTGCAAGGAGCCTTGATGAGTCTGAAGTAATGGACATAGCGTCCTTCTATTGGCTACGTAGCTGTTGGTCAAGAATGGACAGTGCATTAAGGGTGACTGCAATTTTCTTTCCATCACTACCTAAACGATGAAAGGGGATACGACCTAAGCGCTTAAAACGTGAGAGCGTGCTAATGAAGCGTTCTTGAACCTTTGGTTGCGACTGTCTCAATCCGTCAAGTAGGGCTGGCGTTAAACGCTCAATATGAGGGGCATGAGTGCTTAGTTTGCCATAGAGAGAGAAGATAAAGCAGTGCCAATCGCGGACCATGCAGTTTGTTAGCTCATGATAGGTGCCCGGATCGGTCTCAAAATCGATAAAGACAATACCCTCTTTACTGACCAATATATTTCGGGCAAAGGCTTCGCTTAAGTAACACTGTTTTGCGTGAACATCATTCAGCGCCTGAGTGCTCATCTGAAGGTAGTGATCAATTTCATTGACACTTTCGGCAGTCAGTAATTTATCTAGCAGCGTTTGAGAAGGCTCTTCTGTGTCACTTACATCAGCAAGAAGTAGTGCTTGGGGGGTTTCAGCTAATATAGTCGGGACTGCTATTCCTGCCTTTGAGAGAGATTTAATTCGAGCGGCTTCTAAGGCAACGCTTTGTTCACCCCCTAAGTTAGGGACTGGTTTAAGTGCTTCGATACTTAGCCACTTAGCTAATAGGGTAAGCGGCAGATAGGCAAGACGTGAATTTCTCTTCGTCGCCTTTTTTAGCCATACTCTTTGTGTGTTAAGCGTATAAGGCGCAATGTTAGTCTGTTGCTGAGGGAGAGTATCAAGCAAAAATAAGTCATACATAGGCCGTTTCCATGGCGATAAAAGCAAGTTATGACCATCGACCTTTTACAAGGAAATGGCGTTGTGATTACGCTTCTAATTTTACCTTGGTGTTTCACGTGAAACAATTAGTCGGCATAACTCCGAGTTTAGTCTGGAGAAAAGAGGTAATACAAATTTGAAAAGCAAAAAAGCCCGGCTTTCGAGCAGCCGGGCTTTCTGTTGCGATTTGAACTGAGTGAACCGATAGCGGCACAGTGTCTTATTGTGGCAGCTGGGAAATATCCGCCACTTCAAGGAACAGCGCTTGCAGACTGGCAAGCAGTGCCAAGCGGTTATGACGGACAGCGTCGTCATCGGCCATGACCATTACCTGATCGAAGAAAGCATCGACAGGTTCACGTAGTGTTGCCAATGCATCTAGTGCCTGCTGGTAGTCACCTGCTGAAAATAACGGAGCTACTTGCTGTTGGCTGGCCGTTACTGCATTGAATAGCGTCTTCTCAGCTTCTTCCTGCAGCAGGCTCTGATCAACCTGGGTACTACCGTTGTGTTCCTGCTTGCTCAGAATATTAGAAACCCGCTTGTTCGCGGCAGCCAAAGCAGCGGCTTCTTCCCGCTGAGCAAAGGCCTTAACGGCACGTAAGCGACGAGCAAAATCCAGCGGTTTGGTTACTGGGCGAGCGCGTACGGCCAAGTACATTTCAGCACTAATACCTTCTTCTTGGCCCCAGGCGCGGAAGCGGTCCAGCATGTAGGTCAATACGTCTTCCACCAAGCCTTCCGCCTTAGGCAGGCCTTGGTGCTGTTCTGCGGCTACGCTGAGTAGCTCGCGAAGATCTAAATTAAGCTGACCTTTGACCAGGATGTTAAGTACACCAATAGAGGCACGGCGTAGAGCAAATGGATCCTTTGCGCCGGTTGGGCGCTGGCCAATACCAAAGATGCCAACAAGGGTATCTAGACGGTCAGCCAATGCTAGCGCTTGGCCTGCAAGACTTTGTGGAATGTCGTCACTGGCAAAGCGAGGCAGGTACTGCTCTTCTAATGCCTGAGCAACCTCAGCTGGCTCACCATCCTGTTCGGCATAATAGCGGCCCATAATGCCCTGCAGTTCTGGGAACTCGAGCACCATCTCGGTGACCAAGTCGCACTTGGCCAGTGCCACTGCGCGCTGGGC
The DNA here is from genome assembly GCF_024138895.1 of Halomonas sp. XH26. Classification (NCBI taxonomy): domain Bacteria; kingdom Pseudomonadati; phylum Pseudomonadota; class Gammaproteobacteria; order Oceanospirillales; family Halomonadaceae; genus Halomonas; species Halomonas sp. XH26. Next base: position 9,097 of record NZ_CP071889.1, read on the forward strand.
GTGGCTCACATCTGCATTAATATGCTCGGCAATATACGTTGCTATCGCTGTGCTACGACGTGCTTTGTCAGCCAACGTACCTAACTGTTGTTGGAATACCACGCTTTCCAACTGAGGAATACGTGATGCGAGCGTACGCTTCCGGTCAGTTTCGTAGAAGAAGGCCGCATCGGCCAGGCGTGGGCGAATGACTTTTTCATTGCCGGAAATCACCTGTTGCGGATCAGCGCTGTCGATGTTCGAAATAGTAATGAACAGCGGTTTCAGCTTGCCTTGGTCATCCAGCAGGTGGAAGTACTTTTGGTTAGCCTTCATGGACGAGATTAAGCACTCGGCGGGCACTTCCAGAAAGCGTTCATCGAAGCTGCCGGTTAATGCGACTGGCCATTCGACCAGGCCGCTGACTTCTACCAACAACTCTTCGTCGATAACGGCATTGGCTTCTTGAACCTCAGCTTCAGCTAATACCTGTTCACGAATGCGTTCGCGGCGCCGTTGGCGATCGGCTAGGACGTAGGCATTTTCCAGTGCGGCTAGGTAGTCATCGGCATGCTCAAGCAGTATGGCATCTGGCGCATGGAAGCGGTGGCCAAAGGTGGTACGGCTAGCCTGAAGGCCAAGCGCTTCTGCGGCAATGACGTCGCTGCCATACAGGGCAACTAGCCAGTGAACTGGGCGGGAGAACTCAACGCGTGACGAACCCCAGCGCATATTCTTAGGTACCGGTAGCGATTGTAGCGTTTTGCGAACCATCTCTGGCAGCAGCGCCTGTACAGTCTCGCCTTGCTGCTGTTCGCGGAAACCAAGCCAAGTACCTTTATCGGTTTCTAGGTGAATCAGCTCATCAACGCTGACGCCGCAAGAACGCGCGAAACCTTCGGCTGCTTTGGTGGGCACGCCGTCCTTGAATGCAGCGGCTAGGGCAGGGCCTCGACGCTCAACCTCACGGTCAGGCTGTTTGTCTGCAAGCCCGGTAACCTGTACTGCTAAACGTCGCGGGGTTGCGTAAGCGGCGATGCTTTGAAAGGAAATCTTGGCTTCTTGCAGGCCTTTTTCGATGCCAGCAGCAAATGCATCGGAAAGTGTATCTAGCGCAGCGGGGGGAAGCTCTTCGGCACCTAGTTCTAATAGAAGCGTATCAACAGCCATTATGCGTCTCCCTGGTCGGCTAGTAGTTCGCGGCGTAGGGCTTCGGGCGCCATCGGGAATCCTTCTGCTTTACGAGACTCAAAATAGGCAGTGGCGACATCCCGCGCCATGGTGCGAACGCGCAGAATAAAGCGCTGACGTTCGGTCACGGAAATCGCATGACGAGCATCTAACAGGTTAAACGTATGGGATGCTTTCAGAACCTGCTCATAGGCAGGCAGCGGCAGGTTGGCTACCAGGAGCTTACTGCACTCTTTTTCCTGGTGGTCAAAGGCGGCAAATAGCTGATCAACGTCAGCATGCTCAAAGTTATACGCCGACTGCTCGCGTTCATTTTGAAGATAAACATCGCCGTAGCTGACCTTGCTACCGTCGGGGGCGATGGCCCATACCAGGTCATATACGCTATCGACGTTTTGCAGGTACATGGCGATACGCTCAAGCCCGTAGGTGAGCTCACCAGTAACGGGATAGCATTCAATGCCGCCTGCCTGCTGGAAATAAGTAAACTGAGTGACTTCCATGCCGTTGAGCCACACTTCCCAACCAAGGCCCCAGGCACCTAGGGTAGGGGATTCCCAGTTATCTTCCACGAAGCGCACGTCATGAACGAGAGGATCGAGCCCCAGGCGCTTTAAAGAACCTAAATAGAGATCCTGCAGATTGCTGGGCGATGGCTTCATTACCACCTGAAACTGGTAATAGTGTTGTAGGCGGTTAGGGTTTTCACCGTAGCGGCCGTCTGTTGGGCGGCGGGAAGGCTGCACATAGGCCGCGTTCCAGGTTTCTGGACCAATTGCCCGTAGGAAAGTGGCAGGGTGGAAGGTGCCCGCGCCGACTTCCATATCGAGAGGTTGGAGAATGACACAGCCCTGTTCTGCCCAGTATTGCTGCAGAGCAAGGATCAAGCCTTGAAATGTCGACACATCGGGTGTCGATTGGTTTGTCGAGACACTCATCGCGGAAAGCACCGTTGGCCATGAATTCATAGGCCGTCAAGTATACAATCACAGAGAGATGGGTTATAGGCACGTTAGCCAACAGAGCTGCTTTTGGTAAGGAGAACGAGATGATCGTTGTAACAGGCGGGGCTGGTTTTATAGGTGCCAATATTGTCAAAGCGCTGAACGCTCGTGGCCGCGATGATGTGATGGTGGTTGATGACCTGCGTGACGGCACTAAGTTCGTCAATTTAGCTGACTGCACGTTGGCTGATTATCTGGATAAAGATGATTTTCTAGCGCGGATTAAGGCGGCATTGCGAGGTGAGTCGGTCGATTTGCCGACCATCGATGCTATTTTCCATGAGGGTGCGTGCTCCGATACGACGGAGTGGGATGGGCACTACATGATGGAGAATAACTTCGAGTACTCAAAAGTGCTGCTTAACTACTGTGAAGCGTTAGGCATTCCATTTCTATACGCATCATCGGCGGCTACTTACGGCGGTAGTGAGGTATTTAAAGAGGCGCCTGAGCACGAAAAACCGCTCAACGTCTATGGCTACTCTAAGTTATTGTTTGATCAGCACGTGCGCTCTCGCTGGGATGAGTTGACGACACAAGTGGTTGGCTTTCGCTATTTCAATGTTTATGGCCCCCGTGAACAGCATAAGGGCAAGATGGCGAGTGTTGCCTACCATAACCATTTACAAATTCGAAATGGGGAAACGTTAAAGCTGTTTGGGGCTTACGGCGGTTATGAGGCGGGAATGCAGAGTCGCGACTTTGTTTTCGTTGGCGATGTGGTCGACGTCAATCTGTGGTTTTTAGATAACCCTCATGCGTCCGGTATTTTTAATTTGGGCACCGGACGGGCAGAACCATTCAAGGCCATTGGCGAGGCTGTAATCGACTTTTATGGTCAGGGTGAAATTGACTACATACCTTTCCCTGAAGAACTAAAAGGCCGCTATCAAAGTTACACTCGTGCAGATATCAGCAATCTGCGTGCCTCTGGTTGCGATGTTGAGTTCAAAACCGTTGCCCAGGGTGTGAAAGCCTACTTGGAGTGGCTAAATGGCTAATTCTGCCAAGCGCATATTGGTGGTCGGCCCTTCGTGGGTCGGCGACATGGTGATGGCGCAAAGCCTGTTTATGACCTTGAAAGACCGTAACCCAGGGGCAACCCTTGGGGTGGTCGCTCCGGCATGGTCACAGCCTATTTTGGAACGTATGCCTGAGGTAGACGAGGTGCTTCCATTGGCAGTGGGGCATGGTGAATTTGGCCTTGCCAGCCGCCGTGAGCTGGCTGCCCGTCTACGAGGACGCTTTGATCGTGCCATTGTTCTGCCGCGCTCATGGAAAGCGGCGCTGGTGCCTTTTATGGCGCGTATTCCCGAGCGTATCGGCTTTTTGGGTGAACACCGTTACGGCTTATTGAAAGAGCGCCGCAAGCTGGATAAGCAGGTGTTGGATCAAACGGTTAAGCGGTTTGTTTCTCTGGGTCTGCCGCTGGAAGAAGCCATACAAGGCGAGTTTGAGATTCCGACGCCGCGTTTAACGATTGACCGAAATAACTTGGTCAATTTACGCCTTACTCACGCGCTATCGTCGCGTCCAGCTATTGGTATGATGCCCGGAGCGGAGTACGGGCCCGCTAAGCAGTGGCCGTTAGGCTATTTCCATGCGTTAGCAGTGCGACTGGTTAAGGATGGGTTTGAGGTGCGTGTGTTTGGTGGGCCGAAAGATCATGCCGCCGGAGATAGCATTGTGAAAGGGTTGCCCCATGCGCATAACTTATGCGGCAAAACCCAATTGGCGGATGCGGTAGATCTATTGGCAGACTGTCGTCAGGTGGTCACCAACGATTCAGGCTTAATGCACGTTGCCGCCGCGGTAGGCGTACGCATTCACGCTCTGTACGGTTCTTCATCTCCTGCTTACACACCACCCCTAACCGACAATGCTGTCATTCACTATCTGGCGCTTTCCTGCTCACCTTGCTTTAAACGTACCTGCCCGCTGGGGCATACCAACTGTCTGAATGATTTAGGCGTGGAGCAAGTGTACCGAGCGATGAGTGTCGATAGTCAGCGCGCTAACGGCGCTAACGTTAGCGCATAATCTCGACTTCATCAGCCTGATCAGCAGGCGTTTCTATGACTTGTTGGTCGGCGCTTTCTTGAGGTTCGCGCCGTTGAGGGGTCAGTCCTTCCCAAAGACGGTGCTGTAATGCGGTCTCTTCCCGGAGCCGCTCGTTAAGCACCTCAAGCCCATGCGTTTCAACCAGCGTTGGTTGACTGCTAAGTAGAGATGCCCCAAGCCCTGCACGGTTATCGTTAAGCGGTAGGCCCATCGCGTCCAAAATAGTCGGGAATACGTCTAACATTGTCGCCCCCCGATGCACTGTCAGCGGTGAGATACCTTCGCCCAGCATGATCAGCGTATTGTCTCGATCTAGTGTTGTCAGTTGATCCCAAACCGACACTCGCATCGTTAGGTGGTCGCTGAGAACGACAACCAATGTATTTTCGAGCAAGCCTTCTTGTTCAAGACGCTCAATAAGGTCACGCGCCTGACTTGCTGAACATTTCACCGAATATAAGATATCTTGGCCATCGAATTCACCCTGACGGTCTAGGCATGTCTGGGAGGGAAAACCGTTAGGGGCGTGGCCAGCAATGCTTAGATTAACCACTGCCCATGGGCCGTCATCCTCTTCACTCAAACGACGAATCTCATCCACAGTAAAATCGTAAAGTGTGTCATCGTATAGACCCCAGCTATTTATGTATTCTGGGTCATTGAGTTGCGCTGAAAGCTCTTCCTTTCCCTTTACCGTATTAAACTGATGGCCGCGATAGAAAAGTCCTTTACCGGCAAACTGAGCACTAGCTCCACCCAAGTAGCTAAGCCGATAGCCTTGAGCCGCTAACACATCACCCAGGCAATCGACGCCGGGAACTACTTTGGAAATCGGCTCGAACTGACTGTCGTGCAAAAGTCCCGCAGGCATCAGCGGCACGCCACACTGGCTAGCAATCATGCCTGCCATGGTCCAGCCGGTGTTTTCCATTTGCTGGATACCTTCAAAGACCAGCCCGCGTTCGCCTAACGCGGTTAAGTCAGCGTAAGCATCACCAAATAGTTCATTGCTATACGTACGCTCAATGCTTTCCAGATACATCACCAGAAGGTTAGGCGCATTGGTTTGATCTTCCGTGGGCGGCGGCACGTAACGGCGATCTAGCCAAGCACCATCGTCCGTTACAATGGCTGCGCTGCGCTGCCCTAAACCGTAGAGCATTGGATTTGCTGCTAATAAGAGAAGTGCAACGAAGCGTTCAGTTAGCCGCCATCGCTGATCATGCCGCGTGATCCAGGTAACGGATGCCAGCACTGCGATTACGCTCATTGTGTAAATAACGGCAGTGATCATTTTTCCAGCACCGCCATGTTCGGCCATGCCCGCTTGAAGATGGAAAAATACCGCACCTAAATCAACATTGCCAAAGCTGTCAGCCAAGTAGATATAAATGCCTAGCAAGCTGAGCGGCACCAGCGACCAAGGCCACACCGGGCGGTAGCGGGCGTTTAGCGGTGCTCCCCAGCGTAACTTGATGCCGAAGCCTACCCACACGGCGGCTGTGAAAAATAGTGTCCACCAAGGTAGCCGAGTAAGCACGGTGAGGGCATAGCCAAGACAGATGCCGATCACGAGCAGTGGCAACCATGGAGTAAGTTTGAGTGACCTTAGTGCTGGCATGCGTCTCCCGAAACGAGTGTTGATAGAGTAAAGAAATACGGACGCATATTGATCACAGGATCAGGTGAGAGACTGCCCGGTAGTAGAGATATCTTTAGTGATATCAACACGTCGTGATAGAAAATTTACAACGTATTATAGGCGGTTATTAACATTATTTTTGGCATATTTCCAAAAAACACCGTTTGCATTAGCCACAGATATAGTGAGCCCTCGCCAGCCATCCAGTATGCCGAGGCGAAAAAAATAAGTGCGTATAAATGCAAAAAGTGCCTTGAGAAATATGAGTGAAAAAGGGTGGTGCTTGAGTTTTTTTGATGATGCGCGAAGATCTGAATAGCGATTTATTTTATCAAGGAACTGGGAGAGATCGTTAATGGCAAGGTGTTCAATTTTTCCATTAAGCGGAGAAACTTCTGTATTTTTTTCTAAGTTTACTGACTCATGAACAGCGGCATCATTAAAATTACACGTGTTACGATTAAACAGTCGAACTAACCAGTCATTTCCCCAGCCAGAGTGATGAACGGGTTTACCCAGCATCCAGTTTTCGCGCAATATTTTACCAGCCTGTTGAGGTGTTGCAGTGGCGACCCAGTCATTAATTGCAGCGTTGAGCTCTTTTGTCGGCGCTTCATCAGCATCTATTGATAAGATCCAGTCATATTTTGCTAACGACACGGCAGCACGTTTGGTAGGGCCAAAGCCTAAAAATTCACCATGGTGTAATGTTGTATTGGAGTAGGCTTGTACAATGCTACATGTTTCGTCTGTGGAGCCGTTGTCATATACCACGACATCGTCATAGCACGTCAAGGCGTCTAGTGTTCGGCTAAGTGTCGCGGCCGCATTGCGAGTAATGATAACGACGCTCACATCCATAGACATTTATTCAAACCCTGCTCTGGTGGTTGGTAGATACAGTACTATACCAGGGTGATGGCAACGATTTGTATGAGGGCAATTTGCATATTATTCACGTTAACCTTGCCAAAGGTTTTCGCGGTGGAGAACGCCAGACAGCGCTGCTAATTCAAGCCTTGCAACGGCATGTAGGTCAGCAAACGCTGGTATGCAGAAAAGATTCTCCATTGCGTAATGAGCTTCAATGCATTGAGAACTTAAGGTTCGTGGATGCTAACCAGCAGATGGCTGGGCATAGGCAAGCCGGCCGTGCATCGGTGGTGCATGCTCATGAAGCTAAAGCGGTACACTGGGCGTGGTTGCATAAGCGTATATACGGTACACCCTATGTGGTGACTCGCCGAGTGGATACACCCATTAAAGATAAATGGGTGAATCGACTGTTCTATCGTGATGCAGATCGTTGTGTCGCTATTTCATCGATTATTCGACAACAGCTATCACACTGGAATAAGAATGAAGTATTGACGATTCCGAGTGCGATGACGGGATTTACCGCGGACGCTCAAGTCGCTGCTCGCTTTCGCGCTAGCTACCCAGGTCGCTTTATTGTCGGTCATATTGGTGCGCTAGTTGATCGTCACAAAGGTCAGCGGACACTGCTTGAGGCTGCAGCACGATTACAGCATAGCTATCCTGAAGTGCTGTGCGTTTTTTTTGGCCGAGGTGAAGACGAGGATGAGCTTCGCTTGGAAAGCAGTCACTTAAAAAATGTTGTATGGGCTGGCTTTAAGCCTAATATTGGTGATTTTATTCCAGCGCTGGATCTGTTTGTTTTTCCATCTCGCAATGAGGGGCTAGGATCAGTTCTTTTAGATGTTATGGATGCAAACGTGCCTATTGTTGCTAGTAATGTTGGCGGCATTCCTGATTTAATTAAGCATGGTGAAACAGGTTTTTTAGTAACACCAGGAAATAGTGAAGAAGTCGAGGGCTGGATAATAAAGCTAGCAAAAAACAAACAGATGAGAGAGTCTGCTGTTGAGAATGCACGCCTTCTTTTAGAACTTTATAGTAAAGAAAAAATGGCTGAAAGTTATCTCGATGTCTATAAGGAAATTGTTTTTAAATGAACGACTTTTTAAAAGTTAAATGCATCGCTATATTTTTACATAATAGGCCTTTTTTTGGTGCATATGTAGTTCATATTCCTTTTTTAGTCGCTGTTAAGGAAAGGTATCCAAATGCTAAATTGGTGGGTATCTCTAAAAGTTCAGGGGCAGATTTCCTAGTTGAAGCAGGTTTTTTAAACGAGCTTGAAGTGATTGACGGCTTTAGCACCACTAGCTTAAATAAAAAATATAATTTCGATATTGGTTTTAACTTGCGTCCTTCTAGTGTTGGGACTTCTCTGCAAATGTTAAAGCTGCGAATTCCTTATAGAGTAGGATTTAAAAAATTTGGAACGTTTTATACGCACTCGGTACCTCTTGATGTAACTACCTACAGGGCAGACCTTTTCTTGTCCCTTCTAGGGATATCATCAGCATTAGATATTGCTCCCTGTTTGAAAAAGCACATTGAGTCTGATGGAGTATTAAATAATAAAATTGTACTTGCTCCTGGTGCTGGGGGCGAAGAAAAAAAATGGTCGCTTGCTAATTATATTCAGCTAGCAAGAAAGATTTCTGAGTTAAGACCAGAAAAAATTGTTTTTCTTACAGGACCAAAAGAAGAAGAGGAAAAGAAAATCCTTGAGCAAGAAGGGTTTTCTGTTATTCATAGCCCTGATGTAAATACTCTTTTTAGGTTGGTAAATGGTTGCAAACTATTTGTTAGCAACGATTGTGGTCCATCGCATGTCGCTCATATAATGGGGGTTAATCAAGCTGTTGTTTTTAAAGAATATTTACCTGAATGGTTTCTTGAGAGAGATAACAGTGGTTACGTTTCATCACAAACAGACCTTTCATCAATTACTCCTGACGAGCTAATAAACTGCGTATCGAAAATCCTCGCGTGTGATGTTGGCGCTGAAAAATAAAGGTTAACGGTTATAACCTTTTAATATGGTGGGCAGCACACTATGGCAATGGAATTTTTTTAGCGACCTTGCTAGGCGGTTTATATTGTGTTCCTGCCACTTGCCTGGTGGCCGTAGGCGGCAGCGGTCCAGATCAATCAACCAGGGTTCACCATGGGGGGCAATCAAGATATTGCGCGCATTTAGATCAACATGATCAAGGCCTGCTTGATGGAAGCGCTTGATCATTGCGCCAACGCGCTGAAGTAACGCCTCATCTGCTCCCCCTGCCGCCAATAAGCTAGCCAGCGCCTGAGCGCCTGGAATCCTAACGGTGATGAGCGCGGCTTCATACGTAGGGCCGTAACGCATAACACAGCAGGCAACGGGGCGTGGCACTGGCAGTCCCTGGTCATACAGCGCAGCGTTTAAGCGCAACTCGCGAAACGCACGGGTGCGTTCTTCACCCAGCCACAGATAGCGTTTCTCGCTTAGCTTGGCGATCAATCCACCGCGGCGATAAGGGCGCAATACCCACTGCTCTGAATCACTGGCCTTTAAGAAAAAACTGCTACCCCTTCCTGGTGCTTCCCCGACGATTAAATTACGCTCACGCCAATAGGCCTGATGGAATAGATCAGGATGAAGTGGGTGTGACTGCCCTTGAGATCCATGTTGCGACAGTTGGTGTGACGTGGCAGCGTCACTTAAACTGTCTACATCATGTAAAATCAGCCAATTTCTTTGCCGGAGTGCCGCTAAGCGCATGAAGCCCTCTCTGCCTGCTCAACCTAACCATATTGCCATTTTGCGCCTCTCCGCGTTGGGAGATGTGTGCAATCTTGTGCCCACGGTGCGTGCGTTGCAGCGCCAATGGCCGCACGCTCGCATTACCTGGATAATCGGCAAGGGGGAGCACAGTTTACTGGCGGGGCTTTCTGGGGTCGAGTTTGTTGTCTATGACAAGTCCACCGGTCTTGCGGGCATGCGCGCCCTGTGGAAAGAGCTTTCCGATACTCGCTTTGATGTACTGCTGCACATGCAGCAAGCGATACGCGCCAGCGTGCTTTCGCTTGGCCTCAAGGCCAATGTACGAGTGGGCTATGATAAGTCGCGCGCCAAAGACGCTCAGCACTGGTTTACACAGCATCAGCTTGCGCCGCATCCTAACGCCCATGTGTTGGAGTCGTTTATGGACTTCGCTCGCTTGCTCGGCGTAGAAGATGATCGATTGGAGTGGAATCTGGCCGTACCACCGCTGGCCTATGAAGAAGCCCGAGGGGTCAGTGGCGATACGCCATATCTGGTCATTAATCCTTGCAGCAACGCACGGCTGCGCAATTTCCGCAATTGGTCAGTGGAAGGCTATGCCAGCGTGATTGAACATGCCTGGGTACACCATGGTCTGAAGAGCGTGTTGACCGGTGGGGGGAGTTCATTAGAGCGAGAAATCGGCGATCAAATTGAGGCGCTATGTCAACCGGATAGCGTCATTAATGCTATCGGCGGTACATCGCTCAAAGGAGTGCTGGCGTTGATTGACAATGCCCGTGTGGTCATTGCCCCCGACACGGGGCCGGCGCATATGGGGAATGCCATGGGTACGCCCACGCTTGGCCTCTATGCGACCACCAATCCCCAGCGTGCCGCGCCTTATTGTTGGCGGGATTTTGCGGTCAATGCTTATCCCGAAGCGGTTCGCACGTATCTGAATAAATCCGTCGATGAGGTTAGCTGGGGACAGCGAGTACGCCATGCGGATGCCATGGATTTGATCAAAGCCGACGACGTGATTGCTAAGCTAGACGCGCTGCTGGCGTATACCGCAGTGCCGCCAACAACAGGACCTTTGGATGAGAGTTGATTTAACCGCCCTGGAACATGCCCGCGTATTGGTGGTGGGGGATGTGATGCTCGACCGCTACTGGCATGGTGGCACGTCGCGTATTTCACCCGAAGCGCCGGTGCCGGTGGTGCGTGTCGAAGATGCTGATGATCGTCCCGGTGGCGCGGCGAATGTGGCACTGAATGTGGCCTCTCTAGGCGGCCACGTTTCCCTGGCAGGTGTGGTGGGAGAGGATGAGAACGCCGAGCTGCTGACGTCACGTTTGGTATCTTCGAATGTGAGTACTTACTTTCAACAAAGCCCAGAGATACCAACGATTACCAAGCTGCGTGTGATGAGTCGTAATCAACAGCTACTGCGGCTGGATTTTGAGCAGCGCCTCGATGGTGTCGATACCACTGCTCTGCTGGAGCAGGTCGAAAAAGCGCTGCCTGATTGCGATGTGATGATTCTTTCTGACTACGGTAAAGGAACGCTTAACCAGGTTGAGACGCTGATTCAGATGGCGCGTGCTTTCGGCAAGCGAGTGCTGGTCGACCCGAAAGGCCAAGATTTTAGTAAGTATCGTGGGGCCAGTTTAATTACGCCTAATTTAACCGAGTTTGAAGCGGTGGTTGGTCACTGTGCCAATGACGATGTTCTGGCCCAGCGCGGAGAAGCGTTGCGCGCTGAGCTTGAGTTAGAAGCGCTGCTGATCACTCGCAGTGAAAAAGGTATGACGCTTATTCGTGAAGGCCAAGCACCGCTCCATTTGCCCACCCGAGCCCAGGAAGTGTTCGACGTAACCGGCGCAGGCGATACCGTGATTGGCCTGATGGGGCTCGCGCTGGCATCAGGCCATGCATTGCCAGAAGCGATGATGCTGGCCAACTTGGGGGCGGGCTTGGTGGTAGCCAAACCGGGAACGGCGACGCTCTCGATAGCCGAGCTCTACACCGCGCTACACGGCGACAAGCTGGCTGAGTTCGGGGTGATTGACCAAGTCCCGCTGGTCGACGCCGTGCGTGCAGCCCAGCTGCGTGGCGAACGCGTGGTGATGACCAATGGCTGCTTTGATATTCTTCATGCAGGACACGTGGCCTACTTGGAACAAGCCAAACGCTTGGGGGATCGCCTCATCGTTGCGGTAAATGATGATGCCTCTATTGGCCGTTTGAAAGGCCCTAAACGGCCAATCAATCCGCTTAATCGCCGCATGCAAGTACTGGCTGGATTAGGCGCTGTCGATTGGGTCGTGCCATTTAGTGACGATACTCCCCAAGCGCTAATTGAAGCCGTTTTGCCGGATATTTTGGTGAAAGGTGGCGATTACCGCCCTGAAGATATTGCAGGAGGGGAGGCCGTTATCGCCAACGGCGGCGATGTAAAAGTACTTGGCTTTGAAGATGGCGTATCGACCACCGCAATGATTAGCTCCATCCTGGATCGCGAGGGCTAATGGCGTCGCCGATTTGGCCTCGGCTTGTTTATTCAGCGGTGCTCTATATATTGTCGCCGCTTATTGGCTGGCGCATCTGGCGTGAGCAAGTACTTACTTACTCGCGCTTGCAGCGGCTTGGTATGCGTTTGGGTAAGCTTCCCCCTGGGCCGCGAATTTGGTTGCACTGTGCCTCGGTGGGGGAAGTGCGCGCTGCCCGCCCGCTAATAGAGGGTTTGCTGGCGCGTTACCCTCAGCACAGCCTGTTGTTGACCACAATGACCGCGACGGGTGCTCAGCAGGTTCAAGCACTCATCGGTGAGCAAACCGCGCCAGATCAAGTAAGGCTTGCTCACTGCTTTCTTCCTTTGGATTTTCCGGGCGCGGCCAAGCGTTTTATTACCCGCGTGCAGCCCACTCTTGCCATTCTGTTTGAAACCGAACTGTGGCCCAACCTACTGCACGCTTGCCACCAACAAGCAGTACCTGTCGCAGTCGTCAACGGGCGGCTATCGCCACGAGCCTTTGCACGCTATCAGCGCTTGCGTTCGTTAATGGCGAGTGCATTAGCTAACGTCACATGGCTGGCTGCTAAATCTGCCCAAGATGCCGAGCGCTTTCAGGCACTGGGTTGCCGCGCAGCAGTAACTCAGGTCGTTGGATCGTTAAAATTTGAGATGCCCTCTCAGGTAAAGGCTCTGAAAGAGAGTGAGTACTTACTTCAATCTTGGGGCGCGCGCCCAGTGTGGGTGGCAGGTTCCACCCGCGACGGGGAAGAAGCACTGCTCTTGGAGGCTCACCGTCAGCTATTGAAGCGCTTTCCAACAGCGTTATTGGTATTGGTGCCGCGACACCCGCAGCGTTTTGACGAAGTGGCCAAGCTGTGTTCCCAAGGCGGCTGGGCACTCAGCCGTCGCAGCCAGCAGCAGGCCGTGACGCCACAAACGCAGGTTTACCTGGGGGATACGCTAGGTGAGCTGGCAACGCTGTATGCAGCAGGGCATGTGGCCTATGTTGGCGGTAGTTTGGTACCGTTGGGCGGCCACAACGTACTGGAGCCTGCTGCGTTGGGTAAGCCAGTGCTCTGCGGCCCTTCACTTGACAACTTTAGCGATGTGGCTGAGCCGCTGTTAGCGGCAGGCGCGTTAAGCGTTGTGGAAACACCCGAAGCCTTAGCCGACGCGCTGGCCGAGCGGCTGGCAACGCCATCATTTGCTCTGCAAATTGGGCAGGCTGGGCGAGAGGTGATTGAAGCCCATAGAGGCGCATTGGCGCGCACGCTCGATGGGCTTGGTCAGTGGCTAACGTAACGCGGTTCGTTCTACGCCGTCCGTTTTACCTAACAGCAGTACATCGGCACCGCGCTGGGCGAATAAACCGTTCGTGACGACGCCTACAATGGCATTAATACGCGCTTCCATGGATGCTGGGTCGTCGATCATAAAGTCAAAACAGTCGATAATTTGATTGCCATTATCGGTGACTACTCCTTGCCGATAGACGGGGTCAGCACCTAGCTTGACCAGCTCTCGAGCGACGTAGGAGCGTGCCATCGGAATAACTTCTACCGGTAGCGGGAAGTTGCCAAGTTGGTTCACGTATTTCGAACCATCGGCAATGCAAATAAATCGCTTGGCGCAGGCGGCGACGATTTTTTCCCGGGTTAGCGCTGCGCCACCCCCTTTAATCATTTGTAAGTTAGCGTTTACTTCGTCTGCACCGTCGATGTAAAAAGGCACATCGCCAACATTGTTCAGCTCGAATATCTCAATACCTAGCGCCTGTAGACGCTTAGCACTGGCTTCTGAGCTGGCAACGGCACCTTTGAAACGATCTCTTAGCGGGCCTAAACGATCAATAAACAGGTTCGCTGTTGAACCTGTGCCAATACCTAGCACGGTATCTTTTTCGAGATGAGGCTCAATCTCTTTAACTGCAGCATCCGCTACGGCCGCTTTCAATTCATCTTGGGTCATCATATTTTCCTGCGTCAGGGTTAGGCAGTGTTCTCTAGTATAACGGCCTTAGCGCCCACTGCCGATGGAAACGCCGCTAGACGACGCTAGGCGTAATCTGCTACCAATAAAGGCTTTGCTCTCTCCCGTCAGGGTCACGTTATTTTTTTGGGATTCCCGCATGCTCGAAGCAACCGTCAAAAAGATCCTCCAAGCCCGCGTTTATGAAGCCGCTTGTGAGACCCCTATTTCACCCGCTCCCTTTTTGTCGCGTCGTTTCAATAACCAAATTTTGATTAAGCGCGAAGATCTTCAGCCAGTGTTTTCTTTCAAGATTCGTGGTGCTTACAACAAAATGGCCCAGCTAACGGAAGAGCAGAAGGCCAAGGGCGTGATTGCGGCATCGGCGGGCAATCATGCCCAGGGTCTGGCTATGGCAGCCAAGTTGATGGGTGTGAAAGCGGTTATTGTGATGCCGCGTATTACGCCCGATATTAAGGTTCAGGCAGTACGTGCCCGCGGTGCTAAGGTTATTTTGAAAGGTGATGCATTTGCTGCTGCTGCTGAGCATGCTCAAGAATTGATTAGAGAGCATGGCTATACCTATATTCCGCCGTTTGATGATATCGATGTGGTCGCAGGTCAGGGCACCATTGGTGTTGAAATTCTGCGCCAGCACAGCGGCCGTCTAGACGCTATTTTTATTCCTGTCGGTGGCGGCGGCTTAATTGCAGGCGTCGCAGCGTATGTGAAATATCTGCGCCCAGATATCAAAATCATTGCCGTAGAAGCCGAAGACAGTGCCTGTTTAAAAGCCGCGCTAGAAGCCGGGGAGCGGGTCGTGCTGGATCAAGTTGGCGTGTTCGCGGAAGGTGTCGCCGTCGCGCAAATCGGTGAAGTGCCTTTTTCTCTGGTACGTGACTTAATCGACGACGTTATCACGGTGAATACCGATGAGATGTGCGCAGCGGTGAAGGATATCTTTGAAGATACTCGTGCCGTCGCAGAAACGTCAGGGGCGCTTTCGCTAGCTGGCTTGAAGAAATATGTGCAGCAAACCGGTGCTGAAGGCGAGACGTTGATATGTATTAACTCTGGCGCGAATACCAATTTTGATCGTTTGCAACATATTGCGGAACGCACCGAGCTGGGTGAGCAGCGTGAAGCGATTTTGGCGGTGACCATTGCGGAAAACCCAGGCAGTTTTAAAAAGTTTTGCCGCACGCTGGGTAAGCGCATGGTCACCGAGTTCAGCTATCGCTATGCAGATAATAGCGAGGCTCATATCTTTGTGGGTGTTCAAGTTAAACCGGGTGGGGAAGACCGCCAGGCGGTGATTGATAAGCTTCGTGAAGCTGGCTATCAGGTTGAAGACTTGACCGACAATGAGCTGGCAAAACTTCATATCCGCCATCTTAGCGGTGGTCGGCCTAGCGAGCGCTTTGAAGAAGAGCTCTACCGCTTTGAGTTCCCGGAGCGCCCTGGTGCGCTCATGAACTTTTTAACCCAGCTACCCCATGATTGGAATATTTCACTGTTCCACTACCGAAATCATGGTGCTGCCTACGGTCGTGTATTGGTCGGTATGCAAGTACCGAGCAGTGATCAAACCCATGTCGCAGAGTACTTAGATGCGATTGGTTACCGTTATTGGTGGGAGAGTGATAACCCAGCATATCGGCTCTTCATGGCGTAAATAATTGTAAGTGATCACTAACCCCGAGGTGCAGAGCTGTTAAGAAAAGTGAACTTTTGAAAACGTTTAATGATGCGTTAAAAATTGCACTGAAAGCAGTTGTCAGTCCTCCCCTATAGCCCTATAGTCGTGGGCGAAATTAATGAGGTGTGTCATCTTTTTAGAAACATTGTCTAGATGACACATTAAGGACATTTGGCAACCGTGAAAGACGTTGGAGATGAGGCATGCGGCGTAAAAAGCCTGATATGGTGATGGCGCTAACAGTGGTGTTTTTACTTGGGGTACTCGCCACCGGATACGCGCAAGCGCTATCGGGGAGTTAACTTACTAAGTTGATCACAGCACTTTCAGCGTAAACGCTGCGCCAAACTAGTCGAGGTTGATATTTAAAACGGGCTGATCTTAATGATCAGCCCGTTTTAGTTGGACGAATAATCCTTATGTCACTAGCTATCACGTCCAACGGAATATCCCAAGGTTCGATGGGTAGCGCATCCACCTGTTGGCAGGCATGAGCTACGCCTATGAGTGTCGGTACTGGCCCTTGGCGGCGGCGCATAAAAGCGAGGCTACGATCATAGAAACCACCTCCCATGCCCATGCGATTTGCTTGCTTATCAAACCCTACCAGCGGAACAATAAGCGTATCTAGCGCCCAAGCCGGCAGGCGATTGCGCTTATCGGCGGCAAATCGTGAGCAGGGCTCTGCGATGCCAAAACGATTTTTAACCATGGGGGTGGATTCGCGGTAGGCAACAAACCAAAGGCTATTAGTCGATAATGGGCGCAATACCGGTAAGTAAATGCTTACTTTTCGCTGACGAAGCCAAGGTATTAATGGTGTCGGGTCTATCTCGCCGTTAACCGGTAAATAAAGGCTAATGCGTTTCGCGCGACGGATTTCAGGTAGCCCTTTAAGGCGCTGGCAAAGAGCGGCAGCGGCTTGTTTTTGCTGATCTAGTGAAAGGATACGGCGTCTGCGTCTAAGCTCACGGCGAAGCGCAATTTTATCGCCTGATGAACTGCGGTCAGCAGTATCGTTCATAACGAGCTACTCATGACGAGCTAACCAAAACTAAGTGTTCCCCAGAATGCCGCTGTCGTTCTGGCCCTGAACCTACTGGTTCAGGTGGGTGGCCGCAGCCAAACCGTCAGGCTTTCCGACGCACGGACGTGCACACGGGTTTGGCTAGCATTTGGCCCCCTGGGTACTTCGCATAGGCTCGAGGGACTATAACGACTGGCGTACACCCCAGAGAACATCTCTATCCTAACAGAGCCAGTGATAATGCCAAAGAGCCGACAGCAGGTTCTTACGGTTCTTTTTGTTGGCGTGTATCTGCTAGTGCCCGTTCAAGGCGGTCGTTTAGGCGGCTAAGGTTTGCTTCGCTCGCGCGGTGCTCATCCATAATCTCAAGCAATTCATGGGTGATATTCAGGGCTGCCATCACTGCAACCCGTTCACTGCCAAGGGCGTTGCTTTGGGCGTGAATACCATTCATCGCGCGATCTAAATAGCGAGCAGCACGTTCAAGCTTAGCTTCTTCGCCAGTGTCGCAAGCAATCATGTAGCTGCGACCCAGTAGGGTGATTTCTTTGGTTGGCCGCTTCGCGTTACTCATCAAAAACTCCAGCACAGGTCATTTTGTTGACCAATGCGTTAACATCGCTGCATAGGAAGGATAGTTGGCATTCACTATAAGAGAGCCGCTTATGTGGGGTCAACGCACAGGCGCGCGCGCCGTAAGATTCCTTCTGCGGTTTAACACCCTTTTAGACATGTTGTTACGACGACTTCATTCCCCATTTTGTATAGCGAGCAATGCCCATGTCCCTAATCAATGAACGCCAGGATTTTTCTGACGTCGCGGATGTTTTTCTTCTGCATGGAAGTATGCAGTCGCCCGCGTTTTTGGATGGCCGCCTAAGTGGTCTATTAGCGCTACGTGACGTGACGGCTGAAGCATGGCTAGAAGAAGTATGCCTAAGCTTAGGTGTCGAGCAGCCGCGAGATCCTGCTAGCGCTGAACGCTTACTAGGTTGGCGGCGTCAAACGCTGGAGGCATTGAGCGCCAGCGATTTGAATTACACACCGCTGCTACCCGATGAGCTTTTTTCACTCGCCGAGCAAGCCCAGGGGCTAAAAGAGTGGACGCTGGGTTTTATGGAAGTTGTTGAGGACGTAGCTGATGAGGCGCTACGCGAACGCTGGTCTAAGACGCTTCAAGAGGCCATCGATGATCTCGCAGGACTCGTACAGATCGAAACCGATATCGAGGATAGTCCTGAAAACGAAAATGATCTATTTGCGCTGACGGAACACGCGCGTATGGCGGCAATGCTGCTCTACACCGAGCAGCACCCAGGAATGCCCCAGGTTGAGCAGACCGACGCCCCCGTTCATTAATACAGGAGTTATCTATGTTGCCTGAGTTACTGCCTCGCCCCGCCGCTATTGCGCCGGCAGAATACCGCCAGCGCCGAGAAGCGCTCATCGCCCAGCTGCCTGCCAATGCTGCGCTAGTGGTGCCAAGCGCTGCCTTGGTAACGCGCTCTCACGATAGCGAATACGCGTTCCGCCAGCAGAGTGATTTTTACTACTTAACCGGCATTCAAGAGCCCGATGCGTTGCTTGTAGTGCTGCCTGGGCGCGAGGCAGGCCAAAGCGTGGTGTTTTGCCAAGACCGCGACGCCACTATGGAAACCTGGACAGGTAGACGACTAGGAGCCCAGGGCGTTGAGGCTCAGCATGGCATTGATCAAGCGTTTGAAAATGCTCAGCGGGAAGAGCTGTTACCAGGTCTATTGGCAGGCCGCGAACTGCTCTACCTGCCATTAGATAATCCCGAGGCGCTGAGTATTGCAGAAGAGGCGTTGGCCTTCGCTCAAGCTGGTCTACGCCGAGGTAAGCCAGCATTGAAAGGATGGTTGGATAGCCGCCCGCTTATTCATGAGATGCGCCTTATTAAAAGCCCTGCTGAAATTTCCTTAATGCGCCATGCGGCCGCTATTTCAGCAAAGGCGCATACGCGTGCGATGCGTGTCTGCCGTCCAGGGTTAAGCGAGTATCAGTTGCAGGCAGAGTTAGAGCACGAATTCGTTTGGCAAGGTGCTAGCGGGCCTGCGTATAGCACCATTGTTGGTGGTGGCGTTAACGCTTGCGTGCTGCACTATATTGAGAACAGCGATACGTTGCAGGCCGATACACTTGTGCTGATTGACGCAGGGGCCGAGTTCGACCTCTACGCTGGGGATATTACCCGTACGTTCCCGGTTAATGGTCGGTTCAATGACGCTCAGCGGGCGCTTTATCAAGTGGTGCTAGATGCGCAAGAGCGTGCAGTGCACGCCGTCAAGCCGGGAGCCACGCTGGCGGATATTCACCAAGGGGTCGTGAGGGATTTAACCACTGGACTGATCAGTCTCGGGTTGTTAGAGAGCGATGTACAGGCGTGCATTGACGATGAGAGCTATCGGCGCTTCTACCTGCACTCTACGTCCCATTGGTTGGGGCTAGACGTACACGATGTAGGAACTTATCGGTTGGATGAAGAGACACCGCGCCTGCTAACCGAAGGCATGGTCGTCACGATTGAGCCTGGTTTATATATTCCCTGCGATGATGATATTCCTGCCGCTTACCGCGGAATTGGAATTCGTATTGAAGATGACGTCGTGGTGACCCGCGATGGGCATGAAGTACTTACGTCAGCCGTGCCAAAGCGAATTGCTGATATAGAGCAATTAATGGTTAATAAATAAGCAGTAAAATTCTATTGATATTTGTTTATGTAATTTACATTACGAAATTACATTTGCTGGGTTTGGTTTATCCGTAGGAGATGGCAATGCATAAGACTCAGCAGGTAAGACAGCAGCAAGCAGCTACGCTCACCCACGATATCGTTATTGTGGGAGGCGGGTTGGTCGGTGCCAGCTTGGGCTGTGCGTTAGCGCCGTTGATTGAGCGCTACGGCTGGCGTGTGGCAATTGTTGAAGCGGCAGCCTTACCTGAAAACGCTGAGAAGTCAGCGTGGCAGCCAAGCTTTGATGCTAGGGCCAGTGCTATCGCTGAGGGCTCTGCCCAACGCTTTCGCCAACTGGGTGTTTGGGAAGCGATGCGCAGTGAAGCTACCCCGATCAAGCGCATTCATATCAGTGAGCGGGGTCGCTTAGGTGCCACGAGGCTTAGTGCTCAGGAGCTGGGAGTGTCGGCATTGGGGCATGTCATTCCTAATGCTTGGATGGGGCGCGTGCTGCATCACCATCTTCAGCAACTGCCGATTGAGTGGCACTGCCCTGCAACGGTGGCGCAACTCACGCCACAAGCTAACGGCCACCGCCTGGTGCTTTCCGATGGCAGTGAACTAACGGCAGCGCTGACAATTCTCGCTGATGGCGGGCGATCTGGGCTGAAAGAGCAGTTGGGCATCAGTAGTCGCCACCGCTCTTACGAGCAAACAGCCGTCATTGCCCATGTCGGTATTAGTCAGCCCCACGAGGGGGTTGCCTATGAGCGCTTTACAACAGAAGGGCCAATCGCACTGCTGCCACTGCCTGGCCAAGCGATGGAGCTGGTCTGGACGCATGCCAGCGGCACAGAGCAGGCGCGACTAGCGCTCTCCGATTCGGCGTTTTTACGCCAGCTACAAGCTGCCTTTGGTGATCGAGTCGGGCGTTTTACTCGGGTGGGGCAGCGTTTCAGCTACCCACTTTCGCTGATTACCGCGGAAGAGCCAGTTCGACCTGGGTTGGCGGTGTTGGGAAATGCTGCCCATGCGCTTCACCCGGTAGCGGGTCAGGGGTTCAACTTGGCACTGCGCTCAGTGATGGATCTGGTCGAAGCGCTAGCGCAGGGCGCTCAGAACCAACGTACTCTTGGTGATATGGACATGCTACTCGCCTTTGAGCAGCGTCGTGCGCAAGACCGTGCCAATGTCATCCGGTTTAGCGATGGGTTAGTGCGTCTATTTGGCTATTCGCTGCCCCTACTGCCGCATGCCCGAGCAGCTGGCCTGGTGGGGCTTAATTTAGTGGGCCCGCTTCGCCGCAGCTTGGCACGCAGAGCAATGGGTCTGGAGCGCTGATGCAACAAGCAGCTAAGGGAACGTTATGAAAACGCAAACAGCGGCAATAGATGTGCCGGTTGAACGTTTTGACGCGGTGATCGTAGGCGCCGGAATGGTCGGCACGGCGCTAGCAGGGCTGCTGGCTAACGCTGGGATGCAAGTGGCGTTGGTAGAAACCAAAGCAGCACCACTGCGCTTAGATGCCTTTGGTGACCATCCGCCTGCCCCCAGGGTGAGTGCACTGACGCCGGTTTCTCAGCGGCTGCTCTCACATTTGAAGGCGTGGCCCGCGATGGCTGCTACTAGGATAACGCCTTACCGTTATATGCAGGTGTGGGATGCAGAAGGCAGCGGTAGCATCCATTTTTCCGCCGATGAAGCAGGTGCGCCCGTACTTGGACATATTGTTGAAAACGATGTGACATTGGCCGCGTTAAATGAGCAGGTGCTAGCGCTGCCTTCAGTTAGCACTTTCTTTGGAGTGGGCGTGGAGGCTTTGCAAACCTCGGATAACGGGCGCTGGTTAGTGCTGGATGACGGCCGACAACTGAATACGCCATTATTAATTGCTGCAGATGGTGCACGCTCCACCATGCGTGAATTGGCAGGGATATCGGTGGCTGAAGAGTCTATGCAGCAAGAGGCCGTTGTCACCACCGTAAGGTGTGAAAAGTCCCATGGCGACACGGCTCGCCAGGCTTTTATCGCTGGCCATCCACTGGCTTTTTTGCCGTTAACAGTGAGCGGTGATGATCGCTACTGTTCGATTGTCTGGTCGACCACCCCTGAGCATGCACATCAACTTACATCGCTCTCTAGTGATGCGTTGGGGCAGGCGCTAAGTGAAGCCTTTGACTACCGTTTAGGCCAGGTGAGTGCCGTCGATACAGCCTATCGGTTTCCGCTGATTCAGCGCCACGCAGCTCACTACGTACAGCCTAATTTTGCCTTGGTGGGCGATGCGGCCCATAGCATTCACCCGCTAGCGGGGCAGGGCGTTAACCTAGGATTTATGGATGCGGCAGTGCTGGCTGAGGAAGTGATTAATGCATGGCAGCGAGGAGCCCCCTGGGGGGCGCTGACCACGCTGAGTCGCTACGAGCGGCGTAGGCGCTTCGATAACAGCGCCATGCTAGGGCTGATGAAAGGGTTTAAAGTGCTTTTCGGTAGCCAGGTGCCTGCATTGACGCTGGCGCGCAATATGGGAATGAGTGGTATGAACCAGTTGGTGCCGATAAAACGACTGGTGATGCGGCAGGCAATCGGAGAGCGAGGACGCCTGCCGCAGTCGTGTCGTTAACGGCGCCGACGATCCACCACGTTCAATGCTTTGAGTAAGTTCAGTGCTTCACTGAGCTGATAGTCCTCGCGTAGGCGCTGAGACATTTCAGCCCGCTCCCGGGGCATTGCGTCTTGGCCGCTTAGATGACCATCAAGATCAGCTTCGCGGATTCGACGTTGCCCCTCAGCTATTTCCAGCCGGCCGCGCACCACTTCCACATCAGGCTCGATACCTTGTGCTTGGATTGAGCGCCCATTGGGGGTGTAGTAAAGCGCGGTTGTCAGCTTAAGACCTTCACCATTGCCAAGCGGCATGATCTGCTGCACGGAGCCTTTTCCAAAGCTTTCGGTACCCATTATCACCCCGCGGCGCTGGTCTTGAAGCGCCCCTGCGACAATTTCAGCAGCCGAGGCGCTACCACTGTTGATCAGTACAACGAGCGGCACATCACCAGCGGGTGTCTCTGGCGATGCCGAAAACGACATTTCGGTGTCAGAAAGTCGTCCTTCGGTGTACACAATCAGTCCTTCATCCAGGAACAGGTCGGCAACGCCAACGGCGGCCTGCAAAACGCCACCTGGGTTATTGCGTAAATCGAGAATGAGTCCCTCAAGTGGCTGCTCTCGGGCCATACGTTCTAACGATCTGCGTGCCTGCTCTGGGGTGCGCGACTGAAACTGGCTAATTCGCAAGTAGCCATAGCCTGGCTCCAGCACTTCATGCTTAACGCTTTCATTGCGAATCACTTCGCGCGTTAGTGTGAACTCACGCGGAGACTCTTCACCCGCCCGCAAGACGGAAATACGCAGTTGGCTACCCGGTTCGCCACGCATCAGGTTAACCGCCTCTTGAAGCGATAAGCTGTCGGTTGGCGTTCCATCGATAGCCACAATCACATCACGGGATAACAGGCCCGCTCGTGAAGCCGGTGTGTCATCGATGGGGGTAATAACTATTAGCTGCCCGTTTTCTGTGCCTACTTCAATACCAATACCGCCAAACTCACCTTGGGTGGATTCGCGCAGGCTTCGGTACTCTTCTTCATCTAAATAGGCTGAATGGGGATCTAGTTCGCTGAGCATGCCTCGCATGGCATTACGCAATAACGTGCGGTCGTCAACCTCTTCGACATAGCCACGTTTAATGCGCTCAAACACCTCAGCAAAGGTCTGGATCTCTTCAAGCGGTAGGTCATCAGCAACGCTATTTGCAGACTGAGCCACTAAGGGGAGAGGAGCAGTCAGCAGTACAAGCGGGAGCAGGGTAGCCAAAAAGCGCTTGGCAGGGGCCGATACCTTGGTAACAGATAGCGTCATGCGGACTCCGCTAGGCGAAAGGCAGCGCCAGAAGGCGCTGCATAAGTTGAGACATGATTGTTAATTCATAGGGGGCAGCTTATCCCGTCAGCGGCGTGCAATCCAACGTTGTGGATTAATTGGTTCACCGCTACGCCGCACTTCGAAGTAAAGCGCGGGGTTGGTCTGCCCGCCGCTGTTGCCGACACGTCCAATTTCAGTGTCACGGCTTACTTGTTGGCCGGGCCGCGCACTAAATTGTTGCAAGTGAGCATAGAGCGTCATGATCTGGTCACCGTGATCAATAATCAGCAGGTTGCCAAAGCCACGCATCCAGTCGGCGAATACCACGCGGCCTGTATGAACGGCTGTAACTGCACTGCCCGAATCTGCTCGGATCACAATACCGTTATAGTGCACGCCGTCTCTACGCTGGAAGGTTGCCGTAATGGCTCCTTGAACGGGCCAGGGTAAATCGCCCTGCGTGCGGGTGATATGTGTGGTCGGTGTTGGCTCGGCTAAACGAGCTAGCTCCGCTTGTATCGCCCTTAGCTGCTGCTCGGCCTGCTCACGGCTTTGATTTAGATCGGCTAAGCGGTCCTCTTCGCTGCCATAGCGATCATCCAGGGTCGCTACGACGCCACGCCGTTCCTCGGTTCGCTGAGCGAGTATCGCGCTTTGCTCTTCTAGCTCGTCGGCTAATGCATCAAGGCGCGTTTGACGCTCGCTGAGCGCTTGCTCGGTATCTGCCAGTGCGTTGTCGAGGCGGCTTATATCCGTAAGGCGTTGCTGACGCGCCTGAGTCAGGCGATTTAGATACGCCTGCATTCGATCCAGCTCGGCAGGATCGCTTTGGTTAAGGAGCAGTTTTAACTGGGGTGTTGGCCCCAGTCGATAAAGGGCTGCCAGCTGTTGGCTCAGCGCAGCGTATTGTGCTTCACGCTCCCCTTCCAAGCGCTCTCGGTGCTGGCGAAGTTGGGTCGTTTCGTCGGCCAGTTGACGGCGCTCGGCCTGAAGTTGATCCAGGCGCTGGTGAGTCTCGGCAAGCTCCGTTTCCACATGGCGCAGCTCACGCTCGGCGCTATCCCGCGCTTGCCCGGTCGCACTGAGGCGCTGGGCAGCCGCTTCGATCTCCTGGCCAATCGCATCCAACTGTTGGCGCGCGGCATTTTCATTTGGCTGGGCTAAACTTGCTGGCGCATAACCTAACGCCAGCATGAGCGCGACAGCTAACGTCCATCGCATCAGCATCAATCAAAATGAATCAGTGGGTTACCTGTCATTGCTTCGGGCTGAGCCTGGTTCATCATGGTTAACAGCGTCGGCGCTAAATCGCACAGTCGTCCATCTTCCAGCCGTCCATTCTGCTCTCCCACGTAAATCAACGGTACCGTAAAGGTAGTGTGGGCTGTTTGCGGCGCGCCTGTTTCTGGATGCACCATCTGTTCGGCATTGCCATGGTCAGCTGTGATCAGGCAAGCACCACCAGCACGCTCAATGGCCTCTACTACCCGGCCAACGCAAGTATCAACGGTTTCAATCGCTTTTACTGCGGCGTTGAAGTCACCGGTATGGCCAACCATGTCGCCATTGGCATAATTGCACACTATTAAGTCAAAGCGACCACTGTCGATAGCGTTCACCAGCTTATCGGTGATCTCAAAGGCGCTCATCTCGGGTTTTTCGTCGTAGGTTTTAACGTCACGAGGGGAGGGCACTAAAATGCGCTCTTCGCCTGCGTACTCGGCTTCATTACCGCCGGAGAAGAAAAAGGTGACGTGGGGATACTTTTCTGTTTCTGCAATACGTAGCTGAGTTAGGCCTCGTTTAGCAACCACTTCACCCAGGGTGTCGGTGAGATCAGATGGGGGAAAGGCCGCTGGTGCTGGAATGTTGGCGGCGTACTGGGTCATCGTGACTAAACCGTCGCCAGCCAGCGTAGGGCGTACACGCCGCTCAAAGCCGTTAAACTCAGCTTCAGTGATTGCACGCGTTAATTCGCGGGCGCGGTCGGAGCGAAAATTAAGGAAAATAGCTGCATCGCCGTCTTGGAGCGTAATGGCGGTGCCATTCAGCGGAATACTGCTAGAAGCGACAAATTCGTCGGTTTCGCCGCGCTGGTAAGCGTCGCGCAGGGCGGTTTCAGCGCTGGAAGTAATAAAGTCAGCGTGACCATCGGTCAGCAAGCGGTAGGCTTGCTCAACCCGCTCCCAGCGGTTATCACGGTCCATTGCATAAAAGCGGCCAATGACTGATGCAACAAAGCCATTGTCGGCACCTACCAGCTCTGCCAAACGTGCATTAGCACGCTCGATCGAGCGGAGCGCACTTTGCGGCGGCATATCGCGTCCGTCTAAAAACGCATGGATAAAAATGCGCTGAGCGCCGCGTCGGGCAGCAAGCTCGGCCATGGCAATAAAGTGGTCTTCGTGGCTGTGCACGCCGCCGGGAGAAAGCAGCCCAAGCAAGTGGACAGCACGGCCATTGGCAACGGCCTCGTCGATGGGCTTGGTCAGCACCTCGTTGGTGTCTAGGTCGCCGTCTTCAATTGCTTTGGTGATGCGGGTGAAGTCCTGGTAGACAATGCGTCCGGCACCAATATTCATATGGCCTACTTCAGAATTACCCATCTGCCCGTCAGGCAGACCCACATGGCGACCATCAGTGTGCACAAAGGCATGCGGGCGGTTGGCCCACAGTTTGTCCATGTTGGGCGTATTAGCTGCGGCCACTGCGTTGTGGGCGCTATCGGGATTGTGGCCGTAGCCATCTAAAATGATTAGCGCCACGGGGCGCGGTGCAGTTGTAGCCATGAAAACCTCGTTATGTTGGTCAGCCAAGCGACATGAGGTGCTGTTTGAAACGTTGGTGAAGGTTGCTCAAACAGTTTTCAGACAACACCTTATAATCAGGGTCGCGACAGGCGCGCGCATGGGGCATCATAACGCAGGCAGCCGTTGGGCGTCATGGCCTGCGCGGTATGCCGTGTGACGTGTATACTTGTTGCGTTTCTGGAGGCGGCTAGGCCGCTTTTTTCTGCATAGACCAAGAGATTGTGTTCACGATGATCGATCAGCTGTTCGAATTCGTAATGAACCACCCCCTACTTGTCGGGGCGTTTTTGCTGGTATTAATAGCATGGGTGGCGTACGAAGCGCGCAGCGCCGCCACGCATGCTGTGACCTCTACCCAGGCGACTCAGCTTATTAACCGTGAAGACGCGGTGGTGCTGGATATCCGTGAAAGCAAAGACTTTAAAGCAGGACATATTGCAGGTGCACGCAATATTCCTCAAAGCAACCTCGACAGCCGCATGAATGAACTGGAGAAAGTGAAAAGCCAGCCGATCATCGTGGTATGTAAGCATGGCCAGAGCTCTGGTGCTGCCCAGGCAAAACTTGCTAAGGCAGGTTTTGAACGTGTCAATAAGTTAAGAGGTGGCATGGTGCAGTGGCAGGCCGATGGTCTTCCGGTGGTAAAAAAGTAATTAAGTAGAAAGTATTTAACCGTGCGCTGTCGCGCAATTTTTTAGCAGATGAACAATTAGGAGTATCCCAATGGCGGAAGATAACAACACCCCGCAGGCAGGCGCCGCAGAAGGCGAAAAGCCTCAGCTGAAGTTCTCTTTACAGCGTATCTATGTGAAAGATATTTCCTTTGAAGCGCCGAACTCACCTTCAGTATTCAAGCAGGCATTTAAGCCTAAGGTGAATCTGGATCTGAACACCACTAGCCAGAAAATAGCCGACGACCAGTACGAAGTGGTTGTAAAGGTGACTGCCCAGGTTAACGATAGCGAAACCGGCACTACGTCGTTCCTTGCAGAAGTAGAGCAAGCCGGCCTGTTCCGTATTGCTGGAATTGAAGGGGCTCAGCTGGAACAAACTCTGGGTGCATTCTGCCCCAACTTGCTGTTCCCTTATGCCCGTGAGTGCGTTGACAACCTAGTCAACCGTGGTGGTTTCCCGCCGCTAATGCTGGCGCCGGTGAATTTTGAAGCCATGTATGCTCAGCGCAAGCAGCGTGAAGCGCAGCAGGCTCAGCAAGCAGCCGAGAATACTCACTAAGTATGCATGCTGCTGACTGGGTTGCCTTACACGGCAAAATGCCCCGCCTTTATGTGCCCGCTGAGTTTGCAGTGGGCGCAACCATCACTCTGCCTGACGGCCCAGCGCGGCATGTGACGCGGGTGCTACGGTTGGGCGAAAGTGCACCGCTGATGCTGTTTGATGGCAACGGCCAAGAGGCTGGCGTGCGCTTAGCCGATGTTGGTCGCAAGCAAACGACAGTGATCATCGAGGCTGTCTGGCCGGGTAGTGGCGAATCGCCGTTAGCGGTGCACCTTGGCCAAGCGATCTCGAAAGGCGACCGGATGGATTATGCCATTCAAAAAGCCGTTGAGCTGGGCGTTGCAGCGATTACCCCGCTCTACACAGAGCGGGGTGATGTGCGTCTCAAGGGCGATCGTGAAGAGAAAAAACTGGCTCACTGGCAGGCGGTTGCGGCTAGCGCTTGTGAACAGAGTGGGCGAGCGGTTGTCCCCCCCGTC
The DNA here is from genome assembly GCF_024138895.1 of Halomonas sp. XH26. NCBI lineage: Bacteria > Pseudomonadati > Pseudomonadota > Gammaproteobacteria > Oceanospirillales > Halomonadaceae > Halomonas > Halomonas sp. XH26. Next base: position 36,952 of record NZ_CP071889.1, read on the forward strand.
TATCCACCAAAAGCGCTGGATGATTGGCTGGCCGAGCGGCAAGAGCCGTTACGCTTGATGCTTCACCTAGCGACGGGCAATGTATTTTCGCAACAGCCATGCCCCGCTTCAGTAGCGCTCTTAATCGGCCCAGAGGGTGGCTTAAGTGCTGCGGATATTAATGCGGCCACTGTCGGTGGTTTTACACCGCTGACGCTCGGCCCAAGAGTATTGCGTACTGAAACGGCACCTGTTGTTGCGTTAACGTTGCTACAGCACCACTTCGGTGATGTGTAAGTACTCACTTTTTAGTGCTCACTTCTCTGTACCCACTTGTAAGAGCTCATTTTTAAATATTTATTCTTAAGAGCCTATTCTTAAGGAATATTTTAGGGGCTTATTTTTTAACGGTGCGCGTAAGTAAGTGCTTACTAGCTGGGCTGATGCCCTGTTGAGTGGTGTCAGTCGCTGCTTATGCGCTGTCGAATTTACGTATACCGGCTGCACTTTGCCTTGCGTGCGCAAGGCACCATAATGAAGGTCTACTTTCTGTAAGGACGGTACCCATGGTCCGTGAGTCTCACTCTTCTCCCCGTTCCGCAAGCGACGCCGCTGCTCAGCTGGGTGACGTAGCCTATTTGACCGTGACGGCGGTCAATAGCACAGGGGCGTTTCTGCAATGGGGGCAGCCCAAAGATGTACTGCTGCCTTATAGCGAGCAGCGCTTTCGTCCCGATCCCGGTAAGCGGGTACTGGTAATGCTGTATAGCGATGACCAAGGGCGACCTGTGGCTACCATGCGCCTGGATCGTTTTTTGACAGACGATGCTTGGGCGCTGGAAAAAGGTGATGAAGTGGCTGTGGTAGTGGCCGATCGCACCGACCTTGGAATGAAGGTAGTGGTTAATCACCGCTATTGGGGGTTGATCTATCAAGATGATATTACCCAGCCGCTGCGCCGCGGGCAGTCGCTGAAAGGCTATGTAAAGCAGCGCCGCGAAGATGGTCGTGTCGACATTTGCCTGCTCCCCCCGGTGTGGCTCGCTTAGATGTAGTGGGTGATAAAGTATTGCAGGCGCTACGTGAAAGTGGTGGTTATCTAGCGTTGGGTGATAAAAGCTCCGCGCATGATATTAAGACGCGATTAGGTGTTAGCAAGAGTGCTTATAAGCAGGCCATCGGGCGACTTTATAAGCAGCAGTTAATTACCCTAGAGCCAGGTGCTATCCGGCTTGTACCGGGCGCGTTAACGGACGGGCAAGACGAGTAGTCCCTAGCGACGGTTGGAGCTGTGCAGGCAGTGCGGCATACTGCTTACCTTTTGTTCATGTATGGATGTTACCCCGATGAGCCAATCAACGTTGCATCTCGGTGTGGTGATGGATCCCATCAGCGACATCGCTTACAAGAAAGATACCACCATGGCCATGCTGTGGGCGGCGCAAGAGCGCGGCTACACACTGCATTATATGGAGCAAGAAGATCTTTTCTTGAACGCAGGACAGGCTTATGCACGTATGCGCCCATTAACGGTGCATCGCGATCCTAACCATTGGTACGACCTCGGCGAAGCGGCTCAGCGCCCACTGGTGGAGTTGGATATTGTGCTAATGCGCAAAGACCCGCCTGTCGATGCCGACTTTACCAATGCGGTCCATCTGCTGGGGTTTGCCGAGCGGGAAGGCGTTCTGGTAGTTAATCCAACCGCTGCGTTGTTGCAGTGTAATGAAAAATTATTTGCCCAGCAGTTTCCCCAGTGCTGTGCGCCCACTATTGTCGCCAGTCGTGATGACGTCCTGCGTGCTTTCCACGCGGAACATGGTGATGTGATTTTCAAACCCCTTGATGGCATGGGCGGTACTGGGATTTTTCATATTGGCCCTGATGGCCGCAACATTGGTGCGGTCATTGAGCAATTAACCCTGCACGGCCAGCGGCAAATTATGGCGCAACGCTACCTAGCCGAAATCAAAGATGGCGACACGCGTATCTTATTGGTTGACGGTGAACCCGTGCCCTACGGGCTGGCGCGTATTCCCTCGGCGGGTGAAACTCGGGGTAACCTCGCCGCTGGCGGGCGCGGTGTCAGCCGTGAATTGACTGAGCGTGACCACTGGTTGATTCAGCAGGTGCAACCCATGATTCGTGAAAAAGGGCTGATGTTTGTTGGTTTAGATGTGATTGGTGACTACATCACTGAAATTAACGTCACCAGTCCTACCTGTGTACGTGAAATTGATGATCAGCGCGGCACGGACATTGCCGGAATGCTGCTGGATGCTATTGAACGTCGCCTTAACTAACCGATGCCGTTGAACGTTCTATTCGCCTAATAACGCGAGGCTCGTTGAGTATTCAGCGAGCCGTAGGAGACGCATGCAAAGCTTTAAGCATCATTTTTTGATGGCTATGCCTCACTTGGATGACCCTAATTTTGCCGGTAGCCTGGTCTACCTTTGCGACCATGATCACAATGGTTGCATGGGGGTCATCGCCAATCGTCCACTTGAAATTACCCTCGATGCCCTCTTTGAGCAGCTGTCGCTGGGAGGCGATGATAGCCCGCACCGTAATGCACCGGTCTATTATGGCGGCCCTATGCATAAGGATCGTGGCTTTATTCTGCATATCGGTGATAGCCAAGAGTGGGACTCCAGTGTTCAGGTAGAAGACGGTATCGCGCTTACCACCTCGATGGATATTCTTCAGGCGCTTGCCGACGATACCGGCCCCGAAGATTTTCTGGTGTGCCTAGGCTGCGCTGGTTGGGACGTTGGGCAATTAGAAGACGAGCTAAAAGAGAATGCGTGGCTGACGGTCGAAGGCCAAGGCAGCGTACTGTTTAACACCCCTCCCGCCGAGCGTCTAACCGCTGCCGCTGGCATACTGGGCGTTGATCTAAACCTGATGACCCGCGACGCGGGCCATGCATGATGGTTAAGTTTTATGGCTGATCGTGGGCAACGGCTAATACTCGCATTTGATTTTGGTACTCGGCGTATTGGCGTCGCGGTAGGCAATGAGTTGCTTAATAGCGCACGCGAGCTAACGCCTCTAACCGCTCGAGACGGCATTCCTGACTGGAACGTTGTTACACGGTTAGTAGAGGAGTGGCAGCCTGACTTGTTTGTGGTTGGCCTGCCGCTGAATATGGATGGTACTGAGTCTGCGATGAGCGCGCGGTCACGCAAGTTCGGTAATCGCCTGCACGGGCGCTATGGCAAGCCCTGTGAAATGGTTGATGAGCGTGGCTCTACTCGCGAAGCGAAGCAGATCGCTCATGCGGCAGGTCATCGTGGTAACTATCGAGAAGAAAGTGTCGATGGCATCGCTGCTGTGCTTATTCTAGAAGGTTGGTTTGCCCACCAAGAAGGACTTCCTGGTGGGCGGATCGCTCATTAAACCTGATGTAATGACTTAACGGTCTAGAGTGCCGGTTTGAGATGGCACAAACCAGCGCACGGGTCTCAGGTCTTTCTCAATCAGCTCATCTACCTTTAATAGCGTGGCAAAAATGGCCATCCGCATGGGTATCCCGTTGTCAGTTTGGCGGAAAATCGCCAAACGCGGATCACCGTTAAGGTTCACGTTTAGGTCATTGGCGCCAGGGCGGCTATCTCGGGGTAGTGGGTGCATGACAATCGTACTTTGGCTGCAGCGCTGATCCAGAAAGTCGCGATTAACCATAAAGTCGTCGGAAAGCCCCTGAAAGCTCTCGTTCATTTCATCAGTAAAACGCTCTTTCTGGATGCGTGTGGTGTAAACCACGTCCAGATCTGAGAAGTCGCTGGCCAGTGAGTCACGTTGTTCGACGCGGTGCCCACGAGACGTCACAAGGTCAATCAGCGCGGTCGGCATTTCCAGGCCCGGTGGAGATACCAAGGTAATGCGTAGCGGATCATAGAGAGACAGCAGCTTGATCAGCGAATGCACGGTGCGACCATATTTCAAATCACCGGTCAGCAGAATATGTGCGCCGCTGAGTGATTTACCTAATCGCTGAAACTCTTTATCAATCGTATAAAGATCAAGCAGTGCTTGGCTTGGGTGTTCACCAGGGCCATCCCCACCGTTAATTACCGGCACATTGGTGGCAGCGGCGAACTCTGCTACCGATCCTTGATCTGGATGGCGCATAACAATCGCATCGCAATAGCCACTCATTACTCGACTAGTATCGTAAAGCGATTCACCCTTGGCCATAGAAGAGAAAGTAAAGCCGGTGGTGTCACACACACTTCCCCCCAGACGGCAAAACGCAGCATTAAAGCTCACGCGTGTGCGTGTACTCGCTTCAAAGAACAAATTACCAAGCACAGCACCTTCCAGCACCCGAGTAACTTGGCGGCGACTGGCGATGGGTTCCATACGCGCCGCAACGCGTAGCAGGTGGTCAACGCTTTCGCGCTGTAATGAATCGACAGTTAATAGGTGCTGGCTCATCACGGACCTCAAAGTGAAGTGGGCGTTGGGTGCTATAAAGCTTGAGTAAGTGTAACCGTCAATGGAGTGCCGTCGAAGCGCTTTCAAACACAAAACGGTTTGCCTTAAAACTTTTTTGCATTTATCTATAAATAGCTCTTGCCAAGACGGCAGCGAATCCGTAAAGTACGCATCCGCTGCCGGGGACGCACAGCGTTACCAGCGGTGAATGAAGGTGAAAACCTTCGGTTTGTCAGAGAGTTAGAAGAACTCATCAGCAATATACTGCGATGTCTTCCAACGCTTTTTGAAACGAGCCGCGCCAGAAAGCAACGTTATCTCGCTTTCTTCGCTCACTCGCTTCACTCACTCAAAACAGTGATTGACAAACACTAGGAAATGCGTAGAATACGCCTTCCTCGCTGAGGCAAGCCAGTTCATCGGCTAGCCAGTTACTTCTTCGGAAGTTCAGCAGTGAAAACAGCTCTTTAACAATTTGATCAGGTAATTCATGTGGGCGCTTGCCGATGAGGGTGATAAATCACCAAATATCAAGGCAAGCGGTCATGAGAACGACAGTTTTTAAACGTAAGTTTTTAAACAATAGTTGAATGAATTCGTTTGAACCTTGAGCCAAGTTTGATGCGCTTTTGTTGTTCGTAAACATCACGTTTTCGAGTGACGAGTAAGCATCACAATGATTTTAAACTGAAGAGTTTGATCATGGCTCAGATTGAACGCTGGCGGCAGGCCTAACACATGCAAGTCGAGCGGTAACAGGGGTAGCTTGCTACCCGCTGACGAGCGGCGGACGGGTGAGTAATGCATAGGAATCTGCCCGATAGTGGGGGATAACCTGGGGAAACCCAGGCTAATACCGCATACGTCCTACGGGAGAAAGGGGGCTCCGGCTCCCGCTATTGGATGAGCCTATGTCGGATTAGCTAGTTGGTGAGGTAATGGCTCACCAAGGCAACGATCCGTAGCTGGTCTGAGAGGATGATCAGCCACATCGGGACTGAGACACGGCCCGAACTCCTACGGGAGGCAGCAGTGGGGAATATTGGACAATGGGCGAAAGCCTGATCCAGCCATGCCGCGTGTGTGAAGAAGGCCCTCGGGTTGTAAAGCACTTTCAGCGAGGAAGAACGCCTAGTGGTTAATACCCATTAGGAAAGACATCACTCGCAGAAGAAGCACCGGCTAACTCCGTGCCAGCAGCCGCGGTAATACGGAGGGTGCAAGCGTTAATCGGAATTACTGGGCGTAAAGCGCGCGTAGGTGGCTTGATAAGCCGGTTGTGAAAGCCCCGGGCTCAACCTGGGAACGGCATCCGGAACTGTCAAGCTAGAGTGCAGGAGAGGAAGGTAGAATTCCCGGTGTAGCGGTGAAATGCGTAGAGATCGGGAGGAATACCAGTGGCGAAGGCGGCCTTCTGGACTGACACTGACACTGAGGTGCGAAAGCGTGGGTAGCAAACAGGATTAGATACCCTGGTAGTCCACGCCGTAAACGATGTCGACCAGCCGTTGGGTGCCTAGCGCACTTTGTGGCGAAGTTAACGCGATAAGTCGACCGCCTGGGGAGTACGGCCGCAAGGTTAAAACTCAAATGAATTGACGGGGGCCCGCACAAGCGGTGGAGCATGTGGTTTAATTCGATGCAACGCGAAGAACCTTACCTACTCTTGACATCCTGCGAACTTGTGAGAGATCACTTGGTGCCTTCGGGAACGCAGAGACAGGTGCTGCATGGCTGTCGTCAGCTCGTGTTGTGAAATGTTGGGTTAAGTCCCGTAACGAGCGCAACCCTTGTCCTTATTTGCCAGCGGGTAATGCCGGGAACTCTAAGGAGACTGCCGGTGACAAACCGGAGGAAGGTGGGGACGACGTCAAGTCATCATGGCCCTTACGAGTAGGGCTACACACGTGCTACAATGGCCGGTACAAAGGGTTGCGAGCTCGCGAGAGTCAGCTAATCCCGAAAAGCCGGTCTCAGTCCGGATCGGAGTCTGCAACTCGACTCCGTGAAGTCGGAATCGCTAGTAATCGTGAATCAGAATGTCACGGTGAATACGTTCCCGGGCCTTGTACACACCGCCCGTCACACCATGGGAGTGGACTGCACCAGAAGTGGTTAGCTTAACCTTCGGGAAAGCGATCACCACGGTGTGGTTCATGACTGGGGTGAAGTCGTAACAAGGTAGCCGTAGGGGAACCTGCGGCTGGATCACCTCCTTAAACGATGCATCATCCCTCGCGGTAAGCGCTCACAATGAATTACCTGATCAGAATGCTGTTGATACGCAGTGATAAGCGTTTTCTTTATGTTGAAGAAAGAGAAAAGACCTTTTTGAAGATCTTCTTTAAAGACCTTTCTTTTTCTTTTAACGTGAAAAAAGCACTCGCTTATCACTGCGCATAGCAGTCGCTCTTTAACAATGTATATCATGCTGACATAAACGTTTTAAAACGTTTATACGTAATTGTTTTGTGATACGTCTCAAGCGTATCCGGCAATCGTTATCATTGCGAGATACCAGACTCCTTCGGGTTATAGGGTCAAGCAATGAAGCGCACACGGTGGATGCCTAGGCAGCCAGAGGCGATGAAAGACGTGGAAGCCTGCGATAAGGCTCGGCGAGGTGGCAAACAACCTGTGACCCGGGCATTTCTGAATGGGGAAACCCACTCATCATAAGATGAGTATCTTGCGCTGAATATATAGGCGTAAGAGGCGAACCAGGGGAACTGAAACATCTAAGTACCCTGAGGAAAAGAAATCAACCGAGATTCCCCTAGTAGCGGCGAGCGAACGGGGACCAGCCCTTAAGCATGTGACTGATTAGGCGAATGCGCTGGGAAGCGCGGCCATAGTGGGTGATAGCCCCGTAGTCGAAAATCTGATCATGTGAAATCGAGTAGGTCGGGGCACGAGAAACCTTGACTGAAGACGGGGGGACCATCCTCCAAGGCTAAATACTCCTGGCTGACCGATAGTGAACCAGTACCGTGAGGGAAAGGCGAAAAGAACCCCGGAGAGGGGAGTGAAATAGATCCTGAAACCGTGTGCGTACAAGCAGTAGGAGCAGACTTGTTCTGTGACTGCGTACCTTTTGTATAATGGGTCAGCGACTTATATTCAGTGGCGAGGTTAACCGTTTAGGGGAGCCGTAGGGAAACCGAGTCTTAACTGGGCGACACAGTCGCTGGATATAGACCCGAAACCGAGCGATCTATCCATGAGCAGGGTGAAGGTTGAGTAACATCAACTGGAGGCCCGAACCAGGATCTGTTGAAAAAGATTTGGATGACTTGTGGATCGGAGTGAAAGGCTAATCAAGCTCGGAGATAGCTGGTTCTCCTCGAAAGCTATTTAGGTAGCGCCTCACGTATCACCGCCGGGGGTAGAGCACTGTTTCGGCTAGGGGGTCATCCCGACTTACCAACCCGAGGCAAACTCCGAATACCGGTGAGTGCAAGCGTGGGAGACACACGGCGGGTGCTAACGTCCGTCGTGAAAAGGGAAACAACCCAGACCGTCAGCTAAGGTCCCGAAATCCTGGTTAAGTGGGAAACGATGTGGGAAGGCTCAGACAGCTAGGAGGTTGGCTTAGAAGCAGCCATCCTTTAAAGAAAGCGTAATAGCTCACTAGTCGAGTCGGCCTGCGCGGAAGATGTAACGGGGCTAAACCAGGTACCGAAGCTACGGGTTCACACTATGTGTGAGCGGTAGAGGAGCGTCGTGTAAGCCGATGAAGGTGAATTGAGAAGTTCGCTGGAGGTATCACGAGTGCGAATGCTGACATGAGTAACGATAAAGGGAGTGAAAAACTCCCTCGCCGGAAGACCAAGGGTTTCTGTTCGACGCTAATCGGAGCAGAGTGAGTCGGCCCCTAAGGCGAGGCCGAAAGGCGTAGTCGATGGGAAACAGGTCAATATTCCTGTACCGGACATGATTGCGATGGGGGGACGGAGAAGGCTAGGTGAGCCAGGCGTTGGTTGTCCTGGTGAAAGTGAGTAGGCTGGTATCTTAGGTAAATCCGGGATGCCTTAAGGCCGAGACACGAAACGAACTGACTACGGTCAGGAAGTCATTGATGCCACGCTCCCAGGAAAAGCCTCTAAGCTTCAGATCATGTGCGACCGTACCCCAAACCGACACAGGTGGTCAGGGTGAGAATCCCAAGGCGCTTGAGAGAACTCGGGTGAAGGAACTAGGCAAAATGGTGCCGTAACTTCGGGAGAAGGCACGCCGGCGTAGGGTGACGAGACTTGCTCTCTAAGCCCGAACCGGTCGAAGATACCAGGTGGCTGCAACTGTTTAGTAAAAACACAGCACTCTGCTAACGCGCAAGCGGACGTATAGGGTGTGACGCCTGCCCGGTGCCGGAAGGTTAAATGATGGTGTTAGGATTCGTCCGAAGCTCTTGATTGAAGCCCCGGTAAACGGCGGCCGTAACTATAACGGTCCTAAGGTAGCGAAATTCCTTGTCGGGTAAGTTCCGACCTGCACGAATGGCGTAATGATGGCCACGCTGTCTCCACCCGAGACTCAGTGAAATTGAAATCGCCGTGAAGATGCGGTGTACCCGCGGCTAGACGGAAAGACCCCGTGAACCTTTACTATAGCTTCACACTGGACGCTGATGTTGCCTGTGTAGGATAGCTGGGAGGCTTTGAATCTCGGACGCCAGTTCGAGGGGAGCCAACCTTGAAATACCAGCCTGGCATCATTGGCGTTCTCACTCAGGTCCGTTATCCGGATCGAGGACAGTGTGTGGTGGGTAGTTTGACTGGGGCGGTCTCCTCCCAAAGAGTAACGGAGGAGCACGAAGGTACCCTCAGCACGGTCGGACATCGTGCAGTGAGTGCAAGAGCATAAGGGTGCTTGACTGCGAGACAGACACGTCGAGCAGGTGCGAAAGCAGGTTCTAGTGATCCGGTGGTTCTGTATGGAAGGGCCATCGCTCAACGGATAAAAGGTACTCCGGGGATAACAGGCTGATACCGCCCAAGAGTTCACATCGACGGCGGTGTTTGGCACCTCGATGTCGGCTCATCACATCCTGGGGCTGAAGTCGGTCCCAAGGGTATGGCTGTTCGCCATTTAAAGTGGTACGCGAGCTGGGTTTAGAACGTCGTGAGACAGTTCGGTCCCTATCTGCCGTGGGCGTTGGATGTTTGAGAAGGGCTGCTCCTAGTACGAGAGGACCGGAGTGGACGCACCTCTGGTGTTCCGGTTGTCACGCCAGTGGCATTGCCGGGTAGCTATGTGCGGACGGGATAACCGCTGAAAGCATCTAAGCGGGAAGCCCCCTTCAAGATGAGACATCCCTGAGGCCTAGAGCCTCCTGAAGGGCCCAGCGAGACCAGCTGGTTGATAGGCACGGTGTGGAAGCGCTGCAAGGTGTTGAGCTAACGTGTACTAATGGCCCGTGAGGCTTGACCCTATAACACCCAAGGGGTCTGGTCGTAATGATAATGAAAACCGGATACGCGCTTCCTGTCAGCGACAGGAAACGAGAGACGCCACAAAACACGCCAGCATGATATGCATTAAAAGTTACGCCTGACGACCATAGCACGCGTGAACCACCTGATCCCATGCCGAACTCAGAAGTGAAACCGCTTAGCGCCGATGGTAGTGTGGGGTCTCCCCATGCGAGAGTAGGTCATCGTCAGGCACTTATTGAGAAACCCCGGCCATTTGGTCGGGGTTTTGCTTTTTAGGGGTCTCCCCTGGAGAGTAGCGGAGCGCCGCCCGGATCATCGTCAGGCACTTATTGAGAAACCCCGGCCATTTGGTCGGGGTTTTGCTTTTTAGGGGTCTCCCCTGGAGAGTAGCGGAACGCCGCCCGGATCATCGTCAGGCACTTATTTAACAAGAAACCCAGCCCATCGGCTGGGTTTTTTGTTTGCGTGGAAGAAAAAAGCACTCCCTAGCCCCTATCACAAAGCGGCTACCTCCCGAAGCGTGCGCCGCACGTCATTCCCGAGCCACCGCACCGTCATTCCCGAGTGGGGTTATCGGGAATCCACCTTGACCTTGGACTGCAGCAGCCCGAAACTTCAGCCAACATGGATTCCCGCCAAGGGCCTGCGGGAATGACGAGGCGGTACGGAGGGCTGAGTGGCGTCATCGTCAGGTACTTATTAAACAAAGAATCCAGCCCATTGGCTGGATTTTGTGTGTGTGAAAGAAAGCTACTTAGCAGGCAGCAAAAAACGTTTGCGAACTTATTCAATTATATAGCTAGTGATTGCGTAACAATCCTTCAAACTTCCCGCTACCTCTTCAGTAGACCCAATGGAGCAAATACTTCACTATCAAGACTCTAACAACAGCGTTTGTCTCCAGAGTATAGGTTATGGGTAGAAGAGCGATATTCGTATTTTCTATCTGTTACTCAAGCTCTGGTGGTAGGTGACTTCGCTTAAAAACTGAATAATACGCCATCGCTTAGGAGCAGGTGTTATGTCGGATTGGACGTCTGGATACGTAGCGGATATTAGTTATACTTATGGATATTACGCTGAACTCAATCCTTTGCGAATTGCGCTAGGATTTATCAACGCCGGTATTCGGCCGCCAAACGTTACCAATGCCTGTGAACTGGGATTTGGCCAGGGCATTAGCACTAACATTCATGCGGCTGCCTCACAAATAAATTGGTACGGAACTGATTTTAACCCCCATCAAGCGGCATTCGCTCAGGAGTTATCATCTATAAGTGGTGCTAACGCAAAGCTATATGACGATGCGTTTGATGAATTTTGCCAGCGTGACGACTTGCCTGAGTTCGACTATATCGGCCTTCACGGCATATGGAGTTGGATTTCGGATGAAAACCGCGCTGTGATCGTTGATTTTATCCGGAGAAAATTGAAAGTGGGAGGTGTGTTATATATCAGCTATAACACTCAGCCTGGTTGGGCAGCGATGGTACCAATGCGTGACTTGCTAGCAGAGTATGCTGATACCATGAGCGCGCAAGGAGTAGGCACCATTTCACGTATCGATGATGCCATTGCGTTTGCTGAGAAGCTGGTGGCTGTGAATCCAGAATACTGTAATGCTAACCCCCAGATTAAGAATCGCTTAGCGAAAATTAAACAAGATAATAAAAATTACGTAGCCCATGAATACTTTAACCGCGATTGGGAGCCGATGGCATTTGCTAAAATGGCACGCTGGCTAGAGCCTGCAAAGATGGATTGGGCTTGCAGTGCGCGATATGCAGATGCCATTGAAAGTATTCAGTTAACCAATGAGCAACAGGCATTAATTAATAACATTCCTAACCCGCTATTTCGCCAGTCGGTGCGTGATTTTTGTGAGAACCGTCAGTTTCGTACCGATTACTGGGTAAAAGGGGCGCGTCGTTTAAGTGGGCTTGATAAAGATGAAATGCTAGATGGTCTTCGCGTGATTATGGGAGTGCCACGTAAAGATGTGCAGCTAAAAATCGCAGGGCGACTGGGTAGCTTTGACTTGCCTAGCAATATTTATACGCCGCTGCTAGATGCGCTTTCATCCTATCAACCGGTATTTGTATCCGAACTTTGGCAGGTTGCAAAAGAGCATGGAGTGGGGCGTCCTGCATTGAACAGTGCAATTGCCATACTGGCATCAAAGGGTATTATTTTGCCTGCCCAGTCCGACGATGATATTTCTAAAGTAACGCCCAAGACTGGTCGACTAAATCGTTTTTTAATGAGCCAGTCAAGAAGCACGACTGAGTTGAGTTATCTCGCAAGCCCGGTGACAGGTGGTGGCTTTGCCGTCTCGCTCTTCCATCAGTTTTTCCTGCTTGCCACGTTAGAGGGCGGTGATGACGCTAAAACGTTAGCTACTTTTGCATGGCGTATTTTGGCGTCTCAAAACAAATGCCTGCTTAAAGAGGGCAAGCCAATTTCGGATGAGAATGAGAATTTGGCTGAGCTTGAGCGTCAGGCTGGTGATTTTCTAGACGAGCGGTTGCCCCTCTACCGAGCGTTAAAAATTATCTGATCAGTGGGGCGTGTCACTGCCATATAACATGTGTGTAGCGACGGTTGCTGCTGCACGCATGTCTTGAGGTTGAAGGCGGTTATCTTGCTTGGATTTATGTCAAAATGTTGCTCTCACGGAGGAACGCTATGACACAGATGCAATGGGACCAGTTATTATCCCCTCAACGCCTTCACGATAAACGCCCTGGTGGTGTGCGTGAAGCAACCCATGAAATCGGGCGAAGTCCTTTTCATAAAGATCATGATCGTATCGTTTTTTCGGGCTCCTTCCGGCGTTTGGGTCGGAAAACGCAAGTGCATCCACTGACTGAAAATGATCATATCCATACACGCTTGACCCATTCACTGGAAGTCGGCTGCGTTGGTCGCTCGCTAGGTATGATTGTGGGCGAGTTACTAAAAGATCGCCTGCCTAGTTGGATCACACCCGCTGACTTAGGGGTGATCGTCCAGACAGCGTGCTTAGGGCATGATATTGGCAACCCCCCTTTTGGTCATGCCGGTGAATATGCAATTCGTGATTGGTTTCGGCGTGCTCAAGATAGTGGCTTGCTAGATGGCTTGTCTGATGCAGAGCGTGATGACTTACTGACCTACGAAGGCAACGCCCAGGGCTTCCGTGTTATTACCCAAATTGAGTACAACCAGTTTAATGGTGGTATGCGGTTATCTGCCGCTACGTTAGGTACTCTGCTTAAATACCCCTGGACGGTACGCTACAGCGGGCGTGCTGGTAAATTCGGTTGTTACCAGTCTGAACAGGCGCTGTTAAAAGAAGTGGCTGATGCTGTCGGTCTTCTTCCCAAAGGAGATCAGCGTTGGTGTCGTCATCCGCTTGCCTGGCTTGTCGAAGCGGCTGATGATATCTGCTATGCCCTGCTTGATTTAGAAGATGGTTTAGAGATGGGGATTCTTCGCTATGAGGAAGTAGTCGAGATACTGCGCCAGATCGCGGGTGAATTCCCTCCAGAATACGCTGAGATGGAGAGGCGGAAAGTATCTCAGCGGCGTCGAATTGCCTTACTGCGCGGTGCCGCTATGGAACGCGCGGTGAATGATGTGGGGGCGGTTTTTGTGCAGCATGAGCAAGCGTTGCTCAGCGGAACGTTAGGCCAGGATTTATTAGAGCTGTGTCATCCTGATCTGGGGTGGGGCGTTCAAGCGGCAAAGCAGTTAGCTCGTGAGCGTATTTTTCAAAATGAGCGCAAAGCCAAACTTGAAATTGGTGCCTATACAACGCTGGGGATTTTATTAGAAGCATTTATTGGTGCTGCTAATGAACTACATCACACTGGGCATAGCTCATTCAAGCACCAGCGGGTGCTGGCGTTGATTGGTGAAAATACGCCATTGCCGTCCTGGACGCTCTACGATAGCTATCGGCGCATGCTGGATTTTATTGGTGGAATGACCGATCACTATGCTGTCGATCTTGCACAAGAAATGGGAGGGCGCTTGCGAGGTAATTAACCTTCTATACGGAGGGTTGACGCAGGTGTTTGAGCTCCATAAGGCGTGCACGCTCAATGAGTATATGAATCACTTTATCGTGAATGGCATCGCTCATCTGGCCGGGGGTGAGCTCGGTTAGTTGACGTGATAGCTGCTCACCGCTAACGACTAATATATCGGGGGCAGCTTCGCTAGTATCAACGTCCCAACCCGGCAAAACCAATACACCTTTTACCGGCACAGGAACACCGCAACGGCGCTCAAGCCATTGAGTCAGCCAACTAACGCCCTGACGTGTTTTATGCAGAGGGCGGCGTTCTTGCCAGTGAGGAAAACGTAGCCGCTCACGCTCAACAGCTACGCTATTAAGCTCTTTACCATCGCTACCAATCGCTAATGCTCGTGCACGTGTTTCTACCACGAAGACGCCATGTGGTGTGACAACGACATGGTCAATAGTAAAGCTATCGGTGGGTACGTCGTGAAACACATAATAGGGGTGGGCTTCTGGCCTCACCATGCGTTCCAGCTCTTGGCCTACGGCTAATTCGCAAGCTAAACCGAGTTTAAGACGGTGAATACGCTGATAATCGCGAACAAGTAACAGTGAAAAAGCCAGCACTAACAGGGTGCTAAGTAAGCCATATAATGCCCACTCCACCCAGTCTTGCTTTTCCACAAACAGCATACGGCCCATGCCATACACAAGCGGGGCAAGACTAATAATGGGACCGAGCGCACCGTTTAAAAACAAGCTAGAAAAAGCTTGGTCAAGGCGATGCCGCAGAGCTTGACCGGGTTCACGCAAGGGAGCATTAAAGGGAGACTGAACGCGTGCATCGTGAAGGCTACGCAGCGCCAAGACAATGCCGCCCATGGCCGCCATGGGAAACAGGAAAATGAGTGGTAGCAGGTATTCTAACCAATTCATTGCAGTGCCTTGCCCTTTAGTGCTTTGCCTCAAGACAGAGCGCTATCACAGAGGTGTGTCAGCCACCTGCTAATTTAACTTGGTAGCCTAATGATGTTAATGCTTGCTGTAGCGTTTCCCGATGATCGCCTTGAATTTCGATAATGCCATCCTTTACAGCACCACCGGTGCCACAGCGTTTCTTCAATGTCTTAGCAAGCGTTTTCAACTCCGCATTGGAAAGCGGTATACCGCTAATGGTGGTGACCCCTTTTCCCTTGCGACCACTGGTTTCGCGTCGGATTCGCACAATTCCGTCTAAATCAGCAATGCGCGCTTGCTCGCTGGTATCTGCGCAGCGGCAGTGGTCGATAGGCTCGCGGCAGCTTGGGCAAGTTTTGCCTTGCTCTGTTGAATACACAAGGCCACCAAGCTGATCACGTAATGAAACCATACTTATTTCTCTATTGAATGTTGAGGCATTGGCATCTGCCACTTTTCATGAGTAAGGCGCTCAACGACTGCAGGTAGCTGATACATGTTGCTGATCATAATAGCGCCTTCAGGCGTAGTTTCAGCGTCCGGGTAACGATTCAAGTGGATGACGGTCATGCCAGCTTGTAGAGCTGCCCTTATGCCAACGAGTGCATCATCGATGGCGATACAATCACTTGCTGAAAAACCCATGATACTAGCTGCATGAAGGTGAAGACAGGGCTCTGGTTTCCAACAGTTAGCGGTATAACCGCTGAACAAACGCTTACCAAAGTAGGTGGCTAGGCCGGTTGCTTGTAAAGCAGTATGAATTTTGCTTTCTGGGCCATTAGATACAACCGCACTCGGGTAATTATTCAGTACCTCAAGGGATTCATGGACGCCAGGAATTGCCTTTAGCTCGCTTGTTAAACGATTAGCTAAGCTGGTTCGCATGGTGTGCTCCATGCTAGCTAATTGATCTTCATCGACATTCCCGTAACGCTGCTGTAACTCTGCCACAATCCGTCGAAAACGGGCACCTCGAAACTCGCCGAGATAATCGGTGGATTTAAAGGGTAAGCCTACCGAATTTAGACCGATAGCCATTTCTTCAGCCAGAAGTGGCTCGCTATCGACGAGGGTGCCATCACAGTCAAACAGCAAAAGTGGAAGCGGCATTGTCATTCCTTGCAGCGTCTTTTGCGCTGCCCGTATTAGTTTAAGCCGACCATGCTGCTATTGAACGAGATTTTTAGCTCTTTGTGAACACTGTTTGATAATTTTTTATAGTTTTATATCAAGCTGCCCAAGGAAAAGACTAAGTGATAGCCTCATTGCTGGGGGCAGGAAGGGCCTTTTAGAGCAACAGCACTGATGCGTGGCCATGTTTAGACTAAGCTTTGATAACCACAAAAAAGGAGAGCTTCGATGCGATTTACACCTTGGGTGTTTTCAATTGTTTTCTGTACATCCCTACTGATGGCAGAGCAAGCGCAAGCCGAAACGTCAGATTCAGATAATACGCGGCATGACACATTAGACGATGCGGCATTAGAGGAGAAATATGGTATCAAGGCAGGAGCACTTCAGCGAGATGAGTCTACTTCCAACGACGCTGAGGAAACCAGCGGCGATGAAAGTAATCATGCTGATAGTGAAGAAGATACAGAGGGAGGCACGGGAGGTACTGGTAGTGCCGAGGATGCAATCGAAAGCGGTGAGGGTGAACAGAGCAACAACGATAATGAGTAGTGCTTTTAGCGTGTTAGGCGTCGCGAATTAGCGCTACTACGGCGATGGTAGGGTTTCATGGTCTTTTGGCTGGTGACCCACCAAGGAGCGTAGTGACCGTTCATAGCGCTCAATAACGTTTTTTGTATAACAAGGCCAGCCTCAATGCTGGCCTCCATTTTTTCGGTCACCATACGCTGGTTTTCGCGCATCATGGAAGGACTGAAAAATGGCTGTGTTTGCCACATCTGTTGACGCATAGCGATGGTGGACAGTGATGAGCTCCACAGTTCAAACGCCATAAACCCCGCTTTCCACATATCAAACATGGCCAACGGCGTCGTCGATGTTGTAGAAGAGTGCTTCATAGGGGAGCTACCTGCTGAGAGGATAATTAGTTACGACTCCTCTAGTATTAGCCTATATATGCTGCATTGCAATAAAATAAGGCGACCAATCGGCCGCCTTAAGGGAGCATGTGAAGAGAACGTTACTTCACTTTAGGAGCTAGCTCGCCGCGCTCGTAGCGCTGGAACATTACTTCTAAGTTGACGGGTTTAATTTTGCTCGCATTACCAGCAGTGCCGAAAGCTTCATAGCGTGCAATACACAGGTCGCGCATGGCGGTCACGGTTTCTTTAAGGAATTTACGCGGGTCGAACTCGGAAGGATTCTGGGCCATAAAGCGGCGGACTGCACCCGTAGAGGCAAGACGTAAATCGGTGTCGATGTTTACTTTACGAACACCGTGTTTAATGCCTTCGATGATCTCTTCGACCGGTACACCATACGTTTCCGGAATTTGACCGCCATACTGGTTAATCACTTCCAGCCACTCTTGTGGCACGGATGATGAGCCATGCATTACCAAATGCGTGTCGGGAATGCGCGCATGGATCTCTTTAATGCGTTGGATCGACAGGGTGTCGCCAGTGGGTGGCTTGGTAAATTTATAAGCCCCGTGGCTGGTACCAATGGCGATAGCCAGCGCATCTACGTGGGTTGCTTTGACAAACTCAGCGGCTTCTTCAGGGTCGGTGAGCATCTGTTCCATGTCCAGCTTGCCCTCGGCACCAATGCCGTCTTCCTCGCCAGCCATACCCGTCTCTAAGCTGCCTAGGCAGCCTAGCTCGCCTTCAACGGAGACACCGCAAGCATGCGCCATTTCTACTGCACGACGAGTGACATCGACGTTGTAGTCATAGTCCATCGGTGTTTTGCCGTCTTCACCTAAAGAGCCGTCCATCATTACCGAGGAGAAGCCGAGTTGAATAGAACGCTGGCAAACAGCAGGGCTAGTACCGTGGTCCTGATGCATCACGACTGGAATGTGCGGGAATTCTTCAACTGCTGCCAAGATCAGGTGGCGCAGGAAGGGGGCACCGGCATATTTCCGCGCGCCAGCAGAAGCTTGCACGATAACCGGAGAGTCAGTGGCGTCAGCAGCTTCCATGATGGCGCGCATCTGCTCAAGGTTATTAACGTTGAATGCTGGAATGCCGTAGCCATATTCGGCTGCGTGGTCGAGCATTTGGCGCATGCTGATCAAAGCCATGGGATCACCTTAGTTGGGTTGTATGTATGTACAAAGGCAGTGAGCGTGCCATTTGTTTAAAGATTTAACCGCGCTGAGCGGCAGCCTCGAGTGCGGCGACGGCAGGCAACTGCTTGCCTTCAACGTACTCAAGAAATGCGCCACCGCCAGTAGAGATATAGGAAACGCGGTCAGCAATGGCATATTTATCAATCGCTGCTAACGTATCACCGCCCCCAGCAATTGAGAAAGCACTGCTGTCGGCAATCGCCTGAGAAAGCACTTCGGTTCCTTTACCAAACTGATCAATTTCAAATACACCAACAGGGCCGTTCCACAAAATAGTGCCTGCATTTTTCAGTAAGCTGGCTAAGTGGCTAGCGGTGTCGGGACCGATATCCAGAATCATTTCGTTATCAGCGACCTGATCAACTGGCTTGACGACAGCTTCTGCGGAATCAGAAAACTCAGTGGCAACGACGACATCCGTCGGTAATGGTATGGCTACTTTCTCCATGAGTGCTTTTGCTTGGCCAATTAAATCTGCCTCAAAGAGCGATTTGCCAACATTATAGCCTGCTGCAGCGATAAACGTGTTGGCGATACCACCGCCAACAATCAGTTGGTCGCATTTGTCTGAAAGGGCGGTTAGCACGTCTAACTTGGTGGATACTTTAGAGCCGCCTACAATCGCTGTCATAGGCCGCGCCGGGTTTGCCAATGCTTTTTCAAGCGCATCAAGCTCTTGCGCAAGCAGCGGTCCTGCACACGCCTGTGGAGCAAAGCGAGCCACGCCGTGAGTAGAAGCCTGCGCGCGATGAGCCGTACCGAAGGCATCCATTACAAAAACGTCGCATAACGCTGCGTATTGTTTGGAAAGCTGTTCGTCGTCTTTCTTCTCACCGTTGTTAAAGCGCACGTTTTCTAGCAGCACAACATCGCCGTTAGCCAATGTTGGCGCTGTATCGAGATAATCGCTAATTAGCGTTACGGGGCGGCTAAGCAACTCGCCTAAGCGCTCTGCGACGGGAGCGAGTGAAAATTCTTCAGCAGGCTCTCCTTCAGTCGGGCGGCCTAAGTGACTCATTAGCATCACTTTCGCACCTGCTTGAGCTGCTGCCTGAATAGTCGGCAGCGCTGCGCGAAGACGGGCGTCACTGGAAACACGGCCATGTTTGATCGGTACGTTAAGGTCTTCACGAATCAGCACGCGCTGCCCTTCCAGGGGCAGATCGGTCATTTTTTGCACGTTCATGTGAGCGGTTTCCTCGTGTTCAAGCAGATGAAAAGACATGATGCAGCCTAGCGAGCGTTGCTTTTGGAAAGCGATGCCAGCCGTTGGGTGATATCCAGCATACGATTGGCAAAGCCCCATTCATTATCAAACCAACACAGCAGCTTAATTAAGCGTGTCCCTGCGACCCGTGTTTGCGTGGCGTCTAGGATGCCAGAGCGTGGATCATGATTAAAATCTATCGATGCCATGGGGGCTTCGGTATAGCCTAATACGCCAGCTAAGCGCTGCTGACTGGCGGATCGTAGTAAGTCGTTAACGTGTTCGGCGCTCGTATCACGACGCACAGTCAATGCGGCATCCATGGCAGAGACATTAATGGTTGGTACGCGTACGTGCAGGCATTCAAAACGACCGGACAGACTTGGCATCAAGCGGCTGATCCCGACGGCTAACCCAGTGTCCACGGGGACAATTGACTGCATAGCCGAGCGTGTCAGGCGCAGATCCGTTTGATGATAAGCATCAATGACGGGCTGGTCGTTCATGGCCGAGTGGATGGTGGTGGTAACGCCGTGTTCAAGCCCTAGTGCTTCGTCCAGTACGGTGAGTAACGGGACAAGGCAGTTGGTGGTGCATGAGGCTGCTGAGAGAACGCGGTGGGAGAGTGTGAGTTCATGTTCGTTAATGCCCCACACAATCGTCTTATCCACATCGCTTTCGGCGGGTTGAGAAAACAGCAGTCTCTTGGCGCCAGCGGCTAAATGCTGCTCCGCTGTCGCACGATCCTTGAAACTACCAGAGCATTCCAGCACTAAATCAATGTCTAGTGCTGCCCAGGGCAGAGCCTGCGGATCACGCTCGCAAAGAACGTGTATGCGCTGGCCATTGATAAGCAGGCATTCACCGTCATTGTCTACTTCGCCAGGGAAACGACCATGGGTCGTATCATAGCGAGTAAGGTAGGTAATCGTCGCAAGATCAGATAGCTCATTGATGGCAACCACTTCAATTTCTGGGTGGTTGCGCTCAACCAACGCTCTTAACACGCATTGGCCAATGCGTCCGTAACCATTAATGGCAATTCGATATGTCGAGTTTGCATTAGCCATGTCGCGAAGCGGCTCTCAAAAAAATTGCTCAATGATAGCGTATTTCAACTGAGTTTGTTTTCAGCTGACCGTGCCGATCAGCCGCCAAGCGAGTGGCAGCAACAGGGCGGTAAAAATACCGGTTAAACTCATGCCTAACGAGGCAAACGCGCCAGCCGTTGGACTCAGTTCAAATGCTCGCACAGTGCCAATGGCATGGCCATTGAGACCCAGTGCGAAACCAATAATGCGTTCATCGTTAATTTTTAGCAGCCGGGCAACGACACTCACGAAGGGAATAGTAACTACTCCTGTCACTAGCAGCGCCCCCATTAGTAACGCTACGTTGCCGCCGAGCTGTTCAGTAATACCGATGGCGATTGGCGCGGTGACTGATTTGGCGGCGAGTGACGCCAAAATAGTGGGGCTAGCCCCCATTAGCCAAGCAATGCCGATTGCGTAGCAGGCCGCTAGTGCGGCGGCGATCGGTAAACAAAGTGTCAGCGGTTGCCAAAGTTCACGAATGCGCGGCAGCTGTTGATAGAGTGGCATGCCTAAGGCAACGGTCGCCGGCCCTAACAAAATGGTGAGCCATGAGGCCCCTTGTTGGTAAATCGAATAAGGCAGCCCTATCGCGACGAGTGCCGCTGCTAATAGCAACGCAGCGATTAAAATAGCGGGTAGCCAAGAAGGGTTACGCAAGCGCTTAAAGAGCAAGTTACCGAGCAAATAGGCTGCAAGCGTAAGTCCTACAGCAAACAGCGGTGTGGCTGTTAGAGTGGACAGCATATCAGTGGGCATCTGATCGCCCAATTAGCCGTTGTAATAACCATAACGTGGTAATCACGCTTAATAACGTCCCTAGCAATAGCGCAATGATTATGGCGAACCACTGACCCGCGAGTTCATCCAGAATAAAGAACACGCCAACGACGCCTGGCATAATCAACATGGCCAGAAGCGCGATTAACGGTTGTGCTGCGGCCGCTAAACTTGAAGGCACGCGCCCTAAGACACCAAGGGTGGCACATAGCAACAGCATGCCCACAACCCCTGAAGAAAAAGGCAAACCGGAGAAGTGGATGACCACTTCCCCAATTAACCAATAGTTAATTAGCCATAGCAGACCATTTAGCGCGGGCATGGCAGAACCCGCGCTAGATCAGCCTGCATGGCGTTAGCCCAGTAGCTCATTGGCCTGTTTAACAATATTTTCAACCGTAAAGCCGAAATGTTTGAACAGTTCGCCCGCAGGTGCAGATTCACCGTAGGTGGTCATACCGATAACAAGACCATCCAGGCCAACATACTTGTACCAGTAGTCGGCATGGCCCGCTTCGATCGCAATCCGTTTGGTGACTGCTTTGGGCAGTACACTTTCACGGTATTCCGCGTCCTGGCCATTAAAACGGTAGGTTGACGGCATGGAGACCACGCGCACCGCTTTACCTTGCTGCTCTAGTTCTGCTGCGGCGTCCATGGCAAGCGATACTTCAGAGCCGGTAGCAATCAAAATCAGCTCGGGCGTACCGTCGCTGTCTTTCAAAATGTAACCACCACGCTGAATGGCCGCTAGTTGCGCCTTGGTGCGCTGCTGATGAGGCAGATTCTGGCGCGAGAGTACCAACGCGGTGGGGCCGGAGTGGCGTTTCACCGCTGCATCCCAGGAAGCCGCTGTTTCAACCGCGTCACAGGGGCGCCATGTGTTCAGGTTAGGCGTTGTGCGCAGGCTGGTCAGCTGCTCAATCGGCTGGTGGGTGGGACCATCTTCGCCCAGACCAATAGAGTCATGGGTAAATACATAAATGGCCTGTTGGCCCATCAGCGCGGCCATCCGCACGGCGTTACGCATGTATTCCATGAAAATCAGGAAGGTCGCGCCATACGGAACGAAACCACCGTGGAGGGCGATACCATTCATCACCGCGCCCATGCCGAACTCACGTACCCCGTAGTGCAGGTAATTGCCGCTAGCGTCTTCCGGAGTGATGGCTTTGGCGCCCTTCCAGAAGGTCAAGTTAGATGGCGCAAGATCAGCGCTACCACCGAGCAGCTCAGGCATTTGCGGGCCGATAACATTCAACGCTTCAAAAGAGGCCTTGCGAGAGGCAATGCTTTCACCTTTCTCTTGAGCCTGCTCAATGAGCGCGGCGGTTGAAAGCTCTGCCGGTAGCTGCGCCTTCATGCGGCGCTCAAACTCTTTGGCTTCGGCTGGGAATGCTTCGGCATAACGGGCGAAGCGGGCATCCCACTCCTGCTGGCGGGTTTTGCCAGCGTTACGGGCATCCCAAGCAGAATAAACGGGCTCGGGGATATGGAACGGTGCGTGTTCCCAGCCGAGTTGCTTACGGGCGAGAGCCACTTCGTCGTCACCTAAGGGTGCGCCGTGTGCCTCTTCTTTACCCTGTTTGTTAGGTGCGCCAAAGCCAATGATTGTTTTGCAGATAATCAGGCTAGGCTTATCGTCGTGGCTCTTGGCTAATTCAATAGCCGCTTTGATCTCTTCCGGCTTATGACCGTCGACGTTCGGCACCACGTGCCAGCCGTACGCTTCAAAGCGCTTAGCGGTGTCGTCGGTAAACCAGCCTTCAACCTCGCCATCAATAGAGATGCCGTTGTCGTCATACAGGGCAATCAGCTTGCCAAGCTGCTGAGTACCTGCCAGCGATGCGGCTTCATGGGAGATGCCTTCCATTAAGCAGCCGTCACCTAGGAAGCACCAAGTATGGTGATCAACAATGTTGTGGCCAGGGCGATTAAACTGCGCGGCCAGCGTTTTTTCAGCAATCGCAAAACCAACGGCGTTGGCGAACCCTTGGCCCAGCGGGCCGGTGGTGGTCTCGATGCCTGGGGCGTAGCCAAATTCCGGGTGGCCAGCCGTGGGCGAATGCAGCTGGCGGAAGTTCTGCAGCTGTTCCAGGCTTAATTCATAGCCGCTGAGGTGCAGCAGCGAATAAAGCAGCATTGAGCCGTGGCCATTAGACAACACGAACCGGTCGCGATCAGCCCACTTGGGATCTTCGGGGTTGTGCTTGAGGTAGTCATTCCACAGCACCTCGGCGATATCAGCCATGCCCATAGGCGCGCCAGGGTGGCCAGATTTGGCCTTCTGAACAGCATCCATGGAAAGGGCGCGAATGGCATTGGCCAGCTCAAAACGGGACGGCATGGGGGTGCTCCTCGCCTGAAAACGGAAATAATAAAGGCGCTATTGTCGCTGACTTCCCCGGCGGCGGCAAATTCTGGAGCCACGTTCTGGGAAGAACCCCCAACAGCGTGTAGACTCTGCCTCCCGAAGTGGTAGCGAAAATTGTCGTGCCGCTTCTATATATGGGCAGGGAACTGAACTTCCTGCCATGATTTCCTGCTGATGCTGCGGTCACTCTGCAGCCGTCATACAGAGGGTCGAGAGCGCGATGAGCGAATATTCCCTGTTTACCTCCGAGTCTGTCTCCGAAGGGCATCCTGATAAGATTGCCGACCAGATTTCCGACGCGGTACTAGATGCCATTATCGCCCGAGATAAACAGGCCCGCGTTGCCTGTGAAACCATGGTGAAGACAGGCGTTGCCATTATTGCTGGTGAGATCACCACGTCTGCGTGGGTTGATCTGGAAGCGCTGGTACGTGATGTGATTACCGATATTGGCTACACCTCATCTCGCGTGGGCTTTGATGGCGCAACCTGTGGGGTGATCAACCTGATCGGCAAACAAAGCGTTGATATCGCTCAAGGCGTCGACCGCACGAAACCTGAAGATCAGGGTGCTGGCGATCAGGGGTTGATGTTTGGCTACGCGACTAACGAAACCGACTCGTTTATGCCGGCGCCAATTCACTACTCGCACCGTTTGGTTGAGCGTCAGGCGGAGCTGCGTAAAAACGGCCTGCTGCCGTGGCTACGCCCGGATGCCAAAAGTCAGGTAACGTTCCGTTATAACGCGGAAGGCAAGCCCTGTGGTGTCGATGCTATCGTATTGTCTACTCAGCACGACCCGGAAATCGGCCAAGACGACCTGCGCAAAATGGTTAAGCGCGAAATCGTCGAACAGGTGATTCCCGCTGAGTGGCTGGATGAGCATACCCAGTACCACATTAATCCGACCGGCCAGTTTGTTATTGGTGGCCCGGTGGGCGATTGTGGCTTAACAGGGCGTAAAATTATCGTCGATACGTACGGCGGTATGGCGCGGCATGGTGGTGGAGCCTTCTCTGGCAAAGACCCGTCTAAAGTTGACCGCAGCGCCGCTTATGCTGGCCGTTACGTGGCTAAAAACGTCGTTGCCGCAGGCTTGGCTGATAAGTGCGAAATCCAGGTTTCCTACGCTATCGGCGTTGCCGAGCCGACGTCGGTTTCCATCGATACCTTCGGCACCGGTAAAATCGACGATGTTAAAATTGTCGAGCTAGTGCGTGAGCACTTTGATCTGCGCCCTTACGCGATTACCAAAATGCTCGACCTGCTACACCCGATGTACCGCCTCACGTCTGCTTATGGTCACTTTGGACGTGAGCCGTTTGAGCATAGCTACAGCTGGGTAGACGACAAAGGCCAAGTGCATACAGAAACCTTTACCGCCTTCCCGTGGGAAAAAACCGATAAAGCCGACACTCTGCGCCAGGCTGCCGGTTTGTAAACCAAGCAACGCCTGTCGTAAGAGAGAACGCCCCTATGGCCTACGCCAAGGGGCGTTTTTGTTGTGCGTTGAACGGGATGATAAGCCTTACGCTAAGATTACTTTATGGATAAGGGAGGTAAGAGGGAGAGGTGAAGCATGAGAAAGTGGCGTGCAGCAGGCTGGAAGTGGTTACTGGTTGCTTGGTTGATGAGTGTCACCTTATCCGCACAGGCCAACGTGTGCCCTGATTGGCCCCGTGAACGGCTGGCGCAAGAGAGCCAAACACTGGCAGAGCATATTGCTCGATGGGACAGTGCCTATCACGATCAGGGCGAGTCACTGATTGATGATGAGCTTTACGATCAAGCGGTCGCTCGGCTAGCAAACTGGCAAGCCTGCCTGGGGGAAGTGGCTCGGCAACGGCCGCTAACCAGAGTCACCCGTAGCGCTGGCACGCTAGATCATCCCGTGGCGCAAACGGGCTTGAATAAGGCCGATGATGACGGTGTGCGACGCTTTATGAGCCGCCGAGATGATCTTTGGATCCAGCCTAAGGTCGATGGTGTTGCGATAACGCTACGCTACGAAGAGGGCGTGTTGGTCGAAGCGGTTAGCCGCGGTGACGGTGAACGCGGGCAGAACTGGACGGTTCGTGTACAGCAACTCCCCGCCGTGCCAAATAGGCTACCAACGCCGCTCTCAGCCGTATTCCAGGGCGAACTCTACTGGATATTAAATGATCATATTCAGTCGCAGAGTCCCGCCTCTGGCGCGCGAGGTGCTGTTGCCGGGGCCATGGCTCAGGCATCACCTTCGCGGCAAACCCGTGAGCGTATCGGGCTGTTTATCTGGGATTGGCCAGAAGGGCCGAGAGAGATGAATGAAAGGCTTGGCCAACTGACCGCGTTAGGCTTTGATACCGCCGATTACACCCACCCTATCAATGCCCAGCATGACGCCGCCAACTGGCGCGATACGTGGTTTAACGGCCCATTGCCGTTCGCCACCGATGGAGTGGTACTGAAACAGTCCGAGCGCCCTGGGGGGCAACGCTGGTCATCATCGCCGCCGGAATGGGCCGTTGCGTGGAAGTACCCCGCTCAGCAGGCGTTAGCTCAGGTGCGTGGTGTCGAGTTTCGCGTTGGTCGAACAGGGCGCGTGACGCCGCTGTTGTGGCTTTACCCAGTCACGCTAGAAGGACGGCGTATTAGTCGTGTGTCGCTGGGATCCCTGGAGCGCTGGGAAGCATGGGACGTGCGCCCGGGTGATCATATCGCGATAACATTGGCGGGTCTCACTATTCCCCAGGCAACAGAAGTCGTTTGGCAAACCCAGGAGCGAGCGGCCCTTGGCGTGCCCTCGCCAGAGCGCTATCACCTGTTAAGTTGCTTTACGCTTACCACGGACTGCGACGCGCAGTTGCTGGCGCGGCTTAGCTTCTTAAGCGATCAGTTAAACATGCAGGGCGTGGGAGAGGGCACCTGGAAAGCGCTTATGGAGGCAGGTGTTGTGACCGAACTGCTAGGCTGGCTGGCAGCAACGCCGGCACAGCTTCAGCGGGCACATGGCGTGGGAAGCGTTCGTTCAGCAGCGCTTGTCGCTCAGTTCCAGGCCGCACAGGCGGCCTCCTATGTTCAGTGGTTAGCGGCGTTAGGGATACCACCAAGTGGCAGCGCCCAGCTAGGGGATTGGGATACGTTAGCAGGTTACACACACTCAGATTGGCAAGCCGAACCCGGCGTTGGACCCGTGCGTGCTGACGCGCTGGTGGCATTTTTCAGCCATCCAGACGTGCAGCGGATGGCCGCTCAGCTAAAGCTGGCGGGGGTTGAAGGCTTTTAACCCAATCAGAGGCCTAGCCCGGTAAGTTGCAGCATGAGGTGGAGATAGAGAGGAATTAGTAATGGCGCTAATAGCGTGGTGGTAAGCACCGCTAATGCTCCTTTTTGCGGTTGAATCCCTAGCTCCATCGCGACTACCACCACATTAGAGGCCATGGGTACGACGCCTAACAGTAACAACGCCATACCGAGTTCTGGTGCAAGCGGGCCCAAGGCTTGAAGTAATAAAACGGCGACTAGCATCACCAGCGGCCAAAGTAGGTAACGTAAGCCCACGCAGGTGGCAACAAAGCGGGAGTCCCAAGCATCAAGCGTCACCTGGCTAAGGGTCATGCCAATAATCATCATACCTAGCAGGGTGTAGGTGGCGGGGAAAACGTCAAGCGAGTTCATCAGTGCGCTGGGAAGTGTCACGTTAAGTGCATTCAGCAGCAGCGCAGACAAAAACGCGTAGACCAGCGGCAGTCGAGCAATTTTGATCAGACTTTGGCGCATGGAAAAGTGGCCGCGGGCACTTAAGTAAAAGCCCACCGTAAACTCGTATAGATTAATCCCTAACATGCAGAAGAGATAAAGCGTGACACCTTCTGGCGGCAGTAAAATTAGCGCCATGGGCAGGCCAAAGTAACCGGTATTGCCAGTGCCAGAAGAGAACGCTAACAGCGCCCCTTCCTGTGCTCCAAAGCGGTGCTGGGTAAACCAGCGTACGGCCAGCGCCATGGTACTTACCAAGATGAATAGCGCCAGTGTTAATAGCAGATACTCCGCCGTAGGGCCGCCGTTCATCAGTGCACGGAAAATGGTCAGTGGTGCGATCAGATAAACCAGTAATGTGGCAATGGGGCGCGGGTCGATTTTTAAGCGCTGTGCGGCAATCCATCCCAAGCCTACAAACCCCAATAACATCAACAGTGGCCCCATTAGGGCACTTGGCGCTAAATCCATTTCTGCATCCTAGTCGTTAGATGATGACGCTGTTGGTTAAATAGCTCTATGTAACTCAGTAGTTGTGTAAATAGCTAACATGAGCCGAATTAAAGGCCGACTGTGGAATCTTTCATTAGCTCCAGTGCGGCGGAAAGAGGAGAATAACCTAAATTATCACGATGTTAACGCTTTGCGAGGAAGTCCCATGAGTAGTCAAGAGCACCCGTTAGGTATTAGCTTTGAATTCTTTCCGCCCAATACCGATGCGGGAAGAGAGAAGTTAATGCACGTGCGCGATGAACTGGCCGCTCGACATCCGCGCTTTTTCTCGGTCACTTATGGTGCCGGTGGTTCCACTCAAGCGCGCACACGCGATATTGTGCGCACCGTTAGCCAGAGCGGCATTACGACCGCGCCACACCTTTCCTGCATTGGCAGTGAAAAAGCGCAATTGCGCGACCTGCTAGCGCAGTATCGTGAAGAGGGTGTCGACAGCTTAGTGGCGCTACGTGGCGACATGCCATCGGGCATGGGAAGCATTGGTGAGTTGCGCTACGCCAATGAACTGGTCGAGTTTATCCGAGCGGAAACCGGTGACCATTTTGATATTGCGGTGGCCGCCTATCCTGAATCTCATCCACAGGCACCCAATCTCGATAAGGATGTGGAAAACTTTGCCCGTAAAATGAAGGCTGGCGCCAACATGGCCATCACCCAGTACTTTTTTACCGCGGATGCCTACTTCCATTTTGTTGAAAAAGCTCGGGCATTAGGTGTCGAGCAGCCGATTATTCCTGGCATTATGCCGATTACTAACTACACCAAATTGGCGCGTTTTTCAGACGCCTGTGGCGCAGAAATTCCCCGCTGGATTCGCAAGCAGTTGGAAGCTTATGGTGATGATAGTGACGCTATTGCCGCTTTTGGCACCGATGTTGTTAGCCGTTTGTGTGAGCGCTTACTCGATGGCGGTGCACCTGGTCTACACTTCTACACGCTTAATCAGGCAGCACCCGTACTGAAAATTGTTGATAACCTGAGAGGCTAGTGCGCTCTTAAAGAACCTAGCTTAGTGATCAATAAGAACGCCCGCTCGATAGCATTCGAGCGGGCGTTTTCGTTGGGCGGTTAACGGCTAGTGGTTAAGTGAATAGTCGATTGCGCCGTCATGTGGTGCTGGGTGTCGCCTTATTGCCATGCTGCTTACGCTGCATAACGAACAGCGCTGCGCCAATGGCCAGGCCAGCAATATCGCTGTAAATGCCGCCGTAAATCATAAACAGCGCACCGACCAGCATAACCACACGCTGTAAGGTGTTTACCGGCCCAAAGAACCATGCTTGCACCATGCCTGAAAGCAAGATGATCCCCAGTGTGGCGGTCACCCCGACACGAAGTATCTGCATCGCGGAGCCTTCCATCAGCATGGCTGGGCTGTAGAAGAACATAAACGGCACGATAAACGCAGCAAGACCAATTTTGAACGAAGCGACCGATGTGCCCATGGGGTTATCCCCAGAAATACCGGCGGCGGCGTAAGATGCTAACGCCACTGGCGGCGTAATGGCCGACACGACCGCGAAGTAGAACACAAAGAAGTGTGCTACGAGCGGCTCGATACCGATATTGATCAAGCCAGGTGCCACCACCGATGCTGCTACCGCGTAGGCTGCCGTCGTAGGCATGCCCATGCCGAGCAGGATACTGATCAGCATGGCAAAAACTAATGCCAATAGCTGGCTAACCCCGGCAAGGCCTAACAGCAGTGAAGAGAAGCGCGCGCCGACGCCCGTCAGTGATATAACGCCAACAATAAGGCCCGCGCAAGCACACACCGCGATGATCTGAATCGACATTATGCCCGCTAGTTGGAGGGCTCTCAAAATAGCCCGAATACCCATTTTATTGGGTGAGATCCAACTAACAACTGCCGCTGACGCGGTGGCTAGCGTGCCAGCACGAATGACGGAGTAGCCCATAAAGAGAGCGACAATAAGAATAATAATTGGCGCGAATAGATAGACTTGTTTAGCCAGCTTGGAGAATAGCGGGATTTCATCTTTACGCATGCCACGCATGCCTTTACGCGCCGCTTCAAAATCCACCATAAAGTAGATAGATGCGAAGTAAAGAATGGCTGGAATGACCGCCGCAATCGCAATTTCTGTATAAGGAATGCCGGTGACTTCCGCCATGATAAAGGCGCCCGCCCCCATGATGGGCGGCATGATCTGACCACCAGTAGACGCCGCTGCTTCAATGGCACCAGCACTGCGCGCCGGATAGCCGACTTTTTTCATCAGCGGGATGGTAAGCGAGCCAGTCGATACCACATTACCCGCTGATGTGCCGTTGATCATGCCCATTAAGCCGGAAGCAAAAATAGATACTTTCGCCGGGCCGCCACGGGCACGGCCAGCGGCTGCGAACGCAAAGTTGACGAAGTAATCGCCTACTTTGGAGGCCTGTAAAAACGCCGCGAAAATAATAAACAAAATGATATAAGTCGATGACACCGCGGTCGTTGGGCCAAGGATGCCCGCATCGGTATAGACCTGACTGAAGAAGCGCTGTACGGACAAGCCTGGGTAGCCTAGGAAGCCTGGTAGATGCTGGCCAGCAAAGACATAGACCAAGAAAACCGCTGAAATAACCACCAGTGCTAAACCAGCCACGCGACGAGTAAGCTCAAGAATCAGCAGTGAGCCCGCAATGGCCGCCCAAGAAATGCCGGGAGGAGC
Source organism: Halomonas sp. XH26 (assembly GCF_024138895.1). NCBI lineage: Bacteria > Pseudomonadati > Pseudomonadota > Gammaproteobacteria > Oceanospirillales > Halomonadaceae > Halomonas > Halomonas sp. XH26. The sequence goes on from NZ_CP071889.1 coordinate 67,424, forward strand.
AAACGAGGTGCCTGTCGACATGCGCATATTGGTATTAAAGGCCATTAGCAAGTAAGCAGCGCTGGCGATGGCGCACACCATCAGAACGAGATCGGCGGGATTAAAGCGGTGGCGTGCCTGACGATAGAACCACGAGAGAGCAATAGCTGCAGCTGTGGTGGCTATCAGTGGGTAGCCGTAATGCAGTGTCTCAATACTGGGATCGATGCGCATGGCACCGCCATTGAGTGTTTGCTGCATCAGAACGACCTGTACAAGTGCATAGATCGCAGGCGCTAGGAGCGCATAGCTGGCCCATTTGAGCCATGCAGGGGAGGCTTGCTGATCATCTTCTGCAAAGCGAGCACCGGCAAACAGCCCGTACCCTAAAATTAGCGCACCGGCAATGTGTACAATGCGAAACGACCAGGTTTCCATCGGATACACATTGAGCGAAAACAGGTGGAAGCTTGAATAGCCAATGGCCAGTGCGGCAAACAAAAAGAACTGCCAGCCAACAAACACACGGCGGTTGGACTCGACAACCTCTTCATCGACACCCTCGGCAATTGACTCGGGTATCGATGAAGCAGTTTGGGCGTCATCCTTGAGGCCGTTGTGGTCTTGATCGGTATTGTGACTCATCAGAGGTCACCCTCACAGCAAAAGCAAAAAAGAGGCGGTAGCGAACGCTGCCCCGCCCGGCCAGCGGAAAACAGGGCAGCGTGAAGAGGGGCTTGGCTTAGTTGATCATGTCATCATCGATGTCGTAGCCATTCTCTTCGTACCAGCGTGCGGCGCCCGGATGGAAGGGCAGCACATTGTTGTGGACGATGTTTTCTGGAATGGTGGTTTCAGCGCTGCGGTGCACTGAGCGCATACGGTCATTGTTTTCCATCGTGGCTTTGGTGACTTCATAGATAAAGTCTTCCGGCAGGTCACAGCCCGCAATGGCGAAGTTCCACATAGACACAGCGCGTGCGTCTTCTTCCAGTGTGGTGTAAGTGCTTGCTGGGATAGTGAATTCAGCAACCGGGAAGGCGTCCAGGACGGTGGCCATCTCTTCTTCGGTAAACTCAATGATGTTCACATCGGTCTGTACTTCGAGTTGGCTAACGGCCGGAATCGGAATACCCGCTGCAAACGCGATCACATCCAGCAGGCCATCCTGCAGTTGACCACCTAAGTCAGACCAGCCGCCATTACGACGATCAAACTCAACGCCCAGCGTTTCGAGGATAGCGGGGAAGTAAGTGTCTGATGTAGAAGCTGCTGGGCCGAAGCCAATGCGCGCGCCATCAGGAATGTCTGAGATGGATTCAATGCCTGAGCTTGAAAGAGCGGCAATAGAGAAGGGTGTTTCATACATCGGGAACAGCGCGCATACATTGTCCATTGCCAAGCCAGGCGCTAGTGGACTTTCACCGTTAACAGCGTCTGACGCTGGGCCCATCGTCGTCAGACCAAAGGCCATATCGCCGCTATGTACGAGCGCTAGATTTTGAGTCGGGCCGCCGGTGACTTCACCGCCACCTGAAACATCCAGCTCATCAGCAATAAAGTTAGCCCAGCCTGAGCCATAAACGAAGTAGGTGCCGCCCTGACTTGCGGTACCGACAGTGAAGTTATCGGGCCATTCTGAGCGGTCTGCTTGGGCAGTGCCTGCTGCTAGAAGGGCACTACTGGCAAGAAAGGCGACGGTTTTAGGCATCATATTGCGCATGGCGAGATTTCCTAAGCTGTTATTGGGATTATCGTCTGGCGTGCTGGCACAGCCAGTGGCTTGAACGTTAAGCAATTTGTATACAGCGATAGTCATGCCAATAGGCGGGCTGATTATTAAAATCAGCTACTTAAAGTTTTCTTATTCAACTTTGGTTGAGACTAAAAAAGCGTTAAGTGTCTGGGGTTTCGCACACCATAGGTTAGTTGGTGTGTGGTTTTTCGCACACTTTTGTGAGTGAGGAGTGAGGAGTGAGGAGTGAGGAGTGAGGAGTTGGTGGTATGGTATGCCCCCAACGTAGTGGAGGCTTAAATTGAAAGCGGTAGCATAAATGCTGGGAATAGGCGGTTAACGTTTAGGTTTACTGGGGTCGAGAATGCGTACTGGCTGTACATCCTGCGTTTTTTGCTCTTCGCGTACTTGGTTAACGCGGGTAGTCAGCTCTGGTGCTATCTCATCTTCAATCGGCAACTGCTCGAAAAAATCGCAGTTAACGCATTCCCGGTAGCGAATGTTGTTTTGCTCCCAGGCGCGAATCCGGTCCATGGCCGCGCAGCGTGGGCAGGTTACCCCAGCAATAAAGCGTTTCACACTCGACATAACAAGCTCCAAGGGTGCGGTAACAAGACAGATACCGCACCCGGTGATAGTGAAAATAAACCTCAGGCTGCGCGGATACCGCTATGGCGTAATAGTGGCTCTACGCTTGGTTCGCGGCCTCGGAAAGCGCGAAATAGCTCGGCGGCATCCCTCGCGCCGCCTGGTTCCAGGATTTCCTGGCGGAAGCGTTGGCCAGTGTTAGAGTCAAAAATCCCGGCTTCTTCGAACGCGCTCCAAGCATCGGCAGAGAGTACTTCCGCCCACTTATAACTGTAATAGCCTGCTGCATAGCCGCCCGCAAAAATATGGCTAAAGCTATTCTGGAAGCGGTTAAAGTCAACCGTCGGCACGACGGATGTGTGGCTACGTACGTCGTTCAATAGCGTTTGAACGTCGCTGGCGCTAGGCGCTTCCAATTCATGGTGCAGGCGTAAGTCGAATAATGAAAACTCTATTTGGCGCACCATCCCCATTGCTGACTGAAAGTTCTTGGCAGCCTGTAAACGCCCTAGCAGGTCAGCGGGCAGAGGCTCGCCAGTATCGACGTGCTTGGCAATCAAGTCTAACCCTTCGCGTTCCCAGCAGTAGTTCTCCATGAATTGGCTGGGCAGTTCAACCGCATCCCAAGCAACACCGTTAATGCCAGAGATATCGGCGATGTCTTGTTTGGTCAGCATGTGATGCAAGCCGTGGCCGAACTCATGAAATAGCGTGGTGACTTCATCATGGGTTAGCAGAGCGGGTTTATCGCCCACTGGGGCGGTGAAGTTGCAGGTCAGAAACGCCACTGGCAGTTGTAGGCCATTTTCAGTTTGACGACGTACTCGGCAATCGGCCATCCACGCTCCGCCACGCTTGTTTTCGCGAGCGTACAAATCCAAATAGAAACCGGCGATCGGCTTACCTTGTTCGGTAATGCGGAAATATTGAACATCGTTGTGATAGCTAGGCGCATCAGGCGCTGCTTCCACGCGAACACCGTAAAGACGTTCTACTACCTGGAACAGCCCATCTACCACCTGTGGCGCAGGGAAGTAAGGACGAAGCTGCTCTTGTGAGATGGAGTGACGTGCCTCGCGCAGCTTTTCGCTGGCATAGGACACATCCCACGGCTCAAGCGTTTCAAGCCCTAGTTCCTCACGGGCATAGTCGCTGAGCTCCGCGACTTCTTCCTTGGCCTGGGGAACGGCGCGGCGAGCTAGGTCATTCAAAAACTCAAGCACCTGTTCGGGAGAGTCGGCCATCTTAGTGGTGAGCGAGTAATCGGCGTAGGTATTAAAGCCAAGCAGGTGGGCGAGCTCTTGGCGGAGCGCCAAAATCTCTTCAAGAACGGGAGCGTTATCGAACTTACCTGTGTCTGGGCCTTGATCGGAAGCACGCGTGACAAACGCGGTGTATACCTCTCGCCGCAACTCTCGGTTGTCGGCATAACTGATAATGGGGAAAAAGCTCGGGAAATCGAGGGTGATGCGGTACCCATCGACGCCTTTTGCCTGGGCGGTTGCTTTTAGCGTATCAAGCGCGCTTTCCGGCACGCCGGTGAGTTCATCAAGATGACCAATATCCTTATGCCAAGCTTGGGTAGCATCGAGCACGTTGTTTGAAAACTGATTGGATAGGCTGGAGAGACGCGCTTGAATCTCGCCGTAGCGAGCCTTTTTGTCAGCAGGTAAATCAACCCCAGCTAAGCGGAAATCACGTAAAGCGTTTTCTACTGTGCGCTGCTGAGCAGGCGTTAGCGTTGCCCATTCATCACCCTGCTTAAGCGCTTGCCAGCCATTAAAGAGACCTTCGTGTTGTCCCATCCAGGTGCTAAACGCCGAGAGTTTTTCCAAACATGCTTGATAAGCTTCCCGCAGCTCGGCTGTGTTCATCGTGCCGTTGAGATGAGAGATGGGCGACCACGCTTGGGTAAGCCGGTCATTAACAGCCTCTAGCGGCGCAGCAAAGTTATCCCAACGGGGTGGCGCTGTAGCGGCCTGTTGAGCGAGTCGGTCGATGACTTCTCGGCTTTCATTCAGCAGCGTTTCTACCGCAGGCACGACGTGTTCGGCGCGAATGTCAGCGAAAGGGGGAAGCTCGTGCGGCTCTAGCAACGGATTGCGGGACATAGGCACCTCGTAGGCATTAATTTTTAACTCGCAACGTTTTTAATACGTTAGGGGCGCATAAAAACGCAATAATAATGACACAGTGCGGGCGGTGAGGCCGTGTTTCAATGTTTGGGCTGAATACTGTGGCTTGAACCAGGGTTTGGCCTGGGCGTAAGCGCCTGCTAGGCTTGCCGCCTTTTAGTGTTGCCAACTAGTGCCACCAATGGCAGGAGCAAGTGATGAGTGAAACGCTGGAGCGCTGGGGGTCAAAGCGGGCCTTTATCTTAGCGGTAACGGGAGCTGCAGTTGGGCTGGGTAATATTTGGCGTTTCCCGTACGTTGCAGGCGAGAACGGTGGTGCGGCATTTTTATTGATCTATGTGGCGTTTGTACTGCTGTTAGGTATCCCCGTAATGATGGCCGAGATTTTAATTGGTCGGGCAGGGCGTCGTGGGCCAATGCAAGCGCTAAGTAAGCTGGCCGTTGAAGCAGGTGCTTCTCGACACTGGCGCTGGTTAGGGTTATTTGGTGCATTCACCGTCTTCTGTATTTTATCGTTTTACTCGGTGGTGTCAGGTTGGTCGATTGAGTTTTTAGTCGCTTCAATTAACGGCAATTTCGATGGTGCAAGCGCAGCAGAAATAGGTGCGGGTTTCGATGCATTTCTGGCAAACCCAGGCCTGTTGATTTTTAACCACTCGTTGTTCCTATTTATGACCATGACGGTGGTGGCAGCGGGCGTTGCCAAAGGCCTAGAGAGGTTGAACAACCTATTAATGCCGCTGCTGTACGGTTTATTGTTGCTACTGGCTGGTTATGCCACAACCACTGACGGATTTGGTACAGCCCTTTCATGGCTGTTTTTACCGTCGTTTGGCGATGTAACGGCCTCAGTGGTGTTGCACGCCATGGGGCATGCGTTTTTTACCCTGGCAGTAGGGGCCTGCGCGCTAATGGCTTACGGGGCTTACATGCCTGATGAGCAGAGCCTACCGAAAGCTGCGTTTGCAGTTGCAATGCTCGACATCAGCGTTGCCTTGTTAGCAGGGATTGCGATCTTTTCGGTGGTATTTGCCCAAGGTATGGACCCCGCTGACGGCCCAGGGTTGATGTTTGTGACGCTGCCTATTGCTTTTTCTGAGCTGCCTTGGGGAGCGTTTTGGTTAAGTGTGTTCTTTCTGTTGCTCTTATTGGCTACCTGGACCTCAGCGATTAACCTCGCTGAACCCATGGTGGCGACGTTGCAAGGGCTTGGATGGCGGCGCAGTGTGTCAACGGCCGTCGTAGCGCTGAGTGTATGGCTGTTGGGGCTGCTTTCGGCGTTTTCGTTTTCTACTCTCGCCGACTTCAGGCCGTTGTTCGGACGCAATGTGTTTGAGCTAGTCAGTAGTATTCCGCCTGATATTTTCCTGCCTTTGGGCGGGCTGTTAATTGCTATCTTTGCGGCCTGGGTGATGCCCCGTATGCAGGTTGTACAAGCATTGGGTGTTGGGGAGAGTGGCTATGTACTCTGGCGTAATATTGTACGCTGGGTGTCGATTCCGCTGACGTTTATTGTATTGCTAGGCGGGTTGCTATAGTCCTTGAATATTTGAATCCAATAGCGTTTAAGCAGGAGTGTGCAATGAGCAATGCCCTACGACCCTTTCAAGGTATTTCGCCTCGCCTTGGCGAGCGGGTTTATATCGACCCTGCTAGCGTGGTGATTGGTGATGTGGAGCTGGGCGATGACTGTTCGGTGTGGCCGATGACGGTGATTCGGGGTGATATGCATCGGATTCGCATTGGCGCTCGCACTAGCGTGCAGGATGGCAGCGTGCTGCATATTACCCATGCCAGCGATTTCAATCCTGACGGCTTTCCACTGACGATTGGTGATGATGTCACCATTGGCCATAAAGCGATTTTGCATGGCTGTACGCTGGGTAGTCGCATTTTGGTGGGTATGGGGGCGATTGTGATGGATGGGGCGATTGTCGAGGATGAGGTAATTATTGCTGCTGGCGCGGTAGTCACGCCAGGCAAACGTTTGGAAAGTGGCCATGTATACGCTGGAAACCCGGCGAAAGCATTGCGTCCACTTAAAGATAAAGAGCGCGCTTTCTTTCCTTACACGGCAGGTAACTACGTTAAGTTAAAAGATCAGTTCCTCGCTCAGTAAATTTTCTAATACAGGTGCTAAGCAGTTGGCCTAACACTCTTTTTTCTTAAATAGTCATGTTGCGGCAGCCAAAAGTCTGGTAATTTATCCAGTTTTCCAGGATGCCGCGCTATGGCGAATTTTCGCACGCACATTACGGTAGCAGCAGCAGGCGGCGTGCTAATGGCTTATGTCGGCTGGCAGGCTGAGTGGTGGCCAGCGACTCAGGCGCTATTAATTATTGCCCTGGTAGCCTTTGGCGGTATTTTGCCTGACATTGATGCAGACCGTTCCCGCTCTATCCGTCTGATTTTTAATCTTTTATCGGTTCCTTCGCTGGTGCTTGGTGTGTTGTTGTTGCAGCCCTGGTTAACACCAGGTTTGTTGCTAGTGGCGTGTGGTGGCATTTACGTTAGCGTGCGTTATTTTGCGGCGGTGGTGTTCTCACGGCTAACGGTTCATCGAGGTATTTGGCACTCATTGATGGCGGCTGTGCTGTGCGCGCTGATGACTGCCGCGTTTAGTTTTCACTTGCTGGCACAGCCAGCTTGGCTGGCCTGGTGCCATAGTGCAGCGGTACTGCTAGGATTTATCATTCACTTGAGCCTGGACGAGCTTTTCAGCGTGGACCTAGAAGGTGCGCGGTTAAAACGCTCTTTTGGAACCGCGCTAAAGCTGGGCGATGGTCGTCGCCCACTCTCGAACGTCTTTATGCTGATTGCGCTATTTACCTTGGTGCCTTGGGTGCCGCCGTGGGACGTGTTGATTGAGTTGTTTCATCAAGGGTCGCTGCTATGGCGATAATCGTCAGCGCTTAAACTGTGTTTTTTGAGTTTGTCGTAGAAGGTTTTGCGGGGTATTCCCAGATGACGGCATACGTCGGTTACGCGCCCATGATGTCGGGACAGGGATTGGCTAATCAGGCTCTTTTCAAATAGCTCTACTTGGCGCGGCAACGTTGGCTCTTCGGTGTCGGCGTTGGCCCCTTCCAGTAGCGCATCCAGGCGGTAGTCAAAGGCTGCTCCCAGTAACACATAACGCTCTGCAAGGTTACGCAGCTCGCGAACATTACCAGGCCAGTCGTGGGCCAGCAGGGCGGCTATCGAATGGCTATCCAGGGTAGGGGCTTCTAAGCCACTGCGGTTGGCAGCGACCACGGCGAAATGCTGGAACAGCAACGGAATGTCCTCACGCCGTTCGCGTAGCGCGGGCAGTGGCAGGGTAACCACGTTGAGTCGATAGTAGAGGTCTTCGCGAAAGCTCCCCTCTTCGGCAGCGACTTTGAGATCCACTTTGGTGGCCGCAATCACTCGTATATTGAGTGGCACCGTCTCGTTGGCCCCTAGGCGCTCGACGCTACGCTCTTGCAATACGCGCAACAGCTTCACCTGAAGTGCCAATGGCATTGATTCGATCTCATCCAGGAACACGGTGCCACCATTGGCATGCTCAAACTTACCAATTCGCCGTTCTACAGCGCCGGTAAAGGCGCCTTTCTCATGGCCAAACAGTTCTGACTCTATGGTGTTTTCTGGTACTGCGCCGCAGTTGATCGCCATAAACGGGCTATTGCGCCGGGCGCTACGTTCATGAATGGCGCGGGCGACAAGGTCTTTTCCGGTGCCGGTTTCGCCAAATAGCAGCACATCAGCCTCTACTTGGCTGATGCGCTGAATCATTGCCGCCAGACGAGAAATCACGGGTGTGCGGCCCACAAGGCGTGGCCCAAGAGCTGCCTGCTGAACCTCAAGCTCGGCTTTTAAGCGTAAATTTTCCAGGCTCAGCTGGCGCTTTTCGATTCCTCGCCTCACGACATCAAGTAGCTGATCCCCAGCAAAAGGCTTTTCCAGAAAGTCCCAGGCACCTGCACGCATCGCCTCCACCGCGGTTGAGATGTCACCGTGGCCAGTGATTAAGATAATTGGCAGTGTGGCATCGCGGCTGTGTAATTCATGTAATAGCGCCATACCGTCCATTCCAGGCATGCGAATATCACTCACGATTACGCCGGGAAAGTTTGCTGGTAGTGCCTCAAGCGCTTGTTCTGCAGACTCAAAACAGTGAGGCGTGTAGCCAGCGAGTTCGAGTGTTTGGCTGGCGGTGATACGCAGGTGTGGTTCGTCGTCGATCACCATGACCGGCAGCGTCGACGGCTCATGCATGGTTGTTACTCTCCTTGACTGAGTATGGCGGCAGTACGTTAGGTGTTGCTGAACAGGGTAGCGTAATGATGAAGCGCGCCCCGCCAGTGGGCTGATTTGCTACCTGCAGCTTGCCGCCCAGATCCTCCATAATACGTGAGGAAATCGAAAGTCCTAGCCCTAATCCGCTACCGGGTGCTTTGGTGGTGAAGAAGGGTTCGAAAATTTGGCCCAAGTGGTTTTCCGCAACACCTGGGCCATTATCGGCAACGCTGATCATCACTTGCTGTTGTGCGATTTCGACACTTAGCGTCAGCATGGGTGATGCTACCTCTTTCATGGCCTGTAATGCGTTACTGATCAGATTCACCAGTACTTGCTCCAGGCGGACTAAATCACCCTCAACCCAAAGCGTTTCCTCGGGCCATTGTTGGACTACCTCGATGCCATCATCTCGTAAGCGGCTGTGAAATAAACGCAGGGCGTACTCAATACAGGCTTGCACAGAGATTGTTTCCTGGCGCTCGCTACTCTTACGAGAGAACTGGCGCAACTGAGCACTAATATCGGCCATGCGCTGGGTAAGCTCGACAATTTGCGCTAGGTTGGCATCCGCTTTATCTACCCGCGCCAGTTCAATAAACCGCCGGCCATTTTCAGCGTAGGCACGAATAGCTGCTAATGGCTGATTTAACTCGTGATTAATACCGGCAGCCAATTGACCCAATACCGCAAGCTTTGCTGCCTGGATCAGCTCATCTTGGGTTTGGCGTAGATTAGCTTCTGCTCGCCGCCGCTCTTCTATTTCACCAGAAAGCCGCTGATTACTGGCGACTAAATCACGTGTTCTTCGTTCTACGCTAACCTCTAGTTCATCGCGTACCCTGGCTAAGGTTTGTCGTTCGCGCTCTGCAAATGCTTCGCGCTCTCGGCGTAAACGCATGCGTTGCCAACCAATGCCGCCGCCCAGGGCTATCACGCCATATAAGCCTCCCGCCATCAGCGCCGCAATCCACTGGGCGTTCACCACGGGAGTGAGTGGTTTTAAAATATGCATTTGCCAGCCAAACTCTGGGATGGGGCGCGTAAGGCTTAAATAGTGCCCACCGCTTAGTGGGCCGCTAGCAAAGCTAACGAGATAGCTATCGGACCCGTAAGGGGCTTCAAGCTCAATGCCGGAGGGCGTTAAAGGCTCCATTGCATAGCGTCGGGTTGCCCGTAGGGTGTCAAGTTGGTCGTCGGTGAGAGGATGGAGGGCATTCATGCGCAGCTCAGGGTGGCTGGCCATGAAAATAATATTGTCGCTGTCGGTGACAAACAGCTCAGCGTCCTGTTCCGCCCAGCCCTCTTCAACATCGTCGAGCAGCACTTTGACGACGATAACGCCGTCGGGTTTTGCATCGGGCGAGGTGTCATCAAGCCACACTGGTGCAGAAAAGTAGTAACCACGCTCAAGCGACTGTACGCCTAAACCAAAGAAACGCCCCTGCCCTCCGGTAATGGCGTCGGTGTAATAGCTGCGAAACGCATAGTTTTGACCAATGAATGTATTGGGGCGGTGCCAGTTGCTGGCAGCGATGGTATCGGCGTTACGGTTAAGCAAATAGACATCAGAGACCCCAGAGGTAAAGCGAAAACGGTCAAGCAGCAAGTTGAGCGGCATGGGGTCTTGGCTGTCTGGAGAGTCTAAAAAACGTTGTACGCCTTCCCTGGTCGCCAGCATTTGTGGCAAATAATCATAGCGCAGCAGGTAACCGTTTAAGTTGGCGGCAGAAAGCCGCAGCTCGTTTTCGGCATCGTCTTGTAAGTTTGATAGCGCCTGCTCGCGGGCTAGTTGAGCGGCTTGCCACATGCATAGCATGAGCCCTAGCGGAATCGCGATCAGCCAGAGTAGTCGCCAGCGATGGTCTGAAAGGCGAGGTAAGCGACTCATGCGGGTGTGCTACTGGTACCTTGGGCACGACGCAGTGCTCGCTGGGCGCGGGTTTCCGCTCTGGCCATCTCGAGAAGACCTTCCTCAACGTACACTAGGTGCTCGTGCGCTCGGCTACGTGCATCTTCAGCACGGCCTTCTAAAATCGCATCTAGTAGGGCGCGGTGCTGCTTCATTAACTGCGAGCGCGAGTCGGGCTTTGCAAAAAGATGGGCGAGGTTATCAACGATGCTCTGCTCTAATAAATGGAAAATGCCTCGAATAGTGTGAAGTAACAGTACGTTATGAGCGGCTTCTGCAATAGCGAGGTGGAAGGCGGCATCCAGCTTTGCTTCTTGGGCGGGGTTGGCGCCCACAAACCCACCGTCAAGTTCTTCAAAGCGCTGGATTAATACGGCTTTGTCCGCTGGCGTTGAACGTAGCGCGGCGTAATAAGCTGAAATACCTTCCATCGCATCGCGGAATTCAAGCAAATCCAAATGAAATTCGTTGTGCCGGGAAAGCATCTCCAACAAAGGGTCGGTGTAGCCGCTGTTTAGCGTTTCATTCACGAAGGTACCACCCCCTTGGCGGCTGGTAAGCAGGCCTCGTGCAGCAAGTTTTTGAATGGCTTCACGTAGAGAGGGACGCGACACGCCAAAACGTTCAGCAAGCTCTCTTTCTGGGGGCAAGCGCTGGCCAGGCTTGAGGCTACCTTCAAGAATCATTGCCTCAAGGCGCTCGGTAATCACATCAGCCAAGCGCTGCTGGCGGAGCGGTGGATAAGTCATTAGTGCAGGTCCTCATAATTGGTAAGACCAATAGTAGGGGCTTTAATGGTTTGTCTCAACAGTAAAAGGCTAGCAAATTGGTGACTATTAGCACCGCTTGTTTGGTTTATAACTAAAGTATATGACCAAAATACGCCATGGTGAGCGATGCGCGTTTGACACGACTGCGACGTCTCATTACTGTTAGTGCTAATTTTTTTGTAAATTGGTAAAACCAATTTTATCTAGGGCGTTTAACACTGACGCTTCGATGACCGTTTATAGATAGTACTTATCGATAGTGCATCTATTTGTTGCATAGGGCCTGCCATGATCATTTCATCACCGACGGACTACCGCCTAGCTGCCAAGCGTCGTATCCCACCGTTTCTGTTTCACTATGCTGATGGCGGGTCATACGCAGAGCATACGTTGCGGCACAATGTTGAAGATCTAGCGGGTATCGCGTTGCGGCAACGGGTGTTGAAGGATATGTCGTCGCTATCGCTGGAAACCGAGCTGTTTGGTGAAAAGATGGCAATGCCTCTTGCCTTGGCGCCGGTGGGGCTAACAGGCATGTACGCTAGGCGTGGTGAAGTCCAGGCAGCACGGGCAGCGACCAAGAAAGGCATACCGTTTACGTTATCGACGGTCTCCGTATGCCCAATTGCAGAAGTGGCAGCGGCAGTGGAGCGGCCCATCTGGTTTCAGCTTTATGTATTGAAGGATCGGGGCTTTATGAAGCACGTGCTTGAGCGTGCTAAGGCGGCAGGGGTTAAAACATTAGTCTTCACCGTTGATATGCCTGTGCCTGGAGCGCGTTATCGCGATGCTCATTCAGGCATGAGCGGCAAAAGCGGGCCTATGAAACGTATGCTTCAGGCTGCGTTGCATCCTCTTTGGGCTTGGGATGTCGGTGTGCATGGTCGCCCGCATGATCTAGGCAATGTGTCTGATTATCGTGGTCAGCCGACGGAGCTTGAAGATTATATTGCCTGGCTTGGCGATAACTTTGATCCCTCTATTTCCTGGAAAGATCTGGATTGGATTCGTGAGCAGTGGGATGGCCCAATGGTTATTAAGGGCATACTGGATGCTGAAGATGCCCGTGATGCAGTCCGCTTCGGGGCTGATGGCATTGTGGTTTCAAACCACGGTGGCCGTCAGTTGGATGGCGTGCCTTCTACCGCGCGTGCCCTGCCTGCTATTGCCGATGCAGTTAAGGGCGATCTGGCCATCCTGGCTGATTCTGGTGTGCGTAATGGGTTGGATGTAGTAAGGATGATTGCCATGGGCGCAGATACAGCATTGATTGGTCGCGCCTTTATCTATGCGCTTGCAGCAGCAGGTGAGGCGGGAGTTGCTAACCTGCTTGAGCTTTTCGAAAAAGAGATGAAGGTGGCGATGACGCTCACCGGTGCGCGAACGATTGCTGATCTCAGCACCGAGTCATTAGTGCCTGGCGCGATTCCTGCGCTTAAATAGAGAGGACGCTGCTGCTGGCATTGGGGTAATAGACGAATGTTGAAGTTTTTTTACAAAAGCCCTTGCCAAGACGGCAGCGAATCCGTAAAGTACGCATCCGCTGCCGGGGACGCACAGCGTTACCAGCGGTGAATGAAGGTGAAAACCTTCGGTTTGTCAGAGAGTTAGAAGAACTCATCAGCAATATACTGCGATGTCTTCCAACGCTTTTTGAAACGAGCCGCGCCAGAAAGCAACGTTATCTCGCTTTCTTCGCTCACTCGCTTCACTCACTCAAAACAGTGATTGACAAACACTAGGAAATGCGTAGAATACGCCTTCCTCGCTGAGGCAAGCCAGTTCATCGGCTAGCCAGTTACTCCTTCGGAAGTTCAGCAGTGAAAACAGCTCTTTAACAATTTGATCAGGTAATTCATGTGGGCGCTTGCCGATGAGGGTGATAAATCACCAAATATCAAGGCAAGCGGTCATGAGAACGACAGTTTTTAAACGTAAGTTTTTAAACAATAGTTGAATGAATTCGTTTGAACCTTGAGCCAAGTTTGATGCGCTTTTGTTGTTCGTAAACATCACGTTTTCGAGTGACGAGTAAGCATCACAATGATTTTAAACTGAAGAGTTTGATCATGGCTCAGATTGAACGCTGGCGGCAGGCCTAACACATGCAAGTCGAGCGGTAACAGGGGTAGCTTGCTACCCGCTGACGAGCGGCGGACGGGTGAGTAATGCATAGGAATCTGCCCGATAGTGGGGGATAACCTGGGGAAACCCAGGCTAATACCGCATACGTCCTACGGGAGAAAGGGGGCTCCGGCTCCCGCTATTGGATGAGCCTATGTCGGATTAGCTAGTTGGTGAGGTAATGGCTCACCAAGGCAACGATCCGTAGCTGGTCTGAGAGGATGATCAGCCACATCGGGACTGAGACACGGCCCGAACTCCTACGGGAGGCAGCAGTGGGGAATATTGGACAATGGGCGAAAGCCTGATCCAGCCATGCCGCGTGTGTGAAGAAGGCCCTCGGGTTGTAAAGCACTTTCAGCGAGGAAGAACGCCTAGTGGTTAATACCCATTAGGAAAGACATCACTCGCAGAAGAAGCACCGGCTAACTCCGTGCCAGCAGCCGCGGTAATACGGAGGGTGCAAGCGTTAATCGGAATTACTGGGCGTAAAGCGCGCGTAGGTGGCTTGATAAGCCGGTTGTGAAAGCCCCGGGCTCAACCTGGGAACGGCATCCGGAACTGTCAAGCTAGAGTGCAGGAGAGGAAGGTAGAATTCCCGGTGTAGCGGTGAAATGCGTAGAGATCGGGAGGAATACCAGTGGCGAAGGCGGCCTTCTGGACTGACACTGACACTGAGGTGCGAAAGCGTGGGTAGCAAACAGGATTAGATACCCTGGTAGTCCACGCCGTAAACGATGTCGACCAGCCGTTGGGTGCCTAGCGCACTTTGTGGCGAAGTTAACGCGATAAGTCGACCGCCTGGGGAGTACGGCCGCAAGGTTAAAACTCAAATGAATTGACGGGGGCCCGCACAAGCGGTGGAGCATGTGGTTTAATTCGATGCAACGCGAAGAACCTTACCTACTCTTGACATCCTGCGAACTTGTGAGAGATCACTTGGTGCCTTCGGGAACGCAGAGACAGGTGCTGCATGGCTGTCGTCAGCTCGTGTTGTGAAATGTTGGGTTAAGTCCCGTAACGAGCGCAACCCTTGTCCTTATTTGCCAGCGGGTAATGCCGGGAACTCTAAGGAGACTGCCGGTGACAAACCGGAGGAAGGTGGGGACGACGTCAAGTCATCATGGCCCTTACGAGTAGGGCTACACACGTGCTACAATGGCCGGTACAAAGGGTTGCGAGCTCGCGAGAGTCAGCTAATCCCGAAAAGCCGGTCTCAGTCCGGATCGGAGTCTGCAACTCGACTCCGTGAAGTCGGAATCGCTAGTAATCGTGAATCAGAATGTCACGGTGAATACGTTCCCGGGCCTTGTACACACCGCCCGTCACACCATGGGAGTGGACTGCACCAGAAGTGGTTAGCTTAACCTTCGGGAAAGCGATCACCACGGTGTGGTTCATGACTGGGGTGAAGTCGTAACAAGGTAGCCGTAGGGGAACCTGCGGCTGGATCACCTCCTTAAACGATGCATCATCCCTCGCGGTAAGCGCTCACAATGAATTACCTGATCAGAATGCTGTTGATACGCAGTGATAAGCGTTTTCTTTATGTTGAAGAAAGAGAAAAGACCTTTTTGAAGATCTTCTTTAAAGACCTTTCTTTTTCTTTTAACGTGAAAAAAGCACTCGCTTATCACTGCGCATAGCAGTCGCTCTTTAACAATGTATATCATGCTGACATAAACGTTTTAAAACGTTTATACGTAATTGTTTTGTGATACGTCTCAAGCGTATCCGGCAATCGTTATCATTGCGAGATACCAGACTCCTTCGGGTTATAGGGTCAAGCAATGAAGCGCACACGGTGGATGCCTAGGCAGCCAGAGGCGATGAAAGACGTGGAAGCCTGCGATAAGGCTCGGCGAGGTGGCAAACAACCTGTGACCCGGGCATTTCTGAATGGGGAAACCCACTCATCATAAGATGAGTATCTTGCGCTGAATATATAGGCGTAAGAGGCGAACCAGGGGAACTGAAACATCTAAGTACCCTGAGGAAAAGAAATCAACCGAGATTCCCCTAGTAGCGGCGAGCGAACGGGGACCAGCCCTTAAGCATGTGACTGATTAGGCGAATGCGCTGGGAAGCGCGGCCATAGTGGGTGATAGCCCCGTAGTCGAAAATCTGATCATGTGAAATCGAGTAGGTCGGGGCACGAGAAACCTTGACTGAAGACGGGGGGACCATCCTCCAAGGCTAAATACTCCTGGCTGACCGATAGTGAACCAGTACCGTGAGGGAAAGGCGAAAAGAACCCCGGAGAGGGGAGTGAAATAGATCCTGAAACCGTGTGCGTACAAGCAGTAGGAGCAGACTTGTTCTGTGACTGCGTACCTTTTGTATAATGGGTCAGCGACTTATATTCAGTGGCGAGGTTAACCGTTTAGGGGAGCCGTAGGGAAACCGAGTCTTAACTGGGCGACACAGTCGCTGGATATAGACCCGAAACCGAGCGATCTATCCATGAGCAGGGTGAAGGTTGAGTAACATCAACTGGAGGCCCGAACCAGGATCTGTTGAAAAAGATTTGGATGACTTGTGGATCGGAGTGAAAGGCTAATCAAGCTCGGAGATAGCTGGTTCTCCTCGAAAGCTATTTAGGTAGCGCCTCACGTATCACCGCCGGGGGTAGAGCACTGTTTCGGCTAGGGGGTCATCCCGACTTACCAACCCGAGGCAAACTCCGAATACCGGTGAGTGCAAGCGTGGGAGACACACGGCGGGTGCTAACGTCCGTCGTGAAAAGGGAAACAACCCAGACCGTCAGCTAAGGTCCCGAAATCCTGGTTAAGTGGGAAACGATGTGGGAAGGCTCAGACAGCTAGGAGGTTGGCTTAGAAGCAGCCATCCTTTAAAGAAAGCGTAATAGCTCACTAGTCGAGTCGGCCTGCGCGGAAGATGTAACGGGGCTAAACCAGGTACCGAAGCTACGGGTTCACACTATGTGTGAGCGGTAGAGGAGCGTCGTGTAAGCCAATGAAGGTGGATTGAGAAGTCTGCTGGAGGTATCACGAGTGCGAATGCTGACATGAGTAACGATAAAGGGAGTGAAAAACTCCCTCGCCGGAAGACCAAGGGTTTCTGTTCGACGCTAATCGGAGCAGAGTGAGTCGGCCCCTAAGGCGAGGCCGAAAGGCGTAGTCGATGGGAAACAGGTCAATATTCCTGTACCGGACATGATTGCGATGGGGGGACGGAGAAGGCTAGGTGAGCCAGGCGTTGGTTGTCCTGGTGAAAGTGAGTAGGCTGGTATCTTAGGTAAATCCGGGATGCCTTAAGGCCGAGACACGAAACGAACTGACTACGGTCAGGAAGTCATTGATGCCACGCTTCCAGGAAAAGCCTCTAAGCTTCAGATCATGTGCGACCGTACCCCAAACCGACACAGGTGGTCAGGGTGAGAATCCCAAGGCGCTTGAGAGAACTCGGGTGAAGGAACTAGGCAAAATGGTGCCGTAACTTCGGGAGAAGGCACGCCGGCGTAGGGTGACGAGACTTGCTCTCTAAGCCCGAACCGGTCGAAGATACCAGGTGGCTGCAACTGTTTAGTAAAAACACAGCACTCTGCTAACGCGCAAGCGGACGTATAGGGTGTGACGCCTGCCCGGTGCCGGAAGGTTAAATGATGGTGTTAGGATTCGTCCGAAGCTCTTGATTGAAGCCCCGGTAAACGGCGGCCGTAACTATAACGGTCCTAAGGTAGCGAAATTCCTTGTCGGGTAAGTTCCGACCTGCACGAATGGCGTAATGATGGCCACGCTGTCTCCACCCGAGACTCAGTGAAATTGAAATCGCCGTGAAGATGCGGTGTACCCGCGGCTAGACGGAAAGACCCCGTGAACCTTTACTATAGCTTCACACTGGACGCTGATGTTGCCTGTGTAGGATAGCTGGGAGGCTTTGAATCTCGGACGCCAGTTCGAGGGGAGCCAACCTTGAAATACCAGCCTGGCATCATTGGCGTTCTCACTCAGGTCCGTTATCCGGATCGAGGACAGTGTGTGGTGGGTAGTTTGACTGGGGCGGTCTCCTCCCAAAGAGTAACGGAGGAGCACGAAGGTACCCTCAGCACGGTCGGACATCGTGCAGTGAGTGCAAGAGCATAAGGGTGCTTGACTGCGAGACAGACACGTCGAGCAGGTGCGAAAGCAGGTTCTAGTGATCCGGTGGTTCTGTATGGAAGGGCCATCGCTCAACGGATAAAAGGTACTCCGGGGATAACAGGCTGATACCGCCCAAGAGTTCACATCGACGGCGGTGTTTGGCACCTCGATGTCGGCTCATCACATCCTGGGGCTGAAGTCGGTCCCAAGGGTATGGCTGTTCGCCATTTAAAGTGGTACGCGAGCTGGGTTTAGAACGTCGTGAGACAGTTCGGTCCCTATCTGCCGTGGGCGTTGGATGTTTGAGAAGGGCTGCTCCTAGTACGAGAGGACCGGAGTGGACGCACCTCTGGTGTTCCGGTTGTCACGCCAGTGGCATTGCCGGGTAGCTATGTGCGGACGGGATAACCGCTGAAAGCATCTAAGCGGGAAGCCCCCTTCAAGATGAGACATCCCTGAGGCCTAGAGCCTCCTGAAGGGCCCAGCGAGACCAGCTGGTTGATAGGCACGGTGTGGAAGCGCTGCAAGGCGTTGAGCTAACGTGTACTAATGGCCCGTGAGGCTTGACCCTATAACACCCAAGGGGTCTGGTCGTAGTGATAATGAAAACCGGATACGCGCTTCCTGTCAGTAACAGGAGACGAGAGACGACACAAAACATCAGTGACATGTTCAGCATGATATGCATTAAAAGTTACGCCTGACGACCATAGCACGCGTGAACCACCTGATCCCATGCCGAACTCAGAAGTGAAACCGCTTAGCGCCGATGGTAGTGTGGGGTCTCCCCATGCGAGAGTAGGTCATCGTCAGGCACTTATTGAGAAACCCCGGCCATTTGGTCGGGGTTTTGCTTTTTAGGGGTCTCCCCTGGACCCCGTTTGTCGGGAACAAACGGGAACCGCTTTAGCGGGCCCGAAGGGCGAGTCTCAGGATGAGACGAGTAGAGTAGCGGAGCGCCGCCCGGATCATCGTCAGGCACTTATACTAAAAATCCCCCAGGGCTTGCGCCCTGGGGGATTTTTTTTTGCCTAACATTTACCATTCGATAGGCTTGCCAGCCCAATCCCAGAAGCTGCCGGTATCTTCGGGGGTGCGTTGAGACATTACTTTCAATAATTGTTCAGCGACGAAATCAGGTGTAAATAGCTTTTCGCTGGGCACACGAGCCTGGAAAGGTTTCGACAGCGATGTATCTGTGGTGCCTGGGTGCAGGCACAACACAATAGACTGCTTGTTCAGTCGTTTGAGTTCGATGGAGATGGTCTTCATTAACATGTTGTGCGCTGCTTTACTGGCACGGTAGCTGTACCAGCCGCCATGCCCATTATCGCCAATAGATCCAACGCGTGCCGATAAGCTGGCGATGGTAACCGGGTGCTTGCCCTGCAACGATGATTTAAGTGCGCTAATCAATAGGGCAGGTGTGGCTGCATTAACATGCATAACATGAGCGAATGATGCTTCATCTAACTGCTCTAAGCGTTTCTCAGGCTGCACATTACGCGCATCATCATGTAGCGTACCAATAGCATTGAATAGCAGGTGTACCGGGCGACCGTTTAACTGTTGGCAAAGAGTCTCACGGCCTGATTGTGTGGTGATATCGACGTTCACCACCTCAACGGGTGCGCCTTGAAAAGATGGGTCTTGAGAAGCAATAGGTGAACGGCTTACGGCAACGACATTACCCACATGGGTATCGGCAAGCAGCCTCTTAATAATAGCGTTACCTATGCCGCCATTGGCACCGATGACAACAGCGGTAAAGTTTTCTGGAAGGTGGGAAAGCATTCTTCGGCTCCAATTGTGAATATCATTGTTCACATTGAAGCTTCTTGTACAGGTTTTGTCTATGAATGTGCGGAAATACTAGGCAGATGCGTTAAAGCGACCTGGTTGGGCATTGTTGCGCCCATTTGGCTTATAGAGGGTTTTTTCAGCAATTTGGCGAATGTAATCCAGCATTTCCTGGTTATGCTTCATTCTAAGCGATAGCATTTGCCCAGTTAATTCGTTCATGCGTGATACGCGCTCGCTTTTTTCGAGCAAGTTTTCCCAGGTAAGCAAACAGTCTGCATCGTTAGCTGCTTGTTTGGCGCCAAGAGCACCTTCTGCATAGCCAAGCTTTGTTTGCACGCTTCGGCGCAGTGTTTCGATGCGTTCTAGCTCAACTAACAGCGCCTGTTTTTTCAGGGCTAAGGCAGAGAGGGCGTCACCGTCAATGCTGCCTTTAGTGAGCTGTGCTTGTTCATCTGAGAGCAGCAGTACTAATTCATCAAGGCGTTGCAATTGATCTGAGAGCAGTCGTGAAAGACCCATAATAGTTCGCTTATAAATCTTTTAAATTAGCAATTAAGCCATCAGCAATGCGATCCGCGCGAATCTCTAGCTTCCCTTCACGAATAGCTTCGCGAATTTCCTCAACTTTTGCCGTATCGATATCGTGTGAGCTATCCGTATGCGTTTGGCTAAGTTGCGTTGCTGAGCGTGTCGCGCTGTCTGCTTCGGCTGGCTTATTGCCGCCTATTTTCTGTGCTTCATCACGCTGCTGCGCCTGATTAGAACGTAGCAACGGATTAATGTTATCGATTTTCACGTTGTTTGCCTCATCGTCAACGTTGGTGCGGCATGCGCTGTATTACCTATTATCGGCCTGGGTAGTAAGGACTTTAGGCATTAGATTAAAAATCTATCATCAATGTTCCTTGGCCAATGACGCGTGCGGTAACTAGCTCCCGCGTATCAAAGCGCACACGAATACGCTCGCCTTGTGCACCATCAGACAAGGCCTCTCCTTCGCGTGACACTCGGAAACCAGTGCCCTCTGCTATGACAGTGACGCGCTGCCCTCGTTTCACCACTTGAGGCGCTTGAAGATAGTGGGACTGGAAAGTACTGCCGCTTCGAATAGGACGCTGCGCGATCATACCGATAATATCGTCTTGGTCGGTAAGTGCTTGGGCGGCTAGATCCCCAAGATTGCCTTCTCGTGATGTCAGCATATCACTCGTGATGAGCGTGCCCCTATCAATATCCTGCCCAGCCACGGCGTAACTACCAATGATATCAATTTGCGCTTGGATATACCGAACTTGACGACGATTTTCGCCACAGCGCACGCCGACTGAAATTCGCCCAATAGGGGATTGATTAGCATTCGGGAAAAAGGGTTCGGGTGCAATGCACTCAGGTAAATGTGCAGAAGGAGGTGAGATATCAATCATCACCTCCTGCCCAAGCGATTGAGATTCTTGATAAAGGAACTGCTGAACGGTATCCATCAGCAGTTGGTTATTCGCATGCGCGTGAAATGAAAAGCCAAGGCTGAGCAGTGATAGGCAGAGTATTTGCTTAAGAGTTGCCAGATAGGGTCGCGTTGGGCGCAGCGGGTGTGGCATGGGAAAGTCGCTCAATCGAAGGGAAGCAGATGGTAATCATCAACCGTGCAGTGTAGTGCAAAAGTACCCTGTGCATCATATGAAATGCTGGTGTAAACGGCAGCTGTTCCATGCTTTAGGCTGACGATGCGAAGCATATTATTCATCATCAATAATATCCGCTTTAATTTGCCTCTCAGCGAACGAGGATTGGCATGATTGATCAGCTTGAATCTGCCTTTAACTATCACCAGCAGGCACTGGGCTTGCGTCAAGCGCGTCATGACGTGCTGGCAGCCAATATTGCCAATGCCGATACGCCTAACTATAAAGCGCGCGATCTCGATTTTGCCAGTGAGTTAAAGAAGGCCGTTGCGGGCAGCCAGCCACAGCAGCAGCAAAATGGCGCATTGCCGCTCGCACGAACCTCAGAACGTCATCTGCAAGGTGAAGGCCCTGCATGGCGGGGTGTAGGCAGTGCAGAGCTGCTTTATCGCATCCCCGATCAGCCCAGCTTGGATGGCAACACGGTCGATATGGATCGTGAGCGGACACAGTTTGCAGACAATGCTGTTCGTTACCAAGCCGCACTAACCATCATGAATCGCCGAATTCAGGGCCTGAAAAACGCGATGCAGCCGGAATAACCGAGCGGTAGGAGAAAGTAATCTATGTCGATGTTTTCAGCCTTTGATATTGCTAGTTCTGCCATGAGCGCCCAGGCGCAGCGTATGAATGTTACCGCTAGCAATATGGCCAATGCCGACAGCATTGCAGGCCCTGATGGAGAGACCTATCGGGCCAAACAAGTGATGTTTGAAACCCAAGCGCACAATAATCGATATGGCGTCGGTGGTGTACGTGTCACTGAGGTAGTTGAAGACGACGCTCCGCTACGTCTGCAATACATGCCAAACCATCCTGCTGCGGATGAAGAAGGCTATGTCGCCAAGCCCAATGTTGAACCCGTGCATGAAATGGTCAACATGATCTCGGCGTCGCGTTCCTATCAAGCCAACGTAGAAGTGTTCAACACAACGAAGCAGATGATGGTGCAGACGCTATCACTGGGTGAGGGTTAATTATGAGTACAATCGACCCGGCAACACTTTCGGCAATTAATGGCGGCGGCAGTGCTTCCCAGTTAAAGCAGAGCGCGTCAGATGAGTTGCGTAGCAGTTTTCTAACGCTACTGATTACTCAGCTACAGAATCAAGATCCGCTGAATCCGATGGAAAATGCGGAAATGACCTCCCAGATTGCACAAATTAATACGGTAAGTGGGATTGAAGAGCTGAACACCACTTTGCAAAGCATTACTAGCCAAATGGATGCCAACCAAGCACTGCAAGCAAGTGGCTTGATTGGCCAAGGTGTGATGGTGCCTGGCAACAAGGTCATGCTAGAGCAGGATAGTGAAGGAAAACCCTACACGACACCGTTTGGTATTGAGCTTGCTAAACCCGCCGACCAGCTTACCGCGGTGATTGTTGGCCAAGGTGGCGAAGTGATTAGACGCTATAACTTAGGTGCGGTAGAAGCTGGTGTGCAGTCTTTCCAGTGGGACGGTAAAAACGAACAGGGCGAAGCCGCTGCCAGTGGCCGTTATACGGTTCAGCTAGAGGCTCAAGATGCTGAGGGTGAAACACTAGACTCAACCGCATTGAATTATGCGGTTGTTAATAGTGTGACCCCTAACGATGGTAGTGGAAATATTCAGCTGGATTTAGGGGCTGTTTACGGACAGGTTCAGTTGAATCAGATCAAACAAATTCTTTGATTTAGACGCCTAAATCACTCTCTAGGAGAATGTAATGAGCTTTTCTCAAGCTTTAAGTGGTTTAAATGCACAGTCTGAAAACTTAAAAATTCTAGGCAACAATATTGCCAACTCACAAACTGTGGGGTTTAAAAGTTCGGGTGCTATTTTTGCTGATGTTTTTGCTGGAGCAAACAGCCAAGTAGGCCTTGGTGTTAAAGTAGCTAATGTTCGTCAAGATTTTACTGCTGGTGATTTAGAGTCTACTGGACGTACGTTGGACCTTGCTGTGGCGGGCGAAGGCTTCTACCGCGTTGAGCAGTCAAGTGGAGAAGCCGCCTACACACGTAACGGCCAGTTTAGTCAAGATAATGAAGGTTTCCTGGTTAACTCTTCAGGCCAACGTCTCACAGGCTATGGGCTTTCTGATATCAATGATCCGTTTTCGGAAGTCATTGCTGGCGGCGCGCCTCAGGCATTGCGTATTCCCGCAGATGATATTCCTGCCCAAGAAACTGGGCGTACCACGGCTACTTATAATTTAGACGCTAGTGTTGTTGCCACCGAAAATAAACAAACGGCAGTGCTTTATGATCAGTTTGGTACTACTGATCCGGCCAATGAAGTAGAAGTGGAATATCACTTCTCTAATAGTTTTACGGTTTACGACTCTCTGGGTAATGCTCGAAATGTCTCCACGTATTATACCAAAACCGGGGATAATACATGGAATGTTCAAGTCGCTAGGGATGGTGTTAAGTTAGATGATAGCAATAATGACTTTACATTAACGTTTGACGCTAATGGCAATCTTGAAAGAGATGCCAATAACAATATTATTGGTGTTGGTGGCGGTGAGGAAGTCAACTTTACTTTCCCTGCCGACGATCTGGGCGGAGCTGAAGAATTAGATTTTACTTTCAATTTAGTGGGTACTACTCAGTTTAACAACACATCGATCCAGAACACATTGACGCAAGATGGTTACTCTTCAGGTAGCTTGGCGGGCTTAGAAATTACTCGCGATGGCAGAGTTATCCGTATCTTTACGAACGAACAGCGTCGCGATGCTGGCCAAGTAGTGTTGGCCAACTTTGCAAACGAAGAAGGTCTTCAGCCGATTGGTGATAATGCTTGGCGTGAAACCAATGCCTCTGGCGTTGGCATCATTGGAACAGCGGGCACTGGCGTTTTCGGCACCATTGAGTCGGGCGTGCTTGAAAACTCTAACGTTGATCTGGCGAAGCAACTGGTTGACACGATTGTTTCCCAGAGAGCCTACCAAGCGAACTCAACGTCTATCAGCACCCAGGACGAGCTCCTGCAGACCATTATTAACCTGTAGTCACTCGTGATAATGGCGTGATGCTGCGCTAAGGAGTCAGTTGTGGATCGTATGCTATACACCGCCATGAGCGGCGCCAAACACACAATGGACCAGCAGGCAGTGGTTAGCAATAACCTGTCGAATGTGTCTACCGCAGGCTTTCGCGCTCAGTTGCAAGCTGCGCGTTCAGTCCCGGTAGAGGGCGCTGGGCTACTCGACACGCGGGTATCGGCGGTGACGACCACCCCAGGCACCGATTTTTCGCAGGGCCCTATTGAACGTACGGGTCGAACCCTCGATATCGCGATGCAGGATGATGCCTGGATGGCGGTGCTTGGCGAGGACGGCAATGAGGCGTACACCCGCCGGGGTGACCTGCAGTTGGATAGTGATGGCGTACTGCTTAGTGTTGGGCGCCCGGTAATGGGGGAAGGTGGCCCCATTGCCTTGCCCCAAGGCGCGCAAGTATCCATTGGTGCGGACGGCACCATCAGTGCTATTCCCCAGGGTGAGGGGCCTGCGGCACTGGTTGATGTCGGCCGCATCAAGCTAGTCACGCCCGATGAACAGGCGTTGACGCGCGGTGAAGATGGCCTGTTTCGCGGGCCTGTGAATGAGGAAGGCGTCGCCGCCGTGCTTCCCGGTGATGAAGATGCCCGAATTGTCAGTGGTGCACTAGAGGGCAGTAACGTCAGTGCCGTAGATGCCATGGTGTCTATGATTGATGTTGCCCGCCGTTACGACATGCAAATGAAAATGCTCAGCACGGCGGACGAGAATGCTCAGCGCGCTAACAGCATTTTATCTATTCAGGGCTGATAGCAGCCACTCAGCCAAGGGAACACGCTTATGATTAAGTCCTTGTGGACGGCCAAGACGGGACTGGAGTCTCAGCAAACCAAACTAGATGTTATTTCCAATAACCTAGCGAACGTGAGCACAAACGGGTTTAAACGTTCCCGTCCTGTGTTTGAAGATCTGCTCTATCAAAATATGCGCCAGCCCGGAGCGCAAAATAATATTCAGGATCGCCTGCCTTCTGGCATGCAAATAGGTACCGGTGTGCGTGCGGTGGCGACTGAACGCCTGCATACCCAAGGCGGTCTTGAAGAAACCAGTAACTCCCGCGATCTGGCGATCAGTGGAGAAGGCTTTTTCCAAGTGTTATTGCCTGATGGCACCGTTGGCTACACCCGCGACGGCAGCTTTCAGCTCAATGAAAACGGCCAAATGGTGACCGCCAATGGTTACCCATTAGAGCCTGCCATTTTTGTTCCTGCTAACGCGCTGTCGGTCACGATTGGTGAAGATGGTACGGTCAGCGTACGCCAACCTGGTATCGCTCAAGATGCCGATATTGGCCAGATCAATGTGGCATCGTTTATTAATCCAGCAGGCCTGGAGAGCGTTGGCGGTAACTTGTACTTGGAAACCGGTGCCTCGGGCGCGCCCAACCAAAATGTCCCCGGTAATAACGGTGCTGGCAGGTTATTCCAAGGCTATGTAGAAACCTCAAACGTGAATGTGGTTGAGGAGATGGTCAATATGATTCAAACCCAACGCGCCTACGAAATTAATAGTAAGGCGGTATCGACCAGCGACGAAATGTTAGCGCGCTTGAGTCAGCTCTAACGTTATTGATGAATAGGGCTTACTAAATCGGGCTTACTAACAGGTCGCATTATGTTGGATTTACACGCTGCTTCACGTCGTTTTTTGTTAGTTGGCCTTGCGCTGTTTATTTTATTTGCGGCTGGTTGCGCGCAAATTCCGCGAGCCTCGGTGGTGGGTGAGCAAGAGCAAATTACGATTGTGGATCGACCGCCGCCGATCGCTAATGGCTCCATTTATCAAGCGCGCCGCGGTTATCAGCCGCTATTTGAAGATCGTCGCCCACGATCCATTGGCGATATTTTGACCATTGTGCTTGATGAAGAGGTGAGTGCTAGCAAGAACGCCCGTTCTAATGCGGATCGTTCGGGTAATGCCAACCTAGAGCTTGCGCAACTGCCCGATGCGTTGGATACATTGGCCGAGTATGGTTTCGATGTGTCGGGAGCGAGTGACTTTGCGGGTGGAGGCGGATCTCAGGCCAATAATACCTTCACGGGCACCATCACCGTATCGGTATTAGAAGTGATGAATAACGGCAACTTGCGGGTACGCGGCGAAAAGCAGATCGCGATTAACCAGGGAACAGAATTCATTCGTTTCTCTGGGGTGGTTAACCCACGCACAATTACCGCGCAAAACACCGTGCCTTCAACCCAAGTGGCAGACGCAAGAATTGAGTATGTGGGTGATGGCTATATCAATGAGGCTCAGCACATGGGCTGGTTACAGCGTTTTTTCTTAAATGTATCGCCGTTTTAAGTTAGTCACTCGGCCCGCTAACAGAGACCTATCATGGCTATGCAGTTAAACCGTTATCGTGGTGTTAAGCACTGGCTACGTTGTGTCGCTATGTTCACGGCACTCTTTGCCGTTAGTTGTGTACTGGCAATGCCTGCCGCAGCGGAACGGGTGCGTGAACTATCAAGCTTTGCCGGGGTGCGCGATAACCAGTTGGTTGGCTACGGCTTGGTCGTGGGGCTGGATAGCACCGGCGACCAAACCACCCAGGCGCCGTTTACCAGCCAAAGCTTGACGAACATGCTCTCTCAGTTAGGCGTTACGGTGCCGGCAGGTACTAACTTACAGCTGCGCAACGTTGCTGCGGTCATGGTCACCGCTGACTTACCGCCGTTCTCACGCCCAGGTCAGCGCTTGGATATCGTGGTGTCTTCGATTGCCAACGCTCGCAGCTTACGTGGCGGAACGCTATTAATGACCCCACTGAAAGGTGCCGATGGTGATACCTATGCCATCGCACAGGGCAATATGCTAGTGGGTGGCGCAGGTGCTCAATCAGGCGGCAGCAGTGTCCAGATCAATCAGCAAGCATCCGGCCGCATTCCTAATGGGGCGTTGGTTGAGCGGGAAGTGCCGCTAAATCTTGGCGGTAACGGCGGACGATTAGAGTTACAGCTTAATGAGTCAGATTTTGGCACGGTACAACGCATGGTAACGGCCATTAATAACGAATTTGGCCAGTCGGTAGCGTATGCGCGCAATGGGCGGGTGATCGCACTTGATGGCCCGATGGATGAAAACGCCCGGGTTAACTTTATGGCACGTGTAGAAAATGTGCAGGTGACACCCATGGAGGCGCCCGCGCGGGTCGTACTCAATGCGCGGACGGGGTCCGTCGTCATGAATAGCGCTGTCACCCTACGCCAAGCAGCCGTTGCCCACGGCAACCTCTCTATCATGATTGATACCCAGTTTGGGGTTAGTCAGCCAGCTCCCTTTGGTGAAGGTGAAACGGTGGTTGTGCCCAATACGGATATTGAAATTGAGCAGCAGGAAGCATTTCTACAAATCGTAGAAGGTGCCCAATTGAATGAAGTGGTCAATGCACTCAATGCCTTGGGAGCCACACCGCAAGATTTAATGTCGATTCTTGAAGCGTTGAAGGCCTCCGGATCGCTTCGCGCAGAGCTTGAGGTTATTTAAATGAGCATTGGCGATATGACCAGCCAATTCGCGCTGGACATGAACGGCTTTCAGCGCTTACAGCACAACGCTCGAGTGGATCCTGATGCCGGTGTGCACGGCGCTGCGCAGCAGTTTGAAGCCCTGTTTGTGCAGATGATGATGAAAAGCATGCGCGATGCTACTCCTTCTTCAGGTCTGTTGAGCAGTTCGACAACCGATACTTACCAGCAGATGCTGGATCAGCAGTGGTCGCAAGTGATCTCGTCTAAAGGTATGGGATTGGCGGATATGCTGGTGGAACAGCTGCAGCGCCAAGGGGCGGTCAATCATAAGTCAGATAGCGCTGACCAAGAGCTGCAAGCGCTGATTGCGGGCATACCACGTGGTACCCCAAGGGTGTTGGATGAGCCACTGCAGCCGAATCGCGGTGGTTATGCGCCAGCATCGGGTAATGGGCGGTTCTTAGCTGAACTAGACGCGATTAGCCAACAGCCAGCCGCTGAAAGCAATGCCAGCATGGCATCGACAGCTGCCTCCTCCGTTACGCCCACTTCCGCCGCGACACCTGCCAGTTTTAGCCAGGCACCAGATCACGTTCAGCGCTTCTTAACGACGTTAGCGGCTCCAGCCCAGGCTGCTAGTGATGCCACCGGTGTGCCAGCTGAGCTTATTTTGGCACAAGCAGCGTTGGAAACAGGCTGGGGACGCCATGAAATTGCCACGCAACACGGCGGCAATAGCCACAACTTGTTTGGTATTAAGGCGGGCAGTCACTGGCAGGGCAAGACGACCGATATCGTCACCCATGAGTATATTGATGGCCGTCGTACCCAGGTCGTGGACTCTTTCCGCGTCTATGACTCGTTTGAGCATGCGTTCACCGACTATGCCAATTTGATCGGCAACAATCCGCGCTACGCGGGCGTCGTGCAGGCCGCTGATGCGCAACAAGCCGCCCATGAACTACAGCGGGGCGGTTATGCGACGGACCCACACTATGCCAATAAACTAGTTGCCGTCATGAATACCATGGGGCCGATCGCAACGGGGCGCGATTTTCTCGCAGATTCCCGTTAACGTGTGATTCAAGTTTTTCTGCGCACTGCCGATAGACATCTTATCGGCCTAAGGAATTGACCATGAGCATGTTTTCAATCGGCTTAAGCGGCCTTAATGCGGCGCAGAATGCCCTCAGCACCACCAGTAACAATATCAGTAACGTTTATACGCCTGGGTATAATCGTGAGCTGGCTCAGCTTGGCCAAGGGTCTGTGGGAGGCGGCGTTAAGATCAACAGTATCGAGCGCCAGTTTAATACGTATGTCTCGAGCCAGCTTAACAGCGCCAAGACCCAATCAAGCGCACTGGCGACTTACCACAACCAAGTCACCCAAATTGATAACTTGCTTGCGGATCGAGAAGCGGGCTTGTCGCCGTTAATGCAGTCGTTTTTCTCCTCTTTGGAAGATTTGGCCAGTGCGCCAGCGGATCCTGCTGCTCGCCAAGGCGTTGTTGGCTCGGCCAATACACTCAGCGCCCAATTCCGTTCTTTTGACGGTTATCTGCAAGATATGCAGAGCAATATTAATAGCCAAGTCAAAGATGAAGTTATTCAGATAAATAACACGACTGAACAAATTGCCGGCCTGAATCGCGAAATTGCGCTTGCCCGTGCACGTAGCGGCGAAGCGCCCAATAGCCTGTTGAACCAGCGCGATCATTTGATTTCTGAGCTCAATGAACGCATGGATATACGCCTAAATATACAGGATGGGAAAAGCTACAACCTCAGTTTGCCGAATGGTCAGCCGTTAGTAACGGGGACCAGCGCGTTTAAGCTTGAAGCTGTGCAATCAGACGCTGATCCACAGCGTACCGTGGTGGCTTATCGTGATGGTGGAGGTGGCGTAACTCAGTTGGGAGAGTCAGCGATTAAAGGTGGCGCCCTGGGTGGTCTGATGACATTCCGTTCAGAAACGCTGGATAAAACTCAGAACCAAATTGGCCAGCTGGCGGTTTCTCTTTCAGTGGCGTTTAACGAGCAGCACAAGCAGGGTGTCGATCTGGATGGCGAGCAAGGTGGCGATTTTTTTGCCGTGCGTGCTCCCCAAACGTTTAGCCATGAGAAGAACAGTGGCACAGCCGTCATTGAGTCTGCCGAGTTTGATATCGACACGATTGACCAGCTGCGCGCGACGGATTACACCGTTCGCTTTGAAGATGGTGCTCCAACCGTTACGCGTAACGATAACGGAGCAACAGTAGATGATGTTGACTGGGACGCGGGAACGGGTGCGCTAACGTTTGGTGGCGTAGCACTTACGATTAGCGGCACGCCTAACAATGGTGACCGTTTTGAAGTGCAGCCGGTGCGCCGGGGCGCAAGTGACATGGATGTCACCATCAAAGAGCTAGACCGTATCGCTGCTGGTACACCAGTGAATCCTGAAGACGACCCTGCCGACTGGGTAGCGACGGGTGCAGGTGATAACCGCAATGCTTTGGCATTACAGGACTTACAGCAAAAAGCCATCGTGGGAGGTAGTGCATCGGTGAGCGGCGCATATGGCGTCATTGTCAGCGATGTGGGTAACCGTACCAATATTACCCAGGTGAATTTAGATGCTCGACAAGGGTTAACTGATCAATTGAAAGCAGTGCAGCAATCTGAGTCAGGCGTCAATCTTGATGAAGAAGCGGCTAACTTGATTCGCTATCAGCAGTATTACCAAGCGAATGCGCGCGTGATTGATACCGCGGGTGCCATTATGGACACCATCTTGAATCTACGGAACTAATAAGGAGCTTAGGCGATGCGTATTAGTACGGTCACCATGTTTGAGCAGAGCACGGCTTCTATTAACCGTCAGCAAAGTGACTTTTTGAAAGTTAGTCAGCAAATTGCCAGTGGCCGTCGCGTGGTTAATCCTTCCGATGATCCGCAGGCAGCATCACGCGCTGTCGGCGTTGATCAATCCAGAGCGATGAACCAGCAGTTTTCAGACTCTCGGGTTTCGGCACGAAATTCACTGTCGCAAACTGAGAGCATTCTTAACAGTGTCAGTGATGCCGTTACTAGTGCTAAAACGCTGTTGATTCAAGCCTCTAGCGATACGCTAAGCGATGTGGATCGTGAGTCCATTGCCAGTGATCTAAAAGGCATTTACGAAACGATGCTGGGGCAGGCGAATGCCACTGATGGCAATGGCCGCTACTTATTCGGCGGCTATAAAGATAACGCCCCGCCGTTTGTTAAATCGGCAGACGGCAATGTGGAATATAACGGTGATAACAGTTCACGCCTGCAACGTGTCGATGCCTCGCGTTTGATGCCCGTTGCTGAAAATGGCGCCACGATTTTTCAGGGCGTCCCCAGCGGTGCTGGCTATATCGCTGAAGCCAATGCAGGAAACCAGGGGGGCGTTACCTTCAACGGTCCTCAGCTTACGGATGTTAACGATCCAGGCTATGGCGACAGCTACCGTGTCGTGTTCAGTGAAGATGCAGCGCTGGATAGCGGCATCAGCTATCAAGTGCAACGTTTTAGCGACGGCGCCTGGCAGGAAGACGCTGCTGATTTGGTGGCTAGTGGTGAATATGTCGGCGACGGTCAGCAACTTAGTTTTGGTGGGATTAATGTCACACTTACCGGCAGCGCCGAGCCTGATGATGAAATCCTGATTGCCCAGGCGGGCAGTGAGCAGCGTGGTGCGGATCTGTTTCGCACCATGGAAGCAGCAATTAGCGTACTAGAAACGCCTGCCCAAAGCACCGCGGAAAAAGCGGCGTTGCGCAATACGCTGAATACGTCGATGCGTGATCTTGATAATGCGCTCGATAACGTGCTGACCGTTCGTGCTTCTGCGGGTGCTCGGCTGAATGAGCTGGATGTGATTGATGCGGTAGGCAGCAACCGAAAGCTTAACTATGAGCAAACCCTGTCTGACTTGGTCGATTTGGATTACGCCGAAGCGATTTCTGAATATAGTCTGCGGCAAGTAGGCCTTCAGGCGGCTCAGAAAGCATTCGTCGATATTAGAGGCATGTCGTTGTTCGACTATATGTAAAACGGCCACTCTTTAGTAACTCATGAGGTCGCATTAAAAAAGGCCCCAACCTCTAGCGGTAAGCTTAGGGTTGGGGCCTTTTTGCTGGTGCGCTTTGAACATTAGCCTAACGGCGCCATGGTCTCGATCAAGCTCTGCATAAATGCCAGGCCCTGGCTAAAGAGCTGTTGTAAAAAGCGGCCGATATCTGTCATTAACACCATCAACAGGATAAGCCCAACGGTTAATGAGGCGGGGAAGCCGATATTGAATACCGTCAGCTGTGGCGCTGAGCGGTTGAGAATGCCGAGCGCTAAGTTAATGATCAACAGTGAACCGACCAGCGGTAGCGCAAGCAGCATACCTGAAGCAAAAATAGTTCCCGCATAGCGCGCCAGCAGCTCAAATGCATTCGGGTTTAAGGCGCCAATGCCGATGGGTAGCGTTTCAAAACTCATTATCAATGTTTCTAACACCATCAGGTGGCCATTCATGGCAAGAAACATCAACAGCGTAATCATATAAAGGATACGCGATAGCACCATGATATTGGTGCCGCTCGACATATCGAAAAAGCTGGCAAACGCCAAGCCCATCTGCAAGCCGATAAACTCCCCGGCAGCCTGAACCACGGCGAAAATAATATGCATGACTAAGCCAATAGCAACGCCTATCAGCAACTGCTCAATCATGATACCTACGCTTGCCCACGACACGATGGGAACATCAGGCATGGCAGGCAATATAGGGGCAATGACAATAGCAATGATAGCTGCCAGCGCCACCTTGGCCTGATTCGGAACGCTGGAATGGCCCCATAGAGGCGAGGCCGCCATAAAGGCAGTAATACGTGCAAATGGCCAAAAGAAAGCCACTAACCACGCCTGTAGCTGGGCGAACGTCACCTCCACCATAGCGTTACATCACCATGCTGGGAATATTGGAGAAGAGGCGATGCGTGAAATCGGTGATCAAACCAATTAGCCAGGGCCCGGCAAGTACCAGGACGGCAAAGACGGCTAATATTTTGGGAATGAAGGTCAGTGTCATTTCATTTATTTGGGTCGCTGCCTGGAACAAGCTAATGATAAGGCCGGTGAAAAGGGCAGCCAGCAGCATAGGGCCAGCAAGAAAAAGCGTTACCCGCATGCCTTGGTAAGCAATGCTCATCACCATTTCTGGGGTCATGGATACTCCTGGTCGCTGAACGCGACGCTCAAATCATGTAAAAGCTTTCTGCTAGCGAGCCAATAATCAACTGCCAGCCATCAACCAATACAAACAGCATGAGCTTAAAGGGCAGTGAAATCGTGATCGGTGGCACCATCATCATGCCGAGTGCCATCAGTGTGCTTGCAACCACTAAGTCGATAATCAGAAAGGGAATAAAAATAGTAAAACCAATCTGAAATGCAGTTTTGAGCTCACTGGTGACAAAGGCAGGCAGTAAGACCCGCATAGGCAGCTCTTCGGGGCCTTGCATCGGACCTACATCTGCTAAACGAACAAACAGGGCTAAATCAGGCTCGCGGGTTTGGGCGAGCATGAATTCACGAAACGGTTGCTGAGCGCGCAGTAAGAACTCTTCAAAATTGATCGTTTCATTAGTGAGCGGCATCCAAGCGGTGTCGTACACTTGGTTTAAAACAGGCGACATAATAAAAAACGTCAAGAAAAGCGCGATACCCAATAAAACCTGGTTTGGTGGTGTTGCCTGGGTACCCATGGCTGTTCTAAGCAAGCTAAGTACAATAATGATGCGCGTAAAACTGGTCATCATGAGTAGCATGGCTGGCAAAAAAGCCAGAGAGCTTAAAAATAGCAGCGTTTGTAACGACAGCGACCACTGCTGACCACCATTATCCAAAGGCTGAGAAACCAGCCCAGGAAGCTGCTGTGCATGAGCAGGTAGAACAAATAAGCAGCAGACGATCGTGGCAAGTATTAGCCACCAACGCCGCCCATAAGGCCAAGCGAAGTGCATCTCGAATCTCATGGTGTGTGGTTTGAATCAGAGGCGGTAGGGGGCTGGTGATCGTGCTTGCTCCGGCTGGTGGCAATTGCCTGGGCTAAACGCTGAGAAAAACGCGAAGGAGCCTCGGCGGGCGACGCAGTGGAGCGATCCGTCGGCGCAGGGCGTTCATGCAGTTTCGTTATTCGCCCATTGCTAACGCCGACGACCAGCCAAGTGTCCTCAATCTCAACCACGACAATACGCTCGCGATTGCCTACCGCGGTGTTGCCCACAATTTTTAAGTGGGCACCATGATGATGACGGGCGGTTTGCCAGCGTTTCAGCACCGCTGTGCACAGCAGAATAATGGCTATGACCAGAGCGAGTGCCGCTGCTGTTTTGCCGAGTGCTGCCATGCCTATTAAGGCATCACCGCTGCCGCTTATGGCATCAAGTGAGGAGCTTGATGAAGAAGAGGAAGCGACGCTCATCGGTTGAGTTTATGAATGCGCTCAGAGGGGGTAATAATCTCTGTGATGCGAATGCCGTATTTATCATCCACCACAACCACTTCCCCTTGGGCGATTAAATAGCCATTGATCAAAATATCCATGGGCTCGCCAGCGAGACCTTCCAACTCAATCACCGACCCCTGGGCAAGTTCAAGCAGTTGCTTGATGGTCAGCTTGGTACGGCCTAACTCCACCGTCAGCTTGACCGGGATATCCATGATCATTTCCAAGTCGCGAGACTCGGCATGGCCACTTTCAGCGCTTAACGGACGAAATACTTCATCGCTTGCTGGTTTAGCAACAGGCGCTTCTGGCTCAGCTTCGCTGCTTGAGGCATCTGCTTCCTCAGCGGCTTCTTGCTCGGCCATGGCCGCTGCCCATGGGTCTTCTTCACCTGCGGCATCGGCACTTGAACTGGGTTCTTCTTGCTCAGACATGGCGTCCGCCCAATCATCATCAGAGACCTTTTGATCGGGTTTATTTGGATCAGTCATGCTTTGGGTTCCTTGGCTTTCTGTCGCGTTGAACCTTTAATAAAGTCCTTGGACGATAGGTTATTCATAGCGGCATGGTCGATCATACGTAGCACGCGTAATGCACGTTGCTGCTGTTGGCTCCCGTACTCGCACTCCATCACCGGGACACCGTCGACACGAGCGGTGATCGTATTGGGAATATCCATGGGCAATACATCGCCCTTTTTAAGCCCCATTACGTGGGCAATGCGGCTGGGTATTTGGGCAAATTCAGCGACTAACTCAACTTCTGATTGGCGAAGTTCGTTCGCCATGCGCCGTGACCATGTGCCATCGTGGTCATGGTTGCTGTCATTAATCGGGTTGGCGAGCAAATCCCTAAGCGGTTCAATCATGGCGTAGGGCATGCAAATCTGGAAGTTGCTCGACAGGTTGCCCACTTCAATATTGAACTTGGTGTTCACCACAATCTCGTTGGGCGAGTTGGTGATGTTGGCAAATTTGGATTGCACTTCGGAGCGTAAAAAAAACACTTCTAGCGGATAAACAACCTTCCACGCCTCTTGGTAGGCATCAATGGCCAAGTTGAGCAGGCGTTGGATAATACGCTGCTCGGTATTGGTGAATTCACGGCCATCCGATTTCGTCACGAAACGACCATCGCCACCAAACAGGTTATCCACCACCATAAACACCAGGTTAGGTGGAAAGACCACCAGGGCCGATCCGCGCAGCGGCTTCATTGATACAAGGTTCAAGTTAGTGGGTACTGGAACATTGCGCGAAAAGTCGCTAAAGCTCTGGTAACGCACCGACTCAACGGTGATATCGGCACTGCGCCGTATCAAGTTGAATAGACCATTGCGGAAGTAGCGTGCAAAACGCTCATTAATAAAGTCTAACGCGTGCAAGCGCTCACGAATCACTCGATGCTGTGTCGCGGGATCGTAGGGGCGAACGCGAACTTCCTCTTGTGTGGACGATGACGGAGCAGCAGGCTCATCATCTCCACTGACGCCCTTTAGTAAGGCATCAATTTCTTCCTGGGACAGTAGATCGTCCTGTGACATGAACGGCTCCAGTTCCCGGGTTATTGCACAATGAATTCGGTAAACAGCACTTCCCGTAAGTCGAGGGGAGGCTGGTTTTCAGTAAGCGGGACACTCAAGCGGTTGATGATTGCTTGGGCCAGCGCTTCTTTCCCTTCGGTGGACGTTAATTCATTAGCCTGTTTGCCTGATAATAAAATCAGCAAGCGGCTACGCACCTGGGGCATGTGTTCTTCAATAATCGCCTTACTTTGCTCGTTGCCAACCCGAAGCGTAATGCCGGTATAAAGCAAGCGAGAGCCATAACGATCATCTGCCAGATTGACAGTAAACGGGTCAATACGTGTGAAAACAGGTGGTACATGCTCAACTTCTTGCTGTACTTCGTCGTTTCCAGCATTGCCGCCGCGCTGATCCAGTACTAAATAAATAGCTGCCGCGGCACCTGCCGACGAAAGCAGTACCAATACAATCATTATCCAAAGCAGTTTTTTAGATCCGCCGCTTGCTTCTGCCATTTGCTGTTCCCATAAATTTCACCCGTAACACTAGCCAAGCATTATGCCTAACGCTGTTACAGGTGATGAAATGAACAAGCTCATTGGATGAGCCTATCTTTTGGTTTAGTTAAGTGATGCTGTGAGTCTCAGTGTCGTCACACTCAACGCTAACTCCTGAATTAAGCATTAAGCATAGAGATCTACACGGCCATCTTGGCTGCCTTGGACATCCACCTCAGTAGGTGAAGGGCCACTATCGTTACCTAACTCACCGCCTCGATTGCCAGCTGCTTTTCCTGGCGTTTGCTGGGCAAAAGCCTGCTCGTTCGGGTTCTGCTGTTCGCCCACAGAGGTTTCGCCTAATGAAATACCCTGTTCAGCAAGTGCTTCACGCAGTTGAGGAATGGCTTGCTCAATAGCCTGACGAACAGGTGCGTGTGACGATAAAAAGTGTGCTTGTGTGCCCTGTTCGGTCACCTTGAGCGTGATCGATAATGGCCCTAGCTCAGCAGGGTGAAGCTGCATTTTAACCTGGTGCTCACCGCCACGCTGAGCAAACTGAATTAACTGCTGCCCTAACTGGGAAGGCCAAGCGGGACTGTTAAGCGGCGTGTTTAAGGTCGCTGTCGCTGGGCTGTTGGGCATTGCTTGGCTTTGTGATGTCAGCGATGCAGGTAACACCTGCTCACTGCCTTTGCTCGCGCCACTGGTGACACTCGCCGTCTCTGCCTCAGCGAATAGGCTGGCCACCGCGTCAGCATTCACCGCTGGCGCTAGTGCAGTATTGAGCGGAGACAGCGCATGCATGCCTGGCTGCATGCTCGTAAACGGTTGGGCAGGAATGGTTTCCAGCGATGCCGCAAGTGTCGGGGTGTTAACAGGCGTGGTAGCCGCTTCTGCTGGCAACGCCTTAACGCTTGATGGGGTTGGGCGCGGGGCGTTGGTGACGCCAACTGCTTGCTGTGCTGTGGCTGCTAGGGCACTGGGTAGTGAGGAGCCAACCGCTGACTGAGCCAGCTCACCCGTATTGTTGGGTAGCGTTGTGGCT
Source organism: Halomonas sp. XH26 (assembly GCF_024138895.1). Lineage (NCBI taxonomy): Bacteria > Pseudomonadati > Pseudomonadota > Gammaproteobacteria > Oceanospirillales > Halomonadaceae > Halomonas > Halomonas sp. XH26. The sequence goes on from NZ_CP071889.1 coordinate 104,639, forward strand.
GAACTAGTGGCCGAACTATTGGCAGGCAACGGCGGCATGACTAATGCAGCAGCGTTGGTTGACGCTTGTGTCATTGCTTGTGATGTTTCTGCAACGACGCGCTCGCCTGCTTGGGCTACCTGCCCATCTCGCGGAACAACGCTAGCGGGAGTGCCTTGCAGCGTGGCGGCGGTGCCATTAGCAGTTACAGGCGGCAATAAGGTTGCTGAGCCAGCGCTGGGTGCCGATGAAAGACCCTGTGGCGATCCACTGGTTGGCGTGGAAAGCGCTGGCTGTGCCGTTGTTTGCGTTGCCGTTGCTTGTATCGTCGGCTGCGGTGTTAAGGCCACTCTTTCGCCGGTTAACGCTACCTGCCCATCTTGCGGAGCAGCGCTAGCGGGAGTGCCTTGCAATGTAGCAGCGGTGCTATTAGCAGTTACAGGCGGCAATAAGGTTGCTGAGACAGCGTTGGGTGTCGGTGAAAGACCCTGTGGCGATCCACTGGTTGGCGTGGAAAGCGCTGGCTGTGCAGTTGCTGGTGTCGTTGTCCTTGGTGCTTCAACTGCGGCTCTTTCGCCCGTTTGGGCTACCTGCCCGCCACGTGGAGCAGCGCCAGTGGGGGCATCTTGTAGCGTGACGGTGGTGCTATTGGCAATTAACGGCGGCAACACGGATGCTGAGCCAGCGCTGGGTGCCGATGAAAGACCCTGTGGCGATCCATTGGTTGGCGTGGAAAGCGCTGACTGTGCCGTTGCTTGCGGCGCCATTGGTTGTGATGCTGTTGCTTGTGTCGTTGTCCGTGATGTTTCTGCAACGACTCTTTCGCCTGTTTGGGCTACCTGAACGTCACGTGGAGCAGCGCTAGCGGGAGTAACTTGCAATGTAGCGGCTTGGTCGTTAGCAGGCGGCACTGCAGATGAAACGGCGCTATTGGTGTCCATTGCAGTAGTTGCTTGTGCTGTCGCAGGCTGATTGGCGGTCAGTGCTTGAGTGTGTTCTTGGCCTTGTGACCGTGCTAGTGGAGTAGGCTCCGTGGCTAACACGTGATCAGACAGCGCCGCAGGCATCGCGAGGGTTGTGCGATCAAGGAAAGAAGTGGCGGCAGTTAATGTGTTGGCAGACGCAAGCTGGTCGGGTGACGTCTGGGTCGTCGCCTTGCTTAAGCCTGTTGCTGCTGAGGGCGTCGCAGGGTTAGTAGGCTGTGCATTGGAACCCGCAGCGTTGGTTGCGGTTGGCGGCGTAGAATATGACGCGATGAGGGCTAAGCGCGACGCGACTTCTTCGATAGTAACCCGCGTGGTTGTCTGGGTCGTCTCAGTGCCTTCGCTAGCAGGCGACGAAGAAGCCTGTTCTGGTGTCCGGACTTGTTCTTGCGCTGCTGATGCCATTTCTAGCGTTTGAGCCGGCGCAACGCTATCGGCACCAGAAGAGAAGATGTCGGCAGTTTGCCCCTGAGCGCTTACGGTGGCGACTATGTTCGACAGTGTTTCCTCATCCAGCTCACTATCAAATGATGCTAGTTGTTTAACGATATCGCTCAGTGGAACTGTGGGTGTGTTTTCTGCCGGGGTGTCAGTGAGGGTGCGGGCCTGATAGCTTGCAGCCTGCGTAAACGCCTGGAGAAACATGCCTTGCGTCGCACGAGGAGAGCCTGGGGCTGCAGAAGAGCTTGATGACGAGTTAGCTCCCTGGCCCTGCATTGATAGCAATAGCTCAATAGTCATAAATACAGCTCCTCGGCGCGACGCTAATGCGCCTTATCATTCGGCTGGCGGGCTAAACGGTTAGTCACAAAGTCATCGCTCGATTTTTGCTCATGACGTTCTTGGCGGCGATGCTCTTCAGATAAGCGTCGTGATGTCAGCGTATCGTAGGAGGAAAGCTTACGCTGTTCCTGTTGCCAATGCTGTTGACTTTGCTGCACACGTTTTTGCTGGGCCACAAGCGCTTGCCGTGCCCGGCTGAGGGCGGCATCCAGCGACGCCAGGAATTGCTGATAGTTGTACATGGTGGCAGGATCGATGCCGTCGCGCATTGCCTTCTGTAAACGCTCGGCATACTCCGCCCGATAGCGGTTAAGCGACTGAAGCTGCGCTTCTGTTTGTTGCTGTGTTTGTCGTTCTTCTGCCAATAATTTCCCGGCTTTATCCCGCGCATCACGGGCTAAGCCTGTCAGCATGTCGAGCTGTGAATGACTCATCGCTAACCTCCCACTACCGCGTGCAGAGCTTGGCGTGATGCTTCAAGCGTTGCACACTCATCAATGTTTTGCTGAAGAAACCGTTCCAATGACGGAAAGCGGTTCACCGCCTCGTCCAGCCTTGGATCGTGCCCTGGGCTATAAGCCCCTACGCTGATCAAGTCACGATTGCGCTGATAGCGTGAAAAGAGTTGTTTAAAGGTGCGGGCTTCTTGAAGCTGTTCAGGAGAGCTAATGGCGGTCATCGCACGACTGATCGAGGCTTCAATATCAATCGCTGGATAGTGGCCTGCTTCGGCTAGCGTGCGAGAGAGCACGATATGACCATCAAGAATTGCCCTGGCTGAGTCGGCAATAGGATCCTGCTGGTCATCGCCTTCGGTCAGCACCGTATAAAAAGCGGTGATTGAACCGCCGCCGCGCTCAGCGTTTCCAGCACGCTCGACAAGCCCGGGTAGCTTAGCGAACACCGAGGGTGGATAACCCTTGGTGGCGGGCGGCTCGCCAATCGCGAGCGCAATTTCACGCTGTGCCATGGCGTAGCGGGTCAGCGAATCCATAATCAGCAGAACGTTGCGCCCCGCATCGCGAAACCCTTCGGCCAGCCGCGTCGCGTAAGCGGCCCCTTGTAAGCGCTGGAGTGGTGAAGTATCCGCGGGCGCCGCTACGACCACAGCACGCCTGCGGCCCTCAGGCCCCAGGATATTGTCGATGAAGTCCTGTACTTCACGGCCACGCTCGCCGATAAGTCCCACCACGATGACATCCGCCTGGGTATAGCGCGCCATCATGCCTAGCAGCACGGATTTACCTACCCCTGAGCCCGCAAAGAGCCCCATACGCTGCCCACGGCCAACGCTCAGTAATGCGTTGATGGCGCGGATGCCAACGTCAATCTGGGCATCAATAGGCGCTCGGGAAAGAGGGTTAAGCGGCGTCGCATTAAGGGTTGCGCGAGGCGTATCCTCAAAGCTTTCACGGTCATCTAGCGGGTTGCCATTGCCATCGAGCACTCTCCCCAGCAGGTCATCGCCAATCGGAAAACGTCGGGCGCTGTGGCCGCTGCCATCACTAAGTGGAGAGACTCTGGCCCCCGGCATAAGGCCAGAAATTTCTTCTAGCGGCATAAGAAACAGCTTGTCGCCAGAAAAACCAACCACTTCTGCTTCCGCATGTTTGTCGCTATCGTTCAACCGCCCATCTGCACCCGGTAATTCAATGCGGCAAGCACTCCCCACCGCTACGCGTAACCCAACTACCTCAATGACCATGCCCGTGGCTCGTATCACGCGGCCACTGGTACGGTAGTGAGGCAACTGGCTGACGCGCTGCGTTGTACGGCGCAGTGCTTTGCGCCAGCGGTAAAGGTGGGGGCAAGTTGCCTCGCTCATTGCATTACCTGTTTCATCAACGTGTGCATTTACCTTTGTATTAACGAGTAGAAGAGGGGGAATCACTGTTGTGATGGCGTTTGCGTAACTGAGCAACAACTGACTGCCAGCGGCTTTCAAACGTGGCGTCCAGCTCTCCTTGGGCACTGGTGATCCGGCACCCGCCACGTGCGAGCTGATCATCTGGCTGAAGCGACCAACTGGCTGCTTGTAGCTCGCTACCGAGATGCTCTTTAACTAGTGCATGGTCCTGCGGATTAAGCCAAAGACGTTGCTGGCCTACGAGCGGTGGCTCGGTATGGAGCAATTCACGAACGATCTCAAGAATTTGCTCAGGGCTCTCTTGCAGTGCGTCTGCAGCTAATTGCTTGCCGGTTGCCAGGGCAAGCTCGGCGAGGTCGTGTGCCACCGTCTCATCAATACGTTCTAGCGCATCAGAAAACTGTTTTGCCAGCGACCGTAGGGGCGCCACAGTTTTACGTATGTGTTGCTCTAGCTCTGTCTCTGCCTGGGCGCGCCCTTCACTAAGGCCTTGTTCAAGACCTTCTTGATGGCCTCGGGCTAAGCCATCCTGATAACCCGTTTTCTCGGCTTCCTGGCGAATGCGTTCGTAAAGTGCCTGGCGTTCCTGCTCTTCACGTTGGCGCGCCTGCTCGGCTGCTTTCTTGGCTGCCTCTACTTTGCGTTGTTGGGCGGAAGGCGTTGGTATGCCGCCCGGTTGTGAGCCTGTTGTCTGTTCAGCCAACTCGTCCATCTGCCAGCGCCGCCAACTGCCGTGACGGTCAAATTCAGGCGTTTTGGCGTTAGACATACTCATCGTCCCCGCCTGCTAAGACGATCTCACCGGAATCAGCCAAGCGGCGCACCACCTGCAAAATAGCTTTCTGTTCGGTTTCTACCTGTGAAACGCGAATAGGACCTCGGGCTTCCATATCTTCGCGAACAAGATCCGCTGCCCGCTGCGACATATTGCGTAGGAACTTGTCGACCAATGCTTCCTGGGCACCCTTGAGGGCCACCACCAAGGAGTTGGTTTCGACTTCTTGAAGCACCATCTGAATGGCACGGTTGTCCAGGTCGAGTAGGTTCTCGAACAGGAACATTTCGTCGATAATTTTTTGCGCCAAGTCTTCGCTGTGGGAGCGAACCGTTTCGATGGCTACTTCTTCCTGAGAGGAGTTCATCAGGTTGAGAATCTCGGCCGCCGTTCTGACGCCACCCATCTTGCTGCGCTTGAGATTTTGGCCATCCAGCATGCTGGTCAGCACTTCTGTTAGCTCTTGCAGTGCGGCTGGCTGAACGCCGCTGAAGGTTGCGATACGTAATACCACATCGTTACGCAGCTTCTCTTCAAACAGCTCAAGAATATCGGCCGCTTGGTGCCGGTCCAGATGAACCAGAATAGTGGCAATAATCTGCGGATGTTCGTCACGAATCAGCTCAGACACCATGGAGGCCTCCATGAGATTCAGCGCATCAATGCCTGAGTTGCCTCCCGTGGTCTCAAGAATATCTTCAATAAGGCTAGTGGCTCGTTCGCTCCCCAGCGCTTTGGTGAGTACCGAGCGAATATGCTCACTAGAGTTGAGGTTCAACGCCACAAACTCTTCGGTTTCTTTATGGAAGGCTTCCAGCACTGCTTTCATGTCTTCGTGTGAGACTTGATGCAAGCGGGCCATTTCCAGACTGATGTCTTGTACTTCGCTGGCGCTAAGGTACTTGAAAACCTCCGCCGCGCTATCCTCGTCCAGCGCAAGCAAGAGAATGGCGCTTTTGCGTGCACCGGTCATCTCGGCAATCGGGCTACTCATGAGTGTTCATCCAGCTGCGGATAATCATTGCGACCATACGGGGGTCTTCCTGGGCCATTTCACGCAGGTCGTTAAGATTGTGTTCGTACAGCGAGGTTTTGCGCCGCCGTTTGGGCTTGCTGCTGTAGGTATCCTCGTTCTCACCAGACGCAGATGCCTCGTTCTCTTGCTCATCTTCTTCGCTTTCGCCTCCAACGCTGGCGCTAAACGTACTGCCAGGTATGGCGGCAGCCATCACAGGTGGCTGGGTATAGCGCTTGATCAGTGGCCGTAGGATCAGCAAATAGAGCAATAGCGTTGCCAGGGCGACAAGCAGATAGCGGCCCAAGGTTGAGGCAATCGACAGGGTCTCCGGCTGTTGCCACCAAACGACGTCAGACGCGCTGTCATCGACACTGGCGAACGGCGTATTGACGACTTCTATCTGATCGCCACGCGCTTGCGAAAAGCCCATGGCCTGTTGAACCAAACGCTCCAACTGAGCAACCTCTTCTGGGCTTAGCGCAACTTGCTCTGCTTCGCCCTCGTCATTAATAACCTGACGGAAGTTCACGACAACCGCTGCCGATAGGCGCTCTACCTGGCCAAGGCGGTGCTGAATGTGCTCAATGCTGCGGTCAACTTCATAGTTCACCACATCATCTTGACGCAGGTTCTGTAAGGCATTTTCAGGTACTTCTGCATCCTCTTCATCAGCGTCGGGCTGATTGATAGGTGATGGTGCTACACCGGGAGGGGTGTTACTTAATGCCCCTGGAATACCTGTCGCCAGAGGATCTTCACCATCGTACGACAGGCTAAGCTGACGGCTGCGAACCGCGGACTCATTGGGGGCCTGGTTGGGGGCATAGCGCTCTGAGGTCTGCTCACGGCGAGAAAAGTCGATCTGCGCCGCTACCTGTGCACGTACGTTGTCATTGCCAAGAATGGGAGACAGGATATTTTCGATACGACGCTGATAGGAGCGTTCGACTTCTGCAATGTAAGCCAGCTGAGAGCCATCCAGGTCGTTTCCTTGTGACGCTGTAGACGAAAGCAGGCGACCATTCTGATCCACAATGGTGACGTCTTCCGGTGCCAGTTCAGGGACACTGCTGGATACCATATGGACGATGGCGCTGACTTGCCCCTCGCCCAGAACACGCCCAGGCAGCATCGTCAGTACCACCGATGCTTTGGCGGGCTCACGATCACGAATAAAGACCGACGGCTTGGCCATCGAAAGATGAACGCGAACCTTATCGACGGGGCCCAGTGATTCAATGGAGCGAGACAGCTCACCTTCAAGGCCACGTTGAAAGTTAACTTGTTCAGCAAACTGGCTGATACCAAAGGCTTGATTCTCCATCAGCTCAAAGCCCAGGTTACCGCCACGGGGGAGCCCTTGCTCAGCAAGTTGTAACCTTAGCGTGTGTACCTGATCGCTTGGGATTAACAGCGCTTGACCGCCCTCGCTGAACTGATAGGGAACGCCGCGGCTGTCAAGCTCCGCAATGATACGTCCACCATCGGCTTCATTCAGGTTGCTATACAGAACCCGATACTCAGGGCTGCTGGCCCACATGAAAAGCGCAGCAATAATCGCAATAGAAGCTGCAGCAGCGACTAACAGCACAACCAACGGGTTGCTACGCAGCTGTTTTAACGTGCGCTGAGCCGTCGTGGGGCTTTTGGTGTCATTGTCTGCCGTTCCGCTGCGGGGTGCATGTTGTGTCGTACTATTCTGACGGCCTGCCGTAGCACCAGTTTCGCTCATGCGTGCCCCCACGAGGACAGGCAAAACTGATGACGGCTCAGGCGCATCACCAAAGAAGGCATAGGCTAATATCCGTCAATCGCGGTTATCCGCTAAAAAGATGAAGCGGTATTGTGATGGACGCCATTATCCTGTGGCAGGTCGAGCATAAATGAACGAACAGGTTGGCTTTTAAGGCGTATTTGTACGTATGAGTGTTCTGCTACCAGTGATAGGCTTTTGGTATTACTTCACCTTCCTTCGGATGAGGCGTGCTTATGAGTTCACCTGCCATACAATCAGCGCTGCAACAAATGCAAGGTTTAGCGACCCAGGCAGCCCAGCCTATCAAGGGTGAGCATATTGCCACGGCGGTGGGTCAGGGCAGTTTTGGTAGTGAGTTGCAGGCGTCTATTCAGCGTATCAATCGCTTACAGCAGGCTGCTAACACAAAGGCGACGGCTTTTCAGGCAGGCGAACCGAACGTTGAACTGAGTGATGTGATGGTCGACATGCAGAAGGCGAGCGTTGCTTTTCAGATGGGGCTTCAAGTGCGTAATCGCTTGGTAACGGCTTATCGCGACGTAATGAATATGCAGGTGTAGAGAGCGTTTGTGCGTTGGCGTCGAAAAAAGCTAGTAACAAGCGCTAATGACAACGGTGGGTAATTGATTAGCGGGTGGCGTAAGCAAGAGAGATCACTGGCTATAGCGAAGTAACCTCTCCTATCGCTCAATCAGGCTTCTAGAGAAATAATTCGCCCTTGTAATTCTTCCAGCCGCTCTGCGACGAGCAACACCTCTTCGGCGGGTATTTGGCGAATAACATCACCGGTTTCGCGGTCGATGACTTTCGTGATGACGCGCCCCGATTGCTCACTCAGTGCAAATTCCAATCCACGCGGTCGAAGTGTTTCGTTGATCCGCTGTATAGGCGCCGCAAGTGACTCTTTGCTTACGCTGCGGAGTTCAGGCTGCTCTCCGACAACGCCTGTGATGCCAGGTGCTGGCTGTGACGATGTTTTTGGATTGGTTGATTGGTAGTCGCTTAGTTGGTAGTTGGTTGATTGATAGGGAGTTGTTGCTATCGAGATTAGCTCATCAATTAACAAGGGGCCCATAGACGGAATCCTTTAGAAAAAAGCCACGCGGCGTGGTGGCAACAAGGTGGTAAGGCCGTCGAATCGTAGCTATAGGCCTCTTCACTACTATCGGCCGGGGAGCTACAAACTTTATTTTTGCATAGCGTAGGACTGTGATCGTTATAACGACAGCCCAAAAGCTTCTGATATGCTCTGTCGCCTTTTTGTGGGTGTGACGTAATAACAACGTGGTAGCGAGCGAGACGAGAATGTCAGTCCAACAAGATGAATATGAAAGAGTTACCAGTCCAACGGCCGTAAGCTCTCTTTTAAATACCATGATCGAGGGTGGAGGGGTGTCGCTTTGCCTGGCCTCCGCTGATGCACACCCAGAACCTATCGTGTTAATGGAGCAGTACGCTGGCAAGACGCTAGTGATGGACTTATCCTCGGTCGATCATTTGTTAAACCGCTTACAGCAAGGTGAGTCATTTTTTCTGCGCGGCCACTCCCAGGGCAAAGTGGTGCGCACGCCGTTTCTGTCGTTAACCGAAACCCGCCATGCAGGGGGGCGCTTTTTATGTTGTAGCGACTACCCCGCGACCCTGGAAGTGCTCCAGCGCCGCGAATCGTTTCGCGCTGAGCTGCGTTTAGGCATGGTCGTGCCCGCTTCAATATGTGGCGAAAGTGGTGACGGGGTTTACGGGGAGCTACGCGACCTTTCCCAAGATGGTTGCCAGATAGAGTTGCCGCTGACCGCCAGTGGCGTGTTGGCCGACGCTGACCTGCCATTAACGCTTGCCTTTACATTCCCAGATGGCACTTATTTTGAAGTGCAGGGTGTTCCGCGCCATCAAAAAACCGATCCTGAACGGCACCTATTGCGCGTAGGCTTCCGTTTTACGAATTGCGCTGCCGAGCAAGAGCGACAAATTTGGTATTTTGTCTGTGAAATCGAGCGTGAAGCCGCCCGTTATAAAAAAGAAGTGCAGGATGATCGTCAGCCATCGCCGCTATTCGAGCATTCTGGCAAACGTACGGCAGGGAGTGAACATGTCGGGCGGCGTGATATTCGCCGCTATGCAACACCAATGGCGCGGCGCTTAGTGAAAATTGCGGCTTATCTGGATGCCCAACTGCTGCTTTTACAGCAAGGCAGCGACATAGATTCTCGCCAGCTATCACGTAATGCAGACCGTCTTTTGTTGCTCCATGAAGAAGACCGTGAAGCGCTGCTGTTTGCGACGCGCTGCTTGTCGCCAGAGCCGCTGCTTGTTCGCCATGGCATTGCAGTAGCCGTGCATTTGCTCGATTTGGTGGGGGCAAATATGCCCCGTGATGTGCGCAAAGCAATTGTAGCGAGTGGTTTGGTGCATGATCTTGGTAAGGCGCTTGTTCCGCAAATACTGTTTAAGGCGCCACAATTCGAGGCCACTCATCGCCAAGCCATGAGTGAGCATGTGGCGTTGCTATTAGATCGTCTTCAGCACTGCCAGTGGCTTTCTGCTGCCGTTGCCCAAGCGGTGATTGGCGGTATTAATGAACGGCTGGATGGTAGTGGCTATCCTGATGGTTTAACTGGCAATGATATTAACGAGCTAGCGAAAGCGAGCGCTGTGGTCGATGTGGTAGAAGCGATGCGACGTGATCGCGCTGACCGACCCGCTAAAACGGCGCAGCAAATATATCGTCATTTGCTGAGCCGCCCTCACCAATTTGATCCCCGCTGGACCAAGCGCTATATCGAACATTTCAAACCGCTGCCGGTGGGGTCACTTGCGTATTTTTCCAGTGAACAGATGGCTTGGATTGTTCGCCTTGACGAGCTGGGTGCGCCGGCTGAAGTGGCGTTGACTCGTCAGGCAGAGGCGCCCATGCGCGAGACGTGGGGCAATACGCTGCGTGGCGACGTTCTAGAAAGGTTGGGTAAGCCAACACGTGAAGTGGCGGTGTCTACGTAGCTGTTTGCTGCTTGGCAAAGAGAACGAAATTTTCTGAGCGAAAAGTAAGGTAAACATTAAAGTCTATTAGTCAGGCGCCGATAATAGTTGTAACCGAGTCAATAAGCTCGATTTTGGACGCGAAACAGCTAACGAGAAACAGCGCTAGTCGTTGATTGTGTGGCTGTTGTTCACATTAATAAAGGAGAGCCCGCTTATGACATACTCCCGCGGTGGCGCCGCTTATGGCCGAGGTGCCAATGCCTACGCCCGCGTTGGCGTGGAAAGCGGCGTTATGTCAGCTGATCCTCATCAGCTTATTGTAATGCTGTTTGATGGTGCTCAGGCGGCCATCCGTGCGGCGCGTATTCATATGCAGGCAGGTCACACGGCTGAAAAGGGGAAGTCGATTTCCAAAGCCTTGGATATTATTAACAATGGCTTAGCGGCTGCGCTGGATCAAGAGAAGGGCGGCGATATTGCTGAGCGTCTTGCTTCTCTTTATGACTACATTTCCCGCTTATTGTTAGCCGCAAATCTTCGAAATGATGAAGACAGCCTTAACCAAGCAGAACGTTTGCTTGAAGACATCGCCTCTGCATGGCGTGAAATCGGTCAACAGCAAAGTGCGTGAGGCAAAGCATGTCGGCTTCTGAAACTGCTCGTGAAAATGCCCAGCAAGCGCTCATTGATGCGTACGCCAAGCTACTCACCTGTGTGACAAAAATGCACGAGCTCGCGCATGCGGAGCAGTGGGCAGAGCTTATCGAGCAGCGAACTCACTATGTGATGTCAGTTGAAGCGTTGCGTCAGCGCGATGAACAGACCGTGCTTGATGATGATGGCCGGAAGCGAAAAACAGAGTTGCTGGAGAGCATTCTTGAGCATGATGTTGAAATTCGTCGTCGTTTGTTGGCTCGGCGAGATGAGCTAGGCAAACTGATAGGTGTTTCTCAACGTCAGCGAAGTCTGCATCGTGCTTATGCGCCTCAGCAAGGTGATGCGGCGCTTTTCGATATCGGTAGCGATCAGGAGAAGGGGGCTTCGTGAGTGGCATTACGCCACTTATCGATACGCTCATGCACCAAGTGCTTGGGCGTAAGGGCGAGCTGTCCCAACGTCCTCTTAACGCGCCTGTGCAACCAGTGCCGCCGGGTGAGGGGCCGCGCGCACTGCAAGGCGATTCAAGCTTGGATGGGCGCCCGCTATCATCGCCACTCGATGATCTTAGGCGTCTTTCCTCCTCGCTTGATGGGCAACGGCTGCCCGCTGCGAAGGGAGAGGCAGCCAGCACACCGCTAGGCTCGACGCAAACACACTTTAGCCCAGCGGCACGCACCATCGCCGATGTATTGCTGCGCTTTCCCGCACCACCCGCGATGATACGCCCGCAGGCGCCATTGATGGGATTGGAGGAAACGCCCTCTGCTGCGGCACTAGCGAGTCGGTTAGAAAGCAGCGTTCGGGATAGCGGACTGTTTTACGAATCTCATTTAAAGCGATGGTTTCAAGGAGAGTCTTCCCGACAACAATTGCTGCGAGAGCCGCAGATGCAGCCAGGCCCACGACCTCTACTGCCTGTCAGTCTGGCCACGTTTGTAATGCCTCCTTTTGCGGCAAATGCCACATTGGGTGCGAGTAATACAAACGTTGCCATATTGCCGAATTCGCTGCTGATACCTGTGGCAAGTGACCAAGCTGGTTTGATCCGCCCAGCCGCGCTTATGCCAATGGATAATACGCTGCCAGCAGGCGCGCAGCGTGAAAGTGTGCCTGCCAATGTCTCTGCGAGCGCTTCCGCCAGTATTGATATGGCAAGCGCGCGAGCCATGGAAGAGAGTTCGCTAGTGCGTGGTGGCCGTGAGATTGTGCATGAAAGTTTGCAGAGCCTGGTGCGTCAACAGCTCGATATGCTCGTGATGCCTGTTATTCGCTGGGAAGGTGATGTGTGGGCCGGTATTTTTATGGCATTAGTCATCCATATGCCCACCCGGGAAGGTGAGCGCGAAAGTGCCCAGCAAGAAGCAGAGGGTGATGGTGTCTGGCAGTCAGATATGCAGCTCGACGTGCCTAATCTGGGAGCGTTCAGTGTAGCACTCAGACTTTACCAATCAGTGTTAAGCATTGATCTGACCACGGATACGGCGTCGACTTACCAGTCTCTAGAGCTGGGGAGCGAGCGTTTGGAAAAACGTCTGCGGGCGTTAGATTTTCGCAGTGTTCAGGTGAAAGCCCACTATGCCACCTTGGAGAGTCATGATGGCGACATCGGGTGAGCATCGTCGTCAAGCCGTCGCGCTAGCCTATCAAGATAAAGATCAGGCACCGAGAGTGATCGCAAAAGGTTACGGCGAGTTGGCGGAGCGGATTATGGCGGAGGCTCAGCGCCAAGGCATTTATGTGCATGATGCACCTGAGCTTGTGGCACTGCTGATGCAGTTAGATCTCGATGCCGAGGTTCCTGCAAGTTTATATCAGGTGATTGCAGAGCTTCTCGTGTGGGTATTTGAGTTATCCGAAGAAGGGTTAATTCCTCGTCAAGAGCGTTGGTAGCCAATACAAACGTTGTATGTAACCATGACAGAGGAATGTTAAAAACCTTTAAGGCGTCGGTATAAAGTCATAATGAAACGCCCATGTCGTTCGATGGAACACTATGAGTCAAACAAGCTTTCTCGATGAAATTCAAGAAATTAATTTAGCGTATTTACTTCTCGCGCAGCGCCTATTGGTCGAAGACCGTGAGGCAGCGATGTTTCGCTTAAAAGTAGACAGCGAGCTTGCCGACCTGCTGGTGTCTCTAAATGCTCGGCAGTTGACGAAACTGGCACGCAATAATCAGCTGATATGCAGGCTAAGCCAAACGAGCGTCCATCAACTGCGCAAAATTACCCAGAATCCTCGGGATCAAGGGCTTTCAGGGTTGCATGCCTCATTGTTGTCGGCCTGCGAAGAATTTGAGGTGTTACCAGTAGGAGAATCAGAGTGAGCCAGAAGAGCTTGGTTGATGAAATGCACCAAGTACAACTGGCCATAGAGCTGATTGAGTTAGGTGCACGTTTACAAGTATTAGAGACCGAAACAGACCTAAGTCGCACGCGCTTGATTAAGTTGTACAAAGAAGTGCGGGGGATGTCGCCGCCTAAGGGAATGTTGCCTTTTTCAGCGGACTGGTTCGTAACCTGGCTGCCAAATGTGCATTCGTCGCTGTTTTATAACATTTACAACAGCATACAGAAAAATACCTGCTGTGAGCGTATCGATGCCTTTGTCAAAGCTTACCGCCTGTATGAAGAGCAGATAAACCTTGAAAACGTTGAACCGGTGCTGGGGCTTACCCGGGCGTGGACACTGGTACGGTTTTTTGAAAGTGACTTGCTGCAGCTCAACATGTGTACGCGTTGTGAAGGGCACTTTGTCGCGCATGCGCATAGCCCCGCTCATGATTATGTTTGCGGTATTTGCCAGCCTCCCTCGCGAGCTGGCAAAACGCGCAAGGCGCGGCTTTAAAAGATAAAAAACGGCCACGCCCACAGCGGGTAAGCATATAACCAATAACGTGCGTCTTTAACGCATAGATAGCACCAAAAGGGGTGGGTACTTTTTCATTAGAACTGCCTACGCCTGCGTATGCTATGGCTAAGAAACGCGTGGAGCGGGACTTTTCTGTGTCTTCTTTTTGAGACGCGGAAATAGCGTTCCCTTGAAATAAAACTGATACCGCAAGGACACTGCTTGTGCTGATTCCTCTGGGTTATTTGGTCGTACTGCTATCTGTCTTTGGCGGTTATGTGATGGCAGGTGGTAGCTTGGGACCCCTGTATCAACCCCTGGAGCTGCTGATTATTGGCGGTGCAGGCGTTGGTGCTTTTATTGCTGCAAATAACGGCAAAGCGATTAAAGCCACGTTTAAAATACTTCCCAGGCTCAAACGAACCAAAAAATATAATAAAGCACTGTATATGGAGTTAATGGCGCTGCAATACAAGATCCTCTCTAAAGTGCGCCGCGAGGGGATGTTGGGCATTGAGCGTGACATTGACAACCCCCAGGAAAGCCCCCTGTTTCAAGAGCATCCCACGGTGCTTGCAGACCCTCATATTATGGATTTCTTAACCGATTATCTGCGGTTAATGGTGAGCGGTGGCATGGAACCGATGGAAATCGATGAGTTAATGCTTCACGAAATCGAAGTATTTGAGCAGGAAGCCCATATTCCCATCGATGCGATTGCCAAAGTAGGTGATGCAATGCCTGCGTTCGGTATCGTAGCGGCGGTAATGGGGGTTATTAAAGCACTGACCTACGCAGATGCCAGTCCTGAACAAATGGGACAAATGATTGCCATGGCATTGGTGGGTACCTTCTTGGGGATTTTAATGGGCTATGGATTTATTAGTCCTATCGCTAGCTATGCCGAACGGCAAGCCAAAGAAGCAGAGAAAATGCTCCAGTGTATCCGTGTCACGCTGTTGGCCAGCCTGCATGGTTATGCTCCCCAGTTAGCCGTTGAATTTGGTCGGAAGGCATTACACAGCACCGAGCGCCCCAGCTTCGCAGAGCTTGAAGAGTATGTTCGCGACGCTAAAAAGGGCGGTAATGCATGAGTAAGGGGGGCGATAAGCGTCCGATTGTTATTCGGCGCAAAAAAGTGGTGCATGCCCACCATGGCGGTGCGTGGAAGATTGCCCTTGCCGACTTCATGACAGCTTTGATGGCGCTGTTTCTGGTCATGTGGATTTTAAGTGTTTCCGACGATGAAACCCGCCGCAGTGTTGCGGAGTACTTCAGTACGCCATTAATAACGGCAATGACCAGTGGTGACCGATCAGGAAGCACTCAGGTGATTCCAGGTGGTGGCCCAGATCCTACCCACAGCGATGGCGAACGTGCCCGAATCGATGTGCTTCAACATAGCCGCCCTAGTGCTCAGGAGAGGCGTTTCTTCAACGACTTGCAAGAGCGCATTGAGCGAGCCATTGAACAAGACCCCGAGCTGCGCCACCTACGCAGCCAAATGCGCTTTGATTTAACCCGCGAAGGGTTACGTATTCAGTTGCTCGATACGGAGCAGCGGCCCATGTTTGAGTTAGGCCGCGATCAAGTAGCTCCTTACATGCGCAGCCTGTTACGTACGATGGCACCGCTACTCAACGAATTGCCCAATGATTTAAGTATCAGCGGCCACACTGACAGCGTGCCCTATGCAGGCGGTTATCGAGGTTACAGTAACTGGGAGCTGTCCAATGATCGAGCAAATGCCTCTCGGCGTGAATTAGTTGCCGGCGGGCTTGATCCAGATCAACTGCTGCGCGTATCGGGCTTTGCCGATCGTGTCAGGTTGCCTGACACTGCGCCGACAGACCCGATTAATCGTCGCATTGAGCTCGTTGTCTTATTGCCAGAAATCGCAGAAGCGATTCGTAATCCAGGCGTTATGGGGCTTGATAGCCCATTACCTGATGAAGATGCGCTTTTAGAGGCGCTGCCACAAAGCGTGCCTCAGAGCGATGAAAGCGAATGAGCAGGGCTTATCACAACACAAAGACGTTTATGTGGAGCGGTGCATGGATATAGCGGATTTTTTTGACACCTTTTTTGAAGAGGCCGAAGAGCTGCTGGCCGATATGGAGCAGCATCTGCTGGAACTGGATGTCGATGATCCGGATAGCGAACAGCTAAACGCTATCTTCCGCGCCGCCCACTCCATAAAAGGCGGCGCCGGTACCTTCGGCTTCAGCGTGCTGCAGAAAACCACGCACATCTTTGAAAACTTGTTAGATCACGCACGCAAAGGTGAGCTGACATTGCGAGCTGACCTCGTTGATACTTTTTTAGAGGCAAAAGACATCATGCATGAGCAACTCGATGCCTATCGCAACGAGGAAGAGCCCAACCAAGAAGCCTACGAGCGAATTTGCCAGACACTGCAGCAGATCGCACTAGAAGAAATTGGCCAGACGTTGGATGCACCTGCGGTCCCCGCGCCAACGATTGAAAAGAAAACATCAGCCAGCGCCGAGGCTGCTGAACCCTCCTCGCTAAGCGAGCGCCATCTGTTGGTTGCGCTACTGAATGTTAGCGAAAAAGATCGCACGTTGCTGGTAGAAGAGCTGGAGCAACTGGGTGATGTCCAGTCCCACTCGGGTGATGAAAAACGTTACGAAGTAACGCTAACAGGTGACGTTAGTGCTGACGATATTGAAGCAGTGATGTGCTTCATTATTGAGCCTGAGCAGATTGAAATTAGCGTGGTAGCGGTTGAAAAAAACGAAGAGGCTAGTGTTAGCCCTGAGTTAGACGCGCCAGTAGCCGTGCCTACTGATGTTGTTGAGCCTACTAATAGTGCTAAGCCTGCGACGCCAGCGGTGGCTAAACCTGCTGATAGAGCACCTTCGCCAGAGAAGCCAGCGAAATCCGCCCCTAAAAAAGCGGCCGCAGAGTCAGCCTCAATCCGTGTGTCGGTAGATAAAGTCGACCAAATCATCAATTTGGTTGGCGAGCTGATTATTACCCAGTCGATGCTAGACCAAACGGTCAGCGACCTTGGCGATCAATCCGTTGGCAATAGCTCGCTACAAAATGGCATGAGTCTGCTACAGCGTAACGCGCGGGATCTTCAAGAAGCGGTGATGTCGATCCGCATGATTCCGATGGAGTTTGTGTTTAGCCGATTCCCACGTGTAGTGCGTGATACCGCCGGTAAGTTGGGCAAAGAAATTGAGCTTATCACCGAAGGCAAGTCCACCGAGCTGGATAAAAGTCTGGTTGAGCGCATTACCGATCCGTTAACGCACCTAGTACGTAATAGCTTGGATCACGGCATCGAAATGCCGGATGAGCGCGAAGCGGTAGGTAAGCCCCGAGTTGGCAAGTTGGTGTTATCGGCACGCCACCAGGGCGGCAATATTCTGATTGAAGTGCGTGATGATGGCGCGGGCATGGATCGTGATCGGTTGTTGGCTAAGGCGCGTGAAAATGGTTTGAACGTTTCCGACAACATGTCTGATGAGGAGGTTTTTCAGCTGATTTTTGCGCCGGGTTTCTCCACGGCAAAAGAAGTCACAGATGTTTCTGGCCGCGGTGTCGGAATGGATGTGGTAAAGCGGAATATTCAAGGCATGGGTGGCCGGGTTGAAATCCAATCCAAGAAGGGTGAAGGCACCAACACGCGCATCGTGTTGCCGCTGACACTTGCCATCCTTGACGGCATGTCGATCAAAGTGGGCGGCGAAACCTTTATTTTGCCGCTTTCCACGGTACTTGAGTCGTTGCAGCCTGCCAAAGGCGATATGTATGCCATGGCGGGTGATGATGTGGTGCTTAAAGTGCGCGATGAGTACCTGCCGGTCATCGCGATCCATGAAGTGTTGGATGTGGAAAATGCCATTACCGACCCGACCAAAAGTATTGCCGTAATCGTGCAGGGGGAGGGGCGTCGTTATGCCATGTTGGTCGATGAGCTGATTGGCCAGCAACAGGTGGTTGTAAAGAACTTAGAAGATAATTACCGCAAAGTGCCGGGCGTTTCGGCGGCGACCATCCTTGGTGACGGTAGCGTCGCGCTAATTCTAGATATTACAGGTTTACACCGGTTAAGCCGTGCCAAGAAAGAAGCCGGAAAACAGGTGAATTATCCCCATCTCTCTTATTACCAGGAGGCCGAGCCGTCATGAGCCAGGCAAACAATGGAGCGGTGTTGTCCGCCGCAGAAGCCGATAATCGCGAATTTTTGGTGTTCTCTTTGGGAGAAGAAGAGTATGCCATTGATATCCTGAAGGTTCAGGAAATACGCGGCTATGAAAACGTCACGCGTATTGCCAATGCCCCTGATTTTATTAAAGGGGTGACCAATCTACGCGGCGTCATTGTGCCTATTGTCGATCTGCGCATTAAATTTCACCTAGACAGTGTGGAGTACGGTGGCCAAACCGTTGTCATCGTGGTCAATGTCGCCGACCGCGTCGTTGGTATTGTCGTGGACGGCGTTTCCGATGTCATGACACTAACACCCGAGCAAATAAAACCAGCGCCTGAGTTTGGTGTAACGCTCTCCTCCGATTTCTTAAGCGGATTAGGCAGTCTTGAAGACCGCATGCTGGTGTTAGTTGATATCGATAAGCTGCTGACCAGCGAAGAAATGGCTTTAGTCGATAGCACCAGCAGCCGCTAATCCCTTTGTGACTGGGCACAGGGAGAGTGCCTTCTTAAGCCAAAAAAACAGCCCTCTCTGGTGCTACGGATAGCATCGGCCACTACGGTTGTATTTGGAGTAATGCGTGTGACACCGCTACTGCGTCAAATGATGAGCAATATGACCGTGCGCCTTAGTTGGGGGCTGGTATTAGCCACTTTTTCAATGTTGGTGGTGGTGGCCTGCGGTATAGGTCTTTATGCACTCCACCACGGTGCCGCTATTGTGCAGGCATCGAGTGATTTGCAGGCGCAGCAAGCGGCGTTCAGTGAGTTTGCGACACGCATTCGCTGGATGCTGATTGGCGTGGTCATTATGACCGGCGTAACGGTCGCGGTGGTGGTGTGGGGAGTGACTGTTAATGTGTTGCGTCCCCTGGATCGTCTGGTCGGTTACTTTGAGAAAATGGCTCAGGGCGATCTAAGCCAGCAAATTACCTCGCCTGGTAATAATGAAATTGGCAGGTTGTACACAGCGATGGCGCACATGCAGTCTTCACTGTCTGAAACCGTTGGTGTGGTACGCCAAAGCGGCGCGTCAATTTTTGAGCGCTCTCAGCATATTGCCAGTGGCAATAACGACCTCTCCTCACGTACTGAACAGCAGGCCTCTTCGCTAGAAGAGACGGCCTCGAGCATGGAGCAGTTAGCCTCTACCGTTGGGCACAACGCAGACAATGCACTACAAGCCAGTCAGCTCGCCAATGAGGTAACGCTAACCGCCAGACGCAGCGGCGAAGAAGTTGCCAATATTGTTGAAACCATGCAGGACATTAGCGCGAGTTCCCACCAAGTTGCCGACATTATTACGGTGATCGATAACATTGCTTTTCAAACCAATATTCTCGCCTTAAACGCGTCGGTAGAAGCCGCCCGTGCTGGCGAGCATGGCAAAGGGTTTGCCGTTGTTGCGCAGGAAGTTCGCAGTCTCGCTAGCCGCAGTGCTAATGCTGCTAAAGAAATTCGTACGCTGATCGATGCATCGCTTGGCAAAGTGGATGCGGGTACCCAGCGGGTGAATCACGCGGGAAAAACCATGCAGGATCTTGTCGCCGCGGTGCAGCGTGTTAACGATATTATGGATGAGATTGCGGCTGCCTCTGAAGAGCAAAGCAATGGTATTGGGCAAGTTAATCAAGCGGTTGCCCAAATGGATCAGGTTGTTCAGCAAAATGCCCAGCTGGTTCAACAGGCAGCACGTAGCGCCAACGAATTAGAAAGCGAAGCGGCACGCCTTAGAGAAGCGGTTGAGCGCTTCCATGTGACGCCTGCCCTGGCTGAGGGGAAACAGGAATCTGGTTATGCCATGCGGCCCCGCGCTCTTCAGCAAGTACCTGCCGCCCAAACTCCAGCGGCCAAAAAAATACCCGCTCGCAACATGGCAGTCGATGAGTGGGAAGCATTTTAAGCCTTGCGGTTTAGGCTCATTACTTCCTCGGCTTCAATACTAAAAATAAGGTATGCGGATGCGTAATAACCAGCCAGTCACTCAGCGTGAAGTTGAACTTCAGAGTGATGATTTCCTTGTTTCGCGCACGGATCTTAAAGGGCGTATTACCTATGTAAACCCAGCGTTTATCCAGATAAGTGGTTTCCAGCAAGAAGAGCTGGTAGGTGCGCCCCATAACTTGATACGGCACCCGGATATGCCGCCAGCGGCGTTTGAAAACCTGTGGCAGACCGTGAAAAGCGGTGAAACATGGCGAGGGCTGGTTAAAAACCGTTGTAAGAATGGCGACCACTACTGGGTTAGTGCCAGCGTAACGCCGATTATTGAAGACGACCACGTCGTTGGCTATGCCTCTGTCAGGGTGCAGGCAACCCGAGAGGCGATTGCCCAAGCGGAACAGGCCTACGCTGAAATACGTGAAGGCCGTAACAAACAGCTCTATTTAGACAAGGGGCGGTTGCGTAAGAAAGGCCTAACTCAACGCTTAAAACGGATACGACTAGATACTCTGCGCGCTAAATTGATTGGCATGATTGTCGTTGCTGGCGCGCTGCTGCTGGTGAGTGGTGGCCTTGGGCTGTATGGCCTTAACGTCGCAGGAGAGCGGCTAGCGACGCTTAATAATGATGGCCTGCAAGACGTTATTCGCTTACAGCAAATAGACCAGACCATCGCGCAAACGCGCCAGGCCATGATTGAACCAGAGCGTATGGAGCTGATTCAGCAGCGCTTTGAGATGGGGGACATGATTGCCAATAGCGCGGCGACGATTGAGTCCGCTTGGCAGCAATACTACTCCCGTGATGTCAACACGACAGCGCTTGCCACTTCCTTCAACGCTCAGCTGCAAACCTTTTTAGACAATGGCATGTTCCAGGCGGAAACCGTCTTGCAAGCAGAAGACACGTATCAAGTGTTCACCGGCTTGGACGCGGTCATCAGTGTAATGAATAACGAAGGGCGCGAACTCTCGTCGATGGTGAACCAGCTCATCGCCGAAAAACAGGCTGACGCCGAGGTGATGGCTGCCGATGCTGAGCAAGGTCAAGCCAGCATGCTAAGCGCTCAAGCCGCTGTGCTAGGTGTTGGCGTACTGGCGCTTATCCTGCTTGGGGTGATGACGTTACGTTCCATTGTTCGGCCGCTAAAAAGCGCGTCTCGCTTTACCTTGCAAATCGCGGGTGGAAACCTAGCGGCTAAAGTGCCTCCCCATCAGCGTGATGAAGTTGGGATGCTGATGGAATCGCTGAACACTATGCGGAAAAGTTTGAGCAGCATTATTAGCGATGTAAAAGGCGGTATTAATGTGGTTACACCTGCTGCTCGGGATATTGCCAACGGTAATGAGGCTTTATCGTCTCGTACCGAGCAACAGGCAGCATCGCTACAGCAAACCGCATCCAGCATGGAAGAAATGACCACGACCGTGCGTCAAAACAGCGATAACGCTCAAGAAGCGCGTCGTCTTGCCGATAACAATGCTAAGCAAGTGACCCAAACCGGAGAGCTCATGTCGCAGTTGGTCGAGAATATGCAGCGAATTACCCAAAGCTCGCAAAAAATGACTGACATTATCAATGTGATTGACTCGATTGCTTTCCAAACCAATATCTTGGCGCTCAACGCATCGGTAGAAGCTGCCAGGGCCGGGGAGCATGGTCGTGGGTTTGCGGTGGTTGCTGAAGAAGTGCGTAAGCTGGCAGGAAGAAGCGCAAGCGCCTCTCAAGAGATTCGTGTGCTGATTGATGGTTCTAATCAAGAAGTCAATGTGGGGGCTGGGCTGGTCAAAAAAGCCGAAGTAGCGATTAGTGAGGTTGCCGATGCGGCGCGCAATGTTACCCAGATCATGCATGATATTTCGTCAGCGTCAGCAGAACAGAGTCATGGTATCGCGGAGGTGAACCAAGCCGTTGCCGAAATGGATCAAGCGACACAGCAGAATGCCGTTCGTGTCCAGGAAACAGCACGTGCCGCCGTGGCATTAGAGCAGCAAGCGGGCTTATTAGCCCTGTCTGTTGAGGCGTTTCGTTTGAACCATCAGAACTCGCCAACAACAGCGCTTAGTACAGCCCCTACTGCCTATCGATCGCGAGCTCAGCTCCCAGATAGCCCAACTAAACCGCCTTCGTCGCCAACCACACGGCAGCTGGCCGCAGTAGAGGAGTGGGAAGAATTTTGATCGACCAACGCGAGCGGGGAGTTGATGTCGGCCAGTGGGCATCGGGAGGGCAGATCGAACGTGATCTTGTGCTAACCGATGCCGACTTTGCGCGTATACGGGAATTGATTTACCAGCGCGCCGGAATAGTGCTGGCTGAGCATAAGCGTGAAATGGTCTACAGCCGCTTAGCCAAGCGATTGCGTCACCATGGTATTACACGTTTTACCGACTATCTGTCTCGGTTGGAGCGTCAGCCGGACGCTAAAGAGTGGGAGGCGTTTACCAATGCCTTAACCACCAATCTCACCGCTTTTTTTCGTGAGGCGCATCACTTTCCGCTATTAGCTGAGCACATTAAGAAACAGCAAAGTCCCGTGACTATCTGGTGCTCAGCGGCGTCCACCGGGGAAGAGCCCTACTCGATAGCAATGACGCTGTTAGAAACACTGGGGCCAAAAGCTACCCAGGCCAAAGTCATTGCCACTGATATTGACACCGACGCACTAAGCAAAGCGCGTGCCGGTATTTACCCGCTTGAACAGGTGCGTAAGTTAGAGGAAGGGCGGGTTAAGCGGTTTTTCCAGAAAGGCACCGGTAGTCATGCAGGTTTGGCACGCGTAAGGCCAGAAGTATCATCGTTGGTGGAGTTTTTGCCGCTTAATTTGCTGGCGCCCCAGTGGTCGGTAAAAGGCCCTTTCGATGCCGTTTTTTGTCGCAATATAATGATTTATTTCGATAAAGATACCCAGGCTAAGATTCTAAAACGGTTTGCTCCGCTAATGAAGCCAGACGCGTTACTGTTTGCGGGACACTCGGAAAATTTTTCGTATATCAGCGATGCATTCAAGCTGCGTGGGCAAACGGTTTATACCCTCGCAAAAAAATAAATCGGTTACGTGCGTTAACTCCTTTGGGCAATCGCCTTAGCGGAGTGGGTTGGCACACAGGTGGCTACCGTAATAAAGGAGGCGTGCTTTGAGCGCAGCCAAAATCAAAGTGTTGTGCGTTGATGACTCGGCGCTGATTCGTGATTTGTTAACGGAAATAATCAACTCTCAGCCGGATATGGAAGTCGTCGCCGTCGCGCCAGACCCCATTGCTGCGAGGGATCTGATCAAACAACACAATCCTGATGTGCTGACACTGGACGTAGAAATGCCGCGGATGGATGGTCTTGATTTTCTTGAACGGTTAATGCGGCTTCGCCCTATGCCGGTACTCATGGTGTCATCACTGACCCAGAGCGGCTCAGAGATTACTCTGCGTGCGTTAGAGTTAGGCGCATTGGATTTTGTGGCTAAGCCCAGCTTGGGTATTCGCAGCGGCATGATGGAGTATGCAACTGAAATTACCGATAAGCTTCGCGCCGCGGCCCGCTCGCGTCCTCGCCAAGCTCGCCATAAAAATGCGCCGCCACCGACACAGCTAAAAGCACCCATGGTGTCGAGTGAAAAGCTGATTATCATTGGTGCTTCTACAGGCGGCACAGAAGCGATCCGGTCAGTGCTCGAACCACTGCCGGCGAATGCGCCAGCCATCTTGATTACCCAGCACATGCCCGGTGGTTTCACCCGCTCTTTCGCCGAGCGGCTAGATCGGCTGTGCCGAATTAGCGTAAAAGAAGCCACCGATGGCGAGCGTGTCTTGCCAGGCCATGCCTACATTGCCCCAGGCGACCAGCACCTAGAGCTTGTCCGCAGTGGTGCTAACTATGTCGTGCGCTTAAATGATGGCCCGCCGGTCAACCGTCATCGTCCCTCTGTTGATGTGCTGTTTCACTCTGCTTCCAAGCATGCGGGTAAAAACGCCATTGGGGTGATTTTGACCGGCATGGGTAAGGATGGCGCTGTAGGCCTTCTTGAGATGCGGGAAGCTGGGGCGGCCACCATTGCGCAAAATGAAGAAAGCTGTGTGGTGTTTGGTATGCCAAGAGAAGCCATCGCCGTCGGGGGAGCAGTAGAAGTGGTTGCTTTAGATGATATTCCATCGCGGTTGATGGCCTTAATTGCCGCTTCAGGGCGTGCTCAGCGGGTATAACACCCCATTGCGCATAAATAAAAAAAGGGGACAAAAATGACACGCTCACTGCGTCATATCAGTATTCACTCTGCCGTTATTGCCGCGTTGGCTAGCTTTGTCATGCTGATAGTGGTGTTAGCTGGTATCAGTTTTATGGCAGATCGTAATGCTCAGGCCAACCTGTCAACCTATAGCCTCATCAGTAATAGTCAGCTCAACGAGATTAATCGCGCTGACTCATTGCTCAACCAGGCAATGCTGGCCATGGAAACGGCATCCAACTTTTTAATGGTCGGTCAAACACGCCAATCCAATGCCCAGGTCGACATTGCTCTGGATCGAATTGCGCGTGCCGAAGAGCGTTTTGAAAGCTTCGCTGCGTCGCCACGCGCGGGGCAAGGTGAGGCATTGGGCGAGGCATTGATAGAAGACTTCCGCACAGTACTGGCCTTGGTCAAACAGCAGCATGCGACGTTCGAAACCATGGACATCAGTACCTTCAATCAGCTTCGGGGTGAACTGGTTGAGCCATTGAACAGCTTAGCCAATAGTGCGACGGCTTTCGTGCAGTATGGTTTTCAGCGGGTAGATAGCATTCGTGGCGATGCTGATGCGCAAGGCGATATGTTTATGTTAGTCAATGCGCTTGCCGTGGCAATTGCGCTATTGGTGACAGTGTTCATCTATATAGCATTACGCCGTACGGTCATCGCGCCGTTGAATGATGCCGTAAGACGGTTGGACAAAATATCTCAGGCTGACCTAACGGAATCCGTTCCCGCATCAGGCAAAAATGAAGTGGGGCGTCTTTTTTCAGCGATGGGCACGATGCAGCAAAACCTGACGGCGATCGTGACACGTGTTCGAGAAGGCAGTAGTGAAATCCATCACGGCACTCGAGAGATAGCGAGTGGCAATGCGGATCTGTCATCACGCACTGAGCAGCAGGCTGCTTCGATCGAAGAAACGGCCGCCAGCATGGAACAAATGACGGCAACGGTTAAGCAAAATGCCGACAATGCGCGTCAGGCAAGCACGCTGGCCGCAGATGCCTCTACCACTGCCGAGCAAGGTGGCCAAGTGGTTGAGCAGGTAGTGCAGACCATGCACGGTATTTCTACCAGTTCCCAAAAAGTGGCAGATATCACCAGTGTGATCGACTCTATCGCCTTTCAAACCAATATTTTGGCACTCAATGCCTCGGTAGAGGCGGCTCGCGCTGGCGAGCAAGGGCGTGGTTTTGCCGTTGTGGCAGGCGAGGTTCGCAACTTAGCTAGCCGCAGTGCCGATGCGGCAAAAGAGATCAAAACACTGATAGATGCCTCTGTTGCACAAATCAAGCAAGGCTCTACGCTGGTAGAACAAGCGGGCACCACTATGTCCGACGTGGTGACGGCTGTCCGTCGGGTGACCGATATTATGGATGAGATTTCTGCAGCGTCTCAGGAACAGAGCGATGGCATTGAGCAGGTAAGCCAAGCGGTAGGGCAGATGGATGAAGTGACCCAGCAGAATGCGGCACTGGTTCAGGAAGCCTCCGCGGCGGCTATGTCGCTTGAAGAGCAAGCAAATAAGTTAGAAGAGGCGGTGGCTGTCTTTGCTTTGTTAACCAGCCAAGCGGGAGTGCAGCGTCAAGCACTGCCAGCGAGTAGCCAAGTAAACGTGCCTGCTGCCAGGCCGCAGGCAGCCACTGCGCCCCGCACTCGCCGAACCCCAGAGCCCAGCCACCACGACGAGTGGGAAGCGTTCTAGGTTTTAATAGCCGTTTTAAGAACGGTTTTAAGGACGGTTTTAAGAACTGCTTTAAGGACTGTTTTTAAGCATCGTTATTTTAGAAATAATTTGATTGAGAGGATGACCAATGGCCGATAAGAACATGAGTTTCCTGGTAGTGGACGACTTTCCCACCATGCGTCGGATCGTTCGCAGCTTGTTGAAAGAGCTAGGTTTTACCAATGTTGATGAAGCAGAAGATGGTCAGGACGCGCTGAATAAGCTGCGTGCGGGTAACTTCGAATTCGTTGTATCTGATTGGAATATGCCTAATCTGGACGGCTTAGAAATGCTTAAAGAGATCCGCCAGGATGAAGCACTGAAAGGGCTACCCGTATTGATGGTGACCGCGGAAGCCAAAAAAGAGAACATCATCGCGGCCGCCCAAGCGGGCGCTAACGGCTACGTCGTCAAGCCGTTTACAGCAGCCACACTCGAAGAAAAGCTAAACAAAATCTTCGATAAGATGGGTAAATGAAGCGGCTGTGCCTGAGTGCTCGGTTAACGAGGAGACAACACGATGAGTCAGCATGAGCAGGATAGCGCTACCCAGCTATCTGAGGAAGCCGCTGAAGACCTGATCTTTCGCATCGGCAAACTTACCCGTATGTTACGCGACAACATGCGAGAGCTGGGTCTGGACAAAGAGATCGAGAAAGCAGCGGAAGCAATTCCTGACGCGCGTGACCGGTTGCATTACGTCGCTACCATGACTGAGCAGGCAGCTGAGCGTGCATTAAACGCTATTGATCGCGCCCAGCCATTGCAAGACCAACTCTCTGACCGTGCTGAAGCGCTCGATAAGCGCTGGGCCGAGTGGTTTGAAGCGCCCCAAGAGTTGGATGATGCCAAAGCCTTGGTAAAAGAGACACGCACCTATCTAAGTGATGTGCCAACCATTGCTGCAGCGACAAATAAAGAACTGCTCGATATTATGATGGCCCAGGATTTTCAAGATCTTACCGGCCAGGTCATCAAGAAGATGATGGATGTCATCCGAGAAATTGAGCATCAGTTGGTGCAAGTGCTGATCGATAACGTGCCGGGTGCCCATGTCCGTGAGTCGATGCAGCGTAAGGCAGAAGACCAATGGAAAAATGACAACGCACGTCGTAATGAAGAGCTGTTGAATGGTCCTCAGGTGAAGGACAATGCGCCTGACATCGTTACTGGTCAGGATCAGGTCGACGACTTATTGGACGAATTAGGCTTTTAATGCGTTGTTATTAAGACATTGTGAAAGGCAGTATCTGGCACTATAGGCATTTGTTCAGCCGTCCCTCGGGGCGGCTGAATTTATGATAAGCCACGCAATATACCGCCGGATGGCCGCATGGCAGATAACGACAGCGATCAGGAAAAGACGGAAGAGGCCACACCCCGACGCTTAGACAAAGCCCGGGAAGAAGGCCAAGTACCCCGGTCTCGAGAACTGGCGACCTTTTTGCTGCTACTAGGCGGTGTGATCGGGCTGTGGAGCATGGGGCAAATGCTCTATGACCAGTTGGGCATGGTGATGGAGCAGGCCTTCTTATTCGAGCGCCGTCATGCCATGGAAAGTACCCCGATGCTGGTCAATGCGCTGGATCTGGGGCAGCGCACACTATTTGCAATGCTGCCGCTGTTCTTACTGTTGACGGTGATCGCCCTGGTCGCACCCGCATTACTAGGGGGATGGCTAGTCTCAGCAAAATCAATGCAGCCCAAACTGTCAAAGCTAAACCCAATAAAAGGGTTGCAGCGTATTTTTTCGTCGCAGGCATTGATTGAATTAACCAAAGCGATTGCCAAATCAATCCTGGTCGGTGGCATTGCAGCGGCGTTTCTGTACGCCAACCTTGGTAAGTTTATGGGGCTAATGAATCAGCCCATTCAGCAAGCATTGGCAAGCGCATTGAATATGTCAGCGCTAGCCGCTGGTCTGATCGTTTTATCGCTAGTGGTGGTTATCTTAATTGATGTGCCTTTTCAGCTTTGGAGTAATGCGAAAAAGCTGCGTATGAGCAAGGAAGAGGTTAAGCGAGAGCATAAAGAGTCGGAAGGCGACCCCCACGTCAAGGGGCGTATTCGCCAGCAGCAGCAAGCAATGGCCAGAGGGCGGATGATGAGTAAAGTGCCTGACGCCGACGTCATTATCACCAACCCAACCCACTATGCGGTAGCCCTGGCGTACAAGGAAGGTAGCATGGGCGCCCCGCGGCTAGTAGCCAAAGGGGCCGATGCAGTGGCCGCACGTATCCGCGAAATAGGCCTGGAAGCCGGTGTGCCGCGATTGGAGGCCGCTCCCTTGGCGCGCGCCCTGTATCATCACGTGGATTTAGACGCTGAAGTACCTGCGGAACTGTATACCGCAGTGGCTGAAGTGATGGCCTGGGCTTACCGCTTGAAGCAGGTCGCACAACAAGGAGGCGAGGTGCCCCCAACCCCAGACAATTTATCGGTCCCTCCCGAAATGGAACGTTCCAATCGAGATGCCGGTGGCAGTGAGGCGCAATCATGAAAGGCTTAACCCAATTGATCAATCAGCGCGATTGGATGGGCGATGTGCGCATGAAGCTGCTCGCAGGGCCGCTGCTGATTTTGATGATCTTGGGCATGATGATTCTGCCCTTGCCGCCCTTCGCGCTCGATTTGCTGTTCACGTTCAATATCGCACTGGCCATCATGGTGCTGCTGGTCAGCATGTTTGCGGAAAAGCCACTCGATTTTGCCGCTTTCCCCGCGGTGCTGTTGTTTACCACGCTATTACGGCTATCGCTTAATGTGGCCTCGACCCGTGTTGTACTGATGGAAGGCCACCAAGGCGGGGATGCGGCCGGTAAAGTCATCGAAGCGTTTGGTACCTTCCTGGTCGGCGGTAATTTTGCCGTTGGTCTGGTGGTCTTTTTGATCCTGGTGATCATCAACTTCATGGTTATTACCAAGGGGGCTGGGCGTATTGCCGAAGTGGGCGCTCGCTTTATGCTAGATGCCATGCCTGGCAAACAGATGGCGATTGATGCGGACCTGAACGCAGGCCTGATTGGTGAAGAGGACGCTAAAAAGCGGCGTGCTGAAGTCGCCCAGGAAGCAGATTTTTATGGCTCTATGGATGGTGCGAGCAAGTTTGTGCGTGGTGATGCCATGGCTGGCTTGGTCATCATGGTGGTCAATATCATCGGTGGGTTATTGATCGGTATGATGCAGCACGATATGGGTTTTGCTGATGCCGCTCGTACGTATACCTTGCTAACTATTGGCGATGGTCTTGTGGCCCAGATCCCTGCGCTGGTGATTTCAACCGCCGCCGGTGTCACTGTATCGCGCGTCAACACTGACCAGGATGTTGGTCAGCAAATGATCAGCCAGCTATTTATTAACCCTCAGGTCATGATCCTCTCTGCGATGGTGATGGGGCTGCTGGGCATGGTGCCTGGGATGCCAAACCTGGTATTTCTTATTTTTACAGCCCTACTGGCGGGCTTGGCGTGGTATTTGATTCGCCAAAAAGAGCAGGCGTTGGTAAAAGAGGAAATCTCAGCAGCGCCACTGCCCCAGCAAGAGTCACCGGAAGCCAGTTGGGAAGATGTGCAACTGGTTGATACGCTGGGGCTTGAGGTGGGGCATCGGCTTATTCCCCTAGTGGACTCCCGCCAGAAAGGGGAGCTGCTGGCTAGGATCAAAAGTGTGCGCAAGAAGTTTGCCCAAGAGGTGGGGTTCTTACCGCCCGTGGTGCATATACGCGATAACCTGGAACTGCCGCCGAATACCTACGTACTCTCTATGAAGGGGGCTGAAATTGGTCGTGCGGATGCACAGCCGGGCAAATGGCTGGCAATCGACCCAGGTCAGGTATCAGGCGAATTGCAGGGAACGCCCACCCAAGATCCGGCCTTTGGTTTGCCCGCCATCTGGATCGATGCCAATCAGCGTGAACACGCCCAGGTATACGGCTATACCGTGGTGGATGCCAGTACGGTCATTGCTACTCACTTAAACCACCTGCTGCATCGCCACTCGCCAGAAATGCTGGGGCGGCAAGAAGTGCAAAAGCTGCTCGATAAGCTGGGCGAGGATCAAAAGTCGCTAGTCGAAGAGGTGGTGCCGAAAGCCATTTCACTCACCGTACTGCAGCGTATTTTGCAGAATCTGCTCGATGAAGATGTCTCGATACGCGATATGCGCACGGTGCTGGATACTCTGGCAGAACATGCTGGGCAGCAAAAAGATGCTAATGAACTGACCGCACTGGTGCGCATTGCCTTGGGTCGAGCGATTACCCAGCAGTGGTTTGCCGGCCAGGAAACGCTCAACGTGATGGGACTCGATACCCAGTTAGAGCAAGTGCTTATGCAGGCCATGAATGGTAACGGTGCGATGGAGCCCGGGCTTGCTGATACGCTCATGACGCAGGCACAAGAGGCCCTGGAGCGCCATGAAGGTAGCGGTGAAGCACCGGTGCTGGTCGTACAACATTCGCTGCGTG
Organism: Halomonas sp. XH26; assembly: GCF_024138895.1. NCBI lineage: Bacteria > Pseudomonadati > Pseudomonadota > Gammaproteobacteria > Oceanospirillales > Halomonadaceae > Halomonas > Halomonas sp. XH26. The sequence goes on from NZ_CP071889.1 coordinate 134,837, forward strand.
CTGTTCTATCACGTTTCTTACGTCGGCGCGTGCGTCATTTGGTGGTGATGTCTCAAGCAGAAATACCGGATGACCGTACGTTACGAGTCACTACGGTAGTCGGAGGGCGAGGATGAGACTGACGCAGGACATCCGTTCCAAGCCATCAAGAAGAGGCGCAGGTAAAGCATGAGCGTGAGACGATTTGTTGGAGCAAACAGCCGCGATGTGATGCGCCAAGTGCGCGAAACATTAGGTGATGACGCTTTAATTGTCGCCAATCGCCGTACCGAGGGTGGGGTTGAAATATTGGCGATGGCGGATGAAGCGGTCGATCATTTTGAACCTTCCCCTACGTCGCCACCTCCACCTACCCCAGCTCCCCAAATCGCCTTTTCAGCGCAAGATTCAGATCCGCTGCAGGCAATGAGTGAACGCTTGCTGCGCGAGATGCAAGAGATGCGGGAGCTGCTGTCCCAGCGGCAGCCAACTGCCGATGCGCCCGTCTCTGCCACCACTGACGACCCTATCTTTCGTTTGCGCCAGCACCTGCTTAGCGTTGGTTTCAGCGAGGAGCTAAGCAACGAGGTGCTGGCGGCGCTGCCGACGTCATTGGCTCAGCCGGATGCCGATAGCGCGCTTGCGATGGAGTGGCTTCGTGGGCAGCTAATGGCGCGGTTACCCGTACTGAAAGAAGAAACCGGCTTTTTCGATCAAGCAGGAATTGTCGCGCTGGTGGGGCCAACAGGGGTGGGGAAAACCACCACCACTGCGAAACTAGCAGCACGTTTCGTGATGCGCCACGGTACGCGCCCTGTGGCCCTTGTCACCACTGATAGCTTTCGTATTGGTGCCCACGAACAGCTACGAATTTATGCCCGCCTGCTTGATACCCCCATGTATGCCTTAGACGCCGAGCAACCGATTGATGAGCTGGTCGGACGATTGCAGGGTAAACAGTGGGTGATTATCGACACCGTCGGTATGAGTCAGCGTGACCAGCGTGTGATTGAGCAAATTGCCCATTTGCAGGGTGGGCAAGCGTCCGTCCGCTTAGTGCTGCTGTTGAATGCAGCTAGCCAGCCTGAAACATTGGAAGAGGTCGTGTTGCGCTATCGCCAAGCCGCACGGGCGGCTGGCGCTGAGTTAGATGATTGCATTATTACCAAGCAGGACGAAGCTGGCCGGTTAGCCCCCGTGCTAGATATTGTCATACGCCATGGCTTGCGGGTGTTATTTGGTTCGTACGGGCAACGTGTTCCAGAAGATATGGCGGTTGCGGACCCTGCTGCGCTGATCGATCAAGCGCTTAATACCCCATTGGGAAGAGTGCGTGAAGGGCGATCTTCGCCCTCCGCTTCGCAGCCTCACTCGGTGAGTCTGCCGCGCTGGTCGCGAGACGTGCTGGGGCAAGGGCGCCGCCTCAGCTCTGTGCTGACGCGGCTGCGTGAAAGGATTATTGGGTTTTCAGCGTTAGAGTCGGTATGGGATATCGCCTCTTTACCGGGCGTGGTGCAAGACAGACGCTTGGATGCACTACTGGCTAGCGAGCCCTGCGCGGATAAGGGGCTGGGCATGGCATGGTCTCCCCGCCGTAATGAGCGAGGCTGTGACTGGTCGATGCCCGATCTTGGGCTAGACGCCGATGGCGGTTGGCTAGCGCTAACCAGCCTACAGCACCGTCAGCCCGCAGGCTGGCAATCACGGCTGCTGCGCCAGGGCGAAACGCTGGGGGCCGCCGTACATCTGCTCCCCGTATTTCCCGACCCCGCCACGTTAGCGTGGCTAGAAGCCCAACACTTGACCTGGATCACGCTAGTAGCTGCCACTCAGCGGGTATACTGTCAGGGCGAGCGTTATGTCCTGCGCCAGCTGTTCACAGATAGCCCGCTCACAGATCACACTGATCTGCGTTTTCGTGGGCAAACAGTGCAGCTGTGGCATACCCATATTGCTGTAGAGGACGCCGCTGGTACACCGCTGTTGGCATGGGTTGGTGAAGTTCGCGATCCAGAAAATGGCAAACGCATCGCGCGCCGCTACTGGTTAACGCCTGCCCGATTAGGTGCAGATGTGCGTTCGCTTCTGGTTATCCAACTGCAAAGCGAAGGGGTGTCTAGCCTAACCAAACGCGCTTGGCAGCAGTTGAAAGATGCGGATGATGGCGAAGTAAGCACGGAGGTTCGCTTATTGATGGCCAGCGGTATCGCCGCAGCAGCGGGACACTTAGATATCGCCAATGATGACGCTGCGATAGCACTGCGTTCCGATTTGCTAAGGTTATTGGGCACCACGCGTAAGCGGCGCGACACGGCGATGCTAGATGCGCTTGTTCACGCGTTTATGGCCCGTGACGCCATTCGTCAACTCAGCAGCGTTAGCCGTGAGGGGCTGGTATGAGTGCCCAGGATCAGGCAGCGGGCCTGCGCAAGTGGGCAGATTTACAGCGCCAGCAGCGCCAAGCAGAGTCAGTTGAAAGTGACCCCACGGGAGACGAACTTACGGCTGAGTCACTGACCGCTATGACCGACTCTTTGACGGTGCCGCCAACTGCTGCCCAAACGCAAACCACTGCACCGCCCTCGGTGCCGCAAAAGCCGCTTATCGTGATCGGTATGCCTAACGGTGGCGATCAGCAGGTGGCAAGAGTAAAAGGGCGCCTAGCCCAATGGTCTGTGCTGGGGCGACGTTGGGCTGGCGACCCGGATGATTGGGATATTCACATCGTCAATGCGGATGCCGCTAATCTTGGCCAACTGAAAGAGCGCTTTCCGCGTTGGGCGCTATGGATTAATAGCGATGCCGATGCTTTCGCACAGATGTATCGCTCGCTTCGGCAAGTGCAGGAGAACGGTGGCCCTAGGCAGCTGTTAGCACTGCACGAGCCAAACTTGCCGCGCAGAGGTCTGCTCGATAACCTGCGCGAAGCAGCCAGCTATTACTTGGATATAGAGCTTTTACTGCTGGCGCGATGACGCTAGCCTGACGCCATGTGGCCGTGCTTTAACAGTGGCTATCAAGCGCCCCTATAAGGAATAACAATGTCTATTCTCGCTGGTTTCAAGAAGCGTTATTACAACACGATAGTTACGCACATAGTTTTAACATAATGGACTATTTTGAGATCGCTAGCTTCAAGGTTGATAACTTCAAAACCGTGTTGATGGTGGCGCTAAGCGCCATCACCATGAGTGTTTATGCCGCTACGGGCAGTTGGAGTAGTGAGGTGCCTAGCGTACTGGTCGCGATGAGTGACCGAGCTGTCAGCAGCCAGCCCATTCAACCACCGGCAGGGGCGCAGGTAGAGCATGCTGCGATAGAGCGTATTCATTGGCGTTTTCAAATGCCGGTTAATGCGCCGGTTAATGCGTGGCTATGCCACCCTGAGCAGTGTGTTCCTTTGACTGCTATGCGAGGTTCAACCACTGCGTTAGCCGGTAAACAGGTCAGTGGGCCGCTGTACTTTCGTTTTGCGTTGACGCCGGGCCAGCGCCCGGTACGGGTGCAGGAACTACAAGTGATTGTGAATTACCAGTGAACAGAGTTCAGCCGTGAGGCACGAGGATGTATACAGCACAAGGCAGGATTAAACAGAGCGAGCTGTTAACCCAATACATGCCACTGGTAAGACGTCAGGCCTTAACGCTGCAGGTAAGACTACCCGCAAGTATTGAGTTGGATGATCTTATTCAAGCCGGCATGGTGGGCTTATTAGAGGCACTAGGGCGTTTTGATGCGACCCAGGGGGCAACGTTCGCCACGTTTGCAAGTCAGCGTATTCGCGGTGCCATGATGGATGAGCTGCGAACACGTGACTGGTTGCCGCGTAGTGTACGCCGCTCTGCCAGAGCTGTGGATGATGCGGTGCGTCGTCTTGAGCAGCAGTTAGGGCGCCCGCCGGAAGAGGGTGAAATCGCGCGTGACCTGGATATGCCGCTTAGTGAGTATCAGCAATTGCTCAACGATACGAACAGTGGCCAGTTGTTGCCCTTTGAAGAGCTGGTGGCCGAAGGGGCCGAGTCTGCGAAAGAGGAAGCCACTAACCTGCCCTTCGAACAGTTGTTAGATAAACAGCAGCGTCAGTCGTTAATTGATGCGATCGATGCCTTACCTGAACGTGAAAAACTACTGATGGCGTTGTATTACCAAGAAGAGCTGAACCTTAAAGAAGTCGGGGCGGTGCTGGGTGTGACTGAATCCCGTGTCTCCCAGCTTCACAGCCAAGCGATTAGCAGGCTTCGCGCTCGCTTATATGACACCACCTAACGCTACTATCAATCACGAATAACCGGCGAGGAGCCGTTGATGAACCCATCTACGCTGATCGGTATTTTTGCCAGCATGCTTTTGCTGGTAAGCGTGCTGTTTTTTACTGCAGAGTCGCCAGAAAGCTTTATCAACTTGCCGGGGCTAGCCATTGTGGTGACGGGCACCTTGGCGGCTACCTTTATTAGTTATCCGCTGAAAGAAGTGCTACGCGTGGTGCGCCTGGTGGGGTTGGTGTTTCGGCGTGAAAACACCTATGTGCGAGATGATATCAACGAACTGGTTTCCATGGCACGGCTGTGGTTCAAAGGCGATGTCAGGGCGGTTGAGAAGGAGCTAGAGCATACCCGTAACCCCTTTTTGCGCACCGGGATTCAACTGGTGATTGCTAACACGAAAGAGGACGAAATTTTCGATATGCTGCGCTGGCGAATCGCACGATTAAAGGCGCGGGAGCATGCTGAGGCGCAGATATTTCGTACCATGGCCACCTATGCGCCCGCGTTTGGCATGATTGGCACCTTGGTGGGGCTGGTCAATATGCTGGAAGTGATGGATGCAGGTGACCTTGACGTTATTGGCCCGCGCATGGCGGTGGCTCTGCTGACAACGTTCTACGGTATTCTGCTCGCCAACCTGGTGTTCAAACCGATTGCCGTCAAGCTAGAGCGGCGCACGGAAGAGCGACTTATCACCATGAACATGGTGCTGGAGGGCATTTCGCTAATTACTAAACGGCGGCTGCCTTCTTTTATTGAAGAAACGCTCAACTCCTTTGTGGCTAATTATCATGACGAGATCCGTGATGCCTCTGTAAAACCGCGGCCAACAGTTAGTTCTGCGGCAAAAGGATAGCGCTATGCTAGATCGTGATTCACGGCACGCACTGGAATTGCCCACTGTGTCAGGGGAGGGCGATGAAGGTTGGCTAACGAGCTATTTAGACGTATTAACGCTGTTAATCACGCTGTTTGTCTTACTGCTTGCATTGACCCCGCCGGGGGGAGGGGAAGCCTTTGATCGCGATAGAATGCGTTCTGCAAGTGCTATCACCTCGCTTCCGTTGGCCAGCTTAGCAACCGGTATTCATCCACGTCACAGCGGGCTAAAGCCGCGAATGACGGAGCTTAATATCCCAGGGGTTAGTGTCTCTCAAGGTGAAGAAGGTGTTACGCTGCGTATCGACGACAGCTTGCTTTTCCCTAGCGGTGACGCCGTACTAACGCCCCAGGGGCAAGATGTGTTAGAAAGCCTTCTGGCAGTGTTAGCATCCTTTGAGGGTCAAATTTCAGTAGAAGGGCATACGGATAATGTTCCCATTGCTACCTCTCGCTTCCCCTCAAATTGGGATCTCTCGGTAGGGCGCGCCATTGCGGTGGTCCGGCATCTTGAGCGCCAGGGAGTTGCTATTTCACGTATGCGGGCAGTCGGTTACGCCGATACCCAACCCATGGAAAGTAACGCAACACCGGAAGGTAGATCTGCCAACCGGCGCGTTGAACTGTTGCTAAGGCAGCAGACTGAGGGGTAAAGAGATTTCTTGAGGCCATCTCTGTGTTGAAGCATCACTCGCTACTACAGTCGTTCGGTGCATTACTGGTGCTCGATGCTGACTGCCGGCGCATACAGGCGTTTAGTAGCAACTTTGTTGAATTGCTGAGAATAAGCCTTCGTGAGGGGTGTCTCCCAACGCTCTCCAGCGTTCTAGGCAAGCGCTTAAGCCAGCGCGTACGCTACGAGCTACAAGGTCAGCAGCGTTTGCCGGGGCCGCTCACCTTTAAGTGTCCCGCTCGATCAAACCGTTTCCAGTTACATGCTTACCGTGCCGGTGCGCATGTGTTAGTTGAGATAGAGCCCCTTCATACCCTCGGTAAGCAGCGTCTACTTGGCACGGTGAACGAACGCCTGATGCGTTTAGCGGAAGCGACACATCAAGAAGAACTGCTTGATTATCTGGTGATAGCCGTTCAAGAATTAACTGGGCATGACCGGGTATCTGTATGCCATTTCGATAGTGATTGGCATGGGTTAATCGTGGCCGAGTCGTTAGCTAAGGGGCGCGTTCAGCCCGATACCGAGTTGCCGGTAGTTCGTTTACCTGCCTTGTTAGGGCAACGCTTTCCCGCCAAGGACTTCCCTATCGCACTACGGCGCGCCTATGAGCGCCATCCGGTGCGGCTGATCCAGGATGTCGCAGCACCCTGTGAGCACTTACTGCCGACGAGTGTGGCGGTAGATGTAAGTGATTGCTTCTTGCGCGCTCCGGCCCCTGAGCGGCAACAGTACTTACAACGACTTGGCGTACGCGGTGCACTAAGCGTGGCGATGCAGGGAGATACCGGCCTTTGGGGGCTGCTATTCTGCCACTCGGCAGCGGCTTACCCTGTAGCGCCGCCCGTACGAGATGCGGTACGTACCTTGGTGCAAATGGCTACGCAGCGGCTGTTACTGCTGAGAGCTCGCCAAGAAGCGCGCTATTTGCAGCGTGTACAAGATAGCCTGGTGCTTTCAAGCAATAATCGCTTAAAGCCTCAGGGGCCTTATCAGCTGTTTACGGAGCATGCCGAGACATGGAAGTCGCTCTTCCGTGCCAATGGCGTTGTGTTATGGGTGAAAGGCAGTATCTATCAATCAGGCAATACGCCCAAGCCAGAAACGATCAGCCAGTTGGTCACACGAATTGAAAAAGCCCATATCCATAGTGGGCCATGGTGTACCCAAGAGACAGCCAAAGAGCCGCTAACGTCCTCTTTAGACATGTTAGAGCAGAGTGGTGTGCTCGCCGTGCCGCTGCCTACTAACCCTGTTCAGCGCGGCTGGCTGATGTTTTTTCGCCCTGAACAAGTGGAGACGCTCTATTGGGCGATGCAGCCCTCTTCTGCATCACTACCGCCTATGATGATGTCGCCTTCTGACGCGTGGTGCGAGGAGGTCACAGGAAAAAGCGAAGCCTGGCAACGGGTTGAGCGGCTAGCCGCGATTGATCTGGGGGAAGATTTGACGCTGGCCATTTCGGCTTATGAGATCAGCACGCTCAATATGCACCTGGAGCGCGAGCGTAAAGCGCTGGCAGAAGCGAATCAACGGTTAGAACAGTTGGCACATTTTGACCCACTTACCCAGGTGTGGAACCGCTACCGCATCGAGCAGGCTATTGATGCAGAGCTGGTAGCAGCAAAACGCTATGGGGCGGCTTTCGCGCTGTTGTTATTTGACGTCGACTATTTTAAACAGATCAATGACACCCTCGGCCATAGCGTGGGCGATGATGTGCTGATTTCGCTAGCACGCATGGTGGAAAGCTCACTGCGGGGCTGTGATCATTTGGGGCGCTGGGGAGGGGAAGAGTTTGTGGTATTGGCGACCCACTCCAGTATGGAGGCCGCAGAAGGGCTTGCTGAACGCTTGCGTGGTTTAGTGGCAACGCTACAGGTGAAGGGCTTGGGCCAAGCGATAACGGTCAGCATTGGTGTCGCAGTATGGCAGCCCGATGATAGCTGCAAAACCATTATCGCCCGGGCCGATGCTGCGATGTACCGAGCTAAACGTAATGGGCGTAACCGCGTTGAAATCGCCGAAAAAAGCGTGCAGTGATACGCGGCATCATTGGTCGTCGGCGCGGCCGCATAAGCGCTGTATTCTCGCTATGGCGTCATCAGCACCATCAAGACTAAAGGTCATATACCAAGGCTCACTATCTTGTTGATCGAAACCGATAAACAGCTGTTCTCCTTGGCTCATTTGCGCCATTAATGTTTGCAGGTCGCTCAGGTAGAAGTGCGCATAAAACCCATCATCGCCTCGCTCGGTAATAAACTCGGCCATGGTATCGATGATCGGTGTGTCATCCACTCGGATCCTGGTAGGCACTAAGTTAACCGCGCGACTTTCGCCTTGTTGCTCAGCCAACGTGACCCGCATTTCCAGCCACGGTAAGTCGCAAACACCCTGAGTCGCGTTCAAACTCAAGGTGGCATCCGAATAGCTATGGGTTTCCACAGCACGAAAGTGTTGCTCACTGCCTAATGTTAGCGCCATTGACTGCCAATGATTGTGTGATTGCGCGGCATCAATATTGAACGTTGCTGCCATGCTAGGCAGCGCAGTGCTGGAAAGTATGGCGCTGAAGGTCGCTAACGCAAAAGGCTTTAAAGTAGGCATAAGGGTGGCATCGCACAAGAAAAACATTAGCCTATCGTTTGTTGACGATAAGCAAAAGGTAACGCGCTGATTTTTCTATATGTAGTAGTCTTTAACAAGAAAAATGCCGCATATAGTGTAAAGTCAAGTCTATACTTCATAACCGCAGAACGTATAATCGCACCGTTTTGAGCGCTAATTTCACCCCGTTGTGAAGGAGTTTCGCGACATGAGCACCGCAGCAAAGGCTATGAAGACTTCGAATGACGTCCCACTACAGGTTCCCTCAAAAGATATCTGGGATGCTAAATATCGATTAAAAGATCGCCATAGCCAACCTGTTGACCAGGATGTGGGTGCTACCTTCGAGCGTGTCGCACGAGCGTTAGCGGCGGTTGAAGGTGACAATGCTAACGAATGGCTGCCAAAATTCCGCTGGGCGTTAGAAAACGGCGCTATTCCTGCCGGACGAATCCTTTCCAATGCGGGCGCTGAAGCCTACAAACCTGCGGTCAGCCTGATTAACTGCACAGTTTCGCGCACTATTCGTGATTCTATGCGCGATATTCTCGACTCCGTCGTTGATGCTGGCATGACGTTGAAGTCTGGCGCCGGTATTGGCTACGACTTTTCGACGCTGCGCCATAAGGGAGCGTTTGTGTTTGGCGCTGGTGCTGGCACTAACGGGCCGCTGGCGTTTATGGATATCTACGACAAGATGTGTTTCACCGTGGCATCCGCAGGTGGTCGCCGAGGTGCTCAGATGGGCACCTTCGACGTTGGTCATCCTGATGTTCGTGAGTTTATTCAAGCTAAGCGAGAAGCCGGTCGTCTGCGCCAGTTCAACCTTAGCCTGTTGATTACCGACGAATTTATGGAAGCCGTGAAGCACAACGCCGACTGGCCGCTGGCGTTTCCATTGCACCCTGGTGAAAAAGACGATGTAAAAGCGGGCGATTTGATTTATCGCGACTGGCCCGTCATTGAAGAGGGCTATACGGTCGATGATGAAGGCCGCGTGGCTTGCCGTGTTGTTGAAGTCATTAAAGCGCGCGAGCTGTGGGACACCATTATGTCCTCGACCTATGACTACGCTGAACCTGGGTTTATTCTGATTGATCAAGTCAATCGCATGAACAACAACTGGTTCTGCGAAGATATCCGGGCGACCAACCCGTGTGGTGAGCAGCCGCTGCCGCCAGAAGGTGCTTGTCTGCTGGGATCGGTCAACTTGACCAAGTTTGTGATTGAGCCGTTTAGCGACAAGCCACGCTTTGATTGGGAACGCTATCGCAAGGTGGTAGCGATCTTCACTCGCATGCTCGATAACGTAGTGGAAATTGCTGGCTTGCCACTGCCGCAGCAACAGCGTGAGATTGAAGCCAAGCGCCGCCACGGCATGGGCTTTTTGGGGCTTGGTTCAACGATGACCATGCTTAAAATTCCCTATGGCTCTCAAGCGTCGCTGGCCTTTACCGAAGAAGTTAGCCGCCACCTCGCGCTGGAAGGCTGGAAGCAAGCGCTAGAGCTGTCTAAAGAGAAAGGCATGGCGCCTGTGCTTGAGCAAGAGCATACGATTACACCGAAAATGATGCGTGAGCGCCCCCAACTCGCTGCCGATGGTTATGAAGTGGGTGATAAAGTACCAGGACGTATTCTACATGCCCGCTATAGCCAGTATATGGCGAAAGTGGCTGAGCTCGATCCTGAGTTGGTCACACAGTTGGCGGAACATGGTGCACGGTTCACCCACCATAGCTCTATTGCGCCCACTGGCACGATTTCGCTGTCGATGGGTAATAACGCCTCCAACGGCATTGAACCCTCATTCTCGCACCGTTATTTCCGCAATATCATTCAATCGGGTAAGAAAACCAAAGAACAGGTTGAAGTTGTCTCGTTCGAGTTAGCCGCTTATCGTCACTTTATTGCCGCCGATGCGGTGGAAAGCGATTTACCCGACTACTTTATTACCGCAGACTCCGTGTCGCCTGAGCAGCATGTGGCCGTGCAGGCGGCCGCTCAGCAGTGGATCGACTCGGCAATCTCTAAAACGGTTAACGTGCCGACAGAGTTCCCGTTTGAGAAATTCCAGGATCTCTACCTACAGGCGTATGAGAGCCGCCTTAAAGGCTGCACTACATTCCGCTTCAACCCAGAAGCGTTTCAGGGCGTTCTGGTACGTGAAGATGATTTAAAAAACACCACCTACGTGTTTGAGCTGGAAAATGGCGAGACCTTAGAACTGGCCGGCGATGAAACGGTGGTCTACGACGGTGAAGAGCATAACGCCGCCAACCTGTTTGATGCCTTAAAAGAGGGCACCTACGGCAAATGGTAAGGGCGGGCTACGCCTTGCTACGAACATCGCCCGACACCCTTTGCTAAGTGGAGAACACCATGGCTGTAGAAATTACCTCAAAAATCGTTGGTTACCGTATCAAGCAGCAGGAGCAGGCAGCGCCTGCCCCTGAACTTCCGGAAGAAGACCCGCTGACGGTCAGGATTCCCTCGCGCCCAGAAGGAACGCTAGAAGCGGTATCCGAAAAGATCTCTTATGTGGGGGCGGAAGGTCGCAAAAAAGTCTATCTGCTGGTCTCTTTTATGCCCGTGGAAGGCGTGGTGGGTGGCCGACGTGTGGTCATTGAGCGCCCGGTTGAGTTCTTTTTCCCATCAGGACAGCTTTCCAGCGAGCACCAATGGATTACGGCGACGATGCGTAGCCTTTCCCTTGCTGCGCGCGGGGGATATGTCACCCAGGCAGTGGCTGACCTGCGTAAAGTGGCGTGGGATAAAGGGTTAGTGCGCTGTGGTATGAACCGTTGGAACAAGCCAATGTTCCACGATTCCGAAGTGGCGGCGATTGCCTGGTCGATCCAGCAGATTCTTTATCGGCGCGGGTTCTTGGACCAGGATGGTAACCAAGTACCGGTAGAAATGTTGGTAGAGCGTTATGCGCACCGCATGCAGCATGGCCATGCTTGGCAACCACCGGTCGACGAGCCAGAGACCAGCTCAGCGGTTAGCGCTGTGGAGCCGATTGGCGGTGCCGCTGAGCAAGAAAACGTCGTAAAAAAGCCTGAAGGCAGTGGCCCGGCAACCGTGGGTAACTGTCCTGAGTGTCGCGGTGAGCTTATTATGATGGATGGCTGCCCAACCTGCTATGCAGGCTGCGGCTGGTCTAAGTGCGGCTAAGCCAGACAAACCCACTAGAACGCTAACCAACAACGCCGCGTGGTCTAGAGAGCCACGCGGCGTTGCTTATTTTAAGGATAGAAAAGCTTAAGAACGAATAATCTGCCGTTGATTCAGGCGTTAGGGCTCAGGCGCTAACAAGTAGCGGCCTGACGTTATCGGTTAAATAGCAGTCGTCGAATTCCCCTTCGGTAGCCAACGCCTTTAAATCGGGAATAGTGACGTTATGGCGGTCACGGAACACCAAGCCATCTTCACTCAATGCGCTAAAGGTTCGGCTCACATGAACCGGGCTCAAACCTAGAATATCGGCTAGCTGTTCTTGAGAAAGTGGCAAACGGAACTGTTCGCTGATGTCATGATTAGTCTGGCGTAAGCGTAGGTACATTTCATGGAGGAAGTGGGCCATTTTTTGCCTAGCACTACGCCGCGCTAAGTTGACCAGCCGTTCCGTTAGTAGCGCCTGATGGCGACTGCCAATGGCAAACATCACCGAGGTCAGCGTTAGTGACTGACGAAATAGCTCTAGCATGCGCTTATGGGGAAAATGGCAGACCACGCCGTCAGTAATCATGCGCACGTTTTCCAGCCGCCTGGAAAACGCAAACTCTCGCAAACCGATAATATCGCCAGGCAAAAATACTTCCAGAATTTGCCGATCGCCGTTTTCTAAATGTCGATAGGAGTAAGCCCAGCCACTGCGCAAGGTGCAAAACTCATTCGCGGGGGCGTCAATTTCCCACAGCAGTGACCCTGCTTTGATATCGGTAGGACTCTCTTCCAACTCGATTAATAGCGCTTTTTCTGCTTCAGTTAGTGAGCAGTAGTGACTGAAGTGGCTAATAATGCAGCTTTTATCCTGATCCACAGCTTCCTTCTCCTAAAAAGGTTAGCAACGATTAACAGGCCGCGTTGTTGATCAATATAAACGTTAATCAATATAAACAGGGCCGTCCTATGTTGCTTGGTCTTTTCTGCTCTCTTGTCGTCCTTGGGGAGGGGCAGGCATATCGCTGTCATTTTCCAGGGGGGAGTTACCCACCCTGGAAGTGGCGCTAGGCGGTTTTTTTGGCACGATTACCACGTTTTAACAACGGTGCCAGGAAATGCCCTGTATGGGAAACGCTCTGCTTGGCAATCTGTTCTGGTGTTCCTTCGGCAATAATTTGTCCACCGCCAGAGCCACCTTCTGGGCCAAGATCAATAATCCAGTCAGCCGTTTTGATCACATCCAGGTTGTGCTCGATCACCACAATGGTATTGCCGTGATCACGTAAGCGGTGGAGTACCGTGAGTAGCTGGCGGATATCCTCAAAATGCAGGCCAGTGGTGGGCTCATCCAATATATAAAGCGTTTTCCCCGTGTCACGCTTGGCTAGCTCGCGGGCCAGTTTGACACGCTGCGCTTCACCGCCAGAAAGGGTTGTGGCACTTTGCCCTAGGCGGATATAGGAGAGGCCTACATCCAACAGGGTTTGCAAACGACGAGCGATAGCAGGCACTGGGCTGAAGAACTCCAGGGCGTCCTCTACCGTCATGGCCAGCACTTCGTGAATCGTTTTGCCTTTATAGTGGATATCCAACGTTTCGCGGTTGTAGCGTTTGCCTTTACACACATCGCAGGGCACATAAATATCTGGCAGGAAGTGCATCTCTACCTTGATCATGCCTTCGCCCTGGCACGCTTCGCAGCGGCCGCCTTTAACGTTAAAGCTGAACCGGCCTGGCTTGTAGCCTCGCGAACGCGCTTCCTGAGTGCCCGCAAACAGCTCACGAATCGGGGTGAAAATACCGGTATAGGTAGCTGGGTTTGAGCGCGGCGTACGACCGATAGGACTCTGGTCAATATCGATCACTTTATCGAGCTGATCAAGCCCCTCTACCTTCTCATAGGGAGCCGGGGTCAAGGTAGTGGCGCGGTTAAGCTCGCGGGCCGCGATCGGCATCAGGGTGCCGTTGATCAGCGTCGACTTGCCCGAGCCGGAAACCCCCGTGACGGCAATAAACAGCCCCAGTGGCAGGCTGAGCGTGACGTTTTGCAGGTTATTGCCCGTAGCGCCGCGCACCACCAACTGCTTTTCCGGATTGCCGGGAATGCGGTAGGGGGGCACAGCGATTTCCCGCGTTCCCGACAAGTACTGGCCGGTCAGCGAATTGGGGTTGTCCATCACGTCTTGAGGCGTGCCCTGAGCGACAATTTCGCCACCATGGACACCTGCACCAGGACCGATGTCGAGTACATGGTCCGCAGCGCGAATGGCGTCTTCGTCGTGCTCAACCACGATCACGGTGTTGCCCAGGTCGCGTAGGCGCTCTAGGGTTTTCAACAGACGGTCGTTATCCCGCTGGTGCAGGCCGATGGAGGGCTCGTCCAGAATGTACATCACGCCCACCAGCCCCGCGCCAATTTGGCTGGCGAGACGGATACGCTGGGCTTCGCCCCCCGAGAGCGTGTCAGCACTGCGCTCCAGGTTCAGGTAGTCGAGCCCTACGTTAACCAAAAACTCTAGCCGGGCATGAATTTCGTTAACGATCTTATCGGCAATCTCGCCTTTGCGGCCCGGTAGGGAAAGCTCGGCAAAGTAGCGCCATGCCTCACCGATAGGTAAGTGCACAATATCGGCAATGTTATGGTCATCGACAAACACATGGCGTGACTCTTTGCGCAGCCGCGAGCCGCCACAAGTGGCGCAGGGCTGCACGGCGATATACTTGGCCAGATCGTCACGCACCATATTGGATTCGGTTTCCCGATAGCGGCGCTGCATGTTGGGTAGTACGCCTTCAAAGGCATGCTCGCGCGTTACCTTGCGGCCACGGTCTCCCACATACACAAAAGGAATCTGTTCGCTGCCACTGCCATTTAAAATAATCTCACGCTCATGGCTTGCCAGCTCAATCCATGGCGTTTCAAGCTCAAACTGATAATGTTTAGCCAGCGCCTGCAGTTGGGTAAAGTAATAAATGTTGCGCCGATCCCAACCTTTAATCACGCCTTCCGCTAGCGATAGTTCTGGGTGGCTAATCAACTTGTCGGGGTCAAAATATTGCTGAACGCCTAAGCCATCACAGGTGGGGCAAGCTCCCGCCGGGTTGTTGAACGAAAACATTCGCGGCTCAAGCTCAGAAAGCGAATAGCCACACACCGGGCAGGCAAAGCGTGCTGAAAAGGCAAGGTCTTCCTGATCACCATCCATAAAGTGGATCATCGCCGTGCCGTCGGCGAGATTAATTGCGGTTTCAAACGATTCTGCTAGACGTTGGGCAATATCATCGCGCACCTTAAAACGGTCAACCACCACGCTGATATCGTGTTTCTTGCGCTTGTCGAGCGGGGCAATATCGTCAAGTTCTAGCACTTGACCATCAATCTGTACCCGAACGAAGCCTTGAGCCCGCAGTTCTGCCAGCAGTTGCAGGTGCTCCCCTTTACGACCTTTCACCACCGGTGCAAGCAGCATCAATTTGGTGCCTTCGGCCAGGTTCATGACTTGGTCGACCATTTGGGAAATGGTTTGTGCTTCCAGTTCCTCGCCGTGCTCTGGACAACGTGGTGTGCCTGCCCGGGCGAACAGTAGACGCAGGTAATCGTAAATCTCGGTAATCGTGCCGACGGTAGAGCGGGGGTTGTGGGACGTGGATTTCTGCTCAATAGAGATCGCAGGCGAAAGCCCTTCGATGTGATCCACATCGGGCTTTTCCATCATCGAAAGGAACTGACGCGCATAGGTGGAAAGCGACTCCACATAGCGGCGTTGCCCCTCAGCGTAGAGCGTATCGAACGCCAGCGATGACTTACCTGAGCCGGAAAGACCGGTAATGACGATAAGTTTGTCGCGGGGCAGCTCCACATCGATCTGCTTGAGGTTGTGGGTGCGTGCACCCCTGACCAGAATGCTGTCCATCAACACCTCGAATCGCGTGGCAAAAGTGTAATTATACGTTTGCTGTACCCCTCCCGGCAAAGCTCCATATTGATATGGGGTCAGCGCTTGGCGTTTCCAGCGTGGATACAAAGCGCTAGAATGGACGGTTATCTCGGGCTGTTCAGCCCCTTTATTGACCACAAGGGTATTATGCGCAAGGTTTCCGCACTGCTGCTGGCCACTGAACGCCGTGCAATCAGCGGCTTAGCCGGGCTTTATGCGTCTCGTATGCTGGGGTTGTTTATGGTGCTGCCGGTGTTGGCGCTTTACGCTGACACCTTAAGTGGCGCTACCCCATTGTTAATTGGTGTCGCATTAGGTGTCTATGGACTAACTCAGGCAACGCTACAGATCCCCTTTGGGCTGCTGTCAGACCGTATTGGTCGTAAGCGCGTTATTGCCATGGGCTTACTGATTTTTGCCGTAGGAAGCGTGGTCGCTGCTATGGCAGACTCCATTGGCGGGGTTATTTTGGGTCGCGCGCTGCAAGGCTGTGGTGCCGTTGCTGCAGCGATTATGGCGCTACTGGCCGACCAAACCCGTGAGCAGGTGCGGACGGCGGCGATGGCCACGATTGGGCTCTCCATTGGCGTGTCGTTTGCGATTGCCATGGTTCTTGGCCCCTGGCTGGCGGCTTGGGCGGGCCTAGCGGGCGTTTTTTGGTTTACGGCGCTGTTAACGCTCGTCGGTTTAGTGGTGCTTTGGCGATGGGTGCCGCCCGCACCACGCCGTTTGCGCCACCGCGATGTGGGGATGGATCGCCAGCAGTTTAAAAGTGTTATTACGCGCCCCGATTTATGGCGGCTAGATCTGTCGATTTTTTCGCTGCATCTGGTGTTAATGGCGATTTTTGTTGCTGTTCCTTTCCGTCTATTAAATGCAGGCGTCGCGATTGAGTATCACGGGCTGGCTTATCTAGCGATTATGGCGCTGTCGTTTATTGCTATGGTGCCGCTGGTGATCGTGGCCGAGAAATACCAGCGCATGAAATTAATATGCTTGCTGGCAATCGGCGCCATTGTCATTAGCTTGGGCAGCCTGGGGCTGCCATTCTCCCAAGAGAGCTGGCTGTTCGCATGGCTATTTGTTTTTTTTACAGGATTTAACTTGCTCGAAGCCACGCTGCCATCAATGCTCAGTAAGTTGGCGCCCGCGGGTGCTAAAGGCACCGCGATGGGGGTGTACTCTACCAGCCAGTTTTTGGGTGCTTTTTTAGGAGGCACGCTGGGTGGCTTGTTGTCGAATCTATGGGGGCTTGATGCGGTGTTCTTCGGCTGTGCAGGGCTAGCGCTGCTGTGGTGGCTGGCGATGTGGCGTATGCCGTCACCACCGCCTCTCTCCAGTGAAGTCGTGGCACTACACGATACGCAGCCTGATGCATTAAATCTGTTGATGGAACATCTTGCTGATGTCGTGGGCGTGGAAGATGTAATGGTGGTGCCGGAGGAGCGCTTGATGTACCTGAAAGTGAATCGCAAAGAACTCGATCAAGCAGCGCTGACGAGATTGTTATCACCACCTAAGACGTAACGACCATCTCTGATCATTTGTACAGCAAGCGTTTACACCTCCAGGTTTAAACACATAGCGAAGCTTTTACACACATTTGCTGCATGGCATTCAGGCCTGTCAGCCGTATCAGTGATACCCTTGAGGGCACTGGTATTGATATATGACCGATTATTGAAAGGAGCGACCTATGGCGCGCGGTATTAACAAAGTCATCTTGATTGGTAACCTGGGCCAAGACCCTGAAGTACGCTTTACGCCCTCAGGAACGGCGGTAGCAAACCTGAATTTGGCGACGTCTGACACCTGGATGGACCGCCAAAGCGGACAGCGCCAAGAGCGTACCGAGTGGCACCGCATTGTGTTGTTCAATAAAACCGCTGAGATTGCCCAGCAGTACCTGAAAAAGGGCTCTAAGGTATACATTGAAGGTCGCCTACAAACCCGTAAGTGGCAAGACCAAAACGGTCAAGATCGCTACAGCACGGAAATTGTGGCCAACGATATGCAGATGCTAGATAGCCGTGGCGGCGATTTCCAGGGTGGCGGAGCCCCTCAAGGTGGTTACGCACAAAATAACCCTGCGCAAGGTGCGCCGGCTCAGCAGCAACCCGCACCGCAGCACTCAGCTCCTCAGCATGCGGCCCCTCAGGGTCATCAGGGTGGCGGTATGCCACAGCAGGGTGGTTACCCTCCCCAGGGCGGTGCTCCTCAAGGTAACTATGGCGGCGCGCCCCAGCCTGCTCGCGGGCCACAGCAAAACCAGCCAGCCCCGGCTAATCAAAACAGCAATTATGGGGCCCCCGATCCAGGCAACTTCGATGATTTTGACGACGAAATTCCGTTCTGACCGCCTGAACTGAATAGTTCGCCACATTCCTGGGGTTAGGTGAGAGGGAGGTTCTGTCTTGAAGCTGCTGATACTAGATGCGGGGCACTGCTTAAGTTTGGCATTAGCCCGAGAAGCCAGTCGTCGAACGGATACTGAGCTTGTTATTGAGCAGGGTACTACGATTACCTCCGCTCAACTCCAGGCGATAACACCTGATGCGGTGATTATTCCCCCATTAGCGCACCCGCTCAGTATGGCACCTGCCGATGTAATGGCACACGCTGATGCCGTTGATGTCTGCGTCGATGCATGCCAAGCACAAGGCATTGCGTTGGTGTGGTGTGTTTCAGACCAGCTTTACGAAGACGGTTTTGAAATCCCCATCGATGAACATGTGGTGCCTGCTCCCAGGGATGAGAGCCTGCGCCGCTTAGTGCAAGCGGGCGATCGTATTCGTGCTGAGTATCACCGACATCTCATTGTTCGCTTAGGCCCCTTGTTTGCGCTGGAAGGCAGCCATGCGTGGCTAAACGAAATAATCGACAGCTTGATGATTGGACAGTCTGCTCGCGCCGCTGAGGATGTCATTTTTTGCCCTACGTCTGCCGATGCTGTCGCCATGGCGTTGATAGGCATGCTGCAGCAGCAAGTCTGTGGGGCCGATGCTTGGGGGGCTTACCACTTAGCGGGCACCGAGCCTGTCAGTGCGTTTACATTTACCTCAATGGTTCGCACCCAACTGGCAACCCATCTGGAAGGTCGCGGCGAAAGTGTCGCCCTTGGCGAAGTACAAGCACTTAATCATCACCATGATGCCAAGCTGCGGCGAGTCCTTAATTGCCGCCGTGTTCTTGATGTGTTTGGTGTTCACCAGAAGCCATGGCGGCTGGAGGTAGGACGAATGCTGGATGCGTGGTGTTTGAGGCGGGAACAACAGCAGGGCGAAGGGACAGGAGAGTTGGCTTGATCAATCTGGTTCGCAGCTTGGTTTTTTATGTGGGATATTTTTCTGCCATGCTGTTGATTGGCGTTCTTTTTTGCCGATTGCACCGTTTTTGCCGTTGGCTGCCCGTTATCGTTTGCTAAACCTCTATAACCATTTTTTGATGGCGTGGTTCAAAGTTGCGTGTGGCGTGCGATACGACATTCAGGGGCGAGAAAATATTCCGGCGGGCCCCTGTGTGATCCAGGCCAACCACCAATGTGAGTGGGAAACGGTATTTCTGCAGGTGATGAAGCCGCCCGTTTGCACGGTATTAAAGCAGGAGTTATTGCGACTGCCTATTTTTGGTTGGGGATTACGTCTGTTGCGGCCGATTAGTCTGGATCGCTCGAAGCCTGCCCGCGCTATGAAGCAGGTGTTGACGCAGGGTGTCGCGCGACTGGGAACGGGGCTTTCAGTGCTTATTTTTCCAGAGGGAACGCGTGTCGACCCAGGGGTTCGAAAGCGCTACAACAAGAGTGGTAGCGTGGTGGCCTGCCGAGCAGGTGTGCCGGTGCTACCAGTGGCACATAATGCTGGTGAGCGCTGGCCTGGTCGCCATTGGGTAAAGCGCCCCGGCGTGCTTCGGGTTCGTATTGGTGCGCCTATAGAAACTGCAGGCCGTACACCCGATGAGGTACTGGTGGATGTTGAAGCCTGGATTGAAGGGCAGTTGCAAGAGATTTCAGAGGTGCCTCGGCCAACTTCTCGTTAAGTTAAGCAACCTTTAGATGAACATAAAAACGGCGCCTTAAGGCGCCGTTTTTATAGCGTATTGCACATGCACTGCATGACTAGGAATTAGCCATTAAAGCGCTGAAAAACCAAGCAAGCGTTAGTGCCGCCAAACCCAAAGCTGTTGGAGAGCACTCGGTCGATGGTAACGCCATCACGTCGCTCTCTAACGATGTCAAACCCATCTGCCTGCTCATCAAGATTCTCGATATTAGCTGAGGCAGCGACGAAGTCATTTTGCATCATTAGCAGCGAATAAATTGCTTCTTGAACGCCGGTTGCGCCTAACGAGTGGCCGGTAAGCGACTTGGTTGAGCTCATAGCAGGTGTGGTATTGCCAAATACCTCACGGATCGCCTTCAGCTCAGCCACATCGCCCACCGGTGTAGACGTGCCGTGGGTGTTAATATAATCAATATCACCCTTAACCGTCGCCATGGCCTGACGCATGCAACGCGTCGCACCTTCCCCGGAAGGGGCAACCATATCGTGGCCGTCGGAGGTGGCGCCGTAGCCAACCAATTCGCCGTATATCTTGGCGCCACGGGCTTTAGCATGCTCCAGCTCTTCAAGCACTAACATGCCACCGCCACCAGCAATGACAAACCCATCGCGAGCTTGATCATAAGGGCGAGAGGCTTTCTCTGGCGTATCGTTGTAATGAGTTGAAAGGGCACCCATCGCATCAAATAAGCAAGAAAGGGTCCAGTGCTCTTCTTCGCCACCACCGGCAAACACGATATCCTGCTTACCAAGCTGGATTTGTTCCATCGCACTACCAATGCAGTGAGCAGACGTCGCGCAGGCGGAGGAGATAGAAAAATTAACGCCTTTTATCTTAAATGGCGTTGCCAAGCATGCTGACACGGTGCTGCCCATCGTGCGGGTAACACGGTATGGCCCTACACGGCGTAGGCCTTTTTCGCGCATGACATCGGCTGCTTCTACCTGATTTGCACTGGATGCCCCGCCAGACCCGGCTATAAGCCCAGTCCGTTCGTTGGACACCTGCTCTTCAGAGAGCCCCGAATCCTCAATGGCTTGTGCCATAGATACATAGGCATACGCTGCCGCGTCGCCCATAAATCGGCGAAGTTTGCGGTCAATGAGAGAATCAAGGTCGATGTCGACGCTACCCGCGACATGGCTACGGAAGCCGCGTTCGGCGTACTCTTCCTTAAAACGAATACCGCTGCGCCCGTTTTTGAGCGCGTCTAAGACCTGTTGCTGGTCGTTGCCTAAGCACGATACGATGCCAAGGCCGGTGACTACCACTCGTCGCATGGGAGCCTCCTGTCAGAAATTCGCAGTGGAGGTGAATAGGCCAACGCGCAAATCATTAGCCTGGTATATATCGCGTCCGTCGACGGACACAGTGCCGTCGGCGATGCCTAGAATAAGTCGGCGGGTAATAATGCGCTTCACATTAATGTGATACGTTACTTTTTTCGCGTCGGGTAGAATCTGGCCGCTGAATTTAACGTCGCCACAGCCCAGTGCACGTCCACGACCTGGGTGGCCAAGCCAACCCAGGTAGAAACCCACAAGCTGCCACATGGCATCTAGCCCCAAACAGCCTGGCATGACTGGGTCACCGGGGAAGTGACAATCAAAAAACCACAGGTCCGGAGTGATGTCCAGTTCGGCAATTAGCTCGCCTTTACCATGCACACCACCTTCTTCGTGAATGTGCATGATGCGATCGAGCATCAGCATGTTGGGTGCCGGAAGCTGTGCGTTTCCTGGGCCAAATAGCTCGCCGCGCGAGCAGGCCAGTAGTTCTTCGCGATCAAAGGAATGTTGCTTGGTCACTGAATCGTTCCGAGTATCAAGATGGTAGTTGGGTCTAGTCTACTTCCCGAAACCTCTGAATGCACGTTGTTGGGCACTTATCGTGTTTTCTCTACAGCTTTTTACCTGTCAGCCGATAGAGGTTGTTAGTATTTCGTTATTTCAAATACGCGATTCTGCACAATAAACGCCCTATTGACGTAATATGGTGTATCCATGTTTTTTTGTTAAGCGGCATGATGCCAGATCTGTAACCCATGCCCTATTTGGCTCATTTATAGGACACACTAAACCGCCATGTGGCTGTCTGTTTCTCTTAATCGTCCGCTGGTGTGGGTGGCGCTAATAGCGCTGCCCGCTTGTGTGTGGGTGCCTGACTCGGCGTTACGTATGGTGGCGGCCAGCTTGGTTGCATTTGGCATGTGGGATGCTTGGAACCAAATACGCCAACAACATTTACGGCTACGTCTTTCGCAAGATGCAATAGGGTTGGCGAGTGACGCCATTGTCATCAGCGATGTGCATAATCGCGTCTTGACGGTCAATCCCGCCTTTACTCAAATTACCGGCTTCGAAAGCCAGGAAATGATTGGCCGTAAGCTAGAGACGTTGGCGGCTCAGCGTCACGATAAAGCGTTTTATCAGACGTTTTGGAGCACGTTAAAGGCGACTGGCCGTTGGGAGGGCGAGATGTGGAATCGCCGCAAGCACGGTGATGAGTACCCTGAGTGGCTAAAGGTCCGTGCGGTTACCGACAAGCGTGGCAAAATTACTCACTTTATCAGCCTCTTTACCGATATTTCCTCCCAAAAAGCACGCGAGCGTGATCTGCGCCGAATTGGTTATGAAGACCCGCTAACGGGATTGCCAAACCGGCGGCGCTTACACGATCTGATGTCCTCTCGGCTGCGCCATCTGCGAGCAGGTGAAAGTTTGGATATGGCGTTGATTGATATTGATGGGCTCAAATCGGTGAATGACAGCTTAGGGGTCGAGCAGGGGGATCGTTTGTTAGCGCGCTTTGCCCAACGATTAACGGGTTATATGGCTGGCAGCGCAGTGGGTAGGCTGGGAGGTGATGAATTTATGGTGATTCGCACGACCACCTTTGATGACCATGATCAGTGGGTAGCGACCCTGCGTGAGCACATGAGCCGACCATTCGAAATAAAAGATCAATCGCTACGTCTGGGGTTAACGATTGGTAGCTGTCGTGCCCCTGAAGATGGCAGTGATTCCGGCGTGCTTTTTCAGCGGCTAGAGTCTGCCTTATATAGTGCCAAACGCTTAGGGCGTAATCTCAGCCAGCGGTTTCGCCCCGCGCTGGATAAACAAGATAATCCCCAGCTTGCTCTGGTGAGCGATTTGCGGGCCGCGTTGATATCCGGTGATCAGCTGGAGCTGCATTACCAAACGCAGCATCATCCAGGAACTGGCGATTTAGTGGGTATGGAAGCGCTGCTGCGCTGGCGTCACCCTGAGGATGGCATGATCTCTCCGGGCGATTTTATACCGCTTGCTGAACGTCATGGATTGATGGCCGAACTCGGTAGTTGGGTGATCGAAAAAGCCTGTGCCCAGCAGGCGCACTGGCAATACAGCGGTATGCCGAAAGTGACGGTATGGGTCAATATTTCTGCGCTGCAGCTTTTTCAGGGAGACCTAGAAACTCAGCTGTCTAGTTGTTTAGAACGCTACCAACTAAAAACGTCGCAAATTGGCTTGGAATTGACAGAATCTGTTTTGCTGGACGAGCGTGCCGGGGATATGGGGCCTCGCCTGCAGGCGCTGCGTAACCAAGGCTATGCGATTGCAATCGATGATTTTGGTACTGGCTATTCATCGCTTGGTTATTTGAAGCGATTGCCGGTAGATAAAATTAAGCTAGATCGTGCGTTTATTCGTGAACTGCCTCATGATCAAGCAGATGCCGCTATTGTCACGGCTGTGTTGGCGATGGCAGAGGGGATGGGACTGGAAGTGGTCGCCGAAGGCGTAGAAACTCAAGCGCAATGTCAGTTTCTGATTAACGCCGGTTGTACGTTAGTGCAAGGGTTCTATTTTGCTAGGCCCTTACCTGCTGCGGAGCTTGAGCAACGTTGGGTGCCGCGCATACTGGCTGAATCAATGCCTTCGTAAATGCTAAACGCCATGCTAGAAGCAAGTATTAATGAACGCCAGAAGCAGCGACTTTGTAGTTAGCGTAACGACTGATACACAAACACAGCACTGCCCAAATAATGGCCTGTGCCGGCAGTAACCAGGGGGCTAAGCTAACGCCGGTGAGCGTTGCGCCGCCAACATAGGACAGTGGCCCGCTGACCGCACCGCAAACCGCCGCAATCATTGGGTATTGCCACAGCCAAGCAAGCGAGTGAAATACTAGTGTTGCAAACAGCGGCCACAACATCCAAAGCCACAGTGGCAGTAAACCAGCCACCAAGGTGTGTTCACCGAAGTCGAAACCTCCTGCCAAATGAAGGCCTCCATCCAACGCTAACCCCAATAGCGCAAACGCACCAATGAAACGCCATTCGCCGGGCTTGGCGCAGCGCCAGAAATGCCAGCCTAGCAGCGCACTTCCCATAATGGCAGCTACCCATGACCCCCCTAGAACGCACAGCAGCCAGCCCACTTCGAAGCGTAGTGCGTTGAACAGCAAGCTTTGCCAGCGTGGGCTAGCCATTTATAGTGCGCCCGTTAACGGCTCGGGTTTGGCGGCTGGTTTCGCCAGCAACAAGTGGCACGTACCAATAGAGCGCTCAATAAAGCCCCCCTCGCAGTAGCACAAATAGTAACGCCACATGCGAATAAACCGTTCGTCGTACCCTTGTTGCCTTATCTGCTCTAGGCTGGTTTCAAAGCGATGGCGCCACTCGCGTAGAGTGCGGGCATAGTGCTGGCCAATTTCATCAAGCGCGACTACGTTCAGTGAGGTTTTGCGCATCACACTGGTTAGCATGGCGTGATGAGACGGCAAAAAACCACCGGGGAAAATATAGCGCTTAATAAAGTCCATATCCCGCTTGGCTTCTTCAAACCGTTGGTCTCGGATAGTGATGGCTTGCAGCATAGCCTGGCCATCGTCGGTCAGCAGGCTGTCGACCTTTTCAAGGTAGGTGTTCAAATACTGGTGGCCGACGGCTTCAATCATCTCAACAGAAATAAGTCGATCGTAGTGACCTGTCAGCTCACGATAATCCTGCTTTAACAGAGTGATTTTATCGTCGAGCCCCTCTTCTTTAATGCGACGGGCGGTATGGGCGTACTGCTCTTCAGAAATGGTGGTGGTAGTGACATGGCAGCCACGAGTTTTGGCGGCGTGTATTGCAAGACCACCCCAGCCAGTACCAATTTCTAGCAAGTGATGTTCTGGGCGTACATCTAGCTTTTCGAGCATGATATCGAGTTTGTAGGTAGACGCTTCTTCCAGGCTGGCTTCTGGATAAGGGAAAACAGCGCTCGAGTACATCCAGTGGCGTTGATCAAGAAACGTGGCAAAAAGGTCATTGCCAATATCGTAGTGTGCCGAGATATTACGCTTT
The DNA here is from genome assembly GCF_024138895.1 of Halomonas sp. XH26. Taxonomy (NCBI): domain Bacteria; kingdom Pseudomonadati; phylum Pseudomonadota; class Gammaproteobacteria; order Oceanospirillales; family Halomonadaceae; genus Halomonas; species Halomonas sp. XH26. The sequence continues at coordinate 159,737 of NZ_CP071889.1, forward strand.
GAACCGGAAAGGCTATTACGTTGGAAGCGATAGGCAGCGCCAAGCAGCCAGCGGGCGAAACGAGCGCTTCCGTTTTCCATTTTACCGTTTACGTGATCCAAATTGGCCGCAAACAAACGCACCAAGGCCACTAAGTCATCAGCATCCCAGTCGCCATCCATATAGGATTCAGCTGCGCCCACTGTGCCACCAAACGCGAGCCTTTTCCAGGCGCGGGAGTGACGAATCACGACGGTCACTTGAAGTGGCCCTTCTTGACCCAGGTGGTGACACTGGTTGCCTTCAATTAAGGTAATACGGCCACCCTGGAAGGCATCTAATTGAGTCATCAGGCGAGGCTTCAACCAGCGAGTGAAACCCTGGTTGGCCTGCTGCTGGCGGGTACAACTGCCTGGCAGATGATTCCCAAGGAAGCCAATCCAGACGTCACTATCCCGATTATTTACGTCTCGCTTTCGCTGGAAGGCGTTAGCCCGGAAGATGGTGAGCGCCTGCTAGTTCGCCCAATGGAGCAGGAGCTGCGTGGAATCGAAGGGCTGCGCAAATTTACCGCCCAGTCTAGCGAAGGTCATGGGTCGGTAACGCTGGAGTTTGATCCTGGCTTTGATCCGGATACAGCGCTTTCTGATGTACGCGAACGCGTGGATATCGCCCGCAGTAGCTTACCGGATGAAGCGGACGAGCCTCGGGTCATGGAGGTTAACGTCTCTGAGTTTCCAGTGTTGAGCATCGGCCTTTCCGGCGAGTTGGATACTCGAGAACGGGTAACCATTGCGCGTCGCTTAAAAGAGGAAATAGAGGGCATTGCCGACGTTCTAGAGGTCGATATTGCTGGCGACCGCGAGGACTTACTCGAAATTGTCGTTGATCCACTGGTACTGGAAAGTTACGGCGTTGATTTTGATACGCTGTTTAATCAAATCTCACGCAATAATCGCCTAGTTGCTGCGGGCAGCTTGGATACCGGCGCCGGACGGCTAGCACTAAAAGTACCGGGCATTATCGAATCGTTAAACGATGTCATGGACATGCCGGTGAAAGTTGACGGCGACCAGGTGGTTACGTTTGGCGATGTTGCGTGGATTTTACCGACCTACAAAGATCCCGAAGGATTTGCCCGCATCGACGGCCAACCTGCGGTAGTGCTGGAAATTTCCAAGCGCGCTGGGGCAAATATCATCGCCACCATTGACGCCGTCAAAGAGCGCTTTGCCCAGGCAGGCGACCTGCTGCCGGAACAGCTGCGTATTACCACGATTTTGGACGAGTCGGTTACCGTTCAAAACATGCTCTCTGAGCTGTTAAATAACGTGCTCACCGCAGTGGTGCTGGTATTAATTGTTGTCGTAGCCGTGATGGGTTGGCGCATGGCGCTGCTGGTGGGCCTGACCATACCCGGCGCGTTTTTAACCGGCATTCTACTGGTTTGGGCATTTGGTTTTACGCTCAACATTGTGGTGTTATTTGCGCTGATCTTAGTGGCTGGCATGCTAGTGGATGGTGCGATTGTAGTCAGCGAGCTCGCTGACCGAAACCTGCACGAGGGGCAGTCTCCCCACCAGGCTTGGCTGAATGCCGCAACACGCATGAGCTGGCCGGTTATTGCCTCTACCGCGACAACGCTTGCGGTATTTATACCGCTGCTGTTTTGGCCAGGCGTGGTAGGCCAGTTTATGAAGTACCTGCCTGCCACCGTCATCTTGTGCCTTCTTGCGTCGCTAGCCATGGCTCTGGTGTTTTTGCCTACCCTGGGGCGATTGTTTACCCGCACATCCCATACAGCAACTGCGGGTGCTGGCCCGGTCGACGAAAGCACGTCGCTTGGGCGCGCCTATCGCCGCGTACTCGGACGTTTACTGCAGCATCCCACCTGGGTGCTCGTGTTTGCGGTGCTGTTAATTGGGTTGATTTATACCGGCTATGCTCGTTTTAATCATGGCGTTGATTTCTTCCCCAGCGTAGAGCCGGACAGCGCGCAAGTGCTGGTACGTGCCCGAGGCGATTTTTCCGCTGAAGAAACCGACACCATCCTGAAGCGGGTGGAAAGCCGGCTGGGCAGCATGGGAGAAGTCGAAGCCCTTTATGCACGCTCTTTTGCGGTGCCTAACCAGCAAATGGGCAATGATGTGATCGGGATGTTGCAGTTTCAGTTTGTCGACTGGTACCAGCGCCGCCCTGCCCGCACGATTTTGGCTGACATGGCCAAGCGCACTCAAGATCTACCGGGGATAACGCTAGAGTTTCGCGAGCAGGAGATGGGGCCTGGCGGCGGCAAACCTATTGTGCTCGAAATCAGCGCCACAGATCCAGACATCGCAAACGCCGGCGTTGACCAGATTACGGCACTAATGCACGAGCTAGGCGGCTTTACCGACATCCAGGATAATCGCAGCCTGCCCGGGGTCGAATGGCAGGTAAAAGTTAACCGTGAAGCCGCTGCCCGCATGAGCACCGATATCACCACCATTGGTAGTGCTGTACAGCTACTGACCACTGGCCTTCAAGTGGCCAACTACCGTCCCCCCACCGTTACTGATGAGGTGGATATTCGCGTGCGCTTACCGGAACACTGGCGCACGCTCAACCAGCTTGAACGACTGACGATCAACACCCCACGAGGCCAAGTGCCTATTGCTCACTTTGTAGACATTACGCCCGCCCCCAAAGTAGGCACCCTGAATCGTATTGATGGACGCCGTGCGATTACCGTTGAGGCAGATTTAGCACCAGGCTATTTAGCGGACGAGCGATTGCGAGCGCTACTAGATGCAGGCCAAAGCCAACTTGACGATAGTTTGATGGTTAATGTGGCGGGTGAACAAGAAGATCAGCAGGAATCCATGCAGTTCTTGATCAGCGCTTTCTTGATCGCGATTGGGCTAATGGCACTGATTCTGGTGACACAGTTCAATAGCTACTATCAAGCAGCGCTAGTGCTATCGGCCATTGTGTTCTCCACTGCGGGCGTTTTGATGGGGCTGCTCATTACTGGCCAAGCGTTTGGTATTGTCATGGTGGGCATGGGCATTATCGCCCTGGCAGGTATTGTCGTTAACAATAATATCGTTTTGATCGACACTTACAACGAGTTGCGCGGCCAAGGCATGCCCCCAACCGAAGCGGCACTAGAAGCAGGCACCCTGCGCTTACGCCCAGTGCTTCTCACCGCCATTACCACCGTGCTGGGGTTAATGCCGATGGTGCTGGGAATCAACGTTAATCTTTTTGCACCCGCGCTAGGGTTTGACGCCCCTTCCGCCCAATGGTGGACACAAATGTCCAGCGCGATTGCAGGTGGCTTAACCTTTGCCACTGCCCTAACGCTCTTGCTAACGCCTTGCATGTTAGTAATAGGCGGCAAGGTGAGGCGTGAGAAGTAATAGGTGAGGTGTGAGACTGCATAGCAGGGGCGGCTGGGGCACCGTTCGCGGGTGCCTCATTTGCTCGTGCCTCGCAAGATTCGTTACGCCGCGCTACAAAACATACTGAACTCACAGGGGTTGTAGCGCGTGGTAAGCGAAGCGCACCCGCGGGGCAGCGAAAAGCGCTACGCTGGTGACTTCATCTGCTGTGGGCTGTGGGCGGCGTGCAGGCGGGCGATTAGCTGGTCTTCAAGGGCAAAGCGCTCTGCCAACCCTTTCGCTAAGCGGTCAATCCAGGCGGGCAAACGCACTAGATTCTGCTGACAGCGTACCGGTGAGGCGAAGTCTTCATCGAATTCCAGCACCATGGCCGTTGACAATTCTAAGCGCTCAAGAAGCTTTGCCGCGATTTGTAATGCACTCTCATCGTCGAATGCCTTCGCTTCCTCAGCAAGCTGGGGGTAAATCTCGAAGTGCCCAGCGCTGATGTAGTCCATCAACAACTCACTAAAGGTGTCAATGCGCGCTTTACTAATCGCCTCTAATTCGGCGTCACAAGCTTCTTTCAGCTCAATGAAGCTGACTAACAGCGAGCGGCGCTGATCAAGCCAGCGATCAATCAAACTGTGCACGCCCCCCCAGCGCTCCAGGGCATTTTTGCAATCTTCGAGCATGGGGCTTTCTCCTTACAGATAGCCGTCTTCAACTGAGCTAGACTCGCGCGTCCGTGGACACCTGTCAATCCTAGCGGGTACGGTTTACTTAATTAAATGAGGCCAATCAATTAACGTAAACCATACCACTTATTTAACTCTTTTTTACAGACCATGTTTTTACAGACCATGTTTTTAAAGACTATGTTTTTAAAGACCACAGAATACGCAGAGGCGCAATCGCGAGCAATAAAAAGCCGATCAAGGTCCATGCAGGCAGCGACAGGCCTAAGAACATGAAATCGATGTCAGCACACTCACCAGAGCCGGTAAGCACCATGGCAACCACTTCTTGCATCGGCAAGATATCCATCATGTACTCAAGGCCTGGGCCACAGGTTGGCACTTCGTCAGCGGGCAAGCCTTGAAGCCATACATGCCTTCCGGCAACAAAAGCACCGGTACCTACTGCGGCTAAGCTCAGCAAACCGTAGATAGCTTTGCCTACTTTGCCACTTGGGTTATGAAGTGCAGCGATACCTAGCACCAGCCCTGCGGCAATCACCGCGACCCGCTGAAAAATACACAACGGGCAGGGTTCCAACCCCATAATATGCTCAAGCCCCAAGGCTACCGCCATCATCAAAACACAAAAGGCGAAGCCCGCTAACGCGATAGGGCGAACTGCTAATGATGTCATTGACCATCCTCTGGTGAAATAGCAGACAGCGCTCTGGACTCACGCGCTTTGGCAAAGTAAGTGCTTAGGAACTCACTAAAGCTCTCTTGATCGGCTTCTTCAATATCGTGCTGTTGTTGGTGCGAGGTCTCGATCAACTGAGCAAGCAGTGCTTCACGAGAACGTAGCATGGGCGTGGACTTAAGCTTGTCGGCTTGCTCTTGAGCCAATTGCAACAGCGTATCGCTGAGCGAGCCATTACCAGCTTCCAGGCGCGCCAGTAGTTGCGCTGAGGGAGTTAGAGAAGGATCTTTCAGCCGCGGCGATAGCTCAGCGAGTGCCGACGCATGAGGAGTACTCTCTTCTACAGCATCCAATAGGCGTGCCACTTCAGCCATTTCCGCAAAAATCTGCTCGCCCCACTCCTTCACAGTCGTCGTTTTGCCGTTATGGATCAGCTTCAGCGCTGGGTCACGCCCACGCTCAACGACGAAACGGCGATTGTCGTCTAAGCGGTCGCACTCTTCGTCTGAAATCCACGGGCTATCGCTTAATAGACACCACATTAAGAAGGTATCAACAAAACGCATCTGAGCCTCGGTGACACCTAGCGGGTCGAATGGATTAAGATCCAAACAGCGTACTTCGATGTACTCCACCCCACGCGCTTCCAGGGCTTGACTGGGCGTTTCGTTGTGCTTGGCGACTCGTTTAGGGCGAATATCGCTGTAGTATTCGTTTTCAATCTGCAAAATATTGGCGTTTAACTGCTGCCACTCGTCGCCGTTCTTCACGCCCAGCTTTTCGTAGTCTGGCCACGGAGTGGAAATAGCGTGCCGTAGCGTGTTGACGTAGTTGGACAACGAGTTAAAGCAGATTTTAAGCTGCGACTGCACTTTATTCTGATAGCCCAAATCCGACATACGTAGCGTGGTCGCATAGGGGGCGTAATAGGTGTCGTCGCTCAGCGACTGCAGTTTTTCAGGCACTGTACCAGTTGGCAGGAAGCTTTTGTCGATGGCGGGTGATGCGCCAAATAGGTAGAGCAGCAGCCAGCTATGACGACGAAAATGCCGAATCATGCCGAAATAACGCGTAGAGCGATAATCGTTAAAAGGAATATTGGTGGCTTTTTCAAGCTCACGCAGGGCATGCCACATATCATCGGGTAGCGATACGTTGTAATGCACCCCGGCGATAGCCTGCATAATACGCCCGTAGCGCACATCCAACCCTTTACGATAGACATGCTTCATGGTGCCCACATTGGAGCTGCCGTAGTCGGCAATCGGTACGCTATCGTTACCGGAAAGCCGGGACGGCATGCTGCCTGGCCAAATCCACTCATTTTCCAAGTGGTGATAGGTAAACGTGTGCAGGTCTGATAAAAATGCCAACGCCTCTTTTGGCTCTGAATACACCGGTGTGATGTACTCCAATAGCGCTTCGGAGTAGTCAGTGGTGATATGCGGGTGGGTTAGTTTTGAACCCAACGCGTAAGGGTGCGGCGTTTGAGCAATATGGCCATTGGCGTCAACGCGCAGGCCCTCTTTTTCCACCCCGCGACGCAGGCGACCTAGACGCCCTAAACGCGCGCTAGGGAGCAAACGCTCAACCTGGGCGGTCAGTGTGGATGGCACAGTGAGAGGTTCAGACAAGGTGAACACTCCTTGTTAGTAAGGCCTGCTTAAAGCAGGCCTTGTTGAAATCAGCTGGCATCGCCATGCGGTTTATCACGTTTTTTTACCGAGAATAGACAGCAGGATATGGCGGCAACCATTAAATATTCAAGACGCGCGACTATTTGCCCTGCTTTGCTTTAAGCAGTGCTGCGCCGAGCGCGCCCATTGGTGCCGCTGCTTCGCTGGACTTTCCTCCCTGGCGTTGACCACGACCATTCTGTCCAGAACTAGCCGACCGCTGGCTACGTGCAGGCTTACGAGACTCGTCGTTAGTGGAGTTTGCAGCGGCTTGCGCCTGTTCTGGCTCATCATCCAAACGCATTGAAAGCCCTACCCGCTTGCGGGGGATATCCACGCTCATCACCTTAACGGTAACGATATCGCCTGCTTTGACTACACTGCGGGGGTCATCGATAAAGCGGTCAGAGAGCGCTGAAATATGCACGAGCCCGTCTTGATGAACGCCAATATCTACAAAGGCACCGAAGTGGGTCACGTTGGTGACGGTACCTTCCAGCACCATGCCCAGCTTCAGGTCTTTGAGTGTTTCGACGCCTTCACGGAATTCAGCCGCCTTAAACTCAGGGCGCGGGTCGCGTCCTGGCTTATCCAGCTCTTTGAGAATATCGCTGACGGTAGGAACACCAAAACGCTCATCAGCGAAGTCAGCGGGCTTCAGTGCTTTTAGCGTTGCACTATCACCAATCAGGCCTTTTATATCTCGACTATTCTGCTTGGCAATACGCTCTACCAGCGTATAAGCCTCTGGGTGAACAGCACTGGCATCCAGCGGATTTTCGGCGTTGCTAATGCGTAAAAAACCAGCACACTGCTCAAACGTCTTTGGTCCAAGGCGGCTAACTTCTAACAGCTCTTTACGGCTCTTGAAGGCACCTTGAACGTTGCGTTGGGCAACAATATTTTCAGCAATGGCAGCACTTAGCCCAGCAACACGTGAAAGCAATGCGCTAGATGCCGTATTGAGATCCACACCGACGGCGTTAACGCAGTCTTCTATCACGACTTCTAGACTACGTGACAGCTGCACCTGGGAGACATCGTGCTGATACTGACCAACACCGATAGATTTCGGCTCGATTTTCACCAGCTCTGCAAGCGGGTCTTGCAGGCGGCGAGCAATAGAGACAGCACCGCGCACAGTGACATCAAGATCCGGCAGCTCGCGGGAAGCGTATTCCGACGCGGAGTAAACCGACGCACCAGCCTCAGACACCATGACTTTACTTAAACGATGCTCGGGTGCTAACGCCTTCAGCAGATCACCTGCCAGCTTGTCGGTTTCACGACTGGCGGTGCCATTGCCAACGGCAACGAGTTGAACGCCGTGCTGTTTAACCAGCTTAGCGAGCACATTGAGCGATTCGTCCCAGCGATTCTGCGGCGCATGGGGGTAAATCGTCGCTTGGTCGATAAATTGACCGGTAGCATCCACCACCGCAACCTTGCAGCCGGTTCTTAGACCCGGGTCAATCGCGAGAGTCACTTTTTGCCCTGCAGGCGCTGCCAGCAAAAGGTCTTTCAGGTTGGCGGCAAACACCTCGATAGCAGTCAACTCTGCCTGCTCGCGCAGGCGACCCAACAACTCGGTTTCAAGCGCGGTATAGAGCTTCACACGCCACGTCCAACGCACTACTTCGCTCAACCATTTGTCGGCGGGGCGGCCTTCATCGCTAATACCCACTTGTTTGGCAATAGCGACCTGGGCCGGATGAATTGGCGCGTCCTCTTCGCCAGGCAGACGAATCGCCAGACTTAGAATGCCTTCGTTGCGACCACGGAACATAGCCAGCGCACGGTGAGATGGCACCTTGGCAAGTTTCTCGTCATGTTCGAAGTAGTCAGAGAACTTTGCGCCCTCCTGCTGCTTGCCATCTAGCACGCGGGCACTTAGTTCGCCCTCTTGCCATAACCGTTCACGCAATCGGCCAATAAGTTCAGGGTCTTCGGCGAAGCGTTCCATGAGAATTTGCTTAGCACCATCAAGGGCGGCTTTGGCATCTTCAATGGCTGGAATATCGCCTTCTGCAGGGCGCAGGTACTGCGCTGCTTCGCTTTCGGGATTAAGCTGCGGATTGGCCAACAGGGCATCAGCCAGTGGCTCTAGGCCCGCTTCACGGGCAATTTGAGCTTTCGTGCGGCGCTTTTTCTTAAACGGTAGGTATAAGTCTTCTAGGCGCTGCTTCGTCTCAGCTGCCTGAATCGTTGCTTTTAGCGTGGCATCCAGCTTGCCTTGCTCATCGATAGCCGCTAGTACGGCTTCACGGCGCTCTTCCAGCTCGCGCAAATAGCGCAGGCGCTCATCCAGTTGGCGCAGCTGAATATCATCGAGGGCACCCGTTACCTCTTTACGATAACGAGCAATAAACGGCACGGTAGCGCCACCATCCAGAAGCTCTACCGTTGCGGAGACCTGTTCAGGCCGTACGTTTAGCTCAGTGGCTAAGCGTGAAATAATGCGTTGTTTGACATCCATAACGTGCAACTAACTCATGCAGCATTCGAGGTGCCGACAAGGTACCACAATCGCACGATGCTGGCATGAATTGGCCACGATGGGGAAGCTGCCCTCGCGGGTGCGCTTCGCTTACCACGCGCTACAACACCACTGAGTTCAATGGCTGCATCCCTGTAGCGCGGTGTAACGAGTCTTGCGAGGGACGAGCAAACGAGGCACCCGCGACACTCCATGGGCACATGATCAACTCCAGCACCGCTTCGCACTACCCTCGCGGGTGCGCTTCGCTTACCACGCGCTACAATCCCACTGAGCTCAATGTTTGCGTCCCTGTAGCGCGGTGTAACGAGTCTTGCGAGGGACGAGCAAGCGAGGCACCCGCGACACTCCATGGGCACATGATCAACTCCAGCCTTCGCACTACCCTCGCGGGTGCGCTTCGCTTACCACGCGCTACAATCCCACTGAGCTCAATGTTTGCGTCCCTGTAGCGCGGTGTAACGAGTCTTGCGAGGGACGAGCAAGCGAGGCACCCGCGACACTCCATGGGCACATGATCAACTCCAGCCTTCGCACTACCCTCGCGGGTGCGCTTCGCTTACCACGCGCTACAATCCCACTGAGCTCAATGGTTGCATCCCTGTAGCGCGGTGTAACGAGTCTTGCGAGGGACGAGCAAACGAGGCACCCGCGGATAGTGTTTTATGCAGGCACAAACCGCAGTGCTACACCGTTGTTGCACCAGCGCAAGCCGGTAGGCTCTGGACCATCACCAAAGACATGACCTTGATGACCGCCGCAGCGCGCGCAGTGATATTCTGTGCGTGGCCACACCAGTTTGAAATCCAACTTGCTTAACAAATGGCCCTCAACATGCTCGAAAAAACTGGGCCAACCGGTGCCAGAGTCATACTTCATCGCGCTGGTGAAAAGTACAAGATCGCACCCAGCACAGCGGTACTCACCTTCCCCAACCTCTCCGTCCAGTGGGCTTGAAAAGGCGCGCTCAGTTCCCTCTTCGCGGAGCACGTAAAAGGCTTCATCAGTCAGGCGTTCACGCCATTCGTCTTCGCTTAATTCAAGCTTTTCAAGGCCAGGAGCTGCTTTAAGGTCTAATCGCGGAAAGCCAAACGAGACGCCAGGAAGAACACCTGCCAATCCCGTTAGCCCCGCAAGACCCAAAAAGTGACGACGCTTCATTTGCGCACCCCTTTAACACGTCAAGGACATAGACACAAAAACGGGACGGCGCCTTAGCACCGTCCCGTTTTGACTACTTGACTGCCTAAACGTTCGATTAGTTATTCAAACGTTTGACAACCTTTACCCTATCGTACATATCAGGTTAACTGCGGACCTGCCTTGATAATTGCCTCGTTAACACCTTCAAACTTCTTAAAGTTATCAACGAATTTGGTGGCAAGATCTTGCAGGTGACGATCGTAGGCATCTTGGTCAGCCCACGTTTCGCGAGGATTGAGCAGGCTAGAGTCGACACCCGGCACTACGTTAGCGTGGCTAGAAGCCCAACACTTGACCTGGATCACGCTAGTAGCTGCCACTCAGCGGGATACTGTCAGGGCGAGCGTTATGTCCTGCGCCAGCTGTCACAGATAGCCCGCTCACAGATCACACTGATCTGCGTTTTCGTGGGCAAACAGTGCAGCTGTGGCATACCCATATTGCTGTAGAGGACGCCGCTGGTACACCGCTGTTGGCATGGGTTGGTGAAGTTCGCGATCCAGAAAATGGCAAACGCATCGCGCGCCGCTACTGGTTAACGCCTGCCCGATTAGGTGCAGATGTGCGTTCGCTTCTGGTTATCCAACTGCAAAGCGAAGGGTGTCTAGCCTAACCAAACGCGCTTGGCAGCAGTTGAAAGATGCGGATGATGGCGAAGTAAGCACGGAGGTTCGCTTATTGATGGCCAGCGGTATCGCCGCAGCAGCGGGACACTTAGATATCGCCAATGATGACGCTGCGATAGCACTGCGTTCCGATTTGCTAAGGTTATTGGGCACCACGCGTAAGCGGCGCGACACGGCGATGCTAGATGCGCTTGTTCACGCGTTTATGGCCCGTGACGCCATTCGTCAACTCAGCAGCGTTAGCCGTGAGGGGCTGGTATGAGTGCCCAGGATCAGGCAGCGGGCCTGCGCAAGTGGGCAGATTTACAGCGCCAGCAGCGCCAAGCAGAGTCAGTTGAAAGTGACCCCACGGGAGACGAACTTACGGCTGAGTCACTGACCGCTATGACCGACTCTTTGACGGTGCCGCCAACTGCTGCCCAAACGCAAACCACTGCACCGCCCTCGGTGCCGCAAAAGCCGCTTATCGTGATCGGTATGCCTAACGGTGGCGATCAGCAGGTGGCAAGAGTAAAAGGGCGCCTAGCCCAATGGTCTGTGCTGGGGCGACGTTGGGCTGGCGACCCGGATGATTGGGATATTCACATCGTCAATGCGGATGCCGCTAATCTTGGCCAACTGAAAGAGCGCTTTCCGCGTTGGGCGCTATGGATTAATAGCGATGCCGATGCTTTCGCACAGATGTATCGCTCGCTTCGGCAAGTGCAGGAGAACGGTGGCCCTAGGCAGCTGTTAGCACTGCACGAGCCAAACTTGCCGCGCAGAGGTCTGCTCGATAACCTGCGCGAAGCAGCCAGCTATTACTTGGATATAGAGCTTTTACTGCTGGCGCGATGACGCTAGCCTGACGCCATGTGGCCGTGCTTTAACAGTGGCTATCAAGCGCCCCTATAAGGAATAACAATGTCTATTCTCGCTGGTTTCAAGAAGCGTTATTACAACACGATAGTTACGCACATAGTTTTAACATAATGGACTATTTTGAGATCGCTAGCTTCAAGGTTGATAACTTCAAAACCGTGTTGATGGTGGCGCTAAGCGCCATCACCATGAGTGTTTATGCCGCTACGGGCAGTTGGAGTAGTGAGGTGCCTAGCGTACTGGTCGCGATGAGTGACCGAGCTGTCAGCAGCCAGCCCATTCAACCACCGGCAGGGGCGCAGGTAGAGCATGCTGCGATAGAGCGTATTCATTGGCGTTTTCAAATGCCGGTTAATGCGCCGGTTAATGCGTGGCTATGCCACCCTGAGCAGTGTGTTCCTTTGACTGCTATGCGAGGTTCAACCACTGCGTTAGCCGGTAAACAGGTCAGTGGGCCGCTGTACTTTCGTTTTGCGTTGACGCCGGGCCAGCGCCCGGTACGGGTGCAGGAACTACAAGTGATTGTGAATTACCAGTGAACAGAGTTCAGCCGTGAGGCACGAGGATGTATACAGCACAAGGCAGGATTAAACAGAGCGAGCTGTTAACCCAATACATGCCACTGGTAAGACGTCAGGCCTTAACGCTGCAGGTAAGACTACCCGCAAGTATTGAGTTGGATGATCTTATTCAAGCCGGCATGGTGGGCTTATTAGAGGCACTAGGGCGTTTTGATGCGACCCAGGGGGCAACGTTCGCCACGTTTGCAAGTCAGCGTATTCGCGGTGCCATGATGGATGAGCTGCGAACACGTGACTGGTTGCCGCGTAGTGTACGCCGCTCTGCCAGAGCTGTGGATGATGCGGTGCGTCGTCTTGAGCAGCAGTTAGGGCGCCCGCCGGAAGAGGGTGAAATCGCGCGTGACCTGGATATGCCGCTTAGTGAGTATCAGCAATTGCTCAACGATACGAACAGTGGCCAGTTGTTGCCCTTTGAAGAGCTGGTGGCCGAAGGGGCCGAGTCTGCGAAAGAGGAAGCCACTAACCTGCCCTTCGAACAGTTGTTAGATAAACAGCAGCGTCAGTCGTTAATTGATGCGATCGATGCCTTACCTGAACGTGAAAAACTACTGATGGCGTTGTATTACCAAGAAGAGCTGAACCTTAAAGAAGTCGGGGCGGTGCTGGGTGTGACTGAATCCCGTGTCTCCCAGCTTCACAGCCAAGCGATTAGCAGGCTTCGCGCTCGCTTATATGACACCACCTAACGCTACTATCAATCACGAATAACCGGCGAGGAGCCGTTGATGAACCCATCTACGCTGATCGGTATTTTTGCCAGCATGCTTTTGCTGGTAAGCGTGCTGTTTTTTACTGCAGAGTCGCCAGAAAGCTTTATCAACTTGCCGGGGCTAGCCATTGTGGTGACGGGCACCTTGGCGGCTACCTTTATTAGTTATCCGCTGAAAGAAGTGCTACGCGTGGTGCGCCTGGTGGGGTTGGTGTTTCGGCGTGAAAACACCTATGTGCGAGATGATATCAACGAACTGGTTTCCATGGCACGGCTGTGGTTCAAAGGCGATGTCAGGGCGGTTGAGAAGGAGCTAGAGCATACCCGTAACCCCTTTTTGCGCACCGGGATTCAACTGGTGATTGCTAACACGAAAGAGGACGAAATTTTCGATATGCTGCGCTGGCGAATCGCACGATTAAAGGCGCGGGAGCATGCTGAGGCGCAGATATTTCGTACCATGGCCACCTATGCGCCCGCGTTTGGCATGATTGGCACCTTGGTGGGGCTGGTCAATATGCTGGAAGTGATGGATGCAGGTGACCTTGACGTTATTGGCCCGCGCATGGCGGTGGCTCTGCTGACAACGTTCTACGGTATTCTGCTCGCCAACCTGGTGTTCAAACCGATTGCCGTCAAGCTAGAGCGGCGCACGGAAGAGCGACTTATCACCATGAACATGGTGCTGGAGGGCATTTCGCTAATTACTAAACGGCGGCTGCCTTCTTTTATTGAAGAAACGCTCAACTCCTTTGTGGCTAATTATCATGACGAGATCCGTGATGCCTCTGTAAAACCGCGGCCAACAGTTAGTTCTGCGGCAAAAGGATAGCGCTATGCTAGATCGTGATTCACGGCACGCACTGGAATTGCCCACTGTGTCAGGGGAGGGCGATGAAGGTTGGCTAACGAGCTATTTAGACGTATTAACGCTGTTAATCACGCTGTTTGTCTTACTGCTTGCATTGACCCCGCCGGGGGAGGGGAAGCCTTTGATCGCGATAGAATGCGTTCTGCAAGTGCTATCACCTCGCTTCCGTTGGCCAGCTTAGCAACCGGTATTCATCCACGTCACAGCGGGCTAAAGCCGCGAATGACGGAGCTTAATATCCCAGGGGTTAGTGTCTCTCAAGGTGAAGAAGGTGTTACGCTGCGTATCGACGACAGCTTGCTTTTCCCTAGCGGTGACGCCGTACTAACGCCCCAGGGGCAAGATGTGTTAGAAAGCCTTCTGGCAGTGTTAGCATCCTTTGAGGGTCAAATTTCAGTAGAAGGGCATACGGATAATGTTCCCATTGCTACCTCTCGCTTCCCCTCAAATTGGGATCTCTCGGTAGGGCGCGCCATTGCGGTGGTCCGGCATCTTGAGCGCCAGGGAGTTGCTATTTCACGTATGCGGGCAGTCGGTTACGCCGATACCCAACCCATGGAAAGTAACGCAACACCGGAAGGTAGATCTGCCAACCGGCGCGTTGAACTGTTGCTAAGGCAGCAGACTGAGGGGTAAAGAGATTTCTTGAGGCCATCTCTGTGTTGAAGCATCACTCGCTACTACAGTCGTTCGGTGCATTACTGGTGCTCGATGCTGACTGCCGGCGCATACAGGCGTTTAGTAGCAACTTTGTTGAATTGCTGAGAATAAGCCTTCGTGAGGGGTGTCTCCCAACGCTCTCCAGCGTTCTAGGCAAGCGCTTAAGCCAGCGCGTACGCTACGAGCTACAAGGTCAGCAGCGTTTGCCGGGGCCGCTCACCTTTAAGTGTCCCGCTCGATCAAACCGTTTCCAGTTACATGCTTACCGTGCCGGTGCGCATGTGTTAGTTGAGATAGAGCCCCTTCATACCCTCGGTAAGCAGCGTCTACTTGGCACGGTGAACGAACGCCTGATGCGTTTAGCGGAAGCGACACATCAAGAAGAACTGCTTGATTATCTGGTGATAGCCGTTCAAGAATTAACTGGGCATGACCGGGTATCTGTATGCCATTTCGATAGTGATTGGCATGGGTTAATCGTGGCCGAGTCGTTAGCTAAGGGGCGCGTTCAGCCCGATACCGAGTTGCCGGTAGTTCGTTTACCTGCCTTGTTAGGGCAACGCTTTCCCGCCAAGGACTTCCCTATCGCACTACGGCGCGCCTATGAGCGCCATCCGGTGCGGCTGATCCAGGATGTCGCAGCACCCTGTGAGCACTTACTGCCGACGAGTGTGGCGGTAGATGTAAGTGATTGCTTCTTGCGCGCTCCGGCCCCTGAGCGGCAACAGTACTTACAACGACTTGGCGTACGCGGTGCACTAAGCGTGGCGATGCAGGGAGATACCGGCCTTTGGGGCTGCTATTCTGCCACTCGGCAGCGGCTTACCCTGTAGCGCCGCCCGTACGAGATGCGGTACGTACCTTGGTGCAAATGGCTACGCAGCGGCTGTTACTGCTGAGAGCTCGCCAAGAAGCGCGCTATTTGCAGCGTGTACAAGATAGCCTGGTGCTTTCAAGCAATAATCGCTTAAAGCCTCAGGGGCCTTATCAGCTGTTTACGGAGCATGCCGAGACATGGAAGTCGCTCTTCCGTGCCAATGGCGTTGTGTTATGGGTGAAAGGCAGTATCTATCAATCAGGCAATACGCCCAAGCCAGAAACGATCAGCCAGTTGGTCACACGAATTGAAAAAGCCCATATCCATAGTGGGCCATGGTGTACCCAAGAGACAGCCAAAGAGCCGCTAACGTCCTCTTTAGACATGTTAGAGCAGAGTGGTGTGCTCGCCGTGCCGCTGCCTACTAACCCTGTTCAGCGCGGCTGGCTGATGTTTTTTCGCCCTGAACAAGTGGAGACGCTCTATTGGGCGATGCAGCCCTCTTCTGCATCACTACCGCCTATGATGATGTCGCCTTCTGACGCGTGGTGCGAGGAGGTCACAGGAAAAAGCGAAGCCTGGCAACGGGTTGAGCGGCTAGCCGCGATTGATCTGGGGGAAGATTTGACGCTGGCCATTTCGGCTTATGAGATCAGCACGCTCAATATGCACCTGGAGCGCGAGCGTAAAGCGCTGGCAGAAGCGAATCAACGGTTAGAACAGTTGGCACATTTTGACCCACTTACCCAGGTGTGGAACCGCTACCGCATCGAGCAGGCTATTGATGCAGAGCTGGTAGCAGCAAAACGCTATGGGGCGGCTTTCGCGCTGTTGTTATTTGACGTCGACTATTTTAAACAGATCAATGACACCCTCGGCCATAGCGTGGGCGATGATGTGCTGATTTCGCTAGCACGCATGGTGGAAAGCTCACTGCGGGGCTGTGATCATTTGGGGCGCTGGGGAGGGGAAGAGTTTGTGGTATTGGCGACCCACTCCAGTATGGAGGCCGCAGAAGGGCTTGCTGAACGCTTGCGTGGTTTAGTGGCAACGCT
Organism: Halomonas sp. XH26; assembly: GCF_024138895.1. NCBI lineage: Bacteria > Pseudomonadati > Pseudomonadota > Gammaproteobacteria > Oceanospirillales > Halomonadaceae > Halomonas > Halomonas sp. XH26. The sequence continues at coordinate 176,011 of NZ_CP071889.1, forward strand.
ACAGGTGAAGGGCTTGGGCCAAGCGATAACGGTCAGCATTGGTGTCGCAGTATGGCAGCCCGATGATAGCTGCAAAACCATTATCGCCCGGGCCGATGCTGCGATGTACCGAGCTAAACGTAATGGGCGTAACCGCGTTGAAATCGCCGAAAAAAGCGTGCAGTGATACGCGGCATCATTGGTCGTCGGCGCGGCCGCATAAGCGCTGTATTCTCGCTATGGCGTCATCAGCACCATCAAGACTAAAGGTCATATACCAAGGCTCACTATCTTGTTGATCGAAACCGATAAACAGCTGTTCTCCTTGGCTCATTTGCGCCATTAATGTTTGCAGGTCGCTCAGGTAGAAGTGCGCATAAAACCCATCATCGCCTCGCTCGGTAATAAACTCGGCCATGGTATCGATGATCGGTGTGTCATCCACTCGGATCCTGGTAGGCACTAAGTTAACCGCGCGACTTTCGCCTTGTTGCTCAGCCAACGTGACCCGCATTTCCAGCCACGGTAAGTCGCAAACACCCTGAGTCGCGTTCAAACTCAAGGTGGCATCCGAATAGCTATGGGTTTCCACAGCACGAAAGTGTTGCTCACTGCCTAATGTTAGCGCCATTGACTGCCAATGATTGTGTGATTGCGCGGCATCAATATTGAACGTTGCTGCCATGCTAGGCAGCGCAGTGCTGGAAAGTATGGCGCTGAAGGTCGCTAACGCAAAAGGCTTTAAAGTAGGCATAAGGGTGGCATCGCACAAGAAAAACATTAGCCTATCGTTTGTTGACGATAAGCAAAAGGTAACGCGCTGATTTTTCTATATGTAGTAGTCTTTAACAAGAAAAATGCCGCATATAGTGTAAAGTCAAGTCTATACTTCATAACCGCAGAACGTATAATCGCACCGTTTTGAGCGCTAATTTCACCCCGTTGTGAAGGAGTTTCGCGACATGAGCACCGCAGCAAAGGCTATGAAGACTTCGAATGACGTCCCACTACAGGTTCCCTCAAAAGATATCTGGGATGCTAAATATCGATTAAAAGATCGCCATAGCCAACCTGTTGACCAGGATGTGGGTGCTACCTTCGAGCGTGTCGCACGAGCGTTAGCGGCGGTTGAAGGTGACAATGCTAACGAATGGCTGCCAAAATTCCGCTGGGCGTTAGAAAACGGCGCTATTCCTGCCGGACGAATCCTTTCCAATGCGGGCGCTGAAGCCTACAAACCTGCGGTCAGCCTGATTAACTGCACAGTTTCGCGCACTATTCGTGATTCTATGCGCGATATTCTCGACTCCGTCGTTGATGCTGGCATGACGTTGAAGTCTGGCGCCGGTATTGGCTACGACTTTTCGACGCTGCGCCATAAGGGAGCGTTTGTGTTTGGCGCTGGTGCTGGCACTAACGGGCCGCTGGCGTTTATGGATATCTACGACAAGATGTGTTTCACCGTGGCATCCGCAGGTGGTCGCCGAGGTGCTCAGATGGGCACCTTCGACGTTGGTCATCCTGATGTTCGTGAGTTTATTCAAGCTAAGCGAGAAGCCGGTCGTCTGCGCCAGTTCAACCTTAGCCTGTTGATTACCGACGAATTTATGGAAGCCGTGAAGCACAACGCCGACTGGCCGCTGGCGTTTCCATTGCACCCTGGTGAAAAAGACGATGTAAAAGCGGGCGATTTGATTTATCGCGACTGGCCCGTCATTGAAGAGGGCTATACGGTCGATGATGAAGGCCGCGTGGCTTGCCGTGTTGTTGAAGTCATTAAAGCGCGCGAGCTGTGGGACACCATTATGTCCTCGACCTATGACTACGCTGAACCTGGGTTTATTCTGATTGATCAAGTCAATCGCATGAACAACAACTGGTTCTGCGAAGATATCCGGGCGACCAACCCGTGTGGTGAGCAGCCGCTGCCGCCAGAAGGTGCTTGTCTGCTGGGATCGGTCAACTTGACCAAGTTTGTGATTGAGCCGTTTAGCGACAAGCCACGCTTTGATTGGGAACGCTATCGCAAGGTGGTAGCGATCTTCACTCGCATGCTCGATAACGTAGTGGAAATTGCTGGCTTGCCACTGCCGCAGCAACAGCGTGAGATTGAAGCCAAGCGCCGCCACGGCATGGGCTTTTTGGGGCTTGGTTCAACGATGACCATGCTTAAAATTCCCTATGGCTCTCAAGCGTCGCTGGCCTTTACCGAAGAAGTTAGCCGCCACCTCGCGCTGGAAGGCTGGAAGCAAGCGCTAGAGCTGTCTAAAGAGAAAGGCATGGCGCCTGTGCTTGAGCAAGAGCATACGATTACACCGAAAATGATGCGTGAGCGCCCCCAACTCGCTGCCGATGGTTATGAAGTGGGTGATAAAGTACCAGGACGTATTCTACATGCCCGCTATAGCCAGTATATGGCGAAAGTGGCTGAGCTCGATCCTGAGTTGGTCACACAGTTGGCGGAACATGGTGCACGGTTCACCCACCATAGCTCTATTGCGCCCACTGGCACGATTTCGCTGTCGATGGGTAATAACGCCTCCAACGGCATTGAACCCTCATTCTCGCACCGTTATTTCCGCAATATCATTCAATCGGGTAAGAAAACCAAAGAACAGGTTGAAGTTGTCTCGTTCGAGTTAGCCGCTTATCGTCACTTTATTGCCGCCGATGCGGTGGAAAGCGATTTACCCGACTACTTTATTACCGCAGACTCCGTGTCGCCTGAGCAGCATGTGGCCGTGCAGGCGGCCGCTCAGCAGTGGATCGACTCGGCAATCTCTAAAACGGTTAACGTGCCGACAGAGTTCCCGTTTGAGAAATTCCAGGATCTCTACCTACAGGCGTATGAGAGCCGCCTTAAAGGCTGCACTACATTCCGCTTCAACCCAGAAGCGTTTCAGGGCGTTCTGGTACGTGAAGATGATTTAAAAAACACCACCTACGTGTTTGAGCTGGAAAATGGCGAGACCTTAGAACTGGCCGGCGATGAAACGGTGGTCTACGACGGTGAAGAGCATAACGCCGCCAACCTGTTTGATGCCTTAAAAGAGGGCACCTACGGCAAATGGTAAGGGCGGGCTACGCCTTGCTACGAACATCGCCCGACACCCTTTGCTAAGTGGAGAACACCATGGCTGTAGAAATTACCTCAAAAATCGTTGGTTACCGTATCAAGCAGCAGGAGCAGGCAGCGCCTGCCCCTGAACTTCCGGAAGAAGACCCGCTGACGGTCAGGATTCCCTCGCGCCCAGAAGGAACGCTAGAAGCGGTATCCGAAAAGATCTCTTATGTGGGGGCGGAAGGTCGCAAAAAAGTCTATCTGCTGGTCTCTTTTATGCCCGTGGAAGGCGTGGTGGGTGGCCGACGTGTGGTCATTGAGCGCCCGGTTGAGTTCTTTTTCCCATCAGGACAGCTTTCCAGCGAGCACCAATGGATTACGGCGACGATGCGTAGCCTTTCCCTTGCTGCGCGCGGGGGATATGTCACCCAGGCAGTGGCTGACCTGCGTAAAGTGGCGTGGGATAAAGGGTTAGTGCGCTGTGGTATGAACCGTTGGAACAAGCCAATGTTCCACGATTCCGAAGTGGCGGCGATTGCCTGGTCGATCCAGCAGATTCTTTATCGGCGCGGGTTCTTGGACCAGGATGGTAACCAAGTACCGGTAGAAATGTTGGTAGAGCGTTATGCGCACCGCATGCAGCATGGCCATGCTTGGCAACCACCGGTCGACGAGCCAGAGACCAGCTCAGCGGTTAGCGCTGTGGAGCCGATTGGCGGTGCCGCTGAGCAAGAAAACGTCGTAAAAAAGCCTGAAGGCAGTGGCCCGGCAACCGTGGGTAACTGTCCTGAGTGTCGCGGTGAGCTTATTATGATGGATGGCTGCCCAACCTGCTATGCAGGCTGCGGCTGGTCTAAGTGCGGCTAAGCCAGACAAACCCACTAGAACGCTAACCAACAACGCCGCGTGGTCTAGAGAGCCACGCGGCGTTGCTTATTTTAAGGATAGAAAAGCTTAAGAACGAATAATCTGCCGTTGATTCAGGCGTTAGGGCTCAGGCGCTAACAAGTAGCGGCCTGACGTTATCGGTTAAATAGCAGTCGTCGAATTCCCCTTCGGTAGCCAACGCCTTTAAATCGGGAATAGTGACGTTATGGCGGTCACGGAACACCAAGCCATCTTCACTCAATGCGCTAAAGGTTCGGCTCACATGAACCGGGCTCAAACCTAGAATATCGGCTAGCTGTTCTTGAGAAAGTGGCAAACGGAACTGTTCGCTGATGTCATGATTAGTCTGGCGTAAGCGTAGGTACATTTCATGGAGGAAGTGGGCCATTTTTTGCCTAGCACTACGCCGCGCTAAGTTGACCAGCCGTTCCGTTAGTAGCGCCTGATGGCGACTGCCAATGGCAAACATCACCGAGGTCAGCGTTAGTGACTGACGAAATAGCTCTAGCATGCGCTTATGGGGAAAATGGCAGACCACGCCGTCAGTAATCATGCGCACGTTTTCCAGCCGCCTGGAAAACGCAAACTCTCGCAAACCGATAATATCGCCAGGCAAAAATACTTCCAGAATTTGCCGATCGCCGTTTTCTAAATGTCGATAGGAGTAAGCCCAGCCACTGCGCAAGGTGCAAAACTCATTCGCGGGGGCGTCAATTTCCCACAGCAGTGACCCTGCTTTGATATCGGTAGGACTCTCTTCCAACTCGATTAATAGCGCTTTTTCTGCTTCAGTTAGTGAGCAGTAGTGACTGAAGTGGCTAATAATGCAGCTTTTATCCTGATCCACAGCTTCCTTCTCCTAAAAAGGTTAGCAACGATTAACAGGCCGCGTTGTTGATCAATATAAACGTTAATCAATATAAACAGGGCCGTCCTATGTTGCTTGGTCTTTTCTGCTCTCTTGTCGTCCTTGGGGAGGGGCAGGCATATCGCTGTCATTTTCCAGGGGGAGTTACCCACCCTGGAAGTGGCGCTAGGCGGTTTTTTTGGCACGATTACCACGTTTTAACAACGGTGCCAGGAAATGCCCTGTATGGGAAACGCTCTGCTTGGCAATCTGTTCTGGTGTTCCTTCGGCAATAATTTGTCCACCGCCAGAGCCACCTTCTGGGCCAAGATCAATAATCCAGTCAGCCGTTTTGATCACATCCAGGTTGTGCTCGATCACCACAATGGTATTGCCGTGATCACGTAAGCGGTGGAGTACCGTGAGTAGCTGGCGGATATCCTCAAAATGCAGGCCAGTGGTGGGCTCATCCAATATATAAAGCGTTTTCCCCGTGTCACGCTTGGCTAGCTCGCGGGCCAGTTTGACACGCTGCGCTTCACCGCCAGAAAGGGTTGTGGCACTTTGCCCTAGGCGGATATAGGAGAGGCCTACATCCAACAGGGTTTGCAAACGACGAGCGATAGCAGGCACTGGGCTGAAGAACTCCAGGGCGTCCTCTACCGTCATGGCCAGCACTTCGTGAATCGTTTTGCCTTTATAGTGGATATCCAACGTTTCGCGGTTGTAGCGTTTGCCTTTACACACATCGCAGGGCACATAAATATCTGGCAGGAAGTGCATCTCTACCTTGATCATGCCTTCGCCCTGGCACGCTTCGCAGCGGCCGCCTTTAACGTTAAAGCTGAACCGGCCTGGCTTGTAGCCTCGCGAACGCGCTTCCTGAGTGCCCGCAAACAGCTCACGAATCGGGGTGAAAATACCGGTATAGGTAGCTGGGTTTGAGCGCGGCGTACGACCGATAGGACTCTGGTCAATATCGATCACTTTATCGAGCTGATCAAGCCCCTCTACCTTCTCATAGGGAGCCGGGGTCAAGGTAGTGGCGCGGTTAAGCTCGCGGGCCGCGATCGGCATCAGGGTGCCGTTGATCAGCGTCGACTTGCCCGAGCCGGAAACCCCCGTGACGGCAATAAACAGCCCCAGTGGCAGGCTGAGCGTGACGTTTTGCAGGTTATTGCCCGTAGCGCCGCGCACCACCAACTGCTTTTCCGGATTGCCGGGAATGCGGTAGGGGGGCACAGCGATTTCCCGCGTTCCCGACAAGTACTGGCCGGTCAGCGAATTGGGGTTGTCCATCACGTCTTGAGGCGTGCCCTGAGCGACAATTTCGCCACCATGGACACCTGCACCAGGACCGATGTCGAGTACATGGTCCGCAGCGCGAATGGCGTCTTCGTCGTGCTCAACCACGATCACGGTGTTGCCCAGGTCGCGTAGGCGCTCTAGGGTTTTCAACAGACGGTCGTTATCCCGCTGGTGCAGGCCGATGGAGGGCTCGTCCAGAATGTACATCACGCCCACCAGCCCCGCGCCAATTTGGCTGGCGAGACGGATACGCTGGGCTTCGCCCCCCGAGAGCGTGTCAGCACTGCGCTCCAGGTTCAGGTAGTCGAGCCCTACGTTAACCAAAAACTCTAGCCGGGCATGAATTTCGTTAACGATCTTATCGGCAATCTCGCCTTTGCGGCCCGGTAGGGAAAGCTCGGCAAAGTAGCGCCATGCCTCACCGATAGGTAAGTGCACAATATCGGCAATGTTATGGTCATCGACAAACACATGGCGTGACTCTTTGCGCAGCCGCGAGCCGCCACAAGTGGCGCAGGGCTGCACGGCGATATACTTGGCCAGATCGTCACGCACCATATTGGATTCGGTTTCCCGATAGCGGCGCTGCATGTTGGGTAGTACGCCTTCAAAGGCATGCTCGCGCGTTACCTTGCGGCCACGGTCTCCCACATACACAAAAGGAATCTGTTCGCTGCCACTGCCATTTAAAATAATCTCACGCTCATGGCTTGCCAGCTCAATCCATGGCGTTTCAAGCTCAAACTGATAATGTTTAGCCAGCGCCTGCAGTTGGGTAAAGTAATAAATGTTGCGCCGATCCCAACCTTTAATCACGCCTTCCGCTAGCGATAGTTCTGGGTGGCTAATCAACTTGTCGGGGTCAAAATATTGCTGAACGCCTAAGCCATCACAGGTGGGGCAAGCTCCCGCCGGGTTGTTGAACGAAAACATTCGCGGCTCAAGCTCAGAAAGCGAATAGCCACACACCGGGCAGGCAAAGCGTGCTGAAAAGGCAAGGTCTTCCTGATCACCATCCATAAAGTGGATCATCGCCGTGCCGTCGGCGAGATTAATTGCGGTTTCAAACGATTCTGCTAGACGTTGGGCAATATCATCGCGCACCTTAAAACGGTCAACCACCACGCTGATATCGTGTTTCTTGCGCTTGTCGAGCGGGGCAATATCGTCAAGTTCTAGCACTTGACCATCAATCTGTACCCGAACGAAGCCTTGAGCCCGCAGTTCTGCCAGCAGTTGCAGGTGCTCCCCTTTACGACCTTTCACCACCGGTGCAAGCAGCATCAATTTGGTGCCTTCGGCCAGGTTCATGACTTGGTCGACCATTTGGGAAATGGTTTGTGCTTCCAGTTCCTCGCCGTGCTCTGGACAACGTGGTGTGCCTGCCCGGGCGAACAGTAGACGCAGGTAATCGTAAATCTCGGTAATCGTGCCGACGGTAGGAGGGGGTTGTGGGACGTGGATTTCTGCTCAATAGAGATCGCAGGCGAAAGCCCTTCGATGTGATCCACATCGGGCTTTTCCATCATCGAAAGGAACTGACGCGCATAGGTGGAAAGCGACTCCACATAGCGGCGTTGCCCCTCAGCGTAGAGCGTATCGAACGCCAGCGATGACTTACCTGAGCCGGAAAGACCGGTAATGACGATAAGTTTGTCGCGGGGCAGCTCCACATCGATCTGCTTGAGGTTGTGGGTGCGTGCACCCCTGACCAGAATGCTGTCCATCAACACCTCGAATCGCGTGGCAAAAGTGTAATTATACGTTTGCTGTACCCCTCCCGGCAAAGCTCCATATTGATATGGGGTCAGCGCTTGGCGTTTCCAGCGTGGATACAAAGCGCTAGAATGGACGGTTATCTCGGGCTGTTCAGCCCCTTTATTGACCACAAGGGTATTATGCGCAAGGTTTCCGCACTGCTGCTGGCCACTGAACGCCGTGCAATCAGCGGCTTAGCCGGGCTTTATGCGTCTCGTATGCTGGGGTTGTTTATGGTGCTGCCGGTGTTGGCGCTTTACGCTGACACCTTAAGTGGCGCTACCCCATTGTTAATTGGTGTCGCATTAGGTGTCTATGGACTAACTCAGGCAACGCTACAGATCCCCTTTGGGCTGCTGTCAGACCGTATTGGTCGTAAGCGCGTTATTGCCATGGGCTTACTGATTTTTGCCGTAGGAAGCGTGGTCGCTGCTATGGCAGACTCCATTGGCGGGGTTATTTTGGGTCGCGCGCTGCAAGGCTGTGGTGCCGTTGCTGCAGCGATTATGGCGCTACTGGCCGACCAAACCCGTGAGCAGGTGCGGACGGCGGCGATGGCCACGATTGGGCTCTCCATTGGCGTGTCGTTTGCGATTGCCATGGTTCTTGGCCCCTGGCTGGCGGCTTGGGCGGGCCTAGCGGGCGTTTTTTGGTTTACGGCGCTGTTAACGCTCGTCGGTTTAGTGGTGCTTTGGCGATGGGTGCCGCCCGCACCACGCCGTTTGCGCCACCGCGATGTGGGGATGGATCGCCAGCAGTTTAAAAGTGTTATTACGCGCCCCGATTTATGGCGGCTAGATCTGTCGATTTTTTCGCTGCATCTGGTGTTAATGGCGATTTTTGTTGCTGTTCCTTTCCGTCTATTAAATGCAGGCGTCGCGATTGAGTATCACGGGCTGGCTTATCTAGCGATTATGGCGCTGTCGTTTATTGCTATGGTGCCGCTGGTGATCGTGGCCGAGAAATACCAGCGCATGAAATTAATATGCTTGCTGGCAATCGGCGCCATTGTCATTAGCTTGGGCAGCCTGGGGCTGCCATTCTCCCAAGAGAGCTGGCTGTTCGCATGGCTATTTGTTTTTTTTACAGGATTTAACTTGCTCGAAGCCACGCTGCCATCAATGCTCAGTAAGTTGGCGCCCGCGGGTGCTAAAGGCACCGCGATGGGGGTGTACTCTACCAGCCAGTTTTTGGGTGCTTTTTTAGGAGGCACGCTGGGTGGCTTGTTGTCGAATCTATGGGGGCTTGATGCGGTGTTCTTCGGCTGTGCAGGGCTAGCGCTGCTGTGGTGGCTGGCGATGTGGCGTATGCCGTCACCACCGCCTCTCTCCAGTGAAGTCGTGGCACTACACGATACGCAGCCTGATGCATTAAATCTGTTGATGGAACATCTTGCTGATGTCGTGGGCGTGGAAGATGTAATGGTGGTGCCGGAGGAGCGCTTGATGTACCTGAAAGTGAATCGCAAAGAACTCGATCAAGCAGCGCTGACGAGATTGTTATCACCACCTAAGACGTAACGACCATCTCTGATCATTTGTACAGCAAGCGTTTACACCTCCAGGTTTAAACACATAGCGAAGCTTTTACACACATTTGCTGCATGGCATTCAGGCCTGTCAGCCGTATCAGTGATACCCTTGAGGGCACTGGTATTGATATATGACCGATTATTGAAAGGAGCGACCTATGGCGCGCGGTATTAACAAAGTCATCTTGATTGGTAACCTGGGCCAAGACCCTGAAGTACGCTTTACGCCCTCAGGAACGGCGGTAGCAAACCTGAATTTGGCGACGTCTGACACCTGGATGGACCGCCAAAGCGGACAGCGCCAAGAGCGTACCGAGTGGCACCGCATTGTGTTGTTCAATAAAACCGCTGAGATTGCCCAGCAGTACCTGAAAAAGGGCTCTAAGGTATACATTGAAGGTCGCCTACAAACCCGTAAGTGGCAAGACCAAAACGGTCAAGATCGCTACAGCACGGAAATTGTGGCCAACGATATGCAGATGCTAGATAGCCGTGGCGGCGATTTCCAGGGTGGCGGAGCCCCTCAAGGTGGTTACGCACAAAATAACCCTGCGCAAGGTGCGCCGGCTCAGCAGCAACCCGCACCGCAGCACTCAGCTCCTCAGCATGCGGCCCCTCAGGGTCATCAGGGTGGCGGTATGCCACAGCAGGGTGGTTACCCTCCCCAGGGCGGTGCTCCTCAAGGTAACTATGGCGGCGCGCCCCAGCCTGCTCGCGGGCCACAGCAAAACCAGCCAGCCCCGGCTAATCAAAACAGCAATTATGGGGCCCCCGATCCAGGCAACTTCGATGATTTTGACGACGAAATTCCGTTCTGACCGCCTGAACTGAATAGTTCGCCACATTCCTGGGGTTAGGTGAGAGGGAGGTTCTGTCTTGAAGCTGCTGATACTAGATGCGGGGCACTGCTTAAGTTTGGCATTAGCCCGAGAAGCCAGTCGTCGAACGGATACTGAGCTTGTTATTGAGCAGGGTACTACGATTACCTCCGCTCAACTCCAGGCGATAACACCTGATGCGGTGATTATTCCCCCATTAGCGCACCCGCTCAGTATGGCACCTGCCGATGTAATGGCACACGCTGATGCCGTTGATGTCTGCGTCGATGCATGCCAAGCACAAGGCATTGCGTTGGTGTGGTGTGTTTCAGACCAGCTTTACGAAGACGGTTTTGAAATCCCCATCGATGAACATGTGGTGCCTGCTCCCAGGGATGAGAGCCTGCGCCGCTTAGTGCAAGCGGGCGATCGTATTCGTGCTGAGTATCACCGACATCTCATTGTTCGCTTAGGCCCCTTGTTTGCGCTGGAAGGCAGCCATGCGTGGCTAAACGAAATAATCGACAGCTTGATGATTGGACAGTCTGCTCGCGCCGCTGAGGATGTCATTTTTTGCCCTACGTCTGCCGATGCTGTCGCCATGGCGTTGATAGGCATGCTGCAGCAGCAAGTCTGTGGGGCCGATGCTTGGGGGGCTTACCACTTAGCGGGCACCGAGCCTGTCAGTGCGTTTACATTTACCTCAATGGTTCGCACCCAACTGGCAACCCATCTGGAAGGTCGCGGCGAAAGTGTCGCCCTTGGCGAAGTACAAGCACTTAATCATCACCATGATGCCAAGCTGCGGCGAGTCCTTAATTGCCGCCGTGTTCTTGATGTGTTTGGTGTTCACCAGAAGCCATGGCGGCTGGAGGTAGGACGAATGCTGGATGCGTGGTGTTTGAGGCGGGAACAACAGCAGGGCGAAGGGACAGGAGAGTTGGCTTGATCAATCTGGTTCGCAGCTTGGTTTTTTATGTGGGATATTTTTCTGCCATGCTGTTGATTGGCGTTCTTTTTTTGCCGATTGCACCGTTTTTGCCGTTGGCTGCCCGTTATCGTTTGCTAAACCTCTATAACCATTTTTTGATGGCGTGGTTCAAAGTTGCGTGTGGCGTGCGATACGACATTCAGGGGCGAGAAAATATTCCGGCGGGCCCCTGTGTGATCCAGGCCAACCACCAATGTGAGTGGGAAACGGTATTTCTGCAGGTGATGAAGCCGCCCGTTTGCACGGTATTAAAGCAGGAGTTATTGCGACTGCCTATTTTTGGTTGGGGATTACGTCTGTTGCGGCCGATTAGTCTGGATCGCTCGAAGCCTGCCCGCGCTATGAAGCAGGTGTTGACGCAGGGTGTCGCGCGACTGGGAACGGGGCTTTCAGTGCTTATTTTTCCAGAGGGAACGCGTGTCGACCCAGGGGTTCGAAAGCGCTACAACAAGAGTGGTAGCGTGGTGGCCTGCCGAGCAGGTGTGCCGGTGCTACCAGTGGCACATAATGCTGGTGAGCGCTGGCCTGGTCGCCATTGGGTAAAGCGCCCCGGCGTGCTTCGGGTTCGTATTGGTGCGCCTATAGAAACTGCAGGCCGTACACCCGATGAGGTACTGGTGGATGTTGAAGCCTGGATTGAAGGGCAGTTGCAAGAGATTTCAGAGGTGCCTCGGCCAACTTCTCGTTAAGTTAAGCAACCTTTAGATGAACATAAAAACGGCGCCTTAAGGCGCCGTTTTTATAGCGTATTGCACATGCACTGCATGACTAGGAATTAGCCATTAAAGCGCTGAAAAACCAAGCAAGCGTTAGTGCCGCCAAACCCAAAGCTGTTGGAGAGCACTCGGTCGATGGTAACGCCATCACGTCGCTCTCTAACGATGTCAAACCCATCTGCCTGCTCATCAAGATTCTCGATATTAGCTGAGGCAGCGACGAAGTCATTTTGCATCATTAGCAGCGAATAAATTGCTTCTTGAACGCCGGTTGCGCCTAACGAGTGGCCGGTAAGCGACTTGGTTGAGCTCATAGCAGGTGTGGTATTGCCAAATACCTCACGGATCGCCTTCAGCTCAGCCACATCGCCCACCGGTGTAGACGTGCCGTGGGTGTTAATATAATCAATATCACCCTTAACCGTCGCCATGGCCTGACGCATGCAACGCGTCGCACCTTCCCCGGAAGGGGCAACCATATCGTGGCCGTCGGAGGTGGCGCCGTAGCCAACCAATTCGCCGTATATCTTGGCGCCACGGGCTTTAGCATGCTCCAGCTCTTCAAGCACTAACATGCCACCGCCACCAGCAATGACAAACCCATCGCGAGCTTGATCATAAGGGCGAGAGGCTTTCTCTGGCGTATCGTTGTAATGAGTTGAAAGGGCACCCATCGCATCAAATAAGCAAGAAAGGGTCCAGTGCTCTTCTTCGCCACCACCGGCAAACACGATATCCTGCTTACCAAGCTGGATTTGTTCCATCGCACTACCAATGCAGTGAGCAGACGTCGCGCAGGCGGAGGAGATAGAAAAATTAACGCCTTTTATCTTAAATGGCGTTGCCAAGCATGCTGACACGGTGCTGCCCATCGTGCGGGTAACACGGTATGGCCCTACACGGCGTAGGCCTTTTTCGCGCATGACATCGGCTGCTTCTACCTGATTTGCACTGGATGCCCCGCCAGACCCGGCTATAAGCCCAGTCCGTTCGTTGGACACCTGCTCTTCAGAGAGCCCCGAATCCTCAATGGCTTGTGCCATAGATACATAGGCATACGCTGCCGCGTCGCCCATAAATCGGCGAAGTTTGCGGTCAATGAGAGAATCAAGGTCGATGTCGACGCTACCCGCGACATGGCTACGGAAGCCGCGTTCGGCGTACTCTTCCTTAAAACGAATACCGCTGCGCCCGTTTTTGAGCGCGTCTAAGACCTGTTGCTGGTCGTTGCCTAAGCACGATACGATGCCAAGGCCGGTGACTACCACTCGTCGCATGGGAGCCTCCTGTCAGAAATTCGCAGTGGAGGTGAATAGGCCAACGCGCAAATCATTAGCCTGGTATATATCGCGTCCGTCGACGGACACAGTGCCGTCGGCGATGCCTAGAATAAGTCGGCGGGTAATAATGCGCTTCACATTAATGTGATACGTTACTTTTTTCGCGTCGGGTAGAATCTGGCCGCTGAATTTAACGTCGCCACAGCCCAGTGCACGTCCACGACCTGGGTGGCCAAGCCAACCCAGGTAGAAACCCACAAGCTGCCACATGGCATCTAGCCCCAAACAGCCTGGCATGACTGGGTCACCGGGGAAGTGACAATCAAAAAACCACAGGTCCGGAGTGATGTCCAGTTCGGCAATTAGCTCGCCTTTACCATGCACACCACCTTCTTCGTGAATGTGCATGATGCGATCGAGCATCAGCATGTTGGGTGCCGGAAGCTGTGCGTTTCCTGGGCCAAATAGCTCGCCGCGCGAGCAGGCCAGTAGTTCTTCGCGATCAAAGGAATGTTGCTTGGTCACTGAATCGTTCCGAGTATCAAGATGGTAGTTGGGTCTAGTCTACTTCCCGAAACCTCTGAATGCACGTTGTTGGGCACTTATCGTGTTTTCTCTACAGCTTTTTACCTGTCAGCCGATAGAGGTTGTTAGTATTTCGTTATTTCAAATACGCGATTCTGCACAATAAACGCCCTATTGACGTAATATGGTGTATCCATGTTTTTTTGTTAAGCGGCATGATGCCAGATCTGTAACCCATGCCCTATTTGGCTCATTTATAGGACACACTAAACCGCCATGTGGCTGTCTGTTTCTCTTAATCGTCCGCTGGTGTGGGTGGCGCTAATAGCGCTGCCCGCTTGTGTGTGGGTGCCTGACTCGGCGTTACGTATGGTGGCGGCCAGCTTGGTTGCATTTGGCATGTGGGATGCTTGGAACCAAATACGCCAACAACATTTACGGCTACGTCTTTCGCAAGATGCAATAGGGTTGGCGAGTGACGCCATTGTCATCAGCGATGTGCATAATCGCGTCTTGACGGTCAATCCCGCCTTTACTCAAATTACCGGCTTCGAAAGCCAGGAAATGATTGGCCGTAAGCTAGAGACGTTGGCGGCTCAGCGTCACGATAAAGCGTTTTATCAGACGTTTTGGAGCACGTTAAAGGCGACTGGCCGTTGGGAGGGCGAGATGTGGAATCGCCGCAAGCACGGTGATGAGTACCCTGAGTGGCTAAAGGTCCGTGCGGTTACCGACAAGCGTGGCAAAATTACTCACTTTATCAGCCTCTTTACCGATATTTCCTCCCAAAAAGCACGCGAGCGTGATCTGCGCCGAATTGGTTATGAAGACCCGCTAACGGGATTGCCAAACCGGCGGCGCTTACACGATCTGATGTCCTCTCGGCTGCGCCATCTGCGAGCAGGTGAAAGTTTGGATATGGCGTTGATTGATATTGATGGGCTCAAATCGGTGAATGACAGCTTAGGGGTCGAGCAGGGGGATCGTTTGTTAGCGCGCTTTGCCCAACGATTAACGGGTTATATGGCTGGCAGCGCAGTGGGTAGGCTGGGAGGTGATGAATTTATGGTGATTCGCACGACCACCTTTGATGACCATGATCAGTGGGTAGCGACCCTGCGTGAGCACATGAGCCGACCATTCGAAATAAAAGATCAATCGCTACGTCTGGGGTTAACGATTGGTAGCTGTCGTGCCCCTGAAGATGGCAGTGATTCCGGCGTGCTTTTTCAGCGGCTAGAGTCTGCCTTATATAGTGCCAAACGCTTAGGGCGTAATCTCAGCCAGCGGTTTCGCCCCGCGCTGGATAAACAAGATAATCCCCAGCTTGCTCTGGTGAGCGATTTGCGGGCCGCGTTGATATCCGGTGATCAGCTGGAGCTGCATTACCAAACGCAGCATCATCCAGGAACTGGCGATTTAGTGGGTATGGAAGCGCTGCTGCGCTGGCGTCACCCTGAGGATGGCATGATCTCTCCGGGCGATTTTATACCGCTTGCTGAACGTCATGGATTGATGGCCGAACTCGGTAGTTGGGTGATCGAAAAAGCCTGTGCCCAGCAGGCGCACTGGCAATACAGCGGTATGCCGAAAGTGACGGTATGGGTCAATATTTCTGCGCTGCAGCTTTTTCAGGGAGACCTAGAAACTCAGCTGTCTAGTTGTTTAGAACGCTACCAACTAAAAACGTCGCAAATTGGCTTGGAATTGACAGAATCTGTTTTGCTGGACGAGCGTGCCGGGGATATGGGGCCTCGCCTGCAGGCGCTGCGTAACCAAGGCTATGCGATTGCAATCGATGATTTTGGTACTGGCTATTCATCGCTTGGTTATTTGAAGCGATTGCCGGTAGATAAAATTAAGCTAGATCGTGCGTTTATTCGTGAACTGCCTCATGATCAAGCAGATGCCGCTATTGTCACGGCTGTGTTGGCGATGGCAGAGGGGATGGGACTGGAAGTGGTCGCCGAAGGCGTAGAAACTCAAGCGCAATGTCAGTTTCTGATTAACGCCGGTTGTACGTTAGTGCAAGGGTTCTATTTTGCTAGGCCCTTACCTGCTGCGGAGCTTGAGCAACGTTGGGTGCCGCGCATACTGGCTGAATCAATGCCTTCGTAAATGCTAAACGCCATGCTAGAAGCAAGTATTAATGAACGCCAGAAGCAGCGACTTTGTAGTTAGCGTAACGACTGATACACAAACACAGCACTGCCCAAATAATGGCCTGTGCCGGCAGTAACCAGGGGGCTAAGCTAACGCCGGTGAGCGTTGCGCCGCCAACATAGGACAGTGGCCCGCTGACCGCACCGCAAACCGCCGCAATCATTGGGTATTGCCACAGCCAAGCAAGCGAGTGAAATACTAGTGTTGCAAACAGCGGCCACAACATCCAAAGCCACAGTGGCAGTAAACCAGCCACCAAGGTGTGTTCACCGAAGTCGAAACCTCCTGCCAAATGAAGGCCTCCATCCAACGCTAACCCCAATAGCGCAAACGCACCAATGAAACGCCATTCGCCGGGCTTGGCGCAGCGCCAGAAATGCCAGCCTAGCAGCGCACTTCCCATAATGGCAGCTACCCATGACCCCCCTAGAACGCACAGCAGCCAGCCCACTTCGAAGCGTAGTGCGTTGAACAGCAAGCTTTGCCAGCGTGGGCTAGCCATTTATAGTGCGCCCGTTAACGGCTCGGGTTTGGCGGCTGGTTTCGCCAGCAACAAGTGGCACGTACCAATAGAGCGCTCAATAAAGCCCCCCTCGCAGTAGCACAAATAGTAACGCCACATGCGAATAAACCGTTCGTCGTACCCTTGTTGCCTTATCTGCTCTAGGCTGGTTTCAAAGCGATGGCGCCACTCGCGTAGAGTGCGGGCATAGTGCTGGCCAATTTCATCAAGCGCGACTACGTTCAGTGAGGTTTTGCGCATCACACTGGTTAGCATGGCGTGATGAGACGGCAAAAAACCACCGGGGAAAATATAGCGCTTAATAAAGTCCATATCCCGCTTGGCTTCTTCAAACCGTTGGTCTCGGATAGTGATGGCTTGCAGCATAGCCTGGCCATCGTCGGTCAGCAGGCTGTCGACCTTTTCAAGGTAGGTGTTCAAATACTGGTGGCCGACGGCTTCAATCATCTCAACAGAAATAAGTCGATCGTAGTGACCTGTCAGCTCACGATAATCCTGCTTTAACAGAGTGATTTTATCGTCGAGCCCCTCTTCTTTAATGCGACGGGCGGTATGGGCGTACTGCTCTTCAGAAATGGTGGTGGTAGTGACATGGCAGCCACGAGTTTTGGCGGCGTGTATTGCAAGACCACCCCAGCCAGTACCAATTTCTAGCAAGTGATGTTCTGGGCGTACATCTAGCTTTTCGAGCATGATATCGAGTTTGTAGGTAGACGCTTCTTCCAGGCTGGCTTCTGGATAAGGGAAAACAGCGCTCGAGTACATCCAGTGGCGTTGATCAAGAAACGTGGCAAAAAGGTCATTGCCAATATCGTAGTGTGCCGAGATATTACGCTTTGAACCGGAAAGGCTATTACGTTGGAAGCGATAGGCAGCGCCAAGCAGCCAGCGGGCGAAACGAGCGCTTCCGTTTTCCATTTTACCGTTTACGTGATCCAAATTGGCCGCAAACAAACGCACCAAGGCCACTAAGTCATCAGCATCCCAGTCGCCATCCATATAGGATTCAGCTGCGCCCACTGTGCCACCAAACGCGAGCCTTTTCCAGGCGCGGGAGTGACGAATCACGACGGTCACTTGAAGTGGCCCTTCTTGACCCAGGTGGTGACACTGGTTGCCTTCAATTAAGGTAATACGGCCACCCTGGAAGGCATCTAATTGAGTCATCAGGCGAGGCTTCAACCAGCGAGTGAAACGATCCTGGTTAACTGGTTGTATGTCAGGGGGCGTAGAACGCAGGGTTGTCATTTTGAAGTTTCCTTGCGCTTAGGGTGGTTATAAACGGGGATGCGCTTCAGCCAGAGGCGAAACGCTTCAAAATGAATTCCCGCCACTGTTTTCAGGCTCATCCAGGGCTGACGTGCAAGCGTTGCTAATAGAACGCCGCGTGTCGCTGGCGCAGCCTCTAACGTAAGCGTGGCGTCGAAATGACGCTGCCCGCTTTGCCAGTTTTCCATGTGCAGATAGAGCTGATCGCCGGGTGCATTGAGCTTCCAACGGTAGGTCATTTCCATGGGGTTAAACGGCGATACATGCATGGCTTTGTCAAAGCTTGCATGATGGCTATGACGAGCAGGGTCGATCCGACAGGCATAGCAGGTACGCTCTTTCCAGGGCATATTAGTGACTTCACCAACGACAGCCGCCAGCCTGCCAAGATGGTCATAGGCGTAGTACATCGAAACAGGATTGAAGACAGTGCCAAAGGTGCGTAATTGGGTCAGTACGTAAATCTTGCCACTGGGGGCACTACCCAACTGACGAACTAGCTCCTCGCGTACCGCTGTACGCAATGGCTTATCAATAGGACCGAGATAATCTTCGCGACGAAAGCGTGCTAGTGCTGGCCTTCGGGCGCTAAAGCAAGGCACATTGTCAAACAGGGTCGGCAACTCATCCAAGTCGAGCCACGCCATCCAAACGCGGTAACTGAAAGCGTGCTCCTTAGGAGTGAAGCGACGATGGCGCAAGGTGCCGCGGTAAATACGCGAGCGAGGCGCGGTAATCATCCGAGACCCTCCCCAACGCTGTTAGTGGGCATAAGGTCATGAGCCGGGAGTGCTGTGGGCGTTGTTGGCGGCGCAGCGGCTTCATCACAACCTAGTGCTTGGGCAACCCGCAGCGCGCTCCATACCCCATCTTCGTGAAAACCATTGCGCCAGTAAGCGCCGCAGAAGTGAGTACGCCGAGCAACCGAGGATATCTCGTCATGACGAATTTGCGCTGCCTGTCCTGCCAGTGTGAATTGGGGGTGGGCATAGGTATAACGTCCGAGCACTTTCGCAGGGTCAATGCTGTTTGAGTCGTTAAGCGTGACGCAAAAAGTAGTCTCGGCCTCTTTCAATCGCTGCAAAATATTCATGTTGTAGGTAACAGACACCCGCTCGTCTGCTCCTCTGCCATCTAAGCGGTAGTTCCAGCTAGCCCAGGCGCGCTGCCGCCGGGGCAGCAGCGAGGTATCGGTATGCAGCACTACCTCGTTATCTTGATAAGGCATGGCGGCAAGAATGTCTTGCTCAGCGGGTGTCGGGTCGCCGAGCATCGCTAGTGCCTGATCGGCGTGGCAAGCCAGCACGACATGATCAAAGCGTTGTGTGCCTTGTGCCGTGGTGATCATTACGCCGGTGGCGTTTCGCTCAATGCGCGTTACAGGCGTATTCAGATGAATGCGCGCTGCGTATGGCGCTGTCATGCTGGGAATATAGCGTTTCGAGCCGCCAACTAAGGTGTGCCATTGAGGGCGGTGGTTAACTGACAGCAAGCCGTGATTGCGGAAAAAACGGACGAAGAACGTCAGTGGAAAGGCGCGTAGATCGCCAATGCTCGCTGACCAAATAGCGGCTCCCATGGGCAGCAGATAACGTCGCTGAAAAGCTTCACCGTAGCCATGCTGGTCAAGGTATTGGCCTAGCGTTGTGTTGCTAGGAAGGCGCTTGGCCTCTAAGTCAGCCGTCGCTTGTTTGTTAAAGCGCAAGATGTCGCGTAACAGACGATAAAAAGCGGGGCTAAGCAAGTTGCGCCGCTGGGCAAACAGCGAGCCTAGCGTATGGCCGTTATATTCAAAATCAACATCGGTTTCATGCACCGAAAAACTCATTTCGGTGGCTTGGCTAGGCACTTCGAGCGTTTCTAGTAAGCGTTGGAAATGGGGATAGGTCCAGTCATTGAAAACAATAAAGCCCGTGTCGATAGCGTAGGACTTCCCCCCGACCTCCACGTCCATCGTGGCCGTGTGCCCGCCAAGACGCCCGTCTGCTTCAAACAGAGTGACTTCATGCTGGGAGGATAAGTACCAACCCGCTGCCATGCCGCTAATACCGCTGCCGATAATTGCGATACGCTGTGAAGCTATGTCACTCATCGTTGCTCCTCTTGACGTCTTGTCATGCGTAGGCCGATATGACGACGCAGCGCAGGCGGTAAAATTCCTAAACATTTCACGAGATAGGTGAAGCGACGTGGAAAGTGAATATCCAACTTTCCTTTGACAAGACCGGCAATGATGGCATCGGCCGCTTGTTCCGCGGTGACTTGCATGGGCATTGGAAAATCATTGCGATCGGTCAAGGGGGTTTTAACAAAGCCTGGGTGAATGACGCTGACATCAATGCCTTCTTGATCGAGGTCGAGACGTAATGACTCCAAAAAGTAACTGATAGCCGCTTTTGAGGCGCCATAGGCTTCGGCTCTGGGCAGCGGTAAATAGGCAGATGCGCTAGAGGTGGCGGCTAGGCGAGCAGGTTTACCCTCTTTGCGAGCAGCTCTTAGTAATGGCAGGGCTGCTTCCACGCCATACAGGGTACCAAACAGGTTTGGGGTGAAAACCCGCTCAATCAGCGCCATATCAAAATGCTGCGCGTCTAGATATTCGCAGGTGCCTGCATTGAATAAGGCAATATCCAGTGCGCCCAGCCATGTGCTGATCTGTTCACCCGCTGCAATCACTGCTTGGTGGTCGCTGATATCAACGGGGAGCGAATAAGCATTGGGATGACCGTCACATAAATCATCGAGCGCCTCTTGGTTTCGAGCACTAAGCACAACATGGTGACCTTGGGCGATGAGCTTTGTGGCAAGCGCTTCACCAATGCCTGACGTAGCACCTGTGAGCCAAATGCGTTGGGGCGTTTTCCATGTGCTCATCATGCTCTCCTGTAATGGCCTGTTAGCATGCAACCTGTATGCAAATAAACGGCATATATCAGCGAATGCGCCGTTTTAACCAACGTATAACACGTCCCATGACTGGTAAGTGTTCATACAACATGGCGCCTGCATCGAAATAGTCGCGGTGCTTTGAAACCCGACCATCCTCTGCAAATGTTAGGGCACTGCATCCCGCGACACTGATCAGTTTTCCCTGGGCTAGTCGGGGATGAACGAACTCCAATGTCCACGTTACAAATGCTTGATTAACCACCTGTTGTTGCGTGTGATAAGTAAATTGGCAACGTTCAACATTTTCGTACATGGTGGCGAAATAGCGCTCTAGCGCCGACCGTCCTTCAATGTGATGTAGCGGATCGTTGAAGACAACTTCCTCAGTATATACCTCGTATAGTTTTTCTGTACAGGTATTGTCTAGTTTATTAAAAAAGGCGCAGAAGTTCGCCAAAGCTTGATCGTTAGGCATCACGCAGTCCTGTGGTGGTTAAGAAAAATAAGCAAGCGATGAAGCGAGGAGCCGTCAGTGGGTCGATTTGCATCGCCTTAACTTTGCATCGCCTTAACATAGGCGATGCAAAAGAGGGGGGCTGTTATTTAGAAAGCGCTTTAAAAGCATCCAGGGCACGCTGGCGCGCTGCTTTATGGTCAACGATAGGGGCTGGGTAATCCGTCGGGTTCAGCATGTCCTGGGGCGGCGCATGACGAGCTTTTTTAGGCAGCGGTTTTAACTCGGGTAGCCAATGGGCAATAAATTCACCCTCTGGATCAAAGCGCGTTGACTGGGTAGTGGGGTTAAAAATACGAAAATAGGGCGCTGCATCCGTGCCTGTTGATGCCGCCCACTGCCAACCGCCATTATTGGCGCAAAACTCACCGTCGATTAAATGGCGCATAAAAAATGCCTCACCGCGCCGCCAGTCAATCAGCAAGTGCTTACTTAAAAACATCGCGGTGATCATGCGCAGGCGGTTGTGCATCCAGCCCGTAGTCACTAGCTGGCGCATGGCCGCATCGACAATCGGATAGCCGGTACGGCCCTCACACCACGCTTGAAAGCCTTTGTCATCGTCACGCCAGCGGAGCTGCTTGGTGTGCTCTTGAAAAGGTTGGTGACGGCAAACTTGGGGAAAGCCTACCGCTACGTGCTGATAAAATTCACGCCAAATAAGCTCATTTACCCAGGTGGTCAGCCCCGCATCACCATCGGCCAGGTGGCCATCATTTTCGCTCATCACGGCTTGAAGGCATTGGCGGTAGGAGATCATGCCCAGCGCCAGATAGGGCGAAAGTTCGCTGGTGCCGCGAACGTTTGGAAAGTCTCGCTGCTGGTTATAGTGCCGTCCACGAAAGCGTAAAAAACGTTCGAGATTGTCACTAGCCGCCTCTTCTCCAGCAGGCCATAGGCGTTTATCAACGGGGTCGTTATCCAGCGATGGAAGTGCGGGCAGTGGATCGCTATCGATCTCTAGCGGAGATTGCACGCCTGGTGTGTCACGTAAGGCAAGTTGCTGTGCAGTCACCTGCTTGTGCCAAGCTTTCGAAAACGGTGTAAATACGCCGTAATAATCGCCTTTTCCGGTCAACAAACTGCCAGGGGCGAAGGCTACGGCATCATGGTGACCCTGCGCGGCGATCCCTGCTTGTTTAAAAGCATCAAGCACCGACTGATCGCGGTGTTGCTCGTTCAGCGCATATTCATAGTTAAAGTGGAGTTGAGTAATTTGGTGCTCGTGGGCGATATCGAGCAATACCTGAGCCGCTTCGTTATAGTGATCAATATCACGATGCAAAAGTGGAATATTAAGCCCGTTAAGCGACGCTTTGATCGCCGCAACACTGCGTGTCCAGAAATCGAGTTTAGTCGCCCCGTGGCCATGTGTTTGCCATTGAGCCACGCTGCGTAAGAAAACGGCCACCACAGGGCCGTTGGCAGCTGCAGCGGCAAGCGCGGAGTTATCGTGAATGCGTAAGTCGCTACGCAGCCAAACGAGCTGCAGATTCATGCGATATCCTTATCATCGGTAACGTTAAATAGCATCCGATATCTCAGAGAATTCCCGATTCGCGCAACAAGGGGCGAAGTCGTGAAATGGCTTGCGGCAGGTCGTCGCCTAACATCTGCACCGGACCGTCACGCAGCTCATTTTCTCTTAATCGTGCCACTTCCCCACACACCCCAATAGGAACATTTAACGCTTCTGCGGCCTGGGGAAGTGCGCGACCAATGTAGTCGTCGCTTTCTCGCTGGCCGCTGGAAAGCAGTACCATCGATGAGTGCAATCGGGATACGGCTTGAGGAAGATCCTCTAGCGCTAATGAACGGTCAAACAGTTGTACGCGGTAGCCTTGTTCGCTGGCCATTAGCGCACACATTAAAACCCATAGCGGGCCAGGGTCATCAGGCATCGCACTTAGCAGGATTAACGGGCCGCGCGTTGCCTGATTGGCATAGTGCAGGCGAATGCCTACCTGGCTACGCAGAAAGGCTTCAAGGGTGCGGCGCACAAGGTCATCGGGCTGGCTGGCCCATTTGGCTTCCAGCGTAAGAATAACGGGCTGCCAGAGCTCATTAATCGCGACGCTTAATGGATATAGCGCCAGACTCTGGTGGTACAGCGCTTCCAGCTTGGGAAGGTCGACCGCTTCTATGGTGGACTGCAACAACTGCCGTTGACTTGCCCAGTCGCCAGTATTCGGCGATGGTGTTTCTACCGTCTCAGGTTGATCAAGTAAGTCAATCACTTGGCTCACTGGAACGCCGCGGTTTAGCCATTGTAAAATGCGTTCAATGCGAGTGATATCGTCTTGCGCGTATAGACGATGGCCCTTGGGGGTGCGTTGTGGACGAATTAAACCGTAGCGACGCTCCCAGGCACGAAGAGTGACCGAGTTCACACCCGTCAAGCGGGAAACTTCCCTAATCGGATAAAGCGGGGTATCGGGTGGGTGGGTCGCCTTGATGCTCATGGGCGCCATTGCCTCTTGGTTGCCTGCAAATAAGCGTGCAGGGATCTGTCAATAATTGTCGTGGCGATGCTTCAGCGCCTGACCGGCGGTTTGGCCACATAATCGGGTCGTTATTAATCGTATAGATAGCTAAACGCTATTATAGCCACCTTTGTACAACTTGTGGCTTCTGGGTACAACCTTTCCTGTAGGTGTGGAAAAGTTAAGTTTAGTTTCTAATTTCAGACCGACCGGCCTAATAGGGCCTGGCCCAGCTCATCACCTGATAACCAGGCATCCTCGACACGACTACCTTTAAAGCTATCACCACAGAGTGCTAGGCCACTTGTACTGTATAAGTATGTCTGATGACCTGCCTGTGCTGGCTGAGCATAGCGCCAGCGGTGCGCACCGAGTTCAATGACATTCGGTAGCTCTACATCATCGGGCAGCAGCGATACAAATGCTGCGAGCAATTGTTGGGCGACACTTTCACTGCCACTCTCAATATGTACATCGCTCCAATCCAACTGAGCAAGCAAGCTTATACTTTCCGGCTGATGTTCACGGCCAGGCTTGGTGTGATTGCGTGACGCTAGACGAAGCACCGGATGCTGTGTGTGAACGGTGTGCCACGCTGATGCTACCTTCGCCATGGGGGGTAATGGCTCCTCGAAAATAACCCAACCTGCCCAGCATCCACGCTGGGGCTTTGCCTCACAGGCAGCCGCCAGTGTCGGTTCCCACTCTGCTAATAATGCCTTGGCCTGGGGCGGCGGGGCAGTGATAACCACCACGTCAAAAGGCCCGTGTATTGAGCCGCGGGTATCGTGGAGCTGCCAGCCCGCAGCCGTCTTATCAAACGTTGTAATGTGGGTTTCAAGCGTAATGGAGGCATTAGGTAATGCGTTAAGTGTATCGGCTAGATGACGGGTGACGGCACTCATACGGGGCGCGCCGGTATAACGTAGCTGATCGTCATTGTGTGTTTGCCAGCCGGATGCACTAGCCTGATAACGAGCTGTGGGCCAACTGGCGACACAACCAGCGGCTTGCCACTCGGCTACTTTATTGGCGAATCGTTGATTGCGTACAGTGAACGCTTGAGCACCTAGGTCCAGCGTCGCTGAGGGACGTCGCTTGCTGGACATACGGCCGCCAGGGCCGCGCGCTTTATCAAACAACGCCACCTTAACTCCCTGAGTGGCAAGTTGCTGCCCACAGGCAAGGCCAGACAGACCTGCACCGATAATTGCCACTGAGTGAGCGTCGGAAAGTGTTAAAGACTCAGGCAATGATTCAAGCATAGGAACTCGCAACGGCTAATGAAATGTGCAATGGTCAGCATGTAGCATTTGTGTATAGATATCGTACAATAAAATATTATGCAATGATCATTTAGCTGACGGCTATTCCCAGCTTTGCAGTTCAGCGTCGACGCGGGCATACGCTAGCCATCTTAACCAACCATAGGAGTGACACCATGCGGGTATTAATCACCGGAGGTAGCGGCTTTGTTGGTCAGCGGCTCTGCCAACAACTTCTCACCCAAGGGCATGATGTGCAGGTGGTTTCCCGGGCCCCGTATCAGGTGCGTGGTAGGTTGCCAAAAGCCTGCGATATTCGTGATAGCGCTCAGGCATTTATGGACACCCCTCCGGAGGTGTTGGTGAACCTTGCCGGTGAATCGATTGCTGCAAAGCGCTGGAGTAATAGCCAAAAAGAGACACTAATTCGCTCTCGTATCGACAGTACGCAGCAACTGATTACGCTTTGTGAACAGCTCGAAGCCAACGGGCAAGCGTTACCCAGCGTGATGATTAGCGGCTCTGCGATGGGCTATTACGGCGATCAAGGCGACAAGGTGGTGGATGAAACAACGCCGCCAAACGATGAGTTTGCTCATCAGCTTTGTGCGCAGTGGGAAGCAGCGGCAAAACCGATTGAGGCGATGGGCGTTCGCTTAGCGATACTGCGTATTGGTTTAGTGCTTGAGGCAGGGGGCGGTACGCTGCAGAAGATGCTGCCACCCTTTAAGCTCGGACTTGGGGGGCGTTTTGGAAGCGGCGCACAGTTTATGCCCTGGATTCATCGTGATGATCTTGTGGCAGCGATTATGTTTCTGATGAACGAATCAACGCTTTCAGGCGCGTTTAATGGCAGTGCGCCGCACCCAGTGACGAATGCTGAGTTCACGAAAACGCTGGCTAAGCAGCTTCACCGGCCGGCGATTTTCCCCGTGCCCGCTTTTGTACTGAAAGCGGGCTTCGGAGAAATGTCGCAGCTGTTGCTGACCGGGGCCGATATGCGCCCTGCACGCCTTACCGAGGCTGGATTTACCTTTCAGTACCCGACCCTTGATAAGGCGTTAGAGGCGATTCTTTAGTCTTTCCGCGTTAGGCGTTGGGGTCGACGGTGATTATCACTCGCACGGAATCAAGCCGTAAGCGAGTGTTTTCTATCGCGTCGCTGAGCGCTTGGCGCTCTTGCTTCAGCGCCTCAAGCTCTTCACTACGAACAGCTGGGTTGTGCTCTGCCAGGGCGGTCAAGCGGGCTAGTTCTGCATCTAACTGAGCTCGCATGCGTGTTTCAGCGCTTTCCACGATGCTGGGCAGTTCACGTTCGGCTTCACCTTCCCCCTGAATGAGGAGCGTACGCAGCTGGTCATGGCGGCTTTTGATCAAATCTCGTGCCAGTGATTTGTTCACTTTCTGTAGATTCTTGCCAAGACCAGTGAAGGAGATCTTACTGGTTAGGTTTGCGCCTGATTCATCAAGCAGGACGCGCACTGCCGTAGGCGGTAGGAAGCGGTTGAGGTGCAGCGATTTAGGTGCAGGGCATTGGGTGCGGAACACCAGTTCAGCCATTAAACGGCCGCTGGGAATGGCTGGGTGGCGTAATAGCGCCAACGCAGTGTTCCCCATCGTGCCATCTAGAATGCGCTCCATCATTTCGCGCAGCAGCGGGTGTTCCCAAGAGAGTCGCTGAATATCGTCTCGTGCAAGCGCTAGCGAACGGCTGTAAGTGGCCGAAAAGCCCTCTTCACCTTTCACTAGCCCGGGGAGCCCATCCAACATGTGCTGGCTAGGCTGCAAATAAAGCAAGCCATTGCCAATCTCTTGACTGTCTACACCAAAAATATCCAGGGCGCGCTCTACAAAGCGCGGCAGCGCTGGGTCTTCATCCAGCTCACGCACTGCATCAATTACCTGCTGAGCACGGGCAGGGCGGCAGGCGTTTAGTTCTAGCAGTCGGTTACGACCTGCGTCCCGCTCAGCCAATTTGGCGGTGAACATTTCACGGGTTTCATCGATGATCTCATTGAGCATTTCATCATCGAGTAACGCATCGGCCAGAGCATCGCCAAACGCATCAAAGAGGTCGCTGCCAATGCCGTGAGGCGCGCTAAAAGCATCCATGCCTTCGTGGTACCAGCGCAGCAGGCGCTCGCCTGGGCTGCCAGTGAAGGTGGGGGCATGGAGTTCAATTGCGTGGCGCTGCCCTATCCGATCGAGGCGGCCGATACGCTGCTCCAACTGGTCGGGATGCTGTGGCATATCAAACATCACCAAGTGGCGGCAGAACTGAAAGTTGCGGCCTTCTGAGCCAATTTCAGAGCACACCAGCACTTGGCAGCCGTCTTCTTCATCGGCAAATGCCGCTGCGGCCCGGTCACGCTCCACCAGCGATAGCCCTTCGTGGAACACCGGTGCGTGATAGCCGCCTAGGACGCGCAGCCCTTCGGCAAGTCCTTCAGCGGTTTCTCTGTGGTGAGCAATAATCAGCACTTTGTCGTTGGCAAAGCCGCTATCGCTATCGTCGCTAAGTTTTTCCAGCAGCCAGTTTACTCGTGGGTCGATATGCCACCAGGATTCGGTGTTAAGTGGGTCGTTGCTGAGCTCACGGTACATCGTGTCTGGATAGATCAATACGTCCGGGTGATCCATGCCCGTTTCAATCAGCAACTCATCCAGGTAGTCCTCATCGCGTTCCAAGCGACGTAGCACGCGACGATAGGCCGATGGGAGTTCCAACTGAGCTAGGTGCAGGCGACGTTCCGGGAACCCGCCCACATGACGGCGGCTGTTGCGGAACATGACGCGCCCGGTACCGTGACGATCAAGTAGAGCATCGCGTAACTGGGCGCGAGCAGCATTCTGCTGTTCGGTGCTTGCTTCAGGGTTGCATAACGTTGCTAGCAGCGCCTGACTATCGCGGTCGTCCGCGACATTATCGACCCGTTCACGTGCCTCGGAGGTATTGGGTAGCTCATCCAAGGCATCAATGGCTTGAGCGACAGCAATGTAATGATGCTCTTCGTCTTTAAAGCGTTCGATATCGTGGTAACGCTCGGCATCTAGCAAGCGCAGGCGAGCAAAATGGCTCTCCACCCCCATCTGCTCTGGCGTAGCCGTCAGCAGCAATAAGCCAGGAATATCAGCAGCAAGCTGTTCGACGCACTGATAGCCTGGACCGCTGCCATCAGGGCTCCAGTCGAGGTGATGGGCTTCATCGACGATCAGCAGGTCAAAGTGGCTCGCTAGGGCCTGTTCTTGACGATGTGTGTTGGCGAATAGCCAACCTTGGCTGGCCAGTACTATTTGGGCGCTTTCAAATGGGTTAGCGCTACCGTGGGCGAGACTTTGCTGCTCATCTAGCAAGCTGACCTTGAGTGAGAAACGGCGTAAAAGCTCTACTAGCCATTGGTGGGTAAGGCTGTCAGGCACCAAAATTAATGCGCGTTCTACTCGGCCAGCCAGGAGGAGGCGGTGCAGAACCAACCCAGCCTCGATCGTTTTACCCAGCCCAACCTCGTCCGCAAGCAAGACACGTGGCGCATGGCGGCCTGCCACTTCATCAGCGATATAAAGCTGGTGGGGAATCAGGTCGATACGAGGCCCAGCAAAGCCCAGGGCGCTGTGCTGCTCGATGCGCTGATAGTGGTGTAGCGTGCGAAAGCGCAGATCAAACCAATCATTGCGATCAACCTGGCCAGTCAGCAGCCGGTCGCGCGCCTGATCAAACTGCATGGTATCGGCAAGCTTTGCCTCGGATAGCTCACGAGGATTACCGTCGCTATCTTCGCCAATATAAGTGATTAAGCCGCTGGTCTCTTTGCTATCGTCTACGATCATCTGCCAGCCATCAGCAGAAATCACGCGGTCGCCACCGCCGAACATGACGCGAGTTAAGGGGGCTTGGCGAGTGTTGTACGTACGGGTTTCCTGGCTGGCACTGAACAAAATGGTAACGCTACGGGCGTCGCAGTTAAGCACGGTGCCGAGTCCAAGCTCAGCCTCGCCGTCGCTAATCCAACGCTGGCCGGGAGAAAAATCGCTCATGATGCCTCGAGGAAGTCTACAGAAACAGGTTGTACGCCACCGGGGCAGGTTTCCGGTGGCAACAGGGCGGGGGATTCTAACGCAAAGCGGCGGGGGGATTAAGGTCTATCGTGGTCAATCTTTTAACCAGCGTTCCAGCTGGGCTCGGGTTAACTCGCCAACGTGGACATCCAACGTGTTGCCCTGGCGATCAAAAAGTACCGTGGTGGGCAGGCCTGGCGCTTGAAATTGCGCCATTAGCGTTTGGCTTGGGTCACGCAGTGCGTAGCGAAAATCCAGTGCTTGCTCGTCTAGATAGCGCACTATCGGCAGTAAGTCTTCGCCTTGGTTCGCGACTACCACACTGACACCTTCACGCTTGGCTGCTTCTTCAAGCAGCGGCATCTCCCGCAGGCAGGGTGGGCACCAGGTCGCCCATAGATTAACGATAATGAGATCACCGCTTTCGGCCAGAGAAGGTAGATGCACTGCGTTGCCGTCCACATCGTCTAAAGTCACCTCCGGCAACGCGTCAATAGCAAATTCATTGCCTAAGGGGGCAAGCGTTACCAAGACTAGCCACAAGCTTGCCGTGCCAACCAACATGGCAAGGCCGCCGATGAGCGACAGCAGCCGCTCGCGCAGTGCCCAGGCTGTCCAAACTAACCCCGCGATTAGGCCACCCAGCGCATTGTAACCGGGCTGCCATAGCTTGAACGCCTCAAGCGGTTCTGAGCTGTAGCTTTCCCAGTTGAGCACGACAAAAACAATCCGGGCCGCCAGTAGCCATACCACCAATAGCCCGTTGAACCAGCGTCCATGCTGAGAAGACGTTAATCCCAACAGATAGCGGCTAGCCAATAACAGTAGTAGCGCGCAACCTAGGGCGTAGAGCCTAGGGGTGGAGATCAGCAGTGGTCCAATGGCAATCGCATTCATGATTTTTCCGTTAAGCAGGTACACTGGTGAACCATACCACGCACGTTAAACATTACGGAGATGTCTATGCCACAACCCGCTTTCGACATACTGCGGGCGCTGGCCATTGGGTCGCAGGCGCTGGGTTTAATGCTGATTATTACGTTGGAAACCGTAATGGGCGATGCTGCGCGCCCCTGGCAAGGGGGTGTGCTGGTTGTCATGGTCGCGTCGGCGCTTACGATTGCGCTGGTGCGACTGTACCAAAATAAGCGTTACCAAAAACAGATGGCTGAGCGTCGCCAAAATGCTGATGAAGAGGAGGAACGTTAGAAAGCGTTGCTTGTGTTTTTGGCGTTACGGTTCCAGATTAAGAGAAGTCCCGCGCTGGACAGTCGGGGCACTTAATATACTGGGAGCGACCAATAATATGATTAATAAGCGCACATTAGCCACCGCCGTTGCGGCCTCATCACTCGCTTTAGCGGGCATGGCCCAGGCGGAGGTCAAAGTTGGCTTCTTGGGCGGCTTTACCGGGGGAATTGAAAGCCTGACGCCACCCATTTTTGCAGGTGCTCAGCTTGCCGTTGCGCAGATAAATGAGCAGGGCGGTATCTTGGGTGGGCAAACATTGGAAATGCCTTCAGGGGATACCACCTGCTCGGATGCATCGGCTGCGTCTAACGCCGCAGATCGTATGGTGAACTCTGAGCAAGTCACCGCGATTGTCGGCGCTTTATGTACTGGGGCGACGATTGCTGCTGCTAATAACGCAGCAATTCCAGGCGGTGTGTTGATGGTCTCACCCGCGTCAACGGCGCCCGCCGTTTCTGAGTTGGATGATAACGACTTGGTTTTCCGTACCGTGCCATCGGATGCCTTCCAGGGCGAAATGCTTGCTAAGCTACTGCTTGATAAAGGTATCGACTTTGTCGCGGTGACCTACGTTAACAACGACTATGGCCGTGGCTTATCGGATGCCTTCAGTGGCGCCTTTGAAGCGGGCGGTGGCGAAATAGCCGAAAACCTCGCACATGAAGATAACCGTGCCGACTACCGCTCTGAGCTTGGTTCGCTGTCTTCGAGTGGCGCAGACACGCTGGTCGTGCTGGCCTATGCCGATACCTCCGGCCAGACGGTACTGCGCCAAGCCTACGAAAGCGGCATGTTCACCCAATATGTGGGCGCCGATGGCATGGTGGGAGATAGCTTAATAGAAGCGATTGGCGCAGACGTGCTAGACGGCATGATCGCCACACGGCCTGGTAGCCCTGATCTCCCCGGCACGGACATCTTTAATGAAGCGGCTACTGCGGCAGATATTGATCCTAGTGCCGTGTTTGCTGCCCAGGCTTATGACGCGGCTTTCCTAGTAGCGTTGGCTATTGAGCAAAATGGCAGTGCCGAGCGTGAAGGGCTTTCTGAAGCGCTACGCAGTGTTTCCAGTGCGCCAGGCGAAGTGATACTGCCGGGTGAGTGGGAAAAAGCGCTTGAGCTGATCGCAGCGGGTACCGAGATCAACTACGAAGGCGCCTCTGGTTCTCATGAATTTGATGAAAATGGCGACGTGCCCGGCGTTGTTGTGGAAATGGTGGTAGAAGATGGCTCGTTCACTGGCAAAGGCTTGGTTGAACTCTAGTCAAAATGACGGTACTTGAGAAATAACCAAAACGCCCCGGGCAGCGAGCCTGGGGCGTTTTTTAGCACGGTGAGTTTTTAGCACTGTGAGGACGTTAACCGTGGGTTTTTATTTTCTCTGGCAGCAGACCTTTTGGAGCAAAGCGTAGTACCAGGGTAATCAACATACCGATTACCAGAACCCTTGCTTGCAGTGCTCGGCTATCCATATTGCTAGGCGCTTCCCAGCCGAAGGCATTTTCCCCCAGTGTGACCGCTAGTTGCATTAAGAATAGCGCCAGCGGTTCTGACATAATCCAAATGATATAAACCGCGACCGCCCCAAAAATGGTGCCAAGGTTATTACCTGGGCCGCCTAAAATCACCATGACCAGCACCAGGAAGGTGTGATTGAGAGGCAAGTAGCCTTGAGGGTCAAACAGGCTGTTAAAGGTGCCCAACATGCCGCCGCCAAGGCCCATCAAAATGCAGCCTAATACGAAAATCTCCAAGCGCCGCTTGTTGATATCTTTACCCATGGCCGCTGACGAGACTTCGTTATCGCGAATCGCACGAATCATTCTTCCCCAGGGGGCGTGGTAAGCCCGATGGAGTAAAAAGAAAATCACTGCTATCACGACAGCCGTCACTGAAAGATAAATCGCTCGGGAAAGCGTAAAGCCGAGTTCAGCTGGGCCGGGGGTAGGCCAAGGGAGAGGCGATACCGTGGCAGTGCCGCGTGTCAGCCAGTCGGAATTTTTCAAAAAAGCTTTGATGATTTCCGCGATACCTAGTGTGGCAATGGCGAGGTAGTCACTGCGTAGGCCAAGGCAAACGTGGCCAATAAAGTAGCCAACGCCGCCCGCCAACGCGCCACCCACAATCCAGCCTACCCAGGCAGGTAAGCCAAATCCGCCAATAAAGCCCGCTTGAGACTGTATTTGACTGGTCACTTCGCGCAGCAGGCTGATGACAATCAAGTAGAGTACGATCCCGATCACGATGGCGAGCACGGTGCGTAGCCTTTTCGGCACACCGAATCGGTCAAGCTTCGTCACTCCGACGACGATCAGGGTTGCCGCAATGCCATACAGCAGAACTTGGCCAAGTTCTCCCGGTAGTTCGGTACCCCAGAATGCGTCATTCACCGGAACGCTAAATAGCATGGCGCAGAAACCGCCGAGCGCGACAAAGCCCATGACGCCAGCATTAAACTGCCCGGCATAGCCCCATTGAATCGTTAGGCCAAGGGCAAGAATGGCGTAACAAGCAGCCTCTACCAGCATACGCGTGCTGTAGGCTGCTCCCATTACCGCGTAGACCGCTAGCACGGCAGCTAATAGAGCGCCAAACAGCACCAGTTCGCGCAACGGAAAACGCCGTTCAGGAGTGGCATCCTTGGGCGTGTAAGCAGGATTACGGTTTTTTGTGGAATGGCTCATTAGATCACCTTGCCTTTAAACAGGCCGGTAGGACGCCACACTAAGATGGCTACCAAAATAAAGAACGGCACCACAATTTTGTACTCAGTGCCTACAAAGGCGAGATTGGAGGGGAGCTCTAGCCAAGTAGGTAGACTGTCGCGGAACGGGCGCAGGAGAACATTCCAATTAAATACTGCCAGGGTTTCTGCAAAGCCGACGACAAATCCTCCTGCAATGGCCCCGTACGGGTGGCCTACGCCTCCGACAATGGCCGCCGCGAAAATAGGCAGTAGCAGGAAGAAGCTTAGGTCGGGTTTAAACGTGACGTCTAGTGACAGCAGGGTGCCCGCAATCGCCGCCAGTGCGCCTGCAATCACCCAAGTGACGGCCACGATGGTGTTGGTATTAATGCCAGATGCCTGGGCAAGTTCAGGGTTGTCTGACATGGCGCGCATGGCTTTGCCAAGTCGCGAGCGATTGAGGAATAGGTGTAGGGCGACCACTGCCACTAACGTAATCACAAACAGATAAATCTGTGGTTCAGTAATCACGATGGGGGCTCGAACTCCCTCGAAAGGCAGCGCGAGGCGGAAAATTTCCTTGCGGTCATCGACGTATAAGCTTTGACCACCGGTACCGGAAAATAGCCGGATAAGCCCTTGGAGCATAAGTGTCACGCCCAGCGAGCCAATCACCATCACGATAGGCTTGACGCCATGGGCGCGTAGCGGCTTATAGAACGCCTTATCAATGCCTACTGCCAGTGCTGCAGTAAGCAGCATCGCTAGCGGCAGCATGATAAGCGCCGTTGGTACGCCGGTACTGGCACCTGCCGCTGGGAAGGCAGTTGTCAGTAGTAGCACCATAAAGGCACCAAAGGTCATTATGTCGGCATGGGCAAAGTGGGCAAAGCGCATAATGCTAAAAATTAGCGTGACGCCAATGGCGCCAATGGCATAAATAGAGCCAGTGACGCTACCTGCAATCACTACGTTATTGATAAAAAAGACCAGTTCGTTCACGCGTTTCTCCCCCGGGCTAGCCGCCCAAAAAGCTTTTGGCGACGTCAGGGTCAGCCAGTAACGC
Source organism: Halomonas sp. XH26 (assembly GCF_024138895.1). Taxonomy (NCBI): domain Bacteria; kingdom Pseudomonadati; phylum Pseudomonadota; class Gammaproteobacteria; order Oceanospirillales; family Halomonadaceae; genus Halomonas; species Halomonas sp. XH26. The sequence continues at coordinate 209,878 of NZ_CP071889.1, forward strand.
AGCCCCCGTGTCTGTAAAGCGGTTTTGTCCGGCCGCCAGCACAAAGCCTTTATCGGCAATGGCTAAGGCCTGTTTAGCATTCTGTTCCACCATCAAAATGCCCACGCCGGCAGCGTTAATTTTTTTAACCCGGTCAAAAATTTCATTCATGTAAAGAGGCGACAAGCCAGCGGTTGGCTCATCCAGTAGCAGCAGACTAGGTTCAGCCATTAGCGCACGGCCCATGGCGACCATTTGGCGCTGGCCACCGGAAAGCTCTCCTGCGGGCTGGTGGCGCTTCTCAACGAGAGGGGGGAAGAAGTCGTAAACTTGCTCCAGCATGCGCTTTACGTTTTGAGGTTTTAGATAGGCGCCCATTTCCAGGTTTTCTTTCACCGTCAGGCTGGGGAAAACGTTTTTCTCCTGGGGGACAAACCCCATGCCACGCTCAACCAACTGATTCGGCGGCAGGTTATGGATCGGCTGACCGTTAAGCAAAATCTCGCCTTGATTAACGTTCAGCAGCCCAAATACTGCTTTTAGCATAGTGGATTTGCCAGCCCCGTTAGGGCCAACAATGACACCGACTTCATCGGCATACAGGGTCATATTGACCCCGTTAAGGATATTCATACTGCCATAGCCGCCGTGCACATCGCGTGCCTCGAGCAGTGGCTGTGGGGATGACGGTGTGGATGACATAAACGCGTCTCAGCTGGGTCGCACTGCGGTGAACAATGGCGACCATGTTGTTGTGGCTATTGTTTCGGTGACAAACTCAGCGCTATCAAGCGGCATCAGTACCGAAATAGGCTTCTATAACGGCCGGATTGTTTTGTATTTCTTCAATTGAACCCTCAACCATAACGCTGCCTTGTGCCAGTACAATCACTGGATCGCAGAGCCGCGAAATCATATCCATATCGTGCTCAATCACCAGAAAGGTATAGCCCATTTCGCGATTTAAACGCTCGATGTTGCCCATTAAGTCGCCGAGTAGCGTGCGGTTTACACCGGCGGCGATTTCGTCTAACAGCACGACTTTGGCATCGGTCATCATCGTGCGGCCAAGCTCTAGCAATTTTTTCTGACCACCCGATAAGTTGCCCGCAAGCTCGTTGCGTACATGACGCAAACCAACAAAATCAATGACTTCCAGTGCGCGGCGGCGCACCTCAGCCTCCTGGCTGCGAACCAGAGCAGGCTTGAACCAGGTGTTAAATAGACGCTCCCCTGCTTGGTTGGGTGGCACCATCATCAAGTTTTCCAACGCGCTCATTTGGCTGAACTCATGGGCGATTTGGAAGGTACGCAGTAATCCTTTGTGGAAACGTTGATCAGCGCTCAGCGACGTAATGTCTTCACCGTCCAACAGAATGCGGCCACTATCTGACGTAAGTGCGCCCGCAATTAAATTGAAAAGCGTCGACTTACCTGCCCCATTGGGGCCGATCATGCCGGTAATCGAACCCTTTTCAACCCGGATTGAGCAGTCATTGATAACGTGCAGTCCGCCGAAGGCTTTGTTGACGTGTTGTACCTCAATAAGGGGAGTCATCGTGTCCTCGCGTCGCAGGCGACCTTATGTCTGCCTGCGTTATTAGAATTATATTAAGCAGACTTACGCAGCCGCTGAGTCAAGGCAAATGCACCCACAATGAGCAGTGCACCGAGGGTTGGGATAACGTAGCCTTCCACCTGTGGAATAGTGCGTAAAAATACAAACGACACCGCAGCAGGGCCAACAAAGCGCACCAGGAACCGCCAGGTTTTAAACCAAGTGATGTTGGTGCCAAGCTCTTTCATTACTTCGCTTTGAGTCAGTGCCCAGCCCGCGAATAGAGCGATCATTAGCCCGCCCAGCGGCATAAAGATATTGGTCAACAGCTCAATGAACTCAAAAGCGCTGCGTCCAAATAGAGCGTGGAAAATCGTACCTTCGGCCCATATATTGAAGCTTACCACTGTCAGTAAGCCCATCGCCCAAGCCGCGACGACCATGATGGTGACTGCCTGAGGGCGCGTCATATCAAAACGCTCAACCAGGAAGGCAGCGACCGGCTCTATCAATGAAATAGACGAGCTAATCGCGGCCCCTAGCACCAGAATAAAAAAGACCCCGCCCACCAGAGCACCAAACGGCATGTCAGCAAATGCTAGCGGCAGAGTAACAAACATCAATCCCGGGCCTTGGCCGGTTTCGAGCCCCGCACCAAATACCAACGAGAAAATTGCTAGCCCTGCCACCATGGCAACCGCAGTATCTACAAATGCTACGGCGATAGCGGTACGGGTTAGAGAGGCTTCGCTGGACATATAAGCGCCGTAGGCCATGATGGCACCCATCCCAAGGCTCAGGGTGAAGAAGGATTGCCCCATCGCCTGTAACCAGCCTTCTAAGCTGAGATCAGCAATATTGAACGTGAACAGAAAGCTGGCTGCCGCTCTTACGTCGCCATTGATGACGCCGTAGATAAGCACCACGATGAGAATAACAAACAGCGCTGGCATCATGATGCGTAGCCCTGACTCGATCCCTTTATGAATCCCCATGCCGACAATTAATGCCGAGAAGGCGATAAACAGCGTGTGATAAAGCGTCATCAGGCCTGGAGACGCCAGCAACGCATCAAAGCCAGCACTAATCGTTGCTGCATCGGCACCGACTAATGAGCCGGTTAGCATCAGCCACGTGTAATGCAGTGCCCAGCCTGCAATGACAGAATAAAAACTCAAAATTAAAAAGGCGGAAGCCGCGCCCAGCCAGCCAATGGATTCCCAGGCACGGGAGGTCTTGTGTGTTTTAGTTAAATGGCGCATCCCCATAATAGGGCTTTGACGACTGGTACGCCCAAGCATTGTTTCGGCAATTAAAATGGGGATGCCGACAGCAAAGATGGTCAGTGCATAAATTAAAATAAACGCGCCACCACCATTTTCCCCGGTGAGATAGGGGAAGCGCCAGAGATTGCCTAAGCCGACGGCTGAACCTACCGCTGCCAGCAAAAACGTGCCTTTGTGAGTCCAGACGTTATGACCGCTCATGTGGAGGAGTGTCCGTGTGGTAGTGGAAGGATGAGGGTAACTATCCAAACACTTGTATGAATTGTAGATTGCCAGCGGCCTAGGGGCGCACTGTTAATAGCGTTACTTTGCGATAGAACGCCTACGCTTACCAGCCTGCTAGCGTTAAGGCTGCGTTTATGAAGCCACTTGGCGCAGGGGGCGGGGCGTGTGGGGTAATGCGAAGGCAGGAAATGAGTGAGGGGTGATCGTTAACCGAAGCCAAAAAAAGAAGCCCGCACATGGCGGGCTTTAGGGGTACTTACTATCGAGCATTGACTGGCAAGAGCTTACTTCTTGCTAGCACGCTTGCGCTCGTTTTCGGTCAGGTGCTTCTTGCGTAGACGAATATGGCTGGGAGTAACTTCAACCAGTTCATCGGAATCCAAGAATTCGATAGCCTGCTCAAGAGTAAACTTGATCGGCGGCGTCAACACGATGTTTTCATCGTTACCCGTTGAGCGCATGTTATCGAGTTTTTTGCCTTTGGTCGGGTTAACGACCATGTCATTGGCACGATTATTAATACCAATCAGCATACCTTCGTATACTTCAGTGGCGTGATCAATAATCAGCTTGCCGCGTTCTTGCAGGGCGTAGAGTGCATAAGCAAGGGCTTTGCCGCCAACCATTGAGACCAGTACGCCATTGCGACGCTCGATGGAAGCATCAGGCTTTAGCGGACCGTAGTGATCAAAGCGGCTGGTCAGGATGCCGGTGCCAGAGGTCAAGGTTAAGAATTGACCACGGAAACCAATCAAGCCGCGCGCCGGAATGATAAAGTCGAGACGCACACGACCCTTACCATCGGGGTTCATATTGGTCATTTCACCCTTGCGGTAGCCAAGCTCTTCCATGATCGAGCCTTGATGCTGCTCTTCACAGTCGATGATGACTTCTTCGTAGGGCTCTTGCTTAACGCCGTCGATCTCTTTAATGATGACTTCTGGGCGGCCAACCGCCAGCTCGAAGCCTTCGCGACGCATGGTTTCAATCAACACTGATAAGTGAAGCTCACCACGGCCAGAAACTTTGAACTTCTCAGGGGTTTCGCCCTGTTCAACGCGTAGCGCCACGTTGTGGATAAGCTCTTGTTCCAGGCGATCTTTAATATTACGGCTGGTGACGAACTTACCTTCTTTTCCGGCGAACGGTGAGTCATTGACCTGGAACGTCATCGAAACGGTCGGCTCGTCAACAGACAACGGCGGTAGCGCTTCAATGGCACTCGGGTCACACAGCGTGTCAGAAATTGATAGATCTTCAATGCCAGTAACGCAGACGATATCGCCTGCTGTCGCTTCCGTTGTCTGGACGCGCTCAAGACCCATATGGGTCATGACCTGGCCGATCTTACCCTTGCGGGTAGAGCCATCAACGCTGATGACCGAGATTTGCTGGTTAGGCTTCACCGAGCCACGTTTGATGCGGCCAAGGCCGATAACGCCAACGTAGCTGTTGTAATCCAGTGCGGAGATTTGCATCTGGAATGGGCCATCGATCTCAACCGCGGGCGGCTCAACGATATCGACAATTGCCTGGAACATGGGGTCCATGTTGTCGGACAGCTCTTCAGGGTCCATGCCGGCAATGCCGTTTAGCGCCGAGCAGTAGATGATCGGGAAGTCGAGTTGGTCATCAGAAGCCCCTAGGTTGTCAAACAGATCAAAGATCTGGTCGATAACCCAGTCCGGGCGTGCGCCGGGGCGGTCAATTTTATTGACGACGACGATCGGCTTCAGGCCCTGGGCAAATGCTTTCTGGGTAACGAAGCGAGTCTGCGGCATAGGGCCGTCAACGGCGTCTACCAGAAGCAGTACCGAGTCCACCATGGACATAACCCGCTCGACTTCGCCACCAAAGTCGGCGTGTCCAGGGGTGTCCACGATGTTGATGTGGTAATCCTTACCATTGCCATCTTGCCACTGAATAGCAGTGTTTTTGGCCAGGATGGTAATACCGCGCTCTTTTTCCTGGTCATTGGAGTCCATGATGCGCTCTTGGCCTTCGGCCTTGCGGTCGAGCGTTCCAGACTGGCTTAACAGCTTGTCTACCAAGGTAGTTTTACCGTGGTCAACGTGGGCGATGATGGCAATGTTGCGAAGATTCTCGATCACGACGCGATCCTGCTAGAAAAATAGGGCGGCATTATAGGGTCTGGGCGCGGTCCACTACCAGTGCTGTCTTAAATAAAGGTGCAAGTCAATAACCTAAACATGGCAGTTTTCGCTCCAGCGGTGCTTCCGTTAAGATAGGCGTTTTCCCAGTTGGGGCAAGCACATGACCATCGGTAACCTGATGCGTTTGTTGAGCGATGGCGAGGTTCATTCCGGTGAACAATTAGGTGAAGCGCTGGGCGTTTCCCGAGCCGCCGTATGGAAACAACTAAAAAAATTAGACGCACTGGGCGTTGAACTGGTGGCTGTGAAAGGTCGAGGGTATCGACTTGCCTATCCGCTAGAGCCGCTTGATGGGGCAAAAATTGTAGAGCGTTTGCCCGCTAGTGCTCGCCATCTCTTAACCAGGCTATTCATTGAAGACCAGCTGCCATCGAGCAATGAATATGTGCGCGAACGCTTTGCGCAGGGAGCCGGGCACGGTGAAGTATGCTTTGCTGAGCTACAAACCGCAGGTCGTGGCCGTCGCGGGCGCGTATGGTCTACGCCTTGGGGGCAAAGCTTGATGCTCTCGCTTGGCTGGCGTTTTGAATCAGGGGTTAACGCGCTGGAGGGGTTGAGTCTTGCGGTTGGCGTGGTGGTTGCTCAAGTGCTGGAGCAGTATGGGGTTTCACCAAAATTAAAATGGCCTAACGATATACTACTGGCAGAGAAAGGTAGTGAGCTTGGCAAGCTGGCCGGTATTTTGATTGAAGTCACTGGGGATGCGGCGGGCCCCTGTGAAGTGGTCATTGGCATTGGTATGAATCTATCGCTACCCGATAGCCTGCGTGCCGCTATTGATCAGCCTGTAGCAGCGCTGTTTGATGCAAAAGCGGGTATTTCGCGCAATCAGTTAGCCGCGGATATGGTGTCTGAGTTATTGGATATGCTGGCAGGCTTCGAAAACGAAGGGTTTGCCCCTTGGCGAGATGAATGGAATAGTCGCCATGCCTATGCAGGGTTGCCGATCCGTATTATTCAGGGTGAACGCTCAAGCGATGCAGTGGCTAGAGAGGTAGATGAGAGTGGTAATCTTTGGGTTACCGAAAATGATCACTCGCGACGCCTGTCGGGCGGTGAGATCAGTGTACGCAGGCGCCTATGATTTTGGATTTGGATATCGGCAATACGCTATCGAAATGGCGTTTAAAAGATGCCGAAAGTAGTGAAATACGTTCACGAGGTGCTGTGTGGACACGGGAAGAGTGGCGGCCTGGGTCAGATATTCCGAATCTTGATGTCGTCGAGGCGGTGCGCATTTCCAGTGTCGCTAGAGCTGCCGTGCTGGAGGAGACCGTTGCCTTGCTGCGTCGCCAGGTGCGCCAAGTGTATGTTGCGCGCTCAACTCCTGAGGCTCTGGGTGTTGTCAACGGGTATGAAGAGCCTGGGCGACTGGGCGTCGATCGTTGGATGGGGGCGCTGGCAGGCTATCAATTGGCTGGCGGTTGCTGTGCAGTCGATTGTGGTAGTGCGATCACCATTGATTTTGTATTACCGGGTGGTGTCCATCTCGGCGGATTTATCGTCCCCGGGTTACGATTAATGAAAGAGAGTCTCAAATTAGGCACCCGCAACGTAGCCATTGATCCAGAAAGTGAAGCTGATGCGTTATTGGAGCCGGGGAGGCGTACGGTAGATGCTGTTAATCACGGTATCTATATGGCGGCGGTCAGTGCGATTAACAGAATTTACAGTGAAGTATGCGATCAACAGGGGATTGCACTGCCAGTGCTATTGACGGGTGGTGATGCCAGGGTGGTTTCGCGTGGTGTTCAAGTGCCCCATGCGGTATGGCCGGATATGGTCTACGGGGGGTTGGAAGCCAGCTTTCCGCTGACCTTTGCGGAACGTGCTGGAAAAATGTCAGGCGCGCCAGGGGTGCCTGAACCTGTTTCGTTAGAAAAAATTCGCGCAGGTCTTGCATTCTCAATGCTGCTTTGACAGAATGCAGCGCGTTCCAAGGCATAAGCCACTTCAAATATTAGTGCGCAAGTGTTGGTAAGTTCACAAGCTTTGATAAATAAAGAGTTTGTAAGCTTGACATGGCTTTGGAGGCTGGCATAATGTGCCGCCACAGCTGGAGAGGTTCCCGAGTGGCCAAAGGGAGCAGACTGTAAATCTGCCGCGAAAGCTTCGAAGGTTCGAATCCTTCCCTCTCCACCAGTTTTATCGAGCAGTGACTGAGTCATTGCTTGGGAATGGAAGGCCGGTAAGCGGGCTTAGCTACTGTATCTCGTGCAACGGGTTGTCATTCCATAGGCAAGTTCGGCGGGCGTAGTTCAATGGTAGAACCTCAGCCTTCCAAGCTGATGGTGCGGGTTCGATTCCCGCCGCCCGCTCCAGTTTGATGTATTTAGCTCATGTAGCTCAGGGGTAGAGCACACCCTTGGTAAGGGTGAGGTCGACGGTTCAATTCCGTCCATGAGCTCCATATTGCATGAAAGCGAGCTAAGCTCGCTTTTTTTGTTTTCACTTGTCAGTTTGATGAGTGTTGAGGGTTGTCAGGCGGAAAGTTATCCGCTATTATGGCGCCCGCTGTTGCGTAGGCATTTGTTTGCGCACATGACGATACAGGCCAGTAGCTCAATTGGCAGAGCAGCGGTCTCCAAAACCGCAGGTTGGGGGTTCGATTCCCTCCTGGCCTGCCAGCCTTCCCCAGGTTGGTATGTCTTTTTCTAGTATTCCTTTGTCGCTCGCTGCACCCTTGGGAGTCTCGTTTTTATGAAGCCTAGTTCCGTAAAACATGGCGAAGAGGTGCAACAGTCGCGCCATGACGGGCTCAAGTGGGCGGCGGTTGTGGCGCTGCTTGTTGTTGCAGTTGTTGGTAATACCTATTTCGCTGATATTGGCCTGCTCTACCGCGTATTAGGTGTGGTGGTGTTGTGTGCGATTGCGGGTTTGATCGCGCTGACCACCGCTAAAGGTCGCGATTTAGTAGAGCTTGCCGTCAGCGCCAAGAAAGAGATACAGCGCGTTGTATGGCCGACTCGCCCCGAAACCATTCAGACTACAGCCATTGTGCTGGCGGCTGTTGTGGTGGTGGGTTTGATGCTGTGGTTGATTGATACTCTTCTTGGCTGGGCGATGTCCGGCGTCATTGGTTAGGAGCTTTCATGTCCAAACGTTGGTATGTCGTCCACGCTTATTCCGGCTTTGAAAAGCATGTCATGCGTTCGCTTGTCGAACGCGTGAAAATGTATGGCATGGAAGATCGCTTTGGCGAAATTCTCGTGCCGACGGAAGAAGTCGTTGAAGTACGTGACGGAAAGCGCCGTAAGAGTGAGCGCAAATTCTATCCAGGCTACGTGCTGGTCGAGATGGAAATGGCCGACGAAACCTGGCATCTCGTCAATGAAACTCCGCGTGTAATGGGGTTTATTGGTGGCACGAAAGAGAAGCCTGCACCTATTACTTCGCGTGAAGCTGATGCTATTTTGCGTCGCGTGAAAGACGGTACTGATAAGCCGCGGCCCAAAACCATGTTTGAGCCGGGTCAGTCGGTTCGCGTTATTGATGGTCCGTTTGCTGACTTTAACGGTGTCGTTGAAGAAGTGAACTATGACAAGAGCCGTTTGCAGGTCAGCGTGCTGATCTTCGGGCGGGCAACGCCTGTGGAGCTTGAGTTCTCTCAGGTGGAGAAAGAGTAAGTTTAATTAAGTGGCGGGGTGGTGTGCATTGCACGCCATCCTTGCATTATGTGAAGCAGCTAAGCGCTGCTTTATGTGTACCGGGGAGCCGTAAGGCGCTATCACCCAACTGGAGTATTTAACATGGCCAAGAAAGTACAGGCTTATATCAAACTGCAGGTTGCTGCAGGTAAAGCCAATCCTAGTCCGCCCGTCGGCCCCGCGCTGGGTCAGCACGGCGTGAACATCATGGAATTCTGTAAGGCGTTCAATGCGGCTACTCAAGAAATTGAGCCTGGTCTGCCGACGCCTGTCGTGATCACCGTTTACTCTGACCGTAGCTTCACGTTCGTCACCAAGACACCGCCTGCTGCCGTACTGCTGAAAAAAGCAGCGGGCATCAAGTCTGGTTCTGGTGAGCCGAACAAGAAGAAAGTTGGTACCGTTACGCGTGAACAGCTCGAAGAGATCGCTAAGACCAAAGAGCCCGATATGACGGCTTCTGATCTCGATGCCGCGGTGCGCACCATCGCTGGCAGCGCTCGTAGCATGGGCCTAAACGTGGAGGGTCTCTGATCATGGCTAAACTAACTAAGCGCGCGAAAGTTATTCGCGAGAAAGTAGACCCGAACAAAGCTTACTCTCTTGAAGAAGCGGTTGCGCTGCTCGCTGAGCTGTCCACCGTTAAATTCAAAGAGTCCTTGGATGTGGCGATCAATCTTGGTGTTGATCCGCGTAAATCTGACCAGGTTGTACGTGGCGCTACTGTCATGCCTAACGGTACTGGCAAAGACGTACGCGTAGCGGTCTTCACCCAGGGTGCTAACGCCGATGCTGCTAAAGAAGCAGGCGCTGACATCGTAGGTATGGAAGATTTGGCTGAGCAAGTCAAAAAAGGCGTGATGGATTTTGACGTCGTGATTGCTTCTCCAGATGCTATGCGTGTTGTTGGTCAGCTGGGTCAGATTCTTGGTCCGCGCGGCCTGATGCCTAACCCGAAAGTTGGTACCGTTACACCTGACGTTGCCACCGCGGTTAAAAATGCTAAGGCAGGCCAGGTGCGTTTCCGTACCGACAAAAATGGCATTATCCACACAACGTTGGGTAAAGCTGATTTTGAAGCATCTGCTGTTCTGGGTAACCTGGAAGCACTGGTTGCTGACCTTAAGAGGCTCAAGCCGAGCTCTTCTAAAGGTGTCTACTTTAAGAAAGTCACCCTGTCCACTACTATGGGCCCAGGCTTGACTATCGACCACTCTGCGCTGGTATAAGCAGGTAGTCGTACGATTTTTGTAAGAACCGAGCAAGAACTTTGCGGTCCCCTGTTAATGCGCAAGCCAAGCAGGGCATCGTCAAAGACCGCAGGTGCCGCATCTTTTAGAGGTGCGGCTTAATCGCCCTTAAAGCGCCTGCGCAGATGGTGTGGCCGCCAGTTGGTTGAGGTTTTTAGCCAAACCGCTTTCTGGTGAGCACCATCCCCCAAGGCTTCCAGCGTTATTTATTTATCGTCTGGAAGAGATGGTAACCACCGGAGCCTGTTGTGGGTTCCGGCACGAAGGAGTGATCACTGTGCCACTAGCACTTGAAGGCAAGAAAGCGATTGTTGCCGAGGTCAGTGAAGCGGCCAAGGGCGCACTCTCCGTCGTAGTTGCCGATTCTCGCGGCGTTACAGTCGGTAAAATGACCGACCTGCGTAAGCAAGCGCGTGAGAATGGCGTCCAGCTGCGTGTTGTTCGCAACACTCTGGCACGCCGCGCCCTCGAAGGTACTCAGTGGGAGTGCCTGAACGAGAGCTTTGTTGGTCCTACTCTGCTGGCTTTCTCTACCGAGCACCCGGGCGCTGCCGCTCGTTTGTTCAAAGAGTTTGCGAAGCAAGATCAGAACTTCGAAGTGAAGGCGCTGGCCTACGAAGGTGAGCTGATTCCGGCTGCTGACATCGATCGTCTGGCAACCCTACCGACTTACGACGAAGCAATTGCCAAGTTGATGTCGGTAATGAAAGAAGCCTCCGCTGGCAAGCTGGTTCGTACTCTGGCCGCCCTGCGCGACCAGAAGCAAGAAGAAGCTGCATAAGCAGGCCTTTTTGCAAGCAGTCTGCGCTGCATAAGCAGGGCGCTGCTTGAACCATGCAATGAATCCTGAGCACTCGGTAGACCGAGGCTCCCGCAAAGTTAGGAATGAGACAATGGCACTGACCAAAGACGATATCATCAATGCTGTAGCCGACATGTCCGTAATGGAAGTTGTCGAGCTGATCGAAGCAATGGAAGAGAAATTCGGCGTTTCTGCTGCAGCAGCTGTAATGGCTGGTCCGGCTGGCGGCGGCGAAGCAGCTGCTGAAGAACAGACTGAATTTGATCTGGTACTGACCTCTGCTGGCGACAAGAAAGTTAACGTCATCAAAGCAGTTCGTGAAATCACTGGTCTTGGCCTGAAAGAAGCCAAAGGTGCAGTTGATGGCGCGCCGGCTACCATCAAAGAAGCAATGTCTAAAGAAGACGCTGAAGCAGCTAAAACCAAGCTGGAAGAAGCGGGCGCAAGCGTCGAGCTCAAGTAATTCTTGTGCTGACGGCTTTACGCGCTGCGTAAGCTTCCACGGCTGGCGGCGGGCTTATCCCGCTGCCGGCCTTTTTCTGTTGTATCATGTTGCTCGGCAGCATTACAGCAGGAAGGCTGCGGTAAGAAGCAGCAAAACAGTAAGACCGTTGTTGTGAAGCGTAAGTTGTGAAGCGTAAGTTGTGAAGCGCGAGTGATAACGAAGCGCTAGCAGCACTACTGTAACACTGTTATCTATCAAGATTTTTGACGGCGAGCTACCGATTTAGGAGCTTGCTGTCTGCGTCTGAAACGCCCGCGGGGCAGATGACCACGCATCGGTCACCCATGGTGAACAAGCTGGGGAATACAGATGGCTTACTCATATACTGAGAAAAAACGCATCCGCAAGGATTTCGGCAAACTGCCCCAAGTGATGGATGTGCCTTACTTGCTGGCCATCCAGCTTGATTCCTACTACGACTTTCTCCAGCAGGATCGTTCGCCCGACGAGCGCCACGAGATTGGTCTGCACGCGGCGTTTAAGTCCGTGTTTCCGATCGAAAGCTTCTCTGGGAATGCGGCGCTGGAGTATGTCAGCTACCGTTTCGGCACGCCGGCGTTCGATGTAAAGGAGTGTCAGCTGCGTGGCGTGACCTATTCCGCCCCGCTGCGTGTCAAGGTTCGCTTGATCATCTATGATCGCGACTCCTCGAACAAGGCAATCAAGGATATTAAAGAGCAGGAAGTCTACATGGGGGAAATCCCCCTGATGACCGAGAATGGTACCTTTGTCATCAATGGTACTGAGCGGGTTATCGTTTCTCAGCTCCACCGTTCGCCCGGTGTGTTCTTCGATCACGATAAAGGCAAGAGTCACTCCTCTGGTAAGCTGCTCTATTCTGCCCGAGTGATTCCTTATCGTGGTTCCTGGCTGGACTTCGAGTTCGATCCTAAAGACAACGTCTTCGTACGTATTGACCGTCGCCGGAAACTGCCAGCGTCGGTGTTGATGCGTGCCCTGGGAATGAGCACCGAAGAGATCCTTGAAGAGTTTTTCGAGACTAGCAAGTTTAGCATTGAAAAAACTGGCTTCTTCGTAGAGCTGGTACCGTCACGCCTGCGCGGTGAAACCGCGACTTTCGACATTAAAGATGGCGAAGGTAATGTCATTGTTGAAGAAGGGCGTCGTATTACCCAGAAGCACATCCGCCAGCTTGAAAAAGCCGGCCTGGAGCGTCTGGAAATACCGATGGAGTACCTGTTTGGTAAAACGTTGGCCAAGGATCAGATCGATACTAAAACTGGCGAGCTGATCTGCCCGTGTAATACCGAAATTACGCCAGAAGTACTTGAGCGTATGGCGCAGGGTGGCATCACCCACATCGAAACGCTCTACACGAACGATCTCGACTGTGGTTCGTTTATTTCCGATACGCTTAAGCTGGATGCCACCGGCTCCGCGCTTGAAGCGTTGGTCGAAATTTATCGCATGATGCGCCCTGGTGAGCCGCCCACCAAAGAAGCTGCTGAGACGCTGTTTAATAACTTGTTCTTCAGCGAAGATCGCTACGACCTGTCAGGCGTCGGTCGTATGAAGTTTAACCGCCGTCTGCGTCGTGATACCGACACGGGCTCTGGCGTGCTAGATCGCAAAGACATCCTTGATGTTCTGCGCGAGCTGATCAATATCCGTAACGGCTTTGGTGACGTTGACGATATCGATCACCTGGGTAACCGCCGTATTCGCTGTGTTGGCGAAATGGCTGAAAACCAGTTCCGCGTTGGCTTGGTTCGCGTAGAGCGTGCAGTGAAAGAGCGTCTTTCCATGGCGGAAAGCGAAGGTCTGATGCCGCAAGATCTGATCAACGCTAAGCCGGTAGCGGCAGCGGTGAAAGAGTTCTTCGGTTCTAGCCAGCTTTCCCAGTTTATGGATCAGAACAACCCGCTTTCTGAGGTTACTCACAAGCGTCGTGTGTCTGCACTCGGCCCAGGTGGTTTGACCCGTGAGCGTGCCGGTTTCGAAGTGCGCGACGTACACGCTACGCACTACGGTCGCTTGTGCCCGATCGAAACGCCGGAAGGTCCGAACATCGGTCTGATCAACTCGTTGGCGACGTACAGTCACACCAACAGCTACGGCTTCCTCGAAACGCCGTACCGTAAGGTCAACTCCTGTCAAGTGACGGACGATATCGTTCACCTGTCGGCAATCGAAGAGGGTGATTTCGTTATTGCCCAGGCGTCAGCTACTGTGGATGAGTCCAACAGGCTGAGTGACGACTTGGTTCAGGTGCGTCACCGTGGTGAAACCACGTTTATGCGTCCTGAGCAGGTCACACTAATGGACGTGTCTCCGCGCCAGGTTGTTTCAGTCGCGGCCGCACTGATTCCGTTCCTGGAGCACGATGATGCTAACCGCGCCTTGATGGGGGCGAACATGCAGCGTCAGGCGGTACCCACCTTGCGCGCTGACAAGCCGCTAGTGGGTACTGGCATGGAGCGCTTCGTAGCGCGTGACTCCGGTGTTTGTGCCGTGGCACGTCGTGGTGGTGTGATCGACTCCGTTGACGCGCGTCGTGTCGTGGTGCGGGTACATGAAGATGAGATCATCGGCGGTGAAGCCGGTGTTGATATCTACAACCTGACCAAGTACACCCGTTCAAACCAGAACACCTGTATGAACCAGCGCCCCATTGTGCGGCCTGGCGACAGTGTGGCCCGTGGCGATATCCTTGCCGACGGCCCGTCTGTTGATATGGGTGATTTGGCGCTCGGCCAGAACATGCGCATCGCGTTCATGCCCTGGAATGGTTACAACTTCGAGGACTCTATCCTGCTGTCTGAGCGGGTGGTTCAAGAAGACCGCTTCACCACGATTCATATTCAGGAACTGACCTGTGTATCCCGCGATACCAAGTTAGGGCCGGAAGAGATCACCGCCGATATTCCCAACGTTGGTGAGTCCGCGCTGGGTAAATTGGACGAAGCGGGTGTTGTTTACATCGGTGCTGAAGTTGGCCCCGGCGATATCCTGGTCGGTAAGGTAACACCGAAAGGTGAAACCCAGCTGACGCCGGAAGAGAAGCTGCTACGCGCTATCTTCGGTGAGAAAGCATCTGACGTTAAAGATACTTCGCTGCGTGCGCCGACCGGCATGAAGGGTACTGTCATCGATGTCCAGGTATTTACCCGTGACGGCGTTGAAAAAGACTCTCGTGCACTTGCTATCGAACAGATGCAGCTGGACGAAGTGCGTAAAGATCTTCAGGAAACCTATCGTATCGCTGAAGACGCTACTTTTGAGCGTTTGCAGCGTACGTTGGAAGGCCAGGCTGTTAATGGCGGCCCGAACCTGAAGAAAGGCGATGTGCTTGACGAGGCTTACCTCGACGAGCTACCGCGTCAGCAGTGGTTCAAGCTGCGCATGCAGGATGAGGCTTACAACGAGCTCTTGGCCCAGGCCGATGAGCAGCTCGAAAACCGTCGTAAAGAGATGGACGAGCGCTTTGAAGATAAGAAGCGCAAGCTGACCCAGGGCGATGATCTCGCACCGGGCGTGCTTAAAATCGTCAAGGTTTACATGGCGGTTAAGCGTCGTATTCAGCCTGGCGACAAGATGGCAGGCCGTCACGGTAACAAAGGTGTTATCTCGGCGATCATGCCCATCGAAGATATGCCATTCGATGAGAAGGGCGAGCCGGTTGATGTGGTGTTGAACCCGCTGGGTGTACCGTCGCGGATGAACGTTGGTCAGATCCTGGAAACACACTTGGGTATGGCTGCCCGTGGTTTGGGTGTCAAGATTGACGCGATGTTACGTGATGCCCGTGGTCAGCAAGTTGCTGAAATTCGTGACTTCCTGGGCCAGATATATAACACGCCGGGAACCCGTGTTGAGGATATCGACTCGTTAAGCGATGAAGAAATCATTGCGCTAGCGAAAAACCTCAAAGGCGGTGTGCCCATGGCAACGCCGGTGTTCGATGGTGCTAAAGAGCACGAGATCAAACACTTGCTGAAGCTTGCTGACATTCCTGAGTCTGGCCAGATGACGCTGTACGATGGCCGTACTGGCGATGCGTTTGACCGCTCGGTGACCGTTGGCTACATGTATATGCTCAAGCTGAACCACTTGGTAGACGACAAGATGCACGCGCGCTCTACCGGTTCTTACTCGCTAGTGACTCAGCAGCCGCTGGGTGGTAAGGCGCAGTTCGGTGGTCAGCGCTTTGGTGAGATGGAAGTGTGGGCGCTGGAAGCTTACGGTGCCGCGTATACGCTGCAAGAGATGCTCACCGTCAAGTCGGACGACGTCGAAGGCCGCACCAAGATGTATAAAAACATCGTGGATGGCGACCACACCATGCAGGCAGGCATGCCGGAATCCTTCAACGTACTCGTGAAGGAAATCCGCTCGCTGGGCATCGATATCGAGTTAGAGAGCTAGGAGCCGTCCCATGAAAGATTTGGTGAAAGTACTCAAATCGCAATCTCAGTCCGAAGAGTTTGACGCGATCAAGATTACCCTGGCGTCGCCGGACATGATTCGCTCCTGGTCGTTTGGCGAGGTGAAGAAGCCCGAGACCATCAACTACCGTACCTTTAAACCGGAACGGGATGGTCTGTTCTGCGCCAAGATTTTCGGCCCAGTCAAAGACTACGAGTGTTTGTGCGGTAAGTATAAGCGCATGAAGCACCGCGGCATCATTTGTGAGAAGTGTGGCGTTGAAGTCACCAAGGCTGCCGTGCGCCGTGAGCGCATGGGCCACATCGAATTGGCATCGCCAGTGGCTCACATTTGGTTCTTGAAGTCACTGCCGTCGCGTATCGGCATGTTCCTCGATATGACCCTGCGTGATATCGAGCGCGTGCTGTACTTCGAAAGCTTTGTCGTCATCGATCCCGGTATGACCACGCTGGAGCGTGGTCAGTTACTCAACGATGAGCAGTACTTTGAAGCGCTAGAAGAGTTCGGTGATGACTTCGACGCCCGCATGGGTGCTGAAGCTGTCCAAGAACTGCTGAAAGATATTGATCTGGAAGAAGAGATTAATCACCTGCGTGAAGAGATTCCGCAGACTAACTCTGAAACTAAGATTAAGAAGCTTTCAAAGCGCTTGAAGCTACTTGAAGCGTTCTACCACTCCGGCAATGCGCCGGCGTGGATGGTCATGGAAGTGCTGCCCGTGCTGCCGCCGGATCTTCGTCCGTTGGTGCCCCTGGACGGCGGCCGCTTCGCGACCTCAGACCTGAACGACCTTTATCGTCGCGTCATCAACCGTAACAACCGTCTGAAGCGTCTGCTTGACCTCAATGCGCCGGATATTATCGTGCGTAACGAGAAGCGCATGCTGCAAGAAGCGGTTGATGCGTTGTTGGATAACGGCCGTCGTGGTCGTGCCATTACGGGTTCTAACAAGCGTCCGCTGAAATCCCTTGCCGATATGATCAAAGGTAAGCAGGGTCGTTTCCGTCAGAACTTGCTAGGTAAGCGCGTCGATTACTCCGGCCGTTCGGTAATCACTGTTGGTCCGACTCTGCGTCTGCACCAGTGTGGTCTGCCTAAGAAAATGGCGCTTGAGCTGTTCAAGCCGTTTATCTACTCCAAGCTGCAGTCGCTGGGCTATGCCTCAACGATCAAAGCAGCGAAGAAAATGGTTGAGCGCGAACTGCCCGAGGTGTGGGACATCCTTGCCGATGTTATCCGCGAGCACCCGGTACTGCTTAACCGCGCACCGACGCTCCACCGTCTTGGTATCCAAGCGTTTGAGCCGCTGTTGATCGAAGGTAAAGCGATCCAGCTGCACCCGCTGGTATGTGCCGCCTACAACGCCGACTTTGACGGTGACCAGATGGCGGTACACGTACCGCTGACCCTGGAAGCCCAGCTTGAAGCGCGTGCGCTGATGATGGCCACCAATAACGTGCTGTCGCCTGCCAACGGTGAGCCGATTATCGTGCCGTCGCAAGACGTTGTTCTGGGTCTGTATTACATGACCCGCGAAAAGATCAACGCCAAAGGCGAAGGCATGGTGTTCTCTGACCTCAATGAGGTAGAGCGCGCGTTCGGTACGCAGTCGGTATCGCTGCACGCTCGCGTGAAAGTGCGTCTGGACGAAGTCGATGTCGAAGAAGAGACCGGCGAGCGTAGTTTCCATCGCCGCATCTACGATACGACGGTTGGCCGTGCGCTACTGTTCCGCATTCTGCCGGAAGGTGTGCCGTTCTCGCTAATTGATCAGCCGATGAAGAAAAAGGCGATCTCTAGCTTGATCAACGAGGTATACCGTCGTGCAGGTTTGAAACCGACGGTTATCTTCGCTGACCAACTGATGTACACCGGTTTCCGTTTGGCAACGTGGTCGGGCGCCTCTATCGGTGTTAACGACTTCGTTATTCCTGATGCGAAAACCGAGATTGTCGACGCTGCAGAAGCGGAAGTTAAAGAGATCGAAGATCAGTTCTCTTCTGGCCTGGTAACCGCCGGTGAGAAGTACAACAAGGTTATCGATATCTGGTCGAAGGCCAACGATAAAGTTGCCAAGGCGATGATGGTAGGTATCTCCAAAGAGACCGTCATCGATCGTGAAGGCAACGAAGTTGAGCAAGACTCGTTCAACAGCGTCTTTATCATGGCTGACTCCGGTGCGCGTGGTTCTGCCGCCCAGATCCGTCAGTTGGCGGGTATGCGTGGTTTGATGGCTAAGCCGGATGGCTCGATCATCGAAACGCCGATCGTCGCCAACTTCCGTGAAGGTCTGAACGTACTCCAGTACTTCATCTCGACCCACGGTGCACGTAAAGGTCTTGCGGATACGGCTCTGAAAACGGCTAACTCCGGTTACCTAACCCGTCGTCTGGTTGACGTTGCCCAGGACTTGGTCATCACTGAGACCGACTGTGGCACCGAAAACGGTTTGACCTTGCACCCGATCATCGAAGGTGGCGACATCATTGTACCGCTGTCTCAGCGTGTACTTGGTCGTGTCGTTGCGATTGATGTTATTGATCCAAGTAATGATGAAGTGCTTATTCCGCGCGGCACATTGCTGGACGAAAAGTGGTGTGCATCGCTAGACACCATGGGCGTAGACGAGATCATTGTTCGTTCTACCATTACCTGTGACACCGCCCACGGCGTGTGTGCCTCCTGTTATGGCCGCGACTTGGCGCGTGGCCATCAGGTCAACATTGGTGAGTCTGTCGGTGTTATCGCCGCACAGTCCATCGGTGAGCCGGGTACCCAGCTGACCATGCGTACGTTCCACATCGGTGGTGCGGCGTCGCGTTCATCGGCAGTAGACAGCGTTCAGGTCAAGCATGGCGGTAAAGTACGTCTCCACAACATCAAGCATGTAGAGCGGGCCGACGGCAAATTGGTCGTTGTCTCTCGCTCCAGCGCACTTGCTGTTGCTGATGACCATGGCCGCGAGCGTGAGTACTACAAGCTGCCTTACGGTGCCGAGCTGTCTGTTCGTGACGGTGATGTCGTCGATGGCGGTGCGATTGTCGCGAAGTGGGATCCGCACACTCACCCGATCATTGCCGAGGTAGAAGGTAAGGCGCAGTTTATCGACCTTGACGAAGGTGTCACCATGCACCGTAGCGTCGATGAAATGACTGGTCTGTCGTCTATTGAGGTTATCGAGTCAGCAGCCCGCCCGATGGCAGGCCGCGATAAGCGCCCGATGGTGATGCTGAAAGACGCTGCTGGCGAGTACGTGTCGGTGTCTGGATCGAATACGCCGGTACAGTACCTGTTGCCGGGCAACTCGATTATCTCTGTCGATGATGGCGCTACCATTGGTGTAGGTGAGGTTGTTGCACGTATTCCGGTAGAGGCGTCTGGTAACAAAGATATTACCGGTGGTCTGCCGCGTGTTGCCGACTTGTTTGAGGCGCGCAAGCCGAAAGAGTCGTCAATCTTGGCTGAAATCAGTGGTGTGGTCAGTTTCGGTAAAGAGACAAAGGGTAAGCGTCGCTTGACGATTACCCCAGAGTCTGGCGACCCGTTTGAAGCGTTGATCCCGAAATGGCGTCAAATCGCTGTCTTCGAGGGTGAAACCGTTGAGAAGGGTGAAGTAATCTCGGATGGTCCGAGCAACCCCCACGATATCCTGCGGTTATTGGGCGTGGCGGAACTGGCCAAATACATCACCGCCGAAGTGCAAGATGTTTACCGCCTCCAGGGTGTAGGCATCAACGATAAGCATATCGAAGTTATTGTTCGCCAGATGCTGCGTAAGGTAGAGATCTCTGATTCAGGCGACTCTGACTTTATTACTGGCGATCAAGCTGAACTCGTCCGCGTGCTAGAACAGAATGCGCGTCTCGAGAAAGAAGGTAAATTCCCGGCCAAGTATCAACGCTTGCTGCTGGGTATCACTAAGGCCAGCTTGGCCACTGAGTCGTTCATTTCAGCGGCGTCGTTCCAGGAAACGACACGTGTATTGACCGAGGCAGCGGTAACCGGCAAGCGCGATTATCTACGCGGCCTGAAAGAAAACGTGGTGGTTGGACGTCTGATTCCGGCAGGTACCGGTCTGACTCACCACGCAGAGCGTCGTCGCAAGCGCGAAGACGTTGAGCGTCTGTTCAATCCCTCGGCTACCGAAGTTGAACAGGAGCTTGGTGCTCAGTTAACCGCCCTTGATTCAGACGATGAGCTGTAATCGACGGTAAGGAAAACGAGTAACAACGAGTCGCTGGCCCTTATGGTGCAGTCTTGCTGGTTAAACCGCCAGCAAGACTTGACGCCACCTAGGGTCAGCCTTTAGAATGCGCAGCCTTTAACAGTGGGGTGGGTGCGCCCGCACCTGCTGCTAGTATTTGTTGAAAGGCCAGGCAACCATTGGAGTCAGCTAAACACCATGGCAACGATTAATCAGCTAGTGCGCAAGCCGCGTAAGCGCCCCGTCACTAAGAGTGACGTACCTGCGCTACAGGCATGCCCGCAGAAACGTGGCGTTTGTACGCGCGTTTATACTACTACCCCTAAGAAGCCGAACTCGGCCCTTCGTAAGGTCTGCCGTGTGCGCCTTACCAACGGTTTCGAAGTGTCTTCTTACATCGGTGGTGAAGGTCACAACCTGCAAGAGCACTCTGTTGTTCTGATTCGCGGTGGTCGTGTAAAGGATTTGCCAGGTGTGCGTTATCACACCGTTCGTGGCGCCCTTGACACCTCTGGCGTACAGAACCGTAAGCAGGGTCGTTCTAAGTACGGTACCAAGCGTCCGAAGTCCTAAGGCGTCTTGTTGCGGCGTCTTATGACGCTGGCGTTGTTACCTTAATATGAATATGACGGTCTGATAAGAGTAAGGTCGGGCGGCGCAAATAGCGCAATTGGTCCCGGGTTTACCTGAAGGATCCTTAATTGAGGGCTTATCATGCCTAGAAGAAGAGTTGTAGCTAAACGCGAAATCCTGCCGGATCCTAAGTTCGGAAGTGAGCGTCTGGCGAAGTTCATGAACCACCTGATGGTCAGCGGCAAGAAGTCCATAGCTGAGCGCATCGTATACGGTGCGTTGGACAAGGTTGCCGAGCGTAGTAATGAAGAGCCGCTGGAAATCTTCGACAAAGCGCTGGAAACCATCCAGCCGATGGTCGAAGTAAAGTCGCGCCGTGTTGGTGGTGCGACCTATCAGGTGCCGGTCGAAGTTCGTCCTTCGCGTCGCCAAGCCCTAGCAATGCGCTGGTTGGTAGACGCAGCGCGTCGCCGCGGTGAGAAAACGATGGTTCAGCGCCTGGCAGGTGAAATGCTGGATGCCGCTGAAGGCAAAGGCTCGGCTGTTAAGAAGCGTGAAGATGTGCACCGTATGGCAGAAGCCAACAAGGCCTTCTCTCACTATCGTTTCTAAACTCGGCGTTTCTGAGTTTGTGTTTGATTTTGCTGGTTGTGCTGCGCTAAAGAGTTTTTTCGCCATGCTGCAACACACTGCCGCTACCTTTATGGGTGGCGGCGGTGGGACACGCAAAATGAACACTGCTGAATTAACGAGCATTGCCAACTAACGGGAGCTTCACCGTGGCACGCAAAACACCGCTTAATCGCTATCGCAACTTGGGTATTGTTGCCCACGTTGATGCAGGTAAGACAACCACGACAGAACGTGTTTTGTTTTACACTGGCGTAAACCACAAGCTGGGCGAAACCCATGAAGGTGCTTCGACTACTGACTGGATGGAGCAAGAGCAGGAGCGTGGTATTACTATCACCTCGGCTGCTGTTACTACCTTCTGGAAAGGTATGAATCACCAGTTTGATGAGCACCGCATTAATATCATCGACACCCCTGGGCACGTTGACTTCACTATCGAAGTTGAGCGTTCTTTGCGTGTTCTTGATGGTGCTGTTGTTGTACTGTGCGGTTCTTCCGGCGTTCAGCCGCAGACCGAAACCGTATGGCGCCAGGCCAATAAGTATGAAGTTCCGCGTATGGTCTTCGTTAATAAGATGGACCGTACCGGTGCAGACTTCTTCATGGTTGTTGACCAGTTGAAGGAACGCTTAGGTGCTAACGCTGTGCCAATCCAGATTAACTGGGGTACAGAGGAAGACTTTAAAGGCGTTATCGACCTGATCGAGATGAAGGCTATCCTCTGGAATGAGGCAGACTTAGGCACTTCGTATGAGCTTGTCGATATTCCTGCTGAGCTACAAGAGACTGCCGAAAAATATCGCGAGCAAATGGTCGAAGCCGCAGCTGAAGGCTCTGATGAATTGATGGATAAGTACCTCGAAGGTGGGGAACTGACCATTGAAGAAATCAAAGCAGGTCTTCGTGCGCGTACGCTGGCTAGCGAAATCGTTCTAGTGACCTGTGGTTCTGCCTTTAAGAATAAGGGTGTTCAAGCAGTCCTGGATGCGGTTGTTGAGTACCTGCCCTCACCGACAGAAGTTAAAGCAATCGAAGGTGAGCTGGACGACAAAGATGGTACCGTAGCGACCCGCGAAGCGGACGACAGTGCTCCGTTTGCGGCGTTGGCGTTTAAGATCGCTACCGACCCCTTCGTTGGTACCTTGACCTTTATTCGCGTTTACTCAGGCGTTCTTAAGTCTGGTGACGGTGTTTATAACTCCGTTAAGCAGAAGAAAGAGCGTGTTGGTCGTATCGTTCAGATGCACGCCAATACTCGTGAAGAGATTAAAGAAGTACTAGCGGGCGATATTGCAGCGTGTATTGGTCTGAAAGATGTGACTACAGGTGACACCCTGTGTGATATCGATCACAAGATCGTACTCGAGCGCATGGAGTTCCCGGATCCGGTTATCTCTGTTGCCGTAGAGCCTAAGTCGAAAGCTGACCAGGAAAAAATGGGTGTTGCACTGGGTAAATTGGCCCAGGAAGATCCTTCCTTCCAGGTGAAAACTGACGAAGAAACCGGCCAGACTATTATTTCTGGTATGGGTGAGCTGCACCTGGATATTCTGGTCGACCGTATGCGTCGCGAGTTTAAGGTTGAGGCCAATATCGGTAAGCCGCAGGTTGCTTACCGCGAAACCATCCGTGGCAGTATTGAGCAAGAAGGCAAGTTTGTGCGCCAGTCAGGTGGTCGTGGACAATACGGTCACGTGCATCTGCGCATTGAGCCGCTTGCTGCTGAAGAGAAGGGCGAAGGCGATGAAGAAATCTTCTTCAAGTTCGTCAACGAAATTGTTGGTGGTGTGGTTCCCAAGGAATACATCCCGGCAGTAGAAAAAGGTGCCTACGAACAGCTGAAGAACGGTGTCATCGCGGGTTACCCGATGATCGACGTTAAAGTCACGCTGTACGATGGCTCTTACCATGACGTGGACTCTAATGAGACTGCGTTTAAGATTGCTTCTTCCATGGCGGTTAAAGAAGGTGCCAGGAAGGCCAAGGCCGTGCTGCTGGAACCGGTGATGAAGGTCGAGGTCGTGACCCCCGAAGATTTCATGGGTGACGTCATGGGTGACCTGAACCGTCGTCGCGGTCTGGTGCAGGGCATGGATGACTCCAGCTCCGGCAAAGTCATCCGCGCAACGGTGCCGCTGGGTGAGATGTTCGGTTACGCAACCGATCTGCGCTCTCAGACCCAGGGCCGTGCGAGCTACTCTATGGAGTTCGCGAAGTACGACGAGGCGCCCTCCAGCGTCGTAGAAGCCGTCATCAACCAAAACGGTTAACCGTTAGCTAACGTAAAGAGGTTATAGCAGTGGCTAAGGAAAAATTTGAACGTTCCAAACCGCACGTCAACGTCGGCACCATCGGTCACGTCGACCACGGTAAAACGACCCTGACAGCGGCCCTAACCCGTGTGTCTGCTGAGGTTTTCGGCGGCGACTGGCGTGAGTTTGATACCATCGATAACGCTCCTGAAGAGCGCGAGCGCGGTATCACCATCGCTACGTCTCACGTTGAATATCAGTCTGAAGAGCGCCACTACGCGCACGTTGACTGCCCAGGACACGCTGACTACGTCAAGAACATGATCACCGGTGCTGCGCAGATGGATGGCGCAATCCTGGTATGTTCTGCTGCTGACGGCCCGATGCCGCAGACGCGTGAGCACATCCTGCTGTCTCGTCAGGTTGGCGTTCCGTTCATCGTTGTGTTCCTGAACAAAGCGGACATGGTTGATGACGAAGAGCTGCTTGAGCTGGTTGAGATGGAAGTTCGTGAACTCCTCGACGAGTACGACTTCCCGGGTGACGACACGCCGATCATCACTGGTTCTGCGCTGATGGCTCTGAACGGTGAAGATGAGAACGGCATGGGTACTACTGCTGTTGCGAATCTGATCAAAGCTCTGGATGAGTACATTCCTGAGCCGGAGCGTGCTATCGACCAGCCGTTCCTGATGCCGATCGAAGACGTGTTCTCTATCTCTGGCCGCGGTACTGTTGTTACCGGTCGTGTAGAGCGCGGTATCGTTAAAGCAGGCGAAGAAGTGGAAATCGTGGGTATCCGCGACACCACTAAAACCATCGTTACCGGTGTTGAAATGTTCCGTAAGCTGCTCGACGAAGGTCGTGCAGGTGAGAACGTTGGCGCCCTGCTGCGTGGTACTAAGCGTGATGACGTCGAGCGCGGCCAAGTTCTGGCTAAGCCGGGCACCATCAACCCGCACACTACCTTCGAAGCAGAAGTTTACGTACTGTCCAAAGAAGAAGGTGGTCGTCACACGCCTTTCTTCAAAGGCTACCGTCCCCAGTTCTACTTCCGTACCACTGACGTAACAGGTACCTGTGAACTGCCGGAAGGTGTTGAAATGGTAATGCCGGGCGACAACGTTAAGATGGTTGTTACCCTGATTGCTCCAATCGCTATGGACGAAGGTCTGCGCTTCGCAATTCGTGAAGGCGGTCGTACCGTTGGTGCTGGCGTTGTTGCAAAAATCGTCAAGTAAGCTTGCTTGATTGATTGATCAAGGGGGGCTCTTGCGAGCCCCCTTTTCTGCGCACCAATAGCAAATGTTTGACATGGGCTTTTGGCGTGCCTATAATGCGCATCCTTTGAATGCGTGGGTAGACGGCTCGCGCCGTCGACATCCATTGGAGTTTAGGGCAAATGCAGAACCAAAAGATTCGCATTCGGTTGAAAGCGTTCGACCATCGCCTGATTGATCAGTCCACAGCGGAAATCGTTGAAACCGCTAAGCGTACTGGTGCTCAGGTTCGTGGTCCGATCCCGCTGCCGACCAACCGCGAGCGTTACACCATCCTGATTTCACCGCACGTTAACAAAGATGCGCGTGACCAGTATGAGATTCGTACGCACAAGCGTGTGCTCGATATTGTTGAGCCAACCGAGAAAACTGTTGATGCGCTGATGAAGCTCGATCTCGCCGCTGGCGTAGACGTGCAAATCAAGCTCGACTAATTACACTAGACACTTGCGGCCCAGCGCTCATTAATTTTTAGAATGAGCAGCAGCCGCCGCGCCGTGAGGCGCCACACAATGTGCTAGTGGAATGCTCTGGAAAGGGCAGCCATAGCGGGTGATAGCCCCGTACACTATAGGAGACTGAGTATGACTATCGGTTTAGTCGGTAAAAAGGCCGGGATGACCCGTGTCTTTACCGAAGATGGCGCTTCCGTGCCCGTGACCGTTATTGAAGTTGATCCTAACCGTGTAACGCGCGTTAAGACTCTTGAGTCTGACGGTTACGCAGCGGTTCAGGTCACCACAGGTTCTCGTAAAGCCAAGCACCTCACCAAAGCGCAAGCTGGTCAGTTTGCCAAGGCGGGTGTTGAGGCTGGTCGTTCACTGATGGAATTCCGTCTTGCAGAAGGCGAAGAATCTCCGGAAGTGGGTGGCGAACTCACCGTATCCCTCTTCGAAGCTGGTCAAATGATTGATGTGACCGGCACCTCTAAGGGTAAAGGCTTCCAGGGTGCTGTTAAGCGCTGGAATTTCCGTACCCAAGACAACACGCATGGTAACTCCCTGTCGCACCGCGCGCCGGGTTCTATCGGCATGTGTCAGACTCCGGGTCGCGTATTTAAAGGCAAGAAAATGGCCGGTCAAATGGGTAATGCCCGTTGCACCGTGCAGAGCCTTGAGATCGTCCGTGTCGACGCCGAGCGTAACCTGCTGCTGATCAAAGGTGCTGTTCCGGGCGCGACCGGTAGCGATGTTATCGTTCGCAGCGCCGTGAAAGCTCGCTGAAGGGGATAATTACCAATGAATCTGAATCTTGCTGCAGGCACGGGTACCGTTGAAGTAGCCGATGCCACTTTTGGCAAAGAATTCAACGAAGCGCTGGTTCACCAGGTGGTAACCGCCTATTTGGCTGGTGGCCGTCAAGGTACCCGCGCTCAAAAGAACCGTTCCGACGTACGTGGTGGTGGTAAGAAGCCGTGGCGTCAGAAGGGTACCGGTCGTGCACGTGCCGGTACTATCCGCTCTCCGCTATGGCGCAGCGGCGGTGTGACTTTCGCGGCGCGTTCTCAGGACCATAGCCAGAAAGTAAACCGCAAAATGTACCGTGCGGCGATGCGTTCCATCCTGTCTGAGCTAGTACGTCAAGAGCGTCTTGTCGCTGTTGAAGAGTTCAGCGTTGAAGCGCCGAAGACCAAGCAGGTAGCTGCCAAGCTGAAAGAGCTCAACCTTGAGAAAGTGTTGATCGTCACCGAAGAAATTGACGAGAAGCTCTATCTGGCCGCACGCAACCTTCCCCACGTTGACGTGGTGGATGTCGCTGCAGCTGATCCGGTGAGCCTAGTAGCCTTTGATAAGGTTCTGGTCACCGTCTCCGCCCTGCGTAAATTCGAGGAGAAGCTGGCATGAACCAGGAGCGCGTATTTAAGGTTCTGCTTGGACCGCACGTGACCGAAAAGGCCGCGATGGCAGCCGAGCGCAACCAGTACGTTTTCAAGGTGGCATCTGATGCTACCAAACCCGAGATCAAGAAAGCCGTTGAAGCACTATTCGGCAAGAAGGTCGGCAGCGTTCAAGTATTGAACGTGAAGGGGAAAACTAAGCGTACTGCTCACGGCGTTGGCCTGCGTAAGGGTTACCGCAAAGCGTATGTGACCCTGGCTGCGGGTGAAACGCTCGAAGACTTCTCTGGCGCCGAATAAGGGCAGGAGTACGGATAATGGCAATCGTCAAGACCAAACCCACATCCGCCGGTCGTCGCCACGTCGTTAAGATCGTTGGTGAGGAACTGTACAAAGGCCGTGCTTATGCACCGCTTTTGGAGAAACAGTCCAAGTCCGGTGGCCGTAACAACTACGGTCGCATCACCACCCGCCACGTGGGCGGTGGTCACCGTCAGCACTACCGGTTGATTGACTTCAAACGCACCAAGGATGGCATTCCAGCCACCGTTGAGCGTCTTGAGCACGATCCGAACCGTAGTGCGCATATTGCACTACTGAAATATGCAGATGGTGAGCGTCGTTACATCATTGCACCGAAAGGTGTCAGCGCGGGTGACGTGCTGGAATCTGGTGTAAACGCGCCCATCAAAAAAGGCAATGCTTTGCCGCTGCGCAATATTCCGCTTGGTTCTACCGTTCACGGTATCGAACTGAAGCCGGGTAAAGGCGCGCAGATTGCTCGCAGTGCCGGTACTAGCGCTCAGCTGGTTGCTCGTGAAGGTAACTACGCCACCTTACGTCTTCGCTCTGGCGAAATGCGTAAAGTGTTGGCTGAGTGCCGCGCAACTCTGGGCGAAGTGAGCAACTCCGAGCACAGCCTGCGTCAACTTGGCAAGGCCGGTGCGAAGCGCTGGAGAGGCGTGCGTCCGACTGTTCGCGGTGTCGCGATGAACCCGGTGGATCACCCGCACGGTGGTGGTGAAGGCCGCACCAGTGGTGGTCGTCACCCGGTATCCCCATGGGGTGTGCCGACTAAGGGTCACAAGACGCGTAAGAACAAGCGCACCGACAAGCTGATTATCCGTCGTCGTAACAAGACGCGTTAATCGAAATTGCCAAGAACTTAAGAGGTAACGGCTGTGCCACGTTCACTAAAGAAAGGTCCCTTCATTGACCTTCATCTTTTGAAGAAGGTAGAGGCTGCAGTGGAGAAGAACGATCGCAAACCAATCAAGACTTGGTCGCGTCGTTCGATGATCCTGCCCAACATGGTAGGTCTGACTATTGCGGTCCATAACGGACGCCAGCATGTCCCGGTGCACGTCTCCGAGGAAATGGTGGGTCATAAACTTGGCGAATTCGCTGCTACTCGCACATATCGCGGGCATGCTGCGGACAAGAAAGCCAAACGGTAAGCCAGAGAGGATTAAGAGATGGAAGTCACAGCTAAGCTGAGTGGCGCTGCTTTATCCGCACAGAAGGCCCGTTTGGTGGCTGACCAGGTGCGCGGTAAACCGGTCGCCGAAGCTATTGACCTGCTGACCTTCTCACCGAAGAAGGCTGCCAAACTGGTCAAGAAAGTGCTTCAGTCCGCCATCGCGAATGCGGAAGAAAATAACGGCATGGACATCGACGAGCTGCGTGTCTCGACCATCTGTGTCGATGAGGGCGTGACGCTCAAGCGTATCAAGCCGCGCGCCAAAGGCCGTGCGGATCGTATCTTGAAGCGCACCTGCCACATCACCGTCAAGGTAGCCGAGAAGTAGGAGTCGACCAGATGGGTCAGAAAGTCAATCCAACAGGCATTCGACTGGGCATCGTCAAAGACCATGCTTCTGTCTGGTATGCCGAGCGCGGCGCTTATGCCGATAAGCTCAATAACGATCTCGAAGTGCGCAGCTTCCTGGATCAGCGTTTAAAGAACGCTTCCGTAAGCCGCATTCACATCGAGCGTCCGGCTAACAATGCCCGCATCACCATTCATACTGCCCGTCCGGGTATCGTGATTGGCAAAAAAGGTGAAGATGTCGACCGTTTGCGTCGCGATCTAACCGAGATGATGGGTGTTCCGGTTCATGTGAACATCGAAGAAGTTCGCAAGCCGGAGCTGGATGCCAAGCTAGTCGCTGCTAACGTAGCGGGTCAGCTTGAGCGTCGCGTAATGTTCCGTCGTGCTATGAAGCGCGCGGTACAGAACGCAATGCGTCTTGGCGCTGGCGGCATTAAGATTCAGCTGTCAGGTCGTCTGGGTGGTGCCGAAATCGCACGTACCGAATGGTACCGCGAAGGTCGCGTTCCGTTGCACACGTTGCGTGCGGATATCGACTACGCCACTTACGAAGCTCACACCACCTACGGCGTCATCGGCGTCAAAGTGTGGATCTTCAAGGGTGAAATCCTCGGTGGTATTGAGGAAGTACGTGCCAAGGCTAAGCAACAGCAGCCTGCCGGCAACGCGCCCAAGAAGAAAGGTTCCAGGTAAGGGGAGAGCGAGTCGATGTTACAGCCCAAGCGTATGAAATTCCGTAAGATGATGAAAGGCCGCAACCGTGGCCTGGCGCATCGCGGAAGCAAAATCAGCTTCGGGGAGTACGGTCTCAAAGCAACGGGTCGTGGCCGCATCACTGCGCGCCAGATCGAAGCAGGCCGTCGTGCGATCACACGTCACGTTAAACGTGGCGGTAAAATTTGGATCCGCGTCTTCCCTGATAAGCCGATCTCTAAGAAGCCGCTCGAAGTTCGTATGGGTAAAGGTAAAGGTTCCGTTGAGTACTGGGTAGCCCAGATCCAACCGGGTCGGGTCCTGTACGAAATTGAAGGTGTATCCGAAGAGTTGGCCCGTGAAGCATTTGAATTGGCCGCACAGAAGATGCCCTTGTCCACCACCTTTGCTAAACGGACGGTGATGTGATGAAAGCCCAGGAAATTCGTGAAAAGTCCGTAGGAGAGCTGCAAGAGCAACTCCTCGAGCTACTCCGCGAGCAGTTTAACCTGCGCATGCAGAAGGCCACTGGCCAACTGAGCCAGACTCATCTGCTCAAGCAGGTCCGCCGGGATATCGCCCGTGTGAAGACTATGCTCAACGAGAAGGCAGGTGAATAAGATGGCCGAAGAGAAAAAAACACGTACGCTCACCGGCAAGGTGGTGAGCGATAAGATGGATAAATCCATCGTCGTTATGATCGAGCGTCGTGAGCGTCACCCGATCTACGGAAAATACGTCAAGCGCTCCACCAAGCTGCACGCCCATGATGAGGCGAACCAGGCTAAGGCAGGCGATACGGTTTCCATTCAGGAGTGCCGTCCGCTTTCCAAGAAGAAAGCTTGGACGCTGGTCGAGGTGGTTGAGCAGGCTAAGGGTTAATACCTAAAGTCTGCCGATCAGTGCAGTCAGATTAGGTTTGGAGAAAACCGATGATTCAGACTCAGACAATGCTGGATGTCGCTGACAACAGCGGAGCGCGCCGGGTGCAATGCATCAAGGTGTTAGGCGGTTCACACCGTCGCTACGCTCGCGTTGGTGACGTCATTAAGGTAACGGTGAAGGAAGCGATTCCGCGCGGTAAGGTCAAAAAAGGCCAAGTGCTGAAAGCGGTAGTCGTTCGCACCCGTAGTGGCGTCCGTCGTAGTGACGGTTCGCTGATCCGTTTCGATGGAAATGCGGCGGTTTTGTTGAATAATACCAACGAACAGCCGATCGGCACGCGTATCTTCGGGCCGGTAACTCGTGAACTTCGTAATGAGAAGTTCATGAAGATCATTTCCCTAGCGCCTGAAGTGCTGTAAGGAGCGAGGCGGATATGCAAAAGATCAAACGTGACGATGAAGTCATCGTCATCGCCGGGAAGGATAAAGGCAAACGTGGCACTGTTAAGCGGGTACTAGAAAACCGCTTCGTGGTGTCCGGTG
This sequence comes from Halomonas sp. XH26, assembly GCF_024138895.1. NCBI lineage: Bacteria > Pseudomonadati > Pseudomonadota > Gammaproteobacteria > Oceanospirillales > Halomonadaceae > Halomonas > Halomonas sp. XH26. The sequence goes on from NZ_CP071889.1 coordinate 240,441, forward strand.
TGAATATGATTAAACGTCACACCAAGCCTAATCCCATGGCGGGAAATCAGGGCGGTATCGTCGAGCGTGAGGCTCCGATTCACGCGTCCAACGTAGCCATCTTCAATTCGGAGACCGGTAAGGCGGATCGCGTCGGCTTCCAAGTTAAGGAAGACGGTACCAAGGTACGTATCTACAAGTCGACGCAGACGCAGATCGACGCCTAACGCGAGTCGGGTAGCAAAATGGCGAACTTGAAAGAACGTTATCAAAACGAGGTCGTGGCTCAGCTCAAAGAGCAGTTCAGCTACGCCAACGTAATGCAGGTACCCCGGATCACGAAAGTGACTCTGAACATGGGTATCGGCGAAGCGGTCAGCGATAAAAAGTTGATCGACAATGCCATCGGCGACCTGGAGAAACTCTCCGGTCAAAAACCGTTGGTGACCAAGGCACGCAAGTCCATCGCGGGCTTCAAGGTGCGCGAAGGTTGGCCGATCGGTGTCAAAGTAACACTGCGCTCAGCGCGTATGTGGGACTTCCTGGACCGTTTGGTGAACATTGCGATTCCCCGCGTGCGTGACTTCCGTGGTCTCAATCCGAAGTCTTTTGACGGTCGCGGCAATTACTCAATGGGTGTGCGTGAGCAGATCATCTTCCCGGAGATCGAGTATGATAAGATCGATCGCATCCGGGGGCTGGACGTCACTATCACTACTACCGCCAACACCGACGAGGAAGGTCGTGCGCTACTAGCGGCACTGAACTTCCCGTTTAAGAAATAAGGGTTGGATCATGGCTAAGAAAAGTATGATAGAGCGCGAGCTCAAGCGTACTCAGCTAGTCGAGAAGTATGCGGCTAAGCGCGCAGAGCTCAAGAAAATCATCTCGGACGTGAACGCTTCTGAAGAAGAACGTTTCGAGGCGACGCTGAAGCTGCAGCAACTGCCGCGCGACTCAAGCCCGGTGCGTCAGCGTAACCGCTGCCGCGTGACTGGCCGTCCGCACGGTTTTTACAACAAGTTCGGCCTTGGCCGTAACAAGCTGCGTGAAGCCGCCATGCGTGGCGACGTCCCTGGCCTGAAAAAGTCCAGCTGGTAACGTCACGTCGAATCATCAGGAGCGCACATTAAATGAGCATGCAAGACACTCTAGCGGATATGTTTACCCGTATCCGCAATGCGCAGATGGCCACCAAGGAGACGGCTACCATGCCGTCCTCCAAGCTGAAAGTGGAAGTGGCCCGCGTGTTAAAGGAAGAAGGCTACATTACCGACTTTACGGTGGCTGAAGGCGTTAAACCCGAGCTGACCGTTACTCTCAAATATTTTGAGGGTAAGCCGGTTATTGAGCACATTCAACGGGTTTCCAAGCCGTCTCTGCGCCAGTACAAGGGCAAAGACAACCTGCCTAAGGTCGCCGATGGTCTGGGTATCGCGATTGTCACCACCTCTAATGGTGTCATGACCGATCGTGCCGCGCGCCAAGCAGGCGTCGGTGGCGAAGTCATCTGCACCGTATTCTAGGAGGCTGGAATGTCCCGCATAGCGAAATATCCGGTTAAAGTGCCTGCTGGTGTCGAGATTAAAATCGACGCTGGCCAGCTGACCGCCAAAGGCGGCCAGGGCACGCTATCTATGCCCATTCACCAGGACGTGGTGATTGGTCAAGAAGATGGCCAGCTGACCTTCGCCCCGAGTGAGTCTGCCAAGAGCTGGGCAATGGCCGGTACTACCCGCGCCTTGGTTCAGAACCTGGTAACGGGCGTATCCGAGGGTTTCACAAAAACTCTCGAAATTGTAGGCGTCGGTTATCGTGCCCAAGCTAAGGGCCAGACGCTCAATCTTTCACTGGGCTTCTCGCACCCGGTCGACTATGAACTGCCTAAGGGTGTCTCAGCGGAAACGCCGAAGAACACCGTGATCGTGCTGAAAAGCGCGGACAAGCAGATGCTCGGCCAGTGCGCCGCGGAAATCCGCGCCTTCCGTCCCCCTGAGCCGTATAAAGGCAAGGGTGTTCGGTACGCCGACGAGCAGGTGCGTCGCAAAGAAGCCAAGAAGAAGTAAGGCAGGGTTATGAACGCGAAGAAAGAATCTCGTCTCCGTCGTGCCCGCCGCGCTCGCGCAAAGATCCGCGAGCTGGGCGTGTATCGCCTGTGCGTCAACCGTACCCCGCGTCACATCTATGCGCAGATTATCTCGCCGGATGGTGGCAAAGTGCTAGCCAGTGCTTCTACGCTGGACAAAGCACTGCGCGAGGGTGCGACTGGCAACGCAGAAGCCGCCTCTAAGGTTGGCGCTCTGATTGCTGAACGCGCTAAAGAAGCAGGCATCACCCAGGTGGCCTTCGATCGTGCTGGCTTTAAGTATCACGGTCGCGTTAAGGCTCTGGCCGACGCCGCACGTGAAGGCGGCCTGGAATTCTAAAGGGTTTTACGATGGCGAAGAACGAACAGCAAAGCGGTGATCTGCAAGAGAAGTTAGTGCAGGTCAACCGCGTCGCCAAGGTGGTCAAAGGTGGTCGTATTTTCGGCTTCACCGCGCTGACCGTCGTTGGTGATGGTAAAGGTCGTGTCGGTTTTGGTCGTGGCAAGGCGCGTGAAGTGCCTGTTGCGATCCAGAAAGCGATGGATCAAGCTCGTCGCAACATGGTCAAGGTTAACCTTGCAGGCCATACGCTTCAGTACCCGATAAAAGCCCGTCACGGTGCTTCTAAGGTGTACATGCAGCCGGCTTCTGAAGGTACCGGTATCATCGCTGGCGGCGCCATGCGCTCTGTACTAGAGCTCGCTGGTGTCCATGATGTACTGGCCAAGTGCTACGGTTCCACCAACCCGGTTAACGTGGTGCGAGCGACTGTTAAAGGTCTCTCCTCCATGCAAGCACCGGAAGACATTGCCGCTAAGCGCGGTCTGTCTGTCGAAGCGATCACGGGGTAAGGCACCATGGCAGCAACGATCAAGGTTACCCAGATCCGCAGCACCATCGGCGTTTTGCCCAAGCACAAGGCTACTATGAAGGGCCTGGGTCTGCGTCGCATCGGTCATACGGTTGAGCTGGAAGACACCCCTGCCGTACGCGGCATGATCCACAAGGTTAACTACCTTGTGCGCGTTGAGGGAGAGTAATCCATGAAACTCAATACCCTGAGCCCGGCACCGGGCTCCAAACACGCTGAAAAGCGCGTTGGTCGTGGTATCGGCTCCGGTCTTGGTAAGACCGGTGGCCGTGGCCACAAAGGTCAGAAATCTCGCAGTGGCGGCAGCGTCAAGCCTGGTTTCGAAGGCGGTCAGATGCCATTGCAGCGTCGTTTGCCGAAGTTCGGCTTTACGTCTGCTAAGTCATTGGTATCTGAAGAAGTACGTCTGGCTGAACTTGCTAAGGTTGCCGGTGACGAAGTCACTATGGAAACTCTGAAGCAAGCCAACGTGCTAAAGGATGCGACGCTTCATGCGAAGATCATCCTTTCTGGCGAACTGAAAAAGGCGGTTACCGTTCGTGGTATCAAGGTCACCAAAGGTGCCCGTGAAGCGATCGAAGCCGCCGGCGGCAAGGTAGAGGACTAAATGGCCAAGTCAGGAAATATGCCGGCGATGGGCAGCGGTCTGAGTGAACTGTGGGCGCGTTTGCGCTTCGTGCTCCTCGCCATCGTGGTGTACCGTATTGGTGCCCACATTCCCGTTCCCGGTATCAATCCTGACCAGCTTGCTGCCTTGTTTAGGGAGCAACAGGGCACCATTCTAGGCATGTTTAACATGTTCTCGGGTGGCGCCCTGGAGCGCATGAGCGTCCTCGCCCTGGGCATAATGCCCTACATTTCGGCGTCGATTATCATGCAGCTCATGACTGCGGTCTCCCCTCATCTTGAACAGCTCAAGAAAGAGGGTGAGGCTGGCCGCCGCAAGATTAGCCAGTACACGCGCTACGGCACGGTGATACTGGCTTTCGTCCAGGCTACCGGTATGTCCGTCGGTCTGGCTAGCCAAGGCATCGCATACAGCGCTGACTTCAGCTTCTTTTTCACCGCCGTGATTACATTTGTATCAGGCGCGGTGTTTATGATGTGGCTAGGTGAGCAGATCACCGAGAAGGGCATCGGCAACGGTATTTCGCTGTTGATCTTCGCGGGGATCGTCGCTGGGCTGCCCAGTGCCGTTGGGCAAGCGTTCGAGCTTGCTCGTAATGAAGGTGCCTGGAATGTTCTTCCGCTGTTAGCGCTGTCAGTGCTAGGTATTGCTACCGTTGCGTTTGTGGTGTTCATTGAGCGCGGTCAACGCCGCTTGAAAGTGAACTACCCCAGGCGCCAGGTCGGCAATAAGATGTATGCAGGCCAAAGCAGCTACCTGCCTTTGAAAGTGAATATGGCTGGTGTTATTCCAGCAATCTTCGCTTCCAGTATTTTACTCTTCCCGGCCTCTATTGGTCAGTGGGTGGGTGCTGGCGAAGGAATGGAGTGGTTACAGCGTGCATCACAAGCGTTAGGCCCCGGCCAACCGCTTTACATCTTGCTTTTCGCGGCGGCAGTGGTATTCTTCTGCTTCTTTTACACAGCGCTGGTCTTCAACCCCAAGGATGTGGCTGACAATCTTAAAAAGTCAGGCGCCTTCCTGCCGGGCATTCGCCCCGGCGAGCAGACCGCTCGCTATATCGATAAAGTAATGACTCGTCTTACTTTGTTCGGTGCCTTGTATATCACTGCGGTTTCCTTGATGCCCCAGTTCTTGATCGTTGCGTGGAACGTGCCGTTTTTCTTCGGCGGAACTTCGCTTCTGATCGTGGTTGTGGTCATCATGGACTTCATGGCCCAGGTGCAGTCGCATCTCATGTCGCATCAATATGACTCGGTGATGAAGAAGTCCAACCTGAAAGGCTACGGTAGCGGCGGCATTATGCGCTGAGGCGCGCCGTTGCGATTTGGAGAGAACGATGAAAGTTCGAGCTTCCGTAAAGAAGATGTGCCGTAATTGTAAGATCATTCGACGCAATGGCGCTGTCCGCGTCATTTGTATCGAACCGCGGCACAAACAGCGCCAGGGTTAATACCTGGGTTGTTTTTAAGCGGGTGCCGGCATACCCCTTGCCATAAGGCTTATAAAGGGGTATGCTGTTGCGCCTTTTGTAGATGAATAAACGAGCAAGCCGCTCAAATTTCGGAGTAAGCTGATGGCCCGTATTGCAGGCGTCAATATCCCGGACAACAAGCATGCGGCGATCTCGCTGACCTATATCTTCGGGATTGGCCGTACCCGCGCTCAGCACGTTTGTGCTGCTGCCGGTATCGCGCCTACTACCAAGATCCAGGATCTATCTAGCGATGAGCTGGATACCCTGCGTTCTGAAGTTGGTAAGTACACCGTAGAAGGCGACCTTCGTCGTGATGTTACGCTTAACATTAAGCGTCTCATGGACTTAGGCTGCTACCGTGGTCTGCGTCATCGTCGTAGTCTTCCGCTGCGTGGTCAGCGGACTAAGACTAACGCGCGTACCCGTAAGGGCCCGCGTAAGCCGATCCGCAAATAACACGCAGGCTCTTTAATAGAGAGCTGACGTTAAGACAGGAATAGACATCAACATGGCTAACCCGCGTAGTAACCGTAAAAAGGTTAAAAAGCAGGTAGTGGACGCCGTAGCGCATATCCACGCCTCTTTTAACAACACGATCGTGACGATCACAGACCGCCAGGGCAACGCTCTTTCTTGGGCGACAGCCGGTGGTTCGGGTTTTCGTGGTTCTCGCAAGAGCACCCCGTTCGCTGCTCAAGTGGCAAGTGAGCGTGCAGCAACTGCTGCAGCCGAGTATGGTGTGAAAAACGTAGACGTGCTGGTCAAGGGCCCCGGTCCAGGCCGTGAATCCGCCGTGCGCGCTCTCAATGCCGCCGGCTTCCGCGTGCAAAGCATCACTGACGCGACGCCCATTCCTCATAATGGCTGCCGTCCGCCTAAGAAACGCCGCGTTTAAGGAGACAGATTCATGGCTCGTTATATTGGACCGAAGTGCAAACTGTCTCGTCGTGAAGGCACCGACCTCTTTTTAAAGAGCGGTGTTACTCCCTTCGAGAAAAAGTGTAAATCCGAGCAGATCCCGGGTGTACACGGCCAGCGTCGTCAGCGTCTTTCCGACTACGGCTTGCAGCTTCGTGAGAAGCAGAAAGTACGCCGTATGTATGGCGTACTCGAAAAGCAGTTCCGCAACTACTACAAAGAAGCCGCTCGCCTGAAAGGTGCGACTGGTGAAGTATTGTTGCAGTTGCTTGAATCCCGACTGGATAACGTCGTCTACCGCATGGGCTTTGGCTCGACTCGCTCTGAAGCGCGTCAGCTGGTCAGCCACAAGGCGATTTCCGTGAACGGCCGCACCGTTAACGTTGCTTCCTACCAAGTGAAGCCCGGTGACGTTGTTTCTGTTCGCGAAAAGGCGAAGAACCAAGCACGTATTCAACACTCGTTGACCATTGCGGCCAACCGTGGCGATATCGCTTGGATCGAAATCGACGCCAAGAAGATGGAAGGCACTTTCAAGGCTCTGCCTGAACGCGGTGACCTGACTGCCGACATCAACGAAAACCTGATCGTCGAGCTGTACTCCAAGTAAGCAGTTTGATTTACATTTCTGCTTCTTGAGACCTGGGCGGGGTAGCAAAGCTAACCGCCCAGACGCTCTTGAGTAGTGTGCTCTAGAGTACTCAGTATCCGTTTGGCAGCCTGAAAGGTGTTCATATGCAGCGTTCAGTGACAGAGTTTCTTCGTCCTCGTGACATCAAGGTCGAAGAAATCAGCGCACATCATGCCAAAATCGTTCTCGAACCGTTCGAGCGCGGCTTTGGTCACACCCTGGGGAATGCACTTCGTCGCATTCTGCTTTCGTCCATGCCCGGCGCTGCCGTGGTAGAGGCTGAAATTGCCGGTGTAGAGCACGAATACAGTGCGCTCGAAGGGGTGCAGGAAGATGTCATCGAAATCCTCCTGAACTTGAAAGATGTTGCGATCAAGATGCACAGCCGCGATGAGGCGGTGCTCTCGCTGAACAAGCAGGGCCCAGCTGTCGTCACCGCTGGCGACATTGCGCTTGATCATAGCGTCGAAATCGTCAACCCGGATCACGTCATTGCTCATGTCAATGAAGGTGCCGAGCTGAAAATTCAGCTTAAGGTAGCGCTGGGTCGTGGTTACGAACCGGCTGACGCTCGTGGCTCTGATGAAGAGACACGTGCAATTGGCCGCCTGCAGCTGGATGCCACCTTCAGCCCTGTTCGCCGTGTTTCCTATTCGGTTGAAGCCGCTCGTGTTGAGCAGCGCACCGACCTCGATAAGTTAATTATCGATCTGGAAACCGACGGTACACTGGATCCGGAAGAGGCTATCCGTCGCAGTGCGACCATTCTGCAAGAGCAGCTGGCCGCCTTCGTCGACCTGGAAGCTGATAAAGAGCAGGAAGTCGAAGAGGAAGAGGATCTTGTTGATCCTATCCTATTGCGCCCCGTAGACGATCTTGAGTTGACAGTTCGCAGCGCTAACTGCCTAAAAGCCGAGAATATTTACTACATTGGTGATCTTATCCAGCGCACTGAAGTTGAGCTGCTGAAGACACCGAATCTTGGTAAAAAGTCTTTGAATGAAATCAAAGACGTATTGGCAGCGCGCGGCTTGTCCCTCGGCATGCGGCTGGAAAATTGGCCACCCGCTAGCCTGAAGGACGACAAGGCCTCCGCGTGAGTGTCGACTCGAGTCCCAGTTTGGTAAGGAATTACAACCATGCGTCATCGTAAGAGTGGTCGTCATCTGAATCGTACCAGCTCGCATCGTCAGGCCATGTTCAAGAACATGTCTGTCTCGCTGGTCGAACATGAAGTCATCAAGACAACCCTGCCTAAGGCCAAGGAATTGCGTCGCGTTATCGAGCCGCTAATTACCCTAGCCAAGCAGGATAGCGTTGCAAACCGCCGTTTGGCATTTGCCCGCACGCGCTCCAAAGAAGCCGTCGGCAAACTGTTCAACGAGCTAGGTCCGCGTTATGCCGAGCGTCCGGGTGGTTACATCCGCATCCTCAAGTGCGGTTACCGCACAGGCGACAACGCGCCCATGGCGTTCGTTGAGCTGGTTGACCGTCCGGTTGTTGAAGAAGCAGCTGCAGAAGAGTAAGTCTCTGCGTTGTTGCTCAACAAAATGAAAGCCGACCCCTTAGGGTCGGTTTTTTTTTGGTCTATTCATTTCATTGCGTTTTCAACTTTTATACTGCTTTCTTAATTCACTTGAAGAGTTACCGTGCTAGTCTTAGATTTCTTAGTGTGGCAAGTAGATTAATGGTTGGTAGTGTTACATCACAGCAAAACAAGAAAGGGGCATGTATGGCAACAAGGGGAATATGCGCAACGATCGTCGCGCGCTGGTGGCTTCTGCTGTCGTTAATGGTATTGCTGTTAAGCACGATATCGAGTGCTCATGCAAATCCGCGTTATGCTGGGATTGTTGTGGATTTGGAAAACGGAGAGGTGCTGTACGCCGAGAATGCCGATGAGCGTCGCTACCCCGCATCGTTAACCAAAATGATGACGCTTTATCTTACATTTGAAGCATTGGAGAGTGGCCAGCTCAGTCTTAATCAGCCGCTTCCTGTGTCTGCTCAAGCTGCCGCCATGCCTGCTGTAAAACTGTGGCTTTCTGCAGGTAGTACCATTCCTGTTGATTCTGCTATTCGTGCGTTGGCAGTGCGCTCTGCTAATGATGTTGCCGTCGTGGTGGCTGAAGCATTAGGTGGTAGCGAGCAGCGTTTCGCTCAGCTGATGACCGCAAAAGCGCGCGAGCTAGGCATGAATGCCACCACGTTCCGTAATGCCTCGGGTCTACCTGATGATCAGCAGGTCACCACGGCACGGGATATGGTGACACTCTCTGTGCGCGTGATGCAGGACTTCCCACAGTACTACCACTACTTTGGGCTCCAGGAGTTCACCTATCGTGGTACCCGGCACACCAGCCATAACCGCTTAGTGAAAAACTACCCCGGTGCAGATGGCCTTAAAACCGGCTTCATTCGTGCATCTGGTTTCAATGTAGCGACAACGGCCGTCCACGGGGATCGCCGTATGGTGGGCGTTGTCATGGGTGGCTTTAGTGGGTCATCTCGTGATTCTCATATGGCCAACCTGTTAGACCGTAGCTTTGCTCGTGCAGCGCTGCGTGACCAGCAAACGTGGCTGGCCAATACCACTTTTTCTAGAGAGTTTATGGCTTTCTCTGGCTCTAACGCGCCTAGCCAACGCCCCATGTCGACACCGCCAGCCTCTAATCGCCCTGTCATGGCCAGTAATGTAACGATTTCGAATAATACAGCGGCTTCGAATAATTTGGCAGCGACAACCCTTTCTCCTTCACCAGCGTCTGCACCGGCTGTTGAAATTGAAGATCGTCTCGCGCGCTCAATGGAGGCACCGACAGAAGTTCCTGTCACCCGTAGACCAGACCCGGTGAACGCTTTTATTGAACGTGAGCGCGAATTGGCAGCTACGCCTCAACGGTCTGTTACTGCTGGTGATTGGGGTATCCAGGTAGGTGCTTTTAGCCAGGCAGCACGAGCAGAGCAGTTGGCACGTCAGGCAGCGCAGCGCCTGCCTCATGAAGTGGGGGGGCGGGTTGCTATCGATACTTTAGCTGGTCAAACGCCGGTATTCCGCGCCAGGGTTGTCGCCTTGGACGAAGCACGCGCCAGACGCGCTTGTAGAACGCTCCAGGCGCAGGGGATGGAGTGCATGGTGGTCAACGCAAGTTTGTAAAGCCACGTTAGATCCGCAGCCCCGTCAGTGACACATTGGCGGGGTTTTTTATTAGTTGTTAATCCCGGCTGATAAAATGTCCAAAGGGCAAAAGGAGAGCGTCGTGACAACGTCGTTAAAAGGTATCCTGTGCATGTGCTTAGGAGTTCTGTTCTTAGCGCTTGGTGATGCGGTATCGAAGTGGCTAGGCGAGGTCCATTCGCCGCTACAGATTATTTTCTTTCGTACGCTCGTGTCATTACCGCTCATTGCCCTGTTGGCGCATTTTGCAGGTGGATTGCGCAAGTTGCATACCAAGCGCCCCCGTGTACACCTTCTCAGAGGATTGATTTATACCGCCACGATGGTGTTCTTTGTCTGGGGGCTAACCCTGCTGCCACTCGCAGAGGCCACGGCAATCGCTTTTGTGGCACCCTTGTTTGTAACGCTGCTTTCAGTGCCGTTGCTTGGCGAGCGAATCGATCCACCCGTATTAATAGCGTCGTTAGTTGGCTTTGCTGGCGTGCTGATTGTGGTTCGCCCCGGCGGTGATGCGTTCCAGCTCGGCACGCTAACCCTCTTGGGAGCGGCTTTCTTTTATGCACTGATGATGATTACTGCGCGGCGCTACGGTGCTAGGGAGCACCTGTGGGCAATGGTGTTCTACATGACGTTAGTGCCCTTTATCGTCACTGCTCTGAGTTTGCCCTGGGTTTGGCAAACCCCAGAGCCCTGGCACTGGCTTGGCTTTTTGGTCTCGGGTGTTTTGGGTATTGGCGCGACCGCGTTTATTACCCTGGCATTCCGCTTTGCCCCTGCCGCGATTGCTGCTCCATTTGATTACACCGCAATGCTGTGGGCGGTGCTGCTTGGCTGGTGGTTCTGGGGAGAGCTGCCAGATCTGTGGGTATGGGTGGGCAGTGTGCTGATTATGGGCAGCGGATTAGCAATTGCTTACCATGACCGCCGTACGACGCTGAAACCCCGCCCAACGGCGTAAAACGCGGCTGTTATTCATCGTCATATGTGTCAAAAGAGGCTTGTGGTCGTTACTTTTTGATCTGGGTCAGCAAAGTAGATAGCTGAGCAAGACAGGCTGTTTGAGCTGGTTATAATCCGGCACTTTCATCACTGCGCACGTGCGCCATCGTCCTGATAACGGTGACTGTCTATGCAAGCTCCCGAATTACTCTCGCCTGCCGGTACCTTTAAAAATATGCGTTACGCGTTTGCTTATGGGGCAGATGCCGTTTATGCAGGTCAGCCGCGCTACTCTCTCCGGGTGCGTAACAACGATTTTAAAATCGATAATTTGCATCGTGGTATTGAGTACGCACATGCGCGAGGTAAGAAATTCTATGTTGCTTCCAACATTGCTCCGCACAACAGCAAGCTGACAACGTACCTACGGGATATGGAGCCTGTCATTGAGGCCGGACCCGATGCGTTGATCATGTCAGACCCGGGTCTGATTATGATGGTTCGCGATCGCTGGCCAGATCAAGAGATTCATCTGTCGGTGCAGTCCAATGTCGTCAATTGGGCCGCCGCTCAATTCTGGCAGCGCCAAGGTATTCGCCGCATTATTTTGTCGCGGGAACTATCCCTTGAAGAGATTGGCGAAATACGCGCAGAGTGCCCAGGCTTAGAGATCGAAACCTTCGTTCATGGTGCGCTATGTATTGCCTACTCAGGACGCTGTCTGCTGTCTGGCTATTTTAATCACCGCGACCCCAACCAAGGCACCTGCACGAATGCCTGTCGTTGGAAATATAACACCATAGCAGCCACTCAAGATGATACGGGTGACCTGTTGCCAGCTCAGCACGTCGCTGATACGGCGGTGGCCGACCAGGACGAGCTCTCAGCGCTGATCGAGGATGTCACTCGCCCTGGCAAGCTGATGCCCGTGTATGAAGATGAGCATGGCACCTACATTATGAATTCCAAGGATTTGCGTGCAGTACAGCACGTGGCGCGACTGACAGAAATGGGAGTAGCATCGCTTAAGATCGAAGGGCGGACAAAGTCTCATTACTACGTCGCACGGACCGCACAGGTTTACCGCCGCGCCATCGATGACGCCGTTGCTGGCCGCCCCTTTAATATGGGATTAATGGATGAGCTGGAGAACTTAGCGAACAGAGGGTATACCGAAGGCTTCTATCGTCGCCATGTTCACGATGAATTTCAAAGTTATCAGCAGGGTAGCTCCATCGGTGTGCACCAACAGTTTGTCGGTGAAGTGCTGGGCTACGATCCTGTTCGTGGCTGGTTAGACATCGAGGTCAAAAACCGCTTTGAAGTGGGGGACAGCATGGAGCTCATGTTGCCAAGTGGCAATCACCGCTTCGTGCTTGAACACATGGAGAACGTTCGCGGCGAAGCCCAGCGCGCTGCACCTGGCTCAGGGCACCGAGTTCGCCTCCCCGTGCCAGGTGTTAGCATTAGCCCGGAACAGAGTGAATTTGCGCTTTTAATGCGCGATCTTGATCCACCCCGAAAAGCTCAATTTGTATCGTTAGGCACTGCTATTAGCTAAACGCGTAGACATCCATCGCCAGTACGCCATGTTCCACGCTGTGGTGTAACTGAGTTCCATCTCCGCCTGCCCCCATGGCCACCAGTAAGGGCTGGAAGTGTTCTGGGGTCGGGTGGTTTTCCAGCGCTTTTGGAGCACGCTCCCAGTGAAGTAATGCCTGGCGATCATTGTCTTCAATGTGTTCGCTAACCCACTGGGCAAACTCATCTACCCAGGCGGGGGTGGGGCTGTCCTGGGGCAGGGTTTCATATAAGTTATGGGTTAGGCTGCCCGAGCCAATAATCAGAACCCCTTCTTTTCGCAATGCCGATAGGCGCTCGCCGAGCGTGACTAGCGCGTCATTTTCCCAACGCACAGGTAGCGACAGGGAAACGACCGGTACATTGGCCTCTGGAAACATCAGCGAAAGTGGTACCCAGGCGCCGTGATCAAGGCCGCGCTCAACGCGCTCAGCATCCAATAATACTGCAATTTGTTCCGCCAATTCAGGGTTGCCAGGGGCTGGATACTGGCACTCAAAAAGGGCTTGTGGAAACCCGCCAAAATCATGAATCGTTTCTGGTTGTGCGCTAGTACTGACCTTGAGCGTGAGGCTCTCCCAGTGGGCTGATACGACGACCACCGCGCGAGGGGAGAGGCGTTTTCCCAGCTCGCGTAGGAAAGCGTGGGCCGGCGTTTTATTCAGCGCCAACATGGGGGAACCATGGGAAATAAACAGGCTGGGTAGCATTTTAGTACCTCCGTTAGCCTATAGCGGGCTAATGATGCCCGCACAAGCCGAAGCCAATGCGGGCAGAGCGGTTAAGCGAATTTGCGGCTGACAACAGCGCTACCGCCACCTAGGCCTGCCTGTACCACCAGAGCAATCGTCCAGAAAATAGGGAATTCCCAGCCACCACCCGGGTTTGAGAACAGCCAGCCGTTACCCAGGTGTACCGAGGCTGCACCTAGCAGCACGGGTACTAGAGCAAGGCTTACCCAACGAGTATAGATGCCCAGTAAAAGTGCTAGGCCACCACCTACTTCGGCAGCAATGGTTAAGTAAGCAAGAACACCCGGTAAGCCCAGGGATTCAAAATAGCTGACAGTGCCTGGCAGGGTGAAGACAAACACCTTAAGCAAGCCGTGAGCTAAGGCCATTACGCCTAAACTGATACGTAGCAAGGCGGTGGCATGGAGGGTGAGTGGTGAAGTATTAGCAGTGGTCATAGCCGTCTCTCTTAGTCGCGAGCATCACGTTGGATGCGATAGTGCCACTTTACAGATGAAAGCCACTGAGATAATCCACTGTTAATGCACTTCACTGTTGCGATAAAGGCGACAATCCGAGCTCAATTTCCCATACTGGTGGGTCACCCCACGCCGCCGCTAATAACTCAATAAAGCGCTCTACTTTGGCAGGTAAATAGCGTCGGGCTGGATAAAGCGCATGGATGTCTAGCAACGCAGGCGGCAGATTCTGCAAAATCGGCACTAGGCGCCCGTTCGCAATGCTATCAGTCACTAAAAAGCTGGGCTGTTGCGCTATCCCTAAGCCTGCTTCAGCTGCATGCGTCAGCATATCGCCATTATTACTCTCTAGGGGGCCAGAAATACTAAGTAGTTGATGACCAATCCGCCAATCGCCACTGTTTTGGCCGCTTCGGTAGCGAAGGCAGCGGTGAGATGCCAAGTCTTCACTAGTCAGCGGCGTGCCATACTGGGCGAGGTAATCAGGTGATGCGCAAAACAGCATCCGGCACTGGGTGAGCCGTCGCGCCACTAAGCTAGAGTCGGGCAGGTTGCCAATACGAATGGCGACATCGTAGCCCTCTTCCAGCAAATCAACGCGGCGGTCGTTTAGATCCAAACGCACCTCAAGCCCAGGGTGCGTTTGCATAAACTGTGCAACCAGCGGTGAAAGATAGCGTGTGCCGAAGCTCATCGGGCCATTGATGCGCAACTGCCCGCTCACCGTACTGGTGCCACTGCCGATTTCTGCCGCTGCCTCGTCCAAAGCGATCAGAATGCTTTGCGCACGAACGAGATAGCGTTCTCCCGCTTCAGTGAGGTGCAGCCGCCGGGTGGTGCGCTGAATAAGCCGAGCACCCAATGCCTCTTCAAGCGCCATCACTTGGCGAGATACCCGCGTGCGAGAAAGGTCTAGCGCCTCGGCCGCGCGGGTATAGCTACCCAGCTCAGCGACCTTTACAAACGCCGCGATATGGTCGAGCTGGGTCATTGCGCGTGGAATGCCTGTGCAGCCAGGCGGGGGTCTGGCTGACCACAAATAGCAGAAATAACCGCAACACCGTTTGCCCCAGCGGCTTTCACTTGAGCCATGTGTTCAGCTTTTAGTCCGCCAATCGCGACACTGGGAAGTTGGCAAGCATTGGCAAGCCGTGCCAGCCCATCAAAGCCAATTGGCTGGGCGTGGTCTTGTTTACTGCCAGTTGCAAACACGGGCCCTAAACCGACGTAATTGAGCAATTCGACAGGTGCCTCCTGAAGTTGGGCTAGGGTGTTAATCGAAAGCCCGATAATGGCGTGTTGGCCAAGAGTGGCTCGCGCTGCTTGAACAGCTGTGTCGCTTTGCCCGACATGTAAGCCATCCGCTTGGCTGGCGAACGCCACGTTCAGGCGATCATTAATGATCAGAGGGACACCACTGCCAGCCAACATCGCTTTGAGACGTTTGGCCTGGGCGATCATGTGCTCGTCACTAGCGTGTTTATCGCGTAGCTGCACCATGGTAATGCCGCCCTGCACAGCAGCTTCAACGGTTTTTTCCAGACCCATGCCAGCGCACAGACCAGCATCGGTGACTAAATAGAGTGAAAGATCAAACGGCATGCACCGCCTCCCATTGAGCAAGAGTCGAAAGGTCGTCAGGGGATAATTGATACAGCGCATCCAATAGCGCCACCTGGAAACTGCCAGGGCCTTGAGCCTGCTCGCCTGCACGGCTTCCAGCGATGCTGAAACACGCCAAGGCGGCCAAGCTGGCCTCCAGCGGCTGCTCGCGGCTTGCGGCCACAAAGCTTGCCACCAGCGCACTCAATCCGCAGCCCAAGGTAGTCACGCGAGGCATGAGTGCGTGCCCACCTTTAAGCCGATAATGATCCGTGCCATCGGTGATGAAATCGCTCTCGCCAGTGACCGCCACCACGCAGCGATGTTGCTGTGCTAACGCAATGGCTGCGGTTGTAGCTTCTTGGGTGCTAGCAGTCGCATCGACTCCACGCCCTTGGCTGGCGAGTCCGTTAAGTGCCTGAATTTCTGAGGCGTTGCCACGAATAACGCTAGGCTGATAAGCCAGCAGCGTCTCGCAAACACGCAGGCGAAATGTGGTAGCACCAACAGCCACAGGGTCAAGCACCCACGGAATATGGTTTTCATGAGCAGTGCGCGCGGCGACTGCCATGGCGTCAGCCCAAGGGGAAGAGAGGGTGCCAATATTAATGGACAGCGCGCCAGAAATAGCCGTGAACTCCGCCACTTCTTCTTGAGCATGCAGCATGGCGGGGGAAGCACCTGTCGCCAATAGCAAGTTAGCGGTGCTATTCATCGCCACATAGTTGGTAATGCAATGTACCAGCGGTGTGGCAGCGCGCAGATCGCGGAGATAATCGCCGAGTGGGCGTGAAGGCATAATATCCTCCCGGCTGGGAGGTGATGCAGTTGCACCACGACTCCCTACGCCGGTGTTATCCGGTTCAGGTTCAAAGGGTGCTTCTCAGCCCGTTAAGCAAGGGCGCCCCTGTCGTGATGGTACTATCCTTGGCTTAGATCAATCTGTAAAGCCTGGGCAGCGCTATGAGCAAATATCAACGAAACGAGATGCGTGTTCCGTAGGTGAGCATCTCATCAGGCGTTATCGCCTTACCCTCAACACCAATCATTTCATCGCCACACTGGTCGGCAAACGTAAGCACGCCATGAGTGAGGCCCAGCTGTCCAAGGGTGTCGCGAATCTCACCGGTGCCCAAAAACGTGCTGACATGCCCCTCAGCACTGGTTAAATCAGAAACACCGTTCGCGTGATGGAAGCGAACCTTATAGATACCATCCATTGATTCAACTTCCACAATCGGTGAAAAGCCATTGTGTATGGCATGGGCTAACTGCTTTAACGTTATGTGGTCACCGAGGGGCATATCAATCGCGGTCATGGAAAACTCCTGTGGGCGCCTCAAAGGTGGGGCATCGCTCATGTTGCGGGAACTGCTTTTTGTAAAGTTTATGAATAATAAGTGTAGGGGTTTTGTTTAGTATTGCCAGTGTGCTTAATGTGACACTGCGTTAGTGAATCCTACATGCTTGTAAGGGCTGGTATTATGGCTCTAAAGCCCCCATGGTAAGCGGTAAGTGAGGCTCAATGGATTCAATGATCAGCATTAGCGACAGGAGAGCAAAATGAGTTTTCAAGGCGAACAACATTCCGGAGTCGCGCCCGTAGCGCCGCAAACCCAAGGGTTTCGCTTAAATCACACCATGCTGCGGGTGAAGGATCCCGAACGTGCGCTAGCGTTCTACTCTAAGGTTTTTGGAATGCAGGTGCTACGCCGATTGGATTTCGAAGAGATGCAGTTTTCGCTCTACTTCCTAGCCAATCTCGAAAGCAGCGATAACGTGCCAGAAGATACTCAAGCACGCACTGCCTGGACCTTCAGTCAGAAAGGCTTGCTGGAGTTGACGCATAATTGGGGCACAGAAGATCAGCAGGACTTTGCCTATCATGACGGTAACGCTGAGCCTCAAGGGTTTGGTCATATCTGCTTTAGTGTGCCTGACTTAGAAGCTGCTCAAGCATGGTTTGATGAGCATGAGGTGACGTTCATCAAGCGCGCGGACCAGGGCAAGATGAA
This sequence comes from Halomonas sp. XH26, assembly GCF_024138895.1. Lineage (NCBI taxonomy): Bacteria > Pseudomonadati > Pseudomonadota > Gammaproteobacteria > Oceanospirillales > Halomonadaceae > Halomonas > Halomonas sp. XH26. Next base: position 257,557 of record NZ_CP071889.1, read on the forward strand.
AGACGTTATCTTTGTCAAAGATGCAGATGGCTACTGGATCGAAGTGATTCAGGCAGACCGCATGGCAGCCATGGGCGACTAATATGGCCCACTTGCTGTTTCGGCTACGCCACGTGACCGATGAAGAGGCGTTGGAAGTACGCCAATTGCTAGATGAGCAGGGCTTTGATGTCTATGAAACCAGGCGGGCTTTTTTCGCCTGGGTGTCGATGCAATTTGGCTGCGTAACACTGCTCAGCGCGAGGCCGCTGAAGCGGCATTGGCGGCGTATCAGGAAAAGCGTCAAGCTAAAGCACGGCGAGAGCACGAAGAAGCGGTTGCCAGTGGCAATGCACCAACATTATGGCGGCGCTTCCTCGCCCACCCCGTGCAAGTCGTACTGGTAATCGTTGCCGTGGTGCTGATCGCCCTATTAACGCTGCTGCCGTTTATTGGCTTGGTAGGCTAGATTTGTAAACAGTTTTGTAGATTAGCTGGGTAGCTTAACAGTGGCTAAGTGCCCGCGTTTTAGATAAAGCTGCACGCCTTCATTACCCGCGCGTAACTGAGGTGCCGCACCTACTGGGTAGCGGCACCAGCTGCCGGTAGCATATTCCTGCTCATCACTGAGCAGAGAGCCTTCCAGTACAAACAGCTCTAAACCACCGGCAAGCGGTGGATAAGACACTAGTGTATTGGCTTCCCAGCGCTCTAGGCTGACTCGTTCTGGGCCATACTGTTTTGAACTATAGGTGTGCAGCATTTTGTAAGTAATACCTGGCCGTCGGTCGGGCTGCCAGGGCAGCCTATGGGCAGGCACGGCCAGTTGCAGAATATCGTTTTCATCAAACTGGTGTAGCTTCACCAGAATAAGTGCGCCTTCTTCCCCTATTTGCGGGGTATGACCAGTGCCAATCGGGTTGCGTAAGTAGCTGCCTGCCGGGTAACGGCCATGCTCATCGGCAAAGACACCTTCCAGCACTAAAATTTCTTCACCACCACCATGAGTATGGCGGTTGAACTGGCTGTTGGGCGCGTAGCGTACCAAGCTAGTGGCTCTGGCGACTTCGTCGCCAATGCGGTCTAGCATCATGCGCTCTACACCCGCGCTGGGGGAGTCCACCCAATGGTACTGATCCGGCGTGACACTGGCAAAGTGGCTAAAATCGGCGTTCAGGCGCATGGTGTTGGCTCTTTGCAGGGGGGAATTTACAGAGATGAAAATTTACAGCAGTAGTGCAAGTCTCCCCATCCCTGGGACAAAATGCAACGCAAAAAAATACCGCCCTGCGGCGGTATTCAATAGTTAACTTTTTGGCTTAATGCTCATGACCATGATGATCGTGTTCATGAGCATGATCGTCATGACCCGGTTCAGCTAATGCTGAGTGCAGCACGTTCGCATTATGACGCATCATGCCTAGGTAAGTGCTGGCATCGCCTTCGCTGGCCAGTGCATCGGCATACAGCGTGCCAGCAATCGGTAGGCCGGTTTCTTCGGCGAGCTGATTGATGATCGCCTGGTTGGTCATGTTCTCGTGGAACAGCGCCTGCACGTTTTCCTGTTCGATGACATCCACCAGCGCGGCCATGCTGGCGCCGCTGGGGTCAGCCTCGGTAGAAAGGCCGACAGGGGAAAGAAAGTTCACCCCATAAGCGTTTGAGAAATAGCCAAACGAATCATGGCCGGTAATCACGCTGGCAGAAGCGGGAATATCGCTCAGCAAATCACGAATTTCATGATCAGCCTCGTCTATTGTCGCTAAATAGCGCTCAGCATTCGCTTGATAACTTTCAGCATTAGCACTGTCTGCTTCGATTAAGCCATCGCGAATATTGGTAACGTAGACCTTTGCCTGCTGTAGATCCTGCCATGCGTGAGGGTCGTCATCACCATGGTCATGTTCACTGTGATCGTGCTCGTCGTGCCCGTGGCCATGATCGTCGTGGCCATGGTCGTCGTGTCCATGGTCGTCGTGTCCATGATCGTCATGGCCGTGTTCTTCATGATCGTGTTTGGCAAAGGCGCGGGGTTGAATGCCGTTGGTTGCGGTGACCAATGCACCCGTATAGTCGCTAGACTCAATCAAACGCTCCATCCAGCCCTCAAACAGCAGTCCGTTAAAGACCACCACATCTGCGCTGGCCAGCGCGCGGGCGTCGCCTGGGCTTGGCGAATAAACATGCGCATCGCCGTCAGGGCCGACAAGCGACGTTACGTCAACGTGCTCGCCGCCCACGTTTTCGACCATATCAGCCAAGATAGAGAAGCTGGTCACTACCTGAACACGGTCGTTAGCCATTGCCGCAGGCAATGCCAGCATGGCCGAAACACCCACCCACCAGCGCGATGAAGAGAAAAGCGACATATAACGCTCCTTCAAAAATAACAAAGAGTTATGACGACTGTTCAAGCGCCAGCGGCGTTGTCTTACGCCGCAGCTTAGCGGCTAAGCTGTGATAGCGGCCGAACAGTGCCGACAGTAGATAACCCACCCCAGCCAGCAGAATAATGCTCGGCCCTGACGGGGTATCAAGATGAAACGAAATCAATAGCCCGCCGGTACTGGCGATCATGGCCAATACCACGGCAATACCTATCAAGCCTTCCAGCCGCTTACTCCAAAACCGTGCCGCAGTGGCAGGCAGCATCATTAAGCCCACCGCCATTAACGTGCCCAAGGTTTGGAAACCCGCGGTTAAATTAAGCACCAAGAGCCCTAAAAAAACGCTATGTACCCAGCTGCTACGGCGGCTTTGCCCGCGTAAAAACAGCGGGTCTAAACACTCCACGACCAACGCGCGGAAAATGATCGCCAAAATAATCACAATCAGTGTGCTGATAGAGGCAATGAGCAGTAGCGCTGTGGAGTTAATCGCCAAAATTGAGCCGAACAGCACATGGGTTAAATCCACGCTGCTGCCACCCATAGAAATGAGTAATACTCCGGCTGCCAGCGAGATAATAAAAAAACTCGCCATAGCCGCATCTTCCCGCTGGCCGCCCATTTTCGACACTGCACCGGCAAGTAAGGCCACCATCACGCCGAACAGAACGCCCCCGGCGCTCATCACCGGCAGAGAGAACCCTGCGAGTAAAAAGCCCAGCGCCACCCCAGGCAAAATAGCGTGGGCCATCGCATCGCCAATCAGGCTCATGCCCCGTAGCACCAAAAACACGCCCAGCGGCGGGGCAGCCAGCGAAAGTGCCAAGCCACCCACGACCGCACGTCGCATAAAGCCATAATCAAAAGGTGCAACAAACCATGCATCAAGCAGTGCCAGCATGACGACCTCCCAAAGCAAACGGCACTACCTTGGCCGATGCATGTTGGTGGCTAAGCGCACTAGGCGCGACCCAGCGACCATGGCCACCACTTAGCATCAAAACTTCATCGGCTAGGCGGCTCAGATGATCCATGTCGTGCAGCACAATAATGATGGTCACGCCTTCATCAGCCATTTGGCGCAAAATACGAATCAAGATATCCACCGTATCGCTATCTACGTTGGCAAACGGCTCATCCAGTAACAAAAGCTCCGCTTCCTGCATCAACGTACGGCCAATCAGCGCCCGCTGGCGCTGGCCACCGGAAAGCTCACCCAAAGGGCGGTGGGCTAAATGAGAAATGCCTAAGCGCGCCATGATGTCGCGACCCTTGCGATAATGCGCCGCACAGTAGCCTTTCAGCGCCCCATGGCTTGGCCAACTGCCGGTCATCACCAACTCTTCCACGCTCATCGGAAAGGTAAGGTCCAGAGCCAGTTGCTGCGGTAACCATGCGCGGCGTGCTTTATCAACGGTGCAAATCACTTTGCCGCTAATAGGCCGCAGTTCACCCATAATCGCCTGGATCAACGTGCTTTTGCCCGCCCCGTTGGCGCCGATAAGCGCCGTAATAGCACCAGGTTTTATGTCACCATCGACATGCTCAAGCACCGTGCGCCCGCCTTGGGCAAGGTGCAAATCATGCAGTTGCAGGCGTGAAAGTGAACGTTCACTCATAGCGGCCACCCACTTGCCCACAAAACTAAACCCCATAAACCCAGCAGCGGCAGTGCCACTAGACCCAACCGCCTCGCGGCAGATAATGACATCAGCGAAAAATGACAAGGACCTTCCTTGTTATGGCGATGCATATGCTCACTCATTGAGTGTCCTCGCTAACCAATAAATAAGTATAACATAACAATTGGTAAAACCAAAAAAGCCCGATATTTTACGCGCTCCTGGTGTGCTGACAATCCTGTTGCACTGACAATGTTTTTAACATGACCATGGTGTGCGGCGATTACTACGCGGCTAATAGCGCCAAGCAGCGCCAATTTGCTGGGGTGAGACAAGCAGTGCGTATTCACCGTTCAACGTGACAGGCCCAACTGAGAGGCGAGCAGGTTGAAAACGGTTAATTGCGCTAGAAGCCTGGTTGGGCTGCGTCCAAATTTGTAGCTCACTTACCAACATGCCGGTGGCAAAGTTCACGGCACCATCCCGTTCACGACCATCGGCGGCAATCACGGCCCCAGCCAGGCTATTGACCACCAGTGAACTAATGCGTGCATCAAACCCACGGCGCTCACGCTCCGCCTGAGCAAGCTCTAAGCCGAGTGCCTGTACGCCGCTTAACTCACCACGTGCCTTCAAGCGCTCGTACTCAACCAGTGCCGCCTGATGCGGCTGCCGATCGATCAACATGCCCCCGAGAGCCAGCGCCGACTTCACCACCCCCACCCGCGCATCAAAACGATCATCGCGGCTACTAGCCTCGCTTGACTGGTAAGCATTCAGCGCAAAACTCGCCGCATAAATGCCCGTCCAGCCTGCCTCCCACCACGCTGCGTGGTTCGCCCCACGCTCAAACACCTCATCGTAAGCCGACCAGTCAGCAGACGTTTGGGCCTGGGTTTGCGTAGACAGCGTGAGCAGCACCAGCGCGGAAGCCGCCAACACACGAAACATCGGCATAGCGAATCACCCAAATAAGAAAAGTAACGCGCAGCGTAGCACGTTGAGCCAAAGGCGCTAGCGTGGAATCGGTGTGGGCTAAGTATGACTAAGGTCAATAGCGAGGTTGGGTAAAGAATGGTTAGATGGGAGGAAACTAAAAAGGAGCGCTGTCATGGATGATTTCTCACCGTCAGATCTTAAAACCATCCTTCACTCCAAACGTGCCAATCTCTACTACCTCCAACACTGTCGGGTATTGGTGAACGGTGGCCGCGTAGAATACGTCACCGACGAAGGCAGCAAATCCCGCTACTGGAATATCCCCATTGCCAATACCACCTCACTACTATTGGGAACGGGCACTTCGATAACACAAGCGGCCATGCGTGAACTTGCCAAGGCAGGTGTGCTGGTTGGGTTTTGCGGTGGTGGCGGCACGCCACTATTTGCTGCCAATGAAGTCGATGTGGATGTTGCTTGGCTGACCCCGCAAAGCGAGTACCGGCCCACGGAGTATCTCCAATATTGGGTGCGCTTCTGGTTTGACGATGCCAAGCGTCTGGATGCCGCCAGGGCATTTCAGCAGGCACGCCTTACTCGCATTGAAGCGCTCTGGACAAATCGCGTGATGAAAGACGCTGGCTTTAGTATTGCCACTGATCACCTGCACAGCGCACTTGCCCACCACCGTGAAGCGATCAGCAAAGCACCGAGCACCGTCGATTTACTTACCCTTGAGGCCCGGCTCACCAAAACGCTTTTCAAGCTGGCCGTGAATGCTGTCGACTACGGTGATTTCACCCGCGCCAAGCGTGGCGCAGGCACTGATCCTGCCAACCGCTTTCTTGATCACGGCAACTACCTCGCCTATGGCCTAGCGGCGACCGCCACCTGGGTATTGGGCATTCCCCACGGGCTTGCGGTACTGCACGGTAAAACCCGCCGGGGTGGGTTGGTGTTTGATGTAGCGGATTTGGTGAAAGACGCGGTGATCCTGCCCCAAGCGTTTATTTCCGCCATGCGCGGGGACGAAGAGCAGGAGTTTCGCCAAGCATGTATTGAGCGCTTAACGCGCACCGAATCTCTCGACTTTATGATTGATACGCTAAAGGAAGTCGCCCAGGAGCTGGGGCAAGAGTTGAGGAGCGGCGAGTAATGAACGTGCTGCTGATTTCCCAGTGCAATAAAAATGCACTCAAGCAAACTCGCCGTGTTCTCGATCAATTTGCCGAACGCCGCGGTGACCGCACCTGGCAAACACCGATTACTCAGGCAGGGCTGGATACGCTGCGCAAACTGCTGCGTAAAACTGCCCGTAAAAATACCGCTGTTGCCTGCCACTGGATTCGTGGCCACGATCAAAGCGAACTGATGTGGGTAGTGGGGGATGCGTCGCGGTTTAACATCAATGGCGCAGTACCAACTAATACCACTGCAAGAGATATCCTTCGCCGCCGCGATGAAAACGACTGGCATAACGGTGAAGACATTTTATTGCTCACAGCAATGGCTGCGTTACTCCACGATCTGGGAAAAGCCTGCGATGCCTTTCAGCAGCGGCTGAAAGGCAAGCTGGAAGGGCGTAATTTATACCGCCATGAGTGGATATCACTACGCCTATTCCAAGCGTTTGTAGGGGGTGACGACGACGCCACGTGGCTTGCACGCTTAGCCGAAGGCCAATACCAAGAACAGCAGTGGCTAGAAAATTTAGAACGCGACGGGATAGATAAATCCACGTCTACAGTGTTTAGTTGTTTACCTCCGCTGGCTGCTGTGCTGGGTTGGCTGGTGCTTAGCCACCACCGGCTACCTTTAAAACCGCCGGAAAAAGATGGTGAAAAAGAAATGCGCTGGGGCAGAGGAAACTCACCACTTCAGGCAGAACAGCTGGGCGGCTTATTTGCTTCTATTCATGCCGAGTGGAACGAGATTCCTGAGACGCAAGACCCTAAACGCATCGCGCCTTACTGGCGATTCAGCAGCGGATTGCCTGTCACAACATCGCGCTGGCAAAAGCGGACAGCGGTAATCGCGAAGCGACTGCTGGCGCGTTTGCCACAAAGCGGGAACTTGCTGGAAAGCCGCTACGTTATGCACTTAGCCCGGCTTAGCTTAATGCTGGCCGACCACCACTACTCAAGCCTTGAAGACTTACAGCATCGTGTGCGCGGCGAACCCAACTATCCGTTAATTGCCAATACCGTGCGCAAGACAGGGCAGCCCAATCAGCCGTTAGACGAGCATATTTTAGGAGTTGAGAAACACGCGGCAGCGGTTGCCCGTGCACTACCCAGCGTAGACAGCCACTTACCCCGTTTAGCGCGCCATAAAGGCTTCCGTAAGCGCAGTAGCCACCCACGCTTTCGCTGGCAGGATAAAGCTTTCGACCTTGCTCAATCGCTAAGGGAGCGCAGCCAGCGCCAAGGCTTTTTTGGCATTAACATGGCGTCCACCGGCTGCGGTAAAACCCTCGCCAATGGCCGTATTATGTATGCTCTGGCCGACCCCCAGCAGGGCGCGCGCTTTAGCATCGCGCTGGGGCTGCGCACGCTAACCCTTCAAACTGGCCAGGCTCTACGTGATCGTTTGCATTTGGGTGAAGACGAACTTGCCGTGCGCGTGGGTGGCAGCGCTAATAAAGCCCTGTTTGAACACTACGAGCAAGAAGCCGAAGCTAGTGGCTCGGCGTCTAAGCAAGCGCTGATCGAAGAAGATGCTCACGTGGTGTTTGACGGCAATTTTGATAGCCACCCGGTACTGCGTCGTTTGAGCGATGAGCCGGGCACTCGCGCGCTGATCGCCGCGCCCATTTTGGTATGTACCGTTGACCATCTAGTGCCTGCCACGGAAAGCACACGCGGCGGGCGGCAGATCGTGCCCATGCTGCGCCTGATGAGCAGCGATTTAGTGCTCGACGAAATCGACGATTTCGATATCAACGACCTGCCGGCGCTTACCCGGCTAGTCAATTGGGCGGGGCTGCTAGGTTCACGGGTATTGCTGTCATCGGCCACCTTGCCGCCTGCGCTGGTGGAAGGTTTGTATGAAGCCTATCGCAGCGGTCGGGAAGCCTTTCAGCGTCACCGGGGCGAACCGGGTTTGACGGTGGATATTTGCTGCGCCTGGTTCGACGAGCACGACCGCCAGCATGAAAACTGTGCCAGTAGCGAGACCTTCAAGGCCGCGCATCAGGCCTTTGCCAAGCATCGGTTAGAGCGCCTCGCCAAAAGCCCAGTACGCCGCCGCGCGGATATTTTAGCGTTGCCGCCGCTGGGCAAACGCCCTGAAGAGATAAGGCCAGCCATTGCGACCCTACTGCGTGAGAATGCGCTAGCACTCCACCAGCAGCATCACTCCGTTGACCTACATTCGGGTAAACGGGTCAGCTTTGGCTTGGTTCGCATGGCTAATATTGATCCCTTAGTGGATGTCGCCAGGGCGCTGTTTCAGCAGGGCGCGCCGGAAGGTGTACGCATCCACCTCTGCGTTTACCACTCCCGACACCCGTTGGTGATGCGCTCTAGCATTGAGCGCCGATTAGACAAAACACTGCAACGGGCGGAGCCTGATCGCGTTTTCCAGCAACCGGATATTCGTCGCCTGCTAGATAGCAGCAAGGAGCAGGATCATCTGTTTATCGTTCTAGGCTCGCCGGTGACGGAGGTGGGCCGCGACCACGACTATGATTGGGCCATAGTGGAGCCTTCTTCTATGCGCTCGATTATCCAGCTGGCGGGCCGAGTACGCCGACACCGCGAGCAGGTGTGTGAATCGCCCAATATTTTGCTGCTCGATACTAACCTCAAACATTTAGAGCAATCTGGAAAGCCTGCCTTCCACAAACCTGGCTTTGAAACAGATCTTCAATGGCGTCTGAGTAGCCACTCGCTTAGTGAGCTGTTAACGGAAGATGAGTACAAGGTGATTGATGCCCGCCCCCGTGTGCTGGCAAGGGAAACGTTGCACGCCAAAGATAGCCTGGTAGACCTGGAGCACGAACGGCTACACCAACTAATGATCGAACAGCCCGCCGAGCCGTTAACCAAAAAAGAGCTACGAATCGGCAAAACGCCTAAGCCGCCACCCTTAGGAGCCTATAGCTGGCATGTGATGCCGCAACTGCATTTAACTGGTGTATTGATACAGCGCGACCCATTTCGCAAGCAGCTCGAATCTGAAATAACGCTAGCGTTGCTGCCTGATGAGAGCGGTGAAACCTGGACGCTACACCGCGTAGACGATGGCGCAAGGCGTGGTGAAAAACTCTACGTTCCGGTGGAAGAGAGTCTTCTGGTGCGGGTAGACCTGGCAAAAGAGCAGGGCGAGCGGATACAACCCTGGGGCGCAAGCGACTACTTAACAGCTCTGGCCGACTTGGCTGAAGACCTGGATATCTCCCTGGATCGCGCCGCCCGTACCTTCGGCACGGTAACGGCCTCGGCTAGAAGCCAGCGGTGGGGGTATCACCCGGTGTTGGGGTTTTGGCGGAGCAAATGAAATTAAGCATGCTCGTTAGTATCCGCGAGCGTTTCGTGTACAAGCGTTTTGATGCCAGCAAGCGCATCCGAGCTGTCATTAGCAAGCCAGGAAAGACTTGGGAAATGAGAGCATAAACCTACAAACTGTTGATCTTCTTCAGACCAAAGAATACTAAAGATGTGGTCGCTGTGATTTATCATTATTTCTATGCCAGCAGGGTGGGATAACGACAAGGAGAATGTATGGCAGATAATAGTAGAGCGCCAGAAATACGCTCTGGGATTGAAGCCTTCTTAAAAGAGCGTTTCGATACCAGAGCGGACAAACTAGCCTCTGATGATCCTAAGTATCAAGCGCTAGTTGAGCAGTTTCAATTCGATAACTGGATAGAGAGTGCCGCAAAGCGGGTCGGTCAACTACAAGTCGTCACCCACTCCCTCAAGCCTATCCATCCCGATGCCAAAGGCTCCAATCTTTACGCCCCACCTGAATCGCTAAATAACCACTCTCTTGTCGGCAGCCACACGCTACCCGCTGATTTTGCGGGCGATGTCGTAGGGAACGCTGCCGCCTTAGATGTTTATAAGTTCTTGAAGCTGCAATTTGAGGGAAAGTCGCTACTTGAGCGGGCGCTGGAAAACGACACTGAGCTGGCAAAAGCGTTAAGCGATAATCCTGAGCAAGCTCAGGCGTGGATCAGCGCCTTTGCGGCGATTACCGAACCGCGTGGTGAGCACGCCTCGCATACCCGAGGCAAACAGCTCTACTGGCTGGTGGGGGATGACGCTGCAGACGTAGAAAATGACGCTGAGAACTTCCATCTGCTAGCACCGCTCTACGCCACTTCTCTGGCGCACCTTGTCTTTCAAACCATTAACCATGACCGTTTTAGCGAAGAGGCCAAAGAGGCACGTAAAGCCAAACGGGAAGGCAAATACGCTGAGCACTCGGTGCACAGTTATCCCAACTTGGCCGCCCAGAAAATGGGTGGTACCAAGCCACAAAATATCTCGCAGCTGAATAGCGAGCGGGGCGGCAATAACTATTTACTAGCTTCCATGCCACCCAGTTGGAATGTGCGCGATATTCGCCCACCACTGAAAGTCGCATCGGTTTTCTCTCACCCTGGCGTCTTTGACAGTCGTTCAGACGTGCGCTCGCTGGTGAAAGACCTCAAACAGTTTCTTGAAACGAACCCTACGTCAGACATGCATACCCGCGACCTGCGCGATGACTACACCGCCATGTTGATGGACGAGCTGGCGCTGTTTGCCATGCAGATGCATAGCCTGCCTGCGGGCTGGAGCGACGATGAAAAGTGCGAATTATCAGTAGAAGAAATTTATTGGCTAGACCCTGGTCGCGCCGAAGAGGATATCGCTTTTCGTGAAGCCCGAAACAGCGTGGAGTGGGCAGACGATATTCGCCACCGCTTTGCTAGCTGGCTCAATACCGCGTTAGACGGAAAACTGCCGTTGGGTGATGTGGAGTTCCGCCACTGGAAGAAAGCGCTCGCGAACGATGCGACCCATCAACGCCTGCAGGATCGTGATCGCCGCTGGATGGAAAGCCTAACGGAAGACTTAACCAACCTGCCAGGAGGTGATGACGATGAGTGAAGTAAAAAACCTCCTAGTTCTGCCGCGCCTGCGTGTACAAAACGCCAACGCGATTTCCAGCCCAATGACCTGGGGCTTTCCTGCCATGAGTGCATTTGTAGGTTTGATGCATGCTCTGGAGCGGAAGTTAGCAGGGGCGAGTCTTCCCGTTTTGTTAGACCGCGTTGGGGTTATTTGCCATGACTTTGAAGCCCAGGCCACTGAGGGTGGTTACATCCGTGGCTTTCACTTGACGCGTAATCCGGTGGATAAGACAGGCGGTACGGCAGCGATTGTAGAAGAAGGGCGTATCCATCTGGATATTACGCTGATCTTCTCGATTGATACCGGCTCTGTAGAAAGCGAGCATCAGAATATCGCTAAACAAATCGGAGAGATTGTAGCGGGCATGCGCATTGCCGGAGGCAGTGTCATCCCTAACCGTGCGGTGCCAACCCATAAACAACGCCCGCAATGGGTCACGCTTGATGACGATGAAGAGCGGCGTCAAACGCAGTTCGCGCGCTTAAAGCGGCGCTGGCTGCCGGGCTTTGCCCTCACCCTTCGGGATGATTACCTCACCGAGCACCTTCAAACGCTGCAACAGCACAACCCCGATGCCAGCTTGCTGGATGCGTGGCTAGACCTTTCTCGTCTTAACCATTACTGCACGTTAGAAAATGCAGGCGAGCCGAACGAGAAGCCTGTTTGGCAGGCCCAGCGGCCCTATCGCGGCTGGCTGGTGCCTATCCCCGTGGGTTATGGCGCTATTTCTGATCTTTTTAAGCCTGGAGAAGTGGCCAACGCCCGCGATACCAAGACCCCGTTCCGCTTTGTCGAAAGCCTCTACTCCATGGGGGAATGGGTTAGCCCGCACCGCATGAAGAAACCTGAAGACCTGCTTTGGTACGTTGATAACGACGAAGAAGCGGGCCTCTACCGTCTCAATAACGACTATCACCTTCGCGCCTCAGCACAGTAAACAAGGAGCTTTATCATGGCTAAAAACGATACCCTCAAAACCGCTTCTGTCCTCGCGTTTGAGCGCAAGCTCGACCCTTCCGATGCGCTGCTGTACGCCAGCCATTGGGATAAGCGCCAAGATGAACAGCAGTGGCAGCCGGTGGTGGTGCGTGAAAAGTCGGTGCGCGGCACGATTTCCAACCGCTTGAAGGCGAAAGACCAAGATCCTGCCAAGTTGGATGCACAGATTGAAAATCCCAACCTGCAAACGGTGGATGTAGCCACGTTGCCCCATGATGCGGATACGTTAGTTGCACGTTTCACCCTACGTGTTTTGGCCGGTGCTGGAACGCCCTCAGCTTGTAATAACGCTGAGTACCAAGCCAAGCTTGAACAGGCAGTTGCCGAATATAAACAGGCGCAAGGCTTCGATGAGCTGGCGCATCGTTATGCCAATAACCTCGCTAATGGTCGCTTTCTGTGGCGTAACCGCATGGGCGCAGAGCAAGTCGAGGTCAGCATTCGCCAGTTGGCTCAAGGCAAAGCCACCAAAGAGTGGACGTTTGATGCACTGTCGCTCTCGTTGCGGGCTTTTGAGTACACCGCTGAGCTTAAAGAACTTGCGGGTGTAATCGCCTCCGCGTTGGCGGGCGAGCAGCACTTACTGCTAGAGGTGGTGGCTTATGTCCGCATGGGTAGCGGACAAGAGGTGTTTCCTTCTCAAGAGCTGATTCTTGATCGAGGCCGTGGCGACAAGAGCAAAACGCTTTATCACGTCAGCGAGATTGCCGGTATTCATTCGCAGAAGCTGGGTAACGCTATCCGTACCATCGACACTTGGTACCCCAATGAAAACGATGAAGATCTGGGGCCTATTGCTGTCGAGCCTTATGGCTCGGTGACCACCCAGGGCAAAGCGTATCGCCAGCCCAAGCAGAAAGCTGACTTCTACTCACTGCTAGATAACTGGATGATCAAAGACCAAGTGCCTTCTGAGGAGAACCAGCACTTTGTGATGGCAACCCTGATCCGTGGCGGCGTGTTCGGCGAAGCGGGGTAAGCCATGGATCACTATATCGATATCCGTTTAAGGCCCGACCCGGATTTTCCAGAGCCGATGTTAATGGGCGCGCTTTACAACAAGTTGCACCGGGCGCTTTTCGACCTGGAGGCCAATGATATTGGCGTCAGCTTCCCAGGTCATAAGCATGGTATCCGAGCGCGAACGTTAGGCGACCACCTGCGTTTGCATGGCCCTCATGCGCGGTTGAAGCAACTGATGGGCGCTGACTGGCTAACTGGTATGCGCGACCATACACAAGTCAGCGAGCTGCTTGCCGTGCCTGAAGGAGCGAAGCATATCAACGTGGCGCGCAAGCAGTTCAATACGGGCAGTCCAAGCCGCGCAAAACGCTACGCTAAACGGCATAACATCTCAGAAGATGAGGCACGGCAGATCTATGCCAAGTTGGCTGAACGGCGTATAGAGCTACCCTTTGTACAGATCAATAGCCGTTCTACTCAACAGCGATTCAGCCTGTTTATAGAACATAGCAAAGCTCATGAAAACGCAGTGGCGGGTGCGTTTAACCACTATGGTTTAAGCAGTAACGCTACCGTGCCGTGGTTTTGACCCTTTTTTTCAGTATGAAAATAGGCAACCAATAATCAACCACTTAGCGGTGTCGCTCAAAAAAGGGTGATACCGCTTTTTTCCATCGAAGCTCTTTAACAATCAGCACATTAATTTTGATATGCTCTAGTGCGCTGCCGCCCAGGCAGCTCAGAAAGTTATCAGCCGGTATTCATATTTTATCGGCTCGTGCGCTGCCGCCCAGGCAGCTCAGAAAAGGTAAAGACCAAGGTTCAAGCCGCGCTAATCGTGCGCTGCCGCCCAGGCAGCTCAGAAATACTAAAATGGCGAACAGGTCGCGCACGCTGGGTGCGCTGCCGCCCAGGCAGCTCAGAAAATATCTGCATTAGTTCGCCCCATCGTCGTACAGTGCGCTGCCGCCCAGGCAGCTCAGAAAGTACTTCTCCTCCTGTAAGCGCTTCTTGCCTGGTGCGCTGCCGCCCAGGCAGCTCAGAAAATCCACTCAAATAGCTCTGGTGAATAGTGAGAGTGCGCTGCCGCCCAGGCAGCTCAGAAAATCGGGATCGACAAGGCCATCAGCAGAAGCACGTGCGCTGCCGCCCAGGCAGCTCAGAAAACAATCATCGGAGGCGCTACAGCTATTTGTCAGTGCGCTGCCGCCCAGGCAGCTCAGAAATATACTCAAAACAACCCTTCCCGCGCCAGTGTGTGCGCTGCCGCCCAGGCAGCTCAGAAATCGCTCGATGACGTTACTACAGAAATTGATATGTGCGCTGCCGCCCAGGCAGCTCAGAAAAAAGATAAAGGAACAGAAGAGCCAGAATAAGCGTGCGCTGCCGCCCAGGCAGCTCAGAAATGCTGATATTGAGAGATGTTCGGCTTATTCTGGTGCGCTGCCGCCCAGGCAGCTCAGAAAATTATTCAAACCGGTTAACCGGTTTTTGGGTTGTGCGCTGCCGCCCAGGCAGCTCAGAAAAGGGGGCGCAGCATCCATGGGAGAATTAAGAGGTGCGCTGCCGCCCAGGCAGCTCAGAAAAAAACAGATTTGATAGAAGACCGGTAGCGATAGTGCGCTGCCGCCCAGGCAGCTCAGAAAATCACCAGTGCGCCGACTACTTTGCTCCATAAGTGCGCTGCCGCCCAGGCAGCTCAGAAAGTACTGTGCTTAATCGCGCTGCCACTGCTGACGTGCGCTGCCGCCCAGGCAGCTCAGAAAGAAACATATCACAGCAAATCTTGTGTGCTAGAGTGCGCTGCCGCCCAGGCAGCTCAGAAAACTTGGTGCATCATCGTTACGCGGAAATCTGCGTGCGCTGCCGCCCAGGCAGCTCAGAAAAAGGAACGAAAGCACTTGCTTACCGTCTTGTAGTGCGCTGCCGCCCAGGCAGCTCAGAAATGGTGCTGCTCCTGATGATGATATTAAGGCTTGTGCGCTGCCGCCCAGGCAGCTCAGAAAAACTAACTTTCTAACATGATGATGTACTAAAGGTGCGCTGCCGCCCAGGCAGCTCAGAAAATTAGAAAGAATACTAGCTTTTACATCAGTATGTGCGCTGCCGCCCAGGCAGCTCAGAAATATGTCGATCACAATGGCAATACCATCACTAAGTGCGCTGCCGCCCAGGCAGCTCAGAAATGATCCTATAACTCAAGCTGAAGCCGAAGCGCGTGCGCTGCCGCCCAGGCAGCTCAGAAAAAGTACCGACAGATACGTGATAACAGGAGAAAGTGCGCTGCCGCCCAGGCAGCTCAGAAAATCAAAAATACCAAAGGTACCGCCAGCAGAACGTGCGCTGCCGCCCAGGCAGCTCAGAAATCTTGGCGTTCACGCTCAATGCGGGCCACTTCGTGCGCTGCCGCCCAGGCAGCTCAGAAACATTCAAGCTCGCTAGTCGCGTAGACGGCGGGCGTGCGCTGCCGCCCAGGCAGCTCAGAAAAAAATTTAAAAGAAACTTCTTTAGCAGAAGTAGTGCGCTGCCGCCCAGGCAGCTCAGAAATGCCCCATTGCCGCGTTCATCGCCATTTGCACGTGCGCTGCCGCCCAGGCAGCTCAGAAATTTTCCAGATTTAAGCATTGTTGAAGATGATCGTGCGCTGCCGCCCAGGCAGCTCAGAAATACCCCGGCTTCGGTGAATGCGTATCCTAGGCGTGCGCTGCCGCCCAGGCAGCTCAGAAAGGCCACGATATAATCGTTATTACTCAACATCCGTGCGCTGCCGCCCAGGCAGCTCAGAAAAATGAAACGCACGCCGCTAGCCAGGAAGTCGCGTGCGCTGCCGCCCAGGCAGCTCAGAAAAATGAAACGCACGCCGCTAGCCAGGAAGTCGCGTGCGCTGCCGCCCAGGCAGCTCAGAAAATTGACTGCACGGCGCGTACATTGGAAGACACGTGCGCTGCCGCCCAGGCAGCTCAGAAATCACAGCCCTTGTAATAAACGCTTGAAACATCGTGCGCTGCCGCCCAGGCAGCTCAGAAAAGCATCCAACCTTTACCGTAGATCATGGGGTTGTGCGCTGCCGCCCAGGCAGCTCAGAAAGGCAGAATGGCAACGATGCGGGCGTTCTTTGCGTGCGCTGCCGCCCAGGCAGCTCAGAAAGACATGGGTGCGCATGAGCTAGCTAAGCGGGTGTGCGCTGCCGCCCAGGCAGCTCAGAAAACTACTTCACCACGCTCAGGAGAAAACGGGTTGTGCGCTGCCGCCCAGGCAGCTCAGAAAATCACAAAGAGGCGAAACACCGGTACCAACAAGTGCGCTGCCGCCCAGGCAGCTCAGAAATAACAGCGGCATATTCCACGTTTGCACCCATTGTGCGCTGCCGCCCAGGCAGCTCAGAAAAAAGAGGCCGCCAAAGGCTCATAAAGAAACCTGTGCGCTGCCGCCCAGGCAGCTCAGAAAGGGGGCGGCAACTGGGGCGGGTAAACGGGTAGGTGCGCTGCCGCCCAGGCAGCTCAGAAAACCGCCAATGACGTGTTAGCGCTGCTATCACCGTGCGCTGCCGCCCAGGCAGCTCAGAAATGAACGGAAATGGCCATCTTGAAGTGCATCCTGTGCGCTGCCGCCCAGGCAGCTCAGAAATTATCGGCATCGCCGTGTATCTCGACGCTAACGTGCGCTGCCGCCCAGGCAGCTCAGAAACATCCTAATGAGCCTTCCAACATTGTTGCATTGTGCGCTGCCGCCCAGGCAGCTCAGAAAGTATCGGAACCCGCGTACTACGCGACCCCTACGTGCGCTGCCGCCCAGGCAGCTCAGAAAAAAGAAGCACAGAAAGCCGCCGCCGCTATTGATGTGCGCTGCCGCCCAGGCAGCTCAGAAAAGCCCAGCAGGGTGAATAAACGCGCTCACGCCGTGCGCTGCCGCCCAGGCAGCTCAGAAAAGCAAATAGCGGGCATAGCCAATCAAGCCATAGTGCGCTGCCGCCCAGGCAGCTCAGAAAATTCGCTTGCGTGCGGCCAATGCGACCGCTCAGTGCGCTGCCGCCCAGGCAGCTCAGAAATGATCAACCACTGACGAGATGTCGCCGTCAATGTGCGCTGCCGCCCAGGCAGCTCAGAAAGTTTGCAAAAATGAGTTAGCGTGCATGCCGATGTGCGCTGCCGCCCAGGCAGCTCAGAAATGACGCCTGAGTCGCCTGATGGTCAAGCAATTGTGCGCTGCCGCCCAGGCAGCTCAGAAATGGGATAGCGAGGCTAGTGTGTTTGTACGCCAGTGCGCTGCCGCCCAGGCAGCTCAGAAAGCCTCGGTGTGCCCGTTGCCCGTTGCGCCAGGGTGCGCTGCCGCCCAGGCAGCTCAGAAATCAAGAACATCAAGGATTGCGTAATCATTGCCGTGCGCTGCCGCCCAGGCAGCTCAGAAATTCCCGCTAATGATGAGCTGTGCGATGAAGACGTGCGCTGCCGCCCAGGCAGCTCAGAAACAAGCCGCGACCGATACGTGATAACAGGAGAAGTGCGCTGCCGCCCAGGCAGCTCAGAAATTGACGGACGCTAGATGTCGTCGGTGGAACACGTGCGCTGCCGCCCAGGCAGCTCAGAAATCGCGCCGTGACGTACTACCAGCAGCGCTTAGGTGCGCTGCCGCCCAGGCAGCTCAGAAACACCCGTATCCCCCCCAGTACTACCGCCACCCGTGCGCTGCCGCCCAGGCAGCTCAGAAAAGGTCGGCAGGTAAATTATTCACAGAAGAAGCGTGCGCTGCCGCCCAGGCAGCTCAGAAAATCATGACTTTATAGAGCATATAAATAACAACGTGCGCTGCCGCCCAGGCAGCTCAGAAATTATCGCGATTCAAGCGCGTCAATAGACTTTTGTGCGCTGCCGCCCAGGCAGCTCAGAAAGATTGGCGGCTGTTGGCGGCGCTGCCGGGGCTGTGCGCTGCCGCCCAGGCAGCTCAGAAACAACACCTCCCCCGAGCTGGGCCTTCGCGCAGGCAGCTCAGAAAATTCGCTGCGTATGCGATGCGGGAAGTGGTAGGTGCGCTGCCGCCCAGGCAGCTCAGAAAATTAATAATACGTGGATTTAACAGCACCATAAGTGCGCTGCCGCCCAGGCAGCTCAGAAAATGGAAGAAAAACGGCTTACATTGTAGCAGACGTGCGCTGCCGCCAAGGCCGCTTTGGTGCTACCTGAAACTGGTATCGCTGTGCAGTGCTTTCGCGGGTGCGCTAACGCTTACGCCGCGCTACTCGAAATGTGCATTACCTTCATTAATTAGTAAGTTAGATGTTGCCATCCAGGTAATTCAGCGCTCAACAGTTGTGAATACTCTCTCAGTTTCGGCGTTATTAGCACGATAGTGCTTGAATTGTTAAATATGATGAGGACGAGAATGTTCCAAAATAAAACTGCTTTAAGATAATAATTGCTGTGTGTTTCGGTAACTGCCATCTAGAGGATATTACGTCGTGGAAAACTTTCTTGAGCAATTTGGGGCTTATGTTCCTTTGATCATCAATGCCGTGAAAGCATTGTTGGTGTTGATTGTGGGCTGGATTGTCGCAGGGGTAGTCAGCAGCTTAGTGCGTAAGCGGGTGAATGCGATACCTCGTATAGACCCAACTCTGGGCAACTTCCTTGCAGCCTTGGTGAAGTGGGTCATTCTACTGGTTGTATTGATTACGGTACTCGGCCTGTTTGGTATTCAGGCTACCTCACTGGTTGCTGTGTTGGGGGCTGCCACGTTGGCTATTGGCCTGGCGTTACAGGGCACGCTCAGTGATTTAGCGGCGGGGTTTATGCTGATTATGTTTCGTCCTTACAAGCTGGGTCAGTTTGTGGATATTGGGGGCACATCCGGTACGGTTAAGGATCTCAATCTGTTCGTGACCGAGTTAGTGACGCCTGACAACGTGCAAATTATTGTGCCTAATGGGCAGGCTTGGGGGGCTATTATCACTAATTTCTCTCATCACTCGACACGCCGTGTTGATCTTGAGTTCGGGATTGGTTATGACGATGATGCAGATCAGGCCATGGCGATCATCAGGGGGCTGGCCGAGGCTGACAACCGTATCCATGGTGATCCCGCGCCTTGGATAAAAGTCACTAACCTGGGGGCCAGTAGTGTGGACCTTACCGTGCGGCTTTGGGTCGATGCTGCGGATTATTGGGATGTGAAATTTGATATGACGAAAGCTGTCAAAGAGGCTTTTGATAAGCAAGGTGTTTCAATACCTTACCCGCATTCGGTAGAAATTCAGAAAGCAGGGTGAATTTTTCATACGGTTTGGCAAGGCGCGCCCTTTAAAGGGCGCGCCTTGCTTTCGTAGTTTGTGATGGTGGTTACTCTGTATCGTCCTCTTCCCAGCGTTCCATAGCGCGTTTGTCATCGGGAAGTCGGACAATATCGCCTACGTTAAGCTTGTGGTGGGATTCGTGATGCTGCCCGTGACGGTCAAGAATGGCGGCAACGCTGCCGATGCTGACGGCATCTTCTTCACGATAGGCTTCTACTTTTACCCGCACAATGCGGCCTAGATAACGGGCGGAGAGCATGGCGCCTGGGTAGGGCGGAGTGTGGTCGGGGTCATTCTTAAAAAACTCTACAACGCTTGCGCTGCCAGGTTCGTCCCATTCGATATGCTGATGCATTGTCAGTGTCCTTTTGTTGAGCGGTATCATATAGCGTGATGTTTAAGTGTAGTGTGCGTTGGCGTGATCGAGCCAAATTCTGCGGACGTAGCGATAGTGATGCTTTATTCAGCAGTGCTTGTCTCAACAGAGCCAGCGGCAGGTTGATCGATATGCTGAAACATGAAGTTTAGGGCGGCAGGCAGGCTGGCTCGCCATACGCGCCAGGTGTGGCCACCCGGGTAAAGGTCAAGTCGCACGTCGCCTGGCTGAATGCGCTCCATCGTTTGGCGCAACAGACGGGCGTGAAACTCTGCATCGTAAACATCGCTGCGCCCTGCACTGATATAAAGCGGCACTGGCGACATATCACGCTCTCCGGTTGTTCGTGGAGTGACGTGTAGCCGGTAATCCTCTAGGTGAGCCGTGTAATTAAGAGCTTCCCAGCGTTCGCGGTCAAATAGACCTTGTTCATTTAAAAACGCTGGGTGGCGGCGTGCCGATGAATTAGCAGGCGGCGTTGGTGCGTAACTGGCCGGGCTCAGGGCGGCAACGGCTGCGAACAGCTCAGGGCGCTCTAGGGCAAAATTAAGCGCGCCGTAACCGCCGGCAGACAATCCTGCAACGCCTCGCAAGTGGCGTTCACTGCCGACATGATAGGTGCTTTCAATATGCGGCAGTAAGTCTTTAAAGAAAGCACTACGCGCTGCCTCGTTGTATCCATCTACCCACCAACTACGGCTGCCTGGCATGATAAATACCATCGGTGGCAGGTGGCCTGCTGCGATTAAGCGGTCAGCTGTTTGGGGGAGTTTGCCCCGTGTCACCCAGTCTTTCTCGTTTCCAAACGATCCATGAAGTAAATAAACCACTGGGTAAGGCGTAGACGCATCCGTGTCATAGTTATCGGGTAAATACACGGTATAAGGGTAGTCATGGCCTAAGGTGGGCGAGAAAAACTGTTGGTAGGAAACATCGCCAGCTAAGGCGTGAGTGCTTAAGAAAAGCC
The DNA here is from genome assembly GCF_024138895.1 of Halomonas sp. XH26. Classification (NCBI taxonomy): domain Bacteria; kingdom Pseudomonadati; phylum Pseudomonadota; class Gammaproteobacteria; order Oceanospirillales; family Halomonadaceae; genus Halomonas; species Halomonas sp. XH26. The sequence continues at coordinate 278,200 of NZ_CP071889.1, forward strand.
AACTCACTAGGCCCGTAATATGTCGTATTAGCAGGGTAACGGGTCTTGCTGTTGATGTTCCAAACACGAAGCCTCCCGGAATTTAATGGCGTTGCAGTAGTCGGACAACGCAGAGTGAGTCCCTGTTCAATTTACTGAAGGTAGCAGCCAACGGACTGATGCCAAGGAAGCAGAGAGGGAGCGGATGCAAAAAATCGAGGAGATTTATTGGCTGCGTGCTTACGGGTGTATCGCGGTATTCCTGTTTCATTGGTTGGATCACTTGAATCAGCGCGTTGATAATGTAGTCACCGATCTAATGCGACTTCCTCTGGTGCTGGGTACGCCCATATTTTTGTTTATCTCGGTGTTTGTTTTTGCCGTTCGATACGATAAACAAGTACCTCCTGGTTTTCTTCTTCAGCGTGTTAAATACGTCATGCTGCCTTATTTGGTGTACGGCTTTATTTACTCGACGGCAGAGTGGGTGCGGTTAGCGAATAGCGATAACCCTGTCGGTTTTATAAACAATGCTAAAGAGTATTTTATTTATGCGGGATGGCATGGCTATTTTTTGATTATTGCCATGCAGTTTTACGCGGCTTATTGGTGCTATACCCACTTCCGGTTGTGGCGCTTTAATCCTGTGCCGTGGCTCTGGGGTGGGTGCTTAGTTAGCATGGCATACTGGGGGTTGGCGTATTGGTTGGACGTTGAGCCGCCTGGATATCTGTTATGGATTGCGCCGTTGGGGTGGATATATCTGTTTTTTCTGGCGCTGGTGTTAGTTCGCTATTACCCGCTGGCCCCTCAGGCCGATCCGTTTGAGCAACCTAAATGGCTGCAAAGGCTAGCGCAGCCCTATTGGCTAATTGGGTTTGTGGTGTTGATCGTTGCACTCACATTCGCTGGTTGGATAGTTTTTTCTTCAAAAGAAGTGTGGGTAATACCTTTCTTTGTGCTGTTTACACTTTGGTTAATGCATTACTTAAAAGGTCGTAAAGCGCCACGCTGGGTGCGTTATATCAATGCGTACTCGTTTGGTATTTATTTGGCCCACCCTATGTTTTTCGCGTTAACCGATGCTGTCGTGGGGCCTTCCAGGTTGCCGCTTATGATCTATGCCGTGCTGTTAATTCTCGTCGGTGGTATTTGCTCGATTGTGCTGAATAATATGGTTAACACTACGACGACGGGAGCAATGCTATTTGGCAAGCGTTTGAACATTTAGCCAGCAAGATATCCTAAGCCATAAGAGACGTTAAGTATCCGTATGCGAGTTGGGGGGAGGTCGGTAGGGTTTGTTACTCCTTGATGGCGAGTCACGGGTAAGCCCTGATGCTTCCAGGCTGAACGTTTGTAAACGGGTAGGGCATGCGTAAAGGCGCTGTAGTAAATCAGCAAGCGCTGCTTCATCTAGCTCTGGGTCTAAGCCGCCTAAGCGTTCTAACCACGTGCGCCTGATTGCTATGTAGGGAGGAACAGCGACGCCTGCGCCTAAAAAGCACTGGAGTAGTCGTTCGGATAAGCGGGGTGGTTCGCTGCCAATCAAAAAAGCATCCAGCGTGTACGTGTCTAGCTGGGGATAAAGTAGACACCATAGTTTGGCTGCTAGCGGCCGTTGCTGCATTGCAATCAGCAACCAATCAGCTTGGCTGAGATATGCTGCTTGATTGATTCTTGCGCCCAGTGGCTGAGAAGGGGTAACGAGAAAGTGTACGCGGTAGCGTTGCTCAATGTCCGGAATGCGTGGATCGGTGGTGGCGCTGGTCACGATAATGGGAAGTGTGTGGTCTGCAAAGGCTGTTTGGCGAATAGCGCGCAGGTGACGTGGTAAAAGGGCACCTGTGACTGACGCATCAACAATAAAGCAGACCGTGCCCATGTGAGTGGCTTCCTGTGTTGTGAAACCTGTTTGTTATTAAATCTATCTGTTTGTAATCAATTGTAGGTGTGAGTTTCTTTTGGTATCAAGCTAAAGTTTACAGTGATGAGGAAAATAATAGATGCTTTATATGCACCATGTTGGTGCTTGTGGGCCTCTGGTTGGTCTTTATTGGTGCGTTTTTCTGAGCTAAGTGCCTTTTTAGGGCTAAGTTCGTTCTTTCGTAGAGCATTATGCTACATGAAGAAGCACAGTATTTTATTTTTTATCTTTTATAAAACAACTGCTTGTTGTTTTTTTATGCCATATTGGTGCAAGGTTGGCATGTTCCGTGCTTAGTATTAGGCAGCGGCTAGCGGGTCGTAGGCAGATGCCTCTCGGCGTGCTACAACGATAGCCGGTTTGTTTAATAACTCTTTTATCGGTAGCTTACTGTCACAAGCTTAAGCCACGTTCATACCGGAGGACACTATGTCAGCCAAGACTCTCGCGCTAATCGAAGAACATGATGTTAAATGGGTAGATCTGCGTTTCACCGACACGCGCGGTAAAGAGCAGCACGTCACCGTACCGGCACGGGACGTGGATGAAGAGTTTTTCGAAAATGGTCAGATGTTCGATGGTTCCTCTATCGAGGGCTGGAAAGGCATCAACGAATCCGACATGATTCTTCGCCCTGAAGATGGTACTGGTTTCCTCGACCCCTTCACCGAAGACGCTACCCTGATCCTGCGTTGCGATATCATCGAGCCTGCCACTATGCAGGGCTATGACCGTGACCCGCGTTCTATTGCCAAGCGCGCAGAAGCTTACCTGCAGTCCACCGGCCTGGGCGACACCGCCTTCTTTGGCCCTGAGCCTGAGTTCTTCATTTTCGACGAAGTCCATTGGAAATCTGACATTCAGGGTTCCATGTACAAAATTACCTCTGATGAAGGCGCTTGGGCGACCAGTAATCAGGTAGAAGGCGGTAACTTGGGGCACCGCCCGCGCGTTAAAGGCGGCTACTTCCCGGTTCCCCCGGTTGATAGTTTCCATGACATTCGTGGTGCAATGTGTAACACCCTGGAAGCGATTGGCCAGACCGTTGAGGTTCACCACCACGAGGTTGCTAACGCGGGTCAGAACGAAATCGGCGTTAAATTCAACACGTTGGTGAAGAAAGCTGACGAAGTTCAGGAAATGAAATACGTGATCCACAACGTGGCTCACGCTTACGGCAAAACCGCTACGTTCATGCCGAAGCCGCTTGTTGGTGACAACGGGTCTGGTATGCACGTACACCAGTCGTTCTGGAAAGATGGTCAGAACCAGTTCGCGGGTGACGAGTACGCTGGGCTTTCTGAAATGGCGCTTTACTACATTGGCGGTGTGATCAAGCACGCTCGTGCTCTGAACGCCTTCACTAACGCGTCTACCAACTCATATAAGCGTTTGGTGCCAGGCTTTGAAGCGCCGGTTATGTTGGCCTACAGCGCTCGCAACCGTTCTGCCTCTATCCGTATTCCGTACACCGCGAGCCCGAAAGGTAAGCGTGTTGAAACACGTTTCCCTGACCCAACTGCTAACCCCTACCTGGCGTTCGCAGCTCTGCTGATGGCGGGTATCGACGGTATTAAGAATAAGATACATCCTGGCGATGCCATGGATAAAAATTTGTACGACCTGCCGCCTGAAGAAGGTAAGTCAGTACCGACCGTTGCCAACAGCCTGGACCAAGCGTTGGAAGCACTCGATGCAGACCGCGCGTTCTTGACCGAAGGTGGCGTGTTTACTGATGATATGATCGATGCATACATCGACCTCAAGATGGAAGAAGTGGAGCGCATTCGCATGACCACTCACCCGATTGAGTTCGATATGTACTACAGCTGTTAAGAGCGATTGCTAAGCACAGCAGCTAGTACCACCTCCTCGGGTGTGACTGGCCTAAAACCCCGCTTCGGCGGGGTTTTTTTATACCATTGGATAGTGAGTTGAAGAGGTCTGTTTGCAAGGGGAGAGCGCTGTCTGCGGCACCGCACTGATGCGGTGAGTATTTTTATTGACGATGAGTCATGTGCACTATAATGGTGCAATAAGTGACAAGCTGACTGCTAGGACTGCGCTATAACGGCTCGCTACATCCTCGCCTCCTGCTCATTAGCCGTGCAAGTTGTCAATTGGCGCGCTTTTTGCAGTTTCTCTTTCATACGCTCGATAACGCTATTTTTTACAGCGACGCTTCAGGATACGCCATGTACCAGCGCTTACTTGAACACCTCACCACCGCAGTCTTACTGCTAGACGGTGAACTCCGCGTTCGCTGGATGAATCCGGCAGCGGAAGCGTTGCTAGCGGTGAGTTTTAGCCGTGTGCAGGGCATTAGTTTAGACACGCTGTTAGGGGGCGATGAGAGTATTGATGATGTCCTCGCTAAAGCGCGAGATGCCTTTCATCCCTATACCCAACGCGAAGCACGTATTACGCCGCTGAACAGCGAGCCATTAACGGTGGACTACACCGTGACCCCGCTTTCAGCCGATGAACTATTACTCGAAGTAGAGCCCCGTGATCGGCTAATGCAGATTTCCCGGGAAGAAGCGCTGACCACACGGCAAGAGACAATCAAAGTGTTGGCGCGGGGCTTGGCTCATGAAGTTAAAAACCCTTTGGGCGGGATTCGCGGTGCTGCCCAATTATTGGAGCGCGATCTGGACGATCCTGCACTACGTGAATTCACCCATATTATTGTGGAAGAGGTGGATCGGCTGCGAGATTTGGTCGACTCCATGTTGGGCCCCAATCGCATCGTCAAACATGAGCCGGTCAATATCCATAAGGTGTTAGAGCGGGTGCGAGCGCTGCTGATTGCCGAGCATCCGCATGTTGAGGTCCGTCGTGATTATGACCCGAGTTTGCCGGATCTTTCTGGCGATGAATCTCAAATGATCCAAGCGGTGTTGAATGTGGCACGTAACGCGGTACAGGCCATGAGTGATGCAGCAACGCCTTCGCCGGAGCTTATGTTGCGCACCCGCGCACGCCGCCAATTTACGCTGGGGGCTGAACGCCATCGTTTAGTCAGTGAAGTGGGGGTTATTGATAATGGCCCTGGCATACCTGAAACGTTACGTGAAACGCTTTTCTATCCCATGGTGTCTGGGCGCGCTGAAGGTAGCGGCCTGGGGCTATCAATTGCTCAATCGATTTTGCACCAACATCAAGGATTGATCGAATGCGACTCACGCCCAGGACATACCGAATTTCGTTTACTGATTCCATTGGTTGTTAATTTCACCGGAGAAGCGTCATGACTGAGGCGACACAAACCGATGTAGCACGAGTGGTTATTGTCGATGATGACCGCGCCATCCGTTGGGTATTAGAGCGGGCCTTAGCGCAGCCAGACCTGGATATAGAGTGTATTGAACGCGCCGATACCGCGCTGGAGCGACTGTTAGAAAATCCACCGGATGTCCTGGTGACTGACATTCGTATGCCCGGCATTGATGGGCTGGATTTAATGTCCCGGGTGCGTGATGCACACCCTGACCTGCCTGTGATTGTGATGACCGCGCATTCGGATCTCGACAGTGCCGTGGCGTCTTACCAAGGGGGTGCCTTTGAATACCTGCCGAAACCCTTTGATGTGGACGAAGCGCTGGCGCTGGTGCGTCGTGCGGTCGCTCATGCAAGAGAGCGTCAGCGCCCGGTCAGCGTGCCGGAAGGGTTGAGTGCTGAGATTATTGGTGAAGCACCTGCTATGCAGGAAGTGTTTCGCGCCATCGGGCGGCTTTCCCACTCCCACATCACGGTGTTAATTAACGGTGAGTCTGGCACCGGTAAAGAGCGTGTTGCTCAGGCGCTCCATCAACATAGCCCACGAGCGGGCAAGCCGTTTATTGCGCTGAACATGGCAGCGATTCCCCGGGACTTGATTGAGTCCGAACTATTCGGCCATGAGAAGGGCGCGTTTACAGGGGCAGCACAACAGCGCCAAGGTCGCTTTGAACAGGCTAACGGCGGAACGCTGTTTCTCGATGAAATTGGTGATATGCCCGCTGAAACGCAAACGCGCTTGCTACGTGTGTTAGCGGATGGTGAATTCTATCGCGTGGGCGGCCATACGCCTGTAAAAGTCGATGTACGTATTATTGCTGCTACCCATCAGAACCTAGAATCGTTAGTTGACGATGGGCGGTTCCGGGAGGACTTGTTCCACCGCTTAAACGTGATTCGCGTTCATCTGCCGCGCCTTTCCGAACGTCGGGAGGATATTCCGCGTTTAACGCGTCATTTCTTAGCGGAAGCTGCCAAAGAGCTGACCACAGATATCAAGGTGTTAACGCCCGAAGCAGAAGCGCACCTTACTCGTTTGCCGTGGCCGGGTAATGTTCGTCAATTAGAAAATATTTGCCGTTGGCTAACGGTAATGGCTTCTGGTCGCGAAATTCTCATTGAGGACTTGCCCCCAGAGCTGCGCTCGGTCAACGCTTCCGAAGGTAGTGTTTATGGCGATTGGCGTTCCGCGTTCAGGGATTGGGCTGACCACGCCCTGGCGGAAGGCCATACCCACCTGTTGGAGGAAGCCGTGCCGGATTTTGAGCGCATTCTGATTGAAACGGCACTGAAACATACCGGTGGACGCAAAGGAGAAGCCGCCGAATTACTCGGCTGGGGGCGCAATACTCTTACCCGTAAATTGAAAACGCTGCTGCCTGCGCTGGCAGATGATGCCTAACTGACCATTCTTTTAACGAATAACCTGTTAGTGACCAATCTATTCGCGATCAATCTATTCGCAACCCATCTGTTAGCGGTTACTCCGCCGCTGGCAGTACAAAAACAGCATCTGCTAATGCAGGGTCGGGTGGCTCACAGGTTTCTGTTGACCAGGGCAGTAAGCTGAAGGTGTGATCCACCCCTAGCCCATCAAGTTGGTGGGGCACACCATCATGATAAATCACATGGCCTAAACCCATTAAGCCAACGGCCAATTTACCCTCTACGGCGGCGTTAGCCAGCCCTTCGGCCATCGCGACGTCCCAGCTAAGTTGGGCCTGTAAAAAGCGTTTCAGCATAGCGGGGTCGTCGTCATCCATTGCATGCTGGTCAAATACGTCTTTTAAGCGCATTTCATAGCCAGCGCTTGGCGGTAGCGGTGCAGGTATATGATGCCGCTGGTCGGCAGGCACGCTGCTGAAGCCGTCACGAGCTAAGCGCTGACGCAGTTCGGGCGTAATGTTTAGGGCGATCAGAGGAATCTGTTGAACACGCGCGAAATGGAGAATGGGTAAGTAAAGGTCAGCATCAAACCCCCAGTTCTCCTCCCAGCCGGACTGTTCCAACAGCGCTTCTTCGGATAACAAGCCCGCAACCCAATCATCGAGCACGGGTTGCGCTTCCCGGGGCAGCATTTCTAACCCGATAACCATATCGTCACGCAGCGCGTAAAGCCCCGCTAGGGTGTGCAACTGCCAACGGTGGTGGTCAATGGCATCATGTTGCTCGCCCAATAGGACAACCTGATGCTGTATTGCTTGGGCTAAAACAGCGCTGTTAGCAACAGCATGTTGCGATTGCCACCACTGGCCGGGAATAGGGCAGCTAGCATGAGCCGCTAAAGGTAGCCAGCCTAGAGCCATGGCAGCGATGAAATGATGGCGCATGGGCGTTGTGTCCTAGCGTTCTTCTGCTTTAAGGCGATTGATCTCAGTCAGAATAGCTTCTGCTTCTTCCGTCAATGTCGCGTTCGCTCTCATGTCACCATTGCGTGAAGCTTCCATTGCTGCCTGTAATTTACGCTCGTAATCTTGCTGGAGCTTTTTCTTGGGATCGCGCTTAAATAGACCAAACATGAGCATTCTCCTATGGTTTGTACACTACTTGTATAGCTTTGTTTGGCGTATGTCGACTATTTGTTGTAACACTTCGTTATCAGAAGTACGTTTGCGATCCATGTTGAGCTAAATAGCGCGGCTTTAAGAGCGCTATTTTCAAAGGTATGTTTTTTAAGGACACAGTTTTTAAGGACATAGTTTTTAAGGACATAGTTTTTAAAGACATCACTATTGAAGACACAGCTCTAAAAACCGCTCGAAATCGGAAAGTATTGTATCGAGACTGTTCTGCAGGCGATGGTCATCGTCAATCATGCGTAGTGAAAGTCGCTGACAGCGGGCATGTTCAATGACAGGGCCAGGCGGTACGACATCATCTCGCCATCCATGAATGATATGCGTGTGTTGTGCTTGCAGTGTGATTGAGGTTTGCGGGTAATCTGGCAAGCCAAGAGCAGGGGCTAATAAAAAACAACCTAACACAGGTTCCTGAGCACTCACCGCTGCACTTAACCATCCACCGAGACTGGAACCCGCTAAAACACAGTTAGCCAGTGTGTCGTTGCGTTCATCAATCACGGCAAGTAAATGCTCTAAACGCTCCTGCGGCTCTTTTAAACCACGGTAGTCCATGACGACCGGTTCGCAGTTCTCAAACTGCTCAGCAACCCCTTTTAGCGCTTGCACCTTCAGGGCACCAGGCCCGCTTTCCAGGCCGTGTGAAAGATAAACAGTTATCATTGCCATTAGCTACCTGCGGAGCGCTGAATAGCTTCGCCGCCTCGTTCAATATCTTCGCCTGCGCCGCGAATAGTGTTGCAGCCACTTATGACCAGAAGTGTCGCTATCATCAATAAACCGATCGCCATTGCACGCTTCATCGAAAGAATCCTCATCAGCTGAGCGCTTGTAGAGAGACTTTAGCTACGCTGTCATTAAAAATAATCGTTGCAGGCAGTTGGTGCCATCAATTTCCCATCGTTTGAGTGCTAGCTGGCCGTGTGATTTTGTCGCATGTGTCAGTTTTAGCCATTAAATAGCGGCGTTTGTCTCTTAGCCTGGTATTGCTTTTTGTTTTTAAGGTGTTGTTTATAGTATATTTTTGCGTTAAAAGTGGCGCTTGGCCTGTTGTCTGCAATAACCTGACTACCTACAGCAGTAATGCTGTGATTCTAATTTTTAAGTGAAATTAATCGCCAAAAACGCTTCGCAGCAATTTTAGCCACAATGAGTAAACAAGCGTGAGCAGGCTAATAGGTAATCAGGGAAGGCATGGAGCCATATTAGCAAAAGGATGTGAAAGGACTAGCCTGCTCACCCTTATCAGTGTAAGGAAACGCTGATCATCACCGCCAGGGAGCAGCATTGATGCAAAATCACCATCTCGTGAAAGCGGGGTGGTTTTTTTGCGTCAATTAATTGTTTTTAACACTTTGATTTTTATGAATATTTATCTTTTCCAGATTTTCTGGACAGCTTTTGTATCAATGGGCGTGACATTTTGGTCTATCCTCTGGTGTAAACCAAAATTCAGCGGTTAGAAGACGTCAACGTAGCAGCCGCACACTTCCAGGGACAAGCGCTATGGCGATGGTGTTGATGTTATGCATGTTTGTGCTGTTTCTAGGGTTTTCGGGAGTCGGTCTTTATATGATGTTCAAGACATCATTTATGACCACCATAGAGGATCGTGACGATATGCCTCCCGATATGTAGATAATTAAAACTATAGAGATAGTTAATCGACAATACCAAGAGCCACCTGCGTCCACGTTGGTGGCTTTTTGCTTTTATTGATACGGCATTGAGCGGCCAACCACAAAGGGTTATCCCATCCAATAAAGACTCAGTAGCGCAAAGCCATAGCCCATGGCTGCGCCAGCAATGACATCACTGACATAGTGTAGCCCAAGCCCCACCCGTGAAACGGCAATCAGTAAACTAAGGGGAATCACAATAGGTAGCAACCAGGGGGTATGAGCGGCGACCAACACGCTAAACATCACCGCATGCATGGTGTGACCACTGGGGAAGCTGTATTTGTCTCGGGCAGGCTCACCACAATGGACGCCACCGAGGTAGGTGATGAACGGACGTTCGCGACACAGCCGCGTTTTTACCAACTTATAAATAGCGACTGCGAACAGTGCGATGGCGCTGTACTGCATGATTCGCCAAGCACCATTGGGCTGTAACCAGGGTTGTGCAGCGATTAACAATACCCAGACAGGCCAGTCTCCTAGCTTACTTGCCGTTTGCAGCGTTAGCCGCCAGGGGCGATAAAGCGATAGGTGTGTTACCCGTTGGCAAAGCTGCCATTCAAAGACATCAAGACGATCGAATACGACAAGCGGACGCGGACGCATGGTGAGTCTCCTGGGCATTTTGTAAATAGCGTAAGAACTGCTCTGCGATTCCCGGCCAGCTTTGCTCTAGCGCGCGTAGGCGGGCGGTTCTACCTAGGCGGGCGTAGTCAGCAGGGTGCTGGCATAACGCGACGGCAGCCTGTTGAAAGGCAAGCGTATCGCCAGGGGGAACGGTGATACCGTTGTGCCTGCTTTGGATCAGCTCAGCGCTGGCGGCGTGGTGATAGGCCACGACTGCCAGCCCGCTGGCCATGGCTTCAGTCACCACATTTCCCCATGTTTCTGACTGAGAAGGGAAAATAAACATATCGGCACTGGCATAGTGGCGTGCTAGTGCCTGTTTATTCACAAAACCGGTGAAATGAGCGTCTGGTAGCGCTTTTTGTAACTGAGCGCGGCCTGGGCCATCGCCAACAATGACGTGTGCCATATCGGGGCGCACATCACTCATGGCCTGCAGCGTTTCTTGCAGTAACGCTAGGTTTTTTTCTGGGGCTAAGCGGCCCACATACAGCGCAACAGGTTGATGTTCGCTAACCCCCCACTGTTCGCGTAGGGTGTCGTCGCGGTGGGCTGGGGAAAAAATATCGCCATCAATGCCGCGTGAGAGCACCTTTACATCGCGGATATCCTGGGCGCGTAGTGCTTCAGCCTGTTGTTGAGTGGGCACAAGGGTAAGATCGCAGCCGTTATGGAAATAGCGTAAATATCGCCGCGTGGCAGCAGCTAGCCAGGAAACTCCGTAGTCATGGCAGTAGTGATCGAAATTAGTATGCCAGCCAGCCACTAAAGGTATGTTCAGTTGGCGTGCTGCATGCCGAGCTGCCCAGCCCAGTGGGCCCTGGGTTGCCAGATAAATAGAATCGGGACGCTGCTTCTGCCAGAAACGGCGAAGTTGTGAGGGGCTGGCAAGACCAATCTGCACAGCGTTATAACCCGGTAGCGCTAACCGCCGAACCTGAAGCTCTTGGGACAGTTCTTGATAGGTTTCCTGATACGGTTCTTGAGAACGCTCTTGAGCAACATTGGTGGCGTCGGCAGCCATGCTTGGTTTAGGGCGAATAACATCCACTGTTACCCCCAACCGAGTGAGTTCACGACATAGCCTATTTAAGGTATGCGCAACACCATTTATTTCTGGTGACCATGTTTCGCTAACGATACAGAGTCGCATGGGCGATCCATCCCTTTATCACGTTTTTACTCACTATTTCATTCACTGTTGCATTGACTATGCGCAGCGATAGTGACACTGCCAATACAGCCTGGTGAACATGGGATGACAGGCCACCATTTTTAATGGGGAAGCCCCTAGTGAATGGTGATGCTTTAGCAGATCAAGATATCGATCAGGTTGCATTTTTATGATTATCAAAAAAAACGCTAAAAAATAAAACTTTAAGAAGAATGACATATATCGGCTTTAAGGTAGCTGACGACGAGGTGAACATATCCTCGATTGTGCCTTCGCAATGCGCAATTAAAAGCTCAGTAAGCAGCTTAAATATAATTTTTTGGTTTTTATGACGACCCTTTTTTGTCGAATATTGGGTTAAAAAGAAATTGAATTAGAAGACTTCGGTATCTGAATTCTCTTGTAACTAAAAGTGCTGATAACAAGCGCTAACTACTTTAATGGGATCAATCATGTTTAAAAAGGCGACACTTGCTCTAGCTATTAGTGGTTTGTTGGGTGCCTCTGCGGCTCAGGCGGCGGTGGTGTATGACCAAGACGGCACGACGCTAGATATCTACGGCCGCATCGCCATGGGGTTTGAAGGCGGTGGTGAAAAAAATGGCGTTGATAATGGCGAGGAGTTCCGTAATTTTGGTTCTCGTTTGCGCTTTACGGCAGGTCATCAAATCAACGCTGACCTGCGCGCGTTTGCACGGGTAGAGTGGCGTTTTACTGGGGATGAGCGCAGCCGCCCGGGCTTTGACGAAGTGCGTAATAGCTACCTTGGTCTCGAAAGTAAGCAGTACGGTACGTTCATGGCGGGTAACTATAACAGTTACTACGATAACTACGTGATGACACCGTTCGATGTTTATGTAGAGCGTGGCTATGAATTTGCCGGCGGTGGTCTTCAGGCGCGTGGCGACTCACTTGGCTATAAAACGCCTGAGATCAACGGTTTTCAGGCTGTTTTCTCAGCAAAACACTTTTCTGAGCGTGGCCTCACTGAAGCGCAGCAGTCTAGCGAAGGTAGCGTTATCGCCACACAAGGTGGCGTCGTTTACGCTACTGGCCCCTTACGTTTAGCACTTGGCTATGTAGAAGATACCGTTCGTGGCGGTGGCAACGGTGAAACACGTTTTGGTACTACGGCCACGTACGACATCAATGACGCTTTCTCTGCGCGTTTAGGTTATGAAACCCGTGGTGATAACGATAAGCGGGGAGGCGGTTTTGATACGGTAGGCCTAGGTGGTAGCTTTGCCACCGGCGCTTGGACCTTCTATCTCGATTATTACAACATTGATCCCGATAATGCGGATAATGATCGTGACGCTTGGGCCGCTGCGGCGCATTACGATGTTTCTAACAATCTTGATGTATTTGTCGAGCTAAATGATGCCAATAAAGATGCCAATGATAACTTCGAAGATGATCTGTATTATGCAATAGGTGCCCGCTATCACTTTTAAATAATAAATAGCTTCCTTAGCGCTTAAGTCACTTATTAAGATCGTTTTGCCGATGTGCTAAAAGTACATCGGCTTTTTGCATTATGCTGTCTATGATAATAGTTAAATGGTTTTAAGAAGCGTACATGACATCAGTCTTGGTAAGGCGTGGTTAGTCTAAGGGTTTCTTTGTCGCTGGCGTTTGGCGCTTTTTCTCGCGGCGACGCTGCTTGGCTAATGCGTTGCCGTTAGCCAGTTCCTCTAAGTAGGCGATTTCTTCGTCGCTGAGTGGTTTGCGCGGTTGGTTTGTCATTGATGTCACCACATTGTTAGGCCTTTCTGGCACGCTAACGATGAACGATGACATCAATATGAAAGGAGCCATTAAGATGCGTTTTAGCCGCTATGGGATTGCGCTTGGAGAGGTAAACTAGCAAGTGGAAGGGTTTTCGGGCCGTTCCTACTGAGTGAAACGGCCCAGCGTACTCACATAGTCATGATGCTTTCAAAGCCTCCATAAATAAGACGCTTACCATCAAAGGGCATGGAGTTAACGTCCATTTGTAAGCGTGGATCTTCCATGACTTTTTGCATAGCGACATCGCGTATCGCTTTGGAAAGCCACTCTATCCATGAAAAAACAACGCTTTCGTCATCTTTTCGCTTAACCGCCATGGAGAACGAGGTGACCTCTCCTTCGGGAACATCGTCTTCCCAGCTTTCTACCACTCGCTGTGCGCCGAACTCTTTGAACACTTCTGCGGCGGCGCGGGCGTGCTCAATAAATTCAGATTTATTAGCGGTCGGCACGGCAGCGATGAAGCCATCGACATAAGGTGTGGTGGTAGTATTCATGCCGCTTCTCCTGGGTTTACTTTGGGTGAGAATGATCGCGGTATAAGGTGTCGAGGCCATAACATGCTGTCTTCATAGACCAGTATTCATCACAGAGATCCATACGCTACCGGCAAAAAATAGCGGAGCAGCGAGTTATTGTTATTAGCTCAAACGTAGCGCATGAAGTCTCCGATGACGTACTTTTCTTATGCGTATTTTTCTTAAGCAGCGGTGTTAACCATCGGTGCGCTTTCGAGTGGTGCTATTAAAAGGATGAAGAGCATCGCGGGTCACGTAGAAGCGCAATGTTTCACCTTCACGAACGGCTGGCTGGCCAGCGGTGCGAATCACCGTGGGTTGCTCGCTGTCGGCGAGATTAACGTACAGATGGCTTTCCGCGCCTGCCGCCTCAAAGAGCATGAGTGTCGCGTCGATGGCTAGATGTGGCGTATCGGGTGCGGTGAGGTGCATGTCGTCTGGGCGAATGCCGAGGGTGTCGGTGCCTTTGGGAAGGTGTTCCAGCACGCTGCTGTTTTGAGTACGCAGATACTCCAGCGGCAACATGTTCATTGCCGGAGAGCCAATAAATTCCGCAACGAACATTGTGGCCGGACGGGCGTAGATCTCCATCGGTGTGCCTACTTGCTCAATTTGCCCGGCATTTAGCACGACCAAACGGTCGCCCAGGGTCATGGCTTCCAGCTGGTCGTGGGTGACATACAGGCTGGTGGTTTTTAGGCGACGCTGTAGTTGTTTAATCTCCACCCGCATCTGTACGCGCAGCTTGGCGTCCAGGTTGGAAAGCGGTTCATCGAACAAGAAGGCTGAAGGCTCGCGCACCAGTGCTCGGCCCATTGCTACCCGCTGGCGCTGGCCGCCGGAAAGCTTGCGGGGTTTACGCTCCAGGAAGTCTTCAATCTCCAGCATCTTGGCCGCTAAGCGCACGCGTTTATCGATGTCATCTTTTTTGAAACCCCGGTTCTTTAAGCCATAAGCGAGGTTGTTGTAGACGGTCATGTGCGGATAAAGCGCGTAGTTCTGGAACACCATGGCGATATCGCGCTCAGCGGGCTCTAGCTTATTTACTACCCGGTCGCCGATTTTGAGCGTGCCTTCGGTAATGGTTTCCAGCCCAGCGACCATGCGCAGCAGGGTCGATTTGCCACAACCGGATGGCCCGACGAGTACCACAAACTCGCCATCTTCAATCTGTAAGTCGATGCCTTTGACGGCGTGAACATCGCCGGTATAGGTTTTCTTCAGCCCTTCCAAGGTAATGCTAGCCATCTTATTTCTCCGTCTCGGTCAGGCCTTTCACAAATAGGCGTTGCATAAACAGAATCACTAATACCGGCGGTAGCGCTGCCATCACCACTGCCGCCATGACGAGTTGCCACTGGGGATTCTCTTCCGAAGTCATGCGCTGGATACCCATCACGATGGTGTAATAATCAGGGTCGGTGGTGATTAGTAGCGGCCAGAGATACTGGTTCCAGCCGTAGATAAACATGATCACAAACAGCGCGGCGATATTGGTCACTGACAGCGGCATCAAGATGTCTTTAAAAAACTTCAGTGGCCCGGCACCGTCGACGCGGGCGGCTTCGAGCATTTCTTCGGGAATGGTCATAAAGAACTGGCGGAACAGAAACGTCGCGGTGGCCGAGGCAATCAGCGGAATCGACAGCCCGGCAAAGCTATTGAGCATGTTGAGATCCGCAACGACCTGAAACGTCGGAATAATGCGTACTTCCACCGGCAGCATCAAGGTGACGAAGATCACCCAGAAAAAGAACATCCGAAAGCGGAAACGGAAGTAGACGATGGCAAAGGCGGAAAGCAGCGAAATAGACAGCTTACCTACTGTGATCGCCATGGCCATAACAAAACTGTTCCATAGCATCATGCCTGCTGGTGGGGCTCCTGCGTTGGAAACGCCGGACTGCCACATACGGGTAAAGTTTTCGATACCATGGGCGCCGGGCAGCATCGGCAGTGTACCGCGTAGCAAGTCGCCTGGCGCCTGGGTAGACGCCACGAGCGCAACGTACACGGGGAACACCACCACCGCGACGCCAATCATCAACGTCAGATGAGCAAAAAAATTCGCCCAGGGTCGGTTTTCAACCATTGAAAGTCTCCCAAACAATTAGCCAGTGGTGTTAGTAGTTCACGCGGCGCTCGATAAAGCGGAACTGCACCACCGTGAGTGCGACCACAATGGCCATTAAAATCACTGACTGAGCGGCCGAAGAGCCTAAATTCAAGCCGACGAAGCCATCGGCGTAGACCTTATAGACCAGCGTGTTGGTTGCCTGGGCGGGGCCGCCTTGGGTAGTTGCGTGAATAATGCCAAATGTATCGAACATGGCGTAAACCACGTTAACCACCATCAAGAAGAAGGTCGTTGGCGTCAGCAGCGGGAAAATAATCGTCCAGAAGCGCTTAGTCGGGCCGGCGCCGTCAATGGAGGCGGCTTCAATCAGCGATTGTGGGATTGACTGTAAGCCCGCTAGGAAAAACAAGAAGTTATAAGAAATTTGCTTCCAGGCGGCGGCAAAAATCACCAGCAGCATGGCGTCACTTCCCGAATTTCGGTGATTCCACTGATAACCCACCATTTCTAGCATATAGGGAACAATGCCGATTGAGGGGTTGAAGATAAACCACCACAAAACGCCCGCAAGGGCGGGGGCTATGGCGTAGGGCCACACCAGCAGCGTGGTGTAGGTACTACGTGAGCGAATCATCCGGTTGACGGTGCTGGCCAATAATAGAGCCACCGTCATTGACAGGAGTGTGGTACCGATGGCAAACACCGCTGTCACGGAGAGCGAGTTAAGATAAGCGCCATCGCGAAACAGGCGAGCGAAGTTTTCCAAGCCCACAAACGTCGAGCGCAGCCCAAAGGCGTCTTCGCGCAATAGCGACTGATACAACGCTTGGCCAGCAGGCCAGATAAAGAAAATCAGCGTCACAATCACCTGGGGCGCCAGCAGCGCGTAGGGCAAAAAGCGACCAGGGTAGGTCATGCGTTTAGTTTGCATGGGCAGCTCTGCAAATGGTTAGTAAATATAAGCATCGACAAACGAAATCGCCGCCTACCCAGTGGGGTAAGCGGCGAAGTGAGTACTTATTTACTGGTTGGCAGCTTCAAAGTCACGGAGTAAATCATTGCCACGTGCCACTGCGTCGTCAGCTGCTTCCTGGCCCGATTTGCCACCGGTCATCACGGCTTCCATCTCTTCGGAGATAATGTCGCGGATCTGTACAAAGTTACCAAACCGCAGGCCTTTCGAGTTCTCGGTCGGTTCGTTTAGCGTCATCTGCTTCAGCGAAATATCGGCACCTGGGTTCTCATCGTAGTAGCCCTGCTCTTTGCTTAAGTCCCACGCCGCTTGAGTGATGGGCAGATAACCGGTTTGCTGGTGCCACTCGGCTTGTACCTCAGGCTGTGAGAGGTACTCAAAGAAGGCGGCAACGGCTTCATACTCGTCATCGGTGTGGCCTTGTAGTGCCCACAGGGTGGCACCGCCAATGATGGAGTTCTGTGGCGCACCATCTACGTCGTCATAGTAGGGCTGCATACCGAAACCGACTTCAAAGTCAGAGTTAGCAGCGACATCCGCACGGGAAGCAGAAGAACCGAAGAAAATCGCACAGTCCTGTGAGTAGAACAGCGGCTCTGAGTCAGGGCCAGAACCGGGGCCGCCCCACTTAAAGACCCCCTCTTCCTGCCAGTTATGGAGGTTGTCCCAATGGCGGGCGACCAGCTCATTGTTGAAATTGAACTCTGTTTCCATGCCGCCAAAGCCGTTTTCCAGCGTACCAAGCGGCACATTATGCCAAGCGGAGAAGTTTTCCAGCATTACCCAGCTAGGCCAGGAGGTGGTAAAGCCACAGCTGGCTGCCCCAGAATCGACGATTTGGCGCGAAAAATCGGCCACTTCAGACCAGGTTTGCGGCGCCTGCTCAGGGTCTAGACCCGCTTCCTCAAACATGTCGCGGTTGTAGTACATAATCGGCGTAGAAGAGTTGAACGGGAACGACAGCATGTTGCCGTTGGTGTCGGTGTAGTAACCGACTACCGCTGGCAGGAAGGCTTCGCGATCAAACGCGCGGCCATGCTCTTCCATCAACTCGTACACGGGGTAGATGGCACCTTTGGCGTTCATCATAGTGCCAGTGCCGACTTCAAAAACCTGGAGAATATGCGGCTGCTCGCCCGCACGGAACGCCGCAATGGCGCCGGTCATCGTTTCGGTATAATTGCCGCGGTAGCTGGGTGTGACGTGGTAGTCGTCCTGAGAAGCGTTAAACTCCTCCGTCATTTCTTCAAGAATCTCACCAAGCTGGCCTCCCATAGCGTGCCACCAAGTCACTTCAGTCGCTGAATGGGCAGAAAGGCTAAACGTGGCAGTAGCCACCCCTAGGGCAAGCGCGTGCAATGTGAAACGAGACATAACGGCTCCTTGTGGGTCGTTCGCAGTACGTTTATTAAGTTTTTGGGTGCACTGAACAGTAGAAAGTGTAGATGACGTTTTCATGAATGCACGATGAACTCGACGTGACAGTCAACGTTTCGCTGTCCGTCGGCCTGCTTAGTAGGAAAAGGAAAGAGGCGGTGATAGGGTGATATGAAGAGCCTAACTGACGAGAGCAGTATGACTGACGCGACCACCTTACTGGCGAAGCTAGTATCGTTCGATACCACTTCCAGTGAATCTAATTTGGCCCTAATTGAATTCGTTGAGCGCTATCTAGCTGATTATGGTGTGGCTTCAGAGCGGGTGATGAGCCCGTGTGGCACCAAAGCCAACCTGATTGCCCGCGTAGGCCCTGACGCCCCTGGCGGGGTGATGCTTTCTGGGCATACCGACGTAGTGCCGGTGGCCGGTCAGCCATGGTCGAGTGATCCGTTTACCCTTCGCGATGGCGGCGATGGGCGCCTGTACGGGCGTGGTACTTGTGATATGAAAGGCTTTATTGCCTGTGCGTTAGCCATGGTGCCTACCTGGGTCAATGCGCCGCTGAAGCAGCCTATCTATTTCGGATTTTCTTACGACGAAGAAATTGGCTGTGTGGGCGCGCCGAGTCTTATTAAACGCTTTTACGAGCACTACTCCACCACCGCCCACGTCATTGTTGGCGAACCTACCAGCATGCAGCCGGTGGTCGCGCAAAAAGGCGCAACGAATCTGCGCACTACCGTGATTGGCCAGGAGGCCCACAGTAGCCAAGTGAATCAAGGCACGTCAGCTATCCATGTTGCGGCAAGGCTCGTCACGTTCATTGAAGACACCATGGCGGCATTGGTGGAAGAGGGCCGCGTCGATGAAGCCTTTAATGTGCCTCATACCAGCCTGCACGTTGGCAAAATAAAAGGCGGTACGGCGATCAATATTATGGCGCGGGAGTGTCAGTTTGAGTGGGAAATTCGCCATCTGCCCACGGACACCTTCGACGAAATATACGCGCGCTTTGATGCCTATTGCGCCCAACTAAGCGCTGAGCTGCAGGCTAAAGGCAGGCACGTTGAAATCACCACCGAGCCGCTAAACGTGACAGTGCCTGGCTTGGCCGATCGCGAAAACGACCAGGTGCTTCGCTTAGCCAAAGACCATCTGCCACACGCCTGCTGTAATCATGCGGTAGCTTATGCCACCGAGGCCGGGCAGTTCCAAGGCCAGGGCTTGCAGACAATAATTCTTGGCCCTGGCAGCATCGCCCAGGCGCATCAACCCGATGAGTATATTGAGACGGCGCAGTTGCATGAGTGTACGGCGTTTATGCAGCGATTAGGGCAGGCGCTAGAAACACCTCATTTGGGATGATGGTCGTTACTTATAATGGCGGCTTCGTAAGCTAGTTGTACACGTCAATGGGCGAACATTTCCGCGATCGCCTCCACAACGACTCGGACCCGCGCCGTGCGTGCTAAATCCTGGTGCAAGACAAGCCATGCCTCATAAGGCTTGGCCCGGCGGCGCTCAGGCCATACGCGTATCAGCTTGGGGTCACGCTGGGCCAAGTAGTCCGGTAATTCTCCCAAGGCCAGGCCTGCACGTACAAAGGTTGCCAACATCAGGCTGGAGTCCAGCTCGGCGACTACACGCCCCAGTCGCCTTGATTCGCCAGCCAACGTGTCATCCTGCCGCCCGGTTACTCCTCTTTGGTAGAGCGCAATATCGTGACCTGCGAAGCCTTCACCGGGTTGTGGCTCGCCATGCTGTTCCAGATAGCGCTGGGTCGCGTATAAACCGACCTCCCAGCGGCCAAGTTGTCGCACGATCAACTCGGGTTGTTCCGGGCGTAGCGTACGCACGGCGACATCGGCTTCACGCCGCGCCAAGTCGAATAATCGCGTCGTGGTGCTCAAGATCACACGCACCTCGGGATGGCTGGTACGCAGGCGTTCAATTGCTGGCACCACGAAGTCCACAGCGAGTGCGTCAGTCGTGGTCACGCGCACTTCACCAGCGACTCGTTCGTCAGCTCCCTCGCCGCGTCGCTTGAAGGAGACGGCTAGCCGCTCCATCTCCTCGGCCGTGGTTAGCACTTGTTGACCGCTATCGGTCAGTACCAACCCGCCCGTGGCACGCAGGAATAGCCGACTACCCAGTGCTCGCTCCAGGCTAGTCAAGCGCCGACCTACGGTGGTTTGGTCAATGGATAGCTGCTGCGCTGCCCCTCGTAGCGTACCTGCGCGATACACCGCTAGGAAAATTTGCACATCATCCCAGTTCATGAATTTCTCCATGCTGCAAATATGCAGCCACTCACTGCATATTCATGCATTTTCACATGCAAAGCTGCCTCGTACCATGGCGCTTATTCCTTCTGAATTTAGATTCTTCTTAACCCATATCGCGCGCAGCAGGTTGGCTACTGCTGCAGGGAGTGGCCATGCCTCGTGTATCTTTCATCCTGACCGTCGCCATGCTCAGTGCCTTTGGCCTGATTGCCTCGGACGTGTATCTACCCGCGATGCCGAGCATGACCATTGAGTTCGGCGTTGCCGACTGGCAAATGCCGCAAACGGTCTCTATTTATCTGCTGGCGCTGGCGAGTGCGCAGTTGGTCTATGGGCCACTGTCGGACCGTTATGGTCGCAAGCCGTTGCTGCTTGCTGGCATTACGCTGTACATGGCTGGTTCGCTGGGCTGTGCGGCCTCTGATAGCTATGTCGGATTTCTGGCCTGGCGCATACTCGAAGCGGTTGGTGCGGCGTCGGGCTTAGTGATTGGTCGCGCTTTGATCGCCGACACTTGTGATAAGCGCACATCGGCCAAGGTTTACGCGATGGTCTACCCGCTAGTGTCGCTATCACCAGCGTTAGCGCCAGCCATCGGAGGGCACTTGGCCGCTACCTTCGGATGGCGAGCCGACTTCCTATGCGTGGCTGCTTTCGGAGCTATGGCGCTACTGATGGTGCTAACGCTGCTGCCAGAAACGCTCCCTGTCCAGGATCGTACTCGGACCTCGCCCTTTACCGGATTTGGCCACGTTTTGCGTGACCGGACCTTCTGCCGCTATACGCTGGTCGTCTGTGCGATCTACAGTGCTTGGTTTGTCTACCTAACCCAGTCGCCCTTTCTATTCGCGCGCCAAGGGTTGAGCGAGGAGCAGAGTGGCTGGCTGTACTTGCCTCTGACGGCTGGCATCATCGGTGCCAATCTACTGGCTAAACGACTGCTCGATCGCTGGCCCTATGATCGCATCATCACCGCAGGCATCGTGTTTTTCGTACTTGGCGGTGTGGCATTTTTGGCCGTGGGCGCGTTGCAACTACAGGGCACAGCCAGTGTGATACTCCCGATGTGTTTAGTCAGCCTTGCTAATGGTTCCTCGCTATCGCTAGCGGTATCCGGAGCGGTTGCCAGTGAACACGGGCATGTGGCGACGGCATCGGGGCTGGTGGGGTTCTGCCAGATTGGTAGTGCTGCAGTGGTAGCGATGGGGGTGAGTGCTGTGTTCGGTACGGGAGTTGGTGTGCTTGGCGATGCGGTACTAGCGCTTGGGCTACTCGCGCTACTCACATGCTTGCCATGGTCTGGGTACCGGAAGAAAGTAGTGTAATAGCAGCTAAGGGGAGAAATAAAAAACACCCGCCAATATTAAATAGGCGGGTGTTTTCTTGAGACGCTTACGGACTGGCTATTAGTGCTGATGCTGCTCTTCGTAAAGCTCTGCTTTCGCATGGCGCATCACATCTTCGCAGGCCTGTTGGCGGGCAAGTTGGGTCAGCAGCCGCTGAGTCACCTCAAACCCTTTTCCCAAACAGGTATCAACTTCGTCTCGGCTAACGTGCGGAGAGACGTTGTAGTCGATTTTTACCGTACGGCCACCGCCTTCTAGTCGATCGGCGATTTGTCTAAGCCGCCAGGCGATTCGCTCTTTCCAGGTTGCTGATTCTACCGCGCCTTCGTTTACGCTAAACGTGCACTGCCACTCGGGTTTGTAAACCTTCATAGGAGAACCTCCACTGGGTTTGGAAAGAATGCTTGGTCGTGTGTCGTACTCCGTCTGTCTGATGATGTAGCTCTGGTACTATATCTAACTCTGTGCCAATACCGAAACAAAACGTATACCAAATCTATAAACCAAAGAATACAGAGCTTTCAATATGACGCTTTCAACGCCAGTCTCAACGTCAGCCAACTGCCCGTGCGGCAGTGGTGCTGCATTTACGGCGTGTTGCCAGCCTTATCACCAAGGTGCAACGGCATCTACGCCAGAAGCGCTAATGCGCTCACGTTACACGGCATTTGCGTTGAATAGCCGTGATTACCTACTCGCCACTTGGCACGCATCAACGCGGCCAGCACAGCTAGCGCCCGACCCAGACACCCAATGGAAAGCGCTCACGATTGTGGCGGCACCGCCAGCAAACGAGAGGCAGGGCACAGTCCATTTTTTAGCCTATTTCCGTGAACAAAACCGCTGGCATGTGCTGGAAGAAAACTCACGGTTTGTGTTTGAAGACGGGCGCTGGTGGTATGTGGATGGCGTGCCGACCATTGAGCGCCTCAAACCGCGGCGAAACGAGCGCTGTCTATGTGGTAGCGGTCGAAAAATAAAGAGTTGTTGCGGTGAGTAGTATCAATACCGATACCCAATGGTTCCTCTACTTACTTGAGTGCAAACGCGGCACCTATGTGGGGATTACCAATAACCTAGCGAAACGTTACCAAGCGCACTGCGACGGCAAAGGCGCTCGCTATACCCGAGCGAATCCACCGATAGCGCTGCTCGGCGCGCAACCGTTCGCAGATCGCGCCGAAGCCAGCCGCGCTGAATATGCGCTGAAGCGCCAAACGCCAAGCCGAAAACGTCAATGGGCCACTCAGTGGCCGATTAGCGATTTTTCCGGCTCGGCGTTGGATAGGTAACTTTCGCAGATGATCGAATGGCCGGTCTACCGAACCACCGTCACGGTACACGCTGCCTGGCGTACAACATTGAGGGCGGTGGAGCCCATAAAGTGGTCGGGAAAGCCGGGGCGGTTCGAGGAAATAATGATGCAGTCGACGCCGTTGCGTTTGGCAAACTTGACCACCTGATGGGCAGCATTGCCTTCCACAACATGAATCTCGTAGTGCTCGCCGCCAATTTTCTGGCGAATACCGTCCTTGATGCGCTGAGCGGTGGTTTCGCGGTAATCACTCGGCAGTGATGGTGCGATATAAGGGGGAATACGCTCCATTACCGAAATGATCTGTATGGTGCTGTCTTTGTCTGCCAGCTTACGTGCCACTTCGATTTTTTGCAGGATATTGGAGTTATTGTCTGCCGCCGTTGTGATTAGAATATTCTTATACATGAGAGATGCCCTCAGGTTGATAGGCAGTGGTGCGAGGCGACAACTCGGTCGCCTCTAGCCACGTGTTGGTCTGGTAGGTGGCGATCTACTTCGCTAGCTCGGCTTGCGGCAGACTTTCGGTGTATGGCTGGTTATAGGTGTTGACGTCGTTACGCTCGCCTTCACGCCAAATGCAGATATTGAACAGGCCGTACACAATGGCAATCACGGGAGTGATAATGGCGAGGAAGGTCCAACCCATGTAATCCCACGCGGACACGCCGAGCACGCCCATGTAGTAAGCACCGCCTAGCCCCCAAGGAACCAGCGGTGAGGTCACCGTGGCCGAGTCCTCACAGGTGCGCGAACATACCGATGGCAGAATTTTGAGTTTGCGGTAGGCGGGTACGAACATGCGCCCCGGAATAATGATGGCAATATACTGGCTGGCCGAGAACAGGTTGGTGGCTAATGATGAGACAACGTGAGTAACGATTAGTCCGCGTGAATTACTGACCAGTTTGCCCATCTTTTCCAATAACACTTCGAGCATGCGGGTTTTCTCTAGTAGGCCACCCAGGCTAAGCCCGATAAAGCCCAGCGAGATCGTCCACATCATGCCTTGCAAACCACCACGACTTAATAGGCTATCAACGGCTTCAACACCGGTTTCCGATACATAGCCGTAGTTCATGTAATTCATCATGCTGCCCAGTCCGACGCCTTGAGTGGCGACAGCAAGTCCCGCCCCCAATAGGCTGCCAATGACCATGATTGCCAGGGCGTTGATGCGCCGATAGGCCAAAACGACCACTATTAATGGGGGCAGGAAGGCGAGCAGACCCACTGAGAAATTATCGCTAATGCCCGCTAGTAGTTCAGCGGTGCGGGAAATATCAGCCCCTTCGCCGTCAAACTGCATGCCGATAAAGAAGAACAGAATAATAGTAATGATCAGTGCAGGACCGGTGGTGTAGAACATCGAGCGGATGTGGTCGAACAGGTTGGCCTCGGCAACCCCAGCAGCGAGGTTGGTGGAGTCTGATACTGGTGAAATCTTGTCACCGAAGATAGCACCGGAAATAACTGCGCCCGCGGTCATCGCCGGAGAAATATCCAGACCGCTGCCGATGCCGATAAAGGCTACGCCGAAGGTGGCGGCGGTGGTCCATGAGCTGCCGGTGACCAGTGATGCAACGGCACACACGATGACGGCCGTGACCAGGAAATAGGAGGGGTTGATCAGTTGAAGGCCATAATAGATCAGCGAGGGAATCGTGCCGGAGGCAATCCAACTGGCGACTAACACACCGACCATCATTAAGATCAGCATCGGCAGCATGGCGATTTCGCAGCCGTACAATATGCCTTTCTGCACATCCTGCCAGCTGAAGCCGGAATACAGCGCGATGATGGCGCAGACCACAATGGCAAAGATTAGCGAGATATGGGTGACCCAGTCTTCACCAAGTAAAAAGATCTGCGCAAACATCATGAAGCATAAGAAGCCGATGCCAATGATGGCGCCCCAAAACGAGGGTCGTTTGTTTTCGTCGTTCGTTGTTGTTGACGTTGTCGTCGACATTATTATTCTCCTTATAAGGAGTTAGTGTTGTTTGCCGCTTGGTTAAACGGCATCTAGTGGCTTTAGCGTTCTAAAATGATGGCGATGCCTTGCCCACCGCCGATGCAGGCCGCCGCGCAGCCATAGCGTTGCTGGCGGGAGTGAAGAAGTCGGCTAAGCGTGCCAGCGAGACGGATGCCGGTCGCGCCTAACGGGTGCCCCAGCGCCATGGCGCCACCCCAGATATTGACGCTCTCAGGGTCAATCGAAAGCTCACCCATGGCATGCAACGGCACTGCGGCGAAGGCTTCATTGATTTCCCATACGCCGATATCCTGTGGTGTCAGCTGGGCCTGTTTCAGCGCGCGACGAATGGCGGCGGCGGCACCGGCACCCATCTCCTCTGGCTTGACGCCGCAGTCGGCGATGGCCACAACGCGTGCCAAGGGGCTAATGCCGTGTTGGCGCAGGGCAGATTCCGACATCAGTAGCGTGGCAGCAGCACCAGAGGTTAGCGGCGAGCTGTTGCCTGCAGTCACTACGCCGCCTTGCATAAATACCGGGTCCAGCCCCGCCAGGCGCTCAGCGCTGGTATCCGCTCGGATATTGCTGTCCGCGCTGACCGTTTCGCCTGCCGCGTTGTTCAGGGTCAAACGCTCAGCGTCGAAGTGACCTGCTGCGTTGGCCTTGGCGGCACGCTGGTGGGAACTGAGGGCGAGTGCGTCCATCGCCTCACGCGAAATACCGGCAGACTTGGCCAGTCGTTCGGCGGTCAGCCCCATATTGAGCACCACGTCGAGCGTCAGCCAGTCGGCTTTTTGCAGCGCTTGAGGGCTGGTCAGCACGCCTTCCTTAAACAGTGCCGGGCCCATGGGCACGCGGGTCATGTTTTCCACGCCTCCGGCCATGCCAACCTCGATAGCACCGGCCTGAATTTCCCGTGCGGTGTTGCGCAGCGCGGCAAGTCCCGAGCCGCATTGCTGATCAATTTGGCGGGTAGCACATGCCTCTCCCAGGGGGCCGAAACGCTTGGCCAGCCACAGCGGGTAACGCCCTCCAAAACTCCACTGCTCTTTTACTGGCAAGGCGCAGCCAATGCTCAGGTCTTCCACCGCCGCGCCGTCAACGCCGCTACGTGCTAATAAGCCATCGAGCACGCTGGCTAGCAGGGCATCGCTGCGGGTATCGGCCCAGGCATCGACCTCGGGTTTGCGGGGGTGCGCGCGGCTGAAGGCGCTGCGCGCATAGTCGGCGAGATACACGTCTCTCATGAGTGGGTCTCCTGGTTGTCTGCCATGCGCGCCCAACGATGGATGAACAGGGCATAGGTGGTTAGCACGTGGCGGATCGAGTCGATGTTGACGCACTCGTCTACACCGTGAATGCGCTGAGCAATCGGGCCGTAGCAGGTGCCGTTGATCTCGCCGGAAACGTGGAAGGCCCTCAGGTCAGTGGTGCAGGTGGACAGATAGTGGGCAGGTGGTTCGCCCAATAAGGCTTCGTGGCACTCCGAGAGGAGCCGGATACCTGGGGTATCGAGATCGACCACATGCCCTTCGGAGCGAAAGCCATGGAAGCTGATCTTGGGTGGAGGTGTCGCGTCGTCAAGCTCGGCGTGGCGGGTCATCAGAGTGTCGCTGACCCGCTGCATGGCCTCCTCTGGTGACATGCCGGGCGGGAAGCCAACACGCCCTTCCAGAATGGCATGGGCAGGTACGCTGGAGGCCCAGTTGCCCGCATCTACACGGCCAACGCTAAGGTTGAACGGGTGAGGATGGTCAACGTAAAGCGCAGGCCGGGGTAAATCATTTATTTCGGCTTCTAGCGCTTTCAGAGCAGGTAGATAGTCCTGTAGGGCTTCAATCGCATTGCGCCCGGCGCTGGGGTCGAGCACATGGGCAGGCACGCCATCCAGGCGCATTCGAAACCAAAGCACTCCCACTTGGCCAGCGTAGATCTGAGCGCCGAAAGGTTCCGGGATCAGTACGAAATCGCCGCTAAAACCTTGATGCAGGCAGGCCAGCGCGCCGTTGCCGGTGCACTCTTCTTCAATTACGGTTTGTAGGGTAAGCGGAAAGTTGATCTCTACCCCCGCCCGACGCACGGCCTCAACCGCCATCACCATGGCGGCAATCCCTGCCTTCATATCACCCGCGCCACGGCCATACAGCCAGCCATCTTTTTGCCACGGCTCCCAGGGGGGGCGGGTCCACATATCGACAGGCTCGGCAGGTACCACATCAAGATGGCCGTTGAACACTAAATGTGGTCCTGGCGCGCCAGGGTTAAGGTCTGAAATGACGTTATAGCGGCCAGTGCTGGGCCATTCGGTGGGAGCACGATGGGGGTGCTCCTCAAAGCCGGGGGCGTCCAAGGGTACACGGGTCACTGGCAGGCCCAGGCGCTCAAGGTGACGCTCCATGGTGTCCAGCGCACTCTGTTCCTGGCCGAGTACGCTATAGCCCCGCACCAAGTCACTGGTCAGTTCCAGGGTGTCGTCCATCAAGGCATTGCAGCAGGCAATGATGCGTTGTTCGGTGGCGTCGAGCATCAGAATCTCCCTAAACGTGATTCATCAATCAGCAGGGGGGCGTCGGTAGCTTCGCGCAGCGCTTCAACGCTCAGCCCTTCGGCGATTTCCACTACCTCAAGCCCTTCCGGGGTCACATCCATCACGGCTTTCTCGGTGATAATGCGGGAAATACAGCGGCTCGCGGTCAGCGGTAACTGGCAGCGGGTGAGGATCTTGGGGTTGCCGTGCTTATCGTTGTGGGAGCACAGCACTACCAGTCGAGCGACTTTCTGGGCCAGCTCCATGGCACCGCCAATGCCAGGCGAGAATTTGCCAGGGATCTTCCAGTTGGCCAGGTTGCCTTCCTGATCCACCTCGAAGGCGCCCATAAAGGTAACGTCCACGCGACTACGGCGGATCATTGCAAAGGACGTGGCGCTATCGAACACGCTAGCCCCCGCGCGGGTGGTGATATACGCGCCGCCGGAGTCAATCATGTCGATATCGAGCGCTTCGCCTTCTTGGCGGGGGCGGCAGCCCAGCACGCCGTTTTCGGAATGCACCAGGACATTCATATCATCGGGCAGGTAGTGGAACAGCCGTGTTGGCAGCCCGATCCCCAGATTGACGATCTGACCGTCGATGACTTCACGGGCGGCGCGGGTCAACATACGCTGCTGATCAGAAAGCATGGGGGCGAACTCCTTGCTGGCTGGACGCGCGGTCGACCTGCACCACATGACTGACAAAGGCACAAGGCGTATGAATGGTGTCGATAGGCAGGTCGCCGGGTTGGTCGATACGGTAGGTTTGAGCAATCACCCGCTCGGCAGCCATGGCCATTAAGGGGTTGAAATTGCTGGCCGTGGCGCGATAGATCAGGTTGCCGTAACGGTCGGCTCGCTCAGCGTGAATTAGAGCAACATCAGCCTGTAAGGCAGGCTCAATGGCCCAGGTGCAACCTTCCACACTGATTTCTCGACGGCCTTCGGCAATTTCCGTACCGATGCCGATATCGGTAAGAAAGCCGCCATGACCAACGCCTGCACAGCGGATTTTTTCAGCCAACAGCCCCTGAGGATGAAAAATGACCTCCATCTCGCCAGCATTCATGGCGTCAATGGCCGTTCGGTTGAGGCCTAAGTGAGAGGTGATCAAGCGCTTTACACGGCCTGCCTCAATTAGCTTGCCGATACCGATACCAGGTTCATTGGCATCGTTTTTAATCAGTGTCAGGTTGCGTTGACCGCTGGCGAGCAGGGCGTCAAGCAACGCAAAGGGTGTGCCCGGCGAGCCAAAGCCGCCTACCATAATGGTCGCGCCATCAGGAATCTCGGCGATGGCCGCGTCAATATCACAGGCTTTGTGGTTCAGCAGCGTCATGGTGTTAAGCGCTCCCTGGAAGGTTGTGGGGGCAAATCAGGGGCGGTAAGCGCTTGATCAAAACGCGCCATGGCACGCGCTAAGCGTTCCAGCAGAGTGTCGACTTCCTCGGGCTGAATAGTCAGCGGCGGGCAGACCAGGAAATGATCACCGGCCACGCCATCCAGAGTGCGGCGAGGGTAGATCAATAGGCCTTCCTGTTTGGCCAATGCGGTGATTTGGGCGAAGCGGTTTTGCTCGGCAGGGAAAGGCTGGCGCGATTCGCCATCAGCGACCAGTTCGACGCCCCATAACAAGCCAGCACCGCGCACATGGCCGACCCAGTCGTAGCGCTCGGCAAGCTTGCGCAGCCCTGCTTCCAGCTGCGCGCCACGCTGGCGGGTATTTTCCAGCAAATCTTCGCGCACAATGGCCTCAAGCACGGCCAGGCCAGTAGCGCAGGCCAAAGGGTTGCCAGCATAGGTGTGGCCGTGTTGGAAGCCACCGCTGGCCATGACCGTTTCGACGATAGCGCTGCGGGCGAGCATCGCGCCAATGGGGTAGTAGCCCGCGCCCAGTCCCTTTGCGGTGACCAGGATGTCCGGCACCACATCGTAGTGCTGGCAGGCAAACCAAGTGCCAGTTCGGCCCACGCCGGTGAGTACTTCATCGGCAATCAGCAAGCAGCCGAATTCATCGCATAAGGCACGAATGCCTTGCAGGTAGCGTTTGCCTAATAGCCGTGCACCGGTGCTGGCACCGCCGATTGGCTCGATGACAAAACCAATCAGTGATTCAGGACCAGCGGCTTCCATGGCGGCGCGGGTCTCTGCCAGGATGCGGTCAACGTGAGTGTCATCATCACACTCCTGATGACGATAGAAATCCGGCCCCGGCACTTTGATGGACGCATGGGTCATGCTGGTGAAGGGCGCTTCCAGCGGCTGATAGCCGGTCATGCCCAGTGCCCCCATGGTGCTGCCATGATAAGACGGGCGCAGCGATACAAAGCGCTGGCGCTGAGGCTGACCAAGGGCGAAAAAGTATTGCCTTGCCAGCTTTAGGGCCGACTCCACTGCCTCGGAACCGCTGGAAATGAAAAACACCTTGCCGAGTTCACCCTCAAATAGCTCGACTAGCCGATGGCCAAGCGCAACGGCGGGAGCGCTTTCAAACTGAGTGCGATAGGTGAAGGCCACCTTATCCATCTGGGCGAGCATGGCGTCACGAATATCCTGTCGGCCATGACCAAGGTTGCAGGAAATAGCCCCGGAGCAGCCATCCAGATAATCCTTGCCCTGGGTATCCCAGAGCATAACGCCATCAGCGTGGCTGACTTCCGGCAGGGCAGGACCTGCCTGGTAGAACAGCGGAGAGTCGGTCATCACGTTTTCCGTTTTTTATGGTGTGGTGAAAAATCTCACTTGCAGTCTAGGTAGGCTTGTTACTATATTTCAATATATGATCGTTTTTCGAATATCAATGAGTAAAAGTCATGCCTGAGGTCACCATTAACTCGTTGAAAGCATTAGCAACTTTCAAGACGCTGTATGAAGTAGGTAGCGCTTCAGGGACGGCACGCCTGCTTGGCATGACGCAATCGGGAGTGAGCCGTTCGCTGGCGCAGCTTGAAGAGAACCTGGGGATTCAGCTCTTTCTACGTGAAAAAAACCGCTTGCTAGCAACGCCTGAGGCACGCGAGCTGTACGATGAGATTCTCAGGCTGATGGGCAATATTGAAGAGCTACGCCATAGTGTGTTGGCGCTTAAGGAGTTCGGCACATCACGCTTGAGAATTGCCGCTATTCCCGGGCTATGTTTTGGCTTTGTGCCCCAGGTAGTCGCTGCGTTACTGGCTGAAAACAGCCGGATAAGTATTAGTCTGGATATGATGTCGAGCCACGATGTACAAACGGCGGTGGAATCAAGCCATGCGGATATCGGCTTTATCACATTGCCAGCGACGTCTCCTCAGCTCTTAACAGAAACACTGCTGGTGACAGAAGCCGTGGCGCTGGTGCCTGACAAGCTTGAACTAGCCTCGCATGATGTTGTTGAAGTCAGTGATTTGCGTGGTCAACATTTAGTGATCAGCAACCAGCCAAGTGTCAGCACGAACCCGCTACTGGAACTTGTCGCCGAGCACGGGGTTAAAATTTCAGGTAAAACGGAAGCTAATATCGGCACGATTAGCGCGCTGGTAGCTAATGAGGTCGGTGTTACGGTAATGAACCCGATTACTGCGAAAGATCAGCTGTCGCGCCACGACCATGTCAAGGTGCTGCCTTTTATGCCTGCGTTGTCGTTTGGTTTTGGCATTGTTTATCGCCCAGAATGGCATGAGTCTAAAGTGTTGGCGTCGCTTAAACACAAAGCGAAAGAGACGCTAATGAATTACTAACGTTTACAAATCATTTCGTTCGATTAGCAGGTATAGTACAGACATAGGACGTTACGTCTTGGTTTAGGCTATGTCTGGGTGTGGCCAGGAATAACCCGAAGATGACAGTTGCACCACAATCGGGCAATCTAACGCCCTTTTTCGCCAGTGCTAATGGGCGGAGCTCATTAAATTTCAATCATCATTCAGCATGGAGTGCAGTGTGGCAGTTTACGGCGGTATTCAGGCGCATGAATTGGAACGTTGGTTAAATGCATTAACCAACGCAGCCTATGATCGACGCTGCCCACTTTCCAAAGTGCACGGCGGCAACGCCCGTGCTCGCACTGCTCGCCAGGACTTGTTACATCTCGCCCAGGCTTTCCGAAGCGGCGAACGAATTCGCGATGATGTGGCCGCGGGCTTAAGCCGCTGGTGTCAGCACTACCTAACAGAAGCGGAATGGTATGTGCTGGTGGGCGGCCGCAAACCCGTTGCCCAATCAAAGGCGTCATCCTCTGCTGCTGATGACGATGCGCTGGACGTACTTTATCAGCACCGGGTGGGTTAACCTGCTTCATCAAGCACTGTTACAATGGATAGATGAACAGTGTTCCTGTCGCATCAGCGACCGCCTCCTTAGATGACCCCTTCTACTATCTGACGAACTTTCGTTACGTGTTGGCCTGGGTGGAAGCCCGCCACTACGACCTATTAAGTGCTGCTGAGCGCGACGCTATTAGTCATTTTGAGACGTTACCCCAAGCCTCCCAGGCGCTATTGGTGCGCATGGTGATGCGTAAAGGGGAATTATTTCGTCTGGATAAACTGAGCTATGCGGAAATCGGTGACGCCGAGCAGGCCTTGGCTCCGTTGGTGGTGCTTGGATGGGTAGACAATGCCCCGCAATTAAGCAGCCGCGAGCTATTTCGCCTGTTGCGACTGAGTGAACTGCGCCAGGCATTGGCAGGCGAGATCAACAATGCAGGTCTAGCCCGCAACAGCACGAAAGCTGCGCTTCAAGCAGCTTTGGAAGCATCGCTAGAAGTGTCCGCCCCCCTTCAGCAGTGGTGGCCAACGGCGACGACGCAGATTGTGCAGCTAACGGTGATGGCGCTGTGTGATCGACTTCGGCTGATGTTTTTCGGCAATCTGCGCCAGGACTGGGCAGAGTTCGTGCTAACGGAGTTGGGCCTGCAGCGCTTTGAGCAGGTACCGCTTACCGCGGAGTCGCGCGCGTTCCAAAGCCGCAATGAAGTGACTACTTACTTAACGCTTCACCGCTTGCGTGAACGCTTGGACGACGGCGAGTTGCCGCAAGCGCTTTCCATAGAGGTGCCACCAGCTTCCAGCAACCGTTGGTTAGCTTCTCGGCGGGCGCGGTTGCTGCTTGCCATTGGCCGCGAGGCCGAGCGCGGCGGCGACGCAGAGTTAGCGTTAACACTTTACGCTGACGCCAATAACAGCGATGCGCGTATTCGCAGACTGCGCGTGTTAGAGCGTTTAGGCCGTTATTCAGATGCTTATGAACTCACGATCAGCGCGCTTGGCGCGCAGCCAAATGAAGGCGAAAGCCAAGCCCTTATGCGGCTGCTGCCGCGTTTAGCACGCAAATTGCCCCAACAGGTTGATCATTCTGCTTGGGCTGATCAACAAGCGGCCCAGGCGCCTACCTATGTGCTTCATTTACCTGGCCCTCAGCCAGTCGAGCGTGCCGTTGCTGACTACATGGCGACCCCTAACGCGCCGGTGTATTACGTTGAAAATAGCCTGCTGACGGGGCTATTTGGCTTACTGCTCTGGCCGGCCATTTTTAAACCGCTGCCAGGCGCGTTTTTTCACCCGTTTCACAGCGGGCCAGCGGATTTATACCGCGAGGATTTTGTCTCTCAGCGTCAAGTCGATATCACTGCCTGCCTGGCCCTGCTGGACGATGGCCGCTATCAGGACACGATACTGCGCACCTGGCACGCCAAACAGGGCATCGCCTCGCCCTTTGTTCACTGGGGAATCGTCAGTGAAGAGCTGTTAACGCTTGCGCTTAAGTGCTTGCCGCCTGCCCATTTGCGTGCCTGTTTTATGCGGCTATTAGATGACCTTAAACATAACCGTGCAGGCCTACCTGACCTGATTCAGTTGATGCCGGATGCACCGCCCGGCGAACCACGCTACAAAATGATAGAAGTGAAAGGGCCTGGGGATCGTCTACAAGATAACCAACGCCGCTGGATTAGCTTCTTTTGCCGCCACGGCATGCCTGTTGAAGTATGTCATGTGCGCTGGCAGCCAGCATCTGAAGCACAAGGGTCTCAACCAGAAAGGTTTGAACGAGAAGAGTCTGAGCGAGAAGATGCCGAATGAGCCGTTACCGGGTAGCGGTGCGCACGCTATGTGATTTCACTGCACGGGAGGGCGATCTTGATCACCGCTTTACGCCAGCACCCAGCGCTCAGGAAGGTATCGAAGGGCATGGGTTAGTGGCTAGCCGCCGGGGCAAGGATTACCTGGCCGAACTGCCGCTTTCCGGTGAGTATCAGGGGCTTCGCGTGGCGGGCCGCGCTGACGGCTTTGACCCCAGCGCTAACCGTTTGGAAGAGGTCAAAACCTATCGTGGCAATCTAGATCGCATGGCGGCTAATCAGCGTGCGTTGCACTGGGCGCAGGTGAAAGTATACGGCGCGCTGCTGTGTGCCGAGCGTGGCCTTGAGCGGGTCACGCTGGCGTTAGTGTATCTGGAGATTACCAGCGGCCAGGAAACGCTGCTTACCCAAGAAGCTAGCGCCACCGAGCTGCAGGCGTTTTTTACCGATCAATGCCAACGCTTTTTGGCCTGGGCAGAGCAGGAGTCTGCCCATCGCCAACGCCGCGATGAGTGGCTGGCGACGCTGACGTTTCCCTATCCTGATTTTCGCCCTGGGCAGCGCCCGTTGGCGGAAGATGTCTATAAAGCCGCCAGCACCGGGCGCTGCCTAATGGCCCAAGCCCCTACCGGCATTGGCAAAACCCTTGGCACGCTGTTTCCAATGCTGACTGCAATGCCCCGTCAGCAGCTGGATAGGGTGGCCTTTCTGACCATGAAAACCCCAGGCCGCCGTGTGGCGCTGGATGCGCTGGCGCGTCTTGTTACCTCCAGTTCATCACCGCCTATTTCATCTTCCCTCTCATCGCCTGCACTCACATCGCCGCTGCGCGTGTTGGAACTGGTGGCCAGACAAAAAGCCTGCGAGTACCCAGGCACCGCTTGCCAAGGCGATGCTTGCCCGTTAGCAGCAGGTTTTTATGACCGCTTGCCTGCCGCTCGCCAAGCCGCGGTGGCACGTCGCTGGCTAGATCGTGCCGGACTGCGTGAGGTGGCGCTTGCCCACAGTGTGTGCCCGTATTATCTAGGCCAGGAACTAGCCCGCTGGGCCGACGTAGTCGTGGGCGATGTGAATCACTGGTTTGATAGCCATGCGCTGCTGCATGGTTTGGCCCAAGCCAACGACTGGCGGGTAGGCCTGCTGATAGATGAAGCGCACAACTTAGTTGAACGAGCGCGGGGCATGTACAGTGCCGAGCTTTCCCAGCAGCGCTTGAGCCGTCTGCGTCGCCGCTCACCTCCTGCGCTTGCTAAACCGCTAGCCCGTGTCGGTAGGCAGTGGCAGACGCTAACGAAGGCAGTGACCACCAATGCGGCGGCGTCACAGCGTTACCATTTACTTGATGCGCTGCCCAACAAGCTAGTGGCCGCGATGCAAACCTTGGCTGGCGCGATCACCGATTATTTGGTTGAACACCCCGACGCCGCAAGCGTTGAGCTTCAAGAGCTGCTGTTTGACACATTGGCCTTCTGTCGTTTGGCGGAGCGGTTTGGTGACCACTCTCTGTGCGACCTTGCCAGTGATGGCCGAGGCGACGCAGTGCTAGGGTTGCGCAATGTTATTCCTGCGGATTTTCTGGCGGCACGCTTCAAGGCTGCCAGCAGCGCAGTGTTGTTTTCGGCCACGCTGACCCCGTTTCATTACTACCGCGATTTACTAGGGTTACCGGAAAACAGTGTGTGGCGGGAAGTGGCCTCGCCGTTTGCCGCCCGCCAGTTGGAAGTGCGTATTCGCGCCGATATTTCCACTCGCTATCATCACCGTGAGGCCTCTGTGGCGCCTATTGTGGAAGTCCTGGCCGACCAGTATCAGCGTCAACCTGGCCATTATTTGGCGTTTTTTAGTAGCTTTGCTTATCTGGAGCAGGTGATGGCGCAGTTTCAGCACGTACATCCTAGCGTGCCGGTGTTTGCCCAAACCCGTGGAATGCAGGAAGCCGAGCGCGACGCCTTTCTGGCGCGCTTTACCCCGGGTGGTAAGGGCATCGGCTTTGCAGTGCTAGGCGGTGCTTTCGCCGAAGGGGTCGACCTTCCTGGCAAGCGCCTAATCGGCGCGTTTATTGCCACCTTAGGCCTGCCACCGTTTAACGACTTTAACGAAGCGCTGAAAGCGCGCATGAACACCCGTTTCGGCCAGGGCGACGACTACACCTACCGCATACCCGGTATGATCAAAGTGGTGCAGGCCGCCGGAAGGGTGATTCGCAGCCCCGAGGATGAAGGGGTTGTGATATTAATGGACGACCGTTTTGCCCAGACCAAGGTGCGCGCATTGCTGCCACGCTGGTGGGGGCTAGGCAACCACTCATCTTCTTAGAGGCCATGCACGCGCAATGACGGATTTGCTCTGGTACCAGTACCTTCTCATCGGGCTTATTTTTGCTTGGAGCGGCTTTGTTCGCACCAGCCTTGGTTTTGGTGGAGCCGTGCTGGCGCTGCCTTTTCTGCTGCTGGTGGTAAACGAACCGCTGGTCTTTCTGCCAATTGTGGCCATTCATCTGCTGATTTTTTCCAGTTGGATTGCCTGGAACGGCCATCGTCAAGTGCAGAAAGCGGGCGTGGGAGGTACGTCGCCGGAAAGTAATATCGATTGGGGCTATTTAACCAAAGCCCTGAAAATCATGATCGTGCCTAAGTTGATCGGGGTGGTGGGGTTGTTAACGCTGCCCTCTCAGATCATGACCAACATTATTTTCGGCATTGTGATCATTTATGCCATTGGCTATGTGCTGAATAAGCCGTTTAGAAGTAACAACAAATACGTCGATATCGTGCTGCTTGCTCTCGGTGGCTATGTCAGTGGCACCTCGTTGATTGGCGCGCCGCTGATTGTCGCGGTATTCGCCACTCACGTCGCTAAAGAGCAGCTGCGCGATACCATGTTTGTGCTGTGGTTTATCCTGGTGATGATCAAGATGGCGTCGTTTATCATCGCCGGCGTCGACCTCCAACTGATTCATCAACTATGGCTACTGCCCTGCGCATTTATCGGCCATTTGTTAGGCGAAAAAGCCCACCGCTACATGCTAAAAGCAGACACCGGGCTGTTCTTCCGCGTACTGGGAGTCGTACTGATCTTGGTCAGTGTGGTGGGGCTGATCCACCCGCCAGGGTAGGGTGAGAAGCAAACAAAAACGGCCACTTAGCTCTTAGAGCAAGTGGCCGTTTTCATTGAATTCTTTGGTCGGAATAGCAGGATTCGAACCTACGACCTCTGCCTCCCGAAGGCAGCGCTCTACCAAGCTGAGCTATATTCCGAATATTGTTGCAACAGTGCCAAGCAGTGCTTAGCACTGCTCAACAACGGAGCGAATCATACGCAGGCGAAGGGTTTTTTTCAAGTCCCTTTTTTCGCGCTGGGTTGCTTTGTTGCGCAGACTTTATGCTTTGCGATCAACCGCTAACCGAGCGATGTTAGCCATGCTATCGCGATAGGGGCTGGGTGGCAGGGCATCAAGTTCGGCCAGGGCTTTATCGGCCATCTCAACCGCCCGCGCGCGGGTATATTCCAGCGCGCCGGTGGCGTTGATGATCTCAAGCACCTCGTCGAGCTGTTCCAGCCCGCCCTTGCGAATCACTTGGCGGATTAGCTTGGCTTGTTCAGGCGTGCCGCGCTCCATAGCATGAATCAGTGGCAGGGTAGGTTTGCCTTCTGCCAGGTCGTCGCCGACATTTTTGCCCATGGCCTCGGCGTCGCCTTGGTAATCCAGCAGGTCGTCGATGAGCTGGAAGGCGAGACCTAAATAGCGGCCGTAGTACTGCAGGGCGCGCTCTTGCTCAGGTGTGGCGTCGGCAAGCACGGCACCGCTGTGGGAGGCCGCTTCAAACAGCATCGCTGTTTTACCTTGAATGGTTTCAAAGTAATCCGCTTCAGAAATGCTGGGGTTACCGATATTGGTTAGCTGCAGTACTTCGCCTTCGGCAATCACGCAGGTCGCGCCGGATAGAATCGACATAATGCGCATCGATCCTACGTCCACCATCATTTGAAACGAGCGCGAATAGAGGAAGTCTCCCACCAGGACTGACGGCGCGTTACCCCAGGCATCGTTGGCGGTTTTTTTGCCACGCCGCATGTGCGATTCATCGACCACATCGTCGTGCAGCAGCGTGGAGGTGTGCATAAATTCGATCAGCGTGGCCAGGGTGATGTGTTTGTCGCCCTCATAGCCCAGTGACCGGGCAGCCAGCAGCACGAGTAAAGGACGCAGACGCTTGCCGCCGCTTTCAATAATATATTGGCCGATGGTTTCTACCAGCGGCACTTTGGAATTCAATTGCGCGACAATGGTCCGGTTTACGGCGTCAAAGTCATCGGCCACCACGGCGTGCAGCGGTGAAGGCGTTGGGCTGGCAGGCGGGGTTTGAGAGACGTTGGCTGTCATGGGTTCCGTTCATCGCGGGGGTAGGATAGTTGGGGCCATGCTATGGGGCTGTCTGTGAGGCGTCAAGGTAGTGATAGACGTTCGTGGTGTGATGTGTGATTGACAATGCCCCGTAGTCTTGTGGTAAACCGCGATAGTCGCTATAATTCGCGACCCACTCATCATGCTCCCTGTCAGATGGCTGCCAAAAGGGGCGCCACTCGCAGCAGGTCGATAAGAGCGGAAGGCGATGAGCGTTGATTACGCGGGGCGTAATCGGCATTAACGACAAGTCCGGAGAGCGACATGTACGCAGTTATTAAAAGCGGTGGCAAACAGTACCGCGTTCAAGAAGGTCAAACCCTCAAGCTCGAAAAAATCGAAGTCGCTACCGGCGAAACGATTGAGTTTGATGAAGTGCTGTTGGTTGCAGACGGCGATGACGTCAACGTTGGCGCACCTTTAGTAAGCGGTGCCAAAGTTTCCGCTGAAATCGTTTCCCACGGCCGTGGCGATAAAGTAACGATCATCAAGTTCCGTCGCCGGAAGCACAGCATGAAGCGTCAGGGCCACCGTCAGTGGTTCACTGAAGTCAAAATTACCGGAATTTCTGCGTAAGCAGTCGATTCCCTTAAGGAGGATTTTGCAATGGCACATAAAAAGGCAGCCGGCTCCACGCGTAACGGTCGCGATTCCGAGTCCAAACGCTTAGGTGTGAAACTCTTCGGTGGCCAAGCAGCCAGCGCGGGTAGCATCATCGTTCGTCAGCGTGGCACTCGTTTCCACGCAGGCACTGGCGTTGGCCTGGGCCGTGATCACACGCTGTTCGCTTTGAACGACGGCTTCGTGAAGTTCGAGACCAAAGGTCCGAACAACCGTAAATTCGTTAGCATCGTTTCTGCCTAAGCAACAGCTGTTGCGCAGAGCGAAGATGACGAAATAAAAGCCCCGCCATGGCGGGGCTTTTTTGTCTTTTCGATCCCTTTTGCCTGTTATTAATGGGCGGGATATTGCAGTTAGGGCGGCGGAAGCGGCCGGGAGAATCCAATGCAGTTCGTCGATGAAGCCTCGATTATTGTTGAGGCAGGTAAAGGCGGCAATGGCTGTCTGAGCTTTCGCCGCGAAAAATATGTGCCCAAAGGTGGCCCTGATGGTGGCGATGGTGGCCATGGTGGCAGCGTCTACCTGATTGGTGACGATTCACTGAATACCTTGATTGATTTCAAGTTTCAGCGTTTTTACAAAGCTGAAAACGGCCAGGGCGGCATGGGCCGCCAAATGAGCGGTAAAGCTGGTGAAGACCTGCATGTGAAAGTGCCGGTGGGCACCACGGTGATCGATGAGGACACCCTTGAGGTGATCGCCGATGTCACCGATATCGGTCAGGTGGTACTGGTGGCCGAAGGTGGTCGCCGTGGGTTGGGCAATATTCACTTTAAATCTTCGACCAACCGTGCGCCTCGCCGCACCACGCCGGGCACCGAAGGCGACCGCCGCAACCTGCGTCTGGAAATGAAGGTAATGGCCGACGTCGGCCTGCTGGGTATGCCGAATGCGGGCAAGTCTACGCTGATCCGTTCGGTATCCGCGGCTAAACCCAAAGTGGCGAACTATCCGTTCACTACCCTGGTGCCCAACCTGGGTGTTGTGAAGCTGGGGATGCACGAGCACTTTGTGATGGCCGATGTGCCAGGTCTGATTGAGGGTGCCTCTGATGGCGCGGGCTTGGGGCTGCGTTTCTTGAAGCACCTGACCCGTACACGTTTGCTGTTCCACGTGGTGGATGTGGCGCCGTTTGACGAGTCTGACCCCGTGGAAGCGGCGCAGGCGATTATTCATGAGCTAGGCCAGTTCTCGCCGGCGCTTTCTGAGCGGCCGCGTTGGTTAGTGTTGAATAAGTTTGATCTGCTGCCGGAAGATGAGCGTGAAGCCCGCGCCGAGGCGATTATCCAAGCGCTGAACTGGGATGGCCCGGTATTCCGCATCTCGGCAATCAGCAGCGACGGCACTGACAAGCTTGTGCAGGCAGCGTATCGCTGGCTGACTGAGCAGCAGCGCCTAGAAAATGAAGATGAAGAAGCCCATGCCCGCGAGCAGGAAATGCGCCGCCGCATGGAAGAAGAATCAGTGGCCCGTACGGAAGCGCGTCTTGGCCGTCGCCGTAAGCGTGACGACGACGATGAAGATGACGACGACTTTGACGATGATGATTATGATGTCGAGGTAGAGTACGCCCCATAACCGATCCGTCGGCCGAATGGGTGGCGTCAGCAGGGTTAACGGAATCAAACGCGTGAGCGGAATGGCTTGGGAGAGTCGCGACGTGGAAAGCAATGAGCAGTTGCCCGGCCGTGAGGCGTTAAGCAGCGCCCGCCGGGTGGTGGTTAAAATTGGTAGCGCGCTGCTCACCAACGATGGCCGAGGCTTGGATGAGCCGGCCATTGGTGGCTGGGTCGACCAGATTGCCACGCTGCATCAGCAGGGCAAAGAAGTTGTGCTGGTATCCTCGGGTGCCGTAGCGGCGGGCATGGTGCGCCTGGGGTGGCAGGCTCGCCCCAGTGCCGTTCATGAGCTTCAGGCTGCTGCGGCGGTAGGCCAAAACGGTCTCACCCAGTGCTACGAGCAGCATTTTGCTCGCCACGGTATGTTAACGGCCCAGATTCTGCTCACCCACGATGACCTTTCCAACCGCAAGCGCTATCTCAACGCGTTGTCAGCGCTGCGTACCTTAGTTGAGATGCGTGTGGTGCCGGTAATCAACGAAAACGATACCGTGGTCACTGATGAGATTCGCTTTGGCGATAACGATACGCTTGGCGCGCTGGTAGCTAATCTGTTAGAAGCCGATGCACTGCTACTGCTCACCGATCAGGAGGGGCTGTTTGACGCCGACCCTCGCCACGACCCCAATGCCAAAATGATTGCTGAAGGCCGTGCCGACGACCCGCGCTTAGCCGCTGTTGCTGGTATTGGAGGCGCCTTGGGCCGCGGCGGCATGAGCACCAAAATACGTGCTGCGCAATTGGCTGCCCGTTCCGGTGCGGTCACGGTGATTGCCAGTGGCCGCCAGCCGGACGTTATTTCCCGCATCATGGCAGGCGAGGCGCTGGGTACTCTGTTGCGCCCAGCTCAAGCGCCAATCGCTGCTCGCAAGCGCTGGCTGGCAGGTCAGTTGCAGGTGCGTGGCACCTTGGTGCTGGATGCCGGGGCTGTCAATGTACTGCGTGGCAAAGGCTCTAGCCTGTTGGCGGTGGGCGTACGTGAAGTGCAGGGCAGCTTTAAGCGTGGTGATATGGTGCTGTGCGTGGATGAGCAGGGCGCACGCGTGGCCAAAGGATTGGTGAACTACGGCGCGGATGAAGCCCGTCAGTTAGCGGGCCAGCCGAGCCACCAGATTGAAGCAATTCTGGGTTACGTGGAGGCTCACGAGCTGATCCATCGCGATAACTTGGTGGTTGTTTAACGAGCTGGTTGTTTAATCGCGAGTACGGGGCGGTAGCGGTACTTGGCGTGGCCAGTCATCAGGCACGATGACTAGCCGCTCAAACGGCTTTTCCTCAGTTAATGCTTTTGCCTGAGGGTCGTATAGCACTACTTGCTGCGGCCCGTAGCGATGGATGAGGGGTGTCACGTCTGCCATATGTTTCTTGGCAGAGTAGAACCTAGCCAATGGCGGCGGTGCTAGCCAGTGAGGCTTCTCTAGCCATGCCATTTTTAGTGTCTCGCTTCGCTGGGCTGCGAATTGCGGCCAATCCCTTAGATAACACCACTTACCGCGTCGATGATCGACCGTTGCACCGCTGGGCGGCGGTAACGTTGCGTGCCAGGGATAAAACAGTACGCCGGGCATCGCTAGGCGCTGCGTCAGTGGGTGATGGAGTGGTGGAGCGGGGCCTATATCTCTAGGCGCTAGCCAGTGGGCGATGATCGCTTGTGCGGTGGCAGTGCGCGAAATTGGCAACTGATGATGGCGCAGATGGCTACATTTCAGCGCTAGGCTATCCAGCCCGCCAGGGCCAATCCAGCGGCTTTGGCAGGTAGCATCGCCAGGCCCTTCGGGTAGGCCAAGATAGAACTTTATCGCCACTTCCAAATGGATGGGGTTGGGGTTGTCCCGTGTTCGATAGAGCATATCCAGTTCTCCCAGGGTATTGCGCCGCTGGGTAATACGCAGGTTCTTGGCGAGCAGTCGTGTGTTGGGCGCGTTATCTAACATCAGGTGCCACAGCCGCTCATGGTAGTGCCCCATGCGCGTCGCCAGTTGGCCATCTAGCGTTCTCACTAGTGACGAAAGACTCGCCAACCAGTCATCAATTGAATCTACTAAGCCAAGCTCCTGGCGTGTTGGCCTGCCTGGATAGGTAGTCGGCCCCGTTAGCTCAATCAAATCAGGCGTGGCGAGCAACCACGAAAGATCACGCAATACCGAATGTTCTAGGCGGTCGCTTACGCCTTCTGCGGTGGTGGGTAGCGTCAAAGGCATCTCCCAGAAGTACACAGTCAATGACTATTGATGATGCGTACCACATTACAGCGCGTTGCTGGTAATGTCCCACGGGCTAATTAAAAAAGTAACTTACGCCGCTTATTTGTTGTATCAAACATTATGAACTGCCAACAAAAGCGGGCCTAAGTGGCCCGCATAATGGTTTGCTTTAGTTAATGCTGGATTGTGCTATTCAGTTAATCGCGGTCAATTTCGCTTACTTGAAAGGAGCCTTGGCGTAGACTGATTTCTATTTCACGGCCATTTTCATCGCGGCCTTCAACATCAATCATGCCGCTTTTATCAATGTCGATATCTTCAAATTCGCTCATACCCTCTTGGCTTGCTACCTCGAGTGCTTGGCGAATATCATCTTCACTCATGCCCCAGGCACCGGTAATTAAACGCTCACGCTCTTCTTGCAGTGTTTCGCCACTATCGATGGAAAATTCAATGTCAGCGTACCATTCGTCATCAAGCCAGCCTTCAACCTCGGCACGGCCACGGCTCTTAATACTGATCTCTTCGTAATGGGTGAACCCATAGTCAGTGGCATGGGTTAGCACACTATCAATCTGATCAACCGGCAATGTATCCGCTTGCACGCTACCTGCAGCCGCAGTGAACAGCAGCGCGGAGGTCGGGATCAGCAACATTTTTTTCATAGCGTTCATATCAAATTCCTTCTTGGTTTGTTGAATGACGTCGTCTGTTGAATGAGACAGCATTCGTCATAAGGCAAAACAGTTATAACACCGCGGTTCTTTCCGTAAGCTGACAAAGCCATTCATCTAACGTTCATGTTGCTTTTGGCATTCTAGTACGATGAAAAAGATGCCCCTCACGCTCACCCTTTCACGTTATTGGCAGCGCCTGCCACGCATGCGCTTGCGCAAAGCGCTGCCTGTGAACGTCGTTGTCGCGATGTTTGCTATTGCACCGGCCGGTAGTGCCATTGGTGATCAGCCCTGGGAAGCGTTGCACAGTGAAGTGCAGCGAGGCGATGTCGTGCCCTTAGAGTCCATTTTGGACTGGCTTGAGGCTAATTATATCGGCGAGGTAATAGAAGTAGAGGTCGAGCGTGAGGATGGTCATGTAGAGTATGAGATCAAACTGCTGGGCGCTCAGAATCAAGTGGTTGAGTTTGAGTTTGATGGCCATAGTGGACAGTTAATGAAAATAGAAGGTGTGCGTATTAACGAGATGCGCCGCCAATAAGGTAGCTATTCATGAAGTGTTTACTGGTAGAGGACGACCAGGCGCTCGCCCGTGAGCTTATTCAAGCGCTACGGGAGGGTGATTGGCTGGTAGAGCATGCGGAAAATGGCCAGGAAGCCGATTTTCTAGTGCGCACGGAAGCCTATGACACGGTCATCCTTGATGTGGGGCTACCCGATGGTGAAGGCACGCGCTGGCTCTCTGCGTGGCGTGAAGACGGCATTGATCTGCCAGTACTGATTTTGACGGCGCGCGAGCGCTGGGCTGATAAAGCGGCAGGTTTTACCGCAGGGGCCGATGACTATGTGACGAAACCCTTCGAACCTGCCGAGGTCATGTTTCGGCTGCGTGCCCTGGTGCGTCGTAGTCATGGCCATGCCCATCCCGTGCTAAAAGTGGGTGAGCTACGCCTGGATACCCATACCCAGCATGTCACGCTGGCGGGCAGGCCGGTTAGCATAACCGCCCAGGAAACGCGTCTGCTGAGCTACTTAATGCATGCTGCCCCGCGCGTGGTTAGCCGCAGTGAGCTC
Organism: Halomonas sp. XH26; assembly: GCF_024138895.1. Classification (NCBI taxonomy): domain Bacteria; kingdom Pseudomonadati; phylum Pseudomonadota; class Gammaproteobacteria; order Oceanospirillales; family Halomonadaceae; genus Halomonas; species Halomonas sp. XH26. The sequence continues at coordinate 322,297 of NZ_CP071889.1, forward strand.
TCTGAACATGTCTATGACCGTGATCATGAGCCCGACTCCAACGTGATTGATGTTCAAGTGAGCCGGTTGCGGCGTAAATTAGGCGCATGGCGGATTGCCACGCTGCGTGGTCAGGGGTATCGCTTACTCGCTGAAGAGCCTTCCGGCGCATGAAGCCAGCTATTACCCGTTGGGCTCAGCGTTGGTCGACCCGTTCGATTACGTTGCGTCTTCTACTGGCGGCACTGTTAATGGTGTTGCTAGCGTTGCCTATGGCGGGTTGGCTGCTCACTCACCATTATCGTACGTCAGCAATTCATGCCTTTGATGAACGCTTGGAGACAACGCTGAACGTGATCATTGCGGGGGTTACCTTTGACCCGATTGCCCAGCAGATAAGTTACGATCGATCACTGGGCGACCCGCGTTTTGAACAGGTTTATTCCGGCTGGTATTGGCAAATTACCGACCATGACCAGCTTTCGGCAACGTCGCGCTCGCTGTGGGATCAGCGCCTACCGGTTGTCGATAATACAAACCTATCGGCTCGCACGTGGAACGGCCCGCGAGGCCAGCAGTTGCGAATTGTCGAGCGAGATATTTACCTTGCCCCGTTGGAAACCCCGCTGCATGTTAGCATTGCCGCCCGTGATGATGCGTTGCGAGAAGATATTCGACAATTTCAACAAGCTTTATGGCTGGGGCTGGTGGGCCTGGGTGCGCTGCTGTTAGGTGTACTAGCGCTGCAGGTACGCTGGGGGTTGGCACCACTGCGACGCATGAATGCTAATCTCCGGGACGTCGAGCAAGGGCAGGCTGAGCAGCTCGACACCCACCTGCCGGATGAGCTGGCGATGCTAGCGGAGTCAATGAATGCCGTACTTATTCGTGACCAGCGTTTGATTGAGCGAAGCCGCCATACCGCAGGTAACCTTGCCCATGCGTTAAAAACCCCGCTAAGCGTTATGCGATTGCTGGTTAAGCAATTGCCCAGTGAAAGCCGCGCTCATTGGGAGGTTGAGCTTTCGCGCATCGACAATGCGGTGCGTCACCACTTAGCGCGGGCATCGGCTGCTGGCGAGGGGGCGCGTTTCGCCCCAATTGCCGTTCAGGATACGTTGGCGGCGCTGATTACTGGGCTTACACGTCTTGCGCAGCGCCGTCATATTCGCCTGCAGCAACACATAGACAGCAGTGCGCGCGTCCATATGGATGGGCAGGATCTTCAGGAAATCGTCGGTAACCTGTTGGACAACGCACTTCGCTGGGCGGCAAGCGATGTGAGCATTCGTTTGCAAACCGATGGCCAACGGCTGTCGCTACGAGTGAGCGATGATGGCCCCGGTATGTCCGCACAGGAGTGCCAAGCCGCTGTGCAGCGCGGCAAACGTCTCGATGAGCAACGTTCTGGTAGTGGACTTGGGCTGGCCATCGTGACGGATCTTGTCGCGCTGTATCAAGGGCAAATGCATCTGCAACGTGCCCAGGCGGGTGGATTAGAGGTGGTTGTTGAATTACCTGTGGTTGCTCGGTAGCTACTATGCATGACCTAACCAAGAGACAATGACATGACGCAAATCGCCAAGACATTGCCGGACGTACTGGTGGGGCCACTGCTGCGTCGCCTTTCGCCTTCGCGGCTAGTGCTGTGGCTAGTCGCGACCCGGCCGCTAACCATGCAACTGGTGCTTTACCCTGAGCAAGTGGGTGTCCAGACGCACCCATTGGATAAGTCGCATCAATGCGTGGCGATTGGCCAGCACGCCTATATTCATTTTATTGACCTGAGCTTGCCGACCGCACTGCCCACCGATGAGCGAATTGCCTACGATCTGCAGGTACAGGGTACCCAAGGCGAATGGCAACGCCTGCCGGATTGGGCGCCCTGGTTATGTCATGAGGGCGAAGCGTATCCAGGCTTTGTGCTGGCCTCTCGGCATCACCGGTTGATGCACGGTTCGTGCCGTAAACCCCATCACAACAGCGCCGATGGTTTGGTACGGGCAGATACCTGGTTAGCCGAACGCCAATCAACCCCTAAAGAGTGGCCAGCCTGGCTGCTGATGACCGGTGACCAAGTCTATGTTGATGATGTTGCTGGCCCGATGCTGCGTGCGGTACACGCACTGATTGAGCGTTTGGGATTGGTAGATGAGCAGTTGGAAGGAGCCACGGTAGATGACAGTCAAGCGCTTTACGCCGCCCCCGAAAGCTATTATCACCGTGAAGCGCTGTTGCCGGATGTGACCAGTAACGCTGCGCTGCGTGAGCGTTTCTTTGGCGGCGTTAAAAAGCCTGTGTTTACCTCCGCAAATGCGCAAAACCACTTAGTGACACTGGCAGAAATGCTCGCCATGTACTGCCTGGTATGGTCTCCAACGCCCTGGCAACTCATTGCTGTTGGACCGCCAGCGTTGGGTGACAAAGAAACGGACGCCTATCAGCAAGAGCAGATGGTGATTGACGACTTTGTTGCCGGGCTGCCCCAGTGCGCACGGCTAATGGCCCACGTTCCCAGCCTGATGATCTTTGATGATCACGATGTCACCGATGACTGGAACTTGACCGCTGACTGGGAGCGCTGTGCCTACGGCCATCCGTTTTCCAAGCGTATTATCGGCAATGCGTTAGTGGCTTATTTATTGTGTCAGGGATGGGGCAATGCACCGGATAAGCTTAATCCGCTGTTGCTTCAATCCTCGACACTATTTGAAGAGGATAGCTCGCTTAACGCGAGCGCCCAGGATAATTTCATCGAGCGGTTACTGCGCTTTCAGGGCTGGGAGTACCAGGTGCCTGGCACACCTGCCCTAATCGTGCTGGATACGCGCACCCGCCGTTGGCGTAGTGAGCGTAACCCTAGCCGTCCTTCGGGTTTAATGGACTGGGAGGCGCTGATGGAAATGCAGCAAGCGTTACTGGGTACTAAAAGCGCCGTTATCGTTTCCCCAGCCCCGATGTTTGGGGTCAAGCTGATAGAGATCATTCAAAAGCTGTTTACCTTGGCGGGCAAGCCGTTGGTGGTGGACGCTGAAAACTGGATGGCGCATCGCGGGGCTGCCAATGTACTACTGCATATTTGGCGGCACTCAAAAACGCCGGGTAACTACGTGATTTTATCTGGCGACGTCCACTATTCATTTGCCTACGATATTGTTGTACGTCGTCAAAAGCAGGCACCGCATCTTTGGCAAATTACCTCCAGTGGGATCAAAAATACGTTTCCCCAACAGCTGTTGAACACGTTTGACCGATTGAACCGTTGGCTCTATGCGCCGTTATCGCCGCTCAACTGGTTCACCAAGCGCCGCAAGCTAAGTATTCACCCCCGCGACCCAGACCGGGCTAGCGCCGGAGAGCGGCTATGGAATGCCAGTGGGATTGGGTTGGTAAGCCTGGATGAACAGGGCCACCCAACGGATATTCGCCAGCTAGACGTCGATGGCGGTGATGTGGTGTTTCCACCGTCAGAACTCCCGCGCTCTTAGTCCGCTGCTGTTGGTCGTAGTGTCATACAAACGACATGGAAATGTCGCACGATTGCTGTCCGAATGCTTTCCTGATGGCGCTTTAAAATCAGCTGGAGCTATAACAATCAAAGGAACAGGCGACGTTTGATAGGGCAGCAGGTATATGACCGCACAAGAAGCACAGTGGTTGAACCAGATTATTGCAGCAGAAGAGCTGCATGTGTTGTTTCAGCCCATTGTGAATGCCAATCAACAGGCTATTTATGGCTATGAAGCCCTTATTCGTGGCCCGAAAACATCGCCGCTACACTCGCCGTTACGCCTGTTTGAGGTGGCGACTCAGGCAGGATTGTTAGTCGAACTGGATTTACTGTGTCGACGACTAGCGATTCAGCGTTTTGCAGAACTTGAACTGCCGGGATTGCTGTTTCTGAACGTGATGCCGCTGACGATTGTTGAGCGTGACTTCCGTGAAGGCTTAACGTTGAGTTTCATTCAAGAGAGCGGCTTGCCCCCAGAGCGGGTAGTGATCGAGCTGACTGAACATGTGCCTATTCATGATTACGAGCTGATGCGTCAAGCAGTAGCCCACTATCGCGACATGGGCTTTCAAGTGGCGCTAGATGACTTAGGGGCTGGCCATTCCAGTTTGCGCCATTGGTCTGAACTACGTCCTGATTTCGTCAAACTAGACCGCCACTTTATTTCTGGCATTGATCAAGAGCCTGCTAAGCGTGAGTTCTTACGCTCAATTCTCGATGTAGCGCGCAGCTTAGACTGCCAACTAATTGCTGAGGGAGTTGAGACTGCCGCTGAGCACCTTTGTCTATGGGAATTAGACCGAGGGTTGGCGTTGCTTCAGGGGTTTTACTTTGCACGACCCAGTCTTCAGCCGCCCTTGCAGCTGCACATGCTGCTGCCTGCCACGACACAGCTAAAAGGCCCGGCGGGGCGCACCGCCCACTCTATTTTACGTTCGATAAGTGCTGTGTCGCCGGCGTGCTCCGTACCAGAGCTTGCCGAGCGATTTCGTGATGTTACAACCCTACGCTGTGTGGCGGTGGTAGAAGATGGCGTGCCAATAGCCGTGGTGCGTCGCAATGCGTTTTTAACGCTATTTACCAACCCCTATAGCCACGCGTTGTATGCAAAGCGTCAGGTGTTAGAGATTGCGGACCCTAAAATGCTAGTGGCCGACGCAGATTTGTCTCTTGAGGCGCTTAGCCAGCAGCTAACCGATAGCCGCGATATCGAGCAGGAAGATTTCGTTATTGTGGATAGTCGCGGTTGCTATCTGGGAATGGGGACTATTGTGGACCTATTGCGCGAAATTACCGCCATTCAGGTGCGTCAGGCCCGTCATGCCAATCCGCTTACCGGATTGCCGGGTAATATTCTGATAAACGAAACGTTGGTCACTTATCTCGATCAGCGCGAAGGGTTTGCGGCCGCCTACGTTGATTTAGATAATTTCAAAGCATTTAACGATGCTTATGGCTATGCCCGTGGCGATCACGTGATTATTTCCTTGTCACGTCTGCTTCAGGCGCAGGTAGAGAGCGCTGGCGGGTTTATCGGTCATATTGGTGGTGATGACTTTATGATGCTGCTTCCCTTAGAGCAGTGGGAGGGCGTTTGCCAGCAAATATTGCACTCTTTTGAAGTGATGGCGCCCGGGTTTTATGAAGAGGCAGACCGTCAGCAAGGGGGAATCCATATAGAAAACCGCCAGGGTGCGGTGATGTTTATTCCTTTTGTAAGTGTTTCTATTGCTGTTAAGCCGGTCACTGATACCACTAGCTGCAAGGCGCTAGACATTGCCGCGCAACTTTCCGAGTTAAAGCACCAAGCAAAAAAAATAGTGGGTAACAGTTTATTCGTAGAGCGCCGAGGATGCTGTGTGGTGCCAACGTGGAGTAGGTAGCACAGAGTTTTTACTCACTTAACTGTCACTGAGGGGTCATGACCTTGTCATTTTAATGTCCCTTCGCTGTCATGATTGGGCACCACCATAGCGGCATTGTTAAATAACCCGCTCAGGTGATGTATGCAACCTCTCTGTCTGTCTCAATCGTTTTCTCGTACGTTGATTAGCGCTGCTGTGGTTAGTGCGTTTTCGCTAGCAGCCGTTAGTGCCTACGCTGACCTCTCTTCGCGCTATGTTGATAATGACGGTGACATGGTTGCTGACGTACCCAGCGATGAGTCTCAGTGGGTCGACCCGGATACCTTGGTCTTTGCCTACACGCCGGTCGAAGACCCCGCCGTATACGCCGATGTTTGGGCGGATTTTCTCGAACACCTAAGCGATGCCACCGGCAAGCGGGTGCAGTTCTTCCCGGTTCAGTCCAACGCGGCTCAGCAGGAAGCACTGCGCGCAGGTCGCCTGCATGTGGCTGGTTTTAATACGGGCGGCGTACCGGTTGCAGTTAACTGCGGCGGCTTCCGTCCCTTTGCCATGATGGCTGCTGAAGACGGTAGCTTTGGCTATGAGATGGAGATCATCACTTATCCCGGCAGCGGCATTGAGTCGGTTGAAGACTTGGCAGGCAGCCAGCTGGCATTTACCTCTGAAACGTCTAACTCTGGCTTCCGCGCGCCTTCTGCGCTGCTGCGTTCCGAGTACGGTCTAGAGGCTGGTGAGGATTTCGAAACTGCGTTCTCCGGCTCTCATGACAACTCCATTTTAGGGGTGGTAAACAAAGACTACGAAGCTGCTGCCATTGCTAACTCTGTTGGCGCGCGGATGATTTCTCGTGGCGTTGTCAACGAAGGTGATTACGAGATTATCTACACCTCTGAAACGTTCCCCACCACCGCCTATGGGCTGGCCAATAACTTGAACCCTGAGCTGGCCGAGAAAATTCAGGATGCTTTCTTCAGCTACGACTGGGAAGGCACGGCTCTTGAGACTGAGTTTGCCAATTCCGGTGAAGCGCAGTTTATCCCGATTACTTATCAGGAAAACTGGTCGGTCATTCGCACCATTGCCGATGCTAATGGCGTGACCTACGACTGCGATTAACATACTAGTCGTTCTGAAACCCTATCGGCCAGGAAGGCAACTTTCTGGCCGAATTGCTATGTACCTGACTACTCGTAAATGGGGCACTCTCATGTTGACTCTTACCGGCGTTGGCAAACGTTACCCTACTGGGGATCGTGCGTTAACCGATATACAACTGACGCTACCTAAGGGCCAAGTGATGGCGCTGATCGGGCCTTCCGGTGCAGGGAAAAGCACGCTTATTCGTTGCGTGAACCGCTTGGTAGAACCCACCCAAGGCAGTATTCGCCTGGAAGATGTAGAGCTGACCAAACTTTCGGGCAATCGTCTGCGCCACGCGCGCCGCTCCATGGGGATGATTTTTCAGGAGTATGCACTGGTCGACCGTTTAACCGTGATGGAGAACGTACTGTCTGGTCAGCTAGGTTATGTGGGATTTTGGCGTAGTTTCTTGCGCCGTTACCCACAGGAAGCCGTGGCCGAAGCCTTTCGCTTGCTGGAACGGGTTGGCTTACCCCACGCTATTGATAAGCGCGCCGATGCGCTTTCCGGTGGCCAGCGCCAGCGGGTCGGTATTGCCCGCGCGCTGTTACAAAGCCCAAAGCTACTGCTGGTTGATGAACCCACCGCCAGTCTCGACCCGAAAACATCGCGCCAGATCATGCGCCTGATCCGTGAACTATGCGCCGAGCGAGAGTTGGCCGCGATTATCAACATTCACGACGTCGCGCTGGCTAAGCAGTTTGCTGACCGTATTGTCGGGTTGCGGGCTGGGGAAATCGTCTTTGACGGGCAGCCTAGCGAGCTTACCAGTGAGATTCTCACGACTATCTATGGTGAAGAGGATTGGGATACCACCCCAGAACACTCCGACGATGATGAAACTGAACAGAATACGAAAGAGAGCGAAGCACATCGGCTTCATCCTGGTTGCGAGCTGTCCCGGTTAGAAAGACTAGCGAGTGGGGGCGCGCGATGAGCAGCACCAATTCACTGGCGCGCCAACAGGCTGCGCGTGAGGGGCACTGGCGGCGCTTACCACTGATTGATAACCCGCGTGTGCGTTGGGGGCTGGTGCTAGGCGCGATGGTTTATCTGGTACTCGCACTTGCCTCTGTGGAAGTTAACTGGGCACGTGTGGCGGAAGGGGCCGGACGCGCACTCAATTTTCTTGGTGCGTTTTTGCAGCCGGACTTCGTGAGCCGCCAGAGCGACATTATCGCTGGCCTGCTGGAAAGTCTGACCATGACGTTAACCTCTACAGTGATTGGCGTGTTATTGGCCATTCCCGTGGGGCTGGGGGCGGCGCGTAATATCTCGCCATTACCTATTTATGCCGTATGCCGCGCGATTATTGCCGTTTCGCGCACCTTTCAGGAAATTATTATCGCCATTCTGTTTGTGGTGATGTTCGGCTTCGGGCCGTTTGCGGGCATGTTGACCCTGGCGTTTGCCACGATTGGTTTTATGGCCAAGCTGCTGGCAGAGGATATTGAAGACCTCGACTGGCGACAGGTAGAGGCCGTACGCGCCACCGGGGCGAGCTGGTGGCAAACCATGAATCATGCCATTCAACCTCAGGTGATGCCGCGCTTAATTGGTCTCTCGATGTATCGATTGGATATCAACTTCCGCGAGTCGTCAGTGATTGGCATTGTCGGCGCTGGCGGTATCGGTGCCACCCTGAATACCTCGTTGAGCCGCTACGAGTACGGCACATCTGCTGCCATCCTGCTGATTATCATCGCTATTGTACTGATGAGTGAGTATGCCTCCAGCTATGTTCGCCGCTGGACACAGTAACGGCGCGCCACTTGTCATAAGAGGAAACGATATGCCTGTTTCAACATCTCCCCAAGGGGCACCGCTTTGGCAGCGGCGCACTACCCGTGCCCAGTGGCTGCAATTCGCTGCCTGGCTTCTAGGCATCAGCCTGTTTCTACTATGTTGGAAAGTGATTTCTGATAACACCATGTGGGTGTTTGTTGAAGATGCTGGCCGCCAGGGCAGCGACTTAATCAGCCGTATGATGCCGCCGCGTTGGGAGTATGCCAATGTGCTGTGGAAGCCCATGTGGGATACCTTGAACATTGCCACGTTAGGGACGGCGCTAGGCATTGTCATGGCCTTTCCCGTGGCGTTTTTAGCGGCACGCAATACCACGCCGCACCCACTGATACGCAGCTTGGCGCTCACTATTATTGTTTCGTCGCGCTCTATCAACTCGCTGATTTGGGCCATGCTGTTGGTCACCATTCTTGGCCCTGGCGTCTTGGCGGGCATTATCGCCATTGCGCTGCGCTCCATTGGCTTTGTGGGCAAGCTGCTTTATGAAGCCATTGAAGAGATCCATCCAACCCCCGTTGAAGCGATTAGTGCCACCGGCGCCAGCCGCCTACAGGTGATGAACTACGCTGTGTTGCCTCAGGTAATGCCTGCCTTTGCAGGTATTAGCGTGTATCGCTGGGATATTAATATTCGTGAGTCTACCGTGCTGGGTTTGGTGGGGGCTGGTGGTATTGGCTTGCAGCTCAATGCCTCAATTAACAGCCTTGCCTGGAACCAAGTTAGCGTCATCTTTGTGATGATTTTTGCCACGGTGCTGGTATCCGAGTGGGTCTCCGCCCGTGTGCGCCACGCGATCATTTAGTTAGCCTGTTGAGGAACAGAAACCATGCGTTTTCCTAATGCAGACATCACCACCATCGATATTATGCGCCATGGAGAGCCAGTCGGCGGGCGCATGCTACGTGGCAGCACCGACCACCCACTGAGTGAAACGGGCTGGAAGCAAGTGAGTGATGCCGTCATGCGCCACACGGTAGAGGGCAAGCCACCTTACGATGCGATTGTCAGTTCGCCATTGCTACGTTGCCGCGAATTTGCGCTGTGGCTAGGCGAGGAGTTTGATGTGCCTGTACAAGTTGATGACGACTTGGCGGAACTTCACCTGGGACGCTGGGAAGGCAAAACGCATGCCCAGGTATTTGCCGATGAGGGCAGCGAGCCGATGAGCGCATTTTGGTTTAATCCCTGCCAAGCCGCTCCCCCAGAAGGAGAAACGTTGGCAGCGCTGGATGCTCGGGTTAGTGAGTCCTGGCAGCGGCTGTTGGCTAATCCGCCCGGTAAGCACGTGTTGGTGGTTGCACATCTGTTTGTTTGCAATGCGCTGCTGCGCCAAGTGCTGGGGCAGCCGCTTGGTAACGGCTTAGTGATGGACTTACCCTATGCTGCGATGAGCCGCCTGCGCCATGAGCGCCATGCGTTAGGCGAAACCACCTTTGTAGAGTGGATAGGGCGTTAGTCATAGTGCGTTAGTAATAGCCACCTACGAATCAGTAGCGGGTAAGCTGCGCATAGGCCATGATATAAGCATTGCTAACGTGCTGAGCCGGAGCGATGTATGCCATTTATCCGTCTGTCCCCACTGTTAACGCTATTCACGCTGCTGCTATTAGCTGGGTGTGCCAGCAAAGAGATAACTACCGTTCCCGCCTCAAGTGTTCAAGCGGGCATTTCAATGGAACGCGCGTTGATTCTCTCTCATGCCCAGCAAGCGATTGGCACACCGTATCGCTTTGGTGGCAATACTCCGGAGGGGCTGGATTGTTCGGGGCTTGTGGAAATGACTTATCGCGCTGCGGGCATCCGCGTGCCCCGCACTGCTGATGATCAGTTCCGCGCGCTGCCTTCGGTTGATGCGCCACGTCCAGGTGATTTACTGTTTTTTGGAGATGGCGCCAAAGCCACACACGTAGGCATTTATGGTGGGAACCGGCAAATGATCCACGCACCTGGTAGCGGTCGAGCCGTGGTCAGCGTGCCACTGGATGTCGATTACTGGAATCAGCGTTTTTTAGGGGCTGCTTCACCAGCACCCTAAGCGACATTAATAGGATGAGTAATTGCAATCTAATGTGGGAAAGCCAACGGCTCAGGCTGCCTGCTCATCAGGCATTGTTGTCACTTCTTCTGTAGTAGCTTCCCCAGCGCTGCGTGCAGCATTCATTTCGCTCTGCTCGCGAGCGGCTTCCAGTTTGGCTTCCAATAAATATTGTCTTGCCTGAGCCGCCACCTGTATATCTTTAGAAGAGGGTTCTGCCGGCGCCAACGCTGCCGCGATGACCGTTTGCATCTTTTCAATCGTCGCCGTGGGGTTGCCTGGCACGGGGCCGTAATCAATCGGTACTTCACCCGCAACTGCATAGCGTTTACCGTCTGGCCCAACTTCGTACTCATAGCTGGCACCGCCGGTGTAGGGGCCGCCCACCGTCTGGTGGGCCATTTCATGCTGGCGGACTTCTCGATCAGTTTGCTTAAGCTGCTCTAAGTACTGAATCTCTTCAGGTGCTAGCGGCGTACCGTCAGGGCGCGTAGGACCGGTCGTTTCGCGACTGGCGGATGAGTCCGTCTCTTCACTTGCTTGTGCAGTCTCAGAGGCGTGAGCTTTCTGTTCCTCCGACGGCATCCGATTAGCCTGTGTACTGCTTACCTTAGGCTGCGGTAACGCATATGAAGAAACAAAGGGGGTTAGGGTAGAAAGATCCATAAGCAATTACCGAAGGATAAGCTGTTTGCGTTAGCATAGAGCATCTATGAAGGAATCGCAGCACGTAATCGTCGTGCCTAAAACGACCGCTTAGCTATTGTTTGGTTAATCATTCGCATGCCCATAATTGATGTTGTTATTCATCTGTCAAAAAGTGAGTGCCTAGCGCATTACGAAGGGCGCTACTCGAACGTGCGAACGCGCAGCGTCGATGGCCGCTGGGTCATTTTTCCTGCTGAAGCGCTGCGCCGAGTAGTTGGACAAGAGGGAGTTCATGGCGTTTATCGATTGGAATTTTCTGACCAGGGGCGTTTTATCAACATTCAACCTCTCTCAAAGAGTTGACTCGGCATATGCACCATAGCGATGCAAATCTAACGCTCCATGAGCTCATTTATGCCGTTATACCCAATCTAAATAGGGCTGAAAAATTAGTGCTCAATACGCTGGAGAGCCTAATCGAAGCGGCAGAAAATCCATTGGATGTCGTTAAGCGTAACGAACAAAGACATGCTTTCTCGCTAGAAGTGCATCGTGTGCGTATCAACATAGAACACCTTTTAGAACGCTATCGTGCTGATGTGGATAGGGTTTTGCGCTCAGGAGGCGAAGTGGAAGGGCCTATCGTGGTACCAGATGCCCTAGAGGCCGATGCAATTCGCAGCGCCATTGATATTTACTTGCACGTTAGGTCTTTTCAGCGGGGCGAACGTCGTCAGCCTCTACCAGGCCACTAGTTATCACCTCATCACCACTTCTTGTCACCACATGGCATCATCATTGCTTGTATAATGCGAGTGCCGCTTTTGGGGTTACCCACCTGAAGGCCAACAGCTTGCCTACCCGGCAATTCGCTGTGACTACATTAGGAGATATATCATGTCTGCCTCACCTGTTACGTTAATGGTAGCCCGTCGAGTGGCGAGCGGCCGTTATCACGATTTTAACCGTTGGTTAAACGAAGGCTGCGACTTGGCGGCTGACTTTCCTGGTTATTTGGGGTCCGGTGTTTTGGCACCCCCCAATAGCGATGACGAATATCAGATCATTTTCCGCTTTAGTAGCAGTGATACGTTAACAGCCTGGGAGCATTCGGCTTCACGGAATGCATGGCTACAGCGAGGTAAGGGGCTATATGATGCGCCTCATGAGCACCGTGCCACCGGTCTAGATGCTTGGTTTCAGTCTAGCTCGGGCACGACGCCTCCGCGCTGGAAGCAAGCCATCGCCGTATGGTTGGCTTTTTTCCCCATTTCACTGTTGTTTAACTGGGTATTTGGCAGTGCCTTGGCGGACTGGCCCATGGTGCCCCGTGTTCTGGTCAGTACGATGATGTTGACGCCTGTCATGGTGTTTTTATTTATTCCACTTTCAACGCGCCTACTTGCCCCTTGGCTGGAAGGGAAATGGTCGCCATTAGATATATTGTCACGTTGGCGTCATGAACATAGAACGTAGTACAGAATGGATGAGGGCATGTTAATATTATTAAAAATGATTTAAAACATAGGCTTAATTTTGATCTGGTAATGCCTTAAGCCATGCTCTTGGCGTTTCTTTAATAAGATAAATAATTGCTAAGCTTCATGGGGTTCAACGCTGCAATAGTGCTAAGCTAAATACGCTTGCAGTAAAAGGATAACTGACGTTGGTGCAATGCTAGCGTACCAAGTCGCCCCATGGAGTAGTTATGATCCGCGTTCACCATCTCGAAAAATCCCGCTCGCACCGTATTTTATGGCTTCTGGAAACACTTGGCCTTGATTATGATATTGAGGTTTATCAGCGCGATCCTAAAACTCAGCTAGCCCCGGCATCACTTAAAAAAATCCATCCGCTGGGTAAGTCGCCAGTTATTACCGACGGTGAGCTGACCGTGGCAGAATCAGGGGCAATTATTGATTATCTCGTCAACTGCTATGGTAATGCCAAAGATCAGCTCCTTGAAGAAAACCGTAATGAGTGGGTGAATTATCGCTACTGGCTCCACTATGCAGAAGGTTCGTTAATGCCGCTGTTAGTGATGGGGCTGGTCTTTAGCCAATTGCCTAAGCAGTCTCCGTGGCTGATTAAGCCGTTAGCAAAAGGAATTAGCTCAACGGTGCAGCAGCGGTTTATCCAGCCCCAACTAAAACAACATCTAACCATTATTGAATCGCACCTAGACAAACGAAGTAATTTTGCGGGTGACTGGCCGAGTGGGGCCGATATACAAATGAGTTTTCCACTACAGGCCGTTGCCGCGACACAATCGTTGGCAACGTATCCGGCTATCGCAGCATTTGTGGCGCGTATTGAAAGTGATCCTGCCTGGCAACGGGTTGTTGAGCGCGCAGGCCCCCTTACCATGCCCGGTGCGTAGGTTTATCTATGCTCCAGACGTTGAGCTGTTTCGGACTTCGCTCATCTTCTACTCAAAAGGGGGCGTTGTGCGCTCTAGCTCACTTTATGTCGAGAACATTACTGCTAGCTGGATGTTTGGCAACAACCCCCTTATCGGCTGAGACACTGACCGTTGGTGTGTACCACAATCCGCCAAAACTCTTCGCTGACGATGAAGGTCGCCCTCGAGGCGTGCTAGGCGACCTTTTGCAGGCGATTGCCAAAGAAGAGCAGTGGCAGCTTGAAAGTCTTCAATGTGACTTTCAACACTGTCTTACCTTGTTAGAGCAAGGAGACATTGACTTATTACCTGACGTTGCCTGGAGTGTAGAGCGTGCTCAGCGTATCTCGTTTCATGAAGAGCCGGTGATGCATAGTTGGTCACAGCTTTACCAGCGTGAAGGGGCTAAGATCGGCGCTATTTTTGATCTTGAGGGGCAGCGTGTAGCCGTGGTGTCAGGGTCCGTTCAGCAAAGCTATTTGGCGGCGGTAACCGAGCGTTTTGATATCAACGTCACTTGGCTGCCCGTGAGTAGTTTCGCCAGAGGGTTTCAGACAGTTGCGGATGGTGAGGCAGACCTTGTGGCCGCTAATCACCTATTTGGCGACTGGCGGGCTCACGATTATGGGTTGCGTGATACGCCTGTTATTTTTCAGCCAGCAAGGCTTTTTTATGCCGCCTCACCTCAACTCTCTGATGAGATACTTAATCATATCGATGATGTTTTACGTCGCTGGAAGCAGGATAATGGCTCTGTTTATTATGAAACGTTAAGTGCATGGCGAGCTAAGTCAACCCCATCACAATTAACTCCTACATGGATGTGGTGGGGGGGTGGTTTACTTATTTTACTGCTTGTTTTAGCGCTGTTAGGCAACATACTGCTTAAGCGCCGAATGAAAATTAACCGAGATCAGTTAACTACTCATGAGGCGCTATTGGCGACTATTTTAGATAGTGTAGATGCCTTTATCTATATTAAATCTCCCTCGCTAAAGTATCGTTACGTCAATCGTCGAATAAGTGAGCTTTTTAATCAGTCCACAGAAAATATTATTGGAAAGCGTGACGCTGATTTTTTTGATGCCGAAAGCGCCGAAGCAACAAGAAAAATCGATCAAAATGTTTTAGATTCAGGCAAAAAAGTAACGGTTGAAGAGCATAGTATGCTGCAGGGTGAGGAGCATGTACGTACTTTTCTTTCTATTAAGATGCCGTTAACCATGGCACCAGGTGAAGCGCCTAGCTTATGCGGTATCTCTACAGAGCTTACTGAGTATCTGGAAATGCAATCTAAAACCCATCGCCTAGCGTTTTATGATGCATTAACAGGTCTCCCCAATCGTCGGCGTCTCATGGAATTATTAGCCGATGTCACGGATCAAAATAATTGCACAATAAACTTCAGCGCAATCTTTATCGTTGATTTAGATAATTTTAGATTGGTGAATGACATTCAAGGCCACGAGAGTGGTGATCAATTACTGATTAATGTTGCCGAAAGATTGCAAATACACCTGCCTCAGGAGGCAACCGTTGCCCGCTTTAGTAGCGATGAGTTTGTCGTACTGTTAAATGCATTAGGTGAGCAACAAGGTAAAGCAACACACAAGGCTGAACGCCTTGCAAGGCAGCTCTTAGAAGCGGTTGCTAAGCTGCGTAACGACCGGGCACTGCCGATTACCGCCAGTATTGGCATTTCACTGTTTAAGTGTTCAGGGTTAAGCGTAAACAATGTTTTACAACAAGCAGATATGGCGCTACAACAAGCCAAAGCGGCTGGCGGTAACTCGTTGCGCTTTTTTAATATGGATATGCAAACTAGTGTGCTAGAGAGGGCCAAGCTTGAGGGGGATCTGCATCAAGCCTTAGAGCGCAATGAGCTGTCGCTACATTACCAAGTTCAGGTCAATCATCAAGGCGTCACTACTGGCGTTGAGGCTTTATTACGCTGGTACCACCCTCAGCGTGGCTGGGTATCACCAGCCACCTTTATCCCTCTGGCGGAAGAAAACGGGTTGATTCTGCCTATTGGGCACTGGGTATTGAAATTAGCCTGTGAACAGTTAGCAAAATGGGCGCAGCAACCTGCGTATGCAGCACTCACTATCTCCGTTAACGTGAGTTCGGTGCAGTTCCAGCAACCTGGGTTCATACGCGATGTAGAAAGCTTGTTAGCACAAACCCAGGCCCCACCAAGCCGTTTGGTATTGGAGGTAACAGAAAGTCTGTTGATGAGTGAGCCCACGCGAGTCCGCAGCACTATGCTAAAGCTTCGTTCCCAAGGCATTCGCTTCGCGCTGGATGATTTTGGCACAGGCTATTCGTCGCTGAGCTATCTAAAGCGCTTACCGTTGGATGAGTTGAAGATTGATCAGTCGTTTATTCGTGAATTGCTAACAGACAAGACCGATGCGGCGATTGTGGATACTACTATCCTTTTAGCGGTTAGTCTTGGCCTGACTGTGGTGGCTGAAGGCGTCGAGAAAAAAGAGCAGTTTGACTGGCTTAAAGGTCATGGCTGCTACCGCTACCAGGGCTATTTATTTGGCCGCCCGACGCCAATTGAGTATTTATTTGAGACGTACTAAAAAGCCCGCGCAGCACTTGTTAGCGCTTGACGCGGACTTGAGCTGATTACAGCTGTTTGTTAACCAAAGACGGCAAAGCTGTCGGCGTTAAGCCACAGATGAACAAGGATACTGGCGACGTAGCCGAGAAAAATAACGGGTGCCCAGCGTAGGTGGCCCATAAAGGTATAAGCGCCACGCGCTTGACCCATCACCGCAACCCCCGCTGCCGAGCCGATTGAGAGTAAGCTTCCCCCCACACCGGCCGTCAACGTAATCAGTAGCCAATGCCCGTGGGACATGTCCGGTTCCATGGTCAGTACCGCGAACATTACCGGAATGTTATCGACTACCGCTGACACAACCCCCAAGACAATATTGGCCCAGGTGGCGTTCCAACCGGTGTAAAGCGCTTCGGAAAGCAGTCCAAGGTAGCCCATAAAGCCAAGGCCGCCTACGCACATAACAACCCCGTAGAAGAACAGCAGTGTGTCCCACTCGGCGCGGGCGACACGGTTGAAAACATCAAACGGCACTACACCACCTAACTGCTCGAGCTTTTTATTATCGCCTCGGCGGCTATAGCGTTCACGCTTGCGTTCCAGTGAGCGAGGCAGGCTGCGGCGTAGGTAATAGCCGAAAAACTGTAGGTAGCCAAGGCCAGTCATCATGCCGAGTACAGGTGGCAAGTGCAGCAGCGTATGACACATTACAGCAGTGGCGATAGTGATCAAAAACAGTGCAATGATTCGCCGTGCACCGCGTTTGAGCCATACATCTTCATAAACGCTGCTGGGCTTCTGATCCTTAATAAACATGCTCATGATGACGGCAGGAATCAGGAAGTTTACCAAGGAAGGCAGGAATAGGATGAAAAACTCCTGGAACTGAATAATACCTGCTTGCCAGACCATCAGCGTGGTGATGTCGCCAAAGGGGCTAAAGGCACCGCCGGCATTGGCGGCTACCACAACGTTGATGCAGGCGAGATTAATGAAGCGTTTATCCCCTTCAGCAACTTTGGTGATAACGGCACACATTAGCAGCGCTGTGGTTAAGTTATCGGCAATTGGCGATAGCACAAAGGCAAGGCCGCCCGTTAACCAGAACAGCTGGCGGTAGCTAAAGCCTTTGCGGAGCATCCACGAGCGCAGGGCATCAAATACACGGCGCTCCTCCATGGCGTTGATATACGTCATGGCAACCAGTAGGAACAGCATTAGCTCGGTGAACTCCAAAAGTGTCACACGAAACGCATGCTCTGACGTATCAGACATGCCGTTTTGGACGTACACCCAGCCAATGAGTCCCCAAATAATACCGGCAGCAACCAGTACCGGTTTAGACTTACGCATGTGGATTTTTTCTTCTGCCATTACTAAGGCATAGGCAAGCACGAAGATTGCTACGGCAAAAAATCCGACGGTTGAGGAGGTTAAGTCGATATCTCCAGTCACTGCAAAAGCGGAAGGACTAATGCATAATAATAAGGCTGCTAACAAAAAAGGCCAGCAACGAGAAACTCGGAGCTGGCCTGGGTCATTATGTAGCGTCGGCATGGCGTGTTTATCCTTATATTGGTTAAAAGGTAGGGGGAATAAGCGGCGTTAGTTTAACAAGTTATATTGCATTGCAATACGGAATTAAACCGAATGAAATGCTTTGATAAGCAAGTTATTACGTCTTTTTTTTGGAAATTATCCGTTTAGCTAATAGCAATATGGTCAAATAAATGTAAAGAGTTTAATCATAAGTCAGATAAACATAATAGATTTACGATATTTGTTGGTCTCCGTTGCTTTGTAGGTATATTTGCTGCTTGTGGGTCGATCTTCAGGCTGTAATAAAACTGAGCAACCTGCGCGACCATATTGATGGCTGCGTTGGTATGGTTGATCATTATGTCGCGTCTAAAGGCTTGGAATTTAGCTTTTGTCATCGCTTTTAGTCAATAAAAACGAGGCCACACAGCTGGCCGTTGGACACGTTAAGGAACTCATATGCATCATTCAATTCGCTCCCTTTATCGCACGTTAGGCATCTCGGCCGCCACGCTTGCCCTTGCCGCTGCTGCAATGACAGTACAAGCAGAAACACGGGTTACCTATAAATCAGCATCGGCGGGAACCGCCTATTACCAGATGGGTGTTGAGCTCTCTGAGGCAGTGCGCCAAGGCACTGACGATGCCATTATCCTGACACTAGAAGAGAGTCAGGGCTCGGTGCAGAACGTGATGGAGGTGATGGCCCGGCAAGGTAACTATGTATTCACTACGCCGCCAGCCTTAGTTGAACAGGCTATGGCTGGGGAAGGGGCTTTTGCCGAGCGTCAGCATCCTCGTTTCCAAGAGATCCGCGGCCTATTTCCTATTCCCTCTATCACTATGCATTTTGTGATTGCAGGCGATGGCGGTGTGGCCGATATGGCTGCGCTTGAAGATAAGCATATCTTAATCGGCCGAGGTACTTTTGGCGCTCGGGAAGCTACTCGGTATCTAGAGCTGTTTGGGCTGGAAGAGAAAGTGCGTATTGCTGATGCTTCTATTGGAAGTGGGCCAGATGCGTTAAAAAATGGTCAGATTGATGCCTTTGTGACGGCCAGCTCCTTCCCAACCCCGAATGTTATTGAAACGGCTGCCAGCATGCCAATCACCCTGGTTAGCTTTAGCGATGAGCAGATAGCGCAAACAGGTGCTGCTCGTCAGACGATTCCTGGTGGCACGTACCCAGGCGTGGATGAGGATGTTCAAACTACGTCGCTGCCGGTCATCGCCTATACAACTTCACAAATGGATGACGATACCGCGTATGCGCTGACAAAAACCTTCTGGGAGCGTCGCGATGCCATGGCTGAAGAAACGGCTTGGTGGAGCAGTATCTCGCCTGACATGCTGAGTAATATGACCGGTACGCTGCACCCCGGTGCACTGCGTTATTATGAAGAAGCGGGAGTCGATGTGCCTGACGCTCTTCGATAAAGGCTGCCTTAGCAGCGTTTTTTGGCACTGATAATACGCAACGGTCTGTAGGCCGTTGCGTTGTTTTATAGGGATAGGCAACTCGGCATGCATGCTCTTTTTTCGTCTCAGACGGTTGATAACGCCACACCTAATGCGGTGGCGCCCCCTGGTTGGATCGCGTTAGGTGTCATTAGCGTTGGGTTTCATTTAGGACTTATTTTTTACGGTTTAACGCCCGCCCTGGTGAGCAGGCCGTTGCATATGGCGCTACTGCTGCCTTGGGTGTTGATTTATATGGCTAAAACCCCCTTTCAGCGCATTAGTGGCTGGGGGCTGACGCTATTGGGGATAGCAGCTTGCGCCTACATCGCGCTTAACGAAGCCACGCTTGCGAATCAGTATGGCTTTATTGATACCCATCTGCAGATGGCGATTGGCCTTTTCTTAATTGTGCTGGCCCTGGAGGCCGCAAGACGTGCGATTGGTTGGCCGCTGCCGTTGGTTGCGCTAGTGGCACTGCTTTATGGGGCTTTCGGGCAGTATGTGCCGGGGGCGTTTGGTCACCCTGGTTTGCCGCTGCAAAGCATGGTGGGCTCATTGACGATTGCAGAAGGAGGGCTTTGGGGCTCGCTGACGGGAGTTAGCGTGGGTGTCGTGGCTATCTTTGTGATCTTTGGTGCGGTGCTTAATGCTGGCGAAGCTGGCCAAGGTTTCATGAATTTAGCGAGTGCCGTTGCTGGGCGCTTAACCGGTGGTGCGGCTAAAGTGTCGGTGATTTCGTCGGCGCTGATGGGTTCCATTTCAGGTTCAGCCTCAGCGAACGTTGCCTCTACTGGGGCGATTACGATTCCCTCTATGGTACGTTTGCGCTACCCGCGTTCGTTTGCGGGCGCGGTAGAAGCGGTGGCGTCTTCAGGCGGGCAAATAATGCCACCGCTGATGGGGGCGGGAGCCTTTGTCATGGTAGAGCTAACCGGCACGCCCTACACACAAATCATGGCAGCAGCAACGCTACCGGCCGTGCTCTATTTTCTGACGGTATGGATGGGAATTAATGCCTACGCAACGCGTCATGACTTGCAGCCGATTGATGCCAGCGAGCAGCCAGCCGCCAAAGAAGTGCTCATCACATCACTCTTTTTTGCGGTGCCGTTTGTACTGCTGTTAGAGCGTATTTTTAACGGCGGGTACACGCCTCAATATGCCGCTAGTATTGCGATATTTGCCGGCGTAGCGCTGCTGCTGGTCGATGTTACGCTGCGTTTCTCAATCACTGGGTTTGCAAATCGCTTAGCGGATGCGGTGGTTACCGCAGGGCGGCAAATTGCCACCATTGGCGCGATTATTTTGTGTGCCTCACTGGTGATTGGTGTGCTCTCGTTAACAGGCCTTGGCGTAAAGATCACGTCGGGTATCTTATCGCTCTCAAATGACCTGCTATGGCCTGCGCTGTTGTTAACCGCACTGGCCTGCCTGATTTTGGGCATGGAGGTGCCGACAACAGCAGCCTATGTGATTTGTGTGTCGGTGGCGGGGCCAGCGCTTATATCACTCGGATTAGAGCCGTTGTTGGCGCACCTGTTTGTGTTTTGGTACGCGCTGCTCTCGACGATTACGCCGCCTGTCTGTGGAGGAGTGTTTATCGCGGCTGGAATGGTAGGTGAAAACTGGCTCAAAGTAGCGCTTAAGGCTATGGCTCTTGGGATAGGGCTGTACATCATTCCCTTGGCGATGGTCGCGAACCCTGACGTTATTCAGCTTGCTTTTAATCCAGCGGGCGCTTTGCTCGATGGTTTAAAAATAGCCGCTGGTTTAACGGCTATTTCGTTTGGTGTCATTGCCCGTAAAGCCATTTGGCTTCGCGTAATACTAGTGGTGGCGGGCGCGGCTGTTATCTTTCTCGTTTAATGGCGCATGGTTTAAAAACAACGGCGACGTGGCCGGTAATTGGGTGGTGGCATACACCACCCAGGTATCTAGTGCAGGCCCCAGCGACTGCACCAGCTTAAGTTGCTCAGGCGCTTGTTTTACGACCTCTTCAGCGCAAATCCCGGCCTCAAAGGTACCCGCTAGCAAGCCTTCTGCCACGGCAACCGTCGTGGGTGCTTCGATAATATCGCCAAAGCTGCTTAAATCCGTGTAGTGGCGGGTAGCTGGCTGAATAGCTACATGATGAGGGGAGGCAATACTACGCTGGGCAACTAACGCTAAAGGCTTGCTGCCGGCAATAAAGACATCAACCGGATAGGCGCGGTGCATATAGCGGCCCACGCAATCGCTGTGGGAAAAGTGAGCGGTGCACTGGAGTAGGTGGCTTACTCGCCCCTCAACCAGCGCTTCAAACGCCTCTTCAAACTGTTCGAAAAGATGAAGATTCGTGGATGGCTGACCATGCTTCGCTAAATAGCGCAGAGCAATTAATTCATGATTGTTGCCGCTAGGGCCGAGGGTGGCAATTTGCACAGCTAGTTCCTCAGACGATTGTAAAACTTAGCGTAAGGTAGGCTACATAGCCGCCCAGTAGCGCGGCGCCTTCCCAGCGAGATAACCGCATGCCTGTGTAAAGAAACAGTAGCAATACGCCTGCTGCTCCGAGCATCACCCATTGGTCAAACTGACTTACTCGCTCGGCAATAGGCAGGGGCTGTAGAAAAGCTGATATACCTAAGATGCCTAGAAGGTTGAAAATGTTGCTGCCCAAAATATTTCCGACAGCCACATCAGCGTGGCGGCGAAGAGCCGCAATCACCGATACCGCCATTTCGGGTAACGAGGTACCTACCGCAACAATCGTTAAGCCAATAACTGCTTCGGAAATACCCATGGCTTGAGCTAAGCCAATGGCACCATAAAGTAACAGCTGCGAGCCACCTATCAACATCGCGAGCCCCACAATAAGCGCCATAACTATCATGGTTGTTGAGCTTGGAATTGCAGTGAGTTCGTCTGCTTCTGCGCTATGCATTTCGGCTGCGGGAAGTGGTTGAGCGCGTTCAGTGCGATATGCCCAAATGAGATAAGCCGTCAACGCGGCTAATAATATGACCGCATCCCAACGGCCGAGCGCGCCACTCCAGGCCAGAGCAATAAATAGCAGACTAGCGCCGACCACCACCACACCGTCTCGTCTTAGCGCCAGCGGCTGTACTGACATGGGGCAAATGGCTGCGCAAAGACCAAGAATCAGCAGTATGTTGCCTATGTTACTGCCCACGATATTGCCGACGGCAATATCTGGTTGCTGGCGAATGGCGGCATCAATGGAAACAACCAGTTCGGGGGAAGATGTGCCAAAACCAACGACAACGAGGCCCGTTAACAGTGGAGAGACTCCCATTCGTTTGGCCCCGGCGACAGCGCCACGGATGAGAGCTTCGCCCCCCAGTGTTAATAGTACGATACCGACGGCTAAACTTATCCCATACAGCATGCTATCTAATCTCTTAGTGTGCTCACTTAGGCGTTATTCCAAGCGTAGGCTTCACACATTAGCGGGAATCGCTGCGTCTGCAAGTCAATGAATCGAAGCTCTATCCACGCAAGGGAAACGTCGGGTAGGCGTTCAGTAGGGTGTCTAGTTCATTGCATACAAAGCGCGGTTCAATCCACTGTGTCAGGTGTTCGTGAACGTAGTGAAGAAAGCGCTGGGCTGACTGTGGAAGGCGCTGATCATTACGCACTATAAATTGCCAGTGACTTTCAATAGGTAACCCCTGAACGGGTAATACTACTAGGTCAGGATGCTCATTAGGCAAAACGTGTTCAGATAACACTGCAACGCCCATATTGGCTGCCACGCTTACTCGTATGGCCTCGTTACTGGCCATCTGTAATGTTTTTTGCATGGTCAGTCCGTGCTCTTGCAGCCAGCTGTCTAATAGCATGCGTGTGGCAGAGCCAGGCTCGCGTAGCAGTAAGCGCTCACTTAGTAGCTGCTCCATCGTCACGGCTTTCTGTTGAGCCAGAGAGTGGTCGGCGGCGGCAATGGCAACTAAGGGGTTGCGCATAAAGCGTGACGCGACCGCGTGAGCAAGCGCGGGCGGATGGCTAAAGACATAAAGATCGTCTTCCTGGCGCTCAAAGCGCGCCAATACCTGTCGACGATTACCGATATGAACGGTGACATCGACATCAGGGAACGCCTGACTAAAAGGCCCTAAGAGGCGTGGTAAGACGTACTGAGCAGTGTTCACGAGGGCAATGCTAAATCGCCCCTTACTGCCATACTGTAAATCACTGAGCTGGTCCGCAAAGTCGTCAAAGCGCCCCAAAACATCCCGACTTGCCTGATAAAGCGCTTGCCCTGTGGCGGTCATCGTCAGTCGCTGGGCATGCTGTTCTAACAACGGGCTGCCTACCGCTTCTCTGAGGCGTTTCAACTGCTGTGACACGGTTGGCTGGGTAAGGTGAAGCTGTCTTGCGGCTTCGCTGATGGAGCCACATCTAACGACGGTTACGTATACCTGGAGCAACCTAAAGGTCAGATGGCGAATGTTCATGGCAACCGCAACTCCTGGGGCGTCTCTGAATACCTGGCAAGCCATCATCGAGAAGCTAGACTTATCTCTTGCCGTTGACGGGTAGGTGTGGGCATGTGAGTTTAAACTACGTTTCACTAAAGTGATGCATGTTGGGCTGCTCCTCAAGATCCAGAACACCGCTTGACAGCAAAGTGTTCCTTGATAATCTCGGTGTTTGTAAGCTAATAACTATAAGGAATTTCACCTATGTTGATCCCCTTTTTAACTTCGCGTCCGCTTAAAACGCTGACGGCCAGTTTATGTATCGGCGGGTTGTTAGTCTCTCCACAGGCATTCTCTCAGCAAGCGATCTTGGAAGGTGAGCGCTTTCATCCTCAAGAGAGTAGCCATGGCATGGTCGCTACCAGCCACTTTCTTGCCTCAGAGGTTGCCCGTGATGTTCTTGCTGAAGGAGGCAACGCCGTTGATGCAGCCGTAGTAGCTGGATTTGCGCTAGCGGTGACCCAGCCACGTTCCGGCAATATCGGTGGTGGCGGTTTTATGCTGATCTCGGATGAAACAAGCGACGAAGTCATTGCCATCGACTATCGCGAGATGGCCCCTTCGGCTGCTTTTGAAGCTATGTTCCAAGATGAAAATGGCGATGCAGTGACCGAGCGTTCCCGCTTTACTCACTTGGCCGCGGGTGTTCCTGGCACCGTTGCGGGGCTAGCTCTGGCCCTGGAAGAGTATGGCACGCTAAGTCTTGCTGAAGCGTTGGAGCCCGCCATTCGTCTTGCTGAAGATGGCTTCGCGGTGCCTCCACGCTTTGTTCAAGGGCTACAAGAGACCAGAGAACGCTTTGAGCCCTGGGATGCGAGCATGGCCAAGTTCTTCAAGGAGGACGGTAGCGCCTACGAGGTCGGCGATATTTTCAAGCAACCTGATCTAGCTGCGACACTCAGGCGCATTGCTGAACAAGGGGCTCGCGAGTTTTATGAAGGAGAAACGGCAGAGCTGATCGTTGCCGAGATGGAGCGTCACGATGGGCTGATCACCATGGAAGACATGGCTAGTTACACCCCCATCATCCGTGAGCCCAGCCATGGTACTTATCGCGGCTACGATATTTACGCCATGAGCCCTCCTTCTTCCGGTGGTGCTCATATTGTGCAAATGCTGAACATTCTCGAAGAATACCCCATCGGTGAACTCGGTTTTGGCTCTGCTGAAAGCATGCACCTAATGGCCGAAGCCATGAAACGTGCTTACGCTGACCGCTCGGAGTTCCTGGGCGATACTGACTTTGTCGATGTGCCTCTAGCCGGCATCACCTCAAAGGAGTATGCAGCCGAACTGCGTAGCCAGATTGGCGATCAAGCTACCCCTAGTGCAGACATTGCGCCTGGCAATCCGAACGACTACGAATCTAATGAAACCACTCACTTTTCCATTGTAGATGATGGTGGTCTGGCAGTTTCAAACACGTACACCATCAACTTCAGCTATGGTTCTGGAATCGTGGTGGATGGCGCGGGCTTCTTGCTCAACAACGAAATGGATGATTTCTCAGCCAAGCCCGGCGTGCCCAACGCCTATGGATTGATTGGCGGCGAAGCCAATAAGGTCGAGCCAGGCAAACGAATGCTTTCGTCTATGACGCCCACTATCGTCAAACAAGACGGCAAAAACTTTCTGGTTACTGGCAGTCCCGGCGGTTCACGTATTATCACCACAACGCTACAGGTGTTAATGAACGTTATTGATCATGATATGAATATACAATCAGCGGTTAGCGCACCGCGCATGCACCACCAGTGGGTGCCTGATGAGATTCGCGTTGAGGCAGGCTTTAGTCCAGATACACTTAACTTGCTTGAAGAGCGTGGCCACACGGTCAGTCAGCAGTCAGCCATGGGCGCTGCTCAGTCAATCATGATCAAAGATGGGATGTTCTTTGGTGGTGCCGATCCTCGCCGATCCACCTCATCTGCTATTGGCCTTTAACGTTACGTTAGGCTCTTACCATCCCGCCCTGATTGCTCAGGGCGGGGTCTTTCCGGCATCGCGCCTAGCTACTCTTTCAAGTCCTTAGTTTAACTATCATCACTGCCTATTAACTATCACCACTGCTTA
Source organism: Halomonas sp. XH26 (assembly GCF_024138895.1). Lineage (NCBI taxonomy): Bacteria > Pseudomonadati > Pseudomonadota > Gammaproteobacteria > Oceanospirillales > Halomonadaceae > Halomonas > Halomonas sp. XH26. The sequence goes on from NZ_CP071889.1 coordinate 347,811, forward strand.
TTAATGAGTCGTGATAGGGTGATGATAGCTCCATAGATAATTATCTATGACTTTCTTTCAATATATTATTAGTTATCTAGTGTCATCGCTCGCAAAATGCAGTCTCTTTTGACCCTAGGGAGCAGTGGTGATGCCAGATATTGTGGTGATGTTTTTTTTATTGGGGCTAGTCGCCGGAGCGGTGAAGTCGGATCTTCAGGTACCTAAAGCTACTTACGACACCCTAAGCCTGTTATTAATGCTCACCATTGGCTTAAAGGGAGGAATGGCACTGCATGGCAATATTCATTGGGGGTTGGTGCCAGAACTTACCGGCGTAGCGCTGCTTTCAGCGTTTATACCGCTGATGCTGATGCCAGTGTTGCGCCGCTGGGTGCGCCTTTCCGCCGCCGACAGCGCTAGCATTGCTGCTCATTATGGCTCGGTCAGTGCGGGTACGTTTGCGGTCGCTCTGGCGTATGTAGAAGCACGTCAGTTAGCGGTGGGGAGTGAAGTAACGCTCTATTTGGTCGCTATGGAGCTACCCGCGATTATGGTGGCGATTGCCCTGTTTAGACGCTATCAAGGAGCCGCTGTTAAAGAGAGCACCAGCAAGTTATGGCATGAAACTTTAACCAATCGAGGCGTTATCCTGTTAGCGGGTGGGGTCGTGATCGGCACGCTATACGGGCCATTTCAAGGAGAGGAAGTCACCGCACTGTTTACTGGAGCTTTCAAAGGCGTGCTGGCGTTGTTCCTGCTAGAAATGGGGTTAACCGCCGCGCAAACACTGCGCCCAATGCCGTGGCATCATTGGCGCTTAGTGACCTTTGCACTGGTCACACCATTGCTGCTGTCATTGCTGGGGATTCTGGTAGGTACGCTAGTTGGTTTGCCAGTGGGCTCTGTGGTGATTCTTGCCGCATTGGCTGCTAGTGCCTCCTATATAGCGGCGCCGGCTGCAATGCGCGCAGCTATCCCTCAAGCGAACATTGGGCTTGCTATGCTAGCGTCACTCGGCATTACTTTTCCTCTCAACGTGATGCTTGGGATCCCTCTTTACCATAGGCTGCTGGAGTACTTGTTTAACTAACAAATGGGTCGCGCTATCGCTTCAATTTGATTCGCCTTTTGTTGGAGTTATTTGTTGTTTGATTGAAATTTAACGCCAGCTTCTTGCTTATAAAGCTGGCGTTTTTTAGTTTATTTTTCTGTTTTAGAAGATTTTATAGATAAATTTGAATAGTTTCTTAACGTACTTAGTTCAGCAGTATTATTTGCTGGATCATGCGTATTTCCCCTGGAAGCAGCACGAAAAGCCGAGGAATGGACACGTTAAGTCATCGTTACCCTCGTATTCTTTTGTAACAGTGATGTGATCGCAATGTCGTTGAAGTGTTGAAAGTGCGATGACGCATTGTGATTAATTAGCTGGTATAGATGAAAAGGCAGTATACCTCTAGAAAACATGTCTATTGCTAACGCCTTAGATGATAAATCTAAAAATTATCCTGCTGAACAAAAAACATCGTTGCTGATAAACCTGTTAAAAACTCAATAATAACGAGGTCTATAAGATGGAAGATAAACCAAAAAGGGTTCGTCAAAAACCCAGTCTCGGGCTTGCCCTTGTGCCCGTTGTGCTGACACTAATCGCCATCGGGGTACAAATTTTCTATTTTGGTGATTTCACACCGCATATCCCGCTGGCTATCGGCTTGGCAATAACCTCGCTAGTGGGAATCAAGCTTGGCTTCCGCTGGAAGCGGATTGAAGATGGGGCGTTTCACGTTATCAACGTGTCTTTGCCTTCGGTTTCGGTGTTGATCTTAGTGGGCATGATTATTGGCGTCTGGATTGCCAGCGGTACCGTGCCCAGTCTGATCTATTACGGCCTTCTTCTGTTGTCTCCGGCTTTCTTCCTTGCCGCGGCGATGCTGATCTGTGCGGTGGTGTCCGTTTCTTTGGGGACCTCCTGGGGAACCGTTGGTACGGTAGGTTTAGCGCTTGTTGGTATCGGCGCTGGGTTTGAAATTCCGATTTACTGGACCGCTGGTGCGGTTGTTTCCGGCGCCTTTTTTGGCGACAAAGTCTCACCGCTGTCCGACACCACCAACCTGGCGGCGGCGGTTACTGGCAACGATGTGTTCTCGCATATCAAAAACATGATGCCAACGACGATTCCGGCCATGCTGATCGCGTTAGCCATCTATCTGGTGGTGGGCTTCACCATGATTGATGATCAAGCGGCATCTTTTGAGCGCATTAATGCCATCACTGCGTCACTAGACGAGCACTTTACTATTTCTATCTGGCTGCTGTTGCCAGCGGTGCTGGTTATTGGTCTAGCCGTCAAGAAAATGCCGCCGATTCCCTCCCTGTTTGCTGGTGTAATGGCGGGTGCAGTAACTGCCATGGCGGTTCAGGGGGTAGGTCTGCACGATATCGTTACTTACGCTAACTATGGTTACTCCATTGAAACGGGCGTGGAAGCCATGGACAGCCTGTTAAACCGTGGCGGTATTCAGTCGATGATGTGGACCATCTCGTTGATACTGATTGCCCTGGCCTTTGGTGGTGCGTTGGAGAAAACGGGCTGCCTGGAGACCATCATCAAGTCCATTATGTCCAAGGTGCGCTCGTTCAAAGGCGTTCAAACCTCGGCAATTGCTACCTCCTTTGCAACTAACCTAGTGGCAGGCGATCCCTACCTATCCGTTGCGCTACCGGGGCGTATGTACGCGCCTACCTATCGTGGACTGGGTTACTCAACCCTGAACCTATCGCGTGGTGTTGAGGAAGGTGGAACATTGATGTCGCCGCTCATTCCATGGAACGCAGGTGGTGCCTTTGTCATTAGCGTATTAGGACTTGGTATTGGCGAAGGTAACGTTGAGAACCTGCTGTATATACCACTGGCCTTTGCCTGCTGGTTATCGCCCTTAATCGGTATTCTTTACGCGCAGATGGGCTTGTTCTCGCCCAAAGCGACCGATGAAGAGCGCGCACTGTGGGACAAGCAGGGGGAAGCGATTGCCTCTACCGAAGCATTGGGAGCTGCTGCTGACGCAGCCGTTACTAGCCCGAATCCGGCTCCTAGCTCGAGTTGATCGTCACTAGTCGTTACGTGTTTTACCGATAAGACAGCACCCCGGCTTGCGAAAGGCGGGGTGTTTGTCTTTTGAGCTAGGCGTTTTTTGCCGACAACCGAATCGCTGCGACTTGGGTTTGCTTGCAAGCACGCCCGAATAAAACCAGGAGGATAATAATGACTACAACGCATCCAACCGTGGTCATTGGTGGTGGAATCGTTGGTATTTGCTGTGCGTTATCTCTGCAAAAAGAGGGGCTCGACGTAACGCTCGTAGAGCCCGCTATGTCCGGCGATAGTACCGCTAAGTGGAGCTGCGGGCAGATTGCGGTTAGCGAAATTATTCCCCAGTCCAAGCCTGGTATTATCAAAAAAGTGCCTGGATGGCTGCTGGATCAAAAAGGGCCGCTGGCACTGCGGCCATCAGCATTACCAGGACTGCTGCCTTGGATGCTGCGCTTTATGACCCATGCGCGGCGTTCGCGCATCGACACTATTGCCCATGAGTTAGCGTCCTTAACGCGCTGCGCCTTTCAGGATTATGAACCCTTATTAGCGAAGTGCCGCCGTGACGATCTGATTGGCCACCACCCAACCCTTGAACTGTTTGACGATGCGGCTGGGCTGGCCCATGAGCAAACTTATGTAGAGCTACGCCGCGCGCTAGGGTTTGTTTCCGAAACGCTAAATGCCGAACAGATTGCCGCTATGGAGCCGGCGTTAGCGGGACGCTTTTCTCACGGCTTGTTGTTGTCAGATTGGCGTACGGTGTGCGATACCGAAACCTTCCTAACCGAGCTTGCTCACAGTTTTGTAGAGCAGGGCGGCAAACTTGTACAGGATAGTGTGTCGCGTATTGAGAGCCAGGGAGGGCGTGCCGTTGGTGTGACCCTGGCTAGCGGTGAGAGGCTGCCGGTCGAGCAGGTGGTGGTCGCCGCAGGCAACGGCAGTTCGGCGTTTTTTGAAGCATTAGGCATTAAGGTGCCGTTGATTAAGGTCGGCGGCTATCAGGTATTGCTACCCAACCCTGGTGTCGACTTAACCCACGCCACTTTTTATGCTGATGGCGGCTTTGGCCTGATTCCTATGGAGCGAGGGCTACAGATCGGCGGCACGATTGAGTTTGCTGGCAACCATGCTGAACCGAACTTCAAGCGTGCGGAGATCATTCTTGAAAAAGCCAAGACGATACTGCCATCTTTGAATACAGCTGGTATGGAGTTTGGCGCTGGCTGGCGCCCTTTCTTGCCAGACACCAAGCCTGTGATTGATAAATCGCCATTGCTTGAAAACGTGGCGATGGCTTTTGGTCATGGCCAATTAGGGCTAACGCTCGGTGCCACGACGGGGCGTCTGGTAGCTGACATGCTACAAGGGCGTGATAGCCAGTTGGATATTAGCCCTTTCAGTGCATCACGCTTTACATTGGCTGGTGGTTGATTGCCGGCTGCGCGGTGTGCAGGCTAAGGGTAGGGCCCGTCTCTTGAATATGAGACGGGCTTTTTATCTATGATTTAGCGCACTTAGTGGTTATGTCCTGCATGACTGCCAAACGCTGCGTTGAACTGCACCATTCCCACCCACTGCTCATCATGCCCTGCAAAGTCTTCGCGGGTCAGTTGGGTGCGCACGAACATGTTATCGCGTACATGCCAAGTGAGCTGCGCGCTGTGCCGCCAGGACGTGTCTTCTGAGACGATCGCGGTAGGGTGGGTTCCCATCACTTTGTTGGTTAACCCTAATGCTTCTGCCCGTAGGCCGACTTCCCAGCGAGGCGCAATACCGTAAATAGCGTCGATGTAAGCACCATCTTGTTGCTCAGTGTAGTGGTCGTGTGCATGAAAGTGATCATGGTGTTGCACATGCTCTTGCAGGTCGCGTTCGCTATAGAAGTATTCCGCACCTAATTGCCAGTTGCCCTGGTAACCGGGCTGCTCCGCATCGTAGTTAAACCGCGCATCTAAGCCTGCGAACCAGTTGTCGCCTTCAGCAGTATGGGCATGGTGACCATGGTCATCGACACGCACATACTGACGGTTCATGCCCGCAGACGTTCCCAGCGTTAGCTGCTTATTCGCACCGAGATCTGGGCGGTATTTAGCGAAAATTGTGCCCACGCGAGGGCCACTAGCGCGATCCTCATAGCCCCCTTCATCAAAGCGGCTGAAGCCTTCTCCCTCGCCTTGAAACAGCTCGCTACCCAGCGTCAAGGTGCTGTTGGGGGACCAGGTTAGCTGTAGGCCTGTATCGAGCAGACCGTGCTCTCCAAACAAATACTCATTGACCAGTGGGCGCTCAACAAAATCCCAAGCGTGAGGGTGTCGGCCGTTAATGTAGCCTATATCAGAAAGAAACTTACCGGCTTGTAAGCGCAGCCCGTTAGGCAGCGTACGCGTCGCAATAAAAGCCTCTTCCAGCGTGATATCGTCTTCCGTTAGCGAAACAACGGCCTTGCCCTCAAGGTGGGCGGTTTGCCCTTCGATGGCAACTTCAGAGTGTCCCAGGTTAAATCCATTGTCGAGATCATGGCTATGGCCGCTGTGGTCGTGTCCTCCCTCATGATCGTGACTGCCTTCGTGCTCATGGCTAAAGCCTGCAGGTGAGTTTGCATCTCCTGAAAAACGATTGTGGTAGATGCCTTCCACAACTAAGGAAACGTTAATGCTGTTTTCAGCCTCGCTATGCTCATCGTTACTATGTCCATCGTCGTTATGTTCATAAGTGTCGTACTCATGAGCATGACCAGAATGATCATGGCCGTGGTCGTGCCCATGATGGTGATCATCTGCATAGGCAGAGGAGCTAATAAGCAGAGCAGTGGCAAGCGGTGTAAGCAGAAATAAAGAGCGTGGCACAGGTGTCTTCCCTTAAACGTTAGAATTAAACACATAAAATGATATGTTATATTGTATCAATAATGCAATTGTGCTGAATTCTGTCGCTACACGTGGTTAGCTTCGAGGGGATGAGGCGTTTAAGAAAAACTGACCAAAATGTTGACCACACTATGCCTAAACAGGCCCTTTTCAGACCACAGGCACAAAAAAAGCACCCGTAGGTGCTTGATTTGTATAGTCAGGTGGTGGAGGCGGCGGGAATTGAACCCGCGTCCGCCAGCACGCGCCTATTGGCTCTACATGCTTAGATTTCGTCATTTGCTTTAACGCAACTGACTCCGACGATCAGGATTCAGCCACGCGAGCCTTCTAAGTTTAACGATTGATGAGAAGACACCACCAACCGCGGTCCTATCAGCTTTAGCTCGTATCCCATCAGTGATGAATAGGCACATCACCTTTGGGCCAGACAAGAAGCTAACAGTGTTTAAGCTGCTAGCGCGCCTTGAGCGTAGTTTTCGTCATTTGCGACTATTTTTCGTGATGTGGGATTTACGAGATACATCACGCTCTCGGCATGCACCGCAAGGGTTGTCACCAGCGTCGAAACCATGTCGCCCCCTGATTACAGATGAGCATTCTAACGTGCTCACAGCGAATTGACCAGTTATGCCTTGTTATGTTCCCGCATTATCCGACCTTTCTGACGGCTCCAGTCGCGATCTTTCTCGGTGGCGCGCTTGTCATGCAGCTGTTTGCCGGTCACCAATGCCAGCTCACACTTCACCTTGTTGCGTTTCCAATAGAGCTTGAGCGGCACGCAAGTGTGGCCTTTGTCCTGAGTTACCGAGAAAATTTTGGCAATTTCCTTACGGTGCAGAAGCAACTTACGCGTGCGCGTCGGGTCAGCAATTTCGTGGGTGCTTGCTGTGTTAAGCGGCATGATATGGCTGCCTAGTAAAAAAGCCTCGCCGTTACGAACCAAAATATAGGTGTCGGTAAGCTGTGCTTTACCAGCGCGAAGGCTTTTAACTTCCCAGCCCGCGAGTACCAAACCTGCTTCTAAGGTTTCGTTGATATGGTACTCAAACCGAGCCTTCTTGTTTTGGGCAATAACGCTGCTGCTAGGGCCCTTACTGTTACCTTTCTTAGTGGCCATGGAACCTCATCGTTGATCTGTCAGTAGCACCCCCTTCGTTATGTGGGGAGGCGTGATACCATTCAAGGTCTACAAAAATGTTTCCCATGATACGCTTTGGGCACTGTGAAGTCAGCGGAGAGGTCAATGCCAACCGTTAATCGTACCGCCTTGGTGCGGCACACCCCCCAACAAATGTTCGATCTGGTTAATGACTTCGAACGCTATCCCGAGTTCCTGCCGGGGTGTCGCCGTGCGCGCCTGCTAGAGCATGACGAGGCGCATTTAATTGGCGAGATGACCCTTGGACGTGCGGGTGTGGAGCAAACAATCACTACTCGAAATGATTTATATGCCCCCGAGCGGATTGAGCTGTCGTTAGTAAAAGGGCCGTTCAAGCAGCTTAAAGGGCGTTGGTTATTTATCCCGATGGGGGAAAACGCCTGCAAAGTCAGCTTGGAAATGGAATTTGTATTTGCCAATCGCTTGCTTAGCATGGCGTTTGGAAAATTATTTCAGCAAATTGCGGGGCAGCTTGTCGATGCCTTCACGAAGCGTGCTGACGAGCGCTATGGCCGTTGATACGTTCTCGGTAGAGGTTGCCTTTGCCTTGCCGCACAAACAGCGTCTAGTGGCCTTAAAGGTGCGCCAAGGCACAACCGCACGCCAAGCGGTAGTGATGGCAGATCTACCCAGCCTGTTTCCCGAGATTCCCAGCGACACCTTTGAACAGGCACCGCTGGGAATTTTTGGCAAAGCGCTGCGCCAGCCTGAAAAAGAAGCGCTGCGCCCAGGAGATCGTGTTGAGGTCTACCGCCCATTGGAGATAGACCCCAAAGCTGCTCGCCTAGAGCGGGCAAAGCGTCAAGCCAGAGGCGAGTAACTTATTCGGAAGACATCACTGGCTATGGCGCTGTGGCATTTTCTGACGTAGGTACTCGTTGGCTAGGTGCGTTGATGCCGGTGATTGGATCTGCTGTTTCTGTTGCAGGGCCTGCGCCGGTATCCGTGCTGACCGGCAGATCGCTAGAGAAATCACCTTGCTGTTCAACGTTCACCAGACGCCCCATGTTATCGAACGTAAGGGTTACACGCCGCTGCTCAACACCCGCGTACGCTTTATCAAGACGGTAAACGTAATCCCATTCTCGCGTGTCAAATGGGGCTTCCAGCAACGGGCGACCCATCACATAAGTGACTTGCTCTCGGGTCATTCCTGGCTGTAATTGGCTGACCATTTCTTCGGTCACCAAGTTGCCCTGAGGGATGTCGCGCTTGTAAACGCCAACGTAGCTGCAGCCGCTAACAACGGTTAGGGCAACGGAAAGAGTAATGATACGAGTCAATTTTTGCATTTGAGCCTATTCTTCACTATCGTGGTTTCGGTCGATCATACCCGACCTAACCTGTTACTGCGAAGAGCAACCATGGCCGATCAGAACCATGAACTGCGCAAAGCCGGGCTGAAAGTGACCCTGCCGCGCGTCAAGATCCTGCAGATTCTCGAAAATGCTTCGGGTCAACACCACCTTAGCGCAGAAGAAGTGTACAAAACACTGATTGATGCGGGCGAGGATGTTGGCTTGGCTACCGTGTACCGCGTGCTGACTCAGTTTGAATCAGCAGGCTTGGTGATCCGTCATAATTTTGATGGTGGCCACGCGGTGTTCGAGATGACTCAAGAAGACCACCACGACCATATGGTGTGTTTAGAAAGTGGTGAAATCATTGAGTTTGTCGATGAAATCATCGAGCGACGTCAGCAAGAGATCGCCGAAGAGCACGGCTATGAACTTGTGGACCATGCCCTGGTGCTTTACGTACGCCCCCGTGGGTCGGACGTAACCCGACAGGACAGCGGCCCCACAAATAAAAAATAGTCGCGCTAAATAAAATGCCTCTAGGGTGCGAGTGATGACTCATTCGCGCCCTAGGGGCGTTTTTTTATAGTGTGTGGCGTTTGCTAGCGCGTTATCGATTGAAAAAAGCGTTTAGTGCGGTGGCCGTTGGCTAGCGTGCAGCATTTCGCGGGCGTGGGCGAGTGTTTGGTCAGATAGCGTTACACCGCCCAGCATGCGGGCGAGCTCGCTAATCCGACCACGCTCGTCTAGCAGGGCCATATGGGTCAGCGTGCTATCTCGTTTGGCACGTTTTTCAATATGCAGATGCTGATGCGCCTGAGCGGCGACCTGAGGCAGGTGGGTGACGGTCATTACTTGACCGTTTTCGCCGAGCTTGCGTAGCAGTTGACCGACAATTTCGGCCGTCGCTCCCGAGATACCCACGTCCACTTCATCGAAGACCAGGCTGGGAATAGTGGAGTGGGAGGCGGCCACCACTTGAATAGCAAGGCTGATGCGCGATAATTCACCGCCCGAAGCCACTTTGGTTAGCGGCCTAGCAGGCTGGCCTGGGTTCGCGCTAATCAGGAATTGGACGTGGTCCAGGCCTTCTGGCGTAGGCGTTTCACGCGGGGTAACGTCCACGTCAAAACGTGCTTTACCCATGGCCAAGAACCCTAGCTGTTGTTGTACTTCTTTGCCCAAGCGAACGGCGGCTTTTTGTCGCGCCTCGCTTAGTTGTTTGGCATCGCTGCGATAGCGCTCGCGGTATTCAGACACTTGGTTGCTTAACGACTCCAGGTCGTCGTCGCTGGCTTCTAGCAGTTCGACTTCCTGGCTGAGCCGGGCATGCAGCGCGCAAATCTCTTCCGGGGCAACGTGATGCTTGCGGGCAATACGGTGGACATCGCCAAGCCGTTCTTCTACCCAGGCTAGGCGTTCCGGGTCTAGTTCGGTAGTACTGGCAAGACGATTTAGCTCGCTTGAAGCCTCCTCTACTTGAATGCGCGCATCGCTAAGCATGGCCAAGGTATTGGCCAGTGTGCCTTTGTCACTGCCGGGTAGCGCGCTTAAATGGGCATAGGCTTGATTTAACAGCGACAGAGCGCCACCTTCATCGCTCGCGCAGCAATCGGCGGCAAACTGGGTTTCACGCAGCGTCTCTTCCGCATGGGCGAGAGTATGCTGCTCTTCTTCTAACGTTTGCAGCTCACCCTCTGCCAGTCCCAGTTGATCTAACTCTTCTACTTGGTAGCGCAGCAACTGCCGCTTTGCCTCAACTTCACTGCCTTCTTCGCTGAGTTTTTTTAATCGCCGCCGGGCGCTGCGCCACTCGCGGAAGGTTTCAGCCAACTGCTGGCTACGCTCACGTAGCCCGGCATAATCATCTAGCAGGGCGAGATGGGTTTCTTCACGCATAAGTGCCTGATGAGCATGCTGTCCATGGATTTGAATCAGCTGCTCGCCCAGCGATTTTAGGTCGGCGATGGTGGCAGGGTGGCCATTGATCCACGCTTTGGAGCGACCGCTGGCTGTAACCACACGGCGCAGCAAGCACTCTTCAGCAGGCAGCTCGCGAGCAGTCAACCACTCTGTGGCAGCGGGTAGATGTTGAATATCAAAACGAGCGGAAAGGTCGGTGCGCTCACGCCCATGGCGCACGCTGCCAGCGTCGGCACGCTCACCCAAACATAGGCCAAGTGCCCCGAGTAAAATCGATTTGCCTGCCCCAGTTTCCCCGGTAATCGCCGTCATACCACGGGTTAGGTCGAGTTCAAGGCGGTCAACAATAGCGTAATCTTGGATTGCTAGCTGCGTGAGCATAAGGCCTCCTGAGGCGGTGCGGCACAGAAGCTGGATACTTATCCAATAATTGTTGTTTTATACAGTAGTCTATAACTCACTTCAATGCCCCTCTTGAGATGGCTTTTATGGCCCCCATATAGCGTCCATACGTGGTTAATACTCGTTACTTAACCGAGGTGGCCGTTAATGCCACCGCTGCATACTTTTCAGGAGCTAGGCATGGCAAAAGAACCGCAAACCCCATTAGAAGATGAGTTGGCCCGCCAAGAGCAAGAAGCGGAAGTCACCGAGCAAGCGGCTGAAGAGCGCCTGGTCGAGGGTGAGCTGGAAGGCTTGATCGAGGAAGACGCTGCGTTAGAGGGCGGCGTGGGAAACCCAGAAGCCGATATGCTAGCCGCTCAGGTGGAAGAGCTTGAGCAGAGCTTGGCGGAAGCTAAAGACCAAGCGCTACGTGCCGCTGCTGAAGCTCAAAACGTGCGTCGCCGAGCTGAGCAAGAAGCTGAAAAAGCGCGCAAGTTTGCTTTAGAAAAATTTGTTAAGGAGCTATTGCCCGTTGTTGATAGTCTGGAAAAAGCCCTAGAGAGCATGGAAGACGGAGCCTCTGACGTACATCGTGAGGGCGTTTCCATGACCCTCAAAATGCAGTTAGGCGTATTGAATAAATTTGGCGTGGAAAGCGTTGAACCCCAGGGTGAGCCCTTCGACCCGCAGGTTCACGAAGCGATGGCGATGGTGCCGAATCCCGAGCTTGAACCCAATACCGTCATGGACGTGATGCAGAAGGGTTATTTGCTTAACGGCCGCCTAGTTCGCCCCGCGATGGTGGTAGTTAGCCAAAAAGCCAATTAAGCATTGGCTGACGCAAAGCAAAAAAAAGCCCCTTGAAATGCTGCAAGCGGCCCCCAAATAAAGGGCAACCCGCGGGAAAACCCGCAAACGCTTTAAATTTCAAAAAGCAGATTTTTTGACATCAGCTTTCAAACATCAGTTTTGTAACAACCGAATTCGAGGTTTTTGCTATGGGACGCATTATTGGTATCGATCTGGGCACCACCAACTCTTGTGTGGCAGTGCTCGATGGTGACAGCGCTAAAGTCATTGAAAATGCCGAAGGCGGCCGCACTACGCCTTCCATTATTGCTTACACCGACGATGGTGAGACGCTGGTAGGCCAGGCGGCAAAACGTCAGGCCGTCACCAACCCTGAGAACACTCTTTACGCGATTAAGCGCCTTATTGGCCGTCGCTTCAAAGATGATGTCGTACAAAAAGACATCAAAATGGTGCCTTACAAAATCGCCGAAGCCGATAACGGTGATGCCTGGGTTGAAGTAAAAGGCAAAAAAATGGCGCCGCCGCAGGTAAGTGCGGAAGTGCTGAAGAAAATGAAGAAAACCGCCGAAGACTACCTCGGTGAAGCGGTAACTGAAGCGGTCATTACCGTACCGGCGTACTTTAACGACAGCCAGCGTCAGGCCACGAAAGATGCGGGCCGTATCGCCGGTCTTGATGTTAAACGCATCATTAACGAGCCGACCGCTGCTGCATTGGCCTACGGTATGGACAAATCCCGTGGTGATAAAACCATCGCGGTATATGACCTGGGTGGCGGTACTTTCGATATCTCTATTATCGAAGTGGCCGATGTTGACGGCGAAACCCAGTTTGAAGTGTTGGCCACCAATGGCGACACCTTCCTGGGCGGCGAAGACTTCGACTTGGCGTTGATCAACTACTTAGTTGACCAGTTCAAAGCGGACAGCGGTATGGATCTGTCTGGCGACAACCTCGCTATGCAGCGTCTGAAAGAAGCGGCTGAGAAGGCTAAAATTGAGCTTTCCAGTGCCCAGCAGACAGACGTTAACCTGCCGTACATCACCGCTGACAACACTGGCCCGAAACACCTTAACGTGAAGGTGACGCGTGCCAAGCTGGAGTCGCTGGTTGAAGATCTGGTACAGCGCTCGCTCGACCCGTGCAAAATGGCGCTGAAAGATGCTGGTTTGTCTGCATCTGAAATCGACGAAGTGATTCTGGTCGGTGGCCAGACGCGTATGCCGATGGTGCAGAAGAAAGCCGCTGATTTCTTCGGTAAAGAAGCGCGTAAAGACGTCAACCCAGATGAAGCGGTTGCTGTTGGTGCGGCGATTCAGGGCGGTGTTCTTGGCGGCGACGTAAAAGATGTACTGCTGCTGGACGTGACGCCGTTGACCCTGGGTATTGAAACCCTGGGTGGCGTAATGACGCCGCTGATCGACAAAAACACCACCATCCCCACGAAGAAGACACAAACCTTCTCCACGGCGGATGACAACCAAACGGCAGTGACGATTCACGTCGTTCAGGGTGAGCGTAAGCAAGTCTCGCAGAATAAGTCGCTGGGTCGTTTTGATCTTGCCGATATTCCGCCAGCGCCGCGTGGTGTGCCGCAGATTGAAGTGGCCTTCGACCTGGATGCCAACGGCATTCTAAACGTGTCGGCCAAAGATAAGGCGACCAATAAAGAGCAGTCTATCGTCATTAAAGCGTCCAGCGGTCTCACGGATGAAGAGATCGAGCAAATGGTACGCGATGCAGAAGCTCACGCGGACGAAGACAAAAAGTTCGAAGCGCTAGTGCAACTGCGTAACCAAGCAGATGGCATGATTCACGCCACTCGCAAAACCGTGCAGGAAGCCGGCGATAAAGCGACCGATGACGAGAAACAAGCCATCGAGACCGCGATCAGCGAGCTGGAAGAAGCAGTGAAGACTGACGATCAGGACAACATCCAGCAGAAGCTGGACGCGCTGACCGAAGTGTCTGGCCAATTGGCGCAGAAAATGTACGCCGAGCAGGCAGAAGCTGCTCAGCAGGCGGACGGTGAAAGTGCTGAAAATGCCAGCACCAAGCCAGAGGATGACGTGGTTGACGCTGAGTACGAAGAAGTCAACGACGACAAAAAGAAACAGTAAATCACCTCTATCTGCTAAGGAATGCGGTGGCGCGGGAGACAACTCCCGCGTTGCTGTTTCCGAAGTAGACGCCTAATTAAGTGCGTAGCTAACCAGGAGGCGTAGGACCCATGTCCAAACGCGATTATTACGAAGTCCTGGGTGTCGAAAAAGGGGCTGATCAGAAAGAGATCAAAAAGGCCTATCGCCGCTTGGCGCAAAAATTCCACCCTGATCGAAACCCGGACGATAACACTGCAGCGGAAAAATTCCGTGAGGTGTCAGAAGCGTACGAAGTCTTAAGCGATGGCGAGAAGCGCGCGGCGTATGACCAATTTGGTCACGCTGGTGTTGACGGCCAGGGCGGCGGCTTTGGCGGTGGCGGGTTCGGTGGTGGTGGCGCTGGCGACTTCAGCGACATCTTCGGCGATGTGTTTGGCGATATCTTTGGTGGCGGTGGTGGCCGTCGTCGTGGCCCTAACGCCCCCGCACGTGGCAGTGATCTACGCTACAACTTAGAGCTGGATCTGGAAAACGCCGTTTCCGGCACAACCGTTGATATCCGCGTGCCACGCCATATCGAATGTGACCGCTGCGATGGTGAAGGTGCTGAGCCTGGTTCTAGCAAAGAAACCTGCCCCACGTGCCATGGCCACGGCCAAGTGCGTATGCAGCAAGGTTTCTTCGCGGTTCAGCAAACCTGCCCGACCTGTCATGGCAGTGGCCAGCACATCAAAGTGCCGTGCCACAAATGTAACGGTGAAGGCCGCGTGCGGGAAACGCGCACGCTATCGGTGAAGATTCCGCCGGGAGTGGATACTGGTGATCGCATTCGTCTGAATGGCGAAGGTGAAAGTGGTATTAACGGTGGCCCGCCCGGAGACCTGTATGTTCAGGTGTCGATCAAGCCACACCACATCTTCCAGCGCGATGGCAAACACCTGCAGTGTGACGTGCCGATCAACTTTGTTGACGCTGCATTAGGTGGGGAGCTAGAAGTACCCACGCTGGATGGCCGTGTGAAGCTGAAGATTCCACCGGAAACTCAAACCGGTAAACTCTTCAGGTTGCGCGGTAAAGGCGTGAAGCCGGTACGCGGCGGCGCCCCTGGCGACTTGCTTTGCAAAGTGGTGCTGGAAACGCCGGTCAATCTCAATGACGAGCAGAAAGACCTGCTTCGTCAGTTGCAAGAGAGTTTTGACGGCAGCAATAGCCACAGCCACTCGCCGAAGAAAACAGGTTTCTTCGACAGCGTGAAGAAGTTTTTTGAAGAGATGAAGCCGTAACGGCGATTCACTTCACAGCACATCAGCGCCCCGATACTTTCAAGTTTCGGGGCGTTTTTGTTGATTGCTTATCGCTAACTCATTGTGTTGCATAGTGTAAAATAGCGGGTCTGATGGGCTTATCGTTTAATCGCTAACCGATACCCTTTTAAAGCGTGGGTTATTTGCACATAACTTATTTGCACATAAGGACGAGGGCAAATGCTAGCGGATGAAGAGTCTCGCTCTGGGTTGGGCATTGGGCTGCGGGTGCTTTCCGGCGTGCTGTTTACCGGTATGTTGGTGTGTATTAAAGCGGTGAGTGACGAGGTGCCGGTAGGGCAGTCGGTGTTTTTCCGCTCGTTATTTGCGCTGTTGCCGATTGTTGTTTTTTTGATGCTTCGTCGCGAGTTTCCTCAGGGATTGGCGACGCGTCGTCCACTGGGGCATGCGTTGCGCTCGGGGCTTGGGGCGGCGGCAATGTTCGCGTCGTTCGCGGCGGTGGCCTTGTTACCTGTCGCGGAAACTACGTTGTTAGCCCAGCTGACGCCCGTGTTTATGGCGTTGGGTGGTGTCTTGCTGCTGGGGGAGCGTTTCTCGCTTTATCGGGCGGGCGCTATTGCGTTGGCGTTGGCTGGGGTGGCGGTGCTGGTGCTGCCAGGGCTTGAGGCCAGTCGCGAGCAAGGGCAACTGGCTGGCTATGCGCTAGGGGCGCTGAGCGCGCTGTTAACTGCTGGAGCGCTGCTAACTGTACGGCGCATTTCACGTACCGAAACAGCCGGTTCCATTGCCTTTTACTTTATTCTGGTCTCTGCGCTAGCGGGGTTGGCAACGCTGCCCTTGGGCTGGGCACCACTAAACGGTGATGTGGTGTGGTTGTTAGTGCTTTCTGGCTTGTTTGGCGGCACGGCCCATATTGCGATGACGCTGGCGCTGCGTTACGCCGAAGCGTCACGCCTAGCGCCTTTTGAATACATTGCGTTGGTGTGGCCTGTGTTAGCAGATTGGCTGCTGTTTGGCCTGCCGGTTTCTAGCGGCTTTTTGCTGGCACTGCCGTTGCTACTTAGCGGGGTCGGGCTGGCCACACTGGAAGGCCGCCGGATTAAACGGCTTCTTCGACGATAAGCGTTTCCCTGAACAGAAACATGCTGTTGCAAGGGATTCTCATTTCTTACTTTGCGATTTCTACTGTGAGGATTACGCTAGTAAGATCTAACTCACTATCTTTGTGGAGAAAATACGATGCCTTTATCCCGTGCCGAAATCGTAACGCCTTCTGGTGAGCGCTTGATAAACCGCTTGTGCAAGCACTGGGCACATAAGCTTGAGATTGAGCATAATGAGCAGGAAGCCAAAATCACATTTGCCAATGGCACCTGCCTGATGCATGCCGAGGCGGATCGCTTGATTGTGTCCCTTGAAACCTTGGAAGAAGAGCATCTGGATCAGTTGGAAGGGGTGGTGGAAAGTCATCTCATGCGCATGGCAAAAGACGAGCCGCTGGAAATTGTTTGGGAGAATTAATTCGTTCGAGGCAGCGTGCGCGCTGCCCTAAGCAAGCACCGCATCATTGGCAGGGGTCTGTTATAATTTCGGCCACTTTTTTATCCTTGTTTTTCTTATACCAAGCTGGGTGCCGAACGGCGCACGCGCAGGAGTTCTCATGACCCGAATTGCCATTGTAGGCGTCGCTGGCCGTATGGGCCGCACGTTAGTAAATGCGGTAGAACAGCAGGCAGATGCCTCACTTGCAGGCGGTATCGTTGAGCCAGGTAGTTCTTTAGCGGGTGCGGACATTGGTGAGCTGGCAGGCGTTGGCAAACGCGGTGTGGTGGCCGTCGATTCTCTCGATGCGATTGTGGACGACTTCGATGTTCTAATCGATTTCACTGCGCCGCAAGTAACCTTGGCAAATTTGGCATTCTGCGCCGAGCATGACAAACGCATTGTGATTGGCACCACCGGCATGAGCGATGACGAACTGGCCGAGCTGGATAGCTACCGCGATAAAGTGGCCATGGTGTTCGCGCCTAATATGAGTGTCGGCGTTAACTTGACTCTCAAGTTGCTTGAGACTGCTGCAAAAGCTCTCGGTGATGAAGGCTACGATATTGAAGTCATTGAAGCGCACCATCGTCATAAAGTGGATGCGCCTTCTGGCACGGCGATTAAGATGGGAGAAGTGGTCGCGGAGAGCATCGGCCGCACGTTAAAAGAGCACGGGGTCTATGAACGGGTAGGCCAGTGTGGTCCGCGCACCGACAAAGAGATCGGTTTTGCCACCGTGCGCGCTGGCGACATTGTTGGCGAGCACACAGTGATGTTTGCCACTGAAGGCGAGCGTATCGAAATTACCCATAAAGCCTCCAGTCGTATGACCTTTGCTAAAGGCGCGGTTCGCGCTGCTCGCTGGGTCGCTGATAAAGCGCATGGCCGTTACGATATGCAGGATGTATTAGGTTTAGAGTAGTGTTTTAGTACAACAGGGGGCGTTTCGATATGCACTCTGTTGGCTGCTGAACATGACTGTTTGGATGGCCTCCGAACCTGCTAGCAGGGTGAGGGGGCTTCGCTGTTTTTGGCCCCCTCCTGATTGATTTTCTGCTTAATTTTGACGTCGGTGCTGTAGGCGTCCTCCAGCCCAGGTTTCGAAGATAGCGCGGTCGTCGCCTAGCATCATTAGAGTGAATAACTCCTCTGCCAAACTTTCGCATCGTGCCATACGTCGTGCCATCAGCGGTGAGGCGGACAGGTCGATAACTACAAAATCGGCATCCATGCCTGGTGCGAAACGGCCGATACGGTCATCTAGCGATAGGGATACTGCATTGCCTCTGGTCAGGGCATGGAAGCCTGACCAGGCCGTCAGTGGCTGGCCGAGCAGTTGCCCTACTTGATAGCCCGCCTTGAGAGTCGCTAATCCGGAAAGATCGGTGCCAGCACCAATATCGCTGGCCAGGGTTAGATTTAACCCGCTTTCATGAGCTGCATGGCGGTCGAATAAGCCGCTACCAAGAAAGAGGTTAGAGCTGGGGCAAAAAGCGATATTGGCACTGCGTTCAGCCAGCCGCTTGCGCATGCCATTGTCCAGATGAATGCCATGGGCAAAGGTGCTGCGTGGCCCAACCAGGCCGGACTGCTCGTAAACCTCAAGGTAGTCACGGCTTTCTGGAAACAGCTCGGCTACCCAGTCCAGTTCGCCGAGGTTTTCCGATAAGTGAGTTTGCAGCCATAGGCTTTCATCGTTGCGCAGCAGGCCGCCAGCGGCATCAAGCTGGGTGCGTGTGGATGTGGGAGCAAAGCGCGGCGTAACACTGTAGCCAAGGCGGTCGGTGCCATGCCAGTCGCTGATCAAGCGCTCGGTATCACGAATGCCGCCGAGGGTCTTGTCGGTAAGTGCTTCGGGGGCGTGGCGATCCATCAGTACCTTGCCAGCGAGCATACATAGGCCGCGGCGTTGGGCGGCGCTGAAGAAGGCATCTACCGAATTGGGATGGCTTGAGCAGAACACTTGGGCGGTGGTGGTCCCGACTCGCATCAACTCTTTGAGAAAAGCGTCGGCCATGTTGTCGGCATGTGCGCGCTGGGCGAAACGGCACTCTTCAGGAAAGGTGTAGTCATTCAACCAGTCCAGCAGTTGGCGGCCATAAGAGGCCATGATATCGAGCTGAACGTAGTGAACATGGCTGTCAATAAAGCCTGGCATGACCAGCTTGTCACGCTGGTCGATGACGCTGATATCGGCGGGCAGCTGAGGGGCCAGGGTGCGATAGTCGCCAACGCCCTGAATGCGGCCATCGGCCCACCACAGGGCACCGTCTTGGTGGTAGACAACGCTACCCTCTCGGGGCGTGTCACCATCGCCGGGGTCGGCATCGAAACTCAAGACCCGTGCACGTATTAACCAGGCTTGCCCCTGCTCTTGTTTCAGGCTTTGTCCTTGCTCTTCATTCATGATGTTGCTCCTGAAGATAGTTAGAGGGGGAAGGCTTAACGGACATTGCTGTGTCGTTTGTCAGCGGCAGGGTCAAGTTTGGCGCGTGCGGCTTCGGCGGCAGCCATGACTCGCTCCGGTGTGGCTGGCGTGTCCAGAGGTATCGCCTGGGTGTATCCATTTAGGCTGGCCAAGCCGTCACGCAGGGCCGCCCATACCGACATACCAAGCATAAAAGGGGGTTCACCTACTGCCTTGGAGCGATAGATGCTGGCCATGGAGTTGGGGTGGCCTTCCATTAAGGAGGTATTGAAAGTGGCGGGTAGATCGCCGTAAGTGGGGATCTTGTAGGTCGCGGGGCCATTCGAAATCAGTTGGCCTTTACCATTCCATTTCAGCTCTTCACTGGTTAACCAGCCCATCCCCTGAATGAAACCACCTTCGACTTGGCCGATATCGATAGCCGGATTCAGGGAGTCACCCACGTCGTGGAGGATGTCGACACGATCTACCAAGTATTCGCCGCTCAAGGTATCGATTGAAACTTCGGCCACCGCCGCACCAAAGGCATAGTAGTAGAAGGGGCGTCCATTGCCGCTGGCACGGTCATAATGGATCAATGGTGTGGCGTAGAAGCCTTTTTCCGATAGCGAGATGCGCGATAGATAGGCGGCTTGAACCAGCTCTCCCCAAGCGATGCGGCGTTCACTTTCGCCAAAGCCGGCTATTAGATAACCCTCTTTGATGTGGATGGTTTCTCGATCGAGATGGTAGTGCTCGGCAGCAAAGTCATAAAGCCGTGTTTTTAGTTTGAGCGCGGCATCGCGAGCTGCCTGGCCATTGAGGTCGGCGCCGCTGGAGGCGGCGGTGGGAGAGGTATTGGGCACCTTGTCGGTACGTGTGGCGGTGATGCGCACGCTATCAAGATCCAGGCCCAGCTCACGCGCCACCACTTGGCAAATCTTCGTGTGCAGCCCCTGGCCCATCTCGGTGCCACCGTGGTTGATCATTACGCTGCCGTCGGTATAGACGTGCAGTAGCGCGCCCGCTTGGTTGAGGTGCTGGGCGGTGAAGGAAATGCCGAATTTTACTGGGGTCAACGCTAAGCCTTTGCGAATGACGGGGCTCTTGGCGTTGAACTCCCGGATTTCTCGGCGTCGCTGCCAGTAGTCGCTAGAGGTTTCGAGTTGCTCAACCAGCTCATGCAGAAGAACGGTCTGATCCACCGTCTGGCCGTAATGCGTCGTGTTGCGTCCGTCGCGATAAAAATTGCGCTTGCGTATCGTCAGCGGATCTTCGCCTAGGCGGCGAGCGATATCCTCCATTGCCGCTTCGATAACCATCATACCTTGGGGGCCGCCGAAGCCGCGGAAGGCGGTGTTAGAGGCCGTATGGGTGCGCGCTCGATATCCTGTAACGCGGACGTCACCCAGCGAATAGGCGTTATCCGAGTGAAACATAGCGCGATCAACAATGGCGTCGGAAAGGTCGGGTGAATAGCCACAGTCGCCGATTACATTGATATCGCCACCCAGAATCACGCCATGGGCATCGACGCCAAGGCGGTAGTCGTTATGAAAAGGGTGGCGCTTACCGGTTACGCGCATGTCATCGACTCGCGGTAAGCGGAAGCGGCAGCTGCGCCCGGTTCGCCGGGCGATTAATGCGGCTATGCAAGCCCAAGGTGAAGCCTGTGTTTCCTTGCCTCCGAATCCGCCCCCCATGCGGCGTGTCTCGACGGTAACGGCATGGAAGGGAATACCGAGTACCTCGGCAACCAGTTTCTGCGTCTCGCTGGGATGCTGGTTAGAGGTGTGAATCATGACGCCTTCGTCTTCGCTGGGATGGGCGACGCAGGCCTGCCCTTCCAAGTAGAAGTGTTCCTGGCCGCCGACAAACTGTTTGCCAGCAACGACAATGGCGGCGTCGGCAAAGGCTTTTTCCCAATCTCCACTGATCTGTTGATGAGTGGGGCGAACCAGGTCACCCGCGTTGGCGGCAGCAACGGGGTCGAGGCTTGCTGGGCGCTCTTCGATCTCGATAATTGCCTTTTCGACTGCTTGACGAGCCGCACGATGGCTGTCGGCCGCCACGGCGAATAGCACCTGGCCCGCGTAGAGCACTTCGCCGTCAGCCATGATGGGATCCCCTGGGAAAACGGGGCCAATATCGGTATGGCCTGGCACGTCTGCCACGCTAATAACATCGACCACACCAGGAGCAGACCTTACCGCTTCCAGATCCATGCGGGTAATGCGCCCGTGGGCAACAGATGACAGGCCTGCGGCTAGGTGGAGGGCATTGGCCGGAAGGGCTAGGTCATCAATATAAGCCGCGCGCCCGGTGACATGCTTGATGGCACTCTCGTGATTGGCCGAGGTGCCAGAAAAAAAACGGCCGGTATGTTGTGCTGGATGAAATGCTTTCTGCTCAGGCTGTGGTGCTGGCAGATCAGTGAGCGTACGCATGGAGCATCACCTCCTGAGTGTGTGGTTGGGTGTGGGTAGACGATTCGATGACCAGACGTAGGCGTTCAAGTAGCGCACTCGCTGACCGCGTGCGGTAGTCGGCACTGCCACGAACATCGCTCATCGGTGAAAAGTCATTCGCGAGCGCTTGGCGTGCAGCCTCGAAGACGGTTGGTGAGGGCGGATTCCCTTCGAGAGCCGCTTCGGCCTCACGGGCTCGGGCAGGTATGCCGGCCATGCCACCGAAGGCCAGGCGTACATCGCGTAGGCATCCATCCTCCAGGTGCCAGGCAAAAGCACTCAGCACGGCAGAAATATCATCTTCGCGCCGCTTCGAGAGTTTCCATACTTTTAGCTGGCGGCCTGCTTGCGGGGCCGGGATGAAAACCGCGCTTAATACTTCATTGTTAGCTAAGTCGGTCTTTTTGTAGTCGATGAAGAAGTTGTTGGCGGCAATCTCGCGGGAGCCGTTAGGGCCTGCGAGGCGAAGCTGTGCATCAAGGGCCAGCAGCACCGGCGGGGTGTCGCCGATGGGGGATGCATTGGCGACATTACCGCCTAAGGTGCCGCGGTTGCGTACCTGAGCCGAGCCGAGGCGGTGTAGAAGATGGGCAAAGGTTGGGTATTCACTCTCGAGTAAAGGCTCCAAGCGTGCATAGGTGACGGCTGCTCCGATCCACCAACCGGGGCGCCCGCTCGCATCCTGACCTTGTTCAATTTGCTGAAGCTCACTTACGCGCGTGGTATCGATAAGCCGTGGTAAGTCCTTCAGTTGTTGGGTGACTTCAAGCCAAAGGTCAGTGGCACCCGCAACCAAACGTGCTTCTGGATGGGCTGCGCGTAGGCGTACTAGGTCATTCAACTGACGAGGCTGATGGAAACGGCTGCTGGTTTCGTCCAGGTTGGCCACGTGCTGATTATCTTGCGCATCATTCAGTGTTGCATCTAACCATTCAGGGCGATGACCATCGATACTGTTCATTGCTAATGCCGCATCACGAATGGGGCGATAGCCAGTGCAGCGACACAGGTTGCCGCCAAGTGCGGCTTCAAGGCGCTCAGGGCTAAAGGGAGTGGCGAGCGGGTTAGTGTGCTGTTCTTCGTGCAGTGTGAACAATGACATCACAATGCCCGGCGTGCAGAAGCCGCATTGGCTACCATGGCATTCGACCATGGCTGCCTGGGCGGGATGCAGGTATTGCTGGTCGTCAGCGAGACCTTCAACAGTGACTAAGTGGCGGCCTTGGAGCTGATGAGCGGGCATGATGCAGGCGTTGGCGCTGTGGTAGCGTAGCTCGCCATTGGCATCGGGTGCCCCGATGGCTACTGTGCAAGCGCCGCAATCACCAGACGCGCAACCTTCCTTGGTGCCGGTCAGGTGTAGTTGTTCTCTTAGCAGCTCCAGAACGCTAAGGTGAACATCCGCTGTAACGCGATGCGGTTGCCCATTGAGGTGAAATGTAATCATAGTCCTACCCGTTATGTTGTTATTGGTTGCTTAAGTGCTGTCCGATCGGTCAGGTGGTGCGTGAAAAACGGGGTATTTTTTGATGACTCAGCATGAGAAGAGTCGTCTATTGTGCTGTCAGCAGCATAACCACCGCTAACAGGGCGGAGACCCACATTGCAGGCTTAATCTCGTCCAACTTGCCGGTGGCCAGCCGGATGAGCACAAAGCTGATAAAACCAAAGGCGATACCCAGGGTGATGGAGTACGTCAGCGGCATTAAAATGATGGCCAGAAATGCGGGAAAGGCTTCCTCGAGACGGCTCCAGTCAATCTTTCCAATCGGTGCCATCATGAACAGCCCCACCAGGACAAGAGCTGGGGCGGTCGCGATGCTGGGAACTAGGGACAGCAACGGTGAGAGAAACAAGAAAGGCAGGAACAATACGCCAATAACGACTGCCGTGAGTCCTGTGCGGCCGCCTTGGGCAACGCCAGCACCGGATTCGATAAAGGTTTGTGCCGCGCTGGTGCCGAGGGGGGCCGCGATCATCGATGCGAAAGCATCCACCGTCATGGAACGCTTAAGGTTGCGTGGATTACCGTTGGCATCCTTGAGATCAGCTGACTCGGATAGCGCCATAAAGCAAGACAGTGAGTCGAAGAAGTTAGTAAACAGCATCACGAAAATGAATGGCAGGTAAGCCACCTTGAGGGCGCCTAGAATATCGACCTTCATTACCGCCGAGAAATCCGGCCATGCAGCTAGGCCTTGCCAAGCCACCAATACGTCGTCACTCCACAGCCGCCCCATAGGGATTGCCAACAGAGTGGTTAGGGCGATGCCCAAGATCAGAGCGCCATTGAAGCCGCGAATGACCAGTATCGCGGTAGCCATTAGGCCAATAAAGAAGGTTATTAGACTTGCGTTTAAATCACCGAGGCTAATCAGGGTCGCTGGGTTGGCTACGATGAACCCGGCATTCTTGAGCCCAATAAAAGTGATGAATAGGCCTATCCCACAGGTGATGGCATAGCGCAATGAGGCTGGAATGGCCTCGATGATGGCTTCGCGAACGTTAAACAGCGCCAAGATAGCGAACAGTACCCCTGACCAGAATACGCATCCCAGCGCAACTTCCCACGACAACCCTGCGCCAAGCACCAGGGTGTAGGTGAAAAGCGCATTCATGCCCATTCCAGGAGCAACTAAAATTGGATTGCGGGCATACAAGCCCATGGCCAAGCTACTAAAAAAGCTGATGACCACGGTGGCGGAGAGTGCTGCAGAAAAGGGAATACCCGCATCAGATAAGATGGCTGGGTTGACCACGATGATATACATCCCGGCTAGAAACGTCGCGATGCCTGCAAGCACTTCGGTCTTCACCGAGGAGCCGCGGCGGCTGACATTGAAGTAATTATCCAGGGTGCTCGTTGCTTGTACGGGAGGAGAGCCAGAATACGGCGTAGGGCTTTGTGGCATGACGATATTCTCTTTGTATTTGTTGGGTGAGCTATCGAAAAAAACGCGTTTGACCATTTGGTCAACTCGGGCAAGCGTAGACAAAAAAACATCAAGAAGGCAACCAAATATATTAATTACGTACACAAAAAAATTTTGGGGCGACTTCCACCCTCCTCATTTATCAATGACCTGAAGGTCGTGGCATATTGATTGCAGGGGCAAAATGGAGCATATAAAGTTGCTGGTAGTTTTAGGGCTAGCCTAAGGTCGATAAATCCTGTAACATTCCAAAAATTTTGGCCCAGTGGCTGCAAAAAGCAGCAAAATATCTGCAGCGAACGAATCTCTGTAGGGTAAGCACCGCGCTTGTTGCACTGGCCTTAGGTTAGAGAAAACAGTCAGCTAAATGCTGCGCCATGGCCATTCGCCACGGAAGAGAACAACAAGCGGGATGAAACCGATTTTTTTACTATCGGCTTCGTCCCGCTTTTTTACGACCCGACGTTTGCACGCACAAACGCCGACAAACCGGATCGCCGAGCCTGCGCCCACAGGCTCCCACCAGCATGGGAGAACTTGTCTTGAATAACCCCGCATTGAGCAAACCCGCGATATTGGCCCTGGAAGATGGCAGTGTGTTTCATGGCATTGCCATTGGCGCGGATGGCGTCACAAGCGGTGAGGTGGTGTTCAATACAGCCATGACCGGCTACCAGGAAATCCTCACTGACCCTTCTTACACCCGCCAAATCGTCACGCTGACCTACCCTCATATCGGCAATACCGGCATTAATTCGGAAGATGTGGAATCTGCATCAATTGCCGCAGCGGGCCTGGTGATTCGTGATTTACCCCTGCTAGCCAGCAGTTTCCGTTCAGAGCAAAGCCTTTCTGACTATCTAAAAAGCCAAAATGTGCTGGGCATTGCGGATATCGATACTCGCCGTTTAACGCGCATTCTGCGTGATAAAGGCGCGCAAAACGGTGCGATTCTGGCGGGTGCAGAAGCAGAGGGCGATGATGCGGTAGAGCGGGCGCTGGCGGCAGCGAAGGCATTTCCCGGGTTGAAGGGCATGGATCTGGCCAAGGAAGTCTCATGCAAAGAGGCTTACGAATGGACCCAAGGCGAGTGGACGCTGGGCGAGGGCTACGCTGATACTACCCAAGGTGAGCGTCCTTACCATGTGGTGGCGTATGACTTCGGGGTGAAATTTAACATCCTGCGTATGCTGGCCGCGCGCGGCTGCCGGTTGACGGTCGTACCGGCACAAACGCCTGCGGCTGACGTGTTGGCGATGAATCCGGATGGTATCTTTTTGGCTAACGGCCCCGGTGACCCCGAGCCCTGTGATTACGCCATCAAGGCGATCCAGGACGTATTGGAAACCAATACGCCGGTATTTGGCATTTGCCTTGGCCACCAGTTGCTGGCGCTGGCCTCGGGTGCCAAAACCATCAAGATGGGTCACGGCCATCACGGTGCAAACCATCCGGTGCAAGATTTAGACACCGGCACGGTAATGATTACCAGCCAAAACCACGGCTTTGCTGCCGATGAAGCGACCCTTCCAGCCAACGTGCGTGCCACGCACCGTTCGTTGTTCGATGGCACGCTGCAAGGAATCGAGCGCACTGACCGCCCAGCGTTTAGCTTCCAAGGTCACCCGGAAGCCAGCCCTGGCCCGCGTGATGTGGCGCCGCTGTTTGATCGCTTTATTGCCATGATGCAGGCGCGTCGCTAACGCTGCCCTTGATCGCCGCCATGTAACGCCGTTTTTTTGTCGCTCATCGTCACCTATTTTGCGGGAACCGTTATGCCTAAGCGTACCGATATCAACAGCATTCTTATCATTGGCGCTGGCCCGATTGTCATCGGCCAGGCCTGCGAATTTGACTACTCTGGCGCCCAGGCGTGTAAAGCGCTGCGTGAAGAGGGGTTCCGGGTTATTTTGGTTAACTCCAACCCGGCCACCATCATGACCGACCCGGCCATGGCCGATGCCACCTACATCGAGCCGATTACCTGGCAAGCGGTTGAAAAAATTATTGAGGCCGAGCGCCCGGACGCAATTCTACCCACGATGGGTGGCCAGACAGCGCTCAACTGTGCGCTTGACCTGGAAAAGCATGGCGTACTGGAAAAATACAGCGTCGAGATGATTGGTGCCAACGCCGATGCGATTAACATGGCTGAAGATCGCGATCTGTTCGATCAAGCCATGAAGCGTATTGGTTTGGAGTGCCCGAAAGCCAAAGTGGCGCACACCATGGATGAGGCCTGGGAAATTCAGGCTGAATTGGGCTTCCCGACCATTATTCGTCCTTCTTACACCATGGGCGGCTCCGGCGGCGGCGTGGCGTATAACAAAGAAGAGTTCGAAGAGATCTGTACCCGCGGTTTCGAGCTTTCCAATAACCACGAGCTGCTGATCGACGAATCGCTGCTGGGTTGGAAAGAGTACGAGATGGAAGTGGTGCGGGATAAGAATGACAACTGCATCATTGTCTGTGCGATTGAAAACTTCGATCCTATGGGCGTTCACACCGGTGACTCGATTACCGTCGCGCCAGCGCAAACGCTGACCGACAAAGAGTACCAGATCATGCGTGACGCCAGCCTCGCGGTGCTGCGCGAGATTGGTGTGGAAACCGGCGGCTCCAACGTACAGTTTGGTATGGACCCGAAAACCGGTCGCCTGGTGGTTATCGAGATGAACCCGCGGGTATCGCGCTCGTCGGCGCTGGCATCTAAGGCTACTGGTTTCCCGATTGCTAAAATCGCCGCGAAACTAGCGGTGGGTTACACCTTGGATGAGCTGCAAAACGATATTACCGGTGGCCGCACGCCCGCGTCGTTTGAGCCATCAATCGACTATGTCGTCACTAAAATTCCGCGCTTTACCTTCGAGAAATTCCCTCAGGCAAACGACCGTCTGACCACTCAGATGAAGTCGGTGGGCGAAGTGATGGCGATTGGCCGCACGTTCCAAGAGTCGCTGCAGAAAGCGCTGCGCGGTCTGGAAACCGGTAACGATGGTCTTGATCCGATCATCACCGATTTCACGCCAGACAACATGGCGATCATTCAGGGCGAGCTGCAGGCCGCTGGTGCCGAGCGTATTTTCTATGTGGCTGACGCAATGCGCTCTGGAATGAGTGTCGATGAGGTATTTGCGCTCACCAATATCGATCCTTGGTTCCTGGTGCAGTTGGAAGATTTGGTGTTGACTGAAAATGCCGTCGCCAAGCGCGCCCTGGCCGATTTCTCTGCCCGTGAGCTTTACCAGCTTAAGCGCAAAGGCTTTGGTGACGCGCGTTTGGCCAAGCTACTGGGCGTGTCTGAAAAAGAGTTCCGCAAAACGCGCCAGGCAGCGGGCATTCGTCCGGTTTATAAACGTGTCGACACCTGTGCGGCGGAATTTGCCTCTGACACCGCTTACATGTACTCCACCTATGAAGAGGAGTGCGAAGCGGACGTCTCTGATCGTCAAAAAATTATGGTATTGGGTGGTGGCCCGAACCGTATCGGTCAAGGTATCGAGTTCGATTACTGCTGTGTTCATGCCGCCTTCGCCATGCGCGATGATGGCTATGAAACCATCATGGTCAACTGCAACCCGGAAACCGTTTCTACCGACTACGACACCTCTGATCGTCTCTACTTCGAGCCGGTGACGCTGGAAGATGTGTTGGAAATTGCCGACAAAGAGAAGCCGGTTGGCGTGATTGTGCAGTTCGGTGGTCAAACGCCGCTGAAGCTTGCCCGTGAGCTAGAGGCAGCAGGCGTGCCGATTATTGGTACCACGCCGGATGCCATTGACCGCGCTGAAGATCGCGAGCGCTTCCAGGTGATGATCGACAAGCTAGGCTTGAAGCAGCCGCCCAACGCCACTGCCCGCAGCTTTGAAGAGGCGTTTTCCAAGGCAGAGGCCATCGGCTACCCGCTAGTGGTGCGTCCTAGCTACGTGCTGGGTGGTCGGGCAATGGAGATCGTTTATGACGCCTCCGAGCTTGAAAACTACATGACCAATGCGGTGAAGGTGTCTAACGACTCTCCCGTTTTGCTTGACCACTTCTTGAGTGCCGCGATCGAAATCGATATCGACGCTGTGTCGGACGGTCAACAGGTGGTGATCGGCGGTATTATGCAGCACGTTGAGCAAGCCGGCGTTCACTCTGGTGATTCCGCCTGTGCGCTGCCGCCTTACTCGCTGCCTGCCGATGTGCAGGATGAAATGCGCGAGCAGGTCAAGAAAATGGCCGTTGAGCTGGGCGTTAAAGGTCTGATGAACGTACAGCTGGCGTGGCAGGATGGCGAAATTTATGTCATCGAGGTTAATCCTCGTGCGTCGCGTACCGTACCGTTTGTGTCTAAGTGCATCGGCACTTCGTTGGCACAGATCGCGGCGCGCTGCATGGCGGGTAAGACACTGGCCGAGCAGGGCTTTGAGCGCGAAATTATTCCGCACTTCTATAGCGTGAAAGAGGCGGTCTTCCCGTTCAACAAGTTCCAAGGTGTTGACCCGATTCTGTCGCCCGAGATGAAGTCGACGGGTGAAGTAATGGGCTCTGGCGAGACCTTTGCAGAAGCGTTCTTTAAAGCGCAGCTGGGCGCTGGCGAAGCCATTCCAGCATTGGATGGCGAGCGTAAAGCGTTCCTTTCGGTACGCGAGCCCGACAAGCAAGGGATTATCGAAGTGGCGCGTTCTCTGCTAACATTGGGCTTCACACTATGTGCAACGCGCGGTACAGCAGCGGCACTTGAGGCTGCTGGACTGGAAGTGGAGCACGTCAATAAAGTCTACGAAGGCCGTCCCCATATCGTCGATCTGCTGAAGAACGACGAAATCGCCTACATCGTGAACACGACTGAAGGTCGTCAGGCTATTAACGACTCTTCAATTATTCGCCGTACTGCTCTCGCGCGCAAGGTGCCCTATGCGACCACCTTGGCGGGCGCTAATGCTGTTTGCATGGCGCTTGAGTACGGTAGGGAGATTACGGTGCGGCGCCTTCAGGATCTGCATGCAGGAGCAAGTCAATGAACAAGGTCCCGATGACGGTAGCGGGAGAAAAAAGTCTTCGCGAAGAGCTTAATCACTTGAAGGGCGAAGCCCGCCCTCAAGTTATTGCTGCTATTGCTGAAGCGCGTGAACATGGCGATCTCAAAGAGAACGCTGAGTACCACGCCGCTCGTGAGCAGCAAGGATTTATTGAAGGCCGTATCCAGGAAATTGAAAGCAAGCTTTCAGGTGCGCAGGTAATCGACGTTACTAAGCTGCCAAAAACCGGCAAGGTGATCTTTGGGGTTACCGTGTCGTTGCTGAACCTGGATAGCGACGCCAGCGTTACCTACCGCATTGTTGGTGAAGACGAGGCCAATATTAAAGAGGGGCGCATTTCTGTGACCTCACCTATCGCCCGAGCGATGATTGGCAAAGAAGAAGGCGATGTGGTGGTGGTAAAAACACCTGGTGGCGATGTTGAGTACGAAATTGAGAGTGTTGAACATCTCTGATTTACCGCGGTGACGCGGGGCAGGCGTCTTGAAGGCGCCTGCAATCCAGGCACACTAAAAGGCCCGTGACGGTGACGTCGCGGGCCTTTTAGTATCATGCGTTGGTTAACGAGCCACGTGTGGGTTAATGCCGTCCGTGGTGGTTTTCAAAACGCGTGATGTTGGAAAGCTTGGGGTTTACCTTTGGGTTACGGCGATAGAGCAGCGCCATTTTGCCAATGGTTTGTACTAGCTCGGCGTTACTGTCGGCGACTAGCTCATTGAGCATTGCGACACGGTCGTCCCGCTCTGTAATAGCGAGCTTCACTTTGATGAGCTCGTGATCGTTGAGCGCGCGGCTGAGTTCTGCGAGCAAATTTTCGGAGACGCCGTTCTCAGAAACGGTGACCACTGGATTGAGGTGGTGGCCAATGCTACGAAATGCTTTCTTTTGTGCCTGTGACAAGCTCATGGTATCTTGCGGTATCCCGGTTAGCGCTTAACGCTCCATCTTACGGTGAAATGCCGTTAAGTGAAAGCAATCGCGTGAATGCGCCCATCTCTTATTCCAGTGTTAGATTCCCACATGCAGCAAAAGCCCCCAAGCCGTAAACATTCAGTGAGCAAGACCAGCAACAACTGGAAGAAAGAACATTTCGACGATCAGTATGTGAAACAACGCTGGCAAGATGGCTATCGCTCCCGTGCAAGCTATAAGCTGCTTGAGCTTGATGAAAAGGATAAACTGTTTCGCCCCGGTATGACGGTAATTGATCTAGGCGCTGCCCCTGGGGGGTGGAGTCAAATTGCCGCAGAAAAGGTGGGACCTGAGGGTGTCGTGATAGCGTCAGACATATTAGAGATGGATGCCCTAGCCGGCGTTGACTTTATCCAGGGCGATTTTACTGAAGAGAGCGTGCTTAACGCGATTCTTGAACGTCTAGGAAATCGTCAGGTAGACCTTGTGATGTCTGATATGGCCCCCAATATGAGTGGTATGGCGGCTATTGATCAGCCACAGGCAATGTACCTGGTTGAACTCGCTTTGGAACTTGCGCGAGAAACGCTACCGCCTGGCGGGCGTTTTCTGGCTAAGGTATTTCAAGGCGAAGGATTTGATACCTATTTGAAAGAGCTCCGAAGTAGCTTTGATCGTGTTGTGACTCGCAAGCCGGATGCTTCGAGGGCGCGCTCGCGGGAAGTCTATTTTTTAGCGGAAGGATTTCGAGGCTAACGAGACGTGGCCCTGTACTCGTCAGTAAGTGCGAGCGTGTAGATACTGGCGGGTAATAGCAAAGATTTATCACCACGATTGCCAGACAGGCAGGCGTAAATTGTGTCACATTATGCACATTGGACGAGCGTGACACAGATGGCCCAAAGCAAAATGTGCTTTGGCAATGGTTGAACGTTAAGCTCTAGTGTAAGGTCTGAGTATTAACGGTTAACTGACGGATTCTTGTAATGAGGGTAGCCCCTTGAACGATATGGCGAAGAACCTGATTCTGTGGTTGGTCATCGCGGCCGTTCTACTGACAGTGTTCAACAATTTCAGTACGGAAAGCGCACCGCAAACCACCAACTACTCTCAGTTTGTGCAGCAGGTGCAAAATCAGCAGGTACGTAGTGTCACGATTGATGGCTATACCATCATTGGTGAGCGTACGGATGGTTCTCAGTTCCAGACCATTCGCCCGTCGGCGGAAGATCCTAAGCTGATGGATGATCTGCTAAGCAACAACGTGACCGTTGTCGGTAAAGAGCCGGAACAACAAAGCATCTGGACGCGCTTGCTGATTGCGAGCTTCCCGATTCTGCTTATTCTGGCCATCTTTATGTTCTTTATGCGCCAAATGCAGGGTGGAGCCGGTGGCGGTAAAGGCGGTCCAATGAGTTTTGGTAAGTCGAAAGCCAAACTGCTTTCCCAGGATCAGATCAAGACAACTTTTGCCGATGTTGCAGGCTGCGACGAGGCGAAAGAAGAAGTTGAAGAGCTTGTAGACTTCTTGCGTGATCCTACTAAATTCCAGCGTTTGGGTGGCACAATCCCGCGCGGTGTATTGATGGTAGGTCCGCCAGGAACGGGTAAAACGCTGCTGGCCAAGTCCATTGCGGGCGAAGCCAAAGTACCGTTTTTCTCTATCTCTGGTTCAGACTTTGTTGAGATGTTTGTGGGCGTTGGTGCTTCACGCGTTCGTGACATGTTTGAGCAAGCCAAGAAACAAGCGCCTTGCATCATCTTTATTGATGAAATCGATGCGGTTGGCCGCTCACGTGGTGCTGGCATGGGTGGCGGCAATGATGAGCGTGAGCAGACACTCAACCAGTTGCTGGTAGAGATGGATGGCTTCGAAGCTAATGAAGGTGTCATCGTCATTGCGGCCACTAACCGCCCTGACGTGCTTGATCCTGCGCTGCTACGTCCGGGTCGTTTCGACCGTCAAGTAACGGTTGGGCTGCCGGATATTCGTGGTCGTGAACATATTCTGGGCGTTCACCTGCGTAAAGTGCCGCTGGCGGATGATGTTAAGCCGCAGCTAATTGCGCGCGGTACGCCAGGCTTCTCTGGTGCGGACCTTGCGAACTTGGTCAACGAGGCAGCGCTGTTTGCCGCTCGTCGTAACAAGCGCTTGGTTGCCATGGAAGAGCTGGAGCTTGCTAAAGACAAGATCATGATGGGCGCTGAGCGCAAATCGATGGTTATGACCGATAAAGAGAAGCTCAACACGGCGTATCACGAATCAGGTCATGCCATTATTGGCTTGGTTGCGCCCGAGCATGATCCTGTTTACAAAGTGACGATCATCCCGCGTGGCCGTGCGCTAGGTGTTACGATGTTCTTGCCGGAAGAAGATCGTTACAGCCTGTCTCGCCAACAAATTCTCAGTCAGATTTGCTCGCTGTTTGGTGGACGTATTGCCGAAGAGATGACGTTGGGCGCTAACGGTGTTACAACGGGCGCTTCAAACGATATCAAGCGTGCTACCGAGCTCGCTCATAACATGGTCGCTAAGTGGGGGCTGTCGAATGAGATGGGCCCGATCATGTACGACGAG
The DNA here is from genome assembly GCF_024138895.1 of Halomonas sp. XH26. Lineage (NCBI taxonomy): Bacteria > Pseudomonadati > Pseudomonadota > Gammaproteobacteria > Oceanospirillales > Halomonadaceae > Halomonas > Halomonas sp. XH26. The sequence continues at coordinate 380,571 of NZ_CP071889.1, forward strand.
GATGAGTCCCACCAGTTCCTTGGTGGCCCCGGTCAGGGTGGCGGTAAGCTAAAATCTGGCGAAACAACGTCTCGTCTCGATAAAGAAGTGCGCAAGATTATCGACGAGTGTTACGAGCAGGCTCGTCAGATTTTGGAAGATAATCGCGACAAGCTAGACGCGATGGCCGAAGCACTGATGAAGTACGAAACCATCGATGCTGATCAGCTGAAAGATATTATGGAGGGGCGCGATCCGCGTCCGCCAGAAGGCTGGAACGACGGTGATTCATCTGGCGGCGGCACGCGTGTTAGCGACGATAAGCCTGAAGAGAAGGCTGGGGAAAAGGCTGACGATACGCCTTCTGATGCGTCTGGCGACGATGGCGAAGAAGATGATGACGAGCCACGCCGTCGTCCTTCTGACCCGTTAGGCGGTCCCGCAGGCCCTTAACGTGTGTGAGTGTCAGAGATGTTAGCAAAGGCGCCCCATAACGGGGCGCCTTTTTGTTATGCTGTGAAGCAATTGCAAACACGTTTTTTCTTTTAGTAGGCCGCAGCATGAAACCGATAGTTGACTCTTCATCGCCTTCACGGGCAGCGGATAGCGCATATCACCTGCGCTGTGGGCGCCATTCATTAGATCTTTCGTTTCCACGGGTAATGGGGATTCTGAATGTTACTCCGGACTCCTTCTCTGATGGCGGGCAACACGTTGGTCTAGATAGCGCGCTGCACCACGCTGAACAAATGTTGGCGGAAGGTGCTGCGATGATTGACGTGGGCGGGGAGTCGACAAGGCCAGGGGCTAGTCCTGTATCAGAGCAAGAAGAGTTAGATCGTGTGGCGCCTGTGGTTGAAGCGTTAGTGCACGAGCTAGATGCGCTGGTGTCAGTGGATACCAGTAGCCCTGTCGTTATGCGACAAGTAAGCGCGCTTGGCGCTGGTATGATTAACGATGTGCGAGCGCTAGAGCGCGAGGGTGCGCTCGGCGCTGCAGCAAGCACCGGCCTGCCTGTGTGTTTAATGCATCGCCAAGGTGAGCCCCAGGATATGCAGCAGTCGCCCTATTATGGTCAGCCAGTTGAGCGAGTGGTTGCCGACTATCTTGCTGAGCGGGTAGCGGCATGTGAAGCCGTTGGAATTCGTCGTAGCCGTCTATTGATAGATCCTGGTTTTGGTTTTGGCAAAACCATTGAACATAACCTGCGCTTGCTGAAGTATATGGATGAGCTTCGGGCGCTGGAGTTGCCGCTGTTAGTGGGGATGTCGCGGAAAAGCATGATTGGTAAAGTGTTGGGTCGCCCGGTGGAAGAGCGCTTGGCCGGAGGTCTTGCGCTAGCAGCCATGGCGGTTGAGCGGGGCGCCAATATTTTGCGCGTGCATGATGTAGGGCCCACGGTAGATGCCGTAAATATGGCATGGGCGGTGCTTCAGGAAGGCTGCGAGACGCAGCTAAATAAGGAGATGATGCCATGACGCGACGTTATTTTGGTACCGATGGGATTCGCGGTACGGTTGGGCAAGCGCCTATTACTGCCGATTTTATGCTCAAACTGGGGTGGGCGGTGGGTCAGGTGCTGCGCCGTGAAAAAGGCCGCACACGTGTGTTAATTGGTAAAGATACGCGCATCTCTGGCTATATGTTTGAGTCAGCCTTGGAAGCGGGGCTGTCTGCCGCAGGCGTCGATGTTTCGTTGTTGGGGCCAATGCCTACACCGGGGATCGCCTATCTAACGCGTACCTTTCGCGCCGACGCTGGGATTGTGATTTCCGCGTCGCATAACCCCTTTGATGATAACGGCATTAAGTTTTTCTCTGCCGAGGGTAAAAAGCTACCCGACGAGATTGAAGATCGCATTGAGACGATGCTTGATGCACCTCTGACAACGGCGAGCGCGGCTCAGTTGGGTAAAGCGACGCGTATTGACGATGCTGCCGGGCGCTATATCGAGTTCTGCAAATCGACGTTACCTGATCGTCTCAGCCTGCATGGTCTAAAAGTGGTATTGGATTGTGCTCATGGGGCTACCTACCACATTGCGCCAAACGTATTTCGTGAGCTCGGCGCTGATGTTAGCGTGATTGGTTCTTCCCCTGATGGGTTGAATATTAACCATCAAGTGGGGTCTACCCATCCCGCAGCGCTGCGTGCAGCGGTGATTCAGCAAGGCGCTGATTTAGGCATTGCCTTTGATGGTGATGGAGATCGAGTGCTGTTGGTAGATGCCGATGGCCGTGAGGTGGATGGCGACGATATTCTTTACCTGATTGCCCGAGATCGTCACGAACGGGGGCTGCTTGAAGGCGGCGTGGTAGGCACTCTGATGAGCAACTTCGGGCTTGCCATGGCGCTGGAGCGGCTGGGGATTCCCTTTCAGCGCGCGAAAGTGGGTGATCGCTTTGTCATGGAGATGATGGCTGCCAACGGTTGGGAGCTGGGAGGCGAGTCATCAGGTCATATTGTATGTGGTCATGCTCAAACGACGGGCGATGGGATTGTTTCAGCGTTGCAAGTGTTGGCGTTGATGGTGCGAGAGCAAAAGCCGCTACTGTCTCTCTTGACGGGCTTGGAAAAGGTGCCCCAGTCGCTGGTTAATGTCAGGCTGCCTGGGGGCACCAACGCAAAAGATGTCATGACGGCAAAGCCGCTACTCGAAGCGGTGGCTGCCCTTGAAGCTGAGCTGGGTGACCAGGGTAGAGTGTTGCTACGGCCGTCGGGCACTGAGCCGCTAATCCGAGTGATGGTGGAAGGGCGGGCTCACCTGGATGTTGACCGTCTAGCGCATAAACTTGCCGATCAGGTCCAGGCGTTGCTCAGCTAGCTTGGTAAATGTGTTTGATAGGCGAGTATGCTTGCCACGCCCCAACTAACTAACCTGTATAACAGCGGTTGTCTTGACAAGGCCGCTCCTATACCATTTCGCTCCACCTTGAGTGAGGATAATCGATGCGTACGCCATTAATTGCCGGTAACTGGAAAATGAACGGCTCCACGGCGTTGATTCAAGCGTTCGGAGACGCCTTCACCGCGTCCAAGCTGCCTAATGATATCGACGTTGTAGTTATTCCGCCGTTTCCTTATTTGGAAGCTGCACGAAGTGCTTTCCAAAATACGCCGTTACAGTTAGGGGCGCAGACGCTCAATCCTCAGCACTCAGGTGCGCATACGGGTGAGATCAGCGGGCGTATGCTTAAAGAGTTTGATGTGGCCTATGTGCTGGTTGGTCACTCTGAGCGTCGCCAGCTATACAAAGAAGGTGATGAGCAGGTGTTTGACCGCTTGGTCGCTGCGCTTGATGTCGGCATCACGCCGATTCTTTGTGTGGGTGAAACCCTAGAAGAGCGCGATGCCGGTAGCACGATGGATGTTGTATTGCGGCAAGTTGGCTATGCAATGGCGCGTTTAGAGCCGGCACAGCGGCTTAAGGTTGTTATTGCCTATGAGCCTGTATGGGCAATTGGGACAGGCCGTACCGCAACCCCAGAGCAGGCTCAGGAAGTAATGGCCGGTATTCGTACCTATCAGGCCGGGTTTGATAAAATGCTAGCCGAGCAGCTTAAGTTGCTTTACGGCGGCAGCATGAATGCAAATAATGCGGCTGAGTTGCTTGCTCAGCCGGATATCGACGGCGGTTTAGTGGGCGGTGCTTCACTTAAAACCGACGATTTCTACGCCATTTGTCAGTCAGCAGGATAATCCCATGCAAGTTGCAATTCTTATGGTTCACGTGGTGATTGCGATCGCCTTGGTTGTGCTAATCCTGCTTCAGCAGGGTAAAGGTGCCGAAGCGGGTGCCGCCTTTGGTGGAGGGGCATCGCAAACTGTGTTTGGTTCGCGGGGTAGTGGTAACTTTTTGTCTCGCGCAACGGGGCTTTTAGCCGCCGGCTTTTTTGTTACCTCAATGGCATTGGCTTATTTTGCGACCCAGGCAGGACAAGCGCCCGAAGCGGGTATTCCCGACTCTCGCCTGATTGAACAGCAGCGCAATATTCCAACGCTTGACGATGGCCCTGCAAGTATGGATAATACCGCGCCAGTGCTAGAGGAAAGCAGCGAGTAACATATTGATACTGCTTTTTTTAGCCTCCCCTGTTGCCGAAGTGGTGGAATTGGTAGACACGCTATCTTGAGGGGGTAGTGACCGTATGGTCGTGCGGGTTCAAGTCCCGCCTTCGGCACCATCTGTTTTGCTGGTTTACCAGCTTCCCAGAGTTGTTTTGTCAAATAAGCTTCATTAAAGGGCTATTGTCAAAAAGTAGGGATTGGCACCTAAGACGAAAAATGCACTTGAAAAGAAAGGTTGACGAAAGTGGTTCAAGTGTCTATTATCGTCGACCTAGATTGATGCGGGGTGGAGCAGTCTGGTAGCTCGTCGGGCTCATAACCCGAAGGTCATCGGTTCAAATCCGGTCCCCGCTACCATTTACTAGTAACATGTTAATCGCCTAAAAAGTCTTGATGTTAGTTAATCTTGATGTTGGTTGGGCAAGGGCGAAAGCCAAATCATGTTATTAGGTGGTATTACAGGTTTCTTTCGAAAAGCCCCTTCCTGTGAAGGGGCTTTTTGTTAGTAGCTTTTCGAGAGCCAAGAGTGTCTCCAGAGCGGAAGTCTTCCGAATTGCCAGAGACACATTTCCGGGTAACGCCAATCAGCCACCTAGCTTCTCATTCAACTCCTGGCCAGGTGCCTGATGCAACGGCTATAGGAGCTTTGTCTGTGGCCACAAAACACGCTGCGCTTCACGCGCTGATCGAACCTGTCGTAGCCGCCATGGGTTTTGAGCTATGGGGTATCGACCATCTTTCCCAGGGCAAGCATTCGCGGCTGGTAATTTATATCGAACGCGAAAGTGGCGTCAGCGTGGAAGACTGCGCTGATATTAGTCGCCAAGTCAGTGCCGTTATGGATGTGGAAGATCCCATTCCTGGCGAATACCGCTTGGAAGTCTCGTCGCCTGGTATGGCACGTCCCTTATATACCCTGGATCAATTTATTCGTTATCAAGGCCACCACGTTGCGCTCAAATTGCGCGTGGCTTTTGATGGACGGCGTAAATACCAAGGCCTTCTCGCTGGTGTCGAAGGCGATGAAGTACTGCTACAGCTGGATGGCGAAGAGTACTGTTTTCCAATCGAAAGCATCGATTCTGCGCACGTCGTCCCGCAATTCGACGAATAAACGGGTGGCGGCTTCCGGCAGGCTGCCGGGATGATGCACAAAAGGACAGGTTTTCTGGCGAGGCAAACGCATGAGTAAAGAAATTTTAATGGTCGTGGACGCGATCTCTAACGAAAAAGGCGTCCCCCGCGATGTTATTTTTGAGGCGGTTGAGGCCGCGCTAGCTAGCGCGTCACGCAAGCGTTTTGATCAAGAAGAAGCCAATGTGCGCGTTCATATCGACCGCCGCACGGGCGACTACGATACGTTCCGCTACTGGACCGTTGTCGAAGATGACGAATTTGAAACACCTGATTATGAAATTAAAGAAACCATCGCCGAGCAGCGTGATCCGCCGCTGAAACTAGGCGATGTGGTTGAGAAAAAGATTGAAAATGCCGTGTTTGGCCGTATCGCTGCACAAACTGCAAAGCAGGTTATCGTGCAAAAGGTACGTGAAGCCGAACGCGCTGAAGTGGTTCGTCAGTACGCTGACCGCGAAGGCGAGTTGGTGGCAGGTATCGTCAAGAAAACCACCCGTGACGGGTTGATTATCGACCTGGGTGAAAACGCTGAAGCGTTCTTGCCGCGTAACGAAATGATCCACGGTGAGCGCTACCGCATGAATGAGCGGGTACGCGCCTTGCTAGTAAAAGTTGATCCAGAGGCGCGTGGTGCGCAGCTACAGCTGTCACGTACCTGTCCTGAGTTCATCATTGAGCTGTTTAAAATTGAAGTGCCGGAAATTGCTGAACAGCTGATTGAAATCAAGGGTGCAGCGCGCGACCCTGGCTCGCGGGCCAAAATCGCCGTTAAAACTAACGACCGCCGCATCGATCCTGTTGGGGCGTGTGTTGGTATGCGCGGTTCCCGCGTACAGGCAGTGTCGTCAGAGCTGCAAAATGAGCGTGTCGATATTGTGCTGTGGGACGATAACCCAGCGCAGTTGGTGATAAATGCCATGGCACCTGCCGATGTGGCGTCTATCCTGGTTGACGAAGATGCTCACGCCATGGACGTTGCCGTTGCTCAAGACAATCTGGCGCAAGCCATTGGTCGTAGCGGCCAGAACGTGCGCTTAGCTTCTGAGCTAACCGGCTGGCGTATTAACGTGATGACCGAAGATGAAGCTGAGTCAAAACGTGAGCAGGAAATTGATAGCCTGGTGGACTCCTTTGTTCAGCATCTGGAAGTGGACGAAGACGTTGCCCGCCTATTAGTAGAAGAAGGGTTTACCACCCTGGAAGAAGTTGCCTACGTGCCGCTTGAAGAGATGCTCGAAATCGAAGAGTTCGATGAAGATTTGGTGGAAGAGCTGCGCGCACGAGCGAAAGACGAGCTGCTGACGATGGCCATTGCCTCGGAGGAAGCGCTAGACGGTGCCCAACCAGCAGACGATCTGCTGGACATGGACGGCATGGAGCGCCACCTGGCCTTCATTCTGGCTAGCCGAGGCATCGTCACCATGGAAGATCTCGCCGAGCAGTCTGTCGACGATCTGGTCGATATCGAGGAGTTGGACGAAGCGCGCGCAGCGGCACTGATCATGACTGCCCGTGCGCCCTGGTTTGAAGACGATGGCGTATCGGATTCGAACACACAGTAAAAGGTCACGGGCTGAGGAGGGTCACTATGTCGGATATGACAGTTAAAGATTTTGCAGTAAAGGTGGGCCGTGATGTGCCCCGCCTATTGGAACAGATGAAAGAAGCTGGTTTAAAACATGCGTCAGAAAGTGACGCCGTGTCTGAAGACGATAAGCAAACGCTGCTAAGCTTTTTGAAAAAAAGCCATGGCGGCGGTGACAGCGATGCTAGCAAAAACCGCATTACGTTGACGCGTAAAACCCGTAGCCGTATTAAAACGGGCGAACGTGGCAAAACGATCGAAGTGCAGGTGCGTAAGAAGAAAACGTACGTTAAGAGCGCCGAAGACGATAAGCCGAAAGCGCCTGAGCCTAAGCATTCTGGTCCGCGTCAGCTGGTAGGCGATATGGCAGAAGCGGAAGCCGAGCGTAAAGCTCGCGATATCCGCGAAGCTGAAGAGAAGGCGGCAGCGGCTAAAGCGAAAGCAGCGGAAGATGCTGCACGTAAAGCCGAGGAAGAGAAAGCCAAGGCAAAAGCGGCTGAAGTGCCCGATATCGCTGTGCCTGAGCTGCAAATCGACGATACCCCGGCACCTGATGATTTGCCGCCTGCGCCGCCGAAAGAAGGCCGCACGGATCGTCGTACAGCGCCGCCTAAAAAGGCAGCGGCTAAGAAAAAAGGCCGTAGTGACGATGAGGACCGTGGCGACCGCGAAGAACGTAAGCGCGGTGGTGGCGGTAAGAAAGTCAAACGTGCCGAGCGTCGCGGCGGTCGTCGTGGTGGTGCCAGCCAGAGTGGCAACGGCAAGCATGCTTTCCAAAAGCCGACTCAGCCGATCGTCCGTGAAGTCTCGATTCCTGAGTCCATCAGCGTTGCTGAGCTGGCCGACAAAATGTCGATCAAGGCCAATGAAGTGATCAAGGCCATGTTCAACATGGGCGCGGCCGTGACCATCAACCAAACGATTGACCAGGATACTGCGGCTATCGTTGTGGAAGAGATGGGCCACAAGGTCAAGCTAGTGAAGGACGATGCGCTGGAAACGGAAATGCTGGAAGGCATCTCCTACGAAGGCGAAGAGATTACTCGTTCACCGGTGGTCACTGTTATGGGCCACGTTGACCACGGTAAAACATCGCTGTTGGATTATATCCGTCGCGCGAAAGTCGCCACTGGCGAAGCGGGCGGTATTACCCAGCACATCGGTGCTTACCACGTGGAAGACAACCACGGCGGCGTTACCTTCCTGGATACCCCTGGCCACGCGGCGTTTACCGCAATGCGTGCCCGTGGTGCTAAAGCGACTGACGTCGTTATCCTGGTTGTTGCTGCTGACGACGGCGTAATGCCCCAGACGATTGAAGCGATCGAACACTCCAAAGCTGCTGAAGTACCCATGGTGGTGGCGGTGAACAAGATCGACAAGCAGGGCATCGATCTGGACCGCATTCGTAATGAGCTCTCGCAGCATGGCGTGATTTCAGAGGAATGGGGTGGTGACACCCAGTTTGTGCACGTTTCTGCGAAGACTGGCGATGGCATCGAAGAGCTGTTGGAAGCCATTCAGCTTGTGTCAGAAGTGCTTGAATTGACGGCTGTACCTTCCGCACCTGGTAAAGGCGTTGTTGTTGAATCGCGCCTTGATAAAGGTCGCGGTCCGGTAGCCACTGTTCTGGTACAAAACGGCACGCTGAAGAAAGGCGATATCGTTCTTGCTGGTCTGCATTATGGCCGCGTTCGTGCGCTTACCAATGAGCTGGGCAAGCAAGTGGATACCGCTGGTCCTGCTATGCCGGTCGAAATCCAAGGTTTGGATGGCACGCCGGACGCAGGTGATGACTTCATGGTCGTTGCCGATGAGAAGAAAGCCCGTGAAGTGGCTAACTTCCGTCAAGGCAAATACCGCGAAGTGCGCCTGGCACGTCAGCAGAAGGCCAAGCTGGAGAACATGTTCAGCCAGATGGGTCAAGACGAAGTGGCCAAGGTCAACATCGTTCTGAAAGCTGACGTTCAAGGTTCGCTGGAAGCTATCAAAGGCGCCTTGGAAGAACTCTCCACCGGTGAAGTTGAAGTCGCCGTGGTCTCTTCGGGTGTTGGCGGTATCACCGGTACTGATGCCAACTTGGCGCTTGCTTCTGAGGCCATCGTCGTTGGCTTCAACGTCCGTGCTGATGCGGCTGCTCGTGAAATCATCGAACGTGAAGGTCTGGATCTGCGCTACTACAGCGTTATTTACCAGCTGATCGATGAGGTTAAGCAGGCGATGAGCGGTATGCTTGCTCCCGAGTGGAAAGAAGAGATCGTGGGCGTGGCCGAAGTACGCGATGTGTTCCGCGCACCGAAAATTGGTGCAGTGGCTGGCTGTATGGTTGTCGAAGGCACCGTATCGCGCAGCAAACGTATCCGTGTACTGCGTGACAACGTTGTGATTTACGAAGGCGAGCTCGAGTCGCTGCGCCGCTTCAAAGATGACGTTCAAGAAGTGCGTAACGGCATGGAATGCGGCATCGGCGTGAAGAACTACAACGATGTTCAGGTCAACGATAAGATCGAAGTCTTTGACCAAGTGAAGGTCGAGCGCAGCCTGTAAGGCCGCGAGGAGCAATCATGCGCGAATTTAAGCGTACCGACCGAGTTGCTGACCAGCTCCAAAAGGAGCTGGCAGTACTGATCCAGCGCGAAGTAAAAGACCCGCGTTTGGGCATGATAACGGTGAGCGGCGCGACCGTTAGCCGTGATCTTGGCTACGCCGATATCTATGTCACCTTATTGGGTGAGCAAGATCCCGCGCGTATCAAAGAAAACCTGCAGGTGCTAAAGCGCGCTGGAGGCTTTCTAAGAAGCCAAATTGCCAAGCGTATTAAGCTGCGTCACGTACCTGAACTGCGCTTTCATTACGATGAAAGCGTGGTACGTGGCCAGCACCTCTCGTCACTGATCGACGAAGCGGTTTCAACTGACCGCGCACGCCAGCAGGATGATGAAGAGGGAAGCGACAATGACAATGGTGAGGAGACGCGCTAATGGCACGTCGCCGTCGCGGATTGCCGGTTAATGGCGTATTGCTGCTGGATAAGCCTAAGGGTATTTCCAGCAACCATGCGCTGCAGCGTGTGCGTCGTCTGTTTGAGGCGCAAAAAGCCGGTCATACCGGCACGCTGGACCCTATGGCAACAGGCTTGTTACCTATTTGCCTTGGGGAAGCTACTAAGTTTTCCGCGCACCTGTTAGAAGCCGACAAGATGTATCGCACCCGTGTAGAACTGGGTGTGATTACAGACACCGGTGATGCCGAAGGCACGGTCATTGAACGGCGAGAGGTCCCCCGCTTAACGGCTGGGGATGTCGAGTCAGTCCTAGCTCGCTTTCACGGCGAGATTGACCAAGTGCCGCCGATGTATTCGGCATTGAAGCATCAAGGCAAAAAGCTGTATGAGCTTGCCCGTGAGGGTAAGCACGTTGAGCGTGCAGCGCGGCGAGTAAGCGTGTATGATGCGCGGCTGCTTGCTTTCGAGGGCACTGCCTTTGAGATTGAAGTCAGCTGCAGCAAAGGCACGTATATTCGCACCTTGGCTGAAGATATTGGTCATGCGCTGGGCTGTGGCGCCCACATTAGCCAGTTGAGAAGGCTCAAAACGGGGCCCTTTACCGGCGATGCAATGTGGACACTGGAGGGCCTTGAGGCGCTGGCAGATCAAGCCACCCGCGAGGCTGAACTAATGCCTGCGGATGTGCTGGTCGATCATTTGCCGTCGCTGACGGTGGATGAAACGGCTTACGGGCGTCTTGCACACGGCCAATCGGCTAGTTTAGCCATTGGTGTGCTTGAGCCTGATATGCTGGCAAGACTTTATTACGCTGAGACGTTTATCGGCCTTGGCGTTGTAAAAGGGGCGCAGGAAGTAGCTCCCAAGCGGCTGTTAAGTACCGTCGCTATCTCGTAAAGCGTTGCAAGGACGTAGCGATTTGCGCGAAAATTGTACGTGAAGATAGTTGCATGAGACTGCAAATATGCGTGGTCTCACCCATTCAATTTTAGGCATATTGCTTACTGGAGAGACAGATGGCATTAACCGCTGAGAAGAAGGCCGAGATCGTCAACGAATACGGCCGCGGCGATAACGATACCGGTTCCCCTGAAGTTCAGGTTGCACTGCTGAGCGCCAACATCAATGGCCTGCAGGACCACTTCAAAACCAACAAGCAGGATCACCACTCTCGTCGTGGTCTGATCCGCATGGTAAACCAGCGTCGTAAGCTGTTGGATTACCTGAAGCGTAAAGATTTTGAACGCTATCAGTCTCTGATTCAGCGTTTAGGTCTGCGTCGTTAAGCGTTAACGGCAACGATCAAAAACGGGCAGCCCCTTGTGGGCTGCCCGTTTTTTTGTTTCTGGTAGCCGTATGGCGCCACAGCGCCTAGAATGGTGGCGAGTCAAAACGACCCAAGCGAAAAGACAAGTAGATATTAATGTTAAAGGAAGTCGCCGTGAATCCGGTAAAAAAAACGTTTCAATACGGTCGTAGCACCGTCACCCTAGAAACTGGGCGTATTGCTCGCCAAGCCACTGGCGCCGTTATGGTGACCATGGATGAAACCGTCGTACTGTGTACGGTTGTGGCTAAAAAAGAAGCAAACCCCAATCAGCCTTTCTTCCCACTCTCGGTACACTACCAAGAGAAAACCTACGCAGTGGGCAAGATCCCCGGCGGCTTCTTTAAGCGCGAAGGGCGTCCTACTGAGAAAGAAACCCTTACCTCACGTCTGATTGATCGTCCGATCCGTCCGCTATTTCCTAAAGGGTTTATGAACGAAGTGCAGGTTATCTGTACTGTTCTGTCGACTGATCGTAATCATGACCCTGATATCGCAGCCCTACTGGGCACCTCGGCAGCGCTGGGTATTGCTGGTGTGCCGTTCAACGGCCCGATTGGCGCGGCACGCGTGGGCTTTAATGAAGAGCAGGGCTACTTCCTAAACCCAACCGTTGAAGAGCTGACTACCTCAGAGCTGGACATGGTTGTTGCCGGTACCGAAAACGCCGTATTGATGGTGGAGTCGGAAGCTCAGGAACTGCTTGAAGACGAAATGCTTGGTGCCGTGCTGTTTGGTCACCAAGAAATGCAGGTAGCCGTTAGCGCGATTAAAGAGCTGGTCGCTGAAGCTGGCAAACCGCGTTGGGATTGGCAGCCTGCTCAAGAAAATGTAGCACTGAAAACGGCCATGGCCGATGCCTTTGAAGCCAAGGTAGGTGATGCTTATCGCATTACTGACAAAATGGCTCGTCAAGATGCGCTGTCAGCGCTGAAAGATGAAGCGGTTGCACAGTTGGCCACTGCTGAAGGCGAAGAAGTAGAAGGTAAGTTCAGCAAAGATGACGTGAAAGGTGCGTTTGCTGGCCTTGAAAAGCGCGTTGTACGCTCTCGTGTCGTAAAAGGCGAGCCCCGTATCGATGGACGCGACAATGCCACTGTACGTCCTCTAGCGATTGAGGTGGGTGTACTGCCTAAGACACACGGTTCGGCAGTATTTACCCGTGGTGAAACTCAGGCCATCGCCATTGCTACCTTGGGCACCCTGCGCGATTCGCAGCTGATCGAGTCCCTGGAAGGTGAGCGTAAAGACCGCTTTATGCTGCACTACAACTTCCCTCCTTACTGTGTTGGGGAAGCCGGCTTTATGGGCGGCCCGAAGCGTCGCGAAATTGGCCATGGCCGTTTAGCACGCCGTGGCGTTCAAGCGATGCTGCCGTCAGAAGACGTTTTCCCCTATACCATCCGTGTGGTATCGGAAATCACCGAATCTAACGGTTCTAGCTCCATGGCGTCAGTGTGCGGCTCCTCGCTCGCGCTGATGGATGCTGGTGTACCATTAAAAGCACCGGTAGCAGGTATTGCCATGGGCTTGGTGAAAGATGAAGACGGCTATGCGGTATTGACCGATATCCTGGGTGACGAAGATCATCTGGGCGATATGGACTTCAAAGTTGCCGGTTCTGAAGAGGGCGTTACTGCTCTGCAGATGGACATTAAGATTGAAGGCATCAATGAAGAGATCATGGAGAAAGCGCTGCAGCAGGCTCATGATGCTCGCCTCAGTATCCTTGCTCAGATGAACGACGTGATCAGTCAAAGTCGTACCGATGTGTCGGAGAATGCTCCGTCTATGGCGACAATCAAAATTGATCCGGACAAGATTCGTGATGTGATCGGTAAAGGCGGCGCGACGATTCGTAAAATTTGCGAAGATACCGGCGCTTCTATTGATCTAGATGATGATGGCACCGTGCGCATCTACGCCGAAGATAAAGCCGCAGCCAAAAAAGCGATCGATACCGTGCTGGCAATTACCGCAGAGGCGGAAATTGGTAAGCTTTATAACGGTAAAGTAGTTCGCATTGCGGACTTTGGCGCTTTCGTTAATATCATGCCGGGTACTGACGGCTTGGTTCACATATCGCAAATTGTTGCCGAGCGCGTTAACAACGTGCGCGACTTCTTAAATGAAGGCGATGATGTGATTGTGAAAGTATTGGATATCGACAACCGCAATCGTGTGAAACTCTCAATCAAAGAGATCACCGAGGAAGAGAAAGCAGCTTTTGCCGCTGCCGAGGCGGACGTCGCTAACTAAAGCGATGTAGACGTAACGGCCGCCCCCGCAGCTTTCAGTTGCGGGGGCGGTGTCGTTTTATAGGCAGTATAGGAAAAGAGAAGAGAACATGGAGAAGGAGCAAGCGCCGCGTTGGTGGGCGGTAGTGGCCGTGATGATCGGCATTTTTTTATTGGTGACAGCTGAGCAACTGCCTATAGGGTTATTGTCCCAGGTGGCGTCGTCAATGGGTGTCACGCCAGGTATGGCGGGCCTTATGGTGACCGTGCCGGGAGTTGTTGCCGCTTTCTCAGCGCCTCTGTTGCCGGTCGCGGTAGGCCGTCTAGATAGACGCATTATGCTCACGGTGATGATGATTGTGATGGTGATTGGCAGCGCGCTTTCAGCAGTGGCCAGCAATTTTGGGTTACTACTGGCAGCCCGTGTGTTGGTGGGCATTAGTATCGGTGGGTTTTGGGCCATTGCGGGCAGTATTGCCCCAAGGCTGGTGCCCAGCGATCAAGTTGCCAAGGCCATGACGATTATTTTCGGTGGTGTGGCCGCTGCGTCAGTATTGGGGGTGCCGTTAGGCACGCTGCTTGGGGACCTGAGCAACTGGCGGGTGGCGTTTGGTGCGCTAGGAGGGCTGAGTCTTTTAACCTCCATTGCACTATGGTGTTGGCTACCGCCACTGCCGCCAAGAGAGCCGGTACGGTTGCGTATGTTAGCGCAGCAGTTTAGCAATCGCGGCGTGCGTGTCGCGGTGTTAACCACTGGCTTTGTCGTAATTGGGCACTTTGCTGCTTATACCTTTATTAGCCCCATTCTGCAGGAGATTAGTGGCGTGGCTCAGCGTCATGTTGGCAGTTTGTTGTTGCTATATGGGGCGGCCGGGATTTTAGGTAATATCGCGGCAGGTATCTTTGCTGGGCGTCACCCTTATCGGGCGGTGCTGGCCATTCCTAGCTTGTTACTGTTAGTTGTGGCTATTTTCCCGCTACTGGGAGTTCAACCTACCAGCGGCGTACTGCTGCTAATGGTATGGGGGGCTGTTTTTGGCAGCGTATCAGTAAGTATTCAAACCTGGATTATACGTACGGCACCTAATACCGAGGCTGCTACCGCGCTGATGGCCTTTACCTTTAATATGTCAATTGGTTTAGGAGCCATGTTTGGTGGACGTATCGTTGATGGCACTAGCCTGCCGATTGCTATGTGGGCGGCATCAGTGCTGTTTTTGCTCGGGGCTTTACTAGTATGGCGAACGCCTTCGAGCATTGTAGGGGAGAAGCGTCGCTAGTCCTTAAAAAAGCCGTAAAAATAAGCTAACAAAAATGCCCCCGCTAAGTAGCGGGGGCATGACGTTTAACCGTATTGAAAAAGTGGTTAAGGGCGCTCAATCGCCAGTGCGACGCCTTGGCCGCCGCCGATACACAGGGTGGCTAGGCCTTTCTTAGCATCACGCGCAATCATTTCATGCAGTAAGCTAACCAAAATACGACAGCCAGAAGCACCGATCGGGTGGCCTAGTGCAATAGCACCGCCATTCACGTTCACTTTGCTGACATCCCAGCCCAACTCTTTGTTGACTGAAAGCGCTTGAGCAGCGAATGCTTCGTTAGCTTCTACTAGGTCAAGGTCGTCCAGGCTCCAGCCCGCTTTTTCGAGGCAGCGGCGGGTGGCCGGAGCTGGGCCAATGCCCATAATTGCTGGGTCAACGCCAGCGTTAGAGTAAGCGGCAATACGCGCCAGTGGCTCTAAGCCAAGTTCTTTGGCTTTTTCTGCTGAGCAAAGCATCACCACTGCAGCGCCATCGTTTAAGGAGGAGGCGTTACCGGCGGTAACGGTGCCGTCTTTCTTGAACGCGGGGCGCATACCACCTAGCTTCTCAGCGGTAACTTCCCGTGGGTTCTCATCCGTATCAAACACCACTGGATCGCCTTTGCGCTGCGGAATTTCCACAGGAACGATCTGGCCTTTGAATTTACCATCTCTGATAGCTTGCGCTGCTTTTTGCTGAGAGGCCGCCGCGAACTCGTCCATCGCTTCGCGAGTGATACTGTATTTTTCCGCTAGGTTTTCCGCGGTAATACCCATGTGATAGTTGTTGAATGCATCCCACAGGCCATCGTGAACCATGGAATCAATCGCTTTCCAGTCGCCCATGCGCTGACCGTTACGCGAGTTAGGCAGGATGTGGGGGGACGCAGACATGTTTTCCTGTCCACCTGCCAGAATAACGCTGGCGTCACCGCAACGGATGGCCTGGGTAGCCAAGTGCAGGGCCTTGAGGCCTGAGCCGCATACCTTGTTGATCGTCATGGCTGGAACGGCATCAGGCAGACCAGCTTTGATAGCCGCCTGGCGCGCAGGGTTTTGGCCTACGCCAGCTGTCAGCACTTGGCCTAGCAACACTTCATCAATTTGCTCTGGGGCAACGCCGGTAGAGGCGAGAATGTCTTTAATAACCAATGCACCTAAATCGCTAGCAGGAATGCCAGCGAGTGATCCACCAAAGCTTCCTACGGCGGTGCGGCGAGCGGCGACAATAACCACGTCTTGCATATGATGACTCCTTGGGTAAGTAACGCAACGTTCCGAGTGAGGACAGAGGCTTCAGGGGAAGCGGACTCTCCATTGTTGTTAGCATGTTGTGTCGAACTTATCTATCAGCATAGGGGAAGGTTGTGCATTGCGGCAATACGCTTTTTTAGGCAAATAAAAACGGGCCGTAAAACGGCCCGTTAAATAGCTGCTTACTCAACTGCTTGGCTTACGCTAATTGGACAGGAATCGCATTGCTGGTGTGGCTAACGTGATTGCCTTCTTGCAGATAGACAAGCGCAGGCTGATGCTTTTCAAGCTCTGCTTCGGAGTAGTGAGCGTAACTACAAATAATAATCCGATGCCCCGGTGAGGCTAAATGCGCGGCTGCACCATTGATGGAGATTAGCCGAGAGCCTTCTTCTCCACGAATCGCGTAGGTAGTGAAGCGCTCGCCGTTTTCCACGTTATAGATCTGGATTTGCTCGTTTTCGCGAATACCGGCCATATCCAGCAATTCCCCGTCGATAGCACAGGAACCTTCGTAATTGAGTACCGCGTGGGTAACGCGAGCCATATGCAGCTTGGCTTTAAGCATAATCGTGTGCATAGAAACTCCTAAATAGCGAAACTAGCTTACGCGCTAGTGTCAGTGGCAGCGTCTGGGAGCTGCACGCTGATGTTGTCAATAAGTCGAGCGGGGCCTAGCTTAGCCGCTGCTAGTAGCACGGCACTGCGTGTCGAGCTGCTCACAGGAGCAAGCGTTGCGTCACGTAGCTCAAGGTAGTCAGGCGTAAAGCCAGCATCATACAGTGCCGTTTTACCCTGTTGTAGTACCTCTTCGATGGAGGTGCCGCGCTCTAACGCATCGCGTAGCTCGCATAAGGTGCGATATAGCATGGGGGCTTTTGCGCGCTCAGACGCACTTAAATAACCATTACGAGAGGAGAGCGCTAGGCCGTCATCAGCGCGCACAATCGGTACGCCGATAATCTCGATAGGCATGTGTAGATCACTCACCAGCTTACGAATGACCGCAAGTTGCTGGTAATCTTTTTCACCGAAGCAAGCTACATCCGGCTGCACCAGATTAAATAGCATGCTGACCACGGTAGAAACGCCATCAAAGTGCCCAGGGCGCGAGCCTCCGCACAACCCTTCACCTACGTCGGGGACATGCACGAGAGTCTGGGCAGCCAGGCCATTGGGGTAAAGCGCGCTGACGGTGGGGGCGAAGAGAATATCGCAGCCAGCATCGGTCAACTGCGCTTGGTCTGCCTCGAGCGTCCGTGGGTAGGCGTCCAGGTCT
Organism: Halomonas sp. XH26; assembly: GCF_024138895.1. NCBI lineage: Bacteria > Pseudomonadati > Pseudomonadota > Gammaproteobacteria > Oceanospirillales > Halomonadaceae > Halomonas > Halomonas sp. XH26. The sequence goes on from NZ_CP071889.1 coordinate 397,741, forward strand.
TCCCCGGGACCGAACTGCATTGGGTTCACGAACAGGCTTGAAATGACGACGTCAGCGTGCTGACGAGCATTGGCCACAAGCGCCAAGTGGCCTTGATGCAGGTTGCCCATGGTGGGCACTAAGGCAATGCGTTGGCCACGCTGGCGGTATTCGCGGAGCGTGCTACGTAATTCGTTGATATCTCGTAAAGTGCGCATAAAGGGGCCGTGGTCGTTCCAGTTGGCGCTTAAAAACAGTGCTCAGCGGCTGGGAAAATACGGGTTTTAACCGCTTCATGGTAGTGTGCAAATGCGCTTTGAATGCTTTCAGCATCAGCCATGAAATTCTTGACGAAGCGCGGCGTGCGGCCATGAGTAACGCCTAGCACGTCGTGCATGACTAGAATTTGGCCATCGGTATCAGGGCCTGCGCCGATACCAATCACTGGGACGTCTAAGGCTTCAGTTACCGCTTTGCCAAGACTGGCTGGTACACACTCCAGCAAAATCACGGAAGCACCTGCCTCAACGAGCACTTTGGCATCATTGATAATTTGTTCGGCCTGGGCGGCTTCGCGGCCTTGCACTTTATAACCACCTAGCTGGTAGACCGTTTGCGGTGTTAACCCAAGGTGGGCGCATACCGGAACGCCGCGGCGGGTCATCTCACGGATACCGTCGGCCATCCATGCTTCGCCTTCGACTTTTACCAGTTCAGCGCCAGCACGCATCAATGCGGCAGAATCTTCTAGCATGCGCTCTGTAGTGGCGTTGCTCATAAACGGCAAGTCCACCATCAACAGGCTATGGCCTTTACCACGCGCCGTGCAGCGTGTGTGGTAGCAAATATCTTCCATAGTCACGGGAAGCGTACTAGTGTGCCCTTGTAAGACCATGCCTAGGGAATCGCCGACTAGCAGAACATCAACGCCTGCAGCGCTGGCGGCATGGGCAAAAGAGGCATCGTAAGCGGTCAGGCAACTGAACGTTTCGCCGGCGCGCTTATACGCCTGCAGAGTGCTCAGGGTGACGGTTTTCATGGCGTGCTCTCGTAGTTTCTAAGTGGGCCGATGCAACGTGGGCAGCCGACCATTATTAACGTTGCATCCTTGCAAGCGTGAAGTGGCGTAACTGGCAATTGTTACCTGAATGGGGGCTTGGTGTCGAGATTTGTGTCAGACGGTAGCAGTCACGGTAGCATTTGGATTGTCTAACCGTTGTATCCCACTTTGCTCAAGCTGCTTCAGCCACTCAGCAAGCGGCTGTTGATAAAGCACTATTGGCTCTAATTGAGTAGCAGACACCAGTTCTTCAAGAGGCGCTAATACAAAGGCGCGTTCATGCATATGGGGATGAGGAACCTGAAGCCTAGGGCGCGCGATCGTGTCTTGATTGTAAAGCAGCAGATCTAAATCCAGCGTGCGCGGCCCCCAGTGGCGCAATCGCCGACGGCGGTGGCGTTGCTCTAGCCCTTGAAGCTGGTCCAGTAGTGCCAGCGGAGAAAGCGTAGTTTCAAGGGCGGCCACGGCGTTAATGAAGTCAGGCTGGTCCTGTGGCCCTATTGGCCGTGTAGCGTATAGGGACGACTGGGCCACCAACTGGCAAAGAGGCAGTGTGTCCAGTTCTCGTAGGGCTTGGCGAATGTGGCTGACGGGGTCATCCAGATTGCTACCTAGACCAATATAAGCAAGTGACATTGTGTTCTTACTGCTCTGTTTTACGTGGTTTGCGTCGTTTTTTACGTCGACGGTCCCCCTGGCTTGCCGGATCACTTCCCACTTTTTGCAGCAGCCGAAGTTGCTCGTGCTCATCACCTTGCTGGAAGGCATTCCACCAATCGCCTAAGCCACGCGGTATTTCACCTGCTTGTTCACGCAACAGCAGCAAATCGTAGGCGGCTCGGAAGCGTGGGTGTTCGCGGGTTTGAAATGCCCGTTTGCCACGGCGCAGAGGAAGGCGTGCCTGTAGTTCCCAAATATCGCGCATCGGCATGCCAAAGCGTTTGGGAATCGAAATATGCTGTAACTGGCGAGTGACTACCTGCTGGGCGGCAGTTTGCAGCGCTGGAATTGCGGGCATGCCTTCGCGCTCAAGCTCGGCTTGACGGTGTGCCACTGGCGCCCACAAAAAGGCGGCTAGCAGAAAGGCTGGCGTAACTGGCCGGCCTTCCGCAATGCGCTTATCGGTGTTAGTGAGCGCTTGCTCAATCAGATCTTCGGCCCAAGCAGCATCCGCCATGGCTTCTTCCGCTTCGGGGAACAGCATGCCAAACAAGTTGTAATGGCTCAGTAAGCGGAAAGTAATTAAGCCGTGTCCCGACATGAATAGCTTGAGTACTTCATCAAACAAACGGGCGGGAGGAATTTGCAGTAACAGCGGCGCTAGATCATACATCGGCTCTTCAGTGGCTGGCTCGATGGTGAAATCGAGCTTGGCCGCAAAGCGCACCGCACGCAGCATACGTACTGGGTCTTCCCGATAGCGGGTAACGGGGTCGCCAATCAGTCGCAGCGTACGTGACTCAATATCACGCGCGCCGTTGGCAAAGTCATGAATCGTGAAGTCAGCGATATTGTAGTAAAGCGCATTCACGGTGAAGTCGCGGCGTAGAGCGTCTTCTTCGATGTTGCCCCACACATTGTCTCGCAATAGCAGGCCATCGTCAGACTGCTGGGCTATATGATCGCCGTGCTCGTCCTGAGGCTTGCCGCGGAAAGTGGTAACTTCAATGACTTCGCGACCAAAGCGCACATGCACAATGCGAAAACGCCGACCAATCAGCCGCGAATTGCGAAACAGATCGCGCACCTGTTCCGGCGTTGCATTCGTGGCAACGTCGAAATCTTTCGGCATTTTGCCCAGCAATGCATCACGAATGCAGCCGCCAACTAGGAAGGCATCAAATCCAGCGCCATTAAGGCGATACAGCACCTTTAACGCGGCCTCGCTGATTTGCTGACGAGAAACAGGGTGCTCGGAGCGCGGAATAATACGGGGACTGAGCGCATCAGCGGCGCTCTCTGGGGAATCGAGCAGGGATTTCAAGTGCTCTCCCGGGCTATGTAATAAACGGGTAAATCCTTTAAACATGCGGCGATATCGACTCGCAGGGTATCGAAAACAGTATTATCGAAAACAGTATCGAGAAACGTAGCGAAAAAATGACCGCAAGGTTAGCGGTAAGTTGCTGAGTGTAGCCGACCCCTTGAGGCTTGCAAAGCACTGGAGCAGGGTTTGTAAAAGACGACTGCTTTAAACGCGGAAAGGGGAGGCTACAAGAGCCTCCCCTATAAAGCAGACAATCAGCGTCCATGCTGTTGTTTTTCTTCATGATGGCACATCGCTCTGAATACGCACCGCAGTCGGTAGGCGTGAGAACCAGTCTGATTCCGACCGCCTCGTATTCAAAACAATAATCCAACCGCGAACTTTTTCTCCCGGCGTGTTGTTATTGGTTCCGGGGTGTACACACATGCTGCTGTTGTTTTTGTTTGGAAGCAGATTCTTTGTGTACGTCGCGTCCTTTTTTGGGCACTTGCTGACTGTTGTTATTGTTCGCTGCGCCTATTCTGCTTAGCGCTAGCAAGTCGTGAGACTCAAGCCTGTTGTTCTTGTTAGTACTATGATCTCTGCCTGGCCCTGTTGTTTTTGTTTTGGCTCAGGTTGGGGCGGTGTCATGTTGTTTTTGTTAGCGACGTCCGCGCTGCCCATTTTGTTCTTCTTGCCCAGTAGTATTGCACTTGCTGTGCCACCCATATTTTATTCTTTTATTTTCATGGGCTTGTAATTTATTGGCTATGCCAGGGAACTAATCGCAACGCATAGTGTTACCCGTTTTTAAGGGATTTTTGGGGCGTGTTGTGTGGGAAGGTAACAGTGGCTGATGGGAAAGTTTTGGATATTTCTTATGCAAATCAATCTATTGGACGTTAGTCGTAGAGGGCGAGGTGGTGAATGGCTAATCATAGGTATTGCCGCCACCTAATTGGGGCGGCGTGCGGTTTTTTTACGTGGAATGCCTAGGCGCTGGCGCCTCTCCCATAAATTTTTACGGCTAATTCCCAGTTTTTGGGCCAACTCGGTTTCACTCATTTGATCCTGATGTTCCAGCACAAAATGCTGAAAATAGTCCTCGAGCGAGAGGTCGTCGTCATCGCCACTCGGCGCTGACGATTCATTGGCTAGTGCGGAGCTGTTACCTGCAGAAGAGTGAGGTCGGTTGGTAACAGGGCCAAGGCCTAGGTCGTCAGGGTGAATCAAATGCCCCTCGGCTAGAATTACACCCCTCTCCAGTGCATTCTCAAGCTCGCGTACGTTACCAGGCCAAGGGTAGTCGCGTAGGTCCTGTCGGGAAGCCCGTGACAAACGAAGCCCTTGGCGATCATGACGTTTGCAGGCTTTATCTAACAGGATATCGGCTATCTTCAATACGTCTTCTTCACGGTCGCGCAGCGGTGGCAATTCAATCTGCATAACGTTGAGGCGATAGTAGAGATCTAGTCGGAATTCCCCGCTTTTTGACAGAGCGCGCAAGTCCCTATGGGTGGCGGCGATCAGGCGAACGTCCACATGGCGTGTTTCGACGGAGCCAATTTTGCGGATTTCACCTTCCTGGAGTACGCGTAACAGCCGTGCTTGGGCATCCAGTGGTAACTCGCCGATTTCATCTAAAAACAGGGTGCCACCGTCGGCGGCTTCCACTAACCCAGTTCGGGCAGCGCTAGCGCCGGTAAACGCTCCTTTCTCATGTCCAAAAAGCTCTGACTCAATCAGCGTCTCAGGTATTGCCGCGCAATTCACACAAATCAGCGGTGCTTTGGCGCGTTTGCTTTGCTGATGAATGGCCCGAGCTACGAGCTCTTTACCTGTGCCGGATTCTCCTTGAATCAGCACGGTAACGTCTGCCGGGGCTGTTTTGCGAATGCGCGTGTAAACCTGCTGCATAGCCGTGCAATTGCCGATCATCGTTTGACGCCCACCTCCTTCATCGGTGATATCCGGAGGCGTGCCTTGCTGCATCGACTGCTTATGCAGAATGCGTTCGACGGTTTCTAAAAGCTCGGTGTGATCAAATGGTTTAGCAACATAGTCCACAGCCCCTTGCTTAAGCGCGTCGACTGCCGAACGCATGCTGGCATAGCTGGTCATTATAAGTACCGGCGCGGGTGCTGCGGCCTCAATTAGGGCGGTGCCAGGATCACCTGGCAGTCGCAGGTCGCTAATGACTAGATCAAACTCGCTAGGCGTCAGCTCACGTGCTTCTTCTGCGCTGCCCGCTTCGCTGACGGTATAGCTGTGACGTTCGAGTAAACGCTTTAAAGCGCTGCGAATAATCGCTTCATCTTCAACAATCAGTATCCTGGGCATGAGGTAGGTGATCATCCTGTTGGTAAAGCGGTAGCCAAAGCGTGATGGCAGTGCCGCGAGGCTTTCCTGGAGGTGGTGACGCAACCTCTATTTTGCCTTGGTGCTCATTGATAATTTGGTAGGCCAACGAGAGCCCAAGCCCCGTTCCTTGACCCGCAGGCTTGGTCGTGGTGAACGGCTCGAAAAGGCGATGCTTCACGCTTGGGTCAATGCCGTGGCCATCATCAGTGACTCGCCACCAAGCATGGCTTGCCTGTTTGCCTGCTTCAATATGAACCGTGCCCTGAGCGTCGCAAGCGTCTTTGGCATTGCTCAGTAAGTTGACCATGACCTGGGTTAATCGCTGAGCATCGCCACGCACCACGATGTCATCCGGACAGTCATTGGTAAAGCTTACATCCTCCCCCGAGCGCGCTAAATGGATCAAGTGCAGCGCATCTTCGCTAACGGTAGAGAGCGAGGCGGGGGATGCCGGCAGTGGCAGGGTCTGGCGGCCACCGTGGGCAAAACCGACCAGCGAGTTAACAATCTTGGTGACTCGTTGGGTTAACTGTTGAATTTGGTCAGCCGTTTCCAGCAGCGCTGGGTCATCGGTATCGTAGCGCAAGTTTTGGGCCAGTGACGAAATACCCGTGATAGGGTTGCCTATTTCATGTGCCACGCCTGCCGCAAGTTGCCCTATGGATGCCAAACGCGCTGCGTGGACAAGTTCCTCTTCTAGCCACTTCATTTCAGTATGGTCTTCTACCAAAATCACGCTGCCGCCACGGCTGTCGTGTCCGCTTAACACCGCTTTGTGAAGGGTGAGGAAGTAATCCTTGCCATGTAGTGACACTGCTTGTTTATACAGCGGCGTATGGCTGGCGTTGAGTACGCTACCGAGCAAATTTGGCCAGGGCGGGGGCAGGCTATCTCGGCGTGAGCCAATCACACTATCGCCGCTAATCCCAGAGAGTGATGAAAGCGCCTCATTCCACATTAACAGCTCATCATCGTCGCCTAGCACGCACAAGCCTACGGGCAAGTAGGCTAGCGTTTGCCGGTGATGGCGGCGCAAGCCATCCAGTTCCCGAGCCAACCCAGTGAGCCTAGAGCGGTAAGCTTCAAGGCGGCTTTCAACAAAATGAATATCGTCAGTGACCGGTGCGTCGTCGTGGCGGTAGGGCAAGTAACGATCAACAATATCTCGCGCAACGGAAGGCCCCATTAAACCGGATAGATTCGCCTGGATTCGGTCGCGCAAGCGGCGCAATGCATAGGGGCGACGCTCCTGAGGTGTCAGGTTTAGCGCTGCTAGTGCGCGGTCAACTTCACGGCTGGCAGCTTCATCGCCCAACGCTTGGGCAAGATAAGTAGGGAAGTCTCCCGCCGTAGCTGCTTCCAGTGGTAGGCGTTTTGAACGAATGACCGCATCTACGGAGCATGCCTCAGCCGCAGAGCGTTCTCCTTCTGAGATGCGGGTAAATAACGACACAATGAGAAGCAGTAAAATATTCACTGCTAAAGAAACAAGCGTAACGTTATACCAAATGGGCGCATCCGCAGACATCAGGGGAGTGAGGGGCAGCGAGAGTGTGGGGAGATCAAGCAAAAGCGGCAACCATAAGCCCCACAGCCAAATGATGATGCCGCTCATTAGCCCGGCGATCATGCCCTTGCGGTTCGCACCGGGCCAGTATAACAACGCCAGCATGCCAGGCAGGCACTGTGCCATGCCTACAAATGCAGCGAGCCCCAAGTTTGTTAGCGAATGGTAGCGACCGACGCTTTCAGCAAATAGCCACCCGCCCGCAATTACAGCGACGACTAAACCGCGACGTAGCCAGAGCAGCCAGCCGTATAAATCGCTACGCGCCTCCGGGGGGCGAGCCACTAGCACCACGTGGTTTAGCACCATGCCTGAAAGAGCCAGCGCGATCATCATCATGGTGCCACTGGCGGCGGCAAGGCCGCCAATGAAGGCTAGCGCTCCCACCCACCAATGCTCTGACATCAAGAAGGCGGCGTAGGCTGCAACGGGAACCGTCTCGTTTATCGATTGTGCAGCCCACCAAATCAACGGTACTGGCAGTGCCATCAGTAGCAAAAATAGCGGTAATGTCCAACTGGCTTGGAGCAGGGTGTGACGAGAAAGGCTTTCTGCAAAGGTAATCTGAAACAGGTGCGGCATCATGAAAGCGGCCGCAAAGAACAGCAGTAGTAGCGTACGCCATTGGGGAGCCTCAAATTGCGGCGTTGCGGCTTGGGCTGCGGCTCCAGGCCCTTCTAACCACTGCTGTAATCCGTGAGGCCCATCAAATACCCACCACAGTGCAATGGCACCTAGCCCAAGCATCGCAAGTAGTTTAATGATCGATTCAAAAGCAATCACGCTGAGTAGCGTATCGTGACGATGTCGATGGCTGTGGCGTGCGCCAAACAACACTGCACAGCCTGCGATCACACCGCAAAACAGCAGGGTGGCCGCCGCGCTATAGCGGCTGCCGGTGAGCAAGTAGACCGCATCGCTTAAGGTTTGCACCTGGATGCCCAGCAGCGGCATCACGGCTAGCAGGCTGATCAGCGTTACCAGAGTGCCTGCCCAGCGGGATCGGTAGCGAAACGCAAATAGATCCGCGAGTGAAGAGAGCTGGTAGGTACGAGTAATGCGTTGTATGGGCACAAGCAGTACGGGCGCCAGCAGAAAAGCCCCGGCTGCACCGAGGTAATATGCCAGGTAGCCAAAGCCTGCTTTCGCCGCAAGCTCCACACTGCCATAGATTGCCCACGCGCTGGCGTATACGCCCAGCGCCAGGGTGTACACAATAGGGTGGCGCGTAATGCGCACGGGCACCCAGCCACGCTCAACGGCCATGCCGCAGGCAAACAGTAAGGCAAGATAGCCTAGGCCCAGCAGTACTACTCCTAAAAGCTCAACGCTCATCTAACTTCCTTTTTTGCTCAAGCCATAGCGTTAGCGCGATCAGACCGCCCCAAATAGCAAATGGGCGATACCAGGCAACGCTTGGATCTCCCCAGCCGTCCATCAGTAACGGCGAAAGCAAATAGCCGCCAAACACCAAGAACAGCAGTATGCGATAAACGTACATATTAAAACTCTGATTGATAGCGGCGGTGGGTGGTAGCGACAAGCTTTTCAACAGACCAGTGTGCTATTGCCCAGTTTAGTTGTGTTTCGGGTGGCTCTTGAACCAGCGTGTCAGGTGGGGCCTGATCGAGTAGTCGCAGTGCTTGAAACAGCTGTTGGCGAATGCCGTCGGCGTCTGCGGCTAATGCAGGGGCCAGGTTTTGCTTAGAAAGCTTTTGACCCTCTTGAGTAACCACGAGCGGTAAATGTAGGTAGCTGGGGGTTGATAAGCCAAGCGCTTGCTGCAACTGGCCTTGCCAAGGCGTGTTATCCAGCAGGTCATAACCGCGCACAATATCGGTAATGCCTTGATCAGCATCATCCACTACGACGGCAAGCTGATAGGCCCAAAGCTGATCTTTGCGTTTCAGCACAACATCGCCCAAAACGGCAGGGTCGAACTGTTGGAAACCAAAAAGCCGATCCTGCCAAGTAATAGGGCGCTTTGCCAGGTCGCTGCGCAGCCGCCAGGCAACCGGCTTTGTGGCATCACGAACGCTCTCGCGGCACCAGCCGGGATAGATTGAAAACGCTTGCCACTGCTTTCTCGAACAGCTACACGGGTAAGCCAAACCTTGGGCAGCCAGTTGATCGAGCGCCTGCTGATAAGCCTCATCACGGTGATGCTGCCAGCGGACTTCTTCATCCCAATGAAGCCCAAAGGCGTCAAGCTGACGCAGAATTGTATCAGCAGCGCCTTCGGGGCAGCGGGGCGGGTCGATATCCTCAATGCGTACCAGCCACTGCCCGCCAGCAGCGCGGGCGTCTAAATAGCTGCTTAGGGCGGCCACTAACGAGCCAAGATGCAGTGGCCCTGACGGTGTGGGAGCGAAACGTCCCCGGTAGTGCGTGGTATGGGTCATGACAGCCCGAATCAATTGTTCAAATAGCGCCAGCGATTAACTACGATGATAAGTACAGCTATAAATACAAGATGACAAACAAAAACGGGCACCTCAAGGGTGCCCGTTGGACGCTTTAGCTTGTAACAAACTAGCAGCTTGTAGCGTATTCGCGCCGTTGGTTAGCCACCGAGCTGTTTTTCTTTAAGCTCTGCCAGCGTTTTACAGTCCACGCATAGCGTTGCCGTGGGGCGGGCTTCAAGGCGGCGAATGCCGATTTCAACGCCGCAGGCTTCACAAAAGCCGTAGTCGTCTTCATCGATTTTTTCGATGGTTTCGTTAATCTTTTTCAGCAACTTGCGTTCGCGATCCCGAGTACGCAGCTCCAGGCTGAAGCCCTCTTCTTGAGTGGCGCGGTCAGCGGGGTCAGCGTAGTTATTAGCGTCTTCCTGTAGGTGGCGTACGGTACGATCCACCTCTTCCATGAGATCTTGTTTCCAGTCTAGAAGGAGCTGGCGGAAGTGCGCGAGCTGCTTCTCGTTCATATACTCTTCGCCCGGTGCTGGCTCATACGGGGTGAAGGACTTGGACGCTTCCGGTTTCTTTTCCGCTACTGGCATGGGAGTGCCCCTTACGTATGTGACTGCTGATCGACCATGAGCGTGTGTCACGATCTCACGCCAAAGGGATGCTTGTTTAGCTGAAAAATGCGCGCTATGCAAGCATAATAGCGCATTTTCGACCATGGTCTTGCCCCTTCAACGACCTGCGTCATGATTTCTCTACCATTTAGTGAAGGAACCGTTATGGCCTGGAATTCACGTGTAAATCACGTTGCACCTTTTCGCGTGATGCATTTATTGGAAATGGCCCAAGCTCGAGAGGCCGACGGCCACGATGTGATTCACCTAGAGGTCGGCGAACCTGATTTCGCGACGCCGGCACCGATTGTAGCAGCAGGCCAGCAAGCGTTGGCAACAGGCAAAACGCGCTATACACCTGCGGCAGGCCTAGCGTCGCTGCGTGAGGCGATTTCAAGACATTACGCCGAGCATTTTAATGCCACCGTTGACCCTTCACGTATTTTGGTAACTCCTGGGGCCTCTGGAGCGCTGCTGCTGGCTAGCCAATTACTGGTCGAAACAGGCAATCGTGTTTTGATGGCCGATCCCAACTATCCGTGTAATCGTCACTTTATGGCCCTAGCTGGCGCAGACATTGATGCCATTCCCGTGGGTCGCCAAAGCGGTTGGCAGTTAACGGCGCCGTTGATTGAACAGCACTGGCAAGCTAAAACGAGTTTAGCCATGCTGGCCTCCCCGTCTAACCCTACGGGACATACGTTAGGCGCTGAGGCGCTAACCGCAGTTATCAACACGGTAGCTGCGAAAGGCGGTGACGTGATTGTCGATGAGATTTACCAAGGCTTGAATTATGACGATGCACCGCTATCGGCGACATCGCTTTCCGACCAGGCCTTCGTGGTTAATAGCTTCTCTAAATATTTCGGCATGACAGGCTGGCGCTTGGGCTGGTTGGTGGCGCCTGAACATGCCGTCGAACCGCTTACTAGGCTGGCGCAAAACGTCTTCCTTGCCGCGCCAACACCTTCCCAGCATGCGGCGTTGGCCGCCTTCACTCCAGAGTGTCGAGATATTTTGGAAGCGCGTAGATCGACGCTTAAGCAGCGACGCCAAGTGTTGTTGGATGGGTTAGCGCAGTTGGGGCTTGCCCCGGACCTGCCACCTCAAGGGGCTTTTTATCTGTGGTTGGATATTTCTCATTACAGCCGAGATAGCCAGGCATTCTGTGAGCGGTTGCTGGTTGAGGAGAACGTGGCAATCACCCCGGGCATTGATTTTGCGCTGGAGGGCGGCGAACACCATGTGCGCATTGCCTTTACTAACAGCGTTGAACGGTTGCAGGAGGCCGTAGAGCGCATTGGCCGTTTTGTGAGCCGACTATGACGACCTATCCTGAGTTGGTGCCTGGGGTGTTAATGCGTCGTTATAAGCGCTTTTTAGCCGATGTAAGGCTGGAGAGTGGCGAGGAAGTCGTTGCCCATTGCCCCAACACGGGCTCAATGAAGGCGGTGAATGTGCCCGGTTGTCGAGTGTGGCTGTCACGGAGTGATAATCCCAAGCGCAAGCTGGCCTGGACCTGGGAATGGATTGAGTTGCCACAGTCAGAGGGCGCCTTGGCACTGGCTTCTGTCCACACTGGTCGCGCCAACCGCATCGTGGAGGAGGCCATTTTAGCCGGTGATATTGTGCCATTGGCAGGCTATCAAACGCTCAAGCGGGAAGTGAAAATCAGTGACGCAAGGCTCGATTTCCGGCTGAGTGATCCTGATAAGGGCGAGGTTTTTATTGAAGTTAAGCAGGTCACCCTTAAAGAAGCCGATGGATATGGTTATTTTCCTGATTCGGTCAGCGTGAGGGGCACCAAGCATTTGCATGCATTAACCGCGCTGGCCGAGCAGGGCGAAAGGGCCGTGCTGCTGTTTTGTGTTGCCCATGAAGGTATTCACGATGTAGCCCCAGCGGCCCACATCGATCCCATCTATGCGGCGGCGCTAGCCGCAGCGGTAGATGCTGGAGTTGAGGTGTTGGCTTACGGTATTACGCTAGATTGGCAGGCAGGAGCTCCGGTAGCGGTGCGATTAGTAAGACCGCTACCGGTGCGAATTTAACGCTCGATATAAAAACGTTGAATAAAGCTGACCCGCTCAGGGCTGGCATTACGGTCGTAGCGAACGTCAAGGTTAAAACGCGTGGGCTCGTCGTGGCGCAGGGCAAAGGTGGCCAAGTGATAAGTGGCATCACCATCGTGCACAGTACGAAAGCTTAGCGATTCTTGGACGTCGGTGAGGCCTGTCACGTGGCCTTGTACGCTAGCGTTAACGGCGCGGGTGCTGCCGTCCTCTTGGCGTTCGCGTACGCTTACATTAACCAATCCGTGACCTGCGCTGCGCTGAATGCCGTGCGCTTGGGCAACTTCTGGGGTGAGGAAGCTGGTGGCCACAGCACTGTAATGGATCTCATAGTCGCCTATCCGTACCAACTGCTCAGCTACCGCTTGTGTGGCGAGGAGCAGTGAGCAAAGCAGCGTAGTAAGCAGGGTTTTTCTGCGTAACGCTCGATAAACCATGGCAGGTCTCCTCTTATGGGTCAATATGGCTAGTCAACGTAAAATAAATTAGCGACGGCGCACTCTAAAAATAGCAATTTCACCGAACAAGTTGGGCCACCACTTGGATGTCCAGTGCCCTTTGTGATCGCCAACCCCTACCGCGCGATCAACAATCACCAATCCTTTTTCACGGCACAGATGCTCGAAGTCGTTAAAGGTAGAAAGGTGGATGTTGGGTGTGTCATACCAGGCATGGGGTAGAGATTTAGAGACCGGCATATAGCCACGTAGGCCAAGATGAATTCGGTGTCGCCAATAAGCAAAATTAGGAAAGGTGATAATGCCTTCCTCGGCGACGCGTAACATTTCATCAAGCATTTTATCTGGGCGGCGTAGCGCCTGAAGCGCTTGGGTCATAATGACTTGATCATAGCTGTTGTCGCAGAAACTACCCAAGCCATCATCCAGGTTATGCTCAATAACGTTCACGCCCCTGGCGACACACTGGGTAATACCGTCGGGGTCGATCTCTAAACCGTAGCCGGTAACATTTTTCTCCTGCGCTAAGCGCTCAAGCAGAGCACCATCACCGCAGGCTAAATCCAGCACGTGAGCCCCTTGGGGCACCCAGTCGTAAATCAGTTCAAGATCCGCACGCATTACAGGGTCTCCTCCCTGGCTGTTTCTTCGATATTCAGCTCTCGGGCTATGCGAGTCATAAATGCGCTGAACAGAGCGTGGTAACGTGGCTCGGGCAGTAAGAAGGCATCATGCCCGTGAGGAGAGTCGATATTGGCATAGCTAACCGATTTGCCAGCGCGGGTGAGCGCGTCGACGAGTTCTCGAGAGCGAGAAGGTGGGAAGCGCCAGTCAGTCGTAAAACTAACAACCAGAAAAGGGCACTTTGCTGGTGCTAGTGCGCTGGCTAGGTCGCCTGCTTGAGTGGCTGCGGGATCGAAGTAGTCAAGGGCCTTGGTCATTAACAGGTAGGTGTTAGCGTCAAAGGCGGTGGAGAATGTATCGCCCTGATAGCGCAAATAAGACTCAACCTGGAACTCGACATCAAACCCAAAGTTCAAATCGTTGCTGCGCAAGTCGCGGCCAAATTTACTGCCCATTGCATCTTCGGAGAGGTAGGTGATGTGGCCCACCATGCGTGCCAGTTTCAAACCACGCTTGGGGACCGTGTCGTGCTCTGCATACCAACCGCCGAAGAATTCAGGGTCAGAGCGAATCGCCTGACGAGCCACTTCGTTAAAGGCAATGTTCTGGGCGGAGAGCCGGGGGGTGGCGGCAATCACTACCGCATTGGCGACACGCTCAGGGTAAGTCATTGTCCACTGAAACACCTGCATACCACCCAGGCTACCGCCCACTGCTGCGGCCCAACGCTCAATGCCCAGTTGATCGGCCAGACGCGCTTGGCTGGCTACCCAGTCACTGACAGTGACCATGGGGAAATCAGGCCCCCACTGGCGGCCGGTTTCAGGGTTGTGACTAACAGGGCCTGTGCTGCCATGGCAGCCGCCCAGATTGTTTAGCGATACCACAAAAAAACGATTGGTATCGATAGATTTTCCGGGGCCGATATGAGCATCCCACCAGCCAGGTTTGCGGTCTTCGTCACCGTGATAGCCCGCTGCATGGTGGTGTCCCGATAACGCATGGCAGATCAACACAGCGTTACTACGCTCAGCGTTTAACGTGCCGTAGGTTTCGTAGATAAGCTCGTACTCAGGCAGCACCTTGCCACAAGCAAGCGGCAGCGGCGTATCAAATTTCGCTACATGGGGGGTGACGAGGCCAACGGAGTCCGCCGGCCGGTCAACGAAAGTGAGAGTGTCTGAATCAGGCATCGAAAGCGCTAGTCCTGCAAAAAATAAATCCTGCTAAAAAGAGGCCCTGGGGAATGTTGCGCAGTTACAGCCCAACCAGTGCGCCAGAGATACCCGCAGCGCGGATCAAGGACCCCACTACTAAGCCATCCACCAAATTAATCGCAATAAACACCACGATGGGTGATAAATCGATCATGCCCAGCGGCGGAATGACTTTCCGAACAGGAGCCATAATGGGCTCGACTAGCTGCATCACCAACAGCGCGCCTGGGTGGCTAGCATTTGGGGCGACCCAGCTCAGAATAATCATCACAATCATGGCAAAGAAATAGATCTTTAATATGGCGTTAGCCAGTGCCGCAATGCCCGCAATCAGTAGTCCTGGTATAGGTGGCATGCCAACGCCAATCACCATGAAAATGGCCAACATGCTAACCACTTTCAGCACAAAGCCCGCGGCCAGCGTGGCAAGGTCAAAGCGCCCAGCGACGGGACCTAAGAAACCCTGAAATAGCCCTACAACAGGCTGGGTAATTTTAACCACTGATTGGCTAAGCGGGTTGTAATAATCCGCCCGCGATGCCTGCAGCAAAAAGCGCAGCATCAGTAAGAATAAATAAATATTGATTAACGAGTTAACAAGCATTAACCCGGCACTGCCCACTTGACTACCCATTGCTGCCTCTCCATTGCAAAGTTGCGTATTTAGTTGGCGCTAAGTTCCTTGGACATTGCTTCTGCGCGCTGGGCACAGGCCTGCATGGCGTCGGCGATGGTGGCGCGTAGTTGCGCATCTTCCATGTGCTGAATAGCACGTTCTGTCGTGCCGCCTGGCGACATAACATTTTGTTTGAGTGTGGCCGGGTCTTTGTCACTGCGCTGGGCCATAGTGGCGGCGCCCAGTGCCGTTTGAATAGCCAAGCGTCGCGCTGTGGCGGCAGGCAAGCCAAGTTTGACAGCGGCTTCTTCCATCGCTTCAAACATCAGAAAGAAATAAGCTGGCGCACTGCCGGATACCGCGGTTACCGCATCAAGCAGGCTCTCTTCTGCAACCCACTCCACAATGCCAACCGCTTCCATAAGCTGTGTTGCTAGCGTGCGTTGCTCCTCACTCACCGCGCTATTGGCATATAAGCCGCTGGCGCCGATGCCGACCAATGAAGGAGTGTTGGGCATGCAACGAACCAGCGCATTATTACCGCCTAGCCATTGATCAATTGTGGCTGCATCGAGGCCTGCCGCGATAGAAATAATCAGCGGTGATTGCTGTTGTACGTTATCCCGCATCGCTTCACATACGCTGCGCATAATCTGGGGTTTTACCGCGAGTACGACCACGTCGGCGTCTTCGACGGCGGCGTTATTATCGGTGTTTGTGTTAATTCCTAAGCGTGCTGCTAAAGGCGTTAGCTCGCTTTCATTAGGTGCGGTGGCAGTGATGTCGCTAGGAGACACACCACTATCGATGAGGCCGCCGATAATGGCGCTGGCCATATTGCCTGCGCCAATGAAGGTAATCTTGCTCGCCATGTGGGTATCCTTATTGGGTAAAAAAGCTGCATCGGGCAGCATGGGCTGTCAGTCGTCTTTACGCTCTTCAATTAGCAGTGTTATTGAGTAGCGTGTTGAGTGGTGCGTGCGCCAAAAATCGCTGTTCCTAAACGTACCAGCGTTGCGCCCTCTAAAACAGCGGCTTCTAAATCGTCGCTCATCCCCATCGATAACGTATCCAGTGGGGCATCCGGTAGCGCTGCCTGAAGGGTTTCCAGTAGTTGTCGCAAGGCCGCAAGCGGCGCCCGCTGTTCTGCAAGGCTGTTAGCTGGGGCCGGAATCGCCATGAGTCCACGTAGACACAGCCGTGGCAGGGCGGCCACTTCTTTCGCAAGTGCCATTACCTCATCGGGCATGACGCCCGACTTAGAAGCCTCGTGGCTAATATTGACCTGCAAACAAATGTTGAGTGGTGGTAAGTGTTCCGGACGTTGTTCGCTAAGCCGTTTGGCTATTTTTAAGCGGTCAACGCTATGTACCCAAGCGAAGCTTTCTGCCACTGCGCGGGTTTTGTTGGACTGTAGTGGACCAATAAAATGCCACACAATATCGTCTAAGTCGGCCAGTTCGGCTTGTTTTTCCAGTGCTTCTTGCAGATAGTTTTCGCCGAATTCACGCTGCCCATACTGCCAGGCTTGGCGAATCATGGAAGCGGGCTTTGTTTTACTAACGGCTAGCAGCGTTGCGCTATCGAGTGGGCGTTCAGCCTTTTTTAATGCGTTACTCAGGCGTTCGCGGGCCTGGGCGAGTGACTCGGGAAGCGCGATGTCTGTCATACTCAAGCACCTTACCACTGCTGGGAAAAGAGAGATGGATATTACCGAACTGCTGGTGTTCTCGGCAAAGCAGAATGCATCTGATCGGCACCTTTCTGCTGGGCTTCTACCTATGATACGTGCTGATGGTGTTAGCCGTTGACTTAATCTACCTACTATGGGGAGCGTTGGCGTAAATCAGCAGGCGTAAATGCCACCCAGAACTCTTGGGCCACTGGCACCAGTGACGGAAGGTAAGTTGCCGGGCAGATCGTGTAAACGTTGATGGGCAAGCCAAGCAAAAGCGCCTGCTTCAATCCAGTCTTCGGGCCAGCCTAAGTCGGCGGGAGACTTAAATGTTGCATGGGGCAAGTGTGACGCGAGTCTCGCCATTAAATAGGCGTTATGTGCTCCGCCGCCGCAGGCAATTAATGTCATGCTGTCGTGGGTCGCGGGCAATTGCTGAATACCCTGGGCAACGCTTATCGCGGTCAGTTCCGCTAACGTAGTTTGCACATCGCAAGCCGTTTCGTTACCCGTTAGCTTGTTTTCTAACCAGGCCAAGTGGAATAGTTCGCGCCCGGTGCTGCGCGGCGGCGGTTGATGAAAAAAAGGCTCGTTTAGCAAGCGTTTTAGTAGCGCTTGGTCGATCTGTCCGCGAGAGGCCCAAGTGCCATTTTGGTCAAAGCGCCCGTCGTGATGCTTTGAGAACCAAGCATCTAACAGCACATTGGCGGGTCCTGTATCAAAGCCAATGGCGGGAGTGCTGGTGTCGCTGGGTAGCCACGTCAGGTTCGCAAAGCCTCCTAGGTTTAAAACAAGCTGCTCGCTTGTCTGGCGACCAAAAAGGGCTTGATGAAACGCTGGTGCAAGCGGCGCTGCCTGACCACCAGCGGCTAAGTCTCGTCGGCGAAAATCAGCCACCACCGTGCAGCCGGTTAATTCGGCCAAGAGGCTGGGGTTATCAAGCTGTAGTGTATAGGCAGGGCCGCCTTGGTGGCCGCCGGGAGCATGCTCAATTGTCTGTCCATGGCTACCAATAGCGTTAATTTGCGCTGCGGAGACCTGTTGCTGAGCCAGTAGTGTTTTCACGGCACTTGCTTGTAGCTGGCAAAATTCGTTTTCGGCCGCTGCCAGCTCTGCGAAGCTCACTTGCTCGGCATGACACAGGTTGAGCAGTAGGTTATGAAGCGACTGGGGCATTGGCGACGCATGCGTAGCAATGAGCTCAGGTGGCGAGTGCGGCGTTATAGCGACCAACGCCGCATCGATGCCGTCCAGGCTGGTGCCCGACATTAAGCCAATATAATACGACGGTAAGGTAGGGTGGGGCGTTTTCATAAAGCGGCTCATCCAAAACGTAGTGAAGGCTCAACCAAGGCGATAGGGCATGGTAACATCGCCGGTTATTCGATATCTGACGCCTATATGGCACATATTACATGGAGAGAGAGGCAATGAGTGAGGTGGATCAGGCGTTAGCGCTACTGTCGCGAGGCACGCATGAAATCCTGGTAGAGGATGAGCTGAAGAAGAAGCTGGCGTCTGGCCGTAAGCTGCGTATTAAAGCAGGGTTTGACCCGACAGCACCTGATTTGCACCTTGGGCATAGTGTGCTGCTGACGAAAATGCGCCAGTTCCAGGATCTCGGGCACACCGTTATTTTCCTGATCGGGGACTTCACAGGTCGTATCGGTGATCCCACTGGCAAAAACATTACTCGTAAACCGCTCACCGAGGCCGATGTAAAAGCCAATGCCGAAACCTATAAAGAGCAGGTATTTAAAATCCTCGATCCCGAAAAGACTGAGGTGCGCTTTAATGCCGAATGGTTTGGTGAGTTAAGCGCCGCTAAAATGATTGAGTTGGCAGCGCAAAGCACGGTCGCACGGATGCTTGAGCGTGATGATTTTGAAAAGCGTTATAAAGCTAACCAATCTATCGCGATCCACGAGTTTCTCTACCCGCTCGTCCAAGGCTACGACTCAGTAGCGCTCGAGGCAGATGTTGAGTTAGGAGGGACCGATCAGAAATTTAACCTGCTAATGGGCCGCGAAATTCAAAAGCACTTCGGCCAAGAGCCTCAGGTCGTGATCACCATGCCACTGCTCGAAGGTCTGGACGGCGTGCAGAAAATGTCCAAGTCGTTGGGTAACTATGTTGGTGTCGATGAAGCGCCGGGCTCTATGTTCAATAAGCTAGTGTCTATGCCCGATAGCTTAATGTGGCGTTACTTTGAGCTGCTCTCTTTGAAATCCAACGAAGAGATTGATGCGCTCAAGCAGAACGTTGAGGCGGGGGCTAATCCGCGTGACGTGAAAATGGAGCTAGCCCGTGAGCTTATTGCCCGTTACCACGGAGATGAAGCTGCCGCTAATGCACACAAGTCGGCGGGGAATCAGCTAGCGGAAGGTGAGTTGCCGGAAGACCTACCTGAAGTAGAAGTAGATTTCGAAGGTAATGAGCAGGCACCTATCGCGGCAGTACTCAATCGCTCTGGTCTCACCAAGAACAGTGCGCAAGCCAAAGACATGTTGAAAAACGGTAGTGTGAAAGTCGATGGGGATGTTGTTGCCCAAGACACGATGCTGGCTACGGGTAGCACCTACGTTATCCAGGCAGGTAAGAAACGTTATGCTCGTGTGACGCTTACCTAACTTTTTCGATAACTTTCTCAAAAAACCACTTGCCAAGACGGCAGCGAATCCGTAAAGTACGCATCCGCTGCCGGGGACGCACAGCGTTGTCAGCGGTGAATGAAGGTGAAAACCTTCGGTTTGTCAGAGAGTTAGAAGAACTCAGCAGTAATACGCTGCGATGTCTTCCAACGCTTTTTGAAACGAGCCACGCCAGAAAGCATCGTTATTTCGCTTTCTTCGCTCACTCGCTTCACTCACTCAAAACAGTGATTGACAAACACCAGGAAATGCGTAGAATACGCCTTCCTCGCTGAGGCGAGCCAGTTCATCGGCTAGCCAGTTACTTCTTCGGAAGTTCAGCAGCGAAAACAGCTCTTTAACAATTTGATCAGGTAATTCATGTGGGCGCTTGCCGATGAGGGTGATAAATCACCAAATATCAAGGCAAGCGGTCATGAGAACGACAGTTTTTAAACGTAAGTTTTTAAACAATAGTTGAATGAATTCGTTTGAACCTTGAGCCAAGTTTGATGCGCTTTTGTTGTTCGTAAACATCACGTTTTCGAGTGACGAGTAAGCATCACAATGATTTTAAACTGAAGAGTTTGATCATGGCTCAGATTGAACGCTGGCGGCAGGCCTAACACATGCAAGTCGAGCGGTAACAGGGGTAGCTTGCTACCCGCTGACGAGCGGCGGACGGGTGAGTAATGCATAGGAATCTGCCCGATAGTGGGGGATAACCTGGGGAAACCCAGGCTAATACCGCATACGTCCTACGGGAGAAAGGGGGCTCCGGCTCCCGCTATTGGATGAGCCTATGTCGGATTAGCTAGTTGGTGAGGTAATGGCTCACCAAGGCAACGATCCGTAGCTGGTCTGAGAGGATGATCAGCCACATCGGGACTGAGACACGGCCCGAACTCCTACGGGAGGCAGCAGTGGGGAATATTGGACAATGGGCGAAAGCCTGATCCAGCCATGCCGCGTGTGTGAAGAAGGCCCTCGGGTTGTAAAGCACTTTCAGCGAGGAAGAACGCCTAGTGGTTAATACCCATTAGGAAAGACATCACTCGCAGAAGAAGCACCGGCTAACTCCGTGCCAGCAGCCGCGGTAATACGGAGGGTGCAAGCGTTAATCGGAATTACTGGGCGTAAAGCGCGCGTAGGTGGCTTGATAAGCCGGTTGTGAAAGCCCCGGGCTCAACCTGGGAACGGCATCCGGAACTGTCAAGCTAGAGTGCAGGAGAGGAAGGTAGAATTCCCGGTGTAGCGGTGAAATGCGTAGAGATCGGGAGGAATACCAGTGGCGAAGGCGGCCTTCTGGACTGACACTGACACTGAGGTGCGAAAGCGTGGGTAGCAAACAGGATTAGATACCCTGGTAGTCCACGCCGTAAACGATGTCGACCAGCCGTTGGGTGCCTAGCGCACTTTGTGGCGAAGTTAACGCGATAAGTCGACCGCCTGGGGAGTACGGCCGCAAGGTTAAAACTCAAATGAATTGACGGGGGCCCGCACAAGCGGTGGAGCATGTGGTTTAATTCGATGCAACGCGAAGAACCTTACCTACTCTTGACATCCTGCGAACTTGTGAGAGATCACTTGGTGCCTTCGGGAACGCAGAGACAGGTGCTGCATGGCTGTCGTCAGCTCGTGTTGTGAAATGTTGGGTTAAGTCCCGTAACGAGCGCAACCCTTGTCCTTATTTGCCAGCGGGTAATGCCGGGAACTCTAAGGAGACTGCCGGTGACAAACCGGAGGAAGGTGGGGACGACGTCAAGTCATCATGGCCCTTACGAGTAGGGCTACACACGTGCTACAATGGCCGGTACAAAGGGTTGCGAGCTCGCGAGAGTCAGCTAATCCCGAAAAGCCGGTCTCAGTCCGGATCGGAGTCTGCAACTCGACTCCGTGAAGTCGGAATCGCTAGTAATCGTGAATCAGAATGTCACGGTGAATACGTTCCCGGGCCTTGTACACACCGCCCGTCACACCATGGGAGTGGACTGCACCAGAAGTGGTTAGCTTAACCTTCGGGAAAGCGATCACCACGGTGTGGTTCATGACTGGGGTGAAGTCGTAACAAGGTAGCCGTAGGGGAACCTGCGGCTGGATCACCTCCTTAAACGATGCATCATCCCTCGCGGTAAGCGCTCACAATGAATTACCTGATCAGATAATAGAGCAAACGGTTTAAGCACGATCCCCTCTTGGGTCTGTAGCTCAGTTGGTTAGAGCGCACCCCTGATAAGGGTGAGGTCGGCAGTTCAAGTCTGCCCAGACCCACCAAATTCCTGTGATACTGCGTTAAAATACTCCTCGTATAGCAGGCTATACGTCGTTGCATTTTGCCTTGTCTCACAGAAATTAATGGCAAGAGGTTAGGTCGGCAAAAAAATGGGGCCATAGCTCAGCTGGGAGAGCGCCTGCCTTGCACGCAGGAGGTCAGCGGTTCGATCCCGCTTGGCTCCACCATTATGTTGTATTTTACTAACCGTTTGTTGATATTTTGTGACCATTGATAAGACAAACGCCGAAATTGCGTTGCCTTATCACTGTTCATCGAACAGTCGCTCTTTAACAATGTATATCATGCTGACATAAACGTTTTAAAACGTTTATACGTAATTGTTTTGTGATACGTCTCAAGCGTATCCGGCAATCGTTATCATTGCGAGATACCAGACTCCTTCGGGTTATAGGGTCAAGCAATGAAGCGCACACGGTGGATGCCTAGGCAGCCAGAGGCGATGAAAGACGTGGAAGCCTGCGATAAGGCTCGGCGAGGTGGCAAACAACCTGTGACCCGGGCATCTCTGAATGGGGAAACCCACTCATCATAAGATGAGTATCTTGCGCTGAATATATAGGCGTAAGAGGCGAACCAGGGGAACTGAAACATCTAAGTACCCTGAGGAAAAGAAATCAACCGAGATTCCCCTAGTAGCGGCGAGCGAACGGGGACCAGCCCTTAAGCATGTGACTGATTAGGCGAATGCGCTGGGAAGCGCGGCCATAGTGGGTGATAGCCCCGTAGTCGAAAATCTGATCATGTGAAATCGAGTAGGTCGGGGCACGAGAAACCTTGACTGAAGACGGGGGGACCATCCTCCAAGGCTAAATACTCCTGGCTGACCGATAGTGAACCAGTACCGTGAGGGAAAGGCGAAAAGAACCCCGGAGAGGGGAGTGAAATAGATCCTGAAACCGTGTGCGTACAAGCAGTAGGAGCAGACTTGTTCTGTGACTGCGTACCTTTTGTATAATGGGTCAGCGACTTATATTCAGTGGCGAGGTTAACCGTTTAGGGGAGCCGTAGGGAAACCGAGTCTTAACTGGGCGACACAGTCGCTGGATATAGACCCGAAACCGAGCGATCTATCCATGAGCAGGGTGAAGGTTGAGTAACATCAACTGGAGGCCCGAACCAGGATCTGTTGAAAAAGATTTGGATGACTTGTGGATCGGAGTGAAAGGCTAATCAAGCTCGGAGATAGCTGGTTCTCCTCGAAAGCTATTTAGGTAGCGCCTCACGTATCACCGCCGGGGGTAGAGCACTGTTTCGGCTAGGGGGTCATCCCGACTTACCAACCCGAGGCAAACTCCGAATACCGGTGAGTGCAAGCGTGGGAGACACACGGCGGGTGCTAACGTCCGTCGTGAAAAGGGAAACAACCCAGACCGTCAGCTAAGGTCCCGAAATCCTGGTTAAGTGGGAAACGATGTGGGAAGGCTCAGACAGCTAGGAGGTTGGCTTAGAAGCAGCCATCCTTTAAAGAAAGCGTAATAGCTCACTAGTCGAGTCGGCCTGCGCGGAAGATGTAACGGGGCTAAACCAGGTACCGAAGCTACGGGTTCACACTATGTGTGAGCGGTAGAGGAGCGTCGTGTAAGCTGATGAAGGTGAATTGAGAAGTTCGCTGGAGGTATCACGAGTGCGAATGCTGACATGAGTAACGATAAAGGGAGTGAAAAACTCCCTCGCCGGAAGACCAAGGGTTTCTGTTCGACGCTAATCGGAGCAGAGTGAGTCGGCCCCTAAGGCGAGGCCGAAAGGCGTAGTCGATGGGAAACAGGTCAATATTCCTGTACCGGACATGATTGCGATGGGGGGACGGAGAAGGCTAGGTGAGCCAGGCGTTGGTTGTCCTGGTGAAAGTGAGTAGGCTGGTATCTTAGGTAAATCCGGGATGCCTTAAGGCCGAGACACGAAACGAACTGACTACGGTCAGGAAGTCATTGATGCCACGCTTCCAGGAAAAGCCTCTAAGCTTCAGATCATGTGCGACCGTACCCCAAACCGACACAGGTGGTCAGGGTGAGAATCCCAAGGCGCTTGAGAGAACTCGGGTGAAGGAACTAGGCAAAATGGTGCCGTAACTTCGGGAGAAGGCACGCCGGCATAGGGTGACGAGACTTGCTCTCTAAGCCCGAACCGGTCGAAGATACCAGGTGGCTGCAACTGTTTAGTAAAAACACAGCACTCTGCTAACGCGCAAGCGGACGTATAGGGTGTGACGCCTGCCCGGTGCCGGAAGGTTAAATGATGGTGTTAGGATTCGTCCGAAGCTCTTGATTGAAGCCCCGGTAAACGGCGGCCGTAACTATAACGGTCCTAAGGTAGCGAAATTCCTTGTCGGGTAAGTTCCGACCTGCACGAATGGCGTAATGATGGCCACGCTGTCTCCACCCGAGACTCAGTGAAATTGAAATCGCCGTGAAGATGCGGTGTACCCGCGGCTAGACGGAAAGACCCCGTGAACCTTTACTATAGCTTCACACTGGACGCTGATGTTGCCTGTGTAGGATAGCTGGGAGGCTTTGAATCTCGGACGCCAGTTCGAGGGGAGCCAACCTTGAAATACCAGCCTGGCATCATTGGCGTTCTCACTCAGGTCCGTTATCCGGATCGAGGACAGTGTGTGGTGGGTAGTTTGACTGGGGCGGTCTCCTCCCAAAGAGTAACGGAGGAGCACGAAGGTACCCTCAGCACGGTCGGACATCGTGCAGTGAGTGCAAGAGCATAAGGGTGCTTGACTGCGAGACAGACACGTCGAGCAGGTGCGAAAGCAGGTTCTAGTGATCCGGTGGTTCTGTATGGAAGGGCCATCGCTCAACGGATAAAAGGTACTCCGGGGATAACAGGCTGATACCGCCCAAGAGTTCACATCGACGGCGGTGTTTGGCACCTCGATGTCGGCTCATCACATCCTGGGGCTGAAGTCGGTCCCAAGGGTATGGCTGTTCGCCATTTAAAGTGGTACGCGAGCTGGGTTTAGAACGTCGTGAGACAGTTCGGTCCCTATCTGCCGTGGGCGTTGGATGTTTGAGAAGGGCTGCTCCTAGTACGAGAGGACCGGAGTGGACGCACCTCTGGTGTTCCGGTTGTCACGCCAGTGGCATTGCCGGGTAGCTATGTGCGGACGGGATAACCGCTGAAAGCATCTAAGCGGGAAGCCCCCTTCAAGATGAGACATCCCTGAGGCCTAGAGCCTCCTGAAGGGCCCAGCGAGACCAGCTGGTTGATAGGCACGGTGTGGAAGCGCTGCAAGGCGTTGAGCTAACGTGTACTAATGGCCCGTGAGGCTTGACCCTATAACACCCAAGGGGTCTGGTCGTAGTGATAATGAAAACCGGATACGCGCTTCCTGTCAGTAACAGGAGACGAGAGACGACACAAAACATCAGTGACATGTTCAGCATGATATGCATTAAAAGTTACGCCTGACGACCATAGCACGCGTGAACCACCTGATCCCATGCCGAACTCAGAAGTGAAACCGCTTAGCGCCGATGGTAGTGTGGGGTCTCCCCATGCGAGAGTAGGTCATCGTCAGGCACTTATTGAGAAACCCCGGCCATTTGGTCGGGGTTTTGCTTTTTAGGGGTCTCCCCTGGAGAGTAGCGGAGCGCCGCCCGGATCATCGTCAGGCACTTATTCAACAAGAAACCCAGCCAACCGGCTGGGTTTTTTGTTTGCGCGGAAGAAAATCAATTAGGGACGTTCCCAAGTCACTGCACCGTCATTCCCGAGTGAGGTTATCGGGAATCCACCTTGACCTTGGCCTGCAGCGGACCGAAACTTCAGCCAACATGGATTTCCGCTAAGGGCCTGCGGGAATGACGAGGGCTGCGCGGAGAAGTGCATAGAACTTCCTTAAAGCAACCGTTTTAATAAATTAAATAACAGGGAGTTACTGGTCCGTGGTGGCGGAAGTACTGCCCAGCAACTAGTATGAGCGGGTACCTATCATTCAAGTAGCATCTCAGGAGGAGAAGCGATATGAGTACCCCGTTGATGAAGAAGCTTGCGGTTGCGCTACTGATGGCCATGATGATGGGCGGTCTGGCTGCCTGTGATAATCAGGGCCCTGCTGAAGAAGCAGGTGAAAATATTGATGAGAGTATGGAAGATGCGGGCGAAAGCCTAGAAGAGATGGGCGAGAATATTGAAGAGTCTGCTGAGGAGTAAGCGAGCGCCTCTTCGCCGTGTACCGATACGCTACCGATACAAAAACAGCCGCTTCTTAGCGGCTGTTTTGCGTTCTAAGGCAGTTATGCGTACTGCGCTTGTTGTCTTTAATGGCTATGAGCCTGGGTTTTGCTCAATACCCTGTAGGTACCAGGGCGCTTGATCGCGCAGACTGCGAGTCAGGTGCCATGTTTCGTTGAACTCGGTTTGCTCGCCGTTCTCTTCCAAAATACCGTGGAAAATAACGCTGGCTTCGGCATAGCCATCGTACTCATTGATATCGCCTAGTTCAGCAAACAGGCGTACCACCTCGGTACGATTATTGGCAGGCTGCTCGGCACGCTCTTTACGTAGCAAGTTGTAAAATTCTGGCGTTACATACTCTTGAATCTGGGGCAGGTCATTATTGTCCCAGGCTCGTTGTAACGTCATAAAGTGCTCTTTAGCACCGCCCAAAAAGCGCTCTTTATCGAACCAAGCCGGCGTGCTCTGTAAGCTGCTCGCCAAACTGCCAGGTGCTGCGGTGAAGCTGCTCGGTGTGTGCTGAGTCTCCTGGCGTTCACGCTGATAGCCTGCCACCGTGGCCGATGCTGGGCGTCGTTGTCGCATAAAGGCACGGAAAGCGAAGGTTGCTAAGGCAACAATTCCAGCCATTAGCAATATGTCCATAAGGCGCAGCTCATCAAAGGCGCCGCCAAAGAAAAGCGCTGCTAGTAAACCTCCGGCCAGCAGGCCTCCCACCATGCCGCCCATACCACCACGACGAGCGGCAGTAGCTTGGCCTTGTTGCTGAGTGCTTTGAGCTTGTTGTTGTGCCGGAGTGCTGGCGGGCTTATCCGCCGAGCGAGAAACACTACCCATACTGCTACCACCGCCTAAGCGTCGTGCTTCGGCATAGTCAACAGCGGCACTTATGCCCATGACGCTGACCAGGAACATGGCAAAAAACTGTCGTAACATTCTGATTCTCCATGAGAGATGCAGGAATTAAGGTTATCCACCTCGAGAGAGGCGTGTAGGAAATAATCAGTGACAAGTTTACCGTGTAAGTGGGGAAACGGGTTAAGGTGTTGTTGTGTATAACGACAAAAAGAGGGTGAAAACGTGCGCTTACATCAAGCTCAAAGTTTGTTACTAATTGTCGACTTTCAAGCGGGACTTTTGCCCGTGATTGATGGAGGCGAATCAGCGATTGAAGAAGCTACCTGGCTGGCTGGTGTTGCTAATGCAGTAAAAGTACCTGTTTGGCTAACTGAACAGTATCCAGAGAGGCTCGGTGGTACTGCCCCTGCGTTATTAAATGCACTAGGCGATCATCGCATTTGGCAAAAGCATCATTTCAGCGCAATGGAAGAGACAGCGTTTGCTGAAGCGCTTGCAGAACAGGGGCCCAAGCAAGTGATCATTTGCGGCACAGAAGCTCATATCTGCGTTTTGCAAAGTGCGCTTGGTTTGTTGGAAGCGGGGTATCAAGTGTTTTGGCTGAGCGAAGCGACGGCGAGCCGTCGCAGTGATGAGGCCCGCCTTGCTCGGGAGCGCGCTTGTGCTAACGGAGCGGTGGCGGTGACAGCAGACATGGTTGCCTATGAATGGCTATATCGCTGTGATACGCCACTGTTCAAAGATGTCCACCAACGCTTTTTAAAGCCGCGCTCGCCGCGCGCTGTGACTTTTTTCTAATGAGCGCGTTCATGGACGAGCACTTTCGTTACGGGTGAACACTAATGTGTCTCCTTGAGAGGCCGCAGGATCAAACCGATACCCAGCCACGTCAAAAGCAGTGAGTTGCTCGGGATCGTTGATTTGTTGTTGGATAATCCATGCGCTCATCAAGCCGCGGGCTTTTTTTGCATAAAAACTAATGATTTTGAAAGAGCCGTTTTTCTCGTCTTTGAAAACGGGGGTGATGACCCGAGCGTCTAGCTTCTTCGTATCGATCGCCTTGAAGTATTCGTTAGATGCAAGGTTGACCAGCACGTTTGAGCCACTTTCTTCAATGGCGCTATTAAGTGCTTGCGTTAACGTTGGTTTCCAATAGGCGTAAAGGTCCTTGCCAGCGTCATTGGGCAGTTTGGTGCCCATCTCCAGCCGGTAGGCCTGGATCAGGTCCAGCGGACGCAGCAAGCCGTATAGCCCGGATAGAATACGCAGATGGTGCTGGGCAAACAGGTTGTCGTCATCGCTAAAGGTGCTGGCTTCCAACCCTGTATAGACATCTCCTTGAAAGGCCTGAACTGCTGGCTTGGCATTATCCAAGGTGAACGGCGGTTGCCAGTCAGCGAAGCGGGCAGCGTTAAGGCCCGCCAATTTATCGCTGATGCCCATTAGATCGCTGAGTTGTTGTGGTGAATAATCGCGCAGAATCTCAATTAACGGTTTGCTATGGTCGAGAAAGTCGGGCTGAGTGACTTTATCGGTTGTTGAGGGTGTTTCAAAGTCTAGCGTTTTGGCGGGGGAAATAACGCTCAGCATGGCGTGCTCCTTATGCCGTGACAGAAAAGAGGAAGAAGTAACTGATGCGATTATACCAAGCCTCGGCGATGGCCGAGGCTATCGGTTTGATAGTGAAAACGTGATTAGGGGCAGGGGTTAGGCATCCGACGATGGATGTCGTCGATCGCAGTGAGTACTTCTTCATCCAGCTTAAGGCTCTCGCTGTCGAGGTTGCTTTCAAGCTGATCCATCGTGGTGGCGCCAATAATATTGCTGGTCAGGAAACGACGAGAGTTCACAAATGCCAGTGCCATTTGGGCGGGATCCAAGTCATGCTCTCTGGCCAGTTGAACGTACGCCTGTGTTGCAGCTTCTGCTTCTGGCGAGGTATAGCGTTTAAACCGCTCATAGAGCGTCAAGCGCCCTTTCGGTGGCTGCGCACCATCAAGATACTTACCTGACAGCACACCAAAGCCCAGTGGCGAGTAAGCGAGCAAGCCCACATCTTCACGGTGGGCGATCTCGGCGAGACCGACTTCAAACGTACGGTTAAGCAAGTTATAGGGATTTTGAATAGACGCGACCCTAGGCAGCCCCAACTGCTCTGATAACTGCAGCATACGCATGACTCCCCACGGCGTTTCATTAGAAAGGCCTATGGCGCGTATTTTTCCGGCATCAACAAGTTCTTTTAGTGCTGAGAGTGTTTCTTCTAGCGGCGTTGCGTCTTCTTGCTCTTCATGGGCATAACCCAGTTGGCCAAAAAAGTTGGTTTTGCGGTCTGGCCAGTGCAATTGATAGAGATCGATATAGTCAGTGTTGAGCCGTGCAAGGCTGGTTTCAACAGCCTGATGTAGATGGTCGCGAGTCATTCTTGGACCACCACGAATATGGTCTAAGCCAGGGCCTGCGGCTTTGGTGGCAATAATGACATCGTCTCTGGCACTACGGGCTTTTAGCCAACTGCCAATATAAGACTCTGTAAGCCCTTGCGTTTCAGCCTTTGGTGGAACCGGATACATTTCAGCGGTGTCAATAAAGTTGATGCCAAAAGCGACTGCGCGATCAAGCTGCTCGTGGGCTTCTGCTTCACTATTTTGTTCGCCGAAGGTCATGGTGCCTAAACAAAGTCGGCTGACCTCCATCCCGGTTCTACCCAGTGGGCGCGTTTGCATTATCGTCTCCTCAATGAAGCGAAATTGCCTCAGGATATTCGGTGATGAACGCCGCTAATAACGGCGCGTGAGAGGCATGTTAGCGAGGCGCTACAAAAGCAGCAAATCAATAGGGTTGAGTAAGCGCAAAGGCAGGCGTATGCTTGCCAGCCCATCGACCAGCCTAGCGCTGGTTAATCGTATGGTTAGCGGTCAAATCGCAGGAACGATGGCTAGCCGAAG
The DNA here is from genome assembly GCF_024138895.1 of Halomonas sp. XH26. Taxonomy (NCBI): domain Bacteria; kingdom Pseudomonadati; phylum Pseudomonadota; class Gammaproteobacteria; order Oceanospirillales; family Halomonadaceae; genus Halomonas; species Halomonas sp. XH26. Next base: position 427,275 of record NZ_CP071889.1, read on the forward strand.
ATCTCAACAGATAGGCAGGGTGGTTTGCCATGCCGCAGGCATCAACTTTGTTTACCCGGTTAGAGTTTCGCCTAGCCGAACAGCTGTTTCATACTCGCTGGTTATTGCCGCGTTCGCCGCGCACCCAACGTTTGACGATGCGCTTGTTTAAACGCTGTGCAGAAGCGGGGCATCCGGACGCGCAGTCGATCTACGGTCACATGCTGTTTCATCGCAGCCTGTCACCGCAGGATAAGGCGCGTGGCGCGCGTTATGTGTTAGAAGCGGCTCAGGCTGGCGATATAAGATCACAGTATCAAGCAGCGCAAATTCATGAGCATGGCTGTGTTCAGTATCCGCGGCGCGAGGATTACGCGGTGACATGGTATGCCCGAGCTGCCCAATCAGGCCATTATTTGGCTGCAGAGCGACTAGCGCGCGCCTATCGGTTAGGTGAGCTAGGCTTGGCTGTAGACGGCGAGCAAGCGGCCTACTGGCAACGCTTGGCTGATCGTCAGTCAACGACGGAAATGGCGGCAGCCTAGAAGATAAGTCAGTGGTTTGGCCGCTGAGATCAGTGAATGAGGAAATCAGTGTCCGAGACGCTACCGACAGTGCTAGATATTGAAGCGTCAGGATTTGGGCGCGGCAGCTATCCTATTGAAGTTGGCATTGCTCGTGCCGACGGTAGCTGCTGCGCGTTTCTCATTCAACCGTTGGAAGAGTGGACGCATTGGGACTCTAAAGCTGAACTTTTGCACGGAATTTCCCGAGATCGCTTACAGCGAGAAGGCTACCCTGTGCGCCAAGTGGCACAGTGGTTAAACGACGAACTGCGTGAGATAGGCAAAGCCTATAGTGATAGTTGGGGATACGATAACACCTGGTTGTCGCTGCTGTTTCACCATGCGGGAATGCTGCCGCGCTTTCGTTTAGAAGCATTACGGATTTTGCTCAGCGAAGAGCAGCAAGCACTGTGGAGTAACACAAAGGAAGCTGTCATCGCTGAACGTGGTATACACCGTCATCGCGCGGGTGAAGATGCTCGTCTGTTACAACTCACTTATCAGCGTACCTTTATGCTAACTGAAGGCACTAAGCGCTGATGCTGGGAGTGTTCTTAGACGGGTCTTAAGTATTGGTTTTAAACGCTGCCCTTAAGTTCTTGCCTTTACTATATCTCTTTAATACAGCCGGTTTACGCTGAATCAAGCTGTGTTTCTAATGCAGCCAGTAGTTGGTTGGGCGTGGGCGCATCCATCAACATATCGCGTGTTGTTTGGGCCAAAAAGCCGTGGCTGACGGTACTATCCAAAAAGGTAAGCAGTGGAGCATAAAAGCCATCGGTGTCGAGTAGACCCATGGGTTTTTCGTGAAGCCCTAAATATCCCCAGGTCCAGATTTCAAACAGCTCTTCAAAGGTGCCTATGCCGCCAGGTAGGGCAATAAAAGCGTCAGCATTGGCGGCCATGGTCGCTTTGCGTTCGTGCATGTTTGGCACGCGTATAAGCTCAGTCAAGCCAAAGTGTGCTTGCTCGCGCTCAACAAGGTGATCTGGCATCACGCCAATCACTTTGCCGCCTGCATCCAGCGTCGCATTGGCGAGTGCCCCCATTAAACCAATACGTGCACCGCCATAAACAAGCGTGTGCCCGCGGTCGGCAATGGCGGTGCCAAGCGTGTTGGCGGCTTGGCGAAAAGCGGGTGTGTTCCCTTCACGCGAGCCGAGATATACACAAATTCGTGCCATGGTAAGCGTCCTTATGACAGATCAGCTGCTTATAAATGAGCGGTGAGTTATCAAGCCATGAATGTGCTGTTAGCTTAGGCAGCTCTGAACGTTATAGTGTTCATCCATCCATTGCCCGATCACGTTATTGCCACATAAATGGTGGGCATATTGAGTGTGCAGGCAGCGTACCTGTTGCCAGTTGCTAATGCCGCCCACACCACGCTCGGTGAGAACATCGCTATAGCCAAGCTTAGCGACTTCATCGCGTTGGGCATTACTCATATACGCCCAGCGTGCTTTAACGTAATCGTGATGGCTTTGTTGGTAAGCATCTAGAAATTCAGGTTCTTCCTGAAGGCGTTGTTCCAGCGACTTAATGACACCCACGGCTTCAATCCGTGAGATCTCAATTTTGAGCAGATCGGAGCATAGCCAGTAAAGGGTGGGAAATGGTTTGCCATCGACAATCGGCGCCATACGTAGCACAAGCGGAGTGCCGTGGGCATCGGTAGCCGCAACGGCTTCAATACCGCGGGGAGCGCGCCCGAGCTGTTGGGTGATAATAGCTAGCTGGCGCTCATCGGGCGCTTGGTCGGTACGAATTACCATTACGTTGGTATCTCACTATCGGTCATCTTGAATAAACTTATTTGAGCGGCCAACAGCACGGAAGAAGCAGCGGTTCAGCTGTTCGGGAGACGCCACATAGCACCATGTCCGCTCGCAGTACTCTGCGGCTCGCGCCATTAACACATCGTAAAGCCGATTGAACGGGGCATCATAATCGTAAGGGTCTGCGCCGAACAAGCGGATATGCGGGTAGTCAGCAAAGCGCTCCATAAAATAGCGCTCAAGGTCGGCTTCAACGGCGCGATGCTGCGCCGTATTATCCGGATCGATCCAAAGATTATAACGGATTGCCATGGGGATCTCCCAGCGCCCCGCCAAACGGAGGGGAGTGAATTAAGCCGGCGTTGGCGCGCTGTGTAAGTGTGCGGATAGCGCATCACGCAAATCACCTTCAATAGGTACCGCACGTTTCTCTTGATGGTCGTATTGCACCAGTATGGTATGCCCCACATTGGTCAGCGTGCCATGTTGGCGCGCCTCCTGAGTCACTGTAAACGAGCTGGTACCTAAACGTGTCAAATAGGTACGTAATTCGATGTCGTGGCCGTAGAACAGTTCAGCACGATAATCGACTTCCATCCGCGCCATAATCAAACGCCACTGTTTAGGGTTTAGGTCTGGCGTAAATAGTTTGAATAAGTCGTTACGTGCCAACTCAAACCAAGCTGGCAGACGGGTATTGTTAATATGGCCTAGCGCATCGGTGTCGTAGAAAGCTGGCTCAATCATACGGGTGAACATCAGGATATCCTTATTGTTTATTAGCAATTTAGGCTAACCAGAATTACCCCTAGCGAGCGCTTGGTCAAGTGGCGCGACGTTGATACCATGCGGAGAACTGCATCCAGCCAAGTAGCCACAGTGTGGCAGTTGCGAACCCCGCCAATGTTCCCCAGAAAAGGCCTAACGTGCTGTAAGTCAAAGAAACGCATAGCGTATAACTCAGCAACGAGCCAAGCCCCATGGGGTAGTGTTTGATCACGGTTGCCGCTGGCGCGAACCCATAGTTTAGATGCAGGATGAGCAGAAATGGCAGCATGGTGACTGGAAAAGCCGCTAGCGTGCCCGCCCAAGCGGGTGGCAGCCAATGAGCGAGCCAGGTAATCACAAAAACGATGGCGGTGGCTAAGCATGCTCGCGCGGCAAGTGCAGGAAGCGAAAAGGCACGACTGGCGGGACTTTTTACATCAGGAATACTGCGGAATAACAGGCTGAATACAGCGATAGCACAGAGTGTCAGTAGCGTGCCGCTAAGCCGCGTAAAATTGAATTGGGCAAGTACGGTGCTAACCGCGAACCACGCAATAAAGCCGCCTGCTAAGCCGCCAGCGATGCCTTTGAATCCTGGCTGGCGACCTGCCACTAAATAGCCTGCAACTAACGCCATCGTTGCGGTAAAGCCCGCCAGTGTATGTACCGCGCTTTGGGTTGCAAAAAGCGGGGAAATTTCTAAACCAATAAAAAACAGCGCTAACGCCGTTCCTAATGGGTAACCCGCCAGTAGCCCCGCCATACGCGGACTGGCACGCACCGCGATGGCACCAAGCCCGAGCACCATCCCAATTGAGAGACCTAGTTTTGCCAGTTGCCAAGTGAGAGGAACCTCTATCATGCGGTGTTTTCCTTGCTGTTATTAAGTCGTTACTAGTGTTGCACGGCTATTTTATTGAGCAGCTTTAGTGTTTAAATCGTCTCAAGTGTTGCCAGCGTACGAGGCTTTCTAAACCGTGACGCGTTCAATTGACTCAAGCACCCATGCGCTTTCCCCGCCCCCAAAGCCTGAAGGTTGCGAACTGTGCCAGCGGTCAGCTTCGTTGACAAAACATCACTTGATACCGCGCTCCTTGCATAATAAGCCGCGCTATCAAAAACGTTACAGCCGTGAAGAGCGCCTAACCGCGATTGTTTGGCTTTGTCATCCTTGCCATAAGCATATTCATCGGCTGTACAGCGAGCGCGAGTTAGCAGATCGTTTTGCCAGCCTAGAAGCACTAATGAGTGATGATGACATTCGCGCGTTTGTCGATTGGCTAGCCACCAAGCCCGCTGGCTTTAAGCCAAAGTCGCCAGTGCGCAAACGCCGTTAGTGACACACATCGCCAGTGGAGATTTTCGCTAGCTACACCAGACGTAGGCCTTGTTGGTCGCGCCAAGCAGCCTCTAAGGCATTTTCGAGCGGCACTTTTAAGTGGGGCGGCAATGCATCATGGGCGGCTTGCAGCGAATCAAATGCTCGGTTGCGCAGCCAGCAGTAAGCCCAGGCACAGGCCTCCGCATCACTTTGTGGGGTGGGGCGGGCAGGCATTTGGTTGAGCAAAAATACCGCGGTGCGAGGTGCCCAGAGCGGTATCTCGCCATGCTCTTCGCGGCTCCACTGCTCAAGTATGGCACCGCTTGGCGTCTCATCGGGGGTGCCTAGTTTGGCGACCCGTGCCGTTTCAGCCAAAATGAGTGCCAGTTGGTCAGTATCGGCTTGGCCAAGAGAACGCCATTGCCGCAACAACGCCGATAGTCCCGCGCGCATCTTGGTATAAAAGTCATCTTGCGGCATGCTCAATAGTTACTCCCAAGAACATAAGTGAGATTAATTATGGCGTTTGATTTTGCCACGCCCGTCGAGCGACGCTCTCCAAAAGGGGATTATGCTTCGCAAAAATGGCACCGTTATGATGCCAACGTACTGCCGTTGTGGGTGGCAGATATGGATTTTTGCTCACCGCCCGCCGTGATTGAGGCGCTACGTGCCCGAGTGGAGCACGGTGTCTATGGCTATGGTGAAGTGCCCGATACGTTAACCGAAACCCTCTGCCAGTGGAGCGCCCACCACTACGGTTGGTCTATTCAGCCCGATTGGCAACAGTGGTTGCCTGGCGTTGTGCCCGCGTTGCACTTTGCGGCGATGGCGCTAACCAAGCCCGGAGAAGGGGTTCTCACGATTGCCCCGATTTATCCACCTTTCCTGGCCGTTGCAGAACGTACAGGACGGCTGGCCCAGCAAGCGATGTTAGCTGAGCCGGCGTCCCCTGGCGAGCCTTGGCAGTTGGATATTGACGCGTTAGAAGCCGCTATAACACCGCAAACCCGTCTACTGCTGTGGTGCCACCCGCATAACCCAACAGGGCGTGTATGGAGTGACCAGGAGCTTACCCAGTTGGCCGCGGTCGTTGAGCGGCATGATTTATGGGTGGTCTCTGATGAGTTGCACTGCGATCTGCTGTTAAACGAGGGAGCCCAACATCGCCCCTTGGCTGCCATGTTCCCGGAACTGGCTAAACGAACGATAACGCTGTGGGCGCCGTCAAAAACGTTCAACCTTGCGGGGCTGACCAGTGCCTGTGCCGTTATTCCTGATGCTGCGCTGCGTAAGCGCTTTGCTGAGGCCACAAAAGGCTTTTTGCCGGATGGCAATGTACTGGGGCTGGTTGCTGCTGAAGCGGCTTATCGCGAAGGTGAACCTTGGCGTCAAGCGCTGTTAGCGGTACTGCGTGATCACCGCGCTACGCTGCAGGCACGGGTAGCGTTATGGCCGGGAGTGACCATGAGCGAGCCAGCGTCTACCTACTTGGCGTGGCTAGATATGCGCGGGGCAGGACTAGGCGCTTCGCCCGCCAAAGCATTACTGGAACGGGCGGGCGTGGCACTTTCTGATGGGGCTGCGTTTGGCTGCCCTGGGTTCGTGCGGCTTAATTTTGGTACTACCGCTTCGCAACTGGAAGCGGCATTAGCGAGAATGGATAAGCTGCTGAAAGCCTGATCAGTACTGAATCAGTACAGCAGAGCAAATAGCTTGCGCCGATAGGTAACGGTTAGCGGATGGTCGGCACCCAGGGCGTCGAATACTTGCAATAAGGTTTTACGGGCCGCGTCGTCGTTATAGGCGCGGTCATCCTTCATCAAACCAAGCAGTCCCTCAAGGCCTGTTTCGTATTGGCCATCGGCAACATGGCGCAGTGCACGCTGGTACCTCGCTTCACTGTCGTTGCGATCACCCAGCGCGGCGACTTCTTCAACAGAAAGAGCCTGCTCGCTAAATTCGATACTGGCTCGCACGCCGCGGGCAGGTGCCGCATCGCGCTCTTCGGGGGGTAAGTTGTCGAGCACGCTGCGGGCATCATCTCCGCGTTTTTCAGCCACGAGTGCCCTTGCAAGGCCGATCTGGTAGGCGTAATGCTCTGGATACTGGCTAATCAAGGTTTGATAGATTTCGCGCGCGCCTGCAGCATTGCCCGCTGCTAATGCCTCTTCGGCTTGATCTTCTGGGCTAGGCGGAGCATCACCTGGGGCTGGGAAGTAACGGTTTAGCCACTCGCGCACTTCCTTTTCAGGTAATACGCCTTGGAAGCTATCGACCAAGCCGCCTTGGCTAACGAGCTTAACATCGGGAGCCGAGCGCACGCCTAACTGGCTGGCGATTTCCGGATTGGCTTCAATATCCAGCTTGCCAAGCAGGAAAGCCCCCGCGTATTCGACAACTAACTTTTCCAACACCGCTAGCAGAGCGTTACCACTGGCGTTTGAAGGCGAATAACAGCCCAGTAGCACTGGCACTTGCATCGATGCTTCGAGCACTTGCTGAATATTGCCAGCGTTAAGCTCAATAATAACTTCTTCAGGTGTCACGGAAGGGCGAACTGTGCCCGCTTCTTCATTGCTGGTATTAGCGGGTTCCGTGGTCAACGGATTGCCGGTACGGGGGTCAATAATGGACATGGCTAAGCTCTGCATCGCTTGAAGTGGATTACGTCATGATATGCAGGCAATCAGGTAAGGATTCAAGGAAATAGTAGTAAATAAAGTACCCACCACAAAAAGTGCTCCCCATGAATCGAAATCTGGGTCACTTATCCGGCGTTTTAATAGCGACCTCTACTGTTGCGTTTACGACGTATCGCTTAGTTTGCAAGATGGTTTTGTCGCTATTCGGCGTATTCGTGCCAGAATGCGACTCAAGAGTAATGCCACCCCGGCACGAGTGAGTGTTCACTGCAGTAATGGGAAACTAAAGAAGCGCCAGCGCCACCTATACTAATAAAAAGAAAAACTGATGATCTAAAGGTGACGGAGGGTAAATCGATGACATCAGACAAAGCAAAAGACCTGACAGCAAATCTCCATCGTGCGGGCGAACCGCAAACCCTTGGTTTTCTCCTGTTAGATAATTTCACGCTAATTTCCCTGGCTTCAGCCATTGATCCTTTGCGGATGGCCAATCAATTGGCCGGCCGTGAACTATACCGCTGGTATACCCTGACCCAAGACGGCTTGCCGGTACGTGCCAGTGATGGGTTGCAGGTAACGCCTGACGCCTCTATGCACACCCCCTTGTCGCTAGAGTGGGTCGTTGTGTGCGGAGGAGTGGGGCCTCAGCATAGTGTTACTCGTGAGCATGTGCGTTGGCTTCAGTCGCAGTCGCGTCAACTAAGACGTTTAGGCTCGGTGTGTACCGGCAGCTGGGCGCTAGGCCAGGCGGGGCTGCTTGATCACTATGAAACCAGCATCCACTGGGAGTGTTTGGCTTCCATGCAGGAAGCTTTCCCGAATGTCATTCTGACGACCTTTCTGTTTTCGATTGACCGGGATCGCTTCACGGCGTCTGGCGGCACAGCGCCGCTCGATATGATGCTGAACCTGATTGCTCATGATCATGGACGCGAGCTGTCGGCAGGTATCTCCGAGATGTTTATCTATGAGCGTGTGCGTAACGAGCAGGATCAGCAGCGCGTTCCTCTTAAACACGTACTCGGCACTACCCAGCCTAAACTGTTGGAAATTGTCGCACTGATGGAATCCAACCTTGAGGAACCGATCGAACTCGATGAACTCGCTCGTTATGTTAATGTTTCGCGTCGTCAGTTAGAGCGTCTGTTCCAGCGCTACCTGCTCTGCTCGCCATCGCGTTATTATCTCAAACTGCGCTTAGTGCGCGCTAGACAGCTGCTCAAGCAGACGCCTTTATCGATCATCGAGATTGCTTCCGTTTGTGGTTTCGTTTCTACGCCCCATTTTTCTAAGTGTTACCGTGAATACTTTGGCGTACCGCCGAGAAATGAGCGCCTCGGGGTGCACGATCGGCAAGGAAATAATCACGCCAAGTCGCTACCGCTGATCAAGCGGTGGGGGGGCGAACCCAATACCAATGAGCCTTTCTCAAGCGCTCAGCAGGCACTGGCGTGTGCTCAGGGAGAGCCTACCTTTGCCAGCGTGACGCTGTTGAACTGATATCTCCTACGCAGCCGACAATGAGAACGTGCTATCCCGCGGCGGGTAGCACGTTTTTTTATATCGATGCCTCGCTGCTGCAAATATCAAAAAATCCCAAGTAGCTGTCGTGTTCACGACACAATGACGTTTTTGGAATTTCCGTCGTCGTTTCCAAGAGCAGCCCAACCCAACGTCAGCGCTATGCTCGCTACATAAATCAATGTTGGAGCTTAGCTATGACACCCTCAGAACTGCACGATGACGCTATCGTCATCGATGGCTTGATTATCGCCAAATGGAATCGTGAGCTGCTTGAGGATATGCGTCGCGGTGGTTTGACAGCTGCTAACTGCACTGTTTCGGTGTGGGAAGGGTTTCAGGCCACGGTCGATAATATCGTCAAGTCGAACCAACTGATGGCTGAGTGTAGCGACCTGGTACGCCCGGTACGCACCACCTCTGATATCACGCGTGCGAAAGAAGAGGGCAAGACAGGGATCATCTTTGGTTTCCAGAATGCGCATGCCTTTGAGGATCAAATCGGCTACGTAGAGATCTTCAAGCAACTGGGCGTAGGCATCGTGCAGATGTGCTACAACACCCAGAATCTAGTGGGAACCGGCTGTTACGAACGTGACGGCGGCCTGTCTGGCTTTGGCCGTGAGATCGTCGCCGAGATGAACCGTGTCGGCATTATGTGTGACCTCTCTCATGTTGGTGCGAAAACCTCTGAAGAGGTGATTCTCGAATCCAAAAAGCCGGTCTGTTATTCCCACTGCCTGCCCTCCGGCCTCAAAGAGCATCCGCGCAACAAGTCCGATCAAGAGCTTAAGTTCATTGCTGATCACGGCGGTTTCGTCGGTGTCACCATGTTCGCGCCTTTTCTCAAAAAGGGCATCGACTCCACCATCGAAGACTACTGCGAAGCGATCGAGTACGTCATGAATATCGTTGGCGAAGATGCTATCGGCATTGGCACTGATTTCACCCAAGGGCACGGTCAAGAGTTCTTCGAGTGGCTGACTCACGACAAGGGCTACGCCCGTCGTTTGACAGACTTTGGCAAGATCATTAATCCCAAAGGCATTCGCACCATCGGAGAGTTCCCCAATCTCACCGAGGCGCTCCTTAAGCGCGGCTTTAGTGAAACTCAGGTAAGGAAGGTCATGGGTGAGAACTGGGTGCGCGTCCTCAAGGATGTCTGGGGCGCCTAAACGCTTGCTCCATAAGATTGATAGGAGCGATGGGATAAGCCTGCTCCTTAGCCAAGAATAATGATGTAGAGGATGATATCCGTGACCAAACTGGCCCCCGCACTGCCTATCGAAGTCGATAGTGAAACCGGCGTCTGGACGACTGATGCGCTGCCGATGCTCTATGTACCACGGCACTTTTTTATCAACAACCATGTGGCCGTCGAAGAGGCGCTAGGTGCTGAAAAGTACGCTGAAATCCTCTATCACGCTGGCTATAAGAGCGCCTGGCACTGGTGTGAGAAAGAAGCCGAGTGCCATGGCCTCGAAGGTGAAGCCGTTTTTGAGCATTACATGCTGCGTCTCTCTCAGCGTGGCTGGGGCCACTTCATCACCGAACAGATTGATCTTGACGCTGGCACGGCTCAGGTGCGGCTAGAACATAGCGCCTTCGTTTACCAACTGGGTAAGGTTGGGCGCAAGGTCGAGTACATGTTCACTGGCTGGTTTGCTGGGGCCATGAATCAAATTCTCGCTGCACGGGGTAGTTCGCTGCGCACCGTTGCTGAGCAGAAGCAGAGCGCTGCCGAACCCGGCTGTGATGTCGGCGTCTTTGCTGTCAAACCGCTGCCCGATGCTGCCCACTAACCCTGGGTGTGAGGAGAGATAACCATGGCATTTGACGCAATCTTTGAGCCAATCGAGATCGGCAAGCTGACTATCCGTAACCGTGTGGTCAGTACCGCTCATGCCGAGGTGCATGCCACTGACGGTGGTATGACGACTGAGCGCTACGTCAGGTATTACGAAGAAAAATCCAAGGGTGGCTGTGGCCTATGTATCTGCGGTGGCTCATCAGTGGTGTCCATTGATAGCCCTCAGGGTTGGTGGAGCTCGGTGAACCTTTCCACTGACCGCATCATTCCACACTTTCAGAATCTGGCGGACGCCGTGCACAAGCATGGTGGCAAGATCATGATCCAGATTACCCACATGGGACGCCGCTCACGCTGGGACGGCTTCGATTGGTCGACCCTGGTATCCCCCTCTGGTATCCGCGAGCCGGTGCACCGCTCCACCTGCAAGACCATCGAGGAGGAGGAGATCTGGCGCATCATCGGCGACTTCGCCCAGGCCGCGCGCCGGGCCAAGGAAGGCGGCCTCGACGGCGTCGAGCTATCCGCCGTTCACCAGCACCTGATCGACCAGTTCTGGAGCCCGCGGGTCAACAAGCGCGAGGACCAGTGGGGCGGTAGTTTCGAAAATCGTATGCGCTTCGGCATAGAAGTACTCAAAGCGGTACGTGCCGAAGTGGGCGATGACTTCGTGGTGGGTATGCGCATTTGCGGTGACGAGTTCCACCCGGACGGTCTTTCTCACGACGATATGAAGCAGATCGCCGCCTACTACGATGCCACTAAAATGGTCGATTTCTTCGGCGTTATCGGTTCTGGCTGCGACACTCACAACACCCTCGCCAACGTCATTCCTAATATGTCCTACCCGCCAGAGCCTTTTCTACATCTGGCGGCGGGGATCAAGGAAGTGGTGAATGTGCCGGTGATCCACGCCCAGAATATTAAAGATCCCAATCAGGCCCAGCGTATTCTCGAAGGGGGCTACGTGGATTTGGTGGGCATGACCCGGGCGCATATTGCTGACCCTCATCTGATCGCCAAGATCAAGATGGGGCAGATAGACCAGATTAAGCAGTGCGTGGGGGCTAACTACTGCATCGACCGCCAATACCAGGGCCTGGACGTACTGTGTATTCAAAACGCGGCCACCTCGCGGGAATACATGGGCCTGCCGCATATCATTGAAAAGACCGAGGGCGTTAAGCGTAAAGTTGTGGTGGTTGGCGGTGGCCCCGGCGGCATGGAGGCAGCTCGCGTTGCTGCTGAGCGCGGCCATGATGTCACTCTGTTTGAGGCGGCTGACGCCCTGGGCGGGCAGATCACTATCGCTGCTCAGGCGCCGCAGCGCGACCAAATCGCCGGTATCACTCGTTGGTACCAGCTGGAGTTGGCGCGGCTGAAAGTCGACCTGCGCCTAGGGGCTCGCGCCGATGAGGCAACCTTGCTTGATCTACGCCCCGATATCGTGGTGCTAGCCACCGGTGGCCAACCCTTCCTTAGCCAGCACCCGGAGTGGGGCTATTCAGAGAATGCTGAGGAGAGCCTGGTGGTCAGCACCTGGGATATTCTCTCAGGTAAGGTGGCGCCAGGTAAAAACGTGCTGATTTATGACGCCATCTGCGAATTCTCCGGCGTCTCAGCGGCAGATTTTCTAGCTGATAAGGGCGCCAAGGTCGAGATCGTCACCGACGATATCAAGCCCGGCGCGGCGGTGGGCGGCACCACCTTCCCCACTTATTACCGCAGCCTATACGAGAAAGAAGTGATCATGTCCTCTGACTTGATGCTGCATAAGGTCTACCGCGAGGGCGACAGTCTCGTGGCAGTGCTCGAAAATGAGTACACCGGTGCCTTGGAAGAGCGCGTGGTTGATCAGGTGGTCGTCGAAAACGGCGTGCGTCCTGACGAGGCGCTTTATTACGCCCTCAAAGAGCAGTCTCGCAACAAAGGGCAGGTGGATCTGGAGGCGCTCTATGCCATCCAGCCTCAGCCTAGCCTGAGCGAAGAAGGGGACGACTTTTTACTCTTCCGCCTGGGCGACTGCACGGCTCCGCGTAATACCCATGCGGCTATCTACGACGCCCTGCGAATCTGCAAGGACTTTTGACCTGAGCGAGAGCCGGGGCGCCGGTGGTAGACCGTAGCGAGGGTCATTTGCCATGGCCGTAAAACAGTTCCATACGTTTACGGCATTTCCGCCATCCATGGCGGTCAGATGGCAAATGTAGCGCCCAGGGATGGGTTTACAGCGCCCTCGCAGAGGTCTGCCGCCGGAGCAGCCCCGCCGCGAAAGATGAGGTGAGTACCATGCTCGAAACGCTCTTGCCGATACTGATTTTTACTGCCCTGGCCCTGGCAGTAATCGGCGCTGTACGCCGTATACGCCTGTGGCGTCAGGGGCGCCCCTCGCGGGTGAACCTGCTCCAGGGGTTGATGGCCCTGCCGCGCCGCTATTTGGTGGATCTGCACCATGTCGTGGGGCGCGACAAAATGATCTCCAATACCCACGTAGCCACCGCCGGAGGCTTCGTGGCTGCCGCCGTGCTGATGATCCTGGTGCATGGTCTTGGTATCGCCAACCCATTGCTAGGCGGGTTGCTGTTACTGGCCAGCACCTCCATGTTCGTCGGTAGCCTCTTTGTAGCGCGTCGGCGGCTTAACCCTCCTGCACGGCTCTCCAAAGGCCCCTGGATGCGGCTGCCAAAGAGCCTGATGGCGTTTTCGATAGGCGTCTTCCTAATCACACTGCCCACAGTAGGTTTGTTGCCTGACGGGTTAGTAGAAGGCAGCGGTAGCTGGCTTCTGGCGCTGGTGTTGGCGGGCGTTGTGGTTTGGGGTCTGGGCGAAATGTTCTTTGGCATGACCTGGGGCGGCCCAATGAAGCACGCCTTCGCTGGCGCCTTACATCTCGCCTTTCACCGTCGGGCTGAGCGCTTTGGTGGCGGCCGGTCAACGGGGCTCAAAGCACTGAACCTGGAAGATGAAGCGGCGCCTCTGGGCGTGGAAAAGCCAACTGACTTTACCTGGAATCAACTGCTGGGCTTCGATGCCTGCGTGCAGTGCGGTCGCTGCGAGGCAGTGTGCCCTGCGTTTGCTGCTGGTCAACCGCTCAATCCTAAAAAGCTGATTCAAGACATGGTGGTGGGTTTTGCCGGTGGTAGCGATGCTGGCTATGCCGGTTCTCCTTATCCTGGTAAGCCAGTGGGAGAGCACCAAGGCGCTCCCCATGCGCCTATCGTGGCGCCTGTTGTTATGAAAGAGGGAAAGGCGTTGGTTGACGCCGAGACTCTCTGGTCGTGCACGACCTGCCGTGCCTGTGTCGAGGAGTGCCCAATGATGATTGAGCACGTGGATGCGATTGTCGATATGCGCCGCCACCTGACCTTGGAGCGGGGTAAGACACCCAATAAAGGTGCTGAGGTGCTCGACAACCTGATTGCTACCGACAACCCCGGCGGTTTCGACCCAGGCTCACGGCTCAACTGGGCGGCGGATCTTAACCTACCGCTAATGGCTGACCTAAAGCAGGTTGATGTGCTGTTGTGGTTGGGGGATGGCGCCTTTGATATGCGTAACCAGCGAACCCTACGTGCCCTGATTAAAGTACTGCGTGCTGCCGAAGTAGACTTCGCCGTATTAGGTGCTGAAGAGCGCGACAGCGGTGATGTGGCAAGACGATTGGGCGATGAAGCGACGTTCCAATCCCTGGCTAAGCGCAATATTGCCACCCTGGCCAAGTATCGCTTCCAGCAGATTGTCACCTGTGATCCGCATAGTTTTCATGTGCTGGGCAATGAGTACGGCGACTTTCTTCAAGAAGGGCAGGGTGGCAGCGATTTCAATGCCAGCTACGAGGTGCGCCACCACAGTACCTTTATTGCTGAATTGTATGATGCAGGACGGCTGACCTTTGCTCCCTGGAAAGGTGGCAGCGTTACTTATCACGACCCATGTTATTTGGGACGCTATAACGGTGAATACGAAGCCCCGCGGCGAGTGCTTAAAGCGCTGGGCATTCAGGTGGCCGAGATGGAGCGCTCTGGGTTCCGTTCGCGCTGCTGTGGCGGCGGCGGTGGGGCGCCAATCACGGATATCCCTGGTGAGCGCCGAATCCCCGATATGCGTATGAATGATGTTAAAGAGAGCGGCGCCGAGCTAGTGGCGGTGGGCTGTCCACAGTGCACTGCCATGCTGGAAGGTGTGGTGGATGCCAGTGCTGAAGTGCGCGATATCGCCGAACTGGTAGCTGATGCCCTGGTTGAGCGTCCTGCTGGCGATGTGTCTGGGGTATCCCGCCGAACCACTGCAGTGACGACTGCTGAAGAGGTGACCTTATGAGTGAGATTATTCGCCGCGATCCGCGTCGCGAGTGGATCGCCCGGAACCGTCTTCATCCAGACCACGCCAGTGTGCTCGCCGCTCTTGGTGTAAACAGTGAGGGCGGCGGAGCAGCCAGTGAGTGGCTGGGGCCCAACGGTGTGGTGCGTAAGAATCCTCGCGCCATTGGTTTTATCGGCCCGAATGGCGTCAAACGGATTGATCGTAGCGGCCTCCAGCAAGGTAGACAGGCCGCCGCGACCACCACGGCGGCCCGCGATAGTCGCCGTAGGGTGACTATTGATCAGCCCGCTTTTCTGGTAGCAGTAGTACCTGACCTGACCGGTGGCCGCCTTTCAAGCCATGATAAGGATCTGTTAGGACTAGCCAGACGCGTGGCGGATGCCGACGCCGAACAGCCTGGTGCCGTGGTGGCGATCCTGTTTGGTGAGCATAAGGGCGAGGGGGACGGCGAGCATAAGGAAGAAGCGCTTGGCGACGCCGGGATCGATCGCGTCGTGCATCTTGATGATGAACTTTACGCTGGGTTTGCTCCCGAGGCACGGCTGGCGGTGTTAAGTGCCGTCGAACGTGAGATGACGCCGCGCTTCTGGCTGTTGCCGGACTCCCCCCTAGGCGGAGCTGATCTGGGGCGGCGGCTTGCCTTACGCCTGGGTGAGCGCGCTGCCACGGGGGTGTGGCAGGTGGAAGTTGATAATGAGGCCTCCTTGGGTTGGCGCTGCACTACCCGTGGCGCCGCTGGAAGCCTGGATATCCAGCGCCCTCTGCCGCGGGTTGCCCTGGCACTGGCCGAGTGCGCTGAGCCGATGGATGAGACGCGGCATGCGGCCGAGTGCCAGACCTTGGCGGCGCCAATTCCCATCACTCTATCGCGCATTGAAGATCTGGGGCAGGTGGCGGTGGATCCCGCTGGCGTGGCGTTGGCCGAGGCTGAATTCATCCTCTCTGGTGGCAATGGTGTTAAACAGTGGGACGCCTTCCACCATGCTGCGAAAGTACTAGGCGCTACCGAAGGGGCCTCGCGTGTCGCGGTGGATGACGGCTTTATGGCTCGTGATCGGCAGGTAGGTGCAACCGGCACCTGGGTAACCGCCCGAGTCTATATGGCGGTGGGTATTTCAGGCGCGATCCAGCACCTACAGGGCATTCAGCGCTGCGACAAGGTGGTGGCAATTAATCTCGATCCGGGGTGCGACATGATCAAACGCGCAGACCTGGCGGTGATAGGCGACAGCACGCAAATTCTTGCTGCGTTAGTGGCGATGGTGGAACAGCAGCGAGGAGGGCAGCGCGATGCGGCCTGAACAACAGCAAAAACAACAAAAGCCGGGTATCGACGTGGCGGTGCTGGTCTCCATAGGCCGTCACCCCACAACCGGTCGTGCGAGGCGCGCCGAGCAGGATGCACGGGGTCTGGAACTTGCTCTAGCCATGGAAGCAGAACTGCCGGGTAGTCGGATTGACGTACTGCACGCTGGTTCTCAGGATGTCGACAGCGAGGCAGCTCTGCGCAGTTACTTGGGTATGGCCACAGGCGTTGGTATGGGGCTTGAGTCCATGACTTTGCTGGAGCAGCCTGAAGGCTGCGATGCTATTCTGCCGCTGGTGGAACATTTAGCCGCTACCTCGCCCCAACTAGTGATCACCGGTGCCCGGGCCGAGCGCGGAGAAGGTTCTGGGCTTTTGCCCTATGCGTTGGCGGAGCATCTCGGTTGGCCGTTAGTGAATAGCTTGGCGTCGATAGAGACAGTGGAGAATGGTGTGATAACGCTGCTTCAGGCGTTGCCACGGGGCCAGCGTCGCCGTCTCAAGGTGCGCTTGCCCGCCATCATCAGCGTGGATGAAGCAGCGCCGGCGGCGCGTCAGAGCGCCTTCGGCCCGGCTCGTCGAGCCACCTTCTTGGTGGCGCCCACTACCTCTGAAGCCGACAGTGAGTTGGCCCAGTGGCACTTGAGCCCCGCACGTAAACGGCCTAAGCGTCTGAAAATCATCAAAGCCGCCTCTGCAAGAGACCGCTTCAAGGCGGCGGCTTCCAAAGCCGAGGGCAAGGGCGGGCAAGTGCTTACCGACGTTACCCCTGAGCAGGGCGCCGAGGCGATCTACAAGCTGCTCAAGGAAGAGGGCGTGCTGCGCTGAAGCTTTTTGATCACGGCATGTTAGCAATCTTAAAGCCCGCCCTCTGTTGGCGGGCTTCTTGTTATCTATTGTTTAATCTCTGAGTCTTTATTTTCGAAGCCTTTACGTTTTAAGTCTTTACGTTCTCTGTCGTTATCTTCTTCTATGTTGTTATGACCTACTTGCCAGTAAAGCCTGGATAAAGCCGCAGGCGCTGTCTTTCCAGGTGTAAACCCATCCAGGCGTGTAGTACTAGTACCGTGATGACGATGGCCCCGCCCAGTAGCGTTGATGCCGTCGGCGTCTCGCCTAGTAGCCACCAAACCCATAGTGTGCCCAATGCGGTTTCCACCAGGTAAAACAGTGCCACCTCGGTAGACGGCAGGTAGCGGGTGGCGCTATTGATCAGCACCGTGGCCAGGGGCATCTGCACTAGCCCCATCAGTGCCAGCACGCCATAACGCTCGGCATCAAGCGCCAGCGGTGAGGCCATGGGCAGAGCAATTGCTGCTGAGAGCAGTCCGCCACCAGCAATCACCGTCATGGGGTCAATGGCTGGATAGCGGCGTAGCAAGGTCAGGTTACCGCCGATGGCCGCCGCAGCCGTTAAGGCATACAGGTTACCCGCCAGCATTCCCATGGCTCCTTCGCCCAAGAACACCAAACCCATACCCAGCATGCAGACGGCAATGGCTACCAACGTTCTTAGCGGCACCTTTTCATGTAGGAAAACCCGTGAAAAAAGTGCGGCAAACAGTGGCGCTGTGCTCAGTATTACTACCACGTTGGCCACATTGGCGTTCATCACTGCGAGTACGAAGAGGCTCGACATTAGACCCAGCAGCAACGCTGAGGCGAGTGACGAAAACGGATGGCTTCTCAGTGCCCCTAATCGATTACCCACACAGCACAGGACTCCTAGTACGCAGAACATCAAAAAACCGCGCCAAAATACGATGGTCCAGCCATCGGTATTGGCTAGACGGATCAGCAGACCGTCGAAACTGAGGAACACCACGCCCAGTATCACCATGGCCAGACCGCGCTGGTAAGAATTTGACTGCATTGTCTTGGTTCCTGGTCGGTAAAAGAGAGCAACCGCCCGCTAGTTGAGCGGGCGGTTGCGGGGGAGGTTACTTGGCGGTTTTGGGTATCGCGTTAAGCTGTTGCCACTCCTTATTAAGGCCTACGTAAAGGCTGACGCACATCATTAATAGTACCAGTGTGAAGGGCAGCCCCGTGGCTACCGCGCCCGCCTGAAGCGCACTGAGTGCGGTGCTACCGCCGCCATACAACAGCACTCCTGCAATGACACCTTCAAGTGCGGCCCAGAAAACACGCTGGCCCTTAGGGGCATCGGTTTTGCCACCGGCGGTGATGTTATCGATTACCAACGAGCCGGAGTCTGATGAAGTGATGAAGAAAACCAGCACCAGGATAATGGCTAGTGTTGACGTTATGCTGGTGAGAGGCAACTGTTCCAGCATATGGAACATGGCAAGCGAGACATCACCGATGCCGTTGGCCAGTTCGCCTACGCCGTTAGTCGCCTGAAAAAGCGCTGTGCCGCCGAAGGCGCTCATCCAAACCAAGGTGACTAGCGTTGGTACCAGCAGTACGGCAATTAGAAACTCCCGAACGGTACGTCCACGCGATACGCGAGCGATAAACATGCCGACAAACGGAGACCAGGAGATCCACCACGCCCAGTAAAAGATGGTCCAGCCGTGGTACCAGGTGTCGTCCTCGCGTCCAATCCAGTTCGATAGCGGCAAAAGGTGGCTTACATAGTCTAGCGTTGTGGTGCCAATCCCTGTCAATATCATCAGGGTCGGGCCTGCTATCACAACGAATAGAAGCAGTATCGCCGCGATGATCATATTAATGTTTGAGAATAGCTTTACGCCCCCGTCGATACCCCGCCATACCGAGAATAGTGCAATCACCGTGACCACTAGGATAATCGCCAGCTGAGTACCAATAGTGTTGGGGATGCCGAACAGATAGGCGAGCCCACCTGCCGCTTGGGTAGCGCCAAAGCCAAGCGAGGTGGCTAGGCCGAAAATGGTGGCGAGTACGGCAAGAATATCGATGATATGACCTGCCCAGCCGCGGGTATGCTCACCTAGAAGTGGATAAAAGGCGGAGCGAAGCGTGAGTGGCAAGCCCTTATTATAGGCAAAGAACGCCAGCGAGAGTGCGACGACTGCGTAGATTGCCCAGGGGTGCAGCCCCCAATGAAACATGGTCGCGCCCATGGCAGCACTAGCGCCTTCCGGCGTTCCTGCGGGGGCGTTGAGGGGCGTACCGTACCAGTCGGTGTAATAGGCCACTGGCTCAGCAACGCTCCAGAACATCAGACCGATACCCATACCCGCCGCAAAAAGCATGGCGAACCAGGACGTGCGCGAGTACTCCGGCTTGGCATCGCTGCCGCCCAAACGAATTCGCCCGAGCGGCAAGCAGATCAGTACGAGGCAGAACACCACAAAGGTATTGCCTGCAATCATAAACAGCCAGTCAAAGTGTTCAATTGACCAGTTCTTGGCAAGCCCTAGGTGCGTATTAGCGGCATCCGGGTAAACCAGTGCGTAAAGAATGAATAGCAGAATGGCGAGAGCAGAGAGTGGGAATACGGGGTTATGAAAATCTAACCCCATTATCTGAGTATTGTCCTGTCCGGGCGACAGGACAGGGTCGTCATTGTTCTTCATTAGATGTCCTTGGTGGCTATTGTTAGATATCGGCTATGCGCCCGCATCGCCGACACAACGAATTGTTGGGCCTGTTTCAGGGTAAGAGTGTCGTGAAAGCGACCTCTAGCTATTCGTCTTGGCTAGGATGTCTTGAATAGATATGTGAGTGCCTTTGTGGGGTAAGTCCTTAGGCACGGAGGGGATAGGGTGGGAAAGCGCAATCCACCATCAAGCGCACAACAATAAACAACAGGAGCTAGCCATGAATGCAGCCAACCGCGGAGTGGTCTATAAAGGGCCGGGTGAAGTCGCCGTTGAATCTATTGCCTATCCTGAGCTCGCCATCGGTAATCGAAAGTGTGAGCACGGCGTAATTCTTAAAGTCGTCACCACCAATATCTGTGGCAGCGACCAGCATATGGTGCGCGGCCGTACCACTGCGCCATCCGGTTTGGTGCTGGGTCACGAAATCACTGGTTTGGTGGTGGAGTGTGGTCGCGACGTCGAGTTTATCCAGCCCGGCGATCTAGTCTCTGTGCCGTTTAATATTGCTTGCGGTCGCTGCCGCAACTGTAAAGAAGGCCGTACCGGCATTTGCCTGAATGTGAACCCCTCTCGTCCAGGGGCTGCTTATGGCTATGTTGATATGGGTGGCTGGGTGGGTGGCCAGACCGAATATGTCATGGTTCCCTACGCAGACTTTAATCTGCTGAAGTTCCCGGACACCGATCAAGCGATGGAGAAAATCAAAGATTTAACCCTGCTTTCCGATATTTTCCCCACCGGCTTCCACGGTTGCGTTACTGCTGGTGTTGGCCCCGGCAGCACTGTCTATATTGCGGGTGCTGGCCCTGTGGGTCTGGCGGCGGCAGTTTCTGCGCAGTTGCTTGGCGCGGCTTGTGTGATTGTCGGCGATATGGTCGAAGACCGTTTAGCCCAAGCGCGAAGCTTTGGCTGCGAGACCATTGACCTGACCCAGGACGGCGACATGGCCGACAAGATTGAGGTGATTCTCGGCGAGCGCGAAGTCGATGCCTTTGTCGACTGTGTTGGTTTCGAGGCCCACGCCTGCGGCTGCAACCATGGTAAAGAAGCACCTGCGACCGTGCTTAACTCGGCGATGTCGCTAACTCGCGCGGGTGGCCAAATCGGTATTCCTGGCCTGTATGTGACCGAAGACCCAGGTGCCGCTGACGATGCCGCTAAGCAGGGTGCTTTGAGTATGCGCTTTGGCCTCGGCTGGGCCAAATCCCACAGTTTTCATACCGGACAGTGCCCAGTAATGAAGTACCACCGCCCGCTGATGCAGGCTATTCTATTCGGAAAAGTTAAGATCGCCGATGCGGTAAATGTACAGATGATCACCCTGGATCAGGCGCCCCAAGGATATGCCGACTTCGATGGTGGAGCCGCCAAGAAATTTGTCATTGATCCCCACGGCAGTGTGCCTGCATAAGGCGGAAGCACCTGCCCGCCCGCAGGGAGGGGATACGAGATAGATAGTTAGAAATAGATAGTTCGGTATAGATAGTTCAGGATAGATAGTAAGACCCTAGACGGCACCCCGCGGGGTGCCGTCTTCGTTCATTCGGTATACCGCCGATCAAGATAATAATGAGTGACCCATGACCGTCCAGACCGTGACCCCCAAGCGCCGCTTTCGCGGCAAGCCCCGCGGCCGTGAACTCGATCCCATCCGTCTTGAGGGATTGCGTGAGCTGCTGGGCGATGAACGCAACGATGCCACCTTGCGTCGACGCGATTTATTAATCGAACACCTGCATGCTCTTCAGGATGCCCGAGGGCATTTGTTGTTGGCAGACCTGCGTGCCCTGGCAACTTATATGAACCTGCCGATGGCAGCGATCTATGAGACAGCTACCTTTTATGCTCACTTCGACGTCATCCATGACGATCAGGACGTGCCCCCAGCGTTGACAATCCGCGTTTGTGACTCTCTGGCTTGCCAGTTAGCTGGCGCTGAGACGCTTAAAGCGCAGTTGGAAGCAAACGTCGATATCGAGCAAGTGCGGGTGTTGCGCGCGCCATGCATGGGGCGCTGCGACACAGCGCCCGTAGTGGAGGTCGGCCATCACCACTTAGGTCGAGCCGATGCGGCTCAAGTTCAGGCAGCTATCGATGCCGACGACACTCACCCCGAACCTATCGATTGGCAACGACTTGATAGCTATCGCAGCGAGGGTGGTTTTGCATTGCTCCAGGCCTGCCGCAACGGGGAAGTAACGGTCGAAGCATTGATGGAAGCGGTGCAGCAGGCCAACCTTCGCGGTTTAGGGGGCGCGGGTTTTCCTACTTTTAAGAAATGGCACTTTGTGCGTCAGGAGGCTGGCCCTCGCTACTGTGCCATTAATGCTGACGAAGGCGAACCCGGTACCTTTAAGGATCGTTATTATCTGGAACGCTCACCGCACCAGTTTCTTGAAGGTGCCTTGGTCAGTGCTTGGGCGGTAGACGCCGAGGCGCTGTATATCTACCTACGCGACGAGTATCCAGCGTTACATGTCGTGCTGCGCGAGGCGATTGGCGAGCTTGAGGCCGCTGGCCTAGTGGCGCCGGGATATATCGTGCTGCGCCGCGGGGCGGGTGCTTACATCTGCGGCGAAGAGTCGGCGATGATTGAGTCCCTGGAAGGCAAACCGGGCAAGCCCCGCCATCGTCCTCCGTTTGTGGCTCAGAAAGGGCTCTTTGACCGCCCAACGCTGGTCAATAACGTCGAGACCGTCTACTGGATCCCGATGATCTGGCAGCGCGGCGCTGAGGCTTTCTCCAGTCAGGGCCGCCATGGCCGCGTGGGGCTGCGCAGTTTCTCGGTTTCGGGGCGCGTTAAGCAGCCTGGCGTTTATCTGGCGCCTGCTGGCATCACGTTAAGCGAGTTAATTGACGAGTATTGTGGCGGTATGGCGGAAGGCCAACGCTTGGCGGCTTATCTGCCTGGTGGCGCCTCTGGCGGCATTCTGCCCGCCACTAAAGCCAATATTCCTCTCGACTTCGATACCCTCCAGGAGCACGGCTGTTTTATTGGCTCCGCTGCGGTGATCGTGCTTTCTGATCAGGACAATCTGCGCGGGGTTGCTACCAACCTACTGGCTTTCTTTGCCGATGAGTCCTGTGGCCAATGTACTCCCTGTCGAGTGGGTACTGAAAAAATGCTCACCCTGCTCGAGCGTAATGAATGGGACGCTGGGCTTATGACGCAGCTTTCCCAAGTGATGATAGATGCCTCTATTTGCGGGCTGGGTCAGGCGGCACCGAACCCAGTATTGGGCTTGCTCAAGGATTTTCGCAGTGAACTGGCTGCCCAGAACGTTATCGTCAAGGGATAAGGGAGATCAGCATGAGTGAACAGAGCTTAAACCAAAGCTTTACCCTGACCCTGGATGGCGTTGACGTCAGCGCTTACCCCGGTGAAACCCTCTGGCAAGTCGCCAAGCGCGCCGGCGAGACCATTCCGCATCTGTGTTTCAAGGATGCCAGCGGCTATCGCGCCGACGGCAACTGCCGTGCTTGTATGGTGGAGATCGAGGGCGAGCGCACCTTGGCCGCAAGCTGTCTGCGCGAAGCGGCACCCGGTATGGTGGTTAATAGTGCCAGCTCTGAACGCGCGCACACGGCCCGCAAGATGGTCATGGAAATGCTGCTAGTCGACCAGCCTGAGCGCGAAGAGAGCCCCGACAGCTCAAGCCATTTCTGGGCCATGGCTGACCAGCTGGCCATTGATGCCACGGCGGTGCGCCGCAAGCTGCCCAAGCGCGAAGAGCGTGAGACGGCTACCGTGCATCATGTGGCACCTAGGGCGGGTAGCCTGGAGCAAGACAGCAGTCACTCTGCCATGCGCGTTAACCTTGATGCCTGTATTGAGTGCAATCTGTGTGTGCGTGCCTGTCGCGAAGTGCAGGTTAACGATGTTATCGGTATGGCTCACCGTGGGGCGGCGTCTAAGATCGTATTTGATTTCGACGACCCTATGGGAGACAGCACCTGTGTTGCTTGCGGCGAGTGTGTTCAAGCTTGCCCCACGGGTGCTTTAATGCCTGCCACCCTAGTGGATGAGCAAGGGCACGGAGACTCTGCCGTGGCTGACCGTAAGGTTGACTCAGTATGTCCCTACTGCGGGGTTGGCTGTCAGCTTACCTACCATATCAAAGACGATAAGATCCTTTATGTGGAGGGCCGCGACGGTCCTTCAAACGAGAACCGACTATGTGTTAAAGGTCGCTTCGGCTATGACTATCCGCGCCATCCATCTCGGCTTGTTACCCCGCTGATTCGTCGTGAGGGCGTCGCAAAGGGAATCGACCCAGACTTCGATCCCGCCAAGCCCCTGACGCATTTCCGCGAGGCGAGCTGGGACGAAGCCCTTGAGGTGGCCGCCAGCGGGCTTGTAAACCTTAAAGTGAATCATGGCCCTGATGCCTTGGCGGGGTTCGGCAGTGCCAAGTGCTCCAACGAAGAGGCGTGGCTGTTCCAGAAGCTGGTGCGTACCGGCTTTGGCTCCAACCATGTAGATCACTGTACCCGTTTGTGCCACGCCAGTTCGGTGGCAGCGCTCATGGAGTGTATCGGCTCAGGCTCAGTAACCGCTTCCTTTATGCAGGCCAGTCAGGCCGATGTAGTGATTCTTACCGGCTGTAACCCCGCAGTAAATCATCCGGTGGCGGCCACCTTCTTTAAACAGGCCGCCAAGCGCGGTACCAAAATAGTGATACTCGACCCCCGTGGTCAGGCGTTGGATGCCTACGCCCATCGCAGCGTTCGCTTTTCACTGGGTACGGATGTGGCGCTGTTTAATGCCATGCTCAATGTGATCATCAGCGAAGAGCTCTATGACACGGCCTATATCGCCGAGCATACCGAGGGCTTTGAGGCACTGAAGACACATACGGTGGACATGACCCCCGAAGCGATGAGCGGTTTGTGCGGTGTTGAGCCAGAGACCATTCGCGAAGTGGCCAGGCTCTATGCCAACGCCGAGCGGGCAATGATTTTCTGGGGCATGGGCATTTCCCAGCACACCCATGGGACCGACAACGCCCGTTGTTTGATCTCGCTGGCGCTGGCCTGCGGCCAGACCGGTCGCCCTGGGACTGGCTTGCACCCTCTGCGGGGGCAGAACAACGTTCAAGGGGCGTCTGATGCCGGCCTTATTCCCATGGTAATGCCGGACTACCAGCCGGTTAGCGATGCTCAGGTACGCAGTGCTTTCGAAGAGCTGTGGAATACCAAACTGGATCCCACACCGGGTCTCACCGTGGTGGAAATTATGGATGCTATCGCTGCGGGCACCATTCGCGGCATGTATATCCAGGGTGAAAACCCGGCGATGTCCGACCCGGATCTGGCCCATGCGCGGGCCGCGTTGGCCAAGCTGGAACATCTGGTGGTACAGGATCTTTTTGTCACTGAAACCGCTCAATTCGCCGATGTCATTCTGCCTGCCTCCGCTTGGCCTGAGAAGGATGGCACCGTCACCAACACCAATCGGCAAGTGCAGATGGGGCGTGCGGCCTTGCCGCTACCGGGCCAGGCCAAGCCGGACTGGTGGATTATCCAGGAAATGGCCAAACGCTTCGGTCTCGACTGGAATTATCAGCATCCGCAGGACGTTTTCGCCGAGATGAAACAAGGTATGGCCTCTCTCGACCATATTTCCTGGGAGCGTTTGGAGCGCGAGCAGTCGGTAACCTACCCTTGTCCAGCGGAGGATGTACCGGGACAAGACGTAGTCTTCAGTGAGGCCTTCCCAACCGTCAGTGGTCGGGCGAAGTTCGCGCCTACGCGCCCGCTGCCACCGGATGAGCCAGTCGATAACGACTACCCGACGGTGCTAACTACTGGACGTCAGTTAGAGCACTGGCATACCGGATCCATGACCCGCCGTGCCAAAGTGCTCGATGACCTGGAGCCGGAAGCCGTGGCGAGCTTGGCGCCCGCTGAGCTTATCCGGCTGGGATTGGCGCCAGGCGATGACCTGACAATCACCACTCGGCGAGGGGCCATCACCCTCAAGGTCAGGACGGATCCGGGCATGCCCGAGGGGATGGTTTTCGTGCCTTTCTGTTATGAAGAAGCGGCGGCGAACCTACTCACTAACCCAGCGCTGGATCCGTATGGAAAGATTCCAGAGTTCAAGTACGCTGCCTGCCGGTTGAGCCGCTCTGAAGCATCTTAGGAGCCGATAAGCTGGCCCGCATAAGCGGGCCAGTTAATTGTGTGTCTTGTGTTAAGCGACGTCGCTAGCCTTGGGCTAGCTGCAATGCGGGAGCCTCGTGGCCTAGATTCTCAAGCATGCGGGCGGCGTACCAATTGACAAAGTCGATAACACCGAACTCATAGGTTTCAGAATAAGGCCCAGGCTGATAAGCCTTTGAGTTGATGCCGCGCTGGTTCTCTTCGGCGAGCTGGCGATCCTGGTCGTTGGTGGCATCCCATACTCGGCGAAGCTGTTCGGGGTCGTAGTCGACGCCTTCCACGGCATCCTTGTGAACCAGCCACTTGGTAGTTACCACGGTTTTCTGCGGACCAATTGGCAACACGCGAAATACCACTGCGTGATCGCCCATGAAATGGTTCCATGAGTTGGGCAGGTGAAGGATACGCAGTGAGCCCATGTCGGGGCTTGATAAACGCCCCATCAGTTTCTTGCTGCCGGGCTTGCCATCCATTGTCATGGAGACAATGCCATCCAGCAGTGGCGTACGCGTCAGGCGGTTGCGTTTACCAAACCGCTTTAACTGGTAGGGCACCTGTTCGGCATCCCAATCTGCTTGTTTACGCGCCACCAGCGCTTTATAAGCGGGTGTTGCGCGGGGGTCGTCGGTATCATCAAACTCCTGCAACGAATTAAGCAGTTCAGGGTGCGCGCCGTTACAGTGGTAGCACTCGCGGTTGTTTTCGATCACGAGTTTCCAGTTGGCTTGCTCGACGATGCTGGATTCCGTGGCAACCTTGACGTTGTCCATCTGGTACGGCTCGAGATAATGCTCAAGCGTTGTCAGAAAATCGTCAATTGCAGGTGGTTCATCGCTCAGGTTGATAAAGATGAAGCCGCCAGCTGTTTGGACGTTGACCGGCTTGAGGCCAAACTGGTTGAGGTCGAAGTCAGTGCCCATGTCGCTACCGGCAAACAGCAATCGGCCATCAAGCTCGTAAGTCCACTGATGATACGGGCAGACGAGTTTTGCCACCTTGCCCTTATCTTTTACGCACAGACGCGAACCGCGATGGCGGCACACATTGTGAAACGCATGAATAACGCCTTCACTACCGCGCACAATAACGATGGGATTGTCACCAATATCCAAGGTGATGAAGTTACCCTTGGAGGGGATCTCGCATGTCATGCCTGCGAATAACCACTCTTTTTCGAAAATCTCTTGCATATCAAGAGCAAACAGGCAGGCATCGTTATAAAACGGTTGCGGAAGAGAAAAGGTACGCGCCCTTTCCTGCAGCATATGGGCCGTTGACTCACGAGCCGCAGCCAGTGGGTCGTCCATCATATTAGAAACACTTTTTTCCATACCAGTATCCTCGTAAACCTCCGCTTTCCCCTCAAGGGCTGCGTGGCGGCCGTTAGTCAAGATTGTTTATCTTGTTGTTCTGTTGCGTAACCTGGCGTTTTATTCGAATGGGGCCTGATGTCAGTGTCTGATTGTGTTGCAGGCACATCCTTGCCAATTATCTGCCCGCGACATCAGGTGGCGTAGCGGCGACTAAAGAAGAGCTTTCTAAGCAATAAAGAGTGGCACGAGGTAAGTGCGCGTCGTTGTCAGGTAAGTCGGCTAAGAGGAGCGTCCCCAAAATGCACATCAACGGTGCTGGGCTGTATAGCGAATACGGTTCGGTAATGCATAGCGATGAAGGCTGGTCAGGCAGAGGCGATAATGACAACTAATTTCTTTAACCCGGTCACGACCCAAACCTGGACTAACGGCCGCCACCAGGTACGTTGCGTTAAGGTGATCCAAGAAACCCAAGATGTACGCACGTTCTGTTTTATGGCGGAGCAACCCGTACTGTTCTTCTTCAAGCCTGGCCAGTTTGTGACCCTTGAGCTTGAGATCGATAATCAGCCGATCATGCGCTCCTATACAATCTCAAGCTCACCCTCTATTCCTTACAGCTTTTCGATCACTGTTAAGCAGGTGCCGGGAGGCAAGGTTTCCAATTGGCTGCATGCCAATTTAAAAATAGGCGACGAGCTGGTGGTGCATGGGCCAGTCGGTAACTTTAACTCGATCGACTTTCCCGCCGAGAAAGTGTTGTTCCTCTCCGGCGGTGTTGGCATTACCCCTTTAATGTCCATGACACGTTGGCTTTTTGATACTAATGCCGCTGTGGATGTTGAATTTATACATAGTGCTCGAGCTCCCCGCGATGTCATTTATCACCGTGAATTGGTGCATATGTTTTCGCGTATCCCTGAGTTCAAACTGCATATTATCTGTGAGAGTAAAGAGGATATTGGAGAGGCGTGGGCTGGCTACCGGGGTTATCTCACCGAGCCGTTATTCGAATTAATGGTGCCGGACTTTATGGAGAGGGAGATCTTTTGTTGCGGCCCAACTCCCTATATGAACGCCATCAAGCGTATTTTGCAGCACCATAACTTTGATATGAGCCATTATCACGAAGAGTCGTTTGGCGCCACGCCTGTCGACGTTCGTGATGATGTGCGTGAGCTGGCTGAGCAAGCAGAAGTCGATGCTGAAAATGTTGATAGCAATGACTTGCACAGCATTGAGTTCGCATCGACCGGCAAAAGTGTGCGCATTCAGCCTAGCGAAACGGTGCATGCTGCAGCGGCGAAGTTGGGTCTGCATATCCCCAAAGCATGTGGTATGGGGATATGCGGTACTTGCCGCGTAGAGCTCAAGTCGGGGGAGGTGGATATGGAGCATAACGGGGGCATTACGGATGAGGATGTCGCAGAAGGATACATTCTATCTTGCTGCAGTCGTCCTAAAGGGGACCTCGTCGTCGATTTTTAACGCAGTCATTTTTTAATACTTCAGTAAAGCGCCCTTTATGGCTTTTGCCGTTTAGGGCGCTTTTTTATGGGTAATCAATGACGGTCTATCTGCGCAGCCTGGCTAATTGATGTCGATGTCGCAAATGCATCGAGTGGTGACGTCAACAAGTATCTTGGGCTAGGAAACCAACGATAGTATCGCGGTAAGAAAACGTTGATAGGAACCTTGGTTGATAGAAACTCTGGTTAATAAAGACCCCGGTTGATAGGAACCTTGGTTTGTCAGCGTTAAAGAGAACGTCCAGCACTTAATAAAAAAGTCACTCATCAGGAGGCGATAATGCTTCAAAGTAATTTTTCCCCCAAAGCACGTTTGGCCAGTTACGACAGTTTGCTTGCAGAAGCAATTGCTGAAGAAACGGTGCGCCAAGAAGCGCATATTGAGCTGATCGCCTCCGAAAATTACACCAGTCAACTTGTCATGGAAGCGCAGGGTACCCAACTGACTAACAAGTATGCGGAAGGCTATCCAGGCCGTCGCTACTACGGCGGTTGTGAATTCGTTGACAAGGTTGAGGCCTTAGCCATTGAGCGTGCCTGCAACTTATTTAGTGCCAATTATGCCAATGTGCAGCCGCATTCCGGTGCCCAGGCAAATGCCGCTGTGTTCATGGCACTCGTCAAACCTGGCGATACTATTCTAGGTATGAGCCTTGCCCACGGCGGCCATTTAACCCACGGCGCCGCCCCTAACTTCTCGGGCAAACACTACAACGCTATTCAGTACGGCCTCAAGCCGGAAACCGGTGAGATCGATTACGAAGAAGTTGAGCGTTTGGCACGTGAGCATCAGCCGAAAATGATCATTGCCGGTTTCTCTGCCTACTCTCGCGTGGTGGATTGGCGTCGTTTCCGCACTATCGCTGATGAAGTGGGTGCTTACTTAATGGTCGACATGGCCCACGTTGCAGGTTTAGTGGCAGCTAACCTTTATCCGAGCCCGCTGCCTCATGCCCACGTCGTCACCACGACTACCCACAAAACGCTGCGTGGCCCCCGTGGCGGCCTGATTCTGTCTGCGGATGGCGACGAGGCGCTCTATAAAAAGCTTAATGGTGCGGTCTTCCCAGGCCAGCAAGGTGGCCCATTGATGCATGTTATCGCGGCGAAAGCGGTGGCGTTCAAGGAAGCCATGAGCCAGGAGTTTGTGCGTTACCAGCAGCAGGTGATTGACAACGCCCAAGCCATGGCCAACGTATTCATGGAGCGCGGCTATGATGTTGTGTCGGGTGGTACCGAAGATCATCTGTTCTTAGTCTCGCTTATCCAGCAGGGCGTCACGGGTAAGGATGCGGATGCAGCATTGGGCCGCGCGCATATCACCGTTAATAAGAACACGGTGCCTAACGACCCGCAGAGCCCCTTCGTGACATCGGGTCTACGTATTGGTACCCCCGCGGTCACCACGCGTGGCTTCAATGCCCAAGAGTGTGGCGAACTAGCTGGCTGGATTTGCGACATCCTAGACGTATTAGCTGCTGGGAGTGATACCGCTGCCATCGAGGCCGAGGTGCTGGCTAAAGTGAGTGACGTGTGTGCCCGGCACCCTGTCTATGCTGAAGCTGTCGCTGAAGCCGTCGAATCCATTGCTTGAGAGGAGGCTCCTATGCAACGCTATTCCGGCTTCGGCCTAGTCAAGCACGCGCTGAGCCACCATGAAAACTGGGAGCGCCAATGGCGCAATCCCACGCCTAAGAAGCAGTACGATGTGATCATCGTCGGTGGTGGTGGCCACGGTTTGGCCACGGCTTACTACTTGGCCAAAGAGTTCGGTGTCAAGAATGTCGCGGTGATCGAGAAGGGCTGGTTGGGCGGTGGTAATACCGCCCGTAATACGACCATCGTGCGTTCGAACTACTTATGGGACGAATCGGCAGCCCTTTACGAACATGCCATGAAGCTGTGGGAAGGGCTTTCTCAAGACCTTAACTACAACGTCATGTTTTCCCAGCGAGGGGTGCTCAACCTGGGGCATACCTTGCAGGATATGCGCGATATCCAGCGCCGGGTTAACGCGAATCGCCTAAACGGCATTGATGGCGAAGTGCTGGACACCAAAGGTGTGCAGGCGCTGGTGCCAATCATGGATTGTTCCAAGAATGCTCGCTACCCAGTGATGGGCGCTTCCTGGCAGCCGCGTGCTGGGGTAGCGCGGCATGATGCTGTGGCCTGGGGCTATGCGCGCGGTGCTGATGCTCACGGGGTAGACATTCTCCAGCAGACCGAAGTTACCGGCTTCAAAATCCGTGACGGTAGGATCTACGGTGTGCACACCAACCGTGGCGATATCGAAGCCAAGACAGTGGGCTGTGTGACCGCCGGTAATTCTGGCGTGTTGGCCAATATGGGCGGCTTTCAGTTGCCTTTGGAATCCCACCCGCTACAAGCCTTGGTCTCCGAGCCGATCAAACCGATTCTCGATACCGTGGTGATGTCTAATCACGTGCATGGCTATATCAGTCAGTCTGATAAAGGCGACCTAGTCATCGGCGCTGGCATTGACGGCTATAACGGCTATGGTCAGCGCGGTAGCTATCCTACGGTGGAACACACCCTTCAGGCGATCGTCGAGATGTTCCCGATCTTCTCTCGGGTGCGTATGAATCGTCAGTGGGGCGGTATTGTCGATACCTGTCCGGATGCCTGTCCGATTATCTCTAAAACACCGGTGAAGGGGCTGTTCTTCAACTGTGGTTGGGGCACGGGTGGCTTCAAAGCTACTCCAGGATCGGGTCACGTGTTCGCTGCCAGCTTGGCTAAGGGTGAGATGCACCCCATTGCTGAGCCGTTCTCCATGTTCCGCTTCCATAGCGGTGCGCTGATTGATGAGCACGGCGCTGCCGGCGTGGCCCACTAGGGTAAATACGAGAGGAGTATCCGTCATGTTTTATATCTACTGCCCCTACTGCGGCGAGCACCGTGAGGAAGAGGAGTTTCACCCCAAAGGCCAAGCGCATATTGAGCGACCCAAAGAGCCCGAGGCGTGTAGCGATGAAGAGTGGGGGAACTACCTTTTCTTCCGCAACAATCCCAGAGGGGTGCATCACGAAATGTGGGTGCATGCAGTGGGTTGCCGCAAGTTCTTCAACGTGACGCGCCACACGGTGAGCTACGAGATTCTTGAGACCTACAAAATGGGCGAGCAGCCGACGATTACCGCCGACAGCCAAAAGCAGCCTCGCGAGGCGGCAGCGGTAAGCCATCAAGAAGGAGTGCGGGCATGAGTCAGTCTAAGCAACAAGTGTTCCGCCTAAAGGCAGGTGGCCGAATCGATCGCTCTCGCACGTTGAGCTTTACCTTTAACGGTCAGCGTTACCAAGGGCACCCTGGAGATACCCTGGCCTCGGCGCTGCTGGCTAACGGTGTGGATATCGTTAACCGCAGCTTTAAGTACTCGCGCCCCCGAGGCGTCGTTGCCGCAGGCGCCGAAGAACCCAATGCCATTGTTCAATTAGGCAGTACTGAAGCGGCACAGGTACCCAATGTTCGCGCTACCCAACAAGCACTGTTTGATGGATTAGCCGCCTGTAGCACCAACGGTTGGCCTAATGTACAGCGCGACTTGATGGGCTTGATAGGCAAGTTAGGTGGGCAATTTATGCCGCCGGGCTTCTACTACAAGACGTTTATGGCACCGGCGTCGATGTGGCTGACCTACGAAAAGTACATTCGTAAGGCGGCAGGCCTGGGCCGCAGCCCTATGGAAGCCGATCCAGACAGCTATGACCACCTTCATCAACATTGCGATGTGCTGGTCGTTGGCGCTGGCGCTGCTGGTTTGTCTGCAGCATTGGCTGCTGCCCGTGGCGGTGCGCGGGTGATCGTTGCCGATGAGCAAGAAGAGATGGGCGGATCACTGTTGGGTAGCCGCGAAACTCTGGATGGCAAGTCGGCAGACCAGTGGGTTGCTCGGGTGCTTGAAGAGCTAGCCGGATGTGAGAACGTCACACTGCTGGCACGCACCACGGCTAACGGTTATCACGATCACAATTTTGTGACACTGCACGAACGGCGTACTGAGCATCTGGGCGAAACGGCGCCTGTCGTCAATGGCCGCCGCCCGGTACGCTCCCGCATGCATCGAGTTCGCGCTGGCCAGGTGATCCTAGCCACAGGCGCTCACGAGCGGCCATTGGTGTATGCGGGAAATGACGTTCCAGGCAATCTATTGGCAAGCGCTGTTTCTACCTACATTCGACGCTATGGTGTCGTGCCAGGTCGCCAACTGGTGCTCTCCACCAGCAACGATGATGGCTATCGCGCCGCCTTAGACTGGAAGGAAGCAGGCTGCGAGGTGGTAGCAGTTGTTGATGCCCGCGAAGCACCTGCAGGGTATTGGGTCGATGCCGCCCGCGCACAAGGTATCAAGATCATCACCGGCAGTGCCGTTATCGAGGCGAAAGGCAGCAACCGAGTCACTGCCGCTCGGGTGGCCAAGATCGATATTGGCGCTTACCGAGTCAGCGGCCCAGTCCAGGAGTTGGCCTGCGACACTATTGCTAGCTCAGGTGGTTATAGTCCGGTCATCCACTTGGCTTCCCATACTGGCGCGCGGCCTACTTGGCGTGACGATATCCTCGGCTTTGTGCCAAGGCTAGTGAAGGGCGTTCATGCCTGCGGTGGCGCTAATGGCACCTATGCGTTGGGAGACGTACTTGCTGAGGGTGTTGAGGCTGGTGTTAAAGCAGCAGCAGCCACAGGCCACGCGGCTCAGCCGGTTAACCTGCCTAGCGTTGAACGCCTCCAGCAGGGGCCTGCGGTGGCACTTTTTCAGATTCCCCATGAGAAATCCACGCTGCGCGGGCCGAAGCAATTCGTCGACCTGCAGAACGACGTCACTGCGGCGGGCATCGAACTGGCTACCCGGGAAGGCTTTGAGTCTATCGAACATATTAAGCGCTATACCGCGATGGGTTTCGGTACCGATCAAGGCAAGTTGGGCAATATTAACGGTATGGCCATTGCAGCTCGCTGCCTGAATCGTTCCATCCCCGAGGTGGGCACCACGGTATTTCGGCCAAATTATACGCCGGTGACCTTTGGCGCTATCGTGGGTCGTCACTGCCGTGATCTGTTCGATCCCGAGCGCTATACCGCTCTTCATCAGTGGCACGTTGAGCGCGGCGCCGAGTTTGAGGACGTCGGCCAGTGGAAGCGTCCCTGGTACTACCCACAGAAGGTGAATGGCAAGACCGAGACTATGCACGAAGCGGTAGCTCGCGAATGTTTAGCGGTGCGCGAGAAAGTGGGTATTCTCGATGCTTCGACGCTTGGCAAGATCGACATTCAAGGGCCGGATGCGCGTGAATTTCTGGCGCGTGTCTATACCAACAAGTGGGAGAAGCTGGCGGTTGGTAAGTGCCGTTATGGCTTGATGTGCAAAGATGATGGCATGGTCACTGATGATGGTGTGACCAGCTGTCTTGCTGAAAATCACTTTTTGATGACCACCACCACCGGTGGTGCAGCAGCGATATTGGAATGGTTGGAGTTATGGCATCAGACCGAGTGGCCAGAACTGGATGTCTACTTCTCTTCAGTGACTGACCACTGGGCCACTATGACGATCACCGGCCCCGAAGCACGCAAGCTGCTGGCTGAGATGACGGATATCGATCTCGACCGCGATAGCTTTAAGTTTATGGAGTGGCGTGCGGGGAAAGTGGCCGGGGTGCCTGCGCGTGTTTATCGAATCTCCTTTACCGGTGAGTTGACCTTTGAGATTAACGTTCAAGCCAACTACGCCATGCACGTGTGGCAGACCCTGTTCAAGCATGGCGAGAAGTATGGCTTGACGCCCTATGGCACAGAGACCATGCATGTCCTGCGCGCTGAAAAAGGCTTTATTATCGTTGGCCAGGAAACCGACGGCTCGGTGACGCCGGAAGACCTGGGTATGCAGTGGTGTGTAGGTTACGACAAGCCTTTCTCTTGGATTGGCAAGCGAGCCTTGACGCGAACGGATACCAAGCGCGAAAACCGCAAGCAGCTGGTGGGTCTCAAACCGAAGGATCCAACGGTGGTGCTGGAGGAGGGGGCCCAGATTGTGTTTGATCCCAAGCATGCGATCCCAATGCCCATGGTGGGGCATGTGACCTCAAGCTACTACAGCCCAACTCTGGACTCTGGATTTGCCTTAGCGGTGGTTAAGGGCGGCCTCAAGAAAATGGGCGAAACCGTCTATCTGCCTATGGCAGACGGCCAAGTTCACGAAGCTGAAATCGTCAGCACCGTTTTTTATGATCCCAAGGGAGAGCGCCAAAATGTCTAATGCGGCCACTTTCGATACCCGTACTGATACCGCTATCCCGGTAGAGTCCCCGTTAGCCTTTAGCTACCGCCATAGTGGCGCTCCTCGTACTGGTAGTTCAAGTCGGGTTCAGCTACGCGAGCGGGCAATGCTAGGGCATCTGATCTTACGAGGCGGTGCTATCGTTCTCGATGAGGCGGTGCGCGACGTGCTGGGGATTAGCTTACCTGGTAAGCCCCAGGCGCTGGTGCAGGATGCCAGCGGCGAGCGGTCCATTCAGTGGCTTTCCCCTGACGAGTGGCTGGTGATTGTGCCTGGCGGTGAGGAGTTTCCGCTAGAGACGCAGTTGCGGGAGCGTTTAGGGGATTCCCATTACGCCATCAGCGATGTCAGCGGTGGGCAGACGGTGTTAGAGATTACCGGAGAGGCGGCCCGCGAGCTGTTGATGAAAGCGGTGATCTACGACGTTCATCCCCGCCATTTTCCCGTGGGCAAAGGCGTTACTACCGTTTTCGCCAAGGCCACGACCATCCTTCGTCGGCCCAGTGAGGAGCGTTGGGAGTTAGTCGTGCGGCGCAGTTTTGCCGACTACTGCTACCGCTGGCTACTGGATGCAGCAGCAGAGTATGGCGTGAACGTAGAACAATAAGCAGGCAGGCCGAAACGCTGTTTCGGCCGCTATCTTCTGCCGCTAACAGAGATACATGCACTATGAGCCGAATGAGTGATACCTGGATACTTGCCGCCCAATGCCCAAGCCGTTTGGGAACGGTGGACGTCGTCACGCGCTTTTTAAAAGAGCAGCAGTGCTATATCACTGAACTTAACTCTTTCGATGACCGGCTGGGCGGGCGCTTTTTTATTCGCGCCGAGTTTCGACCAGAGCGAGACGACTTCCATGAAG
Source organism: Halomonas sp. XH26 (assembly GCF_024138895.1). Lineage (NCBI taxonomy): Bacteria > Pseudomonadati > Pseudomonadota > Gammaproteobacteria > Oceanospirillales > Halomonadaceae > Halomonas > Halomonas sp. XH26. The sequence goes on from NZ_CP071889.1 coordinate 463,003, forward strand.
AGCGCTTCCACGCCGATTTTGCAGCGCGGGCAGGCGAATTCGATATGCAGTTTGAGCTGACGGCGCCGGGCAAACGCACAGGCACCGTGATTATGGTCTCCAAGGCCGATCACTGCTTGAATGATCTGCTCTACCGTTATCGGACGGGCCAGCTTCCGCTGGATATCAAAGCGGTGATTTCCAACCATCCTGATCTGGAGCCGTTGGCAGCATGGCACGATTTGCCCTATCACTACCTGCCGATCACGCCCGAGACGAAATTGCAGCAGGAAGCGCAGATACGCGAAATCATCGCGGATACTGACGCTGAGCTGGTGGTGCTGGCAAGGTATATGCAGGTACTCTCCCCCTCAATGTGTGAACTATTAGCTGGCCGAGCTATTAATATTCATCACTCTCTACTGCCCGGTTTTAAAGGCGCTAAGCCTTATCATCAGGCGTATGAGAAAGGGGTTAAGCTAGTGGGTGCAACGGCGCATTATATTAATAATGACCTTGATGAAGGGCCAATTATTGCTCAAGGGGTCGAACCCGTTGACCACACTCATTACCCTGAGGACCTGGTTGCTAAAGGGCGTGATATTGAGTGTCTCACCCTGGCTAGGGCGATTAGCTATCATTTAGAACGTCGTGTGTTCTTTTATTCAGGCCGCACGGTGGTTTTTGGTAACTAATGCTTTTTACCTAATTCTACTGTTAGTAAACGCAAGCGGTTCGAACACGCTTTTATAGTTGGGTTGCTGTCGCTGCTAAGCTTTTTCCAGAGCGATATGTAACCCCTTGTTATGTGTGAGAGGTTATGTGTAATAAGTCGTGCTTAAAAGTATTATTTTATAAATATAAAGATATCTTCAATAAAAGTTAGATTGATTTTATTTGTTAACACATAAATAACTTATTGAAATTTTCAGGCATCGCCTGATTTTTCCCTGTTTATACGTCAAGAGGTGCTCCAATGCCTATCAGTGTTTTCGACCTTTTTAAGATTGGAGTAGGCCCCTCCAGTTCCCATACCGTCGGGCCCATGCAGGCCGCTTTTAAGTATGTTACATCACTACGCGACGCCGACCTTCTTGATGAAGTGGCCCATCTAGACGTTCATCTTTATGGCTCACTGTCAGCGACGGGGGTAGGGCACGCAACGGATCACGCGATTATTATGGGGCTGATGGGTGAGCGCCCCGACACGATTGACCCTTTGATTATTGGGCCATCTATTGCGTCGCTTAAAGAGAGTCAGTTATTAGAACTTGGACGCCAAAAAACAATCGCTTTTGATTGGAATCGCGATATTTATTTCCATGAAGAGAGTTTGCCTCATCATCCTAATGCCATGCGGCTTGCTGCCTTTACACATCAAGGTGAATTGCTGCATGAAAATATCTACTACTCGGTAGGGGGCGGTTTTGTTGTTGAACAAGCCCAGGTGGATATGCCGTTAGAGGACTTTGATGGGGCAACAATTCCCTACAACTTCGATACAGCTGAAGAGTTGCTAGCAATATGTAAAAAAGAGCAGCTGAGTATCAGCCGCCTGATGCTAGAGAATGAGAAAGTATGGCGGACGGAAGATGAGGTTAGAAATGAGCTATGGCGAATCTGGCAAGTCATGTGTGAATGCATCGACAATGGATTAACCCATGAAGGGATATTGCCGGGTGGGTTAAACGTAAAACGCAGAGCTAAGCTGCTTCACCAGCGGCTTTTAGCGGCTGAACAGAATGATTGCCTAATCGCATCGACGTTTTCAGCAATGGAGTGGGTGAATATTTTTGCCCTTGCGGTTAATGAAGAGAATGCCGCAGGAGGGCGCATGGTCACGGCGCCCACCAACGGTGCTGCGGGCATTATTCCTGCCGTCTTGCACTACTATATGAAATTTCAGCCCAACGCCTGCGAGAAAAACGTCGTGGATTTTCTGCTAGCGGCAGGTGCGATTGGCATTCTCTGTAAGAAGAACGCGTCGATATCCGGGGCGGAAGTGGGCTGCCAAGGGGAAGTTGGCTCGGCGTGCGCCATGGCGGCAGCTGGCTTAGCGGATGTGATGGGAGGAACGCCCGAGCAAGTAGAGCATGCGGCCGAAATCGGCCTGGAACACAATTTAGGATTAACCTGCGACCCGGTGGGAGGGCTGGTTCAAGTGCCGTGTATCGAGCGCAACGCTATTGCCACCGTAAAAGCCATTAATGCAGCGCAAATGGCGTTGCATGGTGATGGTACTCACTTTATATCGTTGGATAAGGTCATTCGTACTATGCGCGATACGGGGAGAGATATGCTTGATAAATATAAGGAAACATCTAAAGGTGGATTGGCCGTTAATGCTATTGAATGTTAATCGCTATTGTATCCGGCAGGGTAGTTAAACCATTAGTCGTTTGGGGGCGTTGTTTTAACGCCACTGAATGCTTAAAAGCGAACTGCTTCGTTTAGGCACAACGAAGGCTGTTAGCGATGGTGTCTTGCATTGTTACGTCAAGGCTAGCTAACAGTCTCCTACTTCTGGCTAGTGACAAAACGCCGCAGGTAGTTCTGCACCTTTCCAGCTATATTAAGTCCATAGAGTTATTTCTTTAGAGGATTTTGTTATGTCTGGAGTTGCAAGCTATTTTGCTGAGCTTCCGTACCGTAATTCTGCCCTTGCCGCCTTGATGGCACTGAGCATGAGTGTAATCACCGTCGCTCAGGCTGAAGATACGCCCTCTTATCGAGAAACGCAGTTGGGCTTGTATGTGACCGCTCGCGAAGCCTATGACCTGCTACAGCAAGAAGACGATGCATTGTTGATTGATGTGCGTGATCCCGTCGAAATTAAATTCACCGGTTTTGCAGAACCCACTGATATTCATGTGCCATGGGTACTAACGGACACGACTCAGTTCGATGCTGATAGCAAAACATGGCCAACGGTTCGTAACGCCAATTTTGCCGAACAAATCCGTGCCGCGCTCGAGGCGCATCAAGCAAATGACGATACTCCGATCATCGTAATGTGCCGCTCTGGAGCAACCCGCAGCGCACCCGCTGCAGATCTGATCGCAGAGATGGGATTTTCGCAGGTGTATTCGGTTAGCGATGGCTTTGAAGGGGGTACGCTTGCTGAAGGTGACTCAAAAGGTGTGAGGGCGCGTGATGGGTGGCGTAATTCGGGATTGCCCTGGAGTTATGACGTTAATCCTGACACCGCTTGGTATGAGTCGAAGTAGCGCAGAAAAGCATTTAAAGCAACGAATCGCACAGATTGATAAGGAGATAACGATGCATAAAACATTAGTAATGGCCGGTATGTTGGCTTTAGTACCGATGGTGGCTAGCGCAGATAACCACGATGCCGAAAGCGATAAAGCGTTAATGATTCTGACCAGCGACGCAGTACAGACGCAATCAATGGCTATGATATTAGGCAATGCGATGCGTCAGCAGGGCACGGATCTACATATCTTGCTGTGTGACGCCGCGGGTGATCTTGCGGTAGATGACTATGAAAGTGAAGCAGCGGTCAATACCCCGCCTAGTAACCCTGCAGGGCAGGTTAAACCTGAAGGTATGTTGAAAATGTTGATGGGTGAAGGCGTCAGTGTCGATGTATGTGCCATCTACTTACCTAACACCGATTACACCCAAGAAGATCTACTTGAAGGCGTTGGTGTTGCGGCGCCAGGACCAATGGCAGAGATGATGCGCGACCCGGCCATTCCTGTATTCAGCTTCTAAAACGTTAGTGCCATGCTGGCAGTATGAAGCCGCTACTTTTTAGTAGCGGCTTTTCTATGTGTTGGAGTGTTGCACCATGAGCTTTTCCAACAATACTTGAGAAATGATTGATACTTATACCATTAGTAGGGTGTACTTACGGTTACCCACTTTTTGAGTGGTTGCTCCATGGAAACGTGACTGGTTCTAACGCTGGCAGCGCTGTTCTGCACGGCATGACCATGTTCCATGGAGGTTTGCTTGTCTCAAGATTGCCAACCACTCGGTATGCCATAAAGCTATGAAATACACAGATTCCTCTATTACACGTAAGTTGAAATTTCATCAGCTAATGGTTTTTGAGCAGGTGGTTTTAAGCGGCTCAATGCTACGAGCTTCCCAGATGCTCAATTTGACACAGCCAGCCGTTAGCAAAGTGATACATGATTTAGAAGTGTATTTTGACAGCCCGCTTCTCGTTAGGGGAAACCGAGGTGTAGTTCCCACTGAGCTAGGTGAGCTTGTTTTGAAACGTGCAAAACTGCTGATGGCAGAGCTGCGTAGTCTGACAGACGAAGTGAATGCTTTTCAGGAGGGAACCAGTGGTCATGTCGTTGTCGGCACGTTGATTTCGGCTTCAGTTTCTTTACTTCCAAAAGCAATCCGATTGCTTAAGCAAAGAGCACCCAACGTCATGGTGTCTTTGCGTGTCGGTCAGATGGATCAACTGTTTCCTGCAGTGGAAGTGGGCGACGTTGACTTGGTGGTTGGGCGTGTTCCTGATGACTGGCGTTGGCGAGATGAGGCTAATAGCCTTACGGTGGACACCCTCTACAGTGAAGAGTTATGCATTGTCGCTGGTGCGAAACATCCCCTACACGAAAGCCAATTGTTAACCCTTGAGAAGTTACATCCCTTTCCATGGGTCCTGCCTACTCGAGAGTCATTATTAAGACGTACTGCCGATAAGCTTTTTGCTGAAGAGGGTTTGTCTGTTCCCTCCAATGTTGTCGAGTCTTTATCCATTCTGACGAATTTAACCTTGATGCAAGATCAAGAAACCGTTGCTTTGATGCCTTACGAGGCGGCTTCGCCTTTCGCAGAGGCGGGGCTACTCAAGGTTTTTAAGCTCGGAAAGTCGCTGGCTTTTGGCGATATCGGTTGCTTTTCCGCTTCTGGTCGAGAGCTAGGCCCTGCCGCAAAGCTGTTTCGTGAATGCCTTAAGGAGGCGTGACTTCAGTGATTTTTTGCGAACAGCATTCTACGGCTATGAATTTACAACGCTTATATAATCAGGTGCCTTTTTTGGATTAGCGGTTTGATGGGGAGTAGGGCGCTGATAGTGCCAGGTATTCCTTTTTTAAATATCTGATGGGTTTTTATTGATTATGAAATGATATCTGGCCTGCCTACACTCTTTCCGAAATGAATTAAAACAACGTTTCGGAGATAACCGTGTCGACCACAGCTCCCCAGCTTCTCAATTATGTCGGCGGTGAATTTCTTGCCACCGAACAGACTTTCCCCAATATCTCGCCTATTGATGGCCGTTTGCTGAGTCAGGTCTGCGAAGCCGACGAAGCTTTGGTGGGGCGCGCCGTTAGTGCCGCCAAAGCCGCCCAATCTGGCCCTTGGGCCCGCACCAGTGCCAGTGAACGAGCCGATGTACTGATGCGTATCGCCGCGGATATCGAGCGCCGTTTTGAAGAATTTGTGGCCGCAGAGGTGGCCGACACCGGTCGCCCGGTGGAGCAGGCTCGCCGTCTGGATATCGCGCGTGGTGTGCACAACTTCCGCACCTTTGCCGAGCTTATCCGCCAGTCTGGCGGCGACTACTTCGAGATGCGTGCTCCCGACGGCAGCGATGTTTTCAGCTACTCAGTGCGTAAACCCCACGGTGTGGTTGCGATTATCTCCCCCTGGAACCTACCGATGCTGTTGCTTACCTGGAAGGTGGCACCCGCCTTGGCTTGCGGTAACTCGGTAGTGGTTAAGCCCTCTGAAGAATCTCCCTCCACAGCTACTCTGTTGGCCGAAGTGATTCATGACGCAGGGCTGCCCGAAGGCGTATTCAACCTGATCCATGGCTTTGGCCCAGGCTCCGCCGGTGAGTTTTTGACCACACACCCCGACGTAGACGCTATCACCTTTACCGGTGAGTCTCGCACTGGCAGTGAAATCATGAAGGTGGCCGCCGAGGGTGTTCGTGACGTTTCCTTCGAATTGGGCGGCAAGAATGCCGCCGTGATCTTTGCTGACTGTGATTTTGAGGCGGCGGTGGCTGGCGTGGCCCGCTCCAGTTTCACCAATGCCGGTCAGGTGTGCCTCTGCTCCGAACGAGTCTATGTAGAGCGTCCTATTTTTGAGCGTTTCGTGGCCGCCCTTAAGGAGAAAGCCGAAGGGCTCAAAATCGGCTATCCGGATGAGCCCGGTGTTGATATGGGGTCAATGATCTCTCGCCAGCATCGCGAGAAGGTACTCAGCTACTTTGAATTAGCTCGGGAAGAGGGCGCCACTGTGGTGACTGGCGGCGAAGTGCCAACGTTTGGCGATGCTCGCGATCAGGGGGCTTATGTACGGCCAACTATCTGGACCGGCTTGTCCGACGATGCTCGCTGTGTCCAGGAGGAGGTCTTTGGGCCTGTCTGCCATATCGCCCCCTTCGACCGTGAGGATGAGGTGATCGAGCGGGTTAACAATACCGTTTATGGCCTGGCAACAGCGCTTTGGACCCAGGATCTGGGCCGTGCCCACCGAGTTTCTCGTCAGTTCCATGTGGGCATGGTATGGGTCAATACCTGGTTTCTGCGCGACTTGCGCACGCCCTTCGGAGGAGCGCGGCTTTCAGGCCTTGGCCGCGAGGGCGGCCGCCACTCCCTCGATTTTTATTCCGAACTGACCACCATCTGCGTTAACCCGTGAGCGAGGAGATTGCTATGCATACTGCCCTGATCGAGGCCGCAGAGCGCCTCAGCCAAGCCCAGGCGATAGGACAGCCCTGTAAGCCGGTGCGTGAGCTGATTGCCCGTGCCCAGGTGGAGGAGAACGCCGCTGACCCGGTGGCCTTAGCCTACGCCGTCCAACAGCACAACACTCGCCTAGCCCGGGAGCAGGGGCGCCGCCAAGTGGGCTTTAAGGTAGGGCTTACTTCTCGCTCCGTACAGCAGCAGTTAGGGGTTAATCAGCCTGATTTCGGAGTGCTTTTCGCCGATATGGCGGTGGGTGACGGTCTGCCTATCGCAGTGGATGCCGTGCTTCAGCCCAAAGTGGAAGCGGAGATCGCTCTGGTGCTGGCACATGACCTGGATCACGAGCGCCATACCTTAGCGGATCTGATTCGGGCTACCGCCTTCGCTTTACCTGCCATTGAGGTGGTGGGGAGTCGCATCGCTAACTGGGATATCCGCCTTGAGGACACCATAGCCGACAACGCCTCATCGGGCTGCTTTGTACTCGGCAGTCGTCCAGTAACGTTGGAAGCCCTCGACTTAGTGCGTTGCGGTATGAAGATGACCTTGCGCGGTGAGCCAGTGTCAGTGGGTGCGGGTGCCGCCTGTCTCGACAATCCCTTGAATGCCGCCGTATGGCTGGCCGATACCATGGCCAGCTTCGGGGAGCCGTTGCGCGCTGGTGACATTCTGCTCTCCGGTGCTCTTGGCCCCATGGTGCCCGCAGCAGCAGGCGATATCTTTCACGCCGAAATACAAGGCCTGGGTGGTGTGACCGCTGCTTTCGCCAAGCCACAATGAGAGAAAAGATCATGAGCAAAAAAGTCAAAGTGGCCATCATTGGCTCCGGCAATATCGGCACCGATCTGATGATTAAAATTCTGCGGCACGGCCAGTACCTTGAAATGGGAGCCATGGTGGGAATTGATCCGGCCTCAGACGGTTTGGCGCGCGCCCAGCGCTTCGGCGTCCCTACGACTGCCGAGGGAATTGATGGTCTGCTGGCTATGGAGAATGTTGACGACATCAAAATTGTCTTTGACGCCACTTCTGCTGGCGCCCATAAGCGTCACAACGAGATGCTACAAGATCGCGGTATCAACGTCATCGACCTGACCCCGGCAGCCATTGGTCCCTATGTGATTCCGTCGATCAATATGGATGAGCATCTGGATGCCCCGAATATCAATATGGTTACGTGTGGCGGTCAGGCCACCATCCCTATGGTAGCGGCAGTTGCCCAGGTTGCCAGAGTGCACTACGGCGAGATTGTCGCCTCTATTTCCAGCAAGTCTGCTGGCCCGGGTACCCGCGCCAATATTGATGAATTTACCGAGACCACCTCCCAGGCCATCGAATCCTGTGGCGGTGCTGCCAAGGGTAAGGCAATCATCGTTCTCAATCCTGCCGAGCCTCCATTGATCATGCGCGATAGCGTTTTCGTACTCTCTGAGGAGGCAGACCGAAACGCCATTGAAGCCTCTATCAATGCAATGGTGGCTGCGGTGCAAGCCTATGTGCCGGGCTATCGCCTTAAACAGCAGGTGCAGTTCGAGTCAGTGCCCGTGGAGTGTCCGGTTAACTTACCCGGCCTAGGCCTAACTCACGGTCTCAAGACCTCGATCTTCCTGGAGGTTGAAGGGGCTGCTCACTATTTACCAGCCTATGCCGGCAATCTAGACATTATGACCTCTGCTGCGAAAAGCTGTGCTGAGCGCCTCGCTGAAACCCGCTTGCTGGCCGCCATTGCCTGAGGAGCTTCATGATGAACAAGAAACTTTATATCTCTGATGTGACCTTGCGTGATGGCAGTCATGCAGTGCGTCATCAGTACAGCATTGAGGATGTCCAGCGAATTGCCCGCGCGCTCGACGCAGCTAAAGTGGACTCTATTGAAGTCGCCCATGGTGACGGTTTGCAAGGATCCAGCTTCAACTACGGCTTTGGAGCCCACAGTGACCTGGAGTGGATTGCCGCAGTGGCCGAGGTGGTCGAGCATGCCATGATCACCACCCTGTTGTTGCCTGGAATTGGCACCGTACATGACCTGGACGCAGCCTATGCTGCTGGTGCCCGGGGGGCTCGGATTGCTACCCACTGCACCGAAGCGGATGTCTCTCGTCAGCATATCGAGCATGCTCGCAAGCTGGGTATGGATACCGTGGGCTTTTTAATGATGAGCCACATGCAGACGCCCGAGGGGCTGGCCGAGCAGGGGAGGCTGATGGAGTCCTTCGGTGCCCAGACCATTTACGTGGTGGATTCTGGCGGCGCCCTGACTATGGATGGTGTGCGCGATCGCGTAAGCGCCATGAAAGCAGTGCTTAATCCAGCGACTCAACTAGGAATCCATGCCCATCATAACCTGAGTCTCGGCGTGGCTAACTCTATGGCTGCAGTGGAAGCAGGCTGTGACCGGGTCGACGCCAGCCTTGCAGGCATGGGGGCCGGCGCTGGCAATGCTCCCTTGGAAGTCTTCATTGCCGCTGCCGAACGCATGGGCTGGAATCACGGCACTGACCTCTACACCTTGATAGACGCCGCCGACGATATAGTGCGACCGCTGCAGGACCGTCCAGTGCGGGTAGATCGCGAGACCCTGGCGTTAGGTTATGCGGGCGTTTATTCCAGTTTTCTGCGCCACGCAGAGGCTGCCGCCGAGCGTTATGGTTTGAAAACGATTGATATTTTAGTGGAGCTGGGCCGCCGCAAGATGGTGGGTGGCCAGGAAGATATGATCGTCGACGTGGCGCTGGATCTTCTGGCTAAACAGGGAGAGCCCGCATGAGCATCAATATTTCCACCATCGCCACGGCACTGGATCAGGCTGCTCGACATGCCGAACCACTGGCTCAGTTCAGCACCCATACGCCTTTTTCTTTGGCGCAGGCCTATGAGATCCAGCGCGTCTCCATGCAGCGCCGCTACGCAGACGGCGAGCGCAGCATTGGTATCAAGTTGGGCTTCACTAGCCGCGCCAAAATGCAGCAAATGGGTGTGGACAGCCTGATCTGGGGCTGGCTTACCGATGCCATGCTGGAAGAGGACGGTGGCGAAGTGGCGCTGTCGCGTTATATCCACCCTCGTGCCGAGCCGGAAGTGTGCTTCCTGGTTGGTCGCGCTATCGACCGCCCACTGACCCTATTGGAGGCTGCCGAGCATATTGAGGCATTCGCGCCGGCCATCGAGATTATCGACTCCCGCTATGAGGCGTTCAAATTTAGTCTTGAAGACGTGGTGGCAGACAACTGCTCCTCCTCTGGCTTGGTGGTGGGGCCCTGGTCCCGGAACCTCTCGGGCCTGGACAACGCCGGAGTGCTGATGCGCCTGGATGGTCAACTGGCGCAGGTCGGCTCCACCGCCGCGATTCTCGGTAATCCGCTGCGCAGCGTGGCTGAGGCCTCCAAGTTGGTTAGCGAGGCGGGGCTCAGCCTGCCCGCTGGCAGCCTGATCATGGCCGGAGCCGCCACCGCTGCTGAAGCGTTGCGCCCAGGCGTCCACGTCAGTGTAGAAGTTGCCGGTTTCGGTGAATCCGCGTTCACCTGCCGCTAATCCAATAGCAAGGAGCATGTCATGCATACCAGCCGTGCCACCCTGGTTCAGGGCAAGGCCAAACCCCGGGGCGCTTTTCCTCATATCAAACGCGCCGGAGACTTTTTGTTTGTCTCTGGTACCAGCTCGCGTCGCCCAGATAACAGTTTCGAAGGCGTTGACGTCGATGAGATGGGGACCACTCAGCTTGATATTCGCTCTCAGACGCGGGCAGTGATTGAGAATATTCGCGACATCCTTGCTAGCGAAGGAGCGAGCCTGGCTAACGTGGTGGAGATCAGCACCTTCCTGGTCGATATGAACGATTTTGGCAGCTACAACGCCGTTTATGCCGAATATTTTGACGAGCAGGGCCCGACCCGGACGACGGTGGCAGTGCATCAGCTCCCCCACCCCCACCTGCGTATCGAGATCAAAGCGATCGCTTACGCACCAACTCAGTGAGGTGACTTCCATGGATAAGCATCACTACAGCGCACCGCTCAATTTCAATCGCTGGATTGAGGAACATGCCCATCTGCTCAAACCGCCTGTAGGCAACCAGCAGGTCTGGAAAGACAGCGATTACATGATCACCGTGGTGGGCGGCCCCAACCAGCGAACCGACTTCCACGATGACCCGGTGGAAGAGTTCTTCTACCAGTTCAAGGGCAATGCCTACCTGAACATTTGGAACGATGGTCGCTATGAGCGAATTGATCTCAAGGAAGGAGATATCTATCTGATGGCCCCTCATGTGATTCATTCCCCTCAGCGTCCAGAGCCCGGCAGTCTCTGCATGGTTATCGAAAAGACTCGGCCCCAGGGGCTGCATGACGCGCTGCAATGGTCCTGCGCGCGCTGTGGCAACCTCATCAAGCGCTACGAAATGCAGCTGGAGAGCATCGTCACGGACTTGCCGCCGGTTTACGAGCGCTTCTATGCCACGAGTGAGGAGGAGCGTCGTTGCAGCAACTGTGGCGAAATTCATCCCGGACGTGACTGGGAAACCTGGCATCGCATGCTCAGCGAGGTGCACGGTCAATGAAAATTGATATTCACTCTCATTTCATGCCGCGGATCAGTCAGGCCGAAGCGGCACAGCTTGATCCCGAGCGAGCGCCTTGGCTGAAAACCGAGGGGCGTAGTGGCCAGATCATGGTCGGTGATAAGCCTTTCCGGCCGGTCAACGATCTCCTCTGGGATGCTGAGCAGCGTCTGGGTTATCTGGACGAACAGGGCCTCGACGTGCAGATCATGTGTGCCACGCCGGTGATGTTCGGCTACGACCAACCGGTGAGTCGAGCGATGCCCTGGGCTCGGCTAATGAATGATAAAGCCCTTGAGATGACAGTCACGGCACCTGATCGCCTAAAGGTTCTCGCCCAGGTTCCGTTGCAGGACATTGATGCTGCCTGCCGGGAAGCGAGCCGCGCCAAGGAGGATGGCCACTTAGGTGTGCAGATTGGCAACCATGTCGGCCCTAAAGATCTGGACGAGGAGGGCTTGGTTACCTTTCTGCAGCACTGTGCCGCGGAGGGCATACCGCTGCTTGTGCACCCTTGGGACATGATGACCGATGGGCGCATGAAAAAGTGGATGCTGCCCTGGCTGGTGGCAATGCCAGCGGAGACCCAGCTGGGGATTCTGTCACTGATCCTGTCCGGCGCCTTTGAGCGTATCCCTACGTCGCTAAAACTCTGCTTTGCCCATGGGGGTGGTGGCTTTGCTTATTTGCTGGGGCGGGCCGACAACGCTTGGCGCCATCGCGACATCGTGCGCGAAGACTGTCCCAGCCTGCCCTCCAGCTATGTAAAACGCTTCTATGTGGACTCGGCGGTTTTCGATGATGGCGCGCTGAGTTTGCTAGTCGACGTGATGGGCAGTGATCGGGTGATGCTCGGTTCGGATGCTCCTTTCCCCCTGGGAGAGCAGTCTATTGGCGCAGGCGTTAGTGAACACCCAACACTGGCGGCAGAGGATAAGTCGCGAATCCTGGCCGGTAATGCTCGCGACTTTTTTGGAATTTAGCGCCCGTACAGAAAGCGCATACGCCTCAGGTATTCCATAAATCAATATCTGAGGAGGAATGGTTGATTTATAAATAATAGCTGCCCTGGCTAGACTTCTTAAGCATCCACCTGCCGCGTTTGGGATAGATCCAGGCGTGATTCTAACAACATAAAAAAGCTGAGATATCCTCATGAATAACGTCAACAAACTGGTATCTGCTACCTTTGCCATTGGCCTGACCATGGTTTCCTGGAGCGCTCAGGCGCGGGATTTTCGCTTGGGCATGATTACGCCGCCTTCCCATCTTTGGACGCAAGCAGCCGAAGCCTTTGGCGATGATCTGGCCGCTGCTAGTGGCGGCGAGCATAGCGTTAGCGTCTTTCCTTCTCAGCAGTTGGGAAACGAGGCACAAATGGTGCAGCAGCTGCAAGCGGGATCGCTGGATATGGCCTTTCTAACCATTGCCGAAATGTCTAACCGAGCGCCTGACTTTGGCGCTCTCTATGCACCCTACCTGGTAGAGGATGTGGCACATGCCGCGCGTCTGCTTCGCTCCGATACCGCAACCGACCTGCTTGAACTACTGCCAGCCCAAACGGGATTAGTCGGCATTGGCTATGGCATGTCCGGCATGCGTCAAATCCTCAGCCGTAATAGCATCGACTCGCCTGAGAATCTCGAGGGACTGCGGCTGCGCATCACCCCCTTCGAGCCGATTCGTGACTTCTACTTAGCGGCTGGAACAGCGCCAACACCGCTGCCCTTACCGGATGTTTACGACGCTCTGGCAAACGGTCAAGTAGATGCCATCGATATGGATTTCGAGGCTATCGAGGCACTTAAATTCTATGATCAGGCAGAGCATCTGCTGATCTCCAACCACATGATGTTTCCGATGGTAGGGGTAGTGTCTGGGCGCGTCTGGCGTGAGCTTGAAGAAACCGATCGGGAACTGATCAGAACCACTATGCAAGAGCACCTGAGCGGCGTCATTGACAGCGTGTTAGAGCGTGAGCCAGCACAGGAAGCCTCGCTACGCGAGCAAGACATCCGCGTGGTCGAGGTTGACCAAAGCTTCTTCCAGGAGGCTGTTGAGCGCTGGGAGGGTATCTGGGCTGATAAGGCTCCGATCCTATTGGAGCTGCGTGAAACGGCTGCTCAGCTGAAGGCTGAGTAATTCTTCTTGACGTGTTAATAAGTGCCCCAGGGTAGCCTGGGGTTGGAGCCATCTATGCTCAAGCAAATTTCCCATGGACTGGCTCGGCTCGAGGTCGCTGTCGCGGCGCTGCTGGCGGCAGCTGTCACCGGGCTGATTCTGCTCAATATCGTGACCCGGACGCTAGGCAGCCCGCTCTATTGGGTCGAAGAACTGGCCATTCATGCCATGGTATGGATGACTTTTTTGACTACCTCGGTAGTGCTCAAGCGCCGCGAAGGCATCGCGGTGACACTACTCACTGATTCGCTTCCACTCCGGTTTCAGGTGCTTTCCCGACTCACAGTAGATGCCATTGTGCTGTTGTTTGCCGCACTGATGCTGTGGTTGTGCTGGCGCTGGTATGACCCACTAACGTTATGGAGGGTGGGCTTCGATACCAGCGCCTTCCAGGCGGAAAGCTTTAATTTCATTTACTCCGAGCGAACTAGAACCCTAGGGCTGTCCAAATACTTGTCTTGGCTCTGTATACCGGTCTTCTCGATCTCGCTGGGACTGCACGGGCTGGTTAACTTGATCGATAGCCTGAAGGGGCTGTTGTCTGGAAAAAGGAGTCTGGCATGACGCTCGCTGTATTTACCTTATTGCTACTGGGAGCGGTACCGATTGCTCTGGTGCTGGCGTTAACCGCTGCTTGGTATATCGTCGCTTCCGGCAACACCCTGCTGTTCGTTTCTTATCCCCAACAGTTATTCGGTGCCATCGAGCACTATGGTTTGCTAGCGATTCCACTCTTTATGCTGGCAGGTGAGCTGATGAATGAAGGAGGTTTAACTCGGCGGCTAATAGATCTGGCGCGAATCCTTGTCGGTGGCTTCCGCGGGGGGCTGGTGTATATCAACCTGGTGGCCAATATGATGATGGCGGCCATTGTTGGCTCGGCGGCTTCGCAGATCGCCATCATGTCACGGGCCATGGTGCCTGCCATGGAGCAGGAGGGTTACGACAAACCTTTTAGCGCCGCGATTACCGCTGCAGGTGGGCTGATGTCACCGATTATCCCTCCATCAATGCTCTTCGTGCTATATGGAGTGATCGCCCAGGTGCCCATCGCCGATATGTTCGTCGCTGGCATTTTGCCTGGTTTGTTGATGGGGCTACTGTTCTTTATTGCCATCACTGTCATCGGCTTAGTGGAACAGTATCCCAAAGGTGACTGGCCAAGTCGTGACCAAGCGCGCGCCTACCTGCTGATGGGAGTGCCGGCGATGTCGATTCCGCTGATCATCATCGGTGGCATCCTAAGCGGTTTGGCCACACCTACCGAGTCGGCAGCCCTTGCTTCCCTGGCGGCCCTACTGATTGGCCGCTATGTCTACCGCGACCTAACTTTCGCGCGCTTACCCGATATTCTGCGGCGTACGGCCTTTAATGCTGGCCTGGTGATTATGTTGATCGCTGCTGCCGGTGTCTTCGGCTGGGTGATCATCTATGAGCAACTGCCGCAGATGGCTGCCGCTTGGATCGCCTCACTGACCACGGATCCCTTTATTTTTCTGCTGCTAGTAATCGGTGTGCTATTGCTAGTGGGAATGATCATCGACGGTATCGCTGCGCTCATCCTGGTAGTGCCGATTCTGTTACCTATCGCCACCCAGCAGTTTGATATCACCCCCTACCAGTTCGGCGTGGTGGTTTCCTTGACCCTGGTGCTGGGGCTTCTGACGCCGCCGGTAGGGGCGGGGCTGTTTATTAGTTCCTCCATGACCGGCGTGCCACCGATGAAGATCTTTCGTGCGCTGTTACCGTTCTTGGCGATGAGCTTAATCGCGCTGGTACTCCTGGCCTGGCAGCCCTGGCTGACCCTGGCGCTGCTCTAGTCTTTCCCGCCTTGCTCTCGAAACGACAACGCGCTTTGCTTTATTGTGCGTTGTTCGCTAACGATTCTCCTGTCTACACTCCTTAGAGCCGTATTGGCTTTACCTAATGATGGCGGCTATCGGTGTGCTACTGGGGCCTTACTCTTGGCCAATGCCTCCCACAGAGTGAGTGTACTCTGGGAATATCGTGCTCGATTCACTTCTAGATATGACTGCAAAGATGCAAAGTCGGCATGAGTATTACCTCATGCCGCTCGTTATTGGAATTTAATAAGATGTTTTATACCCGAGGCAGGAGACTTAGAACTTCAGGCGAAATCCAAGTTGAACTCCTTGTGGATTCTCGTCCGCTAGAGGAGAGTCAAGGTTCCAGCTGATCGGGTATCTGATATCTGTATTGCTCTGGTGATGGATGTAACCATATACACCATATAGGTCAATATTCTGTCTGTAATTGTAAATGTAGCCAAGGTTTATTCCGGCAGCATCACTAAGTACATCATTGTTGTCATCGTTTTTGTAAATCAGGCTCGCGGCTATATTGTGCTTGTTTCCAAAATTGTGCCTTATGCCCAACTGAAGGTCATTACCACTTGATTCGAAGTCTACCCAAGGTGCATAGGCATAATACCCAGAGTAACGATGAAGAATGGCCGTGAAATCGGTGTTTTCTATAGAGTATACCGACGTCAGGTAGATATCTGTGGACTGCTCTATAGTGTCCCGATCCCATAGGTTTCTCTGATACTTTCTATCCATAGCAATAGAGAAATACCAGGGGCTATCATTCCAGTAATCCAGAGATATGCTATAGACACGACCGTTTCGGCTCCCGTCTCGCTCTCCCTGGGTTGCCATCCCTCTAAACTGAAACCCTTCAATGCGAGGGCTGATATACATCAAGGAGCGGTCTTCACGCCATGGGGCATAGAAGACAGCGACATTATTGACCAAGCTATATTCGTTACCGAACATGGGGTCTGCATAGCCATAAGCATTGGCTGAAGGAGTATCTTGACGACCGATGCTCAGTGTTCCAAAACGTTGGGAAATTATCTGAGCGAATGCCTCGCGCTGACCTATGTCATCGTCTGAGTGCGGTCGGTACATGGCCTCGTAAATGCCCAAAATGGAAATATCATCGCTCAGATTTTTCTGAATTTTTAATTGAACTCTATTGGCGCTTAGCCCTGCGCCGGTGAATCGCTCAACGGTTTTCCCTCCCGATGTTGCTACCTCGTAGGCGATATCCAGTATTCCGGAAACTTTAATGTCGGCGCAGGCATATCCGCTCACGAAGGGAAGCGCGAGTAGGAGTTTTCGCATGATTTTCTCCGATAGGAAGAGGTACGCGGCAGCGGAGTGGTATTCGCTGCCGCGATCCATTCTCAATATTTTTGTGATTATTTAATTTTTGTTAATCGCGAGAAGGCCAGGAGGTCTCGGGAGGGGAAAAGCTTGGCTCCCCAAGAAGTGGGGTGGAAAGGGCATAGAACCCATGGTTGGTAAAGAGCCAGATAAGATTTCTGTCGTATTCGACATATACGCCATGCGCCAAGTTGCCCATGGCGTAATCGACGACACTGTCAGGGGCGAAAGGGGGTACAAAATAGGCTTCGATAGATGGCTCATCGGGGTTGCTAACATCGAAAACCTGAACGCCGGCATTGTAAAAGGCATAGGGAAGGATGCCTTCACGAGATGAACCCGGTTGGGTGTAATAGCCAGTTCTCTTCGGGCCAAAGCTACCTTTCCGCTGACAGAAATCGGTAAATTCGGCTTCGGCTGGTGGTGTCGGGCGAGGAAGTAGATGTCGAATATGTGGGTTGGTAGGGTCGCTGACATCTACCGCATAGATATCCTTGTAGGCTTCATAGCAATCCTCTGCCAATGGATAGCCGCTGTAATAGATTAATCCTGTCGCCTCTACCTGTGAGACATCAATGTTGTCTCCCTCGGTACCCGCTAAGCTGACTGGGAAATCAAGGTGGCCAACGACACGCATATTCTCCGAGTCGGTAATGTCCACAACATATAGCCCCATTCCCCCCATGGCGGCATAGCCATATTGGCCGCCTTCCTCGACGGGGGTGGGAACAAATAGTGACATGCGCGCTCCCATCCATGAACTACGGTTGCCGGCTCTGGGGTTGGCCAGAAAAGCCGCTTCGTGCTCCGGATCACCAACGATCTGCCCAGGTACGGTGAGTACATCGAGTAGCCTTGGGTTGCTGGGGTCAGACATATCCCAGGA
The DNA here is from genome assembly GCF_024138895.1 of Halomonas sp. XH26. NCBI lineage: Bacteria > Pseudomonadati > Pseudomonadota > Gammaproteobacteria > Oceanospirillales > Halomonadaceae > Halomonas > Halomonas sp. XH26. The sequence goes on from NZ_CP071889.1 coordinate 480,478, forward strand.
CTGGTAGCCGGCATTGTAAAGATCGTTGGGGTATTCGGTGAGTGCATGGCTATCACTTGGCGCGGCAGCGACATACATCACATCACCACCGAAGTAGGTGGGAATATCACGTACCCCGGATCCTTCCTGTTGACCATTAGGAGCATCGGGGTTGTTGATATCTGTCGTGCGAGTGGCGATCAGCTCCCAGTTTTCGGGAAGTGGGCCATTCATCTCGTATACCTTGAAACCTTTGAGGTGATCAGAGTTTCTTATCTCCTCGACTTCCTCCGGTTGTCGGTATTTGTCTTCGAGAACTCCGAAGCGCCTGACTTCGAAGGCCTGGATCATGATGTACTTACCGAGGCTGCTGCTCCACTGAATAGAAGCGGCACCGAACATGTCATTTTCGGGGTAGGGGTTGATCTCTTCACTTGGACCATTTTCATCCCAGGTTGCCCCCTTGGTATAGATAAGTTGAACGTCTCTTGGGTTAGTGATATCAAATATCTTTAGATCACGCCTAACATACTGATAAAGAAAGCGCTTTCCGTCGAAGTCGACTATGTTCTGCCAAGTGTGAAAGGGCTCCACCGTAATCGGATAGTAAGCCTCAATTGCCATGTTATGAATATAGCTACGGGTATCCCACTCATCTAGTTGTCCCTCGAAAGGATGGTTATCGTGTGAGAAGGGAGTAGCCACTGGGTGGGTAAAGCGACCTGTTTGTGGGTCTATGCCATAGCTGTCTGAAGTGGGATGGGGAGTTTCCTTCCCTAGAGCCAGCGATGCTTGGCTCTTTACATGAGGGTCAATAATATTGACCGGGCCATGGTCGGCTGCCTGGAGCACCGGGCTCGATAGGAGTGCGATCATTATGGCTAGCTTATATCGATATGCGCTGTTGGAAATAATTGAATCAACTCTAGAAGGTTTATTGTTCATTGTTAGCCTTTTTTATTGTGAGTGTTGTGACGAAGTAGGCGCCCTAACTTTTAGATGTATTGTTTTTTACTGGAGATAAAAGTGTTTTTAATACTCCTCTGGTGGGTGGTCTGATTTTTCTAAAGCGATGCTAGCCTCAATTCGTCATGACTATTGAATAAAAAAATATGGCTCTGGTATTCCTTCAGGTAATACTGGGCGGCTGACTAGCGTGACAAGGGGGATTGGCTCAGGGCTTATTTAAAGGAATTCGAATGATGTGTTAGCGAGGGGTTTGAAAAAGTGGAAAGAGGAGCCTGGAGACACTCCTACTGCTCCAGGCGTCTGGCTGCCGGCTAGATCATAATCTTGAGTGGGCCACCCACCTTGAGGGTATTCATGGCCACCTGAGTGGCAATGTCACGTATCCCGGGCAGGCTGGTTACTGCGGTGGAAAGAAAGCGCGATAGCTCGCTCAAATCTTCCACCATGACTTTGAGAATAAAGTCGTGGTTGCCGGTAATTGCGTGGCAGTCGATAACTTCATCCCTTGTTAATAACTCTGCCACAGCGTCGCTGGGTGAAGCCATGCGGGCTTTATCCATCGAGAGAAAAATAAAGGCGGTGACTTTAAGCCCTAGCGCTTCCGGGTCGAGGCGCAGGGCGTGCCCCTGGGTAACTCCATTTTCCTCCAGTCGGACGATACGTCGTGAGCACTGGCTGGGAGAGAGATTTACCGTCTCGGCCAGAGCGGTCAGGGTCAGGCGCGCATCACGCTGTAGAGCGTGAAGAATTCGTCGATCAAAGCGATCTAGGTTTTCCAATGTATTTATCCTTGGTTTAGTGCAAAAATATTGCACATATTGGCCCTATATCGCTGAATTACGCAAACCTTTCCCCACGTATTCCTTTTAGAATTTTGCACAGGTATCCAACTCAATTACCTGGAGCACACGATGACACCAACCCTTGATAACGTGCATGAAATGGATCGCCGTGACCCTTTGGCCGGTTTTAAGGCTCGCTTTGCCCTTCCGGAGGGCATGATCTACCTGGACGGTAATTCTCTAGGTGCCCAGCCAGCAGTTGCCAGAGATGCGTTGGCAGCCACCTTGGACCAGTGGCGTGATGAGCTGATTAAAGGCTGGAACCAAGGTTGGTTTGATGCGCCTGAACGCTTAGGGGATCTACTGGCACCGCTGATCGGTGCTCAGGCAGGAGAGGTCATTATCAATGACAACATTTCGATTAATATATTTAAGTTATTAGGCTACATCGCTGATTCTCAAGAACGTTCACGGCCAGTGATTTTAAGCGAGGGTGGCAACTTCCCGACCGATGGCTATATCGCACAGGGGTTATGCCGCCTTGCCGGTTTCGAGCATCGGGTTCTTCCTGAGGGGGCAGCGCTGTCGGACTATGTGGATGAGCAAGTAGCCGCCGTGGTGCTGAGCCAAATCAATTATCGCACCGGGCGCCAGCGCGATATGGCTGCTATTACCGCTGAAGTGCATAAGCAGGGCGCCGAAGTCATCTGGGATTTGGCTCACTCCGCTGGAGCGATACCGGTTGATCTGAACGGTTGTGGCGTCCGCTACGCAGTTGGTTGCACCTACAAATACCTCAATGGAGGGCCTGGAGCGCCTGCCTTTATCTATGTGCATCAAGATCATCAGGATGGCGGCTGGCAGCCACTCTCCGGCTGGCACGGCCACGCTGCTCCGTTTGCCTTCGATGGTGACTATGTGCCGGCTCAGGGCATCACTCGATTTCGCAGTGGCACCCACTCGGCACTTATTTACTCTCCCCTAGAAGCCTCACTTCGGCTTTGGCAGGAGGTCGATATGAATGCCCTGCGGCAAAAAAGCTTAGCCATGGGGGATTTGTTCCGCGATTGCCTAGCCGATCTCATTAAAGCCGAGGGTATTGAAGACATCACCCCGCCTCATGCTGAACGCGGTAGTCAGGTGGCATTAATTCACCCTGAGCATGGTTATGCCATCGTCCAGGCGTTAATTGCTCGGGGTGTAATCGGTGACTACCGGGAGCCTGGGTTAATGCGCTTTGGCTTTACTCCTCTCTATCTTAGCTATGAAGACGTTTGGCAGGCCGCACGCCATTTCCGTGAGGTGGTGGAGCACCGTGAATATCTAGAGCCTCGTTTCCAAGTGCGCTCAGAGGTCACCTAAGGTGAGTTTCTGCGAGGAACGTGACGCCCGAGGACGGGCCTATTCGCCGAGCCTTTGGGCACGGGACTTCGAAGCGACTCTGGATCGCCAAGCTGAACGAGGGGCTTGTTTACGGGCGCGTCATCAGCCGAGGCGTTTGGTCTACGGAGCCCACGCATTGGAGGGACTCAATCTCTTTCTTCCCGAAAACCAGGGTCCCTGGCCGTTGATGGTTTTTTTGCATGGCGGCTATTGGCAGCAGCTGGACGCGATGGCGACTGATTTCATGGCTGAGTCATGGCTGTCGCGAGGATGGGCTTTTGCCTCACTGGACTATCCACTGGCCCCAGAGGTCAATATCGAGACCATGGTGGCGGCTTGCCAGCAGGGCGTGAGGTATTTGCAACGCGAAGCCAGCACCCTTGGGCTAAATGGTCGTATCTACCTGGGAGGCCATAGTGCCGGTGCTCAACTGGCTATCATGAGCTGCCTGGGGAATGGACGTCTGGAGGGGATTGAAGCTCTATGGTTGATCAGCGGTATTTATGATCTGCGCCCACTGGCAGGAACCTATATCGATGAACCTCTTCAGTTGGATGGCGCACAGGCTGAACGGCTTAGTCCTTTATGCTATGACTTGCAGGGCCTGGCGCCACTGATGCTTGTGCATGGTGAATTTGATCCACCGAGCTTTCGTAGCCAGGGAGAGGCGCTATATGAGCGCGCTTTAGCAGCGGGTGTGGCGGCAGAGCTATGTCCGCTGCCCAATTGTGATCATTTCGACATTCTCGAACGGCTCGAGGCACTACCTTTTTGAGCTGATTTCTTAACGTGATGAGATAATTCCAATGACAAAATCTCAAACTGAAAATGCAGATAATAAAGCTGCTCCTAGTGGTCGTGCCCAGTTCAAAAGCCGTTTCGGCTTTTTAATGGCTGCTGCGGGCGCGGCGGTGGGCCTTGGCAATGTATGGAGCTTTCCCTCAATGGCCGCCAATAACGGTGGTGGCGCTTTTCTGTTGATCTATGTCGGGATGGCCTTTGTCCTCGCTTACCCCGCATTGATGGCGGAGTTGACTTTAGGACGTTATGCCCAAAGTGGCGTTATAAATGCCATGGGGCAGCTGGGAGGAAAGGGAGTGCCGCGACGAGCGGGGCAACTGATTGGCCTGGGAGCCATCTGTGTGGCTACGTTAGGCTTGACCTTCTATGCCATTGTTACAGGATGGCTAATTAGCCAAGCATTAGGGCCTGTAGCACATGTGCTTGGAATGAGCACGGTGGAGAGCTGGTTGGCGGAGAGTAGCATCGGACGCGATTGGTGGTTGGCATTGGTGGCTATGGCCATGACGATTTGCGTGGTGCTACTGGGGGTTAATCGCGGCATTGAGCGCTGGACCAAACGTCTGATGCCTCTATTGATCGTTACCATGCTGGTATTGATTTTAACTATTCTCACCTTCGACGGGGCGATAGAAGGGTTAACTGTTTATCTATTGCCTGACTTTTCACAAATTAATGCCGAGCTGATGCTAGATGCCATGGGGCAGGCTTTCTTCTCACTGTCCATCGGCATTGGTGCCATGGTGGTCTATGGTTCTTATCTGAGTCGCAATGCGAACTTACCCCGAGTGGGGGCCCAGGTGATGTTTATTGATATGGGTGTGGCGTTTATCGCGGGCCTTTTGATTATTCCGTCGCTCTATGTGGCCAAGGCTGTTGGAGTTGAGGTTTTGAATGAGCAGGGGGAGCTGACCAGCTCTGCGACGTTGCTGTTCGATGTGATGCCGGCGATGTTTGCTCGGTTGGGTGTCATAGGTGGCGTGATGGAAGTGCTGTTTTTTGGGTTATTAGCGGTTGCGGCACTGACATCAATGTTTCCTGCGCTGGAGGTGCCAGTATCGACCCTGGAGGAAACAGGCAGTTTGTCACGTCGTTTTTCAACATTTCTGATTGGCGGCATTGCGTTTGCAGGATCGACGCTCATCCTGCTTAATTTTGATCTGTTGTTTGGTTTAGTGATCGGCCTCACCATTAATAGCATGCCGGTGATTGGCGCTTTAGTTTGCCTCTATGTAGGCTGGCTAATGTCTCGAAATGCTAAGCTTAAAGAGTTGTGTCAAGGCGCTCCGGAGATCGAGAACACTCTATTTTGGCGGCTGTGGCCATGGTATATCCGTGTGGTCTGCCCATTAATGATTTTAGTGGTTATGGTGCGAAGTCTCTCCTAATAATCCTTCTTTGTAGCTTTGTACTACTAACAGTTCGAACGCTTCATTGTAAAAAACACCCCAATCGTTGGATGAGTGTCCAACTTTTGGGGTGTAGCCCACCTCTCGGTAACGGCTTTTTCTATGTTTGGTAGCGGGGACGCTCATGCCGCCAAACTTGCTGCGCCAAAGGTAATAACTTGCTTCCGAGAAACCGTGCCGACGACATAGCTCCTTGATGGGGAGTCCCGCCTCCGCTTCGCCCAAGAAGCCAATGATCTGTTCTTCGCTGAAACGCTTCTTAATGTCCAATCTCCTTAGCATAGGATCGGACTCTAAAGTGTAGCGCTACTCAATCTGGGGGTGACGTCGAGGTGGTGGATCTCAGGGCTGACGAGCGCACGACTGTAGGTATGAACGGTCTGTTTCAGGCGGCTCGCTCACGCGCACGTATCTACCGGAACGAAGCTAACTTCATCGCCATGATTTACCTAATTGGTAGCCCGGTTGGGCGCCTGTTCGATCAGGCCAAATCCACATTAAGCGGCGAAGAACCTTGAATCCCTCACCCCAGTGAACCTGGCTGCGGTGAGAGCTTTTTTAGTTGTAGGTAAAGGTAATTTATTTAATGGTTTCAAAGAAATCAATCCATATACAAATAGTTTGTTTAGCGCTTTTTTATCTTTTTGTTATGTGATGGACGTTGAGGCATAGATCCACAGTCGATGGCAGCGATGGCGTTAGCTGCACGTTGTAAAGCTGGAAGATACTCCAAGGCTTTCTCTCGAGACATGCGCATGATTGGTGCTTGAATTGCAATACCGAGGTTGGATCTTCTCCCATCAGCATGTGTGGCCAGTACAGCAATGCAAATTAGGCCTGAGAGAAACTCTTCATCATCAAAAGCATATCCAGACTGATGCACGCCTTCTATTTCGGCTTCTAGAGCTTCGAGATTAGTAAGTGTATTGCGAGTAAATGCTTTCAGAGGAGCTTCGTTCAATAAGCGCTTGCGCTGAGCGGGAGGCATCTGAGCAAGAAAGAGCTTACCGCTGGCTGAGCAGTGCACAGGAACCCGAGAACCTGGGTGCAAGTAGAACCGCAAAGCCTCAGAGGTTTCGACGCGATCTAGGTAGAGCACTTCTCCACCTGACAGGGCTGTTATGTTGCAGCTTTCACCTATCTCTTCTACAAGCTGGCTGAGCACTGCGTGACGGGCGCCGTGCACAGTGTCGTTGAGGAGCAGGTTTTCTGCGAGCCGCCTAAGTCGGCTGCCTCTGCTGTAGTAGCGGCTATCGGCTTCTCGCTGCAACATGCCAGAGCTTTCCAGCTGCTGCAGCATACGGTGCAAAGTAGGCTTAGGTAACTTGGTCTCAGTAACAAGACTTTGCAAACTAAAAAATTGATCTTTTTCGGCAATTACTTCCAGCAGCGCCAGTAGGCGTTGAGCGGGGGTGTCGCCGTCTAACGTTGTCATATCGGATTTTTGACGGGTCATGGCATTGTCTCCCTTTGTTGTCCAAGGTATTCGATTCTTTAAAAGAAATCAATTTGTTCCGTTTTTTGATATTTATCGTTGACGCTTGAGCATTTATTGAGCTAGATTCCGTAAATATTCTGTAAATCGGAATATTTTGTACCGAAAAATAAATTTAACGCCACGTGATGCGGAGAGTCCCAATGAGCAACCCGATTCCTGATACCCGCCCAGTCGTCCAGGGCAAGCAGACCATGACCCCGTCAGAGGCCTTCGTCGAAACCCTTGTGGCTAATGGCGTGACAGAGATGTTTGGCATCATGGGCTCGGCATTCATGGATGCCATGGATATCTTCGCCCCGGCCGGCATTCGCCTGGTCCCGGTGGTGCACGAGCAGGGCGCCGCCCACATGGCTGACGGCTATGCGCGGGTCTCTGGTCGTCACGGGGTGGTCATTGGTCAGAACGGCCCTGGCATCTCCAATTGCGTGACCGGCATCGCCGCAGCTTACTGGGCGCATAGCCCGGTGGTGATTGTCACCCCCGAAGCGGGTACCAACGGTATCGGCCTGGGCGGGTTTCAGGAATGCCACCAGCTGCCGATGTTCCAAGAGTTCACCAAGTATCAGGGGCACGTCACTCATCCGGCCCGAATGGCCGAGTACACCGGTCGCTGCTTCGATCGCGCCATGTCCGAGATGGGTCCGACCCAGCTGAACATCCCGCGCGATTACTTCTATGGCGAGATCGAATGTGAAGTTCCCGAGCCTTCACGTCTGGATCGTGGTCCCGGCGGTACCCGAACCCTCGACGAGGCTGCCGAACTATTGGCCAATGCCAAGTTCCCGGTGATCGTCTCTGGTGGTGGAGTGGTCATGGCCGACGGCGTCGACGCCTGCAAGGCACTGGCCGAGCGCTTGGGAGCGCCGGTAGTTAATAGCTACCAGCACAACGACTCCTTCCCTGCAAGCCATCCGCTATGGTGCGGTCCGCTCGGCTATCAGGGCTCGAAGGCTGGTATGAAACTGATTGCCCAGGCAGATGTGGTGGTGGCGTTGGGCACCCGCCTAGGGCCCTTCGGCACTCTGCCGCAGCATGGCCTGGACTACTGGCCAAAGGACGCCAAGATCATTCAGATTGATGCCGATCATAAGATGCTTGGTTTGGTGAAGAAGATTGCAGTAGGTATTTGTGGCGACGCCAAAGAAGCTGCTCAGGCGCTTACCGAACGTCTGGCTGGTCGCGAACTGGTTTGTGATGCTACCAAGACAACACGTGCCGATAAGATTGCCAGTGAGAAGTCAGCCTGGGAGCAGGAACTTGATGCCTGGACCCATGAGAAAGATCCGTTCAGCCTCGATGCCATCGACGAAGCGCAAGGCGAGACGCCGTTCTCTGGCGGCGAGTATCTGCACCCGCGTCAGGTGCTGCGTGAGCTTGAAAAAGCCATGCCTAAGGATGTAATGGTTTCCACTGATATCGGCAATATCAACGCTGTAGCGCACAGTTACCTGCGCTTCGAAAAGCCGCGCAGCTTCTTCGCGCCCATGAGCTTCGGCAACTGCGGCTATGCACTACCGACCATCATCGGAGCCAAAGCGGCAGCACCGCATCGTCCAGCGATTGCTTATGCTGGCGACGGCGCTTGGGGGATGAGCTTGATGGAAACCATGACGGCCGTGCGTGAAAACATCCCGGTGACCGCGGTGGTGTTCCACAACCGTCAGTGGGGCGCGGAGAAGAAGAACCAAGTGGAATTCTACAACCGCCGTTTTGTCGCTGGCGAGTTAGACAATCAGAGCTTCGCCGAGATCGGTCGAGCGATGGGTGCCGAAGGCATTACCGTGGACCGGCTGGAAGACGTGGGGCCAGCACTGAAGAAGGCGGTGGACATGCAGATGAATGAGGGTAAAACCTGCATCATCGAAGTGATGTGTACGCGCGAACTGGGTGACCCCTTCCGCCGGGATGCACTGAAAAAGCCAGTGCGTTTGCTAGAAAAGTATCAGGACTACGTGTAAGCGAACACTTATGTGGCATTTCCCCCAGCAATGCTGGGGGTTTTTTGTATACGCTAACCCGCTTACATGAGGAAAAAGTGTATGAAAGCCTTGAATGCTATTCTCGACAAAGCGCGCCGAAGCCCTCGCCGCATCGTGCTATGCGAGGGAGAGGACGAGCGCGTATTGCGTGCTGCGGCAAAAGCCGCTGAAGATGGTATTGCTGTACCTACTGTGGTTGGTAGACGACATAATATTGAGGCGTTGGCAACAAGGCTTGATATCGACGTGTCGGGCATCAAACTGTTGGATCCATCCGATTCATCAGTGACCAATAGCTTGGCCGATGAGCTATTTGCATTACGCAGCCGAAAGGGGATGACGCGCGAGCAAGCCCAAAAAGTGGTGATTGAGCCGCTATGCTTTGCCAATCTTCTGGTTCGTCAAGGCTATGTGGATGGTTCTGTCGCCGGTGCCGCTTATACTACGGCCGATGTAGTTAGGAGCGCGATTCAGCTGATCGGCCTGGCGCCAGATAGCACCTTGGTTTCGAGTTTCTTTCTGATGATGCTGTGCAAGCCGTTTCATAGCCTTAAGGGTGGAATGATTTTTTCGGATTGCGGGCTAGTCATCGATCCGGACGCCGAGCAGCTGTCTCAGATCGCCATGGCGGCGGCAGATAGTGCCGAGTCTTTGCTGGGTGAGGAACCCCGAGTCGCCATGCTGTCGTTTTCGACCAGTGGCAGTGCTCAGCACCGCAACGTCGAAAAAATTGTGCAGGCGGCAAGGCGGGTCAAGGCTGACCGTCCATCGCTTGCCATTGATGAAGATGTGCAGCTAGATGCTGCTATCGTCGCCGATATTGCGGAGCGAAAGCTTCCTGGCTCGCAGGTAAAGGGGAGAGCCAATGTGTTAGTTTTCCCCAACCTTGAGGCTGGTAATATCGGCTACAAACTGGCTGAGCGCATCGGCGGAGCCGAAGCAGTCGGGCCGCTGCTTCAGGGGTTAGCGAAGCCGGCCAACGATCTTTCGCGAGGCTGTAGCGTTGAGGATATCTATCACGTTATCGCCGTGACGACGGTACAGGCTCAGGCAGCTGACGCACGCCAGGGCAAATACCAGGGTGCGAGTGCCTGACCCATGGCCTTCGAGACATTACTGGCGTTTCTTGTGATCGCTGCTCTGGCCGGTTATTTTCAGACGGTGACCGGCTTTGGTCTGGGTTTGATCGTCATGGGGGTAACCAGTGGACTTGGTATCGCTCCAGTGGCGTCGGTTGCCGCGGTGGTCAGTCTGATGACGTTAATGAACTGCCTAATAGCGCTGCCCGGACGGTTGCAGCACATTGACTGGCCGTCGGCTCGGGCTGCCGCCATGGGCATAATACCTATGATTTTGCTTGGGGTGCTGCTGCTTGACTATCTTAGTGGCAGAGCCACAACCTTGCTCAGCCTGGTGCTGGGCTTGGTGATTCTCTACGGCGGTGCAAGCCTAGTGTTTCAGCCTAGTCGCCAGCAGCAGCTCTCCTCTCGAAGCAGTTTTGCACTGTTCGGCGGCCTTTCGGGTTTACTGGGCGGACTCTTTGGCATCGCCGGCCCGCCATTGATTTATCACTGCTACCGTCAACCCATCGAGCCGGTGCGAATCCGCAATCTTCTGATCCTGCTGTTTGCGGTGACTTCAGGAATGCGTACGCTGTTTGTCACCTCGCAGGGGCAAATGAATGCCGAGATTCTTTGGCTGACGGCCTGGTCTATGCCTGTCATTGCCATAGCCACCTACGCGGGACGCCGGTTCCCGCTGCCCTTTTCCTCCCTAGTCATGCGCCGTATCGCTTTTGTGGTGCTGGTAATGATCGGTATCAGCCTGATTGCCTCGGCGCTTGCTTGACTCCCTTCTTCTAACGTTCATTTGCTGAAGCGCTTCGTTTAAGCAAGGTTGTGCTCAAAGGTGTTCTTACAATGCCGCAGGAGTGGCACTCCTGTGGTCAATAATCTCGCCGCTTACCAATCGCAGGCGATAGCGTTTGAGCTCGCGTTTGACTAAAGGGGCAAGCAGATAGATGCCGAGAATATTGGGCACGCAGATTACGAATACCAGCGCGTCGGAGAGCGTGAGCATCGACTGCAACTGGATCATCGACCCAACCACGATAAAGATGCAGAACAGAAGCTTAAAGAGGCTGCGCCCCCAAAGGCCTTCGCCGAACAGGTAGCACCAGCCCTTGAGGCCGTAGTACGACCATGAGACGGCGGTAGAGAAGGCGAACAGCAGGGCGGCTACCGACAGCGGCAGCGGAAACCAGGCCACATTTCGTTCGAAGGCCTGGGATGTCATCTGGATGCCGCTGGCGGTTTCGGTGAGCGCCGGATCGTAGTAGAGGGTGGTAACGATCACCAGGCCAGTGAGGCTGCAGATTATGATGGTATCTACAAGCGGCTCGAGCAGTGAGACATAACCCTCGGTCATCGGGTCGTGGGTGCGCGCCGCGGCATGAGCGATGGCTGAGGAGCCGATGCCGGCTTCGTTGGAGAACACCGCTCGCTGAAAGCCGATGATCATGGCGCCCAGGGTGCCACCCGCGATGCCCTCGGCGGTGAAGGCGCCGTGGAAGATCGCCTGGATGGCGAAGGGAATCGCTTCGGCATTCATGACGAGGATGAGCAGCGCCATGCTGCAGTAGAGAGCAGCCATGACGGGCACCACCTTCTCAGTGACCCGGGCAATGGACTTGATTCCGCCGAGGATTACCAGCCCGATCAGTGTCGCCAGCACAACGCCGAATAGCCACCCCTTGTCGGCAAACCAGCTGGTTTCGGCACCGCCGGTGACATTGACAAACTGCATGAAGGCCTGGTTGGACTGAAACATGTTACCAATGCCCAGACATCCAATCACAATACCGATTGCATAGAACTTGCCCATTGCCTTGCCGAGGCGGGGTAGGCCACGTTCGGCAAGGCCCTGGGATAGGTAGAACATAGGGCCGCCGGAAACACTGCCATCGGCGTTCTGTCGGCGATAGTGGGTGGCCAGAGAGCACTCAACGAACTTGGTGGACATGCCCAGGAAACCGGCCAGTATCATCCACAGCAGCACACCTGGCCCGCCCAGGGAAATAGCGATAGCGACACCGCCGATATTGCCGATACCCACGGTGCCGGAGACTGCGGTGGCCAGCGCCTGGAAATGTGATACCTCGCCGTGTGCCCAGGACTGTGCATAGTCGCCTCGCACCAGCTTGAAGGCATGGGGGAGGCCGTGCAGGTTGATAAAATTAAAGTAGAAAGTGCTGAATATCGCGCCGGCGATTAGCCACAACACCACCAACGGCAGCTCGGCGCCAAACAGTGGAATGCTAAAGAAGATCAGTGATGAGATCGCCGATGCCACAGGAGCGGTCAGGGTCTCGACCGCCTGGTCGATGCCACCCGCGTGAGCGCTGTTGCCTGCGCCTAGTAGCAATGTCGCTAGGCCACCGACCCAGCTGCGCGATAAGCGCTGGATAGTGAAGTACATAAGCTGAATGCCTCAGAAATTATTGTCATTGTTATAGTGACCAGCCACGACCAACTCTGCGGTTAACTTCTGTGTGGCTGACCAAGCCACTGCTTTACCAGCGTAGCAGGGCAGGGATAGCACGAATGGAACCAGTTTTTCCACGGCGATGGAGCCAGTAAGTATCGGTGCGGCTTGCCTGTCAGTGATGAAGTAAGAGGTGGGCAAGCCTACCTAGCCAATTGCCTAGTTGTTCAGCAGCCACAGCTCACCATCGATAGGCAGCATGGCGGCGACGGCGGCTGTGGCAATCACATGAGTAGTCGCGTTTTCGGGATCATGCACGTCGAGTCCGCCGTGAACTACGCGGACCTCGGCCCGGCCGCGGGGCAGCTCGGCTGACACCACTTTCTCGTCGACTCGTTCGGGATGTTGTACCCCGATGGTCACTTCCACACGCATCTCGCGGTGATCGATGCCCAGCGACTTGAAAAGCACAATGGATGAGTGGTGCAGGGCGTCCTGCACGGCGCGGCAGGCGGCTTTGGTATAGTCCTCGCCGTAGAGGTCGTTGCCGGTTCCCATCTCAAGTATGATGCGTTGCTCATTCATGACTGCGCTCCATGTCAAAGGAGACGATAACGGCGGCGTTGGCGATCACCGTGGTACCGCTTCCGTCGGGCTTGTTCACGTCGAGCCCCCCTTTGGCCACTGAGATACGAGGCTGGCCATAGGGGAAGATGCCGAGCAGGGCGTCGCTGTCCACGGCTTCTGGCTGTTGTACGCCAATTTCGACGTCGATCAGCATGGCCATCTTGGGAAAGCCGAAGGCGTCGGCCAGGTTCAGCGAGTTGTGCCAAAGGGCATCACGGATAGCCCGGGCTGAAGCCTCTGTATAGTTGCGGCTGCGTATAGAGGTGCCCATGCCGAACTGATGCACCATGCGGGTTTTGGCCATCTAAGGTCTCCATTGTGGGTTTATCTCTATTCGAGATTCACCAGTTGGCCGTCAGCGACGGCGGTGTCCGCCGATCAAATCGACGATTTCATCGAACAGGTGAGTATCTAACACCTGAGACATATCGGTAGCTAGGCTGCGACGGTAGAAGGGACTGAGATCCAGTCCCACGCCGAGCCCTAGTACCTCTACCTGACCCTCTCTAGTGCGACGAGAGACTACCTCCTTAAGATGGTTGTCCAGGTAGTAGGAGTCGTTGACCAAGTTGGTAGCGCTGTCGGCGGGGCAGCCATCGGAGATCACTATCAGAATGCGTCGGCTCTCGGGGCGAGCGAGGAGTCGCTCACAGGCCCAGTCCACCGCTTCACCGTCGATGCCCTCACGAAACAGATCGGGCTTGAGAAGAGCCGCAATGTCGGTACGGGCGCGCCGCCAGCTTCGCTCGGCGTCCTTGAACACCATGTGGCAGACTTCATTGAGACGTCCTGGCCCAGGGGGGCGTCCGCCGCGCATCCACGCTTGATAGGCGCGCCCACCATTCCAGGCCCCGGTAGTGAAGCCAAGCAGCTCGGTATGTGCTCCGATCATCTCGAGAGCACGCATCAGGCTCTCGGCCATCATCGTCACCGGCAGGATGTGATGCTTCATGGAGCCCGAGCAGTCGATCAGCAGGCAGACCATACAGTCGGTGTCTAGCTTGACCTGGTCGCGGTAGAACAGGCGGCGTTCGGTGGGGGAGCTGACCAGCTGGGCGAGTCGACGTCCATCGATACGGCCCTCTTCCTCGCCAAACATCCAGCCGCTGGGGCGTGGTTCCCAGAGTACGCTGCCAAGCTGGCGAGCCAGGCGAGGTAAGTTGATGGCCTGCTCGGCGGTAGCCTGATCCAGCCGATCACGGTACTCGCGCAGCAGGGCATGTCGGACCAAGCTGCCGGCCGCGACCTCACGATCGAAGTGGGTCGTAAATACACGGTAGGAGAGAGCGGCCTCCTCGAAGACCTTGCTACGCCCGGACGCTGCAGCCGCGATGCCGTTGTCATCGCCTTCGCCCTCATCGAAATCAAGGAGTAGGGCGAAGGCGTTGGTAGCTTCCTCTTCCTGATCGGCGTCTCCGCTATCTTTTTCGGCCGCCGCCCGTTCAGCGCGTACTCGCTCACCGACGAGGGTTGCGATCATCAACGCATGTTCGGCGTAGGTATTCTGGTCGTGACGATAGCGGCGCATGCCGGCCAGCGCGGTACCCATCTGGCCTACCAGGGAGGCTCGGGTACCCTCGATATAGTCCTCGGTCTCCTCTAGTACCGGCCGTGCATTCAGCCGTGACCAGCACATCTGTGCCACGGTGTAGAGCAGCAGGCCGATGCTGCCTTCTGTTACTCCGGATCGGTGGAAAGAGCGGGACCAGCGCTCGAAACGGTGATGAAGATTAGCGGCCATGCCTGGCATATTGTCTGGGGCTTTAGTCTCCACCCGCAGCTGCTCAAGCAGCTCGAAGACCAGCCTCTCGACCTGGTCTTCCGGGCAGAATAGGCGGTGAACGGCGGTATCGGAGTGTAGTAGGCGCAGGGCAATGCCATCGGCAGTTGCCCGACAATCGGTGAACGTATTGTACGCAGGGTCGATGCGCAGGTGCGGCGAATGGATCGGCAGGCGCGTTTCGCCTTGATACAGGCGCCTTCCGCGATAGTGCAGGTCGGCTTCACCAGTCATCGCGCGCAGGCTTGCCGCGCAAAGCTCCTCAATGCGCTGCTGGCGGCGAGCCTGCTGCTGGGCGCTCGCACTCATGACGGATCGGCCTCTCGCATCCAGGATTCGTCTAGTTCCTCGCCGAAGCAACGCTGATAGTACTCAGCGATAATCGGGCGCTCTGCCTCATCGCACTTGTTGAGGAAAGAGAGACGGAAGGCCAGAGCCGGATTGCGGAATATCTCGCAGTTCTCCGCCCAAGTGATCACCGTTCGCGGCGACATCAGCGTCGACAAGTCGCCGGTGGCAAAACCCCGGCGGGTGAGGTTGGCTACCGCCACCATTGAAGAGATGAGCTTGCGCCCTTTCTCGCTGTCTTTAGAGGGTACCCGGGCCAGCACGATGGCGACTTCCTCTTCGCGAGGCAAGTAATCGAGCTTGGCGACGATGTTCCAGCGGTCAATCTGGGCGTGGTTGAGCACCTGGGTACCCTGATAGAGCCCTGTGAGATTGCCTAGCCCAACGGTGTTGGCGGTTGCGAACAGCCGGAAGCTGGGGTGCGGGTGAATCACTCGGTTCTGATCGAGCAGGGTGAAGTGGCCATCTCGCTCAAGAATGCGCTGGATGACGAACATCACGTCTGGCCGACCGGCGTCATATTCATCGAAGATCAGCGCCACCGGCCGCTGAAGCGACCAGGGCACGATGCCTTCCTGGAATTCGGTTACCTGTACGCCATCGCGTATCACGATGGCATCCTTGCCGACAAGATCCATGCGGCTGATGTGTCCGTCCAGGTTGACTCTCAGGCAGGGCCAGTTAAGCCGAGCCGCGACCTGCTCGATATGGGTCGATTTCCCTGTTCCATGTAGCCCCTGAAGCATAACCCGTCGATTACAGGTGAAGCCAGCCAGTATGGCAAGGGTCACATCGGGGTTGAAGCGATAGGCTTCGTCTATTTCGGGCACATACTCATCTCGCTCACTGAAAGTGGGTATCTGCAGATCACTGTCAATGCCGAACAACTCGCGCGCGGACCTTAAGACATTGGGCTGGGCGTTCATCCGGTCTGTCATCACTGTCTCCTCGACCATCAAGAGCTTTTTTAGAATGTATAATCATCATAGTTGTGTTTCATAAAAAGAATCAAATAGTATCGTTTTTTGATATTTATCGTTGACGCTTGAGCATTTATTGAGCTAGATTCCGTAAATATTCTGTAAATCGGAATATTTTGTACCGAAAAATAAATTTAACGCCACGTGATGCGGAGAGTCCCAATGAGCAACCCGATTCCTGATACCCGCCCAGTCGTCCAGGGCAAGCAGACCATGACCCCGTCAGAGGCCTTCGTCGAAACCCTTGTGGCTAATGGCGTGACAGAGATGTTTGGCATCATGGGCTCGGCATTCATGGATGCCATGGATATCTTCGCCCCGGCCGGCATTCGCCTGGTCCCGGTGGTGCACGAGCAGGGCGCCGCCCACATGGCTGACGGCTATGCGCGGGTCTCTGGTCGTCACGGGGTGGTCATTGGTCAGAACGGCCCTGGCATCTCCAATTGCGTGACCGGCATCGCCGCAGCTTACTGGGCGCATAGCCCGGTGGTGATTGTCACCCCCGAAGCGGGTACCAACGGTATCGGCCTGGGCGGGTTTCAGGAATGCCATCAGCTGCCGATGTTCCAAGAGTTCACCAAGTATCAGGGGCACGTCACTCATCCGGCCCGAATGGCCGAGTACACCGGTCGCTGCTTCGATCGCGCCATGTCCGAGATGGGTCCGACCCAGCTGAACATCCCGCGCGATTACTTCTATGGCGAGATCGAATGTGAAGTTCCCGAGCCTTCACGTCTGGATCGTGGTCCCGGCGGTACCCGAACCCTCGACGAGGCTGCCGAACTATTGGCCAATGCCAAGTTCCCGGTGATCGTCTCTGGTGGTGGAGTGGTCATGGCCGACGGCGTCGACGCCTGCAAGGCACTGGCCGAGCGCTTGGGAGCGCCGGTAGTTAATAGCTACCAGCACAACGACTCCTTCCCTGCAAGCCATCCGCTATGGTGCGGTCCGCTCGGCTATCAGGGCTCGAAGGCTGGTATGAAACTGATTGCCCAGGCAGATGTGGTAGTGGCGTTGGGCACTCGCCTAGGACCCTTCGGCACTCTGCCGCAGCATGGCCTGGACTATTGGCCAAAGGACGCCAAGATCATTCAGATTGACGCCGATCATAAGATGCTTGGTTTGGTGAAGAAGATTGCAGTAGGTATTTGTGGCGACGCCAAAGAAGCTGCTCAGGCGCTTACCGAACGTCTGGCTGGTCGCGAACTGGTTTGTGATGCTACCAAGACAACACGTGCCGATAAGATTGCCAGTGAGAAGTCAGCCTGGGAGCAGGAACTTGATGCCTGGACCCATGAGAAAGATCCGTTCAGCCTCGATGCCATCGACGAAGCGCAAGGCGAGACGCCGTTCTCTGGCGGCGAGTATCTGCACCCGCGTCAGGTGCTGCGTGAGCTTGAAAAAGCCATGCCTAAGGATGTAATGGTTTCCACGGATATTGGTAATATCAACGCTGTAGCGCACAGCTACCTGCGCTTCGAAAAGCCGCGCAGCTTCTTCGCGCCCATGAGCTTCGGCAACTGCGGCTATGCACTACCGACCATCATCGGAGCCAAAGCGGCAGCACCGCATCGTCCAGCGATTGCTTATGCTGGCGACGGCGCTTGGGGGATGAGCTTGATGGAAACCATGACGGCCGTGCGTGAAAACATCCCGGTGACCGCGGTGGTGTTCCACAACCGTCAGTGGGGCGCGGAGAAGAAGAACCAAGTGGAATTCTACAACCGCCGTTTTGTCGCTGGCGAGCTAGACAACCAGAGCTTCGCCGAGATCGGTCGAGCGATGGGTGCCGAAGGCATTACCGTGGACCGGCTGGAAGACGTGGGGCCGGCGCTTAAGAAGGCGGTGGACATGCAGATGAACGAGGGTAAAACCTGCATCATCGAAGTGATGTGTACGCGCGAACTGGGTGACCCCTTCCGCCGGGATGCACTGAAAAAGCCGGTGCGTCTGCTAGAAAAGTATCAGGACTACGTGTGACGTCCTGCGTCGGACTCAAGCTGCCTATCCGGCGTCTCGAAGTCTGGTGCTTAAGCTGACATAGCGTTCTATCGAATGATCCCCGGTCGCCGGGTAGCGTATCTCGCTGCCGGACCGGGGATCTTGTTTGTGGGTTGAGACGGTGGCGACGGCACAGCCATCTCGGGCCGATAGTGGAGTTTGATATGCAAGATGTGTTGATTATTGGCGGTGGTGTCATCGGCATGATGACTGCCTTGCAACTTGCTGAGGCAGGTTGCTCTGTCACGCTGGTGGAGCGACGACGGTGCGGCGAAGAGGCCTCCTGGGCCGGGGGAGGTATCGTCTCCCCGCTGTATCCCTGGCGCTACAGCGAACCGGTTTCTAACCTGTCGCGCTATGCCGAACAAGAATATCCACAGTTGGCCACCCGCTTGTTTGAAGAGACCGGCATCGATCCAGAATACCGCCAGAAGGGGCTGCTCTATCTGGGCGTCAACGATGGCGATATGGCATTCAACTGGGCTCGTCGACTCGGCAAGCCGCTTGAAGCCGTTAGTGGGAGTTTTATCTACACCAAGGAGCCTTGGCTAGCCGAGGGCATCGAGTCGGGTCTGTGGATGCCGACTTTGGGTAGTATTCGTAATCCACGCCTTTGTCAGGCGCTTCGGGCCCGTTTGATGACGCTGCCACGTGTCACCCTTGAGGAGGGGCTAACGGTTGAAGGGCTGTGCGTCCAGCAGGGGCGGGTAACCGGTATCGAGACATCTTGCGGGCGTATTGCCGCTGGCCAAGTAGTGCTATGCGGTGGAGCTTGGAGTGGCGTGCTGCTAGATCGACTTGGTATTGCGCTGCCGGTTCGTCCAGTGAAGGGCCAGATGATGCTGTTTCGCACACAGCCGATGGCCGAGGGCAGACAGCTTCTAGAGCGGGTGGTGCTGGCTGATGGCCGTTATCTGATCCCCCGTGGGGACGGACGGGTGCTGATCGGTTCGACTCTGGAAGAGGCCGACTTCGATAAGACGCCAACCGTTGATGCCTATGAATCGCTGCGCCAAAGCGCGCTGGCCATGCTGCCTGCCCTGGCTGGCTGCCCAATCGAGCACCACTGGGCAGGGCTGAGACCCGCAGCGCCCAACGGTGTCCCCTTCATCGGTGAATTGCCGGAGATCAAAGGATTGTTCGTCAATGCCGGTCACTACCGCAATGGTTTGGTGCTAGCTCCAGCATCGGCACGTTTGCTAGCAGATCAGTTGCTGATGCGAACTCCGTTAATTGATCCTGCTCCCTATCGCCCAGCTTATCAATATCGCTCAGGCTGGGAGCAGTCTACTGCATAAACAACGGAAAGCGCTGGCCCAAAAGGGCATCTGTAACTGGTGCTACGCGAAGGCAATGGTCGGCAGTAATCTTACTTATGTGCTTTGTCCAGGTTGTATTAAGCGGCCAGAGTCTAGTTCATTGAGATCATTAGTGAGTTTACGGGAGAAATAAATGCACCAGCCAGATGTGGAATTTCTTAAAGCCTTTAGCGACGCCCTCAATAATCATGATATCGACGCTGTCATGTCCATGATGACCGACGATTGCATTTTTCACGCCGTGGCCGGCCCGGATCTGCAGGGCAAGAGTTTTGTTGGCCAAGCCGAGGTGCGGCAAGGTTTAGAAAATGCCTGGAAAACTGCCCCTGATGCTTGCTGGGTCGATGGCGAGCACTTCGTTATCGGCAATCGCGGCTTTTCGGAAACTACCTATAAAGGTACGACCAACGACGGTGTCCGCTCTGAGGCGCGCATGATAGATGCTTTCACTTTTCGCGACGGCAAGATCGCCGTGAAGAATGCCTTCCGTAAGAATCGCCCACCGGTTGCAGGCAGCGACCGCTAAAACCATCACATCGTCACGGCCAACCAACGACAACAAGGAGTCGACCATGCAGACAGCTAGCAAGGTAGAAGATGCATTAGGCCGCGCAACGGCCCCATCTCAGCCTTATGATCCTGCTTATGATCCGCTCGAGAGCGCGACGCCGGGGCATGGCCGTGACTATGCGCCGACTTACTGGATCGGTACCGCAGGCGAGCCGCCCGCAGATGATGGGCCTGTCACTGCAGATATGGATGTTGATGTGGTGATTGTCGGGGCCGGCTTCACCGGCCTGACCGCGGCCATTTTCTTGGCTCAGGAGTACG
Organism: Halomonas sp. XH26; assembly: GCF_024138895.1. Taxonomy (NCBI): domain Bacteria; kingdom Pseudomonadati; phylum Pseudomonadota; class Gammaproteobacteria; order Oceanospirillales; family Halomonadaceae; genus Halomonas; species Halomonas sp. XH26. Next base: position 500,647 of record NZ_CP071889.1, read on the forward strand.
GCATTCACGCTACGGTGCTCGAGGCCAATCGTTCCAGTTGGGGCTGCAGCACCCGCAATGGTGGCCAAGCTCAGTGCGCCTCGGGACGGTTAAAACGCTCCCAGTGGATTGAGCGCTATGGGCTAGACACTGCCCTTAAGCTACATCGCGAGTGTCTGGATGGTATGGAAACTTTCAAGACCTTGATCAAGGATATTGACTGCGAGCCGCAACATGGTGGTCACCTTTATGTCGCACACCGCGACAAGGTCATGCCAATCCTCGAAAAAGAAGCTAAGTTACTGCGGGACACCTTTGAATACGATGCACAGATACTTGATGCCGAGACGGTTAAACGTGAATGGGTTGGCGACCAGGATGCCGCTGGTGCTATGCACGAGCCTGAGGGTATAGGTATTCATGCTGGAAAACTGGCTTTTGGTTATCTCAAAAAAGCTAGGGCGTTGGGTGCAAAGGTGCATCCCTCCAGCCCTGTGCAGAGTTGGGAAACCCGTGATGGTGTCCACTATCTTAAGACCCCAGGGGGCACAGTAAGGGCTCGCGCGGTGGGAATTGCAACTGGTGGATACACATCTCAGAGCTTGCACCCCCAGCTCAAAAATAGACTATTACCAATCTTGTCGAACTCAATTGTTACTAGGCCACTTACTACTAGTGAAATTGATGCTTGTAGCCTGCGTACTCATCAAGTGATCACCGATACCCGAGTGCTGAGACATTACTACCGCTTGCTGCCAGATAACCGGCTGCAGATTGGAAGCCGAAGTGCAATTACCGGGCGTGATGCGCCTCAACAAAAATACGAAGATGTGTTGGTGAGTAACATGATTCGTAAGTTTCCTGCTCTAAAGGGGGTTGCACTAGATTACTCCTGGTGGGGCTGGGTTGACGTCAGTCACGACATGATGCCTCGTATTTATCAGCCGAACCCTAAGGAAACTATCTTCTATGCACTAGGCTATGGAGGTAATGGGGTTATGTATTCAGCACAGGCGGGTCGTCGATTAGCCCAGTGGATTGCTGGTGATGGAAAACAACTCGACCTGCCGATTTTTACATCCAAGCTACCGTTCCCAAATATTCGGGAAATAGTGGAGTCTCAGTCCTTTGCTCCTTTCCGTCGTGTCGGACAAAGATTTCTTTATCGCTGGTACTACCTCAAGGACGAGGTGCTCTAGGCGTCTAATGAAAGCTCATTATTAAGGGAGCCAAAGCCAGATTTTAATTGTCAAGATGCCAGGAGAGCTTAATGCTTAGCCTGGCGTTACTCTTATCAAAGGCCGGACGATTGTCAGGCGCCGGTGAAAGTATGGATTCTGGATTTTTTCATCAGTTATTAGGCAATAATGGTGATCTTCAATACGTTGATGGAATATCCCGATATGAAATCCTGAAAGTAATGCGGCCGCCGAGAGCACTCCCTGAAAGGAAGCGACCACTTTATCTGTAAAACTAACCGACTATAGTGAGCGCCGAGGTGATGTCACGGTTGGTAGCGGAGAACCACTTTTGATCGCCTAGTGAGCGTTAACGCCTTACACCCTTAAAGGTTATGAGTGACTCTCGATCCAGAAGGTGCTTTATATAACCGAAATGCTCCAACTGCTTGGGACTTTAGAGGTGGAAAATACATTGCTATGGCTTGACTATTGCATCAGAAACTAGTCGAGCTAGGCGTTTAATGCCTGGCTCAATGCGCTCTTCAGGAATAGCCGAAAATCCCAATCTTAAATACTCTTTGGCTGGACGATCAAAGTAGTGCAGATCGCCACGCTCCAGCAATATGCCCTCCTCGCGAGCCAGTGCCTGTAAGTGCTGGCAGTCCAGTCCTTCGGGGCCTCTAAGCCAGAAGCAGGATCCTCCATAGTTAGAAGAGATATGGAAGCCAACCATATGGCGCTTTAGGGCTTCATTCATCCGTTGCCAGCGGTTGTGGAAAGTTTGGTGAATTTGCCTGATCAGTGCATCGTTATAGCCACGTTCGAGAAACAACGCTAAGGCGCGCTGGTTGTTAGTCGGAGGGTGACGCAGCATTAGGCGTCGCAAAGCGCGGGCTTCACGAATAAGCGCCGGGTGGGCGACCATGTAACCGAGTCGCAGCCCTGGTGCCAAGGTTTTGGAAAGGCTACCAACATAGATCACCCGACTGTGCCGGTCGAGGCTCTTTAGGGCTGGCGTGGGGTTGCTAAGGTAGTTTGTCTCGCTGTCGTAGTCGTCTTCGATAATCAAGAAGTTGTTGATTTCAGCCATGTCTAGCAACTGCCTACGACGCTCGAGCGGCATTGTCACAGTGGTAGGACTCTGGTGGCTGGGTGTGGTGTAAACCAGATGACACTGTCTCAGCTCCTCTATAAGTTGTACGCCTTGCTCGTCAACCGGTAACAGGCGAATCTCATCGGTGAATATCTGAGCGATGTTGTACATGTCCACATAGCCAGGATTTTCAATGCCGAACTTTCTACCCGGCTTGAGTAGCAACATCGCGGTGATCCATAGCGCTTGCTGAGTGCCGACTGTGATAAGGATCTCTTCAGGTTGAGCCCAAACACCCCGTCTCGGTAGAAGTCGCTGGTGAATCTGTTCGACCAGTAACGGATCGTCATCGTTGAGGTGATCAACAGACCAACTGCGGATTGCCGGCACACTCATAGAGTCACGGCTGCACTCTCGCCAGTGCTGGGTTGGAAAGAGAGTCGGATCGATTTGACCATAGAGAAATGGATATTCGTAGCGGTGCCAGTCGCTGGGCTTACAAATGGTCTCCTGTTTAGAAGGATGTACCGATAGTAGGTTTTCCCAGGGCATGCGCTCAGCATCAATATCATTGAGCCGAACCGGCTTCTCTGCTCGTCCTTCGAGGATCTCTGGATTGACAAAGTAGCCGCTGCGACTCTTGGCTATTAGATAACCATCATCCAGTAGTTGCTCATAAGCCAGCATTACAGTGTTGCGAGCCACCTGAAGCTCTCGCGCTAGTTTACGGCTAGAAGGTAGGGCTTCGTTAAGTGGTATATGGCCTTCCAGAATTGCATGCACGATCTGTTCGCGAAGCTGCTGCTGCAGGCTCGTCGGCTGTCTGGGATCGAGATGGAATAGCAGCATCTTCATATCTCACTCGATAAAGGCACCATCCTGCGCGGTGAGTAACGACAATACAGTCGAAACAACAAAGCGGCAGAGGGGGGCTCAGGGATTAATAAATATGTTATCGAGCATGGCAATAAAGCTTTCTTTTGTACAGCTTTATAGTTGATAAATCAGCAGTTTGTATGCTTTTTGCGCGGGGGGTTAAACCTTAGTTTATATGCTAAGCATTTGCCGATCCGCTGGACCAATAGATGGATAGTGTCTGGCCCTAGTCTCGATTGGTAGGGGGGTAAAGTGATAAGTATGAAGCAGCGCAAACTTACTATGACAATCTGGATAGCTGCTTCTGTCTAATCCAAGCTCAATAACAATACCTTGCTGGGAGAATAATATGAAAAAGATGATGCTTCCTTTAGCCGTGGCAGCTGTCAGCGCAGTTATTAGCCAGAACGCCCTAGCCGAAACCTGGCGCATGGCGCTAGGTGATGCTCAAGGTGGAACGCAATATGCTATGGGAGAGAAGTTTGCCCAGTTGATACATGAAAAAACCGATGGCCAAATTAACGTTGATATGTTCCCGAATGGCCAATTGGGAAGCGAGCAAGATACGGTCACTGGTGCAGGTATGGGATTAGTAGACTTGTCAGTGCTTGCGATTAACAACATCACTCCTTTTTCTCCCAGTGTAGGAGTTCTAACTCTACCATACGTTATTACTGATTCAGAGGACGCTAAGATACTGACTCAGGGAGAGATTGGTGATCAACTAATAGAAAACACTATTCGCGACGCCGGCGTTCGAATTCTTTCTTGGGCCTATTCGGGATGTCGTGTGCTGAGTAATTCTAGTAAGCCTGTGGCTAGTCCGGACGACTTGAGCGGGCTCACCATTCGAGTGCCGCGCAACGAAATCATGATTGCTTCTTATCAAGAGTGGGGTGTCAACCCGCTTCCCATGGCTTGGTCCGAAACTTTCACGGCCCTGCAACAAGGCGTTGTGGATGGACAGGACAACCCCTACATCACCATCAATGCAATGAAGTTCTACGAGGTCCAGGATTACATCACTGATATCTGTTACATATTCTCCCTTGAGCCACTGATCATGAGTGAGTCAAAGTTCCAGAGCCTGAGCCCAGAAATGCAGGAAACCGTATTGGAGGCGGGGCATGAAGCTACCGCCTACAGCTACGACTACCTGCTAGAGTCGGAAGAGTCTATTAGGCAGGCGTTGGTGGAAGAGCATGGAATGCAAATCATTGAACCTGACAACGATGAAAGCGAGTGGATTGAGCTAGCTACTAGTATTTGGCCACGTTTCTACGACAGCATCGGAGGCGAAGAGAGGCTGGAGGCAGCGCTTCAGGCGCTCGGTAGAGACCTTGATTAAATGAATTCCCTCTGAATGTTCTGTATCGGCCCTTGGGTCGATGCAGCTTCCGTATATTTTGGATAGAGCATCAGTAAGGTGTCAGCCAAATGAAAAAGACTGTTTTTAGAGTGCTGGATAACCTGGAAAGCTATCTTTGTCAGTTTCTCTTGGTGTTCTTTGTAGTGCTTCTGTTTATTCAGATTGTGCTGCGCAATTTGTTTAGCGGTTCGCTGGCCTGGGGAGATGAGCTGGCAACCTATGCATTTGTGTGGTTTGCGTATATGGGGGCGGTCTATGCGGCCAAAATGTCGGCACATAACCGCGTTACCTTTCAATTTCGCTTTTTTCCACGAGTAGTGGAGAAAGTATGCAATATCTTCACTGACTTGGTGTGGGTAGGTTTCAATCTCTACTTTGTCTACCTGAGCTATGACTTTGCATTTAATCGCATGAATGTGTTCTGGAAGTCCCAAACAATGGGGATTCCGATGAAGTACTTCTACACGATTCTTCCGCTTGCCTTCTTACTTATGTCGATTCGCATACTTCAAAATATGTATGTAAAGCACGTCATGCACAAGCAGGTTATTGATCCGGAAGATGCGCAGATAGAAGAGATGAAGCGCAAACAAAACAACACTGACAATAAAACCTGAGTGAGCGGAGACAACGCTATGGATCCCACTATCATCTATGTGCTATTTGGCGCTTTTTTCTTGCTGCTGCTGCTGGGTTCTCCGATTACGGCTTCTCTTGGTGTAGCAGCCCTAACAGCATTTCTCTATATTGGGCAGAACCCCGCCTCTTTCGTGCAAATTGCTTTTACCTCAGTTGGCTCTTTCCCCTTGATGGCGCTGCCAGCCTTCATCCTTGCAGGAGCTTTGATGGAGGCCTCGGGGGTTTCGCGTCGTCTAGTAGATATTGCTGAGGCATTCGCTGGGCCGGCAACCGGCGGTTTGGCAGCGGCCACAGTATTTGCGTGTATGTTTTTTGGTGCTATCTCGGGGTCGGGGCCTGCGACGACAGCCGCCGTAGGGATGTTGATGATTCCCGCTATGGTTCAGCGTCATTATGATCGTGGCTATGCTTCTGCGATTACAGCCTCTTCTGGTGGCTTGGGTGTGGTAATCCCGCCGTCGATTCCAATGGTTATCTTCGGAATCACCGGAATGGGCATGATGCCGCCACCTGAAGCGATTGCGGAGCATGGAAGTTTTCAAACGCTGTCAATACCCAAGCTATTTATTGCCGGCATCTTCCCAGGAATGGTGATTGCCGGAAGTTTATTGACAATAAATTATATTTTGTCGAAAAAGCATGGCTATCGCGGTCTTACAGACCGTTGGTCAACGGATTCGATTAAGACGGCATTGCGTCGCGGCATCTGGTCTATGTTGGCGCCGATAATCATTCTTGGTGGTATTTACTCAGGTATCTTTACACCTACGGAGTCGGCGATTGTAGCTATTTTCTATACCTTGTTAGTGGGTATTTTTATCCATAAAGAACTCAAGTTCCGGCCAGCCATGAAAACTCTAGAAACTACCACCTGGATTAGTGGGCGGGTGCTGCTGATTCTTTTCACTGCCACAGTGTTTGGACGCTTGTTGGTTGAGCAGCGTGTCCCAGCTTATATTGCCTCAGCAATGTTGGACTTCACCCAGAACATGTATCTCATCTGGGCCATTATCATTATGTTCCTGCTTTTTGTCGGTATGTTTATGGAAACACTGGCGGCTATTATGATTCTGACACCGGTATTGCTGCCCATTATGTACATGTTAGGTGCCGATCCAGTTCATGTGGGAATTGTCGTGGTTTGTGCACTAGCAATCGGTTTCCAGACGCCGCCCTTGGGAGAAAACTTGTTCGTTGCCTCGGGGATAGGTGGGGCCTCCATAGAAGAAATTTCTTACCGTGCGCTGCCCTTTGCAGGTGCGTCGATTCTTGCGCTTTTCATCATCGCCTATGTCCCAGAGATCGCTTTATGGTTGCCTAGAGTGATGGGTTACTAAACAGGGCTCAAGGTTCATTTTCTGGTTTTGGGAGTGGGTTATGCACAATTCAATCGAAAATATCCTATGCTGCGTCGGGCTTAAAAGTGACAGCCATGCGGTGTTGGAGCAGGCGGTAAAGCTAGCCTCGGCCACTGGGGCACACCTGCATATCTTGCATGCTGTAAAGTCGCTCGAAGATGATGTAATGAATACCCTACGTGTCAATATCCGTGACAAGCAGGCTCTTAAAGCGATGGTTCGTAAGCGCCTAGACGATGCTCAGCAACAGTTAGATGCCAAGCTAGAAAACTACTTCAGTGCCTGCGGCGAAGGCAGCGAAGTCCTGGAGTCTTATGTTGCTAGTCGAGATGTAGTTGAAGGTTATCCTGCTCAGGTTATCGTACAGCGGGCATCCAAGTTAAGCTGTGACTTGATTGTAATGGCTTCTAATAAGCGTGGCATTACTGCTTCCTACGCTGGCAAGGTAACGCGTGGAGTCCTCAAGCGTAGCCATATACCGGTTGTAGTCGTACCACCACCAGAATGATTTTCTTCAGGATAGTTTATTAGAGCTGTTGACCCAGAATTCATAAGGGGCGTGTTTTGTTCAGCAGCAACTCAGCATAGCAACAATGGCAATTTGATGCAGTGTCGAGTCCATGGGTGAGGCCACTAGGTTAGTTCACACTCAGCGAACTTAGTTATCAATTGAAAACCCCATGGCGGCTATGCTCTGAAGGAGTTTGTTGTGGTTGCTTTTTAAATTTAAGGATAAGTTTTCAGTATGAGGCTCGACAGTAGAGCCTCATGCTTATGTAAGGGGAGGGAGCTATATGCACCTATGCATGGTGATCTACCGGCCACATCGAAATGCGGCGGGTGGAGATTGCTGGGCTACCCCGAGACCTTCTTGCTTCCAGAAGCACTAGTTGCTGTCCGGCCCATTTTAACGGACAAACAGAAGAAAGCTTGCTAAAGCGATTCGATGAGCCATTGTACTTCCACTTTTTGTGTCAATTGTTTGGGGCGTACTTGCTGCTCGATATGATTTGCACCTTAGTTGGTAGGTTTACCTTGTATTCAAAATGCGCCTTTCGGACGCTTAACGATGACGTCGAAAATCGTTTGAAAAAGATAACAGCCCTGTAACGATTATATGTTATCTCGGATCATGCCAAGCGAGCTATGAACAGTTTTGTATAAAGCCACATAAAAAATAAAAAGTATCGACAGCTTTTAATATTTTTAAATTATTCGGAATTTATGCACAGCTTTGGCTTTCCAGCTGCTATTACATCCAAGAATAGCCAGCCATCTCTTAATGAAGAGTTTCTTGACTCTGCATCAATTCCTGACTGCGAGAAAGAATTGCCATAGAGGTTTTTGCTGTTAAAGTTGCTCGCATTATGGTTGCGGATGATCCGCTTTAAGTAAGAGTGTGTTGCGAAGCGAAAAGATCACTAATATTGGAGTTTTATTAAGTTATTAAGTAATGTGATCGTTTGTTTTTTAAGATGATAATGTAGTTGCCGATATGATTGGATAAAAAACGGAAGATATTGCTAAAAAGACTATTTTACTATAAAGAGCGTCTTGAAGCTGGATGCTCGATAAGCACGTAATTGCCTACTTACTGTTCAAGTGACATACCATCTAGAAGCTACAAGCTGGCCTCACGATGAGGGAATATCTGGCTCTAACTTAGACACGCGATTTTAGGCACGATTGATTAAACAGCGCATATGACGCTGCCCTAATGGCGAAAAACTGATTAGGATTCCGCTTAAGTTTGCGTTAGTCATTATCGAGGAGTGGTGAGTGTTTCTTTCACTTCTTATTTATGACGGCCTGTCTTTTGTATCTGGTCAGTACTTGGTCTATGGCAACAACTAAGTGAAATAAGGTGTTCAAATGGCTCACAAATCCGCGAATAGGCAGACTGAAAAGGCTAACGCAGCCGTGCTCCAAAAAAGGCTTACTCCGGATATAGCTCGATTTCGTCAGGCTCTTCCGGGTGTGTTGATCTGCATCATTATTGCTTTGGCAACAACCTTCATCGCTGATCATTACGGTGGTCCCACGTTACTTTATGCTTTGCTTTTTGGAATGGCATTGCATTTTCTTTCTGAGGAGGGACGTTGTGTAGCTGGTATCGAGTTTTCTGCCCGTACGATCCTACGCTTCGGTGTCGCTTTGCTCGGTGTGAGAATCACTGTTGATCAAGTCACTTCACTGGGCATAGGTCCGATTGTAACGGTGATATCCGGCGTGATCCTGACCATCCTTTTTGGTGTGATGTTAGCCCGGTTTATGGGGCTACACCGGGATATGGGGCTATTGACCGGCGGTGCAGTTGCAATTTGTGGTGCATCTGCGGCCTTGGCTCTTTCGGCTGTGATGCCCCGTAGCGCCAACAGCGAGCGAAATACTATTTTGACGGTTGTGGGCGTCACTACTCTGTCGACAGCGGCTATGGTGTTATATCCGTTGATCTCTAGTGTTTTAAGCCTCACTCAACAGCAAGCAGGGGTCTTTTTGGGTGGCACCATACATGATGTGGCCCAGGTTGTTGGCGCAGGTTACATGATTTCTGAGGAGACGGGAGATGTTGCCACTTTTGTCAAGCTAATGCGGGTGACGATGCTGGTGCCCGTAGTTATGTGCTTTACCCTACTCTTTCGCAACGCTGAAGGGAGCCAGAACAATAGCAAGATACCCCGGCTCCCAGGTTTTCTGGTTGCCTTCGTATTGCTAGTGATCATCAACAGCCTCGGTGTGATTCCAACAAGCGTTGCTGATGGTATGACTGATTTGTCGCGCTGGTGCTTGGTAACAGCCATTGCTGGGCTTGGAATTAAAACGTCATTTCAGAAACTTGCCGTAGTGGGGTGGAAGCCGATTATTTTGATGGTCTCTGAGACTCTTTTCCTGCTTGTACTAGTTTTGGCCTTTATCTTATTCGACGTTGTGAGTTCGTGATGAAAGTGTGGATTAACGGTGAGGTCTATGTGATCGAATCTGGTATGACGATTAAGCAATTGCTGGTTGTCAACTGTCTAGATAACAAGCGTGTAGCGGTCGAGTTAAATAAGGAAATCGTCCCACGTAGCCAGCATGAAACACATTATCTACGCGCTGGCGACCTTGTTGAAATCGTTCATGCCATCGGTGGTGGATAAACTTGAACTATGAGGAATTCGCAATGCATGATCAACCTTTGGCAGAAAACTCGTTGGTGATAGCAGGAAGACACTTTAAGTCACGTTTGATGGTGGGGACTGGTAAATATCGTGACTTCGACGAAACCTCCAGAGCCCTAGAAGCAAGCGGTACCGAGGTGGTAACTTTTGCGGTACGGCGCACTAACTTAATCCATAGTGCTCATGAGCCAAGCCTGTTGGAGGTGGTGTCGCCGGATTGCTATACACTTTTACCCAACACAGCGGGTTGCTACGATGCTCACGCCGCTGTGCGCACCTGCAAGCTGGCCCGCGAGCTTCTAGACGGACACAATCTAGTTAAGCTCGAAGTGCTAGGGGATGAAACAACTCTTTACCCCAATGTTATTGAGACCCTTAAAGCAGCCGAGGAATTAGTAAAGGATGGCTTTGATGTAATGGTCTATACCAGCGATGACCCCATCGTTGCACTTGAGCTAGAACGGCTGGGTTGCTGCGCAGTCATGCCGCTTGGTTCTCTTATTGGTTCCGGCTGCGGCATTCAGAACCCGCACAATATCCGTCTGATAATCGAGCGTGCTAACGTTCCTGTGCTTATTGATGCTGGTATTGGTTCTCCGTCCGAGGCGGCGTTAGCCATGGAACTAGGCTGCGATGCAGTTCTGATGAACTCAGCAATCGCACATTCTCCACGTCCAGTTCAAATGGCTAGAGCCATGAAACTTGCTGTTGAGGCAGGAAGAGAGGCATATCTGGCAGGACGTATGCCGCGCAGAGACCATGCGGAAGCTTCATCCCCAAGAGCCGGTTGTATTACGGCCATTTAACACTCAATTTTTATTTCTGATTATCGACATATTGTGGGTGGCAACGACGTCACCCTATCTTCAGTAGCGCCCGAGTTTAGAGTTTACTTATCGTATTTTATCACCAGTTGCTCTACTTTTTTCGATTGGCCGGCGTGTCTTTAAGCGCAGTTTGTTCGCGCAGCCGCAAGCCTCGTTCGAAAAAGTCCAGATAGAGCTTGCCTGTCTCTTTACGTTGACGGGCCTTACCCATGGCTGAATCCTCCGTTTGCCATAGGAATAGACAGACTGCCATGAGTAGTCTTCAGGATTTCGTTTTCGACCGCTTCTCGGAGAAGCAGAATTTTCCGCCGCCCAAGTAGCTTTATGTAGCGGGTACCTCCGATAGGAACGCCTCTTTTCTGAATGACAACAAGCTATCCAGAGTGTTTTTGATGGCTCGTGGTCATCTCGCACGCTTGGGTGGGTGAGCACAAAATGAAGATCGTTGATGTGGCGCGTGAAACGGGTTTGACCCGCAGTGCCATCACGCTGCTTTACAAATCAACAGCTCAGCTCAGCGCATTGAGTTGGATGCGCTGGATAAGTTGTGCAAATTATTCAACTGCGGGGTAGGGGATTTGTTCGAATTTGATGACGACAGGGAGAGATAAGAAGCGCAAAGAGATGAGGGTTGCCTGAAGATCGTAGGAAAAAATTGCTGAGGAAGAGAAAAAAGCCAATGTGTCACATATACGTCACAGGAAGCTAGCCAACAAACACAAAAAAGTCAGATCAGTAAGTAACTGATCTGACTTTCGAAATATTGGTAGCGGGGACCGGATTTGAACCGATGACCTTCGGGTTATGAGCCCGACGAGCTACCAGACTGCTCCACCCCGCATCAACGTGTGGCGTATTCTACGCATTTTTTGCGCGAAGTCAACCCCCTGCATAAAACGCTTATATTGCTAGTCGCGACCTTCATCGTGCTGCAACATTGGAAGAGTAAAGCTATGCTTCCAATAGGGATAATAAAAAGCTTACTGTCAGTATGTCGTCCAACTATTAATACGACATGCTGTAAATGCTGAGGCGCTTCGGCGCTTATTTAGGATGGCTTGCGACATCATGATAATGCTTAGCGTCCAAGCCATTTGTCATATCAGGGAGGTAGTCAATGGCCAATCAAGCCCCCGTCGCCTGGGTAACTGGTGGAACTGGTGGAATCGGAACGTCAATTTGTCACTCATTGGCGGATGCGGGTTATTTGGTAGTCGCGGGATATCATAATCCTGAGAAAGCCAAAACCTGGCTGGAAACTCAGCAAGCCGCTGGTTATGACAACATCGCGTTATCGGGTGTCGATCTTTCCGACCACAATGCCTGCCTAGAAGGTGCTCGCGAAATCCAAGAAAAATATGGGCCTATCAGCGTGTTAGTTAACTGCGCTGGCATTACTCGCGATGGCACCATGAAGAAGATGTCCTATGAGCAGTGGTATCAAGTGATCGATACCAACCTTAATAGCGTCTTCAACACGTGCCGCAGCGTTATTGAAATGATGCTGGAGCAGGGCTACGGTCGCATCATCAATATTTCTTCTATCAATGGCCGTAAAGGTCAATTCGGGCAAGTGAACTATGCGGCTGCCAAAGCAGGTATGCATGGGTTGACCATGTCGCTGGCACAAGAAACGGCAACCAAAGGCATTACGGTGAATACCGTGTCGCCTGGCTACATTGCCACCGATATGATCATGAAAATTCCCGAGCAGGTGCGTGAAGCCATTCGTGAAACCATTCCAGTGAAGCGTTACGGTACACCGGAGGAGATCGGTCGCTTGGTAACGTTCTTAGCAGATAAAGAGTCAGGCTTTATTACTGGCGCCAATATTGATATTAACGGCGGTCAGTTTATGGGCTAATCGCCCAACGCGATAAGCAGATTTATTCAATCACGGAAAAGCGTAAACGGGAGGCTATTCGCCTCCCGTTGCTAGTGTTGGGGGGGGAGAAGTACTTGTGTAACGTACTTATATAAAGGGCTTAAGGGTGAGGCACTCGCGCTAGGCGACTAAAAAGATTGTCAAACTCTTCTGCTTCCTTGCGCCACAATTGGTTAGGCATGGGGCCAAGCGCCATAAGTGCTGCTAATATGCCGATAATCTCATCTGGTCGGCTACGTTCGTTACTGATCCCTTCATTTAGCCGTTCTACTTGAATCGCCAGGCGGAGAGGTTCATCACGCTGCTTGACGCTACCTAACGCTAGCAAAGACAAATGCACTCTCAGGCGAGCCAGTCCATCTTCTAGCTCAGCAAGTTTTTCGGCTGAGAGGGGAGTGGAAGTGGTGAGCCGCGCATGATTGCGCTGCTGGTGAGCCTTCATAAAAATAGCAGGCAGCCCGTCACTCAATACCTCTTTCGCATCAACTGCTTGTGGCTCTTCGCCGGCTAGTGCTTGTTGGTCTGCGGCGATATGCGCATTTACCAGCGGTAAGGCGCTGTGCCATTGCTGCACTGTATGAGCAATTTCCAGGCGGCTTAAGCGCTCACGTTTAGCCCTTACAATGCCGCTAAGGCGTTTCTGCATGCCGTCACTTCGTCGATTACGTGGCAACGGCTCAAGCTGGCTAATGCTTTCTAGATAAGACGCAAGGGTGGCAGATTCTTTGGCTTGCGTCGGCTGCCAGCTATCCATTTCGTCAATTAATGTTTGCAACTGATCGAGCTTCTGTTGTTGGCGAGCTGCCTGTTCATGCTTGTGGGCGTCACGCTGAGCAAAGAGCTGATCGCAGGTATGACGAAAGGCTTTCCATAGGGCTTGCTCTTCGCCTTTTGGAGCACGACCCAGCGCGCGCCACTGCTGCTGTAGCTGCTTTGTGCTCGCTATGCGGGCGGCTAAGGGTGATTCGTGGTCATCCTGTAAGCTTTTCGCTTGTTCGATAAGCATGCGCTTTTGACTAGCGATCTGCTCTGCTCGCTGGTCAATAAGCGCCTGGAGGCGATGACGGATAGCTCCAAAACGACGGCCAACGGTTTCTGATTGGTCTCGAGGAACCGGAGAGTAGTGACGCCACTGGTGGCGGGCTTTGTCACGGATCTCGCGCAATACATCGGGGTCGGCATCCTCTGCTGGCTGATCAAGCAACGTTTCAAGTTGTTCGCAGAGTGCTTCACGGCCTTTTAGGTTGGCATCACGCTCTTGATTAAGCTGTTCTCGCCAGGGAGTCAAACGCTCGTGAATGCGATCAGAGGCCGCGCGAAAGCGTGCCGACTGTTCGCGATTAGCAGCGGCATCGCCGAGCGATTTCCACTCTTTTACCAACTGGCGATGATGGCGATCAAGAGCAACGTCTGCCATGTGTTGATCGTCAGCCAGCGCTTCGATGCTAGCGCAGAGTTGCTCGCGTTTAGGGCCGGCCACAAAACCGCGCCAATCACGTAGTTCTGCTAACCGTGCGCCTAGCTGTTTCACGCGTGCTTTTAGCGGCTTGGCGTCTTCCCCTGTCAGTTCGTCGATGGAGGGCTTGAGGCGTTGATAGAGGCGGCTGGCACTTTTAAAGGCACCACGCTCTAACAAGTGTTCAAAGTTATCCACGTCGGCACTAAGCGCGTTAAGTGACGCGGTAGGAGTGGGTTTGGTAGAAACGTCAGCATCTTTTAACGCTTGTGCATGCTTGAGTAGCTCTGGAGGCGTTATGTGTTTAGGCCAAGCGCACTGCTTAACGTACTTGGCAATGGCCACGTTATCTTGGTTGGCAATGGCTGTTTCTATATCTGTGCTGATGGCTTGCCAGCGCTGCCATGCTTCCATGCATACTTCATAGCGTTTCAGTGCTTGGCTATAGCGTTGTTGAACGCTCTCGCCAGGCGGGTGTTGATCTGACAGGGATTGCCAACGCTGGCCGAGTAGTTGGCGTTGAGCCCGTAGGCTATCGATATCCTGAACTGTTAGCTGCTCTGCATGTGCCAGGCCCTCTAACGTTTCTTCAATGCCTTCAAGCAGTTGATCGCGAGTTCGTTCAATCTCTTCGCGATGAGCAATGCTCTGCTGACGCGCTTGTTCTTGCGTTTCATGATGATGCAGTGTTTTTCGGCAGCTAAGCGCTGCCTGATGAAAACGCTGCTCTTGCGTCACGCTGGGCGGGTGGGAAAGGCTTTGCCACTCACGCTCCAAATGACGGAAGCGACCACCATACAGCGGCTCCCAGGGAGCCCTGGCGTGCTGTTCTAACTGTTTAAGCAGATGCTCACGCTGGGCTTGTTGATCCGCTAGCCACTCAGCATCATTGCGCAGTTGGGTGAGCTTTTCTCGCGCCAGACGAATGACCTGGCGGTCACGACGCGCTTCTTTTAATAGCTTTTTGAGGCTCTCTTCACTTTCAATTCGTTGAGCCGCTTGATGGCGCACCGCTGCCACGCCGTTATGGCAGGCTTGGTGGACGAAGTCGCTTTCAACGGTTAATTGCTCTAACGCAGCGAGCCGCAGATTAAGGTTGTCTCCCTGAAGTGCAATGGCGTTGAGCAACCGAGGCTCCGATAGCTCTGCCACAATAGCCTGCCGTTTTTGCAGGTCGGTGTGGCCCTGTGAGCCACATAAGCGCTGGCAAGCCGCGTTAAACCAAGCTTCGTCTTGACGATGCTCTGGAAGCGCATTGACAAGCTCCGCTAAGTCATCAAGGGCCAGTAGAGCAGCAAGCTGGATGTTACTCTCTTTATCCTGTGCTAATTGCTTTAGCGCTTGTTGCTGTTCTGGTTGTTGAGGGTCAAGCTGGTCGAGTGCCTTGAGACGCACCTCGGGATCAGGGTGCTGCCACCGAGGAGCGAACAGGCGTCTTAACAGTCCGTGCATGGATCATCCTGCAGAGAGGTGCGTAGCGTGAAAAAAAATCAACTACCGATGACAGATAGTTGCAGTCATCGGCGCTGTCGCTTAGCTTTGCTGTAGGCGCTGTGATGATTAATACTTCTTCACAACACCCAGCGCGAGATTGCGCTACCTTTATCTTACCTGAACATGACATGGAGTTCGGCCATGAGCCTCAACGCCAATAGTGCCGACATTGCCTTCACCTTTAAAGGTGGCATGCTGCCAATGACCGTCATGGAATTGAGCAGTGCTGACCCGGAACATATACGAAGTCAGCTAGCTGGCAAGTTGTCGCAATCCCCCGCGTTCTTTCAGCATACACCGGTTGTGCTGAGCGTGGAAAAACTCGATGAACCTCACTTGGCGCTTGAGCGCATTTGCGCGGTATGTCGCGATCATAAATTACTGCCGGTCGCCGTACGTGGCGGAGCTGAGCCAGTACGTCAATCTGCCTGGGCATTAGGGCTAGGCTGGTTTGCCCCTGTTGAAGAAGGGCGGTCTAGGCTATTAGAGAGCGTTGATACTACTGCTACCCCTGATGACGCCATAGATGAGGTGGAAGCTGCCGACCAGGAAGTGGTTGCGGTAGCAACACGCTTATTTCGCGGTACGGTGCGCTCTGGCCAGCAGGTAAGCGCATCAGAAGGCGATCTAGTGGTGATTGGGGCAGTAAATGCGGGCGCTGAAGTCCTGGCGGCTGGTAGTATCCACGTCTACGGAGCGCTTCGCGGACGTGCCTTGGCGGGTATTCATGGCAATACCCAGGCGGGTATTTACTGTCGAGAATTGGAAGCAGAGCTTCTTTCTGTGGCAGGCAATTACAAACGGTTAGAAGATATTGATTCACAGTTGCTTGGCCGTGCTGCAGAGGTGCATTTCGCTAAAGAGCAGCTGGAAATTAAGCCGCTGGGTTAATTCAAACGCATGAGCGTGTGTTGGTGCTTAATGCCTAGCGACGTCGCAAGCGCTATACGTTACAGTATGTCATGTTGTTGACATTGATGTTCCCGTTATGCGCAGTGCGATCCTTTAAACGCGCTCGCGATGAACGACTTCAAGAAGGAAGTAACTCTTGGCCAAAATTATTGTAGTGACCTCCGGTAAAGGGGGGGTTGGTAAGACCACCAGCGCTGCCGCTATTTCAACAGGACTTGCCCTGCGCGGTAAAAAAACAGTCGTCATTGATTTCGATGTTGGTCTACGTAACCTCGACCTAATCATGGGCTGTGAGCGCCGCGTTGTTTATGACTTGGTAAACGTTATCCAAGGGGAAGCAGGGCTTAACCAAGCGCTGATTCGCGATAAACGCGTTGAAAACTTGTTTATTCTTCCAGCCTCTCAAACGCGTGATAAAGATGCACTGACGCAGGAAGGCGTAGAGCGAATCCTTGAGCAGCTCAAACAAGATTTTGATTTTATCTTGTGTGACTCCCCCGCAGGTATTGAGAGGGGGGCTCAACTCGCTATGTACTTCGCTGACGAGGCGATTGTTGTCACGAATCCTGAAGTTTCCTCAGTGCGTGACTCTGATCGCATTTTGGGATTGCTTGGTTCCAAGACGCGGCGCGCTGAACAAAGCTTAGACCCTGTTAAAGAGCATCTGCTGATTACGCGCTATAACCCTTCTCGCGTAACGTCTGGGGACATGCTGACCCTTGATGATATTCGTGAAATCTTGTCTATCGATCTGCTTGGCTTAATCCCTGAATCCGAAGCGGTATTACGTGCATCGAACCAGGGTGTTCCCGTTACTCACGATGCGGCGAGCGATGCAGGTCAGGCGTATTCAGATACTGTATCGCGCCTATTAGGTGAAGATATGCCTCTGCGCTTTCATGAAGTACAGCGTAAGGGATTGTTGAACCGTATGTTCGGGGGTGGTCGGCGATGAAATTGCTGGAGTTCTTGAAGCGTGAGCGCAAGAAATCCGCCTCGGTGGCTAAGGAGCGTTTGCAAATTATCGTGGCGCATCAGCGCGGCCAGCGCGGTCAGCCAGATTATATGCCGCTGCTCGAGCGCGAGCTGTTGGAAGTCATTCGTCGTTATGTACAGGTCGATGATGATGCCATTCAAATTTCACTTGATAGCGAAGACAATTGCTCAGTGTTGGAGCTCAACGTTACGCTACCGAAAGGTTGACGTTTGCATATGGAAGCAGCATAGCCAGTCGTTAAGCATGGCTATTCGCTAAGAGGGGCGGCGAGAGGCGTTGCGGTTATGCTAGGCTTGGGCTTTTGTACCCGCTTCGGCAAGTGGTTCGTTGGCTTGTAGGCGGGAAGCTATGCTCAAGGAGATTTCATCAATGGCGCCACCTAATGCTGCCCCTGCCAGTTTTCTCTGGCATGACTATGAGACATTTGGTGCTGATCCGCGTCGCGATCGGCCCGCTCAGTTTGCCGCATTACGCACTGACGCCGAGCTTAATGAAATCGGTGAGCCGATAGAGCTCTACTGCAAACCTGCTGATGACTACCTGCCTCACCCTGCTGCTTGCCTCATTACCGGTATTACACCGCAAAAAGCGCAGCGGAAAGGCTTGCCTGAGGGGGAGTTTGCCCGCCAGGTCCAAGGCTTTATGAGTGAGCCAGGCACTTGCGTGGTGGGCTATAACAGCCTTCGCTTTGATGATGAAATCTCCCGCCACTTGTTTTATCGCAACCTGCTTGACCCTTATTCCCGCGAATGGCAAAACGGCAATTCCCGTTGGGACTTGATTGATGTGGTGCGCGCGTTTTACGCCTTGCGCCCCGACGGCATTGAGTGGCCGCAGCGGGAAGATGGTGCGCCTAGCTTCAAACTTGAGCACTTAACGGCGGCCAATGGCATTGCCCATGAAGGTGCTCATGATGCGGTGGCTGATGTACGTGCCACCATTGCGCTGGCGCGTCTGCTAAAAGCCCGAAACCCAAAATTATTCGACTATTTACTGGGCATGCGTGGCAAGCGTGCAGTGGCCAAGCAGTTAGACTTGCCTAGCGCTAAACCGCTTTTGCATATTTCCCGTCGTTACCCTGCCAGCCGTGGCTGTAGTGCATTAGTCATGCCACTGGCCGAGCATCCGACGAATCCTAATGGCGTTATTGTTTACGATTTAAGCGTTGATCCTAGTGATTTGCTGACCATGAGTGCCGAGCAAATCAGAGAACGTGTGTTCGTAAGCCAGCAGGACCTTTCCGAGGGGGAAGTGCGTATACCGCTGAAAGTGATCCACATTAATCGCTGCCCAGTCATCTTTCCAGCGACGGTGTTAAAAGATGTGGATGGCCCCCATAAAGGTGAATACGGCACGATCATTGAACGGTTAACGATTGATATTGATGCCTGTCGCGGCCATTGGAAAACGTTGCGAGAGGCTAGCGGTGTGGCGCAAAAAGTAGCTGAGGTATTTAACGCAGCCTACGAAGATGTGCCTCAAGACCCTGACTTAATGCTCTATTCCGGCAGCTTTTTCTCTGCGGCTGATCGCCAGCAAATGGAGCGAGCATTGGCAATGGATCCCTGGGATTTAGTCGGCCAGCGCTTTGCCTTTCAAGATCCTCGCCTGGAGGAAATGTTGTTTCGCTACCGTGCGCGTAGTTATCCAGACACGCTGGAGGGCGAAGAGCGCGAGCAGTGGGATGCGTTTCGCTGGATGCGTATCAATGATCCGGCCTTGTCGGGTTTTACGCTGAAAGCCTTTGCGCGAGAGATAGAGCGTTATAACCAGCAGATCCTATCGGATCGCGAGCGCCAAGTGCTGGAAGAGTTGGTGATGTACGTTGAGTCGATGATGCCAGCTCAGGCGTTTGATGCCTGAGCTGGTGAGTCTAGCTAATTCGTTTCGCAAATTAGCACTTAGCGTGCGTCGGTAAACGGCACGCGTGCTTCTCGGTAGGGGGCGATATCACTTGGTGAGTCGCCAGGGTTGTAGCGAATGTCTAACTGGTGCGATTGAAGCGTCGGCCACAGTGCCTGCAGTTCTTGTACGCTAACATCCAACGCTAGTGTGGCGAGTTGTTCACGGCGATCAAAGTGCACGTCCTCCAGTGCTGTGGCTTGCCAGTAGCGGTTTGCCATGCCCTGTAGGCTCGTGTCTCGCTGGGTCAAGCGAGAATGAACGGCTTGACGATGCGGCGCTAGCTCCTCCTCGGTTAACGTATTCAGGCGCTCGCCCGCTGCCGCCATAAAGGCGTCCATGCGCTCGGCGATCATGCTGCTCTCAACATCCGGCGACTGAACCACCAAGGCAATCCCCGGCGCTTCTAGCAGCGGGGAGTAACCTGCATTAACGATGTAGCCAAGCTGCTCCTCGGTACGTAGTTGCTGATAAAAGGGCGTATCCAACCATTGCGCCAATACGCTGAGGCGCGCCTGCTCTTCAGTGGATTTGTCGCGACCCTGTAAATAACGCAACACAAGCGACTCTTCGCGGGTACTGTGCGGGTGAAGCACCTCAGGCTGATTGCTCACCTGTAGCGCTTCAAGCTCGGGGATATCCTCACGAGTGAGACGCGGTGATAACGCTCCGCGTATTACACTGGCCTGCTCACGAGCCAGCTCTTTATCCAAATTGCCAACGGCCATTGCATCGATGTAAAGCGCGTCTAAAAACCGTTTGCGGAAGTTTTCTAAGTGGTGACGCTCTAACCGCTGGCTGGCGTCAAATAACTCAGCCGTTGACCATTGGGGTGTCAGAAGCGCTTCGCCCAGTGCACGGCTTGCCTGGCCATAAAGCGATGCTTGGGGGGCGTTGCGCCACTCGCGCTGGAGTTGATAGCGCACACGTTCAAAGGCGCTGGGGGAAATGTCGGCGCGCTTAAGCTGTTCAATCGCCTGCTCTATCAGAGGCGTTTGTCCATCGCGCCAGCCTGAAAACGACAGCGTCATACCACGTCCGTGAGCATAAGCGCTGAACGACTGACCAGCCAGCCAGGCTGGATATAACGACTCGTTTAGGCTGTCATTTAGCCAACTCGCTAAGAGGCGTGTGAGTACCGCTTCTTCCGGCGAATAGCTGGCGCTGGGGTGCTGGAGGCTTACCCGCCACTCAACGCTTGGCGTGCTAAAGCGGCTGTCTTGCATGTGCCATGCGGTAAATGAAGGCGCATCAATTAACACCTCTGGGCGCTCATCTTGCCCCGCTTTGAGAGTAAGGTCGCTGGCGATAAAGGGGTTGGGCTCAGGTAGCGCTAGGCCGCCTAGTGCTTGACCTGGCTGAGCGGGTGGTTGCTCTTTCCACTGGGTGTTGAACCAGGGTGAGACGGTGTCGCTTTCTACGTCCGGTGCAGAGTAGAAGCGCAGCATGTTATCTGGGGTTAGTGCGTCGAGATACAGCTGCTGCCGCTCACTATCCATGCCATCCATCCGGTAAGGCGCATACTGCACATCATCTACCGGATAACGAGAAAGGCTCATGGCTAAGCGGGTAGCTTCCTGCTGCGGTGCGCCATGTTGCTGAAAACGGAACGCCTGTTCATTCAGGTTTTTTTGTTCCTCGTAGCGCCACTCAGCTAACCCTTCCTCGCGCATCTGCTCAATGGCAGCAAATAGAGTGGCCTCAATATCGTCCAGCCGCTCTGCTCCGGCTGGCGTTAAGCTAATCGAGATGGTAAACAGCGCCTCATTGCCGTCTCCTCGGCCTACGCCGGCTGAAAGTGCATCCGCAAGACCCGCTTTGCGTAGCGCTGCCAGCAAGCTGCCGTCGCCTTCATCGCCAATTAGGTGAGAGATCAGTTGGGTCGGCTTCGTACGGTATTCATCGGTGGGATCGGGAATCGGAAAGTAGAAACGTAGTTGACGGCGATCCTGTAATGACTGGCGCTCAATGTAGCGGGGCAGCGTGTCTGGATCGATCAGTGGCGCGCCTATGGTCGGAACGCTTAGGCCATTATCTGGAAGGGGGGCAAAGCGTTCTACTACCAGTGCTTCAAGGGTATCAAGCGGCTGGGGGGCAACAATGGCCAAGTTCATGACGTTGGCATCATAGTAGCGATGATAAAAATCAATCACCCGCTCGCGAAGAGTAGCTTCACCCTCGGGTGGGTTAGCGAGGGTGTCACGGCTACCTACTGCAAAGCCCGTCGTGGGGTTGCCTGGA
The DNA here is from genome assembly GCF_024138895.1 of Halomonas sp. XH26. Lineage (NCBI taxonomy): Bacteria > Pseudomonadati > Pseudomonadota > Gammaproteobacteria > Oceanospirillales > Halomonadaceae > Halomonas > Halomonas sp. XH26. Next base: position 522,017 of record NZ_CP071889.1, read on the forward strand.
TTTAGTAGCTGATTCAATACATCGTTTTCACGGCGGGATTCATCACGAATGCGTGCCATGTACTCAGAGTGAACAATATTCCGTTCGCTTTCTAAATGATCGGCGTTAAATAGCGGTGAAAGGAAGAATTCGCTAAAGCGGTCCAGCGCGCCTGGCAAGGCCGAAGGCTCAATATCAAAAAAATAGTTGGTGTCTTGTTGGGCGGTAAAGGCGTTGTGGGAGCCCGCATTATCAGAAATGTAGCGCTGATAGGCATCAGACTGAGGGTACGGTTCGGTACCTAAAAACAGCATATGCTCTAAAAAGTGGGCTAGCCCCTGCAGGTCGTCAGGGTCTTGAGCACTGCCTACACGAACATTCATTGAGGCGGCGGCTTTATCGGCCTCTGGGTCGCTAACAAGCAGCGCCTGAAGACCGTTTTCCAGCGTCAGTACGCGGTAATCGCGCTCGTCAAATGGGCTGACGATAGGCGTGATGGCGTCCTTTACAGGGGTGTCTTGAGCGAAGGCGAAAAAAGGAGTGCACCAAGCGACGCCAATCACGACGCCGATGACGGCCTGCCGTGCAGCGTAACGGTTAGGCAGAGGTTCATTAGATCGTAACATTACGGTTCCTATGGCACAGCCCAGCGCAGCATCGGCCCCACCGGGTGGGCGCAGGACGATGACTGATAGGCAGGATTGTTAACATGTTTTGATACCGGAAAAGCGCCCAACAGTTCCAATGGCGCAGGTATTAATAGCGCATTGAGTGCTTCAAGGTCGGTCGTCGGGTCCAGCCAGCGCGTTAACGCTTCTGGAGGGATGACAACAGGTAATCGGTCAGTCAGTGAAGAAAGGCAGGCGTTGGCAGGTACGCTGATCAGCGCCGTCGAGTCAGTAAATGCGGTGAGCGTTGTGTGGTAACGGCACCATAAAGCACCCAGTAACAGTGGCCCTCGGTTAACGTGGGTAACGAGATAGGGTTGCTTGCTGTGTGCTTGTATCTTCCAGATGTAAAACCCACTGACTGGAATGACACAGCGGCGAGCACTAAACGCCTCGTTAAACATGGCGCGCTGATTAAGCGTTTCTGCTCTAGCGCAATGGGGCGCGTGATCGAGTACCTTCAGCCAAGGAGGCGTTAGTCCCCAAAATAATGGCTGAAGCCGCAAGCGTCCCTGTTCAAGGCGTATTGCCGATACAGGCTGTCTGGGCGCTAAGTTAGGCGATTCGATAAGTGGTTCAGAATCAGTCAGCGAGGGCACAAGGCGTGATAGCGTGAGGCGCTGCACGTGAAGGCGTCCCGTCATGCCTGTCTCCTTATGCGAAATGGGGGGTAGTGAGCGTGCAAAATGGCGGGGTAGCGCAACAATAGGTTAAATGTCGTGTTTTAGTGTCGAAAACAGTGTTCGATGTAAGGTATCCTAGCGTATCCCTTGCTCACGCTAAAGCGCGATGAGGCATTCTTCCTGTTTGCCGTTGACCTTAAGAGATCGCCATGGCCCGTCCTAGACAGCATGCGCCCGATGCCCTCCACGCGCAGGTCATGCACGCTTGTGATGAGTGGTTGGCTAAGCAGCCAGTCCATGGTTTGTCACTGCGTGCCCTGGCCAGAGAAGTGGGCTGCGCGCCAAGTACGCTGCTTAAATTATATGGCAGCTTTAATAACTTATTGCAGCACGTCAACGTTGAAACGTTGGCACGCTTACAGCATACCATTACTAGCCTGGCAGAAGATGATCCTGAGCCATGGCTGCGCTCGCTAGCGCTCGCTTATTGGCGCTTCGCTGAGCAAGGCTGCTACCGCTGGCAGCTGCTATTTGATTATCCACTGGCCCAAGAAGGCGAGCTGGATCAGCGCCAGAGTGACCTTATTGAAGCGCTGTTCACTCAGGTGGAAACGTCGTTGAAACGGTATCAGCCAGCATTGGATGATCTTGAAGCGCGACGCCTTGGGCGCACTCTCTGGGGGAGCGTACACGGCTTGGTGCAGCTTGGATTAAACGAGCGCTTAGGCTATTGGCAAGGTCAGCAGTTGAAGGTGGATGAGCTGCTGGATCAGCTAATGAGCACGGTGCTGGCTGGCCTGCGCCACCGGGAGGCGGCGACGTGACGTGGTGGTTGAAAATGGTGCGTTGCGCGTTGCGTCGCGTCATTTATGTCGTTATGCGAGTGTGTTATCGGTTCTCTGTGCATGGCCAAGAGAACGTACCTAAGCGCGGCGCTGCCCTGGTAGTCTGTAACCACGTCAGCTTTATGGATGCGTTGGTGTTAGGCGGCGGTAGCCCCAGGCCGCTGCGGTTTGTGATGGATCAGCCCATCTTTGAATCTCGCTGGCTAAAGTGGTGGTTCCAGCTTGTGGGCGCGATTCCGATTGAATCAGAGCGGCATAGCCCTGGTGCATTGCGTCGAACGCTGGATGAGGTGAGCCACGCGCTTCGCGAAGGTGATGTCGTAATGGTGTTTCCTGAAGGGCGTATCACCCCAGATGGCGATATCCACGCCTTTAGGCGCGGGCTCGAAACCATTCTTGCCCGCGATAATGTGCCCGTCATTCCGGCTGGCTTGGCAGGGCTGTGGGGGTCTTGGACATCACACTACGGTGGCAAGGCACTTAAAAAATGGCCGTCACGTTTTCGTGCGCCGGTCAGTTTACACTTCGGGCCGCCGGTATTGGTTCATGAGGTAGAGGATATTGCCTTGCGTCGCTATTTGGAGGCCCGCGTGAGGGCGCTGAAGGCGGCGGGTGATAGCGAAATCACCCGCCGTTAGGTTGGTTAGACGGTCAGTCGCTACGTTCGGCGTGCAAGGCGCAACTTTTGCCAGCAGCGTGCTGAAGTGATCAGGTTGTCACGGATTTCTAAAATTTCCATCCGCGTATTACCAATCTGCAAGCAGGCAGGCCCTTCCGGAAACGCCTCAAGGTGCTCAAGGATTAAGCCATTCAGGGTTTTAGGGCCGTCAGTGGGCAATTGCCAGCCAAGCATTTTGTTAATTTCACGAATATTGGCAGTGCCCTCAATGACATGGCTGCCATCATCTTGCTGATGAATTTCATCATCTTCTGAGACGTCGGTGGTGAATTCCCCGACAATCTCCTCAAGAATATCTTCTAAGGTTACCAAGCCTTCCACATCGCCGTACTCATCCACCACAATACCAATACGCCGCTTCTGCTTTTGGAAGTTCAGCAGTTGTGTATGTAACGGTGTGGATTCGGGAATGAAATACGGCTCCCGTGCTTCTTGAACAATCGCTGCTTTGGTGACTTCGCTACGCGATAAAAAGCGCGCTGCATTGCGTAGATGCAGCATACCAATAATATTGTTGATATCGCCTTTATAGACCGGTAGACGGGTATGTTGGCTGGTGCGGATCTGGGTCAGAATATCTTCCAGCGTGTCGTCAAGGTCGATGCCAAGAACTTCGTGTCGCGGCACCATGATGTCGTTAACCGTGACATTCTCAAGATCAAGAATCGACAGCAGCATAGCGCGGTGTCGGTAGGGAATTAGCGTGCCTGCTTCGTGAACTACAGTGCGCAGTTCATCGCGGGTTAAACTGTCGCCGCCGTTCTCAACACTTTTAACGCCCATTAGGCGTAATAGGCCATTTGAGATGACGTTGACTAGCCATACCAGTGGGTAAAGTAGTTTGAGCAGTGGCTCCAGGCCCAGGGAAGTAGGGTAAGCGATCCGCTCAGGCTTGATGGCTGCGTAGGTTTTCGGTGTTACTTCGGCAAAAATAAGGATTGTAATCGTCAGTAGCGCCGTTGAAATAGCTGGGCCAGAGACGTCACCAAAGAAGTGAATGGCAATGATGGTAGCAATCGAGGCGGCTAAGTTATTGACGAAGTTATTGCCAATTAAAATAACGCCAATCAGTCGATCGGGGCGCGTTAATAAACGCATGACACGCTTTGCGCGGCGATCACCGCTGTTAGCTTGATGGCTTAGTCGATAGCGGTTTATCGACATCATGCCTGTTTCAGAGCTGGAGAAAAAGGCAGACAGCAATATCAAAATGGCTAGCAGGCCGAACAGTAACCCCAGGGGGAAGTCGTCGCTCAAGTCGAAAGTTCCTTTATGGCGTATTAGGCTCGATTTTTAGAAGTATGGAAGTGGCCTGTCAAGGCCACTGTTATCAACGCCAAATTAAATCAGTGCTGATAATGCGGTGAGTATAGGTTTAGCGATTGAGCAAGATTTCCAGGACAAACTTGCTGCCAAAGTAAGCCAGCAGTAGCAGTATGCACCCGCCAAGCGTCCAGCGCACAGCGCGCATGCCACGCCAGCCAAAACGATATCGACCCACTAAAAGTGTGGTGAAAATAATCCACGCCCCCAGCGAAAGTACCGTTTTATGCACCAAATGCTGCGCGAACATATTGTCGAGAAAGATCAGCCCGCTGATGATCGAAAGTGTCAGCAATATAATGCCCGACCATACCAGTTCAAACAGCACTCTTTCCATGGTGGTGAGTGGTGGTAGTGATTGCACAATGCCACGAATATGGTGATGGCGCAGTGCTTGGTTCTGCAGGCCGACCAGCACCGCTTGAATCGCGGCAATTGCCAAGACGGCAAACGCCAGCGCAGAGCTGACGGCATGCAGTAAAATGCCGAGCGTTAAGCCGCTTTGGCTCCCCTGGCTCGGTAACCAAGTGGCAAAAATAAGCGCGATACCCGCGAGAGGGAATAGCACGATGCCAGCGTTGAGCACCGGCTTAAACAGGCTGGCGACGAGCACAACGTTGACGGCCACGGCCATCAGAAGCGTTGCGCTGGTTGTGAACCCGGGCAGTAGACCTGGGGCTGAGCTAACAAGCTCCACGACCACTGGGATATGCAGTAAAAGCCCAAGCGCACCAAGTAGACGCACCATGCCCTGGCGTGGTGGCACGCGACGAAATAAAGTCATGCCCTGCCAGATGGCAGCGGCGACATAAAGTATAAAAGCGATCGTGGCGAAAGGGAGCGCCTGCATGATGCTATCCGTGCGCCTTGCAGCGCGTTGTTGAATCCAGTGTCATTTAATCAACGCTGTGAAAGTCAGCGGTGCTAAATCGTTCAAGCTAGAACAGTCTGCCTACTATAACCAATCATAGCGGCGTCGCACAGCCATCGATAACCAATGTTGACGACCATGGAGACTCGCGCGGCGAGCGCGTATAATCGATCCTACATTCGTCCGGTGTGACCGCCCGGCGACAACGACGGAGGCAGAGGCCCCATGTTTCAGAATCTGAGTGAGCGTCTTTCCCAGACGTTGAAGTCGATCAAAGGCCAAGCGCGGCTAACTGACGACAATATCAAAGACACCCTGCGCGAAGTGCGTAAAGCACTGTTAGAGGCAGATGTCGCCTTGCCGGTGGTGAAGGCATTTATTGAGCGTGTTCGTGAGCGTGCTGTTGGCCAAGAAGTCTCAAAGAGCCTCTCGCCAGGCCAGCAATTCGTTAAAATCGTCCAGCAAGAGCTGGAAGCGATTATGGGCGAAGCCAATGAAGGCTTATCCCTAAAAGGCTCACCTGCGGTCGTGTTGATGGCAGGCCTGCAAGGGGCGGGTAAAACCACCTCTGTTGCTAAACTGGCGCGTTATCTGCGTGAACGCGAAAAGAAAAAAGTGCTGGTGGTCTCCGCCGACGTTTATCGTCCAGCGGCGATTGATCAGCTAGAGACGCTGGCAAAAGAAGTTCAGGTGGATTTCTTTCCGTCTCGTTCAGATCAGAAGCCAGTGGATATTGCCACAGCGGCAATCAAACACGCCAAAATTCAATTCCATGATGTCGTATTAGTCGATACCGCCGGGCGGCTGGCCATCGATGAAGCGATGATGGCCGAAATCCAGGCGCTGCATAAAGCAATTTCACCGGAAGAAACGCTGTTTGTGGTCGATGCCATGACCGGCCAGGATGCGGTGAATACGGCGAAAGCATTTCACGATGCACTGCCGCTTACAGGGGTGATTCTCACCAAGGCTGACGGTGATGCCCGTGGTGGTGCAGCTCTTTCGGTACGCCATATCACTGGTAAGCCCATTAAGTTTATGGGGGTTGGTGAGAAAGTAGATGCCCTAGAGCCTTTCCATCCGGACCGTGTGGCATCACGGATTCTGGGTATGGGCGATATGCTGTCGCTGATCGAAGAAGCCGAGCGCACGGTGGATAAAGACAAAGCCGCTAAGCTGGCCAGTAAGGTCAAGAAGGGTGACGGTTTTGACCTGGAAGATTTCCGCGATCAGTTACAGCAGCTCAAGAAAATGGGCGGCATGGGTGGCCTACTTGGCAAGCTGCCCGGCATGGGGCAAATGGCTGAAATGGCACAAGGCCCTGGTCCGGAGAAAGAGCTTGGCAAGCTGGAGGCATTGATTAACTCAATGACCCCTAAAGAGCGCCGCAAGCCCGATATCATCAATGGTTCGCGCAAACGCCGTATTGCAGCGGGTGCTGGCCTGCAAGTACCTGACCTGAATCGCCTGCTAAAACAGCATAAGCAGATGCAGAAAATGATGAAAAAAGCAGGCAAAAAAGGCGGGATGCAGAAAATGATGCGCGGCATGTCAGGCATGATGGGCGGCGGCGGGCCGGGTGGTCCTGGCGGCGCCGGTGGCATGGGCGGTATGGGTGGCCCCGGCGGTCTTCCCTGGCGTTAAGCCATTGTTAGCAACCTTGTAACGTGCTTGGCAAGGTTGACGGCTTAAGAGTTTTCTGGCTGTCAGGCTTTCCAAGCAGAGCGCATTTGCGTAGAATGCGGCCTCTTCATGCGTGGGTGTTGGCAAAAATGCGCGAGCATCGCCTTACCATCTGCCAGTGAAGAACCTGATGGTACGCAGCAAATCACTGATTTTAGTCTGCAGTGCCGAGAAAATAGTATGACGAGTGTTCTGTTAGCGATCTGCGCTATTGCACACTCTCGTAACCTCAACCGAAGGATAGTTATCGTATGGTTACCATTCGTTTGGCACGTGGTGGCGCCAAAAAGCGTCCCTTTTATCACCTGACTGTTACTGATTCACGCAACGCCCGTGACGGCCGTTTCATCGAGCGTATCGGCTTCTTCAACCCGGTTGCCCGTGGTCAAGAAGAGCGTCTGCGCGTTGATCTTGAGCGTGTTACTCACTGGCAGAGCCAAGGCGCCCAGTTGTCTGGTCGTGTTGCTGAGCTGGTTAAAGAAGCGCGTAAACAGGCTTAAGCCGGTTAATACGTGACTGTCAGTAAGTGATAGTAGGTGATGTTGTCGTTGTAATTTGTTGGAGCGGTCGTCGATGACGCGTTTTGAAACTAGCCATACAGACGACGCACATGTGGTGCTTGGTAAGCTAACTAGCCCTCACGGGATTAAAGGTTGGCTTAAGGTCTACTCCTATACCAATCCCATAGACAGCATCATGGAATACCCAGAATGGTGGGTGCGCCAAGGGGAATCCCTTACGCGCATGACCGTGATTCAGGGACGTCGGCAAGGCAAGGGTCTTGTGGTGCAGCTAAAAGGTGTTGATGACCGAACGGCAGCCGAAGCGCTGGCGCAAACGGACATTCTGATGCCGAAAGAGGCACTGCCTACGCTTTCCGATGATGAGTATTACTGGCATGAGCTTGAAGGCTTAACTGTCTTCACTCAGTCAGGCGAGCGGTTAGGGCAGGTCAGTTACCTGTTTGAAACCGGCGCAAACGATGTCATGGTGGTGCGCGGTGATAACGACGCAATTGATAAGCGTGAGCGGCTGCTACCTTTCTTACCCGATGATGTAATTGTTGAAATCAGCCTCGAAGATGGCCGTATGGTCGTGAATTGGGATCCTGAGTTTTGAAAACAGGTTTGAGTAAGCAGTTGTCGAGCAAGCTCACAGTAACTGATTCAACTGTTACTGCAGCAAACGGTGAAGAAAGCAGCTTAATGGATGCTCCCGCGATGTGGATTGGCGTGGTATCGCTGTTTCCAGAAATGTTCGATGCGATTACCCAACAAGGTGTGGTTGGTCGAGCGGTAGAGAAACAGCGTATTGCCCTGGAGTTTTGGAATCCGCGCGATTACGCCACCGACCGCCACCGCAGCGTGGACGATCGCCCTTACGGCGGCGGCCCCGGTATGCTGATGAAGGTAGACACCCTGCGTGCTGCTATCTTTGATGCTCGGCAACGAGCAGAGCAAGCCACGGGACAATCGCCCACCGTGATCTATCTCTCGCCCCAAGGGCGTAAGTTGGATCAGCAGGGTGTTCAAGCGCTCGCCTCAGCAGGCCCTCTCGTAGTGGTCGCTGGGCGCTATGAAGGCATTGATGAGCGCGTGGTGGAAAGTGACATTGATGAAGAATGGTCAATTGGTGACTATGTGCTGAGCGGTGGTGAGTTGCCAGCAATGGTGCTAATTGACGCGGCGGCACGGCTGGTACCCGGTGTGTTGGGTCACCAGGATTCCGCTATCGAAGACTCGTTCAATGATGGCTTGTTAGACTGTCCGCACTATACCCGTCCTGAGGCGGTTGACGGGCGACAAGTGCCTGATGTGCTGTTAAGCGGTAATCATGCGGCCATCAAGCGCTGGCGGTTAAAACAGTCGTTAGGCCGTACATGGCAGCGCCGTCCTGATTTATTAGCAGGGCGTACGCTTGATGCCGAGCAACAGCGGCTTCTAGACGAGTTTATCGAGGAACACGCTCTGTCAACTAAGTGATTGTTCTTCAATTGCATAGAACCGAGCGGCGGTGCAGGGCAAATTAGGCAGATAGTCTGTGAGACAGTTAGTCTACGAGACTTAGCCTACGCACCTGCGTCACCCATAACGACTCCCGCGTAGCTCGCTTCGAGCGCCGGGATCACGGTTTGCCCCTTCCACAACTGCGTGGCAAGCCATTACGTTATTTAGGAGTATGAAAATGAGCAGCAAGAACAAGGTGATCCAGGCGATCGAATCCGAGCAAATGGGCAAAGAGATTCCGGCCTTTGCACCGGGCGACACCATCGTCGTTCAGGTTAAAGTAAAGGAAGGTACTCGTGAGCGTCTGCAGGCGTTTGAAGGTGTGGTCATCGGTAAGCGTAACCGTGGCCTGAACTCCGCTTTCACCGTACGTAAAATTTCTCACGGTGTTGGTGTTGAGCGTACTTTCCAGACCTACAGCCCGTTGGTTGACTCTATTGAAGTCAAGCGTCGCGGTGACGTTCGTCAAGCCAAGCTGTATTACCTGCGCGAGCGCAGCGGCAAGTCGGCGCGTATCAAGGAAAAGCTGGCTTAACTGCCACTTTTTCACGGGCGCACGCTGTTTTTGACATGCGTCGCGCTCGGATACCAAGACCCCGTCACCGCTTTGCGGGGCGGGGTTTTTGTTTGTGTGGTACCACCGTCAAGAGGCCGTTAGCCTATGAGCGTGATAGATGCCTATCTAGATGCCTTATGGTTAGAGCAAGGGGCAAGCGACCATACGTTAGCGGCCTATCGGCATGACTTAACTGCTTGGCAACAGCAGCTCGAAAGTGCGGGAGAAACACTGTTAACTCCTTCATCAGAGCGTTTTAGCGAGTGGTTGGAAGTACGTCGAGAACAGGGCTATCAACTACGCAGTAATGCACGGCTACTCTCGTCGCTGCGCAGTTTTTACCGTTGGGCACGGCTTTATGGGCATATCGCCAGCGACCCATTGGCCAATGTGTCGCTGCCGCGGGTACGCCCTAGCTTGCCGAATACCCTGGAAGAGGAAGAGGTTGAGCGTCTGTTGCTCGCCCCTGATATCAGCACCTCGCTTGGAGTTCGCGACCGCACCATGCTTGAGCTGTTGTATGCCTGCGGGCTACGCGTGTCGGAGCTGGTTGGATTGACTGGCGATGCGGTCAATCTTCGCCAAGGGGTTGTTCGCGTAAGAGGCAAGGGCGATAAAGATCGGCTGGTGCCAATGGGTGAAGAGGCTGCCGAGTGGATAGGGCATTATGTGAAGACGGCTCGGCCTGCGCTGATGCAAGATCCTACACGGCCCGCGCTGTTTCCTGGGCGAGCAGATAAAGCCATGACGCGGCAAACGTTTTGGCACCGCATTAAAGCCCACGCTATCACTGCGGGTATTACTCGGCCCTTGTCGCCTCACACGTTACGCCACGCATTTGCGACTCATTTATTGAATCATGGTGCTAATTTGCGGGTCGTACAGCTGTTGTTAGGTCATAGCGACCTATCTACAACGCAAATTTATACGCATGTTGCCCAGGCGCGCCTGGAGCAATTGCATGCCGAACACCATCCGCGAGGTTGAAGATACAATGCATCAACGTATGTCTTTAGTTGCTAAATCCTGTGTTCCCTGGCTGGCGCTTGCGGGGTGTTTACTGCCTGCTGTTGCCAGTGCTGACTCCGTTTCCGAGTATCTGACGGAGAACTTGCAAGTTAACGGCCAGTCAATGCCGGTGGAGCAGGTAAACGCAACGCCAATGGACGGGGTGTACCACGTTGTTCTGGAAAGTGGTGAATCTTTTTACTCCAATGCCGATGGTAGCCACTTTTTGGTAGGGGACCTCTATCAAAACGCGGATAATGGTTTGGTTAACTTAACCGAGCAGGCGCGTAACCAAGAAAGGGCTACAGTGCTTGCTGCCATTCCAGCGAGCGAGCGAGTCGTTTTTCAAGGTGTGGGTGAGCCGAAAGCTACGGTAATTGTGTTTACGGATCCTACCTGCCCATACTGCGAGCGGCTACATGAAACGGTGCCTGAGCTTAACGAGCGCGGCATTGCAGTGCACTATATGGCCTTTCCACGCGCAGGCATGGGCAGTGGTGCTGCGACGACGCTTGAGCAAGTGTGGTGTTCGGATAACCGTAGCGAGGCCATGACTCAAGCTAAACAAGGCCAAACGCTTGCTGCATCGGCAAACTGCGATAACCCCGTTGCCGATCAGTACGAATTAGGTAAGGCTGTGGGCGTGCAGGGTACTCCTGCGATTGTGTTGCCCGACGGGAAAATGGTGCCAGGGTTTGTACCCCCCGACCGGCTCGTTAGCATGTTAGGCTTGGAAGACGAATAACGTCACGTGCAGTGACGAACGATAGCGCTGAGACACTGATTTAAGAGGCGGCACCTATGGGTGCCCATCACGAAAGGGGAAGTATTTTGAAACCGGTAAGAGTAGGCATTTGTGGGTTAGGTACAGTCGGTGGCGGTACATTTAACGTCTTAACACGTAACGCTGATGACATTAGCCGTCGTGCTGGCCGCCCGATTGTGATTGAGCAGGTTGCCCACCGCAGTATTCACCCTGACTGTGATATTACCGGCATTAATGCGACTTCTGACGTGTTTGAGGTGGCTAATAACCCTAACGTGGATGTGCTGGTAGAGCTGATTGGTGGCTACGATATCGCCCGCGAGCTGGTGCTAACGGCGATTGAAAACGGCAAACACGTTGTGACTGCCAACAAGGCATTGATTGCTGTTCACGGTAATGAAATTTTCCGCGCCGCGCATAAGAAAGGCGTCATTGTTGCCTTTGAGGCGGCTGTGGCGGGCGGTATTCCGGTCATCAAATCGCTACGCGAAGGCCTTGGTGCTAACCGTATCGAGTGGGTAGCGGGCATCATAAACGGCACCGGTAACTACATTCTCACCCATATGCGTGATGAAGGTCGCGCGTTTGAAGACGTGTTGGCCGAAGCCCAAGCGCTAGGTTACGCGGAGTCTGACCCCACTTTCGACGTGGAAGGTATCGACGCTGCCCATAAATTGACCATCCTGGCGTCAATTGCCTATGGCGTGCCGCTGCAGTTTGATAAAGCCTTCACCGAAGGTATTTCTCGCATTACTGCAGAAGACGTCGAGCAGGCCGATAACCTGGGTTACGTGATTAAGCATCTGGGCATCTCTAAACGGACTGATCAAGGGCTAGAGCTCCGAGTTCACCCGACGTTGATTCCTAAAGAGCGCCTGCTGGCGAATGTGCACGGCGTTAAAAATGCGATTGCTGTGATGGGCGATGCGGTTGGTCCAACACTTTACTACGGCGCTGGCGCCGGTGCTGAGCCGACAGCGTCTGCCGTCGTAGCCGACCTGCTGGATGTTGCCCGTGATATCGCCACGGATCACCACTACCGGGTGCCTTACCTAGCGTTTAGCGGCATCGACGATGATGCCAGTCAACTGCCTATTATGCCGATGGAAGATATTACCACAGCGTATTATCTGCGTCTGTTGGCGGTGGATCGCCCGGGTGTGTTGGCGCGTGTTGCCACCATTCTGGCCGAGCAGGGCATCTCTATTGAAGCGCTGATCCAGAAAGAGGCTACTGAAGGTGAGTTGGTGCCAATCATTTTGCTGACGCATCGCACAAAAGAGAAACAGATGAACGATGCTATCCGTGAAATCGAGTCCATGGCGGATATTGCTGGGCCGGTTACCCGTATTCGCGTTGAAAGTCTGAGCGAAGGGGAGTAACTCATGCGTTATATCAGCACGCGTGGCCAAGCGCCCGCGCTCTCCTTTGAAGAGGTTGTGCTAACCGGAATGGCCAGCGACGGTGGACTTTATGTGCCGGAAACGCTGCCCGAGTTTTCTAAGGAAGAGCTGGCCAGCATGGCTGGCCTTTCCTACGCCGAGATTGCTTTTCGGGTCATGAAGCCGTTTGTAAATGGTGAAATTGACGACGATACCTTCCGTCGCTTGGTGACAGAAGCTTACGCCACGTTCAATCATGACGCCGTTGTGCCGTTAAAGCAGTTGAATGCCAATCACTTTCTGCTAGAGCAGTTCCATGGCCCAACGCTGGCGTTTAAAGATGTCGCGCTGCAGCTGCTAGGGCGGCTACTGGATCATTTCCTGAAAAAGCGTGGTGAACGTGCCGTCATTATGGGCGCGACCTCTGGGGATACCGGTTCCGCGGCTATTGAAGGCTGTCGCCACTGCGATAACCTCGATATTTTTATTCTCCACCCGCATAACCGCGTGTCTGAAGTGCAGCGCCGCCAGATGACGTCGGTGCTCGCCAACAACGTCTTCAATATTGCTATCGAAGGCAATTTTGATGATGCCCAGGCAATGGTTAAGGCGAGCTTTGCTAATCAGGATTTCCTGAATGGCACGCGCTTAGTGGCGGTGAACTCGATCAACTGGGCGCGCATTATGGCGCAGATCGTGTACTACATCGCCGCTGGTGTTGCATTGGGCGCGCCTCAGCGAGAAGTGAGCTTCTGCGTTCCGTCGGCTAACTTCGGTAACGTCTTCGCAGGCTACATGGCGTTTAAGATGGGGCTGCCGGTGAAGCAGTTCATTATTGCCACTAATGCCAACGACATTCTGCATCGCACGCTTGCCGCCAATGATTTCTCCAAGAAAGAGTTGGCAGCGACCCTCGCGCCGTCAATGGACATCGTTGTTTCGTCAAACTTTGAGCGTTTGCTGTTTGATGCATACGACCGCGATGGTGCCGCTGTGGCAGCGCTACTAGAACGCTTCCAGCAAGAGCCTACGGCGCTTGCCGATGCACCGCTGGCCAAGCTGCGCGAAAAATTCGCCAGCCATAGCGTTGATGATGCGACCATTCTGGAAGTCATTCGTGAAGCCCATCACCGTACTGGGGAGATCCTTGACCCCCATACGGCCACTGGCTATCGCGCTGCAGAGCGCGCACGAGTGGATACCACGACGCCGGTGATTACGCTTGCTACCGCGCATCCGGCGAAATTCGCTGAAGCCGTGGTCAAGGCAGGTTTCCAGGGTGTGCCGTTGCCCACTCATATGGATGATTTGCTTGAGCGCGAAGAGCGTTACACGGTGCTGCCCGCTGAGCTGAGCGCCGTGCAGCAGTTTGTCGCTGACAATCGGCGCTGAGGCGTCATGGCCGACGAACCCGCACTTACGCAGCAGAACGCCAATCAGCCACGCTTAGAGCCTCGTCCACTGGACGAGGCTATCTATGTGCGTGCCCAAGCGGAAGGCTTAAGCGAGCTACAAGCACGGCTATTGGCCTCACGATTGCCGGGCTATAAGGGCGAGCTCGCACCCCTGGTGGCGCCGAGCTTGCGCTACTTGGCGCATCCAGAAAAGCTAGCCGATGGCCGCCGTGCCGCTGAACGTATTGCCCAGGCAGTGGCAGAAGGGGAGTCCATCGGCATTCTCACCGACTACGATGTGGACGGCATCACCTCCCATGTGGTGATTCGGCGTACGTTGGTGGAGCTGTTTGGCGTATCTGAACACAAGTTACATAGTTTGATTGGCCACCGTATCCACGATGGCTATGGCATTAGCCTGCCGCTGGTGGAGCGCACACTTGGTTTAAAACCGCTGCCCTCGCTGGTGATTACCGCTGACTGCGGTAGCTCAGATGAGCCGCGAATTGCACGCTTGAAAGCCGCTGGTATTGATGTGGTGGTCAGCGACCACCACGCGCTGCCGTTGGAAGGCCCACCGCCTTCTGCCTATGCCTGCGTTAACCCGACACGCAGTGATTGTGACTATCCCGATAAAACGATCGCTGGGTGTATGGTGGCATGGCTTTTGATGTCGCTTGCCCGCGGCGTATTGATTGAATGGGGGGCATTGCCTGATGCGACACCTAAGCTATCACCGTGGCTTTCTTACGTCGCGCTGGGCACCGTAGCGGACTGTGTTTCGCTGGGCGGTAGTCCGGCCAACCGCGCAGTGGTTAACTACGGATTAACGCTGATCAACCGTATGGACGCTGCCTGTTGGCGCGCCATGGCGGCGCGGCTTGGGGCAGATAGTGTGCCATTTAACGCCGAAACGCTGGCGTTCCAAATGGGGCCACGAATTAATGCTCGCTCACGGCTGGATGACCCCTATGCGGCGTTACACTTTATGCTCGCAGAAAGCGACAGTGTCGCCAATCGTCAGCTAGAGGTGCTTGATCAAGACAACCAGTCTCGCAAGGCGATTGAAGCGGATATGGCGGAGGAGGCTCGTGCGCTTGCCGTTTCGTCGCTGGAGGCTAATGAGCCTGCGGTGGTGGTACTGCTGGAAGATGGCCACCCTGGCGTGCAAGGTATTGTCGCTTCGCGGTTAGTGCAGGCCTATGGCCGCCCCGCGTTGGTGCTGACCCGCGCGGCGGCGCCCAATATGTTGACTGGTTCTGGTCGCTCGATTGATGGCCTGCACCTACGGGATGCGCTGCAACGCACCTTTGAGCTAGCCCCTGAGTCGCTACCGCGCTTTGGCGGCCATAGTGGGGCGGCGGGTGTCGGCGTACCAAGAGAACAGTTAGCGGCCTTTAAAGCTGCTTTTTTACAGGCCGTTGGTGAGCAACTAGGCGATACACCGCTTTATCCGCGGCTATGGACAGATGGCGAGCTCTCTACGTCGCAGCTATCTCTGTTAACGCTAAGCGAAGTTGAAGCGCTTGGCCCTTACGGGCGTGAGTTTGACCCGCCACTATTTGAAGGGCGCTTTATTGTTGAAGCACTACGCCCAGTAGGTGCTGAAGGTTCTCACCTGATGATGGAACTTTCCATGGGCGCGGTGACTAGCAAAGCGATTTGGTTCCGGGCGTTAACGCCAGGGGAGCTCCCCTCATTTAGCGTGGGCGACACGCTGCACTGCGCCTATAAGCTCAATCGCAACCGCTGGCGAGGACGAGAGTCATTGCAGTTGATGGTAGAACACGCCAGCCCTGTCTAATCCTCTTTGCTATTCGCGGATTTTAGTCAGTGGACAACATCGTTTGATGGTTGAATAAGACAGGAAACTTGGTATGTCAGACTCGCTTAGTGGTAGCCATGTGGCTGCCAGACCGTCACGTATCCTGTTTTTCCCTCTAGGGTGGGTGCTTGCGCATACAGTGCGTTGTATCGAGATAGCCAACGTACTGCGCCAACGTGGGCACGAAGTGATTTTCGCGGGTGATGATCCTAACCATCCCAGCTCTCGCTTGAGCCTTGTTCAGGAAGCAGGGTTCCCTCTTATCTATGCTCGAGAGCCGAATCTTCCCGATATATGGATACGCTTCCAACGTCTTGGCTGGAAAGCCTCCTTTTGGGATATGGTGCACCTACGCTATTGGGCGCCTCTAACCAAGATTATTGAGTCCCAGTTGCAGGCTATCGAACAGGTCAAACCTGATTTAGTGGTGGGTGATGCCACGGTAAGTGCCAGTACTGCCGCGTACATTGCCGGCGTCCCGTGTGCTGGCATCATGAATGGCTATGCCGCAAGACTGTTAACGCCGCCAACACCTACTTACTACGCTGCTAAAGGCTTAGACCGCTATTTACTGTCTGGTATCCGACGGCGACTTTATCAGAAGTATCAGCGGCCAGACCGAAATGCCTTTGACATGCTCTATCACATGCCAATGATTTCGCCTGATTTACCAGGGCTCTACAGCTTGCCTAAACGGTTTCGCGATTATCATATGGTAGGGCCGATCTCCCCAGATCTAACGGCCCCGTTACCTGAATGGTTTGATGAGCTCCAAGATGGCACGCCCAATATTTATATCACCATGGGGTCAACAGGGTTGTTAGAGCATTTCCTGCGCAGCACGTATCCCACGTTGGGAGCGCTGCCTTACCGTTTTATGGTGACCACCGGTGGTCAGGTAAGCGAAGAGGTGATGAACGCTGCCCCGAATAATTTTCGTTTTACGCGCTATGCGCCTGGCTCACAGCTCTTGGCGCATGCCCGAGCAATGCTATATCACGGTGGCAATGGCAGTATGTATCAGTCATTAGCGGCGGGTGTGCCAATGCTGGCGCTGCCTGCCCACTATGAGCAGCGTCTCAATGCTCAAATTGGCGTGCGCCAAAAATTCGGCTTGCAGATGTCAGTGCGTAGAATTAACCCCAATAAATTGGTGCGACAGCTAGAGCGACTAATGCATGAGCCCGTATTTCGTCAATCTGCCCAGCGTTTTTCAAGCGCCGTGCAGAAAGCAAATGGGGCAGCCAATGCAGCCAATATACTAGAGAGTGCGCTGGGGCGCTGATGAAATAAGAGCCATTGAGCGTCGGAAATACGTTCTCCCTCCCCGGTGATTCTCTGTAAAGACACTGACGTTGCAGAGTCTCTTGGAAGAAGTGCTCGAATAATTCTACAAAAGGACATCCTCATGCGGGACGATCTGCCTAAAGATCCGCATAAATACTATGAAGATATGATGGCCATGGTACTTGGCACGCTGTTTGTTGCTTTAGGTGTGGCATTTTATACCCATTCGGTATTGATCACTGGCAGCACCGCTGGGCTGGCATTACTGCTGAATTACGTGACTGGGTGGGGATTTGGCTTCTGGTTTTTTGCCATCAATGTACCATTTTACTATTTGGCCATTAAGCGCATGGGGTGGAGTTTTACGCTGCGCACGTTTGCCGCTATCGGTCTCGTGTCGTTGTTTTCTGAACTCACCCAAGGTTGGGTACAGTTCGCCAATGTTCCGTCGCTGTACGCTGCGTTGATGGGAGGCGCTTTAATGGGCATAGGCATGTTGATGTTGTTCCGGCATCGAACCAGCCTTGGGGGAATTAATATTCTCGCGCTCTATCTGCAAGAAAAGCATGGCCTGCGGGCAGGCTATGTGCAACTGGGGATCGACGGGCTAATTTTGCTGGTGGCACTGACCCAGCTACCGCTAGACCGCGTGGGTTACTCCGTGTTGGGGGCACTGACGCTGAATTTGATTATTGCCTTGAATCACAAACCAGGGCGGTATATCGGTGTTAGTTAAATAGAACTAACGAGACAGGTCGCTAGAGATTTCTTATCAAGCAGGGTAATTAACCGTCGATGCGCCAAGCCGGCTGTTCCTGTTAAGGTAGACGTCGTTAAATTTAGTTAAAAAGTATGTCCCGTGAATAAGAGTCGGCTTCCAAACATATAAATAGTAGGGCAGGGGACAATGCACCAAGATAGTGTTTTATGCAAAGCAGTAACAACAAAAAGTGCGAATGACCATCAGGGGCTTTCTGCGGCATTGAACCGGGCTAAGGGCTTGGAACCTCCGGTCAAGGTAACGCCTGTTTCAGCCAGTAAAGGCATCGTGCATCGCTTGCGTCTAGCGCAGCACAATCTGCTTTCTGTCTGGCGGGAGGAAGACTACTCAATACGTACCTCGCGCATGGCGCTGATGAAGCAAGACTATGTTCTGTGTAATAGCCCCGATACGGTTCGTCGCGTTTTCCTTGAGCAGCACGACAACTATGATCGTAAAAGTCCGCAAATGCGCCGTGCTCTGGAACCGCTTCTTGATGATGGGTTGTTTGTCAGCGATGGCGATTTGTGGCGTCAGCGCCGCCGCCAGTGCGCGCCATCGCTAACCAACGCTCTGTTACCCGGTTTCTGTACCACCATGACCGCCTCGGCGGAGGAAACTGCCAAGCGATGGGCCCAGCATCCATCAGATACGCCCATTGATATGCTGACTGAGATGGCTCATTTAACAGCGCGTATCATTGGCCGAACGATTTTTGGGGATGATACCACCGACGAAGAAGCTGAGCAGGTGGTGGCTGGTTTTACCGAATATCAGCGTCATTCTGAGCATTTAGATATGGCCAATATGCTGGGATTGCCATTTTTAAGTTTGCTAGGTAATCCACTGCGAAGAGCACGTACGCGCTATTCAGCAAAACAAGTGCATGAAATTATTGACCGTATTATTGATCGTCATACGCACAGATCAGGGCAAGGACAGCATAGCCTGATTGAGAGCTTTATGACGTCTATGAAAGATGGCGGAGATAATGGCTGTCCGATGGGCCGAAAAGCGGTGCGTAATGAAGCGATTGTCATGTTTATGGCAGGCCATGAAACGACTGCTAACGCATTGGCGTGGTGTTGGTACCTGCTTGATTATGACCCTCAGGCTATGGCGCGCCTGCAGCATGAACTTGATGACGTGCTCGGTGGTAGAACGCCGTGCTACGAAGATGTCGCTAAACTGCCTTATACAATGGCGGTATTTGAGGAAGCCATGCGGCTATATCCACCGGTACCCATGCTAAGCCGACAAGCGCGTGGGGAGGATAAGGTGCGCAATCGCGATGTGCGCGAGGGGACCGTTTTGCTCGTATCCCCTTGGTTGCTGCACCGGCACCGTAAATTGTGGGAGGCGCCCGATCATTTTGTTCCTGAGCGCTTTCTTCCCGAGGCTCCACGTCCAGACAAATTTGCTTATCTACCCTTTAGCGTGGGGCCACGTGTTTGTCTCGGCAAACGCTTTGGGCTTTACGAAGGCGTTCTCTGCTTGGCAACATTGGCGCAGCATTTCACGCCTAAACTGGTTTCAGGCCACCAAGTGAGCATTGAATGTCGACTGACATTACGCCCACAAGGCGGCCTACCCATGATGCTACAGCCACGTTGAAATTACTTATCAGGCGCTAAGCCAAAACCACCATACGATAGCGGCGATAAGACCGATTCCTGCCAGGTTGATCAATAGGCTCATGAGGCCTCCTGTTGGGCGGGTTTCCAAAGCCGTAAGCGGTTGGCGTTGCTCACCACGGTGATTGACGATAGCGACATGGCCGCACCGGCAATGATGGGTGACAGCAGCATGCCGGTGAACGGGTAAAGCACGCCGGCAGCAATCGGGATGCACAGTACGTTATAGCCAAAGGCTCCGACTAGGTTCTGTTTGATGTTGGTGAGCGTCGCCCGGCTTAACTCGATAGCAGTAGCCACACCATGTAGCGAACCGCGCATCAAGGTAATTCCGGCGCTCTCCATAGCGATGTCGGTGCCCTGGCCGATGGCAAAGCCAACGTTAGCACGAGCCAGTGCTGGGGCATCGTTGATGCCATCACCCACCATGCCTACAACCTCTCCTGCCTGCTGACGACGCTCAATTTCCGCGTGCTTATCATCTGGCGTCATGCCTGCTCTAAACTCGCTAATGCCCACTTCCCGTGCCACAGCGGCCGCAGTATGTTCATTATCGCCGGTGAGCATGACGACGGTTAAGCCATCTTCTTGTAAGCGTTTCACTGCGGCAGCCGCGTCAGCACGCAGCGGGTCACTGATACCGAATAGAGCAGCTAGCTTGCCATTGGCTGCCAGGTATACCAATGAACGTGCTTTCGCTTCTAGCTGGCGTACGCTCTCTTCTGCGGGGGTTAGATCCACACCAGCCTCTTCGAGTAGGCGGGCATTGCCCAGCAGCAGTGAGTCGCCTGCTTGGGTGCTACCTTTCACGCCGCCACCGGTGACGCTATCAAACGTATCCAGTGTTTCAGCAGGGGCATTATGCGCTTCCGCATAAGCTGTTAATGCATTGGCTAACGGATGTTCCGAACGACTTTCCAGTGCGGCTACCCAGGCGAGCACTTGCGAAGAATCATTATGTAGTACAGTCGCATCGGTCACTTGAGGCTTGCCCTCAGTCAGCGTACCGGTTTTGTCCACCACTAAGGTGGTGATTTGGCTGGCGGTTTGTAACGCTTCACCGCTTCTTACCAGCACGCCGTGCTCGGCGGCTTTACCCACCCCAATCATGGTGGAAATGGGTGTTGCCAGCCCTAATGCGCAGGGACAGGCGATAATCAGTACCGTGGTGGCGGTCACCAGCATATGGATCACCACGGGAGCGGGGCCGACGTTAAACCAGATCAGTGCGGTTAGTACGGCGATGATCATCACGCTGGGAACAAAAATTCCCGATACCTTATCGGCCAGTTCACCAATTGGCGGACGAGAGTTTTGAGCGCTGGCGACCTGTTCGGTTATGCGTCCCAGGCGAGTGTCGCTGCCCACACGAGTGGCGCGATAGACCAAGCTGCCATTGCCGTTAACAGTACCAGCGCTGACATCGTCATCCGCGTTTTTATGAACGGGCAGCGGTTCACCGGTCAGCATGGATTCATCAATATAGCTTTGGCCATCGAGTACGATGCCATCCACTGGCAGTCGTTCGCCGGGGCGTACGCGGATATGATCGTCTATCGCTACGTCGTCAACAGGCAACTCCTGCTCTTGGCCATTACGGATCACGCGTGCAGTTTTCTCCTGCAGGTCTAGCAAGCGTTTTAATGCACTGCTGGTGCGTCCACGGGCACGTAACTCCATGGCATTGCCGAGCAGGATGAGCCCCACCACCATGGCCGATGCTTCAAAGTAGATGCCTTGAGCGACCTCTGGTAGCCAAGGAGCAAACGCCACGACCATCATCGAATAGAGCCAGGCGGTACCCGTACCCATGGCCACGAGCGTGTCCATATTGGCCTGATGGAGCTTGAACTGTTTCCAAGCGTTGGTAAAAAAGTGCCGCCCTGGAAATGCCAAAATAGCCAGGGTAAGCAGGCCAATGACCAGCCAATAAAGACGGCCCATTCCCATGGGGTGCGGGTGATAAACGAACATGCTCAGCATGAGCGGAATAGCCAGCGCTAATGACAGCATGCTGCCGCGCAGGCGCTGGCGATAGGTTGCGGCCTCTTGGGACTCACGAATGCGTTCGGCCTCGCGCATGTCGACAATAGGCTCGGCGCGGTAGCCTGCTGCCGCCACAGCGTTAATCAGAGCCGCGCGCTCAACCCTGCCGGTTACTTGGGCGGTGTGGGTGCCAAAGTTCACCGAGGCGTCGGTAACGCCCGGGGTGTTGACCAACGCTTTTTCGACGCTATTCACACAGCCTGCGCAGGTCATGCCACTAATCAATAGCCTCTGTTGAGGCGCGCTGGTGGGCGTCTCATTTTCAGCCGTCAGTTTGTCGTTACCGTTATCGACCGTTGGCGCAGTATCACTTTCCGTCGGTGGTTGAGTCTCGCTGTTGGAGTCACCCGGTGGATAGCCCGCTTCACTTAATGTGCTGTCCAGTGAATCGTTTTCTAACGTACTGGTAACTTCCAAGCGTTTTTCTGCGGGAAAGCCTTCAACGAGGGCGTTGGGGTCTGCGGCTTGAATCGCCTCGCGCATACGCTTTACGCAGCCCTGGCAATTCATGCCCGGCACGGTGCGACTCAGTGTTTGTGGCTGCATGGTGCGTGATTGCATGGTGTCTCCTCGGGAAAACTCTCAATTAAACGGCATAGGCTATGACCATCGGGCATGCCATTTGGCATGTGCTGCCAGCTCTCTAATGCCTGTTCCATGCGTTGGGCGAGCGCTTCAAGCTCGGCAATGCGTGCCCGTATTTGTGGTAGTCGGTGGGTAAGTAGATCGCGCACCAATGGACATGGGGAGTCGCCTTGATCGGCGTGAGCCAGGATGTCGCGAATCTCAGCCACACTAAAGCCGAGCTTGCGTGCTCGTTGAATAAAGTGCAGTCGCTCTAAGTCAGTAGTTGAAAATAACTGGTAACCGTTCTCAGGGTGGCGTGTTGGTGCCAGCAACCCTTCACGGGTGTAATGGCGAACCGTTTCTGCGGTAACGCTACCGCGTTTGGCAAGTTCGCCGACCTTCATCTCTCCAGGCTGCATAACGTCCTCTGCGTGGAAGTTTTGATGTTTTTAAGTGTAAAACCTATGGGTAACACATAGGTCAAGCGATATTGTGACCTTCAGTCGAAATGACTAAAACACTGATTTAAAACACTCGTTCGACTAATGTATAAGTCAAAACCGAAATAAAACGCTCGTTTGCCCTTGATCCCAAGCGGTCATTAGGCGAAAACTGAGGTGTTAGAACAAAGAGGGTGGATGGAAGTATCCATCGGATCATTGGGAAGAGAGGCCCACTATGCATAATAAATTTAAAAAGCTCACCTTGGCGGCCGCAGTAGCATCAGTTGCTTTTGTTAGTCAGGCGCAAGCAGGCGGTTATCAAATCAATGAGCAGAGCGTCAGCGGACAGGGATATGGTCATGCCGGGCGCAGCTCAAATGTGCATGATGCAACCATTGTGTACGGTAACCCGGCAGGTATGTCGTTTCTTGATCGTGCCCAAATTACGGTAGGTGGCACGTTCCTCAACGTAAATAGCGACATTTCTAATGTACGTGCCTCACAGAGTAGCCCTGCTTTCCTACAAGCGACAGGGGGGGCGACAGATACGTTGCCAGTGGCGGGCACCAACGATGGTGACATGGTGCCAGGTACGCTAATTCCCTTTGCCTTCTATGCGCACCCTGTTAATGAAAAGCTGGCATTCGGTTTTGGGGTCTACGCGCCATTCGGTTCTAAAACCGAATACGAAAATGGTTTTCAGGGGCGTAACCAGGGCAACTACACCGAAGTAAAAGTGATGACGGCTCAGCCAACGGTCTCGTATCGTTTTAACGAGCAGTGGTCTGTCGGCGCAGGCCTCACCTATAACCGAGTAGAGGGTGAACTGCGTCGTCAGGTGCCTGTGGCAACTCCGCTAGGCCTTTCTGAAGTGGATTCGCGTGTGGAAGGCGATGATGAGGCCTGGGGCTATAACTTGGGTGTCATTTATCAGCCAGCACCTGAAACTACGTTCGGCTTAACGTACCGCTCAAAAGTAGATTTTAATCTGGAAGGTAGCTTTGCGGCTAACTCACCTGTGTTGGATCAGCTAGGGATCGGCACAGTAACAGATACGGCAGCGCTGGATTTAACAACGCCTGAAACAGTCAACTTCTCGTTGACTCAGGAAATGAGCGACAAGCTGAAGCTGATGTTCGGTGTTTCCTGGGCACGCTGGAGTCGCTTTGACCAGATTTTGGTCACCGGCACCGAGCGTGGTGAAATTACCAACGAACAGCAGAATTACTCCAATGCGTGGGCATTCTCTACCGGTGGCGAGTACCAGTTAACACCAACAGTGGCACTACGCGCTGGGGTAGCGCTGGACTTTACGCCCACCCAGGATGAAACTCGCAGCGTGCGTATTCCCTCTGACGACCGTCGGATTTTCTCGATTGGTGCAGGCTGGAGCCCCACGCCTGATTTAACCTTGGACGTTGCCTACTCGTACCTTACCGAGCGTAGCACCCAGGTTGATCAGAGCAAAACCGACAGCTTTACTGTTGCCGGTCAGCAAACACCGCCGATTACCTCTAACTACTCCGCAGACTATAAAAACGAAGCCCATGGTTTCGGTGCTCAGCTTACCTATCGTTTCTGATGATAAGCTGTCTGCTTTAATCGTTTTACCTATAAACCCGGCTTACGCCGGGTTTTTTTGCGTGGCGATCGTTTTTCAGGGTGGGTGCGGTAAGCGTTGGCTTTCGTTACAATGCGTCTCAGAATTTCGCCGCTGGGGCGGCTAGCGTTGGCATTTGTAAGCCTAGGCGCTTAGCTGCCCCAGCGGCGCCTGTCTCTTTTGAACCGTGCGATACTGACCAAGGCTAGGCGATCCATGTTGGAAACAAATCCGATACATAACCAGATCAAGGACCTGTCTGAGCGGACAGACGTTCTTAGGGGGTATCTTTGACTATGCCGAACGCAAAGATCGGCTAGAAGAAGTCTCCCGCGAACTTGAAGACCCTAATGTCTGGAACGATCCAGACTATGCTCAAAAGCTGGGTAAAGAGCGGGCATCGCTTGAAGCCATCGTGGCCACCATCGATGAGCTCGACCAAGGCTTGGCTGATAGCCGCGACTTGCTTGAGCTTGCGGAAATGGAAGATGACGAAGGCACCGTCGATGAAGTGCGCAAAGAGCTCGATGGTCTGCAAGCGGCACTGGAAAAGCTTGAGTTTCGCCGCATGTTTTCCGGTGAAATGGACGAGAATAATGCCTATCTGGATATTCAGTCTGGGTCGGGCGGTACCGAAGCTCAAGACTGGGCGAATATCCTGCTGCGTATGTACTTACGCTGGGCGGAGAGCCACGGTTTCAAAGCAGAGATTATCGAAATTTCTGCTGGTGAAGTAGCAGGCATTAAATCGGCGTCGCTGCATATTCAAGGTGACTATGCTTTTGGCTGGTTGCGCACTGAAACTGGTGTGCACCGTCTAGTGCGTAAAAGCCCGTTTGATTCCGGCGGCCGCCGTCATACGTCGTTTGCATCGGTATTTTTGTCGCCGGAAATTGACGACAGCTTTGAGGTTGAAATTAATCCCTCTGACCTGCGGGTAGACACCTATCGCTCTAGCGGTGCGGGTGGCCAGCACGTTAACACCACCGACTCAGCAGTACGGATCACCCACGAGCCGACCGGCATTGTGGTGGCGTGTCAGAATCAACGCAGCCAGCATGCCAACCGCGACTTCGCCATGAAGCAGTTGAAGGCCAAGTTGTGGGAACACGAAATGCAAAAGCGCAATGCGGCCAAGCAGGAAGCGGAAGACTCTAAAGCCGATATCGGCTGGGGCAGCCAAATTCGCTCGTATGTACTGGACGATCAACGCATCAAAGACCTGCGCACCGGCGTTCAGTCTAGCAACTGCGACAAAGTGCTCGACGGCGATTTAGATCAGTTTATCGTCGCCAGCCTGAAGCAGGGTTTGTAAGAAGCCTCTGATTAATGTGATGAGCGCAGACCAGACAAGGCAAAAATCAACGAAAAAGCGCAGTTTACGGGTTGTAAATGAGCATTTTGAGGCGATTTTTAACGCAGTATGGCCAAGCGCAATAGTTAATCAGGGGGTTCGTCATCTTTTTAGCGTTTGAACATTGAACAGGGTGCCCGATGGCTAACCAAGACGCGTCTTCTCTCGATAACGAAAACCACCTAATCGCCGAGCGCCGTGCCAAGCTCGCGGCTCGCCGTGAGCGCGCCGCTGAGCAAGGTAAGAGCGCTTTCCCGAACGATTTTCGCCGTGACAGCCTCACGGTTGAGCTACACAACCTGCTGGGCGAAAAGGATAAAGCGGAGCTTGAAACGCTTGATCATCAAGCATCGGTGGCTGGTCGCGTCATGCGTAAGCGTGGCCCGTTTATCGTGATCCAAGATGTGGCCGGCCAAATCCAGCTCTACGTAGATAAAAAGGGCTTGCCTGCTGACGTGCTTGAGGACATCAAAGGGTGGGATATCGGTGATATCGTCGCTGCCCGTGGCCCAGTACACAAGTCGGGTAAGGGCGACCTGTACGTGATGATGGTAGAAGCGCAGCTGTTGACCAAGAGCCTGCGTCCACTGCCGGATAAGTTCCACGGCCTGACCGATCAGGAAGCGCGTTATCGCCAGCGCTACGTAGACCTGATCATGAACCCGCAGTCGCGTAAGGTATTTGAAACTCGCGCGGCGGTAATCAGCTCCATGCGCCGCTTCTTTGAAGCTCGCGGCTTTATGGAAGTTGAAACGCCGATGCTGCAGCCGATCCCCGGCGGTGCGGCAGCGCGGCCATTTATTACTCACCATAATGCGCTGGATATTGATATGTATCTGCGTATTGCACCAGAGCTTTACCTCAAGCGTCTGGTGGTGGGTGGTTTCGAGAAGGTTTTTGAAATCAACCGTAATTTCCGTAACGAAGGGTTATCTACGCGACATAACCCTGAGTTCACCATGGTCGAATTCTATTGGGCCTACGCGGATTATCGTGATCTGCTCGATATGACCGAAGCCATGCTGCGCACGGCGGCCCAAGAAGTGCTGGGCACCACGACGATCGAGTACCAAGGCGCTAGCTATGACTTCGGGAAGCCGTTCCAACGCCTAACACTACGCCAAGCGATTCTTGATCATGGCGACGGCATCACCGATGCGGATTTGGATACGCTGGAAGCCGCACAAGCGGTTGCAGAAAAGCTGGGCATTAAAGTGAAGGAGAGCTGGGGGCTGGGTAAAGTTCAGACCGAGATCTTCGAAGAAGTGGCCGAGCACAAGCTGGACCAGCCGACGTTCATTACTGAATACCCCGCAGAAGTTAGCCCGCTGGCGCGTCGTAACGATGCTAACCCGTTTGTTACCGACCGTTTTGAGTTCTTTGTCGGTGGCCGAGAAATTGCCAACGGCTTCTCGGAGCTTAATGACGCCGAAGATCAGGCTGAACGCTTCCGCGAACAGGCCGCCGAAAAAGATGCCGGTGATCTGGAAGCGATGTATTTTGACGCCGACTACGTGCGCGCGTTGGAGTATGGCTTACCGCCAACGGCGGGTGAAGGAATTGGTATTGACCGTTTAGTAATGCTGTTTACCGACAGCCCCTCTATTCGGGACGTACTGCTGTTCCCAGCGATGCGCCCCGAAGCCAGCGAGTAACGCTGACAAGCTCTAGACAATAGCGTGCGGTACGAAGCAACTGGAGTCTTTGGTGATTTTGCCAACGTCTTCACGAATACCAATGCCGCACGCCTTGTCACCGACTACCCAACTGCCGATCAGGGCATGCCGCTCGCCAAAGCGCGGCAGCGGGTGGTAGGCCTGCAAAATACGCGGGTTGTCGGTATAGGGGCCATCAACGGTTTCGTACTGGCCACTCGTGGTTATCAGCTCAATATTGCTACCTTCCCGAGAGAAAAATGGTTTGCGCACCCAGCCGGGTGTCAGCGACGTGCCATCACTGGTGTCAAAATACGCCGGTAACAGGTTGGGATGGCCTTCATGCCACTGCCATAGCAACGGCAGGATGCCCTTATTGCTGAGGATGGCTTTCCACGGAGGCTCGAACCAGTGGGTTTGCATCATGGGCAGCAGCTCACCGAAAGCGTCATCGCTCATTTCTTCCCAGGGGTAGAGCTTAAACAGTGCGCGGATGGGCCGGTTTTCCAGGTCAACAAAACAGCAGTGGTCGGTGTTGGGTTGATAGCCGATGTCTTCGATATGGATAAAGGGGGCATTCAGTCCCGCCTGTAGGGCACAGTCCTGCAGGTAAGCAACAGTGGCGCGATCTTCCTCATGGGCTTTGATGGAGGCGAAGTGCAGTGCCGGAGAGGCTGGTGGATCGCGTTCAAGGCGCTGCCCGATGTGGGCGAGAGCAGCAATCATGCGTTCTTGAATCGAATTGAATTGATCGGCGTGGGCAGGCAGCAGGCGCTGTTCGATCACCTGTTCAAGCCACAGCCACTGAAAGAAGCCCGCCTCGTAAATACTGGTGGGCGTATCGTAGTTAAGCTCTAGCAGTTTGGCAGGCCCATTACCGCTATAGGCAAAATCCATCCGCCCATAGAGGTGGGGCTGGCCATTACGCCAGGAGGCACGAATAACACCCCACATCTGTTCAGGGATATTTAACTGGTGAAGCAGGGCATCAGACTGGCAGACCCGGTCAACGGCATCCATACACATCTCGTGTAGCGCCTCGGTGGGATCTTCAATGTCTTGTTCGATCTGGGCCAGCGTAAACTGGTAATAGGCATCCTCGGTCCAGTAGGGCTCCCCTTCTATGGTATGGAAGTGAAACCCTAGCTGGTGCGCCAGTTCGCGCCATTGAGGGCGTTCAGTAATGGCAACGCGCAACATAAAACGGCTCCTTGCTGGCGCAGGTGAGTGCGTCGAAAGATAGTAAGCGAACGGAGGTTAGCTTAGGAGCCAAATCCACCCCGTGCGCTGGAGCGCGAACCGAACCCAGAGCGTTGAGTTGCCCGTTGGTTGGACTGCATAACCGATGAGCGGAAGGCCTGGTTACGTTGGTCCACCCGTGTAGAAGCAGAGGACGACGCAGCATTCCAGTCGCCGCGATTCTGGCGGGTACGGTAGACCGGTTCCTGATACAGGCTTTGTACCCGTGCGCCATTGCGGTTGGCCATCATGTTGCCAACCATATAGCCCATCAGCGCGGGACCAAACCAACTGCCACCTTGCCCCTGTTGAGCTGATTGGGGAGGGGGCTCACAGGCACCTTCGCCATGTACCTGTTCGCAAGCTTCTAAGGAGTCAAAGCGCGGAACCGCTTCAACGGCTGCCGTAAACGCCGCTTCACAGGCGGTACGCGTGTAAAGCTCGTCTGCTACGCACTCTTCTATGTTCTGGTAGGCCTTGGGCTCGGAGAAGTTGATGTCCGATAGAGTGTCCTGCGGCGGAGATGACTGCCCACAGCCGGCTAACGCGGCTGTACCGGCCGCGCCCATCAAGGCCAGGGTTAGCCGAGAACTGCGCTTGCGGCGCGGTGGCTGGTTAGATGATTGCATGAGAGTCTCCCCTTACCAGATCATGGACGCGGCGTTGAGCAGGCCAACCGCGATAGCGATAGTTGCCGCGAAAATGCCGTATGCGACGTGGCCATCGGTAATATGTCCGGAAAGGCTCTGTCCTTTGCTTTTCAACACCAGTTTGATGGCAAAGAAGGTAACGATCTGCACGATAAAGGCGATGATGCCCCAGGCGATAAAATCAATGAAACTCACGCTGTTCGCCATAGCGCTATAGAGCGGTATGGTAAAGCCTAAGGTAGCGCCGCCAAAAGCGGTTGCCGCTGCGGCGTTGCCTTCCTGGATCAGCTTCCATTCATGATGCGGGGTAATCTTGCTGTACGCGACCATGAACGCTACCAGTAGGATGGCGGCGGTGATCAGGTAGGCGAAAAACGCTGGCAGGCCTGCCAAGTACATACCGATATTGCCCATTATCGTTTCCTTTTTTAGTCGTTAGTCGTGAGTGGTAAATCGTACGTGGTGAGCAGAAGCTGGGAATAGTGATCAGTGAGTCTTTCAGGTGACCATCAATGCGCTTCGATAATCACTGCGCTGATATCGATTCCCAGGCTGGTGACTAATTGATAACTGCCTTCCAGCTCATCGGCTTCAGCACTGAGTAGGATATATTCAAAGCGCTCTGAGGCCTGATCTTGGCGCTCATAGAGCATGCAGTGGTGCGTGACTTGGGAAATTCCGCTGCCATTAGCGCGAGTCACCGTTTCCTCAAGCACTACCGGGGCTGACCATGCGCTGCTTTCAGCGCCCCATACGCGTTGATAGCGTTTAAGGTCGTCTGGAATGTCGTCGTCTGCTTCCAGCGTAAAGCTGCTCTGGCCGAGTGGATGAGCGGGTGCCTGGCTATCCGGCTGATTGATCAGACCATCAAATTCAAGATTAGAAACATGTTGTGACGACAGGAAATCGAACAGTTTGTATTCAAACACCTTGCCGTTAGCAATGGAGGCTTGAATCCAGGTGTCGTTTTCCAGATAAAAGCGCGCGAGCTGTTCGCCCTGGCCAAGTTCGACGACGCCAATCGCGGCTATTTCCTGCGCTGCGCCACTCCAACTGGCATCAAAATTCAGGCTGTCGAACGCCTTCAGCGATAGCATATTGAGTGACACCATACCGCCAAGTCGAAGACCGTTGAAGTCGTCTGGGGTCATTCCGACGGGTAGGCCGCTAGAGCGTTGGGCGGTTTCGCTGGCATGTTTTTGCTGCACGCCTTTACTGTTGGCACGAAACAGTGATTTAAGTGAACCAAGCATGGTGATGAACCTCCATGAAACGGTAGGATGTCATGCCAGCAGCGATGAAAAATGTGCCGGCGTCAGACGATCATAGGCCATGTAATACAGCACATCGCCGTCGCTTAGCTCACGGGTGGAGGGCGGGTTGAGCATATTCGCCTCGCCACTAACGGAAGTGACGCCGAGCAAGGTGGCATTATGCGCTTCCTTGGCTAGGGCGAATAATTGGCCAAATGTGCTGCCTTTAGGAATATCTTGCAGCCGCGTTTGATATTGAGTGGCACCATGATTTACGGCGAGCAGCTCATTCACGACGCGACTAATGCCTGCATCGGTGGCTGAACGCACTAGCATTTCCAGTGCCAGGGCCTCGGTGCATTCGATGCCCGGCAATGTTCGGCGCAACATCGCTGCGGTATTAGGGTTTTCGCAGTGGGCAACGATATGGCAGCCAGGAGACTTTAGGCTATAAGCGGAAAGCGCCACAGTCGCCACGCGTTCATCGCTGCCGTCATAGATAATAATACGGCTGGCGTTTTCAACGCCGGCGCGCTTGAGAAGCTCCATGTTGGCGAAGCTATCACCCTTGACGAATTTTAAGTCGCCCGGACGTGGGTTGTTGATGTCTTTGGTGACACACAGCACGATTTCATCAGGGAGCTGCCGGTCAGCTTTGAGAATATCAATGATCTTTTCAGTGGTTTCTCCATGCCAGCCTAGCACCACCGTGTGGCCAGTAAGGTCGCTGTAATCGCCTTTTCCTTGCATTTGCTGCCTCCAAAAGTTGCCCACCGTGACGGTTGCCTTGCCAATCAGGGCAGCAAATAGCGAAATACCGCCTGGGATCAGGTAAAACACAGCGATCAGTTGCCCAGCAGTTGAACTCGGCGAGAAGTCCCCATAGCCCACGGTGGAAGCCGTAACAACGTAAAAATACAGCCACAACGGCAGTGAGTTGGCAACCTCTTCGCCAGAGAGCCCTATGAGTAGCCAAGAGGTTGCCATATGTGCCAGTGCCAGCAGTAACAGAAACGTCCAACTGACGTTAATCGTAGAGGCTTTTAAAACTTTTAGTAGCCGTTGTAGCACTGGCATGGCGTCAGTCTTCCTTGCGTTCAGGCGGTAGTAATAACGCTAGCACTCAATTGCCAGCATTTTGCTTGGCTTTTAGGCGAGCCAGAACATCGCTTCCTGACGTCTGCTGTTTGCCGATACCTGCCTGGGAAAGGCGCGCTTCCAAGTCAGCGCCGGAGTCTTGCGCTTGCATTGATTCACCGATCTTAAGCTTTTCAGCCTGGAGGGCCTGGCGCTCTTTAATACGCTCAAGGGAGGCAACGGCGCTGTTCATGCTGGCATTTTGGCCAGCATGTTGAGATGCCACGGCAGCCTGTGCTTTTTGCGCGGCTTCAGTGGCCTTGACGTGGGACATCTGCTGCTCAACGCGGCGAATTTCACTTTTCGATTTAGCGATGGTCGATTTCAGTGCTTCGATAGTGCCATCGTATTGGGTTACATTGGCCTGAGCGATTTCGCGCTCGCTTTCCAGGCGGGCAATTTCCCCAGCGACTTCTTCCGCTAAGCTCTGCTCGCCTTTTTCAAGCGCGGCCATGGCGCTTTTTTCATACTCTGCCATTTTATCCGACAGCGTATCCACTTCCTTGGCGGCAAGGTTGCGCCTGGCCATGATGGTTGTGAGTTCTTCATTGGCCCGGTTCATTGCTGTTTTAGCGTCACGCAGTTCCTGCTCCATGATACGAATCCCCTGACTATCGACAATCGCTTCGCCGGTTTCAGTGGCTTTGCCGCGCAGGGCGGTAAACATTTTGCGTAGTAACATCGGGTAACTCCTTAAATCGAACCAATCCGACGCTTGCGCGTGGGGCTTACAACAGGGTGATACTTAACAACAGGCGATATCTGGCTGGTGCCTGGATCACGTTAACTCGTGAGTATTTGAATCAACCGATTAAATCGGCAATTTCCAATGCAGCCTGAGCGCAAGCTTCGACTTCAGCACTGATGGCCTCAAGTTTGCAATCTGCAAACAGTTGGCCATAGACCACATAGTAATCTTCGTCACCCAGGGTGTGGATGCCAACGCTGACTAGCGGTAGGGTCATGCCTAAGCGCAACAAAGCATCGTTGAAGGTATGGATATTCTCAACCGCGCTGGTGGGAGCCACTTCGGTCATCACCAACCACTCTTGCTCGCAATGCGTCAGGGTAACAGGTAAGTCGCCGTAGTCCTTTAGCGTAAACACCAGCGAATCGTTGTCTTGGTCGAGAGTGATGTCAGCGTTAGGCCAGTTTAGCTCGTTCTGTTCTACGCTGTGTTTAATCGCTTCAAGTCGTGTCTGTGTATTCATTGAGCGTATCCTAATGGTCTATCCTGCATAGGGCTGTACATAGGACTGTAACAGCCGTGCCGGTGAGTAACGGAGTTGCTAGCTAAAAATTCTTCAGCATTTTACCGAATCAATCGATATTGCGTCTGCACCGATGGCAAACTAATCCGTTAGCACCCATAATGGTCAACGTTTCGACGGCGAGGAGAATCCCATGAAACTGCTAAATCGCTCTGCCCTGAGCGTCAGGCCGACCCAGACCTTCGTGGACTGGATCAATGCGCTCGAACCCACCATGGGAGACGACGACCTGACCCTGGACGACGTCGAACGTGAAAGTACGGTGTACCTTATCCCAGAGATGGATACCCCTGAAGCGCTTGAGACTTTTGTTCGTGAGCGCTATGCAGAAATCCTAGAGACTGAGCTGCGTGCCTGGGAAGAGGATGAGCGCCAATGGCCAGAAAAGCTTGATTGGTCACTGTTCCAAGACTTTTTACGCATTGAACATAGCTACCTTGCGATTGATCTTGACGACGAAACCGCACTTGAAATTTCTGAGGTTGATGACGCACTCCTGCTCGACAATGAGCAAGACTAGCGCATTGCCATCTTGATGTATGCGTATTGTGGAACCGGCCCAGGCCGGTTTTATTGTTTTTAATGGTGCAGTTTAGGAACGAACCACCATGCGATTGTTTGAAACTCGGGCGGGTGACGATGGTTTGCCAGGACCCGCGCGCGCGCTTGCCGTACTGGCACTCGTCACCGGCACGCTAATGGCGGTAGTCGACACCACCATGATTAATTTGGCCCTCCCGACGATTGCCGCAGATCTTAATGTGCCTGCCTCCAGAGCGGTATGGATCACCAATTTATTCCAAGTGGTCTGCGCGGCGTTCTTATTAGTGTTCGCAGGCATAAGTGAGCTGATCACCCGCAGGCGGCTCTATTTATTTGGTTTGGCCACCTTCGTTTTCGCGGCGTTAGGGGCGGCGCTTTCGCGTAATCTAGAAACGCTACTGATATTTCGCGCCTTGCAGGGGTTGGGGGCAGCGGCCACGCTGTCCATCGGTCCGTCGCTGTATCGGGCAATTTTTCCGTCACGTCTATTGGGTAGCGCTTTAGGCCTTAGCGCGTTAGTGGTGGCCGGTGGCTATGCAGCTGGCCCAACGTTGAGCGGCGTCATCCTCTCGTTTGCCGACTGGCCCTGGTTGTTTGCGCTTAATGTTCCGCTTGGTGTGTGTTCGCTATGGTTGGCTAGTCGTGCGTTGCCCCGAGATAAACCACGCCGGGGCAGCTTTGATGTGCTGGGTGCACTGCTGTCTATGTTGATGCTAGCCAGTTTCTTTCTCGCAATGGATGCAGTCGGCCATGCCGCACCGCTATGGCAAAGCGGTGGCTGGTCGGTGATAGCGGTGCTGGCTTGCGCGCTGTTTATTAGACGCCAGCGTCACGCGCCTTATCCGCTGCTGCCGCTGAGTATATTTGCTGAAAAACGCTTTACGCTGGCTGTTTCAGCGTCAGGGTTGGCCTTTATCGGTCAGGGGTTAACGTTTGTTGCGCTGTCGTTTTTTTATCAGGAGCAGATGGGATTCTCGCCACTGGAGACAGCTTGGCTGTTCACCCCTTGGCCGTTAGCGATTATGGTGGTTGGCCCCCTAGCGGGTCGTTTAGCTGACAGAATCAACCCGAGTCTTCTTTCAAGCGCAGGCTTAATACTGCTGATTATGGGATTAGTAGCGCTAGCACTCGTTGATGAATCTACCGGCGTGGCAGGCAGTCTGTGGCGCACCGCCTTGTGTGGCATCGGCTTTGGTCTGTTTCAGCCACCTAACAACCGCGAAATGATGGGCAGTCTTCCGCCTGAGCGAAGCGCTAATGTATCCGGCGTGATGAGCACTACCCGTACTGTTGGACAATCAGTTGGGGTGGCATTGGTAGGGGCGGCCTTGGCGTTGGGTTCACCTGTACAGATAACCCTATGGCTGGGGGCTGGCACCACGCTGCTAGCGCTGGTGGCTAGTCTTTCCCGGGTGGCGTTAGCCCAGCGTGCTCTCATTGAGCGGCGGGCATCGTCTGTTAGCAAGTAAGGGCGTACAATAAATTGGTTGCTGATTGAAGGAGAAAGTACTCATGGCGATGCAGACACAGATTGAGCAGAAGTTAGCGGCGTTAACGCCCGACGTGCTGCACGTAGAAAATGAAAGCCACATGCACAACGTGCCGGCTAACGCTGAGACGCACTTTAAAGTCACCCTGGTAAGCGATAGCTTCGATGGCATCATGCCGGTGAAGCGCCATCAGCAGATTTATGCGCTGCTCGCCGATGAGCTGTCTGGGCCCGTGCATGCATTGGCGTTGCATCTGTACACCCCAAAAGAGTGGCAGACACGTGGCGGCGAGCGCCCGAATTCGCCTAACTGTCGGGGCGGCGGCCAGTGACGCCAGACGTTATTCGCCGGCAGTATTTGGATGCAATGGGCATAACAGCCTGGGCAGCCAAATATCAACTGCCTAACGCACGACCTACGGAGGCGTGCGAATGGGAAGATGCGCCTGCTGTTACTCCGCCGCGAGAGCGCCTTCACGCGCTATTGGACGATGCACCTGCACCTCGCCCGCGTAATCAGTCACCGAAAGGTGATAGTGCTCCCGTTGCCACTCACACGGCATCGGCATCCTCTTCGGCCCCGGCGGCAGTGCGCGCGCTGCTGGGCCAACCTCCTGTTCCTGCCAGTAAGCCAGCCGACGCCCCCGTTGCTTCTACACTGGAAAATTCTACGCAGGAAAAAAAGCCGGTTAGCAAAGTTGAGCCGCTTACGTTCAGTCTTTCCTGTATGTGTGTTGGTGGGCGCTGGTTAAGCCTTCATGAGGGAGAAATAACGCCTATTGAACAGCAACTGCTGGCTAATATGCTGCGGGCAGCAGGCGTGTTGAGCGGTGAAATGCCCGCGGTGACGTATTTTAAATGGCCGCCAATGGCCAATACGTTCACGCCGGAGGAGCCGCTGGAAGAAGCGCAAGACGGAGTGGCTGCCTTTATTGCTGGCGCGGCGGGTAGGCAGGGCTGGCAGTTGGAACGCCTGTTGTGGTGGGGAACTGATGAACTAGCCGATGATTCCCCCTTAGCGCGGGTCATGGATGTTAGCCAGCAACGCAGCCAAACGTTGTCGCTGCCCGTGTGGCAGGGCCCTGCATTGAGGACACTTGCCGAGCACGGGAGTGCCAAGCGTAAGCTTTGGCCCGCGCTGGTGTCGCTTGGTCAGCAGTGGCGTGCTGAGGTTGCCACCCGGTGATAAGCCCATTAAGCGTTGCTGACAGTGCTGCGTTACAGGCGTTAGAAGCGCAAGCTAACAGTGGCATAAGTTCGCAGCATCTCCATGACGCGCTAAACGACCCTAATTCACAGGTGATTGGTTACTGGCAACCATCAGCTTCGGTTGGCCATGTGTCCGTTGGCGGTGTGCTGCTTGGTTATGCCATCGTGGTGCGTTTGCCATTTGAGGCAGAGCTTCAAGCGATTGGAGTGCTTCCACAGCAGCAAGGCCAGGGAATCGGTGGCAAGCTACTTGGCGCAGTGGTCGCCTGTGCTAGGCAGTGGCAAAGCGAACGCTTACTGCTTGAAGTGCGGGCAAGTAACCGACGTGCGATAACGCTTTATCAGCACTACGAGTTTAATGAAGATGGTCGGCGCCGAGGTTACTACCCGGCTGCACAGGGTGCCGCCGGGCGAGAAGATGCGTTACTGATGTCGCGCTTACTTTAAGACACGCTATCGCTTTCGATGTCTTCAAATTTGCTGAGTACACCCTGTAAACGGCGCTCCCACTCCTCACGTTCTTGCTTTAGCAGCGCGTTTTCGCCACGCAGCTCTTCGTTTTCAAGCTTCATCAATTCCAACGCCTCAACGGTGTCGGTAATTTTTTGTTCCAGCTGGTTAAATAACTCAAGGCTCATGCCTACCTCCAATAACGTCGACAGGCACACTACCTGTCATAACGGGGACAAAAACGTAATTCAGTTGGGCGAGCGTAACGCCGCTGCAGGATTGCGGCAAGCGCAGTTTACACGGGTTTACGAAGATAGAGGCGAGCCGCACTTTCGCCCGCCTGGGTTTCCCGATAAAGCTGCCAGTTAGTGGGCACGCTTGGAGATAGGGACTTTTCAGTTTCCAGGTAGATCATGGCATCGTCTGCAAGCCAGCCGCCGGTTTCTAATGCGGAACAGCAGGAAGCGGCTAAGCCTTGATGAAACGGTGGATCAAGAAAGACGACATCCGCAGGCTGTTGGCAGGGTTGGTTGAGAAAAGCGAGTGCATCGGTAGATACCACTCGGCCATTACTGGTGCTAAGGGTGATAATATTTTCACTAATTAGCGCGGCTACCCGGGAATCGCGCTCGACAAACGTAACGTTGCTGGCGCCGCGGGAAAGGGCTTCAAAGCCTAGTGCTCCTGTGCCTGCAAAGAGGTCCAGCACTTGTTTGCCAAACAGGTGTTGGCCTAGCCAGTTGAATAGGGTCTCACGCACGCGATCAGGGGTGGGCCGTAGCCCTGGGTGGTCGAGTACAGGCAACTGACGGCGGCGAAAGTCGCCGCCGATGATGCGTAGCTTACCCGGCGGTTTGGCAGGCCCGCGCCGCGCTGTCGATGAGCGAGAAGTAGAAGGGCGAGAAGAGCGTTGTCGTTTCATAACGCGGATTGTAGCGGGCTACTTATCCAAAGTCTTGGTCTGCGATGGTAGGATAATCGCAATGTTCACCTATTTAGTCGGATGACACCTATGTTCGGTTTTTTCAAACGTAAGAAAAAGCACGACTCCCAACAGGAGCAGCAAGATCAGCAGGCGCTGTCTCAGGAGGAGCATGGCGAAGTAGAGGCTACCAAAGAGTCAGCGCTAGAGCATAAAACAGAGCAGGCCTTGCCAACGGCGGAAGCTGTTGTGCAAGAAACGTCAGTGCCTGGAACCGAGCCAGCGGAACACAGTACATCCGTTGAAGAAACCGCTGAAAAGTCACAAACAAGTGAATCAGAACTAGCGCCTGAGCTAGCCTCTTCACCAGAACCAGAACCAGAACCAGAACCAGAACCAGAACCAGAACCAGAACCAGAACCAGAACCAGAACCAGAACCGGCCACAATATCTGCCCCTAAACCGGCCCTTCAAGAGAAGCCCGTGGCCGAAAAAGGCGAAAAGAGAGGCTGGTTCGCTCGTATTAAGTCAGGGTTAGGCAAAACCCGCGCCAATCTAACTGACGGTATTGCCGATCTGTTTCTGGGCAAAAAGCAGATTGATGATGAGCTGTTGGAAGATCTTGAGACCCAGCTGCTGATGGCGGATGTAGGCATTGAAGCCACTAGCGAGATTATTGAGCGCCTTGAAGCGCGCGTTTCGCGCAAAGAACTGAATAACCCAGAAGCGCTTTATCGCGGGTTGCAAGAAGAGTTGGCGTTGATGCTGGCGCCGGTAGCGACGCCGCTAAGTTTTGAAAAAGAGAGTGAAGGGCCTTTTGTCATTCTTGTGGTAGGGGTTAACGGCGTAGGTAAAACAACGACTATCGGCAAGCTGACCCAGCGTTTTCAACGTGAGGGTAAAAGCGTCATGCTCGCTGCAGGCGACACCTTCCGCGCAGCGGCGGTTGAACAGCTTAAGGTGTGGGGTGAGCGTAACAACGCGCCGGTAATTGCGCAGCATACTGGTGCTGATAGCGCTTCAGTGATTTACGACGCGGTGGCGGCTGCTAAATCACGTGGCGTGGATGTGCT
Organism: Halomonas sp. XH26; assembly: GCF_024138895.1. NCBI lineage: Bacteria > Pseudomonadati > Pseudomonadota > Gammaproteobacteria > Oceanospirillales > Halomonadaceae > Halomonas > Halomonas sp. XH26. The sequence continues at coordinate 560,207 of NZ_CP071889.1, forward strand.
GATTGCCGACACAGCAGGACGGCTGCACAACAAGAGTCATCTGATGGAAGAACTGAAAAAAGTTCATCGGGTCATGCAGAAGCTGGATAGCACCGCTCCTCATGAGGTGATGTTGGTGCTGGATGCGGGGACAGGGCAGAACGCCATTTCCCAGGCCAGCACATTTAATGACGCCGTGCCGATCAGTGGCATTACGCTGACCAAGCTGGACGGTACCGCCAAGGGCGGGATTATTTTCGCATTGGCGAAGCAGCTAAAAACACCGATTCGCTTTATTGGTGTAGGCGAAGGTCTGGATGATCTCCGCCCCTTTGAGGCAGATGACTTTGTTAACGCGCTGTTTGATCGGCAAGGGGATGATGGCCGCGCATGATCGCTTTTGAACATGTGGGTAAGCGCTATGGAGGGCGCTTTGATGCGCTGGCACACCTCAACTTTCGCGTTGCAAGAGGCGAAATGGTGTTCCTGACGGGGCATTCTGGTGCTGGTAAAAGTTCGTTGCTGCGACTAATTATGCGCCTCGAAAAGCCTAGCCGTGGCCGGGTAGTGGTGGCTGGGCACGACATTGCCGAGCTCCACGCCAGCCAAGTGCCGTTTTATCGTCGGCAAATTGGCGTGGTGTTTCAAGATCACCAATTGCTGTTTGATCGCAGTGTGTTCCGCAATGTATCTCTGCCGCTAGAAATCCAGGGGGTAGAGCCGCGTGAAACGGCGCGGCGCGTTCGTGCAGCACTGGATAAGGTCGGGCTTTTACACCGCGAAAAAGCGCTGCCAGTAGAGCTTTCCGGTGGCGAGCAGCAGCGAGTGGGCATTGCGCGCGCAGTGGTTAATAAGCCAGCTCTGCTGCTTGCTGATGAACCTACCGGTAACTTAGACCCACAGCTTTCTGCCGATATTATGGCGCTGTTTGAAGACTTCAACCGTATTGGCACCACCGTGATGATTGCCAGTCACGACTTAGCGCTGATTGCGCGACTACGTCACCGCATTTTGCGTTTGCAAGATGGTCGTCTGGTGGCAGATGAGGGGGCCGTATGAAACGTGCCGCCACACCCCGTCCTATAGGCGCAGCGCCCAAAGGTAAGCGACAATCGGCCAGAACTCCCAGTGAGCCACACGCCGAGCGGCGTGGCGCACGTTCACAGCAAACACGTTTTAGCAGCCGCTTACGCGCCTGGGGACGCCATCATCGTGCAATGGCACTGGATAGCCTTTATCGCCTGGTACGTCATCCTGTGGGTAATTTGCTAACCATGCTGGCCATCGCCATTGCGTTAGTCTTGCCTGCGGCGCTTTGGTTAACCTTGGACAGCGCTAAGCTGCTAGACGCAGAACTGGATGAGAGTGCAACCCTCACCGTTTATTTGGAAACGACCGTAGACGCTGCACAGTCCGTTCGCATTGAGGAGGCTGTCATCGCGGACGAAGGTGTCGAAACGACCCGCATTATCAGTGCCGAGCAAGGTATGGTTGAGTTTCAGCAGTCCCTTGGTATTGAAGATACCCTGGCAGGGCTGGAAGATAATCCACTGCCGGCCAGTATTGTGATTTATCCACAGAGCGTTGAACCTGCAGCTATGGCACAACTGGCACAGCGCTTGGAGGAGTTCTCTGGGGTAGACGAGGTGCGCGTGGATTTGGCGTGGGTAGAGCGTTTACGTCATTTGGCGGATCTTGGGCGACGGGTGGCGCTCGCGCTTGGGGTGTTGTTCGGCTGTGGTGTGCTGCTAGTGGTGGGCAACACTATCCGTCTTTCGGTTGAGAGCCGACGACGAGAAATCGAAGTAGTGATGCTCATTGGCGCGACCCATGCCTTTGTCCGTCGACCCTTCCTCTATAGTGGGGCTTGGTACGGCGTGGGGGGCGGTCTGCTGGCGCTGGGATTGCTGGCATTTGGCAACCACTGGCTGTCGATGCCTGTTGCCGCCTTGGCGGCAAGCTACGGAGCGAACTTTGTGTTGCCGCAGTTAGATGTGACAGGCTCTACAATTCTGCTATCTTGCAGTACACTACTGGGCTGGCTGGGAGCTTGGTTGGCTGTTACACGCCATCTCTCTAGCATACGCCCGCGTTGATTATGTTTGTTATGCGGTCAGTAGCGGGAATTTCCACCCCGTTTTGTGTCTTATGCAGTGAATGCATCGGTCATTTGAACCTTATGCTTAGGCTAAGGTCTTAGAGTTAACGGAACACCAACCACGATAGGTTTTAAGGGAGACCACCTGCACATGAGCACTAGTCTTCTACCGGTGGGTCAGCTTTCTCCAGGTCACGATCTGGGCGGCTATATTCAAGCGGTTAACGGCATCCCCGTACTAAGCGTTGATGAAGAGCGTGAGCTTGCATTCCGCCTCCACGATGAAGGTGACTTGGAAGCAGCACGCCGTTTGGTGCTATCGCACCTGCGTTTTGTTGTGCATATTGCTCGTAGTTACTCGGGTTATGGTCTGCCACAGGCTGACCTGATTCAAGAAGGTAACGTCGGTCTGATGAAAGCCGTTAAGCGTTTCGACCCTAATCAGGGCGTTCGCTTGGTATCATTTGCCGTGCATTGGATCAAAGCGGAAATTCACGAGTTTGTGCTGCGCAATTGGCGTATTGTCAAAATTGCAACCACCAAAGCTCAGCGCAAGCTGTTTTTTAACCTGCGTAGCGCCAAAAAACGCTTAGCTTGGCTAAACAACGATGAAGTTAACGCGATTGCGGAAGACCTCAACGTAAAGCCAGAAGTAGTGCGCGATATGGAAGGACGTCTGTCGGCTTACGATGCGGGTTTTGATGCGTCTCCTAGCGACGACGAAGAGAGCACCTATCAAGCGCCGGCGTATTTTTTAGATGACGCTTCCGCTGATCCGGCAACGCTGCTGGAAGACAGCAACTTTGAGGAAGATTCAACGCGTCGCTTACAGCTAGCCTTGAAAGGCCTTGATGAGCGTTCGCGGGATATCTTGCAGCGTCGCTGGCTCACTGACAACAAAGCGACACTGCACGATCTGGCCGATGTTTATGGCGTCAGCGCTGAGCGCATTCGCCAGCTCGAAAAGAATGCGATGAAAAAACTGCGCCAAAAAATGGGCGAAGCTATCGCTGCTTAATCACGTACACATATTGGTTAAGCATAAGATAAACGCCCCGAAGGCTCTGCCTTCGGGGCGTTTTTATTGGGCGTGCATGTTGTGTCACCGCTACCTAAGCTGGTTGTACGGCTGCTCGTAACAGCTGGCTAGACAGCAGCGCCCATTGGTCTTCCCAGTACTCGGTCGGCAAGCGCTTGAAATCACTGCGCACATACTGAGAAATACGCCCTTCAGCCTGAGCGATCAGCAGGTTGGCTGCTGCTGAAGCGGATATGCTGGTGCGTAGCCCTTCGCGCAGCTCAGCTTCCCGCAGTATCTGTTTTAACTGGGTTTCCAAGCGCTCAAACAGTTGGTGAACGCGCTGGCGCAGCCGGGCCGTTTCGCCAGTAAGTACATCGCCTCCCAGTACCCTGGCAAGCCCTGGGTTCTTTTCGGCAAAGCCGAGAAGCAAAGCCAGAATAGTGCCGCATCGAGACGCCGCATCGGGGATATCTTCTAGGATGCGGGTAATGCGCGCAAAGATGCTTTCTTCAATGAAGTCGATCAGCCCCTCAAACATGCGCGCTTTGCTGGGGAAATGCCGGTACAGCGCTGCTTCTGAGACGCCAACCTGGCGGGCAAGCGCAGCGGTTGTAATGCGCTTGCCGCTATCCTCTTCCAGCATAACGGCTAACGCTTGCAGGATTTGCTCGCGGCGGCGAGGTTTTTGTTCGTCACTCATGACGTTAGCCCTCCGTCGCGGTTAACCTGCGTCAGTAATCAGGGTGCCTACCCCAGCATTGGTAAAGATTTCCAGCAAGACCGCATGGGGAACGCGGCCGTCGATAATGTGGGCGCTGTTAACGCCGCCTTTTACTGCATCTAGTGCACAACGTATTTTTGGCAACATGCCACCATAAATCGTGCCGTCGGCGATTAAGGCGTCAACTTGAGCAGTGCTTAGTCCAGTTAATACCTCTCCCTCACTGTTCATCAGGCCCGCGACGTTGGTCAATAGCATCAGTTTTTCAGCGTTGAGTGCCTCGGCCAGTTTGCCTGCCACCAAGTCGGCGTTGATGTTATAGCTGTGGCCTTCACCGTCAACGCCGATAGGTGCTATTACCGGAATGAAGTCTCTGGCGGCGAGCATCTCAATGAGGTCGGTGGAGATAGACTCCACTTCACCTACGTGGCCAATGTCGATAATTTCCGGTGCGGTCATCTCAGGACTTTGGTGCTCTACTTTTAGTTGGCGGGCACGAATTTGCGCGCCATCTTTGCCGGTTAAACCAATGGCTTTGCCGCCGCTTTGATTGATTAGATTAACAATGCTTTTATTGACTAAGCCCCCTAGAACCATCTCCACGACGTCCATGGTTTGAGAGTCGGTCACTCGCATGCCGTTCACAAAGCGAGATTCGATATTCAGTTTTTCTAGCAGGCTGCCAATTTGTGGCCCGCCCCCATGGACGACAACCGGGTTAATACCGACCTCTTTCATTAGCACGATGTTACGCGCGAATGAATCGATCAAGGTGTCTTCAGTCATGGCGTTGCCGCCATATTTAACGACGACCGTTTTGCCCGAAAACTGCTGGATGTAGGGGAGGGCTTCTGACAATACCTCCACAACGACCTGAGGGTCGCGGCTAGTTGAACTCATGACGTTGTCCCTTTTGATTTTTTCCGTCGCTACTTTTTTATCGCGACCGTTATTACAGCGCGAGCATTGGCTTTTCCATGCGGCGTGTTGTCTAGCATTCTTATTGTGTCGCGCATTCGATTGGCACAATCACTTTTCTTCTGTTCACCCTGTCGTATCTATCCACGTTATTGAGGTTCAGGAATCATCAGCGTTGGTGAAATTTTCTCCAGCGCATTGGCAAAGCGCTGTTTTATTCGGCTAAGTGCCGCGGCATCGCTACCCTCAAAGCGCAGTACTAGCGCAGGAGTGGTGTTAGAGGCTCGGCACAGTCCCCAGCCATCGGCATAGTCCACGCGAATGCCATCAATCGTGGTTTTGATACCTTCGCCGAAGTCGCCCTCTCTAGCAAGCTTCTTGATAAGCGGAAATTTTTCTTCATCAGCGACCGCGATATTAATTTCAGGCGTGCTGATATCTTGTGGAAATTGATCAAACAGTTCATCGGCACTGCCGGGGTGGCGGGCTAGAATTTCAAGCAAGCGGGCCGCGGCGTAGAGGCCGTCGTCAAAGCCATACCAGCGCTCCTTGAAGAAAATATGCCCGCTCATTTCACCGCCCAGTTCAGCGCCGGTTTCCCGCATGCGTGCCTTGATTAGTGAATGCCCGGTGCGCCACATTTCAGGCTCGCCGCCAGCGTCGCTAATAACTCGCGCCAGGTTACCCGTGCATTTGATGTCGAAGATCACCTTGGCACCGGGGGTGCGTGACAGCATATCAGCTGCAAATACCATCAGTAGGTGGTCAGGGTAGATCATACGGCCACTTGGCGTGACAACGCCTAAACGGTCGCCGTCGCCGTCAAAAGCCAAGCCAATATCGGCACCTGTTTCCTTAACGCTGTGGATCAAGTCGCGTAGGTTTTCAGGTTTGCCTGGGTCGGGGTGGTGGTTCGGGAAGTGCCCATCAATGTCGGCGAATAATGGGGTGGTTTTTACCCCCAGGCGCTCAATAAGCTGCGGGCCCAACTCTCCGGCGACCCCGTTGCCACAATCCACAACTGCGCTCAGTGGGCGCTCGATATGGATGTCGTTAATAATTCTTTCAAGATACGCCGTGCGTAGGTCGTGCTGGCGAACACTGCCTTGGCCGCTGGTTAGGTCGTTTGCTTGGATGCGCTCATAGAGGGCGGTGATAGCATCACCGGAGAGCGTTTCACCCGCTAAGACGATTTTGAAGCCGTTGTAGTCAGGTGGATTGTGACTGCCGGTTAGCATTACCCCAGAGCAGCTTTCAGGCAGTGTGTGGGTGGCGAAATAAAGCACGGGGGTAGGCACCATGCCGATGTCTATAACGTCTCGTCCTGAGGCTGTTAGGCCGCGAATCAGCGCTGCTTGCAGGTGGGGCCCGGAAAGTCGTCCATCACGGGCAACAATGACCGTTTGCTCGCCTCGAGCGGCGGCTTCAGAACCAATAGCTCGGCCAATGAGTTCGGTGGTGGCCTCGCTCAGCGTATCGCCCACAATGCCGCGAATGTCGTAAGCACGAAATATCGACGCAGGTACGTTCATTGTCGCTCCTAGATATGCGCTAAAACAGCGCTTGGCTTATTGGCTGCCTGTGCTGCCAAAACCACCGCTGCCGCGAGTGGAGTCTTCAAAGGCATCAACAATGGTAAGTTCTGCTTGCACGACAGGAACAACGACATATTGAGCGAGACGCTCAAAGGGCGATAACGTAAAGCTGCTTTGGCCACGGTTCCAAACCGATACCATCAGTTCGCCCTGGTAATCAGAGTCGATGAGCCCGACGAGGTTGCCCAGCACGATACCGTGCTTATGACCTAGCCCGGAGCGAGGCAAAATCATACCCGCCAAGCTAGGGTCTTCTATGTAAATGGCAAGGCCTGTTCGCACTAACTGGCAGTCACCAGGTGCAAGCACCAGTGGCTCATCTAGCAGTGCTCGCAAATCCATCCCCGCTGAGCCTGTTGTTGCATAAGAGGGGAGGTAGTCGTGCAGGCGTTCATCCAATACTTTGCACTGCAGGCGTGGGCGAGAACCGCTCATGATAATTCTCCGGAGGATTGAGAGGATAATTGAGAAGGTGGTTGAGATGGCCGTTGAGAAGGCAGTAGTGATAGTGCGTGACGAATAATTAGCGCGGCTAGCTGGGTTTTAGGCTGAGGTGGGGCTTCCCGTTGATTGGTTCCCGTCGCAGAGCGCCACAGCAGCAGAGCGGCATTGTTATCGCTGCCAAAACCGAGCCCCTGCTGGGAAACGTCGTTGGCTACGATCATATCTAGCCCTTTGCGGGTCAATTTATCTTCTGCATAGCGAGCGACATCCTGAGTCTCGGCGGCGAAGCCCACCACAAAAGGGCGTTGGTTAGTAGGCAGTGCGGAAACATCGGCAATAATGTCAGGATTCTTGACCAGCGTAAGCGTTAGCGTATCGCTGTCGTCGGTTTTTTTGATTTTGTGCTCGGCAGCGCTGGCAGCGCGGTAGTCAGCGACCGCAGCGCAGCCAATAAATAGGCCAGCATGGGGGGCGAGTATTAACGCTTCGTGATGCATTTGTGCAGCGGTTTCCACATCGATGCGTTCAACGCCGAGAGGAGTGGGGAGATTAACTGGGCCGCTTATCAGCGTCACCCGTGCTCCTTGGGCGGCAGCTTCAGCGGCCAGTGCATAACCCATTTTCCCTGAGCTGTGATTGGATAGATAGCGCACGGGATCTAGCGCCTCGCGGGTGGGACCTGCAGTAATCACTACGTGCGGCGCAGAGGCTGATGCTGGTGATTTGGCAGCAGAAGCAAAATGCTGTGCTAAGAAATCAACAATAACCTCTGGTTCGCTCATTCGCCCAGGACCGATGTCGCCACACGCTTGGTCACCAGCCGCTGGCCCGATCAACTGCCAGCCATCGCTGTCTAGCTGAGAGACGTTGCGTTGGGTTGCAGGGTGTCGCCACATGGCCTGATTCATGGCCGGTGCAATCAACTTGGGTGCTTCACAGGCTAGGCACAGAGTGGTTAGCAAGTCGTCAGCCATGCCATGCACTAATCGGGCGATCAAGTCAGCCGTTGCTGGGGCAATCAATACGGCATCTGCCCAGCGGGCCAGCTCAATATGCCCCATGCCAGCCTCTGCTTCAGGATCAAGCAACGAGGTGCGTACCGGCTCCCCTGAAAGCGCCTGAAGCGTTAACGGCGTAATAAACGCTTGAGCACCCTCGGTCATTACCACGCGAACCTCACAGCCGGCTTGCTTGAGTAACCGAACAATCAGCGCGCTTTTATAAGCCGCAATGCCGGCGCTAATGCCAAGCAGCAGGCGCTTGCCAGCAAGCGACGTTAACGGGGATGGCGATAATAAGGCCATGATGGGGAGTCCCATGTAGCGTTTGTTAAAGGTGAGTACCATACCATTTGACGGGTTATTTTGGCATGCTCAAGCAGCAGTTGGAAAAGCCAGTTTGGGTGGGCGCAGTAGCAAACGCGGACGGTGCTATCAGAGTTGGGCAAGGAGGCGGCGATGGGGATTAATCACTGGCCGGAAGGTGAGCGGCCACGCGAGAAGTTATTGAACATGGGGGTGCAGGCGCTTTCAGACGCTGAGCTACTGGCCATTTTTTTGCGAGTAGGCGTGCAGGGGCGCTCTGCGGTGGATCTGGCACGGGATCTGTTGGCCAGTTTTGGTGGTTTGAGGCAGCTTTTGGAGGCGGATCAGGATCAGTTTTGTGCGGCTCGAGGGCTTGGTAGTGCGAAATTTGCCCAGCTTCAGGCGACCCTGGAGCTTTCTAGGCGTCATTTGGCGAGCCAGCTTGCCCGTGGCAATGCGCTTACATCGCCGGCGCTTGTGCGTCATTACTTAAGCTCTCAGCTTCGTCATCTGGGGCATGAAGAGTTTGCCGTACTTTTTTTAGATACACAGCATCGAATTATTCGCTATGAATCCCTGTTTCGCGGTACCCTAGATAGCGCATCCGTTTACCCCCGCGAAGTAGCCAAGCGTGCACTTGAATTACACGCTGGTGCTGTCATCCTAGCTCACAACCACCCATCGGGTGTTGCTGAACCAAGCGATGCTGATCGACGTATTACTGAACGTCTAAAAGATGCCCTTGCACTCTTCGATGTGCGAGTGCTTGATCATTTCGTGGTGGGGGACGGTAACGTGGTTTCGTTTGCCGAGCGCGGTTGGCTATAGCAATTAATCAAAATGGTGCGACGACAAAATCTCGTCGTTTACCTAAGTAAATTGTCCAAAAAATGCCTTTTTTGGTATTTTGGGGCGTTTTTGCTTGCTGGTAGCCGGGTGCTCTGGTATAAAGTGCCACCTTTAAACTTGGGTTGAATAACGGATTTGGGTACAGCTAGGCGGTTAACTGCGTCGACTCCCTCCCTGCTCCGGTTTGCCCGACAGTTTTGAACAACTCGCCAAGCGGTTGGAGGCTCTCATGTCCAAAGTATGTCAGGTTACCGGCAAGCGTCCGGTAACTGGTAATAACGTTTCTCACTCCCAGCGTAAGACACGTCGTCGTTTCTTGCCGAACCTGCACACCCATCGTTTTTGGGTTGAATCTGAAAACCGCTTCGTCAAGCTGCGCGTTTCCTCTAAAGGAATGCGTATCATCGACAAGAAAGGTATCGAAACGGTTCTGGCTGATATCCGCAAACGCGGCGACGCCATCTAAGCTAGCATTTTGGGAGAGTTAAACCATGCGCGATAAGATCAAGCTGGTGTCTAGTGCCGGTACAGGCCACTTCTACACCACTGATAAGAACAAGCGGAATACACCGGATAAGTTCGAATTCAAGAAATACGACCCGGTCGTCCGTAAGCACGTTATCTACAAGGAAGCTAAGATCAAGTAATCGCGATTACAATGATCGGCTTTCACCGCAGGCGAGCGCCTGTTGAAAAACCCGGCCCTAAGCCGGGTTTTTGCATGCCCGGTATTTAGCCGCTTACTTTGTAGGTTGGCGGTATCTGTCCCTACGCTTCGGCACCGCTTAGGCGACAGAATGGTTGTCACGGTGCTGTCATCATAGACTTTCATCATGCCCGAATTGCCTGAAGTTGAAACGACGCGACGCGGCATTGCCCCCTATTTAGAAGGGCAAGAGATTACCGAGGTGCTAGTGCGCCAGACTCGGTTACGCGTGCCGGTGCCCGAAGATCTAGCCGAGCGGCTAGTAGGAGCTCGGGTTGGCGTATTAAAGCGCCGCGCTAAGTACCTACAAATTCCCGTGGCGACTCTCGAAGGTGAGGCCACGCTGTTGTGGCATCTAGGCATGTCGGGCAGCCTAAGGATTGCAAACGTCGGCGATTTGCCTAAAAAGCATGATCATGTTGACGTGGTGACGGCCAAGGGGCATGTGCTGCGCTACCATGACCCGCGCCGCTTTGGTTTTGTTGACTGGCAGCAGGGCGATGGCAGTTTGGATGCGCGCCTTGCGCACCTTGGTCCTGAGCCGTTGGATGACGCGTTTAACGGTCGCTGGCTCTATAACGCATCGCGTAATAAACGCGTTGCGGTAAAGCCTTTTTTAATGGATAACCGCGTGGTGGTCGGTGCGGGTAATATTTACGCTGCCGAAGCGCTATTTATGGCGGGCATTGATCCCCGACGTGCCGCTGGGAAAATTTCCCTGGCCCGTTACCAGCAGCTAGCCGAGGCGGTTAAAGAGGTGCTGGCGGCAGCGATTACCCAAGGTGGCACCACGCTGCGGGATTTTGTCAGTGGGCAGGGCGAGCCAGGTTACTTTGCCCAGCAACTGAATGTATATGGGCGCCATGGGCAGCCTTGCCTGCGCTGTGGCGTTGAGCTGCGTCGTATCACTCTAGGCCAGCGGGCCAGCGTGTTTTGCCCTGGTTGTCAGCGTTAGCGGCCGCTCTTTGATATTAACTGTTTTGCCTATGCTTTCAGAGTCTATGTGCTTTGTAAGATTGCTCTTTTGGAGATTGTTGTGACTCAACGCCTGCGCCTGAATAAAAATGCCGATCGCCGCCTGAAGGCGGGCCATCTATGGATCTACTCCAACGAGGTAGATATCAAAGAGACGCCACTAAAAAACTTTGCGGCTGGTGAGCCTGCGTTAGTTGAAGCTTCCAATGGCAAAACCCTTGGCGTCGCTTACATTAATCCGCACTCGCTGATTTGTGGTCGGGTGATGTCGCGTGACCCAGAAATGCGCCTAGATCGCTCGTTATTCGTACACCGCTTCAACCAAGCGTTGGCGCTGCGTGAGCGTCTGTTCGATAAACCTTTTTACCGTTTGATCCACGGTGAAGGTGACCTGTTGCCGGGCTTGGTGATTGACCGTTTCGGTGATGTGCTGGTGGTGCAGTTGAATACCGCAGGTATGCAAGCGTTGGCGGAAGATATTGTCGATGCGCTGGAAAAAGTTGTTAAGCCTAATGCCATCGTGTTCCGTAATGATACGGGCGGTCGTCGCCAGGAAGGCCTAGAAGCCCACGTTGAAGTGGTCAAAGGCACACTTCCTGACGAGGTTCTGCTGGAAGAGAATGGGGTTACCTTTGCAGTGCCTGTTCTGAATGGCCAAAAGACAGGATGGTTCTACGACCATCGCGTCAACCGCGCATGGCTGAACAGCCAAGTGGCGGGCAAGCGCGTGCTGGATGTGTTCAGTTACGTGGGCGGCTGGGGTGTTCAGGCGGCTGCGAGCGGTGCCTCGGAAGTGCTGTGTGTCGATGCTTCTGCCTCAGCGCTAGATCAGGTGGCACGCAATGCTGAGTTAAATGGTGTGCAGGAGCAGGTCGCAGTAGCCGAAGGCGATGCCTTTGAAGCGTTAGCGGCACTGAAAGCCGACGGCGAACAGTTTGATGTGGTCATTCTTGATCCGCCTGCGTTTATCAAAAAGCGCAAGGATATCCCTAATGGTGAGCGTGCTTACGCACGACTAAACCGTGAAGCGATGCGGCTATTGGGTCGCGATGGCTTGCTGTTGTCAGCCTCGTGTTCCATGCACCTCGCTCCTGAGCGTTTGGTGGATGTGGTTCGTGGTGCCGTTCGCCACCAAGACCGTCATGGCCAGGTGATTTTTCAAGGACATCAGGGCCCCGATCACCCCGTTCATCCGGCTATCCCGGAAACTTCGTATCTGAAGGCGCTGGGCGTGCGGGTATTCCGCGACTAGGCCAAAGACGCTGCTTGGCAAACATTTGCAAGGCAAGAAGTAGCATCAAGGAGTCACCGCAAGGAGTAGCGTTATGGAGTGGGCACTGCCAAACCCTTTTGTGATCGATCTTCAGGTGACGCCGGAGGCCATTGACGCTTACCGGCATGTCAATAACAGCGAGTATTTACGCTGGGTTGAGCAGATCAGTTGGGCCCACTCCGAAGCCTTGGGGCTATCCCTTGAGCGCTATCAGTCCCTAGACCGTGCCATGGTCGTCCATCGTCATGAGTTGGACTATCTGGCACCCGCCTTTGTCGACGATAAGTTGCAACTGGCGACGTGGATTGTTGCCTGCGATGGCCGTTTTAGTTTGACCCGCCGGTTCCAGCTTAAGCGCGTGGGGAGTGGCAAGACGTTGCTAAATGCTCGCACCAGGTTTGCCTGTGTGGCGCTTAGCAGCGGGCGGCCCACGCGGCTGCCTGATGAGTACCAGCGCATTTACGGTGGTGCGGTGGTGGCGGAGTAGCTAATGCTAAAATGCCGTCGATTTTTTCGCTGATTTTCGTTAAACGCTAGATTCTTCTCTCAAAAAACGCCCTAGCCGGCGTTTTTTTTGTTTTTCTTGCTTGAGGTGGTGGTTAGTGCCAGCTGTGCTGTAATTTGCTTAATAGCGCTTATTGATGGCCTGGCTCTAACGGCTAGGTGGTAAAGATAGGTAGTAAAGATGAGGCTCTGACTATCTAGCAGTTGAGACTTAGCCGTTGAGACTTAGCAGTTGAGATTTAGCAGTTGAGATTTAGCACTAACAATCAATAGAGAAGGAAAACGCTAATGAAAATCGCCGTCCCAAAAGAGATCAAAAACCACGAGTATCGGGTGGCACTCACTCCGACAGGTGCACGGGAGCTAGTAGGGCGTGGCCACTCGGTAAGCGTGCAGGCAGCTGCAGGAGAAGGAGCCGGATTTAGCGACAGCGACTATGAAGCCGCAGGCGCCCAGGTGGAAGCTAATGTAGATGCGTTGTGGCAAAGCGCCGAGCTGATTCTCAAGGTAAAAGAGCCTCAGGCCGAAGAAGTGGCGCGTCTAACCGCCAACCAAACGCTGTTTACCTATCTGCACTTGGCCGCTGAGGAAAAATTAACCCAAGGGCTGATGGCCAGCGGTGCTACCTGCATTGCCTATGAAACCATCACCGATGCAAAAGGTGGGCTACCGCTGCTCGCGCCGATGAGCACGGTTGCTGGGCGCATGGCCGTCCAGGCAGGTGCGCATAGCCTGGAAAAAGCCCAAGGTGGCTCCGGCGTGCTATTGCCTGGTGTGCCAGGCGTTGCGCCGGGTAAAGTTACCGTGATTGGCGGTGGTGTGGTTGGTGAAAACGCCGCCCGTATGGCGTTAGGGTTGGGGGCCGAGGTGACCATTCTGGACAAGTCGATTGCTCGCTTAGAGGTGCTGGACGACCGTTACCAGGGGCGCATCAAAACTGTCTACTCAACGGCGGACGCCCTTGATCAGGCAGCTAAAGAGTCCGATATGATCATTGGCGCCGTACTTATCCCCGGAGCCGCTGCTCCCAAGTTGATTACCCGTGCCATGCTGGCCGATATGAAGCCGGGCAGTGTATTGGTAGACGTAGCCATCGATCAGGGCGGCTGTTTTGAAACCAGCAAGCCTACGACGCATGCCGAGCCGACCTATATTGTGGATGGCATCGTTCATTACTGTGTGGCCAATATGCCTGGCGCGGTGGCGCGGACATCTACTTTGGGTCTTACCAATGCCACCTTGCCGTTTGTACTGGCGCTGGCTGATAAAGGCTGGCAACAGGCGCTTAAAGACGACCCACACTTCCTGCCCGGGCTCAACGTCCATAATGGTCAAGTGACTTATCAGGCTGTTGCCGATGCTTTTGGACTCAAGAGCATCGACCCAGCTAGTGCAGTGGCATGATAATCGGTACGTCAATTAGTAGTAGGTGATACTGCTGATACCCAGATGGTGCTGCTAGTGGTGGTGCTAATAGTGAGGGGGGACTTCGTCTTCTGGGCGGGTATCACCCTGCGAGTCACCCGCCTGGAGCGCCTGATACTGCTCGCGCAAGCGGTCACGCATCAGCGTGCTCAGTTGCTCCAGCTTTTCTAGCCGACGCTCTTGCTGAGCAACCGCTTGGTCAAGGGTGTCTAGCCAATGCTCTTGGTAAGCCAGTCGACTCTCTAAAGATTCAAGAAGTTGAGTTAGCTCTGCAGGCGATAATTCGTTTGTCATGATAACATCGTGACCTTGTGTAGTATGCTCGGTACTGTTAGGAATGGGCCTAGTTGGCCGAGTATTGTCCTTCGTCTGTTACCCATACAACAAGAGAGCTTTTATCATCTATGAATCCAAAAGTTGTTTTTCGCTGTTTCTTCATCAGTGTTTTACTTGCCGCCCCCACGCCACTTCTTTTGGCGGGGATTGTTCATTTAACGAATGCACCGCTTGCTGAGCAGTGGCTGGCTGAGCTTGCCATCAGCGGGGTAAGTGGTGTGTATATTGCCGCTGCTCTGGGATGTTTTATTGCGTTATTTATAGGTACTTTAGCCGCTGCTGCTCTGGCGCCGCCTATGGTAGTGAAAGCTGATGTTTCTCGAACTAAATCTGCGCCGCGTCAGCCTCAAGCGGTACCTGAAGTGGAAGATGATGAAGAGGAAGATATCATCGACCCCAATGATGGTCGCGAAGAGGGCGAAGTAAAGTGGTTTAACACCAATAAAGGTTACGGCTTTATTACCCGGGATAATGGCGAGGATGTGTTTGTTCACTTTCGTGCTATTCGTGGCCGTGGCCCGCGTATGCTTGCTGAAGGGCAGATTGTTCGCTATCACGTGATTAAGAATGACCGTGGCCTTCAGGCAGACGACGTTAGTATTATTGAGTAGCTTTGATTGAATCGCTTTGATTGAATCGCGCTAGCATCGTCAACTGCTGAAAAACAAGACCCCGCTAAGCGGGGTCTTGTGCGTTTAACGGCCTGAATCAGGCCATTCAATGGCTCTTTCCTGGCCCCCTGGCAATACTTGCCAGAAGCGGTCAGGGTCATCGCCGGGGTGCCAACCACCTAACGAGCAGCGAACCTCGGTCTGTAAAGCTTCGGCGGCGTGCTGAGCGCACTCTTGGTCGGTGTGCCACGGGGTGTGGTGGCTATCAAACCACAAGCTGGCAAAACCATCGGCTGCTTTGTCCACCAATAGTACGGGCACAGCTTCACCTTGATGGTGGCCGCGAGTCTTCCATTTACCCTTGCCGGCTGGGCTGAGGGGCGGTGCATCGAGAGCTTCGCTTAGCCACGCATTGAGCTTATCTATCGCTACGCTGGCAAGGTATACCTCGATATCCGGAAACCGCTCCATCATACGCTCACCTCGTCGTCCGTTAACAAGGCTTGAAGCGTTGCCTCATAAATGCGGCTTAGTTCATCCAAGTCACTGGCGCGCACGCGCTCATTCACTTTATGAATAGTGTCATTAAGCGGGCCAAGCTCGACCACTTGGGCGCCAAGTGTCGCGATGAAGCGACCATCCGAGGTACCGCCGCTGGTCGAAAGTGCAGGGCGCTCGCCGGTAACGGCTTCTACACCGCGAATGGCAGCATCGACTAATTCGCCTTCTGCGGTCAGGAATGGTTCGCCATTGAGCGTCCAATCGATGTGGTACTCAAGGCCATGCTGATCCAAAATCGACTCGGTGCGGCTTCTTAGCATCTCATGGGTAACTTCCGTGGAATAGCGGAAGTTAAACACGACTTCTACTTCACCTGGAATGACGTTAGTGGCCCCGGTGCCCGCGCGAAAATTAGATATCTGAAAGCTGGTGGCTGGAAAAAAGTCATTGCCTGCGTCCCAGTGCTCGTTAACCAACGCATCCAGTGCGGGCATCGCTTGGTGAATAGGGTTGCGCGCAAGGTGTGGGTAGGCCACATGACCCTGAATCCCTTTGAGATGTAGCACGCCGCCCAGTGACCCGCGGCGTCCGTTTTTAATCATATCGCCCAGTCGTGAGGTCGACGAGGGCTCACCGACAATGCAGTAGTCCAAGCGCTCGTTGCGTTCGCGTAAATGCTCAACCACTGCGCTGGTGCCATCGATGGCAGGGCCTTCCTCATCGGATGTGATTAAAAACGCAATGCGGCCATCGTGCTCTGGATGGGTGGTCACAAAGCGCTCAACGGCAGTGAGCATCGCCGCTAGGCTGCCCTTCATGTCTGCTGCGCCTCGCCCACAGAGCATGCCGTGCTCATCAATACACGGCTCAAACGGTGGGAATTCCCAGTTCGTGTGGGGGCCGCTGGGCACAACGTCGGTGTGGCCAGCAAAGGCCAATACGGGGCCATGATGGCCTCTTATTGCCCAGAAGTTTTTGACATCGCCAAACGGCAGTTGCTCGATATGAAAACCGAGCGCTGTTAAGCGCTCGATCATGAGTTCCTGGCAGCCTTCGTCATCCGGCGTTACTGACGCCCGGCTAAGTAGCTCAAACGCGAGCTGCAACGTGGGCGACAGCGTTTCAGGCTCAGTTATGGGCATGCAGTGCCTCGTTCAGCGCAATGGCACTTTTATTCGTCAGGCACTCAATACGGCCATTTTGTGAATTGCGACGCAGTAATAAGTCATCTTGGCCTGCTAACTCGCGTGCTGCCACGGTGTTAACTTCTTGTTTCTGATCGTCGAGCAGAGTAACTTTCGAGCCCGCGGTAATATACAAGCCCGCTTCTACGGTGCAGCGGTCACCTAGCGGAATACCGATGCCGGCATTAGCGCCAATCAGGCAGCCTTCGCCAACCTTGATAATGATATTACCGCCGCCAGAAAGCGTTCCCATGGTGGAGCAGCCGCCACCCAGGTCGGAACCTTTGCCGACCATGACGCCAGCAGAAATGCGCCCTTCAATCATGCCGGGGCCTTCAGTTCCTGCGTTGAAGTTGACGAAGCCTTCATGCATTACCGTGGTGCCTTCACCCAGGTAAGCGCCCAGGCGCACGCGAGCAGTGTCGCCAATGCGGATGCCGGTGGGTACCACGTAATCGGTCATTTTGGGGAATTTATCGACGCAGTCGACTGACAGCGCGCGACCCGCTAAACGCGCTTTTAGGCGGCGGGCGGGCAGCTCTTCGATATCAATCGCGCCTTCGTTGGTCCAGGCGATGTTGCGCAGCAGGCCAAACATTCCCGTCAGATCCAAGCCGTGAGGCTTCACTAAGCGGTGAGAGAGTAAGTGCAGCTTTAAGTAAACTTCAGGAACGGTCTGCGGTGCCTGATCGCTTTCTAAAAACATCGCGACCAGGGGGCGATGGCTGGCGGCGAATGATTCGGCGAGTGCTGCCTGCTCAGAGTGACCAGCAGCTTCCAATGCTTTGGCCAAGCGCGTGCAATCTTCGGGCAGGAAACTGATTGCCGTATTGCCAGCGGGGGCGTCTAACGCCTCTTTGGCTGCGGCTACCAAGCTGTCTGCAGGATTAAACAGTGGTGCTGGGTAGTAGATTTCTAACCAGTCGCCCTGTGTGTTTTGGGTGCCGATTCCAAGCGCGAAGCTCAGCATAACGCGTCTTCCTTTAAAGTTTTGAATAACAATCAGTTGTTAGGGTTCAGTGGTATGTTAGCCGCTGAGAGAGTCGTAATCGCCGTCGCGGTAGCCCACTAAAATAGTGTCGTCATCAACTTCTAGCAGTGGTCTTTTGAGCAGCGTGGGCTGTTCAAGCACTAGCCTGCGGGCAGAGGTAGCATCCAGGCTGTCTTTTTCTTCCTGGGGTAAATCACGCCATGTTTTGCTGCGCTTATTAAGCGCTTCTAATAGCGGTACGCGCTCAAGAATGTGCTCAAGTAAGCCGGCTGAAAGACCATCTTTACGCAGGTCATGGGTCTTGAAAGGGATACCTTTCTCTTCAAGTACGTTGCGTGCTTTGCGGCAGGTGTCGCATGTGTTGATGATATAGAGTGTCAGCATATAACCTCCTTAAACAAGTCTACGGTGTCTAGCCGCGCTCAAGCAGTTGACGAAGTCGCTCAGCTGCTTCGAGGGTGGGCGCAAGCTCCGCCACTAATGCTAAACGTAGTCGACCCGACCCGGGGTTATGGCCATTTTTCCCTGGGCGGCCCATGAGGCTGCCAGGTAACACGCTGACGTGTTGCTCACTAAATAGCCGCTGAGTAAAGGCGATGTCATCGCCGTCGGGCACTGCTGGCCACAGGTAAAAGCTAGCTTCCGGCGTAGGGAAGTCCATTACGGGTGCCAGCACGTTGGTGACAGCGCTAAATTTTTCGCGGTAAGCGTCCCGGTTGGCACGTACGTGGGTTTCATCCTGCCAGGCGGCGATAGAGGCGTGCTGAAGTGGCAACGACATTGCACAGCCATGATAGGTGCGGTAGCGCTTAAACGGCGCGAGAAGGTTCGCGTCACCCGCTATAAAGCCGGAGCGTAGCCCTGGTAGGTTAGAGCGCTTAGATAGCGAATGAAACACTACGCAGCGTTGATAGTCGTCGCGTCCAAGCTCTGCGCAGGCTTGTAGCAGGCCGGGAGGGGGCGTGCTTTCATCCAGATATAGCTCTGAGTAGCACTCATCGGAGGCGATGATAAAGTCGTGCTCATCAGCCAGTGCGATGAGCTCCTTGAATTCAGAAAGTGGCGTGACGGCCCCTGTGGGGTTGCCAGGTGAGCAAATGAATACCATTTGTACATCGCGCCAGGTTGCCGCGCTCACGGCCGAAAAATCAGGGCGAAAACCGTTGTCAGCCGTGCAATCCAAATAGAGCGGCTCGCCACCTGCCAGTAGTGTGGCCCCTTCATAAATTTGGTAGAAGGGATTAGGGACAGCCACCTTAGCGGGGCGCTGGCGATCCAAGGCGGCTTGCACAAAGGCAAAAATTGCTTCGCGGGTGCCGTTAACGGGGAGTACTTGCTGTTCGGCATCTAGCCCGGCAAGCGAAAAGCGTTGGATTGCCCAGTGGGCAATGGTTTCGCGTAGGGCGGGTAGGCCGTTGGTTGCCGGGTAGCGAGCCATCTCTAATTGATGGGCAACCAGCGCCTCTAACGCCCCTGCGTAAGGGGCGTGTTGAGGCTCCCCAATAGTGAGGGGAATATGTGCAAGCCCCACCGGTGGCACAAGCGCTGCCTTTAGGGCGGCTAGCTTTTCAAACGGATAGGGGTGCAGAAGGTTTAGATCAGGATTCATGGCATGTCCGTTGATAGCCTAAAGGCGGTGCTGGATGTCTGTAAAAACGGCCAACTAAACCGCCGATTATAGGCAACCCCTGGTGCCACCTCAAACTTAACCACCAAGGCGTCGCTCATTTAAGCGCTTACACGCCTAATACTTCGATAAGCCGTTCGCGAAGCTGCTGTTGCCGTTCTGGATCGGTGAGCGGCTCGCCCGCTTTCGTGGTGATAAAGAAAACGTCTTCAACCCGTTCCCCCAACGTGGCAATTTTCGCAGCCGATAAGGCAATATCCTGTTCCATAAAAATACGCCCGACACGAGCCAGCAGGCCGGGGCGGTCTGGGGCAGTTAGCTCTAGCAGCGTACGTTCGTTGGCTGGGTCCTGCTCAATGACCACCTCGGTGGGTACCTTGAAGTGCTTAAGCTGGCGCGGTGTGTGGCGCGTGACGATCTCTGGATAGTCATCCGGATCGTCCAGCTCTTCGACGAGATGCCGACGCATCTCCTCAATATGCTCAGGATCACGGATAGGTTGGCCGTAATGATCTAGCACAATAAACGTATTTAGCGTCCAGTCGTTGTGCGAGGTGGCGATGCGGGCATCATGGATAGATAGACCTAGCTGCTCCATGGCGGCGGCGGTCGCGGCAAATAGGTCGTCTACCGAGCGGGTATGGATAAAAACCTTGGTGCCGCCTTCGGCCATATCGGCGGTGGGTGCGCTAATTAAGACCAGCGGCAAAGCAGACGGCTGGTGGGCAAGAATGCCTTGGGTCTGCCAGACAATTTCGCTGGGTGCGTACTGAAGGAAATAGTCTTCGCCGAGGGATTCCCACAGTTGATCAATCTGAGCGCTGTCTACGCCGACTGTTTGCAGTAACGAACGGGCTTCGGTACGAGTTTCGCGCACCCAGTCATCTCGGTCAGGCGGGTTTTTTAGCCCTCGTCTCAGTGCTCGCTTGGTTTCAGCATGAAGCTGGCGCAACAGCGACGCACGCCAGCCGTTCCACAGGGTGGGGTTGGTTGCATTGATATCGGCAACGGTGAGCACGTAGAGATAGTCTAAGCGGGTCTCGTCGCGCACCGTTAGAGCGAAGTCGCGAATTACGTCGGGATCACTAATGTCGCGCTTCTGGGCGGTCATAGACATCAATAGGTGATGCTCCACCAGCCAGCGCAGTAAGTTGGTGTCGTGTTGAGAGACATGGTGACGATGACAGAATTGCTCAACATCACGCGCACCAATCTCAGAATGATCGCCGCCGCGGCCCTTGCCAACATCGTGAAACAGCCCGGCAATCCACAGCAGATCCATTTTAGGCAGTTGATGAATCAGTGTGGCTGCGACGGGGAAGTCGTCTTTGGCATCCGGTTTGCGAAAACCGTGTAAAAACTTCAGTAAGCGAAGGGTGTGGGCGTCTACCGTGTAAATGTGGAACAAGTCGTGCTGCATCAACCCGACCGCGCGACCAAATTCTGGCAGATACTTGCCCAAGATGCCGTAACGGTTCATGCGCCTTAATTGGCGAGGGACATTGCCGGGAGCCCGCAAAATGGACATGAATAGTCGCTGATGGCGAGGGTCTTCGCGGTAGTGGTCATCAATTTGATGGCGATGATCGCGGATCAGGCGAATGGTGTCGGCGCGTACCCCTTCTATTTCCGGGTGCTTTGCCATCAGCAGAAACAGTTCCAGCATGGCCGCCGGTCGCTCACGAAACAGATTGCGTGAGCGCGCTTGGATGTAGCCGCCTTTGGTTTCGAAGCGCTCGTTCAGCTTAACGGTTTCCAAGGCTTCTTTGCCGCGTAGGATAACCTCATCAAAGTGCTGTAACAGCATGTCGTTAAGCCCGGCCAAGGCGGTCACATGCCGATAGTAGCGCTTCATGAACTGTTCAACTGCTAAGCGCTCAGGGGTATCCCTAAAGCCAAACATTTCGGCAATGGTACGTTGGTGATCAAAAAGTAATCGATCTTCGGCGCGGTCTGTTAGCATGTGCAGGGCATAACGCACCTGCCATAAAAAGGCTTGGCCCTGGCTTAGAATGCGCAGTTCGGCATCATTCATAAAGCCATTCGCGACGATGTCAGCATAGTGCTCAGTGTCGAAATGGCGTTTAGCTACCCAGCCAATCATTTGAATATCACGTAGGCCGCCTGGGGAGCTTTTCAGGTTTGGCTCTAGGTGGTATTCCGAGTTGTTGTAGCGATAGTGGCGGGCAATTTGTTCTTGCCACTTTGCTTCAAAAAAGCGGTCAGCAGGCCAAATATGCTCGGCGCTAAGGCGTTCACGCATCTTTTGGCGAAGATGTTCGGGGCCAGCAATGAGTCGCGATTCCAACAGGTTGGTCATCACGGTGACATCAGCTTCAGCTTCCCGCTCACAGTCATTAAGCGAGCGCACGCTATGGCCGATCTCGAGACCGATATCCCATAAGAAGGTAATGAAAGCGCTTAGCGACTCGCGATAAGGGGTGTCATCATCATGCTCCAGTAGCAGTAGGAGGTCGATGTCTGAGTGCGGGTGTAGCTCGCCTCGGCCGTAACCACCCACTGCCACCAGGGCAACGCCATCGTCAGGCCAGTCGTGCTGGGCCCAGGCAATGGCTAGCAGCTGATCCAGATACCACGCTCGCCCGCGGACTAGGTCGCGTATATCAGCCCCAGAGCGAAACTGCTCATCCAGCTTGGCTTGTAGCTCCCGAAGCGCCGCCTTAAACGGCGCAATGGGGGAGCGTGATCCGGCGAGTTCGGTGCGAAACATAGCGAGATCGTACAGCGTGGTGTCCGGCTCGAACCGGTAGTGATGAAGAAGCATCAGCGATTTAGAAAACTGAAGTCTTCGTCGCTGCGTGCAGTCAGCACGTCAACACCGGTTTCTGTGACCAGCAGCGTGTGCTCCCACTGGGCAGATAAGCTTCGATCCTTAGTGACCGCTGTCCAACCATCGCGTAGCACCTTGGTTTTATAGCCGCCTACGTTAATCATTGGTTCGATAGTAAAACACATGCCAGCTTCCAGCGAGATGTCGGCATCGGGTGCATAGCCATCATAGTGAAGAAACTGCGGATCTTCGTGGAAATCGGCGCCGATGCCGTGACCGCAGAAGTCGCGCACCACGGAGTAGCCGTGTGCTTCAGCATGTTGCTGAATGACGCGGGCAAGTTCCGAAAGGTGTATGCCTGGCTTTACTAGCTCAATGCTTTTGTACAGGCACTCTTGGGTGATACGACATAAGCGCTCGCCCTGGATCGTATCGCCGATGACGAACATCACGCTGGAATCACCGTGGTAGCCGTCGGTTGTTTTGACGGTGATATCCAAATTCATGATATCGCCGTTCTTCAATTTTTTGGCATCATCAGGAATGCCATGACAGACCACGTGATTGATTGATGTACAGGTTGCTTTCGGAAAACCGTGGTAGTTCAGCGGGGCAGGTGTAGAGCCCAAATTGTTAACAATAAAATCGTGGCACAGGCGATCAATTTCACCCGTAGAGATCCCCGCCTTGATGTGGGGGGTGATCATTTCAATGACGCTGGCGGCTTGGCGCCCGGCTTCACGCATTTTCTCGATTTCAGAAGGCGTCTTGATAGGAACGTTCATGAATTCTCGATGTGGGTTCTAAAGTAAGTGGTGAACGGCAATGGTGAGCGGTAAATTAAGACCGTTACATGCGCTGTGACTTCATCTTGGTAATGATCTATGGTATAAAGCCGCGCGCTTTCCTGCAATCGCCATCCGATGCTTCTTTTTCAGTTGGTCATCTGCAGAAAGGCTATTTAAACGTAATGCAGAAATCTGTGTTACTAAACAGCAAGCCTTGAAAACACACATGCACCGGCACATGGTCCCGGGTGCCGCTGGCAGCGTTTGACGATGCCACTGGTCGGATCCATGGGGTGCGTGGAGGCCTAACCCGAGTTTCAGGAGTTTTATCATGTCTCACGTTAATATGCGTGACCTGCTGAAAGCAGGCGCTCACTTCGGTCACCAAACCAAGTACTGGAATCCGAAGATGGGCAAGTTCATCTTCGGCGCGCGCAACAAGATTCATATCATCAACCTCGAGCACACTTTGCCGGCGCTGAACGAAGCGATCGACGTGGTTGAGAAGATGGCGGCATCCAACAACAAAATTTTGTTTGTTGGCACCAAGCGCAGCGCTAGCAAGATCATCAAAGAAGAAGCAAACCGCGTTAACCAGCCGTTCGTCAACCATCGCTGGTTGGGTGGTATGCTGACTAACTTCAAGACCATTCGTCAGTCCATCAAGCGTCTGCGTGATCTTGAAACCATGCGCGAAGACGGCACGTTCGAGAAGCTGACCAAGAAAGAAGTCTTGATGGCAACTCGCGAGCAAGAGAAGCTTGAGCGTTCTATCGGCGGTATCAAGAACATGGGCGGCCTTCCTGACGCGCTGTTCGTTATCGATGTTGACCACGAACGCATCGCGATCAACGAAGCCAACAAACTGGGTATCCCGGTTATTGGTGTGGTAGATACCAACTCAAACCCAGATGGCGTTGATTACGTTATCCCGGGTAACGACGACTCCATCCGCGCTATTCAGATCTACGTGAAAGCAATTGCTGACGCGTGTGGTCGTGCAAAAGAAGGTCGTCCGGAAGAGTTTGTTGAAGTGACTGAAGAAGCCGCTTCTGCCGACACTGACGCTGCTGCCGAGTAACGGTTGCAGTGGTGCGGCGGCCAGATAAGCCGCATCATGTTTAAGAGGGGGCCTTATGCCCCCTTTTTCCCGCTTTGAGTTCGCTCAAGTGGGCCGATTATGCCGGACGCTTAATGCCGGCGAATGCTCTACAAAGTGATACGCAACGGTCATCTACCGAGCCTATACTCTGTAGCGCGTTTAACTTTCAGCTAGAACCATTTCCGAGGTGAAAACTCATGGCTGCTATCAGCGCCTCTCAGGTTAAGGAACTGCGCGAACGTACCGGTCTTGGCATGATGGAGTGTAAAAAAGCACTTACTGAAGCCGACGGTGATATCGAAGTTGCAATTGAGAACCTGCGTAAAAGCTCTGGCCTTAAAGCCGCGAAAAAAGCGGGTCGTACCGCTGCAGAAGGTGCCGTTGTTACTCGCGTAGCAGAAGACGGCAGCTACGGCGTAATGGTCGAGATCAACTCCGAAACTGATTTCGTTGCCCGTGACGACAACTTCATCGCTTTCACCAACAAGATCGCGGATGCGTTCTTTGCGGCGAAAAATGAAGACGTTGCAGCGGTAATGGCTGGCGACCTCGAGTCTACTCGTGAGCAGCTGGTGCAGAAAATCGGCGAGAATATCGGTGTGCGTCGTGCCGTTGTTGTGAACGCCGTTGAAGGTGGCCTTGTAGGTGAATACGTTCACGGCGGCCGTATCGGCGTCTTGACCGTTCTGAAAGGTGGTAACACGGAAGCTGCTAAAGACGTTGCTATGCACGTAGCAGCGATCAATCCGTCGGTTGCGCACCCAGAAGATATGCCGCAGGAAGAGCTGGATAAAGAAAAAGCGATTATTCTGGCCCAGCCGGACATGGCCGGTAAGCCTGAGCAGATCGCTGAGAAAATGGTTCAAGGCCGTCTGAAAAAGTACCTGGCCGAGAACAGCCTGACCGAGCAGCCGTTCGTTAAAGACCCGAACCAATCCGTTGCCGAGTTCGTGAAAGCGGCGGGTGGCGAAGTGGTTAGCTTCACTCGCTTTGAAGTGGGCGAAGGCATCGAGAAAGAAGAAGTCGACTTTGCTAAAGAAGTTATGGAACAGGCTGGCCGTCGCTAAGGTCAGAGGTTTCAGAAAGAAGATGGCGTGCGCGCGAGCGCACGCTTTTGTGTATCCGGCCCCTGTGAAAAACTGGGGTCGTCTCGCCCGCCTGTGTTCAGGTCTGCCTCAGGAGAGATGCCATGTCACGTGAAGTTCAAGAGTCCGCCCCCGCAGTTGCTGCCAGCAAGGCTGAAAAGTCGAAATCAAAATACAAACGTATTTTGCTGAAGTTGTCTGGCGAAGCGCTAATGGGTGAGCACGATTTTGGTATTGATCCGAAAGTGCTGGATCGTATGGCGCTAGAGATTGGCCAATTGGTTGGTATTGGCGTTCAGGTGGGTATCGTGATTGGTGGTGGAAACCTATTTCGTGGCGCGGCGCTTAATGAAGCCGGCATGGATCGGGTGACGGGTGACCACATGGGAATGCTGGCAACAGTGATGAATGCGCTAGCAATGCGGGATGCACTTGAGCGCTCCAATATTCGCTCGCGGGTAATGTCAGCGATTCCCATGAGTGGTGTGGTGGAGCATTACGACCGCCGCACCGCCATCCGCTACTTAACGTCCGGAGACGTGGTGCTGTTTTCAGCTGGTACGGGTAACCCTTTCTTTACGACCGACTCTGCAGCCTGCTTGCGTGGTATTGAAGTAGATGTTGACGTGGTGATCAAAGCCACCAAAGTGGACGGCGTGTACAATAAAGATCCGGTTAAGCATCCCGATGCCGTGAAGTACGACCAGCTCTCCTACGACGATGCCCTAGACCAAAAATTGGGCGTTATGGATTTGACCGCAATCTGCCTGGTACGTGACCATAATATGCCGGTGCGGGTATTTGATATGAATAAGCCTGGTGCCCTGCTGAATTTGGTAGTAGGGGGCAAGGAAGGCACGCTGATAGACAGAGGGTAATATCGTGATCAATGACATCAAGAAAGATGCAGAATCTCGCATGAAGAAAAGCGTTGAAGCGCTGCACAGTAACTTCAACAAGATCCGTACGGGGCGTGCTCATCCCAGTATTCTCGACGCTGTTACCGTTGATTATTACGGTGGCCAGGTGCCGCTAAATCAAGTGGCTTCTGTTAACGTGGAAGATGCTCGTACACTGACAGTGACGCCTTGGGAGCAGGGCATGGTGCCTAAGATTGAAAAGGCAATTATGACCTCTGATCTGGGGCTCAATCCTGCCAGCGCCGGTAATGTCATTCGTGTGCCGATGCCGATGCTGACCGAAGAAACGCGCAAAGGTTACATCAAGCAGGCGCGTAGCGAAGCTGAACATGCGCGCGTGGCGGTGCGTAACGTACGTCGTGATGCCAACGGTGATTTTAAGTCTTTGCTGAAGGATAAAGAAATTACTGAAGACGATCAGCGCCAGGGCGAAGACGAAATCCAGAAGTTGACGGATAAGTATATTGCTGAGGTTGATAAAGCGCTTGCCGCAAAAGAACAAGATCTCATGCAGGTATAGTTATTAGTGTAAAAATAGCTACCTGCTTTCAATCAACCACGGGGAGCTTGGCTGCCCGTGGGCCATCGCTTGGCTTTACTATGACTGATCTTTGGTGCGAGAACCCATGACGTCTCCGCAGCTTCCCCAAGCGCAGCAGGATGGCACACCGCCTTCTCGATCCGAGGAGGCACCGCCATCCCATGTTGCTATTATTATGGATGGTAATAACCGCTGGGCGCGTGCACGTGGGCTTTCCGGAGTACGCGGTCACCGAGCCGGTGTTGAAGCCGTGCGGGCGGTTATTGAACGCGCTGCGCAGCGAGGCGTTCAGACACTGAGTCTTTTTGCTTTTTCTAGTGAAAATTGGAAGCGTCCAGCAGCTGAGGTGAATGCCTTGATGGAGCTTTTTTTGATGGCGCTTAAGCGTGAAGTCAAAAAGCTCAATGAGCGTAATATTCGCCTGTCAATTATTGGCGAACAGCGTGGTTTCTCCTATGCGATCCAAAAGCATATTCAGCGTGCCGAGTCGTTAACCGCAGAGAATACTGGCATGCATCTGGTGATTGCGGCCAACTACGGTGGCCAATGGGACCTTGCGCGAGCGGCTAGGCAGTTGGCGGAGCAAGTAGCCGCAGGTGAGTTAGTGGCTTCCGATATTGATGAGGCGCGTCTTGATGCGGCAATGAATACGCACAATGTACCGCCGGTAGATTTATGCATCCGCACCAGCGGGGAGCAGCGGCTATCTAACTTTATGTTATGGCAGTTGGCTTATGCAGAACTGCATTTTTCGCCACTGCTCTGGCCAGATTTCAACGGGGCGGCGCTTGATGAAGCGCTGGACGACTTTTGCCTACGTCGCCGTCGTTTTGGTATGACCGACGCACAAATAGAGGCGCAAGGTGCTTAAACAGCGGATGATTACAGCAGCTTGGTTAGCGCCCCTGACGCTGATCGGCTTGTTCGGACTACAAGGTGGAGCCTTTGCACTGTTTACAGCACTAATTGTGCTGCTAGGTGCTTGGGAGTGGACCAACTTAGCCGGTGTAGCCCGCCAGGGAGCGCGATTTTTCCTGGTGGCTGTTATGGGAGTATTAATGCTGGCGATGTGGCTGGCAGAGGCAGCGCTAGCCGCTTGGCCGCTTTGGCTGGCAGCTGTGGGGTGGGTGATTAATCTTTATTGGGTGACTCACTACCCTGATACTGCCAACCAATGGCAAGCCACTTCTCGTCGGTTGCTCATGGGTGTGTGGGTGCTGCTGCCGTGCTGGGTAGGATTCAATGTGCTCCGCGATAGTGGTGCTGTATGGCTGCTGTTTGTGCTATTGCTGGTCTGGACCGCTGATATTGGCGCCTACTTTGCTGGCAGGCGTTGGGGGAAAAATAAGCTTGCTCCAAAAGTGAGCCCAGGTAAGTCCTGGGAAGGTGTTTATGGCGGCCTTGCGGCCACACTATTGCTAGCGATTGTGTTCGCTGTGTGGCAGCCCATTAATCTTATGGGCGGTGTTGCACTGGTAGTGATTACCGGATTGGTTACGCTAGTTTCAGTGCTTGGTGATCTTCTCGAAAGTATGCTTAAGCGCTATCGGGATATCAAAGATTCAAGCCAGCTCTTGCCAGGCCACGGTGGCGTATTGGATCGTATTGATAGCTTGACGGCAGCAGTGCCTATTTTTGCGCTGTTCTATCTGCAGGTGATCCATCTCCAGGTGAGCGTCCTATGAGCCCACCAGCTGTTCAACGTATTACAGTGCTTGGTTCAACAGGCTCAATTGGTAAAAGTACTCTTGATGTCATTGCTCAATATCCAGATCGTTATAGCGTTTATGCCTTAACGGCTCATACCTCAAAAGAAGCGCTCTTAGCGCAATGTCGTGTTCATCGTCCAGTTGTTGCTGTGTTAGATGATCCTGAGGATGCGGCCTGGTTGCAGCAAGCAATTTTAACATCAGGCCTCACTACCAATGTTCTTTCAGGGGCTATGGCGCTTTGCCAGGTGGCACGAGACAGGCAGGTGGATACCGTTATGGCCGCTATTGTTGGCGCAGCGGGCCTGCTACCTGCGCTAGCAGCTGCCGAGTCAGGTAAGCGCGTACTGTTGGCCAATAAAGAAGCTTTAGTGATGAGTGGCGCGCTGTTTATGGACGCTGTTGCTCGCTCAGGTGCAACTTTATTGCCGATTGATTCC
The DNA here is from genome assembly GCF_024138895.1 of Halomonas sp. XH26. Lineage (NCBI taxonomy): Bacteria > Pseudomonadati > Pseudomonadota > Gammaproteobacteria > Oceanospirillales > Halomonadaceae > Halomonas > Halomonas sp. XH26. Next base: position 588,645 of record NZ_CP071889.1, read on the forward strand.
GAACATAATGCTATTTACCAATGTCTACCTACCGAGCATAGAGGTGGATTGCGTCAGCACGGTGTTCGCCAGCTGCTGCTCACCGCCTCTGGCGGCCCTTTTCGTGGCTGGCAGGCAGAAGATATCGCTAATGTGACCCCCGAGCAGGCTTGTCATCATCCTAACTGGTCAATGGGGCGCAAAATCTCCGTCGACAGCGCGACGTTGATGAATAAAGGCTTAGAGCTTATCGAAGCGTGCTGGCTATTTGATGCAACGCCTGATCAGATACAGGTTGTAGTTCATCCGCAAAGCGTTATTCACTCTATGGTTGCCTATGATGATGGTTCGGTGATTGCGCAGCTGGGTAATCCTGATATGCGTACGCCTATCGCTTATGGATTGGCATGGCCGGAACGGATTGATGCGGGTGTTGAGACGTTGGATCTTTTTCAGGTGGCGCGTCTGGATTTCGAAGCCCCTGATGAAGCGCTTTTCCCCTGCTTGTCGCTCGCCCGCGATGCTATGCACAAGGGCGGCGCTGCACCGGCGATTTTGAATGCGGCGAATGAGGTCGCCGTGGAAGCTTTTCTGGAAGGACAGCTTGGCTTCAGCGCGATTGCTGATGTAGTGGCAAAAGTGATGGCTCTACCGTTTGAAGGACGTGCGGACACGCTTGAGCAGATATTATCTGCAGATCAGTGGGCACGGGAGCAGGCGGCGCTAATAGTATGCTAGTAATTCGCTTGGCATCAGCCATCGTTGATCAGCGAGTTATGTAAAGGAGCGAAGAGTGGGCCTGATTCAGAACATATTAGCGGTGATCGTGGTACTGGGGTTGTTGGTAACCTTTCACGAGTTTGGCCATTTTTGGGTGGCGCGGCGCTGCGGTGTAAAAGTGCTGCGCTTCTCGGTTGGCTTTGGTAAGCCGCTGTGGTCGACCGTTGATCGTCACGGCACAGAGTTTGCGGTGGCGGCCATACCGCTAGGCGGCTATGTGAAAATGCTTGACGAGCGTGAAGCGCCTGTACCTGAAGAGCAATTAGATCAAGCATTTAATCGTAAAAATGTGTGGCAGCGTATCGCTATTGTTGCTGCTGGCCCGATTGCAAATTTTTTACTCGCGATTGTGGCCTATTGGGCACTGTTTGTTGCTGGCACCACAACCGTTGCCCCAGTAGTGGGCGATGTTGCTCCTAACTCTCCTGCGGCAGAGGCAGGGCTTTCTCACGGTGCAGAGATTACCTCTATCCAGGGGGATGCTATGCGCTCCTGGGAAGAGATTAACTTAAAGCTTGTCTCCATGATCGGGTTTAATGGTGACTTGATGCTTGAGGCGCAGCCTGAAGGGGCGAATGCCTCACGGGTTTATCAGCTTCCTGTTGTTGACTACATGGTTCGCCAGGACCCGCCCCAGCCAATGCAGAGTTTGGGTATTACTCCTTGGCGCCCCAACGTACCCGCGGTGCTAGGCCAAGTGATTGATGGCCAGGCGGCTTCACAGTCTGGCCTGCGGGCAGGTGATCGTATTTTGTCACTGGATGGCGAGCCAATTGATGATTGGATGCAGTTTGTCTCGGTTATTCGTGAGAGTGCAGGCCAAACCCTAGTGGTGAGTTACCAGCGTGGTGATGAGCAGGGCAGCCTCTCTTTAACGCCTGGTCGTAATACGCTGGAGAGTGGCGGTGAGGTTGGGTACATTGGTGCCGGAGCGCAGCAGGTAACATGGCCTGAAGAGTTTCAACGTGAAATTCGTTACGGGCCTGTAGCAGCGGTAGGTCAGGCGTTATCACGTACAGGTGAGATGACGCTACTGACGGTAGATGCTATCCGTAAGATGCTGGTGGGGCTTATTTCACCGTCGAACCTTTCGGGGCCGATTACCATCGCGCAGATATCAGGTGACTCTGCTCGTGCGGGGATGGAAGCGTTCGTAGGCTTTCTAGCGTATCTTTCCATCAGCCTTGGCGTGCTTAATCTACTGCCAATACCTGTGCTCGATGGTGGGCATTTACTTTATTATTTTATAGAGGTCGTGCGTGGGCGGCCGGTCTCTGAGCAAACGCAAGCAGTAGGGTTGCGTATTGGGCTTGCCATGGTAGGCACCCTAATGTTAATGGCTCTCTATTTTGATCTGATGCGCCTGTGGTAATGACGCGTGTAGGGCGCTGGATGCCTTGTCATCTGCCTGCACAAATGTATATGGTGCCTATCTGGAATGATGGGCAGACCAACGCGAGCGAACTGACTGCATGAAAATCAAGACCCTTGGAATGGCGGCATTGTTGCTGGTAGGTACCAGCAGTGCCCAAGCACAATCCTTTGATGTTTCCGACATTCGTGTGGAAGGACTGCAGCGGGTATCTGCCGCCTCGGTCTTTAATGCGTTTCCCGTCAATGCCAATGATCGCGTTAGCGAACAGCAGCTTGCTGCTGCTGCGCGAGATTTGTTTGCCACAGGCTTGTTTGAAGATGTTTCCCTCGCGCGAGAGGGGGATGTGTTGGTTATTCAGGTGGTTGAGCGGCCGACCATCGCGCGCTTGAACATCGAAGGGAATCAGCAGATTTCTGATGAGGATCTACGCAACGGCCTACGCGAATCAGGCCTTTCCGAGGGGCAGGTGCTCCAGCTTTCCACATTGGAAGAGATTCAGCGTGAGCTTGAAGGGGTTTATCAAGCTCAGGGACGCTACAGCGCTGGCATCGATGTTGAAGTTGACGAAATTGATGAAGGCCGTGTTCAGGTTAATATCAATGTTAACGAAGGCGAAGTCGCTAAAATCCGACAGATCAATATTGTTGGTAATGAGGCATTCGACGACGAGACGCTGCGCGACGTATTCGAGCTAAATGATCGGCCAGGGCGTGTTTTTGGTTGGTTCTCTAAGGATGATTACTCTCGTGAAGCGCTTGCAGGTGACATTGAGCGACTACGCTCTTTTTACCTGGATCGTGGTTACGTTAATTTTGATGTCACCTCAACGCAGGTATCGATTGGTCCCGAAAAGTCAGAAATTTTCATCACATTAAATATTGATGAAGGCAATCAGTTCCAAGTTGGTGACATTCGTTTTGCAGGTGATCTGCAAATCAGCGAAAACGAAGCGAACGAACTACTGACCATTAGCCGTGGTGATACGTTCTCTCGTGGCGATCTTAATGCGTCTACTGAAGCGCTTCGCCAGCGACTTGGTGCGGAAGGCTTTGCGTTTGCTGAAGTTCAAGGTATCCCTGAAATGGCCGGTGATGGTGAAACGGTTGATTTAGTGATCGCGGTCAACCCTGGTCAGCGAACTTATGTACGTCGCATTGAGTTTTTCGGCAATACCACAACGCAAGACGAAGTATTGCGTCGCGAAATGATCCAGTTAGAAGGTGCACCTGCCTCGACTGAGTCGATTACTCAGTCGCGTCAACGCTTAGAGCGTCTTGGCTTCTTTAGCCAAGTAGAGGTTGATACGCAACCGGTCCCGGGACAGCCTGACTTACTAGACGTAACGTATAACGTTGAAGAGCAGCCGTCTGGCTCAGTTTCTGCCAGTGTCGGCTTTTCACAAAGCGCAGGTGTGATTTACGGCGTTGGTCTGGCGCAAAATAACTTCCTGGGCACCGGGAACCGTGTCAACGTAGGTGCACAACGTAGTGATACGTTTACCAGTGTTAACTTTGCTTTCACGGATCCCTATTGGACACTGGATGGTATTTCGCGCGGTTATAATCTCTTTTATCGGGAAACTGATTACGGCGACTCCGATATTTCGACGTTCTCCACCGATGCTTACGGCGCTGGTATTAACTTCGGTTATCCCATCAGCGAGCTTTCCCGTCTGAACTTCGGCGCCAGTCTTGAAGAAATCACGGTTAAAACCTACAACGACTCTGCCTCAGAAATTATTCGTTACGTCGAAGATCAAGGCGATAATGCACAAAGCCTGAAGCTGACTGCGAGCTGGACACGTAATAACTTGAACCGTGGCATTATGCCAACAGCGGGTAACTATCAGCGTGTATCGCTAGAAACAGGTGTCCCTGGTAGTGATGCGGAGTACTACAAGCTGCGTGCTCGTGCCCAGCAGCTATTCCCGATCAATGATGACCAGACCTGGGCGTTGAAGTTTACCGGTAATCTAGGCTATGCCGACACGCTGGGTAGCAATGATCCTTATCCGTTCTATGAGAACTTCTATGCGGGTGGCTTAGGTTCAGTACGTGGTTTTACTTCAAACACCCTGGGACAGCGTACAACGCCGACTCGAGATGGTGGTCGTGACCGTACGTTGGGTGGCAATATATTGGTAGAAGGGTCGGCAGAAGTGCTCTTCCCAATGCCCTTTGTGGAAGATCAGCGTGCGATTCAACCGTCGCTCTTCCTCGACGCGGGTAATACCTTCTTGAGTTCTTGCTATGATGTGCAGGAAGCAGATGTTGGGCGCCAGCAATGCAGTTCTGGAGTCGACTTGGGTGACTTGCGTTACAGCGTTGGTATCGGCCTTTCGTGGCTAACGCCGGTAGGCCCGTTGACCTTCAGCGTGGCAGAGCCGTTAAGCGATAAAAGCGGTGACGATACTCAGTTCTTCCAGTTCTCGCTGGGCCAAACGTTCTAACATGGTGGGATACGTTGGTACCTACCTAATAAAAAGGAGTTAACACGATGCGTAAACTGACAGCAGCTGTGTGCCTACTTGGTGCAATGACGCTACCCGCCTACGCCGTTGCCGCTGAAGTGGCAGTGCTTGATTGGCGCGCCGCGTTGATGAATACACAGTCGGCTCAGTCATCGTTGAGCCAACTGGAAGGCCAAATCGGTAACCAGCAGCGTGAGGCTCAAGCGTTGGGCGAAGAGCTTCAACGCCTACAAGAGCGTTTACAGCGTGAAGGTGAGACGATGTCTCAGTCTCAGCGAGATCCGCTCATTGCTGAGCTTCAGCAAAAGGGTAGCCGCTTTGAGCAGCTGCGCCGTGAAGTGATCCAAGCGCAGCAAGCATCTGAGCAGCGGTTTCTTGAAGGCGCTGAGCCCAAGCTGGAACAAGCGGTAGAGCAGGTGCTAGAGCGCCACAACATTGATGTTCTGGTAGAACCTCAAGGGGTGTTGCACTCATCAACTGACCTGCCTAATGTGACTAATGAAGTCACACAGATTTTTGATTCGCTAAACTAATTTTAGGACTGTTGGTGCGGGCTAGCCCGCACCCATGTTTCTCTGGGCTTCTATGACGCACGCTCCTCATCACCTTACCCTTGCGGATATTGCACGTCACTTGGACGTCGATTTTGAAGGCGACGCCGAACAGCCGATTCGGGGTCTTGCAACGCTTAAAGAGGCAGCGCCTGATCAAGTCGCATTTCTCGCTAATCGTGCGTATTTAAAAGATCTAGCAACCACAAAAGCAGCGGCGGTGCTGCTTCATCCCGAGCATGGCAAGAATTGCCCTGTTCCGCGCTTAGAGATGGCTAATCCTTACTTAGGTTACGCAAAGCTTTCCCAGCTATTTGATCCGTTACCTGCTCGGGATGTTACAGGTATTCACCCTACAGCTGTTGTAGCGGATGACGCTATGTTGGGCAAAGGTGTTTCTGTTCAAGCACATGCAGTGATTGAGGCAGGCGTTGTGTTAGGTGAGCGTGTAGTTGTTGGTGCTGGCAGTGTGATTGGTGCCGATAGTGTGATTGGCGATGATACTCGGCTACACGCCAACGTTACTGTTTGCCACGGTGTTGTTGTGGGCAAGCGAGTGATTTTGCAAAGCGGCTGTGTGATCGGTGGTGATGGTTTCGGCTTTGCCCATGACGGGGCAGGATGGCACAAAATCGCTCAATTAGGCGGGGTTGTGCTAGGCGATGATGTTGAAGTCGGCAGCTGCTCAAGCATTGACCGTGGCGCGTTGGGAGACACCGTCATTGGCAACGATGTAAAAATCGATAGCCAGGTACAGATTGCGCATAACGTAATCATTGGTGATCACAGTGCACTAGCGGGATGTGTTGGCATTGCTGGCTCCACGACAGTGGGTAAACACTGCATGCTCGGAGGGGGCGTTGGACTGTCCGGACACCTTACTATTTGTGACGGTGTGCAGGTAACGGGGATGAGTCTAGTGACCAATTCGATTCATGAGCCAGGTGTCTACTCTTCGGGTACTGGTGCCATGAGTAATACCCAATGGCGCAAGAATGCGGTGCGATTTAAACAGCTAGATGAAATAGCCAAGCGTTTATCTCGTTTAGAGAAAAGCCATCGCAGCAAGTAGAATTATGCCAGCAATATAGATACAGCTAGCTTGAGGCTGCATAGCAGCAGGTTATAATTCACTGTTTTTTAACCAGCAACTTTGCTGGCGCGTGCCTGATATGATTCAGGCCTTTTGTCATTTTAGAGGTCGTTACGATGGTTATGGATATTAACGAAATTCGCGAATACTTGCCTCATCGCTACCCGTTTTTGCTGGTGGATCGAGTAACGCAATTAACCGTGGGTGAATCCATCGTTGCGTACAAAAATGTCAGTATTAATGAGCCGTTTTTTAATGGCCATTTCCCGCACCATCCCATTATGCCAGGTGTTTTAGTCTTAGAGGCGCTGGCTCAGGTGTGCGGTATTTTAGGGTTTAAAACAGTCAATAAGCTGCCCGCTGACGGCTATGTGTACTATTTAGTAGGAAGCGATAATGTGCGCTTCAAACGCCCTGTTATGCCGGGAGACCAGTTAGTCCTGGAAGCCAATGTCATCCGTGGGAAACGTGGTATTTGGAAGTTCGCCTGCCGTGCCTCGGTTAATGGTGAATTAGCCTGTGAGGCGGAAATTATTTGTGCTGAGAGGAAGGTCGCTTGATACACCCTACTGCACTGGTTGATCCCAAAGCGCAGCTTGCTGACGACGTTGAGGTTGGCCCGTTTAGTGTTATTGGGCCAGGCGTCACGATTGGCGCTGGCTCTGTGATAGGCCCCCACGTGGTTATTAAAGGGCCTACCGTTCTAGGTGAACGTACGCGAATTTTTCAGTTTGCTTCGGTAGGAGAAGACTGCCAAGACAAGAAATACGCGGGCGAGCCAACACGGTTGGTAATGGGGGATGATAACGTTGTCCGTGAAGGCGTTACCCTCCATCGTGGTACCGTGCAGGATCGCGGCGAAACCACTATTGGCTCGCGTAACCTATTTATGGCGTATGTTCATGTCGGTCATGACTGTGTGATTGGCAACGACTGTATCCTAGCTAACCAAGTTACTTTGGCAGGTCATGTGGTTCTCGGCGATCACGCCATTTTGGGTGGCCTAGCGGCTGTTCACCAGTTTTGTCATTTTGGTGAACATGCGATGGCCGGAGGCGGGTCGATTATTACCAAAGACACGCCCGCCTATGTGATGATCAATGGCAACCCTGCTGAAGCGCGAGGCCTTAATCTTGTTGGCTTGAAGCGCCGCGGCTTTAGTCGAGCCGCGATCAATGCATTAAGCAGTGCCTATAAACTGGTATACCGCCAGGGCTTAACTGTCGAGCAGGCGGTTAGCGAAATGCGCAGCCGATTCGACCTGCCCGAAGTCACCACGTTTGCCGACTCTATTGAGCGGTCAACGCGCGGTATCGTCCGCTAACGATATTGATGTCTAGCTGACATCAACGATGGATTCAAATGCCACTACTTCTCCCGTCATCATGACACTTCAGCGCGTCTATATTGTTGCAGGTGAACTCTCCGGCGATATCCTCGGGGCAGGATTGATGCACGAGCTGAAGCTGCGTCACCCCAACATTGAGTTTCGTGGGCTGGGTGGGCCTCGCATGGAAGCGCATGGTCTGACGAGCCGCTTTCCCCTTGAAACATTATCGGTGATGGGTCTTGTTGAAGTCATCAAGCACTTGCCAGAGCTCATTCGCGTGCGCCGCACTCTGCGTGAAGAAGCGCTCGCCTGGCAGCCGGATATTATGATTGGCATTGACGCGCCTGACTTTAATATCGGCCTTGAAAAACAGCTGCGTGCCGCCGGATTAAAGACAGCTCACTATGTCAGCCCTTCGGTATGGGCATGGCGGCAAGGGCGGGTGAAAAAGATCGCCAAGGCGGTTGATGGCATGTTGACGCTACTGCCGTTTGAGGCTGACTTTTACCATCAGCACCAGGTACCGGTCGCCTTTGTTGGTCATCCATTAGCGGATGAATTACCGCTTGAGAATGATCGCCAAGCGGCTCGCCAAACACTCGCATTGCCTGCTCAAGCCCCTGTTCTGGCAATATTGCCTGGTTCCCGGGGTAATGAAATACGCTTTCTTGGTGATACGTTTTTACGCGCTGCTGAGCTGCTCTGCCAGCGTAATGAAGCGCTACATGTGGTCATTCCCGCAGCGACCCACCAGCGTTATCAAGAAATCACCCAGCTCCTGGCAAGCTACCCCACGTTAAGCGAGCGTGTCATGCTCTTGGAAGGGCAGGCTCGCGAGGCGATGGTAGCCAGCGATGCTGTGTTGCTGGCTTCGGGCACCGCCGCGCTAGAAGCCATGCTATGTCATCGGTCAATGCTAGTGGCTTATAAAATGGCACCGACGACCCACTGGCTGGCAAAGCGGTTGGTGAAAACCGAGTGGATTTCACTACCCAATTTGATTGCTCAAGAGGGCGTTGTGCCCGAGCTGATTCAGGACGCTGCCTCACCAGAAACGATCGCTGATCGGCTCGGCGAAATGCTTAATAATGCCCAAGAACGTAACGCCCTGGAGGCACGCTTTGCCGATATGCATCGTGCATTACAGCGCAATGCCAGCCAACGGGCGGCACAAGCAATTTCCGCGATGGTGGCGGGCCAGCCATTGGATAGCAACGAAATAGCTTCCCAAGAAGGGAATCATCATGGCCGTTAAGCCGACTGACTATTCCCCCTTAGTGATCGACTATCGTGGTGACTTCTTAGCGGGCGTTGACGAAGTTGGGCGTGGGCCTCTGATTGGCAGTGTTGTGGCATCGGCGGTGATTCTTGATCCTAGTCGCCCTATTGAGGGGCTGACGGATTCAAAAAAGCTCACCGCTAAGAAGCGCGAAGCGCTGGATGTGCAGATTCGCGAACGTGCGCTAGCGTTTGCTGTGGCCGAGGCCAGTGCTGCTGAGGTTGATCAGCTAAATATCTACCATGCCACTCATCTTGCTATGCGGCGTGCCATTGATGCTTTAATACCCGCGGCTGAATATTTATTGGTAGATGGTAATCGGTTGCCCGGCCACGAGCTTCCTGGGCAAGCGGTGGTAAAAGGTGATGCCCGCCATCCTGCGATCGCCGCTGCGTCAATTTTGGCCAAGGTGGCCAGAGATGCTCAGATGGCTGAGCTTGATCTGCGCTATCCTGATTATGGCTTTGCCCGCCATAAAGGTTATCCAACGAAAGAACATTTAGCGGCATTGTCTGCACACGGGCCGCTTGCCGAACACCGCCGGAGCTTTGCGCCGGTTCAGCGTCAGTTAGCGCTGCTGTAAGCATTTTCTATTTATCTAGCTTTGTTGCTGAGAGTCCCATGACGGTTCCGTTTGTTCATCTACGTTTGCACAGTGAATACTCCCTGGTTGATGGCTTGGTAAAACTCAAGTCACTGGTCAGTACCACCGCTGAGCGCGGGATGCCGGCTCTGGCCTTAACCGATGAAGCTAACTTGTTTGGTTTGGTTAAGTTCTACAAAGCGGCGCAGGGCGCTGGTCTCAAGCCCATCATCGGTAGCGACTTATGGCTGTACAACCCCCATGATGAGGCCCATCCGTATCGCATTACGCTGCTGGCGATGAACGATGTTGGTTACCGCAATCTCACCGAATTGATTTCTAAGGGGTGGACCGATGGCCAGCGCCAAGGGCGAGCCATTCTGGACAAACAGTGGGTGCTAGCGCAAAGCGAAGGACTAATTGCGCTATCAGGCGGACGTGAAGGCGAGATAGGTCGTCACTTGCTGTCTGATCATGAACGCGAAGCTCGGGAGCTGTTGGAAGAGTGGCAGCGCGCCTTTCCAGACCGTTTTTATTTGGAGTTAATCCGTACCGGGCGGCCGCTTGAAGAAGATTGCGTTCACGCGAGTGTGAAGCTGGCGATTGAGTCGAATACCCCAGTGGTAGCGACCAATGACGTGCGCTTTTTAGAGCGGGAGGACTTTTGGGCACACGAAACCCGCGTTGCCATCGGCGAAGGCAAGGCCTTGGATGACCCGCGCCGTGAAAGACGCTACACCGAAGAGCAGTACCTAAAAAGCCCTGAGGAGATGGCAGCACTGTTTGCTGATATTCCTGAGGCGCTTGAGAACAGCGTTATGATCGCCGAGCGGTGTAGCGTTGATGTACGGTTGGGCGAAATTTTCCTACCTGAGTTCGAAATTCCCGAAGGGATGACTCAGGATGAGTTTTTCCGCAAAGTCTCCCATGACGGCCTCACTGAACGGTTAGATTTTCTGTTCCCTGTTGAACAGTACCCCCGCGATAGCGACGCATATCGCGAGATTGATCAACGTTACCGTGACAGGCTTGAGTTTGAGCTGAACGTTATTATCCAAATGGGCTTTCCTGGTTACTTCCTGATCGTGATGGACTTTATCCAGTGGGCCAAGGATAACAACGTGCCAGTCGGCCCAGGGCGTGGTTCCGGTGCGGGCTCATTAGTGGCTTACGCGCAAAAAATTACCGATCTTGACCCCATTGGCTACGATCTGCTGTTCGAACGCTTTCTTAATCCTGAGCGTGTCTCCATGCCCGACTTTGACGTCGATTTTTGCATGGAAAAACGCGACAAAGTGATTGAGTATGTAGCTAACCGCTATGGCCGCAATGCGGTATCTCAGATTGTCACCTTTGGCACCATGGCTGCAAAAGCGGTGGTGCGCGATGTGGCGCGCGCTCAGGGGCGGCCTTACTCCTTAGGCGATAAGCTTTCTAAGCTGATCCCCTTTGAAGTGGGTATGACGCTTGCCAAAGCGATAGAGCAAGAACCGGCACTGAAAGAGTTTATCGGCAATGACGACGAAGCCGAAGAGATCTGGGAAATGGCCCTCAAGCTAGAGGGCACCACCCGGGGTACCGGTAAGCACGCGGGGGGCGTCGTCATTGCGCCCACCAAACTGACCGATTTCTCGCCGCTGCTGTGCGATGAAGATGGCTCTGGCCTGGTGGTGCAGTTCGATAAAAACGACATCGAAGACGCTGGGCTAGTAAAGTTCGACTTTTTGGGCTTGCGGACGCTGACGATTATCGACTGGGCACTGGAAATGGTCGATAAAGTGCGGGGGGTAAACGGTCAAGCGCCACTTAACATCGACGCTATCCCGCTGGACGACAGCAAAACGTTTGAGATGCTTAAACGCGCGGAAACCACCGCCGTTTTCCAGTTGGAATCTCGTGGTATGAAGGAGCTGATTAAGCGCCTGCTGCCAGACTCCCTCGACGATATGATCGCCCTGGTGGCGCTATTCCGCCCAGGCCCGCTGCAGTCCGGCATGGTTGATGACTTTATCAATCGTAAGCACGGCCGTGCCGAAGTCTCTTATCCCCACCCAGATTATCAGCATGACCTGTTAAAGCCGGTACTTAGCCCGACATACGGCATTATTTTGTACCAAGAGCAGGTTATGCAGATTGCTCAGGTAATGGCCGGCTATTCTTTGGGGCAGGCGGACATGCTGCGCCGCGCCATGGGTAAGAAAAAGCCCGAAGAGATGGCCAAGCAGCGTTCAGGCTTTATGGAAGGCTGTGCCGCCAACGGTATCGATAAAGACCTTGCTGGCAATATCTTTGATCTTGTTGAGAAATTCGCCGGTTATGGTTTTAACAAATCGCACTCTGCCGCTTACGCCTTGGTGTCTTATCAAACCGCCTGGTTGAAAGCGCACTATCCTGGCCCGTTTATGGCCGCCGTTATGTCAACGGAAATGGATAACCTGGACAAGGTGGTGCCGCTAATTGAGGAGTGCCGCCACCTCAAGCTTACCGTCACACCGCCGGATGTTAATGTCGGTGGCTACAAGTTCACCGTTGATACGGAAGGGCGCGTGGTTTACGGCCTGGGTGCCATTCGCGGTGTGGGTGAAGGTCCGATTGGTGCGATTGTTGAAGCCCGTAGCACCGATGGTCCATTTAAAGATCTTTTCGATTTTTGTCGCCGCCTTGATCCAAAACGGATGAACAAGCGAACGCTAGAAGCGCTGATTCGCTCTGGCGCACTGGATAATCTTGGCCCTAACCGGGCGGTGCTTTCCGCCGCGATGGAAGACGCCTTGAAAGCGGCTGCTCAAAACCATGCCAACCAAAATCTGGGTATGCTGGATATGTTTGGCGATGCGTTTACAGCGGAAGAGGAAGAAACGGATCCTTATGCTGAGTATCAGAGCGCCCGTGAATGGACAGATCGTGAGCGTCTTTCTGGTGAAAAAGATACGCTGGGTCTCTATCTGACCGGCCATCCCATTGATGAATATGAGCGTGAGCTAAAGCGCTTTGTCTCTACTCGCATTAGTGATTTGAAGGCCTCTCGTGAGCCGCAGCGGGTGGCTGGCTTAGTGGTAGCCATGCGCACCATGAAGTCCAAACGTGGCGATACCATGGCGTTTATCACGCTGGATGATCGCACCGGGCGTATCGAGGCCTCTCTATTTGGCGAGCTATTTGATCAACTGCGAGGCCAAATCGAATCTGACCAAGTGATTATCGTTGAAGGTGAAGTATCCAACGATGACTTCTCCGGCGGTTTGCGCTTGCGGGGTAAAGACGTTACGCCGATGGTGACCGCGCGGATTCGCTATGGCGAAGCAGTGGAATTAGCATTAGATGCTGAACAGATCAACGGGCGTTTAGTCGATAGCCTGCGTGAGAGTCTTACGCCATACCGCGATACCGGCGGGTTGCCGGTACGGCTACAGTATCGCCACTCAGCAGCGGTTGGCTGGCTGGCGCTGGCTGATGAATGGAAAGTAGCTCCCAGCGACGACCTGCTGTTGGCCCTTCGTGATGTGCAGGGGCAGGTTGGCGTTCAGCTACGTTACCGCTAACAAACGCTACAAACGTGCGCGTGCTACCGTCAAATTGAGTGCTAAATGGCGGTGCGGCACGCTAATTGAAAGGGTACTGCCTTGCGTGGCAGGTTCAGGGTGCGATAATGCCCCTCATACATGCCCGTTTCGACAAGGCTTCTTTTTTTATAGGCAGCTTACAGGCAGAGCCGATGAATCCTAACTATCTCGATTTTGAACAGCCCATTGCCGAGCTTCAGGCAAAAATTGAGGAGCTGCGTTTGGTCAGCTCCGATAGCCAGGTTAATCTCTCCGATGAGATATCTCGGCTGGAAGAGAAAAGCCGTAAGTTAACCGAATCGATCTTCAAGGATTTAACGCCCTGGCAGGTTTCCCAGATATCTCGCCATCCGCAGCGCCCTTATACGCTGGATTATCTTGAGCATATTTTTACTGACTTTGATGAGCTTCACGGCGACCGCAACTTTGCCGATGATGCAGCCCTTGTCGGAGGCGTCGCGCGTCTGAATGATCAGCCGGTGATGGTCATTGGGCATCAAAAAGGACGCGATGTTAAAGAGAAAGTACGTCGCAACTTTGGCATGCCGCGCCCAGAAGGCTACCGTAAAGCCTGTCGCCTAATGGAAATGGCCGAACGCTTTAAAATGCCCATCCTAACGTTTATCGATACGCCTGGGGCTTACCCAGGGATCGATGCGGAAGAGCGCGGTCAGTCGGAAGCCATTGCGTATAATTTGGCGGTGATGTCACGCCTGAAAACACCGATTATCTCCACCGTAGTGGGGGAAGGTGGTTCTGGTGGCGCGCTGGCGATTGGTGTGTGCGACGAGCTGCATATGCTGCAGTACTCCACCTATTCGGTTATTTCTCCGGAAGGCTGTGCGTCTATTCTTTGGAAGAGCGCTGAAAAAGCATCTGACGCCGCCCAAGCCATGGGGATCACTGCTGAGCGCCTCAAAGAGCTTGGCTTTGTTGATGAGCTGATTAAAGAGCCGCTAGGTGGTGCTCATCGCCATCCGCTGACAACGGCTGAACGCGTTAAAGAGGCTTTGGCTAATAGTCTGGAGCGTCTGCAAAGCTTTGATAGCGATGCGTTACTGGAGCGCCGCTATAAGCGGTTAATGAGCTATGGCGCCCCAGCCGCCTAAGCCGCTGTTACGTTTACTGAATGACGCCCTGGCGGAGACCCCGCCGGGGCGTACTATTTGGATAGCGCTTTCCGGTGGGCTAGACTCTTCGCTGCTGCTGACGCTGTCCGCTCAGGTTTGCCGGGACGCACGTCGTCCGCTGCGGGCGATTCATATTAACCATGGTCTACAGGCGGCAGCCAGCGCCTTTGAAGCGCATTGTCAAACGCTGTGCGATACGCTTGGTGTATCACTAGTGACGGCAAACGTTGCTGTGGACGCTCAGGGCGAAGGTATAGAGGGGGCGGCGCGGCGAGCGCGTTACCAGGCGTTCATGGCGCATATTCCCGCTGGCGATACGCTATGGCTAGCCCAGCACCAAGATGACCAAGCCGAGACGCTACTGCTGGCCGCGTTGCGCGGCAGTGGTGTGCGTGGCTTGGCGGGCATGCCTTTTCGCCGCGAGTGGCAGGGGCTCACTCTGCTGCGGCCCTGGTTGAGTGTCAGCCGACAGACGTTGGCTGATGCCGCGCATGGATTATCAATCAGTTGGTGCGAAGACCCGACAAACCGAGACATCGCGTTTGATCGTAATCGCTTACGCCATCAAGTGATGCCAGCATTACAGCTACGTTGGCCTGGTGCTGCACGAGCCCTTGCCAATAGCGCCCAGCATGCCGGTGAGGCAGACCAGCTATTGGCGGCCTATGCCGCGGAAGAGCTGGCAACGCTGATGCGCGGAGAGCACTGCATGGATGCTACGCTGCTTAGTCAACGCTCCTTACCTCGCCAGCGGCTGCTGGTGCGTACGCTTTGTAAGCAGCTAGCGCTCCCAACCCCTCCGCAAAAACGCCTCGAAAGCCTGCTAGCGCAGTTAGGCGCAGTGAACGACGCCCAGGTGAAGGTTGTATGGCCAGGGGTAGACGCGCGGATTTGGCAACGCCATCTCTATCTCATGAGGCCGCTTAATCCACTGCCTGAATGGGAAGTCGAGTGGGAGGGTACGCCAGGGCAGCTAACCCCTTTGGGGAGGCTGGAAGTATCGCTGGCGCCGCCGCGCCGCGTAACCTTGCGTTGGCGACGTGGTGGTGAAATAGTTGCGTTAAAAGAGCGCGGACGGCGTGACGTTAAACGCTTGCTCCAAGAGCGGGGAGTGCCGCCCTGGGAGCGTGAGCGTTTGATTGTAGTAATGGAAGGTGAGTTATGCTTGGGCGTTATCCAGCCGCCTGCCGACGTATTGTGGCAGGCTGAAGGCGTTGTTCTTGCCTCTACCTCTACACCGAAAACGTAAAACCAGCCGCTGTCATATAGGCCTGTTCCTGCTCCATATCGGTACTTAACAGTGTCGGTTCGTCGCTGGGTGGTAGCGTCATCAGCAGTGCTTCACCCTCTGCGTTAATCTCTGGTAGCGGCGGGGGATTTTCAGACCGAGAGTGATTAATAAGCACGGCAAGGCGCAGCAGGCGAGCAAGTTTGGCACAGCCTTCCTGGTGAGAGGCGGGCAGCGCCTGCCACTCTTTAGTCGGAAACTTGCGTCGATGGGCGCGCACTAAAAACGCCAGTAGACGCTGCTCAGGGCGTGAAAAGCCAGCCAGGTCGGAATGTTCTAGCAAATAGGCGCCGTGGCGATGGAATTGACTATGAGAAATAGCCAAACCAATTTCATGTACATGGCTTGCCCAGACAAGATAGTGGCCTTGCTCTTTTGTTAATCCCCAGGATTTTTTTACTTTATTGAATAGGCGAAGGGCAGTGTCGGCGACATTCTCTGCCTGCCGAGAATCAACATCATAAATCCGCTTCAATGCATCTAGGCTTTTAGAACGGGTATCTTCCGCGCTATTCCGTCCCGCCATGTCATAAAGCACTCCTTCGCGCAGGGCGCCGTCTGCAAAGCGCATTTGGGAAAGATTAAAGGCTTCAAAAATAGCGTTTAAAATGGCGATACCTGCCGGAAAGACTTTTGCTCGGTCAGGTTTTAGACCATCTAGCTCAACTTTCTCCAGCTGTTTGCATTTTAGTAGGCGTTCACGCAGCTTTTTCAATCCACTACGGGTGATAACACCTTCTTGGGGCGAATCGCCGTAAGCATATAACACGCTCGCGGCAGCCTTTATCGTTCCGCTGGAGCCCACCGGGTCATCCCAGCCAAGGCGTAGGTAGGGACGCTGAATGTTGGCCAGTTCTGACAGGGCAGACAGCTCAGCACGACGCATACGCTTTTCACTAAGTTCGCCATCAGGAAAAAAGCGGCTGCTGAAGGTGACGCAGCCCATGCGTAAGCTCTCAAGTGCTTTGGGCTCGAAGGCTTCGCCAATGATAAATTCCGTCGATCCGCCGCCGATATCAACAATTAAGCGGCGACCAGTTTCGGCTAGCGCGTGGGCGGCACCTAAATAAATAAGCCGGGCCTCTTCGCGGCCAGCAATAATTTCGATGGCGTGGCCAAGCTGCGCTTCGGCACGCTCGATAAACGCTTGGCTGTTATAGGCATCGCGCAACGCATTCGTACCGACAATGCGCAGATTGGCATCCTCAATGTCGTTGAGAAAGGGTGCAAAACGGCCTAGACAGTCCAACGCGCGCTGCATGGCTGCCTCGTTTAAATAGCCGTTCTCGTCTAGCCCAGCGGCTAACTGAACCTTTTCACCCATCCTGGCAACGACTTGAAGGCGCTCGTTTTGATAGTTAGCGACCAGCAGGTGGAAGCTGTTAGAACCCAGGTCGATGGCGGCTAAGCGCTGCGGTTCAGTGTGATCCAGTTCAGCCGACGGCGCGGTGAGAGGGAGTGAAATTTCCTTGGGCATGGGCGTTCCTTCCTAGTGGCTATGCCAAGGTTGCGGTGCCTTATTAGTATTGTCAATTGTCAAACACTTGCGTTTATCGCGGGCCTTGACTACCATCGAACTACTGGCTTGATCCGAGTTAACTTGTTTGCCTATTAAACAGGCGTATTACTCGGGTATTCCGAGCAGTACGTATCCAATGGCATCAGCCAGATGTCCAAGTCGTCAGATAACCCGCTGAAACAGCATTTTCTGTGCCGATCAGATTAACTAGTTTATTAGCACCCTCACGCTAAGCAGTCATTGATGCCGCTACTCCTTTATTGGCATTTGCTTCAAGACTGCCCAGCTTTCAGTATCTGAGTGTGTGCCTAGATGGGGTTCTGAACGCATCACTCGGCGCTTAGCCCTACTATTTAGGCCACGCCTCCTGTCTTATTCCCGGCGCTTGTCGCCCAGCTTTCATGAGCAACTTTCTAACACACCGATGAATCTCACTGAACTCAAGCAAAAAACCGTTCCCGAGCTGCTCGATATCGCCCGCGAGATGGGTATCGACAACTTAGCCCGTTCGCGCAAGCAGGACATCATTTTCGCCATCCTCAAAAAGCATGCTAAAAGTGGAGAGGATATTTATGGCGATGGTGTGCTGGAAATCCTTCAGGATGGCTTCGGCTTCCTGCGTAGCGCTGACAGCTCGTACCTCGCTGGACCGGATGATATCTACGTATCGCCGTCTCAGATCCGTCGTTTCAATCTGCGTAAAGGCGACTCCATTTCCGGCAAAATCCGCCCGCCTAAAGAAGGTGAGCGCTACTTTGCCCTGCTCAAAGTTAGCCAGATCAACTTTGATCGTCCGGAAAATGCCAAGCATAAGATTCTCTTTGAGAACTTAACGCCGCTGTTCCCAGACGACCGGCTGCGCATGGAGATTGGTAATGGCTCTACCGAAGATCTTACCGCGCGCATCATTGACCTGACTGCGCCGATTGGTAAAGGTCAGCGCGGTCTGTTGGTGTCACCGCCTAAAGCGGGTAAGACACTGATGCTACAGAACATCGCGACGTCCATTACGCGCAACAATCCTGAGTGCCATCTGATTGTATTGCTGATCGATGAGCGTCCTGAGGAAGTGACCGAAATGTCACGCACCGTGCGTGGCGAAGTGGTTGCCTCTACCTTCGATGAACCACCCGCCCGCCACGTGCAGGTTGCAGAAATGGTTATCGAAAAAGCCAAGCGTCTAGTAGAGCACAAGAAGGACGTGGTGATTCTGCTTGACTCCATCACTCGTCTAGCACGTGCCTACAACACCGTAGTGCCCAGCTCCGGCAAAGTGCTAACCGGTGGTGTGGACGCTCACGCTCTTGAGAAGCCAAAACGTTTCTTCGGTGCCGCGCGTAATATCGAAGAGGGCGGTAGCCTGACGATTATTGCCACTGCGCTGGTCGATACTGGTTCGAAAATGGACGAAGTTATTTTCGAAGAGTTCAAGGGCACCGGCAACATGGAAGCGCACCTTGACCGCAAGCTGGCTGAGAAACGCGTGTTCCCCGCGATCAATATCCGTCGCAGCGGTACTCGGCGTGAAGACCTATTGGCGTCTGAAGATGAAATGCAGCGCATGTGGATTCTTCGCAAGCTGCTCAACCCGATGGAAGACACGGCTGCTACAGAGTTCCTGATTGATCGTCTGAAGGATACCAAGACGAATCTGGAGTTCTTTGAAGCAATGAAGCGCCGCTAGGCGCTGCATTACGGCCAAGCACTAGCGATAAACGTCTGACAGCCGGAGAAGTGCCTTGAGGAGAGTGCCTTGAAGTACCACGACTTGCGCGATTTTATTGCGGCACTTGAAGCGCAGGGTGAACTTAAGCGAATTAAAGCCGAAGTTGATCCTTATCTGGAAATTACCGAAATTTGCGACCGAACATTGCGTGCTGGCGGCCCCGCGCTGTTGTTCGAGAATGTGAAGGGTCATGACATGCCGCTGCTGGGCAACCTTTTTGGTACGCCTAAACGGGTTGCGCTGGGCATGGGGCAGGATTCGGTAGAGGCGCTGCGCGAAGTGGGTAAACTACTGGCGTTTCTAAAAGAGCCCGATCCGCCCAAAGGGCTAAAAGACGCCTGGGACAAGCTGCCGATTTTCAAGCAAGTGCTAAGTATGGGGCCAAAAATCGTTAAGCGGGCCCCGGTACAAGAGCTATCGTTTGAAGGCGATGAGGTTGACTTAGATCGTTTGCCGATCCAGCACTGCTGGCCTGGCGATGCGGCGCCGCTAGTGACTTGGCCATTAGTGATTACCAAAGGCCCGCATAAAAAGCGTCAAAACCTCGGTATTTACCGCCAACAGAAAATTGCTAAAAACCGCCTGATTATGCGTTGGCTCTCCCATCGAGGCGGTGCGCTGGATTTCCTTGAGTTTCAAAAAGCGCATCCCGGTGAGCCATTTCCTGTGGCGGTGGCGCTGGGGGCAGACCCTGCAACGATTTTAGGCGCCGTCACACCGGTACCCGACTCTCTCTCCGAGTATGCATTCGCTGGGCTTCTTCGCGGTTCACGCACAGAGCTTGTTAGGTGCGGCCATGCTGATCTGGAAGTGCCTGCATCTGCAGAAATCATGCTTGAAGGGTTTATTTATCCCGACGATATGGCAGCGGAAGGGCCATTTGGCGATCACACCGGTTATTACAACGAAGTCGATCACTTCCCCGTTTTTACCGTCACGCGGATGACGATGCGGCGGGACGCGATATACCACTCCACGTATACCGGCCGCCCCCCCGATGAGCCAGCTATTCTAGGCGTCGCGCTTAACGAGGTATTTGTCCCGATCCTGTGTAAGCAGTTCCCGGAGATTGTTGACTTCTACCTGCCGCCGGAAGGGTGCTCCTATCGGATGGCCGTCGTGACCATGAAGAAGCAGTACCCAGGTCACGCCAAGCGCGTCATGATGGGGGTTTGGAGCTTTCTGCGTCAGTTTATGTACACCAAGTTTGTCATTGTACTGGATGACGACGTCGACGCGCGTAACTGGGAAGACGTGATGTGGGCAATTACCACGCGTATGGACCCAGCACGGGATACCGTGATGGTGGAAAATACTCCCATTGATTACCTCGACTTTGCGTCTCCGGTGTCCGGGTTGGGGTCTAAAATGGGGCTCGACGCCACCAATAAATGGCCAGGAGAAACGGATCGAGAGTGGGGGATACCCATCGTGATGGACGATTCGATAAAGACCCGCGTTGACGAGCGTTGGGACGAGCTGGGCATTGATATCCCGTTACCCACACCTCGCCACGGCTAACCCAGTGGCGCAGGTCGGACGATTCTTCATAAAGAGGCTTTCATGAGCGCAAGCACGTCAACTTGCAAGACGTTAACCTGCCAGGTAACCGCCGTTGAGGATTTAAATCCCGACGTCTTTGGGGTGACTCTGGAAGGGCGGCCAGAAGCCATGCAGCATGCGCCTGGTCAGTATTTAGAGCTGAAACTAGACGATAACACCTGGGTGCCGTTTTCAATTGCCAGCGCTGAACGTGGCGATGGCATTATCGAATTGCATATTCAACACTGGCCTGAACGGGACAACTCAGCTCGTCTGAGAGAGTTGTTGCAGGTGGCCAACCAGTTGACCGTACGATTACCCAGTGGTGACTGTGTGCTGGACGCCGAAAGCGAGCGCCCGCTACTGCTGATCGCGGCAGGCACCGGTTTTGCACAGATGAAAGCCATTGTAGAAGCAGCGTTACGGCAGCAGCCCGCTAGGCCTATTTCGCTATGGTGGGCAAACCGCGAGCACCGCGATCTGTATGCCGAAGACTTGGCCTGCGAATGGGCACAAGAGTATGCCAATGTTGCTTTTCAAGCCGTAACAGAGTTTCCGCTTACCGAGCCGCTGGCGGTTGGTGAACGCATATCACACCATCAAGGACGCGTTGACCTAGTGCTGGAAAGTGCCCTTGAGAGCGAACTTGCAAGGGCTCAGTTGACGCCCAGCGATTGTGATATCTTCCTATCAGGCTCGCCGGGGATGGTTTACGCCTGTGTTGATGTGTTCGAGCGAAAAAACATCAGTAGTGAGAGAATGTTCTCGGATGTATTTGCCTACGCTCCTCGCCCTCACTAAAATGATCGGCCGATAACTGACGCACGGCATGTGCCGATAACCGATACCGATAAAAAAGGAGGCTTTCATGGCCCACCATGACGACAACTTCAAAGATGAATCAGGTTTACTTTCTATTGTGCTCGGCGTTGTGGTTCTGGTCAGCATGAGTGCACTGCCCGCAACGATTGGTTGGATACAAGCATTTGGCGGCTGATGGTTGCCATTTTGTTTCTATGCAGGCAGGATTAAACACTCAGATGTCATCGTTTTCGATGAGCAACGTGAATTAGAATCCTAAATTAGGATGTAGCCATGCACACAGCACAATGCATTTGCCACACACAAGCAAGGCCGGTATCGGCGGCGAGTGCTTGGGCGTGCGTTGCTGCATTCTTTTATGCTGCCTATTGGTTTAGCCACGGTGTGCCCCTGGCCGACCAGTAGCGTCGCGCCATCAGGCACACCGACTAGGTTGCCTGCCGCATGCAAAGAAGCCTCGGTTGGTAGCCCAACCGAGGCTTCTTTTGTTTTAACTGTTTATTTAGCTTAACTAGTCAGGTTTCACAGACATTTCATCAAGGAGCTGCATCATGATGTACCGCGCAAACTCTCTCGCTAATCTGCTCGCCAATATTGCCAACTATATCGGTTATGGCTATGGCTGGCGATTTAGCGACGCGCGGTCGGTGCAAGCTGCCACCTCCGACCGTGCAAGCCAGGGTGGCAAGTTGTTGTTATCACGATGTCACACGCTTCCGGAGAGTTAAGTTATGAATGCCCATGTCAGCCCTGCTTGCACAACCTTGTCAAACCTAGCGTCATTAACGAATGGCCCCTCAAGCTCATCGCAGCCATTGCCTTTGCCGGCAGAGCTACGCCGCAGTGTCGCTATCAATAGCCAACTAGGTGAGCAAATTGCCCATCAGCGCCAAGCGGTTCAGCGCATCCTGAATGGTCTAGATAAGCGCTTATTAGTGGTTGTCGGCCCCTGTTCCGTCCACGATCCAGAGGCAGCGTTAGAGTATGCCGATCGGTTGGCTGCGCTAAGCGAAGAAGTTAGCGAGCAACTATTACCGGTAATGCGTGTTTACGTAGAAAAGCCGCGTACCACCGTTGGTTGGAAAGGTTTGGCATACGACCCTGGGCTAGATGGCAGTGGTGATATGTCAAAAGGCATCACCCTCTCTCGTGAGCTTATGCACGCGGTTGCCTCGCGTGGCTTACCGGTGGCCACAGAGCTTTTACAGCCAATGCTAGCCCCCTACTTAGATGATCTGCTGAGCTGGGTCGCCATTGGTGCTCGTACCACTGAGTCGCAGTTACACCGAGAGCTGGCAAGTGATCTTGCGGCAGCAGTGGGGTTCAAAAATGCGACGAGCGGCGACGTTCAGGTTGCCATTGATGCTATGCAGGCAGCGGCTCATTCCCACCAGCGTTTCGCCATGGATAATGAAGGGCGCCCGATCATGCAGGAAACGGCTGGTAACCCCAATACGCATGTGGTGTTACGAGGTGGTCATGGCGAGCCAAACTATCAGGCGCATCATGTGCGAGCAGCGGTGAATACCCTACGAGAGGCTGGGCAGAACCCTCGCTTAATGGTGGACTGCAGTCACGCCAATGCGCGCAAAGATCACCGACGCCAAAGCGAAGTGCTGCTCGACGTGTTGGCACAGCGCAAGGCAGGCGATGCAAACTTGGTGGCGCTAATGCTCGAAAGCCACCTGTTCGAAGGTAAGCAAGCGCTGTCGCCTAACGCGATGCGCTACGGCGTATCGGTGACTGATGCCTGCGTGAGTTGGGAAACCACGGAACGATTGCTAAAAACCGCTGCTGAGCGAATGAGTTAACCCAGTCATCTTCCAGCAGTTGGATAATCTCTTGTTTGCCCTGGCCAGCCCCGTATCATAAGAGACTACTTTTTATGATGAGGTTGGCCATGGTTTTCACCCTTGAGCAGCATAATCCCAGTAGTTACCAGCGCAAGGCACGAATGATCAGTATTGCCATGGCAGGGCAATTAATTGTCTTCGGGTTACTGTTCTCAATGCTTTTAACTTCCGCTTTTGGCAGCACCTTATGGCTCAATGGGCTGGGGGTCTTCCTTGGTTTGTTGGCCACCAGCGTATTGTTTGCGGTGCTCAAAGATCGCCCATGGATGGCTGAAATGCGCTACGTATGGCAGCTCAAAAACCACCTTTCTCAGATTAGTGGCTACCTGCAACCACTGCGCCGCGGCGTGGAGGAAGATAATCGTATAGCGTTGGATATTGTGACGTTTTACCATCAAGGCATGACGCAGCTCGCGGAACTTAACGGTCGTACTACCGATGATGATTCTGAACGCCTAGCTGAAAAAATGCAGATAAAGTTAAAGCGTGAAGAGCTGGGGCTGCCAGCCCAGGTTGACAGTTTTGACCCGCAGGACCTGAAAGCATTTAAGCGTCGCTAGCAGAGCGACGCCGAACGTTAACTAGACGCCATTGACGGTGCCTATGATGATAAAAGGCATAACATCGATAGCGGTAATGATAGCGGTAACGGTAACAACAGTGATGACAACAGGGAGCAGAATGCATGATTTACTCATCTAATCGGTTAACCGGTTTGATTGCGCTAACGGCCACGGTGGCATTGGCAGGCTGTGCAAATACTGGGACAACGCCTGCTAATTCTGCTGCTGGAGTGTCCAAAACAACCGTACACAGCAGTGCACCGCTACTGCCTGCTACGCTATTTCCAGGCAGCGCGGCCCATTTTGACGCTTGGGAGTGCCAGCCCGCAAACCAGAACTTGGTCACCGCGGTGAACGACGATAACCTGCGCCTTTGGTCACTACATGGTGCCTGGCGTTTACCGGAAGCGATTGTGGCAAGCGGTGCGCGCTATCAAGATGGTGAGATCAGCTTCTGGAATCGTGGCGATCAAGCGCAGGTTGAAACACCGCGTGGTCAGTTGCAATGCCAACAGGGACAGCGTCGAGTCGCAGCAACCCGCGCGGATCATCCTGGCGTGATGTTTCTAGGGCGTGGCAATGAGCCGGGCTGGTCGATTGAGCTTGCTCATGACGCGCCGGTGATGACCTGGACAACGAACTACGGCAGCGAGACGCAAACGATGCCCTATATGGTAAGCGTCATGGACAATGAGGCGGGCAGAGTGGTGATTGAAAATGCCAACGCAGAGGAGTTTTTCCGCGTACGCATTGAGTCGGGAGCCTGTTTTGATGACATGAAAGGCCAGCCGTATCCCGCTCGAGTCACATTGACCATCGGCGGGGAACAGTACAAAGGCTGTGGTCAGGGCATCGCTCCCTAGTTGGCACGGTCTTTTGAATCCATTGGTGTGTCAGCAACGGTAAAGGAAAGGCTCGGCACGCCATTGTGCTTCAATAAAGTCGCTGGCACACAGTGCGGTGTTATCACCGATAGCCCTGGCAGCGAGCCTTGAAAGTATTTCCAGTCTGGGCTCTTGGGAGGTTTCTAGTTGCTCGCTTATGTCGGCAGGGTGCCAAGAACCATCTCTCCACGTTGCCAGGGTAAAACTGAACGGATGAAAGCCTGGAAAGCCAAGGCGAATATCGGTGGCGATTAGCGTTTCCTGACCATCGATCAACAGCGTGTCATAGCGTAGAAAGGGGCCAGTAAACCATGTCAACCGTTGGCCATGTGGGCTGGCTAGCACGCTCTCCTCAAGTGCGACGTTGCGCTTTATAGGTTCAAGCGCTGGTGCGTCCTGATTATCAAATACGCTGATCAAACTCTCAAAATAGCGATCTCCATCAATAACCGTCGCGCGCCACAGTGCAATATTAAACGGCGTCGGTTGAATTAATATCGGCGCTGCCTGTAAACCAGCGTCCGCTAGTGCTGGGGTTAAGCGTTGTTCAACGCTCCATTTCGCGCCTGCCGCCAGCAGCAAATATATACTGGAGATCGCTAAGCCAACTGTACAAGCTCTGCGCACTTTTTTGGCGGCAATGGCGATGGTTAACGCAACCAGCAGTGGTAGAGTGTAAAAAGGATCGATAATAAACACGATAGGCCACGCTATGGGTGGCATATCCAATGGCCAGAACAGCTGAGTGCCGTAAGTAGTAAATGAATCAAGTACCGGGTGGGTTGTCAGACAGAGAACGAAAAAACACCACCATCTCCCCAGGCTGATATCACGAGCAGGTATGAAACGCTGGCACAGCAGCGCCAATATCGTGGCTAAGCCAGTCAGCACAAATAGGGAGTGACTAAAACCGCGGTGCTCAGTCACATTAGCCACTGCATCGCCATAATCAAGCATCACGTCTAGATCGGGCAGCGTGCCGAGCAGCGCACCCATCAATATGGCTTTGCGACCCAGTCGTTTACCTAATATTGCACCACCTATGGCGGCCCCAAGGGCTGCTTGTGTGACTGAATCCACGTAGGTCTCCTTGGGGTGGCCCCGTATTCCAAGTAAGCTAGGTATTATTGTACATGTCGGTGAAGAGGGTTTTTAAATGTCACGAAATCGTCTAGTTAAAGGTCTGGTGGGCAGTCTTCTTGCTGCCTATTCGCTAAGCGCTCTGGCAGCGCCTACGATTGATGTGCACAGCGATCCTAACTGTGGCTGCTGTAGTGCATGGGTAAGCCATCTTGAAGAAGCCGGGTTTGCTGTAAACCATCACCGTGACGGCGACCTTCGGTCAGTCAAAGTAGCTAATAACGTTCCTTCAGAACTAGCATCTTGCCACACAGCCATCGTTGATGGTTACGTGATAGAAGGCCATGTACCCGCCGCAGATATTAAGCGACTGCTAGAAGAACAGCCAAACGTTATCGGGTTGACTGTGCCAGGTATGCCGCATGGTTCTCCGGGCATGGAAACCGGCCGAGTTGATGATTACGCTGTTCTCAGCTGGACCCGCAACGACAGCACCCCTGCTATCTTTAGCGAATATACCCAGTAATGATGGAGGGAGAGTGACATGCAGTTTTTGCACACTATGGTAAGGGTAAGCGACTTAGATGCATCGTTGAATTTTTACTGCGATCTTTTAGGGTTGAAAGAAGTGCGTCGCAAAGAAAATGAAAAGGGCCGTTTTACGCTGGTCTTTCTCGCCGCGCCGGAAGATGAAGCGCGCTCAGAACGCTTAGCGGCACCAGAGCTTGAGCTAACCTATAACTGGGATCCAGAAGAGCTCACCGGCGGGCGCAACTTCGGGCATTTGGCCTATCGCGTTGACGATATTTACGCGCTATGCAAAAAGCTTCAAGATAACGGCGTTACCATTAACCGCCCACCGCGGGATGGGCATATGGCGTTCGTGAAGTCGCCCGACGGTATTTCTGTCGAGCTACTGCAAAAAGGCGATGCGTTGCCCTCTCAGGAGCCATGGGCGTCAATGGAAAACAGCGGAAGCTGGTAATTTGTCAATAAGGAGCATGAGACAGTGACGGTCAAATTTGGAGCAATGCTAGCCGGTGTGGCTACCGCGCTATTAATCAGTGCGTGTAGCAGCACACCAGAGCAAGAGAGCACGGCAGCGCCGGAAAACGTGTCGCTGTCAGGCCCGATAGTCGATCAGCGTTGGAATTTACTGCTCGTAGGTACCGATGAGCGGGTATCGTTACCCAATACGCCATTCTTTCAAATTGGACGCGACGGCAGCGTGAGCGGTTCGGATGGTTGTAACCGATTTACCGGCAGTGTGGAGTTGGGTGAAAATCAACGTATCGAGTTTAGCCAGCTCGCCTCGACACGCATGGCTTGCCCCAATATGGAAGACGCCAAGCGGGTAACCGATATGCTCGATACGGCCTACCGCTACCTCATCGATCATGATCGACTGGTGTTTTTTGGACCAGATAGCCGCGTACTAGGCGGCTGGCGTGAAGCTAACTAAGCCTTCAGTTAGCATCTGATCGCAGTTATCTAGTGCTTAAAAGGCGGGTTGAAGCGGGCAATAAAGCGCGCATCAATCCGCTTTTTCCATTCCCATACCCAGCGGCCTGAGAAACCGATGGCGCCTCTGCTGGCAATCGCATGGCTGTCGCCAGTACCAATTAGGGCCAGGACACGTTTTGGTGGCTTCCAGTTGACCAGCGATTCATTGTGACAGGCGGCGCGCAGGTTCTCCGCCAGCACTGGCCCCTGGCGCACGGCGTAAACTCCGGCCTTGGGTAGTGGAGAAGAGGACGGTGGAGAAGAGTGCCGTGGTTGATTGAACGCTGCACAGTCACCCGCGGCAAAAAGCCCCGGCTGGCCCACTACCTCAAGTGTCTTATTCACCTGGATGAATCCCCGCTGATTCAGCGGCAGAGCGGTGTCTTGCAGCCAAGGCTGGCCTATGGCGCCGGTAGCCCACAGTACGATATCCGCGTCAATCAATTCGCCTTTAGAGGTTTGGACGCCACCTGCTATTAGCGCCTGGCCGCGGACACTGGGCAGCACCGTAATGCCTGCCCGGCGCAGGGCACGTTGGGTTAACCAGCGAGGTAGCCGACCTGCGTCGGATAGCAGTGTTGTTGATGCGCTGACTAGCGTGCCCTGCCAAGTAATGTCGGGCCGCTGTTGACGAAGCTGCGCCAGCACACTCATTAAGGTTTCGCAGCCTGCTGCGCCGCCGCCTACGCTCACTAGCTGCTGTGTAGAACCAGGCGGGAACTGGTCGACTTTCTCTCTTAGCACTTGCCAGCGGTAGTGCAGTGAACTAAGCGGTCGCATCGCCAACAAGTAGGGGGGCTGTTCGCCATGCTTTTCGGGCAACTGCAGCGTAGAGCCCACGTTAAAAGAAGCCACATCAAAATGGATCACCTCGCCGTTAGCTAGTGTTACCCGACGCTTGGTGGGATCGATAGCCACTGCGGGCGAGGTGATTAAACGAGAGCCTGCCCTTTTCGATAGCGCCGCTACATCAATCTGTGTTTCGCGTAGCGAGCATTCCCCTGCCAGCCACGCTGGCACGCTGCCAGAATAGGCTGACAGGGCACTGTCGCTAACCACGGTGATAGCGATTGACGGATCTGGATGCTGAGCAAAGGCTTCCAGCACGAAGGCATGGGCATGGCCCGCGCCAATCAGCACGAGATCTTTCATGGAGGGCGTCATTTTGCCGCACCACGCCGCCAGCGGAAATACCGCTCCAACAAGGTGAGAATACGCTCGGGTTTGTGGGCATTTTTCCACACGCCAGCGGTGGCTTTGGCAGCTTCACCAAGGGTGGGATAGGGGTGGATAGTGCCCAGTAGCTTGTTAAGCCCCAGGCCATGCTTCATGGCGATGGTGAATTCTCCTAGCCATTCTCCGGCGTTTTCAGCCACGATGGTAGCGCCAAGGATTTTGTCTTTACCGGGCACGGTAAGCACCTTGATAAATCCTTCGGTCGCGCCTTCGGCAATGGCGCGGTCGCTTTCACTCATGGCATAGCGGGTGACTTCAAACGCCACGCCCTTAGCGACGGCCTCTTTTTCGTTGAGCCCGACCCGCGCTACTTCCGGTTGGATATAGGTGACAGCAGGCATAAAACGATAATCTACAGCGAAGCTTTTTAACTCACCAAACAGAGCATTGACGGCTGCGTGCCACGCCTGATGGGCAGCGGCATGCGTGAGTTGGTAGGGGCCTGCTAGGTCGCCGCAGGCCCAAATGTTAGGCAGCCGAGTCTGCAGACGCTCGTTGAGTTCCAGTGTGCCAGTGTTGGTGGTGGTGATTCCCAGCGCTTCCAAACCCAGCCCTTCAACATTGGCTTGGCGGCCAACGCTGACGAGCAAATAATCAAATTCGATGGTGGTACGCTGGCCATTGTGCTCTACCACCAGTTGATGGCCGGAGCCATCTTGGCTTACTTCCAAGGCGTTGGCGCCGGTCATTACGTTAACGCCTTCCTGGGTGAGCGTGCGCTCCACGTGTTCGCCTACGTCTTGGTCTTCTCGGCCTAGCAACTGCGGAATACCCTCCACCAACGTGACCTGACTGCCCAGGCGGGCAAAACTCTGGCTGAGCTCGCAGCCAATTGCTCCGCCGCCGAGTACGACTAAGCGTTTAGGCAGTTCCGTGAGTGACCACAGGTTTTCTGAGGTGAGCAGTGGTGCATGCTCGATACCTGGAAGCGATGGCACGCGGGGGCGTGCGCCAGTGGCTAGCACAATATGGCGGGCGGTCAGGGTTTTATCACCGACCTTAACTTCCCAAGGAGACGTCAGAGTGGCGTGCTCCTGATACACCTCAGCGCCCAGTTTAGTGTAACGCTCGACACTATCGTGGGGTTCAATATCAGTAATGGCTTGGTGTACGTGCTTCATCACCTTGGCAAAATCAATCTCCGGCTCGCCAGCGTTAACGCCAAAGCGGTGTGCTGTACGCACGTCGTGAGCAGCACGGGCGGCGCGAATTAGCGCCTTTGAAGGTACACAACCGGTATTCAGGCAGTCGCCGCCCATTTTGTGCTTTTCTACCAACGCTACTTTAGCTTTTACGGCGCTGCCGATGTAGCTAGTGACCAGACCCGCCGAACCGCCGCCGATGACCACAATGTCGTAATCAAAGCGGGATGGACGCTTAAAACCACGATAGGCATTGCGTTTTTGCACCTGTAGCGCAATACGGCGAGCTATCCAAGGGAATACGGCCAGCAGCGCAAACGAGGCCAAAAGCCCAGGAGAAATAATCCCGCCCAGGCTTTCAAGTTCACCCAATTGGCCGCCCGCATTCACGTAAACCACGGTGCCGGGCAGCATGCCTAGCTGGCTTACCCAATAGAAGGTGACTGTTTTAAGCCGCGTTAGGCCCATCACCAGATTGATCATAAAGAAAGGGAATATCGGTACTAAGCGAAGGGTGAAAAGATAAAAAGCTCCGTCTTTATCAACGCCACGATTCACCGTATCGAACTGGCGAGGAAAACGCTTTTCAATCGGCTGTCGAAACAGGAATCGAGAAAGTAAAAAGGCTAGCGTTGCGCCGATGGTGCTGGCAAAGGAGATAATTAACAGCCCCCAACCGAGGCCAAACAGTGCGCCACCTAGCAGTGTGAGGAGTGTCGCGCCGGGTAGCGATAGTGTCGTCATAACCACATATACAGCAAAGAAAATGCCCGCAACCTGCCAAGGGGATTGCTGGAATGCAGCCTGGAAATCGCTGCGATAGGTTTGCAGGGTTTCCAAGGTGAAGAACGTATGGGCACCGCTCACGTAAAAGCCAAGCACGGCCAGTAGCAGCAGGGTGATAATCAGCAGGCGCTGACGGTTCATGGCAGGCTCCGTTGGGGCAAGGTGGTGGTAGAAACAGAACATTCGTTCAGTAACAGTGACGTAAAGAGCGGAATCCTTACAGGCTGTTTGCGTGCTTCAGTGTTTGTTGCCAGCGCTGCCAGTCTTCTGGGCGGTCAATATCCCACATGGTGTCGGGAAAGATGGCTTCCAAGGACAGCGCTTCAAGCCGCTGTCGAGTGACTTGGAGCACTTGCTCGGTTCCCCAAGGAATGTTCTTAAAGAGGCTAGGATGATCGTCATGAGTGCCGATCAACCCATAGCCGCCGTCTTCGGCAGGTAAAATCACCACTGGCACGTCTTTAAGCGCTGAACTGCACTGCCTAAGCATGGCAACGGTGATACTAGGGCAATCAGTGCCCATCACCATCGACGGACCTTGAGTGCTATTCAGTGCATGACGTACGCGCATTCCCACATCGCCCTGAAGTTGAGCGGCGAGCGAAATGCCGTAGTGAGACTGCAGCTCCACAAACAAAGGATGCTGATGCTCTAAGGAAGTCCATAGTGTGACGTGTTGCGATCCCAGTGCTTGGCAGGCGGTGGCAACGCAGTGGCGAACCATGGTGGCATGGGCTTGCGCCGCACCTTCTGGCCCTAGGCAAGGAATTAAGCGCGTTTTCGCCTGCCCAGGCAGTGGCGCTTTGGCCAGTAGATGTAAATGGGGCAGCACCGGTGACTTAACGGGCATTGCGATACTCCTTGGCCAGTTGGGTGGCGCTGACACCGCGCCAGTAGCGATAACGCAGCCGCCACATCAGGCAAATAGTTTTCCAGGCGCCGAACTGATCCCAGCGCCTGCCTGAGCTTATCACTTTGGTGCGTAGGCAGGCGGGGGGAGAAAGTGCCTTCAGCCGCTTGCTTAACTCAATATCTTCCATTAACGGTTGTTCGGGAAAGCCGCCGACCGATTCAAAAGACGCTCGGCGTAAGAACATGCCCTGATCGCCAGTGGCGATACCGCTTAGCCGTGAGCGTAGGTTCATAAGAATGCTAACGAGCGGCAGCCAGCGGCTTTTTCCCTCAAGGTGAATGTCAAACCGCCCCCAGCAATTTGTGCTCAGCGATTGGGAGATCAGCTTGCAGGCCCCTTCAGGAAGCCGGGTGTCAGCATGTAAAAATAGCAGCGCCGCTGAGCGAGCGCGTTCTGCGCCCAGGTTCATCTGCTGTGCCCGACCAGGGGCACTCGTCAGTAGTGTATCCGCTAGCGGGGTGGCTAGCGCCACGCTTTCATCGGTACTACCCCCATCGACTACAATGATTTCCACGCCACTCTCCCGCAGTGGCTGCAGTGCAGCTAGCGCCGTCTCAATCCCTGCGGCCTCATTCAGCATGGGGATCACAACGCTAAGCTTAGGCAATTCAGCATCTGGGCTAGCCAAGGGCAATGATCGATCCTCCTGCGGCATTGGCATCGGCTTCATCGTGGGTGACCAGCAGGGTGGGCAGGCCTGCTTCCTGAAGCTGGCCGAACACTAGCGTACGCATCTCCTGGCGCAGTGCGGTGTCCAGTTTGGAAAACGGCTCATCCAGCAGCACGGCACGGGGCTGTGAAAGCAGCAGGCGCATCAACGCCACCCTAGCTTGCTGGCCGCCGGAAAGAGTCGCCGGGTCGCGGTTTTCAAAGCCCGCCAGCCCCACTTGATTCAACGCTTGGGCAACCTGCTGGCGTTTGTTATTGGCACGGTGTGGCAGGCCAAAGCGCACATTTCCAGCCACGCTTAAATGGGGAAATAGCATCGGATCCTGAAACAGCAGGCCAATGCCACGCTGTTCGGCGGGCAGCGTATCTAGACGTTTATCACCCAGATAGAGTTCACCTTGAGCCTGAAAGGCAGGCGACAAAAAGCCCGCTAGATAGGCCAGTAGCGTTGACTTTCCCGAGCCGGAAGGGCCCATCACGGTTAATACTTCGCCAGGCGCAATGTCATGGTGCATTGCCAGCAGCGTTTCGCCTGCCAGCGTGATCGTCATCTGTTTGATGTGCAACGATTGAAGGTTTGGGGTCATGCAACTCCTCGCATTTGGCGGCGTTTTGCCCATACAAGGCGGGGAATCATGAGTGCCAGACTAAAGCCAATAAACGGCAGTAGCGCCTGCAACAGCGCTAATACCGCCACTAGCCTGCGATTGCCGCCAGATGCCATGGCAACGGCTTCGGTAGTGATGGTGGGGACGCGACCACCACCCAGCAGCAGTGTTGGCAAATACTGGCCAATACTGACGGCTAAGCTGACTGCGCAGGCGGTGAGTAGCGGGGCCAATAACAGTGGCAGACGCACTTGCCAGAAAGTTCGCCAGGGTGGAACACCCAGCGACAGTGCCACCTGAACCCAGCGTGGGTCCAGCCGCCGGTAGGACTCTGACAGCGATAAATAGAGATACGGCACCACAAACAACAAATGAACGGCCACTACCAAGGCGTGCTGAGGGCGGATGGCAATGCTTTCAGCGGCGACCACTAAGCCAAACAGAAAGGCTACTTGAGGCACAATGAGCGGTAAGTAAAGCAGCCATTGAGCACGCAGTGCAGGCAAGTGGTGGCGCGCTGCATGCTCCAATGTTGCCACGACCAGTACCGCGGCGATAAGTGTCGCGGCCAGCCCCACACTCAGCGTATTCATCAGCGGTGTTGCCACGCCGGGCAGAATGCGCCGCCAATGATCCAGTGTGAACGTGCCCGGCAGCGCATCCGGAAAACGCCAAAAGCCCGCCACCGAAAACAGGGCCAACCCGGCCAGCGCACTGATCGCTAGCAGCGTGACAGCTAGCAGCAGCGCACGGCCACTAAAGGCAATTGCCGTTGACCCTGATGTCCGCGAGCCGTTGGCCAACCAACGCTGACAGAGGCACTTGACCCCTTGTTCGCCAAGCCACCAGGTAAGCAGTGCCGCCAGGGTAACGCCGAGCTGTAGCACGGCACCGGCAGATGCCATAAAGCGGCGGCTTAAATCGGGATCATTAAACCAGGTGAGCACCGAAACGCTCAACGTTGGTGGCAAGGTAGGGCCAAGAATCAACGCCATATCCACCACCGACGTGGCGTAGGCAATAACGGCATAAACTGGCAAGCGAATGAGAGGGTAAAGCGCTGGGAAAACGCATTTCAGCCAAGCAATGCCGGGCGCGTAGCCCAGCGAACGCGCAAGAGTGACACGCTGTTCAGGACGCAACTGAGGTAGCGCAGCTAAACTCATCAATAGCAAAAAGGGCACTTCTTTGAGTATCAGGCCCGCCATTAGCGCAAGCCCTAACGGGTCGTTGACGATCAGCAGATCAGGTGGGCGCTCCCAACCAGTGAGCCCAGGGGAGGCCCAGCGCACCAGCAACCCAGAGGGCGCAATCAGAAAGGCTAAGCCAAAGGCCACGGCTGCGTGGGGAATGGCCAGTAGGGGGGAGACCATTCGCCGAATGGCACGGTCAATCCAGGTGCCTTGACTAGCCGCCAGGAACAGCACCACGATAAACAGTGCCACCAAGGTGGTGATCAGACCGCTAAAATAGCTCAGCAGTACGGAACGGTGGAGGCCCGCGTGCGCCCATAGGGCTTGCCATGCTTCCAGATGAAACGTGTTCTCTCCGAGTACCGGTAAATAGCCAAAGGCAGGCAACAACACCATACCAAGCCCCACACTTACTGGAATAACCAAAAGTGCAATAAGCAGTATAGGGGCTAGCCGCAGGATCAATTAATTAACGCCATAACGCTTAAGCCACGCATCCTGTAGCGCCGTCATCCAACTGGGGTGAGGTTCGGCCAGGGTATTGGAAAGTGCATCGGCGGGCAGCGCAGATGGATGGCTTTCGCCTTGTTCGAAGAGTGCCTTGTCGTTTTCATCTAACCGACTGACTGCCAATACGGTGCGATCGCCCCACATACTAAGCGACTGCTTTTGGGCTTGGGCTTCAGGTGAGAGTAGGAAGTTGGCTAGTGCCATCGCGCCTGCTTTATGGGGAGAATTATAGGGAATAGCGACAAAGTGAACGTTTCCTAGGGTGCCGCCTTCCAGCACGTAGCTGCGCACACTCTCTGGGAGTTCATACTCCATCACCGCGACGGCGGCATCTGTCGGGTAGAAGGAGAAGGCTAAACTGAGTTCACCATCGCTCATTAAGGTGCGAAGGTTGGGGCCTGATTCCGGGAAACTGCGGCCGCTGCGCCATAGGTATGGGTGTAACTCATCCAGATAATCCCACAATGGCGCAGTGATCTCCGCAAACTCCGCTTCAACCACTGGCGCATAAAGGGCGTCATCTTGATTAGATAATTCAATTAACGCCTGTTTTAAAAAGGTGCTACCGGTGAAATCGGGAATACGTGGATAGCTGAATTGGCCAGGATTGTCTTTGGCCCACTCCAGTAAATCCGCAATACTTTGCGGCGGCGTTTCAGTTTGAGCGCTGTCGTAGTAGAAAGTGATTTGTGCTTTTCCCCATGGAGACTCATAGCCTTCAGTAGGCAACGTAAAGTCGGTAACCACTTCTGGGTTTTCGTCTGGGTGAGTCAAGGCGAAGTTAGGCAGAGATTCGGCAAAGGGGCCAAATAAGAGGTCTTGTTCGCGCATGGCAGCGAAGTTTTCGCCATTAATCCAGATCAGGTCGATACGGCCATCATCCATGTTACCAGCCTGCTTTTCACCCAGTACACGAGCAACGGCGCTACCTGTGTCATCTAACTTTACGTGCTCTACATCGACGCCATACGTGGACTGCATTTGCTCGGACACCCAAGCGATATAGCGGTTGGTGCGACTGTCACCGCCCCAGGCGTTCCAGTAAACGGTTTGACCCTCGGCGGCTTGCAGTACGGCATCCCAATCATTGGGATCTGGAGCCGCTATGGCGGGCAGCGCCAGTGACAACATGGCAGTGGCGACAGCGGTTGTTAGAATGGTGCGTGGTTTCATCGTACACCTTGTAAAATCAGTTGGTTATAGAGATGCTTTTAGGTAGAGAAGTTCATTATGAACGTGCTCAATTATCGGCAGTGACAAATAGTGCTCGACCCGGTCGCGGACATGGGCAATGACGTCAGCATCGGTGAGTTCTGCTGACCAGTCCTGGCCACGGTGCTCGGCATCTTTACTTTGCAAATGCTGGGCATGCCACTTGGCGCACCATGTTAATGACCACAGCCAAGTGGCACGTCGGCAGGCAACCAGGGTTTCCGCGCTGGGTGATTTACCCGCATGCGCTTGCCAACGCTGATAAAAAGCGACGACCTCTTCCAGAGTAAGCACTGCCTGGCTGTTAACGTCCCAGGTGGTCGAGGTGTAAAGCGTGGTGTGGGCTAAATCGATCCCCGGCAGACCGTAGCGGCACTTCTCTAAGTCCACCAGGATCGCGCTACCTTCTGCAGTGATCAGGAAATTTCCAGGGTGGGTATCAAAGCTGATCAAGCAGCGCTCTGTATCGGGCAGCGTGGTGGGCAGTGCCTCTAGCTCATCGCGAACACGGGCAATGACATTGGGCGCCAAGTCGGCTTTTTCCAGCCACTCAGCCTGGCGGCTAACTTCCTCATACATGGCCTGCCATGAGTCGGCAGGCGCTAGTAGTGGTTCGGGATGCTCAGGTAGCGGTAAGCGATGTAGGCTTGCTAGGGTCTCTGCGATACGTGGTAAATCGTCCGGCAGCTGCGCCAAACGTCCCTCAATGGCATCGACCAGCAGCCCGCCACGGGGTAAGGCGTCGCTCACAGGTAAGATGCCATGCAAACGGGGCACGTGGCCACTCTCGCTGGCGCGTTCGTAGCACGCAGCTTCATATGCCAAGTTATCGGCCGGGGCCAAGTTCATTTGGCTCTGCTTGGGCAGCCGTGCGACCCAATCATCGCCATCGCGATGCACCCACACATGATCGTGGGCAAGCCCAGTGTCCGCCATCGGTGAAAGCGATTGGTAAGCGATCTCCGCCTGTTGCAGAGTGTTGTCTAATGCCTGCAGTCGAGCCTCAGAGAGTGTGGGCATAGAGCATTCCGTAGTGTGAGAAACGGGGGCTGAGCGTTCAGTGTTGGTACTCAGTGGCAGAATCATGACCAACCTTACACGGTTCGTCATAAAAAACGATGACGATGGGGGCCGCGGCGGTCAGTAGAGAGGTGTATGAACGACAACGGCACCCAATAGGTGCCGTTGAGATACTGCCGTCAGCGCTGACTTACATCGCCGCGATCTTCACTTGTTGCTCTTCCAGCAGCTTTTTGGCAGCTTGGAATTCAGCGAGTTTGCCACGCTCTTTTTCCACCACGGCTTCGGGGGCTTTGGCGATAAAGCCTTCGTTGCCGAGTTTCTTCTCGATACCGCCGATCAACTTATCCTGCTTGTCAATTTCTTTGGCCAGGCGTTTGAGTTCGGCGTCTTTGTCGATTAGATCCGCCATCGGTACCAGCACTTCCATATCGCCCACTAGCTGTGTTGCGCAGAGCGGTGCGTCGTCTGGGTTGGATAGCCAGGTGGCGCTTTCCAACTTGGCCAGCTTGGCGAGGAAGTGGCGATTGCTTTCCAGACGCTGGGCATCTTCCGGCTTGCCTTTGGTGAGCAGTACGTCCAGCGGTTTGCCAGGGGCGATGTTCATCTCAGCGCGGATGTTACGCACCGCGATAATCACGCCTTTTAGCCATTCGATATCGCGAGTGGCCTGTTCGTCGATTTTGCTTTCGTCGGCTTCCGGCCAAGCTTGGAGCATGATCGACGCGCCATCACCGACGAAGGTGCCTGCCAGCGGCGCAACGCGCTGCCAGATCTCTTCTGAGATGTAGGGCATCATCGGGTGGGCGAGGCGCAGAATCACTTCCAGTACGCGCACCAGGGTTCGCCGCGTACCACGTTTGGCTTCCGTACTGGCGCTTTCGTCCCATAAAACAGGCTTGGAAAGCTCCAGGTACCAGTCACAGTACTCGTTCCAGACAAACTCATACAACGCTTGGGAGGCGTGGTCGAAGCGGTACTCGTCCATCGCTTTGGTGACCTGGGCTTCGGTTTTCTGCAGCTGGGAAATAATCCAGCGGTCGGCCAGTGAAAGCTCAACGTCGCCACCCTCTGTGCCGCAGTCTTCACCTTCGGCATTCATTAGCACGTAGCGTGAAGCGTTCCACAGCTTGTTGCAGAAGTTGCGGTAGCCATCCAGACGGTTCATATCAAACTTGATATCGCGCCCAGTGGTTGCCTGGGAAAGGAACGTAAAGCGCAGGGCATCGGTGCCGTGGGCTTCAATGCCGTCTTTAAACTCGTCCTTGGTCGCTTTGGCAATGGCTTTGGCTTGTTTCGGCTGCATCATATTGCCTGTGCGCTTTTCCAGCAGCGCATCCAGGCTGATGCCGTCAATCAGGTCGATGGGATCCAGCACATTGCCCTTAGATTTGGACATTTTCTGACCCTGACCGTCGCGTACCAAACCGTGCACATAGACGGTTTTGAACGGTACTTCGCCAGTGAACTTGAGGGTCATCATGATCATCCGAGCGACCCAGAAGAAGATGATGTCAAAACCGGTCACCAACACGCTGGAGGGGTGAAAGGTTTCCAGTTCTGGGGTTTTTTCCGGCCAGCCTAGCGTGCCGAACGTCCATAGGCCCGAGCTGAACCAGGTGTCGAGGACGTCTTCGTCCTGGGTCAGGGTGACGTCTGCTGCAAGGCCGTGCTTTTCGCGGGCTTCCTCTTCGCTGCGGGCAACGTACACATTGCCTTCGGCGTCGTACCAAGCGGGAATGCGGTGGCCCCACCACAGCTGGCGAGAAATACACCAGTCTTGCAGGTCGCGCATCCAGGCGAAGTACATATTTTCGTAGTTCTTCGGCACGAACTGGATATCGCCGTTTTCCACCGCTTCAATGGCGGGTTTGGCTAGCGTTTCTACCGCAACGAACCATTGATCAGTGAGCAGCGGTTCGATCACATCGCCAGAGCGGTCGCCATAGGGCAGGGTGTTGTTGACGGCTTCTACCTGTTCCAAAAGGCCCAGGGCGTCCATGTCGGCAACAATTTGCTTACGCGCTTCAAAACGGTCCAACCCTGCGTACTTGGCGGGTAGGCTGGCGTCTTCGTCGGGCTGGGGAGTGCCTTTTAGGTCGAAGATTTCAGCGCGCTCAAGGATGGTGGCATCCTTGGTGAACACATTGATCAACAAGTGGTTCTGGCGCTTGCCGACTTCGTAGTCATTGAAGTCGTGGGCCGGGGTGATCTTCACGCAGCCGGAGCCTTTTTCCATATCGGCGTGTTCATCGGCAACGATAGGAATGCGGCGGCCGACTAGCGGCAATTCGATAAATTTGCCGACCAACGAGGCATAGCGAGCATCGTCTGGGTTAACCGCGACACCCGTATCGCCTAGTAAGGTTTCGGGGCGAGTGGTTGCCACGACCAGATAATCTTTACCATCGGTGGTTTTGACGCCATCGGCTAGTGGGTAGCGGAAGTGCCAGAAGCTGCCCTGCTGATCTTTGTTTTCCACTTCTAGGTCGGAAATGGCGGTGTGCAGGGTAGGGTCCCAGTTCACCAAGCGTTTGCCACGGTAGATCAACTTTTCTTCGTGCAAGCGCACGAACACTTCTTGCACGGCTTTATAGAAGCCGTCATCCATCGTGAAGCGCTCGCGGGACCAATCAACGCTGGCGCCCATGCGGCGCAACTGGCGGGTGATGTGGCCGCCGGACTCCTCTTTCCACTCCCATACCTTGTCGATAAACGCATCGCGGCCCAGGTCGTGGCGGGTTTTGCCTTCTTCCGCGGCAATTTTACGCTCAACCAGCATTTGCGTGGCGATTCCGGCGTGGTCGGTGCCTACCTGCCACAGGGTGTTGTTGCCCTGCATCCGCTTCCAGCGCGTCAGGGTATCCATAATGGTGTCCTGGAACGCGTGGCCCATGTGCAGGCTGCCGGTCACGTTAGGCGGCGGAATCATGATCGAAAATGGCTTACCACGGCCTGTTGGGACGAAGCGGTTGTCGGCTTCCCAGCGTTCGTACCAGCGGGTTTCGATCTGTTCGGGTTGGTAGGTCTTTTCCATGGGGAGTCGGCTCACGGCTTGCAAAAAAATGGTAGCAAGTATACCGCGAACGACCCCCTGGCGTCAGGGGCGTTGATGAAACCGCACAGCGGTTAATCGCGTAGGGCGCGGTCGCGTACTTTCACCACGGGCTCCATGAGGTAGTCCAATACGCTGCGCTTACCGCTGAGAATATCGATTTCCGCCACCATACCGGGAATTATGGTCAGCGGTTCATTGTCAGCGTCGAAGAGATAGCCGTCGGTGCGCACCTCAACGGGGTACATCAACTCACCGCTTTCGGGCATTTGGACAGCGTCGGCGGCAATAGTGACCAGTTCGCCATCCAGGCCGCCGTAACGGGCAAAGTCGTAGGCTGTTAGTTTTACCTTCACCGGCTGGCCGGGGTAGAGGAAGGCGATATCCGAGGGGCGAATATGCGCCTCTACGACCAAGGCGTCATCGGCAGGAACGACTTCTACCAGCGGCTCACCGGAGCCTGCTACGCCACCTACGGTGCTAATATGCACTTGATTCACGACCCCCGCGACTGGCGAGCGGATGGTGGTGCGTGCCACCTGGTCTGCTCGGCCGGGAAGCGTCTTTTGTAGCTCTGCGACCTGTGAGGTCGCTTCGGCCAACTGAGTGAGTGCATCGGCTTCAAAGGCATTGCGAGCGGCTGCTTTGCGGTCTTCAATTTCAGCGATGGAAGATTCAGCGCGGGCAACGGCACTTTGTTGACGGGCTACCTCGCCGCGCAGCTCGTTGAGTGATTGACGCACTCGCAGCAGCGAGGTTTCTGGTTCAATACCGCGCTGAGCCAGTGGCTGAATGATGGCCAGCTCTCGTTCGGCCAGCTGTACGCCGGAACGGGCGGTGCTTAACGCGGCTTCGAGCTCAGCTTTCTCCTGACTGCGCTGATAGCCCTGCTGTTCTAATACTTGAAGTTCGGCGCTTAGCTCTAACTGCCGCCCATGAAACAGACGGGTTTCGCTCGCAGCCACACTAGGTGCGCCTTGGCTGAGTGCATCATCGAGTGCCAGCGGCGTTTGGTTGATTTCGGCTTCCAGGCGTTGCAAGCGCAGTTGTAACGAACGCAGGCGCTGTAAACTCTCTTCGTAGTCACCTTCCAGCGTGCCGCCACTAAGCACCATCAGCGTGTCGCCTTGTTCGACCGTATCCCCACGGCGTACGTTAATCTCGGTCACCACGCCGCCTTCCAGGCTTTCTACTACTTGCAGGCTGCGCGAGGGCACGACTTTGCCTTGCCCTCGGGTCACTTCGTCCACCTCCGTGAGATAAGCCCACAAGAAGCCAATCAGTAAAAAGCCAATAATGGTGAGCAGGAGTAAGCTGCTGCCAATCGGGCGCTTGGCGCGGCCGTGGCGAACAAAGTGTTCAAAATCAAGCTGGGACGTCGGGCTGCTCACAATGCTGCTCCTTCACGCGCGCGGTGAGGTGCTGCTTCAACGGGGCGCATCACCTGGGTCTTGGGGCCATCGGCAATAATCTTCCCTTGATCAACAATAATCACCCGATCAACCAGTGCTAGTAGGCTGGTACGGTGCGTTACGACGACCAGAGTTTGCGACTGGCTAGCGGCTTTGAGCCGTGAGATCACCTCTTTTTCGGTTTGAATATCCATTGCGCTGGTCGGCTCATCCATCAGTAGCATCGGCGGGGCACCCAGCAGCGCGCGGGCAAGGCAGATAAGTTGTCGCTGGCCACCGGAAAGCCCTTCGCCGCGCTCACCAATAGGCATGTCGTAGCCCTGGGGGTGGCGGGCG
The DNA here is from genome assembly GCF_024138895.1 of Halomonas sp. XH26. NCBI lineage: Bacteria > Pseudomonadati > Pseudomonadota > Gammaproteobacteria > Oceanospirillales > Halomonadaceae > Halomonas > Halomonas sp. XH26. Next base: position 629,650 of record NZ_CP071889.1, read on the forward strand.
ATAAAGTCGTGGGCACCGGCCAGTTTGGCGGCCTGGAGAATTTGGTCATCGGTAGGGTGGTGGGCACCAATCGCAATATTCTGGCGAACGGTGCCAGAAAACAGCCACGCTTCCTGCAACACGCTACCAATATTGTGACGTAAATCCGCAGGGTCAATTTGGCGAATATCGGTGTCGTCTACCAGTACCGCGCCTTTTTCGGGCGGGTAAATGCCGAGCAGTAGCCGCGCTAGGGTGCTTTTCCCAGAGCCCACACGGCCCAACAGCGCAACTTTTTCTCCAGGCTCGATGGTCAGGTTGATATTGGCCAGTGCCGCAGTGGTTTGCTCTGGGTAGCGGACGCTCACATCTTGCAGGCTGATTTTGCCTTCCAGAGAAGAGCGGCTTAAGTAGTGACGGCCAGCGGGGCGCTCGGAAGGCATATTCATTAGTTGGTCGAGCGCACGGTAAGAGGTGCGGGCTTGGTTAATGCGGGTCATGGTTTGAGCCAGCTGCGCCAGCGGCGCGAGTGCCCGTCCGGTGAGAATCACACAGGCAATCATTGCGCCCATGGAAATCACTCCGTCGCCGACTAAAAACACCCCATACACCACAATACTCACCTGAGCGGCCTGCTGGGCGAACGCGGTGGCATTAAGAGCAAACTGTTGAATAGCACGGCCTTTACGACCCACGTTAGATTGCTGCTGAACGCTCTCTTCCCAGCGCTGACGAATCATTGGCGCAGCGCCACTGGCTTTAATGGTTTCCAGCCCGGCTACCGCTTCAATCAGCACGCCCTGCTTGGAACGGCTCTCTTCAAAGGCTTGGCCAGAAAGGCGTTTAAGAAATGGCTGCACCGCCAGGCCAATCAGCAGTACCAACGGCACGGCAATCAGCGGCACCATAAAGAGTGGGCCCCCAATCAGATAAATCACGCCGATAAACAGGAAAATAAACGGCAAATCGACGAGGGCTACCAGCGATGCTGAGGCGAAGAAATCGCGCAGCGACTCAAATTCTCGCAGGGTATTGGCAAACCCACCGGTAGAGCCCCGCTTGGCACTCATTTGTAGGTTGAGCACATGGTCAAAAATGCGCCTGCCCATGCGCAGGTCAGCTTCTTGTCCCGCCCGTTCAATAAACAGTTGGCGCAACGTTTTTACCGCAAAATCAAACAGCAATGCGATGCTCACACCCACGGTTAGCGCGACGAGCGATTCAATGGCCTCGTTGGGCAATACGCGGTCGTAAACCACCATAATAAACAGTGAGGTGGCTAGCCCAAGGAAGTTGGTTAGCGCAGCGGCAATCACCACTTGGGTGTACACCCAACGATTAGACGAGAGTGCGCTCCAAAACCAGTGGCCGCCTTGTATGGCTGGCTCGCTATTCAGCGTTACCGGCCGGTAGCGGGCACGCACTGCAATCAGATGGCCGATGTACTCTGCTTGAAGGGCACTTAACGCGGTTTCGACCGGCTGTTTGCCTAATGCCGGATCGAACAGCGCAAAACGCTCATCATCAATGCGCTCAATGATCACCACGGCGCGCCCGTTTTTTAGCAGCGCGACCGCTGGCAGCAGCGAGTTACCTAGCGTTGCCAGCGCATGTTCACCCAGCGCCGCGACCATGCCGTGACGCTCGGCAGCATCAATAAAGCCGTCGGGGGTGAGCGGGGTGTTTGCGCCTACCCGTTGGGCGCGTATAGCAGCTTCTGAGACCGGCAGCTCAAGCCGAGCCGCCACAAAGGTCAGGCATTGCTCAAGGGCATCCGTGTGGGGATTAGCGGCGTTCAAGGTAAATCTCCATCACATCGAGTAGCTGCCCGGTTACCGCGAGCTGTTGAAAGCTAGCTTGCTCCCAGCGCACACGGCGATTAATCAGCTCTAGCGCGGTTTGGAACAGATCCCGCTGGGCGTCCAACAAATCGTTAATGCTGCTTCTTCCTACGGCGAACTGATCGCGGTAGGCCAGTAGCGCTTCTTCTTCAGCGGCAAGCGTGGCGGTTTGCGCTTCAAGCTCCGCTAGGCGGGTGCGCGTGTCGGTATAGGCAGAGCGCACTTCCCGCTCCAGCTCGCGATGCAAGGCTTGGCGTTCAAATTGGCTCTGCTGCTGACGTTCAACCGCTTGGGCAATGCGCGATGAGGTCGCGCCGCCGCTATAGGGCGTGTAATCAAGATTAAATAGCAGCGCCACGTCATTATCCGATTCGTTGAACTCATTCACATCGAATTGACGACCTTCCACGGCTACGCTCAGGCTAGGCAAGCGGGCGTTACGGGTAGCTTGAGCGTCGGCTTCGCTGGCCTCGCTGGCCAGGGTTTGGCTACGCAGCGAGGCGTTACGTGCAAGGGCGTTATCCAGCAGTTGGTCGGCGCTGGTCTCGCTTAGTAGCGCCCCGCCTTGGGGCAAGGCCAGCTCGTCGGGCTGGGTAAAGAACGCTTCTTGGTAGACGTTAATCGCCCTGGCTAACTCACCTTCTAAAGAGATTAGCCGCGAGTTGGCGTCGCTTAAGCGGCTCTGGGCACGCAGTACATCGGCTCGCGAACCGGCGCCTGCCTCGCGGCGAAGTTGAACGTCTTCAAAAATGCGCTGATGCTGCTGCAGATTGTGCTCAGCTAGCTGGCGCTGAGCGCTAACACGGGCAACATCCAAGTAGGCATTCAAGGCGTAGAGGACTTCTTCTTCGACACTGGCGTGGGACTGCCAGTAAGCCGCTTCAGCGCTAAGGTCGGCCGCGCGGATGCGTTCGCCGCTGGCGCCAAAATCTACCAACAGCTGGCTGAGCGTAATGACCGCGTCAACACGTGAGCCGCGGTCGGGCAGTGATTCAGTGCGCTGCAAGTCGTTACGGTACTCAAGCCCAGCGTTTACCTGAGGGCGGCGTACGGCGCGCACTTCGTCAATTTGCAGCACCGACTCACGCTCACGCGAGCGTTGTGCCAGAATTCGAGGCTGTTGCTCTAGCGCCTGTTGGATTTTTTGGCGTAGCGCACCTAGCGCAGGGGTGGCTTCCATTGGCTGACCCGTTTGCCAGCGAAAGCGCGTTAATAGTTGCGTTAGTTCCGGCGAAAATGCCGGGCCTTCCAGCGATGAGGCGGGCAGTGGCGCAGCCTCAGGAAGCGGTTCATCAAGCGCCGTTTGAGCGGCCAGTAATGGACTTGCCAGCAAAAACGCAGCGGCCACGCTGCTTAGTAATAGCCGTTTGCGTGGCCGCGTATCAACATTAAAAGACATTCACGTTCCTGAATAACGTCGGTGCTTGGCACCCAATTAAGAGGGATCCGGCCATTGATAGCGTTCTTCGCTGCTAAACGCTTCTTGCCACTCGGAAAGGGGGCGGGAAGCGTTTGCTTCTGGCGGCGATGTTGTCGGCCGCTGAAGGAGGCTGCGAAGTACGCCAAGCTGCCGTTGGGATATGAGCTGAGCGTACACTAAAGGAACGGCACCCAATTGCCAGAAAAGCCCCATTTGTTCAGCGGATAGCGCCTTCCAAGCGGGCTCATCAATTTGATATAGCGGCGCGCTGCCTTGATAGCCTTCTGGCTGCCAAGGCGTGAGCAGCTTGGCATTGGCCAATGCATCAAGCTGCTGTGCAACTCGCTGGCAACCTGCTTCCCGCTGCTGGAGAAAAGCCAGTACTTGTTGGGGGAAGCTGGCTAGCTCGCCGTGTTGGTTAAAGAAAGGCTCGGCATCCAGGCGCGCCACCACAAAGGGTGAATGTTGGTCGATGCATAGCTTTTCAGGATATTCAGCATGCAGCCCGAAGGGGTGGCTTCGCAGGGCGGCGGGCACATACGCCGCGCGCCAGCGCCCTTGGCTATCGACGATGAGATTTTGCTCATCGCGCAGCCCCAGTAGTGCGACGGCCTGCCAGCCTGATGCTGTTTGGGTAAACCCAATAGGAAAGCTGGCGGCCGCATGACGTAATTCACCCTCTGCTAGGCTTGCCTGGGTAATGTGCTGAGCAAAGTGGTAGGCAGTAAAACGTTGCCACATCAAACCGCCGTGGTGCTTAACGTTAAGCGGCACCCAGTGGGCAGTGTGGGCCATAGGAAAACCTTTGTGGTGTCGGTGTTAGGGCGGCCACCTTACCAAGAACACGCGTTAATCATTTACTTGAAGAGAGCCCACGCATGGCGATTAATCCAAGCACTGGGCCAGGCAGGAGCCACCAGATCACCCAGGGACCTTGGCTGGCCCATAGGGCAGTGACTAGAGCGATAGAAGGAATCGTTAGGCCAAAGCCAATAGCATTCATCATGGCAAGTGCTGCACCGAGGCGCTCAGGTGGGGCGGCGGCTGACGCCAGCGCGGAAAACTGCGCGGAATCGGCAATTACGCTAATACCCCAAATCCCTAACAGGGTTAGCAGTAGCCAGGGTGAAGTGCCACCTAAGAGTGGATAGAGCAAACAAAGCGTGCCGGAGGTCGCTAGCGCCACAACGGCCACTCGCGCACTGCCCACTCGGCGGCTCCAGCGGCCAGCCCAAACGCAGCCAGGTAAGCCCAACGCAATCACCGCAAAGCTGAGCCATGGCTGAAGGCCCGGCGCTGCGCTTAGGCGTTCCAGCTCTCTAGCAACTAAAAAAGGCACCAGCGCCCATAGGGCGTATAGCTCCCAGCAGTGACCAAAGTAGCCCAGCGCCGCGGCGCGAAAGTTCTTTTGCCTGAAGGCAGCCAGTCCTGCCCAGGGGCGTCCGCCGCTGGCTGTGGCAGGCAGGTGTGAACCCACGCCTAGTTTAAAAATCATCAGTGCGGCGAGCAGTGCCAGGGCAGAGGACAGCAACAGTGGCCATTGCCATGGCAAGTGCAGCGTTAGCCCGCGCAATAAGTGGGGCGAGGCAATGCCCAGTGTCAGCATGCCGACCAACCAGCCCAGCGCCGAGCCTGCGTTGTTGGGTGTCCAGCTCACCACCAATTTCATACCGAGCGGATAAATACCGGCAAGACACAGCCCGACCAAAAAGCGTGCTGCTACCGCTAAGCTGACGCTCTCGGCGACACCAATAAACGCGGCGTTAATCAGCGCGCCTGCTACCGCAGAGATAGCGAACAAGTGGCTGGCGCGTACGCGGTCGGCAAGGCCGGTGGTGGCAATTAACAGCGTGCCGGTAATAAAACCTGCTTGCACTGCAATGGTGAGCAGCCCCAGGTCGCTTTCACTCAAGCCAACAGCCTGTTGAAGCGCCAGCCCAACGCCGTTAACACTGAACCAGAGCGATGTTCCAAACAGCTGGGCAATGACAATCACCGCCAACGGAGCGCGCGCTAAAAAAGCATGGGAAGATTGGGTGGATGCAAGCCGAGTGGGAAAGCGCATTGGGTGACTCTTCCGCTGAGTTGTTGTTATGTATGGCGCTAGTGTAAGTGGCTATGCATCAGTGGCCAGATGGTAGAAAGATTACCCCAACTTATGCGGCACCACTTCATGACCCATTTCTTTATAGCGTTGCCAGCAGGCACGTTTGGCGACCAGTACTTGTTGGTGCTGATTGATGATTTCGGCAATGCGGGCGTAGCGCTCCACGCCGTCGGGAATGTCGGGGTGCAAGTTCAGTAGAGCGGTTTCTTGCGTTGGCACCGGGAGTTGCTGCCAGCCTAGCGTTATCGGCACGCTGGCGGCCATATCGCTGTCTTCCAATGCGTGGGGGAGGTAGGCATCTTCACGGAACTGCCAAAGGGCCTCGTCGGCCTGTTCGGCCAGGGCTTTATCTTCGCAGTGCAGGTGCAACCGATAGCCTTTGCGGTAGATGGTTTCTGCTAGCTTGCAAGCAAACTGTAGGCGCGCTTCCAGGGTAGTGTCAGGAAGAATATAAAAATCGATACGTGCCATCAAAGGCTCCAGCGGTTCCCGCTTTTTTCAAAACCCGTCCCTACCACCGCGGCTAGTGGCGGTAGGGTGCCGGTTTATATCCGTTGATTTATACCAACTGATTTATACCAATCGGGTAAGCCAACCGTATTTGTCTTCACTGCGGCCATATTGCAGATCAAGCAGCGATTTACGGATGCGTTTGGCAATTTCATTGTTGCCATCGCCTTGTAAACGAATACGCTCGTTTTCGGTGACCAGTTCGCCGACCGGGGTAATTACCGCTGCTGTGCCGCAGGCGAACACTTCGGTAATCTCGCCAGACGCAGCGCCTTCGCGCCATTCATCGATGCTGATGGCGCGCTCTTCCGGTGTTAGGCCCGCATCTTTTGCCAGGGTAAGCACGGAGTTGCGGGTAACGCCTTCAAGGATGGTGTCGGTGAGGCGGGGCGTCACTAAGCGACCATCTTTATAAACGAAGAACAGGTTCATACCGCCCAGCTCTTCAATCCACTTGTTTTCAGCGGCGTCTAAGAACGCTACCTGGCTGCAGCCATTCGCGGCGGCTTCTTTCTGGGCTGCCAGGGAGGCTGCGTAGTTACCGCCGCACTTGGCAAAACCGGTGCCGCCAGGGGCTGCGCGCTTGTAGTGGGAAGAGAGCCAGATAGACACCGGCTCAATGCCGCCCTTGAAGTAAGCCGCCGCCGGTGAGGCGATCACGTAGTAGTCCACTTCATGGGCCGGACGTACGCCTAGGAAGGCTTCGGAAGCGATCATGAATGGGCGCAAATAGAGGCTGCACTCGTCGGCATCGCTAGAGGGCGTGGGCACCCAGGTGTGGTCTTGGGCTAGCAGCGCTTTCAGTGAACCGATGAAATCTTCATCGGAAAGCTCCGGCAACGCTAATCGGCGGGCGCTGCGGCGGAAACGCTCGGCGTTTTTCTCTGGGCGGAACGTCCAGATAGAGCCATCGGCATGGCGATACGCTTTAATGCCTTCAAAAATTTCCTGACCGTAGTGCAGCACAGAGGCCGCTGGGTCGAGGGTTAGTGGCCCATAGGGGCGCACTTGATGGCCGTGCCAGTCGGCGTCGACTGTCCAACGGACGTGGGCCATGTGGTCAGTGAAGTGCTTGCCAAAACCTGGGTTTTGCAGAATGTTGTCACGAATCTCATCGGCCATCGGTTGGTTGGACGGCAGTATTTCAAAATGTGATTCATGTTGGGTATCTGAAGCTGTGGGCACGGCGTATTCTCTCCGCTATAGCCTGGCCCCGAAGGGCAAGTGTTAGTGTTTATATGGTGTAGCGTGCGCCCTGAAAGCAGCACGCACGCTAATGCCCTTAGATGTAACGTTTACGTCAACGAAAGGCAACCGTTGATCGTCTGATTGTGATGTTAACCATCGCTATTTTCTACTTGTGCATCGGCCTCACGATCAAGCAAGTACTGGGTTAGCAGCCCAACCGGGCGGCCGGTAGCGCCTTTTTGTTTGCCGGAGTGCCAGGCGGTACCGGCAATATCCAGGTGCGCCCAGGGGAAGTGATCGGCAAAGCGCGATAGGAAACAGGCTGCCGTAATGGTGCCTGCCGGGCGGCCACCAATATTGGCCAAGTCGGCAAAATTGGAATCTAGCTGTTCCTGATATTCATCCCATAGCGGCAGATGCCAAGCACGATCCCAAGCCGCTTCGCCAGCGTCCAGCAGGTCAAGTGCCAGGTCATCATCGTTGGAAAGCAGGCCCGTTGCGTGGTGGCCAAGGCCAATAATGACAGCACCGGTCAGGGTGGCAATATCAACCACGCTGGCCGGGGTGAAACGCTCTGCGTAGGTAAGCGCATCGCACAGCACCAAGCGGCCTTCGGCATCGGTGTTGAGCACTTCAACCGTCAATCCTTTCAGAGTTTTGATAATGTCGCCGGGTTTGGTGGCCGCACCGTCAGGCATGTTTTCAGCAGCGGCAACAATAAACACCACATTTAGCTTGGGCTTAATGGCGAGCACTGCTTTTACGGTGCCGAATACGCTCGCCGCACCGCCCATGTCGAACTTCATTTCATCCATGCCTTCGCCGGGCTTCAACGAAATACCGCCGGTATCGAAGGTAATGCCTTTGCCCACTAGCACATGGGGCGCTTCTTCAGAATTTTCCGCCCCCTGGTATTTCATCACGATCAGGCGTGTTGGTTCTTGACTACCGCGCCCAACAGAAAGCAGTGAACCAGCACCCAGCGCTTCCAGCGCCTCTTCATCTAAAATTTCAACCTCGAGGGCGCCTTGGGAATCGCGGCCTAACTGCTCGGCTTGTTCGGCTAAATAGCGCGGTGTACAGACGTTGCCCGGCAAGTTACCCAAGGTGCGGGTGAGGTTGATACCCTGGCCAATGGCAGTGCCCAGTGTTGCCCCTTGTTTGGCCATTGGTGCTTCGTCGGCATCGCTGACAATCAGGTTCAGCTTGGCCAGGCTGGGGGCTTTTGCGGGAGATGATTTGAACTGGTCAAAGCGATAAATAGCGCGTTGAGCTGCTTCGAGTGTTTTACGAGCTTTCCAAGCAGTGTCGCGATCTTCTAGAGGAACGTCTGTAAACGTAGCACTAGCTTCATCAATGGGCAGTTTGGTCAACGCTGCCATGGCGGCGTCTAAGGCTTTAATAAACGCCGCTTCCTGGCATTTGGCACGTTCGCCCAGGCCAACGAGCAATAAACGTTCGGCGCCTAAGCCCGGCGCAAAGGGGACAAGCTGCACATTGCCCAGCGAGGCATCAAAGTCGCCACGGTCAAGCAACTGGCCAATTAGCCTCTCGCTCGCGTCATCTAATTTGGCGACGGCGGGCAATAAGTCGCTACCTTTAAAGACAGGCAAAACGAGGCAAGCCGTTTCGGCTTTGGCTGGGTTCGCGGTCTGAACGGAAAATTCCATGACGTCTCCAACAAGACAAGCATCGAGTGATTCGGGATAATGCCCCGTTACTTAGGTTTTGATAATCGGTTTTTGATAACAAATTTTTGATAGCAGTTTGATTAGTGTACCCAAGCCATGGGCGCATTGCATTGCAACCTGCGCTACTAGCCGGAGAGTGCGTTGATTTTATTTCGGTACTTAACTCGCGAAGTATTACTGACGATGTCAGCGGTGGCTGGAATTTTGCTGCTGGTCATCATGGGCAGCCGTTTTATTCGCTATTTCTCTGATGCGGCAGAGGGCGACATTCCGGTCACTATCTTAGGCAGCCTAATGGTTTTTCACCTGCCTGGATTTATGGAACTGATTCTACCGCTATCTTTTTTCCTGGGGATATTGCTGGCCTATGGTCAGCTTTATATGAACAGTGAAATTACCGTGATGGTGGCTTGTGGTATGAGCCCTATGCGGCTGTTGCGAGTAACGCTGTTGCCTGCTTCGGTTGTGGCGGTGCTGGTGGGGCTTTGTAGTTTGTGGCTAACACCTGCGGGCGCGTTACAAACTGAGGCCGCGCTTGAAGAGCAGCGCAGTCGACTGGATGTGTCAGTACTGGCACCTGGGCGTTTCCAAGATTTCGGTGGAGGACGTACCGCTTACATCAGCGATTTCAGCAGCGATGGCACTGAAATGCAGGAGGTGCTGGTTCATGAGCAGCCCGTAGCTGGGGCGGAAAAGACTCATAGCTACGTGACCCGGGCAGGTTCTGGTTATCAAGAAACCAGTATGGAAACCGGCAGCCGTTTTCTAGTACTGGAGGATGGCGAGCGCTATGGTGTAACGCCAGGTAAACAAGCTGCCGAACGGTTAACGTTTGAGCGCTACACATTGCGCCTGGGCTTGAGCCGGAATCGACAAGAGCTGGATTCATTAGAGTACGCGACCACGACTGAGCTTTGGAACGACCCCAGTCCTCGTGCCCAAGCGCAATTTCAGTGGCGAGCGGGGTTGCCGCTAATGGTGTTTGTCTTGGCATTACTAGCCCAGCCGCTTTCCAGAGTAAACCCTCGTCAGGGGCGGTTTGCCAAACTACTGCCTGCCGTTTTTCTTTACGTCGCTTATTTAAGCCTGCTATTGGCCGCGGTGGATGCGGTCGGTAAGGGCGTGCTGGAAGTTGCGCTGGGGGTTTGGCCGGTACACGGGCTGTTCTTGGCGCTTGGCTGCCTGCTGCTATGGCACTCGCAACGTAAAGGAATGCGCTAATGAAGGGGCTAATTCATGCTTGCTGATCGTCTTGATCGTTATATTGCCCGCAATGTGTTGGCGGCCATCATTGTCGTCCAGTTCGTCCTGCTTGGCTTGGACATCACCATCGCCTATATCGGTGATTTAGGCGACACCCAAGGTAACTATACCGCGTTAGATGTGTTGATTTATCTGGGCATGCGTCTGCCTTGGCGATTTTATCAATACGCTCCGGTGGCGGTGTTGATTGGCGCGCTGATTGGCATGGGGAGCATGGCATCCAGCAACGAGTTAACCGTCATGCGTGCCGCTGGCCGATCGCTTGCGCGGATTGTCTGGGGTGTCATGAAGCCGGTGCTATTAGTGGTCGTGGTGGTACTACTGGTCGCCGAATTTGTATCTCCCCGTACGGAGCAATTTGCCGAGGCATGGCGTTTAGAGCAGCGCCAGGGGGAAGGGGCACTGCTAACTAGCCGAAGTGGTTGGCAGTTTGAAGGAGAAAGCGTGTATCGCTTTGGCGCTATTCGTGCGGATAACGTGGTGCTGGATTTAACACGCTATCGTTTTGATGAGCGTCGGCTAATTGAGGCTACCCATGCGAATCGTGCGCATTGGGAAGAGGGGGCATGGCAGCTGGAAGATGTTACCACTACGCGTATTTTTGATGACCATACAGAGTCGGAGTATCAGCAACACGCGGGTTGGGATACAGCGTTAACGCCCACCCAATTGGAACGTTTGCTGCGTGATATCGAGAGCCAAGCGCCTAGTGAGCTGTGGGCGTACGCCAACTTTTTGCAAAGCCAAAACCTCCAAGCTGACCAACCGCTCCTCTATTTCTGGCAAAAGGTGCTGATGCCGCTAACGATGGGGTCACTGGTATTAATCGCCGCTTCCTTTGTGTTTGGCCCATTGCGCACGGTGGCCGCAGGTACGCGAGTGTTTTATGGCGTGGTGACCGGCCTTGTATTTAAGTATGTACAAGACCTGCTGGCACCTGCATCAACCATTTTTGGTTTTTCGCCTGTGTGGGCGGTGTTGGTGCCAACTCTTGCCTGTGCGGCGGTAGGTATTTATTTCTTACACCGCAACGGCTAGTTGCGGCGGCGACACGTGAATGAGGATGAGCATAGTGACGAGCAAGGTGACGAGCCCCCGGCGCTTTACCCAATTAGATAGCGTCTGGCCTGCTGGGTTAAGCCGCCGTTTAGGCGCGATGCTGTACGACGGATTTTTGGTCACAGCCATTTGGATCATGGTGACAGTGGCTCATCTGGCTTTTTTTCGCTTTGTGTTGGGGCAGCAGGCTGACGAGATAGGCACAACTCCGTTTGATATCTGGAGCCTTAGGCTGATGTTGCTGTTCTTTGTCACGCTATTCTTTATCTACTCGTGGCGGCGTGGTGGCATGACGTTAGGGATGCAGGCGTGGCGGCTGCGGGTGCAAACCACCGATGGTCATGCGATTACTCTTAAGCAAAGCCTAATTCGCTGTGTGACTGCCTGGCTGTCCCTGGCCGCGTTTGGCATTGGTTACTGGTGGGTTTTGTTTGATCGGCAGCGCAGAAGTTGGCCAGATATCGCCTCGAATACGCAAACCGTGGTGCTACCGAAAAAATAATTTTACCGCCTGTTTTGCTAAAAATATTGCTATGACAAGGCGTTATCATATGGCTCATTTTTATTAAGACGAATGGATACCAAAAAGCATCCATTTCTACTTGAAAAGATGTATGCGAATCATTTACATTCATCTCATGATCTTTATGAGGTGTTGCCATGTACGTTTGCGTGTGCAAGGGAGTAACCGACCATCAGATTCGCCAGCACGTTAGCGATGGAGCGCGCAGCTGGCGAGAAGTACGCGAGGCCACAGGTTGCGGAACCCAGTGCGGAAAATGCGCTTGTTTTGCTAAATCGCTAACCCGCGAAGCGGTTCAGGAGGCTCGTTGCGAAGCGGATATGAGTCTCGCTTACGCTGTGTGACGCGAATCACTATTGTTAAATTTATCGTTAGCAAATATATGATTTTTTTGAGTTTTTAGTCATTTTCTATATACTCCCAGCATCGTTGGGAGTAAGCCTATTTATGGCCTATACTCTCTAGTTAGCGTAATCGCACACTAAGAAAGGTGACGTCATGAAAGGTGATCCCAAGGTTATTCAGCATCTCAATATCGCCCTCGGCAATGAACTGGTAGCCATCAACCAGTATTTTTTGCATGCCAAAATGTACAAAGACTGGGGCTTTAAAGAGCTTGCCAAGTGGGAATACGATGAGTCCATTGAGGAGATGCAGCACGCCGATAAGCTAATTGAGCGTATTTTGTTCCTTGAAGGCATTCCTAATCTTCAAGATCTAGGTAAGCTGCATATCGGCGAAAATGTAAAAGAAATGCTCGAAAGTGATTTGAAAATCGAGCATGACGGCCGCAACGACTACATCGAAGCGATTACCTATTGTGAAAGCGTTAAAGATTACGTGACTCGTGATCTACTGCGCGACCTGCTTGCCGATGAAGAAAGCCATATCGACCATATCGAAACGCAGCTTGGTCTGATCGATAAAGTGGGTATCCAGAACTACCTGCAAAAACATATGCAGTTGGCGACTGACGAAGAGTAACACCGCTTAACTGGATTAAAGCAAAACGGGCAGCCAAATGGCTGCCCGTTTTGTTTGGGGCTGTTTACGTCTTCTATTTTTGCGCTTGATGATCTTAGCGAGGTAGCTTGCGCAAGCCCACAATACTTGAAAGTGACACCGCCAGTACCGATAGCAAAATCAGTGCTAGCGCCGGAATCAGCACTGCCCAGGGGGCTCGCTCAATATAGGGCATGCCTTCGGCAAGGATCAGCCCCCACTCCGGCGAAGGCGGGCGGGGGCCCAGGCCGAGAAAGCCAAGTGCCGCCAAGGCCAGCGCCACGCCGGGTAGGCGCAGCATGGCGTGGCGAAACACGGGGCCAAGCACCGCCGGCAAGATGTAGCGGCTCATTAAGCGGAAATGCCCCACGCCTAGCATCGGCGTAATGCGAACGTGGGGCTGGGCTTTCACTTCCGCCACCAGTGCCGCTGTGTGCGCTGCAAGCGGAGCCCAAGCGACGGCTGTTACCGCAATGATCGCGCCGCTAGCACTTGGCCCTATTAGCCCCGCGACAATCAACCCCGCAATGGTGGGTGGCGTTGCCTTGGTGATTTCAATAGGGCCAGTGGCTAGCTTGGGGGCTAGTCCAATCAGTAGCCCTATGACTAGCGAAAAGAATACTACGACCGTTGCCATGCCCATGGTGGACAGCGCTCCGTGAGCTACTCGCGCCAAAATATCGCGCCCAGTGCCGTCGGCGCCTAATGGTAACGCAAAGCTTGGTGACTCTAAGCGCATAAACGCGGAGCTAAACGGGTCACGCCCCATCCCCGCTACGATTAGCACAAAGAGCAGCAGCATCGCGATGGCGGGCACGACCCATGCCCTGCGTTGGATATTTTGTTCGCTATGCGCCACGGGCAGAGCCCCAAGCTGAAAAGCACGGCCCAGTAACAGCACACGACCAATATTGGCCAAGCTGCCTAATATAATGGCGATAATCAGCAGAATCAGAATGCCGGTTTGTAGCTCGGGAAGGTCCTGGGCCGATGCTGCGCCAAGCGTTGCTCGACCCAGGCCTGGAATAGAGAATACCTGTTCGACGGCAATGGCTCCTCCCGTCAGCCCCACCATCACCATGCCGGCCTGAGGCATCAGGCTGGGCAAGGTGCGTCGTAGTGCGGCCATGACAATTCGGCAGCGTGAAAAGCCTGCTACGTTCCAGGTAGCGACCCAGCGCTCGCTGAAGGTGGCCGCAAGGCCATCGCTAAACAAGCGGCCCAACAGACCGCCTGCCGGAAGGCCAAGCGCAAAGGCGGGCAATAGGGCATAACTAAAACCTCGCCAACCGTAAGGCGGTAGCCAGTTTAGCCATGCCGCAAACACGACTAGCAGTAGTGAGGCGAGTAGAAACTCAGGCAGGGCCGTCAATGCTGCGCCAATCGCGCCGGAAGAGCGGCTGACCTGACCTCGCAAACCACGCCGTACCACGGGTAGGCAGATAAGCGTAGCGGTAATTATCGCTACCAGCATGCCAAAGGTCATTAGTGTAAGTGATACCTGGGCGCTTTTTAACATACCCGGTAGCACGGGTGCGCCGGAGATCCAGGAATTGCCTGCATCGCCATGCAGCAGGCCCATCAGCCAGCTCTGTAGCTTTTCGAAGGGACCAAGATCAAGGCCTAACTGAGCACGAATGGCTGCTAAGGCTTCGGGCGTGGCTTCCTGCTCAACAGAGCGCGCTCGCAAAATGCTCAGCGCTGGATCTCTGCCGGATAACCATGGCAGTAGCCCGACCAGCACCACCACACCGGCTAACGTTAGCAAACGTGAGAGCAGCGGAATAAAGGCCGTGATGCGCAAGCTGCGCCATAGGCGCAGCGGTATTGCGGTTGTCATACGGGGCGCACCCTTAGGAGTCACTGTCGACGTCGATGGTTGTCTTCTCAGTGATCAGAGCACGCTCGCGAGGGTCGCGCTCGGCGTTAGAGACCCGCGCCGACTCGCCCTGGATAACGCGCTCGTGGAGCATCGGAATAGCCGCATCGGTGCGTAAAATAGCCGCTTCCGCCTCGATAATTGCCTGACGACGCTCATCTCCGGTGGGTAGTATGGCGGCATTGGCCAGCGCTTCATCGACGGTGGAGTCACACAGCTGGGCGATGTTGAAAGAGCCCGCACAAGCGAAGTCGCTGAACATATAGGCCACCGGGTCGCCTGAATCGAGGACGGTGGCACGCGAAAGAATAAAGGCGTCAAACTCACCGGCTAAGGCATCTGCTTCTATATGCGCGTACTCACGCACTTCTTGGTTCACGTTAAAGCCCGCACGGGTCAGCTGCTGTTCAAGCAGTACAGCCACTTCGGGCAGCTCGGCGCGGTCAGTAAAAGTCGCCAGGGTGATGTCAGTGCCGTTTGGCTCGGTGGGTGCAGTGCGATCTTCAAGCGGGGTGCGGTAGTCGCTTGCCCACGCTAGCGCCGGGCCGAGCAACCCTTCGGCGATATCTGCGCGCCCTTCGTAAACGGTATTCACAATAGCGGAGCGGTCTACCGCTTCGCGGACGGCTGCGCGCAGCCCGGGGTCGGTCATTGGGCCTGATTCGGTATTCAGGTAAAGCGTATTGGTGCGTGGCATGGGCACTTCGTGGACTAACTCAGGGTCAAGCAGCGCCACCTGGGAGACTGGAATTGCTTCAACCACATCGGCCACACCGGTTCTCAAGGCTGCCGCTCGAGCGGTGCCGTCGGGGACATAATCAGCATCAATACCGGCCACTTTGGTGGGCTCGCCCCAGTAGTCATCAAAGCGGTCTAGATGTGCGCTGGTAGTGCCGTTGATCTCTGTTAATACGAACGGGCCGGTACCCGTTTTGATGGGGTTAACCCGGCCATCTTCGCCATAGGCGCTGGCGGCCAGAATCGCTAGTTGCGGGCTTGAAAGGCGGTTGGGAATCAGCGGGTCATCGGTTTCTGTGCGCACAAGCACCGCGTTATCACCATCGGCTTCGATGGTCATGTTCACGCCGTCTAAAATGCGCGGCTTCGGGGCGGCCTGGGTGGCCGCAGTGAGAGCGTTCACTACGCCGTTAGCTGTCAGGGTTGTGCCATCATGAAAGGTGACTCCATCGCGAATCACAAACCGCCATGTGTTGGCATCGAGCTGCTCCCACTCGGTGGCCAGAAATGGCTGTGGGTCGCTGCTGTCATCCAGTCGAATCAGGGTTTCTGCTGCGCTCCAGCGCGACAGTTTGAAAGCATCATCGGAAAGTGGCGTTAATCCCGAGCGAGGTGGCTGCAGCATCGCTAGGCTGATTCGTTCACCGGCCTCTGAAGGTGTGGTGTCACGCTGTTCATCAAAACAACCGGCCAGCAGTAACGGGGCGGCAAGGGCAATAGGCAGGGAAAGGCGCAGCGGACGGGATAACATCGTAAAAACTCCAGTCGAAGTAACGGGTAGCAAAAACGTGTAGAAAAGATGAATAAAAACGTCACGGATACGTTATTAAAGTGCTGCTAACTCAGCTGCATTGCAGTTTGGATGCGCACGAGTAGGTAGTTGCGCAACGGCATTGATTAGCGAGCGCGTAGTCGGGTGATGGGGGGCGCGCCAAAGCGCTGCTGTTGAACGGTCTTCAACTATTTTGCCGTCATCCATGACCAGCGTGCGTTGGCACAACTGGGTGACCACCGATAAATCATGGGACACCATCAGCAGTCCGGTGCCACTTTCATCACAAAGCTGCTTGAGCACGCTAATCACCTGCGCGCGAACCGGTAGATCCAGGCCGCTAAGTGGCTCATCGGCCAATAAAAAGCGCGGGCGTGTGGCTATCGCGCGAGCAATGGCGACCCGTTGGGCTTGGCCGCCGGAAAGCTCATGAGGCAATCGGTTCAAAAAACGTGCATCCAAGCCAACTAGCTCCAGCGCTTCTCTGGCACGTTCTCCCGGGGCGCAATCAACGTTCAGCCTTATTAATGGCTCGGCCACTAGCGCTCGAACACTCATGCGAGGATCAAGGGAGGCGCCGGGGTCTTGGGGAATATACTGAACAGCCCGACGGTACCATCTAAGCTTGGCCGTGGAGGCGGGACGTACCGTTTTATGCAGACAAGTAATCGAACCAGTATCGGGCGCTTCAATCGCTAACAGCGAGCGCAGTAATGTCGTTTTCCCCGATCCTGACAAACCTACTAGCCCCACCCGTTCACCCGGATAAAGCCTCAGGTTGATGTTATTCATGACTTGTTTGCGTTCACCCGCCCGCCAAAAAACAGTGCGGGGTAACGAGACGCTTTTATAGAGCCCGTTTGCTGAGAGGAAGGCTTCCTGGCACTTGAAAAGTGGATGGCTCTGCATTTAGGCACTCTTCAAATAGTCAGTTGGGACTACTTCAGGCGGTTGCACATTATGCGCCGCCGCTACGAGCGCTTGAGTGAATGGGTGCTGCGGGGAGGTGATTAGGGTGTCTAACTCACCGCTTTCGATCATCATGCCCCGTTCAATAATGACTGCCCGCTGGCATAGCTGTGCTGCCGCGTGTAGATCATGAGTAATGAATAGCAGCGCAGATGCTGAGCTGTCGGTATGTTGATGTAAGGCGCGCAGTACCTGGGCTTGAGTGACGACGTCCAACGCAGTCGTAGGTTCATCGGCAACCATTAGCGACGTTTTACAAGCCATAGCCAAGGCAATACAGACCCGTTGGCGTTGCCCACCAGAAAGCTCTGCTGGCGTGCGCTTGATTAACCGTTGAGGGTCTGGAAGGTCCAGTGACGCGAGTAGTGCCACTGTGGCGTCATTCGCGGCAGAGCGCGATAGGCCATGGTGGCGCAAAAAGGGTTCTCGCAGCTGGGAACCGATAGAAACTAAGGGATTAAGTGCCGAGAGCGAATCCTGAAACACCATCGACACCCGTGAGTTTTTCGGCCGCTGTGTGGCAGGTGTTGCAATCGCCTCTTGGCCTTGAATACGTATGCTTCCCTGAGTTCTAGCATTGGGTGGCAGCAAGCCGAGCACTGCTTTAGCTGTGAACGATTTGCCTGAGCCAGAAGCGCCCAAGAGGCAAACACGCTCGCCGGGCATGACATCAAACGAGAGTCCATCAACAACCTGTAGCTGGCCGATTTTGATGCGCAGATCACGCACGGATAACACTGGGTCGCTGCACATTGACACCATCGTTTGCTATGCCGCTCAATAAGATATTTTAGTTATGATATAACATTGGTTGGTTGGGCATCAATCTATGCGCTAATGCTGCGTCTAAAAAGCGTGTTTCAGTGGTTAAAACAACTAGTCAAAACAGCTAGTCTAAAAGTGGTCGAAATTAAGTTAAGAGACGCCCATAAAAAAGCGCTGAGCTAATCAGCGCTTTTTCTCTTAATGGGCAGTAAAACAGTAACTTACTTGGTAGCAGTAGATAGTGTTTGGGTCTGTCCCTCTTGGCCTGCATCAAAGGCATCAGCATGCTCATCAACAGCAAAGGTCGCGCGGCTTAAGCGGCGTACACGCTTCATAAACAGTGCGATACATACCAGCGTTCCCAGCGCCGCGACGATACAGCTTGTTTGGAGTGGCAAACCAAAGCCAATCGGTGCGTAGGCTAAATAGGTAAAGGTAGCCATGGTCATAAAGACAGCTGGGATTGAGGTGATCAGATAAGGTTTACGTGATAGCACTAGGTACATGGTGCCGACCCACAGTGCAATGACTGCCGTGGTTTGGTTGGCCCAGGAGAAGTAGCGCCATAGCAGGGTAAAGTCCATGTGGGTAAGCGCGTAAGAAGCAACAAACAGTGGCAGGGCGATCAAAATACGCTTAATAATCGGCTTCTGCTCAACCTTGAGATAGTCAGCAATAATCATTCGTGCACTGCGGAAGGCGGTATCGCCCGAGGTAATCGGCAGCACAATAACCCCCAGCACTGCCAGCGTGCCGCCAACAGCGCCAAGCATACTAATAGATACTTCGCTGACCACTGCTGCGGGGCCACCGGCGGCCAACACAGCGGACAGCGACTGTTCACCCTGGAATAAACTCATGGCGGCGGCGGCCCAGATCATCGCAATCACGCCTTCGGCAATCATCATGCCGTAAAAGATTTTACGGCCATTGGTTTCGTTTTGCGTCGTACGCGAAATGATGGGGGTTTGTGTGGCATGGAAGCCTGAAAGAGCACCGCAGGAGATTGTTAAGAACAGCAGTGGGAAAATGGGCGCTCCTTCCGGATGCATATTCTGGAAAGAGAGTTCTGGAATCGGTGCGCCGGTAACAACCAAACCAATACCGATGCCTGCGGCACTGAATAGCAGCAAAGCGCCGAAGTAGGGGTAGATACGCCCAATGACTTTATCAATCGGTAGCAGAGTAGCAACCAGATAGTAGGCAAAAATCGCCAGAATAATGAGCGTTAAAGAGAGTGATGTCATATTAGAAAGCAGCGCTGCGGGCGAGGTTACAAAGACCGTGCCCACCAGTAATAACAGCAAAATAGCAAAGCCGTTAACCACATGCTTCATGGTTTTACCGAGAAATTTACCCGCCAACTGAGGCAAATGAGCCCCGTGATTGCGAATCGAGATCATACCGGTGAGGTAGTCGTGTACGGCACCTGCAAAGATGCAGCCAACCACAATCCATATAAAAGCCACAGGACCGTAAAGCGCCCCTAAAATGGGGCCGAAAATCGGGCCGACACCGGCAATGTTAAGCAATTGAATAAGCGAGTTGCGCGTGGTGTTCATCGGCACATAGTCAATATTGTCACGCATACTAAACGCCGGTGTTTGACGCTTGCGGTCAGTAACAAACACGCGCTCAACGAACTTGCCGTAGGTGAAGTAGCCCACGACTAGAAGCAGTATCGATACAATGAAGGTGATCATTTAGGGCACTCAGTCTCAGGGGAATTAAGATGGTCGTGCATGCTAGTGAATTACTTGTTAGCACGCTTATTTGGCCGGGCTGAATGTACCGACTCATCAGGATAATCGCTTTAAGACTTTAGTGGCCTATGGTGCTAGCGAGAGCAACCAACAACATAAGGCTTCATTAACACAAGAAATCATCATCACAAAAAAGGGCAGCGCTGTGCTGCCCGGTATGTCGTTATAGTGATGGGGTTTTAACCGTTACGATTCAACGACGCCGCAGGCCATGCGCGCACCGCCGCCGCCTAAGTAGGGATCATCTGAATACGTATCGCCGCCGGCATGGATCATCAGGCTGCGCCCCGGCATATCTTCCATACTCAAGCGCGGTGCCAGCACGGGAAGGTTAGCTTCGCCATCTTCATTCACCGTGAGAACCGGTAGGTCACCCAGATGGCCATCGCCGTAGGGACCTTGGTGGGTGCCAGCCTCTTCGGGATCGTAATGACCACCTGCAGACAGCGCTGCTGTCATTTCGCCGCTATCGTTTTCAGCAGGCTCACAGCTGGCATTTTGGTGGACATGAAAACCGTATACGCCGGGCTCTAGGTCAGTTAACGACGGCGTAAGCAACACGCCGTGCTCAGTATGCTCAATAGCGACAGTCCCAATAGACTGTTCAATTCCTTCAGCGCTGACCTTGTGCATTTCAACGTCGAGCGCCTCATTGGCCTGAGCGGTGGTTGCCAGCAATAGCCCCGCGGCAATACCTGTTAGCGGTAGTGAATAACGCATAGTGCAATTCTCCTTTCCTTATCCATGGAAGCTCGTAAGACGAGTTGCCATTTCAAGGTAGTTGGCTATTGAAGAAGATGCTAAATGCTCATTAACAAGTTTTTCATGGTGAGTCGTGTGAAAGCGCTGAGGGCAGAGGTGGTAGACACTCTTGCAAAAAAATCAGCTCTAAATGCTTCTTTGATAGGCTTTAATTAATGTGTCGTAATGGCCTGAATAAGGTAAAGCGGTTAGGACAGACCCAGAAATAAACGATGTGAGTGCTTGTCCATGCTCAAGATGAACTAATGCATCGTGCTCACCATGAAAAATCTCTATAGGAACCCCTAAGTCTCCAACGCTGAAAGGCCACTCTCGTGCCATTAGTTGAATATCTCTAACAATGCTATCAGCTGCTATCAAGGCACCTTGCTGTGTTGCTGCCACTAGATTTTGTTGAAAGGCTTTACGTAATTGTGAAGCTTGTAGGAATTGACGTTCTTGGTCACTGAGAGAGTCTATTAACGCGGTGGCCAGTAATGCGCTGTCGCCCGTTAAATATGCTAACTGGGTTATTAAATCCTGAGGAGCAGTCAATGCTGCGTGCCACGTCTCGGCAGTCAGCTTTCCTGCGTGCTTGTAGGGCGAGTTCTGTATCGGAACAGCAGGCGTCCCAACCAGCATTACTCTGTTAACTCTCTCTTTGAGAGCCGTTGCGGTCGCCATGGCAAACACGCCACCTCCCGAAAAACCTAGTAGAGAGAATTTGTTAATTTGAAGCTGCTCTGCCACTGCCTGCACGTCGTCTGTGTGGTCAGCAAAACGGTAGCTTTTCATCTGAGTGGAGCCACCATACCCTGGGCGATCTATGGCAACGAGCCGAACGCTCTCAGTTTTATTTCTTGCAGTTGCCATCAATACTTCTTTTTTAGAACCAGGAATGCCGTGACAGTAGAACCAGGCTGGTGCATCTGCTGGGCCTGTATCCATGACACTCAAAAAACGTCCACCTTGCCTTGGAGTACGATAAATTTGCATCTCGTAACTACTCAAATCGGTTAACTATTCCAACACTAAGCAGTAATGTGCGTATCAAGTCAGCCTGCCTTGTGACGTCTGTTTTTCGCATGACGGATTTTAATTGAGAGCGAGTGGTGTGTACCGTCACGTTCAAATAAGCGCTAGCCTCATTAATATCCAGGCCGCGTATTAGTAAATCTACTAGACGCAATTCCGCTACGCTCAATGAGTAAAGGTTTTTTAGACGTTCATGGTCCAGTGGGATGGCCATTTGTGGGTCAAGCAAGAAGGCGATAACAGTAGCAGAAGAAGCTACTTTCCAGTAAAGGGATGGATTTCCTTCCCGATTACAGAAAAGTACCAATGAAGCTCCTGCCCTATTTAGCTGAATGCTCTCACAGCGACTTTCTCCTTTGTTTAGCTTACGTGATGCCTGAACAAGGGCTGAACCGAGCTTTTCTTCATCGAAAATTAAGCGGCCGTTACGCTGCTGTATACCGAAGCAATGGGTGCTAAGCACATCTTCGGCAACTCGGTTTGACCAGTGGCAGCGTAGGTTTGCGTCCAGCATCCACACCCCAAAAGGAAGGTGGTTAAAGGCATTCTGAGCTTGTGCTAGTGCTTCCTGTACTTGGCTAGTCAGTTTGGTCAACTGAGCTACACGGCGTAAATGTCCGCTCAAATCTTCTAGTTGTTCTTGCTCCTGCCGAGTAAACATGCCCTTTTCACGTGGTCGATGTATGCCAATATGCATCGCAGATGAGCCATCGCGTTCAAACTGGGTTCCCATGGCATAAAAATTCCCGTTCGGGCGGAAAAATAATTGGTAGTGCTCAGAGTGCTCAAATGCCCGGTCAGAAATAATGTCGGTACTTATATGGACTTTGCCCAGAGGGCCGCTAGCCAGTGATGTACGAAAGGGATCAAATACGACTGCCTCATGTTCATAATTGAGCCCTTGTTCTAAGCCAATAGTATAGGATCGGTAAACGACTGGGTTTTCACGGTCAGTGATACGTAGCGCTGCCGAAGGGGAATCAAAAAGGTGGCCAAGCTGTTGCAGAAAAATATCCCAGCCTTCGGGATAGATGACGCTGTCATAGAGTGTATGTAGTAGCGTGGATATGGTTTTTTCTTTGTTATACACGATCTCAGCCCTTATTTGATGAGTATCGGTTATCGCTACAGATACAAAATATACCTGACTTTAGAAGCAAGTCCTAGGCGTCAAGTTAGCTCCCCAATAGTAGTTCCTTCATTATTTTTATATAGAAAGTAGGGGTGGGGGCATCTCAATATTTTTAAATGTTTCACCCATTTGAGTGATTCTTGCATGACTGTCGCGTGCTTAACTTCAATCGAGTTAGGCTCGATATGAAGCAGCACGTTAAGCAAATAATTGCTTAGCAAGCGTATTTCAAATCAACAGAATTAAAAAGCCAGAAGCTTCTTAATAAGTAGAGCCTAAAGTAAAAGCCGTATAAATTAAGGGGGAAATCAATATGGAAACTATTGATAACAAAGGCTCAGTACTGAAACTCTCGCTCCTGGCCTTAGCTATCGTTGCAGTGGCGGGCTGTTCCAGTGGCGGCAGCTCCAGCCAGCCAATAGATCAAGATGACCCAGGGCAGACGGATGGCGGTGGTGGCTCAAGTGATAGCGGCGGTAGCTCAGGTGATAGCGGTGGTGGCTCCGGTGATGGTGGAGGTTCGAGTGATCCCGGCCAGGACTTCACCTACAAGACTATTAACCCTATCGAGGAGATACCTGTTGGGGAAGAGTTTCGTCTCGACAGCGTAACAGCCAATGCAACTCCCTCTAGCAGTGGTGTCACCATGAACCAGCAGCCTGTGCTAGATCACGCAGCAATGATCGAAGTCCTACCTAATGGGCCAAATGGCGAGTCAAGAATCCGTTTGAATGCGCCAATCGCTGGCGTCGAAAATAGGGATTTCACGGAAGGTCGTGCTCCTTACATCTTCGATAATGGAGAAGATAATGATATTAGGATACGTTCCGTAGAGCATGAGTCGGAACAATTCCTTAACGGTTCTTTGAACTACGCGGCTTTTGGCGAATGGGTAATCCGCAACAGCGGTGGCGACTCTGATGCTAGTTACTTTGCCACCGGCTACGACACTCATCTCAATGACATGCCCTCTACAGGATCTGCAAGTTACAGTGGGGCAGCTAGAGGTATAGTCATTATAGACAATGGGCAGCCTGGTAACTTATTTGGTCAAGCAAATATGAGTGTTAACTTCGCGGATAGAACGTTAAACGGTAGTTTGACCAATATGACTGCCATGGATACGGAAAATGGTGCCATACAGCAACCCTGGAATAATATCAATCTTGCTGGTGGTCTTGATGATAGCGGCAACCGCTTTGCTGGCATAACCGAAGTTATATCGTCACCCGGCAATGATGCCAGTTTGAGCACTGACGCAGAGGGTGAGTTCCGTGGTCGTTTCTATGGCCCGGGGGCGGCAGAGGCTGCTGCTGTTTGGTCAGTTAAAGACCCTAATGGAAGCGCAGCTTTTGGTGCTTTCGGTGTCAAAAAAGACTAGCCCGTTCAGCCTCATCCATTCGGATGGGGCTATTTTAGCCAGTAGCGTGCTGACAATGCGTTCAACTGCACGTCATCCATACAAGGATTGATGTATGCCTATTTGCCGATTTATCGCCATTTTACTGGCTTGTGGGTACTTTTCAGGTTCAGCCTTTGCCGATTCACCCGCGCAAACTAACAACACTAATCGTGAAATCCCCTTAGCCGCTGTGGCCGCCACACGCCTGATGGAACAGGGCGACAGTAAGCAAGCCAAAGCGGTGCTGTTGGAAGCGCGTGAGCACTTTGCCGATAACGACGATATCGCCTTTTTACTCGGCATGTTGGCGATGGATGAGCAGGAGTTCGAGAGTGCTAGCGCTTACTTCCGTGAGATTCTAATCCGAGACCCACAGGCGGTGCGTGTTCGTCTTGAACTTGGGCGGGCGCTGTTCGAGAGCGGTGACTACCGCGACGCAGGGCGTCAGTTCCGCTTCGCGCGTAGTGGTAATCTGCCCACCGAGGTCAATGCCAATATTGATCGCTACCTCGCTGCTATCCACCACCTCCAGACATTCAACTGGGATGTTTCGGTAGCGCTTGCCCCGGATACTAATATCAATGCCGCACCGAGTATCGAGGAAATTAGTATCTTCGGATTACCCTTCCAATTATCAGAGGACGCAAAGCGTCAGACGGGCATAGGGATATTGCTCAATACAAGTGCGGAATGGACACCTCATATTGCCGAGAATACTCGCCTGCGGCTGGGGGGGAGCCTGTATCGTACCGACTATCGGGGTGGAGGCTTTGACGATACCTTTGTCAATGTACATGTCGGTCCTAAATTTCAGTTTGGTGACCTTGAGCTCAGCACGTTGTTAACCGGTTTTCATCGCTGGTATGGCAATGAGCCCTATAATCATGGCGCTGGTCTTCGGCAGGAAGTGACCTACTATCCATCTTCTCGAACACGCCTGCATACTTCGTTAGAGCATCAGTGGGTTCGCCATGATGACGTTAGCAACTTGGATGGCACCCGTACCAGTTGGCTGGGCAGTTGGCAGTATGCTCTGACGCCTTCTAGCGGCGTGATGGGAGTACTGGGCCTGTCCAAAGAGTCTACGGAGCTGGATATGCTCAGCAATACCGTTTATCGAGGTGGTGTAGGATACTACCGGGAGTTATTCGGAGGCCTAACGGCTCTGATCCAACCTGAGTATCTTCGCGCTCGGTATGATGACGTGACACCGGCCTTTGGTGTGGAGCGGCGCGACAATTTATGGCGTACAAGATTGCGATTGACCAACCGCCGCTGGGTATTCAAAGGATTTACACCAGAGCTTACTTTGATCCGCTCATCTCGGCGTAGCAACATTGATCTGTATAGCTATGACCGTAATCAGGTGCAGTTAGGTGTATCGAAGTTATATTGATCGTTAACATACGCATTGTTAATGAGGGCTATCGTTAGGGATTTTAAAACAAGCACTTCCCCAGCGTATCTACTCTGCAGATGACATTGAGCCGTTAAGCCGCGACAATAGCGCGCTGCTTCAAATCACCGCGATTTGTTATCTCAATTGCCGTTACCGGGGAGTGCCATGTTGCCATTGAACATCCTTTATCAGGATGAGCATCTTATTGCAGTGCATAAGCCGTCTGGGTTACTAGTGCACCGCTCGGCGCTGGCGCGTGGAGAAACAGAGTTTTTGCTTCAACGCCTGCGTGACCAAATTGGCAAACGAGTGTATCCGGTGCATCGGTTAGATAGACCCACCTCTGGCGTGATGGTGTTTGGTTTATCATCTGAAGCGGCAGCCGTGTTGAGTGAAGGCTTTAGCGAGCGGCAGGTAGAAAAGCGCTATCTGGCGGTAGTGAGGGGAAAAGCTCCGGAGCAAGAGCGCCTTGATTACCCTCTACGGGAAGAAGATGGCACGCGCCCCAAAGCCGAGATGCCTGCTATGCCCGCGATGACCGATATTCGTCGCCTGGATAGCGTTGAACTGCCTGTGCAGGTAGACCGCTATCCAGTGGCGCGCTATTCGCTAGTGGAAGCGCGGCCTATGACCGGGCGTCGACATCAGATCCGTCGCCATCTTTCTCGACGTGGTTATCCAATTATTGGAGATGCCAAGCACGGCAAAAGTGTCCACAACCGCTTTTTTGCGGATCAGCTGAATGCTCCCCGTTTGCTGTTGGCTGCCACCTATTTAGCGTTTGATCACCCCTTAACCGATAAGCGTATCCAACTAAGCTGCGCACTCGATGCGACCATGAGAAGCCTATTTGAGCAATTCGGCTGGGCTGGGCATCTGCCGCTAGATAGCGTGCGCACCCCAGCCATTTCAACGCCTGCAGCACTTCAACGGTAGTCGTGACGAATCGACCCGTGCTGTCAAATAGCATGTTGTAAAATAGAGAGCCTACCATGTCTTCGGATTATGACTTTCGCTTTGGCGGCATTCGCCGCTTGTATGGCCAACGTGCTGCCACAGCGTTTCGCCATGCCCATGTTGTGGTAGTGGGTGTAGGTGGCGTGGGGAGCTGGACGGTAGAAGCGTTGGCGCGTTCTGGCATTGGCAAGCTGACGCTGATTGATTTGGATGACGTATGCGTGTCCAACGTCAATCGTCAGCTCCATGCTTTAGACGGCACTATTGGCCAGCCAAAGGTGGAAGTGTTGGCCGAGCGTTGTCGCTTGATTGCCCCTGAGATAAACGTCGTAGCTGACAGTGCTTTTGTGACACCCACTAACCTTGCCGAGCGTATCCCCGAGGATGCCGATCATGTGGTGGACGCCATTGATAGTGTGATCGCCAAGGCAGCGCTAATCGCTTGGTGCAAACGACGTAAACTGCCGATTACCGTGACGGGAGCTGCAGGCGGTCAGACGGATCCTACCCGCATTCAGGTGGCAGACTTAACGCGTACTGAACACGACCCACTGCTTTCTAAAGTGCGCTCGCGGCTGCGCCGTGATTACGGTTTTTCGCGTAATCCCAAGCGGCGCTTTTCCGTCGAGTGTGTCTATTCTGATGAGCAGCTGGCGTACCCTGGCGCTGACGGCGAAGTCTGTCTGCAAAAGCCCGGCAACGGTGATGCTACCCGCTTAGACTGCGCCTCAGGCTTTGGCGCCGCCACCTTTGTCACTGGTACGTTTGGTTTTGTCGCTGCCTCAAAAGTGCTCGAACGGCTGGCTAAAAAAGCCGCTAAGCCCATGCCTTCAATGACCCATTAAGAGGAAAGTGAATGACTGCGCTTGTTCCCGGTATATATCGCCACTATAAAGGCAGCCTTTACGAAGTGCTTGGCACCGCTCAGCACAGTGAAAATGAAGAGGTGCTAGTAGTCTACCGTGCGCTTTACGGCGACTACGGCCTGTGGGTGCGCCCACTTACAATGTTCACTGAGAGCGTTAACAAAGACGGCCAGCCACAGCAGCGCTTTGCGTTAGAGAAAGCGTTTAATTAATCCGGCGTTCCCTAACAGCAACAACACTCAATAGCGTTACGTTTCTCCCTTCGATATTTATGCGCCACCCGGATCTTTTCTCAAAAAAAGTCCCGGGTGTTTTTGTAGTGCGCTATTGCTTATATTCCAAAATAAGCTATGTTTATAACATTGTTGTAATGGTATGTTATGCCATGCGCTGCTGCTTAAAACGGCAGTGAGAAACGCTAGGAGAGATGCATGCAAACACAACCGTTAGAGAAGGGCGTTGCTATTACTTCACAGCTCACGGTCGAGGAGCTTGAGCACGTAAAAGCTCAGGGCTTTAAAACGGTGATCTGTAACTGCAAGCCGGGTGAAAGCGCTGAATTTTCTGGAGAGGATGCTTACCGCTTTAAAGCAGAAGAACTTGGGCTTCATTGGGTGCACATTCCTGTGACCCCCGGCGAGTATAGCCAAGCGGATGTCGCCGCTTTTGCTAAGGCGCTGCAGCAGCTACCTCGGCCTATTTTGGCGTTTTGTCGGTCAGGTAAGCGTGCTACCCATCTTTGGGCTTACGCAAAGCGCCATACCGAAAAATGCGATCTGGCGGAACTATTTTCCGCTGCCAAAGCAGCCGGTTTTGATTTGGAAGAGCACCGCCAAGGGCTTGAAAATCAGACAGCGTAGGCGTGCGGTGTGATTTGCCTTAGTCAGTGCTATTACCTGAGCGAGTACTCCCCATGAACATAGAGCGTTGGGTGCCTGTGGTTGGCTGGCTGCGGCGCTATAACCGGGCTTTGTTATTTAAAGATTCGCTGGCAGCCGTTATCGTCACGCTAATGCTGGTGCCCCAGGCGTTGGCCTATGCCTTACTGGCTGGGTTGCCGCCAGAGATGGGCCTGTATGCCAGTATGCTACCGCTGGTGCTTTACGCCATCTTTGGTACCAGTGCCAGCTTGGCGGTAGGGCCGGTAGCCGTGGCAGCGTTAATGACGGCGTCGGCTTTAAGCAGCTTTGCTACTCCAGGCAGTCCTGAATATATTGGCGCTGCACTGGTGTTGGCGGCGCTTTCAGGATTGATATTGATTGCCATGGGCGTATTGCGGCTGGGCTTTTTGGTCAACTTTTTAAGCCATCCGGTTATTTCTGGGTTTATCACTGCGTCGGGTATTTTGATCGCCATTAGTCAGCTCAAGCATATTCTAGGTGTTGAGGCTGCGGGGCATAACGTCATTGAGCTGCTGGGCGCACTGTTCAGCCAGTGGCAACAGATCAATCTCATCACGCTACTGATTGGTTTAGGGGTGTGGGGCTATCTGCTGGTTTGCCGCAAGCGCTTGAATACCTGGCTGATGGCTATAGGTATCTCGGCTAGCGCTTCTGGTTTTATGGTCAAAGCCGCACCGATTTCAGCGGTGATGGTGACTACACTGCTGGCCTGGCACTTTAACTTGGGGCAGTACGGTGTGAATCTAGTGGGCTTTGTGCCTAGCGGCTTGCCTGCCATTACGCTGCCTAGCCTAGATCAGTCGCTATGGCTTGGCCTGTTGCCTGCCGCTTTATTGATCAGTTTAGTGGGCTTTGTAGAATCGGTATCAGTGGCGCAAACCCTGGCGGCTAAGCGTCGCCAGCGTATCGACCCTAATCAAGAACTCATCGCTCTTGGGATGGCCAATTTGGGCGCTGGCGTCAGCGGTGGTTCGCCGGTTTCAGGTGGGTTTTCACGCTCGGTAGTGAACTTTGAAGCGGGCGCGGCAACACCGTTGGCCGGGGCATTTACCGCCTTAGGTATTGTGCTTTCTACGCTGTTGCTCACTGGTCTGCTGGCATTTCTGCCGACGGCGACATTGGCCGCTACCATTATCGTCGCCGTGGGTACATTGATTGATCTTCCCGCAGTAAAGCGCACTTGGCAATACTCCCGCAGCGACGGCGTGGCAATGGTGGCGACCTTGCTTCTGACCCTGTTGCACAGTGTCGAGGTCGGCATTATCAGCGGTGTGGTGCTGTCACTAGGGTTGCACCTGTACCGCACCAGCCAGCCCCATAGTGCCGTGGTAGGGCGGGTGCCGGGCACCGAGCATTTTCGCAATGTGAAGCGCCATGAGGTCGAAACCGATCAACATGTGGCCATGCTGCGCATTGACGAAAGCCTTTACTTTGCTAACGCTCGCTACTTAGAAGATACCGTGATGGCGCTGGCTGCTCGTTCCCCTACGTTAAAACATATTGTATTGACCTGCCAGGCGGTGAATGTGATTGATGCGTCCGCGCTTGAAAGCTTAGAAGCGATTAACGGACGGTTAAAAGATGCTGGCGCAACGCTGCACTTGGCGGAAGTGAAAGGCCCGGTGATGGATCGCTTAACAAACACAGCGCTTTACCGCGAGCTAACAGGACAAGTGTTTTTTACCACCTATGAGGCTTGGCAGACACTGGCTCTCCCCACACAGAATGAAGAGCCTCAACCCTATACTTATTAATGGTCACCGTTGATTGGAGAAAACGACGTGAACGCGTTAGCTTAGCCCTAACGTATTGACGACACTCCAGGGAACGGCCATGACCTCGCTATCACCGCAGCAGACGCTGAAGGCAGTATTCGGATTTGATGATTTTCGTGGTGGCCAGCAGGCGGTGGTGTCCAGAGTTTTGGATGGACACTCTACCGCAGCGATTTTTGCCACCGGGGCGGGGAAGTCACTCTGTTATCAGTTGCCTGCGCTTCATCTTCCGCATCTGACCCTTGTGGTATCGCCGCTGCTGGCACTGATGCAGGATCAGCTCGCTTTCTTGGCACGCCATGGTGTTGCAGCTGCCAGTATTGATTCTACCCAAGATCGCGCTACGACCCGTGATGTGATGGAGCGCGCCAAAAACGGTGAGCTAAAAATCCTCATGGTGTCGGTGGAGCGGCTTAAGAACGAGCGCTTTCGGCACTTTCTACGCCAGGTTCAAATATCGTTGCTAGTGGTTGATGAAGCACACTGTCTCTCTGAGTGGGGACATAACTTCCGTCCCGATTACCTTAAACTGCCCGATTATCAGCGTAATTTTGCTATTCCCCAGGTGTTGCTACTGACTGCCACGGCCACGCCAGCGGTTATCGCTGATATGCGTGAGAAGTTTTCCATCGTACCGGAAAATGTCATTACCACTGGCTTTTATCGCGCTAACTTAGAGCTTCTGGTGGTGCCCTCCATGGAAAATCGTCAGCAACAGCTGATTGATTGGCTTATGCCGCAAATGCCGCCTGGCAACGAAGCGCCTACGATTATTTACGTCACCCTGCAGCAAACCGCCGAGCAGGTGGCAAGTGCGCTGGCCGCCCAGGGGATTTCTTCCCAGGCGTACCATGCGGGGCTGGATTCAGCCCGCCGCGACGACATTCAGCGCCAGTTTATGAACGGCGAATCGCCCTGTATTGTCGCTACCATTGCCTTTGGCATGGGGATTGATAAAGGCAATATCCGCAACGTTGTGCACTTTGATCTGCCTAAATCGATTGAGAATTACAGTCAGGAAATTGGTCGGGCAGGGCGCGATGGACTGCCTTCCACTTGTTTAACCATTGCCGGACGCGATGGTCTGCGGGTGCTGGAGAACTTCGTTTACGGCGACACGCCTGAGTACGCGGGTATTTTGCGCTTACTGGAAGAAATTTCATCAGCTGGTCAAGCGCCAGATCGCCAGTGGGAAGTACTGCTCAATACGCTTTCCCGAGATACCAATATCCGCCTGATGCCACTTAAAACGCTACTGGTGCGGCTGGAAATGCACGGCATTATTGCGCCGCGCTTTGCGTTCTTAGCCGAGTATCGGTTGCGCTACCATATTGAGCCTACCGCCTTGGTGGGGCGTTTTGCAGGAGAGCGGGCGGCCTTTGTACGTTTGTTGATCGACAATATCGCTATCGCTCGCACCTGGGGAACAGTGGATTTTGAGCGGCTGCATCAGGCTGGGCAGGCACAGCAAATCGATGCTTCCCGTGCCCGCGTCATTACCGCGCTTGAATACTTCCAGGATAAAGGCTGGCTGACCCTGGAAGGTAAGCGTATGACCGATGTGTATGAAATTTGTCAGCCGGAATTTTCGGTCGAGGCGATGGCAAGCCAGTTATTTAATGAGTGTCTAGATCGGGAGCGAATCGAAATTGAACGGTTGCACTCCATGCTGGCACTGTTTGAGTCGGAAAGCTGCCTGACTCGGCGGTTAGCTGAGCATTTTGGGGACACCACCTTCGATGGGCCACTTGGTACCGAGCAGGGCCGCTGTGGCCACTGTTCGGTATGCTACGGCAACCCGGTTCGGCTGCCGGATGCGACGCCATTACCCGCGCTGTCTGAGAATGATTTTATCCGCTATGCCTCACCGCTGATTGAACGCCACACCGAGCAGTTCGGCCAGCCGCCCAATGTCCAGCGGCTGGCACACTTCTTATGCGGTTTAACTATGCCGATTTTTACCCCACTCAAAGCCCGCGGCCTTAACGGCTTCGCGGTCTTTGAGCAGCGTGCCTACCCTGAAGTGCGGCAGTGGGCAGAGCGCTGTTTAGCTAGCTCCTGCAGTTAAAGCATTACTCCCAAGCGGGGAACGGATCGGGTAGCTGCTTCCACGCTTCCATACCTTGTAATAGCTCAGCTTCGCTTAGCAGGCAGGTGTCTAGTGCGTCACGCATCTTGGCTTGGTCCAAGTTCTGGCCGATAAACACCAGCTCTTGGCGCATATCACCAAACGGCTCCTGCCACTTTTCCATAATGAATTGGCGAGTTTCAGGATCTTCCGGCCAGTTAGCTTCGGGGATAGCTTTCCAGAACACGCCCGCTGGGCCGTGATGAGCAATACCACCTGCTTGGCTCCATTGGCCTGCGAAGCGTGGCCGAGTAGCAAGCCAGAAAAAGCCTTTCGAGCGTAGCAGTCCTTTACCAAACCACTCTTCATTGAGTAAAGCGTGGAATTTCTGCGGGTGGAAAGGGCGGCGAGCGTGGTAGGCAAAGCTGCCAATACCGTACTCTTCGGTTTCTGGCACATGCTCGCCACGCATCTCTTTTAGCCAACCAGGCGCTTGCTGGGCGCGCTCAAAATTGAACTTGCCAGTATCAAGCACCTTCTCTAGCGGCACGCCACCTTGAGTGATGGGCACCAGCTCTGCATCAGGGTTGAGTGAGCGCAGAATCGCCGTTAGTGCATCAAGCTCTTTTTTATTGATCAGATCCGTTTTACTGATCAGTAATACATCACAAAACTCGATCTGGTCGACCAGCAGGTCCGCGACGTTGCGCTCGTCATCGTCACCCAAGCTTTCGCCCGCTTCAGCGAGGCTCTGCGCTTCGCGGTACTGCTCAAGAAAGTTGGCACCATCGACGACAGTGACCAGCGTATCAAGGCGTGCAACGTGGGAAAGGCTCTGGCCGCTTTCATCTTCAAAGGTGAAGGTTTCCGCCACTGGTAGCGGTTCGGAAATCCCAGTGGACTCAATCACCAAGTAATCAAATTTACCTTCTCTGGCCAGTTGGCTAACTTCTTCTAGCAAATCTTCACGCAGCGTGCAGCAAATGCAGCCGTTGCTCATTTCTACCAAACGCTCTTCAGAACGGTTCAGCGCTACCTCGCCATCTAACGTGGACTCGCCAGGGCCGCCACGCACTAATGCACCGTCGATATTGACCTCGCTCATATCGTTGACAATCACCGCGACGCGACGACCTTCGCGGTTAGCCAAAATATGATTGAGTACGGTGGTTTTACCTGCACCTAGAAATCCTGAAAGCACGGTGACGGGCAGGGGAGAAAACACGGTCATTGTGAATGCACCTCTAAGCGGGTTTTTATAAACGGCGTTGTGTTATGTGATAATATAACACTTATTCGGCGATTAAAAAGGCCTACTAGAAAATGGCATCCTCTGATTTTTCGTTGCAAATGGTGATTAGCGCTTATATTGCGTTGGGCAGTAGCCCCGTAAAATATCCGGCGATCGCAAAGCCGTATGCTTCGTCGCGCGACCAGTAACACGCTTGCGCCACAGTCGAAACGAGGCCGGCTTAAGCTGGTGGCGCATTACTTCTATGACGTCCGGCTCGCCTAGGCCAAACAGAGTGTCGATCGCTTCAAACGGAGTGCGATCTTCCCAAGCCATTTCAATAACGCGGGACTGCTCTTCTTCGGGTAAACGACGGAAGCGTTTCACAGCTGCTTTAGGCATTGGTCACCTTACATATTGATGAAGCGTGCAAGTAACGGGTTGCTATTAATTGTACCAGTATTGGACGTTGTTGTTTCGGATGTACTGGTATTTTTAGGGAATGTGCAGTTGTGAGGACAGTTTACTTTATTGCTAGAAGTGCGCGAAAAAGGCCATTCATCAATACGGGTTCGTCGCGGCGGATGTTGAAGCCTGCTTGTTGAAGCAGTGGTGTCGCCTGGCGGGTGATGTCGGTCGCGATCAATGAAGTAATGACGTTCAGTGCTCGCCGACTTGGACCAGCAATGTGGGTGTCGGGTTGAAATTTATCCATAACACAGAGCTGCCCGTCGTTTTTCAGTACCCGGTGCGCTTCGGCTAGTCCCTGTTCAGGATTGGGCATCACCGCCAAAATAAGATGCATCACAACGACGTCAAAATGCTCATCTGGGTAGTCCAGTGCAGCGGCATCCATTACACGACATACCACGTCACGTTGCGCATGTTCCGCTCGCTCACGGGCTCGCGTCACCATCGCGGGGGTTAGGTCGGTTAAATGGATTTCTAATTCACGCGGTAAATAAGGCAGGTCTAAGCCGGTGCCTGCACCCACCAGCAGCACTCGCATGCCGGGTTCCCAGTCAACTTGGTTAAGTGCATTCCTTCGGGGTTTACGAAACGCTTTAGTTGCCACCAGATCATAGATTGGTGCGTAAATGCTATAGCGCAAGCGATTCCAGGCGGTGGTATTTACCATAGGGTCTCTACCTCGAT
Organism: Halomonas sp. XH26; assembly: GCF_024138895.1. Lineage (NCBI taxonomy): Bacteria > Pseudomonadati > Pseudomonadota > Gammaproteobacteria > Oceanospirillales > Halomonadaceae > Halomonas > Halomonas sp. XH26. The sequence continues at coordinate 663,782 of NZ_CP071889.1, forward strand.
ATAGGATCGTTGCCTCGACATAAGATCTTTACCTCGAAAGGGATGCCGCGCACGCTCAGTGAATCGCGTTTAACGTCTGCGAAGGGCTTTCGCCAAACTGTTGCTTATAGTCATGAGCAAATTGCCCCAAATGCCAAAAGCCCCAGTAGGTGGCAATTTCAGTCACTGTTTGGTGGGGCTCTGCGCTGCGCAGAGCACGACGCACTCTATTCAGCCGCGTTAAACGTAAAAATTGCAGCGGACTAATACCAAGGATAGACGTAAAACTGTATTGCAGCGTACGCCTACTGACATGAGTTAGCTCGCATAACGTTTCCATGGTGACTGGACCTTCCAGGTGCTCATCAACATAGCGCTTCACCCGGTCAACCACTGCTTTTCGATGAGGATAGCTGGGAGGCAATTCATGGCTTGTTTGGTTGGCTTTTAATACTTCCATTAGGCCTGTTAGCAAAATATCTTGATGAACGTTTTCAGCGATGGGGCCTTGTTGATTTGAGAGTAAGCGTTCAAGTAAAAAAGACACCGCATGCAGAGTTTCAGGCGCTACCCGGCGGCGGGGTGAATCTTGCCACTCATGATCAAGTATCACCCCCTGTCGCTGGGCGGCAGCCTGTAATAACGGCATACGTATCACTAGTCCATAGATATCAAACGCCTCGGGGGTTACCAGCTCAAAATCACGACCGCCGGGGTGACACATCACCTCATGTTCTTCCAGCGCCTGCCCATTAATTCGTGACCCTGGTGCCTGAGTGGGGATGCCCAGCCAGAGAGAGTCAGCCCACACTCGGCAGTCTTGTCGCAGCGCTTGCCCGGTATGTTCTTTAAACACCTGCATGGCGGGTAACTCAATTTCATCTAGTCGCCCATAAAAGCGGCCAGGACTTAGTTGGTCGTATTGCTGCTGCCAGCGGGTCAGATTTTGGGCATGTTCGTCGGCATCAAACGCCTCTTGAATGCATTTTTTTGGTGCAATGTCTTGGCTTGTCAGCGTCATGAAAAACTCCTGTGAACGTGATTAAAGCGCCATCACGTTGCATGCTTGCCTCTAATTTATTGTATTTAATAATGTTTTTATAAGTATGACAGGTTTGCCAAAACTCGATACTCCCCATTAAGTGATAGCGCTATTGTGGAAACAAGTAAATTCTGTTCCTCAACGCGCATTCGGCGCCATGGTTTTGGAGAGCGTAGTTTTAGAAACCGTAGTTTTAGAAACCTTAGCTATAGAAATCGTCGCTTTTAAATATAAAAAAGGAAGGTCCCATGGCGCAGACCTATCACACAACTGTTGGAAGCCGCCGCTATCGCTTTAATGGCTTGGCGGAATTAATGGCCAAGGCCACGCCGCCACGCTCTGGCGACCGCTTGGCAGGTGTCATTGCAGAATCAGCAGAAGAGCGGGTAGTGGCGCAAATGGTGCTGGCAGAGCTCCCGCTTACCACGTTTTTGAATGATGTGCTGGTCCCCTATGAGCAAGACGAAATTACTCGTTTAATCATCGATGAGCACGATGCTGCTGCGTTTGCGTCGCTGAAGCATTTAACCGTGGGTGACTTTCGTAACTGGCTACTATCCGACTATGCCACCAGCGATGTATTAGCCGCGGCTCGCCCTGGCATTACTCCTGAAATGGCCGCCGCTGTTAGCAAGTTGATGCGCAACCAAGATTTGATGCTAGTCGCCAAGAAGTGCCATGTGACGACCGCATTTCGCAATACTATTGGTTTGCCGGGGCGGTTATCTACGCGTTTGCAGCCCAACCATCCTACCGATGACGTGACCGGGATTGCCGCCAGTATTCTGGATGGCTTGCTGTATGGCAGTGGCGACGCGGTCATTGGAATCAATCCTGCTACTGATAATGTCGCCCAAAGCATCAAGCTAATGCGCCTGATGGACGATGTCATTCAGAAATACGAAATACCCACCCAATCCTGCGTGCTCACTCATGTGACCAACACGCTCGAAGCGATCGAGCAGGGCGCGCCTGTAGATCTGGTTTTTCAATCCATTGGCGGTACCGAAGCCACCAACCGCAGCTTTGGCTTTGATTTAAGTACGTTGGCAGAGGCTGAGGCGGCTGCTCAAACGCTGAATCGCGGTACGGTTGGGCGCAACGTGATGTATTTCGAAACTGGGCAAGGCAGTTCGCTTTCCGCTGATGCTCATCATGGTTTGGACCAGCAAACCTGTGAAGCCCGCGCCTATGCGGTGGCGCGCAAGTTTAATCCGCTGCTGGTGAATACGGTGGTGGGATTTATCGGCCCTGAGTATTTGTACGATGGCAAAGAGATCACCCGAGCGGGGCTGGAAGACCACTTTTGCGGCAAGTTGCTAGGCGTGCCCATGGGCTGTGATGTTTGCTACACCAATCACGCTGAAGCCGATCAAAATGATATGGACAACCTGCTGACGCTATTAGGCGTGGCGGGCTGTAGCTTTGTGATGGGCATCCCAGGCTCTGACGACATCATGCTCAACTATCAAACCACGTCCTTTCACGATGCCCTTTACGCACGGCGCGTACTTGGGTTGAAGGCCGCCCCGGAGTTCGAGCAGTGGCTGGCGAAGATGCAAATCTTCCAAGATGTTTCCTCCTATCGGTTAAATGATCAACTACCTGCCGCTTTCGCTAATAGCCTGCGCCACCTGCCAACGGAGGCTGCTCGCGATGTCTGATAATGAATCGAAAAAAGCCCCACCGATTGTGATCGCTAACCCATGGGAGCGGCTGAGGGCATTTACCGATGCTCGCATTGGGCTGGGACGAGCGGGCATTAGTCTGCCCACGCATCAGCTATTGGCGTTTCAACTGGCTCATGCCCAAGCCCAGGATGCCGTTCACTGCCCTCTTGAGTGTCACGCGCTGGCCGATGAGTTAACGACAGCGCTGAGCTTGCACCAGACACCTATTCATGTGCATAGCCACGCAGTAGACCGCGCCATGTACCTGCAGCGTCCGGATTATGGCCGTCGTCTTGACGACGCTTCGCGAGAGCAACTGCAACAAGCGGCGCAAAGTGGCCAGCGCTTCGATTTAGCGGTGGTGATTGTCGATGGGCTTTCCGCACTGGCAGTACAGCAGAACAGTGCGCCGTTTCTTACTGCGCTGTATCGCGCCTTAGAGAGTGATCAGCGGGAGTGGCAGCTCGCGCCATTAACCATCGTAGAGCAGGGCCGCGTGGCGATTGGTGATGAGGTTGGCGCGCTGCTTAATGCCGATGCCGTGCTGGTGATGATTGGTGAGCGCCCAGGCTTAAGCTCTCCAGATAGCCTCGGGCTGTATATGACCTGGGAACCAGAAGTAGGTCTAAAGGATGACCGCCGCAACTGCATTTCAAACGTGCGCCCAGCAGGGCTCAAACCGGAAGAGGCCGCACGGCGGTTGTTGTTGCTATTAACCGAAGCCCGTCAGCGGAAACTGTCTGGCGTGCAACTGAAAGATCGTAGCGAGGACAGCGTATTAGACGGTGCAACAGGGGGGACAACTCAAAACTTCCTGGTGGCCGATTAATAAGCGGCACAGGAAGCGAAGCGTTATGTATAAGCAGCGCCATATAGATAACAGAGTAATTAAAATAGTAATTAAAAAGAGTAATAACAATACATAAATAACAAACACTTATAGAAACGCTCCTAACAACACTCCTAACAACAATATGGAACCAACACCCCGACTCAGCACGCCGCTGACAACGATTGCGTTCCACACTGAAAAGGGCATGACAATGACACAACCTTCTGTCGATCAAGCGTATTTGGCCAAGCGCCAGCTGCGCAAAGGTACCGCGGGCTGGCTATTACTAGCAGGGCTTGGGGTTTCTTATGTTATTTCCGGTGATTTTGCCGGCTGGAACTTCGGTATTGCTGAAGCGGGTTGGGGTGGTTTTGCCATTGCCGCCTGCTTAATGGCGATGATGTACCTGGCACTCGTATTAGCATTGGCGGAAATGTCCGCAGCGATTCCAGCCGCGGGGGGAGGCTATAGCTTTGCCCGCCAAGCGATGGGGCCAGCCGGTGGCTATTTAACCGGGCTTGCGGTGTTGATTGAGTACGCGCTTGCGCCTGCTGCGATCGTGATTTTCATTGGCTCGGCAGTCGAATCGCTGCTGGGCATTAATGGGCCGTTGGTTTACCTGCTGTTTTACGCAGTGTTTATCGGCATTCACTTAGCCGGCGTAGGTGAAGCGCTAAAAGTGATGATGGTGATTAGCGGCCTAGCGGTGTTTGCGATTTTGGCAACGGCAGTGGCGCTGATTGGCAATTTCGATTCAGCGAATCTGTTTGATATTGCGCCCACCGATGCAGCCGGTGCGAGCACCTTTATGCCCTATGGTTGGTACGGTATTTGGGCAGCGCTGCCGTTTGGGATGTGGCTGTTTTTGGCGGTTGAAGGCGTGCCGCTAGCGGCAGAGGAAGCCAAAGATCCCGCGCGGGATATGCCTAAAGGGATTATTGCTGCGATGCTGTTCCTGCTATTTACCGCCTTATTAGTCGTGGTGTTACTGGCAGGCGCAGCGGGTGCTGAAATGATTGGTCAAAGTGGTGTGCCGCTGGTCGATGCGCTTAACGTTGCGGGCAACCCAACGCTTGCCACGCTGGTTAATGTGTTGGGCCTTGCGGGGTTGGTGGCGTCATTTTTCTCGATTATCTATGGCTACAGCCGTTTGGTGTTTGCGCTTTCTCGTGCGGGCTACTTACCAAAACCGCTGTCACTGACCAGCGAGCGTAAAGTGCCTTATCTGGCGCTGATTGTGCCTGGTGTATTTGGCTTTTTGGTCTCGCTTAGCGGCGAGGGTGATCTGATTCTAGGGATGGCCGTTGTCGGCGCGACGCTCTCTTATGCATTGATGGCGCTCAGCCACATTCTATTACGAGTGAAACAGCCTGACTTGCCGCGCCCTTATAAAACACCCGGTGGTGTGGTGACCTCTGGCGTTGCGTTAGTTTTGTCCCTCGTCGCGCTTACCGGTGTCTATGCTTTTGACCCCCGCGCGTTTAATTACACCATTGTTCTATTCATTGCTGGTGCGGCGTACTACTTCCTTTACAGCAAGAATAAGCTGGTGGCGAAAACCGCTGAAGAGGAGTTTGCGCTAGTGACTGCTGCCCCAGAAGAGCTAGACATTGACGAGCCGGTGCCAGCCGCTGCCAAGCTGTAATGTTTGATCCCAATCGCCTAACCTGATTAGGCAGTTTAAGCCTCTGTGCCCAACGGCCCAGAGGCTTTTTATGATGAGTGCTAAAATAGACAGCTGCGTTCTTAAACATGCGAATTACCCACCAAGGTCTTCTCGCATGTAGTGCTCCGTTACGCGAAGCTGGGGGAAATAGTCAGGAGCACCGCCATGAAGCACTCTCCCGCGTATCGTTTAGCGGCCACTATTCTGCATGGATTTGATGGCTACCGAGCACGCTTCAAGCAGATTACCTTTGACGCCAGTCGGCGTTTTCGTGATGCGGCGTGGCGTGATGCCCAGCAAGCCTCAGCGGCGCGGATTAACCTTTATGAAGAGAGAGTGGGCGATACGCTGACACGTTTGCAGCGTACCTTTGATCATGAGGCGCTTACGTACTGTGAGACCTGGCGGGAGGCGCGTGAGCACTATGCGCAGCTGATTAGCCAGCGGTTGGATTACGAGTTGGCCGAGACGTTTTTTAACTCACTATTCTGCTCGATTTTCCACCACCGCCATATTCGCAATGACTGGATGTTTGTGTACAGCTCCCGAGAAGATGCTGCGCACCATTCTGGAATTGAGCTTTGTCGACAGTATTCCGTCAATGGTGATTGGTCTCAAGCGCTTGCCTGGGCGCTTGAAGAGGCACCGTTTGATAACGCCTTTGCTGATCTGGAGCGCGATATTGAACTAGCTGCAGGCCTATTAGAAACCCTGCTTCCCGCCGCTATTTTGCAGTCAGAAGACGCGCAATTAGAGCTGTTGAAAAGTGTCTTTTACCGTAATAAAGGGGCCTACTTAGTCGGCCGCATTTTGGGTGGCGGTGAGCAGGTGCCACTAGTGTTACCTATTCTACATGGTGAAGGGTTTGGCGAGCAGCAGGGCGGCGACCCCTGCCTGCACTTGGATACCGTGCTAACCGAGACCGATGAAGTCTCGATTATTTTCTCGTTTACCCGTGCCTACTTCCAAGTCGATGTGCCGGTGCCTGGGGAGTTTGTCCACTACTTAAAACAGCTCATGCCCCATAAGCCTGAAGGCGAACTGTATGCCGCGATTGGCTTTTTTAAGCATGGCAAAACCGAATTTTTCCGTGCCCTAAACCTGCAAGTGGCCAAGCGTGAGGATCAGTTTGTCATTGCACCTGGTGTGCGCGGCATGGTGATGGCGGTGTTCGTGCTGCCTAGTTTTCGCACCGTGTTTAAGATCATTAAAGATAAATTCGACCCGGCAAAAGAGGTCACCCACGCAATAGTGCGCGAGAAATACCGCCTGGTGAAACGCCATGACCGTGTTGGGCGTATGGCTGATACCCAGGAGTTCTCGAATTTTATCGTGCGCCAGGATCACTTTGCGCCAGAGTGTCTAGAGCACTTGCTAGAAGTAGCACCGTCTACTGTGTCATTGAAAGATGACAAGGTAATAATCAAGCACTGCTATACCGAGCGCATGATGACACCGCTGAATATCTATCTGGAGCAGTGCAGCGCGGACGAGCGCGTAATGGTGCTCAAAGACTATGGTAACGCCATTAAACAGATGGCAGCGGCGAACATCTTCCCGGGCGATATGCTGTTAAAAAACTTTGGTGTTACCCGCCATGGCCGAGTGATTTTTTACGATTATGACGAGGTATGTTATCTCACGGAGTGTCGCTTTCGGCACATGCCTAAATCGTATGGCAATGACTTTCAAGGAGGTGGTGGGGAGAGTTTTTACGTTGGCCCCAATGATATCTTCCCCGAGGAGTTCGGCCCCTTTATGTTTGCCAACCCGGAGCTGCGCGCGATTTTTATGCAACAGCATCCGGAGTTATTTGATCCCGATTACTGGTTGGAGCTACAGCAGGCCATTGTCGATGGTCGGGTGATTGATGTTTACCCATATCGTAATAAGCAGCGCTTCGCGGGGACTATAGGGCAACTGGTATATTAAGTAACCTCTGATTAACTATTGCGCTTGGCCATACTGCGTTAAAAATCGCCTTAAAATGCTCATTTACAACCCGTAAACTCCGCTTTTTTCTTTGATTTTTGCCTTGTCTGGCCTGCGCTCATTACATTAATAAGAGGCTCCTTGTGAAACAGTAAGCAGTTATTTAGTCGAGGAAAACATGACAGCACCACCGCACTTAGTGGTTTTTACCGGTTCAGGGATTAGCGCCGAAAGCGGTATTAAAACGTTCCGTGCCAGTGATGGTCTCTGGGAAGACCACCCAGTCGAGGAGGTGGCCACGCCCGCGGGCTGGCGCCGAGACCCACAGCGCGTACTGGAGTTTTATAACCTGCGCCGAGAGCAAATTCGTAAGGCCAAGCCCAATGCTGCCCATAAAGCCCTGGCGGCGCTTGAAAAAGATGGCTTTCGAGTCAGTGTTGTCACGCAAAATATTGATGATTTGCATGAGCGTGCAGGGTCGCGAGATGTGCTGCATCTTCATGGCGAGATTTTGAAGGCGCGCTCTACAGTGGATGTGCGGCTGCGCTATCCGCTGCCGAAAGGTGGCATTGCGCTGGGCGATATTTGTGACAAAGGCAGCCAGCTGCGCCCGGACGTGGTGTGGTTCGGTGAGTCGGTGCCGCTATTTGAAGACGCCTGTGAACTTGTTAGCCAGGCGGATTTCTTGCTGGTGGTAGGCACGTCCCTAGCGGTAATGCCCGCGGCGTCGCTGCTGTCGTATATTGACTTGGATACCCCGTGTGCGCTGGTCGACCCCGACGCGGATGCCTTAACACCGCCTGGCGTTCTAGCGATTAATACCACCGCAGGAGAGGGCGTTCCAGCGTTGGTAAACCAGTGGCGCAAACAGGGCAATTTGATGCTGCCTTGAACTGTCTATCGCTTCAAAAACCATGCTTTCATTACGTCGGTAATCTGAGTGATGTCGGCGTCGGTAGCGATATAAGCGGGCATGGTGTAAAGCCAGCGGCCGATTGGGCGCAGCCACACACCTCGCTCGCGGGCGAACTGCCCGACACCTTTCAGCGTCTCGGCGGAGTGCGCTTCAATCACTGCGGTGGCACCCAGCACTCGCACATCGGCCACGTCTGGGTGGGCGTTCAGCGCGGAGTCGTCAATTAACGCTCGGCTAAGCTGTTGGCTGAGTGCCGCAATCTTGTCCAGGTAGTGCTCCTCTTCAAACACGCGCAGGCTTTCCAGCGCGACACGGCAGGCCAGCGGGTTGCCCATAAATGTCGGGCCGTGCATAAAGGCATGGTGGGCGCTGTCGCCAACAAACGCATCGTGAACACGGTCGCTGGCCAGGGTCGCTGCATGGCCTAGATAGCCGCCGGTTAATCCTTTTGAGAGCACCATAATATCCGGTGTTACGTCAGCGTGATTGGCGGCAAACAGCTTGCCAGTGCGGCCAAAGCCGGTGGCCACTTCATCAAAAATCAGCAGTACGCCAAACTCATCGCATAGCGCCCGTGCACCGCGCAGGTAGTCAGGCGAAGTCATATTCAGCCCGCCTGCCGCCTGGAGTAACGGCTCCATCAGCAGGGCCGCAATCTCATGATGGTGGCTCGCCAATACGTCGCGAAGTGCCGCTAAGTCATCGGCTACCTGTTCCTGTGTGGCGTTAAACGGTGCGGTGGGCGCGGGAGCGAAGTGGTGTTGGGGCAGCAGGCTGGCGAACAGGCTATGCATGCCTTCTTCAGGGTCGCATACCGCCATACAGCCGGTGGTGTCGCCATGGTAGGCCTTCATTAACGAAAGCATCTTGCACTTTTCGGGGTGGCCGATGAGCACCTGGTACTGCAGGGCCATTTTCATCGCCACTTCCATCCCGACTGAACCGCTGTCGGAGTAAAACACGTGATTAAGGCCGTCAGGGGTGATGCGCACGAGCTCCCGAGCAAGCTGGTCGGCGGGATCATGGGTGAGGCCACCTAGCATTACATGGCATAGCTCGCCTGCCTGTTCACGAATGGCCGCGACTAAACGTGGATGGCCATAGCCATGAATCATGCACCACCAGGAGCAGGTCGCGTCGAGCAGTTGCTCGCCGCTTTCCAGGGTGAAATGGCTACCGCTGCCGCCGACCACTTTAGGGGCGGGTGCTTGTGTTTTGAGGTGGGCGTAAGGGTGCCAAACGGGAGAACTCATAAAGCGGCTTCCTGATTCAAAACTGAAGTGTTGAGCAGTGCAGATAGTGAAAGCGCGTGGCGCGCATGGGTGGCATCGGCGGTGGCTAAATGAGGAATAATGCCTAGACATGGCACGTTAAGGGCGTTTTTAAGAAGCGCGATATTGGACTCAAAGCGCGCTGTATCAGCGGCGAACTCAGGGTCCACCACACTGCCGACCCAACCCGCAAGGGTTAGGCCATCGGCAGCGATGACCTCCGCGGTAAGCCGCGCATGATTAAGACAGCCAAGCTTTAGTCCCACGACCAGAATAACGGGCAGCTGCATCATCCGCGGTATATCGGAAAAGTCGTTGTGCTCATTGAGTGGCACACGCCAGCCGCCAGCGCCTTCGATGAGCGTTAAATCGCGCGGCATGTCGTTTAGGGTGGCGGTAAGCGAGGCCACTACACTATTGACGTTAAGAGCGCACCCCGCCTCGCTGGCGGCCAGGTGCGGCGCAATAGCGGGCGCAAACGCCCACGGGTTAACGGTGGTGTAATCGACGGGGGGAGCGCTCTGTTGTTGTAGCGCCAAGGCGTCGCTATTGCGCAGCCCATCCGCCGTGATGTGGCTGCCAGAGGCAATCGGCTTAAGCCCCAGCGTGCTGAGCTGCTGCTGTTTGGCAGCGCATAGCAGTGCGCTGGTGGCCAGGGTCTTACCTGCATCGGTATCGGTGCCGGTCACGAAATAGACGGTCATGGTGATTTTTCCAGGTGCAGGGTGATGCAGTGGTAGCTAACGGGGAGCCCTTGGGGTTCACGTAGCGTTTCAAAACGCTGGCGGGCGGCGACCAGGTCTCGGCGAGTAAGACGTGCCTTGGGCCGCGCCACCTGGGCGCCTATTCCCTTAATTGAGTCCATGACGGCAGTGAGATCGGGGTAGTAAAACCGCCGCCACTCGGTAATGCGATCAACCAGCGTTAAGCCGCTTAAGGCAACGGCGCGTTCAAGCGCTTGGGCATTCGGCGTTTGCAGTAATGCCTCCGGGCGCTGCCAAGCAGAGGCGACTTCTGCCAACGTGCCGGGTAAGAGAGTCGTGAGATGCACTTGGCCGCCAGGGGACAGCACTCGTTGAAGCTCGCGCATAACCGCATCGATATCGCGGCACCACTGGATGGCGAGGTTGGAAAATATCAGATCAAAGGTGCCGCGCTCAAAAGGCAGTGCAGCGGCATCGCCTTGCTGCCAACGAATATGATGGCCATAGCGCGCTTGGGCGTGAGCGAGCATGCCAGGGGCAATATCCAGCCCAGTGATGTTGGCATGGGGAAATTGAGTGGCTAGTCGTTGCGTCCCGACTCCGGTACCACAGCCAAGGTCGAGTATGTTGTCGGCACTAGGCGGAAGCGATGACCAGAGCGTTTCCCCTATCTGGCGCTGAGCGCTGGCCAGCGCGTCGTAGCGGGGGGCCGCGCGAGAGAAAGCGTGGGCGACTTTTGCCTGCCAGTTTGGCGCTGGCGTTGCCGTTAGGTACATACGTGCTCCTTGGCGACCAGTGCGGCTTGGGAAGCGATGGTCGCGACTAGTTGAGCAGGTTGGGAAAGCATCGGGCAGTGCCCCGCGTGGGCAAGGTTGATTGCCTGAGCGCGGGTGCTGGAAGCTACTAACGGATCGTGCTCGCCCACTAGCTGAATGACCGGACAGGGCGCCTCTTGCAAACGCTGGGTGTTATCCAGGGTGGCAAGCCAGTGAAGCCCTTGGGATAGGGTGCTGTTAGTAGCGCTGGGGGTGTCACCCAACATAGCACGTAGCTGTTGGTGGACGTGGCGAGCGTTAGGTTCGCCTTGGGTTTGCCAGCGTAAGAAATGCCGCCAGGTGGCGTCGGGGTCGCGGCTAAAGGCGCGCTGAAAGCTGGCAAGCTCGGCTTTGCTCACGCCGTCATCGCTACAAAATTGCCCGCCTGTGCCAATCAGTACCAAGCCGCGTGGCGCAGGCAGCTTATCGAGCAGCGCGCTGGCTAACAGCCCACCCAGCGACCAGCCAACCCACACTGCGTTACTGGGTAGTTGGTCGGCCATGGCGCTGGCAAGAGTATCAAGGGTGGCCGGTTCAGCCTGGGCAGGGGTATCGCCATAGCCCGGCCAGTCCACCGTGTGTACCTCAGTATGGGCAGGCCAGTAGGTGTCCAGCGGCTGCCAGATGCGCTGATCGATCCCCCAGCCCGACAGCAGCACCAGACGTTGAGGGGCGTCTAGGCGGGACATGCTGTTTCCTCACGCTGACAGGCGCTCAGCCCTTCAATAAGCCGATCAATATCCTCTGGTTTGTGGCGGGCACTCAGCGTAATGCGCAGCCGTGCGGCACCATTAGGTACCGTGGGCGGGCGAATCGCCCCGACGTGAATACCCCGTTGGGCGAGCTTAGCCGCCCAAGCCATGGTGCGTGGCTCGTTGCCGAGTAACAGCGGTTGAATAGGTGTATGGGAGTCGGCAAGGGGCAGCCCGAGCGCTTGGGCCTGCTGGCGAAAATAGTTGATATGGCGCTGGAGCCGCTGGCGGTGTTCAGGTTCGCGCTGCACGATAGTCAGCGCTTCCAGGGTCGCTGCGGCAATGCTGGGGGGCTGGGCCGTGGTATAGATATAGCTGCGAGCAAACTGGGTGAGGTGCTCAATTAGCGCCGCGTCACCGGCCACAAACGCGCCAGCGGTGCCCAGTGCTTTGCCCAGTGTACCCACCAAAATAGGCACCGCTTGGCTATCAAAACCTTCCACACAGCCGCTGCCGTTAGCGCCTAACACGCCCAGACCGTGAGCGTCGTCAACCATTAGCCAGGCGTCGTGTTGCTGGCTGACGTGGGCAAGGGTGGCAATATCGGCAACGTCGCCATCCATGCTGAACACGCCGTCGCTGACCACCAGTTTATGAGTGGCGGAGCTGCGCGCTAACAGGCGTTCAAGATCAGCGCTATTGCGGTGATGAAATCGTCGCGAGCGGGCACCGCTTAGCGTTGCGCCATCGAGTAGCGAGGCATGATTTAAACGGTCTTGAAAAATGGCGGTATTTGAGTCGGCGAGCGCCTGCAACACGCCAAGGTTAGCCATATAGCCGGTGGAAAACAGCAGTGCACGCTGCCGTCCGGTCCACTCGGCCAGTGCGTCTTCCAGTGCGTCGTGGACTTCCAAGTGGCCGCTGACCAAGTGCGACGCGCCCGCGCCTGCGCCAAAGCGGCGCGCACCCTCTGCCTGGGCAGCTTGTACACGTGGATTATGAGCCAGCCCGAGATAGTCATTGCCGGCAAAGTCCAGCGTGCCAAGGGTATTCACCCGCCGATGCCGCCAGCGCTGTTGATCAACACGCTGCTGGCGGGCGCTGGCTAGCCGCTGTTGCCACGCTTCAGACACTGGCGTCTACCGCCAGTGCTGCTGCCCGCTCCGCCTGGGCGTGCTGCTGAGCTTGTTGGGTGAGTCGCTCGGTGTGAGTGGCTTCATCTTCGCAGGTATCACGACGTTCTGGGTGCAGGCCTAATTTTGCAAATAGCGCGCGGTCGCGGTCTGCCTGAGGATTGCCGGTGGTGAGTAGTTTGTCGCCGTAGAAGATCGAGTTGGCTCCCGCCAAAAATGCCAGTGCTTGAGTCGACTCGCTCATCTGCTCGCGGCCAGCGGAAAGCCGCACATGGCTTTGCGGCATCATAATACGCGCCACCGCAATGGCGCGGATAAACTCAAGCGGGTCTAGGTCTTCGACATTCTCTAGCGGTGTACCCGGTACTTTAACCAGCATATTGATGGGGACGGATTCTGGGTGCGGTGACAGCTTCGCCAGCTGCTGTAACAGCGCACTGCGGTCTTGTGCGCCTTCACCCATGCCTAAAATGCCGCCGGAGCATACTTTCATGCCCGCTTCACGCACGGTGGCCAGGGTGTCCAGGCGGTCGCTGTAGGTGCGGGTGGTGATAATTTCACCATAAAAGTCGGGGGAGGTGTCCAGGTTATGGTTGTAGTAATCCAGCCCAGCAGCCGCCAAACGGTTGGCTTGATCACCGTCGACCATACCTAGTGTCATGCAGGTTTCCAGCCCCAGGGCTTTTACTTGGCGAACCATCTCTTCGACCAGCAATAAATCTTTATCCCGCGGGCTGCGCCATGCCGCGCCCATACAAAAACGGCTAGCGCCGGCCTCCTTGGCAGCCTTGGCTTGGGCAACGACTTTTTCGATTTCCAGCAGTTTCTCTTTTTCGAGCTGGGTATTGTAGTGACCGGACTGCGGGCAATATTTGCAGTCTTCTGGGCAAGCCCCCGTTTTAATCGATAGCAGGGTAGAAACCTGCACCGCGTTAGCATCAAAGTGGGCGCGATGCACTTGCTGAGCTTTAAATAACAGGTCGTTGAAGGGCAGCGCGAACAGCGCATTAATTTCGTCCAGCGTCCAGTCGTGGCGCGGGGCGGCGGCATTGAAAGCGGTGGCGGTCACGGGTAAACCTTTTTTCTTTTGAAAGTTGACGAGACTCTAGCGGCGTTACGCTTTTGGTGTCAACTGTTCAGAGTGTTCTGGTTTACTACGAGCGGTTTTAGAGAGCAGGGGTTCGTCATGGTGGCCGGGCTGCTTTATACTCGGCGCCCTTTGTTAACCGTCTTTTGTTAACCGTCTTTTGTTAATCGCCCTTTATAAATTGGAGCGCGGATGTCTGACGCTACGTCACAGCCCCCTGAGTCTTCTTCATTGACTGACTTCGACCCTGCTACGGGGCATCCGCGCCCACCTCGGCGTGAATTTAAAGCACGGGGCAGTTTTGTCACTCGCTGCGAAGGGTGCAATCTTCCTGAGCTCAACTGTCTGTGCCCTTATCAGGTGAAAGCAGATAGCACCGCCCAGGTATGGCTGTTGACCCACTCTATAGAACACTACAAGCCGACCAATACCGGGCGGTTAATTGGTGATGTGCTGACGCAAACCAAAGTGTTTACCTGGTATCGCACCGCGCCGGACGAAGAGTTAGCCGCGCTGCTTGAAGATCCGCGCTACGCGCCTTTTGTGATCTTCCCAGATGACCAGCCCGACTACGCAGACCGTGTGGTGGATATTAATGCCGTGCACGCTATGAAGCAGCAGGCGCGTATTCCGGTATTTGTGATTTTAGATGGCACTTGGCGCCAAGCGCGACGAATGTTCCGCAAGAGCCCTTATCTGGATACGCTGCCGGTACTGCCGCTGCGCACTGAGCGGGAAACACGCTACCGGCTACGCAAACCCGCCTCAAAAGCGCACCTGTGTACGGCAGAGGTTGCCATTGAACTGCTGCGCCAAAGTGGTGATGAAAATGCCGCTGATGTGCTAGACGATTACTTTGATGTATTTAACGATAGCTATGCCGAGAGCCGTTACTATCGCAAAATTGCTGAACCAACCGCTGCCATGCAGCGGCTGTTAGATCGACAAACTGAGGCAAATGCTTAACTAACTAGTGCCACTACCAAACAGTGCACCGGCAATTCTAAAGCCTGCTACCCAGGTACCCACCGCAGACCCTAATGTTGCCAAAATAAACACCAGCAACGTACGGGAGACACGGTTTTTCCACCAACCTTTGAGCTCGGTGACATCATGGCGCAGTGTCGAAAAGTCGCGCACCTTCGGTTTGCGCATATAGAGTTCGACCCCCGCGGCGACAAAGCCTGCACCAATGGTGGGGTTAAGCGAGGTCAGTGGGGCGGCAAAGAAAGTGGCAATCACCGTCACTGGGTGTGCAAGGGCCGCTATTGTCGCGCCGCCGGATAAAATTCCATTGATTAAAAACCACTCAATGACCAACTGCCAGCCAAGCTCAGTATTGCGCGAAAAGCCGATCACAAAACCGGTGATAACCAGCGCGGTAATCAGCCAAGGGGCAGCTTTCCAGAGTTTAGACGGTGGCGGCGTTGCCTCCAGCGATTCACGCTCAGTGGTAGGGTTTTCAGGAAGCGCTGCTTCCAGGTGTTCTCCGGTGCCTTTTAAATGCCCGGCACCCAGCACCACTAACACGTTTTGGTAGCGCCCAGGTGGTGCTTCTTCAGCTAAGCGCAGTGCCATATAGCGGTCGCGTTCGCGAATAAGCGGGGTATAGAGTGCTTCTGATTCGGCAGCAAATTCGCTGAAAGTGGCTTCCAGCATATCGCCTTCTTTGAGCTTTTCGATATCCTCTTTGGAAACATCTTGGCGCGACATGACACTGCCAATTAGCCCCGAAAATAGCGAGAAGCGTTGCCACCAAGGGACATTGCGGTAAATGCGTTTTAATGTAATGCCAACGTCACGATCGACCAACATTAAAGGCAGCTTGTGGGTACGGCACTCTTCTACTGCTGCACGCATTTCAGCGCCAGGCTGAATACCTGACTGCTCAGCAATCCGTTGCTGAAACGCACCAAGCGCCAGACTTGCCGCTACCATGCCCGCTTTGCCCTGTTTAAATACCTGAAAAAGATCCTGCTCCCCCATGGCATCGGGGTTGTCCATGCTGTGATGACGTGCGTCGCATAGCTCAATGGCAACGGCATCGAAAGTGCCACTGTTGATTAATTGGCGAACGTCATCGGCACTTTCGGCAGAGACGTGAGCGGTGCCGAGCAGGGTGTAACGGGTGCCGCCAACGGTGACGGTTTTTAACGGGCCGCTGGTCTTAGGCTGCGCGTTGGGTTCTTGCGCCAGCGGTGTTGTATCGTCATGGATCATTAATGTGTCTCAATTTGAATAGAAAGCATTGATACGTGTTTAACGACGCCAGAAGGCGGGTGTAAATAGCACGAGTACCGTGAAAATTTCCAAGCGGCCCAGCAGCATCGCTAGCACCAAAATCCACTTGGCTAGGCTGGGCAAGTCGCCGTAATGGCTGCTAGCTTCGCCCAATGCTGGGCCTAAATTGTTCAGTGCAGAACCAACCGTGGACCAAGCGGTAACTTGGTCAACACCTGTTGCCATAACGCCTACTAGCATCAAGAAAAATAGCATGACGTAGGCTGAGAAAAAGCCCCATACCGCCTGGGCGATGCTGTCGGGAACACTAACTTTGCCCACTTTAACGGCAATGACTGCGTTGGGGTGAATAAGGCGCATGACTTCACGCATGCCCTGCTTCAAGATCAGAATGATGCGGATTACTTTCATGCCGCCCGCCGTCGATCCGGAACAACCACCTACAAACGCGGCGACAAATAACAGAAATGGTAACGCACCCGGCCAGCCTGAAAAGTCGGCAACTGCAAAGCCCGCAGTGGTGGCGACAGAGACGACTTCAAACAGCGCGTGTCTCAGACCTTCAACATCGTCGTAGGTGTCCGTGAGCCACAAAGTAATCACGGTGATCGTGGTTAACCCAGCAAGAAATATCATTAAAAAGCGCGCTTCGGGGTCCTGAAAGTAGTGCAGCAAGCGCTTTTCACGCCAAGCAATAAAATGCAGGCTAAAGCTGAATGCTGAGATCAGCATAAAGCCAACGCAAATCAGCTCAATGGCGGCACTGTCAAAGTAGCCGATGCTGGCGTCATAGGTCGAAAATCCGCCAATCGCGACGGTCGAAAAGCTGTGTCCCAAGGCATCGAACCAGCTCATCCCCGCCAACATGTAAGCGACCATACAGGCCAGCGTTAGCGTTGCGTAGATGTACCAAAGCGCTTTGGCGGTTTCGGTAATTCGCGGTGTTAGCTTTGAATCCTTGAGTGGGCCAGGAATTTCTGTGCGGTACAGGGCCATTCCCCCAACACCCAAGGTGGGCAAAATGGCCACCGCTAACACTACAATCCCCATGCCGCCTAACCACTGCAACTGCTGGCGATAGTAAAGGATGGATTCTGGCAGAAAATCGATGCCAGTAATGACGGTTGCACCGGTCGTGGTTAGCCCGGAAAACGATTCAAATACCGCATCGGTGATACCGAGCGAGCCTTCACCAAACAGCATCAGTGGTAGCGAGCCGAAGAGTGCCAGTACGGTCCAAAACATCGCCGCAATAATGAAGCCGTCGCGAATTCGTAGCTCTTTGTGGGCGCGGCGATTGGGTAGGAAAAGCAGTAAGCCAGTTATCACTGAAATGGCGATGCCGCTCATGAAAGCATGCCAAACACCGTCGCGAAACCAAAGTGATATCAGCATGGGTGGCAACATGGTGAGGCTAAATAGCATCAACAGTAGCCCTAAAATGCGTAGTATGACCCGCAAACTCATAGCAGTGGTTGCCTCATAGCGGTGGCCTGTTTTCTTGAAGAGCGTTGCCTAGAAGGCCATTGCCTAGAAGAACGTTAATCCCACTTGGAATAGCCGCTCCACGTCACGAATGCGTCGCTTATCAATCACGAATAGAATGACGTGGTCGCCGCTCTCTACCATTACATCCCCATGGCCAATGATGACCTCTTTGCCTCGCACAATGGCACCAATGGTGGTGCCTTCAGGCAGATTGATCTCAGCTATGGTCCGGCCCACCACTTTGGACGACTGCTTGTCACCGTGGGCGATCGCCTCGATGGCTTCCGCAGCGCCACGGCGCAGTGAGTGCACGTTGACAATATCGCCGCGGCGGACGTGGGTGAGCAGGCTGCCGATGGTCGCTTGCTGGGGGGAAATGGCGATATCGATTTCGCCCCCCTGAACCAAGTCCACGTAGGCAGCGTTGTTAATCAGCGTCAGTACCTTCTTGGCGCCCAAGCGTTTGGCCAGCAGCGACGACATAATATTGACCTCGTCGTCGTTGGTCAGGGCACAAAAGATATCGCAGTCTTCGATGTTCTCTTCTTCCAACAGCCGTTTGCTGGTGGCGCTGCCGTGGAGCACCACCGTTCGGTCAAGCCGCTCGGAAAGCGCAGTACAGCGCTCTAAACTGTGCTCGATAATCTTAACTTGGTGGCTGTGCTCCAGGTGTTCGGCTAAGCGTTCACCTATATTGCCCCCACCGGCAATCACCACCCGCCGGAAATCCCGTTCAACGCGGCGTAGTTCGCTCATTACCGCGCGAATATCACGCCGTGCAGCCAGGAAAAACACTTCGTCGTCGGCTTCAATCACCGTATCACCACGGGGAATAATCGGCCGATTGCGGCGGTAAATGGCCGCCACGCGTGTTTCCACATTGGGCATGTGCTTGGCTAAAAAGGCTAAATCCTGTCCCACCAACGGGCCACCGTAGAACGCCTTGACCGCCACCAGCTGCACTAAACCACCGGCAAACTCCAACACCTGCAACGCACCGGGATGCTCAATCAGGCGGCGAACATGATCCGTGACCACTTGTTCAGGGCTGATCAGTACATCAATAGGAATCGCTTCGTGGGCGAACAACCCCTTACGGGTGAGGTAGGCGGTTGAGCGTACGCGGGCAATTTTGGTAGGCGTGCGAAACAGCGTATGGGCGACTTGGCAGGCGATCATGTTGATTTCATCGGTGTTGGTCACCGCAATCAACATATCGGCGTCTTCACAGCCCGCCTGACGCAGCACAATAGGATACGAAGCCGCGCCCGTCACGGTGCGAATATCCAGTTTGGTGTGCAGTTCGCGCAGTTTCGCGGCGTCGGTATCGACGACGGTAATATCGTTTTCTTCGCGGGCAAGGTGCTCCGCTAGGGTGCCGCCGACCTGGCCGGCGCCGAGAATGATGATTTTCATTGCTAAGCATCGGTTCCGTTGTAAGCGCCAGCGCGTTCTCGGCAAGAGATATGTGCGCTGCAATAAAGACGGCGGCCAGTGTAAACCAGCCGCCGTCGAAAAGCAGGTCGGGATTACTCGAGTGTGAAGCCAACTTTTATCGTGACCTGCCAGTGAGCGACACGGCCGTCCTCGATATGGCCACGAGTGTCGGTGACTTCGAACCAGCGCAAGTTATGAATGGTTTCTGATGCTTTGGCGAGGGCACTTTGCACAGCTTCTTCAATTCCCTTTTCAGAAGAACCGGTTAGCTCGATATGCTTATAAGTGTGGGTACTCATAGTGTCTCCATCCTTGTCATCGGTTTACCGCCCCGGTAGGGGCGGTATGTTAAGCAGTACGCTTCTCTAGTCTGGCATAAAAAAAGCCATCATGACTGCTTTGCGCGGGAAACAGTTGGCGTCCTTGGCCACTCGGTTCGCCCCAGGCTACGTCATTTGGCGTGGTGACTTCTGCATCGGGCGTGCGGTCAAGAAATGCCTTGATTTGCTCAGCGTTTTCCTCGGGCAGCACTGAACAGGTGGCGTATAGCAAGGTGCCGCCTGGGCGGAGTAGTGGCCAAAGGTTATCCAGCAGTTGGCGCTGTAGCTTAGCGAGCTGGCGAATATCCTCTTTACGGCGCAGTTTTTTAATGTCGGGGTGACGACGAATAACGCCCGTGCCAGAACAGGGCGCATCAAGCAAAATCGCGTCGAAAGGCGCGCCGTCCCACCAGTCTTGCTGGGTAGCATCAGCGTGCTGCAGTTCTGCCGTTAAGCCTAGGCGGTTCAGTGTATCGTCTACACGGCCTAGGCGCTGGTTGTCGCTATCAATGGCCGTCAGAGCAATATCAAACTGCTCTAATAGGTGGGCAGTTTTACCGCCAGGCGCACAGCAAGCATCGAGAACGTGGGCGCCTGGGCGGGGGGCTAATGCAGGCCCTAACAGCGCGGCAGAAAGCTGAGCCGCTTCGTCTTGGACGCTGACATGACCTTCTTCAAAGCCGGGAAGTATGGAGACATCACAGGGTGCATCCAAGGTAATGCCATCCGGCGCATGTAGGCATAGGTGCCCACTTAGTCCCTGCTCAGTCAGCTGTTGTAAATAGGCTTCACGGTCGTTGTGGTGCTGATTGACTCTCAGCGTCATGGGGCCTGGTTCATTGTTCGCTGCGGCAATGGCGCGCCACTGTTCAGGCCAAGCGCTGCGCAACGCATTAAGCAGCCAGGGCGGGTGCTCCAGGGCAACGCTCTCATCTAGGTCAACGGCGGCTTGAAGCGCTTCGGATTCACGCTGTAGGCGGCGCAGGCAGCCGTTAAGCACTCGGGTAGCCCACTCTTTGCCTAGCAGGCGAGCGGCGCCAGCGGTTTCGCCAACCGCTGCGTGTGCTGGAATACGCATATAAAGCAGCTGGTAGATTCCCACCAGTAACAAGGCGTGAACATCACTATCGCGCTTTTTAAAAGGCTGCTTGAGCAGTGCGCCAGCCAACGCTTCCAGGCGCGGCAAGCGTCGGCAAGTACCGTAACACAGCTCTTTTAACAGGCTGCGGTCGCGGGCAATCACACTGTGCTCATCTAGCCCGGCTAGTGAGCCTTGGTCAGTCAAAACAGGTACTAGCGCGCGGGCGGCCGCGGCGCGAACTTCCTGGCCGCTGCCGCCTTTGGGTGGGCGATTCTGGCTCATTCACTAACTCCTTGATGAGCGGCGGCGTGCCCAAGGCGTGCGCCGACGATAAGCGGGGTTTGTCGGGCGTTAAGCAGGTCGCGCACGGCCATCGCTTTCCCACCAGGTAACTGGGCATGGCTAATGCACAGTACTTCTTGGCCTTGCTCGCCACAGGCAATGCGTAGGTGATCCTCGCCATGTTCGAGTAGTGTGCCGGGCGTAGTGGAAGGCTGTTCACCTAGTTCAACACTGGCCATCAACAAACGTAAGCGATCATTGCCTAACGTGCACCAAGCCACTGGCCACGGGTTGAACGCACGTATTTTGCGCGCTAGCGGCTCGGCAGGTTGATGGAAGTCCAGCTCGGCTTCCGCTTTGCTGAGCTTGGCGGCGTAGGTGACGCCCTCGTCAGGCTGCGGTGTTGCTTTTAAATTATTGCTGTCCAGCGCATCCAGCACGTTAATCAGTGCATTCGCCCCTTGAATGGCCAGCCGATCATGCAAGTCCCCGCCCGTGGTGCGCGAGGTGATCGGCGTACGCACTTCATACAGCATCTCACCGGTATCCAGACCCGCATCCATTTGCATAATGGTGACGCCTGATGCGCTATCACCGGCTTCAATAGCGCGTTGGATGGGGGCGGCACCTCGCCAGCGTGGTAGCAGCGATGCGTGCACGTTGATGCAGCCTAAGCGGGGAATATCGAGCACGGCCTGTGGCAGTAGTAGCCCATAAGCAACGACAACCATTACGTCGGCGTTCAATGCAGCCAGTTCCGCTTGGGCATCAGTGCTTTTTAAGCTGACGGGCTGGTAGACAGGTAGCCCATGCTCAACAGCAAGCTGCTTGACGGGGCTTGGGGTGAGCTTGCGCCCGCGGCCAGCTGGGCGGTCAGGTTGAGTATATACCGCTACCACCTGATGCTGACTTTCGAGCACGGCAGCAAGGCTTGAAGCGGCGAAATCCGGCGTGCCAGCAAAAACAACGCGCAACTGTGACATGGTGATGACTACCTAGCATTGAAGGGGGAAAGTAATCGTGTGCCGTGGGGGAAACAAATAAAGGCCGAGAAGCAACGCTACAACGCACCAGGAATAACATTCTGTGCGTTTGCAGCGTGTCAGCTCGGCCAGCAATAACACGGCGTAGGTCGGTTTATGCGTCGTGTAATAGTTTGTGGCGTTTCTGCATCTTTTTCATCACTCGGTCACGCTTTAGGGGTGATAAGTAGTCAACAAAAAGCACGCCTTCCAAATGGTCATACTCATGCTGAATGCAGTGGGCTAATAAACCATCGGCTTCTAACTCGTAGGGCTCACCACTACGATCTAGCGCGTTCAGCTTTACTTTTAAATAGCGCGGGACTTCAGCGTAGTATTCCGGAATCGATAGACAGCCTTCAGAAAGCGGCTCTTTTTCGTCACCAATCGGCTCGTAGCGCGGATTAATAAGTACTAGCGGCTGTGAGTTATCGTCGCTGACATCCATTACTACGACACGCCGATGAACATCGATTTGCGTCGCTGCAAGGCCGATGCCGCGCGCGTCGTACATGGTCTCCAACATATCGTCGACGAGCTGGCGGACCTCATCGTCAACGGTTTCCACCGGTGCAGCCTTGGTGCGCAGGCGCTCGTCGGGGAATTCGAGAATAGGAAGTTTGGCCATGGCGTTACAATCACCGTTATGCTGAGTCTTTAATATGAGCAGGCCTTGCCACCTGTGTTGGCAGGCCTAAGTGCTTTACTATCGGCCACTATATCATGCTGTAAGCGTTCCTGGGCACGTACAACGCCATGCAGCTCCCCTCAACGGCTTCACCCATAACTGACAAGAGAGCACAGGATGGTGGTGAAAAGGGCAGTGGCGAAAAGGTTTCTTTATTATAGCGTGTCGTTGGCATGTTTGACGCTTATGACGACCGCCGCATTGGCGTGGGAATCTCCGCAGCGGGTGGTAAAGCTTTCTCCCCAAATGCGCGCCGTTCCTCAGCAAGAGGCAATAGCGCCGCTGCCGATGGAAACGATCCGGGCATTTTTGCGAGAGCATCGCGTCGTAGAACCAGGCGCGCCTATACGGGAGCTGGCCTACGTCGTGGGCGGCGAGAATCAACGCTTGATGAGTGGCGCGGGCGATACGCTGTATGCGCGCGGCGTACTACCGTCCAGAGCACGTTTAGGTATTTATCGTCCGGGCGAGCGTTATGTTTCCGCTGAGGGTACTCCGTTAGGTACGGAGTTAATCAATATTGGCGAAGCGCGCCAGCTCAGCAGAGAGGGAGAGATTGCCCGCCTAGAAGTACTCAGTGCTTACCAGGAGGTGCGTAATAACGATATTTTGCTGCCGCTTGACGCCCCGCTGTTTGAATCTCTGTCGTCAGAAAATAGCTTTCAGCCTCGTTTACCGTTGAACGATGTCGCTGGCCAGATTATTGCGGTACCTGGCGGAGTGCGCTTTATTGGACGCTTACAAATAGTGGCACTGGATATTGGTACTCAGGATGGCTTGCAGCCCGGTCATGTATTACATGTTGGCCAACAGGGAGAGCTTGTTAATGACCCGCGTAGTCAGGAGCTTCTGCAACTACCCGCCACTGAGGCGGGAAGAGTCATGGTGGTAAAGCCGTATAGCCTGATGAGCTATGCGTTGGTGATGCAGGCATCGAACGTTTTAGCGGTTGGAGACCGGGTACACACGCCGATACGCTAAACACCACGGAACTAACAGGGGATAGGTATGGATGCCAAGGAGTGGCTAGTGGTGAATGAGCTACCGGGCATGGGGGCGCTTCGCACCGCAGCGCTGGCCGCCAAACAGCCGCAGTGGCCCCATGGCTGGCTTGCTGGGCTGCCCAGTAATGCCGCGAGTGCGCTGCGACTTTGGCTAGCGCAGCCAGAGCGCAGCCCGTTGCAGCAGGCAGTCGACCATACCTTCGCATGGCTAGCGGCTGCGCCTAATCGCCATTTGCTCCATCGCAATCATCCTGCATGGCCTGAGTTGCTCGATCAATTGCCGGACCCACCTGTGGTGCTGTGGGCACAAGGTGATCTTAGCGCACTAGATGGCCCAAAACTGGCCATGGTGGGTACTCGGCGTCCTACCTCTGAAGGAAATGGTAATGCTCAGGCGTTTGCCAGAGAGCTTGCTAATCGCGGCTGGTGCATTGTCAGCGGCATGGCTCTCGGGGTTGATGGGGTTGCACAGCGCGCAGCGTTAGCGGCAGGAGGGCAGTCGATTGCGGTGCTTGGCTGTGGCGTTGATGTCATTTATCCGCCCCGTCACCGTGATTTACATGAGCAGCTAAGTAGCGTGCCAGGAGGCTTGTTATTATCCGAGCATCCGCCAGGAACCGTTGCTCGGCCAGCCTTCTTTCCTCGGCGGAACCGAATTGTGACCGGCCTTTCATTAGGTACGTTAGTGGTCGAAGCGACTGAGAAGAGCGGCTCATTGGTAAGCGCACGATTAGCCCTTGAGCAAGACCGTGAGCTGTTTGCACTGCCCGGGTCGCTACATAACGTGCAGGCTCGTGGTTGCCTGCAGTTATTACGTAGCGGTGCGACGCTGGTGCGTCATGTGGACGATATTTTAGAAGAGTTGCAGCACTGGGCTGAACGCTATATGCCAACCGGTCCACGTGCTATCGCTGACAACACAAGCCTTGATTTGCCTATCGAGGACGATGAGCCTAAGGACAATGTACTAAGCGCACTGGGCGCAACGCCAACGCCAATTGATATATTAGTTCAGAGCGCGGGCCTTACGGTCAGTGAATGCCAACAACGGTTATTGATGCTGGAACTTGATGGCAAAGTAGCGCAGCAAGCGGGCGGCTGGGTGCGTTTGACGCGGCCATGGTAGGATG
Source organism: Halomonas sp. XH26 (assembly GCF_024138895.1). Taxonomy (NCBI): domain Bacteria; kingdom Pseudomonadati; phylum Pseudomonadota; class Gammaproteobacteria; order Oceanospirillales; family Halomonadaceae; genus Halomonas; species Halomonas sp. XH26. Next base: position 688,214 of record NZ_CP071889.1, read on the forward strand.
TAAGTAACCGTTTTTCATCTACTGAAGATGTATCAATCTCAGGTGATGAGGGGCCGCGTTTGTAACGAGGAGCATCTATGAAATCGGCTGTTGAGGTTAAAGAGGCGGTACGAGCATTAAAAGAGGGGGGCGTTATCGCCTGCCCCACCGAAGCAGTCTGGGGGCTGAGCTGTGACCCAGATAACGATGAAGCGCTGGCGCATTTGATGCGTATGAAAGAGCGTGATCCCGCCAAAGGGGTGATTCTTGTTGCTGCGAATATTCAGCAATTTCAGCCTTGGCTAAACCAACTGCCAGTTGCACTGCATGCGCCCTTAGCGGCCAGCTGGCCTGGCCCTAATACCTGGCTAGTGCCTGACAATGGCCGTAGTCATGGGTTAGTGCGCGGTGCCCATCAGAGTGTGGCTCTACGGGTGACCGACCATCCGCTGATGAAGGCGCTCTGTGAGGCCTTTGGTGGCCCGCTAGTCTCTACCTCCGCTAATCGCGCGGGTGACCCACCCGCCATGAGTGCTGACGAAGTCGCGTCCATTTTCGGTGAGGAGGTCGCCGCGATTGTAGCGGGTGAGCTTGGGGGTAACGCAAAACCCAGCACCATCAAAGACTTGGTGACGGGCAAAGTCATGCGTTCATAGCGAGGCGCCTTGAGCTGTCTCTGTCATTGACTACTTACCAATCACACTTATCCTCGACCTCTTTGGAGTTACTGTGGCTCACGAGCACCTAGACGACGTTAAACATTACCTTCTGGACCTGCAGGAGCGGTTGTGCGCCGGGCTTGCCGCTGCTGATGGAAAAGCGACATTTAAAGAAGATAGCTGGCAGCGTGAAGAAGGCGGCGGCGGACGTTCAAGGGTCATCGAAGAAGGCGCTGTTTTCGAGAAAGGTGGTGTTAATTTCTCGCATGTTTACGGGGCTCAGTTGCCCCCCTCGGCGACGGCGGCACGACCGGAACTAGCCGGACGCAGCTTTCATGCGGTGGGTGTTTCCTGGGTGCTCCATCCTGAAAATCCTAATGTGCCGACAAGCCACGGAAATGTCCGTTTCTTTATTGCTGAAAAAAAGGGTGAAGCGCCGGTATGGTGGTTTGGTGGCGGCTTTGATCTAACGCCTTACTACCCGGTGTTTGAAGATGTTGTGCACTGGCATCGGGTAGCCCAGGCTGCCTGCGTGCCATTTGGCGAAGAGGTCTACCCGCGCTACAAAGCTTGGTGCGATGAGTACTTCTATCTTAAACATCGTGAAGAAACCCGAGGTGTTGGTGGGCTATTTTTCGATGATTTAAATGAAGGCGGTTTCGACGACTGTTTTGCTTTCCAACGTGCGGTGGGCGACAGCTTTCTGGATGCCTACGTACCGATTGTGCAGCGCCGTAAAGATGATGCATGGGGTGAAAAAGAGCGTGATTTTCAGCTCTATCGTCGCGGCCGCTATGTTGAATTTAATCTAGTCTGGGATAGGGGCACTCTGTTTGGCCTGCAAAGCGGCGGGCGCACCGAATCCATCTTAATGTCTATGCCGCCGCTGGCCCGTTGGGAGTACGCATTTACACCGCCCGCAGGTAGCCGAGAGGCTAAATTGCACGAGTACTTGGTGCCACGCGATTGGCTAGCCGAAGCCACCCAGTTGGGTAAAGTGTAAGGAGCCTGTATGACCGACCGTTACTGTGTGTTTGGAAACCCGATTAAGCACTCTAAGTCGCCATTAATTCACGAAGAGTTTGCTAACCAAACTCAGCAACCTATGACCTATACCGCCGAACTTGCACCGGTGGAAGGTTTTGCCAGTGCTTGGCGAGAATTTGTGGCAACAGGAGGCCGTGGAGCGAACGTGACTGTACCGTTCAAAGGCGATGCCTTTGCGCTGTGCGATACCCTGAGCCACCGTGCCAAGCGTGCTCAGGCGGTGAATACGCTGATTGTCGGCGGCAATGGCCGTACCTACGGTGATACCACTGACGGTATTGGGCTAGTGCGTGACCTTGGTTACCATCATGTGCCCATTAAGGGTAAACGCGTGTTGGTGATCGGTGCCGGTGGTGCAGTGCGTGGCGTGCTAGAACCGCTGCTTGCCGAGCAACCTCGTGACGTTGTTATCGTCAATCGAACGGCGGAAAAAGCCGTCCAATTAGCAGACGCATTTGCCGACTTAGGTACCCTTCAGGGCGGCGGATTTGACTTGTTAGAAGGCCAGTTTGATCTAGTGATCAATGGCACCAGCGCCAGTCTTTCTGGGGATTTGCCGCCGTTACCGGATAACCTATTTAACCAAGGCGCTTGGGCCTACGACATGATGTATGGCTCGGAACCCACGGTGTTTTTACAGTGGGCAGGGCCACACGGCGCCAAGTTGCTCGATGGCCTGGGTATGCTGGTCGAGCAAGCCGCCGAATCTTTCTTTTTATGGCGTAACGTGCGGCCCGAAACAGCCCCGGTGCGTACACTGTTAAGGCAATCGTTGAACGTTGCCAGTGACTAGCTAGCTTGTGAGTGCTCCACAAAGAAAAGGCAGCCCTTGCTGCTGCCTTTACTGGTTAATGCTGGTTGTGTTCTCTCGTGTTTAGCGAGATTTGGTGTAAAAGCCAATCATGCACATAACGAGACCAACCACAGAGACCAGCATGCCACCGTTGACTAGCAGCGGTGAGCGCTCAAGCCACGATACAAAGGGCTGCGGCGTGTCACGGCACGCATTTGTCAGGTAGTCCCAATGCCCCCCGTCGAGCTGGCAAGCGCGTACGTCACCAAGCTCCCAGAAATAGACGCCGAGCAACACTAAAATCGGCAAGACAAGCAGCAATAAACCAAGTCGAATCATTCAAACCTCAATATTAAGGTGCCTAGGGGCGTGGGCAGTTGGGAGTGCGGCCGCTATTACGCGCCTGTTCGTAGCTTGCTATGGCGTTATTCATGCTGGCTTGAAGCCCTTCGATACGCTGGCCTTCACTTGGGTGCGTCGACATCCAGGCGGGTGGGGCGCCACCGCCGGAGGCCGCCTGCATATTTTCCCAAACGGTAACGCTTTCCCGTGGGTCAAAACCTGCCTGGGCCATTAACTGAAGGCCGATAACATCGGCTTCACTTTCATGACTACGGGAGAACGGCAACGCAATACCGTATTCCGCTCCCATCCCCAGTACCCCCATCAGTTGTTGGCCACCCGGGGTTTGCATGCCGGAGGTGCTGGCAAGTACCGATAAACCAAGTGACGTTGCGCTTTTTGTTGAGGCGCGTTCGTTGGCATGATTCGCAATGACGTGGCCAATTTCGTGGCCGACAACCGAGGCAAGCTGGTTTTGATTGGTGGCGATATCAAGCATGCCCGTATTTACACCCATGTAGCCACCGGGCAGAGCAAAGGCGTTGGGCTGTTCAGATTCAAAGACACGGATTTGCCAATCAAGATTACGCTGTTCGGCTGGCAATACTTCTACAATGGCATCCGCGATGCACTGTACATAGCGGTGGCTTGCCTGACCTGCGGTGGGAATATCTTGTTGATACTGCGCAAAGGCTTGCTGGCCCATTTGATTAAGCTGATCATCTGAAAGCAGCAGCAACTGAGAGCGACCGGTAGGTGACGTGGAGCATGCTGCGACAGAAGCACACAGTGCAGCAACAGCCAGGGGGCGAAGCCAGCGCATAAGCGGTTTCCTTATAGACGAGTAGGGATCTTTGCACACAAGATAACCACTGTCAGTGGTAAATCAACTCATATCATAACGCACTCTGAGGACAATCATGGATGCTGAATTGAGCCAACGCTTAACGCGGTTGCTGGACCACGTAGAACATTGGTTGCCGCCTGCACCGATCCAGGTGGATTGGGACAAGCATGTGGCGGCTATTTGGCAGCGCCACCCGTTAGGTGGTCGCTTAGTTCCCGTGCCACCGCGCGACACGATGACACTGGATGACCTGTTAGGTATCGAGCGCCAAAAATTAGCCTTAGTTGATAACACCCGTGCATTTTTGCAGGGGCTACCCGCCAACCATGGTTTGCTATGGGGATCACGTGGCAGCGGGAAGTCATCGGTGATTCGTGCGCTGCTTAACTCGTTGGCGAATGATGGGCTGCGATTGATCCAAGTGGATCGCCACGATTTGGGTAGTCTGCCGATATTGGTAGAACAGCTGCGCGATACGCCGCATCGTTTCGTGGTGTATTGCGACGATCTTTCATTTGAAGGTAATGATGATGCTTACAAGGCACTCAAAAGCGTCTTAGACGGCGCATTAACAGGGCCGCCGGAAAACGTCTTGTTGTATGCCACTTCTAACCGCCGCCATTTATTGCCGGAATCCATGGACGACAATAGCGGTACGCGTCTTGTGGGTGAAGAGCTACATCACGGTGACGCTGTTGAGGAAAAGATCTCATTGTCAGATCGCTTCGGCTTATGGTTAGGTTTTCATCCTTTCAGCCAAGCGACTTACTTAGAGGTCTGTGAGCATTGGGTAGCTCGTATTGGTGATAAGCAGGATTGGAGTGATGCCGCACGAGCAGAAGCGGTTCGCTTTGCAACGCTAAGAGGAGGGCGCAGTGGCCGAACGGCTTGGCAGTTTGCAGCCCAGTGGGTGGGCCGCAAACGGCTTCATGAAGGAAGTCGTCAGGCTTAACGCACAGGCGTTAACTGGCCGTCGGCGCCTACGTTCAGGCGAATGGTCGGCGTTAAAAGCCCTGCAGGTAATGTCATACCCAGTCCACGCAGGTCTCCTGGCGTGATAGCAAGCTCACTGCCAGGCGGTAGTGAGCCCTGGGTGGCTAACTGACTGGCGAGTTCTAGCATTGGCATCATACGCTGAGTGTCGGTAGTCAGGATGTCAAACGCTACCGGTAGACGTAACGTTGAGTCTTCCCCTGATGTTAGCGTTACATCCTCTTGATATTGGCCTTGCACTGGATCGACCCCCGGCATATCGAGCATCCAACGGAAACCTGACATCTCAACAGCGGGCATACCGGTAGGTAAACCAAGGCCCATTGCTAAGGTGGCCTGAACGGGCAAGCTTCCAGCGCCAAGGCTAGACGCAAGCAAACTTGTCAGGTCGCTAGTATCAAGCCCTGCTTGCACGTTATAAGAGCCAATACGCACCTCTTCAATGCCCAGCGATGTTACCGCCAAGCGAAAGGCAAATAAGCCTGTTTGGGGCAGGGCAAGGCAACCTGCTAGCAAGCTTGTCATCAGCAGCAAGAGCAAACCGCGCCCGCGTTTAATTGCGTAGTGCATTAATATCCCTCCTGGTATGGATTGACCTGTCAAGGGCACGGTTATCTTTCGTTCATTCGGTTGTCCTCAATGCCTAGGGGTCAGGAAGCGAAGGGCTATCTGCGACGGTGGATCTCTCTGGTATTCGTGGGTTGGTTACCGACCTGTCATCACTTCGTCGCGGAGCTACCCTGCTCTACAAGCGAGGGTCACCCAGCCCCAGAGGGCGGGGCCTCATAGGAGGGCCAGGGGTTCTCCCACCGGCCCGACGCTCCCTGACACCTAGACACTGGAACGTGATAGTCATGCGGTTGCCCGGCTTCCGTGCGGTTTGCCCATAGCCTCACAGGCAATCGCCCACATAAACCCCGTCAATTCGCGCGCGACGGCGGTGATAACCTGCTGCTTCATCTTGCCCGTGGCCGCCAATCGACGGTAACGTCCGCAGAGTCGTTTCTGTGCTTCCCAGGCGATTGCCTGCACCGTCGGCGTGGTCTGCTCGGCTCGCTTCTCAATAATGCGCGTCTTGCGCGCGGGGAAGCGATAGCTCCAGGCGGCCTCCACCAACACACGACGCACATGACCATTACCCGTTTTAGTGATGCCTCCCTGTCGGCGACTACCGCCACTGGAGTGCTCGCTGGGCACTAGTCCCAGGTAGGCCATCAGTTGCCGCGGTGAGTCGAACCGGCTGATATCACCCAGCTCGGCCAGCACTGTCATGGCGGTAATCAGGCTGATCCCACGCATCGCCATTAGCGACCGAACCACCGAGGCCAGTGACCACTCCATTAACGCCGCTTCCATTTGCTTCTCTAACCCTGCAACGCGTCGTTGAGCCTCTCTCACGGCCTCAATGTACTCCTGTAGCACGATCTGCTGAATCCGATTATCGAAGCGGACGGTCTCGAGCCAGCGAAAATGAACCGGTATCCACTTACTTTTGCCAGTGTAGACCTTGCCGTGGCGTAGCAAGAATGCGCTCAGACGTTGACGTGCTTTAAGCTCAATGGCCTTCATATCCTCACGGGCACGTGTCAGATCACGAATGGCTTCCTGCTCGGGCGTGGGCACCCAGACCGGCGTGAGTTCGCCAGCACGTGAGAGACGGGCCAGCATGACGGCGTCTCGTCGGTCGGTCTTGACGCGATCTCCCGCACGACGAGGAATCAGTGATGGGGCAACCACTTCGCCATCATGGCCGCTGGCCTGAATCTGGTGATAGAGGCCGTAACCACAAGGGCCAGCCTCATAACTGAACAACAGAGGCTGCCCGTTGAACCGCTGGCTGAGCTGGCGAATCATCTTGTCAATGGCCTTGGATTCGTTAGGAATCTCGCCACGAAACTCGGGCTCGAGCCGCCCCGCCTCGGCGATAGAGACGGCAATGGTGGCCTTGTGCACATCCAGGCCGATATAAGCGGCATGGACGTTGCCAGCGCCGCTACGGCGTTCACCAAAGGACGGTTGATTTACGCTAGACTGTTTCATGACCTGCCTCCCTTAATAGTGGCTCTGCGTTGTTGCCTCAACCTCAACATAACCCACGAAGTTGAGGAGGGGCAGGTCAATCCATCATGTCTAAGAAGGGCAAAGGTTCAGAGGTGCAAAATGTCAGAGTGGCGATTGCCGAAAAACGCGGCTATTTGAGGGCTCGTGCGGGTAGCTGTCAAGCAGATTTACTCGATAATGGGGGCCATCAACCAAAACGCCTGCTGATGAGGGTCAGCAGGCGTTTGGTAGATTAATGAGCTAGCATTAGCGGCGGCTTTTACGTGCTTCTTTAGTACGGTTGAGCTCGCGTTTTTTGGCTTTCTCTTTATCGCTTGCCCCTGCCATGTGGTCAAACGGATTGCTACCCGAACGGAACTCAAAGCGCATTGGCGTACCGCGAACCTTCAACACTTTGCGGAAGGTGTTGGTTAGATAGCGGCGATAGGCTTCCGGCAGTGATTCAGTCTGATTGCCATGCACTACGATGATAGGTGGGTTGCTACCACCTTGGTGTGCCATGCGCAGTTTGATACGCCGGCCGTTAACCATGGGCGGCGGGTGCTGGCTGACCGCATCTTGAAGCAGCGTGGTCAATCGGTTGGTCGACCAGTGAGCGTTCGCGGCATTGAAAGCTCGTTCGATCGAAGGATAAAGATCACCCACAGCGGTGCCGTGTAGGGCGGAGATAAAATGCATCTCGGCATACTCAGCAAAGCCCAGGCGGCGCTTAATTTCTGCGCGCATTTTCTCTTTCGCTTCGCTTTCCAGTCCGTCCCACTTATTGATGGCCAGTACTAACGCGCGGCCAGTGGTTAGCACGTAATCTAGCAGGTGGAGATCTTGCTCAACTAAACCGCTGCGTGCATCGAGTACCATCACGGCGACGTGACACTCTTTGATAGCATCCAGGGTTTTGATAATAGAAAACTTTTCAGCAATCTCGCGAACGTTCTTACGCCGCCGAATACCCGCAGTATCAACCAATACGTAGGGCTTACCACGACGCTCGAACGGAATTTCAATCGCATCGCGGGTAGTGCCCGCCTCATCGAATACAACAACGCGCTCTTCGCCCAACAGCCGATTAACCAATGTGGATTTGCCCACGTTGGGACGGCCAATAACACCGATACGAATGCCTTTGGTGCCGGTATCCCCAGGAATGCTGGGATCGCGCTCGGGAAACGGCTCCAGCACTGTGTCAATGAGCAGTGAGACATTGCGGCCATGGGCGGCAGCAATCGGCCATGGGTCGCCAAGACCTAAGGTCCAGAAGTCGGCCATGGCCGAATGCTCTTCCAAACCATCGGTTTTGTTGACCACTAGCCAGGTTTTTTTCTGATTAACGCGCAGATGGTTCGCAATGGCTTCATCAGCCACGTTAAGCCCTGCGCGCGCGTCTACTAGAAACAGTACAATATCGGCTTCATCAATGGCGGCCAGGGACTGCTCGGCCATTGCCGCATCAATCCCTTCTTCGTCACCGCTGATGCCGCCGGTATCAATCACCGTATACGCTTTGCCGCCTAGCATTCCGTTCCCGTATTTACGGTCTCGGGTAAGGCCAGGAAAGTCCGCTACGAGCGCATCGCGTGAGCGGGTTAGGCGGTTAAACAACGTCGATTTGCCTACATTGGGCCGACCGACTAAAGCAATGACGGGTGTCATGGAGTTACTTCCAAGGTTTCCAGGCGACCATTATTGGCCTGGACATGAATGGTGCTGCCTTCAGTGGCAGGACGCACGCTGATGCCAGATTTGTGCACGCGCGTACGGCCTACTAACGTGCCTTCGCGGGCATCAAGTAGATGAACGTAGCCTTCGAAGTCACCGACGACCACGCGGCCATCTGCAAACGCAGGTGCTGTTAACCGGCGGTCTTCCAAGTCATCGTTACGCCACAATTCCTGTCCGTTGTCGGCATTCAGGCCAACGACGTGGCTATCATCAGTGACCACTAGCAGAATGTTACCTACCAAAATAGGGGTATGGCGGCTAGATAAGTTGCTTTCCCATAGAACGCCACCGCGGGTTGCTTCCAACGCTACGACGCTACCGTTATAGCTAGTAACGAAAAGTCGGCCATCAGGAGTTACTACCGGCTGACCGGCAAGATCAACCAACCTGTCGACGTCGCTACGTCCGCGGGGAGTAGCAATTTGTAACTCCCACAGTGGTTGACCATTGCGGTTGTCTAATGTTGCTAGTCGTCCGTTAGCAAAGCCAACAAAGCTTACAGGATCAATGACCATTGGCGTGCCGGTACCACGAAGGGTGAGCGAAGGTTGTGAACTGGCATATACCCAACGCTCCTCGCCAGTGACGCGGTCGAGTGCGGTGATTTGGCCGTCAACGCTCTGCACAAGTAGTAGCTGTTGATTCGCTTGAGGTGCTGCCAGCACTTCACTGGAAACCCGTGAGCGCCAATTGACACTACCGTCGCGCTGATCCAGGGAAATAACTTCTCCGTTACGAGTGCCTAAATAAACCTGACCTGCAATAGCGTTAAGCGCGCTTGAAATAGGCGTATCCAGCTCGATTTCCCACTCGCGATTGCCGTTATTGGCGTTAAAGGCGGCGACCAATCCATTGGCATCCGCAGCAAATACGGTGTCACCTTCGCGAGCCGGAGCAATGGGGTAGCGGGCACGACCAAGGCCGTCGCCTACGTTCCTGCTCCATACGCCATCAAGCGTAGAGGTTTCTGTAAAACTACGCAGCTCTTTAGGCGTGTAAGCCGGTTCGCCTTTACTGGCACAGCCTGCTAGCAAGGCGAGTGCCACGGCTCCGACGGTAATGCGCACAGACGGCTTTGAAAATAGCGATTTGGGAAGACTGGTCATGATCATTGTGTCACCTCTTCGACGCCGAGATCGTCAAGCTTGAACTGTACGCCGTAAAGCGGCTGATTCTGGGTTTGAGCCAGTTCTAGCGCAGTTTGCCAAGCGTCTCGCGCTTGTTCTGTTTGGTCTAGCGCAGCGTAAGCGTCGCCTCGCACGTTGGCCTGTTGAGCTGCCAGAGCATCGCTAATCGACTCATCTAACAAACTCAGGGCTGCTTGTGGATTGTCGTTTGCAATCTCAATGCGCGCTAATCTCAGCCATGCAAGACTTTGCACATAGCGGCGAGAGGAGTTGCTAGCCACGTTCTCAAGCGCACTTTTTGCTGCATCAAGGTCACCCTGTTGAACGGCTAAACGTGCTTCCAGCAACTGTGCTAACTCTGCGTAGAGGGTCTTGCCATGGTCACTGGTGATTTCATCAATGAGCTCACGGGCATTGGCTAACTGATCATCTGCCAAGGTGTTACCAGCGGTCATGTTGACGAGTTGCTGATATCGCACGGAGGCGGCTTCTGCTTGGCCTTCTTGATAGTTTTGCCATGCATTCCAGCCAAACACACCCGCCGCAGCAAGAACAGCCCCTGCTATGAGAGAGGTTCCGTTCTCTTTCCACCAGCGTTTAATTACCTCTAGCTGTTCTTCTTCGCTTCTCAGCTCCGCCACGGGCGGCCTCCTGTTCTTTAGCTCAGCCGCAAGGGCGGCTGGCGAGTGTTCGTCTGCCAATAGAGTAGGCAGTAAGGTTAGTGGGGCACTAGGTTTTGCAGTGTCGCGGTGAGCTCAGCCTGAGACACACGCAACTGCTCGCGATCATCACGCAGGAACTTAAGCGTTACGGCTTGCTCTGCTAGCTCATCTTCGCCCAATAAGACTGCAACAGGTGCGTTGCTTTTGTCCGCTTTTTTCATACGGCTTTTAAAACTACCGCCACCACAGTGCAACTGCAGCCTAAGGGTTGGCAGCTCACTACGTAGTTTTTCAGCCAGGGTGAGGGCGACAATAGTAGCGTTGTCATCCATGGGGAGCAGATACACATCGCAGCCACCTAGCGCTTCTTCTGGAATCAGGTCTAATGTTTCCAGCAGCAATATTAAGCGCTCGATACCCATGGCAAAACCAACGGCTGGCGTGGGCTTTCCGCCTAGTTGTTCGACCAGGCCATCGTAGCGGCCGCCTGCACATACCGTGCCTTGGCTGCCTAGGGCCGTGGTCGTCCACTCAAATACCGTACGGCAGTAGTAATCAAGACCGCGTACCAAGCGCGGGTTAACAACGTAGTCGATGCCTGCTGCATCCAGCATTGCTTTGAGTTGTTCAAAATGTGTCCGCGACTCATCGTCCAAATGATCCATCAACTGCGGCGCACCGTTCAGCATTTCCGCCATCGCTGGATTCTTGGAATCCAAAATGCGCAGTGGGTTGCTGGTGAGGCGACGCTTAGAGTCATCATCAAGGACGTCGTGATGCTGATCAAAATAAGCGACGAGTTTATCGCGATAGGCCGCGCGCGCCTCTGTGGAGCCTAGGGAGTTAAGCTCTAGCGTCACATGCTCCAGTAAGCCCAGCTCTTGCCATAGACGCGCTGAAAGCAGAATGACTTCCGCATCGATATCCGGTCCATCAAAGCCGTACGTTTCTACGCCTACCTGATGAAATTGACGATAGCGGCCTTTTTGCGGACGCTCGTGGCGGAACATCGGGCCCTGATACCACAACCGTTGCGTTTGGTTATGCAGCAAGCCATGTTCCATCGCTGCCCGTACACAGCTAGCTGTACCTTCGGGCCGCAGCGTCAGGCTGTCGCCGTTGCGGTCGTCGAACGTGTACATCTCTTTTTCGACAATATCGGTGACTTCACCAATAGAGCGAGCAAATAGCGCCGTTTGTTCAACAATGGGCGTACGGATTTCATCAAAGCCATAGCGATGCATCAACTGACGCACCTTGGCTTCAAAAAATTGCCAGCGGGGGCTTTCGCTGGGCAATAAATCATTCATACCACGGATAGCTTGAATTTTTTTTGCGGCGGACTTGCTCAATGAAAACTCCTTGTATGGGAGACAACGCTGGGGACGGGGAAAAGGTTATGCCCGCCTCCAGGTTGGGTATCACTTGCTCGGCTTTTTTAAACGCTGCGCGCAATCATGTCGTCTTCTTGCTGCTGTTTTTGGCGTACTTTCTCACGGATCAGCTTTTCAAGGTCATCCACCAAGTGGTCATTACGCAGCTTGCTAGCAGGTTTGCCATCGATGTACACCAAGTTGGCAGGAGAGCCGCCGGTTAGGCCAATATCGGTTTCTTTCGCTTCACCTGGGCCATTAACGACGCAACCAATCACCGATACGTCCAGCGGGGTCATGACGTCTTCAAGCCGCTCTTCTAGCTGGTTCATGGTGCTGATGACATCAAAATTCTGCCGTGAGCAGCTGGGGCAGGCAATAAAATTAATGCCTTTGGCCCGCAGTCGCAGGCTTTTAAGCATGTCAAAGCCGACTTTAATTTCTTCTACCGGGTCGGCGGCGAGCGATACGCGAATCGTGTCGCCAATGCCATCCATTAGCAGCATGCCAAGGCCAATCGATGACTTCACCGTACCAGAGCGCAGGCCGCCGGCTTCGGTAATGCCTAGATGGAGTGGCTGCTCGATACGGGTAGCCAGGTCGCGGTACGCTGCTACCGCCATAAACACATCTGAGGCTTTGACGCTGACTTTAAATTCCTGGAAATCAAGACGATCCAGGTAATCAATATGGCGCATGGCCGACTCCACTAACGCTGCGGGAGTAGGCTCGCCATACTTTTTCTGTAGGTCTTTTTCCAGCGACCCGGCATTGACGCCAATACGAATCGGTATGCCGTTATCGCGGGCAGCATTAACAACCGCGCGTACGCGATCTTCGCGGCCAATGTTACCTGGGTTAATACGCAAGCAGTCGACACCTAGTTCGGCGACACGCAGGGCAATTTTGTAGTCAAAATGAATGTCTGCCACCAGTGGGACATCGACACGCTGCTTAATTTTGCCAAAACTTTCAGCGGCGTCCATATCGGGTACTGAAACGCGGACAATATCGGCTCCCGCTTTTTCCAACTGCTGAATTTGTGCCACGGTGGCATCGACATCCAGCGTATTTGTGTTGGTCATGCTCTGAACAGCAATAGGTGCATCACCACCTACGGCCACATTGCCAACGTGAATTTGACGCGAGAAGCGGCGTTTAATCGGAGAAGGTGCGTGCATAAGACGGGTCACTCTCCCAGGGTAAAGCGGGCAACATTATTGGCACCGGCGCGTTGGACAAGGTTAACGGCCTCGCCTTCATAGCGCAGCTCTACGCCGGTGGCATTGCCGATAGTTAAACGAAAAGGCGGTTCGCCCTCAACACTTGCTGTGGTGCCAGGCGTTTGCAGACCAACGAACACCCGTTGGTTATTGGCATCAAAAATTTCAGTCCACGACTGCTCGTTAAACGTAAGTTCAAGCAGGTTCGGGTTTGTTGCGGGCGCTGTTTCAGCTGTGTTGTCTTCACTGTCAGTGGCGGCGTCCGCTTGTTCAGCTGTATCTGCAGAGGTGAGCTCAGCAGCTTCTGCCCCTTCGGAAGACGTAGACGGCTCAGATGCCGACTCAATGGCAGCCGTTGCGGCGTTAGCCGCTCCCTCATCGACTCCCTCGGCTGTGCCGGTTTGTTGTGCCGTTGCGGTGCTAGGAAGCTGAGGTGTGGCAACCAGCGTTTGTTCAGTCGGTGTTGCATTGTCGGCTGGCGTACCCATGGAACCACCCTCATCTTCTACAGAAGGGTTACTTCCCATGCTGGGGGGTTCGCTGCCGCCACGGCTTTGCCACCACATGACCGTGACGGCAATCAAGGCAACAATCACTAGCAGGGTGACTAGCTTAAATAACCAAGCGCCAATACGGGATGGTGGCCGGGTGACTGACACTGGAGCCACCCGACGATCTGTCTCTGTACCCCCATGGTTAGCTTGGTAGGCCTCAAGTACTAGACGATCATCCATGCCCAGGTATTTTGCATAAGCACGTAAATAGCCTCGGCGATAAGCGGCAACAGGGATTTCTTCGTAGTTATCTTGTTCTAAACCATCAACGACCGCTGGGCGTAAATTAAGCGCCCGTGCGGCATCGGTAAGCGGTACGCCGAGTGCTTCGCGTTGGCGTGAGAGAAGCTCGCCAGGTGTTGCAGTTGGGCTAGAGGTCGTAACATTATCGTGTGATTGTGTATCGCTCATAGCTGAGCATCCTTCAATAATTAGGTGGTCAGGGCACCGTTAGTCAATATTCAATAAGCGCTGGTAGTTCGCAGCCGCAGCGTGATCACCACGGGCGTGGGCGATATCGATCGCCATTTCCAACGCGACTGGATTTTGCCCGGCCAGCTGCAAGTAGCGCTGCAGCGGCTCCCAGGCTTGACCATAATTGCCCTGTGAAACTTCAAGTTCGGCTAATAATAAATATCCACGCAGGCTACGTGGATCAATGCTCACTGCGCGCAATAAGCGTTTGCGCGCTTCATCAATGTCATCGGCTGCCAAATAGCACTGCCCTAGGTTAGTAAATAGCTGGGCACGATTGGCATATTGGGCATCGTGAGATGCTATTTCTAACTGTTCGCAAGCGGCGTTGAACTGCCCCTGCTGATATAAAAACGCCGCGTAATTATTACGCGCACGTGTCAAAGAAGGTGCTGTGTTAATCGCTTGCTGAAAATAGTGATTTGCAAGCTCATTTTCACTCTGCTGTTGATAGACCAGCGCAAGCGCCTGAAGTGCCTCGGCATTGCGTGGATTAATTTCAAGCGCACGATCAAGCGCGCTGAGCGCACGGGTTAGGTTGTCGCGTTCTAGGTAAGCAACTCCTAGTTGGGTGTAAGCGTCTGCAGCGTCATCGTCAGCCTGAGAAGACGTGCTGCCTGACGTGGCACAGCCAGCTAACAACATGCTGCTTACTAGCACGCACAGCATGTGAACCCGGGGTGGGTAAAAGCGCCAGCGGTGACTGATCATGTACACCCTCTTATAACAACCATTTTGCAGTGATTTGACGCGTTGTTATGTGACAACATTTGCGTGTGTGGCGGTTTGAAAATGTGTCCATCAAAGCGCCGCGCTCGATGGAAGTCAAGATAACAACGGTTTAGTCTGCGTCAAGCTGTACGGACTGAATATAGCGTGCACTTCGCTTAGTGCGGTCTTTCACCTTTCCTACCAGTTGGCCACAAGCAGCGTCGATATCATCGCCCCGCGTGATGCGTACGGTGGCGTTATAACCCAGGTCGTATAGCCATTGCTGAAAGCGCATCACTTGGTTACGTGAGGGCTTTTCGTAGCCTGAATTAGGGAACGGGTTGAACGGTATCAGGTTGATTTTACAGGGTAGCTCTTTTAACAGCGCCGCCAGTTGCTCAGCATGCTCCTGCTGATCATTCACATCTCTAATGAGCGTATATTCGATAGTCACCTGACGGTTATCCGGGCATTTGGATAGATAACGGTGGCAGGCATCCAGAAGCGCGCGGATATTATATTTACGGTTAATCGGTACCAGCTCGTTGCGTAGCTCATCAGTAGAAGCGTGCAACGAAATGGCTAAGCTTACGTCGATCTCATCGCCAAGCTTATCTATCATCGGCACAACGCCGGATGTGGAAAGCGTGACGCGGCGTTTGGAAAGTCCATAGCCATTGTCGTCGAGCATCAGCTTCATTGCTGGCACGACGTTATCAAAGTTGAGCAGCGGCTCACCCATGCCCATCATGACTACGTTAGTCACCGGACGATTAGCGGTATCGCGGCGCGGGCCTACGCTACGCTGGGCGACCCAAACCTGGCCGATGATTTCGGCAGCGGTCAGGTTGCGCTGGAAGCCTTGTTTGCCCGTTGAGCAAAAACTGCAGTCTAACGAGCAGCCTACCTGTGAAGAGACGCATAGCGTTCGGCGTTTGCCGTTTTCCGCAGGAATCAGCACCGTTTCTACATAGCTGCCATCTTCTACTTCCAGGACCCACTTGCGTGTGCCGTCGCTGGAAGTGCCTTCATAGACGACGCCAGGGCCACGAATCTCAGCCAGCCGAGCCAGTTTTTCTCGCAGCGGTTTGGATAGATTCGTCATGGCAGCAAAATCATCGCTACCTTCCTGGTGAATCCACTTCATTAGCTGGGCAGCGCGAAACTTCTTTTCGCCAATCGACAAAAAGAAGTCCTCCATCTGCTCGCGAGACATGCCCAGCAGGTTCTGGCGCTCTGGCGCGTTAGTGGCGGCAGGTTCGCTTTCGGTCGAGGAGATAGAGGTAGGCGTATGTTGAGCTACGGTAGTGGTCATGGCGGTCAGCGTTCAGAGAAAAGGCGGGGGCATAGCCCCCGCGAAAATGGCCGGCAACGGATGTTGAATCGGCGGCACGCTTGGTTTAGCGCGGGCAAATTTCGTCGTTACCGAAGAAGTAGCTAATTTCGCGCTCAGCGCTTTCCGGAGAATCAGAACCATGGACAGCGTTTGCGTCGATTGTTTCCGCAAAGTCAGCGCGGATAGTGCCGGGTGCCGCTTCTTTCGGGTTAGTAGCACCCATCAGGTCACGGTTTTTAGCGATAGCGCCTTCGCCTTCCAGTACCTGCACAACAACCGGACCAGAGGTCATGAAGCCAACCAGGTCTTTAAAGAAAGGACGCTCTTTATGTTCGGCGTAGAAACCGCCTGCTTTTTCTTCAGAAAGATGAACCATCTTCGCAGCAACAACTTTCAAGCCTGCTTTTTCAAAGCGAGAAATGATGTCGCCAATCGCGTTTTTAGCAACGGCATCAGGCTTGATAATAGAAAGAGTACGTTCAATTGCCATGGTGGAATCTCCTTAAGAGGCATAAAGCAGAAGTGCCGCCCCGGAAAGCCGAGGCGGCGCAGGAAAAAAGAGTCGGCAGGGCTGCTGTGCATTACCGATTGCCGAGTGGCCGCGATTATAGCGCCTCAAGGGGGTGATGAATACCGGTGATGCAGCGCTAAACGTTTAGACCGTGAAGCTTTCGCCACAGCCACACTCATCTTTAACGTTGGGATTGTTGAAGCGGAAAAAGCGATTCAGCCCTTCGCTTACATAGTCCACTTCACTGCCGTTGAGTATTTCTAGCGCGTCTGGCGCGATATACACGCTGGCGCCGTGCTCTTCAAAGCGAATTTCGTCATCGCTTACGTCATCGGCAAAGTCGAGTACGTAACTATAGCCTGAGCAGCCGCTAGGTTTTACAGAAACGCGCAGCCCAAGCCCCTGGCCACGCTCATCGAGAACGTGACGGATTTGCTGAGCAGCAGCGGGGGTAATGTTGAGAGTTGCCATCGGGCGTCCTCCTTCAAGAAGTCGGTAGGCTGATTGCCAACAGTGGCATCAGCCGTTTAACGCGTTGAGCGTAGTCCGCTCAACGCGTGGCGCAGTAGTGTCAGCGCATGATCAATGTCGGCGTCAGTGGTGAAACGCCCAAAACTAAAACGTAGCGATGAGAGTGCAAGGGCGCGCGGTGTGCCGATTCCCAATAAAACGTAGGAAGGATCAACGCTAGCAGAGTTACAAGCAGACCCAGTTGACACAGCAACATCGCGCAGCGCCATCAATAGAGATTCACCGTCTACCCCTTTAAATGCTAGGTTTAAAATATTGGGAACGGCATTTTCCAGCGGAGAGTTGGCGAAGAAGTCATCAACATCTTCTAGCCCTTTTAGGAAGCGCGCGTGTAGCTGGGCGATATGGGCTTGATCTTCCTGGTGATGGTGTTGCATTAGCGCAAACGCTTCACCCATGCCGGCAATTTGATGGGTCGGAAGTGTGCCAGAGCGCATGCCCCGCTCGTGGCCGCCACCATGGATAAGTGCTTCTATGCGTATATCTGGATGGCGTTTGACGTAAAGCGCACCAACGCCTTTGGGGCCATAAACTTTATGCCCAGACAGCGACATTAGATCAATTTGTTGCGCCACCACATCTAACGGAATGCGTCCTACAGCTTGGGCTGCATCGGTGTGAAAAACAGCCCCGAATTCATGGGCAATCTCTGCCAGCGCGGCAATATCATTAATGCTACCCAATTCGTTATTGACCGCCATTAATGACACGAGTGCCGTGTCGTCTCGCATGGCAGCGCGCAGCTGTTCTGGCGTGGTACGCCCGTCTCGCCCAGGCGTGAGCCACGTCACTTCAAAACCTTCGCTTTCCAGGGCGTTGGCAGTATCCACTATCGCTTTGTGCTCAATGGTGGACGTTACCAGATGCATGCCGCGCTCACGATTGGCGCGCATGTAGCCGATCAGCGCTAGATTGTTGGCCTCAGTGGCACCGCTGGTCCAAACCACCTCACGTGGGTCTGCGTTAATCGTATTGGCGACTTGACGGCGAGCCTGCTCTACCACCTGTTCCGCCTGCCAGCCTAACATGTGGCTGCGCGAGGCTGGGTTGGCGAACAGCTGATCAACGGTTAAATAGCGCTGCATGACGTCGGCCACACGGGTGTCTACCGGCGTGGTCGCGGCATAGTCCAAATAAATCGGCAGCGAAGGGGAGGAGGTCATCGTCATAGAGTCCAACGTGCAGTGAAAGCCGTTAAGGGGATGAGGCGAGAATGCCAGCTTCTACGCGCTGCTTTTGCCGAGAGGCAATGCGTATAACATCGGGGCGCTGCATCAGTTGTGCAAGGCTAGTGTCATCAAGGAAATTGCGAATCTGCCCTGATAGATCACACCACAGGTGATGGGTTAGGCAGGTGTCGCCTTGTTGGCAGTCTGAAAGCCCTTGGCAGCGTGTTGCATCCACGGTCTCATTAACAGCATCAATCACTTGGGAAACGCTGATGTCTTCGGCTGGTTTAGCCAGCAAATAGCCTCCACCAGGACCACGCACGCTGCTAACTAGACCCGCTCGGCGCAGGCGTGCAAATAGCTGCTCGAGATAAGAGAGCGAAATTTCCTGACGCTGAGAAATATCCCCCAAGCTGGTCGGGCCTTGGGGAGTATTTATCGCCAAATCGAGCATGGCGGTAACGGCGTAACGGCCTTTAGTGGTCAAGCGCATGACAGGCACCTCGACGCTGAACCTCAGCGCACTTACGGCAAATGTAACGCCATTATGGAAATCCTGAGTGCTTTGGTCAACTATTGCGCGATGTCGTTGAGTCAGAGGTTGAATCAGCCGCTGCATCAGATGGCGAGTTAGCCGTTGAATCAGGAGCGGTTTGCTGCGTACTGGCGGCTGCTGTCTCGGTCGCCTCGGCGTTGGCTTTTGGCTCGGAACTGTGTTTGCCAACCCCTGGGCAGCCTGTGTCATTTTCATCAAGAATGTCGGCGAAATCTTCATCGCGCAGAGCCGGGAGTTGGCCGTCGCGATAGCTGGCATCCAATTGACGCAGTGTCGAACACATACGCTCAATGCGCTCATCCACGGCGTGCATGTGATCAAGCATCGCCTGCATCGAACGTGCCACAGGGTCGGGCATGTCCTGGCTAACACCGTAAGCATCGAAGCCAAATTTTTGGCAAATCGCTTCGCGACGAGCCGGGTCGACATCTAATGCTTCCTCGACATCGGGGTCGGCGCGTTTAACGATTTTGCCAGGAATGCCCACCACCGTAGCGCCGGATGGCACTTCTTTGGTGACCACGGCATTAGAGCCAATTTTAGCCCCCGCGCCAACGGTGAACGGGCCAAGAATCTTAGCGCCAGCGCCAACAATAACGCCATCTTCTAACGTAGGGTGACGCTTACCCTTATTCCAACTGGTGCCGCCTAAGGTAACGCCTTGATAAAGGGTCACATTATCGCCGACTAGCGCTGTTTCACCAATCACCACGCCCATGCCGTGATCAATAAAGAAACGGCGGCCAATAGTGGCGCCTGGGTGAATCTCAATGCCGGTCAGCCAGCGGGAAAACGTCGATAGCGTTCGCGCCAACCATTTAAAATTTTTCTTCCATAGCCAGTGGCTGCAGCGGTGAAGCAGCAGGGCGTGCAGGCCGGGATAGTTGGTCAGCACCTCAAGAGAGTTACGTGCCGCTGGGTCGCGGTCGAATACGCTATTAATGTCTTCACGCAGGCGTTGAAACATGGGTGATCCTTGGGCGTTAAAGGGCGGCAGTCATGGATGCTCTGGGTATCGAATGCTATGGAATATCGTTAGTGCGAAGCGGTTGTTAAGAAGGCGATGTTGGGGCGCATGAGCGTGACTTCAAGTTTAGGCCATTGCCGCTCAACCGGCATGCCAAGCTATGGCTGCCGTTGGTCCGCTGCTTTTTCCGTTGCCGAAAGAATGCCACGCAGAATATTCATCTCCATTTTTTCAGGACGAGCACGTAGGTATAGGCGACGCAATCTCGCCATCAGTTGGCGCGGCTGTGCGGGGTCATGAAACTCAATGGCTATCAGCGTGCGCTCCAAGTGCTCAAAGTAGCGCTCTAGTTCGGCATGGGTAGCCAGCGCATCATCCGTCTCTTCAGCGGTGGCGCTATCCTGTTGGGTTAGCCATGCCATACGGCACTCATAGGCAATCACCTGAACGGCAGCGGCCAGATTTAGCGAGCTGAAATCTGCATTGGTGGGAATATGCACGTGGGCATGGCAACGCTGCAGCTCGGCATTGGTTAAGCCGCTGTCCTCGCGGCCAAACACCAGCGCGACACGTGCATTGTCGGGCTGGCATTCGCTGGGCAAGCGCTCTGCTAGCTCGCGTGGGGAAATCATTGGCCAGGGCAGCGTGCGCGAACGAGCGCTAGCGCCCACGGCAAGCGTGCAGTCAGCAACGGCGTCTTCAAGAGAGGCTTGGACTTTTGCCTGATGAAGCAGGTGGTCGGCTCCCGAGGCGCGGGAAATGCTGTCTTGGGTAATCACTTCACAGCGCGGCGCCACCAGGGCTAAATCTGCTAAGCCCATGTTGTGCATGGCGCGGGCGACGCCGCCAATATTACCAGGATGGCTAGTGCCAATAAGAACAATACGGATGCGCTCAAGCATAATGGGCTCGGTAATCAAGTACGGAAAACGCGCAGTTTAGCATGAGTCGATAGCATGCCCGAGGGGGCTCTGTTAGAATTGCGCGCCAAAGCAGTCCTGCCACTGCCTCCGTTCTTTAACATCACTGTGACAAGGCCCGATCATGAATCCTATGGTCCAATTTACGCTGCGCGCTGCGCGTGGCGCTGTTGAACACTTTTTACGTGTTCGTGAACGCATTGAAAATGCTCACGATGAATTTAACCTCGACCGCTTGCTAGAAGACACCGCTCGCAAAGCAGAGGCCACCATTGTTCAGCAGCTGCAGCGTGGGTATCCCCTGCACGGCTTCAGTGGCCGCTATACGCCTCATAAAGCGGGTGAAGGCGAAGGCGCTGATATCGTCTGGAAAATTGAACCAATGCACGGCTATTCCAATTTAGCGGTGGCAGGTAAGGGCTTTGCTCTCTCAGTGGTGTGTCTCGTCAAAGATCGCCCCGAACACGCGGTAATTATCTGTCCGTTTTCTGACGATGAGTATATCGCCAGCCGCGGCCGCGGTGCTCAGCACAACGATAAGCGCATGCGTGTAAGCAAACCTACCACCATTAGCGGTACGCGGATAGCGATGAGCCTGCCAGAAACCTGGTTGCGCCCAAGTCATTTGCCCGCTTACCTGACCATTACTCAGCAATTAGCCCCCCAAGTGGAAGCCATGTTGGCATCTGGCAGCGGCCTGCTGGATATTTGCGAGCTTGCCTGTGGGCGTGTGGACAGTGTTTTTGTACTGGGCCTTGAAGAGCAGGATATGCAGGTGGGAACGCTATTGCTGAAAGAGGCCGGTGCGTTGATGGGCACGCCTGACGGCAAGCCGACAGTGAACGCTGAAGGTCAACTGATGGCCGCTGGCCCGCGTCTGTACAAAGCCTTGATTAAACAATTGGCACCGCATTTTTAAGTTCGTAAAAGTGGTAAGTGGTAAGTGGTAAAAGCGATTGATACAGTCTGCTCGATGACCACGCATTAAAAAGGCTCTGTCGATTTTATCGGCAGAGCCTTTTTGTTGCGGATTACTTTTGCTGGTTTACGGCAGCTCTTCTTCCTCTTCATCCGTCTCTTTCTTGGTGGGGATAAGGTCTTCCCGTGAAAGCTTGAGCGGAATCAGTAACGCACCTGAGATATAAATTGATGAGAACGTACCCACCACGATGCCAATTAACAGCGCAATAGCGAAGTTCTCGATCATGTCGCCGCCTAATAGCAGCAGCGCCAGCAATACCAGCACCGTAGTACCAGAGGTGGCGAGCGTGCGGGACAGGGTGGCATTGATCGCTTCGTTGAAGATTTGCGGCATATCATCAATACGCGATGTTCGAATAGTCTCGCGGATACGGTCATAGACAACAATCGTATCGTTTAGCGAGTAGCCGATAACGGCCAAAATCGCTGCCAGAACCGTTAGATCGAACTCCAACTTGAACAGCGCGAAGACGCCAACAACAATGATGACATCGTGCAGCAAGGCTAGCAGGGCACCAAGAGCAAACTTGTATTGAAAGCGGAAGGCAACGTAAAGCATCACCACGCCCAATGCCACTAGAAGGCCTAAGCCGCTTTGGTCGCGAAGTTGGTCGCCTACCTGTGCACCGACAAACTCGGCCCGCACAAGATTAACGCTATCGCCATTGGCACGTAGCAGACTGACAACGTCGTTACCGACATCCGCATCGAACGCCTGTTGAATGCGGATAAGTATTTCTGTTGATGCGCCAAACGTTTGCACCGACACGTCTTGGAAACCACTGTCTTCGAGCAATTGGCGAATCGCGTCTAAGGAAGGGACTGCGCCGTAGCGCACTTCCACCAGGGTGCCGCCGGTGAAGTCCAGTCCGAGATTTAGCTGCTGAAAAATAATCGCGCCAATCGAGATGATTAGCATCAAGGCAGAGACGATAAACGCAAGGTTGCGCCGCCCCATAAAGTCGATTCGCAGTTGTGATAGGGGTTTCATTACCACCTCTTAAATTCTGGGCTAAGCACGTGGTTCAGATCCATGCTTTTCAAATCTATGCCATTTAGATCCATGTGTTTAAATCCACAGCTTTTTGACGGGCTTGCTGCCATAGGTCAGGTTGACCATGGCGCGCGTTACCAGTAGTGCCGTGAACATGGATGTCAAAATGCCAATGGAGAGCGTAACGGCAAACCCTTTCACTGGGCCGGTACCGATCGAGAACAGAATCACCGCTACCAGCAGCGTGGTGATGTTGGCATCCACGATAGAAGTGAAAGCGCGCTCGTAGCCCGCATGGATTGCTTGCTGAATCGACATGCCGTTGCGCAATTCTTCACGTATACGCTCGAATATCAGCACGTTGGCATCAACTGCCATGCCTAGCGTCAGCACAATCCCGGCAATGCCTGGTAGTGTTAACGTAGCGCCCAGCATCGACATAACCGCGACGAGCAGCGTTAGGTTTAGCGCTAGGGCGATGTTGGCAAATACCCCAAACACTTTGTAGCGTACCAGCATAAACAGCACGACCAGTAACAAGCCGATTTGTACCGATAGCAGGCCACGCTCAATGTTTTCGGCACCCAGGCTTGGTCCAATAGTACGTTCCTGGACAAAGTAGATAGGGGCGGCCAGTGAACCAGAGCGGAGCAGAAGGGCAAGCTCAGCAGCTTCAGTCGGTGAGTCTAAGCCGGTAATGCGGAAGCTATTGCCCAGTGCGCTTTGGATGGTGGCAAGGCTGATCAAGCCGCGTTCGACGTAGGGCTCGCGAATAATCGTTTCTTCGCCCGTTTCGGGGTCGATTTCTACGCGATCTTCGCTTTTATGTTCAATGAACAATACCGCCATATTGCGACCGATGTTGGTTCGCGTGGCGCGGTTCATTAACGTGCCGCCGGTGCCGTCCAAGTTAATGTTGACCTGTGGGCGACCATTTTCATCAAAGCTATTGCTGGCACTGGATACGCTATCACCGGTAATAATGACATCGCGCATCAGCTCTGCCGAGCGTGCTGGGTCGTTACGGAATTCTAGACGTTCGGTTTCCGTGTCAGGCGTGTCGTTGCGAGCTTCCAGGCGAAACTCTAGGTTTGCCGTTGCACCCACAATGCGCTTTGCAGCCACGGTATCTTGAACGCCGGGCAGTTCAACAACGATTTGACTAGGCCCTTGGCGTTGAACCATCGGCTCAGCGACGCCCAGCTCGTTTACGCGGTTGCGTAGCGTGGTTAAGTTTTGATTGATCGCATAGTCCTGAATCTCGTTGACCGTTTGGTCGCTGAGCGTCATGACTAGGTTGGAAGCACGACCATCGCCTTCATTGCTGTATTCAAAATTAGGGAAGTCGCGGCTAATCAAGCGCCGGGCAGTATCGCGGTCTTCTGCACTGCCAAAGCCGATTGAAAGTGAACGCTCGTCGATGGTGGTATTGCGATAGCGAATGCGCTCCCCACGTAGCAGTTCACGCATGGCGCTGGCATTCACTTCCAAGCGCTGGGTAAGGGCGGCATCCATATCTACTTCGAGTAAGAAGTGCACGCCTCCACGTAAATCTAGGCCCAGTGTCATGGGAGATGCGGAAAAGGCTTGCAGCCAACCAGGGGTGGCGTCAGCGAGGTTGAGTGCGACAGTCGCGTCACTACCCAATACATCTGCGGCAATATCGCGGGCGTCTAGCTGATCATCATCACTCTGAAGGCGAATCAGCCATTGGCCATTCGTTTCTTCAATGGCTTTAATGCCGATATCGCTATCAATGAGCGCTTCTTCAACGCGGGATATTTGCCGTTCATCCAGCGAATCGCCCTGGGCATCGCTAACCTGGATGGCGGGATCTGCGGGGAATAAATTGGGAAGCGAATAGATAAGGCCAACCACCAGGACGACCAGTATCAGCAGATACTTCCACAGGGGGTAACGGTTGAGCATGCAAGCCCTGCCTTCAATTACAAACGGAATTGCTGTGCACGGACAGACCGCGCACAGCAAAGTTCACCATCGTGGCTACCATGTCACCCCTGCCGGGGTGGCTGGCACTGGATCGGCAGGGGGGAGATGCAGGCGTTAGATGGACTTAATAGTGCCTTTAGGAAGTACGGCAGCAACGGCATTTTTCTGCACGTTAACTTCGGTGCCTTCAGAAACTTCCAGCGTTAGGAACTCATCACTAACTTTGGTAACACGACCAACAAGACCGCCACCGATGACGACTTCATCGCCTTTGGCCAAGCCAGTAACCAGCTGTTTGTGCTGCTTAGCGCGCTTTGCCTGGGGGCGCCACAGCAGGAAGTAAAAAATCAGCACAAAACCAACCAGCATGACAATTTGCGCGATGCCACCGCCGGCAGCGGCTTCTTGGGCATGGGCTGGTGAGATGAAGAAATCCAGCATTGCAGAGAACTCCTGGGTTAGAAAACTCAATGGGTGAACCGATTAAACCACCCGCCAATGGCGGATGGCGATTAATTCGCTAGGGGAGGCACTGGCAGGCCGCGCTGGGCATAAAAGCCTTCCACAAAGGTCGTCAATGTACCCGCTTCGATTGCCGCGCGCAAATCAGCCATTACCCGCTGGTAGTAGCGTAAGTTATGGATGGTATTGAGCATGGAACCCAGCATTTCGTTACAACGATCCAGGTGGTGCAAGTAGCCCCGTGAGAAATTCTTACAGGTATAGCAGTCACACTCGGCATCAAGCGGTTGGGTATCGAAGCGGTGCTTGGCGTTACGGATCTTGACCGTACCCTCTGAGGTAAACAGGTGGCCGTTGCGCGCATTACGGGTAGGCATCACGCAATCGAACATGTCGACACCGCGACGTACGCCCTCTACCAAGTCTTCTGGTTTGCCAACGCCCATCAGGTAGCGAGGGGTGTCGTCCGGCATCCACGTCGGTAGATAATCAAGCACCTTGATCATCTCTTCTTTGGGTTCGCCTACCGACAGACCGCCAATGGCCAAGCCATCAAAGCCAATCTCGAGCAGCCCTTTTAGTGAGCGTTCGCGAAGTTCAGGGTGCATGCCGCCTTGAATAATGCCGAACAGCGCTGAAGGTGAGTTACCATGAGCATCGCGTGAGCGTTTCGCCCAACGTAGCGAAAGCTCCATGGATTTTTCGGCTTCTTCAAAGGTGGCTGGGTACGGTGTGCACTCGTCGAAGATCATCACCACGTCAGAGCCCAGTGAGCGCTGCACGGCCATGGATTCTTCCGGCCCCATGAACACCTTGCTGCCATCAACCGGTGAACGGAAGTGAACGCCTTGCTCGGTAATTTTGCGCATTTCGCCTAAGGAAAAAACCTGAAAACCGCCGGAATCGGTCAGGATAGGTTTGTCCCATTGGGCAAAATCATGCAAGTCGCCATGGGCTTCAATTACGTCGGTGCCTGGGCGCAGCCATAGGTGAAAGGTGTTGCCGAGAATGATTTCTGCGCCAATCTCTTTCACGGAGTCTGGTGTCATGCCCTTCACCGTGCCGTAGGTACCCACCGGCATAAAGGCCGGGGTTTCGACAGTGCCGCGGGGGAAGTGCAGGCGCCCCCGGCGCGCACGGCCATCGTCGGCTAGGCGCTCAAAGCGCATAAAACATTCGTTTCGCATCTAAATAACTCGTCAATAATCGGTTAAGGCGCTGGACGTATCGTGTTTAGCGGGTCAGCAGCATGGCATCGCCATAACTAAAGAACGCGTAGCGCTCGTCAACTGCCGTGCGGTATGCCCGCATCATGTGGTCATAGCCGGCAAATGCAGAGACCAGCATCAACAGGGTCGACTCGGGCAGGTGGAAATTAGTTATCAGAGCATCCACACAGCGCCATTCGTAGCCAGGGTAGATAAAGATATCGGTGTCGCCGCTGTAGGGGGCGATCTGGCCGTCGCTACTTTTCAGGCAAGCGCTTTCTAAGCAGCGCACGCTGGTAGTGCCGACGGCAATGACCCGTTTCCCCGCAGCCTGAGTGTCACGCACTTGTTGACAGGCGGTCTCAGACACCTCAATCCACTCGCTATGCATATGGTGTTCAAGGATGTTGTCGACGCGTACTGGCTGAAAGGTGCCAGCGCCGACGTGCAAGGTCACAAAGGCACTGTTAACGCCTTTCTCGGCCAGGGCATCCAGCAACGGTTGGTCAAAGTGAAGCCCCGCGGTAGGCGCTGCTACTGCACCGTCGCGGCGGGCATACACGGTTTGATAGCGTTCCCGATCACTCAGCTCATCGTCACGGGTGATATAGGGCGGCAGTGGCATATGGCCGTGCTTTTCAAGCAGCGCAATCATTGGTGTGTCGCCTAAAAAGCGCAGCTCAAACAGTGCATCGCGGCGGCCTTCAACCACCGCATGAATGTCGCCTTCAAAGATCAGCTCGGTGCCTGGCTTGGGCGATTTGCTCGAACGAATATGCGCCAAACCACGGTGGCTATCCAACGGGCGCTCCAGCAGCATTTCTACTTTACCGCCGCTAGCTTTGTGGCCGTGCAGGCGTGCTGGAATGACGCGCGTGTCATTGAATACCAGCAAGTCGCCGGGTTCGAGTAGTTCAAGTAAATCAGGAAACCGGCGATGCTCAAGCGCGCCGCTCTGGCCATCCACGCATAGCAAACGGCAGTCGCTGCGCTGCTCAGAAGGGTAGCGAGCAATTAGCTCGTCGGGTAGCTCGAAATGAAAATCCGCGCGCTGCATGGAAATGGCTCTTATCAGTGGTCAAACAGGCGGCATAGGATAGCGCTTTAGATAGATAAAGTCAGTCAATGTGATTGACCTGTGAAGTTATCTCCGTATAATGCGCAGCCATTGCCGGTGTGGCGGAATTGGTAGACGCAGCGGATTCAAAATCCGCCGCCTTTACGGGTGTGCCAGTTCGAGTCTGGCCACCGGCACCAAATTCAAGGGCTTAGCGATTTATCGCTAAGCCCTTTTTTGTGCCTGCTTGCCTAGTTTTTCCCTTCTCAGTTTTTTATGTATCCACTTTTTGTCCGCCGATATTTTTGGCACACTCCATGAAACAGTATGGCAAGTTGGCGTTGAGAAACGCTCTATCGTCATGAGGTGCTGGGACGTGGGGCGTATTACTCATTTCCATGCTGTATCTGCTCGCTGTGGTATGTTGTGATATTTTAAGAATCATTAAAGCTTTATCTAGTAGATGATTGCATCGATGTGTCAATTAACTGGTAGATGCAGACATGGGTATTTGCCCGCTGACATAGCTCAACATGAGAGAAATTCGTTAGGCTGGGGTATTAGATAGTGGGGGGAGTAGCAACTATTTGACTTTAATTAAAAATTTTGAAGGGTGAGCAATGGCCGAAATTTGGCTACTAACTGGAATGACAGACGAGGCGTGCGGACAAGTAAGCCCCGAAATAGAGAGGGCTCGCCGCGAGTTGAAGCAAACAGGGACGGATACCGACTAGCACAACGGGTTGTGGATAGATGGTTCCAGGGAGGTAGGGGTTGTGGATAGTAATTTAAATGCTTATGTAACAGGTAACGCATTAAAAAGAATAAGTTTTATATTGGATAAATATTTAAGTAATGAATTAGAGGATAATAATAAAGATAACGAGTGTTTTAGAGAAGCCATTAGGCTTATGCTAAAGTCTTGCGATTATTTAATGAATAGTGACGGTGATTTTTATGAGAATGTACCTACTTGGAATAACGTTTTAGAGAGCGTTAGCTTAGGTAACCGGTTTGATCAAGATGCAGTGGTTGAGTATTTTTGCTTTCTTTATATTTATAGCAATGAAGCGATTACTGCGTATGGTGAAGGAAGCCCTGTTGAAGAAGCATTATGGCTAACGAAGAAATCATTTGAACTTTTAGTGAAAATTCCAAGCGGTAAAGAATATGAAGAAAAAATAAATAAAAAAATTTATATTTATGATAATAAAATAAGATATAGATTGATTGAAGAAAGAGCTGTGGCAAAATTTGAAGATAAGCTGGCGACGCAAGTTAAAGAGGCTATAAAAGAAGAGCATGAACTAATAAAAGACATGGATAAAAGGTTAAAGGTTAATGCAGAAGTTCTGGAAAGCATAGAAGATGAGACTGGTTTAACCTCCATTTTTTCAGGTATGAAAGACTTTTCTAAGCAAATAAAAAGTAATCTTAGGCGAGTTAGAGGTGTTCTAAATAAAATTATTTTTAGTATGTACATTACTCCCATTTTTGCATTTCTTTTTTATATTGCTTTTGATCCTGGATATGGTCTTTTTTTAAGTGGTGTTTCTATGATGTTTGTTTTGGGTTATTTCCTTAGAATTAACCTGAGAAAAGAAGATCAGTATGAACAAATGCTAGCTAAGATAGAAAATAGAATTGCTATATCCATTTTTCATAAATATAGAATAGGAGAAATGGATTCCAATGAAGCCTTATCGGCTACTGAGAAATTCCATGGCCTAATGTATAAAGACTTGGAAACAAGTGAATGGAATGCTCCAGATGTAAGCGACAACTTAATAGAAATAATTAAAGCCATAAAAAAATAACTAATTACCAGAATAACTAGAAACCTCTCCATTAAAGATAATCACTGCATGACGGCCGTTCTGGAAAGGACGGCTACCATCCCAATTCAGCCGACGAAACAGCCGCACCACCATAGGTGTAACTAGATATACGCGTTGGTGGCCTACCGAGCCTGCTTATCAACTGCCTATCTCAAAGGATATCGAGCGCGTGCCTTTACTCTAGCATTGCGGCGCTCTATGTCGGTTTGATGTCGGTTTGATGTCGGTTTAGATACGGCAAGTAAAGGCGCGGACGGGGTGGAGTCGTCACGGATCGGGAAGGCTGAGGATGTGCGGTACCCTTCGGTGGAGCAATGATTGTTAAGTTGTTGGTATCGACAGTTTCAGAGTTGCCGTTGACACAAGGGAAATCTTGAAAGGTGGTATGGTCATTCTCGACACACTTGAAAATCTCAGCGTGAGCGGTAACCGGAAGAACAAATAGGAACGCGAGCAGCGCTGTTTTTTTCATCGTCCATGATGCCTAAGTGAATATCGGTTACGAAAGATTGCCAAGAAAATTTTGGTTTTGGGGCGTAGGAGGATAAGTTTTTTTTGAAAATGCTCGTTTTGGCATGGCTTAAGGGAAGTGGAAAAAAACTGTCCATCGCTGTATGCCAAAGCAGGTCAAAGCAGGCTGTTGATAAAGCAGAGAAGCCAGATACGGGCAGTGTGCTGTAACGTGCTAATAAGCAAAGGCTTCAAAATCCGCCGCCTTTACGGGTGTGCCAGTTCGAGTCTAGCCACCGGCACCAAATTCAAGGGCTTAGCGATTTATCGCTAAGCTCTTTTTTGTGTCTGTTTACCGTTGTGGTTAGGGCATGATCGCAATTATTTAGCAGTGACCGCATTGCCCAGCGCCGTCCAATCGTTTGTCGTGCATGGGCAAATAATGGCTATAGATCAGACGTCTGCGCGATAATTGACGGGCACCCAGTCAAACATCGTGCTGTCTTCGACCACGTATCCGATGCCTGGGAATGCGATATGGCAACCAGCTACCATGTACCTCTCCGCTACCGCTTCGGCAAAGGCCGCTTCGCGAGTGATGACAGCCAGGTCCGGGTCAACATCAAAGGCAATCGCCACGCCTGGTTCGTCGAATTGAATGACATCGCCATGCGTGATATCGCCCCAGTAGACGAATTTTTCGCCTTTGCTTTCAAACCATAAGGCACTGTGACCAGGGGTATGGCCTGGGCGATGGGTTGAATTAATCACGCCTGGAATGGCTGGCATATCCGTGTCGTAGGTTCTAAGCGTGTCGCTGTCGATATAGGGCTTGGTTGACGAGACCGCCTGATCAAAGAACTGCTTGGCGTCGTCTGGGGCCTTGTCACGATTTTCGGCACTAAGCCAATACTCCGCATCCAGTTTTGGTACATGGACCATCGCGTTGGCAAACACTTTGTTGCCATTCAGGACAAGTCCACCGACATGGTCGGGGTGAATGTGGGTAATTACCACATCATCGATCTGATCGGGATGATAGCCCGATGCGATGATATTGCTTGTCAGTTTGCCCAAGGCTGGGCCCATCAGATCACCGGTTCCTGCATCCAGAAGAATCAGCCGATCACCGAAATTCAGCAGATAGGCATTAACTGACAGATGGGTTGGCGTGCCTTGAAACGCATTGGCAAGTGCTGTGCGAGCCTGTTCGGGGGTGATATTCAGGTAAAGGTCGGCGATCGGAAACAGGCCCGTACCATCCGAGAGTGCGGTGACTTCGACATCACCGACCATCAAGCGGTAATAGCCCGGCGCCTGCGTGCCAATTAGCGGCGCACTGGCTGCAGCGTGTAATGGGATGAAAACGGTGCTGGCGGCTGCACCAACGGCCATAGCAGCAAGCGAACCTTTAAGCATATCTCTGCGTGACAGCATAAAAACACCCTCTCTCAATCAATCAACAGGCCAGAATTCAACCGGCGGTTTGTAACGCCATGAGGAAAAGGTATATTCCCATTGGTCAGCAATCAAATCGATGCCAATCATGGATAATATTGATCATTTCAATTTAGGCTCCTTCGACCTCAATCTTATGGTCGCGTTTGACGCAATGATGCAAGAGCTGAGTGTCACCAAATCTGCCGAGAAACTCCGTATTGGTCAGTCGGCAATGAGTCATAATTTATCGACACTGCGGATGTTATTGCAGGACGATCTTTTCGTTCGTGTCGGGCAGAAAATGCAGCCAACGGCCAAAGCCCGAGCGCTGGCTGGGCCGGTGCGAGTAGCGTTGACACAGGCGCAAAATGCGCTTCAGTCATCGGATAGTTTTGAGCCGCAAACAGCAGACCGGATTTTTCGGGTGGGTATTGCCGGTGAAATGGAGATGGTTCTGCTACCTGCCTTGATGGATCGGTTGCAATCAACGGCACCGGGGGTTCGGCTGCTAAGCCGTGCGATTACGGTCGAAACAGTGGATATGATGATGGATTCGGGCGAAATTGATTTGGCTATTGGCTGTAAACAGTCTCGTCATCTAGGAGAGGTCCTGTTCGAATCTAACATAGCATGCTGCTTTAATGCCGATCTCTGTCGATTGGTACCGCCATTATCGCGTGACGATTATCTTGGCGCACGGCATGCTGTTCTGTCCCAGACGGCAAATGTCGCGGGCTGTGTTGGTGATGCTTTGGAAGCATTGGGAATAGAGCTCAATGTCATCTTAGCGGCGCCTGATTTTATGCCGCTGCTTGCTGCAGCACGCAATGCACCTGTCGTGGCAACAGTGCCTAGAAGGATTGCCGTGCAGTATGCACCGTTATTCGGGCTTGCATTTTGTGAAATGCCGATTTCACTTAATTTCCCACCGGTAACTATGAATTGGGCGATATGGACGGACAAGGATGTCGGACTGAGTTGGTTGCGAGATCAAATCAGGTTAGTGATTGACGATATCTCTCGGAGTTAATTGGCCATTACTGCATAGTAATTCATGAAAGCTTGCTGAATACAGCTCCCATTGAAAAGCCGACATTCGCTTCCCCAAAAGCATATCGCAGCGGGCTGAGAGCTAATGAGGGGGGGAAGTCTGCTTTTTACGATCTCTTTTCATCTGGCCGTTCTTTTCGGCTGATTCCATTGCGTGCTACCGCATTTCAGTGGTGGCGATGCGTCTAATGCTCTGTTACCGCTATATAACCAGCCTTTTTCAGGGTTTGGCTAATACTTCTTTGTGGAATACTTAGGCCTATTTTTCTAATGCGTCTGATAAGCACAGTGTACGTGCAGGCGTGTGGGCGATATACGCCAACCAGATATAAAAACGATTAGGCGCCAAGCGCCTGCGAACTTTCAGTGGAGAAGTGCTCAATGGCGATATCATCAGCCGATATTCTTAAGTCGACCCAGCCTGGCGTGATGAACGGCCACCTGCTCAATGGCGTCAGGGTGAGTTCAGTGGACTCACAGGGCGACTGGCAAGCGTTCGCTGACACCCAAGAGGGTGTGGCGCGCATAGAAATACCGACTGATCCGCAGGCACGCCTTGCTTTCGTTCGCCGTTGGATGGCGAAAAACCAAAAAGTGTTGAAGCGTGGTGGAATGGCGGCAACGCTAGTACTGCCGCTGATGGCTCAGCAGGCGATGGCTGATGACATGGTCGCTGTTAATGACCTGCAAGGGGTTGATGAGGTTATTCGCCAGCCTAATGGCAGCCTGACATTGGTAATGGATAACGGCCAACGTATTTATCTAGCGGCTGCCGATGTTGAACTTGAGGGCGGCCGTGTGGTGGTCGATATCACAGCGCTCATGGAAAAGTTGGATGCCGACAGCGGCCTTCTTGTGCCGTTAAGCCAGTTGCCCAATGTGCAGACCTGGGAGCTGTTGCCTGATGGTAATGTAATGATTACCCGCGCAGATGGCTCGCTGTTGCTCGTGGAGCGTGGCGCCGTGGTTCAACAGGGTGATCTTTTGTTAATCAGCCCGAGCAGTGCGTTGCAGCAAGGTGTGGCAGAAAGCACTGACTTTGGCACGCTGCTCTTTGTGCCTAGTGCGTCTTTTTCACCTAGCGTTAGCGGCAGCGAAACCACGCCAAGTAATGCAAATGCCACAAGCGGTAGCAGCACCCCAGTTAGCTCTTTTGGCGATATTCCTCCCTGGCTTTACCTCGGTGGTGGGGCGTTGGCGTTAGGTGCGGCCGCAGCAGGTGGCGGCGGCGGCGGGGGAGGTGGTGATTCCTCAACACCGCCTGCACCAGAACCAACTACGACCAGCGGCTATGTGATTGATGGCTATATTGCTGGTGCCACCGTTACTCGTGCCGTCAATGCTAATCAAGTGGAAACCGACAATAGCGGTTTCTTCAGTGGCCTGCAGGGCAGCGGTATCTTGACGGCCACAGGTGGCGTTGATATTGCCACTGGGCTGC
This sequence comes from Halomonas sp. XH26, assembly GCF_024138895.1. Classification (NCBI taxonomy): domain Bacteria; kingdom Pseudomonadati; phylum Pseudomonadota; class Gammaproteobacteria; order Oceanospirillales; family Halomonadaceae; genus Halomonas; species Halomonas sp. XH26. The sequence goes on from NZ_CP071889.1 coordinate 721,639, forward strand.
CGTTCAACGGGGTGTTGCGAGCGCCAGAAGATGCCACGGTGATCACGCCGTTGACCACCATGATGGTTCAGTTATCGGCGCAGTTCGATATTAACGACGCCACATCACAAAGTGTCATTAAAACTGCATTGGGATTAGATGAACGCGTTGATTTGCTGACTACCGATCCACTGGGCGATCAATCCGCTAGCGTTGAGTTGCTTGTCGCGGGTGTTAAAGTTGCTGGCTTGCTAGCGATGGCCGACAGTGCGGGCATTAGCAGTAGCGACGCGCTTTCACTACTTGCCAACGCACTCAATCAAGCCAATGAAGCGGGGCGTGAGCTGACCAATCAGCAAATGGCTGATGCATTAGGGCTGCCTTCTATTGCCGGTCAGGTAAAACAAGCGCTAGACGCTATTGATAACGCCGGGGCAGACGTTAATCTTGATGCTTATCGGGACGGCGACAGCAACCCACTTCGCGATGCTCAACAAGCGGTTCAAAACCCCAACAGCGATCTTTCTAATACGATTGATGTTCGCGCTGATCTTCCTTATCTCACGCTTCAAACCGCGGTTAATCTTGCGCAAAAAGGAGACTTGCCCTCTCAGTACTTGATCAACCCTGATCAGGCGTTCTCTGCGGGTACGTTGGGATTGACCGTTGCCGCCGACCGCTTGGCGCTGGTGGAGAAGATCTTAGCAGGTGATTACGATGTTGGAACGGCGCCTATCGAGCTTTCCGACATTTACACTTGGTCAATTCGCGCTAGCGTCGAAGATGTGTTGGTGACTGGCGGTTTGGAGCGCCCCGCCGTTTTAGGTGCTGAGCGCGTTACGCTAACGGATGAAACGATCCGGCCGGACCAGTTCGCAGACTTGAATACGCTGGATAACTTTGTGCTTGGCAGCACCGTGGTGCCTTACACGCTTGAAGAGGCGCTGAAAACGGCAGAAATGCCCGCAAACTACACGTTAGATCCAGAAACGCCGTTTGTTAATAATGAATTAAGCCTGCGTGAAGCGGCAGAGCTTATTGATGAAACACGGCTGTTAACGGATCGCGCGCTGAACACTGGGGATGATGGTTTAACACGTGAGATGTTGTTGAACTGGACCATCCTCGATAGTTTTGACAACGTGATAAACGCTTCCAGTGCTGACCCGCAGCTTAATGAGGCCCGCCGTGTCAGTGTCACAGAAGCCGTCATTACGCCAGAGCAATTTAAGCAGCTCTATGCGCTGAGCAATTTCGAGCTAGGTGCCACAGAAGTAGGCTATACGCTTGCACAAGCTCTTGATGCAGCACCGCTGGCCAGCAACTACATCATTGATCTCGATGCTCCTCTTAATGTCGGTACCGTGACCGTCGCACAAGCCGCTTCAGCCTTTGCCGATGTTTCGCGTGTTTTGGAAGGTGCCAACAATCAACCGCCACTGACGCTATTTCAATGGGCCGTCAGTGATAGTGCTAGTGCCATTATTGCGGATATCAACGATGGCCACGTCGCTGGCGCTAACCCCGTCACGATTAGTGACCGTGCGATAACCGTTGATGAGTTTGACCAGCTTAATACGCTGGATAACTTCCAGCTAGGCGACACCGTTGTAGGCTACACCCTGGCACAAGCAATCGCTGCTGACGTGCTTGCCGATAACTACGAAATCGCCCAACAGCCGCCCTTTAATGCGGGCAGTGTTAGTGTGTTGGAAGCAGAAGATACGCTCGCGACCGTAGAAAACATTCTGGCGAATGCGCTGAACCCAGAAACGCCCAATGTCGATCAACTCTTCAACTGGACAGTGCTTGATACGGTTGACGCTATTTTGGATGCGGGTGATGTTGCCCATTTACTGCGTGCCAATGCCGTCAACGTTAGCGATGGTGTGATTACCTTGGCACAGTATGAAGCCCTAACAGGACTTCAGAGCAATTACGTACGCAGCGGAGAAACCGTTGAGTACACCCTTTCAAGCGCCATTGCTGCTGACAATAGTGATTCGCTGCTCAATAATTATGCGATCAATCTAGAGGCGATTCGTGAGGCTGGCGAAGTCACCGTGGAAGACGCACGTGACGCGTATACCCAGGTCGTCGAGTTGGCGAAAAACGCTGAAAATAGTGCTGAACTGAGCGAAAACCTGCCATTTAGCTGGGTAGTGGTCGATAACGCCAATACTATCATTGGTGATATTGCTGAAGATCACGTGATGTTGGCGGATCAGGTGCGTGTCGCTAATGTAGGAATTAATCAATCCCAGTACGAACGCTTGGCCATGTTAGAAAACTTTGAACTGGCCGCCACGGTTGTTCGCTATACCCTAGAAGGTGCTATCAGTACCGACATTGAACTAGCGGACAACTATCAAATTGCACCCGATGTTTACAGCCCAGGAGAGCTCAGCGTTGCTGGTGCTAGTTCTGAGCTTGCTCGTGTTGAAGACATAATAAGCGGCGCCAATAACGCCGATGGGCTAGACGCTGACGAGCTATTCAACTGGGTGATTAATGATACTGCTGAGGCGATTTTAGCCGTTGAGCAGGGTGCATTGCATATCGCCCTTGCTGACGAACTTCGTGTCACCGACCCAACGATTAGCATCGGCGAATACAATGCGCTGTTAGCGATTGAAAGCGATAATGTCGGCTACCTGCGTGGCGACGAGCAGGTGGAGTACACGCTAGCACAGGCGTTTAGCGTCGGTATCGACGATGTCGTGGCTAATTACATCATCAGTACTGGCGCGTTATTTGCCCCGCAGCCATTGACTGCACAGTCTGCTATTAATGATCTGGCCGCTGTGCGCCAACTGCTAGATAGCGCCGAAAACGCGCCGAACCTCGGCAGCGTTTATACCTGGAGCGTGCTTGATAGCTACACTAATATCCAGGCGCAGTTAAGGGCTAATCTCCCTGAAGGGTTGCAGCTTGCGGATACCATTCAAGTCACTAACCTCACCTTAACCGCAGCACAATATGAGCGTTTGGATACGACGCTGAACAACTTTAGCTTAGGTGATACGACCGCAGTAACCTATGCCGATATTAGCGATGCGCTGCGTGCCGAAGAGGCCGATCTGCTCGCACCAGCAGGGCGTTTTAGTCTGCTAGATGACACGACAGCCAGGGTGGAAACCTTAACTGTCGTAGACTCCGCCGACACCTTGGCAAATATCCGCACGGTATTGGAAGCGGCTAACGGTCTTGAAAATAACAATGAAACCGTTCAAACCCTGTTTGACTGGACGGTAAGCGACACAGCTGACAACGTTATTCGTGCGATCAATCAGAGCCACGTAACGCTGGCTGGCAATGTCACGATTACGGATGATCAAATCACCTACGCGCAATATCAGTCGTTGACGACCCTAGGTAACTATCAGTATGCCGATGACCCCATTGAGGTGCTGTATACCCTAGAAGAAGCATTAGAGATCATTGACGAAGAGGGTGTTGAAAGTCTCAATAAAGATCCAAGCGATAACAGTGTGGGTTATCGCATTGCTGATGAAGAGCTGTCCGTGGGTACCTTCACCGCTGCTGACGTTAAACCGTTGGTGGATAAAGCACTATCTGCACTGGCAAATGCCAATGGGCCCACGCCAGCAGTAAATGCACTACTGAAATGGACGGTTGTTGATACGGCAGCTGCCTTGCTAGAGGCTCAGGCTGGCACTGAATTCCCGTTGCATATCACTGGCGCAGAGCAGGTATCAGTTAATAACGACATTCTAGCGATTGCTGATTTACAGCGTTTACAACGGTTAGATAATTTTGAGCTTGGCGATACGCCCGTGCGATTTATCTTAACCAGTAACTTAACGCTGAATCAGATTGAAAGCATTGCCAATAGCTATGAAATCTCCCCAAACAGTGGTGAGCTACCCAATTTCTCACTTGCTACGGTTGCTGATGCACAAGCCCGATATCAGTCGGTTCAGGCAATTGTCGATGGTGCGCTAAACAGCCGTGATGTCAGTGTGGAAGTGCTGCAAACGTGGAGTATTACCAGGGCTCAGGCGGATGATTTATTAGCGGCGAGTGATGAAGCGTGGGTAACGGGCGCTACTACTATCAGCTTGGAGTTGGGAACTGATGAGCTCCTGAGCGCCGAGCAGTACGAGGCGTTTGTCGCGCTAGGCAATGTGACGCTCGATAGCGTGGAAGTGGGTTACTCCTTACAAGAAGCGGTTGCCGTAATAAATGCCGGAGAGGTATTGCCTGCCAGCACCGATGAGCGCCCGGGTAGCTACCAAGTGCTGGCTGACCAGCTTTTTGATGCCTCCTCGTTAACCGTCGCGGAAGGTGAGCAACTGCTAGCCACCGTCGCCTCCATTGTGGCAGGTGCCAACAATGCCGCTGAGCTGGACCGCGAAACGTTGCTGAACTGGGTGGTGGAAGATAGTGTCCAGCAGCTCATGGACGCTATCGATAGTGACGTACTATTAGCGGCGAGCAGTGTACGCGTCAATACTGATGAGATCGGTTATCAAGATTTTGAAGTGCTCAGCGAGCTAAAGAACTTTGACCAAACAGGGCTAACAGTGTCTTACCCCCTAGCGGATCTGGTACAGCGCTCTATCAGCGGGGGAAGCATCCCTGAAAATTACGCGTTAGAGACCGATCAAAGCGCATTTTTTGATGCTGGATTGTTGGATGTTCGCGCGGCGAAGGAGCTATTTGATACCGCCAGTACACTGCTGGACGGCGCGGTAAATAACGACGTGCCTCTCTCCTCGCTAACCTCATGGGTAGTGCAGGATACCTACAGCAATATCTACACCCTTAATGTCGCAGGCAATGGTGGGGTTCCTGCTGATTTTCTAGTCGATGATGCCGCAAGCATTGTCGTCATTGATGACCCGCTTAACAGTGACGATGAGCAGGATCTGAATATTGCCTTTACGGTCAATGGCTACGAGCATCAGCCGGGTGCTGAAGTCGGAGGAAGCATTGATCAACTTGCCCAAACCTTTACGGTGGATGGTCAGCCTGGTGGCGAGGTGATGAGCATCACCGACTTCCGCGTCGGTGATGTGCCAGGTGCTGACGAGTTACGCGTTGACCTGACCGCCGATGAGTTCGCAGCACTGCGCGGCGAGGGGACTGGGCTTGTGATCAGCGAAGAGGTGCAAGCGCTAGACGTTAATGACGCCTTCTCCGTGTTCACGACCGCTGAATTTGAAAGCAGTGTTGATTGGCTTGATCAACTTGGCCTGGAAACCGGTGACGTGGTGTATCTCTTAGCCGGAGATGGCAATACGCCAGACATCGCCGATGATGCGCTGCTGCAGCGTGTGGAAGCACTCTCAAACAGTGCGTTTGATACAGACACGCTAGCGTCGTTCGAGGCTATTAATCTTGGCGACTTTGACAACGTTAACTGGAATACCAATTACAACACGATGACCTAATGACATTGCCAAAGCGGTACTGGACTAGCTTAGCAGCTACCGCTTTTTACAGATCAGCGTAGTTATCTGTAACTAGCCATTAGTTAAATTGCTTTACGCAAAAAGAGAGCGTTAGCCAAGCGTTAGCGTTCTCTCGCTTTTCTATGGTCAGCCGTTTTATAGTGCAATCGTCAACGTAGAACCAAACGGTACGTCCATGGTCCAGTTTGAGCTGCATAACCGTAATTTAGCCCCCGAACAGGTATCCCACTCACACGATTTTCACCAGTTAATTCTGGCAACGTGTGGCGTGACTGAGCTTGCTATGGAAGGGCAGAGCGAGCGTGTCACGGCACGCCGTGGCTGCTTGATCCCGTCTTCTCGACACCATGAGTACCAAGGCGATGGCAGTAACCGCACGCTGGTGTTGGACATTCCTGTTAAGCACTTGGCGGTGTTGGAAAAAGGCAGTGAAATCGAGCGGCTATTCGACAAACCACGTTTTTTTACCGTACCTCCGGCGCTTAATCAGCTGACCCATGCCTTAACGAATCAGTTGGAGCAGTGCCCCGCGCTGCAAAATGAAATTGCCGTGCTGCTGCTTCGAGCGCTGTATATGTACCTTCAAGATGAGCCGAAGCAAGTTGCTGACCAGATCGGTGTTCGCTGTATCAGCGAACGGCTTGACCTGGAAAGGCTGGATGCGTGGCTGGATCAGCACTTGGCGGACGATATTCGGGTTGAGCAATTAGCCGCATTATGTGCGCTAAGCCCTGGGCATTTTCATGCCTGTTTTCGTGACCTAACCGGTGTGACGCCATTAGCATATGTTCAGCGCAGACGGCTTGAACACGCCCGTACGTTGGTTCGGCACAGCGCACTAAGCCTGGGCCATATTGCCATGCTGGTTGGCTTCCGTGACCAAGGAAGCTTTTCTCGCGCCTATCGGCGTTACTTTGAAATTGCCCCCTCCTCAGACCGTTAGCTTGGCAAACAGAAATCATAGCTCGATGAGTTACAACACTTACGGGCAAATTTGCCAGAGTTTCGGGCAAGCACGTCGCTCATCATCATCGTAGTCTCAAGAGGAACCTCATTTTCCTTGGAGAGACACCATGAGCGTTACCTATCAAGACAGCAATGCCCGCATGAGCCAAGTCGCGATTCACAACGGCACCGTTTATCTCGCTGGCCAAGTGCCCAGTGATGCAACGGCTGATATGCGTGGCCAGACCGAGCAAGTGCTCGCGCGCATTGACCAACTGTTAGCCCAGGCAGGCACCTCGAAAGAGCAGCTTATCTCGGCGCAAATTTGGGTCACCAGCATGGCCGAGTTTGACCAAATGAATGCTGCTTGGGATGCCTGGGTAGTGCCTGGACGCCCGCCTGTACGTGCAGCGATTGAAGCCAAGCTTGCCAAGCCGGAGTGGAAAGTAGAAATCATGGTTGTTGCTGCGCTGCCGGAGGCTTGATATGCGGGTTGTGTCTGCGGCGGAAGTGGAACGCTATCTAACCTGGGAAGGTTTGATTAAGCGGCTACATACCACCTTTGTGAACGGCGTTGAATCTCCGCCACGCCATCATCACGCGATGCATCGCCCCGACGGTGAAGCCACCATGCTGCTGATGCCTGCCTGGGAGCCAGCAGGCTATATCGGCGTCAAAATGGTCAACGTCTTTCCCCAGAATGCCCAGCACAATATTCCTGCTATTTCAGGGCTGTATTTGCTTAGTGAAGGTAAACACGGCCAACCACTAGCGTGCATTGATGGTAGCGAACTAACGCGCCGCCGCACAGCTGCTGCCTCTGCCTTGGCGGCACAAGCACTAGCCAACGAGGCGGCGGAAACGCTATTGGTGGTGGGAACTGGCAAGTTGGCCCCTATGGTCATTGAAGCCCATGCCAGCATTCGACCAATCAAACGTGTGTTGGTGTGGGGCAGGAACCCTGAAAAGGCTTCTGCTATCGCCGAGGCCTATGCCGACCGATTTGACACCCAGGTCGTTAGTGATCTGCAAGACGCGGTTGTACAGGCTGATATTGTCAGCTGCGTCACGCTCTCCACAGAGCCGCTAATTAAAGGTGAGTGGTTAACACCGGGCACGCATGTTGACCTTATCGGCGCCTTCCGCCCCCAAATGCGCGAAACCGATGCTGAGTGCCTACGTCGATCTGTCGTATTTGTGGACACCTATGCTGGGGCTAAGGGCGAAGCCGGCGATATTCTTCAGGCAATCGACGAAGGCGCGTTCCGTTTCGAGGATATCAAGGCAGAGCTTGCTGAGGTGCTTGCGGGAACTAAGCCAGGTCGGCGCTCTGCAGAGGCCATCACGCTGTTTAAGTCAGTTGGCGCATCGCTTGAAGACTTAGCCGCGGCCATTGAAGTGTGGGAGGCCATTAACCAGTAGCTAACAGCCAGTAACTAACAGAGAGCCGAGTAGCTAACAGGGAGTCGTCACGTTCGCCTTCTACGGCTTTAACAATAACGATAATAAAACGATCGCTTACGAGTGGAAACGCCAGTCATAACGCAAACCAGCTAATAACCAAAACGAGGTAAGTTATGAAACCTACACAGTCTTTTTTATTCGCTGCCATGGCGGCTCTGCCACTGGCTATTGCCAGTGCCACCGCCCAGGCGCAGTCCTATGAAATGGTCATCGCCACACAGCTTCCAGAGGATATGAAGAATAACGAAATCTATCCTGCCCTGGTGCATTTCAAAAACCTTGTGGAAGCGCGTACCGATGGAGACCTTGAGGTCTCTATTTTTGGTGGTGGTCAGTTAGGTTCTGAAGTAGAAAACGGCTCAGAAGTGCAGGGTGGTCGTACCCTGCAATCGACCATTATGTCAGCGGGTGCAATGTCGTCGTTTTATGGCGACTACCAAGCGGTAACGGCACCCTTCTTGTTTACCAGCTGGCGCCAAGCGTGGAGCTTCTTTGACAGCGAATGGTTTGCTGACTTCATGTCCGGCACCGTTGAAGATGCCAATATGCGCTACTTAGGTACGTTCGATGATGGCGGTGGTTTTGTGGCCTTCACTAACAACGTGCGCTTGATTGAGACCATGGAGGATCTCGAAGGGCTCAATATCCGTACCGAAGAGAACCCCGCTCACGTGGCTATCATGCGCTCACTTGGTGCTTCTGCCACGCCCCTCCCTTGGGGTGAGCTGATTACTGCCCTTGAAACGGGGCTAGCGGATGGCCAGTTCAACGCTCCTGTGCTGAATACCACGTTCAACTTTGATGCGGTAACGGACTACACCACCCTGACAGGGCATGTGTACAACAGTGCTCCTTGGGTCGTCAGTGAATCCTGGTATCAGTCGCTACCGGAAACGCATCAACAGGCGTTAATCAGCTCTGCCCGCGAAGCGATTCAACTGAGCCACGGTATGTCTGGTGCGCTTGCCACCGCCAGTTGGGTAGAGTCCTGCGAACGTTTTGAAGCTTGCTACCTGATGCCTGATGCCGAGCGGGAACGCATGGCAGAGGTTGCTCGACCCGCTTGGAAAGAGTGGATTGTCGATGACTTCGGTATGGATGAAGCCCGAGTGCAGGGGCTACTTGACGAAGTCGAGCGGGTTGGTCAGCAGCTTGCAGATGATGATCTGCGCATATACGGCCAGTAAGACTTAGCGACGGACAAACGCTGGGGTAGAAAGGCTGCCTCAGCGTGAGGAATCACCATGAGCGTTTTACCCCCGTTACGCCGCCTAAGCGATCACATCAATCAGGCGGCGATTGTATTGTGCGTTGGCTGTATTTTATCGATGTTGGGTATTTCTTTTACCGCCTTTCTCTACAAGCTGTTTACCGGCAGCACGCTGAGCTGGACCTATTCACTGGCTCGGCTTTTTTTGCCATGGATAGGCTTTCTCTCCATGACCATTTCACTTCGCTATGGCGAGCATGTAGCGATGACGCTGCTAGTGCGTAGCCTGCCCAAAATCATGGTGAAAATAGCAGCGGTGATGTGTCTGGCAGTCCTCGGCTTATTTGCACTCATGCTTACTTGGTATGGCTGGGGCTACTTCACCAACGCGACTCAGGTCTACATGGTGTCGGATCAAATCCGCATTCCTAGCAAAGTGACGGCCATTGTTGTTCCTATCAGCGGCCTGATTATGTTGCTGCATCTCGTTCATGGCTTTGCACTGCTTGAGCACTTTACAAGCGAGCATGAGGTGATCGATGAGCTTCTTGAGAGTTCTGAAGGGGAGACCCGACCATGACGCCTACGATTATTGTATTTGTGCTGTTGCTGTTTATTGGGGCTCCCGTGGCGGTTGTTATGGCCATGTCCGGGCTGGCTGGTGGTTTCTCCCTGGGTGGAGAACGCATGCTCGGCATCATTGCTGACCGAATGTTTTCAGGGGTCTCTGGGTTTCTGTTAATTGCGGTGCCTTATTTTATTTTTACCGCCGAACTAATGAATCAGGGCGGACTAACCCATAAGCTGATTGCGTTTAATAATTCGTTATTTGGCCGTGTTCGTGGTGCACTTTCCCACGTCAATATTTCGGTATCGGTGTTTTTTGCCGGGTTAACCGGTGCCGCTGTTACTGACACCGTGGCAATCGGCAAAATCATGATTCCCGAAATGAAAAGGCAGGGCTACGACGCTGAGTATGCGGCCGCCGTTACGGCGTGTTCATCGATTATTGGGCCGATTATTCCACCCAGTGTGGTGATGGTGGTGTATGCAACGTTGCTGCGTGATATTTCGGTGATCGACCTTTTCGCGGGTGGCATTGTACCTGGGCTGTTGATGGCTTTAGCGCTGCTCGGCGTGAGCTTTTTCCTAGCCTGGAAACGGGGTTATCCCAAACAGGCGCCCACGCCGTTTAAAGTAGCGCTGATGTCGTTTGTGGTTGCGCTGCCTGCCATGGTGGTGCCGCTGATTATTCTGGGTGGCATTCTGTCGGGCTTAACCACCATCACTGAAGCCTCTGGGTTTGCGGCGGTGTATGCCATCGTGATTGGCGTCGTATTTTATCGGAATCTCACTTGGCGAAAAATTTGGGATGCGCTGGTCGTGACCGTACGCTTCTCTGGGGGTGTTTTTCTTGCTTGCCACCTCGGCGGTACTGGGCTGGTTTGTAACACGCTCAGGGATTGCCAGAGACGCTGCCGGGCTTATTACCACCTTCAGTGATGCCGCCTTCCTACAGTTAATGCTGGTGTGCTTACTACTGTTGGTGATTGGTACGGTAATGGACGTGTTACCTGCGCTCGTAGTGGTTGCGCCCGTACTTGTGCCAGCCATGATTCAGCTGGGTTTTGACCCGCTGCATTTCGCCATATTGATGATTGTGGTGCTTAACGTTTCCAATGTGACTCCCCCAGTGGGGATGACGCTGATGACGGCGGCCCGAATAGCCGAAGTGCCTTATGAGCGGGCCATTGTGGCATCACTACCATTTTATGTGGCTTTTATTGGCGTTATTGTGCTGTTAGCGGCATTTCCAGCGCTTTCAACCTGGATTCCCTCACTACTTTAAAAGGCGGATGTGCAACACATGAAGTGCTTCTACCACCCTGACCAGGACTACCATGCGCCGCCGACCTTTCTGCTGCGTGGACAGCCAGCACCATCACCGGAAGGGCCGGTGCGCGCTGAGCTGCTAAGCAAAGGGTTGGCCGCGGCTGGTTTGAGCCTGACGGCACCTAGTGAAACTGACTCGCCGATGCTGCGTAAACGTCTTGAGCAGATTCATACGCCGCGCTATTTACGCTTTTTGGAAACGATTTATGAGCGTTGGCAAGCACTGCCTAATGCAGCGGCGCTGGTGGCACCGAACGTTCACCCCTGTGGTGGTGCGAGCCACTACCCGAGTCACCCCGTTGGCCAGGCGGGCTGGCATTTGCACGATATGGCCTGCCCTTTAAGCGAAACAAGCTTCCAAGGAGCATTAGCCTCGGCTACGACAGCCGTGGCTGCAGCGGAGGAAGTGATGAGTGGTGCATCGCTCACCTATCCCCCTCGCGCTTATGCCTTATGCCGCCCACCGGGTCATCACGCGGGGCCGGATAACGCGGGGGGCTTCTGTTTGTTGAATAACGCTGCTCTGGCTGCCAGCGTGCTGCGTGAGAAATTTGCCAAAGTAGCGATCATTGACGTGGATTTGCATCACGGTAATGGTACTCAGGATATTTTCTACTCCCGCGGGGATGTCTGGACTGGCTCTGTACACGTCGACCCAAGCGTTTTTTATCCCTTCTTCTGGGGGGGCGTGGACGAGATAGGGTGCGAAGAGGGTGAAGGTGCCAACGTCAACTTGCCTTTGCCCTTGGGCAGTAATGGCGAGACCTATCTTAACGCGGTGGCCACGCTGATTGAGCAACTCAACCGTTACCAGCCAGAGGCGGTCGTGGTGTCTTTGGGGCTGGATGTCCACAAGGATGATCCGCTTGCCGGGTTAAGCGTGGAAACCGAAGCCTTTGTGGCATTGGGTGAGCTGTTGAGCGGTTTGTCGCAGCCCACCGTGGTGATTCAAGAGGGCGGCTATCCGACTGAGCAGCTAAGCGCTAACCTTGCCGCCTTTATGCGCGGTTATCAGAGAAGTTGAGAGACGCTCAATGAGTAAGACAGGGTTTTACTGGCACGAACGCTGCTTTTGGCACGACCAGGGGGCAATTGGTGTTTTTTCTGCTCCCGGTGAATTTCTGCAGCCGCAGCCTGCTTCGGAAAGCCCCGAAAGCAAGCGGCGACTGAAGAATATTCTTGAAGTCAGCGGTCTGATAGATGAACTGAGGGTGGTCAAACCACCCGTTGTCGCGCAGCAAGACCTGCTGCGCTTTCACACCCCACGTTATCTGCAAATGCTTGCGGAAGCCGATGCGAGTGGCGGTGGCAATGGCGGTGACTGCGCGCCCTTTACACCTGGTAGCTGGGCCGCCGCAAGGCACTCCGCGGGGCTTGCCGTCGCAGCGGTAGAGGACGTGGCGCTTGGGCATGTTAATAACGCTTATGCACTTTGCCGCCCTCCGGGGCATCACGCCGAGGCAGATCAGGGGCGTGGTTTCTGTTTGCTGGGTAATATCCCGGTAGCGGTGATGCGTGCCCGAGCCTTGGGGCAAGTGAAGCGGGTAGCGATTCTTGATTGGGACGTGCACCACGGTAATAGCCAGCAGTCGGCGTTTTACGCCGAGCCTGAGGTGTTCACCGTTTCCGTTCACCAAGCCGCGAACTATCCCCTTGATACAGGCAGTTTTGAAGAGCAGGGAGAAGGCGAAGGGCTAGGGGCGAATCTTAACCTACCGCTGCCGCCGGGCTGTGGTTTGGGCGCTTATCGCTATGCGATGGAGTCGCTGGTGTTGCCAGCACTGGAAGCGTTTAACCCAGACTTAATCGTAGTGGCCTGTGGCTATGATGCCTGTGCCAAAGACCCGCTAGGTAAGATGCTGCTCAACAGTGCGGCGTTTGCCGAAATGACCGCACAACTAAAGGCGCTTGCCGCCCGTTGCTGTCAGGGGAAGCTAGTCTTCGTCCATGAAGGCGGCTACTCAGAAGGCTATGTACCGCTATGTGGGCATGGCGTTATTCAAACCTTGGCTGGTAGCAGTATTCGTGTCCCCGACCCGCAAAACGATGAAATTGCTGCCTGGGGGTATCAGGCCTTACAACCGCACCAGCAAGCGCTAATCGATGGCTGGCGCCAACAGTGGGAGCAATGCACGCAATGACACCGCTTTATGATCGTGATGGCTGGATTTGGCAGGATGGTGAATGGCTGGCGTGGCGAGAGGCCAAGGTTCATGTGTTTACCCATACGCTGCACTATGGAATGGGCTGCTTTGAGGGCGTGCGCGCCTATGAAGGGGAGCAAGGAGCGGCACTGTTTCGCGTGGCTGAGCATACCCGCCGCTTAGCAGAGAGCGCCCACTCCTTAGATATTCCGATCGCTTTTAGCGAAGAGGCGCTGATCGAAGCTCAGCAGGAGTGCTTGCGTAAAAATCAGCTGACGAACGCTTATCTTAAGCCAACGGTTTTTCTTGGCGCGGAAGGCCTTGGTCTACGGGCCAAAGGATTAAGCACCCATGTGATGATTGCTGCCTGGGACCTTGGGCCGTATCTGTCGCCGCAGGCAACCCGCTGTGGGTTACGTGCGCTGACGTCTTCCTGGGCGCGCCACCACGTCAATATCAGCCTGTGCCGTGCCAAGACCAGCGGTCATTATGTGAATTCGATGCTGGCGCTGAATACCGCCGTGAAAGCAGGGTTTGATGAAACCATCATGCTCGACCCGGAAGGCTATGTAGCCGAAGCGTCCGCCGCTAATGTTTTCTTATTGCGCGATGGCGTGCTACACACGCCTGAAGTGACGTCCTGCTTGCAGGGCATCACCCGCGACAGCGTGATCCAGTTAGCCCGCGAGGCGCTGGGCATTGAAGTGCGCGAACGGCGCATCACTCGCGATGAGCTGTATACCGCTGATGAAGCGTTCTTAACCGGTACCGCTGCGGAAATTCTTCCTCTGCGTGAACTGGATGGCCGCCGCATCGGGGTAAGGGCGGGTGCGCCGGCAGTCGACGCGCCGATACCGGACGACAGTGTGACCGCGCGCTTGCAGCGCCTGTATCGCCAAGCAGTGCGTGGCGAGCTGGCCGCGTTCAAGCACTGGTTAACGCCCGCTTAGGTTTATTGCCCGCTATTCGCTAACGTTTGAAGAATGCCTGACAGCCGTCAGGCATTCTCTTTAATGGCCTGCTCAAGAATCGCCAGCTGCCCTGGTTCCAAAGCATCCGCGACGGCGGTGATGCGTAAGACATGACCAAGCGCTGGGTGAGTGGGGCGGGCGATTAAACGGCCTGCTTCCAGTAGCTCACGGTTTACCCGCTCGGCCAGTTCGGCAGTTGGTAAGCGAATGCCGATAAAGTTGGTGGCGCTAGGCAGTACGTCGGCACCCAGTGCTTGGAAATGAGCCGCTAACTGTTCCCTGCGTGCTTTTACTTCCGCAATATGTTGGTGGACTTCAGCTGGGTGATCGAGCACGATTTCTGCGGCTGCCTGGGTAAAGGTGGATACCGCGTAGTGAATGCGCACCTTCATCATCAATGCGAGCACATCAGGGTCAGCAATCGCATAGCCAATGCGTAAGCCTGCTAAACCGTGGGCTTTTGACAGCGTGCGTAGGCGAATGACTCCCGGAAGTGCCTTGGCAGCGAAGTCACTGTTGGCGTCATCACGAAAATCGCCATACGCCTCATCCAGCAGCAGCCAGCAGGTGTCCGGCAGTGCGTCGCGCAGCTTGAGAATGGCACTGTCGCTATGCAGATGGCCGCTAGGGTTGTCGGGGTTGGCTAAATAGACCAGCTGGGCGTTTTCCTGGTGTGCTGCCGCCGCTAGCGCCTCTAAGTCAGGGGCCAGTAGGCCTGGGGCTTCAACATAGCTAGGTTCTACTAAGTGGCAACCCTGGCCTTTCGCAAAGTAACCAAAGGTTGGGTAAGTGCCCGCCGTGCTAACCACGGTGTCGCCCGGTGTGCAGGTAGTGCGTAGCGCTAACGCGATTAGGCTATCGGCGCCGGCATCCACCAGCAAGTGATCGAGTGGTATACCCTGCTGGGCGCTTAGTCGCTGACGAACGCCGAGAGCTTCCGCATCGCCGTAACAATACACATGCTCGGCGACAGCATCGCCAAAATGTTCACGTAGCGCACGATGGGGCATGTCCAGCCCTTCATTAGAGCCCAATCGATGAGGGATTTCGCGGCCAATGCGGCGCTCCAAAACTTTAATCCCAGGAAACGGATTAAGGGGACCTTCACCAGTAAGATGATGGGGGTAGGAGGGCATATCGATATCCTAATAGTGAAAATTTTCAGCTCAAAATTTTACCGCGATTAAGCAACTGGTGTGGGTCAAACGCCTGCTTCAATGTGTGCATTAATTCAATTTCCGCCTGAGAGCGGCAGGTGCTAAGCCAGGGGCGTTTTTCCAAACCAATGCCATGCTCTGCTGAAACAGAACCTCCCAGTGCTTTAAGTGGCTCGTAAACCAGCGTTTCTACCGCGTGGCGCTCTTCTGGTGCATCGCTGCCAACGCTAACAGAAATATGCAGGTTGCCGTCGCCAAGATGGCCAAATACCACCAGGCGGCCATCTGGCCAGCGTTGTACCAGTTGCTTCTCTAATGCATCGGTATAGCGCTGCATATCGGCAATGGGGAGGCTGACATCAAAGGTCAATACGGGTGCCAGCCCCTTGATGAGCCCTTCAATATCTTCTCGTATCGCCCAGAGACCATCGCGTTGAGTGCTTGATTGAGCAATCACAGCATCAACGATTAAGTCGTGTTCAAATGCCTGTTCAAGCGCTTCGCGGAACTGCTCTGCATGGTGAGTTTCATCGTTGCCGAGTGACTCGATAATCACATAAAAGGGGTGTTCTGGTGGAATCGGGGGCGTGTGCCTCGCCAGCGTTTCAGTGAGCAGGCGATAGTGGTTTTGCCACATTACCTCAAACGCCCCCAGGCCACCCCCAAGCGCTTTGCCCATATGGCTTAATAGCCCGGTTAGCGCGTCAAACGAGTGGCAAGCCACCAGTGCCGTTTGCTCGCTAGGGGTAGGCGGCTGAAGCCGCAGCACGGCGCGAGTAATAATCCCCAGGGTGCCTTCACTTCCAATAAACAGCTGCTTTAAATCAAACCCTGCATTATTTTTCAGCATGCGATTCATGGAGCTGACAACACGCCCGTCGGCCATCACTGCTTCCAGCCCCAGTACTTGCTGGCGCATCATGCCGTAGCGAATCACCCTGACACCGCCAGCATTAGTCGCGATATTGCCGCCAATCGTACAGCTTCCCCGTGCGCCTAAATCCAACGGGAACTGCAGACCTACCTCATTAGCGGCTTCTTGAACCCGCTGAAGGGGGGCGCCTGCTTGTACCGTTATCGTGCCGCCGACCTGATCAATCTCTTCGATAGCGGTCATGCGCTCCAGGGAAATGACCAATTCTTCTGGGCTCGCCTCCGCGCCATGGACCAAACCGGTTAAGCCGCCGTGGGTCACGACGGGCTGTTTAAGCGCATGGCATGCCTGCATGACAGCCGCTAACTGTTCGGTGTCTGCCGGACGCACGATGGCGCCTGCTTGGCAGGGCGCGCCGGTCATCCAGTCAACACGGCGACTAGTGACATCATCGCCCGTGAGCACATGGGCAGAACCAACAAGTGTGCGCAGCGCCTCCAGGGTTATCTGCATGGGTGTTCCTTGGTAAATAGGTTGAAATTCAGCGATTAGGCGGTAGCCGCCACTGGCGCTTGACGACCAGGAATCGCATCAAGCAGTGACTGGGTATAGGCCTCTTTCGGCTGAAGGAATATTTGTTCAGCGCTGCCTTGTTCAACAATACGGCCATGCTGCATCACCACGATGCGGTCGCAAATTTGCGCGGCGACGCGTAAATCGTGGGTAATAAACAGCAGTGAAAGCGAAAGCCGTTGCTTCAACTCTTCAAGCAGTTCCAGTACCTGGGCTTGAATAGACACATCCAACGCTGAAACAGCTTCATCAGCGACAATCAGTTCAGGGTTTAGCGCTAACGCACGGGCAATGCCAATGCGCTGACGCTGCCCGCCGGAAAACTCATGTGGGTAGCGCTCCACGGCGCTTGCGCCAAGGCCGACTAGATCAAGTAGTTCTCCTGCCTGTTTGAGCGCCATATCTTTGGGTGTGCCATTGGCCATCGGCCCTTGCGCAATCGCCATGCCGACCCGAGTGCGTGGGTTAAGTGAGGCGTAGGGGTCCTGAAAAATCATCTGCACGCGGTGGCGTTCACGACGCAACGCGTCGCCTTTTAGCTGTGAAAGATTAACGCCATCCAGCAACAGTTCACCGCTGTCTGGGTGTTCAAGGCGCACCACACAGCGGCCAAGGGTGGATTTCCCCGATCCCGATTCACCAACAATACCCATGGTCTCGCCACGGGCCAGAGTTAGCGAGATATCATCCAGTGCGCGGACTTCTCGGGCTGGCTTAAACCAGCCCCCGCGTGAACGAAAGACTTTATTAAGCTGTTTGATCTCGAGTAGCGGAGCCACCTGGCTTGTTTCACGGTGGGGCGGCACTGCATTGCTGGGAATGGCGGCAATCAGTGCTTTTGTGTAAGCGTTTTGCGGATTTTCCAGCACCTCTTTGGCTTCGCCGATTTCGACAATCTTACCATGGCGCATGACACAGACGCGGTTGGCAATTTCAGCCACGACCCCAAAATCATGAGTGATAAACATCACCGCCATACCACGGCGGCGCTGTAGGTCACGAATAAGCTCGAGAATCTGCGCCTGGGTAGTCACATCCAGCGCCGTAGTGGGTTCGTCGGCGATCAATAGTACGGGCTCTAGGGCTAATGCCATGGCGATCATGACGCGTTGCCGCTGACCACCGGATAGCTCAAAAGGGTAGGCGCTGATGGCTTTTTCTGGCTGTGGTATACCCACTTCAATCAACAGCTCCAAGGCACGTTCTTGACGCTGTTTTGGGGTCAGTTGACCGTGCGCTTCAAACACCTCGGCGATTTGGGCACCCACTCGCATTAACGGATTAAGCGCGGTCATCGGTTCCTGAAAAATCATGCCGATTTTAAGGCCGCGCAGGGCGCGATGCTGCTTCTCGGTTAGGGTGATGACGTCTTGGCCGAGAAAGTTAACCTCACCTTGAACGGGGCGTACGCCTTTAGGGAGCAGGCCCATCACGGTGTTAGCGGCCATTGATTTACCCGAGCCGGATTCCCCGACTACGCACATGATTTCGCCGCGATTAACGTCGTAGCTAACGTTTTCCACCGCCAAGGCACGGTCGGCACCTTTGGGCAGTGCCACGCTTAAGTCACGAATGCTAAGCACTGTTTCAACTGATGGATTCTCTTTTTTAGAATCAATAGTGACCGTCATGAAGGGCTCCTAGCGCTCGCGGGAAAGTTTGGGGTTAAGTGCATCGTCTAGCCCTTCACCGACTAAGTTCAACGCCAGAACGGTGAGTAGAATCGCCACACCAGGGAAAAAGCTTAGCCACCAGGCTTGGCGAATAACCGTACGTGCCGCGCCAATCATGTAGCCCCAAGACATCACGTTAGGATCGCCCAAGCCTAAAAACGACAGCGCCGATTCCAGCAAGATAGCGGTAGCGACCATTAATGAGGCCAGCACAATAATCGGCGACAGCGTGTTAGGCAGAATCTGACGCAAGATAATGGTGCTGTTGGTTTGGCCGACTAAGCGAGCCGCTTCAACGTATTCACGGTGCCGCAACGACATAAACTCTGCCCTTACCAAACGGGCAACTGGGGGCCAACTGACCAGTGCAATCGCCAGCACAATGGAGGTGATGCTGGGTTGCATAATCGCTACCAGCACTATTGCCAGGGCAAAGTTGGGGATGGTTTGAAAGAACTCAGTAAAGCGCATAAGTACGTCGTCAATCAGGCCCCCGTAGTACCCCGCAATCGCCCCCAGTGGCACGCCAATCAGCAGGGCAACGCTAGTGGATACCAAACCAATCAGCAGCGATACCCAGGCACCATGCATTAACCCAGCGGCCACGTTGCGTCCCATGGTATCGGTGCCGAGCAGAAAGCCATCCTGGGAAAGCGGCGGTAAAAAGGGCCGCTGAACCATGCGCCAGGGAGATTCAGGAAATAGCAGCGGCGCCAGAATCGCCATGACGATAATGAGCAGCAGAATAATCAGCCCTATCAGGGCGCCACGGTTTTGCGCAAAGCGTGCGAAAAAGCTCATGAGGCCCCCTTGATGCGCGGATCAGCCAAGCGGTAAACCAAGTCGGTAAGAATATTGAAGACAATTACTAAAGCCGCCGAGAAGAAGAAAATACCCAGCAGCAGGTTGTAGTCACGCTGTTGTAGCGCTTCAAACATCAGCCGTCCGATACCCGGCCAAGCAAACACGGTTTCTGTCAAAATAGCGCCGCCAACCATCTGCCCTGCCTGTAAGCCTGCCAGAGTGATAATCGGCAGTAAGGCATTGCGAAGAATGTGTCGGCGCTGAATGACGCTAGGCTTTAACCCTTTCGCACGGGCGGTTTTAACGAAGTCCTGCTGGGCTGCATCGAGCATCGAAGTACGCGTCATGCGGGTATAAATCGCCATAAAAAATAGCGCCAGCGTAGTGGCAGGCAGTATTAAATGCGTAGCGACATCGAGCACAAGCGCAAAGCCAGTGTGCCCCGCGCCAACGGTGTAAAGACCGTAAGCGGGCAGCCAGCCGAGGTAGACGGAAAACACCACTACCGACATCAGCGCTACCCAAAACAGCGGCGTGGCATAAAACACCAGGGCTAGCGCCATAATCAGTGAACCAGAGGGCTTTTTAACCCGCGCCGCCGCCATGGAGCCAGCCACAATGCCGAGTACCAGCGAGAGCACAAACGCCGTGCCGGTTAGCAGCAGCGTGGCGGGCAAACGATCCATAATCAGATCAAAGACGGGCACACCAAGCCGATAGGAGTAGCCAAAGTCGAGCATGGCGATACCCGACACGTAGCGCCACAGCTGCACGTACATCGGCTGATCGAGTCCAAACCGCTCGCGCAGCTGGTTAAGAAACTCCTGATCCGCGGCACCCGCTTCGCCAGCCAGAATCGCGGCCGGGTCACCGGGGGCTAACTGAATCAGCAGGAAGTTAAAAATAACGATTAAAAACAGCACAATCACGGCTTTAAACAGCCGCATCAGAATGAGGCGCGCGTAAACCATAAGTCGTTTCCTGGCTAATACCTTCAAGACATAGCTAAAAAACCCAGGTAGCTCTCGCTACCTGGGTGGCTTGGGTTTAGCGATCTAGCCAAGCATCTTTAAAGCCGTCGTTGACACCCACACCGGAAGTGACGAGGTTCTGCACATCACAGCGGAACAGGGTCGGGAAGCCCAGTTCCATCAGCCAGCCAACGGGCACATCTTCGTGCAGGATTTCCTGAACTTCACTGTAAAGCGCTTCGCGCTCTTCGTCGGGGAAAGCCGTAGCGGCCTCGTTGAATAGCTCGTCGACACGCTCGTTTTCGTAGCCTTCGACGTTATTCCAGGGCGAGCCTTTGGCAATATTGTCGGAAAGGTAGGTGCGTGAAATACCCAGCGCCGGGTCGCCGTACTGGTATAGGTAGGTAAAGGCGAGATCGTAATCCCAGTCGCCGAGACGCTGGTTCCAGCCGCCCACGTCGGTGGCT
This sequence comes from Halomonas sp. XH26, assembly GCF_024138895.1. Lineage (NCBI taxonomy): Bacteria > Pseudomonadati > Pseudomonadota > Gammaproteobacteria > Oceanospirillales > Halomonadaceae > Halomonas > Halomonas sp. XH26. The sequence goes on from NZ_CP071889.1 coordinate 742,202, forward strand.
TGGGTGCTTACGTTAATACCCACTTCACGCAGATTCTGTTGTACGGCTTCAGCCCAACGGGTCCACGTTTCGCCGTAAGGAAGCGGCAGGATAGTAATCTCTTCGCCGTTGTAATCCATTTCTGCCAACAGCTCACGAGCGCGCTCTGGGTTGTGATCGTAGGGTTCTAAACCGTCATGTTGGAAGCGCGCGTTGGAGCCAAAGGCGGAGAGCGGCACATTGCCTAAGCCATTCCACAGCACATCTTTGGCAAACTCACGATCCATGGCATACATCACCGCTTGGCGGAATCGTTTGTCGGCGGTGGGGCCTTCACGGTTGTTCATCCACAGCATGGCGAAGGGACTGAAATATTCGTGGCCTTCTTCTGTCATACAGACGTTATCCATAGCGGATAAACGCGGGATATCGAAGTTCTCAACGGTGCCGCTTGGCAGTACATCGATGGTGCCATTCTCAAAGGCAACTGCACGGGAGCCACCGTCTGGGATGATGTGCCAGTTGACGCCATCCAGATAGGGGAGCCCGTCTTCGTAGTAGTCATCGTTTTTAACCAGCTCGATAACGGTGCCGCGTTCCCAGTTAGCAAACTTGAAAGGGCCTGTGCCAATCGGGTGATCGTTGTGTTCGTTGTTGCGGAAGTCGGTGTCCGCATACAGGTGTTCAGGCACCATGGTGAAGGTGCCTGCCTCAAAGGAGATCAGGAACGGGCCGAAGGGGTCGGTTAAGGTAAATACCACCGTGTAGTCATCCGTTGCCTCGATGCTTTCCACATGCTGTAAAACGGCCCGCGCACTGGGGTTCAGTTCGCGGTGGAAAACATCGGCAGAAAATACCACGTCGTCAGCGTTGAAGGGCTCGCCGTCGTGCCAGGTAACATCTTCCCTTAGGTGAAAAGTATAGGTGCGGCCATCGTCGCTGACGTCCCATGATTCAGCCAACTGCGGCATGGGTTCCAGATCCGTGGTGTAGCGCAGCAACCCTTCATAGATATTGCCTGCCACGGTGCGTGTAGGCGCGTTTTGCACCATTCCCAGCACTAAGCCTGGCGGTTCTGGTTGAATAATAGTGTTAACCGTACCACCTTGTTTCGGGTCGTCTGCCAGGGCGGCCGACGAAAAAGCGAGTGCTGCAGCGGAAATTGCCAAAGCCAAAGGTGTTCTCATTTTGTTTCTGCTCCTCGGTTACTAGGCCAAAGCCTGTCACGTAATGGATTTACGTTATTGTTAGGCGAGCGAGGCGTGATACAAAACAGCCCAGTTGTTGTTATGGATTGTGGTTATAGATCGTTATATGAGGCCTTTTTGAACATAGCATTGGTTTGTAAAACTGTCGACAGTCGTCAATCGGCCGTCGACAGAATGTTTTTTTGCGTCATACTAAAAGTACGTAATACCTAATAAGAGTAAACTCTATGGCCTCTTCCCCAGTGGCTCCTGGCGGCTTTATTCAACAGCAAAACCTTGTTGAACAGGTGGCCGACTATTTGACGCAAGCGATTATCCAGCAACACTTTTTGCCCGGTGAGCGGCTTTCAGAAGTGCAGCTTTCTCGAGATTTAGGCGTCAGCCGCGCGCCGGTTCGCGAAGCTGCTCGCTTACTGGAAAGTCGTGGGCTTTTAATCTCAAAACCAAGACGCGGCTTTTTTGTTAGGGCGTTGAATGCCGTTGAATTAGAGGATGTCTTCGATTTGCGACTATGTCTTGAACGCCATGCTATCCAGCGCTTATCGGAGCGCTACAGCAGCGACGCTGAGCGCGCGCTAAAACAGCAGGTAGAGGTTTTATGCGAAGCGACCGCCAGCAATGATGGAACACGCCGAATTGAAGAAGACCTGCAGTTTCACCGCTTGATGATTCATTACGCGGGCAATGAGCGGTTGCTGCGGGCATTTGATGGCTTAACTCACGAACTTCGTCTGTGCATTACGCTGATTACCAAAACCCACGAAGCCCCCGATACCATTGCCACCAGCCACTTTAAGCTGCTAGATGCATTGGGTAGCGGCAGTTCCGAGGCTTGCCGTGAGGCCATTGATTACCATATAGGCGTTGCTAGGGATTTTGTGGTGAGCAGCGTGGGAGAGTGACTAAGAGAAGAGAGGGACTAAGAGGGGGCATGAAAGAGTGAGAGGTAAAAAATAGAGTTAGCAGTCGATCTAAATGTGCATTGTCATTAGATAAATCAATAGTTCACACCTGAACAGATGTCGCCTTGCTCTAGGTCTGGCAAGATAGCGTTTTCGGACGTTTGACGATCAAGGACACGGCATGGCGCATTTGCTACGCATCGTTATGATTCACGGCCACTTGTCAGGGGTGGTTGAGCTCAATGTGGATGGCCACACCAATATTTGCGGCACCAACGCGTCAGGCAAAACCACGCTTCAGCGGTTAGTGCCGGTGTTTTACGGCGAGCTGCCCAATAAGGTGGTGCCGAAAACCCGCATGAAGTTTGATGCCTTCTATTTGCCCACTCGTCAAAGCTATCTCGTTTACGAATATCGCCGCGAAGCAGGCAATGTTTGCCAAGTAGTGCTGACGCGCAAGCAAGAAGGCGGCGTGGAGTACCGTTTTGTCGGTGCCCCTTATCGGCCAGAAGACTATCTGATCGAAACTGAAAAAGGCCCCTTGGCACTGGAGTACCCACAGTGGTCTAGCGGATTGCGCCGCAGCGGGATTCCTGTCTCTTCTAAGTTGGGAGCTACCTCCGAGTTCCGCTCGGTGATCCAAAACGACTTTACCCAGCTGCACGGTAATAGTCGCGATGGCCTAAAGCTGCGCCAAATCGCGGCGCAGTTTAGCCTGGTTAACCCTGAACGGCGTATCCGTCATATCGAAAAACTGGTCTCTGCTGTGCATGCGAAAGAGGGCAAGATGGATACCCTCAAAACCATGCTGGCGGCAATTTTCGAAGAGGATGGAGTCGAGCTGCCGGTCACCCGTATTCGCAGTGCCAAAGCGCGGGAGTGGATTGCCCAGATGCGTCAGTCCATGCGCCTGGAGCCGCTGCAAGCCTCGCTGACTAAGCTTGGTGGCATCGATCGCGAATTGGCCCAGTTAGAGACCACGCTTTGGCAGTTGAAACCCCAGCTAAGCGCCGATCATCAACAGGCAGAACAGCGCATTGCGGACCTAGATGGTGAGTTAAACCGCCACCAGCGCGAATTCCAACAGCGTGAAAATGCCTACACTCAGCAGCGTGATGAGCTGAACGACCGCCACAGTGAAGTCGCGAGCGACTTGCAGCACACTCAACGCCGCCTGAATGATCTGCAAACCCAGTTTGAGCACTACGCTGATGCCGACATGACCGGTCTTGAGCGAGACATCAACGCCTTACCCCAGTGGCGTGAACAGCGTGATCAGCTTCAGCTGCACCTGCAAGTTATGCAAGATGCGGTAAAAGAGAGTCAGGCGCGCTTAGATGGTCGGTTGCGCGAGCTTTCTGAAGCACTTGCCCGGCAAACCCAAGAAAACCAGGAATTGATAGATGCCCTGGTCGAGGAAAAAGCGCAACGCCGAGAGCAGCAGTGGCAAGCCGAACAGCAGCATAACGAGCGCTATCAGCAAGAGCGCCAGCGGCTAGAGGGGGAGTATCAAGCGCAGTTAGAGCTGGGTGTTGAGCAGCTTGCCGAACTAAAAGCGCAGCTGGCGATGCCCACCCAAACTGCTGAAGAAGCCCAGGAAGCCGAGCTTGCCCAAGCGCGTTTAGACCAAACACAGCAGGAACGCAGCGCCGCCGCTGCAACCTTGGAAGCACTGCGCCGCGAGCTTGAAAGCCACAAACGTGAACGCGATGCCGCCGAGCAGCAGCTGGTGCAGTGTCGCCAGCAGCGTGAGCGGGCCGAACAACACTGCTATGCGCTCTATCAACAGCGTGACCCCGAACAGGGCAGCCTGCGTCACTTCTTGCGCTACCATCGCCCCGGCTGGGAGCAGCAACTCGGCAAGGTTATTGCGCCAGAGCTGCTTGAGCGCCGAGACCTCGCCCCGCAGCTTGCTGAAGGCGCTAGCGACGACCTGTTCGGGTTAGCGCTGGACCTAAGCGCCATTGCACTGCCGGGTTACGCCCAAGACGAAGCCAGTTTGCTGGCGGCGATTGAAGAGGCGGATGGCGCTAAACAGCGCGCCCAAGCCGAGTGTGCCGCTGCCGAAAAAGCCCTAAAGCAGCACAACGAACGGGTGCAACAGGCCGACGAGGCCCAAGATCAGGCGCGTATGGGGTATCAGCGTGCCGAACAGGAAGTGGAGTATGCCCTTGAGGCTCGCCGCCAGCAGCAAGAGCGCCATACCAAGCGCCAGCAGGCACGTCGAGCGGAGCACCAAGCGGCGTTGGCTCGCCAGGAGCAGGCCCAGGCCGAACTGCGTGAAGAGAAACGCCAGTCGCTTGCCGAACTAGCCGAGACCCATCAGGGCCAACTGCTGGAGTTAAAAGCCGATGCGCAAAACCAGCTGGATAGCCTGGATGCGCAGCTACGCCAGTACAAGCAGCAGCTCAACGATGCCAACGCGGAACATCAGCGCCAGCGCAATGAGCTGGAAGCCGCCTTCAGCCAGGAGCTTGCCGAGCAGGGCGTGGACCCCGCGCAACTTCAGGAAACGAAAAAACGCATAGAGCAACAGAGTGACCGCATTCGTAAGATCGCCGCTCGCCAGGAAGAACTCACCGAGTACCAACGCTTTATGCGCGTGGAGTGGAGCCAGCACAAGCCCCAGCTGGTGGCCCAGGAAGCGGAGTTTGTTCAGCTTGACCAGCAGTTGAAACGTGAAAAAGCGCACCTCAAAAATGACTTCCATGCCGCACGTGAAGCGCATCAAGCAGCGGTTAATGAACTAAAAATTCAGCGCGCAAATGCCCACGGCAGCGTAGAAGCCCTTAAGCCGCTGCTGACCCAGTTAGAAAGTTTGGACATCGTTGCAGAGGGGGCGCCCTTAGCGGATGCCGTAGGTGACATGGAGGAGCGCATTGAGCGTGCTCGCCAAGCGTTAACCAGCCGCCATCAGCAGCTTGAGCAGTTGCGCCGGGGCTGCCTGGAGGTAGAAAGCCAACTGATTAAAGATGCCAGCAGCGGCTTTGCCGATGCACTGCAAAGTGAACGCGAGAAGTTGCCAAACGACAGCCCTCGACTGGTGTTGCCGCTGCTGCGCGACATGCTAAAACTATTGGAAGATCAACAGCAGCAACTGATTCAGGAAGGGCGCAATTTAAGCGATGACCTGGATAAATTCTTTATTGTCTTCCGTGATCTAAACCGCCGTATCAGTGCGCAAAGTCGTCGGCTTTCCGACGAAGTCGCGGATGACCTGCGCTTAGAAGGCATCAGCAAAGCGGAAGTGCGCATTCAATCGACGATTGATGAACTGGGCTTCTGGGAGCCTTTAAAGCTGTTTGCCCAGCGCTACAAAGCGTGGCGGGAATCTGGCCAGATGCTGCCCAGTGACGATTACCTTAATGCGCTGGCCGATGTGGTCGATTTGCTGCGCAGTGACCAGCAGTACAGCTTTGAAAGCCTGCTGCGCCTTGAGCTGCACCTAAACGAAGGCGGCACTGACCTGGTGATCAAAAATGACCGCCAGTTGTTAGAGTCTTCCAGCCATGGCATGGCCTACCTTATTTTGTGTAAGTTTCTGCTGGCGTTTACGCGGCTGCTACGGGGGGATGCGCAAATTGCTATCCATTGGCCGATTGATGAAATTGGCACGCTGGCCTATCACAATGTCGAAAAGTTGTTCGACGCTTGTGACAGCAACCGTATCCACATTGTCGGTGCCTTCCCCAACCCGGAATCGGATGTGCTGCTGCTGTTTGCTAATCGCTACCTGATTGAGCGGGACCCTAACCAGCCCAACCAGCGCCTGCTAAAACGTATTGAGCCGCGCCTTAGCCCGCTTGCACAGCGGATTAAGGAGCGTCAGCAAGAGGTGACCGCATGATCGAACACGGCCCGCTACTGGAACGCTTGCTGGCTGGCGAGTTTGTCTGCGCCGTCAGTGATGACAACGCCTTCCGCCACCTGGCAAATGAAGAGACCCGCGACGCGATTGATGACTACCTGCGCCCGCTCAACCGCAGGCTGGCGAGCAATGATGAAGGTAGTGTCTACTTTTTAGCTTGGCGACAGCTTAATGAAGCTGCTCGGGAGCAGCTATCGCGCCAGCTGAGTGACACGGTCAACAGTCTGTTACCACTGCTGGAATGGCTGCAGCTGGTTCAAGAGGCGCTAGGCCGCGACACCTTGGCGGCCCCAGGCGATGTGCTCAAGCCCGCTGAGTTCAGCGCTAAGTGCGAAGACAACCAAAGTCTGCGTGAGCGTTTGGAACGGCTAGCCACAGACAGCTTCTTTGGTTCCCAGAGCGACCAGTTGGATGCCCAAGTAAAGCAGTTATTTAAACGCTTGAAAGAGCATGGTTACTTGCTTCAGCCCCACACTGAGCGTCAGGTGTTTGTGGTCACCGGTAAAATTGATTACCTAATCGAGGTGGTGCGCTTTATCCGCGATGAGGAAAACTTGCCCATCGATGCGGAGCGGGAAGAGGGTGCCCAGGAGGCGCTGCTGTGAGCGAACTGGAAAGTCGCCTGCTCAAAACCGGCGCTGAACGGCTGGCGCTGTTGGGCAAGCATGCCGAACGGCTGATGCAGGGCTACACTCGTGATGACGTGCCGCTAGACGGACTCAACGACAGTGCGCTGCGCAAGCTGTTGGCCGCTCGGGTGTTATGGCGGCCAGATGAACAGAGCGGCGTAAAGCTCTCTCCTAAAGTGCGCGAACTGATCGCTGAAATGCTGGCCGATGAAACCCGCCGCCATGTAAATGCCGATGTTGCGGAAACCCTTGAGCTGGTGCGTTCGTTGGTGCACAGCTACCGTGAAGCCCGCAGCCGAGGTGAGCATTGGCGACAGGAGCAGCAACTGCTGCGCCTGCGTCAGGAAGTTGACGATCTAAACGGCCGCTTTGCCGATGCTATTGATAGCCTTTGGCAACGGCTCAATAGCGATTTCGGCTTTGTGAGCCAGTTGAGCGATAAGATCCGCGAGAACGACCGCGCCCAGAAGCAGATTGTTAGGTTGTTGGATGGCCTGGCACTGATCGACTTCGACGAGCTAATTGTGTTAGTAGGCAGCGATGGCAGCCTGCGCAAGCTACTCATCAGCCAGCTGCAGCAGCGCTTAAGCCACCATTACACCAGTCTGCGGGAAGTGCAGCGGCGGTTAATTGAGCTAATGGCACGCTTTCGCAAACAGCAGGCACGCAGCCGCCTGATCAGCGGCATGGTCGCGTTTATGCGCGAACACCCAGGCTTTGTGCCGAGTAATTACGCCAAACGCAGCGATGTACCAGCGTTGTTCAACCATGCTGCGCCGTTAAATGCCGCCGCTGCGCCAGCGTTAGATCGCGCGCTGGAAAGCCGCGTGCTGGCAGAACTGTTGCATGAATTGCCAACCCCACGCCATGCCACGCAAACCGTTGAGTCGGCAGTGCCTGCGCTCACGCCGGAAGATAACCTTGCCGCTGCACGCCAGCAGGCGCTTAAACAAGATGTGGAACGCTTTTATCTTGCGGTGTTAGATCAGCCCCCCGCCGAGCCGGTTAGCGCGCTTGCTTATCTGTATGACAGCCAGCTCGATTGGCCCGATGAAATTTGGCTGTTTCAGGTTATCTCCGAATACCAGGGCTTGCCGCGTAGCGAGCAGCAGGCGTTTCGCCTACACCAAGACGAATCACCGGCCAGCCCATTTAACGATCTGCGCCTGATTCATGACGTTGCACTGGCGGTGGCAGTATGACGTTATCAGGCCGCGCCCGTGCCGGGCTTAACAGTGTTGTTCGAGAGCTTAACCGCCAGCCCGTGGTAGAAAAATCCCGTGGCAAGTGGGTCGAAGATGTAGTGGCATGGTGCCATCAGCAAGATATTGATCTAACCATGCGGATTTCCAACCAAGCGCTGCGCTTTGACGCCACTCTCATGGCGCAAATCAACAGCATGTTGGAGAGTGACCGTTTGGCACCGCTAGGACGCTCGTTAAGTGGTTTAAGTAGTGCCGCTCAAGCAGCAGAAGGCGTTGAGGAGGATAAAAGCCGCCGCGAAGGCCCACGTGCAAAACGCGTGCTGATCAACTTGCCGCCACAACCCTCTGCATGGCTTGCGCCAGAGCCGCGCAGCATACGCGATGTTGATGTAAGCGGCTTGAAGCTGGCGGTGTTTGGCGCGCTCGTTCAGGTGGAAAACCTGGATAGCTTCTACGCGTTTTCACCCGAGATAACAGCGCTTAGCGGCTACGCCAACCCGCTGGTCGTTTACCGTGGCGACAGCCACTACGGTGGCGGCTTTGCCGAACTGACAAAAGCATGGCGCAAAACCAATCGACCACACCTCTACGCCGGTGACTTCGACGCCAAAGGCGTGACCTTAGCCCTAGACAGCGGCGCCACGCATTTACTGCTACCTGACATCGAATGGCTCACCCAGCACGTCACGCCCCTACACCAACCCGCTGAACAGCTGCCTTTCCAACGCCGCCTACGCCAACGGAACGTTACGCTGCCCAGCCACCACCCCCTACGCCCGTACTTAGCCCTGCTGGAAAAGCAGCGCGGGCTAAAACAGCAATGGTTCGGAGGGGAGCTGGTGTGTATATCACTCAGTTAAAAACTGCCTTAGGGCTGCCACTCAACCCCGCTATTTTACGCTTTCCCTTACTTGGCCGTTAACGAGTTCGCAAATACGCGACGTTTGGATAGTTTGCCAACATTGGCTTTTCCCTAAAGGGAATTAATGGGGTAGATTCAGGTGAGGGCGACAACAACCATTTTTAAGCAAAGCGTATCGCGTAGGCGAGCTTTTTTATAAATTTCAATGTATGGCAGGTAGATGGTTTGGCTGCTGGTTGTTAGGAAAATACGCATGCGCATTAATAAACTGTTAGACGAGTAGGTATATGTCACTCATCATTTCCGCTTTTGCACTCCTAATATCGTTGGGAAGCTTCTGGGTCAGCTTTGACTCAGCCCGACTGGCCAGGAGAACTGCTGCTGCAGAGAAAAGGACGCATGTCAGGACTATTCTTTCCGGCGTTCTTTTTGAGGTGCGTGAGCTTCACCAAGTTGTAGCAATAGCCATCAATTACGAAGGTGAAGAGTACCGATTCCCTGATGGTTTAGACAAAATAGAGCAGGAGTTGGCGCGGTATGCGGCAGTTATCCCTGGCAGGCTAAAGTGGCTGAGCGATGATAGCCCCGATGACCCGGTAAAGCTTGAGGAGTATCGGTCTCATGCCCTAGAGCTAGAATCTCGAATGACGAAGGTCCGGCCTATGATTCAGGAATTAAAAGTTGAAGTCATACCGGGCAAGTCGTCTAACAAATCGCTCAATTCGTCGCCGCAAAACGGTGCGAATTAGCGCAGCGTTAAGTTTTTTGCTCCATCCTCGCAGACTATGATGTAATACGTTGTAGTCGCCAAATTTGAGGGTATCGTCATGAGCGTCACCACAGTCCGCCTTCAAGCAGACGTTGAACAACACCTGGAAGCAATCGCTAGCAGGTTACACCGGAGCAAAGGCTGGGTGATCAACCAGGCATTGTCGGAATACATAGCAAAGCAGCACCTTGAGCAAGAGCGGTGGAAACAAACGTTAGAGGCAATGGAGTCTGCTGCCCAAGGCAAGGTTGTTGATGCCAGCGAGGTTCACAGCTGGCTTAATAGCTGGGGAACCGAAAACGAGCAGGATGCGCCAGGGTCAGGTAAGTGAAACTGGTTTACACGGCCGAAGCCATTGACGATTTGAAACGCCTCCGAGAGTTCATTGCGGATCACAACCCGTCTGCGGCGGCCAGGATTGCCGCCGAGCTTGTTGGCAAAATCGAATTACTTCCAGGCTTCCCCAATATGGGCGCACCGGTTGAAATGGCACCGGTGCCTGACTCTGTTCGAGATATGGTTTTCGGAAAATACGTCGTTCGATATTCAGTCCATGCCACTGCCATCATTGTTCTCCGGGTATGGCATGGTCTTGAAGGTGAACGGTAGTCATTAAACCAGGCGTGGCACTCGGATGCCTTTGTATCTGCTTTGTTGCGTAAAAACTATCGGCGCTCTGCGCTCATCGGCGAATTCTGAGCATTTGAATCGCTCAATTGAACAATTCAAAGCAGGTAAGGTAACCCGCAGAGACTTGATGGATGAGTCGCCGATTACTGTCATGGACTGACGAATCCTGGAGCGATTCCCTTCACTGGCAAACCAGCGCCGTTAAAGGAAAACTTAGCTGGTTTTTGGTCGCGACGTATAGATGATACGAATCGATTCGTCTACGCAGTTGATGATAATGCGATTACGATTATTTTGTGTCGTTATCACTATTAGATTAGCGCTACTCCAAATCCCGAAAGGGTAAGTTGTTGGCTCAGGCTCGGGTAACTCAAATAATATAAATCTGCTTGTTGCGTGGTGCGCAACAAGCTATGATGTGTTTATGATTAAATCATTCCGCCACAAGGGGCTCAAGCGCTTCTACGCTAGTGGTAGCACCGCTGGTATACAGACGGATCATGCCAAGAAATTGCGTATGCAGCTTGCCGCTCTGGACACGGCCGTGACAGTAGAAGATATGGATATCCCTGGTTTTAGGCTCCAGCCGTTGAAGGGGAGAGACAAAACGCGGTGGTCAATTTGGATCAACGGAAATTGGCGCATGACGTTCGAATTTCGAGATGGCAATGCGTACATTCTTGATTATGAGGATTATCACTAATGACGATGCATAATCCGCCGCATCCTGGCGAATTTATTCGGGAAGTGTACCTAGAACCTTTTGGTATCAGCTCCCGCCAGCTTGCTTCCAACTTGGGCGTTTCACCATCCACCTTGTCACGGTTGCTCAAAGGGGATAGTGGCATTAGCCCCGAAATGTCTTTGCGCTTGTCGAAGGTTCTCGGACGTACCCCGGAGAGCTGGCTATCAATGCAGGACATGTATGACCTATGGATGGCTCGCAGCACAATTAATTTGGACGACCTGCAGCCATTGGACTTTGAGGCCGCTTAACGATTGCTACTGTTGTCGTTGGCATCCTGTCGTAAAAAGCTGAGCAACCAAACTTATTGGAAATCTGTATGCCGCCAGACTAGGTCAGGTTTCTAAAGAGAAAGCACGGACGCGATATGAACCTACTCTTCCTCGGCACCTCCGCCGGTGTACCCACCAAAACAAGAAATGTCACCGGGATCGCTTTGCGTGAAAGCAAAGGGAAGGGCTGGTATCTGGTTGATTGTGGTGAGGGCACTCAGCATCAGGTCTTGCATACCAAGCTATCGTTCCATTCATTGAAAGCCATCTTGATCACCCATGTGCACGGTGACCACTGCTACGGGCTGCCGGGCATTCTGGCGAGTGCGGCTATGGGGGGCCGGAAAACGCCGCTGACCATTGTGGCGCCCGCAAGTATCAAAAGTTGGTTGGAGGCAACCTGCGAGGTTACGCAGCTATGCTTACCTTTTGCCTTGGAGTTTATCGCCTCAGACGACCTGCCAAGCGTTGAGTTTGAGAACATCGCGGTTGAGACATTCAGCCTTTCACATCGGGTGGCGTCTTATGCCTATGCGTTTACGGAGCGAAAGGTTGATGCTGCCCTGGACGTGGATAAGCTAGCGCAAAAGGGGATTCCAAGAGGGCCGTTGTGGGGGCAGTTGAAGCAAGGGATTGATATTGAGTTTGCAGGTGAGCCGTTAAGAAGCCAGGACTACCTAATCTTCAAGAACACGCCTAGGAAAGTAGTGATCGCTGGGGATAATGATCAGCCTGACTTATTGAGCGAGGCGTGTGCAGAGGCGCAGGTGCTGGTACATGAGGCCACCTATACCGAAGAGATGGCTGAGAAGGCTGGCGATGTGGGGCATAGCTACGCCAAGCTTGTTGCTGCTTTTGCCGAATCGATAAAGCTACCTAATTTGGTGCTGACGCACTTCAGCCCTCGTTATCAGTTTAGCCCCAATGCGTCGCCGTCCATTGAGGATATCCGCAAAGAAGCTGAGGGTGCCTATTCAGGCTCGCTTTTCTTGGCGCGGGATTTTGGCGAATACACCTTGGAAAAAACGGGTTACTTTTCTGAGGTGGTGGGCGAGTAGTTTTTCCGCGCGTGTATCAGTAGTGATACCGAAGCTGGGCGATCAGCAACGCATCGTCAGTCACCTTGTAAATCATTCGGTGCTCTTCGTTGATGCGTCGAGACCAGTAACCGGCCAAGCCGTGTTTAAGAGGCTCTGGTTTACCAACGCCGCCAAAGGGTTCTCGTTGGGTTTCTTTGATTAGCTTATTGATACGGCTGAGCACTTTTTTGTCCGTTTTCTGCCAGTATAAGTAATCTTCCCAGGCATGCTCAGCGAAGATGAGTTTCATTCCAAAAGCTCCTGCTCTTGGCCGCCACCTTGCTCTAGCTCGGCAATCGACTCAAGCAAGCGTTGAGCATTCTTGGGGACGCGCAGCAGATAGGCGGTCTCTTGCAACGCTTCATAATCCTCTAAAGAGATCATGACCACAGACTGTGCCTTGTTACGGGTAATAATCATGGGCGCGTGATCTTCGCAGACCTGTTGCATTGTTTTCGCTAGATTGGTTCTAGCCGCGGTGTAGCTAATGGCATCCATAGGTAATTCCTGCTCATGATGTTGTTCATGTACAGGATAGTGTACGCCTTTGGTTTTGACAATCGGCTGCGTTTTGAAGATGCCACTTGTTTGACGTTGAAGCCGCTTAGTAGCACTGGCTTCCAGGGAAGCCAGTGCTTACTTCGTTATTTTAAAAACGCTCGCAGCGTTTCGCTGGTTTGGTCGATAGCGACAACGCCATCTAAATGGCCGCGGTTGCCTTCCAGGGTTTCAAGCGTCACCTCGGTACCGTCCGCTTCAATCAGCTCGGCAGTGCGACGCACGCCTTCGGGGGCAAAGACGAGGTCGTTTTCGCTATACAGCATTAGTGTCGGGGCATCGATGGCGGCCAATCCTTCTTCTAACGAGTCACCGTGGCCCGCCATAAAGAGTTGATTGGCACGAACCAAATACAACAGATGGTTGGCATCGGAAAGCTCGGCGCGGGCGGCGGCGATGTCATCCAGCGTTTGCTCAATGGCGTAGCGGGCGTTGATATCTTGAGCGGGGTCGCGCTCGTCATCGGCCCAGTCGCGGTTGAATGTTTTGTTGGCCCACTGCCAGTGATTGGCATTGAGGGTGACGAGCTTGAGCGCTTCTTTTAGGCCATCGGTGGGTGGCTCGCCATCATAGTAGTCGCCTTCATTCCAGTTGGCGTCTAAGCGAATGGGCGCTGCCCAGGCGCTAAGCGTTGCCAGTAACCAGGGGTCGGCAACGCCGCCGCCAATAACAGGAATCAACCTATCCACTTTTTCAGGGTAAGCACTGGCCCATTCAAACGCTTGAAGCGCCCCCATCGAGGCACCCATGACCGCGTGTAGCGATTCAATGCCCTGGCTCTCTAACAACGCCCGCTGTACCTCGACAAAGTCACGAATCGTTACCACAGGAAAATCCATTCCCCAAGGTTCGCCGGTGTCTGGATTGATAGAGGCGGGGCCAGTGGTGGTGACATTGGGGTCGTGGGCGTTGAGGTTCACCAGCGTATCGGACGCAATAATGTAGTACTCGTCGGTATCCAGTGGTTTGCCGGGCCCAATGATGGCATCCCAGTAGCCGGTTGGCTCGCCATCTGGATCATAACGGCCTGCTGCGTTGCTGGTACCAGAGAAGAAATGGGTGATTAAGATGGCATTGTCACGGGCGTCGTTTAATTCACCGTAGGCTTCCCAACCCACCGCAAGTTCGGGAATTGTTTCGCCGCCTTGGGTAGTGAAGTCTTGCATCTCGAAGGTTTGTTTTTCGACGACACCATCCCAGGCTAGTAGTGGTGATGCTGCAAGTAATCCGAGGCTGGTAACTGTCACCACGGTCAATAAAGAGTGTCGTTGCTTGAGAACCATATGCCTTCCTTAAATGAGGGATTGTTATGATTATTGTGGGCAACGGCTGCGTTGCCACCCTCATAGCGTAGTCGGCTTTAGCGCATTTTAAATGGGTTTAGCCCGTTAGCTTGTTGCATCATCATGCGCTTGGCGAGCGGTACGCGTTCGGCAAGATGCAGGCTGAGATCACCCAACTGGCGTAGCGGTTTTGCACCGGTAAACAAGTGATGGAAGCTATCGGTGGCGGCAATCATGGCTTGGTTGGCCAAGCGGCGCTGGCATTCGAAGCGGTGCAGGCTGATAGAGTCACCTGGGTCGCGGCCTTTGATGATCAGCTCTGCCAGGGTATCGGCATCGTGCAGGCCAATATTCAGCCCTTGTCCTGCCAGCGGGTGCACCACGTGGGCGGCATCGCCAATCAGGGCTAAGCGCTTGCCGATATAGCGTTTGGCGTGCTGGCGTCTAATTGGAAAGCTCGCCTTTGCTACCACACGGGTTAGCTTGCCTAGCCGCTTGGGAAAGGCTGTTTCAATGGCCGTTTTTAGGGCGTCGTTGGAGAGCTGTTCACGGGCTTTGGTGGCTTCGTCGCTGTCATACCACACCAGCGATGCACGATGGCCTGGTAAGGGAAGCATGGCAATCGGGCCAGTGGGGGTGAAGCACTGCCAGCTAATATCCTGTTGGGGGAGCTCGGTTTCCACGTTAATAATCATCGCCCGCTGATGGTAGTCGTAGCTACTAACGGTAATGCCAGCAAGTTCTCGTAGCGTCGAATGCGCGCCATCTGCGCCAACAATCAAACGGGCGCTTAAGGTTTTGCCATTATCTAACTCCAGCATGCGGCCGGTGCTGGCCGCCATGGTACTGAGCGGTGCGCACTGGGTATAGCAGGTCACGCTGGGAAGATTCTCTAAGCGCTGCCACAACGCATATTGCAGGGTGCGGTTTTCGATAAAAATGCCGAAGTCGTCCATGCCGCTGTCCTGGGCAGAAAACAGCGAATGGCCGGAGCCATCCTGATTGGCGACATCAATATGGCGAAACGGGCAGCAGCGCTCTTCGGGCAGCACGGTGCCGCTCGCTTTTACAAACGCCAGCGAACGGGCATTAAGTGAGGAGATACGCAGGTCATAATCGCCGCTAAGCGGGGTGGGGGCGCTGCCGCGTTCTACCAGCCCAACCGACATGCCGGTATGGCCTAATCGGGCCGCTAGCGCGGCACCCACCATGCCACCGCCGACAATGATAATCTCGTGATCCCACTGCATGAGACACTCCTTACGTTGAATAACGAGGGCATATTGCATGACCCTTTATTGTCATACAGTATCGGTTACTTGTCGCAGTGTTGCATAGGGTGATCCATTGACGCAGGCCGTGGAAATGACAAATAGCATCGCACAGGCGGGGGAAGCGCTGGCGGAGTTTATTGAGCGCCACCCTAAACTGTGGGTGATTACTGGCGCGGGAGTAAGCACCGACAGCGGCATTCCTGATTACCGCGATGCCGACGGGCAGTGGAAGCGACCGCCGCCGGTACAGCATGGCGATTTTATGGCCTCACTTGCCGTGCGCCAGCGCTATTGGGCGCGGGCGTTGATCGGCTTCAAAGCTATGCGTGAAGCTCAAGTGAGCGGTGCGCATCGGGCGTTAGCGGCGCTTGAAAACATGGGCCGCGTGGAGCTGCTGGTGACACAGAACGTAGACCGTCTGCATCAGCGGGCAGGTTCCAGCAAGGTGATTGATTTGCACGGGCGAGCAGACATGGTGGCGTGCATGACATGCGGTTATCAACTCATGCGTCACGCCATGCACAGCGAAATGGCCAGGATGAACCCGCGCTTTGCAGCGCTAGGTGCCCACCATGCGCCCGACGGCGATGCGGATTTAGAAACCGATTTTTCGACGTTTAAGGTGCTGGATTGCCCGCGCTGCCAAGGCATCTTAAAGCCCCAGGTTGTTTATTACGGCGATGTGGTGCCGCCAGCGCGGCGCTTGGCTGCCCAAGCAGGGCTGCAAAACGCCGATGCCGTGTTGGCTGTGGGCACCTCGTTGATGGTGTATTCCGGCTACCGCTTCTGCCGTGATGCCCACGCCATGGGTTTGCCGGTGGCCTCGCTGTCGTTGGGCGTCACCCGCGCCGATGCACTATTAACCCATCAGTGGCGTGCGCCGTTAACACCGGTGCTAGAGCACGCTGTTGGCTGTTTGCAGCAGCGTTTACTTGACTAAAGTGCTAGGGTATTAGGCAACGATTGTTACCAACAGCGGAGTCGCCCGTGCTGTCATTTGAACACCAGTTTGCAACGCTTCCCGAGCCACTGTGGATGGCCTGTCAGCCCACGCCAGTGAGCCAGCCCGCGCTGATTGTATTTAATGAGCGCCTGGCAGAAACGCTGGGAGTTAAGACAGGGCTGAAGAGTAAGTCTGATGATGCCACCCTTGCCCAGTGGTTTAGTGGCAACCAGTTGCCACCCGGCGCAGAGCCACGGGCGCTGGGCTACGCTGGGCATCAGTTTGGTAACTTTGTACCGCAGTTGGGCGATGGCCGCGCATTGTTACTGGGGGAGGTCGTCGACCAGAACGGGATACGGCGCGATGTTCAGCTCAAGGGCAGCGGCCGCACGCCATTTTCCCGTGGTGGTGATGGGCGTTCGCCGCTGGGTCCGGTGCTACGGGAGTATCTGGTCAGTGAGTTTATGGCCGCAATGGGCGTACCTACCACCCGTGCGTTAGCCGCCGTTTCTACCGGCGAGCGAGTCGTGCGCCAATTACCTGAGCCCGGCGCAGTCTTTACCCGAGTGGCAAGCAGTCATATTCGTGTGGGTACCTTTCAATTTGCTGCGGTACGCAGAGATGAAGCTGCCCTGAAAGCGCTGGCCGACCATGTGATTGAGCGCCACTATCCCGAAGCCGCTAGTGCAGATGATCCTTATTTAGCCTTGTTAGAGGCGGTGGTTGCTCGCCAAGCGGCGCTAGTGGCGCGGTGGATGAGCCTTGGGTTTATTCATGGCGTGATGAATACCGACAACTGCAGCATTGCCGGAGAAACCATTGATTACGGCCCCTGTGCCTTTATGGAGCAGTTTGACCCGCAAAAAGTCTACAGCTCGATTGATCAAGGCAAGCGCTATGCCTTTGATAACCAGCCCGCCATTGCTCAATGGAACCTAGCCCGCTTTGCCGAAACGCTGCTGCCGCTGATGCGCGAAGAGGGCGATACCGTCGTCGAGCAGGCCACCGATATCATTCGCCGCTTTGAGCCGCTGTTTGATGCCGAGCAGCGCCGCCTGCATGCGGATAAGCTCGGCCTTGCAGCAGACAGCGATCAAGCGGTAACGCTAATGGAAGCGCTGGAAAGTCAGATGCACCAGGGGCGGATGGATATGACCGCTACCTTTGATGCGCTGACACACTTCGCCAGCACCTCAAGTGAAACGCATAAGGAAGCACTGCTGGCGCTGACGACCCAACCCAATGAGTTGGCGGCATGGTTAGATAAGTGGCAAGCAGTACAGGTTGCCAGCCAAGACAGCGAGCGCTTAGCCGCCATGCGGCGTGCTAATCCAGTTGTTATTCCCCGTAACCACCGAATTCAGGAAGTTATCAATGCGGCTTACGAGGGCGACTTTGCGCCGTTTCACAGCTTACTTGCTGTGGTCACCCAGCCCTTTGATGAATCCGCAGAAGCACGCCGCCTTGCAGCTCCCGCAACGGAAAACGAGCAGGTATTAAGAACGTTTTGCGGTACTTGATTTGCCCAAGCTGAAAAGTAAGCCATCACGGCGGTAATAGCTCACATCGCGCTTGTGGTAAACTGTGATTATTTACAGGTAAGGGCGGAGGCAAGGGCAACCTGTGCGCAAAATTATTCATTGCGACTGTGACTGCTTCTACGCAGCGGTTGAAATGCGCGACAACCCAGCGCTTAACGATGTGCCGATTGCGATAGGCGGCAGCGTTGAGCAGCGCGGGGTTGTCGCTACCTGTAATTACCCCGCCCGCGAATTTGGCATCCACTCGGCCATGCCCATGGCGCAAGCACTCAAACGCTGCCCACATTTGACCGTTATCCGCGGTGATATGGCCAAATACAAAGCGGTGGCGCGTCAAGTATTTGCGATTTATCGCGATGTGACTGAACTGATTGAACCGCTCTCGCTAGATGAAGCCTTTTTAGACGTTACTGATATTTCCCTGTGCAACGGCAGCGCTACCCGCATGGCCGAAGCGATTCGCCAACGGGTTAAACAAGAAGTAGGCATTACCGTCTCGGCAGGTGTCGCACCCAATAAGTTTCTTGCCAAAATTGCCAGTGACTGGCGTAAGCCCGATGGTCTGTTTGTGATCACGCCGAACGATATCGATGGCTTTGTACAGCAACTGCCGGTCAAGAAAATCCACGGCGTAGGGCCACGCACGGCTGAAAAATTGGCGGGGTTGGGTATCCAAACCTGTGCGGATTTGCGGGCTCGTCCGCTCACTGAGCTGGTCGAACAGTTTGGCCGCTTCGGTCATCGACTGTTTGAGCTTAGCTTTGGGCGCGACGAGCGGCCAGTGAAAACCCACCGTGAGCGGAAATCGATCAGCACCGAGCAAACCTACTCCCAGGACTTACCCACCCTGGAAGCCTGTCGCCAACAATTACCGGATCTACTCAACGACTTAGAGCAGCGCTATGCCAGACTAGACCCAGCGCCCGCCGTGCGCGGGTTAATGGTGAAGGTAAAATTTAACGACTTTACCCAAACCACGGTTGAACACGCCGACCCCGCACCTAACCTGGATCAATTCGAATCCCTGTTAACTATTGGTTGGGCGCGAGGGGAGAGGCCAGTTCGGCTATTAGGCGTGGGCTACCGCTTGGCAGAAGAAGCTACCGCTCAGCAGCTCTCGCTGTTTTAATTAGCCTGTTAATACTTATGTCGATTGACGCTCATACAAAGGCGCGTTAAAACAGACGTATGATAGTTTGTCTACTTGCTAGCTAGCGTGGGTGCTGCTGCCACGCTGCTTTCCTGTCTTCTTACCCTGCGAGCTAACCATGTCTGCCCATGCCACCCAACGCCCTCGTTTAGTGTTTGCCCATGCGAATGGCTTTCCTGGCTTAAGCTATCGCACGCTGCTGGAACCACTGGCAGAGTCGTTTGACCTCCATCCGCTTGATCGATTGGGGCATCACCCGGATTACCCGGTGAACCATAACTGGGGCAATTTAGTCGATGAACTGTTGAGCTACTTGCCGGTTACAGACGCACCGTTACTGGGCGTTGGTCACTCGCTAGGCGGTACGCTGATGGCTATGGCGGCGGATAAACAGCCAGAACGCTTCTGCGGCGTCATTATGCTTGACCCGCCGTTGATGCTGGGGCCGGATGCCTGGGTGATGAAAGCGGCGAAGCGATTTGGTTTTATGGATCGCATCACCCCTGCTGGTAAAACCCAGGGGCGGCGCAGTGTGTGGCCTAGCCGAGAAGCCATGGCTGACTCGCTGCGCCGCCGTGGGTTATTTCGACGCTTTACCCCAGAGGCATTGAACGACTACATTGAAGCAGGCACGCGCTTGCTGGATGACGGTAGCGCTGAGCTAACCTTCGACCCAGGTATTGAGGTAGAGATATTTCGCCACCTGCCGGATCATCTGTCGGGATTGCCACGTCGAGTCGGTGTGCCGATCCACTTGGTGGCAGGGCAGGAGTCGCATTTACTCACTCCCACACGGGTCAAGCGGCTTCAGCGTCGTGGGTTAGCTATCAGCGAGGTTCCCGGTACTCACATGTTCCCTATGGAGCATCCTGATGAAACGCGGGCGGCCATATTGGCGGCATGGCAGCGCTTTTCACAGGGAGCCAGTAAGCGCGCATAAAGCGCATAAGGAGGCAGGATGTATCTTTCCGTACAGCTAAGCTATTACCCGCTGGCCGATGATTTTAAGCCAGTGGTGAAAGAGGTGGTAAAACGTTTGGAAGCCACAGGGTTAGAAGTTCACCCTAATCGAATGAGTACCCAGGTGTTCGGGGAATTCGATGCGGTGATGGCCGCTTTAAGCGATGTGATGAAGTGGTCGTTTGAGACTCATGGAAAAGCGGTTTTTACAGCTAATTTCCTCGAAGGCGATCGACGCCCTCGGTAAGTAGAGAGCTGGCATGGCCGAAACAGCCCTAGGCGGGGGCGCTGTAACCCCATCCCTGGGCGCTACTTTTGCCATCTGACCACCAAGGATGGTGGGAATGCCGGAAAAGTCGGGAACTGTTTTCCGGCCATGGCAAAAGACCCCCGCTACGAGCTGTTATAGGCCTTTTGAATCAGAGCCCCTTAAACCAGCGATTCCAGGCAGGATTCAATAATATCCAGCCCTTCGTTGAGGACGCTGTCTTCAATCGTGACGGGCATCAAGAAGCGAATCGTATTGCCGTACATGCCGCAGGAGAGCAGGATCAACCCTTCCTCACGGGCTTTCTTACACAGCGCTGCGGCAAGTTCTGGATTGGGCGTGCGATCCGTTTTATTCGAGACCAGTTCAAATGCCGCCATAGCGCCCATGTTGCGCACATTATCAATGCAGTCGAACTTGGTTTGCCACTCGCCAAAACGAGCCGCTAGCTTTTCACCCAGCGTTCGGCTTTTCTCAAGAATGTTTTCCTCTTCGAATACTTCCAACACGGCCAGTGCTGCGGCGCAGGCGGTGGGGCTGCCGGTATAGGTGCCGCCCAAAGAGTTGGGGCCAGAGGCATCCATAACCTTGTCGGTGCCAACAATCGCAGAGATTGGCATACCGTCAGCCATACTTTTCGCCATGGTCATGATGTCCGGCTCAACGCCGCTGTGCTCAATGGCGAACATTTTGCCGGTTCGGCCAAAGCCAGACTGCACTTCGTCGATGATCATCAGCATGCCATGCTCATCGCAAATTTCGCGGATCTTCTCCAGGAAGCTTTTCGATGCAGGATAGAAACCGCCTTCGCCAAGCACCGGCTCCAAGACAATCGCGGCAGTGTCTTTTGGGTTGGCGTCGGTTTTCAGGGTCATTTTCAGACCACGAAGGGCTTCGTCTTCGCTGACACCGTGGTAGGACACCGGATAAGGCGCGCGGAATACCGTGCCAGGCATCGGGCCAAAATCGCTTTGATACGGGGCTACTTTGCCGTTCATGGCCATGGTGTAGAACGTTCGGCCGTGATAACCGCCGTCAAAACAAATGACGTTAGAGCGGCCGGTGGCAGCGCGGGCAATTTTAACGGCATTTTCCAACGCTTCTGCACCGGAGTTAGCCAGCATTACTTTGGCGTGGCCGCGAACCGGTACGAGGTGGCTAAGTTTTTCAGCAACTTTTACATAGCCTTCATAAGGCATCACTGTTTGGCAGGTGTGCATGACCTTATCCAACTGGGCTTTCACCGCAGCAACCACTTTAGGATGACGGTGGCCTACGTTCAAAACGCCTATACCGCCCGCGAAGTCGATAAAGCGGTTGCCGTCGGCGTCCCAGATCTCAGCATTCTCAGCGCGATCCGCAAAAGCAGTGGCGGGGCTAGCGGCGCCCGCCGCGACATACTTCTGCTTCAGTTCGTTTAGCTCGGCGTTGCTCATGGCTCAACTCCTTTGGATGTTGGATGTTGCCTGTGAGAAATGTGCAGTGTCACTGCTTATGTGACAGGTTCGGTCGTCATTGTTTCAAATTCGTTATATAGACGATAAAACGGGGGTAATGGACAGTAGGCGACAGACAGTAGTTAAAAGACGGTGGTTAAAAGATAGTAGTTAATGGAGAGTAGTTAAAAGACAATCGGCAATAGGCAGCAGGTAATAGGTTTGCATCAGTAGCTTAATGCTTCTAAGCCTACATATACCTCTTCTCTTAAGTCTAATAATCGAGAGGTTAGATCTGGGCCTAAGGAATTAATAGCTGGCTTGGCGTAGAAAAAGCCCTGTTGGCGAGCAATGCCCGCCCGCGCTAGCCATAATGCTTCTTTGCGTGTTTCTACCCCTTCAGCAATGAGCGTCATGTTCAACTCTTTAGCTAGCAAAATGATGGAGCTGAGCAGCGCTTGGCGACGCATATCATGGTCACAGTTCATCACCAGCTCGCGGTCGATTTTGAGCTTATCCGGTGTTAGACCAGTCAACAGATCCAGGTTGGCATAGCCATTGCCAAAGTCATCAATGGCCGTTTTAAAGCCCATCTCGCGATAGGCTTCGATGATATTGCGCAGGTGCTGGCGGTCTCGTACGCGTTCGGTTTCAGTGATTTCAAAAATTAGCCGCTCCATTGGCCATCCAACGCGTCGAGAAATATCAAGCGTTGCTTGAATGCACGCTTCCGGTTCGTAGACAGCATTGGGTAAAAAATTGATTGATAATGCCGTTGGCATATTCAGAGCGCTTGCCATCTCAATCGCTTTAACACGACAAGCTTGATCAAACCGATACAGTAGGTCGTCAGTCACCTGAGAAATAACACTCCAGGCAGATTCGCCATTAATCCCTCGGACAAGCGCCTCATGTGTCACCACGCGAGCAAGTGACACGTCCACAATAGGTTGAAAGGCCATCGTGAAATCAAAAGGAAGGTCCCCCTCGCATCGTTTACAGCTACCGTCTACCCGTGCGCAGTGACCCATGAAATCCCCCTATAGCAGTGCGCCAAGTTACCCGCTGGCCGATTTACGTTAGCCATTGCCGGTTAATTTAAATTTTTTTTAACTATCTAATCATAGACGAAAACAGTTTAGTCGCTTGTTAACTTTTCGTATAGGTTTTGTATAGAAATTATTGGGTGCGCTGAGCCGACAAAAAAAGCGCCCAACTGGGCGCTAAGATGAATCGTTAGTAGAGATATGAAAAGAGGGAGGATAACGAGCGTTAAATAATGCCTGCTTGTTGCAGAGCGTGGCGCTGTTCGCTGGTAATGCCAAGCTCATCAAGCACCTGTTGCGTGTGCTCACCCAATGAGGGAGGGGGAGTCTGGGCGCTGATTGACTCGCCGTTGATACGGATAGGGTTCGCGACTAAGTCGACGTGACCGGCTTGGCTGTGGGGAAGCGTTTGCTTCAAGCCACGTGCTTTGACATGGGGGTCGTCGAAGACGCGATCCAAGGTGTTGATGGGTCCACTAGGCACACCGGCGGCTTCAAAGGCAGCCAGCCATCCATCAGTTTTCTGCGTTAGTAATACGGCTTCCAGTAGAGGAGCCAATACAGTGCGGTGCTGCACCCGTGCGCCGTTGGTGGCGAACCTTGGGTCCAGCGGCAACGTTGGCTGGTCGATCACTTGGCAGAAACGCTTAAACTGCTCGTCATTACCGACGGCAACAATCATATGGCCATCAGCAGTGGCAAACGCTTGGTATGGAACGATATTGGGATGTGCATTCCCCAGCCGCTGAGGTACTTGACCGGAGGTTAAGTAGTTGAGCGCCTGGTTCGCCAGTACGCCCACCTGAACGTCCATCAATGCCATATCAATATGACATCCAACGTTGCTATCGCGGCGCTGGTAAAGCGCTGCCAGCACGGCATTGGCGGCATACAGGCCGGTGAAAATATCGGTAAAGGCAACGCCGATTTTGACGGGGCCACCGCCGGGCTCATGATCAGGCTTGCCGGTTAGGCTCATAATGCCGCCCATTGCCTGAATCATGAAGTCGTAACCGGCGCGGTGTGCGTAAGGGCTTTCTTGGCCAAAGCCGGTGATTGAACAGTAGATAAGCCGAGGATTCAGTGTCTTCAGGCTCTCATAGTCCAGACCGTACTTTTTCAAACCGCCCACTTTGAAGTTTTCAAGTAATACATCGGAGGTGGCGACGAGCTGCTTAATCAATGCCTGGCCTTCAGGCTTGGCCATATCGACGGTGACCGAGCGCTTGCCTCGGTTGGCGCATAGGTAGTAGGCCGACTCTGAACTGCCAGAGAGCCATGGAGGGCCCCAGTGGCGAGTATCATCGCCGCTGACGGGGCGCTCTACCTTGATCACATCAGCCCCCATGTCTGCGAGCATTTGCCCGCACCACGGGCCAGCCAGTACACGTGAAATATCGAGTACTTTGATGCCTGCTAGTGGCTTGGCTGCTGTGCTCATTAGGTGCCTCACTTGTCGCTATTTAGAAAAATGCCTGAATACCGGTCTGGGCACGACCCAAGATTAAGGCGTGTACATCGTGAGTGCCTTCGTAGGTGTTTACCGATTCCAAGTTCACCATATGGCGAATAACACCGTACTCATCGGAAACACCGTTGCCGCCGTGCATGTCGCGAGACTGGCGAGCGATATCCAGCGCTTTACCGCAGTTATTGCGTTTGATTAGTGAGACCATTTCCGGTGCCCAGTTGCCGCTATCCATTAGGCGACCTACCTGTAGCGCTGCCTGTAAGCCCAGGGTGATCTCGGTTTGCATATCTGCGAGTTTCTTCTGGATCAACTGATTTGCAGCCAGTGGGCGGCCAAACTGTTTGCGGTCTAAGGTGTATTGGCGTGCGGCATGCCAACAGAACTCAGCGGTGCCCATAACGCCCCAGGCAATGCCATAACGAGCTTTATTCAAGCAACCGAAGGGACCTTTTAAACCGCTAACGTTAGGCAATAGGTTTTCTTCAGGGACAAAGGCATTGTCCAGTACGATTTCACCGGTGATGGAAGCGCGAAGCGACACCTTGCCTTCAATTTTGGGTGTGCTGAAGCCTTCGGTACCGCGCTCAACAATAAAGCCTTTGATTTGATTGTCGTGGGCGGCGGACTTTGCCCAAACCACCGCAATATCGGCAATCGGGCTGTTGGTAATCCACATTTTGGCACCGGTTAAGCGGTAGCCACCGTCAACTTTTTCTGCCCGAGTGATCATTGAACCAGGGTCTGAGCCATGGTCAGGTTCGGTTAAACCAAAACAGCCGACCATTTCTCCGCTGGCGAGCTTAGGTAAATATTTATGCTTCTGCTCTTCAGAGCCATAGGCTTCAATCGGATACATCACCAGTGATGACTGCACGCTCATGGCTGAGCGGTAGCCTGAATCAACGCGCTCTACTTCGCGGGCAATGAGTCCGTAGGCCACATGGTTCACGCCTGAGCCGCCATATTCAGGGGCGACAGTTGCACCCAGCAGGCCAAGCTCACCCATCTCGTTCATGATCTCACGATCGAAGCGCTCTTCACGAAAAGCACTCAGCACACGTGGCTGCAGGTTTTCCTGGCAGTAGTCGTGAGCGGCATCACGAATTTGGCGCTCTTCATCGGTGAGTTGGTGTTCGAGCAGCAGCGGGTCGTCCCAGTTGAAACGGGTCATGGCGTGAACTCCTACATAGTCATTTTGATATGATTCAATGTATCGTCGTTTTATTAAAATATCTACATTTTAAAATAAAGAATTTAATTGATCCCACGTTCCTTGAGAACACGGGTAATAATCGGGACAGGGGTCATTAAGTGATCACGCATGAGGTTGGCCGCTTGCTCTGTATCACGAGCCAGGATGACGTCTACCAAGGCGGCATGCTCTTGTCTTTTGATTTCAAGTGCCTGGGGGGACATCACCGTTTCCTGCAGCCACAGGTGGCGGTAGCGTTCAACCTGATCAAACAGCGTGTCGCGCATCTGCAACAGGTGTGGCGAGTTGCAGCCGCTAGCAATGGCGGTATGAAATGCCTTATGGCGCAAATCCCAGCCATCAAGCAGCTCATCGGGGGAGCTTACCTCGGTCACTTTAGCTAGCCGATGAGCGGTGGCGAGGACGTTGGCTTCCCAGTCGTCGTCGCCGCGCTCAATGGCCAGGCGCAAAATCAAGCCTTCTAACTGAGCGCGTGCGTCGTAAATATCGTTCAGCTCGGCCAGCGACATGGGGGCAACGCGATAGCCACGTTGGCTAATCGCAATCACCAAGCGGTCGGCAACTAATTGGGAAAGCGCTTCGCGTAGAGGGCCGGTACTGGCGCCGTAATACTCCTTGAGGCGGCTCATTAAAAGCTTCTCTTCAGGCGCATAACGGCCGCGAATGATGTCGTGCTTCAGGGCGCGATAGGCACTGATGGCTAGGTTCGGGCGCGGCGCATCGTGCTCCATGATATCTCCTTAGGCCAACGTTGGACGTGGCGATCTGCATTAACTAATCGCTATTATCAATAAATTCTAGACATTTAGCACAGGTAACGACATTTATACGGGGGTTATCGGCGAATAGCGTTGCATTAGCATCTCACGCTAAAGCCGTGCTAACGTCATTGCACCGCGTTTGCTTGCCGTTTACGGTAACCAGAGGCTGGGACTTCACACCTCCTTATCGTCAACCATACTTATAAGTCCAAACAGGACGGAGGAACCGCTTATGCGAACTCTAAAATATACAGTGGCAGCATCCATGTTGGCTGTTGCACTTCCAGCCAGTGCGCAACAGCTTTCAATCGCGACCGGCGGTACCGGCGGGGTTTATTATCCGATCGGCGGTGGCTTCGCTGAAATGATTAATAACCATATTGAAGGCGCTCAGGCGACTGCTGAGGTTACTGGTGCCTCAGTCGAAAATATGGGGCTGATTATGCGTGGCGACGCCGATTTGGCGTTAGCGCTGGCCGACACGGTTTATCAGGCTTATAACGGCAGCGGCGACTTTGACGGTCGTCAGATTGAAAATACCCGTGCTCTGGCCTCTGTTTACCCGAATGCGGTGCAGTTGGTAACGCTGGCTGAGTCGGATATCGAGACCATCGCTGACCTGGCTGGGAAGCGTGTTTCCGTGGGTGCACCAGGTAGTGGCACCGAGCTAAATGCACGCGCCGTTTTGGAAGCCAACGGCATTAGTTATGAAGATTTTACCCCCCAGCGACTCAATTTTAACGAAACCGCAGATGCCATTCGTGATGGTGATATCGACGCCGGTTTCTGGAGCGTTGGGCCCCCCACCAGTTCTATTCTTAACCTTGCCGCTACCCGTGATATCCGCTTAATTGGCCTCTCCGATGAAGAAGTTGCCAATGCACAGGAAGCGGAGGCAGTGTTTGCGCCCTACGAGCTGGCAGCGGGTATGTATGACGGTATGGACGAGTCCGTTCAGACTATCGGTGTTCCTAACGTCTTGGTGGTGAATTCTGATATGGACGAAGAGCTCGCTTACCAGCTGACTCAGCTACTGTTTGAAAACACCGATGAGTTAATTGCTGTTCACCCTGCCGCCAACGACACCACCATTGAATTCACCATGAACTCTACGCCTGTGCCGTTGCACCCGGGGGCGATTCGCTACTTTGAAGAAGTAGGAGCGGATATTCCTGATCGCCTGCGCCCTTAACGGTTAAAGGGTTTTGCCATAAGACATTGCCATAAGGATATTGCCATGCAGTGGCAACAACGACTGATGGCGCTACTTTTTGCATGTCTACCGCTCGCCGAAGTGGGGGCTTCCCCCGCTTCGGCGAATGCGTCTATGCGTTTAGCTGTGGTGACTGAACAAGGCGATGTTTTAGTGGATGCGCTGGTGCCTTCAGAAGGGCGCTGGTGTATCCAGTGGCAACACTCAGTTGAGCACTTTACGGTACTGGATTGCTATCGCAATGCGGCAGGCGTTATGCAACTTGAGCGTAGTCATCAACCAGACTTTGCCGCAGGGCTTGGTCATATCTTTGGCCGTGGAGAACAAGTCTCAGATGGTGAGGGCGGTTATTGGATTAATGCTATTGATGAGCCCGTAGCAAATAACCGTTATGCATTAAGAGTCGGTTCTTCTGCCGTCAATCACCAAGTGGTGTGGCCGAATGGTGAGCATTCACCGGTGAGTTTAAGTAAGTACGCAGCCGGGCAACGTGTGATTATCCAATTATTATCACCTAGCACCGCTCCGCGTGAATAAAAACGATAGTAGTTAACGCTTCCGAGGACGTTCATGAACAAATCCACTCCACCGCCGGTTGTGATGCCCGGCGCGAATGCGATGCAGCCCCGCATGGTTCTGTGGTGTATCACCGTGGTTGCGGTGGGGCTTTCACTCTTCCAGCTCTATTCTGCTGGTATCCAGCCCCTTGGGCTTTTCTATCAGCGTAGTATTCACTTAGCGTTGATTATGTTGCTGGCATTTTTGATGTTTCCTGTGTTTGGGCCAACGCGCAAACGTGGAGTGCTGGGGTGGGGCATTGATCTAATTTTCTTTGCTGGGGCTCTGACTACCGGTGGCTATCTGGTGCTCTTTTTAGATGAGATTATCAATCGAGCCGGCTTCTGGAGTGACACCGATATTTTAGTGGCCTGTATTGCGACGGTTACCGTGTTGGAAGCAAGTCGTCGAGCCGTTGGGTTTGGCATGACGGTGATCGGCCTGCTTGCCATTATCTACGCATTTGCAGGGCCTCGGGGTGAACTGCCATGGCTAGGCGAATGGATGCCCGGCATTTTAGAGCATCGTGGCTATACCTTGGAGCGCGTCGCAGGGCAGCTTTATTTAGGACAAGAAGGCATCTTTGGTTTGCCTTTGGGAGTTGCGGCGACCTACATCTTTATATTCGTACTCTTTGGTGCCTTTTTGGAAAGCACTGGCGCTGGCAAGTTTTTTATTGATATGGCCTATGCGGCCACTGGCCGCCAGCGGGGCGGCCCTGCGAAAGCTGCCGTGCTGGCTTCAGCCGGTATGGGCTCTATTTCGGGTAGTGCGATTGCCAACGTGGTGACCACCGGGGCATTTACCATTCCGCTGATGAAAAAGCTGGGCTATCAGCCGAAGCAGGCGGGAGGAATAGAAGCAGCCGCCTCTACCGGTGGACAAATTATGCCGCCTTTAATGGGGGCGGGGGCATTTTTAATTGCGGAATATACCAATACGCCCTATTTGGAAATCGTTAAAATCAGCATTCTGCCGGCGATTATGTACTTTGCAACGGTGTATCTATTTGTCCATATCATTGCATTGAAGCAGGGAATGCAGGGGTTGGCGAAAAGCGAGTTGCCGCAAATGCGCCAAGTCATGAAAGATGGCTGGCACTTCCTGCTTCCTCTAGCGGTGCTAGTGTGGCTGCTAGCGATGAGTATGTCGCCAATGCGCGTGGGGTATTACGCCGTGGTCACCATCATCGCTGTGGCGGTTCTTCGCTATGCGCTTTGGTACTTCTTTATTGCTCCTAAGCAAGGTCAGCCGGTAACCATGAGCCGCACCAAAGGTGTGGTGTGGGCGGGGCTCGTTAAGTTGGTTCAGGGGTTGGAGCTGGGTGCGCGGAATGCCGTTGCAGTTTCTATGGCTTGTGCCGTGGCTGGGATTATTGTCGGCGTTGTGGGCCTGACAGGGCTAGGATTGAAGTTTTCCTCAATGATGCTGGCTTTTTCTGGTGGCAACCTAGTGTTGGCGTTGGTGATGGTGCTGCTGGCAAGCTTGATTTTGGGGATGGGGCTGCCGGTTACCGCGAGCTATATTGTCTTGATCGTACTGGTGGGCCCAGCGTTGACCGCTGAATTTGGAGTGCCGCTACTGATTGCTCACTTAGTGGTGTTCTGGTATTCCCAGGATTCCAATGTGACACCGCCTATCGCCCTGGCCGGTTTTGCGGGGGCAGCAATTGCAGGCAGTAAACCCATGGAGACTGGCTTCCAAGCTTGGAAATTTGCCAAAGGTCTCTATTTAATTCCGCTATTTATGGTGTTTAATCCAGAAATCATTGTCGGTGGCCCTGTGCCCGTGGTGGTTTGGAATGCGCTGATTGCTATTTTGGCGCTGTGTGCATTTGCTGCCGCGCTTGAAGGTTATCTGTTTACCAAGATGTCTTGGTTACCGCGTTTGGCGATTGGCGCTGCCATTTTCGGGATTTTCTACCCAAATCTACTAACGGAAATTGCTGGCGTGGTGGTGATGATTGCCGCGATTGGTGCCAACTGGTTTGCCAGTAAGCGAGAACGTCTGCCGATGGACGGCTAATCGTAGGGCGTTAATGTGCGCCATAAAAAAAGCCCGGAGACCATTAGGTCTCCGGGCTTTTGCTTTGTGCAGGTACGGCTTAGAAAATGGACTCTGCGGTACCAGACCCCTGTGAGCCACTAGCTTCTTCCAGTTCACGACTGATGCGACGTTGCTGGTAGCCGGGAAGATGGTCACGGTGGAAGAGCTCAGAAATGCCCCCTGACTGGCCATCCGCCAAGCGGTATCCGGTTGTGGGGTCTACCCGTGCGCTAACAACAGTATCCGGGCGTTCGGGGAGCGCTGAGGGAGTGCCTTCTAGTGCATCGCCCATAAAGTCAACCCAGATAGGTAGTGCTGCGTTAGAGCCATATTCAGCGATGGAGTCGTTGCTATCTTTGCCTACCCATACTGTGGTCACTAAGTCGCTGTTAAAGCCTGCAAACCAGGCATCACGCTGGCTATTGGTGGTGCCCGTTTTGCCGACGATATCGTCGCGGTTCAGGCTAAGAGCACCACGGCCGGTGCCAGACGTGATGACGTCACGAAGCATGTCGCGCAGAATATAGACTGCAGCAGGGTCAGCTACCCGAGTAGCCACCGGGTACTCTTTGCCGTCGATTTCAACTGTTTCCTGCCCTTCAGCGCAGCTAGGGCAAGCAACCTGAGGCGTTGCCTCATCCACAAGCTCCTCATCATCGTTACGCGTGACGCGTTCGATAAACCATGGTGCGACCTGAAAGCCACCGTTGGCAAGAACGGAATACGCGTTGGTCATTTCCATGGGCGTTAAACTGGCGCTGCCCAAGGCGAGAGATAGCCCGCGTGGTAGGCGATCGGGAGAGAAGCCAAATCCTTCTAGATAGCGAATAGTATGGTCTAACCCCGTGGTTTGAAGTACACGAATGGTGACCAAGTTACGCGAACGAGCAAGCGCTGGGCGCAAGCGCATCGGGCCTAGGAAGTCACGGCTTGAATTGACTGGGCGCCATAATGAATTACTACCGTCATCTAGTACGACGGGGGAATCATTGACCACGCTTGCTGCGTTCATGCCGCCGTCTTCTAGGGCTGCAAGATAGATGAACGGTTTAAAGATGGAGCCGGATTGACGTTGAGCCTGGATGGCACGGTTGAACTTACTGGCATTAAAATCAAACCCGCCTTGTAAGGCCAAAATAGCGCCAGTGCGTGGATCTTGGGCAACCAAAGAGCCTTCGGCGTCGGGGCGCTGCGACAAGCGTAGAGATCCATCTTCGTTTTCAATCACGCGGACTAAGTCGCCGCGAACAGCAATTTGATCCGCGCTACTTGGTTCGGCACCACGACTGCGTGGGCTCAAATAGGGGCGTGCCCAGTTCAGCCCGCTCCAGGCAATCGTTTGCAGTTCGCCACCGCGAGTAAGTACCTGCATTTCACGGCCACTGCTCTCAACCACAATCGCTGGCTGAAGCAGGCCATAGTTGGGCGTGCGCTCTAATACTTGCAACCAGTTGCTGACGTCACCATCGACACCCTCAACTTGTGTTTGGCTACGCTCAGCTGCTTGGCGAGCGGTTTGACGAATTTCCGGTGATTCTGAAAGTTCCTCTTCAAGCCCTTGAGTAGCGGTTTGCTCTTGAGCTTCTACCAAGCTGGCTGCGATATCTTGCTGTTCTGAACCGCGCCAGCCATGGCGAAGGTCGTAAGCCAGCAGGCCATTTGCTAATGCTTGGTGGGCATAGGGCTGCATTTCGCTATCAATCGTGGTGTAAATTCGGTAGCCACCGGTATACGCCTTATCTCCAAATCGTTCGATGGCATATTGGCGAGCCATTTCTGAAACATAAGCCGCGTCTACTTCGGTTTGGGTGTAGTGCCGGCGGGCTGTCACCGGCTCCTGCACAGCCGCTAGATAAGCATCATTATCAATATGTCCTAGCTCGCGCATGCGGAACAGAATCCAGTTGCGACGAATAAGCGAGCGTTCTGAATTAGCCAGTGGGTTAAAGGCTGAGGGTGCTTTAGGCAGTCCCGCAATCATTGCTGTTTGAGCCAGCGTTAATTCAGCCAATGGCTTGTCATAATAAGTTTCTGATGCGGCTGCGATGCCATAGGCGCGATGGCCGAGAAATATCTTGTTGACGTAGAGCTCGAAGATTTCATCTTTATCAAGAATCTGCTCCATTTGCAGGGCAAGCAGAATCTCGCGAATTTTCCGCGTGAATGTCTGGTCGAGCGTCAACATATAGTTACGCGCAACCTGCATGGTAATGGTCGAGCCGCCAGACTGAATGGAGCCGCCACTCTGGACCAGTTCAACCGCCGCCCTGGCGATACCACGAGGATCAACGCCTGCATGATCAAAGTAACTGGCATCTTCCGCTGCGATCAGCGCGTTGATCATGTCCTCTGGAATATCAGCGAAGTCGACGGGCATACGGCGCTCTTCGCCAAATTCACCAATGAGTTTGCCATCATTGGTGAAGATGCGAAGTGGTGTATGTAGCTCGAAATCTTGCAACTGGCGTACATCAGGCAGGCCAGGTGAAAAATAGATAGCGGCGCCCACCACTGCCAACACGGTGGCGCCAATGAGCGCAACGATTAGCGAAAAAAGTGACAGGATGAGGGTTCGAAAAAACGTCATGAACAGAGTGCACCCGTGAAAAGGAGAATAGACACGGTAACTAAACGACCGTATCACGCAATTGGCTGCCATTATAGGAAGGCGAGGCAGCAGTCACCAGTGTTGATATGCCGTAATGCCATTCGCGTGTGACTTAACTAAAAATCATGTAACCTCAAAATTCGCACGATAGGCAGGCGGAGCCGAACCCAGGATGCGTTTACTCAAGCCCGGTAAAGGGTTGATTGGTGTCGATATTACATCGGCGACCGTCAAGCTGTTAGAGCTCAAACAGTATAGCGATAGCTACCAAGTAGACAGCTACGCTGTTCAACCGCTGCGCGAAGGTGCAGTTGTTGAGCGCCGCATCCGCGACATTAATGAAGTGGCGAGTGTGCTTCGGCGTACTGTCGAGCATGCAAAGCCCTTTACTCGTAAAGCGGCAGTGGCCGTCCCAGCGAGCGCTGCCATTACTAAAACGCTTACTTTTCCTGCTTCGTTAAGCGAAGAGGAGATCGAAGAGCGAATAACCGCCGAGTCTGACCGCTATATTCCCTTTCCGTTCAGTGAGGTGGCGTTTGATTTTCAGTGCCTAGGTCCTGCTCCTTTCGATGAGAGCCAGCAAGAAGTTGTTTTAGTAGCGTGTCGTCAGCAAGACGTGACTCTGCTTACCGAAACGTTAGAGCGTGCGGGGCTGGAGCCTGCCGCTGTCGATGTAGAGACGTTCGCTTTAGAGCGCGTATTGGCCGAGCTACGTAGGCAATCCAGCATGGCAAACGACTCAACTGCTTGTGTGGGGCTATTCGACATCGGGACCAATATGAGCGCCTTCCATGTCGTGCGGGGTGGGCATATTGTTTATAGCCGTGATACGGCGTTTGGCGGACGCCAGCTAACAGATGCCATCCGCCAGTATTACCACATGAGCATAGAAGAGGCTGACGTTGCTAAAAAGCGTGGTGGTCTACCTAGCGACTACCAAGAGAAAGTGCTCACGCCTTTTCTAGAAACGGTGGTACAGCAGGGGAGACGCTCGCTGCAGCTTTATTATACCGCGGGTCGTCAGCATGAGGTGCAACATACTGTACTCGCGGGTGGTTCTAGTGTCATTCCAGGCCTCGCTGAGCGTATTGCTGATGATAGTGGTATGTCGGTGAGTATCGCCAACCCATTGCAACGTTTGCGCATTAACAAACGGCTAAGTGAAGAAGCGTTAAGAAACGCTGCCCCAGCGATGCTAACGGCGGGTGGGTTGGCGATGCGAGTTAGCCAATGAGCATTAATATTAATCTTTTACCCTGGCGTGAGGCGTGGCGAGAGAGACGGACGCGGCAATTTTACGGTGTTATGTTGTTTATGTTGCTTCTGGGCGTGGCGTGTGGCGTTGTGGTATTGCACGTATATCAACAGCAGTTAGCTGCCCAGCAGCAGCGCAATGCCCATATCTCTACTCGTATTGAGCAGTTAGACAATGAAATCGCTGATGTACAACGCTATCAGGGCGACATCGGGCGGCTGGAAGAGCAATTGGCGCTGTTCCACACGCTTAATAACGAACGCATGAGTACAGTGAGGCTGTTTAACGATATTGCCGCTAGCGTCGCAGATGGGGTTGTCTATCAGCGTCTGTCACGTAGCGGACAGCAAATCAGTCTTTCAGCGGTTGCCAGTAATGAACGTCAGGTCTCTGAGCAACTTCGCCAAATTGCAGATATACCAGGGTTAGGCGTACCGCTGTTTTCCAAGGTTGCTAGTGGCCAAGATGACAGTCGGCGTGTTTTCCAGTTTGAAGTAAGGCAACTGTCTCCTGAAGAAGCCGTTTCCATGGAGGCGGCACCATGACGCCTATCCGTGAACGCGTTAAAAGTGACTGGCAGCGCCTGCGAAACGTTGAATGGCAATCGTTGGATATCAAAGAAGCAGGTGAATGGCCCTGGCTGCTTAAAGCCGTGATAGCGGTACTTGTTTTTTTAGTTGCTCTATTAGGTATCAACGGGTGGCTGGTGGGGGAGGCTCGCGATTCGCTTGCAGCAGAGCAGCGTCAAGAGGAGCGTCTGCTGGTCGAGTATCGACGCAAGGCGTCTGAAGCCGCTTTTCTGCCGGATATTCGCAGTCAGTTGACTGCTCTTGAAGATCAAATGGTGCAGATGCAGGCGATGCTGCCTACCAGTGCAGAAATTCCTTCTTTATTAGATAGTATCAGTGATGCCGCTATCGAAAATCGACTAACCATTGAAACTATCCGTTTGCGACCTACGGTGAGTAACACGCACTATATAGAGCACCCCTTAGATATACAGGTGCGCGGTGATTACCATGCATTGGCACAGTTTGTTTCGGATATTAGCGATTTGGCGCGAATTATTACTCAGCACGATTTAACACTAGCGCCTGTTGATCAGAATGGCGACACGCTACGCATGTCGCTGCTTGCACGCACTTACAGCGAAAAGGCTGAACCATGAAGCGTTTGGTAGGCCTGCTGTGTATTGCTGGTTTAGCTGGCTGCAGTGACCCTCAACTGGGGCAGCTAGATCAAACCCTTGCAGAAATACGCCGTACTGCTGATGGGAAAGCGCCCGAGGTAGTGGAGGAATTGTCAACGTATCAGTCGCTTGATTATCGCTTTAGCGATGCGCGCAGTCCTTTCTTAGCACCGGAGGATGTGCGCGAAAACGTATTGCAAGTGGAGCAGGCAGTGAGCGAGTTTGCCCCCGAACAGCAGCGCGCTCAAGAGCCTTTAGAGCGTTTTCAACTCCAGACGTTGCGCTTGGTTGGTACGCTACGTATGGGGGAGCAGCAAGTTGCATTGATTGAGCCTCCCGAGGGGGAGGTTGTTAGCGTTCGAGAAGGTGATTATTTAGGCACCAATCATGGCCTTATTAACCAGATTGAACCACAAGGAATCACTATTATTGAACGTGTTTTTAGCCCTCAGCAAGGGTGGCAACAACGCCAGGTAACGCTCACCCTTGAGGAATAGCTTCTTCACTCGCTATCAGATATGGATATCGCTTATGGCTGCTAAATGTTATCGAACGTTGCTGTTATTAATCGCGGTAGTGCCATCGGTCTGCATGGCATCAGTGCTTACTAATGTCGATGTGCGCCAAACTCATAGTGGTGACGTTGAGTTAGTGTTGCAGTTCAGTGGCGGCGTTGCCCAGCTAAGTGGCTATCGATTAGATGCACCTCCTCGTCTAGCGCTGGATTTGGCAGATACACAAAGTGCGCTTGCCGAACGCCGTATTGGTGTCAGTAGTAGTGTTGTTGAACAAGTGACGGTGTTAGAGGGCAGTGGACGGACGCGTCTCGTGGTTGATTCGAATGAATCCCTTGATTATACCGCTCGAGTCGTCGGTGAGCAGTTAAGAGTCACCTTAGCATCAGGTGGTTCTGTGTCTATGCCGGCACCTCAAGCGACTAACGCTATTCAGACTTCCCCGTTCATCCAGGGGCCGCGTGTTGAAAATATTGATTTTCGGCGCGGAGGTGATGGTGCAGGACGTGTCGTGGTGACATTTGATCGTGCTGGTGTGGTCGCTAATGTGCGTGAAGGTAGTGAAGGCGGCATTATAGCGGATCTGCGTAATGTGGCGCTGCCTGATGCGCTTAACCAGGTTTACGATGTCACTGATTTTGCGACGCCGGTTACCCGTATTACCCCTCATCTTGGACAGCGTGATGTGCGGCTGCAGCTACAAACGAACGGCCCCATCGCGATGGCTTCATCGCAAAGCGGGCGTACGTTGACGATTGAAGTGCAGCCGGTGAGTCAAGCTACACAACAGCAGCGAGAACAGCAGGGAATATCTTTCACCGGAGAGCGGTTAAGCCTGAACTTTCAAGATATTGAAGTGCGTGCAGTGCTGGCTACTCTGGCAGAGTTTACTGGCCTAAACCTGGTGGCCAGTGATAGCGTTGCTGGACGCATTACACTTAACTTGAACGATGTTCCCTGGGATCAAGCGCTAGCGCTGATCTTACAAAGCCAGGGGCTGGCAAGTCGGGAGCAGGGGAATGTGATCGTAGTGGCGCCTGCCAGCGAGCTAGCGGCTCTTGAACGGCAAGAGATAGAAACACGCAATCAACGCCAAACGCTTGCGCCATTAGTCACTGAGTTCATTGAGATAAAGTACGCCCGCGCCGAAGACCTTGCCCAGCTGTTACGTGGTGGCGATGGCTTTGGGCTGTTAACTGACCGAGGGCGAGTCAGTATTGATCAGCGTACTAATATGTTACTGGTACAAGATACTGCAGAGCAGGTGCGCGCTATTATCGGCACTTTAGATCGCTTGGATGTCGCCGTCCGTCAGGTGCAAATTGAGGCAAGAATTGTCATTGCCCGAGATACTGCATCTCGGGAGTTAGGGATTAACTGGGGCGCGTCGAGTACTCGCGGCTTTTTAGAAAACGATGATGGCACGTTTTCTCGGCGTAATATTAACCCTAACAACATTAACCGTGCTCAGGGTGGCCTCGCAGTAGATCTAGGTTCAGTGGCTGCTGCCAACACGGGGTTTAGTTTTGGTTATCTATCAGGGGACGTGCTGCTAGATCTTGAGCTGCGAGCGCTGGAAAGTGAGGGCAAAAGCCAGACGATTTCTCAGCCCCGAGTGATCACAGCTAACCAACGAACAGCTATTATTCGTCAAGGCGAAGAGCGGGCTTTTCAGAGCGTAGATACAGAAGGGAATCCAGATACAGAGTTCAAGGAGGCTGAACTCTCCTTGGAGGTAACGCCACAAATTACTCCGGATAACCGCATCATTATGGATTTGGTGATTAAAAACGATAGCTTCCGGGAAAGTGAGTTTGGTGGTGAGCCGCCGATTGATACCAACCAGATAGAGACTCAAGTGTTGGTCGATAATGGGCAAACGGTAGTGTTAGGCGGTATTTTGACAACAGAGCAGTTGAGCCAAATAGCGAAAACACCGCTGCTAGGAGATATTCCTTGGCTTGGGCGGCTATTCCGCTATACCGAAGAGAGCAATGAAAAGGTAGAGTTATTGGTCTTTATTACTCCACGACTACTTGATGATGGTTTGGCGGTTCGCTGATGCAAGAGTTACCCAATATTTTTTTAATTGGCCCCATGGGGGCTGGCAAGAGCACGATAGGCCGCTTACTCGCGGCTGAGTTGTCGCGCTCGTTCTTTGACAGTGATCACGCCATACAAGACCGCTGTGGTGCGGATATCCCCTGGATTTTTGACGTTGAAGGTGAACCCGGCTTTCGTCAGCGCGAAAGCCAGATGATTGACGAGCTCACTCAGTTATCTGGTGTGGTAGTGGCTACCGGCGGTGGCGCAGTGCTGCGCGAAGAGAATCGACGTGCTCTGCGTGAGCGAGGCGCCGTGGTTTATTTGCTGACCACCGTTGACCAGCAACTAAAGCGCACTGCCAAAGATCGAAATCGACCGCTATTACAGTGTGATAATCGTGAACAAGTGCTGAACGACATGTTCGCCACACGAGATCCGCTGTATCGAGCAACATCTGATATTACGGTGCGCACGGATCGGCGCAGCCCACGTGCGGTGGTCAACGAAATTCTGCGTCGTGTCCATCGCATGGTGGACCCTTTAGAAATTGCGCGGGCTCAAAGTAAAAAGGTATCACAATGACTGAAATGACAAGTGCCCAGCGTACGCTAACTGTCGCATTGGGTGAGCGTAGCTACCCGATTCATATTGGTGTTGGGCTTCTAAAACGCGCCAATGTGCTGGAGCCGTATCTCGCGGGTCAGCAGGTGATGGTAGTCACCAATGAGACTATCGCACCGCTTTATTTAGAAACGCTTTGCGCCGGTCTGCCTGGTCATTTAGACATTCGCACGGTAGTGCTGCCTGACGGGGAGCAGTATAAAACCATCGAGCAGGTAAGCCGGATTTGGGACGCGCTGTTAGAGGCCGGCTTCAATCGTCGCTGTACGCTGATTGCCTTAGGGGGAGGTGTGATTGGCGATATGGTCGGTTATGCGGCGGCAGCTTATCAACGTGGCGTTGCCTTTATTCAGGTGCCTACTACGTTATTATCCCAGGTAGACTCTTCGGTGGGTGGGAAGACCGGTGTTAACCACCCGCTGGGTAAAAATATGATTGGTGCTTTTTGGCAACCAAAAGCCGTCATCGTGGATATCGACACTTTGACCACTCTGCCTAGCCGGGAGCTTTCCGCAGGCTTGGCAGAAGTGATCAAGTACGGGTTAATCCGTGATGAGCGCTTCCTAAGCTGGTTAGAAGAGCATATGCAGGCGCTACGTCGTGTTGAGCCTGCAGTGATTGCTGAAGCGATTGCTCAGAGTTGTCAAATTAAAGCCGACATTGTGGCGGATGACGAAACTGAGCAGGGAGTTCGCGCGTTGCTGAACCTGGGGCACACGTTCGGTCATGCTATTGAAGCTCATCAAGGTTATGGCAACTGGTTGCACGGTGAGGCCGTGGGTGCAGGCATGGCGATGGCAGCAACGCTCTCGCATCAGCTTGGCTGGATAGATAGCAATGCACTCGCGCGTGCTAAGGCGGTTGTTGAAAGCGCTGGACTACCGCTAGCCGCACCTGCCGGAATGTCTGTAGATGACTTTTTAGCCCGCATGAAGCTAGATAAGAAGAATATTGATACTCGTCTACGTTTGGTGCTGCTCAATGCCCTGGGTGACGCCTGCGTAAGTGACGCCACGCCGCCTGATATGCTCCGTGAGCTACTTCATCACTATCCGCGCGACTAAATGCCTAGGCGTATTGGCTATAAACAACCAAAAGCCAGTATGGGGAATCAGTACTGATAAGCGGTACTGATAAACAGTGCTTATAAACAGTACTGATAGACCGTATTGCTAAACAGTTTTACAAACAAAGCTGCACAGAAAACCCACCATCGCGTGGG
Organism: Halomonas sp. XH26; assembly: GCF_024138895.1. Lineage (NCBI taxonomy): Bacteria > Pseudomonadati > Pseudomonadota > Gammaproteobacteria > Oceanospirillales > Halomonadaceae > Halomonas > Halomonas sp. XH26. Next base: position 781,527 of record NZ_CP071889.1, read on the forward strand.
TTTTTTGTTGTTTGGCCGTTAAGTGATGATCGTTCTGTATGTAATCCGTATGCCTTATGCGCTATCGGCATGGGTTTTTTGAGCCAATTGATACTAAAGTCTAGTTATGTATTCAAATCGTTTAAAAATCGTTTAGTTGCTTTGCAAGTGGTTGAAGTTAATATGTTTTTTTATTAAGCGCGAATGCAAATGTAAGATTTGACAAGGTTTTTTAAGGATTGGCTGGTTCTGGGTGATTGCGCTACATGCAGGCAAATCGCTATGCTGAGCGACCTTTTCTTGAAGCGGTGGAAGCGGGAAATGCCCTGTTTTTAATGGGTAGTAAGAAGTCAAAAATAAGAAAAACCCGTTACGATAACATGAAAACACTGCTAAATAAATACGCTGACTAGAGGCACGCCCATGAATAGAGGTCTTCACCAGCCTGGCGAGTTTCGCGATAACTGTGGCTTTGGCCTTATTGCCCATATGGAAGGGCAGGCCAGCCACGACTTGCTGAAAACTGCTATTGAATCACTTACCTGCATGACCCATCGCGGCGGTATTGCGGCAGACGGCAAAACCGGTGACGGTTGCGGCTTACTGCTGAAAATGCCGGTGCAATTCATGCGCGCTGCCGCGAAGCAAGCGCTTGATGCGGAGCTTGGCGAGCGCTTTGCTGTAGGCGTCATCTTTTTGCCAGATGACGATACGCGTGCCGCTCATGCTAAAGAAACCCTTGAGCGCGAACTAAGCAGCCGTGGTTTAGATGTATTGGGCTGGCGCGAAGTGCCCACCGACTCTAGTGTATGTGGCCCAATGGCGCTGGACTGTCTGCCGCGCATTGAGCAGCTGTTTGTTCAGCCAGCTAGTAGTGGAAATTCAGGCAGTGATCGCTTCGATGTTGATCTGTTTATGGCGCGCCGTTATGCAGAGCAAGCGCTACGTAGCGATGAAGACTTTTATGTTGCTTCACTCTCATCAGAAGTTGTTTCCTATAAAGGCTTAGTCATGCCGGAAGATTTGCCGGCATTCTACAAAGACCTGAATGATCCAAGTCTGGAAACCGCCATTTGCGTGTTCCACCAGCGTTTCTCTACTAACACTGCACCGCGCTGGCCGCTAGCCCAGCCATTCCGCCTGCTGGCTCATAATGGCGAGATCAATACGATTGAAGCCAACCGCGGCTGGGCGAACTCTCGTAAAGCCAATTTTGTTAACGAGCGCTTGCCTGATATTGCTGAGCTTGACGAAATCGTCAATACCACTGGGTCAGACTCCTCAAGCATGGATAACATGCTGGAAGTGCTGCTGACTGGCGGTATGGAGCTACATCGTGCGGTGCGCATGATGGTGCCGCCTGCTTGGCAAAACGTTGAGACCATGGACGCCGAGTTACGCGCGTTCTATGAATACAACTCCATGCACATGGAGCCTTGGGATGGCCCGGCCGGTGTGGTAATGACCGACGGTCGTCAAGCTGTTTGTATGCTGGATCGCAACGGCCTTCGCCCCGCGCGCTGGGTGATTACCAAGAATGGCTACATCACGCTAGCGTCTGAAATTGGCACTTATGGTTATCGCCCTGAGGATGTCGTCGCTAAGGGGCGTGTTGGCCCAGGCCAGATGCTGGCGGTAGACACTCAGACTGGCGAAGTACTGCACACCCAGGATATCGATAACCGCCTGAAGTCAGCTTATCCCTATAAGCGCTGGCTCAAGCAGGAAGCCCATTACCTAGAGTCAGCGCTGACTGAGCTTGCGCGTTTCCAGACAATGGACACTGACGCGCTTAATGTTCAGCAGAAAATGTTTCAGGTGAGCTTTGAAGAGCGTGATCAGGTGCTGCGCCCGTTGGCAGAAAGTGGCCAGGAGGCGGTTGGCTCGATGGGTGATGATACTCCCATGGCCGTGCTGTCTAGCCGTCCGCGTCTGCTGACCGACTTCTTTCGCCAAAAGTTTGCCCAGGTGACCAATCCCCCGATCGACCCTCTTCGTGAAGCGATTGTTATGTCGTTGGAGACTTGCTGTGGTGCGGAGCTGAACGTCTTTAAGGCAACGCCTGAGCATGCTCACCGCTTGATTTTGACAACGCCGGTGCTGTCACCACGTAAATTTACTGCGCTGGTCAGCCAGGATGATCCTGCTTTTGCTAGCCACACGCTGTCACTCGGGTACGACCCGGAGCACACCAGTTTGCAGCGGGCAGTCACCTTACTTTGCCAAGAAGCTGAAGCGCAGGTAAAAGCGGGCAAAGTGATTCTGGTGTTGACCGATGCTGACCTTCCCAAAGGACAGTTGCCCATCCAGGCGGCTTTAGCAGTGGGAGCCGTTCACTCTCATCTTGGTCGTTTGGCGCTGCGGCCGAACGCCAACATTGTGGTGGAAACCGGCTATGCAAGGGATGCCCACCAAATGGCAGTGCTGTTTGGCGTGGGCGCAACGGCTGTGTACCCGTGGCTTGCTTACCAAGTGATGGCGGATATGCATCGCACCGGTGAGCTAACAGGCAACCCTGCTGATGCTCGTGAGAATTACCGCAAAGGTCTGCAGAAAGGGTTGTTCAAAATTCTTTCGAAGATGGGTATTTCAACGTTAGCTTCCTACCGCGGCTCTATGCTGTTCGAAGCGGTGGGGCTATCCGATGAGATCATGGATACCTGCTTTGTCGGCATGGCATCACGCATTCAGGGCGCTGGCTTTGCTGAGCTGCAAATGCAGCAAGAGCTGCTGGCGAAGGATGCCTGGATTGCCCGCAAAGGCATCTCCCAAGGCGGTATGCTGAAGTATGTTCATGGCTACGAATATCACGCCTACAACCCCGATGTCGTGAAGTCGCTCCAGGCGGCGGTGCAAGAAGGCAGCTACGCAAAGTGGAAAAAGTTTGCTCAGTTGGTCAACGAGCGTCCGGTTGCCACTATTCGTGACTTGCTTAAGCTCAAACCTGCTGCAACGCCCATTCCGTTAGAGGATGTTGAGCCGATTGAGGCACTGATTCCGCGCTTTGATAGCGCCGGTATGTCGCTAGGTGCGCTTTCTCCGGAAGCCCATGAGGCGTTGGCCCAAGCAATGAATGAGTCGGGCGGGCGCTCCAACTCCGGCGAGGGTGGGGAAGACCCTGCTCGCTACGGCACCATCCGTAGTTCGAAAATCAAGCAGATTGCTTCTGGCCGCTTTGGCGTTACCCCGGCCTATTTGGTCAATGCGGAAGTACTGCAGATCAAAGTTGCCCAGGGTGCCAAACCCGGTGAAGGTGGTCAGCTGCCGGGCGGCAAAGTGAACCAGTTGATTGCCCGGTTGCGCTACGCGGTGCCTGGTGTGACGCTGATTTCACCGCCGCCACACCACGATATCTACTCGATTGAAGACTTGGCGCAGCTGATTTTCGACCTTAAGCAAGTCAATCCAGATGCCCAGGTTTCCGTAAAATTGGTCTCTGAGCCAGGTATTGGCACTATTGCCACTGGTGTGGCGAAGGCCTATGCGGATCTGATCACTGTTTCTGGTTACGACGGTGGTACCGCGGCAAGCCCATTGACCTCTATCAAGCACGCGGGCTCTCCTTGGGAGCTTGGGTTACCCGAAGTGCACCAAGCGCTGCGTATTAACGGCCTGCGCGACAAGATTCGCCTTCAGACCGATGGTGGTCTCAAAACGGGTCTGGATGTCGTTAAGGCGGCGATTCTGGGGGCTGAAAGCTTTGGCTTTGGTACGGCGCCGATGGTGGCGCTGGGCTGTAAGTACCTGCGTATTTGCCACCTGAATAACTGCGCCACCGGCGTAGCAACGCAAGATGACTTCCTGCGTGGCGAGCACTTCCGCGGCACTGTCGACATGGTGAAAAACTACTTCCGCTTTATTGCTGAAGAAGTGCGTGAACTGATGGCGATGCTAGGGGTGTGTCAGTTGACGGACCTGATTGGCCGCACCGATCTGCTTGAAGTGTTGGAAGGCAATACGGCCGCTCAGCGTAAATTGGATCTAACCCCGCTGCTTTCGAATGATTTTGTGCCTGCAGATGCACCGCAGTTCTGTAAAGTGAGTCGTAATGTGCCCCACGATCCCGGCGCTAAGAACCAGGAAGTGCTGGCAGCACTAAAAGAGGCCATTGAAAGTCAGTCTGGCGGAGAGTTTGATTTCACCATCACTAACTGTGACCGCAGCGTAGGTGCATTGAGTTCTGGCGCGATTGCCAAACTCTACGGTGAAGATGGCTTGGAATCAGCCCCGGTCACTGCGCGCTTTACCGGGGTAGCTGGCCAAAGCTTCGGAGTGTGGAACGCCCGTGGCTTAAACCTCTATCTCGAAGGCGATGCCAACGACTACGTGGGCAAAGGCATGAACGGTGGCAGCATTGTGATTGTGCCGCCCAAGGTTAGCCAGTTTGAAAGTCACAAAACCGCCATTATCGGTAACACCTGTCTGTATGGTGCGACGGGCGGCACGCTGTTTGCCGCAGGTACTGCGGGTGAGCGTTTTGCCGTGCGTAACTCTGGGGCTACTGCTGTTATTGAAGGCGCAGGTGACCACTGTTGTGAATACATGACCGGGGGCTTGGTCTGCGTATTGGGTGAAACGGGCGTTAACTTTGGCGCGGGCATGACCGGAGGTTTTGCTTACGTCCTGGATGAAGACCGTACCTTTGTGGACAAGTACAACCACGAGCTGGTCGAAATCCACCGGGTCAATACCGAAGCGATGGAAGCGTATCGCCGTCATTTGCGTGAAATGATCGAAGCCTACGTTGCGGCGACAGGCTCCGCTCGGGGCGCGGCGATTCTGGAAGACTTCGGCGACTACGCGCGCCACTTCTGGCTAGTGAAGCCAAAAGCGGCGAGCTTGGGTAGTTTGCTGAATCAATCTCGGCGTCAGCCGGAATAACCCGCCAGAGCCTACGCTTCGAGGAGAGAGATCATGGCTAACCGTTTAAATAACGATTTCCAGTTTGTAGATGTGGGTCGTCAAGACCCACAGAAAAAAGCCGCACACACACGGTCAAAAGAGTTCGCTGAAATTTACGAGCCCTTTAAGCCCACCGATGCAGCGAGTCAGGCGCACCGTTGCCTGCACTGCGGCAATCCGTACTGCGAGTGGAAGTGCCCGGTACATAACTACATTCCCAACTGGCTTCAGCTAGTGGTGGAAGGCAATATTATTGAAGCAGCCGAGCTTTCACACAAAACCAATTCGCTGCCGGAAGTGTGTGGCCGCGTGTGCCCGCAAGATCGTTTGTGTGAGGGCGACTGTACGCTGAACGACGGCTTTGGTGCGGTTACCATTGGGTCGGTAGAGAAGTACATTACCGACACCGCGTTTGCGATGGGTTGGCGTCCGGATATGTCTAAGGTGGAGTGGACCGATAAGAAGGTCGCCATCGTAGGTGCCGGGCCTGCGGGTCTTGGTTGCGCTGATATCCTGGCACGTAATGGCGTCAAACCCGTCGTATTTGATAAGTATCCCGAGATTGGCGGTCTGCTTACCTTCGGTATTCCAGAATTTAAACTGGAAAAGAACGTGATGGAGCGTCGCCGCGCCGTCTTTGAAGAGATGGGCGTCGAGTTTCGTCTGAATACCGAAATTGGTACCGACATCGAATTCGATACGCTGCTGCAGGGGTACGATGCTGTTTTCCTGGGTATGGGGACTTACAAGTACATGGAAGGTGGCTTCCCCGGCGAAGATTTACCTGGCGTGTATAAAGCGCTCGATTTCCTGATCGCCAACGTTAATCGTCGCTTAGGCTTTGAAAAAGATCCTAACGACTTTATCTCGATGGAAGGTAAACGTGTGGTGGTGCTTGGCGGTGGTGATACGGCGATGGATTGTAATCGGACCTCGATTCGCCAGCACGCCGACAGCGTGATCTGCGCTTATCGCCGTGATGAAGAAAACATGCCCGGTTCCCGCCGTGAAGTTGCTAATGCGCGAGAAGAGGGCGTTGAGTTTCTGTTCAACCGCCAGCCGGTTGCGGTGGTAGGTGAAGAGCAGGTCGAAGGGGTTAAGGTCGTGCGTACCCGTTTGGGTGAGCCCGATGAAAACGGCCGTCGACGTCCTGAAGTGGTGCCTGGGTCTGAAGAAATTATTGCCGCCGACGCAGTAGTGGTAGCTTTCGGTTTTCAGGCAAGCCCGGCACCGTGGTTCGATAGCGCCAATATCCAGGTCGATGAGCGTGATCGCGTAAAAGCGCCAGAGCATGGCCAGTACGCCTACCAAACCAGCAATGCGAAAATTTTTGCTGGTGGCGATATGGTGCGCGGCTCTGATCTGGTGGTCACCGCGATTTACGAAGGCCGCCAAGCTGCTGAGGGGATTTTGGATTACCTAGGCGTTTAGTTTTGATAGTGAGGGGCGTCTTCGCCCCTCTGCCACCTGCAGTTCAAATTGAGCCTTTAGGCGTACTCTGCTATTCTGTCATCCCATCCTGGTGTGGCTTTCTGTTACGCCTTTTGATCACGTTTCGACAGGTTTTCCATGACACGATATATCTTCGTGACCGGCGGCGTTGTGTCCTCTCTTGGCAAGGGCATCGCGTCGGCCTCGCTGGCGGCGATTCTAGAGGCCCGCGGCCTTAAGGTCACCATGCTCAAGCTCGACCCCTACATCAACGTGGACCCGGGCACCATGAGTCCTTTCCAGCACGGCGAGGTGTTCGTCACCGAAGATGGCGCCGAGACGGACTTGGACTTAGGGCACTATGAGCGTTTTATTCGCACCAAAATGACCCAAGGGAACAACTTCACGACGGGGCGCGTGTACGAAAATGTACTGCGCAAAGAGCGCCGTGGTGATTACTTGGGCGGTACCGTTCAGGTCATCCCTCATATTACCGATGAAATTAAACAGCGCGTCTATGCTGGCGGTGAAGGCTTTGATGTGGCGCTGGTAGAAATCGGTGGCACGGTGGGGGATATCGAATCACTGCCGTTCTTAGAGTCTATTCGTCAGATTCGTAGTGAGCTTGGCGCTAGTCGAGCGATTTACATGCACCTTACGCTGGTGCCGTATATCAAGACGGCAGGCGAGACCAAGACCAAGCCGACTCAGCACAGCGTCAAAGAGCTACGCTCGATTGGTATCCAGCCGGATATTTTGATTTGCCGTAGCGAAGTAGAGCTTGAAGAGAGCGAGCGCCGTAAAATCGCCCTGTTCACTAACGTGGAAGAGCGTGCCGTTGTACCGTTACAGGATGCCGATACTATTTATCGGATTCCGTTGATGCTGCATGAGCACGGTCTGGACGACATTGTTTGCGATAAGCTGCGCCTGGAAGCAGAGCCTGCCGATCTTTCCGAATGGGTCAAAGTGCTGGATTCCAAATTGAATCCGCTGAAGTCGGTAAGTATTGCCATGGTCGGTAAATACATGGAGCTGCTGGACGCCTATAAGTCGCTCAACGAAGCGCTTATTCACGCAGGCATTCAAGGGCGTATTAAGGTCAATGTTGACTATATCGACTCCGAAGATATCGAGCATCACGGCACCGAGCGGCTAGCTGGCAAAGATGCCATCTTAGTACCTGGTGGCTTTGGCGAGCGCGGTGTGGAAGGCAAAATTCTTACCGCTCAGTTCGCGCGTGAAAACAACATTCCCTACCTGGGTATTTGTTTGGGCATGCAGGTAGCGGTCATCGAATTTGCCCGCAATGTGGCTGGCTGGGAAGATGCTAACTCTACCGAGTTTACCCACGACACCAAGCACCCTGTGGTGGGCCTGATTACCGAGTGGATTAACGCTGAAGGTAAGATCGAGCTGCGTGACGCTGCATCTGACTTAGGTGGCACCATGCGTCTAGGCGGTCAGGTCTGTCACTTGAAATCCGGTAGCAAAGCTCGCGAAGCCTACGGTGCTGATGAGATTGTCGAGCGTCATCGCCACCGCTTTGAAGTCAATAACCAGTTTATTGATGAGTTAGAGCAGGCAGGTCTGGTCATTTCTGGCAAGAGCGTCGATCAGTCCTTGGTAGAAGTCGTCGAGCTGGCTGACCACCCTTGGTACGTGGCGTGTCAATTCCATCCGGAATTTACCTCGACACCACGTGACGGACACCCGTTGTTCTCTGGGTTTGTTAATGCTGCCTTAGAGCACAAAACGGCACGTACGCGCGCTCATACAACGACTCAGGAATAAGAGGGAGAGCGAATAATATGTCTTCGACTTCTCAATCATCCTTTCCAGAGCGTCATATTAACGTTGCCGGCCTAACCGCCGGCAATTCTTTGCCGCTAATGTTATTGGGCGGCATGAATGTGCTGGAGTCAGCGACGCTTGCTGATGAAGTGGCGCAGGCCTACGTTAATGTGACGCAAAAGCTCGGAATGCCTTATGTCTTTAAGGCAAGCTTTGATAAAGCGAACCGTAGTTCTATCCACTCTTATCGTGGACCTGGGCTAGAAAAAGGTTTGCAGATTCTAGCGGATATTAAAGCGCGCTATGGCGTGCCCATCATTACCGACGTTCATGAGCCTTGGCAGGCAGAGCCTGCGGCTGAAGTCGCTGACATAATTCAGCTGCCAGCGTTTCTTGCCCGCCAGACCGATCTAGTGGTGGCGATGGCTAACACCGGTGCGGCGATTAATATCAAAAAACCGCAGTTTCTAGCACCTCACGAAATGCGCCATATCCTCACTAAGTTTCAGGAAGCCGGTAACGACCGTCTGATGCTATGCGAGCGTGGTACTAGCTTCGGCTACAACAACCTGGTGGTGGATATGCTAGGCGTTGGCGATATGAAACAGACCGGTTACCCGGTGTTTTTCGATGTCACCCATGCCTTACAGCGCCCGGGTGGCCGTGCGGACAGTGCCGATGGCCGTCGTGCCCAAGTGGCAGAGTTGGCCCGTGCGGGTGTGGCCGTTGGTTTGGCGGGTATCTTCCTAGAAGCTCACCCTGACCCAGATAATGCTAAGTGCGATGGACCCTGCGCACTGCCATTAGATCAATTAGAGCCATTTTTGACTCAGCTTTCGCAGCTAGATGCCTTGGTGAAGGGGTTTACGCCTTTGACCATCCGTTAACCGCGACGGCAAATATGGTATACATTGGACCCACAATCATCCATTAGACTGACAACCAAAGGACACTGTTATGACCAAAATTGTTGAAATCAGCGCACTAGAAGTGCTCGATTCCCGCGGCAACCCTACCGTTCAGGCCATGGTTCGCCTGGAGAGTGGCGCCGTAGGTGAAGCATGTGCGCCAAGCGGCGCTTCTACAGGCTCCCGCGAAGCGCTCGAGCTGCGCGATGGCGACAAGACACGCTACCTTGGCAAAGGCGTTTTAAAAGCCGTTGAGGCCGTGAATGGCAACATCAGTGCTGCGTTGTTAGGAATGGATGCGCGTGATCAGCGTGGGCTGGACGACGCAATGTTAGCCCTGGATGGCACTGAAAATAAGGCGAATCTGGGTGCGAATGCCATTCTGGCGGTGTCGCTGGCTGCGGCTAAAGCCGCTGCCAATGCTAAAGGTGTGCCGTTATATGCGCACATTGCCGAGCTTTATGGCCAGCCGGGGCAGTACAGCATGCCGGTACCGATGATGAACATTCTTAACGGTGGTGAGCACGCCGATAATAACGTTGATATCCAGGAATTCATGGTACAGCCAGTAGGCGCGGCAAACTTCCGTGAAGGCCTACGCATGGGTGCGGAAATTTTCCACGCGCTAAAAAAAGTACTGTCTGCTAAAGGCCTTTCTACGTCCGTGGGTGACGAAGGCGGCTTTGCCCCTAACTTGGCATCTAACGCAGATGCCCTGGCGGTCATTAAGCAAGCTGTTGCTGATGCCGGTTACGCACTGGGTAAAGACGTTACCTTGGCGCTAGACTGTGCCTCTTCCGAGTTCTACAAAGATGGCCAGTACAATCTTTCCGGTGAAGGTAAAAGCTACGATGCCGAAGGGTTTGCCGATTACCTGGCAGGCCTTTGTGCGGACTATCCGATCGTTTCCATCGAAGATGGTATGGATGAATCAGACTGGGCGGGCTGGAAAGCACTGACTGACAAGCTGGGCGACAAAGTACAGCTGGTTGGCGACGATTTGTTTGTTACCAATACCAAGATTCTTAAGCGTGGTATAGACGAGCAAATTGGTAATTCAATTCTGATCAAATTCAACCAGATTGGCTCGCTGTCTGAAACGCTGGATGCGATCAAAATGGCCCAGGACGCTGGTTTTACCGCGGTTATTTCACACCGTAGTGGTGAAACTGAAGATACGACGATTGCCGATTTGGCCGTGGGCACCTGTGCAGGCCAAATTAAAACGGGCTCTCTGTGTCGTTCTGACCGCGTCGCGAAATATAACCGCCTGCTCGTCATCGAAGCGGAATTGGGTGATGTGGCTTACCCTGGCTTGAAAGCCATTAAAGGGCAGTAAGCGAAAATGAGCGTCGGCGTGTAAGAGATGTCTCAAGATTTTGTAAGAGATATCTTACAAATGCCGGCGCTAATCGCTCAAATGCTTTTTTATTTTATCTTATGTTTTTGATTTTTATGGTTTTTTTGTAACGGGCGAGCCGCAGTGGCTCGCCCGTTGCCGTTTTGGTCTGCTTGAGTTGTGATGGCTTTGTGCCACAATGCATTCAGGACAGGGGAGGCAAGGATGCTTCAGGCAGGATGCAACGGGATGCAGGTCAGATACGCTAGGTGACACAGTGATGTGGGCTCTGGCAAGGATGGTATCTGAGGAGTTTGACACAGGGAGAGGTCAGAGGAAGTGCTTGGAGCGGGCGGCCTACGGGCCGCCTTTTTTTGTGTGCACAGCCCGTGGCACACAAAAAAACCAGCGCGAACGCTGGTCTGAAAATGCGTGGCTTCTAAGATTAGCGTTCGAGCTTTTCCAGCTTACCTGTTTTGCCGTCCCACTCTTCTGCATCAGGCAGCGGATCTTTTTTCTCGGCAATATTCGGCCATACATCGGCTAATTCAGCATTAATTTCTATAAACTGCTCTTGGCCATCCGGTAGCTCATCTTCTGAGAAGATAGCTTCTGCGGGGCACTCCGGTTCACACAGGGCGCAGTCAATACACTCGTCTGGGTGAATGACCAGGAAGTTGGGGCCTTCGTAGAAGCAGTCGACCGGGCAGACTTCAACACAGTCGGTGTATTTACACTGGATGCAGTTCTCGGTAACGACAAACGTCATCTTGCTATCCCTCTTGCGGGACCGGGAGCTTCCCGGTCGTGGTCAATAGTTAATGGTTATAAATCGGCCGTTTCTTATAAGATAAAACAGTATGGGCGACATTCTAGTGGTGCCCTTACGCGGCGGCAAGCGCTCATGGCTTTCCTTTCATACCATTACAGTAGCTCTCGCCACTGATATAGCAGCGCTAGCGCTTCGCGGGGTGTTAAATCGTCTACATCGGCTTTGCCTAACGCTTCCACCACGGGGTGCGGTGCGCTGGCGAACAAGTCGTTTTGTTGCGGTGCTGTAGAAATGCCGCTTGGGCGCTGCAACTCATCCACATCGCGCTGCTCGAGGGCCATTAACTTTTCACGGGCTCTGCGTATCACATGGTTGGGAACACCTGCTAACTGGGCTACCTGTAAGCCATAGCTCTGGCTCGCAGGACCAGCTTCGATGCGGTGCATAAACACGATGCTGTCGCCGTGCTCAGTGGCGGTTAGGTGAATGTTTGCCACACCCTCTGCTTGTTCCGGCAGCGCGGTCATTTCAAAATAGTGCGTGGCAAATAGGGTGAGTGCCTTTGCTTCGGCTAGGTACTCAGCACTTGCCCAGGCCAGTGAAAGGCCGTCAAAAGTACTGGTACCACGACCAATCTCGTCCATTAATACCAAGCTATGCTCAGTAGCATTGTGCAAAATATTAGCGGTTTCGGTCATTTCCACCATAAATGTAGAGCGACCACCCGCTAGATCATCTGACGAGCCTATGCGGGTAAAGATACGATCTACAGGGCCTATTTCAGCGCTATCAGCAGGTACGAAGCTGCCACTATGAGCCAACAGTGCGATGAGCGCGGTTTGGCGCATATAGGTTGATTTACCGCCCATGTTGGGGCCGGTGATAATCAACATGTGCTGATCAGGTGTTAGCGTGACATCGTTGGGTACAAAGGGTGTGTCGCTGACATGTTCGACAACAGGGTGCCGTCCAGCGGTAATTCTAAGGCCAGTGGCATCTCGTAGCTGAGGCCTTACCCAATTGAGTGCCTCTGCACGCTCGGCAAAGGCGCAGAGCACGTCAAGTTCAGCCAATGCCCGCGAGGTGTTTTGCAGTGCGTGAAGCGCCGCGTTGAGCTCGCCCATCAGGCGCTCGTAGAGCCATTTCTCACGCGTGAGGGCCCTGGACTTGGCCGAGAGTGCTTTGTCTTCGAACTCTTTAAGTTCTGGAATAATAAAGCGTTCAGCATTTTTTAGCGTTTGACGACGGATGTAGTCGGCGGGTGCCTGCTGAGCCTGAGAGCGAGGCAGTTCAATAAAGTAGCCATGAACCCGGTTATAGCCGACTTTCAAATTGGCCAGGCCAGTGCGTTCGCGCTCGCGCAGCTCCAACTGCACTAAGTACTCACCGGCGTTTTCAGCCATGCCACGGTGTTCATCTAGCTCGGCGTCAAAGCCGTTCGCAATCACGCCGCCATCGCGAATCACCACGGGCGGATTCTCAACCAATGCGCGAGTTAAGGTATCGGCTATTTCTGGGTAGGGGCGAATGTGAGGTTTAAGACTATCGATAGCGCTACCGCTATCAATTTCGCTTAGCAATTGCTCAAGTGCGGGTAGCGTTACCAGGGCGTCGCGCAGGCGCGCCAAATCCCGGGGACGTGCGCTATACAGTGCGACGCGAGCCAGGATGCGCTCGACGTCGCCTACATCACTCAACGTATCGCGTAGCGACAGGTAGGCTGCTTCAATAGAGAGCAACGCCACGCCCGCGTGACGATCTTCCACGACGTTACGCTGGCGCAGCGGGCGGTTAAGCCAGCGCTTTAGTAATCGCGAACCCATCGCGGTGGTGCAGGTGTCTAACACGCTGGCCAGGGTGTTATCGCTGTTGCCGCCGAGATTAATATCAATTTCCAGATTACGCCGACTGGCCGCGTCAATCACTACGGCATCATCACGGTTTTCGACGCTAATGGCCGTTACGTGGGGCAGTCGTGAACGTTGGGTGTCTCGGGCGTAATCGATTAGTACACCCGCCGCGATGAGTGCGGTGGTTAAGTGCGCGCAACCAAAGCCGCGTAAATCCTGGACTTCAAATTGATCGCATAGGCTGCGCGTGGCGCTGTCTAAGTCAAACAGCCACTCCCCTTGGCGTCGCAGGCTGCGCTTTTGTGACCATGCGTCGGGCAGTGTTAAGCTTTCGGGCACTAACAGTTCGGCGGGCGACAGGCGGGTTAGCTCTGCCTGCATCTCGGCTTCACTTTCTACTTCCAAAACATTGAAGCGCCCACTGGAAAGCTCCAGCCATGCAAGGCCCCAGCCGTCTTTGCCGGGTGCAACGGCGACCAGCACGTTATCTCGGCGAGCATCCAGTAAGGCTTCATCGTGAAGCGTGCCAGGGGTGACAATGCGTACTACTTGTCGATCAACGGGGCCTTTACTGGTGGCAGGGTCGCCGATTTGCTCGCAGATAGCGACGGATTCACCGGCTGACACCAAGCGGGCTAAATAGCCTTCAGCGCTATGGTAGGGCACGCCTGCCATAGGAATAGGTTTGCCACCTGACTGGCCGCGCTGGGTAAGGGTGATATCCAGCAGCATTGCGGCGCGCTTGGCGTCATCGAAAAATAGCTCGTAAAAATCCCCCATCCGGTAAAACAGAAGTACCTCGGGGTGATCGCGTTTGATCTTCAGATATTGCGCCATCATTGGCGTATGAGCGGGGCTGGCCTGTGACATGGGCGTCCTGGTTGAGCGTTGCGCAAGCAGTCTCAGCTTGCGGCATGTTCTTTGGCAGTTACTTTAAACAACTTCTTTGGGCAATTTCTTTGAGCAATTTCTTTGAGCAATTTCTTTGAGCAATTTCTTTGAGAAAGTTAAACACGGTATTCTACGCTGAACTGAGGTCTCACATGAAGGAGTCACCATGGCACCTAGCGTTTCAAGCCTGAAGAATCTTGACCTATCACTGCTCGCTCAACGCTTGGGAAGGCTGTGTCAGCAGCTTGGGGTTGAAGTTTCCACAGCAGAGTCCTGTACAGGCGGCGGTATCGCCAGCGCAATTACCTCTGTGGCAGGTAGCTCTGCGTATTTTACAGCAGGCTATGTGACCTACTCCAATGCTGCTAAAACGCGTATGTTGGATGTGCCCGAGGCGCTTATCGAAGCCCATGGCGCGGTCAGCGAGCAAGTAGTTAATGCAATGGTTAAAGGTGCCTGCTTAGCAAGTGGTGCTGATTTAGCGGTTGCCGTCAGTGGAGTGGCTGGTCCTGATGGTGGCAGTCAAGAGAAGCCTGTTGGTACCGTATGGCTTTCCTGGGGCAGTGCAGAAAGCCAACAGGCAGCGCGTTTCCACTTTCACGGCGACCGACAGGCGGTACGCGAACAAGCCGTACGTGAAGCATTGGCAGGCCTAGTTGCGCGCTTGATGGCCCAGGCCCAAGGCAGTGAAAAGAAATAAACATTAAATATGGTGCTGAGGATTTGTTTAGCCGCTAATCTTTGGCATACTACTGGCTAATTATACAGTTTGTAATGAGGAATTTCTGCATGGCTCAGGATGACAACCGCACCAAAGCGCTAAATGCTGCACTTAGCCAGATTGATCGCCAGTTTGGTAAAGGGACTGTTATGCGCCTTGGCGATGCACCGCGCGTGATAATGCCGTCTGTCTCCACCGGTTCACTGGGGCTTGATATCGCGCTTGGTATCGGCGGGTTGCCGTTTGGGCGCGTATGTGAAATTTATGGCCCAGAGTCATCGGGTAAAACGACTCTGACTCTATCAGTCATTGCGCAGGCGCAAAAACAGGGCAAAGTATGTGCGTTCGTCGATGCAGAGCACGCTCTGGACCCAAGCTATGCAGAAAAACTAGGGGTTAATCTAGACGACTTGCTGGTTTCCCAGCCTGATACCGGTGAGCAAGCGCTGGAAATTACCGACATGTTGGTACGGTCTGGCGGGGTAGATGTGATCGTGATCGACTCCGTGGCTGCATTAACACCGCGTGCTGAAATCGAAGGCGAAATGGGCGACTCCCACGTTGGTCTTCAAGCACGCTTAATGTCTCAGGCATTGCGTAAAATTACCGGTAATATCAAAAACGCCAATTGTTTAGTGGTGTTTATCAACCAGATCCGCATGAAGATCGGCGTAATGTTCGGTTCGCCCGAAACCACGACCGGCGGTAACGCGCTTAAATTCTACGCCAGCGTGCGCCTGGATATCCGGCGTACAGGCTCAGTAAAATCGGGTGATGAAGTTACTGGTAACGAAACCCGTGTGAAGGTAGTTAAAAACAAAGTGGCGCCGCCATTCCGTCAGGCAGAGTTCCAAATTCTCTACGGCAAGGGTATCTACCATGCGGGCGAGGTGATCGACCTGGGCGTGCAGTGCAGCTTGGTAGACAAGGCGGGCGCGTGGTACAGCTACAAAGGCAAAAAGATTGGTCAGGGCAAAGCCAATGCAGCTCAGTATTTAGAAGAGCATCCTGAGACCATGGAAGAGATTGAAGCGCAAATCCGAGCTCAGCTGCTTGCTCCGCCGGATGCAAAAAAAGAAGAAGCCCCAGAGGCAGATGTTGCAGCTGAGAGCGATGATGATTTGCTGTAAGCTGCTTTGTGATACTGTTCTTTAAACCGTTGAGAGAACAGTATGTTCCCCCCCAGTAGTGAGTTAACGCCGCGTGAAGTGGCGATTCAAATGCTGTCTCGGCGCGAGTACTCTCGCGCTGAGCTAGCGCGCAAGTTGCAGCAAAAATCATTTCAGCCTGATGAGATTGATGTCTGTCTGAATAGCTTAGAAGAGCAGAATTTACAGTCCGATGAACGTTTTGCTGAAAGCTTTATACGTTCGCGGATTCTTCGTGGGCAAGGGGTTATTCGCATTAAGGGTGAACTGCGCCAGCGGGGCGTAGATCAAGAAACGTCAACGATGGCTTTTGCCGCAGTAGAAGAGCGCGAAGCCGTAGATTGGTTTGAGCTAGCCCGTGATACCTTGGCTCGGCGCTTTTCCTCGCCAGGTGATACTCCCAAAGAGCGTGCTAAACGCGAACGTTTTCTCGCCACACGCGGCTTTAATTTTGAGCAAATCCGCTACGCGTTGTCTTGCTTGTAGCTCCCCTTATATAAGCCTTCTCCTGGTGTTTTTTCACCCACTGTTTTAGTTCTGCCACTAACTGCGGCTTTAGTCGTTTGACAACTGCGTTATAATGTCCCTTTTGCGACCCCAGCGGGTGGCGGCGATAGCGCCCTGGGGCATCATGCTTTCTTGTCACGGATACCCTATGAAAAGCGCAGAGATCAGACAGGCCTTTTTATCTTTTTTTGAAAAGCAGGGGCATACTATTGTGCCCACCAGCTCTCTAGTGCCGGGCAATGACCCGACGCTGCTCTTTACCAATGCAGGCATGGTGCCCTTCAAAGATGTTTTTCTTGGCCGTGACCCGCGACCCTATGTGCGCGCCACGTCAGCCCAGCGCTGCGTGCGTGCTGGCGGTAAGCACAACGATCTAGATAACGTTGGCTACACGGCGCGTCACCACACGTTTTTTGAAATGTTGGGTAACTTCAGCTTTGGTGACTACTTTAAGCGTGATGCCATTCGCTTTGCCTGGACATTTCTGACGGAAACGCTGGGCCTGCCCAAAGAGAAGCTCTGGGTAACGGTGCATATCAGTGACGACGAAGCAGAGCGTATCTGGAAAGATGATATCGGCATTGACCCTGAGCGTTTCTCAAAGCTTGATGAAGATAATTTCTGGCAAATGGGCGACACCGGTCCTTGTGGCCCCAGCTCTGAAATCTTTTTTGATCATGGTCCGGAAGTATGGGGCGGCCCGCCTGGCAGCCCTGAAGAAGATGGCGATCGCTACATCGAAATCTGGAACCTAGTGTTCATGCAGTTCGATCGTGATGCTGCTGGAACATTGAATCCGCTGCCTAAGCCTTCCATCGATACGGGAATGGGCTTGGAGCGGGTGGCTGCTGTAATGCAGGGCGTTCACTCCAACTACGAGATCGACCTGTTCCAAAACCTGCTGAAAGCTGCTGCTGAAGCGACAGGCCATGGTGACACCACGACGCCTTCGTTACGCGTGATTGCCGACCATATTCGCTCTTGTGCCTTCTTGATTACAGACGGCGTTCTGCCTTCCAACGAAGGGCGCGGCTATGTGCTACGTCGGATTATTCGCCGGGCGATTCGCCATGGGCATAAACTGGGTGCTTCCGAGCCGTTTTTCCACAAGCTGGTAACCGCACTAGATGCTGAGATGGGCGACGCCTATCCTGAATTGCGTGAAGCGAGTGAACAAATTACCCGCGTGCTGCTTAAAGAAGAAGAGCAGTTTGCTCGCACGCTGGACCACGGCATGGGGCTATTGAATGCGGCGCTTGAAGAGCTACAGGGTGACGTGCTACCTGGCGAAACCGTCTTCAAGCTTTACGATACCTACGGTTTCCCCTTCGACCTGACGGCGGATGTATGCCGTGAGCGTGAAGTCACACTGGATGAAGCCGGTTTTCAGCGCGAGTTAGAAGCGCAACGTGAACGTGCGCGGGCGGCCAGCCAGTTTGGCGCTGACTACAGCGCTGCTATTGACCTGGAGGGGGAAACCCAGTTTACCGGTTACGAACACCTGGCCGACCAAGCGACAGTTACTGCCATCGTGGATAGCGAAGGTAATGCGTTAGCGGCTCTGGAAGCTGGCCAGAAAGGCACCGTTGTACTGGACCGTACGCCATTCTATGGTGAATCGGGCGGCCAGGTGGGCGACACCGGTTACTTATATGTTGATGGCGGTCGCTTCCAGGTAACCGACACGCAGAAACAGAGTGGCCACCACCTTCACCAGGGGATTATGGTCGATGGCGCGCTGAGCGTCGGCGCTAACGTGCGAGGCGAGGTGGATGCCAGCTTGCGTAGCGCGACCATCCGTAATCACTCGGCGACTCACTTGCTGCATAAAGCACTGCGTATGGTGCTGGGTGACCATGTTCAGCAAAAAGGCTCACTGGTAAACGCAGAGCGCCTGCGCTTTGACTTTAGCCACTTCGAGCCGATGACCGTAGAGCAATTAGCGGAAGTTGAGCGTCTGGTAAATGAGCAGATCTTAGCGAATGCACCGACCAAGACAGAGCAGATGAGCCTCGCAGAAGCAAAAGCCAAAGGGGCTGCCGCGCTGTTTGAAGCAAAGTATGCTGATAACGTGCGGGTATTGACCATTGGTGCTGACGACTTCTCTATCGAGCTGTGCGGTGGTACTCACGTGAACCGCAGTGGCGATATTGGTTGTTGCCATGTGGTGAGCGAAGTAGGTATCGCTTCTGGCGTGCGTCGTATTGAGGCGATTACCGGTGAAAATGCGCTGGCTTATTTCCGTGAGCAGGAGGCGCGTGTTCAGCGGTTAGGTGAGCGACTGAAAACCAAACCCGAGCAAGTGGAAGCTCGGGTTGAATCACTGGTTGAGCGTAACCGTGCGCTGGAAAAAGAACTTGAGCAACTGAAAGCGAAGCTGGCAAGCGCTGCGGGCAGTGACATGCTTAGCCAGGTGCAAGAAATTAACGGTATTAATTTACTAGTCACCCAACTTGAGGGTGTTTCCGGTAAAGAGTTGCGTGGCGTACTTGATCAGCTGAAAAACAAGCTTGGCTCTGGCGTCATCTTGCTTGGGGTTGCGGATACTGCGGCAGGTAAAGTGAGCTTGATTGCCGGGGTTACCCAAGACTTAGTGGGTCGCGTTAAGGCAGGTGAGCTAGTTAATCATGTCGCTTCGCAAGTAGGCGGTAAAGGTGGTGGCCGCCCAGATATGGCTCAAGCGGGTGGAAGTTTACCTGATGCCTTGCCTGCGGCATTAAGCAGCGTACCGGCTTGGTTGGAAAATACGCTTAGCTAATTACAAAGGCCGGTGGCACTATTTGCTACCGGCTTTTTGTTAAATAGTAATAACAATACTCACTCTCCATTCCCGAACCTATAGGAAAAAACGGCATATGGCATTATACGTACAGAAGTTCGGCGGCACCTCGGTGGGCTCTGTCGACCGTATCAAGGCCGTGGCGGAAAAGGTTAAAGGCTTTCGCGACCAAGGCCACCAAGTTGTAGTGGTGGTGTCCGCGATGAGCGGAGAGACCAATCGCCTGACCGATATGGCAAACGCAATCAATGAAGACCCAGCACCACGCGAAATGGATATGCTGCTCTCTACCGGTGAGCAGGTAACTATTTCGCTGTTGGCAATGGCGCTTCAGCAAATTGGAGTTTCTGCCACTTCCCATACGGGTGCCCAAGTCGGCATTCATACCGATAGCGCCTACACCAAAGCGCGTATTCAGCGCATTGAAACTGATGACCTGAAATCTGATCTTGATGACGGGAAAGTAGTTGTGGTGGCTGGTTTCCAAGGTGTTGATGAAGACGGCAACATTACGACGCTTGGGCGTGGTGGTTCAGATACCACGGGTGTTGCGCTTGCTGCAGCGCTTGGTGCTGATGAGTGCCAGATATACACCGATGTTGATGGTGTTTACACCACTGACCCTCGCGTGTGTTCCAAGGCTCAGCGCCTTGAGAGCATTACCGTCGAAGAAATGCTTGAGCTCGCAAGCCTAGGCTCCAAAGTTCTACAGATTCGCGCCGTCGAATTTGCTGGTAAGTACAACGTACCACTTCGCGTGCTGTCGAGCTTTGAAGATGGCCCCGGCACCCTAATTGTTGCAGACGCAGACCAAGACGAGGACGCTATGGAAGAACCGCTAATCTCCGGTATCGCTTTTACTAAAAATGAAGCTAAATTAACCCTGTTGAATACGCCTGATGTGCCAGGTGTAGCGTCGCGTATTCTTGGTCCTATCGCCGATGCCAATATCGAAGTCGATATGATTGTGCAAAACGTAGCACCTGCTGGTGATTACACTGACTTCACCTTTACGGTAGCCAAAGGCGATTACAAAGCAACGAAGAAATTGCTTGAAGAGACAGTAATTCCTGACTTGGGCGGCGGCGAACTACGTGGCGATGACAACATTGCAAAAGTATCGCTTGTAGGGGTTGGTATGCGCTCTCATGCCGGTGTTGCTTCTAAAATGTTCCGTGTTTTGGCAGACGAAAACGTCAATATCCGTATGGTTTCAACCTCGGAGATTAAAATTTCCGTTGTCATTGATGAAAAGCATATGGAGCTTGCGGTTAACGCCTTGCACAAAGCATTCGGTTTAGATAAGTCTGATATCGAATCTGAATAACAATTATGCGCTAAACCTTCTACGCTGAAGAGGACTTGCTGCCGTGTGGTGGTGAGCTTTCTTTCAACGGGAGGTTAAGGTGTCATAGGGGCTTGAGCCATTGGTGGTGGCGGCACCATGCCGCATAATAGCGTGGTGCCGCTTTGAGCGGACACATCCCGTTGTATAAAACGTCTGAGAAGGAGATCAGCCATGCTCATCCTAACCCGCCGTGTCGGCGAAACACTGATGATAGGTGATGAAATCACCGTTACAGTGCTAGGTGTGAAAGGTAATCAAGTGCGCATTGGTGTTAACGCACCAAAAGACGTGGCGGTTCACCGCGAAGAGATTTACCAGCGCATTCAGCGTGAACGCAACAGCGAAAGCGAATCTGAGTAAATGGCCGTTTGTGCTGCGCTCATTAGAGGGCGCTTAAGCGGTAACTGCGGGGCGGTGCGAAAAAAATCGGCATAAGACTGGACAGCAGTCATCAAAATCGGTAATATTCGCGCCGTGCCGTTGAGGAGAGGTGGCCGAGTGGCTGAAGGCGCTCCCCTGCTAAGGGAGTATAGGGTTTATAGCCCTATCGAGGGTTCGAATCCCTCTCTCTCCGCCAACTGCATAAAGCAACATCAATTTGGATAAGCGCCCGTAGCTCAGCTGGATAGAGTACCTGACTACGAATCAGGGGGTCGGAGGTTCGAATCCTCCCGGGCGCGCCAGCTTGAATTCAGAAGTTATTGATGTTACTATGTTTTTGCTCACGTAAGTGATGTTAAAAACTGTTAAGCGCCCGTAGCTCAGCTGGATAGAGTACCTGACTACGAATCAGGGGGTCGGAGGTTCGAATCCTCCCGGGCGCGCCAAATTCGAAAAACCCGCTTTCAACAGAAAGCGGGTTTTCTTATTTCTAGCCTGACCATAGTAGCTCGTGCTTTGGTCTTGAGATCGTTTAAAGCGTCCCCGCACAGCGGCCGGGCGCTTTTTTTTTGTGCTACTAACCTAATGCCGAAAACGAATTATGCGGGCTCGCAGCAAAGTGATGTGCTGGGAATCAGGTTGTTAAGCAGCGTGTCGAGATCCGTAAGGCGTTTCAGGCGATGAAAGTGTTGGTTCGCTTCGCTATTGCCTTGGCGCATTTGTGCTAGCCACTGCTTGACGAGTGACACGACTACTCGATCTGGCAGTTGTCGCCGCTGTAAGTCGGCGTATCGCTTTAGAACGTTGGCGCGCATTGTCCAGGTAGTGTCAGGGAGGCGCTCTCCTGTGCGCTGCCAGTGGCGTATGCGAGCTGCAAGCCATGGGTCCGAGAGGGCGCTACGGCCAAGCATAACATCCTCGCAACCTGATAGAGTGCGAGCCTTCCAGTAGTCCTCTAATGTCCAAATATCGCCGTTCGCAACGACAGGGATCGATACTTGATGGCGAACTTTGCCAATCCACTCCCAGTGCGCAGGCGGGCGATAGCCTTCATCTCGTGTGCGGCCGTGGACAACAAGCTGTGCAGCGCCGCCAGCTTCTGTGGCCTGGGCACAAGCGACTGCTAAGCGACGATCAGAAAAGCCAAGGCGGATTTTAGCCGTCACTGGAATTTCGCCGTCTAATGCTTCAGCGACCGCTTTTACGGCGCGATAAACGCGATCTGGCTGGCGAAGTAGTGATGCACCACCATCATGACGATTGACCAGTTTGGCGGGGCAGCCAAAGTTAAGGTCAATGCTGATAGCGCCCAGCGAGAGTGCCTGTTGCGCATTGCTGGCTAGTGCCACAGGGTCTGATCCCAAAAGCTGTAAATGCACAGGAACGCCGCTAGGGGTGGCGACGCTGCCTGCTGACAGTTCGGGGCAATGTTTATAGAACACGCGAGGTGGGAGTCGTGCGTCGACCACCCTGACAAACTCAGTCACTGCCCAGTCAAAACCTGCCTGCTGAGTCAGTAAATCACGCGTTAAGGCGTCGATGACACCTTCCATAGGCGCTAGGCCTATCCTGCCTTTATGTAGTAAATTAACAACCATGACTTCCACTATGGCGCGATTGCAATCTATCCTGGATGTGGCAGGTTAGTGTATTAGCCTCACTGCGCCAAGCGCCTTTAGAGGCTATTGGTGTGCCGAAAAGCATTTGAAAGAGGGGGAATGCGGTATGCAAGAGTCAGAGTTGCTCCAGGAAGGGCTTGCCCTTATGGGGTTGGGTATGGGTTTTGTATTTGTTTTTCTTACGGTTTTGGTAATTAGCGTTACGCTAATGTCGAAGTTGATTAGCCGTTTTCAGCCTGCTCCTATAGCAGCGCCAAGCGGCCGAAATAATGCAAAACCATCTGCACCGAAAGGCCAGGATGATGAAGTCAGGGCAGTGATTAGTGCTGCAGTGCACCGTTATCGTTCTTCGCGCCGTAAGTAAGGCCCTAGTTTTGTAGCTATCCTACCGCTCAATTACTATTTATTTTGTTAAATTTACTACAAATCCATAACGTGAAAATTGTGAGCCACGACCATGAATGAAACAAAACGTCCTCTGGGGATCACTGATGTTGTTCTTCGCGATGCCCATCAATCGCTGTTTGCCACCCGTTTGCGTCTTGATGACATGCTGCCGATTGCCGAAAAACTCGACAATGTTGGCTATTGGTCATTAGAGACTTGGGGTGGAGCAACGTTTGATTCATGCATTCGCTATTTGGGTGAAGACCCTTGGGAGCGTATTCGGGCACTGAAAGAGGCGATGCCGAATACACCTCAAGCGATGTTGTTGCGTGGCCAAAACTTATTAGGCTATCGCCACTACGCCGATGACGTGGTTGATAAGTTTGTCGAGCGCGCCAAGACCAACGGGGTTGATGTGTTCCGCGTATTTGACGCGATGAATGACCCGCGCAATCTTGAGCGTGCCATCAAAGCGGTTCGCCAAGTAGGTGGACATGCGCAAGGCACTATCTCTTATACGGTTAGCCCGGTACATACCCTGGATAGCTGGGTAGAGCTTGCTAAAACCATTGCCGCAATGGGTGCTGACTCGCTGGCTATCAAGGATATGGCGGGGCTTCTGACGCCTTATATTGCCTATGACCTTGTCACGCGGTTGAAAAAAGAGCTGTCTATTCCCGTTCACTTGCATTGTCATGCTACTACTGGGTTGTCGACCTCGACAATTTTGAAAGCCGTCGAGGCGGGGATCGATAATGTCGATACTGCGATCTCTTCCATGTCCATGACGTATGGCCATAGTCCGACTGAATCTGTCGTGGCCATGCTCAAAGATACCGATCGCGATACCGGTCTTGACCTGGAGTTGTTGGAAGATATCGCCAGCTATTTCCGTGAAGTGCGCAAAAAGTATGCGGCGTTTGAAGGTTCGTTGCGCGGTATTGACTCACGCATTTTGATTGCCCAGGTGCCTGGCGGCATGCTCACCAACATGGAAGGCCAGCTTAAAGAGCAGGGCGCCGGCGATAAGCTTGACGATGTGTTGAATGAAATCCCCCGCGTACGCGAAGACCTTGGCTTTATTCCGCTGGTGACGCCAACTTCCCAGATTGTGGGTACCCAAGCAGTGATGAACGTGATGATGGGTGAGCGTTACAAGTCCATCTCCAAAGAAGTTCAGGCGCTGCTAAAAGGTGAGTACGGCTCCGCGCCCGCGCCGTTTAATGCAGAGCTGCAAAAACGCGTGCTCGAAGGTGGTGAACCGATCACCTGTCGCCCAGCAGATAACCTGTCGCCAGAAATGGACCGACTAGCGACCGAGCTTAAAGAGAAGGCGAGCGCAGACAGCATTCGTATTGCCAGCGGCGAGCAGACAGTAGACGACGTGCTGACCTACGCACTGTTCCCGCAAATTGGTCTGAAATTCCTTAAAAACCGTGACAACCCGGATGCCTTCGAACCTGCCCCCCAAGTGGCTGAAGCGAAAAGCACTAACGTACCAGCAAAAGCCGAAAGCAAAGCGCCAGTGGTCTCGAGTGGCCCGGAAACGTACACCGTTAAGCTCAATGGCAAAGCGTTTGTAGTGGAAGTGTCTGAAGGTGGCGAGATAGGCGCGGTGCAGGAACAGGCGGCAGTGAGTACTAACGCACCCAAAGAGGAAGCGCCTGCACCTAGTGGAGAAAGCATTGATGCACCGCTTGCTGGCAATATCTTCAAGGTCAATGTACGCCCGGGTGACCAAGTTGCGGATGGCGATGTGGTGATTATTTTGGAAGCCATGAAAATGGAAACCGAAGTGCGCGCCAGTGGTGCCGGTACCGTATCGAAAGTTAACGTCAGCGAGGGTGACAGCGTCACCGTCGGCGATTCGCTGATCGAGCTTTAAGGGCATTTGGCAATGGAAAAACTAATTACCTTATGGGAGGGCTCGGGGCTTTATAACCTTGAGCTTGGTCAGGCGGCCATGATTTTGGTAGGGCTTGGGCTGCTCTATCTTGCCATTCACAAGAAGTTTGAGCCGTTGCTGCTGGTGCCAATTGGGTTTGGCGGCATTCTTGCCAATATCCCTGAGGCGGGCTTGGCAATCTCCGCGCTCGACCAAGCGATTGAGGTGGCAAAACCTGCTGTGCTGCAGCAGATAGCTTCCGTACTGGGTGCTACCCTTGATCCATTAAGTGGTGTGGAAGCTTGGCGAGAGTCGCTTAAAGCGATTGCCCACGATACTGCAGCTCCCGATCAATTACGTGCGGCAAAGGATATTGCGGTTGGCGTAGGTTATAGCGATGGAATGCTCTATAACTTCTATAAAGTAGCGATTGCCTCTGGTATTGCGCCACTGATTATCTTTATGGGCGTGGGGGCCATGACCGACTTCGGCCCGTTATTGGCTAACCCGCGGACGCTCTTTTTAGGCGCGGCTGCTCAGTTTGGCATTTTTGCCACACTGTTTGGTGCTGTGATGCTGACCTCGCTGGGGGTGATGGACTTTTCGCTTAATCAAGCGGCTGCCATTGGTATTATCGGCGGTGCTGATGGTCCAACGTCTATTTATGTATCAAGCGTATTGGCTCCTGAGTTGCTGGGTGCTATCGCAGTGGCGGCGTACGCCTACATGGCGTTGGTGCCGCTGATTCAACCGCCGATTATGCGTCTGCTGACCACCCAGAAAGAGCGTCAAATTAAGATGACGCAACTGCGTCCGGTATCCAAGCTGGAAAAGATCGTTTTCCCGCTGATGTTATTGATTGCCGTCGCGCTTTTCCTGCCTGATGCAGCGCCGCTATTAGGGATGTTCTGCTTTGGTAATTTGATGCGAGAGTGCGGTGTGGTTGAGCGCTTATCGGATACAGCGCAAAACGCTCTGATCAATATCGTGACGATTATCTTAGGACTATCGGTTGGTTCCAAGCTGATGGCAGATAGCTTTCTGGCATTCGAAACGCTGGGTATCTTGGGCTTGGGTATTGTGGCGTTTGGTATTGGCACGGCCGCAGGCGTGTTGATGGCGAAGTTGATGAACCTGGTCAGCAAAATGCCGATTAATCCGCTGATTGGTGCCGCAGGTGTTTCGGCAGTGCCGATGGCCGCGCGAGTGGCTAATAAGGTTGGCTTGGAGTCGAACCCGCATAACTTCCTGCTGATGCATGCCATGGGCCCTAATGTGGCAGGTGTTATCGGTTCTGCCGTTGCGGCGGGTGTGATGATTAAATATTTAGGTTAGAACCCGCTAGCAGTGCCATTGCGCAGTTATTGTTACGTGATGGTTAGCGACTAAAACGCGGCTTACCGAGCAATTGCTCGCGTAAGTCGCGTTTTTTTGTCAGAGATACCAATGATCTTATTGTGGCGGCACTTTTTGAATATCGAGTGCTGTCTTTAGGCGATTTTCAAGCGTAGCGAAATTTAAGGCCTCATCTCTTGGCCAGCCAATCGTGAGGCATACGCCGCTGCCATCGTACTCTGCCTGTTGGATGGGGATTTTCTGCTCGTCACACCAAGCGCGCGCGACTGCTTCATGGGCAAAGTTGACACGCAGTTGGTAGTTATCCCGTTCGACGACTTCGCGTGTAGGTAATGTTTCAATCCCAGCGTTAACCGACTGTGCGTAAGCCCGGGCAAGACCACCAGTGCCCAACTTAGTGCCGCCAAAGTAACGAATCACCACGCAGCCTATTTCACCCATCTGGCTACCGAGCAAGGCTTGATACATGGGTCTGCCTGCTGTGCCGCCGGGTTCACCATCATCAGAGAACCCTATGTGCGTTTGCTCTCCTGGCGGGCCCGCAATAAAGGCCGTGCAGTGATGACTTGCGTTGGGGTGAGCGGTTTTTGCTGCCTGCAGCATTGCATAATAGTCAGCTGTGCTGGGTGCATGGCATATCCACGTGAGGAAACGACTTTTTTCAACCTCAATTTCAGCGGTATGCCATGTGGCGGGTGCTAGGTCTGGAACTCGGTAACGCAATCGATGCTCCCTAAAGCGGGTGGCGAATTAGTGGTGCCGAGTGTTGTTAGCGCCATGCTCGACGCCCATCACCATTCCCAGCACTTGAATATCACAATTATGCAGGAAGACGGCAGGCATGGCTGCATCTTCGGGCCATAAGTGAACGCCAAGTCGACTAATTGAAAGTTGCTTTAGGGCAACTTCTCGCTGGTTAATCGTCGCGATAGCGGTTTCTTGATGGCTACCGTGCTGATAACGGCGAATAATGATGACATCGCCGTCGAATAGATTGCATTCACGCATTCTGTTGCCACGCACGCGAAGCGCATACGTGTTGCGCCGCGTTACACGAGGTGCCGAATAAATAGGGCGACCTGTATTCGACGCTGTTTGAGATAGCGCATGTTGAGTTATGTTCAAGGGTGTTGGCATTGTCATCGTCATGCAGTTTTCTCCAATGCAGCGCCCGCTCCCTAGGCGTGTAATTGAGCAGATTGCTGTGTTTATAATCGGTAGTGTTTTTTCATACAGTGTTTGTAGTATAGACCTGTTTTTGCATACAGTGCTAGTGCTCTGCATTGTCTATTGTTCTTAAGCGAAGATTGGTTGAAATGTGATGCGACCCCAGACCGCAGAGAGCGACTGGCGAGAAAGGGGCTTTCCGTGTAGAGTTCGACGCAAAATCTACGTGCCTGGAGATATCCTTGAGCCTCTGCCTACAAGCCCGACAGCTAGCCTGTGAACGCGATGATCGTTGGCTGTTTGAGGGGCTAGATCTTGATATTCAACGTGGCGAAATAGTGCGCATCGAAGGCCCTAACGGGAGCGGAAAAACGACACTGTTGAAAATTCTCTCAGGCCAGTTGAGCGACTACCATGGCGACATTTATTGGAATGGCGACTCAATGCGCAAGGTGCGTGAACATTTTCTCGCCAATCTACTCTATTTAGGACATGCCCCTGGCATAAAAGCGGGTCTTTCTCCGCTGGAAAACTTAGCGTGGTACCAAGCGCTTAGCGGCGAAAAAGGCGACGATTGTCAGCGTGAAAAAGCGCTGGAACAGGTTGGGCTGAGTGGCTTTGAGGATGTACCCGCAGGGCAGCTTTCTGCTGGACAGCAGCGGCGAATTGCCCTTGCGAGACTGACGCTTACTAAGCGGGCATTGTGGGTCCTGGATGAACCTTTTACAGCAATTGATCGCCACGGAGTGGCAGCACTAGAAGCGCAGCTTGTTGCGCATGCCAACGCGGGAGGCTGTGTGTTAGTGACGACACATCATGAGTTAACCGCATCATCCGTGCTTAGGCGCGTTCAACTGGGGTAGAAGGAGACAGTGTTGCCAAGCTCACACGCCACGACAGGCATCCCAGAAATGTCGATGCATGCGCCCTCCGGTGGGCTCATGGTTGCCATTAGTGCCACCTTTAAGCGAGATCTAACGCTGTTGCTACGTCGTCGTGGTGAAGTGCTTAACCCATTGGTGTTTTTTGCCTTAGTGATTACGCTCTTTCCGATCGGCATTTCACCTGATCCCCAGTTACTGGCAGAAATAGCGCCTGGGTTGCTGTGGGTGGCGGCATTGCTAGCGGCATTGCTTTCTCTGGATAGTCTGTTCCGGAGCGACTACGACGACGGCAGTTTGGAGCAGCTACTGTTAGCCCCTCAGCCGCTGGCGGCGCTTAGCCTTGCCAAAGTTGCTGTTCACTGGCTGCTGACAGGACTGCCTTTGGCACTTATGGCGCCGATTTTAGGTATCATGTTGGCACTTCCTGCCGGTAGTTACATGGTTTTAGCGCTATCGCTGGCATTAGGAACCGCAAGCCTCAGCTTGATTGGTGCGATTGGCGCCGCGCTGACCGTCGGATTAGCTCGCGGCGGTGTATTGCTGTCACTGCTGGTGCTGCCGCTCTATATTCCAGTGCTTATTTTTGGTGCTGGCGCCGTGCAGGCCGCTATTTTAGGCGATGGTATCGCGGCGCATCTGGCTATTTTGGGCGCACTTTTAGCGATTTCGTTAATGCTAGCACCTTGGGCTATTGCCGCCTCGCTACGCATCAGCATCAACGGTTAAAGGACGAAAACACCATGTGGGCCTTTATAAATAAACTGAGATCACCCAAGTGGTTCTACGCGATTAGCGCCAAGCTTCAGCCCTGGTTCTGGGCAGCGGCGGTGCTCCTGTTACTGCTGGGAAGCGTTTGGGGGCTGGTATTTGCTCCCGCGGATTATCAGCAGGGCAATAGCTTTCGGATTATCTATGTCCACGTTCCTGCCGCTTTCCTAGCACAATCCATTTTTGTCTCAATGGCAATTTCAGGCTTGGTATTTATGGTCTGGAAAATCAAAGTAGCCGATATGGCTGCCACCGTGATGGCGCCATTAGGTGCGGCGATGACCTTTGTAGCACTTTTTTCAGGCGCAGTATGGGGCGTGCCTACCTGGGGAACCTGGTGGATGTGGGACGCGCGTTTAACGTCCATGCTGATTTTGCTGTTTTTGTATTTAGGTGTCATTGCACTGCGCGGCGCTTTCAGTAGTCGCGATAGCGGATCTCGTGCAGCCTCAGTGCTGGCGATGGTGGGCGTGATTAATATTCCGATCATCAAATATTCGGTGGACTGGTGGTACACCCTGCACCAGCCTGCCTCGTTTACGATTACCGGACGTTCGGCAATGCCCATGGAAATGTGGGCACCGCTGCTCATTATGGTACTCGGTTTCTACTGCTTTTTTATAGCGTTAACCCTGATGCGTACGCGCAGTGAAATACTGCGCCGTGAAACCAATAAGCGCTGGGTGCAAGAGCTAGTAGAGGAGGTGAGATAATGGCTTTTTCCTCACTTAATGAATTTTTTGCCATGGGTGGCCACGGGCTTTATGTGTGGGCTGCTTGGGGCATTACTGCGTTGTTGATGCTGGTGATAGTTTGGCATGCGCGCCTCGAGCGCAGCCAACTGCTGAAAGGCGTGAAGCGCCGTGTGCGCCGCCAAAATGCCCATCCCCAGGCCGCGCAAGCACCGGTTAACTCTGCTCAAAGGGACGTTCGTAATGACGCCTAAACGTAAACAGAAGCTGTTCGTTATTTTAGGGTTGGTTTCATTAACCGCGATAGCGGTGGGGCTGACACTTTATGCGCTGCGCTCCAACATCAATTTATTTTTTAGCCCGGTGCAAATTGCTCAGGGCGACGCACCCATGGAACGCCAGATTCGCGCGGGCGGAATGGTTAAAGAGGGGTCAGTGTCGCGTGATCCTGAAAGCCTTGATGTTGAGTTTACCGTGACGGATTACGTCGATGATTTGGAGGTCTACTACAGCGGGATTCTGCCGGATCTTTTCCGTGAAGGGCAGGGGGTGGTCGTGGTAGGAGAACTTCAGACAGATGGGCGCTTATATGCCGATAAAGTCCTAGCCCGCCACGATGAAAATTATATGCCGCCCGAAGTGGCGCAAGCATTAGAAGAGGCAGGTTACTCCCCGGCAGATTATCAGGCAAAAGCGGCTGAGGTGGGTAAGCGTTTGGAGCAGGAAGGCACCCCCCAAGCAAGCGATTATTAATGTCTTATCGTGTCAAGCAGGCGGTTATGCCCACTGCTAATTCGGAGCGCGCATGTTCATCAAAATGATTCCTGAAATCGGCCACTTTGCTCTGGTCATTGCCCTTTTAATGGCCGTGATACAAGCTGTGATGCCGCTGGCGGGGGCAGCTACTCGGCGTCCACTATGGATGGCTTATGGCAAGCCCATGGCAACAGGGCAGTTCTTCTTTATTGCCATTGCCTATTTGTGCCTAACGGCCAGTTACCTGCTGGATGACTTCAGCGTTGCTAACGTCGCCAACAATTCTAACTCGCTACTGCCCTGGTACTACAAGTTTAGTGCCGTGTGGGGAAATCATGAAGGCTCGGTCTTATTGTGGAGCTTAATGCTGGCTGGTTGGGGGTATGCCGCTTCGGTATTTTCCGGTGATTTGCCTCGCGATATGGTAGCGCGAGTGCAAGGCGTCATGGGGATGGTCTGCGTTGGCTTCCTACTATTTATCTTGATGACCTCCAATCCATTTGAGCGGCTACTGCCGAATATGCCTCAAGACGGGGCTGATCTTAATCCACTGCTGCAGGACTTCGGGTTGGTTGTGCATCCCCCGATGCTGTATATGGGGTATGTCGGTTTCTCGGTGGTATTTGCATTTGCCATTGCTGCGTTGCTAGGTGGGCGTTTAGACGCTGCCTGGACCCGTTGGGCACGTCCCTGGACTAATGTGGCCTGGGCATTTCTAACCGTAGGCATCGCGCTAGGTAGTTGGTGGGCTTATTACGAGCTGGGCTGGGGCGGCTGGTGGTTCTGGGATCCGGTTGAAAACGCCTCACTGCTGCCCTGGCTAACAGGAACGGCGCTGGTACACTCGTTGGCGGTCACTGAAAAGCGCGGTTCGTTTAAAAGCTGGACAGTACTGCTGGCTATTTCAACCTTCTCGCTGTCGTTAATGGGCACGTTTCTGGTGCGCTCAGGCGTCCTGACCTCAGTGCACGCGTTTGCTAACGACCCTTCCCGCGGCTTCTTTATCTTAATGCTGTTGGCGATTACCGTAACGCTTTCGCTGCTGGTATTTGCGCTGCGCGCGCCCCGTGTGAGCCACAAAGTCGGCTTTAATTGGTTATCCCGTGATTCGTTGTTGCTGGTCAATAATATTCTACTGGTCATTATGACGGTCACCGTACTGTTAGGGACGGTCTACCCGCTAATTTTGGACTCCCTTGGGTTAGGTAAAATCAGCGTAGGGCCTCCGTACTTTAATGCACTTTTTGTACCGCTAACGGTGGTGATGTGCATGTTTATGGGACTTGGTCCGATCGCTCGCTGGAAAAGCATGAATGCCAGTGAACTGTGGCGTAAGCTTTGGCTGTCAGGCGCTGCTGCGCTGGTCCTGGGAAGTGCTATGCCGTTGCTATATGGCGGCGAATGGAATCTGTGGGTCTCTTTAGGCATTATTTCGGCGCTCTGGATCGTACTGCCTATCGTGCGTGACATGCTCGATAAAGTCCGCCATGCCAGCTCCTTTTTGGCTGGGCTGCGCAAGCTGTCGTTAGCGTATTGGGGCATGGTGCTTGGTCATGTGGGCATTGCGGTTACCATTGTTGGCGTGGCGGTTGTTTCCAATTACAACATCGAACGCAACGTGCGGATGTCACCGGGCACGACTGTTGAAGTGGCGGGGTATCAATTCACCATGACGGAACTGACCAATCGCCGCGGCCCGAACTTCCTGGCGGACACGTCCATCATTCAAGTGCAGCGCGGCGACTCCGGACGCAGTTTTGTGATGCGCCCAGAAAAGCGCCTCTATCTCGCTACCAGAATGCCCATGACCCAGGTGGCGCTTCGTCCCGGGCTTTTCCGCGACCTCTATGTCGCCATGGGGGAAGACCTTGGCGATGGTAGCTACGCGATGCGTGTTCAATACAAACCGTTTGTACGCTGGTTATGGCTCGGTGGGTTGTTGATGGCTTTCGGTGGCATTCTGGCGATAGTTGATAAGCGGTACCGTCGTGTCGTATCGCGCAAAGCGCCTGCTAGCCCGGCTTCTGCAACGTCTGAGCCTGCAACGTCGAAGGAAGCTATGGTATGACACGTCGTCTATTGCTTTTACTACTACCGATTGGCTTTCTGGGGATTGCCTTATTCCTTTATCAAGGGCTAGGGCGCGACCCTTCGCACCGCGACTCGGCGCTAATGGCCAGGCAGTTTCCTACGTTTGAAGCCACGACACTGCGCGATGAAAATCGCCAAGTTGATCAAACCCTGTTAACTGGCGATGTCACCCTGGTAAATGTATGGGGCGAATGGTGCCCCGCTTGTAAGCAGGAAATGCCGCAGTTGCTGGAGTTGGCTGATCAGGGCATTCGCATGGTCGGCATTAACTATCGAGATACTCGCGAAAAAGGGCTGGAGTTCTTGAGCGAGTTTGGTGATCCCTTCGAAGTTAATGTGTTTGATCCAGACGGTAGCCTTGGCTTTGATCTGGGGGTTTACGGTGCACCGGAAACCTTCTTGGTTGATGCTGACGGTGTCATTCGCTACCACCACAAAGGTTACGTGTCGCCGGAAGACGTTCGTGAACGCATTCTGCCGGAGGTGGAAAAATGGCGCTAATACGCTTAATGCTTACCGTCGCGCTGCTGACACTGACTAGCGGCGCGTTGGCCGGCGGTATTGAGATACGTGAGTTCGACGATCCTGTTATGGAGCAGCGTTACCATGATCTCACTGCCTCGATGCGCTGCCCTTTATGTGAGAACCAAGCAATCGATGATTCTGATGCGCCAATTTCCGCTGATATGCGTGAGCGTGTCTATCAATTGCTCCAGGATGGTCAATCGGATATCGAGATTGTTAACCATATGGTGCAGCGGTTTGGAGAGTACATTCTCTATAACCCGCGTTTAGAAAACCGTACTTACCTGTTGTGGGGATTACCGATAGGGTTAGTGCTGCTCGGTGTAGTGGTCGTCGTGATGATGGTTCGCGCTCGTCGTAATGCCTCAGCGAAAGCGCTTAGCGCCGAAGAACGTGCCCGCCTGGATGCCCTGATTAACCGCGAGAGGTCTTCATGACACCGCTGTGGATTGCGATTGCTTTACTATTACTCCCCGCGCTTTGGTTATTGATAGCGCCGATGCGCGATGCCCGCACGCTACGCGACAAGCTAGATCACTTCGAAGCTAACGATACCGCTGATGAGCAAAACGTGGCGATTTTTAAGCGTCGTTTGGCCTCGTTGGAAGCTGCTCACGAACGTGGCGATATGGATGAGGAGCGGTTTAAAGAAGACCGTCTGGAGCTAGAGCGTAGCCTGTTGGAAGACACTGCCAGCCGTACTAAGCGTCCCTTAAAAACGGCGACGGCGGGCAGGCTTGCTATTCCCTTGGTTATGGTAGCCGTGGTGGGGGCGAGTACGTTTTGGTATCAGCAAAACGGCGCGGAAGGCGATTTAACGCTTTACGCTATTCAGCAAGAAGTGCAAAACGATCCCGATGGCTCACTGGCCATGTATTTAGAACGCATGGAAGCAGAAGCCGAGCGTCAGCCGAATAACCCCAATGTGTGGAGTTCACTGTTTCCGCTTTACCGTGAAACTGGTCAGTCCGACAAGGCTGTCGATGCGTTAGAGCGGTTGATTGCTATTGAAGGGCGGATTCCTCCGCTGTTAGCGCAACTTGCTCAACTGCGCTTTTTTATGGCGGAACGCGAACTGACTCCCGAAGTACAGTCGCTAGTGGATGAGACGCTAGCGCAAGACCCACGCCAGCCCACAGTGCTCGGTTTGCTTGGTATCCATGCGTTTGATAATGGGGACTATGAAACAGCGATTGACCGCTGGCGTCGTGCTGTCGCAAACATAGAAGATCCCGAAACGGCATCTTCCTTGCGCGAAGGTATTCGCGTTGCTCAAGAGCGTTTAGGGGTAGAGCCTGAAGCAGCGGCGGTTGAGGCCGCCCAAAGCCAGGGCGTGCGTGTGACTGTCTCATTAGACGAAGCACTGATGGATAACGTCAGTGACGATGCTAGCGTGTTTATCACTGCTCGAGACATGAAAGGCGAGCTGCCGCCGTTGGCTGTTATTCGTGCCCAAGTGTCAGAGCTTCCCATGACTGTTGTGCTGGATGACAACGCGGCTATGTCACCCCAAGCGCAAATCTCCCAGGTGCGCGAAGCACGCTTAGTTGTTCGCGTTTCGCAATCTGGTCAGGCAACCCCTCAGCCTGGTGATCTGTTTGGTGATCTGGAGAGCGTAAGCGTTGGACCTATTAGTGAGGATGATGCGGCAAATGTTGTTATTGACCGCGTTTTTGAATAACGTCCACGCAAACAACCGCAGCTAAGGGTCGTAATGCGCTTAACCTCTATTCGTCTTGTTGGGTTCAAGTCTTTTGTCGATCCAGTAACGGTGCCCTTCGATGGCAATATGACCGCCATCGTTGGGCCAAACGGTTGTGGCAAATCTAATATCATCGATGCGGTGCGCTGGGTAATGGGGGAATCCTCAGCTAAAACCCTGCGCGGTGAATCGATGGCCGATGTTATCTTCAACGGCTCCACCGGTCGTAAGCCGATCAGCCAAGCCTCTATCGAGCTCAAGTTCGATAACCGCGATGGAGGCATGGGGGGCGTTTACGCGCAGTACTCAGAAATTGCGGTAAAGCGCTTAGTCACCCGCGACGGCCAATCCAATTACTTCTTTAATGGTCAAAAGTGTCGTCGGCGAGATATCGCTGATCTGTTTATGGGCACTGGTTTAGGCCCGCGTTCTTACGCCATTATCGGCCAGGGGATGATTTCACGGCTAATCGAAGCACGCCCCGATGACCTGCGTGCCACGCTGGAAGAGGCCGCGGGTATTTCAAAATATAAAGAGCGCCGCCGAGAAACCGAAAACCGTATGCGCCGCACCCAGGAGAATTTGGAACGCCTGGATGATATCCGTGAAGAGTTGGACAAACAGCTCGAACGCCTTAAGCGTCAGGCAGAAGCAGCCAAGCGCTACCAAGAGTTAAAGCAGCAGGAGTACCGGCTAAAAGGTGAGCTGGCGTTAGTACGCGGACGCGCATTGCGTGCTGAGCAATCTCACCAAGAAAGCCGAGTGCGCGAGCTGGAAATTGCGGTTGAGAAAGACGTATTTGGCGTACGTCAGTGTGAAACGCGCCTGGAACAAGCGCGTGAACAGCACGATGAACTTGCCGATGTGCTAGAACGCCACCAGCAACAGTTCTTTGAAACCACCACCCGTATTGCCCGCCTGGAGCAGGATCAAGCGCACCGCCGCAGTCGTGAAGCTCAATTGGCGAGCGATATAGCAACGGCGCGCCGCGACCTTGATGAGCAGCGCCGAGTCAGCGAAGGCGATCAAGAGCGACTTGTCGCGATAGAGGCTCGTTTAGAGGATTTGCTTCCAGAGCATGAAGCCCTTGAAGAGCAGCTAGAGACGCTTGAGCAAACCTTAGCGGATGCGACCCCCGCTCTTGAAGCTGCCGAACAGCAGTGGGCCGATGCAGAAAATCACTGGCGCGATGCTAGTCGGGAAGCGGACCGTAGCCAAGACCAATTACGCGATTTAGAGCAGCGTATTGCGCGCATGCAGGCGGAGAACCAGCGCCGCCGTCAGCAGCGTGGCGAACTTGCCGATGTCACTGAACTGCGCAATGAACACGCCGAATGCCAAGCCCAGCGGGAAGAGGCTGAGCAGCGTGCTGAAGCCTTTCAAACCGAACGTGACCATTGGCAGCAGCGCTATAGCGATGCCAAAGCCGCTTATCAGCAGGCCACCCAGGCGCGAGATCAGCAGCGTGCTGAACTAAGTCAACATCAAGGCGAACTCGCGTCATTGAAGGCGTTAATTGATGCCGCCTTAGCTGATCACGACCCAGATCTGAGCGATGCATTAGTGGCTCACGGCTTAGCCGATGCGCCACGTCTTGGTGAAGCGATTAGTGTTGCATCTGGCTGGGAGCGAGTGATTTCCTGGCTGCTTGCGCCGTGGTTAAACGCCCGTTTAGTGTCAGCGAACCAGCTAAACGCGCTGCCTAATGCCCTAGCCACTGATTGGTGCTTAATCGACCAGGCTGAGCGGCCAGCGACATCCGCGCAGCGCTTGGATTCTCTGGTGTCTGGGGCAGGTGCGTTAGGCGAATGGTTAGCGAGTATTCACTTCGCAGAAACGAACGAAGATGCTGAGACGCTACTAGGTAATTTGGCGCCTGGAGAGAGTGTTGTCAGCCGCGAAGGCGTATGGCGTGGACGCGGCTGGTTGCATCAACAGGCCAATGGTGAAGGTGTTGATGCACTGTTGGTGACACGCCGTCGGTTTGACGAATTAGACGCCCGTCTTACACAGGATGAAGACGCGTTAGCGTTGCTGGATGAGCAGTGCGAAGCCGCTAGCGAAGCCATTGAAGTGCTAGAGCAAACCCGTGAGCAGCAGGCTGAGCAAGAGCGTGCCCACGCCGCTTCGCTCCAACAGCTTGCGGTGAAAGAGCAGCGACTAGCTCAGCGCCTAGAACATTTAGAGAGCCGCGCCACTGAGTTGGATGATGAGCTCGCCCAACTACAAGAGGATGAGGCGGAGTTAACGCTCACTTTAGAAGAGCAGCGCGCGCGCTGGCATGCAGCGATGGAGCAGTTAGAAGCTGCTGCCGAAGCCCGTGAAACCAGTGCTGAACAGCGTAGTCGCCAACGTGAGCAGCGTGACCAGTTAAATCAACAACATGCTCCCATGAAGGCGCGTCAGCAGGCATTGGCGCTAGAGCGAGAGCGATTAAATGCTGAGCGGGATAGCCTGCGAGCCCAACAAAGTCGTAGTAGCGATAGTGAAGAGCGCCTTTCGCTGCGTATTGCTGAGTTAGAAGAGTCACGGGAAATGCTGGTAGAGCCAAACGAACTGGCTGCTGAAGAATTAGAGGAGTTGCTACACCAGCGCGAGCAGCAGGAGCGGCGTCTTAATGATACCCGCCAGCAAGCTCAGGCATTGGCAGAGCAACTGCGCAACGACGAGCTGGCTCGCCAGCAGCACGAGCGCAACTTGGAACAGAGTCGTGAACAGTTACAACAGCGGCGTATGGATGTACAAGCGCTGGCGCTGAAAGCGGCAACCCAAGATGAACAATTAGCTGAGCTAGGCCATGATCCCGATGCTTTAGTAGAGCACTTGCCTAGCGACGCCAGTGAAACTGCTTGGCAGGAGCGGTTGGAAAACACCACAGATAAGATTCGCCGTTTAGGCGCCATTAACCTTGCCGCGATCGAAGAGTACGATCAGCAAGCTGAACGGCGTAACTACTTGGAAGCTCAGCATGCTGAGCTTACGGAAGCATTGGAAACGTTAGAGCGGGCGATTAAACGCATCGATCAGGAAACTCGCGTTCGCTTTCGAGAAACATTTGACCAGGTTAATACGGGTCTACAAACGCTATTTCCACGGGTTTTCGGTGGGGGAGCTGCTTGGCTAACCCTCACCGGGGATGATTTGCTGGAAACCGGTGTGGCAATTATGGCGCGGCCGCCTGGTAAGAAAAACAGCACTATTCACCTACTCTCAGGGGGAGAAAAGGCGCTAACAGCACTGTCGCTGGTTTTCGCAATTTTCCAGTTGAACCCTGCGCCTTTCTGCATGTTGGACGAAGTCGATGCGCCGCTGGATGATGCCAACGTAGGGCGCTACGCCAAACTTGTTAAAGAAATGTCTGAAAGCGTTCAGTTTATCTATATCACCCATAACAAAATTGCTATGGAGGCTGCTGAGCGCTTGATGGGTGTCACCATGCAGGAGCCTGGTGTGTCTAGGCTTGTTTCGGTAGGGATTGATGAGGCTGCAGCACTGGTTGACTAAGTGCTTTCTCAGCAAATTTGACGCCTTCAATGGTGGTGAACTAAACGAGTTTTCACCCATTAAAAGCCTCGGGAAATATGCAAAAATCGCGGTAGAGCAAGCCTATGACGGGTTGTGTGCTGAACCGATAGTGAGTCTTTCTGCTTTTGCTTAGCTATCCCAGATTAGGTTCATTAGTGGCTATTGATAGCGTTTATTTCTTCATTTTTTTATTATAAAATTCCTTTTTTATCAATGATTTATATTTATTCTAGGTTTCTGATTAACTGCTTTGATCATGGGCGCTGAGGGCTGCTCCTGCTAAAGCGTATCGTGCAGTTAAGCATGTTCATCTATCTAAAATTGACAAATCTGAAATGTGAACTTTCATTACCTTTGTATAGCGTTAGTTAAGGGTTTAAAACATATATGCTATGATTTCATTAGCTATTAAATACTATTCGCTACGACGGAATTTTTGGTGACGTAGGTTTGTAATAGATAGGTTTGTAATAGATATGTTTGTAATAGATATGTTTGTAATAGATAGGTTTGTAACAGAATAGCTTTTGATCGAACAGCAGTTGGCTGGGCAATTTGGCAGAAGAGCAGTGGCGTTTCGTTACGTAAGTTTGAATGTGGGCTTGTCATGTTACGGTGTGAGAAGGCGAGCCAAGGGAGCGAAATTTCTCCCTATAGAAAGCAGACGATGATGTGACGATGTGTCCTGTCGGGATAAATTAGCGCTAAAATGGCACTTTTCTTGGTTGATATAGTCAAAGATTTGGCCTAAAACCACCTTGTAGGAGTGTTAAAGCTTGAAAATCTGCAAAAAGTGGCCCTTTTCGTAGCAACCGCGCTATGCTTGATGATAATTAGCTAATTTCGGATATGTTACGTCATTAGGCATTGCGCCTTTGCAACCGGTATATTGACCCATGGAATGCTCGACATGGAATTAAGAGAGTGGTTAATCATTCTAGGACTGGCACTGGTTTCGCTCATCGTAGTTGACGGTGTGCGAAGGCTTCAGCGCCAACGCCGTGTGCCCCGTCTGGATCAAGCAGTTAAAGACTTGCCAGCCGCTAAATTCGAAGAATTTAATGATGAAGTCAAAGAAGCGGAAATAAACTGGGAACTGCCTAACGGTGGTGCCCGGGTCGTCAAGCCTGCTGACTACAGCAACCTTGGTCAAAAACCTAAGTTGGAACGCCAAGAGCACCCAGGGCCTTCCAAAGTACTGTCTGATTTTCGCCGTTCTTTTTCCAACTCTGCCAGTTCGGCCAAGTCAAAAGCCAATGCACATTTTTCGTGGTCTCGTAAAAATGAGCCTCGAAAACATGAACAGTCTTCTGCTGTCGGGCATCCCACGTCGACGAGCTATACATCCGTTCAGCCAGATACTGCTTCAGCCGAGCACACGTTAGGCATGTCTGCAATTCCTGAACCCGAGCGCCGGGAGCCTAGCATATTTATGGCTGATGAGAATCCCAGCAATACAGTTAGCAATGAAACT
Organism: Halomonas sp. XH26; assembly: GCF_024138895.1. NCBI lineage: Bacteria > Pseudomonadati > Pseudomonadota > Gammaproteobacteria > Oceanospirillales > Halomonadaceae > Halomonas > Halomonas sp. XH26. The sequence continues at coordinate 821,108 of NZ_CP071889.1, forward strand.
CAGCACACAGACGCTACTCACCAAATGACGAGTAGCAAGCCTGCCTCTACAACTGAAGCCCGTCGCCCTGGCAGCCACGATTCACAGTCAGTACCTGAACCCACCGAGCATTACGAGTCAGGCGTTAGCGGTCAGCAAGTTGATGTTGAGAAAGAACAGCCAACGGCTCAACACGAAGAAGCTGCTAATCTTGAAGCTAACAGCCGCCTAGAGGCGGTATCAGTTGGAACTGATGAACAAATTGCATCAACCGTAAAGGCTTCAATCGAAAAAGCGTCAGAAGAACCCAGTGCTGCAGCTGAGCCGACTGCAGAAGCAGAGCCGACGCTAAGAGTTGAACCTGAAGATGCAGTACAACATGCAGCTGACACGCCCAGGCGGCGTCAATTGCGTTCTGATACCGCCGGTGGAGACAGAGAGCTAGATGACGATGAGGTTGATGAATACCGCTTGGTCGACTTCGAAGGCATTGGGCGTTCCTTTAAACGTCGCTTGATTGAGCGTCGTAAAGAGAAAGAGCGTAAGAAAGCAGAGAAGGCGAAACGTGCGGAAGCACTAGCCAAGCAAAAAGCAGAACGTAAAGCACTTGAAGCCGAGCGTAAAGCGCTTGAGGCGCAGCAGCGCCGTGAAGCAAAAGAGGCAGCCGACGCTGAAAAAGCGCGTATTGCTCAAGAGCAAGCCGAAGCGCGTGAGGCCGCTGCAATGACCGCTGCCGCGGAGCGAGAGGCTGCGCAATATAATGAGCCGACGATTTCTGCGCACGATGAGAGTTATCACGATGTTGATGACTACGATGATTATGTGCCTGAAACGGGACATAGGGATAACGTTGTACGTACACACCCCACGTTAGAAAAAGCGTTACGCCACGATGTTAATAGTGAGCGGGCTAGAGATGCGCTCACCGACGCTTCTGAAATGGTCGTGATCAGTGTGCTTTCGCGGGAGCCTGAAGGTTTTGATGGCGGTAAATTGCTTGAGCTAATCATGGCCTGCGGTCTTCGATATAGCCGTGAAATGGGTGTCTTTCACCGTTTTGAAACAGAAAGCTTCGATAGCGAACTGCAATTTTCAATGGTGAATGTACTTAAGCCTGGTACGTTCCCCATTGAAGAAATGGATGAGTTTGTGACCCCTGGTATTACGTTCCTGATGCCGCTGCCCGGCGCTGAAGATAGTTCAGCAGCGTTTGAAGCGATGGTCGAAACGGCGATGGTTGTCGTACGCCATATGGGCGGTGAGCTTAAAGATGAAAACCGTAGCGTAATGACGGCGCAAACCATTGAGTTTGCAAGGCAGCGCGTTCATGACTTTGAACGTCGCCATCGCTTGCATCGCCAACTGCAAGCGCGTTAAGCGTCGCGTTTCGTTAACACCCGCCTTCCCAAAGAAGGCGGGTGTTTTTGTTACTAAACACCTGTTTTTTTGTATGCCGGAACATCTGAATGAGTCAGCCTGAGAAAAAACTTCTGGAAGAGATTAGCCAACTGCGCGCCGATCTTGATGATGCAAACTACCGCTACTATATATTAGATGAGCCTAAGCTGACCGACGCAGATTACGACCGCAAACTGCAGCGGTTGAAGCAATTGGAGTCCGAATACCCCGATTTAGTCTCACCGGATTCCCCTACCCAGCGGGTAGGGGCCGCGCCAGCGGAAGGGTTCCCTGAAGTTGCTCATGCGATTCCCATGCTCTCCTTGGATAACGCATTTAGCCGTGATGATATTACCGCCTTTGCTGAGCGTGTCGCTGAACGTTTGGAGTGTCAGGCGAGTAGCGTTGAGTTTAGCTGTGAGCCAAAGCTCGACGGTGCTGCAGTCTCTTTAGTGTACGAGCAGGGCGTATTGGTTAGTGGCGCAACCCGTGGCGATGGCCGTACCGGAGAAGGCATTACATCGAATTTGCGCACCTTGCGGTCTGTTCCGTTAAAGCTAATGGGCGACAACATTCCAGCGTTATTAGAAGTACGCGGCGAAGTCATTATGCGCCACGCGGGCTTTGAAGCGCTCAATGATCGAGCTAGAGAAGAAGGCAGCAAGGTATTTGCTAACCCGCGTAATGCGGCGGCTGGCAGCCTACGACAGCTCGATCCGCGGGTTACCGCAACGCGCCCATTAGAGTTTCATGCTTATCAAGTTGCCCGGCTCGATATGACGAACCTTGGCGACGGCGCACTTAGCAGTAGCCCAATGACAACTCATAGTCAGCAAATGGCAAGGCTCAAAGCATGGGGCTTTCGCTCAAGCACGGAGCTTCGAACTGTCAATGGCCCTGAGCTGGTGGCTGATTACTGCGAGCAATTGGGTGAAAAGCGAGACCAATTGGGTTACGACATCGATGGCGTCGTGATTAAAGTAAACGATCTGCGCCACCAGCGAGAGCTTGGCTTTGTGGCACGGGCGCCACGCTGGGCGGTAGCATTTAAATTTCCTGCTCAGGAAGAAGTCACGACCCTTAACGATGTAGAGTTTCAGGTAGGCCGTACTGGCGCGATTACCCCAGTTGCTAGGCTAGAGCCTGTCACCGTTGCTGGTGTGACGGTATCAAACGCTACGCTGCATAACGCAGATGAGATCACCCGCTTAGGTGTGATGATTGGTGATACGGTGGCCATTCGTCGGGCAGGCGACGTGATTCCCCAAGTGGTACGAGTGGATATCGACAAGCGTCCTGCCCAGGCGCGCGTGATTACCTTTCCCGAGCACTGCCCGGTGTGTGGTTCGGATATTGAACGGCTGGAAGGCGAGGCGGTCGCTCGTTGCTCAGGCGGGCTTTATTGTGCCGCGCAGCGTAAAGAGGCGCTGAAGCATTTCGCCAGCCGTAAAGCGCTAGATGTCGATGGGCTGGGTGAGAAGCTGATTGAGCAGTTGGTGGACCTGGACTGGGTGAAAACGCCAGCAGACTTATTTCATCTCACAGCTGAGCAGCTTCAGACGCTGCCACGCATGGGGGAAAAGTCCTCGACCAACTTGGTAAATGCCCTGGATAAGGCTAAGCACACCACGTTGGCTCGTTTTATTTACGCCTTGGGTATTCGCGAAGTAGGCGAAGCCACAGCGGCAAATTTAGCCAGCTACTTCGGTACACTTCAGGCCTTGCAAGAAGCTGATCAAGCGGCGCTGGAAGCGGTGAATGATGTTGGTCCGATTGTCGCCGCCCATGTTCACACTTTTTTCCGTCAACCCCATAATCTGGCAACGCTGAAAGCACTGCTTGATGCTGGCATCACGTGGCAAGAGAGTGAAGTGACGCAAGGCCCGACGCCCTTAGAGGGACAGACCTGGGTGCTTACCGGCACGATGGACACCATGACCCGCGATGAAGGTAAGGCGCGGCTGCAAGCGCTAGGCGCTAAAGTGGCGGGTAGTGTTTCCAAGAAAACCACCTGCTTGGTAGCGGGCGAGGCCGCAGGCAGTAAATTAACCAAAGCAGAGCAACTGGGCGTTGAAGTGATCGATGAAGCCACCTTTATTGAGCGTCTAGCTGCCTGGGAGCAGAGTGAATGAGCCGTTTTATTGAAGTGCCAGCACGCATGCTGCCGCCGGAAACGCTGGATGCTTTGCTTGAAGCATTTGTGACACGCCAAGGATACGATACAACCGATACCGGCGCAGGTATGAGCGGCTGGGTAGTCGAGCTTAAACAGCAGCTTGAGCGTCACGAGCTGATTATTGCTCACGATCTTGAGTTAGAAATGACCGAGGTGATGACTCTCGCCCAATGGCGCTCCTTTGGGCGAGATCTTGCCGATGATGAGGAAGAGGGCGATTACTGAGCGCGTACTAGCGCACTGATAATCCGTCGCCCAGGGTGCAAGTGATCCACTAACGATAGCTCTAGCGGCATCGGCTCATCACACATTCGCGAGGCAATGATTTCGGCGCAGAGCGGAGCGCTGGAAAGGCCCCTAGAGCCGTGCGCGCTAGATATCCACAGCCCTGAATGGTGCTCTCCTAGGGTATCTGGCACGTTCGAAGCATCTTTTTGCAGCACCGCGTAATCCTGCTGCCATGCGTCGGCATTGGGCACAGGCCCCGCGTAGGGGCTTTTGTCAGGGCTGGCTGCCCTTACCGCAGCACGACCTGCTAGCGTGTCGGGGCTTAGCGTTACGCCCGCCGTTTCAAGGGTGGCGACCCATTCAGGCAGTGTTTGGCGTAGTTCATCAATATTGCGCTGATGGTCTGCTGTCGTAACGTCGTTCGTGGCGTTATTAGGCACAAAGCTGGCTCCAAACGTCAGTACGCCCTCCACTGGCGGCGACACATAGCCACCAGCGCATACCACACGTTGCGGGCCTTGAACTCCCTCGGGCAGCTTCACTTCACTCACCTGGCCGCGAACCTGCTGTAGCGGTAGCGCTGCAGTTTGTTCAAAGCGGTTAGCCAGAGACGCATTGGCTACCACAGCGTGATCAGCGGTCAGCGTTTCTCCGTTGGCCAACACGATCTGCCAAGCTTTACCGTCGGGCTGAAGGGTTGTTACTTCCCCCTGGTGCAAGGTGATATTCGCGTGCTGTAGTAGCTGTTCGCAGAGTAATTTGGGGCGCACCCAGCCTGCCTGGGGATAAAACAGTCCGTGACTCGCTGTGATCGGAACACCCACCAGCTCGCCAAGCGTCTCGGTTTGAGCGGACACCACCGCTTCTGGCAGCGGGTGGCGTGCCATAAAGCGCTGTTGGCGAACGGCCTCCTTGTCGCTTAACGCCAGTTGTACCACGCCACATGGTTGCCACAGCGGCGCTTCCCGTGGTGTTGCTGAAGCCCGCTGGCTAAGCCAGCGCTGGCTGTAGAGAAGGCCTGATAAATAGAACCGGCTCTGGTTGTTCGTTTCCGCAGCTAATTTTACATACAGCGCTCCCTGACGATTACCGGAGCCACCGGCACCAGGGGTATCGCGTTCAATGACCGTTACCTGAACCCCACGCTTGGCTAACGCTGCGGCCACGCTGCAACCGGCCATGCCTGCTCCAATGACGGCCACATGGTTAGCTGGCCTTGCCGCAGGCGGCGTGAACCATGGTGTTGACTGGCGGCGATTGTCTTTGGGCGGTGCGTCGATATAGCCTGCTAACATTTCCCGCTTGCGCCCAAACCCAGGCACCTTCTGCCAGTTAAACCCTGCTGCTTTTAACCCTCGTTTAACGACGCCGGCACAGGTAAACGTGGCAAATGTTGCCCCAGGGCGAGAGCGTGCTGCCATGGCTTCGAACAGCTCAGGCTGCCACATTTCGGGGTTTTTAGCAGGAGCAAAGCCATCTAGGAACCATGCATCGACTTGACCGTCGAGTAGGTTCAGTCGTTCGGTGGTGTCGCCAAAGTGCAGATCGAGAGTCACTCGCTCGTTGAGATGAAGGCGGTGAATGCCGCTGACGGCTTCAGGCCATTGGGCGCATAGCACTTGTGCATAGTGTGCTAATGAAGGCCAGGCGCTTAGCGCGCGCTCAAGAGATACTCGGTCAAGCGGAAATTTCTCGGTGGATAACAGATGAAGACGTGCAGTACTCGGTGCGTGTTGTTCAAAACAGTCCCACGCGCACAGCATATTAAGCCCGGTGCCAAAGCCTGTTTCGCCAATCACAAAAGCGCGGCTGTGTCGCCAGTCCGCAAAGCGCTTAGGAAGGTGATTCGTCCCCAGAAAAACGTGCTCGGTTTCAGCCCGGCCATCTTCCCTGGAAAAATACACATCGTCGAAGGCCTCTGAATGGGGGGATGCCTCGTTCCAAGTGAGTAAAGGAGCCGTTAACGCCGCGAGCGGGGGCAGGGCAGTAGAGCGTTGAGTCACGCGGGTATCCCCGTACTGATGAAGTTTGTGTTAAAGATAGGTTAAAAATTGATCAACTTGTTGATAAGGGCATCAGCTCTAGCTTTGGGGAAAGCGTCCGCCGAGTTTTCACAGAGTTTTCCACAGGCTCTGTGAAAAAGAAGGCGGACTCTTCACACTCGCCTCTATCGGTCAAGGCATTACTTTTTTAAATGGCTTAACAATTACCTTGGCATAGACACCAGCAATGATGTACGGGTCGGCGTCAGCCCAGGCTTGCGCGTCCTCAAGGCTGTCAAATTCGGCAACGACTAAGCTGCCGCTAAAGCCTGCATCGCCTGGGTTATCGGTATCAATAGCGGGGTGGGGGCCAGCCAGAACCAAACGGCCTTCATCACGCAGCTTTTCCAGGCGACCAAGGTGATCCGGGCGTGCCGCTAGACGGCGCTCCAAGCTGTTGGATACATCTTCACTGATAATAGCGTAAAGCATGGGGATAACTCCTTGAATGCTAGGGCGGTTGTTCCGTACTGAATTGACCGCGCCCCTGTAAGCGCGCACCATGGTGAGCGCCTGTATACCGTTAAGGGAAAACAGGGTGCCTGTTTTATTCACACCACCCTATTCTGACAAACTCGCCACACGGCGTCATGCTTATGCCCCTACTTCCTGCGAACTATCTTCCTGTAAACCATCTGCCCAGCGTGTTTGATGCCGACCAGCGTTATACGGTGGATTTACACATGCACTCTACCGCGTCAGATGGCGCGCTGACCCCTACCGAGTTGGTAAAACTGTGCGCTGCACGTGGTCTTACCCACATGTCGCTGACAGACCACGACACCATGGAAGGTATTGAAGAAGCGGGCATCGCGGCTCAGCAAGCTGGGCTTTGCCTGGTGCCTGGCTGTGAGTTATCCACGCGCTGGCAGGGAATTAATATCCATGTAGTGGCGCTTATGCCCGGCGGCTTGCAAGGGCCTCTGGTCGAAGGGCTTGCACTGCAGCGCGAAGCACGGATCAAACGTGCTGAAGTGATCGCCGAGCGGTTGGAAAAAATGGGCTTACCTGATGCGCTCGAAAAGGCACGCGCCCAGGCAGGCAGCGACCGCCCCTTAGGCAGGCCTGACTTTGCCCGCGCGCTGGTCGCTGAAGGAGTGGTTGATGACTGGGCAGGCGCGTTTAAGCGCTATTTAGGCAGTGGTAAAAAAGGCGATGTAAAAGCTCATTGGCCGGAAATCAGTGATGCAGTAGCCTGGGTGGTGGCCTCAGGTGGTGTGGCAGTGCTGGCGCACCCGCTGCGCTATGGGCTTACCCGGCGCAAGCGAGGTTTGCTGATGGATACCTTTCAAGCCGCCGGTGGGCAGAGCGTTGAGCTGGTGAGTGGTCAGCAGAATCCAGACAGCACTCGCGACCTCGCTCGGCAATTAGTGGAACGTGATTTATATGCCTCCATGGGCAGCGATTTTCATTTTCCTGGCAGCCACGCTGCCCCCGGTAGTATGAGCTTAATACCGCGCACTGCTGCGCCGCCGATTTGGCAGCATCCGCGCTTAGTTCATTTGCGCGATGCGCCCAGTGGTATGTTAGGTCCTGGGTCTTAAACCGCATATCGGCTAACCTAGAAACTAAATGGACAACGATATGCCCAAGGGCAGGAGCAAGCGATGAGTCAATATTTTCAGATTCACCCCGAAAACCCGCAGAAACGCTTGATTGATCAAGCGATAGATATTATCCGCAAAGGTGGTGTGGTCGCGTATCCGACGGACTCGGGCTATGCACTGGGTTGTCACTTAGGTGAAAAGAAAGCCATTGAGAAGATCAAATGGCTGCGCTCGTTAGACGATAAACACAATTTCACGCTGATGTGTTCGGATCTTTCCGAGATTGGCACTTACGCGAAAGTGGATAACGCAGTGTTTCGGCTGCTGAAGGCTCATACCCCTGGCCCATACACCTTTATTTTGGATGCTACCACAGAGGTGCCGCGCCTGTTGCTGCATCCGAAGCGCCGCTCCATTGGCGTGCGTGTGCCTGATCACCACATTACCCACGCGCTGCTTGATGCGTTAGGTGAGCCGTTGATGAGCGTCACGTTAATTCCGGTAGGAGAGACCCTGCCAATGAGCGATCCTGAGGAGATTCGCGACCGCTTCGGGGCACACCTTGATGCCATTATCGACGGCGGTGCCTGCCATCTTGACCCCACGAGTGTGATTGACCTACGCGAGCTGCCGCCCAAAATTGTGCGGGAAGGCCGCGGCGATATTACGCCGTTTACGAGTTAACACCATTCTCTAGTTGGTATTGGTAACCCCCTTGGTGAAAAGTCTCGAGGGGGTTGCTGTCGTCCCGCCTGTCTCTCCATCACCCAAAATCCACAAAAATCATTAAACATGATATGCGTATCAACTTATTCATTTAGCGCGCTATCTTTCTTATTTGAATGATCAATAAAAATAAATTATGATGATTATGCTTACTATTGATAATTAATAATGATGGATGGTGTGGGATTCCCCTCTTAACCTAATAACCATCACTGACAGGAGATTGCTTAATGATGATATCTCGATACCGCAACGCTGCTACTGCAACCGCATTTGCAAGCTTGGCGCTACTTCCTTTATCAGGGAACGCAGTAGCCGACGACGCTAGCGCTTGTGATCAAGTTGAGTACGCCATGGGGCTTCGTTACCAACAGCAATCCGCAGAAATAACTGCTTTACAGCGCCAAGGCTTTGAACTGGCGACCTATCGCTTGGAAAAACAGATTGAGGCGCATGGTGAGGGTGCCGATTTGGCCATCATTACCGATGTGGATGAGACGCTCATCGATAACAGCGCTTTGCTAGTGCGCGATATGCAGGCCTGCCACGACTTCACTACTTGGGATACTTGGTTGCATTGGGAGCGCGAGGGCGAGCCACGTTTGATCCCAGGGGCAAAAGACTTTCTCGAATTTGCCGATGAGCAAGGTGTGTCGATCTACTATGTGTCGGATCGCTACCAAGAAAATAAAGCGGACACGCTGGCCACTATGGAAGCATTAGAGCTTCCCCAGGTATCTGACGAACGCGTCATGCTACTTGGCCCACCGAAGACCGAGCGCCGCGCTATCGTCGAAGACAGTCATACATTAGTGATGCAGTTGGGCGATACGCTGCATGACTTCTCGGGTGATTTTGTCGGCGCAAGCCTTGAAGAGCAGCGCGACCTGGTTAACGACCACGCTGAGCGTTTTGGTCAAGACTGGATTGTTTTCCCCAATGCCAGTTACGGAAGCTGGAGCGACGCGGAGCTTAACGCGTGGGAAGCTCCGTTTGAAAGCGAATAAAATGTAACCACTTCCATCGTGCCGTTACTATATAGGAGACGCCCTGGTTAATAGCCAGGGCGTTTTCCTTATTAGCCCCGCAAGTTGTCCCCGTGCCGCTAGTCACTAACATGTCATTCACCTGTCATTGGTTGTCACTAAATTATCTTGGTGGCCGTGAACATAGCGATATGCCATAACAAATCGAACCTTGTCGGAGTGAGCGCGTTTCATTAAGACAACCGTGACGGCTCCACCCCCATTGGATATTCCTGCCACTAGACTTTTCTTAACTTGCCTTGCCCTGGGTCACGGTGGAAATTGTGCCTGTGGAGGCGGCTGAGACGCCAACGGGCGTCAACCTGTATTCAATAAGGAAACCAACCAATGAACCGTCATAAGCTTTTTATGGCATCCTTACTGACGTCCTCTCTGCTGGTGGGCTGCGGTGATAACGCTAACGCTGATGATACCAATGCCTCCGTGTTCGACAACTTCCCCGCCGCTGGTGTGTTTCTTCCCCACAGCGTATTACGGGATGATCTACTAGATGGCAAATCTCAGCAGGCTTTTGAGATCCGTAATGGTGGCTTTGGGTCGGCAATGACGGCTCATCCCACGGATTCAACGCGCTTCTATGCATTGACTGACCGCGGCCCCAATGCCAATTTTGTTGGTGACTATGGCAAGGGAAAAATATTTCCGACACCGGACTATACGCCCCGTATCGGCTTGTTTGAGGTTCAAGCGAACGGTGTGATCGAACAGGTTACTACCATTCTGCTCAAGCGCCCCGATGGAACCGAGATCAGTGGCCTGCCTAACAGTTTGGCACTCGGCGGAACGGGTGAAACTCCTTACCATGCCAATGGTCAACCGATCTTGGTGGACGATAGCCAGCCCTATAATGAAGTTACTAATCCGATCCGCTTGGATGATTATGGTCTGGATGGCGAGGGGCTGGTGGCACTCTCGGACGGCACCTTCTGGGTTAGCGATGAGTATGGCCCGCACATGGTCCACTTCGATGCTGAAGGTCGTGAAATCGGCCGTATCAACCCCTTTGCCTACGACGACCGGGTCGAGATGAACCTGCCGGCAGAGTTTGCCAACCGGCGTGCCAACCGAGGTATGGAAGGGCTGGCTATCACGCCGGATGAGGAAACGCTGGTAGGTATTATGCAGTCCACTCTGTACAACCCGGGCAGCACGGTGAAAGACCTGGATATCACCCGCATCGTCACAGTGGACCTGGGCTCGGGCGAGACTGGACAGTATCTCTACCGCCAAGAGCAAAACCAGAATTCCAACTCAGAGCTTGTTGCCCTGAGCGCCACTGAGTTTTTGGTGCTTGAACGAGATGGCCGTTTTCTGAACGGTGGTCCTGATGGCACTGAGGCAGCGACACCCGATGCTCAGAAGCAGGTTTATCGCATTGACCTTGCCTCAGGCACCAATCTTGAAACGGTCTCAGCCAACGGCGACCTGAAACAGGATGCCGAACTGGGTCTAACCTTGGCAGGCAAAACCTTGGAAGAAGTGGTTCTAGAGCAGGGCTGGAGCGCTCTGGCCAGCGCTGGAATTGAGCCAGTGAGCAAGTCTCTGGTGGTGGATATGGTGGCGGAAGTCAACTATCCCCACGATAAAATGGAAGGTCTATGGGTGATTGATGACCAACGCTTGGGGGTACTAAACGACGATGACTTCGCCACCTGGTCCACTGAGGGTCAACTCGAGCAGAAAATGCTGGACGCCAACACTGTGGATGGCGGCCGCCTGTTTATTATCGAGGCCGACCTGAGCACCGATTGATCAACGTAGCGGCCTAGCTAACCACGCAACTCCCTTCTAAATGAATGCTGCGCGCCCTAGGTTTGGCTATTTTGTTTAGCTGTCCTGGGGCGTGTTTGTGTCTTCGTCTCCCTCGTGGCTATCTTTTTTGTTTGCTTCTTTCTTACGCGGGTCTTCGCTGTCTTCATCCAGCCAGGTGCCACAGCGCAGGCAGTAACGAGCGCGCTTTTCGTGGCGGTCATGGCCACAGCCGGGGCAGGCTTCTTCTGAATAACGGTCTTCGCGAATAGAGCGGATAACCTGGGCGGAAAATACCCCGGTAGGCACAGCGATAATCGAATACCCCAACAGCATCAGGATCATCGTGATCGCTTTGCCTAACGACGTGGCTGGGACAATATCGCCGTAGCCCACCGTGGTCATACTCACGATCGCCCAATACATCGACATAGGAATACTGGTAAAGCCGGCTTCTGGCGACTCGATGGTGTACATCAGCGCAGCAAACAGTATGACGACCATCATGATGCTGCTAAAAAACAGCAGGATTTGACGAAGGCTGCGTTTAAGCGCATCGAGCAGTAAACGCCCCTCGCCGATAAACTCCATCAACCTCAGAATTCGGAAGATGCGTAGCACCCGCAGTATCCTTACGATGACGAGTCCGTGCGCACCAGGCATCAACAGTACTAACCAAGCTGGGATAATCGCGATCACATCGACAATGCCGTAGAAGCTTTTGAGGTAAATCGTTGGGCGCTCTAAACAGTAAATCCGCACCGCCAGTTCAATGCTGAAAAGTAGCGTAAATAGCCATTCTGCATAGTAGAAAATGTGCCCGTAGCGTTCGGAATAACTATCTACGCTGTCCAGCAAAATGACCGCCACGCTGATTAGAATGGCGATAATCAGCGCAATATCAAACCCTTTGGCTCCCGGCGTATCAGACTCGAAGATAATATGGAAAAGCCGTGTGCGCAGTCCTTCCGCACCGGGAGTTAATTGAAAACTCATCGCGACATCCTGAAGTGGGCTGAATGTTTCTAGCGTAGCGTGGTTTGATAGGCGAAGCGATGCGCCAGGGTTAACGCAGCAGCGCCATAAGCGGACGTTGGATGGCCATTTTTATTCAGTGCTGTGGTCAGTGTTTGAGCATCGCGGCGGGAGCTTTCATCTAACTGGGGGTGGGTCGCCAGTGTGGCTAACGCTTGCTGTGCGATAGTTAAGTGTTCCGCAAGACCACTGTCGTGGTAGGCGTCCAGCGCCACTGTGGCTCTGTGTAGCCACTCAGCCGGTGCGTCAGCTTCAGGTAGTGCCCACTGCTGCACGCCTAATGCATTGCCGCGAGCGGCTTTGCTGGTATCAGAAGGGCGCAGCGGTACGCTTTCCGCGAGCGTTAATGCTAGCGCCCAAAGCGCCTCTGGTTCACCCGCTTTGAGTTCCAGCTCGACCTCGCAAATTGCCGCTTGAGCACCACCGCTGACAATCTCTCCTTCGTCCAACACTAGCTCTATACGGCTGCCCTGCCAGTTGATTTGCCAGCTGCGCCGGGTAAAGTCGGTGCGCAGCGCAGGGCGTAGCGCGGAAATGACGGTGCCTAGTGAACCTTTGAATGGCGGTAGGGTAGCTAAGCCATGCTGGTCAAGCTGTGGGCTAGGAACTTGCCACTCCCACTCTTGTCGGGTAGAGAGGCCGCCACCACCATGGCCGGCAGTTTTCACCGTTTGTAGCACGCGATCATCAACTTGGCGTAAGCGCACGGCAATCCGTGCATTCGCCATATCGCCCGCAGGGGTATCGAAATAGGTGTTCGACAAATGTTGCCGTTGGGGTGTTTCGGCTAGTGCCGCGTGGCACAGCAGCGTGTTTAGTTGAGCTGGCGCAAGGGCGAGTTTAAGCTCTATTTCGGTAGGCGCTGAAACAGAATCAGCAGTAGATGTTGAATTTTTCATGACATTAGCCACCTTTGTATTGTGACATTTCAATTAATTTTACATGACATTGTGAACTTTTCATGACGGCGGCGAGCGCACTCTTTATACTGGCGCCGCCATTTCCAGGCTCCCCGAAAACAGGCTAAAGGCTATATGGTTACCTCCAACCCTTTTTCCGCGATGTTTGGCCGCTCGCCATTCCAGCCGCTGCTGGCCCACATCGTCAAGGCCAATGAATGTGCCGACCAACTGTTGCCGTTCTTCGAGGCATCGCTTGCCGGTGATTGGGATACCGCAGCTGTACTGCGTGAAAACGTTACCCGCTTAGAGCATGACGCCGACACGTTGAAAACAGAGCTTCGGCTTAACCTGCCCAATACGATGTTTCTTCCCGTCTCGCGGTCCGACTTGCTCGACCTTATCAGCGTGCAGGATAAGATCGCCAACAAGGTGCGCGACATTACCGGCATTATGCTGGGGCGTAAAATGCGCGTACCCGATGAGCTGGCCGATCCCATGCGCGATTATATGCGTACCAGCGTGGCGTGTGTGGCCCAGGCTCGCCAAGCGCTTGAAGAGCTGAAAGAGCTGCTTGAGTCCGGTTTTGGACGCAATGTTTCCGATGTTATGCAGAATATGATCCGTGAGCTGCACACACTTGAGCACCAAGCTGACAGCCAGCAGATCGCGATACGTCGCCAGCTGTTTGAGCTTGAAAGCCAACTTCCTCCTGTTGATGTGATTTTCCTTTACAAAATCATTGAGTGGGTCGGTGAAGTTTCTGATCGCGCTGAACGCGTGGGCAGCCGCCTACAGATTTTGACCGCACGCTAAGGGATACCTATGCAGATTATTGCCCAGCACGGTGAAATTTTTATCATTCTGGCCTGTTTGTTTGGCTTTTTTATGGCTTGGGGCGTTGGTGCGAATGATGTTGCCAATGCGATGGGAACCTCGGTGGGGTCAAAAGCGATCACCATCAAACAAGCCATTATAATTGCGGTTGTCTTTGAGTTTTTAGGTGCTTGGCTGGCGGGTGGTGAAGTGACCAACACCATTCGTAAAGGCATTATCGACCCAGAGTTGCTCCAGGAAGACCCGCAGTTACTGGTGTACGGTATGCTGGCAGCGTTGCTGGCAGCGGGTACTTGGCTACTGGCAGCATCGATGAAAGGTTGGCCGGTTTCCACGACGCATTCCATTGTAGGTGCCATTGTGGGCTTTGCCGTAGCGGGATTGGGTGCTTCTACGGTGGATTGGGGCGCTGTTGGCACCATTGCGGCAAGCTGGGTCGTTTCTCCTCTGTTGGCAGGTACTATCGGTTTTGTGCTGTTTAAATCAGTGCATCACCTGATTTTTGAAAATGATAATCCATTTGCTGCTGCCAAACGCTATGTACCGGGCTACGTATTTTTGGTTGGTTTTATTGTGGCGATGGTCACGCTAACCAAAGGCCTATCTCACGTTGGGCTGGACCTGACCTTTAGTCAAAGCCTGCTGCTATCGATTTTGTTAGGGCTTGTGATCATGGGTATTGGCCTGTTGATGCAGCGTCGTATCAAGTTCGAGAAAAATGCCAACGACCACTTTGGATACGCCAACGTTGAGCGCGTCTTCGGCGTATTAATGATCTTTACTGCATGTGCCATGGCGTTTGCTCACGGCTCTAACGACGTTGCGAACGCGGTTGGTCCGCTTGCGGCGGTCATTAGCGTGGTACAAACTGGCGGCCAAATTGAAGGCTCTGCGCTAGTGCCCTGGTGGGTATTGGTGCTGGGCGGTGGTGGCATCGTGGTGGGCTTAGTAACTTACGGCCACAAAGTCATTGCCACTGTGGGAACCGGTATTACTGAACTCACTCCCAGTCGTGGTTTTGCCGCCACGCTGGCAGCAGCGACCACGGTGGTATTAGCTTCCGGTACGGGTCTGCCGATTTCAACCACCCATACACTGGTAGGGGCGGTATTAGGTGTAGGGCTTGCTCGGGGTATGGCGGCACTTAACCTGCGTGTCATTGGCACCATCGCCATGTCATGGCTGATTACGCTACCTGCCGGGGCTGGTTTGGCTATTCTGTTCTTCTTTATGTTCAAAGGCATGTTTGGTTAACAGCAAGGGGTAACCCCGCCCAATACGTTACTGCTTGGCCAAACGCATAGCGGCATCTTCTTTTTCACAAGAAGGTGCCGCTGTTTTTTATGCTCTGTTAAAGTAAACGCTGATACTTTCATTCACCTGCTGCCGGAGAGCGGCCCTTGGACACACGCTTCCCTTTTGTTGATTGGTTTCGTAATGCTTCCCCTTACATTAACGCGCACCGGGGACGAACCTTTGTCATCTTAATTGAGGGCGAAGCCATGGCGTCTGGCCGAGGAGAGCAGCTGATTCAAGATTTAGCGCTGCTACACACTCTGGGGGTGCGGCTAGTTGTGGTGTTTGGTATTCGCCCACAAGTGCATGACGCATTGACGGCTGCCGGTGTCGAGCCAACACGGGTGGATGGCCGTTGGGTAGCTGACCGAGCGGTGATGACCCACGTGGAACAGGTGGCCGCGCACCAGCGCTTATGGCTAGAAGCTCGTCTTTCCTTGGGGCTGCCTAGCACGCCACTACACGGTGTAGAGCTTAGCGTGATTTCCGGCAACTTGGTGACCGCTAAGCCATTAGGAGTGCGCGAAGGCGTCGATTTTGATCACAGTGGTGAAGTACGCCGAGTGCGCTCGAGCGCCATTGAAGGGCTGTTGGAAAAAGGCTCGCTAGTGCTGCTGCCGCCGCTGGGTTTCTCCAGCACAGGTGAAGTGTTTGATTTAGATGCCTCGGAAGTCGCACAACATGCTGCCGTCGCGCTGAAAGCGGATAAGCTGATTCTATTAGGCGAATCGGAAGGGCTTGAAGACGAGCAGGGCGCGCTATTGCGCCAGCTTTCCCCGGCAGAGGCCGAGCCGCGCCTGCAACAGGCGTTACCGGGCAGTGAGTTGGCACGCCACTTGAACGCCGCCTGCACCGCCGCCAGGGAAGGGGTAGCGCGCACCCACCTGCTTTCCTGGCGTAACCATGATGCACTGCTAGGGGAGTTATTCACCCGTGACGGCGTTGGCACCATGATCACCCAGCACCGCTACGAGCAACTGCGCCCAGCCACGTTGAATGACGTCGCTGGCCTACTAGAGCTGCTGGAGCCGCTGGAGCGACGTGGCATGTTGGTGGCTCGTTCGCGGGAACGACTAGAGCACGAAATCGACGACTACATGGTCATCGAACGTGACGGCATGGTGATTGGCTGTGCAGCATTGCATGTTTTTCCAGACACCACGGTGGGGGAAATGGCCTGTGTCGCGGTGCACGGTAACTATCGCGGCGGTGAGCGCGGCGAGCGCTTAGTGGAAGCATTAGAACGCCGCGCCCGGCAGCGTGGGCTTTCCGAAATGTTTGTGTTAACTACCCACACGGCCCATTGGTTTGTCGAACACGGCTTCCGTCCCGCTAGCCTAGATGACCTGCCGCCGTTAAAACGCGAAGCCTACAACCACGCCCGAAAATCCAAGGTGTTGGTGAAAAATCTAGCCTAAAAACGCTTACTTAAAGAGAAATATCTAGATGAGCCGGGTGTCTTTGCGACACCCGGTTTCGCATGCGTGTAAAAAATAAATGCAAATATTTGGTCATTTTATTAATTTGTGCAATTATATTTGCAGATGCGCTTGTAGATAAACTCGGCAAAGCCAATCCAAGCCCATCTAAACCAAACCAATAACAACACCGTTATCTACACGCTACGTCACTCACACATAACCAATAACATCGACGTCACGAGGATTTCTCCATGAAAACACTAACCACGTTAATGGCTGCTACTGCATTTTCTCTCACTGCAGCGACTGCCGCCGCAGACAAGCTAGTGGTTGCCACTGATACTGCCTTTGTGCCCTTTGAGTTTGCTCAAGACGGTGAATATGTCGGTTTTGATATCGATATGTGGACAATGATTGCCGAAGAGCTTGAGCTGGATTTCGAACTAAGGCCAATGGATTTCAATGGCATTATTCCCGGCCTGCAGACTGGCCAGTTAGATGTTGCCCTGGCGGGGATTACTATCCGTGAAGACCGTGCTGAGGTGATTGATTTTTCGGATGGCTACTACGAAAGCGGCTTCCGCATCATGGTGCCAATTGATAGTGATATCGAAAGTGCAGAAGACTTAGCAGGTAAAATGCTGGCCGTTCGCACCGGCACCTCTGCTGCTGACTATGCACGGGAAAACTTCACCGACACCGAGCTACGCCAGTTCCCCAATATCGACAATGCCTACCTGGAGTTACGCACCGGCCGCGTTGATGCCGCGATGCATGATACGCCCAATGTTCTCTACTACATTGCCACCGCTGGTGACGGCCAGGTAAAAGCCGTGGGTGAACAGATGATGGCGCACGAGTATGGCATTGCGTTTCCCAAGGGGAGCGAGCTGGTCGAGCCAGTTAACCAGGCATTGGCTGCTATGCGGGAAGATGGCCGCTACGACGAAATTTACGCGAAGTGGTTCGGCGAAGCGCCCAGCGAATAATCTCCTGAAATTTTATTTACTAGCGGAGGGCTTCCTCCGCTGACGTTGCATTGTCAGGAGAGTCTAGATGAATATCGATTGGTCGATTGTTATAGGATTTTTGCCCGCGTTACTCAATGGCGCAAAAATCACGCTGTATATCACCGTAACGGGGTTGATCGGTGGTATTGCACTGGGGGCTGTTATTGGCCTGATGCGCGCCTACGGCGGCTATATCCTCAATACACTGGCGTTTATCTACGTCGAAATCATTCGAGGAACGCCGATTGTTGTACAGGTGATGTTTCTGTACTTCGCCTTGCCGGTGCTGGTGGATATCCGCATTGACCCGATGACGACAGCAATCCTTGCGATTGTCATTAATGCTGGGGCGTACGTTGCTGAGATTGTGCGTGGCGCAGTGCTATCAATTTCAAAAGGATTAACCGAGGCAGGACGCGCCATTGGTTTGCCACGCTGGAAAGTAGTGGTCTATATCGTTGGCCCACTCGCCTTTCGTCGCTTAATTCCACCGCTGGGTAACCAGTGCATTGTCAGCCTGAAAGATACCTCCTTATTTATTGTGATCGGTGTTGGCGAACTGACGCGCACCGGCCAGGAAATCATGGCGGCTAACTTCCGCGCAGTCGAAATATGGACGGCAGTTGCCGTGTTCTACCTGATTATGACCGGCACGTTGTCGCTGCTGCTGCGTATCATTGAGAAGCGGATGAGGATCTTATGAGCGCCATCATAGAGTTCAAGAATGTGTCCAAGCACTTTGGCCCGCTTAAGGTACTTGATAAGGTTGATTTGGATATTAATCGTGGCGAAGTGGTCGTGCTAATAGGACCATCCGGTTCTGGAAAATCCACCTTGCTGCGCTGTATTAACGGGCTGGAAATGATCACCTCGGGTGACCTTCTCGTTGACGGTATGAGCGTTAAGGGAGGCAACAAAACGCTGCGTGAAATTCGCCAGGAAGCGGGCATGGTCTTCCAGCAGTTCAACCTATTTCCACAAATGACAGCGCTGGAAAATGTGGCCTTTGGCCAACGCCATGTGCGCAAAATGGGGCGTAAGGCGGCTGATAATAGTGCCCAGGAGCTATTGGAAAAAGTCGGCCTGGGGGATAAATCGAAACACTATCCTCATGAGCTTTCTGGTGGGCAGCAGCAACGGGTCGCTATTGCTCGGGCGTTGGCGATCAAACCCAAAGTAATGCTGTTTGATGAGCCTACCTCAGCGCTTGACCCTGAGCTTAAGCAGGAAGTACTGAATGTTATGCAGAAACTGGCAGAAGAGCAGATGACCATGGTGGTGGTGACCCATGAGATGTCCTTCGCCAAGCAGGTTGGCACGCGCTTGATTTTTATGGAGCACGGTAAAATTGCGGTTGATGCCAACCCTGTTGATGTCATTGATAACCCGCCTAATGACCGGATGAAGGATTTTCTGCGCCATGTCTAAACAAACGAGCTCTATTGGCTGGCAGATTATCAATGGGCAGCCACGCGACATCGGCGTTGCCCTTGGGCGTGCAGGCCGCGATGCGGTGCATCGCTTTTTGCTGCCAAGCGCTATCTGGGCTGAAATTAACGACCCAATTCACCAGAACGCTGTTGCTACCATGGCCGCCAATACGCAGCGTGATTTCCCTCAAGTGTGGGAAGAGCTAGAGGGACTTGCGGAAGGACTTAACCTGCCCATTGAAGCGGTATTTGCCTGGAACTGCCGGGGTGACCTGTTGGCCCATGCACCGGACGGCTGCACGACCTTGGTTCTCCCCGGAGAAACACCGCTGGTGGCGCATAATGAGGATGGCCTGCCATTCTTCCGTGGCCACTGTTTTATGGCTGAAGTGACATCAGCAATGGGAGAGGGGTTTACCGCTTTCTGCTACCCCGGCTCGATACCGGGCCACACGCTGGCGTTTACCCGCCAGGGCTGGGTGCAGGCGGTCAATAATTTGCGTTTGCTTAATGTTACGCCCAGGGTGCCAAGAATGGTGTTAGGACGGGCGGCATTAAGCCAACCCAATGTGGCCGGCGTCGTGGCACTGTTGCAGCGTTACAATGAGTGCGGTGGCTTTCATTTTTCGCTGGCCGAATGCGGGCAGCGAGAGGTGATGAGTATTGAGTTTGGTGGTGGGGAAGCTGCCCAGCTAGTACTCAATGCCCCCAGCGTGCATGCTAATCATGCGCTGTATCACCCCAGTGGTCTGGCATCTCAATGGATTACTGACTCCTCACGAGACCGACAGCAGCGTGGAGATCAGCTGCTAGCGGAAGGAGAGACTGCGCCGTTGGCCATCTTGCATGATCAACAAGCCAGCGGTCTGCCCATTCTGCGACTGAGCGCTGACGACCCTGATCACGAGAATACTCTGGTCACGGCGGTCATGCGTCTTGAAGTGGATGGTGTAGCATGGCAACTTTATGATCGCCCTGGAGCGCCACCGGCTTATGACGGAAAACTCTTCTTCGCAAGTTGACTCTTCGCCCTCTAAACACTCGATAGCTGAGTGCCAGCCCCCGGAAACCGTTGATGGCCTACGTGAACTGGCGCTTAGCATTGCCCGGGGCGAGAGCGAGCTACGTCTTGGCCCCAAGTCGCGGGAAGTGCTGGCACGCCTGATCGACCTTCAGGGGGATCAGGTGCTGCTGTCTATTTCTTCGGCAGCTCGTCGGCTAGAGGTCAACCCATCGAGTATTTCTCGTTTGGCACGCTCTCTCGGTTATGCCCGTTTCAGCGATCTACAAAGAGTTCTGTTGAGCGCGAACTTTACCTCTTCTGCCTCTTTTTACCGCGACCATGCTGCCAGCGCGTTGGCAGCAGACAAGCACAGTTTGCATGTCCAGGCGGAGCAGTTATGCGCTGAAAATAAGCACAATATCGACCGCTTTCTGCAAGGGGTGAAGCATGATGATATTGAAACTTTCGCCCAAACAGTGATCAGTGCGCCCAGGGTTCGGTTGTACGGAGTACGTCAGTTTCATGCGCTATGCAGTTTCTCAGCCTACGGGTTAGGCATGCTGCGCCCTGATGTAGCGCTGCTTAGCGACGCCACCAATGGGGTTGCGGAAGGGCTGGCGTCGTTATCGGAAGGTGACGTGCTGATTGCCGCCAGTTGCCAGCCCTATACGCGCCAAGTGGTGGATGTGTGCCGGATGGCGCAGGCTCATGGCATTCAAACCTTGGCCGTAACCGACTACGCCAGCTCCGCATTGGTCGAGTATGCCCAGGTATCTATCCTGGTGCCCCATGAAAGCAGCTTTATTTCCAACAGCATGGTGGCTTATTTTGCCGCCATGGAGTGCCTGATTAATGCCTGTGCCACGCTGTCAGGAGATGAAGCAGGCAAGGCAATTTCGCGACGGGACCGCTTTATCACCGAGCTAGATATTGAAATGCGTTAAGAGCTAAAGCCTCCAAGTGATTGTTTTGTTTTTTATCTGCATCAAAGTGGTGAGATAGCGCTGGTGTTAGCAGTTTTACACCATGGTAAGTCATCGGCTAGCGACTATAGTGAGTGAGGCCTGTTCACGTTAGCAGCTGACGTGATTCCTACGGCGACCACCAAGGATTAGGAGGCACTATGCAGCAGCCCGATAAAGACGACGCAAAGAAAGAGCAGAAGAAAGATCAACGCGACGACGACCAAGACGACGCCAATCCGATGCCCGACACGCATCACGTCAACCCCGATAGCGACGGCGACTCGTCTTCCAAAAGCTCGCCTTCTAAGAAAGAGTAACCGCCCTTCAACAATACATTATTCCTGCGGCGCTACTGTTTGTAGCGCCGTTTTACTTCCACGTTTAGCCTGCCTTCACCCAGCCGTAGCGAGAGCTTCTGGCCTGGCGCGGTGTCCTCTGCCCGGCGAATGACATGGCCCTTTTCATCCTGGGCAATGGCATAGCCGCGCCCCAATACCGCCAGTGGGCTGATGGCATTTAGTTCACGGGCGGTGCTACTCAAGCGTGCCTGACGCACTTCCAGCGCCCGCTGCATAGCGCTGGCTAAACGGTGCTGCAACTGACTAACACGCTCTTGCTCTGCGCGGTGCAGGCGCACCATGTCTTGGCTGGCTAAGCGTTTGCTTAACTGGGTGACCCGCACTTGCTGCTGCTGAACGGTTTGCTGCATGGCGCGCTGCAGCCGTTGGCAAAGGGCGGTAACGTGCTGGCGTTGACGCTCAAGCTGCTCGCCTGGGTGGCGAAGGCGGGCGCGCAAAGTATCCAACCGTTGGCTATCCCGCTCTAAGCGTGCCTGCATGGCACGCTGTAAGCGGTTTTCTAGCTGTGTTAATTGCTGCTTAAGTGCATGTTGGTCAGGCACTAAACGCTCGGCCGCTGCTGATGGGGTAGGGGCGCGTATATCGGCGGCGAAATCCGCCAGGGTGACATCCACTTCATGACCCACCGCCGACATCACTGGCAAGCGGGAGTGAAAAATCGCCCGTGCCAGATGCTCGTTATTAAACGCCCAAAGGTCTTCTAAGCTACCGCCGCCGCGGGTGATCAGTACCACATCCTGGTCAGGGTCTAAGCGCGCCTGTCGGTTCAGTAACCCCAGCGCCGAAATCATCGCAGGGGCGGCCTCGGCGCCTTGTACAGGCACTGGGATCAGCGTGACATCTGCCAGTGGCCAGCGCGCCGCCAGTACCGCCAGCACATCGCGAATGGCTGCGCCGCTGGCGGAGCTTAAAATCAGAATTTTGCGGGGAGGAAAGGGCAGGGGGCGCGTATTGGCAAACACGCCTTCGCCTTCCAACTGCGCTTTGAGGCGCTCAAATGCCGCCAGCAGTTCCCCCAAGCCCGCCGCCTGTACGGCGTCGGCAATCAACTGATAATCGCCGCGCGGTTCGAACAGCGAGACCCTACCGCGCAGTTTTACCTGATCGCCATCACGCATCGGTGCCGATACAAAACGCGCCCGTTGGCGAAACAGCGCACAGCGAATCTGCGCGCGGTCATCCTTCAAGGTGAAGTAAATATGCCCAGACGCCGGGCGGGAAACATTGGAAAGCTCGCCTTCTACCCACACTTCGCCCACATCGCGCTCAAGGGTCTGTTTGGCGCGCTGATTCAATTGACTAACAGAAAGCGCTTGTGGTGTATCGGGCATAGAGCAACCTTACAAAGAGAATGAGCGAGTGGGTAGTTTTCGCAAGAATCCTAGCTTATTAGCCATTGGTCTGGATTGAAAACCTTCTTCACATTGCTGGAAAGGCCCTCAAAACGCTATAATAGGGGATTAACTTTCCACGCCCCACTTCCTCTTCTATCAGGGTGTTGCCGCTATGCTACGTATGGCCCAAGAAGCACTTACGTTCGATGACGTACTCCTCGTTCCCGGCTTCTCCGATATTCTGCCCAAGGATGTCAGCCTCAAAACCCGCCTGACCCGCAATATTTCACTCAATATCCCGCTGCTTTCCGCTGCAATGGATACCGTTACCGAAGCGCGTCTAGCAATTGCGATGGCTCAGGAAGGCGGCATCGGCATTATCCATAAGAGCATGACCATGAGTCAGCAAGCTGCTGAAGTGCGTAAGGTTAAAAAGCACGAAAGCGTGATTGTAAAAGATCCAGTCACCGTTAGCCCTAAGGCGAAGCTGGATGACCTGCTGGCGATGGCGCGTGAGAACGGTTTTTCAGGCTTCCCCGTCGTAGAAGGCGAAACCCTGGTCGGTATTGTGACTGAGCGTGATATGCGCTTTCAGCCCAACCACGGCGACAGCGTAGCGGACATCATGACCCCCCGCGAGCGGTTGGTTACCGTCAAGGAAGGCACCGACCTTGAAACCAGCAAAGCCAAAATGCGCGAACACCGCATCGAGAAAATGCTGATTGTGGATGACGAGTTTCATCTGCGCGGTTTGGTAACTTTCCAAGACATCGAAAAAGCCCGCACTTACCCGATGGCTGCCAAAGACAGCGACGGCCGCTTGTTGGTAGGTGCAGCCGTTGGCACTGGCCCCGAAACGCCGGATCGCGTTGCTGCGCTGGCCGAAGCCGGTGTCGATGTGATCATTGTTGATACTGCACATGGTCACTCCAAAGGCGTTATCGACCGCGTGCGCTGGATCAAAGAGAACTTCCCCAACATTCAAGTGATTGGCGGCAACATTGCCACCGGCGCTGCCGCCAAAGCGCTGGCTGAAGCGGGCGCAGACGCTGTTAAAGTGGGCATTGGCCCCGGTTCTATCTGCACCACACGTATTGTGGCAGGTGTTGGCGTTCCGCAAATCACCGCGGTGTCTAACGTGGCAGAAGCGCTGAAAGAGTTCGATATTCCGCTGATCGCCGACGGCGGCATTCGCTTCTCGGGTGACTTAGCCAAAGCCATCGCCGCTGGCGCAAGCGCCGTGATGGTCGGTGGCCTGCTGGCCGGTACCGAAGAAGCGCCGGGCGAAGTTGAGCTTTACCAAGGCCGTACCTATAAAGCCTACCGCGGCATGGGCTCCATGGGTGCCATGTCTCAGAACCAGGGCAGCGCCGACCGCTACTTCCAAGACAAGAGCGAAGGTGCCGAGAAGCTGGTGCCGGAAGGCATTGAAGGCCGCGTACCCTATAAAGGCATGATGGGCGCTATCGTTCACCAGCTGATGGGCGGCCTGCGCGCCTCCATGGGTTACACCGGCTGCCGCAGTATTGAAGAAATGCGTACCAAGCCGGAATTTGTACAAATTACCAGCGCTGGCTTTAACGAATCCCACGTTCACAACGTGCAGATCACCAAAGAAGCTCCCAACTACCGGGTGAGCTAACCAGCACGTTTAGTTAAATGGCGCGGCGGGCATTGCCCCGCCGCTTGCTTTTTGGCCTTAACAGCGGCACCCACACCGCTTAACCGAGACCCCGCCATGAGTGACATCCACGCCCATAAGATTCTGATTCTCGACTTCGGCTCCCAGTACACCCAGCTGATCGCCCGCCGTGTACGTGAGATCGGTGTATTCTCCGAAATCCGCGCCTTCGACATCACCGAAGAAGAAATTCGCGAATACAACCCGAACGGCATCATCCTGGCTGGCGGCCCGGAATCCGTCACCGAGTTGGATTCCCCGCGAGCACCGGCGTGCGT
This sequence comes from Halomonas sp. XH26, assembly GCF_024138895.1. Taxonomy (NCBI): domain Bacteria; kingdom Pseudomonadati; phylum Pseudomonadota; class Gammaproteobacteria; order Oceanospirillales; family Halomonadaceae; genus Halomonas; species Halomonas sp. XH26. The sequence continues at coordinate 845,547 of NZ_CP071889.1, forward strand.
GTTCGAAATGGGCCTGCCGGTGTTTGGTATCTGCTACGGCATGCAGACCATGGCCGAGCAGCTTGGCGGCAAAGTAGAAGGCTCTAACCAGCGCGAATTTGGCTACGCCCAGATTCAAATCGACGGCGACACCCCGCTGTTCAAAGACATCAAAGACCACATCGATACCGACAGCGGCAAAGGCCTGTTAGACGTATGGATGAGCCACGGCGACAAAGTCTCCCAGGTGCCTGACACCTTCACCGTGACCGCTTCTACGCCGAGCTGCCCGATTGCCGCCATGGCCTGGGAAGAGAAGCAGTTCTACGGCGTACAGTTCCACCCGGAAGTGACCCACACCCTGCAAGGCCAGCGCATTCTTGAGCACTTCGTACTGGATATTTGCGGTGCCGAAAAACTCTGGACGCCTGCACAAATCATCGAAGACCAAGTACAGCGCGTACGCGAGCAAGTGGGCGACCGCCATGTACTGCTTGGTCTTTCCGGTGGTGTCGACTCCTCAGTTGTAGCAGCGCTGCTGCACAAAGCCATTGGCGATCAACTGACCTGCGTATTCGTCGATAACGGCCTGCTGCGCAAAAACGAAGGCGACCAAGTCATGGAAACCTTCGCCAAGCACATGGGCGTGAAGGTAATCCGTGTCGACGCCGAAGAGCTGTTCCTCGGCAAGCTGAAGGGAGAAAACGACCCGGAAGCCAAGCGCAAGATTATCGGCAACACCTTTATCGACGTGTTCGATGAAGAAGCCAGCAAAATTGAAGGCGTCGACTTCCTGGCCCAGGGCACTATTTACCCGGACGTGATCGAATCCGCCGCCTCTAAAACCGGCAAAGCCCACGTGATCAAATCCCACCACAACGTTGGTGGCCTGCCGGAAACCATGAAGCTCAAGCTGGTTGAGCCGCTGCGCGAACTGTTTAAAGACGAAGTGCGCAAACTCGGCCTCGAACTCGGCCTGCCTTACGATATGGTCTACCGCCACCCGTTCCCTGGCCCCGGCCTGGGCGTGCGCATCCTCGGTGAAGTGAAGAAAGAGTACGCCGACATTCTGCGTGATGCCGACGCCATCTACATCGAAGAACTGCGCGCCGCCGGTTGGTACGAAAAAACCAGCCAAGCCTTTGCCGTGTTCCTACCGGTGAAATCGGTAGGCGTCGTCGGCGACGGCCGCCGCTACGAATGGGTCATCGCGCTACGCGCGGTCGAAACCATCGACTTCATGACCGCCCGCTGGGCGCACCTGCCCTACGAGCTGCTGGAGAAAGTTTCCAACCGCATCATCAATGAGTTGGAAGGCGTTTCCCGGGTGACTTATGACGTGAGCAGTAAGCCGCCTGCTACTATTGAGTGGGAGTGAGGTTTACTCGCAAGCTCTATTTGTAAAAAAAACGTCTATATGAGCTGACCCCATACACGTGGACAGTAAAAAACTAAGTGATCAAGGCCTGATTTCGGTACTGCACCGGACTCAGGCCTTTTAGCTTGGTCTTGATGCGCTCCTGGTTGTAGTAATGGGTACAGTGTCGGATGCTCGCCTGTAGCTGTCCTATATTGTCGAACCAATTCAGGTAGTAATATTTATATGCCAAAAAGTTCATTGGCTGATACCGGAAAATGGCAAGGGCTTAGCGGAAAAGTGTTCGAGCCGTACAATTCCCTGGAGCAGGCAGCAAAATTTCTATATTTTAGTTCAGCAAGCTGTGCTGGGGGGAATAAAGATAAATTGTCTAAACCTGCTAGCGTTTAGCTTGGGCGATGGGGAGGGCATTGACGTATATCAGTTTCTGAATTTGGTTACAGCAAGAGAGCTAATCGTCCTAAGGAGGCTAGGAAAAATTAGGTATAACCCTTAGTATGCCCAATAATCGGCTGAACCAAGAAGAGTGGTGTTGATGAAATATGTCTAACTCAGTTTCCTTCAAAGCGAAAGCACATCTCCTAAAGTTGTTGGGCGATGAGCTTATTGGTGATGACCGGCTGGCTATATTTGAGCTGGTAAAAAACGCATATGATGCGGATGCAACACGAGTTGATGTAACGCTTGATGTGGAATCCAGTAGCCCGAAAATAATTGTAAGAGATTTTAATGGATGCGGGATGAGCCGGGCCACCATCATTGAAAAGTGGATGGAGATCGGAACAGATAGCAAGAGAAAAAATAATAGGAAGAGAAGCCCAAAATATTACCGCATGCCGTTGGGCGAAAAGGGGATCGGCCGGCTAGCCGTCCACAAGTTGGGCACTGAACTAACAATAAATACTCGGGCGGATGGCTACCCTGAGTGTAAAATACATATCGACTGGCCCTCTCTCATCAATGAGTCGAATTATATTGAAGAAACAAAAGTGGATATCCAAGAGTTAAAGAAACCGGAGGTATTCCAAGACGGTGAAACAGGAACCCGTATTGAAATTAATAGCCTTAACAACGAAACCTGGACAAGAGGGGATGTACGCCGGTTAAAACGACTGCTAACCAGTCTGGTGTCACCATTTAGTGAAGTGTCCGATTTCGCCGTAAATCTTTCTGTTCCAGGCAGAGAGAAAGATATCGAGGATGTTCTGGACGCCGAAGATATATTGAGCAGAGCGATTTGGCGTTATGATTTCTTTATAGATGAAAGTTCTAATTTTTCATATTCTTACGCATTCAATCCGCCTTCACTATTCAAAGAGCTTTCGTCCGACTTAGTAAGCATTGAGAATGAGAGGCTAGAGCTGATTCCTCCCGATAAATCGGAGAAAGCTTCGAGAGTTGGTGAAGTTAAGGAAAATCTTCTGCTCGCAAAACCCGATATGGAAGGGATAGGCCCAATATCCGGCACATTCTACTTCTACCTAAGGGACAGAAAAATCCTTAATGCCCAGGGCGCATATCAGGATGTAAAAAAGTACCTGGACGAACAGACCGGGGTGCGTGTTTATCGAGACGGGATTCGTGTTTTTAATTATGGTGAGGTTGGAGACGACTGGCTCGACCTGAATACGACACGTATAAATACCCCCGGCAAAAAGATAGCTAATAATATGGTTATAGCCAGTCTCGATATGGATTTGGAGAAGAGCTTTGGCCTGAAAGAAAAAACCAACAGGGAAGGCTTTGATGAGAATTCAGCATACAAAAGATTCCGTTGGATTATCCTGAGTGCTCTTGACAAATTTTACCAGCTTCATTTCGATCATAGGGAATCAGTAAGAAAATATATCGATGGTGAGACTAAAACAGCCAAACAAGACCCGGATGTAAGATTTACGGAAAATATTGAATCCATCCGGGGTAGTCTCAAAAAGCACGGCCTTGAGAAAGAAATTGGTGGAAAGATCAATCAGATTGAGTCTGACTACAAACAAATGAGGGATGTGACGCTTTCCTCGGGAATTGCTGGTATAAATTTAGCTGTTATTTTTCATGAAGTTGAAAGGGGAGTTGATGAGCTGAATGCTGCAATAAAAAGAAACGACTCCCATGAACTACTGCTTGGCAGGTCGGATCATTTGTCAAAACTTCTCGAAGGTTTCACCCCTCTTCTTCGCAGGAACGAACAGAAAACCTTTAGTATAAAGGCCTTGGCGAAGAGAGTTCTCGATTTGTCGGAGCATCGTTTTCAGCATCATAAAATTACCGCATCCTGCCCCCTGCTAATCGACGAGTCACCTGACTTCAAAGTCAAAGGCCCCTTTGGACTTTTGCAGGCGGCTCTGACTAACCTTGTAGATAACGCGATCCATTGGACTACGTTGAAGGCGGAGAAGGATGGGGGCGGATACACCCCCGCAATTCGACTACTTACACTAACAGACTGGTTCAAGGAGGGGCCTGCATTAGTTGTTGCAGACAATGGGCCAGGGTTTGAAATTTCACCCGATCAAGCAGTACTGCCCTTCAAGTCGACACGCTCAGCTGGTATGGGACTCGGTCTATATTATGCCGATAAAGTCATGGAAACCATTGGCGGAAGACTGATTGTTACAACTTGTGAAGAGCTGGATTTGCCGAAAGCATATTCTGGTGCTGCGATTGTTATGTTGTTTAAAGGGGAAGAGAGATGATTTCTGGTTTGCCCGGTGTAGTCGTTGTTGATGATAGGCAAGACGAGTTGGATAGTATTAAAGAAGCTTTTTTTAGTGCTGGAATACCATGTTTACCGATTCGGTATCATAATGGTGAACCTGATAATGAATCAGGCATAGATCACGTTAATATTTCAGAATGGATTTCTCCAAGGATAGTAGTAACAGATTTAAATCTAACTGAAGTGCAAGGTGCAAAAGCACCTATTTTGGTTGGTCCTTTAGCCAAGATGCTAAAAAAATTATCTATGAGAGGACCTTATCTCTTATGCATTTGGTCAAAGCTAGAGAGTGAAGTTGCTGACGTTGTGAGGCTTTTGGAAGAGCGGCACGGCGATGAAATTAATTTGCCTCTGCATGTATCTGTTATTCAAAAAAGTAAGTTTTTGACTGATCCTGAAAAACTCAAAGAGAAAATTTCGAATTTGATTTCAGAAAGCTCGTTATTTGATATTTTGCTAAATTGGGAGTCTCGAGTATCTGAAGCTGGAAGAAATGCTGTCGCAACTTTGTATACAATAGCTCAACACAATAGTGCTGGAAATTCAGCTGAGGAAAGAGCGAATGAATTAAGAAAAATCCTTGGGGCAATTGGAAATGAAGCTGTTGGTATAAAAAATGCTAACGATAATCCCGCAATAGCAATGGAAACGGGGCTTATTCCTGTCCTTGAAGATCAGATAAGGTCCATGCCCGATGTTGAACTCTTTGGAAAGTGGAAGGAGGCTGTTCCTGAAATAGGAAAAAGACAGGATATTGATGATGCAATAAAGTCAAAGCTGAACACTTTTTTTCATGTTGAAGAGGTGGAGGAGGGATACCCTAAAGATTGCAGAGGGGTTTTTGTTGGTATTAATATTGATTATCTTCAAGTGAAGGAGAATCTACTAAAATTCGAAAGTAGAATTGGACGAAAAATGAAAGTCTTACTTCATGAGGAGTTTTTGCCAAAAACAGATGATAATGCTGAAAAGAGGTTAAGGGAAGAAGCGAGAGACGAGACAATTCTTGGTTTTTTAGAGATTTCCCCAGCATGCGATTATGCGCAGAAGAAGATAAAGTTTCCGAGGTATATCTTAGGTGCATTAGTACCGGAAAAGTATGAAGTATTAACCTCGTTGCCCAATGCCCAAGGAGTGGGCAACAAGGCACATGAAGGAATCCATAGATTACCAAAAATTGAAGTAAAGGGTAAAATTTACATTGTGAAGTTTAGCTTTAAATATCAATTTGGTGCTCAGCCTCATGACAATCAGTGGTTCGGGGCTAGCTTATTTCGAGTGAGGGATCAGATCTTGTCAGCTATAACCTTTAGCTGTTCACAGTATGGCTCAAGGCCGGGGATAATAAGTTTTTTATAAGAAGAATAATTATATCTGATGTGCTAACTCGGGAACAACGCTCATGCTGTATGTCACAAATAAAGTTTAAGAATAATAAGCCTGAGTTAGCCCTCAGAAAAGCGCTATGGAGCTTGGGCTATAGTTATAGAATTAAGAATCGGCTGCCTGAAAAAACAGACTTGTTTTTCTTATCATTGAGAACAGTGGTTTTCGTCGATGGCTGCTTTTGATATAAATGTCCTGAACATTTTGTGCCGCCGAAAACCTGAGTAAAATTCTGGTTGGATAAAATCGATGGTAACGTTGCTCGGGGAAAGCGGAACAATGAGTCTTTAAGATCCAGAGGGTGGCAAGTAATTAGAATTTGGGAGCATGAGGTTAAAGAATCTTTGGAGGGTGCTGCTACTCATATAGTAGGCACCTTGGAAAAAGAAAAAGTGAAGTCTTATTACCCTAGAGGCTGTTAAGCCAACTTATAATTTGTTCCAGAGACCCAATGCGCTTTTTTAGTATTTTAACTATATCTAAACCGGAAATAATCACCACCGGGTGTTTGTCTTCCTTTAGTTCAGTATAAGCCTGAGATGCGAGATATGAGGTGGTGACGAGGATCCCGAATTGTCTGTGCCTCAATCGCGATAGAAGCCTAGAAAGCTCTTTAACTCCAACGCCTTTCCCTTTGGGATCATAGCATTTGGCTTCTAAAGCAAACTCTACCTCTATAGCGCTTTTGCCAGTGCCTATTCCGTATCCACCAACAGCATCTCGTCCACCGTCACGCCATGGGCGAGTAATATCACATTGCTTAATATCCGGCATGAAAAGTCGGGCAATTTCTACTGCAGCCGCTTCGAATGCAAATGGATTTTTGCCGTATTTGTCGTGTATTAAAGATAAAATTTTATAGTCTTCAACTGATTGGGGTAATTGCTGTTCTTTGTTGCGTATGTCGATACTGTGCGGTGCATAAAGAGGAGAGTATTTTCGTCCAGAGAGCCATTCAAGCCAAGCTCTGGGGACATGGACAGAAGACACTGCTTTTCCAATTTTTATGTCGTTTAACCATTTACGGGAGACTACCGGAACATCGAGTATAGTGAAAATCGATTTGTAGTTCTGGAATCTGGTGTTGTTAGAACCTTTTGCTCGCCAAATAGCAACCAAGTCATCGTCTGAACTTAGGCTCTGCGCACCAGGGACGGCCAAGCCGAGAAACCTTACATCACGATATTGCCCGGTTCCTCCAAAGAGAAGAATAACAGGGAAGTGATCGAATGAAGTGGGAGAGTGGCGTGCATCAAACAGGTTGCGAAGAATCAGATTTCCTTGCCTTGGTGTGTCATGAATTCCGCGTGCAGTCTTGTTATCACCGTAATATATAAATTGGCCGCTTTCAGTATCTAAGTTATCCGGCCAATCAGGATCATTGAAATTTGACTTTAATGCCAGCAATTTCAATGTATCTATGCCTGGGCGTCTTCCTAGATGCCGAAAGCCCGCACCGTTATCCACACCAAGTAATTGAGGCAGAGGATCATCTGATGAATTTCCGTTTCTTGAGCCACCGTATATGTGATCCACGATCAAGTCGGCATCAGTTAAGCTCATTTAAGAAGCCAGCCCAACTTCACTATCCTCAATTAAAGTTATTTTCTTGAAGATCATTTCCATGACTGGAGAACAAACACCGTTGCCACAAAGTTTAACCTTGTCCCGTCGGCTGCCGTGTGAGAGGAGATGTTTAGAGCCTGCACCCATAGCTTTCAGTAACTCTGGTGGTTGTAGCATACGAAGGTATGGAGTGTCATTTTCCCACGTAACCAAGCCAAACCGGTCTATGGTAGTTACTGTGCGAAGTGGTGCATCAAGTGATTGCCAGCCTCCAGCGTAATCTGACCCGTAGTAAACGATAATAAAGTCTTTTCCTCTCCCTAGCGCTTTAATGGCTCTCTCTGCCCTATCAAGCGTGGCTTGCGCTCTCTTTTCTGTATAGAGGGGGCGGCTTTTATAAATACCTGACCAGTCGATAATTGACCGAGCGGACTTAACGCCTTTGGGGCGTAATGCAACTAGATCTTCCTGAGTAATAACAGCCCCTTGCAGATCGCAAACTAAAAACATACGTTTGCGCGCCTGAGGAACTCCAAAATCAGCCGAATTAAGAATTAAATCATTTACGGTATAGCCATATGACTCAATGGCACTAACCAACTCGTTATGCCGCCCCCACTTTTTCATCCGGTTCACGTTTTCCACAATTAGCCAGCGCGGCTTCATTGTTTCGATCCAGGGAATTATGCCAATAGCTGTTTCTTTGCTTAGCTCACAACCAGGCTTGGCTCCTCGAGCGATCGAGTGAGAAGTGCACTCGGGTGAAGTTAATAGCACATCAGGCTTGTACTTCTTTGCCAGCTCAATTGGATCTAAGTCTTCGATAGGTGAGCAGATGACTTCTGCAGAAGGAAAATTGCTCTTATATGTGGATGCGGCAAGCTGCCAAGCATCAATGGCAAGAATTGGAGTAGCTCCTGCCTTGACAGCTCCCCTGGCACCAAAGCCACCACCACAAAATAGGTCCACGAATTTGAGCATACAGCCTTCTTCAATTGAGACGTTTTTGAACGATGAGGCATGTTACCAGGTTTAAATTTGTCCTGCCTATTTTGACGTGGATATATTTCGGATGAAATACATATTTAAGCCCGTAGCCCTTGCCTTCTGAGGCAGAGTGATTTCGACTGAATGCAGGCTAAAACAATACTACCCTCGGCGCAAAAAGATGCCATTCGCCCGATCCGCTATGTGCTTTACTATCTGCACCTGTTATTCACGGAGGAAGCATTCATGGCCATAGGCGGCTTGATAGGATTACTGGATGACATTGCCGCATTGGCGAAGTTGACCGCAGCATCACTGGACGATGTGAGTGCCGCTGCTGGGCGTGCGACGGCGAAGGCGGCCGGGGTGGTGGTGGATGATACGGCGGTGACGCCGCAATATTTGCAGGGGGTAACCGCGGAGCGGGAACTGGCGATTGTGAAGCAGATCGCGCTGGGGTCGATCCGCAATAAGCTGATTTTTATCCTGCCGGTGGCATTGTTGCTAAATTACTTTTTGCCCGCGCTCTTGCCGATCATCCTGATGGTGGGTGGCACCTATCTAGCCTTTGAGGGCGCGGAAAAGGTCTGGCATAAGCTATCCGGTCAGCATGACGACGAAAAACCAGCGGGAGAGAAGGGGCCGGAAGCCGAGAAAAAGATCGTGAGTGGTGCCGTTCGCACCGATCTGATTCTATCTGCTGAAATCATGGTAATCGCGCTTGCTACTGTCTCCCATCAGGGATTCTGGTCACAGATGGCGAGCCTAGTAGTGGTTGCGTTTTTCATCACGCTGCTGGTGTATGGCGTGGTGGCGCTGTTGGTCAAGATGGATGATATCGGCCTGAAACTTGCCCAGCGGAGTAATTCGGCAATTCAGGCCCTGGGCCGTAGCCTGGTGACTGCGATGCCCAAGGTGCTAGCGACCATCTCGGTGGTGGGTACCGTCGCCATGCTCTGGGTAGGTGGGCATATTCTGATGGCCAACCTGGGTGCCGATGGAACGGGTTGGTTCAACGCGCCCTATGCGTGGGTACACCATGTCGAGCATGGCATTGCCGAGGCAACCGGTGCCTTGGGTGGCTTGCTAGGCTGGAGTTTCAATACGCTGTGTTCTGCGGTGATTGGCTTGTTGGTGGGCTCGGTGGTGGTGGGGGCGTTGCACCTACTTCCCAGTAAGAAGATGCAAAATGCCTGAAATCCTTAAGGATTAGATATTTTGTTAACTCAAAGTACACCCTATTTAAATTTTTCAAAGAGCGCAGGGCTGACTCTTTAGTAAAGTGCTAATTTTTAAACTACAAGTGCACATAACAAAGCTCTACTCAAGAAAGTGCTTGTCGCCAAGAAGGGTATCTTCGCGCTCAAAGGCGGCACGGCGATAAACCTGTTAAATCATATCCCCTTCCAAAATGATCCTTGAGCCGAATAAAAAGCCTATTCGGCTCAATTTTTGATCCGAATATATCATTTTAAGGCGCCATCCTCTTTTAACGCCGCCCGGACGAAAGCGCTGGGCGATTGGCCGAGTACCTTGCGAAACATGCTGGAGAAAGCGGCCGGGCTGTCGTAGCCGAGCTCTAGCGCGGTTTGGGTAACGGAACTGCCGGAGAGCAGCCTGGGAATAGCCGCCATCAAGCAGGCCTGTTGGCGCCATACGCCAAAGGAGAGCCCAGTCTGCTGACGGAACAAGCGGCTGAAGGTGCGCTGACTGCAATGCAACTGTCGGGCCCATTCGTCAGGCAGCGTGTGAATGTTTGGCTGGCTGAGAAACGCTCTGCACAGGTTGGCGAGTGGAAGGTCGTGGGGCAGGGGCGCAAACAGTGGCAGGGCCTGAGCCTGCTCCAGTTCGTATAGAAGTAGTTGAGCCAGGGCACCGTCGCGGCCGTTTTCGTCATAGCGCGCGGGGATGTGGGCGGAAGCCAGCAGTAGGTGGTGCAGGAGAGGCGTTACGACCAGCACCTCGCAGTTGGGCGAAGCGCGTGGCGCGACGTGGGGCTCGATATACAGGCTTCGGGTGCTCACCCCATTCATGCGCACCTGATGGCGCTTGCCCGCAGGCAGCCAGACTCCGCTGTAGGGTGGCACCATCCAGGTGCCGTCATCCGTATTGACTTCCATCACGCCGCTCATGCCATAGAGAAACTGGGCACGCCGATGGGTATGAAAATCAAGGAGGGTGCCGGGGCGGTAGTCAGTACCGATGGCCACGATGGGCCGTGCCACATGATCCACATCTGAAAGAGGCGTATTGAGCATTAGCGTTAACCTGGCTGAAATGCGTTGATGGTTGTCCGAATGACGAATGTCGGCCAATCCGTGCCAGCATATAGTGCCTGCTGTTTCGTTTCATCAGGAGAGTGCCGGTGTATAGCGTATTGCTGCTTTGTGGTGGTTTGGCCGGAGTGACCACCGTACTGTTCGGTTTCGGCGGTGGGTTTGTGGTGGTTCCTTTGCTGTATACCCTGCTGATGGCCGTCCATGGGCTGAATAGTGGCATCGGTCAGGCGGCCATGCATATCGCGGTGGCTACCTCGACGGCGTTGATGGTATTTGCTGCTTCGCTGTCCACATGGCGTCACCATCAACGGCAGACCGTGCAGTGGCAGCTGATGCGTCCGCTGGTGGGCTATATCGCCATGGGGGCTGTGCTGGGCGCGGCGGCGGCCGTGTCGTTAAGTGGCGAGTGGGTGCGCTGGGCGTTTATCGGCTATTTGGGTCTCACGATTGCGGATGCCGTTCTGCGGCCCGGTTTTCTGCATCAGGCGGAGAGCGACGTGCATCCTATGGGGCGTGGGGTAACAGCGATGACAGGGACATTGATTGGTGCGGTGGCCGCCTTGTTGGGTGTTGGTGGCAGTGTGATGACCGTTCCGCTTATGCGCCGGAGAGGCGCGAGCATGACGGCAGCCACCGCCATGGCCAATCCGCTATCGTTGCCCATGGCGGTAAGTGGTACCGCGACGTATGTGTTGCTGTCGTCAAATCACCCCGCGCTGGGGGGCTGGTATGCCGGTTATGTGGACCTGCGCGCCTTGCTGGTACTCGCCGTGGGCTCATGGCTCGGTATCCGCCTGGCATCGACTTGGATCGGGCGCATCCCTGACCGTATTCATGCCAGGGTATACTTGCTACTGCTGACCATGGTGCTGGTGGTGATGGTTTTTGTGCGTTGAAGCGTCTAATTTTGCTTGGCAGAATCATGGCGATATTTTGCTGTATAAATGAACAGTTTTTGTGATAAGGTTTACTTAATCTCTGATTGCGGGCGCGCTTGAATCTCTCTTTTAGTATGGAAAGGTGACTACTGCCGTATTGAGTGCTGCTTGCTTGGGAGGTGCTTGTTTTAAAGCCATAAAGCGTTTGATGTAAACCTGGGAGGCAGCACTCATGAATGATCAGCAAATACAGATATTCACCAGCGAAGATGGGCAATCACACCTCGAGGTAACGCTGGAACAAGAGACCGTTTGGTTAAGCCAGGCACAGATGGCAGAACTGTTTAACACCAAGCGCCCTGCAATCACCAAACATTTAAGTAATATTTATAAGAGTGGAGAGCTGAGTGAAGACAGCACATGTTCCATTTTGGAACATGTGGCTGAGCATGGGCAGCGATACCGCACCAAACACTACAACCTTGATGCCATTATTTCTGTTGGTTATCGGGTTAGTTCGAAGCGTGCCACTCATTTCCGAAAGTGGGCAACTCAAGTATTAAAAGAACATTTGGTACAAGGCTATACCTTAAATCAACGCCGCCTAACTGAGCGTGGCATAGAGTTTGAGCAGGCGGTGAGTTTGCTCAGCCGAACCCTGACCAATCAAGGCTTGGTTTCAACCGAAGGCGAAGCGGTTGCCCGTGTGATTAGCGATTACGCCCGCTCCTGGAGTTTGCTACAGGGCTACGATGAGCAGCAGTTGGCGGAAGTGGGCATCAAACAGCCAGGTATGCAGCCTTTAGGGGTGGAAGAGGCACTTCAGGCCATCGGTGAGTTGAAACAGACCCTGATTGGCAAGGGGGAGGCCACCGAGCTATTCGGTCAGTTGCGGGGTGACGGTCTGACGTCCGCCCTGGCCACCATTGAGCAAGGCTTTGGGGATGAGCTTTTTTACCCTAACGTCGCCACTCGCGCCGCGCACCTGCTTTACTTTGTGATCAAGAATCATCCTCTAGCCGATGGCAACAAACGCTGCGGCTCGTTTTTATTCTTGTGGTACCTGCGCCGCAACGCCGCGTTGCTGGCAAAGCCAGTAGAGCAACTGATTAATGACAATACCCTAGTGGCCCTGGCTCTATTGGTGGCGGAAAGCCTACCGGATCAGAAAACGTTGATGATTCGGCTGATCGAACATTTCATCTTGTTGCGATAGCTGTACCCCTCGCTGGCGACCGCAGGGGCTTTGCCCATTAAGCCTCTTCTATTCCATCCACTAGAAAAACGCGATAGTCGGCACCCTGGAAACGGTGTTTGCGGGCTTCCTGATAGGCGGGGCTTTCGTACCAGGCGCGGGCGGCGGTCATGTCGGGGAAGCGTAGAATCACCGCACCTTCCATGGCGCTTCCTTCTAGTACCTCAAAATCACCATAAAAGGCCAGCGGCTGTGGGTCGTGGCCTTCGCGGGCAGCTTTGGCCTTTTCGCTGTAGCGCTTCATTTCTTCGTTGTCGTGAGTGTGTTCACGGGTTAGTACGATGTAGGCGGGCATTCGGCTCTCCTCGTTGGTATTAAATGCGCTATGCAATCATACCTGTTGTTGGTTGGGCGCTGTCCACTTACTCTCAAACCCCTGCTCTCATAACCTTACTCTCGAACCCCAGCTCCTAAAGCCCCATTAGCAAGCCACCAACCTATTCGATTGCCTTGATAGCAACTGTCGGTATCATATTGTGGGTGTTGTCCATCATTACGCCCCTTTACCGCGAGCTTCTATGACCCAATCTAAAACGCCGTTCATTGTGGTGCTGAGCTTGGCATTGACCATGATGCTGGGCCCGTTTTCCATGGATACGTACCTGCCAGCTTTTCCGGTTATTGGCGAATCGCTGGGAGTTTCTCAGCAGGCGGTGTCGCTGAGCGTTTCAGTGTATGTCTTCGCGATGGCGTTTGGTCAGTTAATCGGCGGTGCGCTTTCAGACCGCTTCGGGCGCCAGCGGGTGTTGATGAGCGGCCTGGCGATTTTTGCGCTTTCAAGCATTGTCATTGGTATGGCGGATTCTCTGAACACGCTGCTCGTCGGGCGGGCAGTTCAGGCTCTTGGCGCCGGTTTTACTCTGGTATCTGTGCCGGCGCTGGTGCGCGACCGGGTGGCGGGCCGCGACGCCGCGAAACTGTTTTCGATGATGGGCTTTATCATGGTGCTGGCGCCTGGCATTGCGCCGAGCGTGGGTAGCGCGATTCTGGCGCTGGGTTCCTGGCACTATATCTTTTTCGCTTTGGCGGTATACGCGGTGCTTCTAGTGCCGTTGTTGGTGCGGGTGCTTTTTACCGGTACGGGCAAGGTGTCTCGAGCGAAAAGCCCTAAGATGAGCCTGCTGGCGCGTTACAAAATGGTACTGTCGACAAAGCCGGCCCTTCCGTTCATCGTTTGGCAGGCTGCCTCATTTTCTACTCTGATGATGTTTATCACCTATGCATCATTTATCTATCAGGGGCATTTCGGTAAATCTCCATCAGCCTTTTCAATGCTGTTTGCGGCGAATATCGTCGCGATGCTTATCTTCAATATTCTCAATCGAGTGTTGCTTTCCAGGCTATCGTCACTGCGTATCCTGCAGCTGGCAACGGGCTGTCAGGGTGTTGGAATACTGTTATTGGTGGTGGCTGCCTTTATGGAGTGGCCGCTGTACGCCTTCCTGCCCGCCATGATGCTGACCATCGGTGCGGTAGGGGCGATCTCGCCGAATATTCAGGCCTGCTTTTTGGAGTACTTTCCCACCAGTGGCGGAACGGCCGCAGCGCTTTTGGGCGCCGCTCAGTTCGGTGTTGCCGGGCTGCTGAGCGCATTGTCTGCCATGTTGCCGCATACGCTTGAAGCGGTCATCCTGGCCATGGCCGCCTGTGGCTCGGTGGCGTACCTGATGCTTGCCCGTTCTATCATCAAAGGGCGGGCCGCTGTTGAGGCGGACTAGGCCAGGCCCTACTCACTTGTTGCTAAAATACCCTTGCCAAAAGCCACGTGTTATCCAAAACATAATGATCCATGACGATAGAAAAGGCTGGCTGTAATGAATATTGATCTTTACCAGGTAGATGCGTTTGCCTCTAAGCCGTTTGAAGGTAACCCTGCGGCGGTTTGCCCGCTGGAAACGTGGTTGGATGATGCGTTGTTGCAGGCAATCGCCACGGAGAACAACCTCTCTGAAACCGCCTTTTTTGTGCCGACTGAGTCTGGCTATCACCTGCGCTGGTTTACCCCTTCAGTGGAAGTGGATTTGTGTGGTCATGCCACGCTGGCGGCGGCGTGGGTGATCTTTAATGTGCTGGGCGATAGCGCTGAAACACTGCAGTTCGAGACCCGCAGTGGGCAGCTTTTAGTGCAGCGTGACGGCAACGAACTGGCGATGGACTTTCCCGCAAAGATAGTCGAACCCTTGGCGATGGAAACTGAGGTAAAGGCAGGGTTAGGGATTAACGAGATCGAAGCGCTGCTGATATCGGACGATATCGTGGTGGTAGTTAACGATGTGCAGTTGATTGAATCTCTAGCACCGGACATGCAGCAATTGAAGCGCCTTCCTGGGCGCGGCATTGTCGTTACTGCGAAAGGCAGCGATGTAGACTTTGTCTCCCGTTGGTTCGGCCCCAAAGTCGGTGTGGAAGAAGATCCCGTTACTGGCTCGGCGCATACCTCGCTTGCGCCTTACTGGGCGAAAAAACTGGGTAAACAGCAGCTTACTGCACGCCAGGGTGGTGCCCGCAAAGGTGCGCTGAGCTGCGAGATAGAAGGCGACCGCGTGATTATCAAAGGCCGCGTTGCGCCTTACTTGAAAGGGGTAATTACGCAGCCATCGCAGTGACGTTGCAAGGCTGTCGGTAACCAATAAAGTCATCTGTGTACTGATTCTATTGGCAGCGCTGACAGCAATTCTGGAGACGGAACCAACGCTGCGGATGTTTCTATTTTAGCGGCGGCGTTTAGCAGCGCCGTAGACATGAATCGTTAATACTTTAAGTCCGCTCCTTTTCGCCACCTCGCCCACACTTAATGCTCTTTCCCTAGAGTCTATGCGCTGATCCACTATTTCTCTTGACCTCAAGTTAACCTGAGGTTTTACAGTAAGCGCCGATTCTTATTTAGCAATGGCCGATAAAGGGTGGGCAGTGGGTATGCGCAATAGCAATTCGAGATCAATACCGTTGGTAAGAACGATCCTGCTGATCATTCTGGTTGAGGCAATCCGTCACGATGTAAGCCTTTCATTTACACAGTTGTCGCTTTTAACCACGTTGCCGGTACTAGCGATGGGGCTGGGGTGTTTTGCTAGCGCATTGCTCGCAAAGCGGATCGGCTTTAACAGCGTGATTACTCTGGCGCTTGTGTCGATTGCTTTATCGGACGCGTTGCATTGGTTTGGCTTCGGGTATACAGGCTTATGGGTAGCCGCGCTGGGTGCCGGCATTGGCATAGCGTTTATCCAGGCCGCACTTCCTGCGGTGATAAAACAGGCGGCAGGCGAGAAAACCCCAATGGTGATGGGGTTCTACATTGCCTCCATTATGGGGGGCGCGGCTCTCGCCTCTGCCATTACCCCTGTAGTGAGTGATTATATTGGCTGGCAGAACGCCTTGGCGTTATGGGGGCTTTTAGCACTTGCAGGGCTCGTTGGCTGGGTGATGCGCAGGCAAGTACTGCCAGCCCCTAGTCAAAACAACAGCGTTAGCATCGCTTTTTCAGCGATGGCGTGGCAGCCTCGGTTTTGGTCGTTGGCGATTTTCTTTGGTTTAGGCACGGCGGGTTACACCTGCCTTCTTGCTTGGATTCCGCCCACCTTTATCCATTTAGGTTGGTCTGAAACGCAAGCGGGGCTGGCGCTTAGTTGGCTAACGGCCATCGAGGTGATGGCTGGCCTAACGTTTCCGATACTGGCTCAACAAATGAAAGACCGTCGCCCGGTGTTATTGCTGGTACTTCTGTTGTCGGTGGCGGGCTTTTTGCTTCTTGGGCTAATGCCTAAAACAATGGCTTGGTTAGCAACCGCACTTCTGGGGTTAGGAATCGGTGGCCTTTTTCCCTTAAGCTTGATCATCACTATGGATCACTCAGACGATCCCGTGCTGGCTGGTCAGCTTACTGCTTGGGTACAGGGCATCGGCTATCTGATTGCCTCTTTAGCACCTATCGCGGCGGGGTTGATAAAAGACTTGCTGGGAGGGTTTGAGCAGGCATGGCTGATGCTTGGGGTGATTTTTATTGGACTGATAGTGATGAGCCTACGTTTTGATCAATCTAAAGCGCCCCAGCAGCTACGCTTTAGTTAGCGAAAAGGGCTTCTAGGCAATCTAGGTTGAAAAGACAAAACGCTAGTGCCCACGGTTCGTTAGCGTTCTATTTAATCCATCCAATGCCAGGGCGGTTCGTCCAACCATCCCTGGCCGAGGATAACGGTCTCGCCAAACTCTTTATTCAGAGCAATCGCGTTACAGGCAGCCTCTTTTTCCAAAGTGGCCACCAAGCGTGGCGCGTGGGAAACCACCCACACTTGGGTTGCCTGCGATGCGCGGATAATCAGACGCCCTAAAGCAGGCAGCAGATCCGGATGCAAGCTGGTTTCTGGTTCGTTTAACACTAATAGGGAGGGCGGACGAGGGGTGAGCAGCGCCGCCACCAGCAGTAGATAGCGAAGCGTTCCGTCGGATAATTCCGACTGGTTTAACGGGCGCAGTAGCCCATCCTGAAGAAATTGTAATAGGAAGCGGTTACTGGCGTCGGCTGCAAAATTGATGGTTGCGCCGGGAAAGGCATCTTCAATCGCCTCGTACAACGCTTCTCTGTCGCCAATCTCGTGGATGGTTCGTAACGCGGCCACTAGGCTGTGGCCATCGTGATCCAGCACCGGGGTGCGGGTACCAATCTGGGGTGTGCGGATAATAGATTGCGAATCGGTTCGGAACTGATCATAGAAGCGCCAACTACGAATGGCTTGCCGGACCGCATGAACCTCAGGCACGGCGATCGGGTCACTGATTTCATTCAAAATACTTTCGTAGCTATTGAGATGGGCGTCGTAAACCTGCCATTTGCGGCCAACACGCACTTTCACCACTGGTCCGACTCGGTCGATCAGGCAGCTACTGGGGCGGCAGACGTCGCCAGCCCAGATACACTCGCGCTTTATCTCGGGGTCGAACTGGAACATGGAAGGGTCCCCGTAGCCAGCAAACCCCTGCGGCGCGGGCATTCCCAGTGAAATGGCGTAACCAAAGTCTTCACCTACAAAACCCAGCCTAAGGCGGGAATTGTTTCTCTTGGCGGAGCCTTCAATGGGCGCAGTGCCATCCTTCATGCTTTTGGTGAGTTTTTCCGGGCCAGCCCAAAAGGTGTAATCAAGCCCGCCTTCCTGGGCAATCGATGAGATCAGATTGCCTTTAGCCGTCTCTGCCAGTAGCCGCAGCGATTTATACAGGTTGGATTTTCCACACCCATTGGGCCCGGTAACCACATTAAGGCCTGTTAGGGGGGAGACAACGTTTTTCAGACTGCGATAGTTGGATACGGCAAAGGCGTTAATCATAGGCGCTGAGATCCGAGATAAAAAAGTTTATCTGGCTGTCTTTTCCGGAGGGGGCAGCATATGCAGACAAGCATCTGCCACTTGGTGTGCAAAGCGTGCACGGTCGTTAGCCTTGGCTGCAATGATATCGTCTGTGGCGCCATGCACCCCTGAATAAATAAGCAGGGCCACTACCCTTGGTTGCTCCACTCGCCAGGTGCCCGCCAATTGTCCACCTTCAATGATGTCTAGCAGTTGATCAAGAAGGGCGTTCCTGGCTTGGTTGGAACGATCATGATGGTGATGATTGGTGTAGACGATGTCGTGCGTTCGGTATGTTTGTGCATACACTTCGACGCTGACTTCAATCCATGTTCTCAATCGCTGCAGCCAATCGTGGTCTGGGCAGGCATCCAGGGCTTTCTGGAGGCGCGCTAGAAAGTCAGCCGTGTACCGTTCACCCAACGCAACCAGCATGTCGTTCTTGGATGAGAAGTAGTGATAGAACGTGCCTTTGGCAACTTGGGCTTCCTTAACAATTTCGTTGATTGTTGTGGCTTCAACGCCTTTGGCCAGGAAGAGCTTTTCGGCGGCAGTCATCAACTCATTTAGGCGAATTTCAGCCGGTTTGGTTCTTGGCGCTTTAGCTGCCTGCGGCGTTGGCTTCGTTGTCTTATGATCCATTATGTCGATTTTTAACTCTTGGTTGGCTTCAACATCCCTTAGAAAATACGGCCTAGTTTAGGCGAGCTAAGGCTCAGAGCATAGGCGATCGATACAGTATAATATATTGACCGACGGTCGGTCGATTTGTATGCTTAAGCAAAGAGCACGTACTTTTCTATCTCACCGTAAGGAACTGTCATGCAGCCTTCTCGCCGCTACGGCGCATTGTGCGCTGTTTGTCTTGGAAGCTTTATTGCCACACTTGATATCAGCATCGTCAACGTGGCACTCCCTACCATGCAGACGGCATTACGCACCGATATCGTAGGGCTGCAGTGGGTAGTCAACGCTTATGCGATCTGCCTATCTGGGTTCATGCTGTCTGCGGGTCCAATAGCGGATAGGTATGGTCAAAAGCGCGCTTGGCTCAGTGGTGTCATCCTGTTCACACTGGGCTCGGTACTGTGCGGTTGGGCGCCGTCATTGCCCGTGTTGCTGGTGGGTAGGGCCATCCAGGGAACTGCAGGCGCTTTCCTGATCTGTGGTGCTATGCCTATTCTTACCTCTGCCTTTCCCGGTCCAAAGGAGTGTTCGCACGTAATCGGTGCTTGGTCAGCCTCCAACGCCTTGGCGCTAATCCTGGGGCCGTTATGCGGGGGGCTATTGCTGCATCATTTTGGCTGGCAGAGCATTTTTTTGATTAATCTTCCTCTGGGTATATTGGTCGTGGTGCTAGGCATGTACGGCATTACAGAGCGTAAGTATCCCGAACACGCTGCACGTGATCCGTTGGGCCAAGTTCTCAGTGTGGTAGCCCTGGGCGCATTGGCTTTTGGCATGATTGAGGCAGGGGAAAATATCAAAATGGGGGGCATTGCCTTGATGGTCGCCGCGATCAGCTTTGTACTGTTCGCGGTGGTAGAAAGTCGAGTAGAGCGGCCTTTACTGCCGATAGCACTACTGCAGGGGCGCGCTTTTTTAGTGGCGAATTTTGCCTCGTTCATATTGGGATTCTCTTACTACAGCAGCCTGTTCTTTTTCTCGATTTTTCTCCAGCAGATTCAGCATTGGTCGCCTGTTGAGGCTGGCTGGCGCATGATGCCGCAATTTGTCATGACGCTGTGTGTTTCTCTGCTATTCGGAAGATTAAATAAGCTGATTCCTCTACGGCGGTTAACGGCAGTAGGATACGGCTTCGCTGGGCTTGCTTTGCTATTAATGGCAACGGCCACGGCACAAACACCTTACTGGATTGTAGGTGTATGGTTTGCGTTACTCGGTATCGGGGTGGGGCTGGCAGTTCCTGCCACGAGCATTGCCGTGATGAGCCTAGCACCTGCCGAACTATCGGGAGCCGCCTCTGCAACAATGAATGCACTCCGCCAAGCTGGCATGACAATTGGTATTGCGCTGCTTGGTACATTAATGAGTGAGCGGGCAATTCATGTTTTTGCCTCTGCTTCTGCTGTAGTTGAGCAAGGAGTAGGGCAAGGAGTGGGTAGGGTGGAACAGATTGCGCGCGAGGCTATTACTCAGCACGTATTCCCCAATACCTCAATCGCTCTTCAAGACCTTTTTACCCGCGCGATGGAAAGTGGTTTTCATTTGGCAATGTTGTTGGCAGGGCTAGCCTGTTTTGGAGTACTAAGCTTGCTGCTCATGGGTAATACTCATGCAGGCCAACGATATAGCCCTAGTTCCAGTCCATAGATGACACTGTAAATTCTTCTAGGCGTGTTAATCGCTGTCTCAAGGTGAAAACTACTCTGTCAGGGCGTATCGCTACCCGCTAATGGGAATTAGCAGGATTGTCGGCAGGGATAAAGGTCGCAGGCTCTGCCACTGGAGGTAGCTGCTTGTTTTCCAGAGTTGCCAAGGCAATCTTGTAACAATCCTCAATATGGCTGTTGCCCATGTACTTCATGGCGGTAAAGCTAATAGTGCCTGCTACGGCGCTGCCAATAAAGGGAACAAACTTAGTAACCCCTTTGGCGGCGACTTTAACGCCCATCTTATTCAGCAGTGTTATGATTAACTTCTTGGTGATGTATTTTCCGGCTAACTTGCTTCCCGTATTGGAAATGGCGGTCATCACAAAGAGTTTGGTTTCGGTATCTAGGCTTTCGATTTGTTCAGGCGATAACCCAAACTGAGCGTTAATTTTGGGAATTATGCGCATTAAGATAGCCACGTCAGAGCCGATATCCAGCCCAGGTATGGGAATGATAGCGGTGCCCGCCGAAATCCCTGCGCTTTTGGTCACCATCGAATAGCATGACTTTTTAATGGCATCGAGTTGTTCCCTTGTCTCAATCATGCGGTGTTCCTTTTTTACGATACTGAACTGCGATATTGCTGGGGGCAGCCTTTACGCCGTTACTTCTCCGCATCCCCGCTCGGTGCAGGTGGGTTGGTGGTCATACAGCGTTTGAATGATCTGACAGTTAGCCGCCTTGCCGCCTCGGCATTGGTGAACCACTTGGCGCAGTTCGCCTGCCAGTGCTTGTAAGGCAGCGATGCGTTCTTCTAAGTGCTCTAGATGACGGCTGGCAATATTATCGGCGGCGGTGCAGTCGGTGTCGGGGTTGTCGGAAAGTGCTAACAACTCCTGGATACTGTGCAGATCTAACCCCAGGCTACGACCATGGCGAATAAAGCCAATGCGTTCTAATGCCGCTTGATCATAAGACCGGTAGCCTTGCTCTCCTCGCTGTGGCGGTGCCAGTAATCCCAGCTTTTCATAATGGCGAATGCTTTCCGGCGAGCATCCGGTTTGGCTGGCAACTTCCCCGATACGATAGTAGCGTTTCATAGGCTTGACCCTGTAACGATTACAGGGTTTAGGCTAGTCGTTATTCTCTTGACTAACAAGCAGGTAACCGACGATGAGTTTGATCAATGAGCTGTTGAGTATTGCGTTAAGCGCCGCACCTTGGCTGCTGCTGGGGCTGGTGATTGCAGGATTAATTAAGGCGTTAATGCCAGAACATCTATTACAGCGTTGGATGGGGGGGCGTGGACTGGGCAGCATTTTACGCGCAGCGGTGATTGGTATGCCGTTGCCACTGTGTTCCTGCGGAGCGATTCCCACCGCGCTGGCGTTGCATCGGGGTGGGGCGGGCCGTGGGCCAACCACGTCCTTCCTGATTAGTACACCCGGCGTTGGGGTGGATTCAATGCTCATCACCAGTGTGCTCTTGGGCCCTTTAATGGCCCTGGCGCGGGTGTTGGGAGCCTTGGTAACTGCCATAGTGACGGGCATTTTAGTGGGCTTTACCGGCCAAGCAGCGCTGCCGAAAAGCACCCCTGTTAGCAGTTGCTGTGCATCAAAAGGCTGTGACGCTGACAGCGCTAACGCACATGCCACTGAGTTGACGGGGGTAATTGCAGGATTGAAGTATGCCTTCAGTGATTTATTGGATGACATCAGTAGCTGGATGTTTGCCGGTTTATTGTTGGCGGGGGTGCTGGTTACCTTTGTGCCGCCAGAAACTCTGGTAGGTTTTTCGGGTGGTTTGTTGGCGCTAATCCTTATGGCGGTCATCGGCATTCCCTTGTATATCTGTGCTACTGCAGCCACCCCCGTTGCTGCTGGTTTACTATTGGCGGGCATTTCACCGGGAATGGCGTTAGTCTTTCTGCTTGCTGGTCCTGTAACGAGCCTAGCCACCCTGGCTATTCTGCGGCGTGAGTTTGGAAACCAAGCGTTAGCGGTTTATCTCGTCAGCATTCTGCTGGTGACGGTGTTGATCGGCTGGGTGTTTGATAAAGGGCTAGCAATGACGGGATGGGATCCGGTTCAGCAGGCCAGCCAAGTTCAGGAGCTGCTACCTGCATCTGTCGAGTGGTTGGCTTTAGGCGCATTAGTCCTGTTCTCTATTCGTCCTATACGTAAGCGGTTGTTGGGGTTTTAGATCGCTGCATTCACTAATAAGTTTTTTGAAGAAATGATCATAAATAGAGCTGAGCTTTACCGGCAGTTAGCCTTAGAAACGCACCTGCGGCAGGGGTTGTCGACCATTAATAGAGTCATCTGCGTGCTGATTTTGCTGGCATCGCTGGTGGCTATTTTGGAAACGGAGCCAATGCTGCGGGCGCTTTCACCACGCCTTTTTCCTACCTTAGAAACTGTGTTTGTGGTGATCTTTATCGGTGAGTATTTATTGCGTCTGTATGTTGTCGGTGAAGATCCTCGTTACCGCGGGATAAAAGGCCGGTTGCGCTATGTGTTTTCGTTTTGGGCCATGGTGGATTTACTGGCGATTTTGCCTTACTTCCTGGGATTTATGGTTCAAAACAACGGCTTCTTACTACGCATGTTGCGTTTGGGGTTAATGCTGCGGCTAACCCGTTTAGGTAGATTCAGCCAGGCTTGGGCTGCACTGGCAGAGGCGCTGAAGTCTCGTTCTCATGAGCTGTGGCTGAGTGCGGGTTTGGCGATGCTATTGCTGCTACTTTCCTCTTTCTGCCTTTATTTGGCGGAAGCCTCAGCTCAACCGGATGCTTTTGGCAGCGTGCCCCGTGTGCTGTGGTGGAGTGTTACTACGCTGACGACGGTAGGGTATGGCGATATGGTTCCTATCACTGGGTTAGGTAAGTTTTTTGCGGGATTGACGGCGGTGGCGGGCATCGGGATTATCGCGATGCCCACGGGGATTTTAGCGGCGGCATTAAGTGATGCGTTTCAGAAAAATCGCTAGTCTCAGGTGGGAAGTCAACCGCTGAGGCCTGTTGGGTGTTATTCCCACGACGAGTGGGGCGTTATGTCGTGGGAGACGTGTTACTAAAACATCCAGGTCGCGCCTAGTAATGGGCCACTCATCGATACATCAACGCGGGTGCCGTTTTCATCGCGGTCTACTGCCAAGTGCCGAAAGCCTGCTGAAAGGTGAAAAGCATCATTTACCTGGTAATTCGCGGTGGCGACCGCTTGCCATGTGCTACTGGCACCTATGCCGAAGCCGCCCCCATCAACATGTACTAACGTTGACCACTTAGGTGTCCACGTTGAACGCAGTCGGGCAGCTAAAAGCGGATCGACCCAGCGTTCAGTGTGACTGGCACTAACGCCTAAGGCGGGCACGCTCACGTCAGCTTCTATTCGCCAAGCCCGTGCACCCGCTAATAGATCTAGGTATTGGGTCGGGGTGTTGAGCACTTGATAGCCTGCTGCTGCAGTTATCGAACGCTGACGTAGGTTGCCTTCTATCGCAACGCCGGGTAGCAGCGTGCTCTCATGGCTCAGTGATGCCCAGGTAACATCTCCAAACAATACCCAGCGGTCTTTACGGGCGCTGCCGGCCATAAAAAAAGCACCTTCTAGGTCACTCAATACATCACTAAAAGAGCGTGAGGTGCTGATAGTCGGGGCGTTGGAGAGTGGCCGCACGTCGCCAGCCAGCCCTACCATCCACACATAGGGGGTTAGCTGGAAACGCCAAGAGTCATCTTGTGCGTGGGTATTGGCAGCGAAGCCAGCAGCCAAAAAGCCAACTGAGGCAATAAGTAAGCGGGCGTTGGGCATCATCATTGTCCTTATGAGAGTGTCCTAATGAGGGTGTCTTTATGTTAGCCGTGCCGTTTAACTTTTACCGACATATGTTCACCGACTCAAGCGGTAGCGCAACTTTGGCAGTGTGCGAGCGACGGGCGGCAAACGGGTTGCCATGACTAACGTGGCAATGGCGGCATACATGGCCCAATCTTGCATGTCGGCGCGCACCACCCAAAAGAAGTGCAGCAGTACTAGCCCTAAAATAACGTAGGCAAATTTGTGTAACGGCTTCCAGCGTTTGCCTAAACGGCGCATTGACCAGCGGTTAGAGGTAGCACCCAATACGGCAAGGCCGATCAGTGCGATCATGCCGACAATGATGTAGGGCCGTTTGACCAGCTCGCTACCCAACAGTGCCCAGTTAAGCCCTAGAATAAACAGCGCGTAGCTGAGCATGTGCAGGGTGGCGTAGGCGAGTGTCCATAGACCAAGCTGACGACGGATCAATGCAAAGCCTTTCCAGCGGGTGAGCTTGGTGAGCGGCGTAAGGCTTAGCGTGAGGAGTAGCATCCATAGCCCGCCAATGCCGATGTTCAGCAGCAGGTAATTGCCTGGTTCGGGGCCTGCGGCGTTAATCGCTACCTGCCAGCCCCAGAACACCAGCGGCGCGAGCGCCGCCAGGAAAACGCCTATCCGCCACAGTAACCATACCCGTGGCGCAGCCATTAGTAGTGCTTCCTTAAATCCATACCAGCATATAGCTCGGCAACCTCGTCGGCATAGCCGTTGAACATCTGGGTATCAATGGTATTAGCGTTGAACAGGCTGTTGGGAAGCCGCCGCTCGGTGGCTTGGCTCCAGCGTGGGTGGTCAACTTGTGGGTTAACGTTGGCGTAGAAACCATACTCATCGGCGGCGATTCGTTGCCAGGAGTTGACCGGCTGCTCTTCCACCAGTGAGATACGCACAATCGATTTAATGCTTTTGAAGCCATACTTCCAGGGCACCACCAGCCGCAAGGGTGCGCCGTTTTGGTTGGGCAGTTCACGGCCATACATGCCCATGGCGAGCAGTGTTAGCGGGTTCATAGCCTCGTCTAGGCGTAAACCTTCCACGTAAGGCCAGTCGATTATTGAGAACGAAGAGCGCTGGCCACGCATTTGTTCTGGGTCCACCAGGGTTTCAAAGCGCACGTACTTGGCTTTGCTAGTGGGGTCGGCACGTCGAATCACCTCCGCAAGGGGGATGCCAAGCCAGGGAATGACCATCGACCACGCCTCTACGCAGCGCAGTCGGTAAATGCGCTCTTCAAACTGCGAAGGCTTAGCGAAGTCTTCTAGGGCAAAGCGCCCGCCGTTATTTACTTCACCATCGACCACCACGCTCCAGGGCTGGGTTTCCAGGCTGCCTGCATGGCGGGCGGGGTCGCGTTTATCGGTGCCAAACTCAAAAAAGTTGTTGTAGCCGCTGGCATCGTCAAAGGGGGCGATTTTATCTTTATCAGGGTCGCTGGGGGTGATGGCTCGCCATTGGGTGTCGCTGATTTTTTCCTTCAGCCAGGCTGGGGCATCGCCTTCCGGCACATCAGAATAATCTTCGTTGGCGCGGACGTGGCCGGAGAGGGCAAGCCCCGCGCCTAGGCCCGCCATGCCACCCATAAAGCGCCGTCGGGAGAGGTAAATAGATTCCGGTGTTACATCGGATTCGTGTAAATCACTCGGTTTGGCAATCTTTATAAGCATGTGGTATCTCCACTCGCTACGGGGAAAGGGTGATAAATACTGTGACCAGTTTGCATGAGAGTTATCACAACCAACTCCCTAGGTTATTACGTATTTATAACGTTGGAGGGCGAGGGGGCGGTGGGTAACCGTATGCAGAACGATGCTCCGCCACTGGTTAGGTTTTCGACACCGATATCACCGCCCTGAAGCGTCATGATTCTGCGCGCAATAGCCAGCCCTAGCCCAGCATGGCCAGCGCCACTAGAGGTTTCGCCACGATAAAACGGGTCAAATATATGCGGCAGGTCCTGTTCCGCAATACCTGGGCCGCTGTCTTGTATGCAAACCTGTGGTTCTCCATTCGTTTGACTAAGCACAACGTTGATGTGGCCGCCAGCGGGACTGTAGGCAATGGCGTTGCTGATTAGGTTGTCCAGCACGCGTTCGGTCATCGCTAGGTCGGCATACGCGGTTGGTAATGCTGGGTTGCCACTTAACGTTAGCGCCAAGTGGCTGTCGCGTGCAGCTTGGTCGTGTTTCTGCACCACGTCATGGACCAGCTCCGCTAGCGGGAAGGGTTCTGGCACGGGCTGTTTCTCTCTTGCCTCAAGTGCAGCAAGCTCGAAGAGCTCATCCACTAAGCGGCTTAACCGACGGCCCTCTTTGAGTGCAATGTCGAGAAAGCGATCCTGTTCTTGGGGGCTGAGACGATCACGCCTTAATTTCAGGCTTTCGATATAGCCTTGCATGGAGGCTAGTGGAGTACGCAGATCGTGGGATACCTGGGCGATCAAACGACGGCGCTGGGCATCTTTTTCTGTCAGTTGTTCGATCTGGGTGGCAATTCGATGGGCCATGTCGTCAAAGGTAGCGTCCAGATAATCGATCTCATCGCGCACCACAGACTGTTTGTCGTGCCATCTGTTGTCGAGTTGGGGCTGGCTCATGTCGCTGTTCTCGAACGCTTCTACTCGGCGTGTTAATGATCTCAGGCGGCGGGTAAGCAGGCGAAAAATGGTTAGCCCTGCGAGCATCGCCACGGTTAGGCTGACCAGCAACGCCCAGGCGCTCATTTCCAGTAGTTTGCCACCACGGGCCATGGTTTCCGCTGCGTCGTACTCTTCACCCCGCAATACCACATAAAGATACCCTTCGGGGTTGTCTGCTGTTGGCACCGGGGTAACGGAAAAGACTTTCTGCCGATCGTGACTGCGGGGGTCATCGCCAAGTATCGGATAAAGGCTCATGTCCTCCATCAGCCTGCGTATAGGAGCCATCGAGACTTGCTTGCGTTTAATCTTCGCTGGGTCTGCTGAATAAGACAGAATGGTGCCATCCAGTCCTAGCAGGTAGATCTCGATGCTGGGATTAATGGCCATGTAGAGTGCGAACAGTTCTTCTAGAGCGCTACTATCCAGTTGTCCGTTGCTGACCAGATTTCTGTCTGATACTAGATTTTTGGCCAGATTCTGGTGTAACGCCTGATTGACCGAAGCGTTGTATTCACGCAGCGAATAGAGGCTGATGAAGGTATATAGCAGGCCGACGGCGAGCAATAACAGAAACAAGCCAAAGGCTAGCCGAGTATAGAGTGTTTTCAGCATAACTTATTCGCGGAAGCGATAGCCCACCCCCCAAACGGTTTGGATAAAGGCCGGGTCAGCGGGATCTGCTTCGATCTTGCCCCGTAAGCGGTTGATATGGGTATTGACGGTATGCTCATAACCTTCGTGGCTGTAGCCCCACACGGTATCAAGCAGTTGGGCACGGCTAAATACTCGCCCGGGATGCGTGGCAAAATGCCAAAGCAGGTCAAATTCCCTAGCGGTGAGTTCGACTGGTTGATCCTTTATAAACACCCGCCGACGCAGCGGATCAATGCGCAGCCCGTCCGTGATTAATTCTTGCTGGCTGGGTTGCGTGACGGTGGCAGATGCCATGGCATCTACGCGTCGGAATAAGGCTTTCACCCTTGCCGATAGTTCAGCCACACTGAAGGGCTTAGTGAGGTAATCATCCGCCCCCATTTCCAGGCCCAGCACTCGATCCAGCTCAGTGCTTTTAGCGGTAAGCATCAGTACTGGAACGTAACCTGGGCCGGAGCGGATTTCGCGGCAAATTGACAGCCCGTCTAAGCCGGGCAGCATCAGGTCGAGAATCACTAGATCGATACCCCCTTCACGAAAACGTTCAAGCCCGGTATCACCCCGCTCACAAAGAATAGGGTTCATGCCAAGCTCGGCCACATGCATGCGGACGAGCTCACCGATACCCGGGTTATCCTCAATAATCAGTACGTTTCGTGTCATAGGTCGTCGCATTATCTTCTTTTGTGCTTTTGCCTTATGGCTCTAGGCGCTTGGATGCTCGTGATATTTTCCTACTCATTGGTCGGAAGATTCGAGACTATCTTCGATGTACACCATTACGGGGGTGTCACGGGGTGATATAGAGTGTATCGCGCAAAGTTCACAAATGTGTCACGGGGACTCTAACGATAGGGCGATGTCTGCATTAACGCCTCCCCTTATTTCAATAAGTGTGTTTCAGCAAGGAGAGCGCCCATGGCTACTACACGCCGTAAACTCATGTCGTTAATCGAGCAGGGAGTGATACCTCCTGAACAAGTGCCGTTAGCGTTTAAAGTGGCGGGACTACACCCGTCGCCCCACGCCTGGGCGCTGTTGATTGACCGGCTGCTGCTGTGGCTGGGTGGCCTGGCACTGGCCTGCGCGGTGCTGTTCTTCGTGGCTTTCAATTGGTCGGACATGGGCCGCCTGCCGCGCTTTGCGTTAGTGCAGGCCGCGCTGGTGTTGTCGGCAGGCATTGCGGTATGGGGTAGCGCGAGCGTGATGCTTTTTCGCGTAGCGTTAACTGCGGCGTTTCTGTTGATAGGCGTACTACTGGCGCTGGTGGGACAGGTTTACCAAACTGGCGCAGACCCATGGCAGCTGTTTTTCCTCTGGTCTCTGCTCACTTTGCCGTTGGTATGGGTAGCACGCTTTGATGCACTTTGGGTAGCGTGGATAGGGCTTTTGAACCTATCCGTGTGGCTGTATAGCAGCACCTGGGGCGGTATTTTAGGCAGCGTGTTCTTTACTGATAACGCCGGTTTATGGTGGCTGGTGCTTATCAACTTAGCGGCTCAAGTCGTCTGGGAGTGGGGCGCGCAGGGCCGAGGTTGGCCGGGGCGTTGGGCAATTTGTTTGTTGGCGCTGGGTAGCGGCGTGCCGCTAACACTACTAATGATGGCGTGGGTGAGTGGGGAAACGCATGCGTTGACACCGATTGTGGCGGTTTACCCCGTGTGGTTGGCAGTGCTGTATGGCGTTTATCGTCAGTGGCGGCTTGAGCTATTTATGTTGGCAGGGGGCTGCGTCTCGCTGATTGCGGTAGTCACATTGCTGCTTGCACGCTATGTACTATGGGAAGGTCAGTGGAATGAAGGCAGCTTGCTGTTGCTGGCAGGCGCTGTCTTTGCCATGGGGGCGGCAGCGGTGACGTGGTTGAAACGCTTAAACGCTGAGGGCGCACCATGAACCAGCCGATGAATACGTTAAAGCAGCGATTAACTCAGGCGGGCATTGCGCTAAATGAGCCTTCATCAACAGCGCCGCTGGAATCACCTTGGTTCGTGCGGGTTCTGCAGGCGTTTTCCGGCTGGTTAGCTGCGCTGTTTTTGTTGGGCTTTATTGCCACGGCAGTGGTATTTGTACTGGAAAGCTCAGTGGCTTCTCTTGTTGTAGGCAGCCTGTTGATTGGCGGGGCATTTGCACTACTACGCGCAGCGCGAAGCGATGTGTTGGAGCACATGGCGCTGGCGTTTAGTTTAGCTGGGCAATTATTAGTGGCCTGGCCAGCGGTCGAAATGTGGGGTATTTCCGCAAGCCTATGGTGGGTACTGCTGGCGCTACAGTGCGCGCTGGCGCTGATCATGCCGAGCCAGGTTCACCGTAGTATGTCGGCGTTTTTAGCAAGCCTAGCGTTAACGATGGCGCTGGCAGTCAATGGACTGGCACCGGTGGCGATTGGTTTGGTGGTGCTGGTGCTTACACTGCTCTGGTTGAATGAATGTCGTTGGCCAGGGCGCATAGGGGCGGTTCAGGCATGGGGAGCTGGCCTGTTAGTAGGGTTATTGGTGCTTCAAGGGCAGGCATACTCTAACCAGCTTGCTTGGCTTTACGATTCAGGGGCTCAGTGGTTTGGCCCATGGCTCGCCAGTTGGCTGAGCACTGCTTTGGTGGCGTTGGCCTTAGTGTGCGTTATCCTTCAGGCATTTCGTCAGCATTCTCAGCCTGCCATTGCGCAACGCTTGGCGATTTACGGCGCAGTCGCGCTAGTGGCGGTGGTATCAGTTTATATGCCGGGGCTTGGCGCCGGGGTTACCTTACTACTGCTCGGATTTACGATTGGCCATCGGGTGCTGATGGGAAGCGGTATTTTGTTACTACTGATGGCGGCTAGCAGTTACTACTACTGGCTGGACGTGACGCTGTTGATGAAATCACTCATGTTGCTGGCAATGGGGGCGTTACTGTTATCCATTCGCTGGTTATTGAAGCGTTGGTGGCTAAACCAGTGGCTAACAGTGCATAAGCCCGCGCCGCTAGGAGATGCCAATGAGCAGTAACGTGAAGCGACACCGCTGGATAGTGATTGCCGCCACTGTCGTTGTGCTAGCGGTGGTTAACTGGACTATTTGGCAGAAAGAGCATCATCTGGCCGAAGGTGAGATTGTTTATTTGGAGCTTGCCCCGGTTGATCCGCGCTCGTTAATGCAGGGCGACTACATGGCGCTAAACTTTGCGTTGGCTAACCGTATTCGCATGCAGCGCGCAATGGATCGCCACGAAGAGGCGGGTGGAAATGCCATGCAAACGGCAGCCAATGACAGCGTGGTGGTTCGTTTGGATGACGCATCAATCGCACACTTCCAGCGCTTGGATGATGGCACGCCGCTAGGTGACGACGAAAGGCGTTTACGTTATCGGCTGCGCAATGGGGACGTGCGCTTTGCTACGGATGCGTTTTTCTTTCAGGAAGGACACGCCGAGCGTTTTGAGCCCGCCCGCTACGGCCAGTTCCGAGTCAATGAGCACGGCGAGCTGCTGCTAGTCGCGCTATATGACGAAGAACTCGAGGCGCTGGGTGAAATGGAGCGTTGATACGTGTATTAGCGTTCAATCCCAATGGCTGTGTATCGCTCGGCAAGAAAGTCTAACAGTGCTCTGACAGAGGGCAGCAAGCCTCGGCGGGAAGGATAAACCGCATGAATAACTTCTCGTCGAGGCTCCCATTCGGGCAATACCGATATAAGTGCTTTTGATGTTAGTGAATCCTCCAGCATTAGTCTTGGTAATTGAACGATGCCAACACCCGCCAATGCGGCTCTATAAAGTGCGGTCATATCCGTGGTAATAAACCGTGGCGAATGTTCAATTTGGCGCTCTTCACCGTCGCGCTGAAGGTGCCAAACGTGAGCTTCCTCTGGCCTTGCTCTGCTTAAACTGGGCAGTTTGCAAAGGTCGTCAGGTGTTGATGGCATGCCATGCTGCTCAATCAGTGCTGGGCTTGCTACCAAACATTGCCCGCGATCCGATAGTACCTTCAGAATAAGCTCGCTACCTTCCAATGGAAGGGGGCGGGCTCGGAGCGCAATATCAAAGCCTTCAACAAAAGGGTCAATACGGCGGTTAGTTCCTTCCAGGTGTACCTGAACATCTGGGTAGAGCACCATGAAATCCGCCAGTATTGCACTCACGTGAAAGCTCAATAGCCCCGTAGGGCAACTGATACGGATAGTACCGCAGGGCACTTGTTTGGTTTCTTCTATGAACTGTTGAGCTGCTTCGGCCTCTACTAGCATGGCTTTGCAGTGCTGGTAGTAGCGTTGGCCAATATCAGTGAGCGTTAAGTGACGGGGCGAACGATGCATCAAGCGCACGTTAAGCTGATTTTCTAATTCTCCCACGCGTCTGCTTAATTTTGATTTAGCAATACCCAAGGCACGGCCCGCCGGAGAAAAACCTCCATGGTCGACTACCTTCACAAAATAATAAAGATCATTCAGATTAGGGGGCGTCATGTGTTCTCCCTCTGTTCTCCCTATGCAACGCTGTGTCTTAATTTCCCATCTAATCATCAAGTAAGCGAACTACTAAACTCTTTATGGCATGCGCAACAGCTGTTGGATCTTTGTTTTCCAAAAGCCCACTCAAGCTAATAGATAAAGGAGTATGTCATGGCTAACCCCTATGTTCGTCTCGATAAAGATAACGCCGCCGTTCTTTTAGTAGATCATCAAACTGGGCTGTTGTCCTTAGTTCGTGATATTGACCCTGATCGATTCAAAAATAACGTACTGGCGCTTGCGGATTTGGCGAAATACTTTGGTCTGCCAACGATTCTTACCACAAGCTTCGAAGATGGGCCTAATGGGCCGCTGGTGCCTGAATTAAAAGAGATGTTTCCAGAGGCGCCTTACATAGCACGCCCTGGACAAATTAATGCCTGGGATAACGAAGATTTTGTAAAAGCGGTTAAGGCGACTGGTAAGAAACAGCTGATTATTGCGGGCGTGGTGACAGAAGTGTGTGTGGCTTTCCCGGCACTTTCCGCACTTGAAGAAGAGTTTGATGTGTTCGTGATCACCGATGCATCGGGTACCTTTAACGAACTTACCCGCGATGCTGCTTGGGACCGTATGTCCGGCGCTGGTGCCCAGTTAATGACCTGGTTTGGTGCTGCCTGCGAACTTCATCGTGATTGGAGAAATGATATTGAAGGCCTAGGGGCGCTCTTCTCTAATCATATCCCCGACTATCGCAACTTAATGAATAGCTACAGTACTTTGACAAAGGGCTCTGAATAAGGACTCTGACAAGAAGTAAACCGTGTTTTGACCGGAAGTGAGTGAGCTTCCGGTTTTTTTAATACTTTTGAGCTATTTATTAAAGGTAAGTGATTGGCTAGACGGTAGCTTTGTAAAAATAAATAGCTTTGTGAAATAGAAACTATCGATGATGCCATTGCTCCGCTGTCCATTGTATATGGAGGAAATTCCTATGAGCTGGATGCCCGATATTGAGCCTAAATGTCCTTCCGCAGGCAACCTACACGATATTGAAACACTGATCGTACCTCGTGCACACGACCTAGGGGGCTTTGAGGTACGACGTGCGCTTCCTGCGCCCAAGCGCCAGATGGTGGGGCCGTTTATTTTTTTCGATCAGATGGGACCCGCTGAATTTCTTAGAAAGGATGGTATCGATGTTCGTCCTCATCCCCATATTGGACTTGCTACGGTCACTTACTTGTACCAGGGAGAGTTCCAGCATCGTGACAGTCTGGGGACTAATCAGATGATTCATCCTGGGGCGGTTAATTGGATGGTTGCTGGTAATGGCGTGACCCATTCCGAGCGTACTAGCCCCGCTACACGTCAGAATAAGCACTCCCTGTTTGGTATTCAGACGTGGGTGGCACTGCCTGAAGCATACGAAGATAAACCCGCCAGCTTTGCGCATCATGGGCAGGAGACATTGCCGCTGCTTAAAGGTGAGGGTAAAGAGATTCGCTTGATTCTTGGTACGGCATGGGGTGAACAGGCGCCTGTACAGACCTTTTCGGAGATGTTCTATGCGGATGCGGTACTCCAACCCGGCGCTAAGCTTCCTTTGCCCGATGGTCACGAAGATCGTGGCCTCTATGTAACGTCGGGTAGCGTTAGTATTGCAGGGGATACATTCGATGCGGGACAAATGATGGTTTTCCGTCCGGGTGATCCCATCACCGTAACCGCGGGCGAAAGCGGAGCTCGGCTAATGCTGCTCGGCGGCGAAACGCTCAATGGGCCACGCTATATCTCTTGGAACTTCGTGGCATCTTCCCGGGAAAAATTAGCGGCTGCTAAGCAGGCGTGGATGGAAGGTGACTTCGAGCATGGGCGATTTAAATTGCCGCCGGGGGACGATGAAGAATTCATTCCCTTTCCAGGCCAGCAGCGTAATTAATTCGTAGTGGAAGGGCTGGCTATTAAGCCAGCCCAATTGTTACTTCAACAGTAGTTGCTTGAAAAGTTGTTACTTAAATAGCGATGTCATTAGCTTGGCATGTGGCCAAAGCGGCCGTTGTTAAAGTCTTCTATCGCTTCAATGATGTCACGTTCGCTATTCATCACAAACGGCCCATGACCTACCACTGGCTCATTGAGCGGCTCGCCACTTAGCAGCAACAGGGTTGCGTCATTATTGGCTTCAAGCGTCAGTGCGTCACCTGCTCTAGAAAGCTCGGCTACTTGCGCGTCACGCAGTACCTCTTCGCCATTGACTTGAACCGTACCTTTTAGCACGACCAGCAGGGTTGTCCATCCATCCGGCTGCGTCAGCGTGGTTGTCTTACCACCGTTTAGCCGCACATCCCATACGTTCATCGTTGAGAACGTCTGTGCTGGGCCCGCGTGGGCCTTGCGGTTGTCATCTATATAGCTGCCGGCGATCACGCGGACGCTCCCAGCTTGATCAGGTAGCGCTGCCACAGGAATCTGGGCATTAAAAATTGCCTGATAGCCTGGCGCGGCCATTTTGTCTTTGGCGGGCAAGTTTACCCACAGCTGCACCATCTCAAGTGTGCCGCCTTGCTCTGTAAACGCGGGCGAATGAAACTCATCGTGCAGGATACCCGCACCCGCCGTCATCCACTGCACGTCGCCTGGGCCAATTACGCCGCCTTTGCCCGTTGAGTCGCGGTGCGCCACTTCTCCTTGGTAGACAATCGTGACGGTTTCAAACCCTCGGTGCGGGTGTTGCCCGACACCGCGTGGCCGCGTGGTGGGAGTAAAGTCGGCGGGCCCAGCATAGTCCAGTAACAAAAAGGGACTCAACTGCTCGGAGCGTGGGCCATAGGAGAACAGCGAGCGCGCCGGAAAACCGTCACCCACCCAGTGAGGGCGTGGAGCGCTGGTAACACCTACTAACTTTTTCATCGTTTCTCCTTAAAGAGTACGTTGCTGGTTAAGAAGGGTACGTGTTAAGTGGTGCATGTAATAGATAGTGCAGCTGAGACTTAGTGTTGCAGTGCTGGAACGCTAGGTGCTTGCTTGATTGAAGAAGGTAGACTGTACTTTGGTCAATCACTGACATGGAAGCTCAGTGTTCAGCGCTGGGCTGGCGGCTTTTTTCGCCAGTTGGTGACTGGTTGTTTGGCTCACTTACTTTAAATGACAAGGTTGGTATGAAAAAGAACAGCTCGTGGCTTGTGCGGGTTGCGCTGGTTGTCACTCTGGTGTTTTCCAGCGTATGCATAGCGCAAACTCAAGGAGATGAGAGCGAAAATGAGCGGTGGTTCGCTATAGACTCGCTTAACACAGGGCTAGGCGATGTGCCTGACGAGGTTGGGCGGATGTCGCCACGGGAAATGGTTCGCAGTTTTTTAGCGTTCACCGAAAACGAAGATTACGCCACAGCGGCGCATATGCTGAACCTCAACGATATTGACCCAGGCGAGCAGCAGTCTCAGGGCGCCGAGCTCGCTAGGCAGTTAGCGGAGGTACTAAAACGTGGTGAATGGTTGAATGCGTCTAATATGTCTGGCCGTCAAGATGCTGTGATAGAAGATCCTTCCGGACAGAACCCCCTGGCAGGAGAGCCACAGCGCAATATTGAGCTGGCTGCCCTAAAGGTAGATGGCCAAGCCTACGATGTTCGACTGGGGCGCTACCGCGTAGGTGAAGAAGACCCTGTGTGGTTAGTGATGCCAGAAAGCGTGTCGTTTATTCCGGCTCTCTACGAAGAGTACGGGCCTTCAATGCTGGAACGCTATATCCCTGAGCGGTTAAAGGCGTCGTTTGGCATGCTAAAAATCTGGGAATGGTTAGCGATTCCGATTTTTTTAATCGCCATTGGCACGGTGGGGGTGGTTACTTACTACGTTGTTGGGCTAGTGGCACGCATCCTGCCCTCTGGCGTGTCTACTATTTTTGCCGATCAAATTGGCGTGCCCATGGCGATGATTGTTATGTCGCTGGTAACACAGATGCTGCTGGACTACGTTGTATCGTTTTCCGCTATTGCGACGACGACGTTCCGCGTGCTGTTGATCTCTATCATGGCCTGGGGCGCAGGTACTATTGCGCTGCGTTTTGTCGACACGATTATGCTGCGTTTAACGCGACGCTTGGTGGGGGAAATTGATGACACCAAGCCTAAAGATCAGCGACGGCTGCTAACCTCGCTATATGCATTGCGCCGCGCCATTATTCTGATCACCGTAACCGGTGTATCTATCTACATCCTAGGCCAAGTCCAGCTTTTCGAAACCCTTGGCTTGTCCATTTTGGCGTCTGCCAGCGTATTGGCAGTATTAGTGGGTGTGGCGGGGCAAACGGTTCTTGGCAATATTCTCTCCTCGTTTCAGTTATCGCTTGCCAAGCCTATCCGTATCGGCGACTTGGTGATCTTTGAAGGGGAGTGGTGTTATGTCGAAGGGATCTTTTATACCTATATTCGACTGAGATCATGGGACGAACGACGCTTGATAGTGCCTGTCACCTACTTCACCTCCAAGCCTTTCGATAATTTGTCGGTGAAGAGTACCAAGCTGTACCGATCCTTGGTGCTGACGCTTCACCTAAGTGCCGATATAGGGCTGCTAAGAGATAAATTCCTCGAATTTGCCAAAGAGGAGGAGAACGTTGTTGAGCACCATAAGCTGCTCTGTTACGTGACGGCACAAACGGGAACGGCCCAAACTATCACCTGCTATCTAATGACATCTGACCCCATGGCTGGCTGGACCGCCGAGATGAACTTGCGTGAGAAGCTGCTGGCCTTTATCCGCGATAACCATCCAGAGTGGTGGCCAAGGGAAATCATGGTTATCAGCCATGAGGATATTGCACGCGGAGAAGGGCAAGGCAAGCGTTCGCAGGACGCGGATAGTTCTGCGGATAAACCGTCTGAATAGAAGGCAACTAAGCAGCGGCAAGCGCCGCTGCCTGACGTATCAGCTTGTGGGTATTTCATCGTGGTTTACGCTGAAATACCAGCAGGCCATACGTTATGGTAGCGAGACTACCTCTAACGGAATATCTACGCCGAACTGCTGCAACATACGTTGAAAGGTTTCTACGTTATAGGCATCACTTTCTGTCACTAGGCCACGAATTTGTCCCGTGCCCTGTGTGCCGTTGCCTAGCCCGGCGACAATCGCTTCGGCGGGATCGAGGAAGCGGCAGTTTGGTCTCGCCGATTCGAAGAAAGTACGCAACCAAGGTAGATGGGTACTTGAAAGCGTCAGAGTATCGATATCAGGATGCCGTTGGAAAACGTCGTCTATAAAAGCAGAGACCGCTTGCTGAGTTGTCTCTGGGTCGAATATGAAGGCACCATTTTCGACAAGCTCCACCATAGGGGAGGCATTGATCAGGCTGACGTTACCCGGATTAGGCGCATGGTGAGCGATAAACTGCTTCAGTGGTGAACTTTCGATGAGAGAATGCACCCCCATAATGCCAATCTTGCCTGTAACCGATGCGGCAAGCGCTTCTTCGATAGGCGGGTAGACGCCG
Organism: Halomonas sp. XH26; assembly: GCF_024138895.1. Classification (NCBI taxonomy): domain Bacteria; kingdom Pseudomonadati; phylum Pseudomonadota; class Gammaproteobacteria; order Oceanospirillales; family Halomonadaceae; genus Halomonas; species Halomonas sp. XH26. The sequence continues at coordinate 882,721 of NZ_CP071889.1, forward strand.
AACAAGGGGACCAATGTGCTTTGACGAATATCGTCCAGCACCATGATAGAGGGTGCGTTCGAGGCGATAACGATGGCGGAGGGTGTGTAGCTCTCTAGAAAGCGCAGCGTGCGATGCATGACAGTGAGTAGTTCATCACGCCCTTTGCTTCCATAAGGAAAGCTCGCCCGGTCAGCGAAATATAAAATATCCTGTTTGGGAAGGCGTTTGTGTATCTCCGCAACAATGGCATAGCTACCAATACCCGCGTCGAAAACAGCGATAGGTTGGTGCATAGCAAGATCCTTGGCGTCGGCTGGTAAATCCTAATGATCCATAATGTTTAAACGCTATGGAAGCGTTATTTCCAGCGACTGCTAAAGAAGGAAAAAATCATGTTTAAGGCAAGAGAGAAGGGTAGGAATAACTATAGAGGCACCCGTTGATCAAACGGCTGAATGCTGGCTCTAGATTACTGCTCGTTTTAACGATCCCGCTAGCGAAAAGAAATACCAGGACGTTAGGAAATGGTCATGATGTAATTACAATTACAGGTAGTGCAGCGTTTTCTTCCCGATTGGGGCGTTACCTACGGCTCGGCAGGCGATGGCCGTTTTAGGCAATCCGCTAATACGTAACTTAGCTAGCCAAGCCTGAATACTAAGCTTGGCTAGCTAAACGTTTTATCCTGTCGGCAACAATTGCTTCTATCGAGTTGGCGAAAGTCTAAGCATGGCGGCCAATCAGGGTTAAAAAGCCGTCTTCATCGATAAACCCTTTATCGCCGGTGATAAACCAGCGTTGGCCATCGAGTTCTTTAATGGCGGCGGCTGTGCGTTTCGAGTCGTTTAGGTAGCCCTGCATCACCTGAGGACCGCTGATTAAAATCATGCCTGCTTCTCCGCTAGGCTGTTCCGCAAAGCTTTCCGGCTCAACGATTTTAAAGCTGGTGCCGGGGAGCGGCATGCCGACGGTACCCGCTTTACTGCCTTGCTGTATTGTTTGGTAATGAGCGCCCAACGAATCCGGTAGATTGACCGATGCCACAGGAGCGGTTTCGGTTGCCCCGTAACCTTTATAAATAGGCTTATGGAATTTTAGGACGAAGTCGCTGCATACCTGCTCATCCAATGTTTCGGCACTGACAACGACTGCCCGTAGGCTTTCTAGCATGAGTGGGTGCACTTTGGGGCTGTGGTTTAGGTGCTGTAGAAAGTCTGATGTGCCGAACATCAGGGTGGCTTTGTGCTTGGCGACAGAGCTGGCAATACCAGCAGTGTCGTTGGGGTCCGCGTGGCAGACCAACGGCAGGCCTTCGATAAGTGGCAGCAGTTGGGTAACGGTGAGACCAAAGGCATGAAACAGAGGCAGCGAGCCGATCACCACATCGTCATATTGGGTATTAAGCACATCGGAGGTCTGCTTAATATTGGCCATCAGGTTGCGGTGGCTAAGCATGACGCCTTTAGGCTGTCCTTCGCTTGTGCTTGGAAACACAATGGCGGCGGTGGCATTGGCATCTCTACTGCGGCAGTAAAGGCGTTGAAGCAGCCACGTAGGCAGCAGGCGAACGGCAAGCCAAGTGCTTACGCGTTCATGACGGCGGATGCTGGCTTGCAGATCTTCCAGGTAAATCGTCCGAGTATTTGCTAGCCGCTGGCTGATGTTTAACCCTTGTTGCTGGAGTTTTTCGACGAAGTGGCGCGAGGTAAACACCGTGTCGATGTTGGCTTGGGCGAGTGCCGCAGAAAACGTGTCTTCTTTCGCGGTGCCATTGGGACTGTCGTCAAAATGATAGTTGAGGTTAACCAGTGTTTTTCCAGCCAGAAGTGTTGCCATATTGGCTAGTGCACCCACGCTGCTATTAGGCAGCAGTAGGCCCACGTTTTGCCCAGGGGTTAGCGTGTGGATGCGCTTTGCAATAAGCAGACTGGCGGTAACTGCTTGGCCTGCCGTCAGCGGGTGGCTAAGGGTATCAGTGAGTGCTTGTGCGCCAAGGTTACGCTTCACGCTACGAATCCAGGCGTCCGGCAGCGAGGGCAGTTCATCGATAGCATGTTGCCACGAGTTAGTTGCTTGTTCGAAGATGCGCCGTTTGAGCACGTCGGCAGGGGTGTCCTTAGAAAGCGGCTTACCAAACGCCACGACGACTGAGCGATGGAGCGGCGCGTTACGCAGCTCTTTGAGTTTGCTGGATGAGCGAGAAAACTGGCTACCCCACAGGCCGCGCAAGTAAAACGGCACAATACGTACCTCTGGGTTGGCCAGCTTGCAGGCGCGTTCATAGCCTCGGCGCAGCTCGCCTAGCTGGCCGTTGCGGCTGATCGCGCCTTCGGGGAACAGGCATACCACTTCACCGTTATTCAGCTGTTCGGCAACGGCGGCTAGGGCGTTATCGGCCCCTGCGCCCCGTTCGATAGGAATACAGCCCAGCGCCTTAAAAAACCAGCGCAAATACCAACGCTGATAAATATCCTTCAACATGACAAAACGCACGGGGCGAGGGCAGGCGATTTGCACCATTGCCCAGTCTACCCAGCTAATATGGTTGCCAAGCAGCAGCACGCCGCCTTGGGCAGGCAGGTGCTCTAATCCATGAACATCAACACGATAACGGCGAGTGAGCAGAAAACTGAGTAGAAAGCGCACCAAGCTTTGGGGCAATTTGAAGATAGTGTAGCCACCGCCCACCATGGCAACGGTCGCCACGAGCAACAACAGGTAGTGGCTATCTACACCTGCCAGGGCAAACAGTGCGGTAAGCGCCAGAAAGCCCAGCATAGACAGGTTCTGAATCCAGTTGTTGGCAGCCAGCACAGTGCCTAGTTCATGGTCTGCCGCATGAAATTGAATCAGTGCATTGAGCGGTACAATGAATAACCCGCCCATCATGCCAATAAATACAAAGTTCAGCGCTTGGCTGATGGGGGTGGTGAGCAGTGGCAGGCACCACAGACCCACCGCAACGCCGACAGCGCCTAATGGAATCAAGCCGGTTTCAATACGGTTACGAGACAGTTTGCTGGCAAGCAATGACCCTAATGCAATCCCAATACCGCTAGCGGCAAGAATTCCTTGCAGCACTAAGGTGTTATCAATGCTGAGTGCATCTTTGGCATAGGCGGGAAAAGCGGCGAGCAGCACCTGGCCCACCGACCAGAAAGTCGCAAGACCGATAATTGACAGCCGCAGCACCGGTTGACGGCCCAGAATGCTCAGGTTGTCTTTAAGTGCGCTGCCTTTGATATAGCGCTGCCAGGTGAGCGGGGTCGTCGAGGGCTGTGCGTTATCCGGTTTCAAGCGATACAGTGCCATCACTTGTATAACGCTGTTCAACACCAGCAGCCAACCCAGCGGCGCAATGCTGCGCAATAGCTCGCCGGGTGTTTGGGCGCTGGGTAAGATCCAGCTTTCAAACAGCGCGGTAAAGGCCACGGTGCCGGCCAAAATGGCACCAATGGTGACGGCCTGGATAAGTCCGTTAGCTTCTGCCAAGCGGGGTTTGCCAAATAGCCCTTTCACCAAGCCATACTTTGCGGGGGAGTAAAAGGCTGACTGAATTGCCAGCACTAGCGTCATGGCAAACGCCAGCCAAAACCAGCCTTGGTAATAAGCGGCGGTGATGCCCAGTGAAACAGCGACAGCAGCCCAGGCGGAACCCCGGAGAATGCGAACTTTGGGGTAGCTATCCGCCACATGACCTGCGGGGCTAAACAGCAAAATAAACGGCAAAAGGATAAGCCCATTGACCAACGCCGTCAGTACCACCTGGGTTTCACCGTCGTAGCTTTTAAAAATCGTATTTTGAATGACGATTTTATGTCCTAAATCCACAAAGGCATTCAAGAAAATGGCAATCAGGTAGGGCCAAACACCCGTGATGCGTAGTAAAGGTTGCATGAAATGACGCCTTATAAACCAGAAGTTAGGGCACTTTCGGTAAATGGGGTTAATGTTGCAACTCTGGTGGTTCAAGTTGTGTTATTTGGGCTTTACGGTATCGTTATACGCTACTTTATATGTCTGGAGGTTGTGTGTCTCAGACAAGCGCGCTTATTGATACTTTAAAACGCCAGCTGCGCTCTCAGGGGAAAACCTACGCTGATGTGGCGTTATGGCTTGGGTTGAGCGAGGCCTCGGTCAAGCGGCTATTCGCTGAGCAGCACATCACCCTAGAGCGGCTAGAGCGTATTTGCGACCAGCTTAACCTGGAATTCGCTGAGTTGGTGCAATCCATGCAAGAGGAAGAGCACCGTTTGCAGGAGCTGAGCCAGGCGCAGGAGCAGAGTATTGTCGATGATCGTGAGCTATTTTTGGTCGCTGTGTGTGTGATTAACGGCTATCGGTTTGATGAAATTCATCACCAGTACCAGCTCAGCGAGGCGCAGTGCACTCGGCAACTGCTGGCGCTAGAACGGCTAAAGTTGATTGACCTACTGCCGGGTAATCGAATCCGGCGGCGTGTGGCTGCGAATTTTCGTTGGCGGCCTGGCGGCCCCATTCAGCGTTTTTTCCAGCAATATATTGCCACAGAGTTTTTTCAGTCCCGTTTCGATAGCGACAGCGAAAAGCTGATGGTACTGAATGGCCTGCTTTCTCATGCAGGTAATGCTGAATGGCAACAAACAATGCAGCGGCTGGCAAAAGAGTTTCACGCCCTGTGTGAACGAGAAAGTGGGCTGCCCATTCATCAGCGCTTTGGCACCACCTCGGTACTGGCTGTGCGTCAGTGGCAGTCAACGCTGTTTAAAGATGTCGCCCGCGGGTCGTATAGGCAAAAGAAAATTTTATAAACCAACGTTTTATGGGCATATATTTTATGAGTTCACATTGTTATGAATAGCACTCCTTTTCAATTACTAGCCTGTCCGTTAGATGGCGAGCCGCTTAATCTTGCAGGCAGTACTTGGCGCTGCTCTGCTGGGCATAGCTTCGATGTTGCTAAGCAAGGTTACGTCAACTTGCTTCCGGTACAGCAAAAGCGTTCCACTGACCCTGGTGACAGTAAGCTGATGGTGGCGGCAAGACAGCGTTTTCTTGGGGCTGGTTACTATCAGCCCATTGCTCAGGCGGTAAGCAAACATCTGTTAAGCCATGCTGAGGCTCAACCTGCTAGTTCGCTATTTAGCTGCCTGGATGCTGGCTGCGGTGAAGGCTATTACTTGCGTGAGCTATCTCGTGCTGTATCGAATTCGCGGCCACTTTCACTGCTGGGATTAGATATTTCCAAATGGGCAGTGCTGTCGGCGGCCAGGCAAGATGATAAAAAATCTCCGCTTTGTCGTTGGGTCGTCGGGAGCAATGCGCACTTGCCAGTTCAAACGAAGACGCTCGACAGCGTGCTGTGTATGTTTGGCTTTCCGGTGCATCACGAATTTGCGCGGGTATTAAAACCGGGTGGCCTGTTGGTGCAGGTTGAGGCAGGAGTGGGGCACTTGCGTGAGCTGAGGGAGGTGATTTATCCCACGCTTAAGCCAGACACGACAAGTGAACGGGAAGTGCCTGAGGGCTTTGCCCAGTTGCACACCGAGTCACTTAACTATCAAATAACGCTGGAAGGGCAGGCATTAATTGGTGATCTATTAACGATGACGCCCCATCTTTACCGTGCCAGTCAGGAGGGGCGGGCACGTGCAGCGGCACTTGATGAGCTTACCCTGACGGTGGATGCCAAACTAATGGTGTATGAGCGTAAATAGGGGGTAAAAATCCGACCATACTCTCTTTCTTCATCTTTATTACAACTGCCTTTCACTTTGTCTTTCATTTTCAACATGCAAACGCAACAAGGCCCGCATAAGCGGGCCTTGTTATCCGAACCCGTTAAGGTTCGAGCAAACTCTTAAACCGTTAAGGCTTAGGACATTTGCTTGATGTTAGAAGCCTGAAGGCCTTTCTTACCCTGGGTAACGTCAAAAGAAACGTTAGCACCTTCTTGAAGGGTTTTGAAACCGTCAGACTGAATTTCAGAGAAATGAGCAAAAAGGTCGTCGCCGCCGTCAGAAGGAGCGATGAAACCAAAACCTTTAGTGTCGTTAAACCATTTAACTGTGCCAGTTGCCATGATGTAGATCCTTTCGCGCTAATGCGCCGTAATAAAGTTCCTGGTATTACCCAGATGAATAGTAGCGGGTGAAACAAGGAATACAATATCAGGCTGCCGAAATAGATCGTACACTTCTGAAACCATGCTGCTTGCTAACCAACTGACGCTACAGTGACATGATTTTTTCTTCGGGTCAAAGCTTTTTTATGAATATTTTCTGGGGGTGGTGTCAGGACCGCGGTTACTTCCACCCCACTTTTCAGGTGCTTGGGGCTTTACGGTGAGTCAGATCTTCAATGTTAAAAATGGTATCTTTGGCGCAGCACTTTTGAAACGACAACCCGGTCGGTAAGGCACGTTATCAAAACGAGGAGAGTCCAATGATTGCCGAACATGAATTGGCATATCTAAAGCGCGCTGTGGCTTTAGCAGAGGAGGCTTTAAATGCAGGGGATGAGCCATTTGGTAGTGTGCTGGTAAATGCTGAAGGTAAGGTATTAGCCGAGGATCGAAATCGCATTGCCGGTGGGGATTCTACTCAGCATCCAGAGTTTTCGCTGGCCCGCTGGGCAGCGAATCATATGACGCCTGAAGAGCGCTCGAAAGCGACCGTCTATACCTCTGGAGAGCACTGCCCAATGTGTGCAGCGGCTCATGGGTGGGTAGGGCTAGGTCGTATCGTTTACGTCAGTTCTTCTGAACAGTTGGGAGTATGGTTGGCTGCACTTGGCGTAGCGCCACCGCCTGTCGCTCCGCTATCGATTAATGAGGTGGTACCTGGTTTGACTGTTGATGGCCCAGTGCCTGGGCTGGACGAGCAAGTCCATGCCTTGCATCGCCGCTTGCACGCATAACGTCAGGGCCGGGTTTTGAAGGGGTGGGTATTAATTGTCCGGCAAGACTGGGTGAGCAATGCATGGCCCATAAAGACAAACGCCGCCTTGTGCTCGTCAAGGCGGCGTTTGTTAAATCGGTGCAAAAAAGAGCATCGGTGCTTCACTATGCCTAGTGTTTCAATATGACATAGAAGGCGTGAATGATGCCTGGAATAAAGCCAAACAGCGTGAGAATGATATTTAGCCAGAAATGCCCTTTGAAACCGACCTCAAAAAACACCCCTAGTGGGGGTAGAAGAATGGCAAAGATCATCTTGATCGGGTCAGTTGCGGTAAACGCCATGCAGCCTCCTTTGCTTATACAGTCTGTCGGTTAATAACGAACAGATTAATAACGTGGGTTTCTAGAATGTAGATATCAATAACGGTTTTAGCGCTGATTGCTAATGCTGGCCTTTTAGCAACAGTGCGGTTCAGCGATTGAGCGTAACGTAGTCGCAATGATTAAGTTTGGCGAATCAGTGCGACTTAGGTACGACCTCGTGTTTGGGCTATCGTTCACTTGCTTAGGTAGGCGTATTCAAGAACTTAGGTTTTCAAAAAATTAGATCTTCAAGAAATTAGGGCTGCGAAAGCCCATCGACTACAGATGAATAAGGAACGCCATGAGTCACTATCTACCGCCATCACTGCTGCTCGCGAGCGTTGTTCTAGCCAGCCCTGCGTGGGCGCAGGCACCCAGCAGTGAGGACGCGGTACTGCCTACAGTAGAGGTGAGCGCTCCGCGCTTAGCCCGCGAGCTGTATGCCACGCCAGCGGCCGTTTCTACCTTGGAGCGTGAAGAAATTGCCCAAGGTCAGCAGCGGGTAAGGTTGGATGAAGCGCTTAACCGAGTGCCGGGTGTGTTTTTACAAAACCGCGATAATTTCGCTCAAGGACAGCGAATCGCTATTCGCGGCTTTGGCGCGCGTGCTCCATTTGGTGTGCGTGGAATTACCGTTATGGTAGATGGCATTCCGTACACGCTTCCAGATGGTCAAGCCCAGCTGGATGCTATTGATTTAGATAGCGCCGAGCGCATTGAGGTGATCCGCGGGCCGTCTTCAGTGCTTTATGGCAATGCGGCTGGCGGGGTGATTGATGTGACCACTGCCGATGGGCGTGATAATCCTGGTACACGGCTGCGGATGGGTGCAGGTAGCGATGGCTATCAAAAAGTGGCACTGCAAAATGGTGGTGTACAGGGCGATTGGTCGCACCATATCAGTCTGACGGCGCTTAATGTTGATGGTTATCGTGAACAAAGCTCAACCGAGAAGTATTTGCTGAATGCCAAAATACGTCGAGAACTCGGTAGTGAGCGGGCGGTTACCGCGATTATTAATCTGTTGGATAACCCCCGTTCGGAAGATCCCGGTGCACTTAATGCCCGTGAAGTTGCCGCTGGGCGCGATCAGGCCGCGCCCAATTCGCTAGCGCTAGATGCTGGGCAAAACGTCGATCAGCAGCTGTTGGGTCTGCAGTACGAGGACTTAGCGGCGGGTGATGGCGAGCTGTATCTCAAGGGCTTTATTGCTCAGCGTGATTTTGAACAGCAACTGCCTTTTGTGGGTAGTAGTCGTTTGGGCTATCAGCGTGACTATATGGGCGCAAACGCTGAATATCACCACGAGGTGGCGTTAGGGAGCCTGCCGCTGAGTTATATCGTTGGGGTGGATGTGGCGCGCCAAGAGGATGAGCGTTTTCGTAACGATGTCGATGCCCAAGGGACTGTCGGTGAGCAGTTAGCGGATGAAACCCAAACGGCGACTGCCGCTGGCGTATTTGCCCAAGGAGATTTAGCGCTCTCGGAACAGGTCACGCTCTCGTTGGGCGCGCGATTTGACCGGGTGGCGCTAGACGTCGACGATACGTTTCTTGGTGATGGAGATCAAAGCGGGAAGCGTACCTTTAACGAGTGGAGTGGCTCGGCGGGGCTAAGTTATCGCTATCGTCCGCAGCACCAAGCGTATATTAATACCGGCACCGCGTTTGAGACGCCTACGTTTTCTGAGTTTGCCAACCCGACCGGCGGTGGTTTCAACCCCGCTGTTGAGCCGCAAAAAGCATGGAATCGCGAAATAGGGTTGCGTGGCTACATTGAGCCGTTGGCGATGGATTACGATCTCGCACTATTTTCGGTCCGCGTTCGCGATGAGCTGGTGCCGTATGATGAGGGTGGCCGTACCTTCTATCAGAATGCAGGCGACACAAATCGCGATGGCCTAGAACTGGCGCTGGGCTGGCAGCTTGCCGACCAGTGGCGTCTGGATAGCGCTTTAACCCTCGCGCGTTATGAATTCGATAAGTTTGCAACACCTAGTGAACGCTTTGATGGCAACCGGATTCCTGGGTTGCCAGAGCAGACGTGGGTCAATCAATTAACCTGGGAAAACCTTGATCAGCGTTTCGCCACGTTGGAAACCGAATACATCGGTGATTTAGTAGCGGATAACGCTAATGCGACGGAGGTAGATAGCTATTGGCTGCTCAACCTCCGAGTGGGTGATGGTTGGCAGTTAAGTGAAGGTACGCGACTAAGCGCTTATCTTGGTCTGCGCAACCTGCTTGATGAAGAGCACTATGCCAATGTGCGCTTAAACGGCACCTTTGGCCGCTTTTATGAGCCAGCCCCAGGGCGAAGTGTTTATGGCGGCGTGGAGCTGAGTTTTTAATCAGAGGCTCCTTAGCAAAAAACGGGCGACCCATCGGGGCGCCCGTTCTCATTTATTACTACGCTGAGTGATGGCTATTCCGGTAACGCGTAACCAATCACGTAGTCACCCATTTTGGTGCCGAAGGTGCCGTGACCACCGGCGGTAACGACTACATACTGACGGCCATCTGCACCGGTGTAGGTCATCGGCGTTGCTTGGCCACCTGCAGGCAAGCGAGCTTTATACAGCTCTTCGCCAGTGGTGATGTCGTAGCCGCGCAGGTATTGATCCAGAGTGCCGCTTAGGAATGAAACGCCACCCGCAGTCGTTAGCGGGCCACCTAGCGCAGGAACGCCGACGTTCAGACCAATCGGCAGATCAAAGGGCATGCTGTCGCGGGTGGTGCCATTGCGGTGCTTCCACACAATCTCGTTACTTTGTAGGTCGATTCCTGCCACATCCCCCCAAGAGGGTGCTTGGCAGGGAAGGCCGAGTACTGATAGCAGCGGGCCGAGTTTGACTGCGTAAGGGGCACCTGTGTTGGGCTGCAAACCTTGCTCGCTAGCGGATCCTTGGCCATCCTCAACTTCATCACGTGGAATCAGCTTGGAAACAAACGCTAAGTACTTCGCGCCGGTAAACAGTGCTTGGCGTTCGGGGTCTACCGCAACACCCCCCCAGTTCATCACTCCAACGTTGCCGGGGTAGATAATGCTGCCTTCCAGCGAAGGCGGTGTGTACTGGCCTTCATAACGCAGCGAGCGGAACTGGATGCGGCACATCATCTGATCAAAGGGTGATGCGCCCCACATGTCGCGCTCAGTCAGCGGCGGTGGCAGCAAATTCAGCGCTGAGCGAGGTTGAGTTTCTGCCGTCCAGTCGCCTTCAATAGCACCTTGAGGAGCGGGCACTTCTTCAATGGGCACAATCGGCTCGCCAGTCTCACGGTTTAATACATACAAGCTGCCTTGTTTAGTGGGCTGAATGACAGCTGGCTGGCTGCCATCTGTCGTCGCCAAGTCAATTAATACGGGTTGTGCGGGTGTGTCCATGTCCCATAAGTCGTGGTGCACAAACTGGTACACCCAGGCCACTTGGCCGTCGTCCAAATTAAGCGCTACTAGCCCTGCGCTATAGGTCTCATCATTTTCAGAGCGGTTAGCGCCGTACTGGTCCGGCGTAGCGTTACCCATGGGCAGGTAAACGAGGCCAAGCTCTTCATCGACGCTAATCGGCGCCCACACATTGGGTGAGTTACGTGTGTAAGTCTCGCCCTCTTCTAATGGTGTGGTGTCTTCGGGATTACCGCTGTCCCAGTTCCACACCAGCTCGCCAGTGTGCACATCAAAAGCGCGTATTACGCCAGAAGGTTCGTCGGTTGAGCTGTTGTCGGTAACGTGGCCACCCAAAATCACCAAGTCTTCAGTAACAGTAGCGGGCGATGTTGAGTAATAGCCCCCTGGTCTGAACTCGCCAATATTGTTCGTCAGATCGATCTCACCGTTTTCACCGAAACTTTCACAGCGCTCTCCGGTATCGGCGTTGAGTGCAATCAGGCGGGCATCGGCGGTGGGTAGGTAAAGTCTGCGTGGGCACATGACATCGGTGGCGCTTAACAACTCAGAAGTGGAGTCTTCTTCAGAGGTGAGCGAGAAGGATAGGTCGAGTTCAAACTGGCTGCCATCGGCATACAGTGTTGGTTTATCGATGGTGGAATCTTCAGAACTGCTGAAATAGTTAGCTGCATCGTAATACGCCAAGCCACGGCAGGTCATATGCGCCCAGCCGGAAAAGTCCTCTGCGCCCATGGTGCTAATGTTGGGATCAAACGCCCACAGAGTCTCGCCGGTTTCGGGCGACAGTGCCATCGCACGGCTGTGCGATGTGCAAATATAAAGGCTATCGTTGACCTTTAACGGCGTGTTTTGGTTGGTGATTTCAGGCGGTGCATTGGGGCCGGGTTCATCACCGGTTTGAATACGCCACACCTCTTCCAGTTCGCCTATATTTTCAGGAGTAATCTGACTAAGCGAGGAGTAGTGCGTCCCTGCATTAGTGCCGCCGTAGGCAGGCCAGTCATCGCCTGCAGCCTGGGCTGGGTTAACCTCTTTATTATTGGCAGACTCCATCGTGCCTGCCACAGTACCTGGATAGGTGAATTGACTAGCAATTGCCACAATAATCGCTGCGACAATGCTTGCCACTAGCGCTAGGCTGCCGCCGCGTGAGTGTAGCGGTTTTCGCCACCAGGGAAGCAGTAAAATGATGCCAATTAAACAGACAATGGCAACCCTGGGGACCAGCTGCCACCAGTCTAAGCTAACTTCCCAGAGTGCCCATAGCAGCGTTGCAAAAAGTACCGCTGCATAAAGCCATAAGGCTATGCCTTTGCGCATTGCCAGCAGTACACCGACAACAAAAATACTGACCCCAGCGATTAAGTAGTAGGCGCTACCACCTAAACTAAGCAGCTTAGCGCCGCCAATGGTCAGTGCAACACCAGCTACCGCGAGTAGCAGGCCAAGCAGTAGCGCTGGCCATTTGCCGTGGGCACGCGTGTGTCCATCCATGAGAAAACCCCTATTAACAACGAATTGAAGCCGCTTGGTAAAATTAGAAAAGCGACAGATCTGCAACGTGCCCTAACCCATTGGCAGTGATGATGGGTTAAAACACACATTGATTATGGGTAATTTTAATAATCAATTCACTTTTGGTCTAATCATTTGCTTGCTAAGTAGTGCTATAAACCAAAAAGCCGCGCCTGTTACCGTAGCGCGGCTTGTTATTGGGGTAGGAAATAGTGAGGTAGGCAATGTGGGGTTAACTTGACGTAAGCATGGCTTAGTCAGTGAGCTTCACCAGCATTTTGCCGGTGTTGCCCCCTTCAAAAAGCGCTAAAAAGGCATCCGGTGTGCTTTCAAGACCCTCTTTGACGGTTTCTTTATAGGCTATATTGCCTTTCGCTACCTGAGGAGAGACTTCGTTGAGGAAGTAGCGATAGCTAGACCAGTGATCGGCGACAATAAATCCCTGCATCTTAGCTTTGCGTACCACCAGCTGGGAAAGGTTGCTCGGCCCTGGTGTTGGTGCTTCGGCGTTATAGCTGTCAATCATGCCACATACGGCAATGCGTGCACCGTCATTGAGTTGACTTAGCGCTGCTTCTAAGCAGGTACCACCAACGTTCTCAAAATACACGTCAATGCCATTAGGGCTAGCAAGCTTAATAGCGTCGCTGAGCTCCTGTGCACTACGGCCTTGGTAGCTAACCGGCTCAACGCCCAATGACTCAAGCCACGCAAGCTTGTGGGCAGCCCCAGCAATGCCAACCACGTGGCAACCTTTGGCTTTCGCCAGCTGTACAGCAAGCGAACCAACAGCACCACTGGCAGCGCTTACCAGTACATTGTCGCTAGGCTTACACTCAGCAATAAGGTTCAAGCCTGTCCATGCCGTCATGCCTGGCATGCCCAATACACCTAGATAAGCTTGTTCTGGTATGTCGCTGTCTGGTAGTGCAGTAACACTGTCGCCTGGCACTTGAGCGATATCTCGCCAACCGCCCATGTGGCTGACTTTATCGCCTTCCTTAATGGTAGGGTGGTTAGACGCAATGACCTCGCCAATTGCGCCACCTTCCATCGGCTTGCCCAGCTCAAAAGGGGCGACATAGGTGCGCACTCCTGTCATTCGTCCACGCATATATGGGTCAACGGACAGCCAATGGTTGCGAACCCTGACTTCACCTTCGTCAAGGTCGGGGAGTTCCTGGCTTTCCAGTGAAAATAATTCGCGGTTTGGTAAGCCTGTGGGGTAATTAGTTAAGGTAAAAAAGCGAGATTGCATGGGTGCCTCCTGCATGTGTGATTTAAACAAATCTCCTTGCAGCATAGAGACCATTAGCGTGCTTTCAAGTTCGTCAAAGAATTAATTTGTAGTGCAATAAAAAAGCGGCCCTGGTGAGCCGCTTTCAATTAAGCTGAATCTTCTTCAACGCTGTTTTTTTAAGGGGTATCACACGCTTGCGGGTGTGCTATCCGTTAATCGACCAGGGTGATCATGACGGGTGCGACGCCACGTCGAATCATGCCGAGTTGGCGAGCTGCCCGTTTTGATAGATCAATAATACGTCCCTTAACAAAGGGACCGCGATCATTGATCAGTACTTCAACCTCCTGTCCGGTATCTGGGCGGGTAACTAGCACCTTGGTACCAAAAGGAAGCGTTGGATGAGCTGCCGTCAGTGCTTGTTGGTCAAATGGTTCACCACTGGCAGTGGGTGATCCTTGAAAACGGTCGCTGTAGAAGGATGCAACCCCTTCACGAATTTCAATATCGATGGCAAACGCATGACTAGCTGTAAAAAAAATGAGTAATGCCGCTGCACAACTCGTTCGGATAAAACGTTTAGATGCTCCCATTGGAGTGCCTCAGTTTGCATAGTGCTGATTCTATACGTATCGGTATGTTACCGACATATCTGCCGATAGTAACGTGGCTATTTTGATACGGCAAGCTTTAAGAAGATCGATGCAATTGGCTTCTAAATTAAGATTTTTTGCAACTTTCTTCAGTGCCTTTGTAATTCAGCAAGTTAAAGAAGTGTGGTCGATGTAACTAAGCAATGTATCGTGTCTATTATAAATTTTAGATAAAGGCTCACTTTAATCAGGTAAGCATCATATAATTAACGCTCGCTAGGTTTTAAATGTTTGCCAATAAACAAGGATGCACCTATGGCTAAGTCTTCTTCTCTAACGCTGATTTTGGTTGCTGTCGGCGGGGTTGCTGTTGGTTTTTTAGCTGCTCAGGCCGTGCCGAGCTTTACGACACCGGCCCCCGTTGAAGAGTCTGCCAGCTCAGAACAGGGGCAGGCTTCCTCGGCATTAGCAGGGCTTGATAGCGTCACGCTTGGCGAGCGTGCTAGAGGCGAAATTACCTCGGCAGGTGAGTTAAACGGTAATGACGGTAGTCGCTATTTGCGTTATGCGATCAGCCTTGAAGAAGGTTCGTTAGTAGAACTTTCTCTTAGCGGCGCCTTGCAGGGGTTGGTAGCGCTCTATGACGATCAGCTACAGCTGTTAGAGAGTGCTGAGACAGTTCGTCACCATGTCGAAGAAACTGGAGACTATCTGGTGATTGTCAGTGGGGCGGATGCAAGTGGCTATGGCCCATTCACCCTTAATAGCCGCACGGTTGAGCTGAGCGACTCTGACACGCTGGCCATTGGCGAGCCGATGGATAGCTGGTTAGATGGAACCTCTCGGGAGGTATCGTTAACCGTCGAAGAAGCAGGCATGTATCAAATCGAGATGCGCGCTGATGAGTTTGATGCGTATCTAGAGCTATCTGGCCCGAACGGCTACTACCGTGAAGATGATGATGGTGCGGGCAACTTAAATGCACGTATTTCAGATTTCCTTGCTCCTGGTGATTATACCGTCACCGCACGGTCTGCCTTCGGCGAAGGGAGTGGCCTTTTCACGTTGAGTGCTGAACCGCGTGAGTTGCCGGGCGATGGTGAGCTACGCAACGATGGTAGCGTTATGCCTAGTGATACGCTTAGTGGTTGGTTGAGTGGTCAGGAGCTGAGTTATCAGCTAGAGATCGAAGAAGCGGGTATGTATCAAATCGATATGCGTTCAAGCGATATCGATTCATATCTTGTGCTGGAGGGGCCTAATGGATATTTCCGCGAAGATGACGACAGTGCTGGCAATCTGGACGCCAGTATTGCCGATTTCTTGGCGCCGGGTAGTTATCAGTTAACAGCACGCACGGCGTATGGCTCCGACAGTGGTTTGTTTACGCTGTCAGTAGAGCCGCGTGAATTACCGGATGGTGTAGAGCTGCGTAATGAAGGTGAGTTAACACCCAATGAAACGCTCAATGGCTGGTATAGCGGTGAGCCGTTGACCTATGAACTCACCTTAGAAGAAAGCTCTTTGGTCAGGCTTAATATGCGTTCAAGTGACTTTGATACGTATTTAGAGATTCATGGAGAAAGCGACTCTTACAGTGATGATGACGGCGGTAGTGGCACTAACTCGCGTTTAGAGCAGGCGCTTTTGCCGGGCACCTACACCGTTATTGCACGTGGTTTCGCTGTTAGCGGCAGTGGTATGTTTGAGCTGCAAGTCAATGCAGAGCCAACAGAAATGCAGCCTGACGCGTAATTTAGCGCACGTTGTATGATTAACTACGCCCTTGCTGGTGACAGCAGGGGCGTTTGCTTTTGTATTACTATTTACGTGGCTTGAAGGTGGCTACGTTATTCACAAGGAGGTTTTATGCTGCGCTATTCATTCGGCTTAACGGTGATTGGTTTATTGTTATTAAGTGGTTGTCAGTCGTCGGATAATGCTTCTGAAGAGTCACTTGCGCTTGTTTCAAAAACGGTTGAAAAAGAGTACATAGCACCTGAGTGTCAAGCTGAACAGTGCTCTACCGTTACCGTGTCTGCGCTTGCGTTTCCGCAGTCTGCAGAGCTAACGGAGCAGCTACGAAAGCGGCTGTTAACGCTTGCAATGGGCATTACTGAGGAGGATGCATTGCCAGCTGATAGCTGGGATGCCTTTGCACAAAACTTTTTTGAGCTAGCTGAGGAAGATAATCGCACCTCACCTGGAGCAATGACTAGCGAGGCGATGTTAGAAGCTAAGGTTTATGGGCAGCACAACGACTTATTGATACTTGAACTAAGTAGCTACGTTTATCACGCGGGGCAAGCGCATGGTTTGCCAATGACTGAGTTTATGGTGATAGACGAGCGTCAGCAGCGTGTGGTTGATCCAGACGATATGCTGTTGGAAGACCAGCAGGGCGCTTTTCAAGCACTGCTCGATCAGGCCCACCAGCGCTGGATAGAGGAGATGGGCCATGATGAGCAGTTTGCCCTAAGTTGGCCGCTCAGCGAGAGCCGCAACATAGCCCCGTTAGCAACTGCCTGGGAAGTTAAATATAACGTCTATGAAATTGCCCCTTATGCAGCCGGCCAACCTGTCTTGACGTTATCCCTTGATGCGCTGGAAGGTATCGCAAAGCCTCGCTATTTAGGTAAGTAGTGCTTCAGCGGCTCGCTTTTAAGCAGCCTATAACGACCAACAAGGCGGCCGTTGGTAGCCGCCAGTCGAACACGCTGACGCCTGCCAGTACCAGTAGCAGTGCCGCTAGGATCGGTACACCATAGGCAAGGCTGCCGACTAGGCTGGCTTGGCCAAATCGTAGTGCTTTATCCCAGGCCACCATGGCGATGCCGTACGGCCCAAGCCCCAGCGCGATGCCCGCCAACAGAGCTTCGCCCTGCGGCATGATGAAGGTTCCTTCCACTATCAAGCTGGCGCAGGTTGCAACAGCGCAGGCGACCATTAATAACCGCGGGAGCAATGGCGTCAGCGATACAGGAGCTACTTGCCCGAGCCAGGAGTAGAGCGCCCAGCAACAAGCCGCCAGTAGCGCTAACCCATATCCTGAAGCAGCCCCACCAAAGCCGCCACTTAAGGCTTGCGGCAGTAACAAAATAGTGGCACCCGAAAAAGCAATTAGCGCGCCTGTTACGCTTGCGATATGCAGACGACCAAACCGGCTCCATTGGCTTAATAGCACAAACAGCACTGGCCAGGTGTAAGTGATCAACGCGGCTTCTGCGGCAGGTGCTAGACGCATGCCAATGTAGTAACTGCTAACAGCACCGACGATCAACAGTGGTAGACCAAGCCATACGCTAATTTGCCAGCGCAGACGGCAAGCCGCGACGTTAACGCGACGGCTGAGTGGCAGTGTCGCTAGTGCACCTGCCAGCAGCGTAAGTGCGGTGAGCTGAAGCGGAGAGGTATCCCGCGCCAACTCTGCTAATAGTGGCGCTATGCTCCATAACATCACCGCCACAAGTGCTGCGCATACACTGTACCTGGGTGATATGACAACCGGGGAATGAACGGGATGCATGGCATCTCTCCTTGCGTTAAACCTGAGACGCGCAGCATACTCAGTAAACACCTCATCACAATATCGATCTTTTATGATCATTATTATCAATAATGGTGATGTATGCGCGCGCCGACGTTTGACTTAACTCTGTTGCGTACGCTGGTCGCGATTGCCGATACCGGGAGCGTCACGGCAGCGGCAAAGCGGCTAGCGTATACCCAGTCAACAGTGAGCATGCAGTTACAGCGTTTAGAGACGCAGCTTGATGTGAGTTTGCATGAGCGAGCTGGGCGACGGCTGCGTTTCACCCCAGAAGGAGATCGCTTACTGGCTCACGCGCGCCGCCTATTGGCACTTAATGACGACGCGTGGAGCGATATGCAGGCGCGCCAGATAACGGGCGATTTAACGTTGGGTATTCCTGAAGACTATGCGTCGCTATTGCCGTCAGTATTTGCGTACTTTCACCAGCTGTATCCTGCGGTGGGGCTAACCGTAAAGTGTGGCACCAGTGCTCACTTGGTCGAACAGGTCAAAGCAGTGGAGTTGGACTTAGCGCTGGTGACTCGCCAACGAAACTCGCCAGGAGGCGATGTGATTCGTCGTGAGCCGCTGATATGGGCGGTAGGGGTAAATCAGCAGCCTTCGCTAAGTGACCCTATTCCGCTAGCGCTTTATTCACCCGGCGCTGATGTTTTTCGCGAGGTTGCCGAGCAGGCGTTACAAGGGGCTGGGCGTGATTGGCGCGTTGCGTATACCAGCCAGTCAATGGCGGGTCTTGCTCCTATCGTAACAGCGGGGTTAGCCGTTGTTGTGGTAACGCGTAGTATGTTAACCCCATCGCTGCGCCCGCTGGATGACAGCAGTGGTCTTCCGGCCTTGCCAATGATTGAGCTAGCGCTCCATCGTGCTCCACACCGTCCTTCTGAACCTGCGCGGCGTTTAGGGGAATTGATTCGCGAACAGCTAGCGGCACCTAGTGAAGCGTTATAAGGTGTTGCTTTAACGTGTTCTTTGATAGGAAGTTAAGATGCCTATAGTCAGTATCCAGCAATTCCCCCGTGATCTTGCGCAAAAGCGAGAATTGGCAAAGCGTATTACTGACGCGTTCTGCGATGTGTATGGTACCGACCCGGTGAGCGTGCAGGTGTTTTTTCAAGAAGTAACGCGGGAAAATTGGTCCAAAGGTGGCCAAATGGGGGTTGATCGTGATACTGCTCAGTGAGGAACTCGATAATTAGTTTTTCTAACGTAACCTGACTGAACTAAGCTAATTACCATGACGCGAATGAGCCAGGAGTTCTGAATGCACGAGCTAGATCACTATATTTATCCTCACCGAGTGTTGCATTGGCTAGTGGCAGTCGCCGTGTTGCTGTCATTGTTAAGTGGCCTGACGCTTGGCTTCCTGGGGTATGAACGCGCCGTTGATTTGCTGGGGAATGCGCTTACCAACGTGCTCTACACTAGCCATAAAACCTTAGGCGTGACGATACTGTTGCTAATGACGCTGAGGATTATTACGCGGCTAGCTTTTGTTGTGCCCGACCACGAGCCGCCGCTCAATGCCTTCGAGCGAATTATCAGTACTAGCGTGCATCACTTGCTTTATGCGGGACTAGTGGTTATGCCACTGATTGGTTGGACAGCCACTGCTACCGGCGGCTTTCCTGTTGAGTTTTTTCAATGGCATTTGCCGGGGTTGTTGGGCAAAAACGAAGCGCTTTCGCAAACGCTGTTTGTTTGGCATGAGCGTTTAGGGTGGGCGTTAGTTGTGCTTATTACGCTGCATATTGCGGGTGCTCTATTTCACTGGCGAATCAAGCGCGATAACGTTATGAAACGTATGAGCTTGTTTGACTGATATAGTTTTCTATCCATCATGATCACGCTGA
Organism: Halomonas sp. XH26; assembly: GCF_024138895.1. Classification (NCBI taxonomy): domain Bacteria; kingdom Pseudomonadati; phylum Pseudomonadota; class Gammaproteobacteria; order Oceanospirillales; family Halomonadaceae; genus Halomonas; species Halomonas sp. XH26. The sequence goes on from NZ_CP071889.1 coordinate 902,105, forward strand.
ACCATAGCCATAGTAACGGGTGGTTTGGCGTGACTTGACGGCATACATCTGGCTATCCGCTTCACGAAGCAGGCTGGCTAACGTATCGTTACCGTCATGGCTAATACAAATACCGATGCTGACGCCTACGCTAACTAACGTGCCATCAGGTAGCTTGATAGGTGAGCGAACGGTCTGTTCGATACGGTTACGCATCTCCTCTAACGCAGTCTGATCAGTTATCCCCTCTAGTAAGAGAATAAACTCGTCGCCGCCAAAGCGCGCGCAATGATCACTCCCACGTGCGACGTGCACGAGACGTTTGGCAACTTGCTGAAGCACGAAGTCGCCTATCTCATGGCCATACTGGTCGTTAATTGGTTTGAAGCAGTCAAGGTCACACATGACTAGCGCTAAAGATGTATGCGTTTGTTTGCAATGTTCAAGAGCCGCTTCTGCACAGCGCGTCAGCCCATTGCGGTTAAGCAAGCCGGTGAGCATATCGTGGTTGGCTAGTTTCTCTAGTGCCTGAGTACGAGCAGCTACTTTTGCTTCTAGAACAGCTTCCTGCTTTTTGAGCATTGCGACGGTTTCTGCCTGGGCGCGCTCCTTCTGCCATTTTAATTTATTAAAACGTGCGGCCAGTGCGAAAGATAGCAGCAACATCTCAATGGCTGAGCCGATTTGTATCCCATGAAGGGTTAGGAAGTTGGCGGGTAGAATACTAAGATTTCGAAGTGCGAATACGCTAGCCCCTAGTAGAAATATTGACCAGGCGAGCACAAAAATACGGGCGCTAGGCACGCGGCGCAAACTGCAATAAATACCGCACACGAGCATTAATAGTGAGGCAGCAAACCCTGTTATATCCATTAAGCGTAGGGCGGGTTGAATTGGCAAAAATATCATTGCTACCAGCGCTATATAGCAGTAGCCGCGAAATAGCGTAATGATTTGATGCCAGCGTGGGCAGTAGATGGCTGTATTAAGAAAACTTTGAGTGAATAGGGCTCCCATCGCAGAAGCAAACGTAAAGCCAATCGCTACCAGGCGCGCGGTGTTATCGCCTAGGAAGCTCCAAAACATCAGCGTGCCAAGACCATTGAACGTCAAACTTGCCAGTGTAAACCCGAAGGCAAATAGAGCGTAGTAGAGAAATACGTGCTCTTTAAGCACAAAAAATAGCAGCAGGTTGTAAACGCTTAATGTTAGCAGCATGCCGAAGTAAGTCGCCAGCCAGAAATTATGCTGGTCATTCTGAGTATAAAAAGCCTCTGGCGTCATTAAGCTATAGCTCAGAAATTTACTGCCCGTGGCTTTTACCTGGGTATAAAGCGTCACGGTTTCCCCGCCGAGCAGCATCACCGGAAAAACAGCCTGTCGGTGGGCGATTGATCGCTCGTCAATTGGCACGGCGATCCCGCTGTGCTGAACGTCACTAGCGTGTTCTCTCAGCGTATACAGAGTGACATGGTCTAAAAATGGGTATTCGAATTTAACCATCCAGGTAGCTGGGAGGGACGATGCATTACGAATTTGTGTTTTTAGCCAGACATCGCTTTGTGTATAGCCGAAATGCAAATCAGAGGCGTGACGGACCGGTTTAAATGAAGGAGATAATGCTAAAACATCGCGTAGGTTTAGCGATTCTAAGGTATTCCAGTAACCGCTTGCTTCATTTAAGTCGTAACGCGCCTGCTCGGGAGAGACGACGATGGTAGCTGCAGCACTTGCTTGTGAATGCCAGCTAATAATAAGCACTAACAAGCCAGCCGGAAGGCGCTTTAACCAACAGTAAGCATCCATAAATATCGCTATTTTGGTTATTTTTGCGTTGGGCTTTGTCGCTTCTAGGTCTTAGTGCCTAGGTTCCCTTGCCTGCCTTGGGCGCGTTTTGCTCCTAGGCAAAGTGTAGACCTTTTTCAAAGCGAGTGGCCGACAATGGGTCTAAAGCATGAGACAGTTCAGACTTTTAGTTAGCTGCTGGACTAGTTGTCCACTATGGCGCCAAAAATGCCAATAGAGTGGCACTGTCAGTGAGTGGCCAGGGGCGATGCTGACTAGTTGGCCTTTTTGCAATTGGTCTAGTGCCTGCAGTTGTGGAACCATTCCGTAGCCAATGCCTGCGGCGGCGAGACGCACAAACCCTTCAGATGAAGGACATAGGTGGTAGGGGAAATGGCCGTGATAACCGCACTGAGCAAGAAACTGATGCTGAAGCTGGTCATGAGGGCCGAACACAATTACCGGGGCTTGCTGAAAAGCTTCTGGAGAAAGGCCTTCAGGAAAGTAGCGTTGCACGTAGGCAGGTGATGCTAGTGGGAGATAACGCATCTCGCCTACTTTAATACAGCGAGCGCCCGCGATGGGTGTTGGCGTAGAACAAAGACAGGCTGCGACATCGCCATCTCGCAGACGGTTAAGCCCAACGTCCTGATCCTCAATAACTAAATCGAGCAATACGCCCTCGGTTTGACAGATATCTGCCACTGCGTTTGCCCACCACGTCACCACGCTGTCAGCGTTGATGGCGATTCTTAGTCGGGTCGTTGCGTTATCTAGCGTAGGTAGCGTCTGCTGTAGGTCGTGTTCTAACAGCTGTACTTGCTGGTAATGGGTGAGTAGCCGCTGACCAGCAGGTGTGGGTGAAAGCTTAGGGTGGCGCATTAGCACTGGCTGGCCTAGGCGTACTTCCAGTGCTTTTATACGTTGGGAAATGGCTGATTGAGAAAGCCCTAATATATCGCCTGCTCGTTCAAAACCGCCGCTCTCCACCACTGTGGCCAGGGCATGGAGAAGTTTGTAATCCAACATGGCCGTCTTCCCAGGATAAGAAAGTAATGACGTTATGCAAAAGACGCGTATTTAACAAATAAAAGCGCCATATCTTTATGTAAGTGAGATTGAATATCATAAGTAAATGACTTACATTAATCTGCAGGGAAACGACACTAAACTCTCAATGCCATCGCTTAAAGGACACTGTAATGCCTGTCATCATGCTCCGTCGCCCTCTTGCAGGTATCGTTGCGCTTAGCGCGCTGATGCCTTTAGCCGTTTCCGCTGACGATGCTGTTAGCGCCGACGCTGTGGTCCATCACTATGCCGACTTGGCACATGCTAATTACGCCGATGCGCTCAATGCCGCCGAGGTGTTGAACGAGCGTATCGACGAATTGCTGGCCAACCCCACAGCAGAGGCTCTTAACGCAGCGAAGCAAGCCTGGCTGCAAGCACGGGTATCGTATCAGCAAAGCGAAGTATTTCGTTTTGGCAATGTTGTGGTGGATGACTGGGAAGGGCAGCTGAACGCCTGGCCTCTGGATGAGGGCATGATTGATTATGTCGAAAGCGATGGCTATCAACATGAGCTGGGTAATGAAGGGGCCACTGCTAATATCATTGCCAACGAACGTATCACGATAGGGGGAGAAGTCCTGGATGTCAGTGATATTACGTCAGAGCTCTTAGCTGACCTTAACGAAGTGGGTGGCTCAGAAGCCAACGTCGCCAGCGGCTACCACGCCATCGAATTTCTGCTCTGGGGGCAGGATCTTAATGGCTTCGAAGCAGGCAGTGGTGAGCGTCCGGTGAGTGACTTCCAAACTGGCGATGACTGCACCCATGGTAACTGCGATCGTCGCCGGACGTACTTGGATGCAGTGTCGGACCTGCTGGTCAGTGATCTTGAGTGGATGGTTGCCCAGTGGTCGCCGGAAGTTGAAGGCAACTATCGTCAGGAACTGCTAGCTGAAAGTGATCAGGAAGGCCTGCGCCGTATGCTATTTGGTATGGGGTCGCTATCGTTGGGTGAGCTAGCGGGGGAGCGCTTAAAAGTCGCGCTTGAAGCTAACTCTTTTGAAGATGAGCATGACTGCTTCAGCGATAATACCCACAACTCTCACTACTACAACGGCCAGGGGATTCAGAATATTTACACGGGCACCTATCAGCGATTGGATGGCAGTATCCTAGAAGGCCCATCATTGGAAAACTTGCTGTCGCAGCAAAATGAAGCACTTGCTGATAGCCTGAGTGACCAACTTGAAGCAACCATGGCCAAGCTCGATGCTATCAAGCAAGCGGCTGAAGCGGAAAGCTCGCCGATGGCGTTTGATATGATGATTGCACCCGGCAACGAGCAAGGGAGTAAGTTGATCAACGACGCCATTTTCGCCCTGGTGGCGCAAACGGCATCCCTTGAAGAAGCCGCCGGTGAGCTGGGAGTTACCTCTTTACAGCCGGATGATGCAGGCCATCGCTTCTAAATCATTCATGTGATTTTATGAGCCGTCCGGCAGCTTGGCTGTCGGACGGCTTTTGTCGTTTGTCTCAAGGTATATTTATGTGCCACCTATCTCGCTTTTTTGCCTTCAGGCGACTCGCTCAATGCTGCCTTTTCTTAGCACTGTTGGCGGCCTCTGTGTTTGTGGTCTCTTTACAGGCGGCTGAATCTCCCGCCATTCAATCGTCGCCGATGAGCGGTGGCGATGGGGCAGTGGAGCAATTTGATCACAACGCTTATTCATTACCGCTACGTAATATGTCGATGACCAAGCGGCTTGATTTCAGCGTCGGCAATAGCTTTTTCCGCAACCCCTGGGTGGTCGCACCTGCCAGCACTGAGGCCCGTGATGGCCTGGGCCCGTTGTTTAATACCAATAGTTGTCAAGGCTGCCATCTCAAGGATGGGCGGGGCCACCCACCAATGGGAGATGAAACCCCCATCGCATTGTTTCTGCGTCTTTCGCTGCCTTCCAATCAGGCAGAGCCGGAAATTCTGGAGCAACGGGGCGCGCTTCCGGTACCCAACTACGGCTTGCAGCTACAAACCTCTGCGATTCCTGGCGTGCAACCGGAGGGCCAACTGATCATTGAGTACCGTCCGCGGGAAGTGGGCTTTGCCGACGGCCATAGCGTTACCTTGCAGGAGCCGCTTTACTCAATTGCCGAACCTGCCTACGGTGAGTTACCAAATACGCTGCTGACGTCGCCGAGGTTGGCGCCACCAATGATTGGTCTGGGCCTACTGGAGGCGATTCCTGAAGCAGACCTTATGGCTGCAGCCGACCCCAACGATGCTGATGGCGATGGCATTTCCGGGCGCTATAACCAAGTCTGGGATGTGCGCAGTGGCACCACGGTGATGGGGCGCTTTGGTTGGAAAGCGGGTGAACCCAGCATTGAGCAGCAGAGCATGCACGCCTTCGCCGGCGATATGGGGCTAACTTCTCGCTTAGTGCCACAAACTGATTGTATGGATAGTCAGGGGTGCGATGCCTTTCCTGAGGGTGGAACGCCTGAAGTCAGCGATGAAATTGCAGACTTCATCACCTTCTATGCCTCTAGCCTGGCGGTGCCGATGCGCCGCAACATGGATGATCCTGAGGTAATACAGGGTGCCGAGACATTTAACGCACTGGGCTGCGCAAGCTGCCATACCCCTCGCCATCGTACCGCCTCGGATGCCCCCCGAGCGGCGTTGGCGAATCAAGAAATATGGCCTTATAGCGATCTACTGCTCCACGATATGGGCGAAGCCTTGGCCGATCATCGTAGTGAATTCCAAGCGGATGGGCGCGAATGGCGCACCCCACCGTTGTGGGGTATTGGCCTGACACACACAGTGAATCCTCGAGCTGGCTTTCTCCACGATGGCCGTGCCCGCACGCTCGAAGAGGCGATTCTCTGGCATGGTGGCGAAGCAGAGGCGGCCACCAAAGCCTATCGACATCTACCGACTGACCAGCGCGCGGAACTTATTCGCTTTCTTGAGTCTCTGTGAGCTTTGCGACGCCTCTGTTACTGCTATCGACTATTGGTAAGGAGTTTATGTGATTGCTTCTCTTCGTCGTTTGGGGGTGGCGGTTGCGTTTTTAGCGGCCCCCCTTTCTGCATTGGTTTCTGCTGATGCGGACACCAATACACCGCGTGATATCTGGCATAGCGCGATAGCGCAGCAGTATGCCGAACTCAGTAATGCCTCTGAGCGCCTGGAGGCTAGCGCAACGCGTTTTTGCCAAGCTCCCGATGAATCGCTTAAACAGCGGCTTGAAAGCGACTGGCTGGGTGCTTATCAAGCTTGGCAGGCGGTGCGCTTTGTCCAGTTTGGACCCATTGAGCAGAACAGCCGTGGCTGGCAACTTCAGTTTTGGCCAGACCGCAAGAACCTAGTAGGTAGCAAGGTAGAAGGGTGGTTGCAAGCTGGCACCACGCCAACGGTTGAAGACATCGCTAGCGATAGCGTCGCGATTCAGGGATTTCCGGCTATTGAGTACTTGCTTTATGACGACGCCATGAGTGACCGGCCACTTGGTGAGCCGGCGATGTGTGGTTTGTTGCAGGCTATCTCTACCCATCTCGCAGACACTAGTAACGCGCTGGAACGCGACTGGCAGGCCTTTGGCGTGCACTATCGTGATACCCCGCGTTACACCGAAACCACGTTGGCTAACGCTATTCAAGCGCTCGAAACCCTCGAACAGAAACGTCTTGGTGAGCCAATGGGCCTGCAAGGATCGCCCGCTAACCGCTATTTAGCGGAAGCCTGGCGTAGCGGTAACTCCATTCGTTTGGTGGAAAGTACGCTTGAAGGGCTGCGGACGGGGTTTCTTCCAGGGCTCTCGGCGTTGCTGCGTGAAGCCGATGCACTGCCACTCGCCGAGGCATTTCGTGATCAACTGGATAAGACGTTAGCCAAGACGGGTGATCTGCCACCGGGGCTGACAACGTCACTTGACGGCGAGGCATTTCGTGGCCAGCAATCGCTTTACCTCAATATTGGTCAGTTGAACTATCTGCTGGGGACCGAAATTGCGGCCGAGCTTGGCCTGGTGCGTGGCTTTAATTCTAGCGATGGAGATTGAGCTATGCAGCGACGGCAGGTGCTGAAAGCTGGCCTGGGAAGTGTCGTAATGGCACTAACACCGCTGAGCTGGGCGATGCCAGGGCGCGAAAATGCTGACTGGCTGTTTAGCGCGGTTGATGGTCTTGATGGGAAGCATTACATCGCTGGGGTAGCACTGGATGGTAAAAACCGCTTTATGATCGAAGTGCCCGAGCGCTGTCACGGCGGCTGTTTACGGCCTGATTCCCGCCAGGCAGTATTGTTCGCTCGCCGTCCCGGTACACGGATGCATGTGATCGATGGGGACAGCCGCCAATTAGCCCACACCATTGCGGCCGGGGAGGGCTATCACTTCTACGGGCATGGCGTTTTCGACTTGAACGGGCGCTACCTGTATGTCACCGCTAATCGTTTGGAGGACAGCGCCGGGCTAGTGCGCGTTTACGATGCTGCCAACGACTACACCCATGTCCGTGATATGCCGCTGGGTGGTATCGGGCCCCATGAGCTTCGGCTGATGCCGGATGGCGACACTCTAGTTATTGGTTTGGGCGGCATCCAGACTCATCCAGACTACGGCCGGGTAAAGCTCAATCTGGACACCATGGCCCCAGCACTGATGCTTATGAACCGCCACAGCGGCGAAGTAGTAGCCCGCCACGCTCCTTCGCACCACCAGCTTAGCTGCCGCCATCTGGACGTGGCAGCGGACGGCACGGTGATCGCCGGATACCAATTTGAAGGCCCTGAGTGGGAATCCTATCCGCTGATTTGTCGTCTGGATGCTGCCGGAGACTTCTCTGAGCTGGCGCTGCCCGATGAGGTCACCGCCAGCCTGCGGCACTACACCGCTAGTGTCGCGTTTAGCCGTGTTTCGGCAACTGTTCTGGTGACCGCACCTCGCGGCAATCGGGTGCTGCTGCTGGATGCTGAACAAGGCCGCTTGAACGCTAACTTGGAGTTACCTGACGCTGCGGGGGCCCGCTGTGATGGTAACGGCGGCTTTCTGGTCTCCTCCGGCCAGGGCGGGCTCTACCGTGTAACGCCTGACACGGCAGTGCCCGAGTTGCTCGTCACCCAGGAATTCCGCTGGGATAACCATCTGACCTGATAGGTACTTAACGTTGACTTAAATAGCGAAAAGCATTCATTCCGACAGTCGAAAGCGCGAAAAAGCCAGCGGCCAAGGTAATCTCATTGGGCCACGGCAATATTGTGCTCCCCATTGGGGTGTTTCATCACCTGCATGGGCAGGCCATAAATCGCTTCTAAGGTGCTGCAACTCATCAAATCATCCGGACTGCCATGGGCCAGCAAGCGACCGCTATGCAGTGCCATCAGTTCATCACAGTAGCGTGACGCCATATTGATATCATGCAATACAATAATGACGCCAAGGTTCAGCTCATCGCATAGCTGGCGAACCAGCGCTAGCACCTCAATTTGGTGAGCGATATCCAGTGCCGCTAGCGGCTCATCGAGCAGCAAGAAACGACTGCCCTGGGCGAGTAGCATGGCTAGCCACACCCGCTGACGCTCTCCGCCGGAGAGTGTATCAACTAAGCGGTCGGCAAAGGCCTCTGTGTGGGTAAGGGCGATGGCGCGATCAATGGCGTCTTTGTCTTTCTGGTTGTGGCGACCCAGCAGGCCGTGCCAAGGGTAGCGGCCAAAAGCCACCAGCTCGCGCCCAGTCAGGCTTTCAGCGCTGGGCAAATGCTGGGGCAGGTAAGCCACCTGACGAGCGAACTCGCGGTTTCCCCAGTCGCTCAGTGGGCGTTGGTCGAAGTGAATCTCTCCCTGGCTAGTAGGTTGCTGCTGGGCCATGAGTTTAATCAGCGTCGACTTTCCCGAGCCGTTATGGCCAATCAGGCCGTAAACCTTGCCCTCATGAAAGCTGTGGTCAATGGGATTTAAAATCTGCTTACCATTGATTTCAAAGGTGGCGCCTTTGACCTCGAACATGAATCACTCCTGGCGATAGGATAAATAGTGGCTCCATTCTAGTGCTAATGGTTCTCATTTTTAATAAAAAATAAAAAGATTTTCGCCGGTGTGTGAATCTTTCTAAGTACTCAGCCACGAACCGCCATCCCGATTGCCTCGTGGTCAAAATGTCGCGGGCGGCTCTTTAAAACGCGACAGGGCAGAAAGCACAAAAAATAAGCGGGTTGTTTACAGCGGCTGCTTGTATGCCTCAACAAATAGGAAAATGTTGAAGCTCAGCAGTGACATTGGCCGTTTTTCAGTAAGAGGTTAAATATGCTAGCAGTTGGCTATGCCGCTCAGGGTGCGCTGCCATTAGGCTATTCCATTGAGCTGGATTGGGCTCTCCAGTGAGGTCTGTGACGGTGTAGCCAGCTTCTCGGGCAATTACAATGCTCGCGGCGATATCCCAGAAGTCGAGCTCAGCACCCTGAGACCAAAATGCATCGAAGCGGCCGAGGCTAAGGTAGGCGATCTCGAGCGCCGCTGAGCCCGGGCTGCGGATGCCCGCCACATGGGGTATTAATGCCGCGAGTTGATTTAGCGCTGTCGTGCAGTCGCCTTTGGCATGGTAAGGCAGGCAAGTGCTCACCAGCATCTCGGTTAGCGGGCGAGGGGCTGGTGTTGTTAACGGGCGATCATTGAGAAAGGCACCCGCGCCTTGGCCTGCCCAAAGCATTTCATCAAGGAGTGGTTGATAGACAACACCGATGATCAGCGCATCACCTTTGGTGACCGCAATAGACACCGAGAAGTGAGGCACGCCATGCAGAAAATTACTGGTGCCATCAAGGGGGTCAATAATCACGGTATAGTCGCTATCGGTGGGCGTCAGGCCACTTTCTTCACCAAGGAAAGCGATATCGGGAAAAGCGCTGCTGATGCAGTCGATAATGATACTCTCGGCTGCCGTATCGTAGTAGCTAACGAAGTCAGATGTCCCCTTTTGCTCAAATGCAATCCGTCCCTTTTGCGAATACCCCTCGCGCAACAGCGCGCCAGCCTCATAGGCTGCTTGCTTAACTGTTTCCAGCAAGCTGTTTTCGCTCTCAAGCATGTGGTTTCTCCTGGGGGCTTGTATGGCTGTTATCAAATCGTTTGATAAAGGTAACTAACCATTCGTGACGTGGCGATGACAGTGGGCAGTCTTGGTTTGGTGGCTTGCTCTTGGTGTATGAGTGTCGTCCCTATCAAACTGGGGCAGTCACGAGAGCTGGCTTGCTTATGGAGTCACTGTTTAACACCTTGTTATTTGCCGTTCCTTTAACCATTGGCCTTGCCCAGTCGCCAGTAGCCCATGCTGGTGACGTACTGTTTGGGGAGGCCGCACTCGTTGACCAGATAGCGGCGCAGCTTCATAGCGACTTTGGTTTCAGCGGCAATCCAAGCGTAGAAGGGCGCGCTGTCATCCAGAGTGGCGGATTCCCAGAGCGGGCCGTCCTCATCGTCGCTTTCGACGTTGCTAGTGGCTGCCGTCGGCGTGCCGCCTAGCGCTTGAATTTCCTTGTGCAGATCAATATCACGCAGCGCCCTCATCAGCAGTTCGCCGTGTTGGCAGTCGTGCTCTGCATCACGGGCCAGCCAGTGCAGCTTAGCGGCTTGGGGCAGCGGTTGAACATCGTCGCGGCGAGGCACTTCGAGTAGTGCTTCGACCTTGGGTTTGAGAGGCAGGTCATCAAGGGTTTCTAGAATACCGGCCGCAGCGGGGAGAGCGGTTTCATCGGCGATAATCAGAATACGGCGCACGCCTTGGGGCGGCTTCCATTCGTAGCCCTGCTTGGGGCCTTCCGCTTTAGCGTCGGGGGCTGTCATGGCTAGCCGATCACCTGGGCGGGCGCGCATTGCCCAGCGTGAGGCAGGGCCATTGTCTCCGTGGAGCACAAACTCTACATCCACCTCAGCCTGCTCTGGGCGCAGGTCACGAATGGTGTAGGTGCGCCCAGAGGGACGCTGGGCATCTGGCAGTGCGCGATAGGCGCTGTACCAATCGTGTTCTGCCAGCTTGGCAATCTCAAACAGTGGATCGAGGCTACCACCGCCTTCAGGGAAGAACAGTTTGACGCGCTGATCCGGAGCGTAGGTCGCCATTTGGCTGACGGCAGGGCCAGTAAAGGTGAACCTGACTAATGAGGCGCTGACTTGGGTCCGCCGAGCGAGAGTGATATCGAAAAGCTGGTAGGTCTGTTTAGCCGCCATCGTAGCTGTCTCCATTAATAAATGGTGTTAATTGTAGTGCTAATTATTATCATTTAGAATCGTTACGGATAATTCAACCACCAACTCCAGAAAAGAGTAAGGCTAAGAAATGACTCTGCTGCCTATCAGGCCCTGTGTAGCGATCTGCCCGGCTATGACAAGAGGTTGTTCGCTATGCTAAGCGCTGCGCAATTGACCCAGCGAATGGGGGGGATGTCGCCTGCAAAAGCTTGCCTGCTGCTTAGCTTGCCGATGGTGGTGCTGTTTTGGGTAGGTCTGCAGGGACAGGGCGGTTTTATGCTGGGGGTGCAGGCGTTAGTGGCGCCCTCCTTTGAGAACGTCGACGAGTTGTTGCTTCACTATGCGTGGTGGCCGCGTCTCTCGATCGCGCTGCTAGCTGGGGGCGGCTTGGGGTTGGCGGGTGTACTGATGCAGCAAGTGCTGCGCAACCCGTTGGCCTCGCCCACCACCCTAGGGGTGGCATCGGGCGCTAACCTGGCGTTGATGACCGCCACTCTTATGGCCCCAGGGCTATTGGTAGTGGGCCGTGAATGGGTTGCCTTAGCGGGTGGAGCGCTGGCGGTTGGGTTAGTTTTCCTGCTCTCGTGGCGGCGCGGGCTGGCGCCGATCGTGGTGGTGCTGGCGGGCTTGGTGGTTAATCTGTACTTAGGGGCGCTTTCTACAGCGCTGCTGCTGTTTAACCACGAGGCGCTTTCAGGACTGCTGATTTGGGGTGCGGGTTCGCTGGCGCAAAACGGTTGGGATGGCGTGGCGGTTCTCTGGCCACGGCTGGCGATTAGCTGCGTGGCAGCCTGGTTTCTACTACGCCCTTTGGCAGTGCTGGAACTGGACGATGCCAGCGCCAAAAGTCTGGGGGTCTCGCTGACCTATCTGCGTTTTGCGGGGATGGGGCTGGCGGTATTTATTACCGGTAGCATTGTCAGCGTGGTGGGGATCATCGGTTTTATCGGTTTGGCAGCGCCCAATATTGTGCGTATGGCCGGTGCGCGGCGCTTAGGGCCACGGCTGCTTTGGTCGACGTTACTAGGGGCTGTGTTGTTGGCCACCACAGACCTGCTGCTACAGCATTTCGGTGGCATGGTGGCAGCCTTTATTCCTACTGGGGCGATTACCGGTGCCCTGGGGGCACCGCTGTTAATGTGGCTGATTCCGCGCCTGAAACTACAGGGCGATCAGCCGCCGAAAGGGGCGGGTGTTTTTGCTCATCGCCATCCTTCGCCTGCCCGTTTGGCGACTGGTTTACTCCTCGCACTACTGGGCGCCACATTGCTTGGCTTGCTGGTGGGGCAGGGTGTCGATGGCTGGTACTTACTGTCGCCGGATAACTGGAACGTGATGCAGTGGCGCATACCGCGGGTAATGGCGGCAGCGGCGAGTGGGCTAATGCTGGCAATTGCCGGGACGATTCTTCAGCGCCTTTCCGCCAACTCTATGGCTAGCCCCGAGGTATTGGGTATCAGCGGTGGCTGTGCCATTGCGCTAATTTTGGGGATCTTCTTACTGCCCGCGCCCACCAATATGATGCTGATTGGTGTGGGTACCCTGGGGGCTTTTGCAACGCTGCTGGTGCTGGTGGGCATCAACCGCAAGAGCGGTTATCTCCCCGAGCGTTTGCTGCTCACTGGGGTGGCTGTCAGTGCCCTGTTTGATGCGGTGCGCAGCGTCATGCTGGCGGGTGGTGACCCTCGGGGCCAGCAGGTGATCGCTTGGCTGGCGGGCTCTACCTATTACGTGGATGTCACCAATGCCATTGTTGTCGGCGGCATTGCCGCGGTATTGGCACTGGTCACGCTGCCCTTTACTCGCTGGTTGGATATTTTGCCCTTAGGCGCACCGACGGCCAAGGCGCTTGGGGTAACCCTCAACCGTGCCCGTTTGGCATTGCTGTTACTGGTGGCACTGCTAACCGCCTGCGCCACCCTGGTGGTGGGGCCGCTGTCGTTTATTGGTCTGCTGGCGCCACATATGGCGCGCTTGGTCGGCTTCTCTCGGGCAGGGCAGCACCTGCTGGGTGCTGCGTTGATCGGCATGTTATTAATGGTGTTGGCGGATTGGGTAGGTCGTCAGATTATCTTCCCTTATGAGATGCCCGCGGGCTTGGTCGCCTCTTTGATTGGCGGTGCCTACTTTATGTGGGGGCTGCGGCGGCTATGAGCGAAGCGGCGAGCGTGCTACCGGTAGCGACGAATCCAGCAGATGCTTTGTTGGCGCTCTACCGCCAGCCGCCGTTGGATAACTTAAAGGCACCTGCGTTTGGTCGGCCTAATATACCGACGCTGGCAGCTTCTGAACTGCTGGATCATAAGGTGCTAGGCGCTCAGCTTTCGCGTTACCGCCGATACCACGGTGACGACGCCGACTTTCTGGCGGCCGCTTCAATCTGGTCGAAATTTCATTTCAGCAGTGTCGCGATTCCGACGCTGGTGGCCAACCTGCTGTTGGGCTATGAGCTGCCGGTCGGCGGGGGTGAGCTGCGGCTGGCGTTAGGTGATCACGGTCAGACGGCGCGCATCTGGCTGCCGCATGGTGGCGTGCCGTTGGCCTCAAAAGCGTTCCAGTCACGCTTTAGCGGCCTATTCGATGACCACTGCGCGTCGCTTATCGAAGCGCTGGCCGAGGTCTCCGGGCTTTCTGCCAAAGTGTTCTGGAGCAACCTTGGTCACTACGTGGAGTTCGTGGGCAAGACCTGCTCGCGGCATCCAGACTTCACTGGCGCGGGTGAGCCGCTGCTGGATTATCTCGCCACCAAGACGCTCCCCGATGGGCGTCGTAACCCGCTTTATCAACCGGTGCGTTATCTGGAGCTGGGCGGTGAAACGCCTGCTCGAGTGCGGCGGTTATGCTGTATCAAATATCGGCTACCCGGCGAGCCGCTGTGTGGCGGTTGCCCGCTGAAACCCGAGAATAAGCCGGCCAAACGCCAACGCTAGCTTTTTTAATTTGCATGCGTTTGGTGGCCTGGGTCTATCGGCATATGGCCAAACTGCGCGACATACAGGGTCGTCTCTACGCGGATTACCAGTCGGTGATCGAGTGGCGTTCGAGAAAGTCAGCGCGCTCGATCTAGCAGAACACCGCGATACCTTTGATAGTGACACACAGCGCCAAGACTGGCAGGTGCTAGCACTGGAATAGGTCTGCTATCGTTACCCCGCTGAAGAGGCACGGCCAAGCTTTGCCATTGTGACCTTAAAGCGCGGCGAGGTGGTGTTTCTAATTGGCGGTAACGGCAGCGGGAAACCCACCCTGGCGATGTTGTTGGCGGTCGCTGAACAGCGCGACCTATTGCTGCTGGACGAGTGGGCCGCCGATCAAGACCCTCAGTTCCGCCGAGTGTTTTGCCGCGAGCTACTGCCGCGAGCTACTGCCGCAGCTACGAGCGCTGGGTAAGACGCTGGTAGTGCTTAGCCATGATGACCACTACTTTGACAAGCTGATCATCTGCTGGAAATGCGCGGTGGGCAACTAGTTGAATTCACCGGCGAACAGCGAGAAGCGGCCAGCCGCGATGCGGTGGCGAGGGTGACTGGGTAGCTAACTAATACACCGTACGATCACTCTGCGTCATTTTCCAAACCATCAATACGGTTTCTATATAAGCAAAACTAATGCCCCATTAGCAGGATGATTTTTAGTTATTAAGGTTGCCCGCTATCTTAGTGCCACGATTCTTTAAAGCGATGCTAATTCTGGTACTGGGGGCAGGGCAATGTGGGAAAGTTACTTAACGGGCTTGGTAGTATCTGGCGGTATCATCATGGCTATCGGGGCGCAAAATGCTTACGTGCTGGGGTTGGCCGTACGTCGTGAGCATCACTGGTGGTCGGCGGGGCTGTGTATGAGCGCGGATATCATCTTGCTAACCGCTGGTATGTTTGGTGCCAGCGCGTTTTTACTGACAATGCCGAACGCGATGGAAGCCATGCGCTGGGTAGGCGTAGCGTTTTTAAGCTGGTTGGCTGCTCAGGCATTACTGCGGGCTGTTAGTGGGCGCGCAGGATTGGAGGCCGGTAGCGTAAAAGCGCGCAGCTTGCGTGGAGTACTGTTGGCGACCTTGGCCGTTACGGTATTGAACCCTCAAGTGTATCTGGACACTCTATTGTTAATTCCTGCCATTGGTGCTCAGCAGGAGAGTGCTGGTGTGTTCGTTGCAGGTGCATCGACTGCCTCTGTTCTTTGGTTCAGCCTGCTGGCGTGGGGCGGTGCCGCGCTTTCGCCTTGGCTTTCCCGCCCGGTAGCGTGGCGTACCATTGATGGGCTAATTGGCCTGATGATGGCGGTCATCGCCATACACTTAGCGCTGGGGTCTACGTTGCTCTGACAGGTCTCAAGGCTGACTAGAGACGGCTGAAGTAGCTCTGCATAACGGCGATTACTTTATCTATATCGGCATCATCAATATCACGGTGGACAACAAAACGCGTGGCATAAAGTAGCTCAATCAAAATGTCATGCTCTTTCAGCCAAGCAGAGAGCGGCTTTACGTGTTCGTCGGGAAAGTGCGCGAACACCATATTGGTTGCCTGAGCGGTAATCTCAACGCCAGGCAGTTTCGCTAAGCCTTCCGCCAAGCGTGCTGCACGACGGTGGTCGTCGGCTAAGTCAGCGACATGATGCTCCAGAGCATACTGGCAGGCGGCGGCGATAATGCCTGATTGGCGCATGCCACCACCAACCATTTTACGCCAGCGCCGTGCGCGGTCGATCAAGGCTTGCGAGCCCACTAAGGCAGAGCCGATGGGAGCGCCCAGGCCTTTCGAAAAGCACAGCGACACGCTATCAAACGGCAAGCAGAGTTGCTTCAGTGAGGTGTCCGTAGCTACCGCGGCATTAAACAGCCGCGCACCGTCTAAGTGCGTTGCCAATCCCCGTTCGCGGGCCAGGTTGGTGGCTTTGATTACGTAGTCTGCGCTTAGCACTTTGCCGCCAATAGTGTTTTCTAGCGCTAGCAGCTTAGTGCGCGCAAAGTGGAAGTCGTCGGCTTTGATAGCTGCGCTTATTTTCTCTAACGGCAGGCTGCCATCGGCGGCATTTTCAATTGGCTGCGGTTGAATGCTGCCTAACACCGCTGCGCCACCGCCTTCATAGCGATAAGTATGGGCTGACTGCCCCACAATGTATTCATCGCCGCGTTCGCAGTGGGCCATTAGTGCCACTAGGTTGCTTTGTGTGCCGCTTGGAAATAGCAGCGCCGCTTCCTTGCCTGCCTGCTCAGCTAGCTTTTCCTGAAACGTATTGACCGTTGGGTCATCACCCCATACATCATCGCCCACTGGAGCAGCCATCATGGCCTCTTTCATGGCGGGGGAAGGCCGAGTCACCGTGTCACTGCGTAGGTCAATCATGCGGAACTCCTTTTTTGGGTTAGCCACGTTGAGACGCTTTACCGAGCAAGTTGTCAGGAACCATCTATGGTTAACAGCATACTTCTATCATCCATAGAATACTCTAGGGCAACCTAGCATAGGCAAGCAGATGGATCTGAAAAGCGGTTATCCCTTTTGGGCAGTCAAAAATGGCCTATTGAAAACTTTCCCGCAGCTTACCCGCGACCACCAATGCGAGATTGCTATAATCGGTGGTGGCATTACTGGCGCACTAATCGCCGATGAGCTTAGCCGCAATGGCCATTATGTGGTGGTGCTTGAACGTCGTGACGTGGGGTGGGGGAGTTCGGCTGCTAGCACGGCGTTACTGCAGTACGAAATTGATACCCATATGAACGAGTTAGCCAAGCGCTATGGGGAAGCCGATGCGTTGCTTGCTTATCGTGCCTGTGCCGAGGCCATTGGTGAGCTTGAAACCTTGGCAGCTGGGTTGGGGGATGTAGATTTTGAGCGCCAGAAAAGCCTTTATTACGCCAGTAATGAAGAAGACGTAGCACTATTAAAAGAAGAGTTAACGTTGCGTCAAAAGCACGGCTTTGACGCTGACTGGCTTGAAAGCAAGGCAGTGTTGGCCGAGTATGGCTTTGTGGCACCTGGGGCTATTCTTACCCAGTTAGCTGCCGCTATTGACCCATACCGCATGGCGTACCAGCTGTTTTCCAGGGTTGTTGAGCGCGGTGGAGAAGTATACGACCGCACACAAATGAAGACGATGACACCTGATGAACAGGGCGTCACGCTGACGCTAGTTAATGGTGCCAAGCTGCGTTGCCAGTACGTGGTGATGGCTGCAGGGTATGAATCGCAAGCTTGGTTGCCCGAACCGGTGGCCGTCAACCGCAGCAGCTATGCACTTATCACCGACCCTCTACCGCCTGAGGCGTTAGGTAAGTTACGCCACACCATGGTGTGGGAATCTGCACGACCTTACCTCTACATGCGTACTACCCGGGACGGACGGCTTCTTGTGGGCGGCGATGATGACGATGAAGATATTCCCAAGCGTCGTGACGCACGGGTAGAGAAGAAAGCCGAAGGGTTGGCACGCAAGATAGAGGCGCTATGGCCTAAGCTTGATATTAACCCGACGTTCTCCTGGGGCGGCACCTTTGCTGAAACCGACGACGGCCTGCCGTTTTTTGGTCCCCATGAGGCACACGGTCCAAGGGTGCATTTTGCAATGGCTTATGGTGGCAATGGAATCAGCTATAGCATGGTTGGGGCCAAACTGCTGCTGTCGCTTATTGAAGGCAAACAGCATCCCTTAGCCGCGCTTTTTTCGTTCCAGCGACTGACGAGATAGACCTTAAAATGCGATAGACCGTGAAATGTGATGACACCTCAATGATTAACGATTAATTTGAATGACGACGCATATGAGTAGCAAGTGATGGAGAATCAACTTTATTTACGTGCGTTAGAGCGCAACGATCTGCGCTTTGTTCACGAGCTCAATAATAACCAGAGCATCATGTCGTATTGGTTTGAAGAGCCTTACGAATCATTTGATGAGCTGGAGGAGCTTTATAACAAACATATTCATGACAACGCCGAGCGGCGCTTTGTGGCAGAGGACAGCGATGGGCATGCCATTGGTTTAGTCGAGCTGATTGAAATCGACTACATTCACCGCAGCGGTGAATTTCAAATCATTATCACGCCAGATCACCAGGGCAAAGGATTTGCCCGGTCATTGATCCGTCAAGCGCTGCACTACTCGTTCACGATTTTAAACCTACACAAAATATATCTGATTGTGGCGGTGGAAAACGTCAAAGCGATTCATCTCTACGAGGAGAGCGGCTTCATAGAGGAGGGGCATTTGGTTGAAGAGTTTTTCATCAACGGCAAATACCGCGATGTGAAGCGAATGTATATCTTGCAGGACACTTACTTAGCGCAGTTGGCTTAATAAATAAGCCGTGAATGGTCGCCAAATCCAATGCTGCATAAAGGTGTTGTGATGAAATATTGATCAGAACGACAACGCCTCAGGCTGAAAACTATCCAAGGGCTGAGGCGTTGTTACTTACTGCTGGCTCATATAAGCAGCGATGGCGTCAAAGGCTGCGCGTTGCTGTTGGGCACGGTTAGCCCAAACCTGCATCACATCCACTTCTACTGTCTGACCTTGAGCAGCGAAAGATGACATGGCGAGTACTCCTAATTCAGAGGTTGAGGGACGGTTCAGCCATCCTGGGCTCTAGTGACCCTAGTTTAGTTATACATAGTTTGCTTTGTGCGACGCAGCAAGTTAGCTGCGGGTTAAAGTCTATGCGCATTTCAGCCCTTAAAGCTAGTCCTAAAGATGTAGGAAAATTGCCATGACGTGTAAGAAATGGCTTACAAAATCAATAGCTGATCACCTACATCATTGAATGGAAAAGATTTTCATAATATAAAAAAGCCGACTAAAAAAGTCGGCTTGTGTCGTTATCTTTTCGTCTATAGGGGAGAGATGGCGATAAAAAATACTTCTTTTAGCCGAAATAGGCCGCTAATGCTTCATTAGCAGCATGCTGCCAATGGGCTTGACGGTGCCAAAAAGTAAGTACCTCGTCATCTTGTGTCGATAATCCGAATGTAGAGATCATAAGGTGGTCCTCCTATTGGGACACACCTAGAGTATAGGTTATTTTTGTTGCGGTGCAGCATTTTAACCATTGTTAACAAAATAAGCGGTGCACAATCTTATGTACCTAGAATGGTATGCTGATGACATACCTATAACTAATCAATAAAACAACGAGTTATATCATGGCGCCAACAACTCCCGATTCTGACACCCTCAATCCTGAACCTATCTTCCAAGACCGCTGGGTAGCAACTCCACGTGGTCGCCTGTTTACTCGTGCTTGGGAAACATCTCATTTGTGCTCGGACGTGCCTATTGTCCTGCTCCATGACTCGTTAGGTTGTGTGGATTTATGGCGTAGCTTTCCCGCAGTGCTATGTGCGGCGACCCAACGACGAGTGATTGCTTATGACCGTCTCGGGTTTGGGCGCTCCGATGCGTGCCTGGCGCCGCCACTGCTGAGCTTTATCGACGATGAACCCTCTACTAGCTTTGCGGCACTTCAGAACGCGTTTCAGTTGACGCATTTTATTGTGCTGGGACATAGCGTCGGCGGTTGTATGGCGGTGCACTGTGCAGGGCAGTATGTAGAGCAGTGCCAAGGAGTAATTACCATTGCAGCGCAGGCGTTAAATGAGCCGCGTACGCGACAAGGTATTGAAGAGGCACGGGCCGCCTTTCAAATGCCGGAACAATTTGCCAAATTAGAAAAGTATCACGGTGATAAAGCTCGTTGGGTACTGAATGGCTGGATAGACACGTGGTTACATCCAGCATTTGAACACTGGTCGCTTATTCCCGCCCTTAACCGCGTTCACTGCCCCGCGCTAGTGCTTCATGGTGAAAACGATGAATATGGTTCGCACCGCCAACCTGAATGCATCGCTCGCTATACCCGAGGTTCTGCACACAGTGAAATACTGCCGGGCGTTGGGCATGTGCCACACCGTGAAGTTGAAGCCGTGGTTGTTCACTATGTTAGAGAATTTATTGAGCGGCTTACGCCATAAAACGACCGTTACACAGGGAAAAGTGAGGAATACTATGCGCTTGCGAATTTTATCCGACCTTCATTTGGAGTTTTTTGATGGAGACCGCGAATTGCCAGAGGTAGAGGCCGATCTCATCATTTTGGCGGGCGATATTCATCAGAAAACGGAAGGGCTTGCCTGGGCCAGACAGCGGTTTCCAGAAATGCCTATTTTATATGTGCCGGGCAACCATGAGTTTTATGGTACCTGTATGCCGCTACTCCGTGAAGAGCTCGCCATCGAAGCCAAGCGCTACAATATTGAGTTGCTGGATAATCGAGCGGTGACTATCGGGGGAGTGCGTTTTTATGGCACCACGTTATGGACTGATTTTGCGCTCTATGCCGATGACCCAACGCACAACCCAGCAGAGACCGACGCTAAAGCGTTGCGCTATATGCCCGATTTTAGCATCGTGACAACAGCTCCAGGTCAGGTCTTTACCCCTCAAGCTAGCCAAGCATTACACGTTGAAGCACTTGCTTGGCTTAGCAATGAGCTTGAGCAACCCTTTGACGGGTCACGCGTTGTTATTAGCCATCACGCACCTTTACACAGCTGCATTCCTGAACAGTATCTTGGCGATGCATTGTCCCCAGCCTTTGCCTCCCACCTACCTCAATTGATGGGCAAGATGGACCTATGGGTGCATGGCCATGTCCATGAGCCTGTCGATACTTCATATAACGGCACGCGTGTCATCGCTAATCCAGGTGGTTATCCCTATGAGTTCACTCCAGCGTTATTTGAGCCGAGCTTGGTGGTTGAAGTTGATTGATAGGTCATTGAATCAATAAACCCTTTCGCTCTTGGATCCTGCATATAAGCAACGTTGAGTCGCCGCCAGGGTGTTGGCTGATGATCGGCAAAGAATAAATGTCCAGGCGACAGGGTAACTTTCCAGTCATCAGCCAGTTCACTCAATCTTTCAGATGTTATCGCTGCCGGTGGCTTTGCCCACACAAACATCCCGCCGGTAGGCTCGGTATAAACATCCCAATTGGCACGTTTGAGCATCGCAAGTGCCCTAGACATGTGGTTGGAAAGCCTAGCACTTAATCGCTCCGTCAGCTTTCGGTAGCTACCGTTTTGAAGCATGGTGGTAATGACTTGCTCTGCAAAGCGTGAAGAAGAAATGCTGGTTAGCATTTTGATATCGACAATGCGTTGCACCATTGACGAAGGCGCCGCGATATAACCAACGCGCAGCGAAGAGGAGAGGCTTTTTGAAAAACTGCCCAAGTAAATAACCCGGCTAAGGCCATCTAACGCAGCTAAGCGAGCACTTGGCGTATGTTGAAAGTCTGCGTATATATCATCTTCTATCAGTTTGAAGTCGTACTGCTCGGCTAATTGTAATAAGCGATGCGCAATGGTGGGCGTTAGCGTTCCCCCTGTGGGGTTTTGAAAAACGCTGTTGGTATAAAAAAGTGTCGGCCGATGCTCTGCAAGTAATTCTTCTAAGCGTTCAAGGTCAGGACCGTCGGCTAAGCGAGGCACGCCGATAACACGAACACGTTGCAGATGTAGCAGGCCAAATAAGTTGTAATAGCCTGGTGATTCCACGAAGACAACGTCTCCGGGTTCGAGAAGCAAGCGCACCAATAAATCTAGCGAATGACTGCTGCCGCTGGTGGTGACAATTTGCTGATGATTTGCCGTGATCGCTAAAAGCCGAAGTCGCTCTTGTATTAAGTGCCGTAACGCCGTGGGGCCTTGGGGGGTACTGTATTCAAAAATGTCCGCGCGATTCATGCGCGCAACTTGGCGGATCGCATAGGTTAAATCATCGCTCTCCCGCCAATGACTGGGTAACCAACCACATCCAAGGGGCAGGGCCGTCTCATCAGCACTAAAAAGCCCCCAAAGCCCGTTGGTCACTTCCTGCAGTGGGCTGGAAACTGTTTGGTGCTCACTTGGTGGACTATCGGCAACAAAAAATCCTGCCCCCGGTTTTGAGCGGACCAACCCTGCCGCGATTAAACGCTCGTAAGCTTCAATAGCCGCATTGCGGCTAACGTGATGTGTCGCAGCTAAATAGCGAATGGAGGGTAGGCGGCTGCCATTACCAGGTTTGTTTTGTTTAATCCAAGTGCTGATCGCCTCTTCAAGTTGCTGTGCAATAGGCGTATTGGCATGCCGATCAACTTTTAACTTCATATATAGTCCTGCTGGATCAACTGTTCATTAAAAAACCGGAACAGTGCCTCAATAATAGTGACCCAGTGTATCTTACCCCGCTTGAATAAGCGTGCGAGCTTTATGGTTCTTTTAGCAATCTCAAGTGAGTTAATGCATGAACCAGTACAGCGCAGCCCGCCTTGCTTTCGGGCTATGTATGATCACCACGGCCGTTAATTTGCAGGCACCGCTATATGGTGCGTTGGCAGCGCAAGGCGGGGTTGGTGTTGGTGCCACGACAATTGCTTTTGCCTGTTACGTAGCAGGGGTGATGCCTGTATTGCTGGGGCTTAATGGCTTGGCCGAGCGGGTAGGTTATAAAGCCATCATTGTCACTGCGTTACTGCTTAATATGCTGGCCACTTGCCTTATGCTAATAGCGCCTGGCATCGTAATGCTTGGCGTGGCGCGTTTTCTACTTGGGGTGGGGACCGCGCTGGCATCTGCGGTAGCGCCAGCCTATATGCAACAATTATGGCAAGGCGATGATAAACAAGCTTCTACCAGTTACGTCACGATTAGCAGCGCGCTTGGGTTCGGTTTAGGGGCAGCGGTGACCAGCGTTTTTATCGTTACTACGCCTAGCTTAACGCCCCCCAGTTTGTGGTTATATCTATGCATTAGCGCTTTCGCATTAATAGGCGTGTTGACGTTGCGAAAAAGCATACCTAGTGGGCCGAAAGGCAGCATGTTACGTTTGCCAAGTTACCCAAAAGGGGCTATTCGATTTGGCTTTGCGATTCTAATTGCCTGGGCCACGGTGGGGTTGGTGATTGCCATATTGCCTTCCGCATTAGAGCAGCATGGTTTAAGCGTTTGGAGTGGTTTCGCTGTTTTCGGTATTTGCAGCTGTGGCGTGTTGTTTCAACCCTGGGCCAGAAAGTTGTCGTCATATCGGTCTACGTTATTGGGACTTGCGATTCTACCACCGGCTTATGGGCTGATTGCTTGGGGAGCTATCGCGGGGCACTTACCCATATTACTACTAGGCACGATCATGGCTAGCAGCGCCTGTTACGGCTTTATTTACCTAGGCGGATTAAGTGGCGTGTTAGCCGTCGCTGGCCCATCTTCTACCCAAGCGAGCGCTGGATATTTTCTAATGGCCTACATTGGTTTCAGTATTCCTGTGGTCACAACGGGAGTGCTTATAGATGCCCTAGGGCATAGCGCGGCATTAACGCTGTTTGGAGTTGCCTTACTTGGGGGAGTTGTCACAACACTACGGTTAGTTATCCAGAATCAACGAGAGTATCGACCCTCGCTGATTGATTAGGGTGGCTGTGTGTCTGGCTGCCGTGCTGGCCGCGCTATATCTATGCCCACCCAGAGATCAACGTTCCCACTCAGATAAGGCACTGGGCTATGGATCGCTTTTTAGCATGGCGCGATTAAGCGTGTTTCTTCACTAACTGCCCGCATGAAGGCGCTGCCCAACGATCATCTTCGGTGAAGACCACATCACAGACGACCGGTGAGTAAATGCGGCGTACTTCTTCATCAATTTGCTGGCGTAGGGCATCTTGATGGGCAAGCGTAGACTCATGCAGCGCTTTGGGTAGCACCACGTGAACCATGATATATAGCAGGCGGCCAGGGCGTACCATGCGAACCCGTACTTCCTGGGTGTCGATATCTGCAAGACCACGAGCAACCGCCTGGCGCACTGGCTCGGCGATTGCTTCGTCGGGCGTTTTATTGAGCAGCTCGCGCAGAGCCTGGGAGGCCATACGCACCGGTACGCCAAGGCATAGCAACACCACGGCCATCACCAGAAGTGAATCGACATAAGGTACGATTCCCTGCCAGTCTAAGCGCTCAAACAGCATCACCAAGCAGAACGCCGCTAACACAGCAGCCGAAATAATGCTGTTCACCAGCCAGTTAAGCTTGTCTGCAGCCACCAGCGGGCTACTAACATGGCACTGACTGCGGTGCATTACCCAAGCGGTGAGTGAGCAAGCGGCGGTGGCAAACAGTGCGTAGATAACCGCAAGCCCCGCTGAGATCTCCCGCCCACCTGTCAGTAGCGCAGCGATAGCGTCTACTAACGCAAAGATGGAAACGCCTAATATCAATAAACCTTTGCATAGATTTACTAAAGACTCGAAGTAGCTGTAGCCAAATGGGTAGGACTCGCTATCGGGTCGGCTGGCTAGCTTACTGACCTTGATGGTGACCAGCGCTACGCTAAAGTAGATAAGGTTAAATAACCCATCCAGCAAAATAGCCTGGGAGTTAGATGCCAGTGTCGCAGTGATACCTGCACACCCAATCAGCAGCGCCATAAAGGCAGAAAACGCTAAGGTGCTGGATTCTGTTTTCACGAACGTTTGCTCCAATATTACCTACCCAAGAGGCTGGCAAGCATAGCAATATCAGTGGTCGCAATGTCAGTGATTTGTTTATTCTAAGGCTATGGAGATAGTCTTTGATGCACTGATTTAGCACCCAAGGAGAGATGTGCTTATGCGCCATGCTGATGCTTTTTCCTTCAGACAAATTGCTCCGGAAGATGCCGCCGAACTATTGTTGTTCGAAGCCACTGAACGTGACTGGTTTGAGCAGCATATAGAGGCCAGAGCGGAGCACTTTTACACGCCGGAAGGTATTAGCCAGCATATTCATGAGTACTTGGCGTTAAATGCCCAAGGACGTATGAGACCGCTTATTATCCAACATCGAGGTGCGATAGTTGGGCGCGCCAACCTACGTGAGATAGAAAATGGTTACGCTAAGGTGGGGTATCGGATAGCCCAACATGCGTGTGGTAATGGGTTGGCGCAAAAGGCGCTGAACCATCTGATTAGCGAAGCTCGTTGCGTTTACCAAATTAATACGCTTACGGCGACTGTTTCTTTAGACAATCACGCTTCACAGCGGGTACTGAAAAAAGCAGGGTTCGAAGTAATGGAAAAGCTACCTGAGTATTCGGTAGTAGCGGGGCGGAAGCTTGACTGTGTGGTGATGCAAAAAACAGATGTGTAGTGTTTAGAAACAAATGTATTGTTGTGAGATAGGACTTTAGCTTTGGTTCGACACTTCGACGATGATTCAACTGATTTACCTAGTTATAGCAAGGGCGGCTACGCCGCCATCGCCCGCTAAAAGCGGCCTCCTACATTAGATGATGAGCCTTGAGTGCCTGAATAAAATTAAGCGGGCACTGATCATGGGCAGTCACTGATTTAATGAGACCTGAATCCTCGCAAACGTATGCATAAGTACTTAATGGTCTGCCCTGGGATAGGTTGAAGCCTGCACCAGGGACAGGCATGTCTACGAAGTTAATGAAAATAGCGTTGGCATTTTTTGCGCTTCTTGTTGAATGTTGTCGTCGACCGGCGTGTCGTAAGTCTTGAGCAGATAGCCCAATACCGAATAAAACCCCACCATAGCAATTAGATCGATAACGGCCTTGCGTCCGATAGCATCTGCAAGTTCTGCTTCTTGCTCGGGGGACAGCATTCGCTGGTCAAACAATGCATCCACAGCGTCGACGATAAGACCATCAACGCCTTCGGGGCGAGTTCTAATGGCGTCTATTCGTGCAGTGGAGAATCCTAGAGCGAGTGCCCGGCTAACGTGATGAGCCCACTCGTAACGTGACCCCATGCGTAGGCCCGCGCGTAGAATCACCACCTCGGTTAATTCTGGCCCTAAGGCATTTTCCTTAACAACATGCTGGCGCAATGGTGCCCAGGCGTTAAGCAAGGCCGGGTGGTGGGCCATGGTGCGATAGACATTAAGCGCGCCAGCAAAGTCTTCGCGCAATTCAGCGATTTCGTTTGGCCAGTCGGCATCAGCAATAGGCGGGCAGGGAGAGGGCGTCATGGGTGAGCTCCATTCAGATAGGGTACGTGACATCACTCGGCGATGGCGGCGTTGATGGCGTCGGCAATGCGCTCAATGATTAGGTCGACATCATCGGCTTCAATAATATAGGGCGGTGCCAGCAGGATATGATCACCGTGAATACCATCAATCGTGCCGCCCATAGGGTAGCTGATTAGCCCACGAGCCATGGCTTGTCGCTTAATCTTGGCGTGAATTTTTCGGCTCGGGTCGAAAGGTGTTTTCGTGTCCCGGTCCGCCACCAGCTCGATACCGCGAAACAGCCCTCTTCCCCGGATGTCGCCGACATAAGGGGATGCACCGAGAATGTCTTCCAAACCGCTTTGTAATCTCGCGCCCATGGCGTTTACATTGGCAAGTGTCTCGGGGCGCGCAATGATTTCAACCACTTTGTTAGCAGTTGCCGCGGCAACAGGGTGGCCGATGTAAGTATGCCCGTGCTGGAACAGGCCAGAACCGTTGGCGAAGCTGTCGTAAATTTTGTCGGACAGCATCACCGCGCCGATCGGCTGATAACCCCCGCCCAAACCTTTGGCTATCGTGACGATATCCGGTATGACGTCGTCTTGCTCGCAGGCGAAGACAGTACCGGTACGGCCCATGCCGCACATCACTTCGTCGAGGATCAGTAGTACGCCATATTTGTCGCAAACCGCACGTACACGTTTAAAGTAATCCGCGACAGAGGCGACAGCACCAAGGGTGGCGCCTACAACGGGCTCGGCAACGAACGCCATGACTTCTTCAGGGCCGAGTTCGAGAATCTTTGCCTCGAGTTCGTCGGCAAGCCGAATAGCGTAAGCCTCTGGCGGTTCATCGGCGCCTTTTTCACGATAGGCGTAGCAGGGGGAGACATGATGAGTTTCTGGCAGGATGGGCTGAAACTGCTTACGCCTCATCGCATTGCCACCGGTTGCCAATGCACCAATTGTGTTGCCGTGGTAACTCTGACGCCTGGCAATGATGTGCCTGCGCTGGGGGGCGCCAATTTCGACGAAGTACTGCCGTGCCATCTTCAGTGCTGCTTCAACGGCCTCTGATCCACCTGATACGAGGTAGACGTAATTCAATCCTTCAGGTGCCAAATTGACGAGTTTTTCAGCAAGCGCTTCAGCAGCGTCGGTGGTGAAAAACGAGGTGTGTGCGTAGCAGAGGTTATCAATTTGAGCGCGCATCGCCGCCAGTACTTCCGGATGGGCGTGACCAACGCTGGTGACCGCAGCGCCACCCGAGGCATCTAGGTATTGGCGCCCAGTGGTGTCTGTAATGTAGACGCCTTGAGCCGACGCGGCATGAGGGAGTGTTGGGCCGATACTGCGATGAAGAATACGAGTCATGGAGACGGTTCCTTAGGGTCACTTAGCGATGTGAGCACGCCATAAGGAGAAGATTGGCACAGTTTGGCTTGCTGTTGCAACAGTTGAATCATTTCTGTTTTATGTAAAACATATAGATCATTGTTTTTTTACAACAGTAACGTTTAAATCGGCGGCTGTTTTAACAAGCCGTATAAGAGGCAACATACATGCCGCAGCGCGACCCTTTAAGGGAGCAGATTATCGCCCAGTACGATGCCATGTCGCCGCAGCTCCAGCAGGCTGCCCGCTACGTGCTGGAACACCCGGATGAGGTGGCACTGGTTTCTATGCGCGAGTTGGCGCGCCATGCGTCGGTGCAGCCTGCCACCATGACACGGCTTGCAAAGTTCCTGGGCAAGCAAGGATATGATGATATCCGCGAGCACTATGTGGCGGCGCTGCGGCGGGGAAGTGATGGCTTTGCCGCCAAGGCTCGCCAGCGAAACGAGGGGGCTAGAGCCTCGGCCAACGGCAATATCGCCGCGCATATGCTGCATGGGCTGAGTGCTCAGATTTCCCGGCTCTGTGAGCCTGACTCGCTGCAACGGTTGGAAGCCATCGCTAATACGCTGAAATCAGCGAGAAAAGTGTATGTGCTAGGCTTGCGTTCATGCCATTCCGTGGCGTGGCATTTCCATTACGTTATGTCACTGTTGGGGGACCGCTCGATTCACCTGGATGGACCGGCAGGGACCGGCGGTGATGCGCTAATTCGCGCCACGCCCGAAGATGCCTTGCTGGTTGTCTCCGTCAAACCTTACGCAGTAGCGACACTGGAACTGACGCAGTTGGCAAAAGACAAGGGGCTGACGATTCTGTCGATCACCGATAGTGAAGTATCGCCACTGGTAGGGCTGTCAGATCAGACGATTTTTTGCCCCACGGAAAGCGACAGCTTTTTCCATACGTTAACGCCCGCCTTAGCCATCTCCGAAGTACTGTGTACCTTATTGGCAGAAGATGATCGGTCACAGGCACTTGATGCGTTGCAGCGGGCAGATGAACATTTTTTGAGCCTGAATACCTACGCGAGCGCTATTCCTCGCCGGGAGTGATGCCATCGTAAAGCCACTGTCAGTTACCCCTGTACCCATACCTCCTCGCCCCTAAACGCGACTTTCCAGGTACGTAGCTTGACGTCCTCATCCTCTAAGCATTGGCCATCTTCAAGGCGAAAATGCTGCTTATAGAGTGGCGAGGCAACCACAGGGTTGCCTTTAACATCACCGATAATGCCGCGGGCAATGACGTTAGCGTTAGAAAACGGATCAAAGTGGTCAAGGGCGTAGAGCTCTTTCTCCTGTCCCTGGGAACGCTGCCTCGGTAAGTAGAAAATGGC
This sequence comes from Halomonas sp. XH26, assembly GCF_024138895.1. Lineage (NCBI taxonomy): Bacteria > Pseudomonadati > Pseudomonadota > Gammaproteobacteria > Oceanospirillales > Halomonadaceae > Halomonas > Halomonas sp. XH26. The sequence continues at coordinate 930,857 of NZ_CP071889.1, forward strand.
CACTTGGGCAGGGCCTTCTGACGTGTTCAACCAAGCAGCGACGCCGGAAAATGCCACTAAGTCAGCTTTAGCGCAGAGCGGCTGCCAGGTGTCGGTGCTCACGGTGTGTTTGAGTGCGGTCGCGGTCATCAGTTACCTCATTAACGTTGTCTGGTTTGCGATTATGTAGTGTTTAAGCAGGGCATTAGTGTTTAAGCGGGACGTAGCTGGCCGCGCTCGGACGTCATAATGATTGACGGATCAGGGCGGTCGTCGTTGACAAAGCTGCGGAAGCGCTTGAGTTTGTCTGGGTCGCTGATGGCGTTGGCCCATTCGCACTGATAGCTATCGACAACATGCTGCATTTGCCGCTCCAGCTCGCTATTAATGCCTAAGCTGTCTTCCAGAATCACCTCTTTGAGGTACTCCAGGCCGCCGTCGAGGTTTTCGCGCCATACGGAGGTGCGCTGCAGTCGGTCGGCGGTGCGTACATAAAACATCAAGAAGCGGTCTATAGTGCGGTAGAGCTGCTCGTCGTCCAGGTCAGTGGCGAACAGTTCAGCGTGGCGAGGGCGCATGCCACCGTTACCGCACACGTAGAGGTTCCAGCCGTTTTCGGTGGCAATAATGCCGATGTCTTTACTCTGGGCTTCGGCGCACTCGCGGGTGCAGCCGGAAACGCCAAACTTGATCTTGTGGGGCGAACGCAGGCCCTTGTAGCGATTCTCCAGTTGAATCGCCATGCCGACGCTGTCCTGCACGCCGTAGCGGCACCAGGTGCTGCCCACGCAGGATTTCACCGTGCGTAGCGATTTACCGTAGGCGTGTCCGGTCTCGAAGCCTGCGGCAATCAGTTCGCCCCAGATATCCGGCAGGTCTTCCAGGCGGGCGCCGAACAGATCGATGCGCTGGCCGCCAGTAACCTTCGAGTAGAGGCTGTATTTTTTGGCCACTTCGCCCAGCACGATGAGTTTGTCTGGGGTGATCTCGCCACCGGCCACACGCGGCACCACCGAGTAAGTGCCATTTTTCTGCATGTTGGCCATAAAGGTGTCGTTGGTGTCCTGCAGAGGAATATGCGCCGCGTCGGTGATCGGCTCATTGAAGCAGGAGGCCAGAATAGACGCCACCGCGGGCTTGCAGATGTCGCAGCCCAGGCAGTGGGTGTCTTGATTGCCGTGCTTTGCGATCAATTCGCTGAAGGTTTTGATGCCTTCCACGCGCACAATATCGTAAAGCTCCTGGCGGGTATGGGCGAAGTGCTCGCAAATCGATTTATCAACCTCTACGCCGCGGGCTTCTAGCTCATGGTCAACCACGCTTTTGAGCAGCGCGGTGCAGCCGCCGCAGCCGGTGCTGGCTTTGGTAGTCGCTTTGACACCGCCTAGATCCACCGCGCCCGCATCAATAGTGGCGCAAATATCGCCTTTAGTGACGTTGTGACAAGAGCAGATGGAGGCGGTTTCCGGCAGCGCACCGGGGCCGAGAGTGGGTGCGGCGCCGCTGCTTTGGGGCAGAATCAATGAGGCGGGCTCGTCGGGCAACTCAATGCCGTTGGAGTAGTACTGCAGCAGCGTGTCGTACGCGCCGTTGTCGCCGACTAACATTGCGCCCAGCAGCTTTTTACCATCACTGGTTACCACCATCTTGCGATACACCTGGGTGATCGGGTCGAGATAGCGAAACATTCGCGCACCGGGGTTTTGGGTGCCATGGGCATCGCCGATAGAGCCCACATCTACGCCCAGTAACTTCAGCTTGGTGCTCATGTCGGCACCGCTAAAGTGTGTATCGCCGCCAGTGAGGGTGGAGAGCGCCGCTTTGGCCATTTGGTAGCCAGGGGCGACTAAACCAAAAATACTCTGGTTCCACAGCGCGACTTCGCCAATGGCGAGAATGGCGGGGTCGCTGGTGCAGCATTGGTCATCAATAACCACGCCGCCGCGCTCGCCAATGTCTAAACCGCATTCGCGTGCCAAGGTATCTTGTGGACGAATGCCTGCTGAAAACACAATCAGGTCGGTTTCCAGCACTTTGTCATCCTGGAACACCATGCGCAGGCGGCTGGTCTCGCCAGGTTCGATACGCTGGGTAGCTCGCTCGGTAAGCACCTGGACGCCCAGGGCTGCAATTTTTTCCCGCAGTAGCTCACCGCCTTCGTTATCTACCTGCATAGGCATTAGGCGTGAGGCGAACTCCACCACGGCCGTATCCAGGTTCAGGCCGCGCAGAGCGTTAGCCGCTTCCAAGCCCAGCAAACCGCCGCCCACCACCACGCCAGTTGTGGCGTTTTCGGCCGCCGCCTGAATGGCGTCTAGGTCGTCCAAGGTGCGGTACACCAAACAACCATCGCGGTCGTTACCGGGAATCGGCGGCACAAAGGGGAACGAGCCGGTGGCCAGCACCACGCGGTCGTAAGGGTAACGGCCTTGTTCGGTGACCACCTCTTGTGAGTTGCGGTCGATCTCAATGACGGCTTCGCTTGTGCGCAGCTCCACGCCGCTGGTGGCGTAGTAATCCGCTTCGCAAAGCGCGAGCGAATCGGCATCGCGGCCGCTGAAGTATTCAGACAGGTGTACACGGTCGTAGGCGCGGTGGCGCTCTTCGCCAAACACGGTGACCTGATAGCGCTCAAGGGCAGCGTTATCGACGAGCTGTTCGACCAGGTGGTGGCCGACCATGCCGTTACCAATAATAATAAGCTGTTCGGGAGTTGCCAGTTTTTGGGTAGACATTATGCCACCTCTGAGGTCGGTAGATGAGAAGAGGGTGGAGAAGCCGATGATGAGGAAGCAGGACTGTTCGCGTTATCAGCGTGCTCGGTTTGCAGTACCTCGGCATCGGAAGGGCCAAACAGTAGTGTTTGGCGGCAAGCCGTAAGGTCAGCACTTGCCAATGCCTGTTCGAAATACCAAGGACCGTGGCGGGTATCGCCGTAGAGCACCGCCCCTTCAAGTTGGCCATCGCGCAGCAGCAGGCGACGGTAGTCGCCGCTTTCTGGGTCGCGGTAGCGCAATACGTCGTGTTCGTGGCCTGCTTCGGTAGGGCCAAATGCGAAGAGTGCTACGCCGCTGACTTTCAATTTGGTAGCAGTGGTGACTTCTTGATAACCATCGGTTGTTTCGCCGCACAGCACGGCTGCCAACACGTCAACCTGACGCCAAATCGGCTCCACTAGCCCATAGGTGTGCTGATCAAATTGGCAGCATTCGCCCAGGGCTGCGATATGCGGGTCAGACGTGGTCAGGTGCGCGTCAACCACAATGGCACGTTCGCAGCGAAGCCCCGCCTGCTGCCCCAGCTCCACATTGGGCGTAATGCCCGCCGCGACAATCACACTATCGGCGGGTAAACGGCGGCCATCGCTCAGCATGACCGCCTGGACGTGTCCGTGGCCGTTATCTTCCAGCACAGCAAGCGAAGCGTTTGTTGCGATATGGATGCCGCGCTGGCGCAGGGTGTTTTCGAGCAGGCAGGCGGCGGTTTCATCCAACTGGCGGTTCATCAGCCGCTCGCTGCGCTGGAGCACGCTCACCTTGATGTCACTGCCGCGTTTACGCAGTCCTTCAGCCGCTTCAAGACCCAGCAGGCCGCCGCCGATAACAACCGCATTGCCGCCACGTTGGGCGATGGCTTCTAGGGCGGTGGCGTCTTTCAAGTCGCGAAAGCTATGGACGCCGGCTAGCTCAATGCCGGAAACGTTGGGTATCGTTGGTCGTGAACCCGTCGCGATCACTAAGTGATCGTAATCCAGGCAGCGGTCGCTCTCCGTAGTAATACGGCAGTTGTCGCGATCAATCGTTACTACTTTTTCGTCGAGAAGCAGGGTAATGCCCTGTTCGGCGTACCATGCTTGGTCACGGAAAGTAAGCGCATCGGTGGCGAGCTCACCCGCCAATAAGGGGGAAAGCAGTATTCGGTTATAGGCAGGTACAGGCTCTTCACCAATAACGGTGATACACGTTGGGCGCCGTGGATGGCGCACCAGCGCTTCAATTAGGCGATGGCTGGCCATGCCATTGCCAATGATAATTAGGTGGTCGATAGATGCGCACCGGGAAGCGGTTTCCATAGGTGGCTCCTTGAATTCAGCATGTGTGTCGAGCAATAAAAAAACGCCCCTGACACTGCCCTTCGTTAAGAAAGGTGTGTCAGGGGCGTCGTTGCCCGTTAGCGTCGTTAAGTCACGTCGATGAGCACGCTGTGCAACCGCCGTTGGCTGCCGAGTTGTCTCATATGTTTAATACGCAGCAAAAAATTAGCCAGCTACTCCCTTGATATGAATTAATTCTTTCTAATCAGTTGCTTGGTTTTTTGATGTGCCCACAAGCTCTCGCCTGAGTAAATAAGTAAGCGCACACTATTGGTGCGTTTGGCGAGTGCTGCGCACGGTCATAGAACGCTAGTGGGCAAACAGCGGGGGTTGAATGTGCTATCAAATGATTTGGTTATTTTTATAAGATTTTGTTTTTGAATGTTATTTTGTTTTTTGTAGGGAGTTGGGCTTATTGATTGCAGTAATGTTGATAACAAGTAATAACGGCTCATTGCAGTGTATTAGCCAAATAAAACACAATGACAAATAGCAACGAACAACACTAACTGCAGCAAACCACTGATGAGTATGGCACCAAAGTGGGTGCCCCTGTGACAACGGCGTCCAGGCAGGCTTCTTTTGAGAAGCTCGCTTGGGCGCTTTTTGCTTTTTAACGCCGGAGGAAAACGCAATGCCAAAGCCTAATCGGCTCGCTGAAGGCGATATCCGCACCACGTGTCCCTACTGCGGCGTTGGCTGCGGAGTGAAAGCAACGATAGACAGTGGCAACGTCATCGCTGTGGAAGGAGATCGTGAACATCCTGCTAACTACGGGCGCTTGTGTGTTAAAGGCACGGCGCTGCATGAAACACTGGGCGCGAATGACCGCTTGCAACACCCTAGGGTGGATGGAAAAGACGTTTCCTGGGAGCAGGCGTTAGCCGAAACGGCACGGCGTTTACAGGCGCAGCGTAACGCGCATGGCAATCATACGGTTGCCGCGTATCTTTCGGGACAGCTGTTAACGGAAGATTACTATGTGGCAAATAAGCTGTTTAAGGGCTTTTTAGGCACGCCGCATCTGGATACCAATTCGCGGCTGTGTATGGCGTCAGCGGTGGCGGGCTACAAGCGCGCTTTTGGCGCCGACGCGGTGCCCTGTAGCTATGAAGATTTGGAAGAAGCGGAATTGGTAGTGTTGGTCGGCTCTAATCTGGCCTGGAATCATCCGGTGCTTTATCAGCGCCTGAAAGTTGCCAAAGAGCGCAACCCATTGATGCGTGTGGTGGTCATCGACCCTAGGGTGACCGATAGCTGTGAAATTGCCGATCTTTATCTTGGTATTCGACCGGGCAGCGATGCTTATCTGTTCAACGGGCTGCTGGCGTGGATGTCAGCACACCGTCGACTAGACAGCCTCTACCTTGAACGGCATACCGAAGGGTTTAGCGAGGCATTAAACGCTGCTCAGCAGAGTGCCAGCAGCGTGAATGATGTCGCAATAGCCTGTGACGTCGACCCCGAGCGCTTAGAAACTTTTTACTATTGGTTTGCCAGCCAGCTGCATGTTGTCACGCTCTATTCTCAAGGGGTTAATCAATCCACCAGCGGCACCGATAAGTGCAATGCCATCATTAATTGCCACTTGGCAGGCGGTAAACTTGGCCTGCCGGGTGCTGGGCCATTTTCAATCACTGGCCAGCCTAATGCGATGGGCGGGCGAGAAGTGGGTGGGCTTGCCAATCAACTGGCGGCGCATATGGACTACCATACCCCCGGTGCGCTTGATCTGGTCAGCCGCTTTTGGGCCACTGAACATTTAATTCCTACGCTGCCAGATGCTCCCGGCCATAAAGCGATTGAACTGTTTGATGCCATTGACCGTGGGGAGATTACGGCGCTGTGGGTAATGGCAACCAACCCCGCCGTTAGCCTGCCGGATGGCGCAAAGGTACGCCGCGCGTTAGCAGCGTGTCCGCTGGTAATTGTCTCGGAATGCGTTGCTAACACTGATCTGCTGCCCTATGCCGATATTGTGCTACCCGCGTCAGGTTGGTCGGAAAAGGATGGGACGGTCACCAATTCTGAACGACGAATCTCCCGCCAGCGCGGCATGCTGACACCGCCTGGTGAAGCCCAACACGATTGGTGGATTATCTGCGAAGTTGCTAAACGCTTGGGGTTTGCTGAAGCGTTTAGTTACTCCCATCCATGGGAAATTTTCGACGAGCACGCACGGCTCTCCGGTTTTGAAAACAGTGGCACGAGCAAGCGGTTGTTTGATATTTCGGGACTGGCAGGCAAAGGGCAGGCCGCTTATGATGCGCTCTCGCCGATTCAGTGGCCGGTTAATCAATCTGCGCCTCGGGGCACGTCAAGGTTGTTTGAAGAGGGTGTGTTTGCCACGGCCAATGGCCGAGCCAAACTATTGCCGATTACGCCACGGTTGCCAGAACAGGCGCTCAGTTCGACCTATCCGCTGCGACTGAATACTGGGCGAGTGCGCGATCAATGGCACACCATGACCCGCACCGCCAGAGCACCGCGGCTGATGAATCATCGGGCAGAGCCGTTTATTGAACTGCACCCTGTGGATGCGGCCAACGCGGGCGTAGCTGACCAAGGGCTTGCGATGCTGACGGCAGCTGAAGGTGAGTACCGTGGGCGAGTACGTATTTCAAACGCCCAGCGGCAAGGGGAAGTGTTTGTGCCTATGCACTGGACCGACTGCTTTACAAAGCAGGGCCGAAGCGGCGCACTGATCACTGGCTATACCGACCCTGTGTCTGGCCAGCCAGAAACCAAGCAAGGGGCGGTAGCATTAACGAATTTGCCCATTGATTGGCAAGCAACGCTACTGGTGGCCAACGACCAAACCAGTACGGATACCCCCAGTTGGTGTGAAAACACTTATTGGTCGCGTATTCCTATGGGTAACTGCGAGCGCTGGCAGCTCGCTGATAGGGCACCGGTCAGCGATTGGTTGGCAACGGTGGAGGCTTGGCTCGATGTACCCGCGTCGCTGTGGTGCGAAGATAGTGGTAGCGGCAGACTGCGCGCAGCAGGAATAGTGAATGGCCAGTTACGCTGGTGGCTAATGGTAGGGCCACCGCAAGAATTACCGGGGTTTGCTTGGCTTGAGGCGCGCTTTAACGACGCGACGCTAGACCTTCACCATCGCCAACGGCTACTGGCAGGTTGCGATGATGGTGCGGTAGATGCGGGCCCCGTTGTGTGTAGCTGTCATCAAGTAGGACAAACCACTATCATTAAGGCAATTCGTGGGGGCGATATCAGTGTTGAAGCCCTCGGCGTCCGACTAGCTTGCGGCACTCAGTGCGGCAGCTGTATTCCAGAATTAAAATCATTACTTGAAGAGGAGCGTCCAAATGCGTGCGCTAAGCAAACAACTCACCCAGAAATGGCTTGAGGTCTTTATGCGCCTCAGCCAGCGGGTGTTAGCGCCCTTTGGCCGCGAATCAGCCACGCGCTTAAGCCTTCCGCTTAGCGGCGAATGCCGTTCTGGGACAGTGTATTTAGTCGGTGCAGGCAGTGGAGATATGGAACTGCTCACCTTGAAAGCAGCGCGTCTGTTAATGCAGGCCGATGCGGTAGTCTATGACCGCTTAGTGGGTGACGATGTGCTGGGGCTGATACCGTCAGGCACCGAACGCTATTACGTGGGAAAAGCAAGCGGGCATCATAGCGTGCCTCAAGATGAGATAGGCGCGCTGATCGTCTCGCTTGCCCAGGCGGGTAAGTCGGTTGTGCGTTTGAAAGGTGGCGACCCAGGCGTATTTGGGCGTATGGGTGAAGAACTGGGGGCGCTAGCGAATGCCTCAATATCTGCTGAAATAGTGCCAGGCATTACCGCTGCCTCGGCGGCCGCTGCGGGGATGGGTATTCCGCTAACTGATCGTGGCCATGCCCAGCAACTGCGCTTTATTACGGCGCAACTGTGCCGGGAAGGTGGCACGCCGGACTGGGCAACCCTTGCCCGTCAAGATGAAACCCTAGTGTTCTATATGGGGCTTTCCAAAGTAGACGCTATCTGCCACGGCCTTCGCCAAGCGGGCCTGCCGGATACGTGGCCCATTATGTTGGTAGCCAATGCTAGCCAGCCTGAACAGCAATCCTTAGTGGGCACGTTGGCGGACATGCCCGCGCGACTCGCTGCTCAACCGTTACCCTCACCGTGCTTGATTATGGTGGGCAGCGTGGTGAGCATGGTGGCGGAAAGCCCTGCCGCGAGAACGTTAGCCTCTTATGGTGATCAAACGTCATCGTAAGGCATTGGGAACTTGATCAATCTCATTGGGTCATACAAGCGGCGAAACCAATAGGACGGCGGCCATAGTGGGGCTAGGTAAACTACTGCGCTGCCAGACAAGCGTTTGTTAATGTCTGTTTTTTCAAAGACTGTTTTTTTCAAAGACTGAGGAGTACACCGTGAAAAAAGGCAAGATACGCGATAACGCACTGAAAGCGCAGCTGCGAACGCCTATGTTCAAAATGCAGCAGCAAACACCGAAAAAAGGTAAGGGTAGTTACTCCCGTAAAGGTAAGAGTGACGGGCGAGGATATCGCCAAGCCGCTTGAGCAGGCGTTTTGGCGATGCCTTCCCCAGGCATCTTATTGCTCGGCCTTTTTACCGAGCAACTCTCATCAGCTTGGCCGACCTATTGGGTCGGCTTTTTTAGTAGGTATTGATGAGGGGGAGGTTGATGACGTTTCCATTCGATAGCCTGACTGGTAAACGCTGCGCAGCCGAAGACCGTGGCGGCCGTCTAACTCCAGCTTGCGGCGCAGGCGGCTGACATGAGTATCCACCGTGCGTGTGGGGACGTCTCCCTTAATTCCCCATACTAGCTCAAGTATATGGGGGCGGCTGAGTAACTCACCAATTTTAGAGAAGAAGAGGGTCGCAAGACGATATTCCCTCTCAGTTAAATCAATCATTCGCCCTTCGATGCTGATTGTATGATCTTCCGTATTAAGAGTAAAAGCGGTGGGGCACGTGGCTGAAGGTCGAGGTGTGTCGTAACCTGCGCGGCGCCCTAAAGCGCTCACGCGAGCTAAAAACTCTTTAGGGCGGAGGGGCTTAGCCAAAAAATCATCGGCGCCTTGCTCTAGCGCCTGCACGACGTCGTCCTCACCTTGGCTAGCGGTGATGAACAGGATCGGACCTCTCCAACCATCGTGTTGGCGCAAATGTCCTACGACATCCATACCGCAACCATCAGGCAATCGCCAGTCGATAATTAGGAAGTCAAAACTTTGCTCTTGCGTTGCGCGCCTTAGCTCATTTGCCCTGCCAAAGAGCGATACCTGATGCCCCGAGGACGACAGGCACAGCTCGATAAACGCTTGTTGGTCGAGATCATCTTCAAGCACGCCGATATGCATAGTGAGTTACCTATCTTATCGTGTGATCAACTCCACACTACTGCCGGGAAACGCATATTTTGATTCTAGTTGAAGTAAAGTAAGCGACACAAAGGTTCACAGTTAACGCTGAGATCATGGCGCTATACTACGTTAACCAATGTGGAGGCTAAGCCATGATTAAGTATTTGATTAATAATGCAGTTCTTTTTATTGCCAGTGCGCTAATTGCCCACAGCGCACTGGCACTGGAAACGCCAACAGGCCACGTTATTCTCGAAGTGACGGGCAACATTACTCACACCAACGTGGACAATGAAGCGCACTTCGATAAAACCATGCTAGAGGCGCTAACGCAGCGGAGCACGCAGACCAGCACGCCTTGGCATGATGGTGTCGTCAACTTTTCGGGCCCGCTAGGAAGGGCGTTATTAGAAGCCGTTGGCGCTGAAGGGGATCAGATGAACGTCGTAGCGCTCAATGACTACTCTTCGATGGTGCCTGTCAGTGATTTTTACGACCACGAGGTCATTTTAGCCATGCGTGCGAATGGTCAGCCACTCAGAATTCGAGATCACGGGCCGCTGTTTATTATTTATCCCTTCGATGAAAATCCTTCGCTTTTGAATGAAGAGATCCTCACGCGTTCCGTATGGCAAGTAAAACGGATAGAGGTCAAATAGCGCGGGTAGTACCACTAGGTAGACGCCATGTTGCCCATTTTGAAGCATTACTTTTCGCGTCGCGTAAGGGTTGCTACTTTCTCAGCAATCCTCTTTTTTCTTTCCGCCATCATTATTGGTGGCGTTATTTTTCAGCGCCAACATGCGATTGAAAATAGGTTGCTGGAAAACTTGGTATGGACAGGCTATCAATTTGATAGAGAGGTTAGGGAGCTACACATTACGTTAGTGGATATGCAAATTGATAATGCGTCTGTTGATGATCTGCTACTACGTTTTGAAATTTTATACAGTAGAAAAGCTCTTTTTCAGCGCGGTGATATTTATCTGGCTATTTCGAAGATTGAAGGTATTAACGAACTGGTAGAAAAAGCGAGTACGTTAATTGAGGAGATAGACGCTATCATTGAACCCCTTTGGGCGAGTTCGGGCACTGTTAATGAGGCCGTGATTGAGCAGCTACTGAGCCAAGTGATTGAGTTACAGCGCTACACTGGAAATATTTTAATAGATACGAACGCCAGTGTCGCTGTGCTAAGGACATCTGAACGCCAGACAATGACGCAGCTGTACGCAGTGGCATTGATGATCTTACTTTTATTGATGTTCTCAGGAGGGTTGTTGGTAAGAGCGCTAATTCGGGAAGGAAAGATCAGTCTTCAAAAAGCTCTAGCGCTGGAAGAAAAGAGTATAGAGCTAAGAGAGACCGCTAAGCGTGCAGAAATTGCTAGCCAAGCTAAGTCTGAGTTTATGGCAGTAATGAGTCATGAAATTCGCACGCCGCTTAATGGCGTCGTAGGAATGGCAGACTTGTTAAGTGAGGAGGTGCATACGTCTAAGGGCCAAGCGTACCTTTCATCTCTCAAGCGCAGCTCTGATAGTTTGCGCGCCGTTATCAACGATATTTTGGATTATACCAAGATTGAGAGTGGTCGACTTGATTTGGATGCGAAGCCTTTTGATTTAAGAGAGTGTATCGAAGCACTGTGCACAGGGTATGTACTTCAGGGAAATACCAAGCCTGTTGTGTTTAGTTACTCTATTGATGTGTCGCTACCCCATTATGTGGTGGGAGATATTGCACGCCTGCGCCAAGTCATTATGAATTTGATTAATAACGCATTAAAATTTACAGAAGAAGGTTTTGTTAAGTTCCGCGCGTCGCTAGATTTAGATGGGCAGCTTCTATTTGAGGTGCACGATACGGGGTGTGGCATTGCTGCTGAAGATCAGGAGAGCCTTTTTTTAGCTTTTTCTCAAGTAGATACATCCATTGCGCGCCGCCATGAAGGAACAGGTTTGGGGCTTGTCATTTGTAAACGGCTTGTGCAGGCTATGAAGGGAGAAATAGGTGTAACTAGCCGGGTGGGGTTAGGTAGCCGCTTTTGGTTCTCAGTTCCTTTAGCCGAGACCGAGTGCATTGATGGTTATTTGCATCGCGAACAAGAGATGTTGTTAGCGAATCATCATATATTAGTTGTTGAAGATAATCCGATTAACCAGACTGTTGCTAAGGTGATGCTTGAGCAGCTGGGCCTACTCGTCACTATCGCAGACAATGGCCAGCTAGCATTACAGCATCTCCAAGAAGAGTATTCGTCGATCGATCTTGTGTTAATGGATATGCAAATGCCAATTTTGGATGGTCCCACAACGACCCTGCAGTGGCGTGCCTTCGAAGCCGAGCATTCACTGGATAGATTACCCATTGTCGCTATGACCGCTAATGTGATGCCTGAGCATCGTGAACGCTGTTATGAAAGTGGCATGGATAATATGATTAATAAGCCTTTTACACGTGTGGAATTGCAGAGCTTAATTCATCAGTATATTGCCACTGAGCCCTATTCCTGTGTGGATGAAGAGCTCCAGCCTAATGTGTGTGAAAAATTAGATGTTGGCTTATCTGAAGTTCAAGAAAGTGGTGTGTTGGATGAAAGAATATGTAATGAGTTAAAGGAAATGTTCGATACGGCAGCTCTGGATGTATTAGTTGATAATTTTATACGTCGCTTGGAGACACGAATGACCAAGCTGAGAAATGCATGTATGACGGAAGATTACGAGTTGCTACGAAAAGAAGCTCATTCACTCAAAGGGGCCGCTGCCTCTTTAGGGTGTGCCGCTATTGCTGACTGTGCTGAAAAGATAGAGAAGCCAGCGAGTGATGGTGGGAGTTACCTACTATCTTTAATTAATGATTTGGAGGTTGTTAAAGAAAAAACCATCGATGCTTTGATGGTTTACGGATTACTGGGGGTGAAATAGTTGAAGGTGCAGGTGTGAGATTTACTACACCGTCTTTTTACGCCTTCTATACAGTGTAGAAGGTGCTACGCCTAATGATTTAGCTGCCGACTCGATGCAACCTTGATGCTCCGTAATCGTATTTTCAATAACGCTTTCTTCTATTTCTTTCAATGTTTTTCCTGATGTGTTGATAGTGCCAAAAGACATAATGTCGGGTTTTGGTGGGGCAGTTTTTGAGCTGTATGAAATGCTTGAAGAAATCAGATGCTGTTTATGCAGATCGACTCCTTGGTGAAGAATTGCCGCCCGTCTAAGCGTGTTTTCCAGTTCCCTTACATTACCTGGCCAAGCATGGTCGGTTAAAAAACTGACCGCGCTATCTGAAAGCCGACAGGGCAGCGTGTGTTCTTCACTGGTAATGTTAGAGAGCAAACGGTTGGCGATGAGGACGACATCGTTGCCTCGTTCCCTTAATGGAGGAAGCTCAATGCTGAGCACATTGAGTCGGTAATACAGGTCTTCTCTAAACTCGCCTTGCTGTACAGCCGCAGAGAGATCACGGTGACAGGCACTGACAATACGACAATCAACGGTCACTGGCTTGGTGCTGCCAACGGGCAAGATGGTGCCTGTTTGCAAGGCTCGTAGCAGTTTTGCCTGAAACACAAGCGGCATATCGCCTATTTCGTCTAGGAACAGTGTTCCGCCATCGGCCGCTTCAAAAAAACCTTTTTGATCGCGTGTAGCGCCGCTAAACGCGCCTTTGATGTGCCCAAACAACATGGACTCAATCAGGGACTCAGGAAAAGCAGCGCAGTTAACGGCAATGAATGGTTCATTTGAGCGAGGGCTGCAGTAGTGGATGCTACGGGCGACTAACTCCTTTCCTGTACCACTTTCTCCGTGAAGCCAGAGCGGTGCATGAGAGAGGGCCAACAAGGGAATTTGCTGGCGTAAACTATGCATCGCCTTGCTTTCGCCCAGCAGCAATGTCTCGGGGGAAGCATCGTTAAGGTTGGATTGTGATAATTGCTGTTGAAGCTTTTCAATCAATTTTCCAGTCCAATCCAGTAATGCTTTGCATCCTAGAGGTTTGACAAGACGAACGATCTCGCCACAGGACGCATTTTCTGCGGAGAGATCGTTAGCGGAAATCACCATACACGCAGTAGGTTGGTCAAGATCTCGGCAGGTGGTCATGACATCGATTCCGGTCATGTCGGGTAATTGATAATCCAAGATTACTGCTGCTGGACCCTGGTACTCCACCAACGTAGAGACCGCTTCACAACCATTTCTTGCTACTTTTACGTTGTGGTAGTGAAGTTTCAATATCGCATGGTAGAGCGAAGCAGTATCTTCATCGTCCTCTACAATTAACACTAGGTATTGTGCGTTGGCTTGATTTTCTATAGCGCCATCGCTGGGTGTGTGTCCAATAGGTTGTTGATTTTTTTGCTTAGAAGAATACATGCCCATGCCGGAGCCCCTATCGATAACTGCCAGGATAAATACAAACCCTGATTTCAGCATATCACCATTTATTGGGCAGGCATGGGAAGAGACATTTATTAACATTTGTATTGCATGGAGTGTCGCTAATTAACATGACGTTATTCAGCAATACTTTCATCTAAAAGTATTAAGTCATTGCTGTCATCTTGCATATTGAGCAGGTTTCTTATTTTTGACAGAGAGTTTGCTTCTGCTTGGTTGGTCTGGTGGTTTTCCGTCATGATTAATCCTTCAGCGCCATCACCCAGCGTCATTTCAATCTGCTGCCAGTTGCCCACCGCAATGGAGGTAGACGAATTGACAATAAGGATGCCCTCGGACGACTCGCTCGCTACGGGATCTAAACCGCCAGCCGCTGTGTTTTCTCTATTGGCAGCAGGCATGGCGTTGTTTCGTTCACGTGCTTGTCTCCAGCGTGCTTCCTGTAACAGTAGTGAACTCTGCGTATTCGCTCGTTCAGGAAAATCGTAGGGATATGGCCCTATCAGCGGGTCACGGTCTCTTGCTTCAACAGGGCTGGTCAATGCCATGGCTAGCAGTAAGCTTGCGCTTACAGCGGTGACGTATTTGATTGCCTGTTGTGCATTCACTGTGAGGACATTCATCTTATTCCTCCTTGGCGCCCATGCGCTGCATGGGCGCCCATCTGTTGCTATGATATTCAGAAATTGCCATCCACATTGACAGACAGGTTGTTGCCGACCGAGGTAGCAGTTGACGACACGGCGGGGTTAGTGTTGTTGCCCATGCCACTGATACCATCGAACAGCACTGCGTCAACCGTAGAGGTGCTAGTCACTAGGGCAACGGCTAGCTGCTCATTGTTGGCGATGGCGAAGGCATCCTGATCAGAGATCGTGGTGAGATCTAAGCTCAAGTTGTTACCTACGCCAGTAGCAGAGCTATCCACGGTGGCATTGGTGACACCCAGCACTGATGACGATGCGAGGATGGCTCCAGGTACGAGTGCTGTGGTAATTAATGGGTCAACGCTTAGTCCTACGCCTGCGTAGAGCTGGCTATTATCCGTCTGCATGGATACATCCGAGGTGATAGATCCATTATTACCGACAGACGTAGCCGCACTTTCTACGGATGCAAGGTCATCAATGGAGTTACCACTGAGCACTGGGATAATCAGGTTATCCACGACGGTGACTAAGCTAGTGGAGGTCATCGCGCCATATGCGATCTGATCGTTTTCGGTTTGTGTTAAGCCAGCAGGTGTGACGTTGACATCAGATAGTGCTGATGTGTCTACCGTGCTGTTAACGGTGGCATCCCATACCCAAGTGACAGAGTCAAAAGCTTGAGCGCTTGATACCGCAGTGATGCCAGCAAAGGCGATAGCTACGGACAGTGCAGTTTTATTTAGAGTTTTCATGACGGCATCCTTTTAGTAAGCCGCTGGATAATGCCCGTCTGCCACTTGACACTCTTCAGTGTCAGCAATTGGCAGGCCGAGACCTTCCGTCAGGATCTGGTAGGCAGCCATTTCCACGACGGATCGAACACCAAGTTGAAGAGGCTCATTCCTCACCGACCCGGCATCGAATTCAACAAGCTGATTGTCAAAGAAGCGGTAAATACCGGCCTCTACTTGGTTTCCCACAATCTGCTTTTGTAAACTAGTGACATAGACGGTTTGGAATGTGTTGGTGTCTATGACCCGAAGATCTAATCCCACATTAATCACCGCTTCTCGCGTGCCGGCGCCCACTAAACCGACATAAAGACGGGCACCTTGGGTGAGAATGTTATAGTTAAGTTCTGTGAGTGCCCCCAGAATGACAAAGTTAGCGGGCTGTACATTCAGTGGCGCCGCAGGTATTTGCATTGCTCCGGCATCTTGCAACTGACGCTCAGCCAGAGGAATGCGAATATCTAGGCGTTCCGCCAGCCTAACTTTGCGCGTTTTATAGAGTGCACTAATCAACATTTCTGATACGCCTTGCGTTAGTGTGCGGCTATCAGTAATAGTGGAGTAGCTGACTTGGCCCGTTTGATCGAGAATTTGTCCAACACTAACAGTGGGCAGATTCATACCTGGCTGTTGGCTGAGAGCACTTAAGCAACGGCTGTAGGGCGTGTGATTTGACATCACTGGAGAGCCTTCGCGCGGTGCGATAGGATCAGTTCCAATTGAAGCACAACCGCTTATAGAAGCACTTAATGCAATGGCGGCTGTGATCTTGTGGGGAGTTGGAAACTTCATGTCTGATTCCTCCTGTTGTTGTATAACTAATAGCAGGAGGGATGCCATGTTTATATTTTTATATATTTATCAGTTGATTGCGTGTTTTTATTGGTGTGTAGGCTGGTTTTAATAAGTTGATTTTCTGAACTCTCTCTTGCAATTTGCAAGTTTTGAATTGCAAACTGCAATTTTTTTGCGTTATGCGAATAAATGCCGACATTATAAGTGAGGTCTAAGGAGGGTTCGGTGTATTCTTATTAGAGGTTCGAGCAGATATGAAAAAAGCAGCGAGGTCATCGCTGCTTTTATTCTATAGAGTAAGTGTTTAGGTCAATTTTCTATATTTTCTCGGCTTTCTAACCAGGCATCAAATGCTTTTGGAGACAGCGGGCGAGATATAAAGTAGCCTTGACCCACAGGACAGCATACGTCTTTAAGCGTGTTGTATTGATCGTCGTTTTCGATACCTTCGGATACGACGATCATGCCAAGGCGGTTGCCAAGCTCCACAATGGAGAGAACGATGGTGTGGGCCCTGGGCTCATTATCCATGAGAGAAACGAAGCTACGGTCTATTTTTAACTCATCAAACGGCAGGCGATATAGCTGAGTCAAAGATGAATAACCTGTACCAAAGTCATCAAGCGCTAGCTTGCAGCCTCGTTTACGCAGCTCATCCAAGACGTGTCGCGCATAGCCCAAGCACTCCACGCCGACGGATTCCGTCAGTTCTAGCGTGATCTTAGTCATATCGATGGGGTACTTGGCACAAAGCGCATCGAACATCGTCAGCATATTTTCAGCTTTAATGAACTCAGCTGGCACGTTAATGGCGATGCTTATGGGAAGTGCGCTTGTGTGCCAAGCGGCCAGTTGTGTAAGTGCTAACTCCAACACACACCACGTCAGCGGTATCATGAGGCCGCTTCGCTCGGCGAGGGGAATGAAGTTATCAGGATAGATGGTTCCTCGGGTTGGGTCTTCCCAACGTACTAAGGCTTCTGCGCCCACTACTGCGCCGTTTGCAAGGGTGACCTTGGGTTGTAGCGCGAGGCAGATGTGTTTTTGTTTAATGGCTTGGGCTAGCTCACCAACAGCGGGCGCTTTCGGAGAAGCCTCAACTTGCTCGATAAAATCACTCAGGCCAGTCATCAGCTTTGCCTTAGGTAAAAAACCCAGCATTTTTAATCCCTTGGCTTTACCTTCTGCAATCGCATGGGCAGCCGTTTCACCGGAGCAGCTGCTTAATAGCAAGATAGACGCGCTAATTTTCAGGTCGTAAAGATAATCCAGAATGTCCAGCCCGGTAAAATCTCTCAGATCATAATCAAGTATGATCAGGTTGGTGTTAAGCAGGGCAGGCTTACGTGCCAGCTCTCCTAAGCAGCCGACAGTGGCTACGTCAAACCCATGGCTGCTTAGCAGCATTTTGCCCAGTAGTTGAATATCGACGTCATCGTCCACGACTAACGCACTAGGTAGCATAATGTGGCCTCACACGTTGGAACACGGCGCTTTTTATCGAGTTTATTGCGCGTGTACTAGCGCATTGCCGAGTGGAGCAATGCAAAAACGCCTTCAGTTCCCAGCGGAGAGCGAAAGCGCCGATTGTATCCATATAAAGTGATCAGATGAGCCAATATTATTAGAAAGACTCCCGCTTGGGCGTGTATGGAGGCACTAATGTTTTGGTGGTTTAGAAGCTATATGTAGTTCGCTTTTCATCATTAGGTCAAGGGAGGCGTGGTGTGCTGCGTCAACGCAGGAGAAGCTGCTGCTCAGTTTCTGCGGTCAAGCTACTTATCGCTACTGATAGCCTTCTGCCTGCAAATGAAATAACGAAGCATACCGGCCATTATACGTAAGCAGTTCTTCATGGGTGCCGCGCTCAATAATACTCCCTTGGTCAATCACAATGATCTGGTCGGCGCTGCGCACCGTCGAAAAACGGTGGGAGATTAAAATCGTCATTTTATCGCGGCTATGTTCGCGAAAGCGGGCGAATACTTCGGCTTCTGCTGCGGCATCCATCGCTGCGGTAGGCTCATCCAATACTAAAATATCGGCATTGTGACGCATATAAGCGCGTGAAAGCGCTACTTTCTGCCACTGACCGCCCGATAGCTCCTGGCCATTTTTAAACCAACGCCCTAGCTGGGTTTGGTAGCCATGTGGCATGCGGTCGATAAAGCTATCCGCCATGCCATCGTGAGCGGCTTGCTGCCAGCGTTCTTGATCATCAAAGGCTTGAGTGTCGCCAACCCCAAGGTTTTCGCCAACAGAGAGTTGGTAACGCACAAAATCCTGGAAAATAACCCCAACCCGCATCCGTAATGCCTGGGTATCCCAGTGCTTGAGATCACTACCGTCCAGCAAAATGCGTCCTTTGGTCGGGTGGTAGAGCCGCGTTAATAGCTTAATCAACGTGGTTTTGCCCGAGCCGTTTTCCCCGACTAATGCAATACTTTTGCCCGGCGCTAAATGTAGCGAAATATTGTGCAGTACGTCGCTGCCACCGGGGTAGGCAAAGCTGACGTGTTCGAAGCGTAACCCATCACCTGGCGCTATACCTTTGGTGAGGTGGCCTTCTTCACCTTCGGTGGGTTGCTCTAGGTATTCGTAAAGATTGGAAAGATAGAGGTTGTCTTCGTACATACCGCTAATAGCAGTCAAACTTGCTGAAAGGGCGCTTTGGCCTTGTTTAAATACCATCAAATACATGGTCATTTGGCCAAGGGTAAGCGCGCCCGCGACAGTTTCAATCACTACCCAGGCGTAGGCAGCGTAAAATGTCAGCGTGCCCAGTAAGCCAAGAATAAATCCCCAGCCTTCCCGACGTAACGTTAGGCGGCGGTCTTCGGCAAATAGTTTGGTAAAGATATCCCGGTAACGCTGGAGAAACAGACCTTCTAAGCCGAAGAGCTTTACCTCTTTAATACTGTCTTCCCGAGCAAGCACTGTTTCTAAATAGATCTGCATACGGGTTTGCGGTGAGCGCCAGCGAAATAGCCGAAAGGCATCGCCGGAAAACTTCGCTTCTGAGAGAAACACGGGCAATGCCCCCACCACTAAAATGAGTAACGCCCAGGGAGAGAATTGCACCAGTAGAAACCCAAAGCTAGCCAGTGAAATAGCATTTTGTAGCAAGCCAAAGGTTTTATTCACCAGCGCGAGCGGGCGCGTAGACGCTTCCCGCCGTGCCCGAGTGAGCTGGTCGTACAATTCTGAATCTTCAAACTGGCTGAGTGACAGCGTGCCCGCTTTCTCTAGAATCATCACATTAACTTTCTGGCCCAGCAGCGCACGCAGTAGCGATTGCTGGGCCGAAAGTCCGCGTTGTGCCAGGGCAATAAACGCAATAATCAGCCCTTCCAAGGCGACTAAGCCTAATACAGGCGTTAGTGTTTCCCAGAGGTTGGGCGAACTCGCCGCCTGATAGCTGTCCATCGCCGCCACGACGCCATCTACAATCAGTTGGCCGACCCAGGCAGCCACGGCAGGTAGAACCCCTGCCACCAGGGTGCATAACGCTAAGCCCAGCATCATCCAGCGCGAGGTTTCCCACACTAGTGCAAGTGCACGTCGGCTATAGCGGAACACACTAAAGAAACCGCTCAGCGGTGAAGGAGAGGCAGTGTCGGACGGTAATGGCGGCATAGTGAGACAGGCAAGTACCTAGCAAGAAAGAGTGCCATGATGCGACGCTTTGGCGTTGATAGCCAGCCTACTGCTGTGCAGTGCGTAAACTGCCCAGCAGTAGGTGGAGATCAAACCATATTGCAAAGCGGATATTGAAAGGTCGTGGTTAACGTTGGGTGAACTAAAATTTAAAGAGGCAGTACCGCGCCATCGGTGCGCGGCTCGGTACCGCCTTGGAGCACACCGCTGTCAGGGTCGCGTAGAATGATTTGACCCCGGCCAAAAGTAATGGAGTCGGCCACTTTAACGATGTGATGCCCGCGGCGGGCTAGGGCAAGTGCTAAGTGGTTGGGGAAATCGGCTTCGACTTCAATTGTTGTGCCGTTGGTCCACTTCCAGCGCGGCATATCCAGTGCTGCCTGTGGGTTTAAGTGATCTTCTAGCATCGCTGTTACTACCTGCACATGACCTTGGGGCTGCATGTAGCCACCCATCACGCCGAAGGGCCCAACGGCTTGGTTATCTTTGGTGATAAAGCCGGGGATAATAGTGTGGTAAGTGCGTTTGCCGGGGGCTAACGCGTTGGGATGTTGTGGATCAAGGGAGAATGACCAACCACGGTTTTGCAGGCTGATACCGGTGCCAGGCACGACCATTCCAGAGCCAAAGCCTTCAAAATTGCTTTGAATAAATGACACCATATTACCGTCATCATCTGCTGTTGCTAGATAGACGGTGCCGCCTTTTAGCGGGTTGCCATGGACCGGGTTAATGGCGTCTTGGCCAATAAGGCCTGCGCGTTGCGAGAGGTAATCACTCGATAGCATTTGCTCAACGCTGGGTTGCATTGCGGAGCATTCGGTAATGTAGCGTAAGCCATCTACGTAACCCAGTTTTGTTGCTTCGATACGGCGGTGAAGAGTTTCCACTGGATCTGTCGATTGGTCATCTAGTGACTCAAGAATCCCCAGTGCTTGAAGCACAATTAACCCACTGCCGTTGGGGGGAATTTCCCAAATATCATGGCCCCGATACCGGACACTGATGGGGTTGACCCATTCTGGCTTGAATGCTTGTAAATCTTCTTTGCGTAAGAAGCCGCCATGCTGACGTGAAAAGGCATCCATCGCATCTGCTAGGCTTCCTTGATAAAACGCATCCGCATGGCTGTTGGCAATTTCACGCAGCGTTTTTGCCATATCTGGAGAACGCCAAACATCACCCGCTTTGGGAGCCTGGCCATTGGAAGTAAAGTGCGTAAACCAGGGGATAAACTCTTCTGCTTTGTATTGACCATAGCGCTCTACGGCGCTTTCCCATAGTTGACTCGCTACTGGAGATACAGCAAAACCTTCTTCGGCTAATTCTATTGCTGGTGCTAACAACTGCTCAAACGGCAGTTTACCAAAACGCTCTGAAAGAGCAGCCCAAGCGCCAGGCGCACCAGGCACGGTGGCCGGCACTAACCCATGGGCAGGCATTTTCTCATGGCCCAGGGCCTTGACGGCATCACATGAAATACCCTTGGGAGCAGGGCCGCTAGCATTGAGGCCATGTAGCTCACCTTTTACCCATACCAAAGCAAAGGCATCGCTACCAATGCCGTTCGAGGTCGGCTCAACAACGGTTAAAGCAGCTGCTGTCGCAATGGCAGCATCAATGGCATTGCCGCCTTTGCGTAAAATATCAATACCTACCTGCGCAGCAAGCGATTGAGATGTCGCGACCATCCCGCGTTTGCCAAAGGTAACCATGCGACGTGAAGCGGAAGGGTAATAGTGTGGATCAGTGTGCATGCCAGTCCTCGCATTTTTTGTTAGCTAATAAAAAGAGCGCCGTAAATTACTGCACTGATAACCACAAAGGCGGGGTGCATGTTGAAGCGCAACAAGGCGATAGCAGCCGCTATGCCGATAATCAGCGTATGGATAGCCCCGCTGGTGTTAAGGCTTTCGAGTAGAAAGCCTAAGGTTAACCACGCCATCATGATGGCGATTACCGGGCGTACCCACTGGCTCATACGCTTGACACGGGGAGAGTCACGATGACGATAAAGTAGCCCCAGTGCCCCCAGCATCAGCAGTAAAGAAGGAATAACCGTCGCGGAAACAGCTACAAATGCGCCGCCAATGCCGGCGATGTCATAGCCAATGTAGCCCGCCATTTTAGTCGCGATAGGGCTGGGGAGGGCGTTGCCCAAGGCGAGGGTCTCGGCAAACTCCTGAGAGGTCATCCAGCCATAACGGCTAACCACTTCAGCCTCGATGAGAGGAATAATGGCGGGACCGCCGCCATAGCCAATAATGTTAGGAATGAAAAACGCTAAGAAAAGCTCCCAGTAGATCATGCCGAGCCCTCCACGCGTTTTTTACCCGTTGGGCGCAGCATGGCTGTTAGCAAGATGGCACCAATGACCCAGCCAGGGTGGACACCCAGCCAATAAATTAATCCACCTGCAATGACTGCCATGAGCGCGCTTGCTAGCCAACCAAGAGCAGCTTGAGATTTGTCGAAAAAATCCCAAGTTAATTGCCCCATCATGATCATAACGACAGGAATAACTGCCTGCCCCATGCCACGTATCCAGGCAACGTCACGATAGCGACTAAAAATGCCTAACATGACAATCATCGCCGCAATCATGGGCACAATGACGGCAACAACAGCCGCAATGCAGCCACTGACGCCGCCCACCCGGTAGCCGATGTAGCCGGGCATCTTGGTCGCGATAGGACCGGGCAGCGTGTTGCCGATGGCAAGTACATCGGCAAACTCCTCATCGGTTAGCCACTTGTGCCGCGTCACAACTTCAGCACGTACTAGCGGTATCATGGCAGGCCCCCCGCCGAAGCCGAGGATGCCAACACGCAAGAAAGCCCAAAAGAGTGCCGACTGTTTCATATGCCCAGTGCCATTAGCAGCGGCATCTCAATTAAAAGCATCAATTTTGCCTCTTCATCGTTTATTTTATTTAAAATCGATTTTTCTGAATAAAATAGAATATAGGTTAGGCTATTGTGAGACGTCAACACCTAGCTCTAGAATCTCCGTTAACAGACGCGTTCGCGAAGATGCGCAAAAGGATCATGGAATGAACAAGCACATCCCACCTCCTGCTGATACTGCCTCTAGTCCTATTTATGATGCGTTGCGCAGAGATTTAGTCGGTGGCCGCTTTGCGGCTGGAGAAAAATTAGCCATTAATGCGCTGAAAGAGCATTACCAAGTAGGGCTAAGCCCGCTGCGTGAAGCATTAAATAAACTGGCGGCGTACGGCTTATTAATCCAAGAAAATCAACGTGGCTTCAGGGTTCCGAAGCTGTCGAGGGAGGAGCTGGATGACATTGCGCGCTTGCGCACTGAACTAGAAGGCATGGCGCTTGAGCGTGCCATTGCCCACGGCGATGCGGTATGGGAAGCCGATCTTTTAGCGGCGGCTCATCGTTTAAAACGTGCGGATGTATCACTCGATAAAGGGGAGGAGTGGGAACGTCTACATACTCAGTTCCATCGCACTCTGGTGGCGCCTTGTGGGTCGGTGTGGTTACTGCGATTTATAGAGCAGCTGCACGATCAGTTTGATCGCTATCGCCGCTTGGGGCCCAAAATGCCCTCTATTCGCCAAGAGTTGGACGAGCAACACCATCAATTGGTGGAACTGGCGTTAAACAGAGATGGAAAAGCGGCTCGGGCCCTAATGGATGATCATATTCATAAGTCTTATGAAGTAGCGTTGGCACGGTACCAGGCGCACACCTGAAGCATTTGCTTGTTCTTGCAGGTACACTATTTCTTACCGGTACACGGGCAGGTCCTAGCCGTGGTAGTAGCCACCCTAATGTAAGGTAGTAGGCGTGATGCAAGAGGCGGATAATCAGATAGCAGAGCAGACGTTAGCGTGGGTGCGCACTTTTATTGTGGAACACAATATATGCCCGTTTGCTAAGCGCGAGCTTGACGGCGGTAACGTTCGGGTCGAGGTGGTGCGCTCGAAAAAAATCGACGTGGCATTGGAGGAACTAATAGCCGAAGTAGAATGGTTGAACGAGCATCCGGAAACGGAAACCACGTTGCTGATATTTCCTACGCTGTTTAAAAGCTTTGATCATTACCTGGATTATGTCGAACTGGCCGAAAGTCTGTTGGCAGAGTTGGGGTATGAAGGTGTTTATCAGCTAGCAACCTTCCATCCTGATTACTGTTTTGCCGATGCTGAGCCTGAAGACGCAGCGAATTACACTAACCGCTCGCCCTACGCGATGGTTCATCTATTGCGCGAGGCCAGCGTCGAAAAAGCGATTGCTTTTTACGGTGATACGGAACAAATCCCAGAGCGAAATATAGCCCACTTAACCGAGTTAGGCAGCGACGCCGCTGAAGAGCTTCTACAACGCTGCCTTAAGTAACCCGGTGACCTATGACGCCCTACCAATAAAGCGTGCCATTTTATCAAGTGGCCACTAAAGCGCTTTATACATTACGTAGCTATCGACTAACCCCTGGGATGCGTGCCGGTAGGCGTTAGGAATCGTGCCGACAATTGCGAACCCCAGCCGTTGCCACAGGGCGACGGCCACTTGGTTTGTGGCCACCACGGCATTAAATTGCATCGCTTCAAAGCCATGCTGACGCGCTACATGCTGCGAGTGTTCGCACATCTGGCGGGCGACACCTTTCCCCCTAGCAGCAGGCGTTACCATATAGCCGCAGTTACAAATGTGTTGGCCAGGGCCTGCTGCATTGGCTTTTAGATAGTAAGTGCCCAGTAACTCGCCTTGGCTATCTTTTACCGCAAATGACGCTTTGGGCTGCTGACACCACAATGCATAAGCTGCTGCAAAGGTAATATCAGGATCGATAGCGTACGTTTCTTGAGCGCTAACGATGGACTGAAAAGTAGGCCAGAAGACCGTGAAGTCCTCTTGCGTCATGGGTGTAAAGCTAAGTGTGGTCATGGTTTTAGCGTTTAGTTAATGGGTTATCGAGCGACATCTGCCACAATTTCATAGCTACGCAAGCGGTCGGCATGATCATAAAAGTCGCTATTGATCATTAACTCGTCAGCGCCAGTACGCGCCTGAAAGGCCTCTAGCTCAGCTTTGACCGTATCGGGCCCACCAATGATGGCGGCACCTAGGAACTGGCTTACTTGGGAGCGCTCCATCGGGGTCCAGTCCATCTGTTC
The DNA here is from genome assembly GCF_024138895.1 of Halomonas sp. XH26. Lineage (NCBI taxonomy): Bacteria > Pseudomonadati > Pseudomonadota > Gammaproteobacteria > Oceanospirillales > Halomonadaceae > Halomonas > Halomonas sp. XH26. The sequence goes on from NZ_CP071889.1 coordinate 955,726, forward strand.
AACTGGGGGCAGCGACTGGGTCGGCTTGCCTCGAATAAGGCTAAGAAATTTCTGTTGAGAGGTCGTTGCCAAGTAATGGGCCATGGCATCGCTTTCTGCGGCGATAACGGGTAGCCCTACCATGGCATGGGGTTTGTCTAAGTGCTCCGACGGCCGGAAGTTATCACGATAAAGCCGCAATGCTTCAAATAAGTAACCCGGCGCAAACTGGGCCGCAAATGCAAAGGGTAGCCCGAGTTTTGCGGCTAATTGCGCACTATAGCCGCTAGAGCCGAGTAGCCAGATAGGTACGTGGGTGCCTTGTCCAGGGACGGCTTTCACACGCTGCTGTGGATCCGCATCCGCTAAGTAGCTTTGTAACTCATTTAGCAGCTGTGGAAAGTCATCGACGCCCGCCTGAGCATTGCGGCGCATCGCCTGCATGGTGGCGCCATCTGAGCCGGGCGCACGGCCCAGTCCTAAATCAATCCGGCCTGGGTAAAGTGTTTCTAAGGTGCCGAACTGCTCGGCAATCACCAGGGGCGGATGGTTAGGTAGCATGATGCCACCGCTGCCCACGCGTATAGTGGAGGTTTGCCCAGCAACATGACCAATTAATACGGCAGTTGCTGCGCTGGCGATGCCTGCAATGTTGTGATGTTCAGCCAGCCAATAACGCGTATAGCCGAGCTGTTCTGTCCGTTGCGCTAGGGACACGCTGTTGCGAAATGTTTCTTCAGCGCTACCACCTTGACGAATCGGTGCTAGATCGAGCACGGAAAGGGCGGTATTGGCGAGTTGGCTCATGGGGCACCTGCATTAAAAAGCGTATGGGCGGCTAAATTTACGGCGTTATTTATTAGCACGCTAGGTATTCCAGTGTTATGTGGGCAGGTAAGAAGAAATGCAAGGTGCCATTGTTGTCCGTTCGCAGCGTCGATTAATCAGTGGGTGGCGTTGGCCGAATTAAAATCTCGTTCACATCGACATGTGATGGTTGAGAAAGTGCATAAATCACGGCGTTGGCAATATCGCGATCTTCAAGCGCATGCTCTGGTGGCTTATCAAAGAAAGGGGTATCCACCATGCCCGGTTCAATCAAGGTAACGCGCATGCCCGTTCCGCGTAGCTCTTCACGCAAGTTATAGCCTATACCGGTCACTGCCCATTTTGTGGCGCTATACATCGAGCCTGGAATCGTCGTTCGTCCAGCAGCTGAGCCGGTTAATAGTACATGCCCTTTGCTCCGCTTTAGCGCGGGAAGGCATGCCTGAAGCGTTAACCCCACACCGTAAATATTGGTCAGGATCATCTCACGCCAAGCGTCGTGATCTGCACCGCTAAAACCGCCGGGAGAACCACCGCGCCCAGCATTTGCAAAGACTGCATCAATACGCCCAAATGTTTCAATCGCTTGATCGACCATTGCTTGCTGTTGCGCCATGTCGGTGACATCCAACGCACATGTCAGCACGTTTTCTGGGCCAAGCTCCTGGGATAGTGCAGTAAGTTTGTCGGTAGAGCGGGCGGCAAGTATCAGCTTATAACCTTCACGTGAGGCTGCTCGCGCGGTGGCGGCACCAATTCCGCTTGAGGCGCCTGTAATCATTAGGACACGGTGCTGCATAGCGTGTGCTCCTAGCTCATTCAGAAAGGGGAGATATAAGAATGGCTAATTGCCCACCGTGTTGCAAATGAGCTGTTTCAGCTTGTGTGCGTGTTTTCGTCTTTGCGTTTGAGCATAGATGAAAGGTCGAGTATCGATTGCGCCATATCGGCCATGCTTTTACTGTGATCCATCGAGGTTTTACGTAAAAAACGATAAGCCTCTTCTTCGGTCATCTCCTGGTGGGCCATGATAAGGCCTTTGGCGCGTTCGATGAGCTTACGTTCACGCAGGGCTTTACGGGTATTTTCCAGCTCATCGCTAAGACCTTGAAGGTGGCTCGACTGTGCATGGGCAAGCTCAATCAGTGAACGTCCTAATGGAGAGGTTAAAGCGCTAGCTGTCAGCTCTCCTAATGGTTGTGTATCGCTCAAGGCAAGAAGCTGCTCACAGGGAGCAAGAGTTGGCTGGTTAGGAGGTGTTTTAGCCTGCTCTAACGTCGAATGCACCTGAGCGATTTTTTGATGACATAGCGCCGTTAATTGGCGGTTTAGGATGTCCTCAACGGCTTTGATGCTATCAATGCGTAATGTGGTTAGGTCGTACCATGTTTCGCTAAGCGTTTTGTCTACGCGGCCTTCTTGATGAGAGTGTTGACAAACATGTTGGTAAGCAATGTTACGAAGCTGCTGAATCCCCGCGAGTGTTCGCGGCGAGAGAGTCTGCTGCCAAACAAGATCAGCCTCGGATGAGGCAAACTCTTCAAAGGTGTCGAAGCAGCGTTGCTGATCGCGTACTAATTGGTGAATCAATTCGCGATGGGCATCGTCGAAATGCCCATGGGTAAAGCCAAAGGCACCACAGGCACGTTCTTGCCCAGCGAGTTCTTTGCCTTGCATAAGGTGAAAAATAGCCACTAGTGCGCGAGTGATATCCGGGTCTACCGAGGTATCTGCTGCTTCAAATACAATGGCGAGGAGCCCACTAATTAAGTGGTTAAAGGCTTGGGTTGCCGCATCAGGAGAGATCGCAAACGAAAGAATGGCTTGCCGCAACGTGTTTAGGTCATCCAGGGCAAGCCACACCGCTGCGATCCGCCTGAGTAAGCGTGCCGCTGCCTGCGGCCGTGCTTCTTCGGTAAGCGCTTCTAGCCGCTGGCGCATAACGGTCTCGGCTTCATGGCTATGCTGTAAAAATTCCTTTCGCCGAGTAGCAAACCGTTTACCTTTCGAGACAAGGTAAATCGTCGAGGCACCTCGTTCACGTTGGAGCGCATGGATAAAACCGCTAATGTCGCCAACGATCTCTGAGGTAGTGGCTAAGTGGTGCAGGCTATCGATATCGCATCGAAGGGCGGTTAAGAGTAGCTGTTGGGCTGAAGACATAGTGATTTCCTTTTACTCCCCGCCTGAGATGAAATCCCCTCTGTTGCGATAAGTGTCGCGAAAACGTGTCGTAAAAAATCGTCGCGGATAAAGCGTACAGAGGGGTAAGTGAATACTAACGCAGCGAGAGTGCGCCTGCGCTCGTGTCGCCGCCAACCGCATCACGGTAGGCGGTGGCTTCTTCGGCTTCTGTGGCATCGCTGAAGCGTACTACCAGTACACAGGAAGCGAGCACTAATACGGTAATGCCAAGGTAAAAAAGCCCTTGTTGATAACCAAGACTTTCACTACGGAACAGAAAGGCGGCGGATACGGCACCGACGTTTCCACCCGCCCCCACAATACCGGCAACAGCCCCCAGTGCTTTTTTATTGATAAAGGGCACCACGCCAAATGTTGCTCCTTCGGCCATTTGAACAAACAGGCTAAAGACCAGCATGATGCCAATTGCGAGGCTTAAGACATGCATTTGTGAGAAGGCAATGAGTGCTATTCCTTCACATACCAAGGCGATAAACAGCCAGCGAACTCGCCCTTTTAAACCGCCTTGTTTGGCGAACAGGTCTGAAAAAACGCCGCCAAGGGTACGGGCAAAAATATTCATTAGGCCAAATAAGCCAGCGATTAAACCGGCGGTCGCTAGGGTCAGATCAAACTTGTCGAAGAAGTAGATAGCGGCAATATTATTGATGGTTAGTTCGACGCCAAAGCAGAGCCCGTAAACAATAAACAGCGCCCATACGCGAATATCTTTTGCTGCGGTCAGAAAGCTTTGTACTGCGCTATTTTCACCTGTGGCTTCAGGTAGCTCACCGCGGGCGCGCAGGTCGCTAAAGTTGCCATCGGGAGCGTCTTGGGTAAACAGCCAATAGCCAATCCCAGTAAAAAACAGTACGACGCCAGGCACCACCATTGCTAAACGCCACCCTAGCGTTTCACTAACGCCAAGCATTAGTAGACCTGAGAAAATCAACGGCATCAGGATTTGCGTCGTACCGCCGCCCAAGTTCCCCCAGCCAGCACTGGTCGCATTGGCGGTGCCAACGACATTCGGCGCAAACATCATCGTGGTGTGATATTGGGTGATCACAAAGGATGCACCGATGGCTCCGATGGCCAGCCGAGCGAGTAAGAAGGTCTCAAAGCTATTGGCAAAACCTATGCACATAACGGGCACAGCGCCCAGCATCAACAAACCGGTATAGGTTTTACGTGGCCCAATTTTATCGCACAGCACGCCAATGAGCAGGCGAACAATAACGGTAATAGCAACGGAGGCAATAATAGTATTGCCGATCTGCGTTTGGGTGAGTGATAGATCTTCACGGACCACTGCCATCAGTGGAGCGATGCCAAACCAACCAAAAAAACAGATATGGAACGCGAACCAGGAGAAGTGGAACGCACGCATTTGAGGGGTAGAGAAGTTTAATAGCCGAATGCGGTTAGCTTTATTGCGAATGTCCATGGATGGCCTCACAGAGCACGATACGAGTGGGTCAAAACATGGCGCTTGGAAAGGCGCCATGTTGTTAACGAGAACATGCCTTCGCCATTGAAGGGCAGGTTCGACGCACTCGTACCCGTTGGGCCTGGTCCACGCCTACCATCATTCAGTAAGAGTGAAGCAATTAGTTCGCCATAAGATTATTTTAATTTTAAAATCAGTTTCTTATGTGTGTTTGTTTAATAGGTGGAGAGTTTCAGCAGGCTGGTAATGCACCAAGGTGGCGCATCTGCGGTGAAGACGTGCGACACCTGAGTGCTGGTTATTCGTGCAAATAAACAGCGTCAATATCCAGTGTTGAACGCTCACCTATCGCTTCAAAGTGAGTTTCTAGCCAGCGTTCGGCGGCTTCGCGCCCTTGCTCAAACAGATGACATAGAAACGCCCATTCTGAATTCATTTTGCTAGATACCGAGAGGTCCTCTAGCGCCTGTTCACCACTGATACGGTGGAAGAGCGCTTGCTGATAGCAGTTTTCGATCCCCTGTTCATCCAGGGTGCGCTTAAGCAGCGCAATCATGCGTACTTCTTTAATCAGGGCTGAATTAAAGGTAATTTCATTTAGTCGATTCATGATGGCTGAGGCAGACGTGGGGACTTCTTCTCTGCTGATGGGGTTAATCTGAACCAACAGAATGTCGCGTGCGCTGCACTCCTCCATTAATGGGAACAGCGCTGGGTTACCCATATAACCGCCATCCCAGTACGCTTCACCCTCTATCTCAACCGCTTGAAATACAAATGGCAGGCAAGCAGAGGCCATGACTGCATCTACACTCATCTCTTCGCGGCGAAAGACGCGCTGTTTTCCAGTACGAACGTTAGTGGCCGTCACAAATAGCTTAAGCTGCTCACAACGTCTTACACGTTCGAAATCAATATGTTCGGCGACAATGTCACGCAATGGATTAATATTCAGAGGGTTCAGTTGGTAGGGGGATACCAAGCGGCTTAAAAGGTCCATAGCCACATAACCCGGTGAGTGATCGAGGGACCAGTTTCCGGTAAGTACATCTAGTGGTGAGCGGCGAATTGGGCTCGCCATACCCGCTCGACTAACCGCTTTCCAAAACTGGTGTAACGCTTGGCGAGCCGTATCTTTGTTACCGCGGGTGAGGGCGTCTGCCATGACCACACCATTCATTGCGCCAGCGCTTGTGCCACTGATGCCCTCTATTTCGATACGGTCATCTTCAAGTAAGCGGTCGATGACACCCCATGTATAAGCACCGTGGGCTCCACCGCCCTGTAAAGCGAGATCTAGCTTTTTGATCTGCGACATTGCCTTCCCTGCTGAGTGAGTGATTAAAAGCGCAGTAACCCACTCAGCATGGCATAAAAGGGTGTGATATGTGTACGCCTGCTAGGTAGGCGTACAGCACGTCATCAAGGTGAATCTGCTAATGGTGAAGGGCGCCCATTTGAAAGGGGAACCTCATAAACGGCATGCTCCATCAGTTTATCAAGCTGGAGCGCTAGCTGACTGCTGGCTTCTTCCATCATAGCCAGTGCTGCAAGCTGGCCATTATGATCACCTTGTCGGGCAAACTTAAGTGCTTCTAAACCGCTTTCATGAAAACGCTTGTGCGGAGCCGCCAGCGCTTTGTAAGCCTCCGTATGCTTATAGCGATGACCGTCCCCCATAAAGTACCAATGCCCAAGCGTGCAGTGCTGGTGATCTTCTAAATTCTCTTCCAGATGAGCAGAGAGCAGCTGCCTATAAAGGCGGCTTTTCCATACCGCATGCTCGAGTTTGGCGGCGTGCAAATAAGCCGTGGTCGTACTGTGGTGTATGACCTTATACATATGGCGTGACTGGTCTATCAACTGCTCAATGACATGTTCTGCTGCTTGGGCGGCGCTGGTTAAGGCCTTTATTTCCTGCTGCTGATAATCACGGATCTTTGCATCTTCATTTACTTGCAATGCGGTGCGCTCGATCCACTGCGCTAGCTGATGCGCTAATTGCCGAGAGTGTTCTGATAACTCTTGCAGGTCCTGGACAATTGCTGGCATGCCTGCCGGTTGCTCATGAAAGTGAGCGACTTCCAAGGCCGCAGTAATGGCTAACGCTTGTGTATGGCCTGCGCTGTGCCCTAATTCGACGCTCAACTGACGTATATCGTGGAAGGCTTGCTCAGTCACTAAAGGGGACGATAAATACGCGTCTATTTGCTGGCAGCGCTGGCGGTGTTGCTGCAACGTTTGTGCGTTTTGCTCGGCTTTATGGAGTCGGCTGAAAGTGTCAGTAAGTGTCGATTGCTCGGCAGCAAGGTGCTGAGCGTGCACTTCTACGCCTTTGCTCAATGAGCAAAGCATGTCCGCGCCCCTGGCCTGAAGCATGCTGAGCGACTCAACCGGCGTCATCAAGCTGATCGCGCGACAGCGGTGGCGCTTTTTTTCAGCCTCTAATTGGGCATTCAACGCTGCCACTTCTTGCTCTAGGCGATGGATAGTTTGATACGGATGCATAAAAGCAAACATGGCCAGTACCTGCAAAATAGTAAATAGCTTTGTGATGTTTTGTCACAAAGTATTGCAGGTGGTTGCCGTGCGTGCCGGATTTACCTTGTATTAATGATGAAAACCAGTCTCTTGCGTTTTTGAAGACTATGTTTCTTAATGTATCCGGATTAGTCTCAAAGATTAGTCTCAAAGGCGAATTTTAAAGACCAGCCTTAAGGCTGGTCTCACAAAGTGGGCAGCTTCGCCGCTCACCAATTTTGATGGGAAAATTATCAGCGTTGGGCTAAGTGGGGAGCATTGTCGTTTGGGCAGCGCAGAAACTGCGACGTTGCTAACCACTCTTCATCGGGGTAGTAGGCGAAGACATACTGGTTCTCTTTCAAACTGTCGATAAGAGGATACGTGATGTCTTCGCGTACGGCAGGACAGCCGTGGCTACGTCCGAGCCTGCCGGTCTGGGTAATAAAGTCGTCGCTAACATAGTCAGCGCCATGGATCACAATCGCTCGCTCAAACGCGAGGTCATTAACCTCTGGTTCTAAGCCATCCAGGCGCAATGAATAGCCATTACGACCATAATAACTATTCATTGTGCGAAAGAGCCCGATGCTGGACTGGTGGCTCTCGGGGGTATTGGAGAAGACCTCTGCCAACGCATCGCCAGAACCTTGCCCATGAGAAACCAGCTCTTCAAATAGCAGCTTATGTCGATGTAGGTCGAAGACCCAAAGCCGTGGCTCGGTAGACGGAAGCGAGTAATCAATGACGGCTAAGCGTTCAGCGGTTGGGTCAGCACAGCTAAGTGATTGAGCGGCGAGTCGCAGCGCCTCTGGCGTTGCTGATGGGGCTAGTTGGAGCAGTTGATGATGCAAGGGCGAAACGCCGGGAGGCGCTGTAGAAGAGACCTGTGAGAAAAAGCTAGCGGCTTGTAAGGGAAGGCTCAATAACAACAGTGGAAGCGAAAAAATGGCGGTAGAAGCACGTAGGTAAAAAGGCATAGAGTGCAATCCTGCAATAGATATCGATGAAGGAGACATGTAAACGGCTATGATAAATAGATGTAGCGTAATAATGATGAATCGCAATGATAAATAGCGACGATGAATAGTAACGCAAGGAGGAGCGATGAACGAGACAACGTTAATTAGACGATGGGCGATAGGGGTGGCTCTATGTCTGACGCTGATCCAAGCGCCTCAGTTAGTTACCAGCGCGCAAGCTGATACAGGTGCTCTTGAGCAGGCGTTAGCTCAGCGTTTGGATACTCAATCCAGTGCGTTACTGCCTGTTGAGGACTTTTACCAGCAGCTAAACCAACGGCCCGTCTGGCAAGATATCAACCGGGTTGAAGCACTGGTGCAGGCGTTAAATAGTCTTGAAGATGATGGTTTGGCTCCTAGTGATTACGACGCGGGCAGCCTGCTAAACGCATTCCAAGTTAGCCAGCAAGCAGGGGCGTTGGCGCAAGCTGAATTTGATATTCAGGCCACGACAGCACTTTTACTAGCACTTGAGCACCTTTCGCGGGGCAAGGTGAATCCAAACGAGGTCGAGCCGAAATGGGATATCCCTAGGCCTGAGCGCCGCTACTCTTTGCTGCGCATTGCCCATGCGGTGGAAAATGACGATATTCAGGGCGCGCTTGACTATGTGAGGCCCTCATCAACGGAGTACGCTCAGCTACGTGATGCGCTACGTCAATACCGTACGCTGGCTGAAAAAGGCAATGTTCCCTACCTGGCCGGTCGAGATGAGGCATTACGCCCAGGTGATACTAATGAGGATGTGCTGGTATTGCGACAGCGCTTGGCCTATTGGGGAGAAACCAACTTGCTGGCGGCGGATAGCAATGCCTACCCAATGATTGAGGTTCAATCTGCGGTTAGCAACCAGCGCACCTATGATACTGAGTTAGAAAGGGCAGTTAAGCAATTTCAACGTCGTCATCAGTTGCAAGAAGATGGTGTTGTGGGGCAGCGCACGCGGCTTGCATTAAACACACCGGTCACTTCGCGTATCGATCAACTGCGTGTCAACTTAGAGCGGGCGCGTTGGATCAAGCCCACTCAAACCAATGAACCGCGAGTGTGGGTTGACATTGCGGGATATCGATTGCACTACACTCGGCCCAATGGTGAGCACTGGGATGCCAGAGTGGTAGTCGGCACACCGCGGCGCGAAACGCCTATTATTCATTCGGCGATTAGCCACTTAACCATCAACCCGTCATGGACGATTCCACCGACCATTATGCGCGAGGACGTCTTACCTCAGGTTAGACGAGATCCAGGCTATTTGGCCCGGCGTAATATCCAAGTGATAAGCCACTCCGGCGAGCGGTTAAACGCTGACGCTATTGACTGGCAACGGCCAGGTGCAGTGATGTTGCGCCAAGTATCAGGTGGCGGTAATCCGTTAGGCCGCGTGGTGGTACGTTTTCCCAATAGCGAAATGATCTATCTTCACGATACACCCGCCAGAGGGTTGTTTCAGCGCGATCAGCGAGCGCTCAGCTCTGGTTGTGTGCGCGTTGAAGGCGTAACGGAATTTGCGCAGTTACTGCTTCAAGATAGTGGCAGTCGTCACCAACTATCTTCGTTGCTTAACAGTAGCGGAAGTGATCGTAATGTTAATCTGCCACAGCGTATTCCCGTCGCGCTGCACTATTTGACGGCCTGGCCAAATGCTCAAGGGGAAGTAGAATTTCGTGATGATATTTACCGTCGTGACGCTGACCTGTTGGCTGCATTGTCACGAGCGGTATAACGTGAAGGGCGGATTGATTGCTGGGTTTTCTATAAGAATGGTTTATAAGCAAGGTTTGTAAACGTAGACTTGCTTCAAAGCAATAACGCCGCCCTTCAGGGCGGCGTTATTGTTCAATGTAAAGAGAGTAAGAAAGTTACTGCTCCTCTTGGCGCTCGTAGTTTGCAACGCTGATAGTACCTGTCTCTCCGCTATCCAATGCTGCCATCATGGGCTCAGCTTGGCGCTGGAAAGCAATCAACGTGTCGCCGCTTAGGCTGGTATTTTCAGGCAGCTCTACGTTCATTGCGTTGACAGGCGTGTTGTTGACGATGACTTCATAGTGCAGATGAGGCCCCGTACTCCGCCCTGTATTGCCTGAAAGCGCAATGCGCTCACCCATTTCAATACGCGCACCTTCGGCGACCAGCGGACGAGAAAGGTGAAGATAACGGGTTTGATAGCCATTATCATGACGAACGACAATGTAACGCCCTGCGGCATGATGGTTGCCCACTTTTTCCACGCGACCATTGGCTGGAGCAACGACAGGTGTGCCAATAGGCATCGCAAAATCGGTTCCATTATGCGGGCTTATCCGGCCAGTCACTGGGTGTTTGCGGCGCGGATTAAAATTGGAACTTAGACGGTAATTGCCTTCAAACGGATAGCGCGAGAAAGCAGGGTCTAAGCTACTCCCTTCGGGCGTATAGAAATTGCTATCAGTAGCATTGCGAAGAAGCGTTAAATCCATGCGTTCGCCATCGTACTTAACAGCAAGTACGCGAGAGTCAAACGCTTCTCCATCAATCATGTCTGACTCAACTAGCACTTGAAAGCGATCTCCACGACGGCTGTCGCGTCGAAAATCGAGTTTTTGCTCAAGTAGGTGAGTGAGTTCAGTAACGGCGCTGCTACTTAGCCCCGTTGCCTGGGCTGAGCGTGCAAAACTACCGCTTACGCTACCCGCGTAAAGACGCTGTACCGCTTCACCCTGGCGCTCAATAACGGTTGCGGCAAAGTGCTCTTCATCACGCTCTAGCAAGATACCGTCGCGGGTGTTTTTCATCATACGCAACGACAGTAAACGACCATTTTCATCTAACTGGTAATCGAAACTGTGGCCAGCACGCCAATGAGTAAGCATGCGTGGATCCGGTAGGTCTTCTAGCAACGCCATTACTTCGCTGTAGCCCAGGCCTAGCTTGTTCTGTGCCAGCAACGCGAAGGTCTCACCCGATTCGACAATATGTGTTTTCCACTTAGGGACGTAGGGCTCGTCCGCAGCAAGTTCCAGCTCGAGAAACGAAATATCACCAAACAGCTCATTGCCATAATCTTCATATGAAGTGGCATCGGCAATTTCGACGGAAGCGGTGTTATCAACATCGAGCATACCGCTTGAGAGGGTCCCTAATACCACGGCCATGTGAAGCGCGCCGTCATCCAGCTGGGCATTAATGTGAGGTTGCGTTGTAACGCTAGTCATCGAGGCTTCGGCGCTAGTGATGACATCTAGATCGACAATTTCTGTAGCTGCGAGGTCGTTCAGCGGAATATTATCTCGCGTGGCATCAATAGCGCGAGAAGCGCGATCAATGGCTTCAGCAACGGGGGTGCGTTCTTGACGCAATGAAGGAACCCCAGGAGCAGAGTCGCTGGGAAGCGGAACAAGCACGCTTTCCAGTGGCGTATGAGATTGATTTAAGTCGTGGTAGGTCGTAATTAACTTTTGTGTGCCCAGCACAGTGACCATTGTAGCCACGGGTAACAGTAACAATTTATGTGTGCGGGGCAGCGAATGAAGAATTCGCAACATGGGTAAATGGGCCGCCGAGTTCGTGGTAAATGAGTAACATGAAAGAAAGTATACCCAGGAACCATACCCCATGAGGGTAAGAGTGAACAGACTGTATGCCTGTACACTAAATGTACTTCATTGAAATACGGAGGTAATAAGCAAGGAAACCTATTTGTGAACGCCGTTCGCTAAAAAAAGTAACTTAACGCAAACCGCCTTAAAACTAAGCAGGCACAATAATTAATCATAGGGAGACGGCGTTAATCAATATTTTCCGCCAACTTTAGAAGTTAAATTAATCATGCAATGCTTTTGTAATATTTTTGTATCATTTTTGTATATCTTTTGGCGGCCGGAAAGCAAAACAGGCATCATGAAACGGTCTTGAGGCAGTATGCTTAGATATACTTAATAATTGCTGTGCGTCGAATATTGTTTTTTGTAACAAATTGTCTTTTTGTGCATCTGGTGGGCTTGGCGTCAACTGGCTGTCATTAAGGGAAAAGTGTCAGGTGAACTCCCTTAGGTAGCCTAGTGCTTAGGAATAATTGTTTACAGGCAAGTACTCAGCGGTTTTTCCTGGCATTCTATAAGGGTTTTTCGAACATAAAGCGGATTATTTCGCTGTTTAGCGTCGAGGGAATCGAAATGTCTCGAGTAACTCTTGCACAGTGGCAGATGCTGGCAGCCGTTGTTGACCATGGTGGGTTTGCGCGGGCGGCCGAGGCTATTCACAAAAGTCCATCTACGCTTAACCATGCCGTGCACAAGCTAGAAGAGCAGTTGGGTGTTCAGGTGCTGGAGCCGGTGGGCAGGCAGGTACGCCTAACTGAGGCGGGCGAACTCTTATTGCGCCGAGCTCGCCAGTTAATTGAGAGTGCCGCCTCTTTAGAAGATGTTGCTACCCGTTTGGCTGCAGGCCTGGAAGCTGAAATCGTGGTCGCTATTGACCAGATTTTTCCAGCGGCTGCTCAAGCGAAAGCACTTGAGCGTTTCTCGGAAACGTATCCTCAGGTCAGAGTGCAACTGCATGAAAGTGTGCTAAATGGTGGTACAGAAATGCTCCACGATGGTCGTGCCGACCTTGTGGTCTCAGGGATTGCGGCTCAAGGGTATTTAGGTGAACCGCTGGTGAACGTGCGGTTTATAGCCGTTGCACACCCAAGTCATGAGTTACACCAGCTTAGTCGCTCGCTAGACCTTCGGGATCTGACCCAACACCGTCAACTGGTAGTGCGTGATTCGGCGCTACGCCAGTCGACTAATTCCGGCTGGTTGAAAGCGGAGCAACGATGGACAGTGAGTCACTTAAACACGTCATTAGATATGCTTAAGCGTGGGTTAGGGTTTGCCTGGATGCCTGAAACCCGTATTGCTGATGAACTTTCAAGTGGGCAGCTCAAACCTTTGCCGCTCAGTGCTGGTGGGGTGCGAATGGTGCCTATGCAGTTGATATTCAGAGACCGAGATCGCGCTGGCCCTGCAGCCCATGCCATGGCACAGGCATTGAAACAGGGGGTGAGCGAGCTCTGTCCTAAGGATTCGATTTCATCGAATGAATCGCCGTAAAACATCCGCTTGAGCATCGGGAGGGCGGGCGTATGCTAAACGTCATCAGCACTATTAATACGTTTACTACATACGATTATTACAATAGGAGACCGCCCGATGGGACTGCTTGTTAACGGCGAATGGGTTGATCAGTGGTACGACACTAAGAAGCATGGTGGAGAATTTGTCCGCGAGTCTGCCCAACTGCGCGACTGGGTGGGTGACGATGCCATGATGGAGGTACTGTCAGGCGGTGCGTCGTCAGGCAAACAGTGGCAAGGGCAGAGCTACCCTGCGCAAGCAGACCGTTACCATCTTTATGTATCGCTAGCCTGTCCTTGGGCGCATCGAATTCTTATTATGCGCAAGTTAAAGGGGCTGGAATCACTCATTGGCACTTCTCATGTTAGCCCATTTATGCAGGATAAGGGCTGGACGTATGACCAAAGTGAGGGCTCCAGTGGGGATCCTGTTAACCACGTCGACTATCATCATCAGCTCTATACGATGACTGATTCTGCCTATACGGGGCGGGTCACGGTACCGGTGCTTTGGGATAAGCAACGTAGCGCAATTATCAATAATGAGTCGGCTGATTTGATGCGCATTTTTAATCGCGCGTTTGATGAGTTGACCGGTAACGATTTAGATTTTTACCCTGATGACTTGCGTCGCACTATTGATGACATCAACGACGATGTGTACGAGCACATTAATAACGGTGTTTATAAGTCGGGTTTTGCGACGGATCAGCACGTGTATGAAAAACATGTGCTGGCTCTGTTCGATGCCTTAGATCGAATGGAAAAACGCTTGAGCGAGCATCGTTATCTGGCGGGGGAGTGGTTAACGGAGGCAGATATTCGGCTTTTCACCACGCTGATCCGTTTTGATGCTGTCTACTATGGCCATTTTAAATGCAATCTAAAACGTATTGAAGATTACCCCAATCTGGCGAATTACGTTCGCGAGCTGTATCAGTGGCCGGGTATTGCAGAGACCGTCAATATGGAACAAATAAAACGCCACTACTACTACAGCCATGACACGATTAATCCAACGCGTATTGTGCCTGCCGGACCGCTATTGGATTTAGAGCGCCCTCATGATCGTGAACGCTTGCCAGGGCAGGGCATCCGTCGTCGCGCTTCATAATTTATAAGCAGAGAGCTTCTCAGAAGTTGCATCTCAAACCTCGTTACTAACGAATGGGCCACCCAATTGCAGGGTGGCCCATTTGGCTAGTTAACCGCTAGCTTAAGCGGTTTAAGCTGGTAGCTTACTCGTTATCATTAACGGCTTCGCGGGTAGACTGCCAGGCGCTTTGAGCACCTTCTTTGGTCGTTTGCCATGCATCGCGGGCACTATTTTTAGTCTGCTCCCACCAATCACGATCATAGGTAGGGAAGGATTCAACTTCCTCTTGGGAAGCTTCAAGCATTATGCGGTGCTCGGTATCACCATCACTCTCGGTATGGGTCTCCAGGGTAAATTGATCGGTATTAATAACAATTTCACGACCACCCAAGCCAAGAATTGCGCCACTTTCAATGACTAGCGCTGAAATGCGCATTTCTTCATCAAAAAGAATATCTTCGACTTCACCTATTTCTTCACCAGAACCACCAGAAAAGAATACCTCTGCATCCATTATGTCATCTGCCGAATACATACCTTGGGGTTCAGTTGATGCCTGAACACCGAAGGCCAAGCTGCCTAAAAGGGCGGTACTGATAGCAGTGGTAAGCATTGTCTTGCGCATAGCATCTCTCCATGTAGCTATTAAAATGTGCGGTTTAATTAGACGACAAACGTTAAAGATCGTTCGCCCATTCATCAGCACGGCGTTCGGCTTCTTCCCGCTCTAAGCCATATTTCTGCTGTAGCTTGCCAACAAGTTGATCTTTCTTGCCGCCAATCTGGGTAAGCTCATCGTCAGTTAATTCGCCCCAGCTTGCGCGAGCTTTTCCTTTCATTTCTTTCCAGCTGCCTTCAATTTGATCCCAGTTCATAGCATCACTCCTTGAAGTTAGTGAACATCGTTAGGCACTTCTCAGGTTAGACGAACAGTGAATATGTGCAAGCTTGAGTATTAAGAACGGTTAAAGCAAAAAGACTGGTCATAAGCGATTGGCGGTGTTAGGATGCGCCCTCCTCGCATGTGTTGACCCCTCCATCACGACGATAAGCAATTTCCTATGTAGCTTTGACTACGAAGTGAAATGCTTGCTGGAACATCTTGCCAACTGCAGATGTTCATTGCTGTGAAGATGGCGCGCCTCCAGCATTTCACCAAACGGGTGAAATCGGCGCAGAAGGTCGCCACAGCGGTTAGCCCGTTTATGCGGTGTTTGCTAACCGAATGCTAGGTGCGACCGGCGTCTCCGACTCCATTGATGATGATATCCGCCTTGCGGATCCTTGTTTATTAATATGCATTGTCACGCGTATTAACGAGCAGAGTCAGAGACGCTTACGATGTTTTTTGCCGGAAAAACCGGCCTACCAAGGTGTGATTAATGACCTCGACTTCTGTCGCTTCGCCGAGCTTCGGCGATCTTGCTCTGTTGCCTGCCGTTCTCTCTGCTGTTGAAGCACAAGGCTACGAAATTCCCTCGCCGATCCAAGCGCAGACGATTCCTGCGTTGCTGGAAGGCCGCGATATGCTGGGCCAAGCACAAACCGGCACCGGCAAAACCGCTGCATTTGCATTGCCATTGTTATCGCGTTTAGAACTTACCCGTCGCGAGCCTCAAGTACTGGTTATGGCTCCGACCCGTGAACTTGCTCAGCAGGTTGCGGCTTCATTCAGTAAGTATGGCCAAAACCTCAAGGGTCTTGAAGTCGCTATCCTTTGTGGTGGCCAAGAATACCGTGAACAGTTAGGCGCGCTAAAGCGCGGTGCCCAGGTTATTGTTGGCACCCCTGGCCGTATTATCGACCACCTTGATCGCGGTAGTCTGAAACTCGACGGTCTTTCGGCACTCGTGCTGGATGAGGCTGACGAAATGCTGCGCATGGGCTTTATCGACGACGTAAAACGCGTGGTTGCCGATACCCCTAAAGATGCTCAGCGTGTGTTCTTCTCGGCAACGCTGCCGACTGAAATTGAACGCATTGTTAACCGCTATCTGGTTAATCCGGTAAAAGTCGCGATTGAGTCGCGCACGACGACCGGTGAAAACATTGAACAGCGTATTGTACGCGTCGATGGTGGCGCTAAGCTTGAAGCAGTGGCACGCATCCTTGAGGTTGAGCCGGTTGATGCCGCTATTGTCTTCGTGCGTACTCGTGCTGCTTGTACCACGCTGGTTGAACAGCTGACAGCCCGTGGCGTTAATGCCGCTGGCTTGTCTGGCGATCTAGACCAAAGCCTGCGTGAGCGCACCATTACACGTCTCAAGCGTGGCAAGGTTGATGTGCTGATTGCGACCGACGTCGCTGCTCGTGGTCTTGACGTTCCGCGTATTACGCACGTTATCAACTACGATCTGCCGCAAGACGCAGAAGCCTATACCCACCGTATCGGTCGTACCGGTCGTGCGGGCCGTAGCGGTATCGCGATTACGTTCGCTGGTTTCCGTGAAGGCCGTAAAGTGGGCTGGATGGAGCAGGCTACCGGTCAGAAAATGACTGAAATGCCGCTGCCAGACGAAGCCGCTATTCGCGCTCACCGTGATGATGTGTTCCATCATCGCGTTGTAGCAGCCCTGACCAAAGGTGCTGAAGAGCAGCGCGCACTGGTTGAGCGCCTGGTAGAAGAAGGCCATGATGCCGTTGAGCTAGCTTGTGCTTTTGCCGCGATGGCACGTGCTGACGAAGCGCCGATTGGACGCTTGCAAGCACCGCGTAAAGAGCGCACTACGCGTGATAGCGCGCCTGGTGGCAAGCCCGGTGGCCGTCGCGAGCGCTCAAGCGCACCTAGCGAAGGTATGATTCGTTACCGTGTTTCTGTTGGCCATAAAGATGGCGTTAAGCCTGGTCAACTGGTTGGTGCACTGGCGAACGAAGGTGGCATCGAAGGCGCCCGTATCGGTCGTATTGATATCCGCAACGCTTTCTCTGTAGTTGAACTACCCAGTGGCCTGCCTTCCACTATTCTGGCGAAAATGGCGCGAGCCCGCGTTGCTGGTCGCCCGTTAGAAATTAGTGAAGACAGTGCACCTGAGCGTGCTCCACGTCGTCGTCGTGATGACGGTGATGCACCCGTTCGTCGCCGCGAACGCGCTTAAGTTAATGTATAGCGCCATATTATAATGGTGCTTTAAAACGACGTTTAACGATCGTTCTATCCCCTTACGCCCTGCGGCTTAAGGGGATTTTTTTTGCCTGTCATTGCAGCTGGGAAGTTGAGCTACGTTAGTATGATGATGGTTCAGTAAAAGGAGGCTGCATGGACGCACCGCTACATGACTGGAATTTAGCTCCAAAAGAGGCCGTAGCGCTGCAAACAGAGCTGGCGAAACGACTTGAATTCACTGATCGTATCGGTTCTGTGCACCACATTGCTGGGGTCGATATTGGGTTTGAAGCGGGTGGTGATATCACTCGGGCGGCGGTCGTCGTTTTAGCGTGGCAGCCTGACAGCACACAGCATTTGGCTGTGGTAGAGCAGGTGGTTCATCGTGAGCCAACGCGGATGCCTTATATTCCTGGTCTGCTCTCTTTTCGCGAGATCCCAGCCGCTCTGGAAGCTTTCGCTAAGCTGACGATCACACCAGAGCTGGTAATGGTCGATGGGCAGGGGATTGCACATCCTCGGCGGCTTGGTGTCGCTGCCCACCTGGGGCTGTGGCTAAATTTACCGACGATCGGCATCGCTAAGTCCCGCTTGACGGGGCAGCATGCAGAGGTGGGAAACACGCGGGGGGATTGGGTGCCTCTAACATCAGGTAACGACGTTATTGGTGCCGTGCTACGCTCGCGGGAAAATGTGAAACCGGTGTTCGTGTCGCCAGGGCATCGATTATCCCTTGAAACATCGCTTGACTGGGTGGTGCGCTGTTTAGGACGCACCAAGTTACCAGAACCCACGCGATTAGCGGATCGGCTTGCATCAAGACGCGACCAAAAGCGGCTTACGTAAAGCGTAGGAAGTGGCGCAGTAGGCTAGAGGCCGCTTGAGTGTCGGTGATCGCGTCAATGAGAGCGTCAGGATTTTCACCTTGGTCGCGCAATGCGGCTTTCTGGCGCTCGATATAAGCATGCATCACTGGTCGGGTGAACTCTGGGTGAAACTGCACGCTCCATTGGCGGGGGCCATAACGTAATGCTTGATGAGCATCGTGGTTGTTATGCGCCAACACCGTGGCGTTGGGTGGCAACTGCATGACGGACTGGGCGTGGGTCAGGTGAGCCGAGAAGTGTGTGGGCAGTTTGCTAAACAGGGGGTCTTGATGGCCTGCTTGGGTAAGCCGAACATTGCGCGTTCCTGATTCTCTTCCAGCAGGGTGGTAATCGCTAATGCCCCCGAATGCTGACGCCATCAACTGGTGACCATAGCACACGCCAAGCATAGGGACGTTCTCGGCTAACGCTTGCTCAAGCCAAGGTTTTAGCGCCTCGCTCCACGGCTCCTGTTCGCTCACCATGCTGTGGGAACCCGTGAGCATAATGCCGGCGAATGAGGTGGGTGAAGGAGGAACACCTTGTTTGCGTGCATCCCAAACCTTGAGTGACAGATGTGTCGGCAGTGCCGTTGAAAACTGATTGATAAAGAGTTGCTCGAAATCACCGTATTGGTCGACCACTTCAGGGAAGGCGTCACCGGTTTTGATAATGACTAAAGAGGTCATGGCGTTCTCGTTGTCCTGTCAGAGGTAAGGTTAGCGAAGAAAGGTTAGAGAGGAAAGGTTAGCCCAATCAGGGCATTGCCCTGTAAGGTGGTAGCCCTCACCATACACCTTTTTAGCTTTATATTAGACATGATGGATTGACCTGCCCCTCCTCAACTTCGTGGGTTATGTTGAGGTTGAGGCAACAACGCAGAGCCACTATTAAGGGAGGCAGGTCATGAAACAGTCTAGCGTAAATCAACCGTCCTTTGGTGAACGCCGTAGCGGCGCTGGCAACGTCCATGCCGCTTATATCGGCCTGGATGTGCACAAGGCCACCATTGCCGTCTCTATCGCCGAGGCGGGGCGGCTCGAGCCCGAGTTTCGTGGCGAGATTCCTAACGAATCCAAGGCCATTGACAAGATGATTCGCCAGCTCAGCCAGCGGTTCAACGGGCAGCCTCTGTTGTTCAGTTATGAGGCTGGCCCTTGTGGTTACGGCCTCTATCACCAGATTCAGGCCAGCGGCCATGATGGCGAAGTGGTTGCCCCATCACTGATTCCTCGTCGTGCGGGAGATCGCGTCAAGACCGACCGACGAGACGCCGTCATGCTGGCCCGTCTCTCACGTGCTGGCGAACTCACGCCGGTCTGGGTGCCCACGCCCGAGCAGGAAGCCATTCGTGATCTGACACGTGCCCGTGAGGATATGAAGGCCATTGAGCTTAAAGCACGTCAACGTCTGAGCGCATTCTTGCTACGCCACGGCAAGGTCTACACTGGCAAAAGTAAGTGGATACCGGTTCATTTTCGCTGGCTCGAGACCGTCCGCTTCGATAATCGGATTCAGCAGATCGTGCTACAGGAGTACATTGAGGCCGTGAGAGAGGCTCAACGACGCGTTGCAGGGTTAGAGAAGCAAATGGAAGCGGCGTTAATGGAGTGGTCACTGGCCTCGGTGGTTCGGTCGCTAATGGCGATGCGTGGGATCAGCCTGATTACCGCCATGACAGTGCTGGCCGAGCTGGGTGATATCAGCCGGTTCGACTCACCGCGGCAACTGATGGCCTACCTGGGACTAGTGCCCAGCGAGCACTCCAGTGGCGGTAGTCGCCGACAGGGAGGCATCACTAAAACGGGTAATGGTCATGTGCGTCGTGTGTTGGTGGAGGCCGCCTGGAGCTATCGCTTCCCCGCGCGCAAGACGCGCATTATTGAGAAGCGAGCCGAGCAGACCACGCCGACGGTGCAGGCAATCGCCTGGGAAGCACAGAAACGACTCTGCGGACGTTACCGTCGATTGGCGGCCACGGGCAAGATGAAGCAGCAGGTTATCACCGCCGTCGCGCGCGAATTGACGGGGTTTATGTGGGCGATTGCCTGTGAGGCTATGGGCAAACCGCACGGAAGCCGGGCAACCGCATGACTATCACGTTCCAGTGTCTAGGTGTCAGGGAGCGTCGGGCCGGTGGGAGAACCCCTGGCCCTCCTATGAGGCCCCGCCCTCTGGGGCTGGGTGACCCTCGCTTGTAGAGCAGGGTAGCTCCGCGACGAAGTGATGACAGGTCGGTAACCAACCCACGAATACCAGAGAGATCCACCGTCGCAGATAGCCCTTCGCTTCCTGACCCCTAGGCATTGAGGACAACCGAATGAACGAAAGATAACCGTGCCCTTGACAGGTCAATCCATACCAGGAGCCTAATATGCAACAGATAACGCGTGCTGGCGAGCCCATGGATGTGGCAGGGATGCTACCTGCTCCAGGTCAAACTGCTCCGCTGATGACGCTCACCAATACCAATTTAGAAGATGTTACCCTCGATACTTATTCGGGCAAGCGCAAAGTACTGAATATTATCCCCAGTGTGGATACGCCCACTTGTGCGGTGTCTACTCGACGGTTCAATGAACTGGCCTCGCAATTGGATAATACCGTTGTACTGGTCGTGTCTGCTGACCTGCCATTTGCAGCCAAGCGCTTTTGCGGTGCAGAAGGGTTAGATAACGTTGAAACCTTGTCTACCTTCCGCCATCGAGAGTTCCAAGAAGCTTGGGGTGTCGCATTGGCTAATAGTGCAATGGAAGGATTGTGCGCCCGTGCCGTGGTAGTGCTCGATCCAGACAACCGCGTGTTGCACAGTGAGTTGGTAAGCGAGCTGAAAAATGAGCCTGATTATGAGGCCGCGCTGGCAGCCTTAAAAGGCTAGCCAGAGGCGGTACGCAGGTTTCTAACCTGCACCTTGTTTCGCTGCCGCCACCAGTGCACTAATTAAACGCTGCTGGGGGCGGTTGAAAATAAGCCACTCGGGATGCCATTGCACGCCAATCAAAAAATCATGTTTTGTCGACTCAATTCCCTGGACTAGCCCGTCTCGGTCGCGGGCGACAATATTGATGCCGCCACCTGCTTGATTGACCGCCTGATGGTGCAGGCTATTCACGCGACACCATGTGACGCCTAATAGCTGATAAAGCTTGCTACCTCCGACAATATCTACTGTCTTACGCGGTAGCACAGTACGCCGTCGTTTCAGACCTTCATGGGTGGTGTAAATATCAGGGTCGAGGGTGCCACCTAAATGGACGTTGATTAGCTGCGCCCCCCGGCAAATTCCCAATACAGGAGTATTTTGCGGAATAAATCGGCCGAGTAGATTGAGCTCTAGTTCATCGCGGGCTGGGTCTAGCCGCACATCCAGCTGTACTTCGCCGCCGTAAAGATGTGCTTGAATATCATCGCCGCCACCAATAATTAGCCCGTCAAGGTGGGCAGGTAAGGGGCGTGAAGGGGACAAGCGAAGCGGTTGGCCGCCATGTCGCCATACGGCGAACCAGTCAAACCACCACGCTAGATGGCTTTTTTGATCAGAGGTTGTAATCCCAATAAGCGGTCGAGACATGCTGGCACGTTCTCACTAAGGCAGTGTGTTTAGGATGACTTCAATAGGCCAAGCAGCTTCGCTTTACAGCGTTTCCACCACGGTTGGCTGTGTTCAGCAATATACTCATCGCAGCGAGCACGCAGCACGTCACTGTTTGCGGCTAGCTTTTCTACCTCAACCCAGCGATTCCACTCCACAACTGACCCCCAACTGGGCTGAGAAAGCTGCGCATTGGGTAGCCGGTAATGAAACGTTGGGCGTGGTTTAGTGAGCTGGCTATGAAGCAGCTCATGGGGATGGTCAGGACGCAGGTGCGCAAACAGCGGCAGTAGGTCTAACTCTCGATTACGCGTTGGGTTGTAGTGCAGATAGTCATCGATAAACGTATCTAAATCAGGCTGATAACCAGAGTCCAGGACTTTTAGGGCGTACTCTTTATGAAATGGATTGGCGTGAGGCAGTACTTCACGGGTAATGTCGACTTTGATCTCATCGCGCAGCCAGCTGGCGAGCAGCAAGTACGCTTGCATCATGGCCAGAAGGTAACCAACGTCAAACCGTTCTACTTCAGGATTTAGATGCAAGCCAAATCCGTAGAGTAAACTGGCATCGGTGCCTTTCGCGCCTTTGTCACGCAGAGCACCAAATAACTGGTCTAGTTCCTCTAGCTCATTCCAGGGAATCGGCGGACAGACAATTTCAGTAGGCACTAAGCCCGTCACCATGTCGCCAATTAGTTCACGGGTTTTTTGATGGAACTCTATTCGCCGATGGCGCTGCTGGCGTGCCCATTCACTGTCGCTTTCATGGTGTTCTTCAAGTAACGTTTTATCAGGATGAGCATACTGGGTATCCAGCTCAATACCGAACTTGCCCCATCGAGTCGCTTCAACGAGTAGCCGATGGGGACTTACCACGTTAAGCTCACCCCCAAATAGCTCGCGTACCAGTTCAGCGGTATCATGCGGCGGAAGTCCGGCGAATTCGATTTCCACACCGACACGCCTTGTTTTTCCATCACTATTGGTACGGTTAGGAGGAGCTTGCAGCGTCATCTCGGTATCCTTGAGGTGAACGTTTAAGCCAACAGCCTATCACAGTCACGCATTAAGGCTGAGAGTATAAAGTTAAGTAAACGCTCACTAATCGGCGTGTTATGTCAGTTCATTTTCGGGAGTCAAGCGTGCGACAGCACTGGACAATCAATATCGTGTTAGGCGTTTTTTTGACGCTACTCATAGGTGTGATGACCTTCGCTCAGGCGCAGAGCGTTTCTCTGCCAAGCCTGGGGGGAGGCAGTGATGCATCAGAAGAGCAGAGTGTCAGTAGTGAACGCTTCCAAAGCTCGCTTAGCGATGTGATTGCAATGCTGGAGAATGAAGAGCAGCGTAGAGCGCTGCTCGACTCTCTGCGTGAATTGCAGCTTGCCACCGAGGCTAGCGAAGAGGACAAAATCGTTCATCAAGGCCTGCTGGGCGCATTAGCCGATACGCTGACCGATATTGGCGAGCAGGCTCAGGCTGGCGATTCGCCGGTTGATGAATGGTCACGACAGTTGGTTCAAGGGGCTGAGGATTTACGCGCATTAAATGATGGTGCTGACCAGGGGGAGGCGTTACGCGCAGTGGCTGAAGGCGCCGTCCTCGGTGTTATTTGGGGGACGCTGCTGGTCGTTATGATTGCGTTTGGGCGTTTGATCGCCACACGACGAGAATGGCCGCTTGATTTGCCTCGAGACCCGAAAGCATGGTTATTGGCGGTGCACTTTTTACGTCGCATGCTGCCTTGGGCACTGTCATTCGCGATTACGCTAGGGATTGGGCAGATATTACCTTACAGCCCAGGCCGAGCGGTTGTATTGGTTGTGGCTTACGTTTGTGTGTGTGGTCGTGCGTTGTCGGTGGTGATTGAAACGGTCATTGCGTTTTTCAGCCGCGGCCATCGTTTTACAGCGGTACAGGTGCTGCAACAAAAAGCCTTGCGTGGTCTGTTTGTGATTGGCGCATTAATCGCTTTGGGCGATGCAGTTAACTCCACCCGCTTGGTTGAGTTGCTGGGTAGTGAGCTTTCCAGCTTAGTGTCTGTGCTTGCGAATATGTTGGCTGCGCTGCTGTCGGCGCGCTTTATCTTTAAGTTTAAACGACCTGTTCGTCATTTGATCTGTAACCGCCCTTACAAGCAGCGCCGTGATGCGAGTGCCGCCGTTGAGATGGTCCGTGCGCTGGGCGGCCTCTGGCATATTCCTGCGCTGCTGATGGTGGGTGGCTCATTATTGGCGATCTTTATCACCGTGGGCGATGTGGGTACAGCGCTTGCGCGCTCGATTATCTCGGCAAGCTTATTAGTGTTGACGTTAGTGGTGACGGGCTTGTTGAGACGTCAGTCAGAGCGCTTGGGTAAACGCCGTCATCGCCGTCGTTACAGCCAATATCGTAAGCGTTTAGAGCGCTTCGGCTTTGTACTTGCCCACCTGTGCGCCTGGATGGTATTCGCTGAACTGTTTATGCAGGTTTGGGGCGGTTCGCTGTTTGGCCTTGGTCAGCAAGCGGTAGCCAGTGCCCGCATTGGTCAAGCATTGGTAAGTCTAGGGGCAACTATTCTGCTGGCTTGGCTGGTATGGATCTTTGCTGATACGGCTATTCAACGGGCGCTAACGTCACCCGCGCGTTCTCGCGGTAGGCGAGTGAATCAAGCCCGGGCGCAAACCATTACGCCGATGATTCGTAATGTTATTTTTGTGACGATTTTGATTATTGCGGTGATTGCCGGGTTAGCAAATCTTGGCGTTAATGTTACACCACTACTCGCGGGTGCGGGTGTCATCGGTCTGGCGATTGGTTTTGGTGCTCAAACGTTGGTGCAGGATTTAATCACCGGGATTTTTATTCTGATTGAAGACTCCCTGGCGGTGGATGACTTCGTTCAGATTAATGGCCATATGGGGACTGTTGAGGGCTTAACGCTACGTACTGTAAAGCTGCGTGATTTAGATGGGGTTGTCCATATCATTACCTTTAGCCGTATTGAGTCGATTCATAACATGTCGCGCCAATTCGGTATTGCGCTAATGCGGATTCGTATCCCTTATGCGATGAAAATCGATGATGCAATTACGCTGATGCAAGAGACAGCACAAGAGTTACGCAAAGACCCTATGATGCGTCACTATATTTGGTCACCTTTAGAAATGCAGGGTGTACAGGGCTTTGAAGATGGTTGCCCTATTTTGCGCATGCGTTTTCGCACAGCACCAGAAATGCAGTGGGACGTATCGCGTGCCTTTAACTTGCTATTGAAGCAACGCATGGAAGCGCAGGAAATCGATCTGGGCGTACCGCGTCTCAGTGTCAGCATGGAGGCGCGTTCAGAAAATCGTCGGCAAGATCGTATGCCCGATGAGACTGCGAGAGAAGAGCCTACGGGAAAAGAGCGCACCGGCACGGATTTCACGCTCGATGAGCCGGGTGACAAGAGCAGGGGAGGGAAGATCAGTGATGAAGACGGGGATAGCCCGCGAAAGCGGCCAGCGCCGCCAAAACCTGCTCCGCGCCCGACAGAAGCTGAAACCCGCCGAGATGAGCGCGAGCGGGCAGAGCCATCAACCTATGCTAAGCCCAAGGCCCAAGGCGAGCCCAAAGGCGAGACCTATGCTAGCACCAATGGTGAACAGGGCGACGAGTAGCCACGGGCCTTTGAAACGCCTCCAGCGGTTATAAAGCGATATCGCAAGACTGACGCGATCAATCAGCTCGTCATGGCGCGAAATAGCATGATCAGGTGGTAGGGAAAAGTCGTTGGCTACATCGCCTTGCCAGTGAGCAGCGTGGGTGAGTCCAAGTCTTGCCCGCAGTTGTCCTATGTCGCTGACGGTTTTGTGGAGCTTGTTATAAGCGTCGCGATGTTCTGCAACACCAAGTACGGTTTCAGCATCCTGGCGCAACGCGCTGTTTGGGCAGCGGGCCACCGCGCTATTGATTTCTTGATCGCTCGCGTCGGGTGTTAGTGTCAGTCGTTGATACAAATCGCGCATAATGTTCGAGTCGATACTCACTGTCGGTTTGGGTGCTCTGCCCTTAATCGTTAACAGTAGGCTAATCAGGTATTTTGCATCAAATAATCGTAGGCACTTTTGATACGCTGAAAACGCGTTGATGCCAGCGCTATTTGATGTTCACTACCCGAATAGAAACGGTCAGGGTGGTGTAGCTGCGCCATTCGGCGATAGGCACGGCGGATATCGGCACGATTAGCCCCTGGTGTCAGTCCTAATACTGCCAGCGCCCGTGTGTTTCGATCAGGTGGTGAAGAGGGTCGCTCCCGCTGTTGGCGACGGGCTTCTTCCTGACGCTTTTGCTCTTGTTGCCAGCGCTGACGCTCTTGCTGCTGGGTCTGTTCTTGGCGTTTGCGGCGCTCTTGTTGTTTGTTCTGTTCCCGCTTGTTCTGTTCCCGCTTGTTCTGTTCTTGCTTGGCCTGCTGCTGTTTTGCCTTCTCGCGGTGTGCTTCTTCCTGTTGGCGTTGTTTATTCTGCTGCTTTTGTTGCTGTTGTTCTTTATTAGCACGCTGGCGCTCTTCGGCCTCTTTTGCTTTCTGCTCAGCCGCGTGTGCATCACGTGCCTTGCGCGCGTGATATTCTGGATCGTGCACCTGCCAATAAGCATCTCGACTGGGGTCCTCTGCTGATTGCAGTGGCTTGCCCGTTAACTCATGAAAGAGAGTGCTGAATGTGGCAGGTGTGACATTTAGCAAATCAGCGAGAAAGCCCAGAATGTAATGGTTATTCAGAGATAGCTCGCCATCGTCGGTGGCTACAGTGATCGCTTGGTAAAGTATGCTGAGACTGCGCTCATTGGAGCACTCTTTGCGCACAACCTCGGCCGCTAACTGAATAGCTCGAAGGTCTTGACTATGGGCAATGCTCATCACCGGCCCAAGTTCGTGTCCGTGACGAAATTGTGCGGTGACTTGAGCCAGTCGGCGTCGCCGCTGGCCTTCAGACACCTGCTGGCGATGTACAAGCACCCAGGCTAACAGTAGTAGTGTTGCCGTATCCACTTGGCTGCGGCTCTTTAGCAGCAACAGCTCAAAGGGTGAAAAACGGGCAATGGACATTCCCTGGCTCCAAGGCAAAGAGGTTAACCGCAGAAGTGCTTTAACGGCCATCCTGATAATGATTGGCCATGGTATATCATCGCGTTACGCAATGAAGTAGGAGATTCGTTAGGTGATCAATGTTGAGCGTAAAAATAGCTTCCAGCTGAGGCTCACTCGGCGGCTCAAGGAAGAAACGTCGCACACGCTCGATGTTTACCTATTTGTGCCCAAAGAGCTTGGGCTTAGCACCCATGTCATTTCAGAAGAGGCGTTTTATCACGGCGCGATCAGCGTTTCACGCACTTACTACAGTGATGAGTACCATTTACCGTTGGTCCATAGCCGTTTAGCGAGCCGTAATCAGTTAGGCAGTGATTCCTATCGATTAAGTTTAAGTTTGTATGCTTATCAATATGTTGGGGCGTTAGAGCGAACGACTCAGGCAATGCTGGTCAGCGCCCGAAAACTACGCCATGCCACTAGCGATCAGCGCCAGGAGAGCGGCGAGCTTCAAGAGCTTGCCGATGCGCTCCGTGACCAACTGTATGAAATGAGCGATTTGAGTGACGGCATTCTTAAACGGTTGCGGCGCAATTCGCCCACCGACGAGCGGCTCTATAAATACTTTGCCAACATCGATAATTACCTTTCCTGGTTTACCGAGCAGCAACTGCTGGCATTGGTAGCGCATATGCCTCGTGGCGGCGAGTTTAGTGAGATAAAGCGTCGCTTTATCATCGTCTGCCAGCGTGAAAGCGACTATCGAAAAGAGCAAGAGTATAACGCTGAACGGGTGATGGAAGACCCCACTCGGATGTCGAATAAAATGCGCTTGCTAAGGCGGCTTATAGAGCATCCCATTACGCTCAAACAGCGTGCTCTAGAGCTTGGGAGCGGCGAGCAGAAGGCAGTAAAAGCGTTGGCGACGGCAGTGGTAATGACCTTTGTATCGCTTGGTGTGCTCCACTTGCGAAGTGTGCTGGGCGATGTCACTGCGTTGTTTGTATTGGCGTTGGCGCTGCTTTATGCGATGCGGGAAGTGTTTAAAGACGATCTGCGTAACACGTTATGGCGCTGGCTGCGGCGTGGGAGGCCAAAGTGGCGGCGGCAATATATCGACCCCACACGCAATCAATCGGTGGGCCGGCAGTTAGAGTGGTTCGACTATAAGCGCTATGCCGCACTAGATGCTGATATCCAGCAAATGCGCCGCCGCACGGTCGCTCAGCGTGAAGAAGAAGTACTTCACTATCGTTCCAGCTCGCGTATGTCGCCTACCCGTTTTTTAAGCGGTTATGAGCATACCCGTGAAACGCTGCATATCGATCTTTCCATGCTGACGCGCTTAATGAGCAAAGAGAAGCACTTCATTTACCGTCTGAAGGAAGGTCAGGCCGTTAGAGAAAGTGTCGAGAGACGTCACCTGTTTAACTTGGTCATTCGTGAGACGGGTAGTGAGGACACAACCTACCTAGCTCGCTGGAAAGTGGTTGTGAGCCGTTCTGGCATTGTCGATGTCGAGAAAGTCGCTGAGGAAAGTGTAGAGAAAACCAGCAAATAAACTGCGTTGGATCAATAGACTGGCACTGAGACCGAGCCTGCATAGCGAAATCACTAGTAGCACACTAGTCTCAAAGGTGAGCAATATAATTTGCGACTGCGACCCTGTCGCCTGGAGGATACTGTGCAAGCTATCGACATTATGACACCCAACGTGGTGTGTGTAGGGCCCGACGCAAACGTGCGCGATATAGCTCAGTTGCTACTCGAAAACCGCATTAGTGCCGTACCGGTCGTCGATGATGAGCGTAGAGTGTTGGGTATCGTGAGTGAAGGCGATTTGATGCGTCGAGTGAAAGATGAAACGGATGATAACCGCTCTTGGTGGCTCTCGCTCTTCAGTGGCGGTAAAGACGCGGGGACATATATTAAATCCCATGGGCGTAAGGCGCATGAGGTAATGACCTCCAAGCCACTAACTGTCGAAGAAAATGCACCGCTGCATAGCATTGCTCGTTTGCTGGAAAAGCATCACATCAAGCGGGTGCCAGTGGTGCGAGACGGTAAGCTCGTCGGTATTGTCAGTCGCGCAAACCTACTTCAAGGGATTGCTAACGCGGTTGTAGCGCCCACTCAGTCGCCGGAGGATGACCGCTCTATCCGTGAAGCCATTCTTAAAGAGATCGACAATAACACCGGCGTACGAACCGAAAGCTTTAGTGTGATTGTCGATGGCGGAAACGTAGAGATTTGGGGGCTAGTAGAGTCTGTAGAACAGAAGCAAGCGGTAACCGTAGCGGCTGAAAATACCCAGGGCGTCAAGAGTGTTGAAAATCACCTTGGCATGATGCCTCGTGGAGCGGGCTACTTCTAATACGCTGTGTTTCTTATCTAAACAGCCCGTTGCTTAGTGCAGCGGGCTTTTTTGTGGGCGCTAATGCGCACTCTTTTTGCTCGTAAAAGGCGACTAAAGTTGTATTTAAGTAAACGTTTACTCTTTGCAAGTAAACGTTTACTTTAAGCCTCGTAGGTCATTTTTGAAGATGTTTTATTTCGCAGGAGAATGTATGAGCATTAACGTGACCGTATGGGGAGAAAACGTCCACGAGCAAACCAATGATGTCGTGGCGCGTATTTACCCTAAGGGCATGCACCAGTGCATCGCCGAAGGTTTAAACGAAGCGGAAGGCATAAATGCCTCTGCCGTGACGCTGCAGGATCCTGATCAAGGCTTGAGCGAAGCAACGCTTGAAAGCACCGATGTGCTGCTATGGTGGGGCCACGCCGCCCATGGCGATGTGTTAGAGGAGACGGTTGATCGCGTTCAAAAACGCGTACTCCAGGGCATGGGTTTGATTGTGCTGCACTCGGGGCACTACTCGAAAATTTTTAAGCGCTTAATGGGAACTACGTGTTCACTCAAGTGGCGTGAAGCGGGCGAGCGGGAACGGCTGTGGGTAGTGAACCCGGGTCACCCGATTGTTCAAGGGCTGGGGGACTATATCGAGCTGCCCCATACCGAAATGTACGGTGAACCGTTTGCGGTGCCCAATCCTGATGAAGTGATCTTTATCAGTGCCTTTGAGGGGGGCGAAGTGTTCCGCTCCGGCCTTACCTACAAACGTGGCAACGGCAAGATTTTCTACTTCCGTCCTGGGCATGAAACCTATCCGATTTATTACGATGCCCAGGTGAAAACCGTGTTGAAAAACGCCGTGAACTGGGCACGCCCGGAAGGCTCGCGATGGATCGACAGTTGCCCTAATGTACCCGCTGACCAAGCGCCTAATCCGGTCGAGATTAAAGGCGAAAGCCTGCATAAACCCGGCGAGGAGGGCTTTAAATGATCCGTTTAGCGATAATTGGTGCAGGCAGCATGGCTGGCGAGCACGCCAAGCATTTTGGCCGTCTTGAAGGCATCGAAGTGGTTGCTGTGTGCGACCGAGACCTTGCCAAAGCCCAGGCGTTTGCAGAGCATCATGGCATTGCCGACGTGTATCAAGACCTGGAGGCCATGTTGGCTCGGGATGATATCCACGCGGTAAGTAACGTCACCCCAGATGGTGTTCACAAAGCCACGTCGCTGGCCGCCATTGCCGCAGGTAAGCATATTTTGTGTGAAAAACCGCTGGCGACAAATGCACAAGATGCCCGTGAAATGGCGGCCGCTGCTAAGGCCGCAAACGTGATCAACATGGTCAACCTAAGCTACCGCGATGCCCCAGCGATTCAGCACGCGCGGGCGCTGATTGCGGGAGGGGCGATTGGTCAAGTTCGTCATGTCGATGCCAGTTATAGGCAAAGTTGGCTGGTGAGTAACGCCTGGGGGCGCTGGAATGAAGATAGCCAGTGGCTGTGGCGGCTTTCTGAAGCCCACGGCAGCAAAGGCGTATTAGGCGATGTTGGTGTGCATATTGTCGACTTTGCCAGCTTCCCCGTTGGCGACATTACCCGAGTTAACTGCGAGTTAACCTGCTTTGAAAAAGCTCAAGACAATCGTATTGGTGAGTATGTGCTGGATGCCAATGATACGGCGCTGATGAGGGTGACATTTGCCAATGGTGCGAGGGGCACTATTCAGGCCACTCGCTGGGCAACAGGGCATCACAACTCGTTGGCGCTGAGCGTGCACGGCGATAAAGGCGCGATTCGTATTGACCTGGACGCCTCAAAAGATGACGTGCAGGTATGCCTCGATGATGATGTACATCCCGCTCGCTGGAGCACTGTGAAAGCACCGTCCACGCCGAGTATTTACCAGCGCTTCGTCGAGAGCATTCGCAGTGGGAATAACGATCAACCGGATTTTGCCCGCGGCGCGGCGATTCAAACCGTGCTCGATGCCTGTTTCGTATCAAGCCAGGAAGACCGCAGCCTAGCGATTGCCAGCTAGGTGGATGGCTCGACCCTTTAACTAGCTCCCTACCTACCAATAACAATAGAGGTGAATGCTATGCGTTATTACCTGCGCTCGTCAGCGGTACTGTTTGCCCTGCTGCCCGCAACGCTACCTGCCATGGCGGCTGAAATTACCATTGCCTGTGGCGATGGTGGGGCAGCAGATTTTTGCCCAACCCTGGCAGAACGGTGGGCCGATGCTAATGGTCACCAAGTGAATATCGTCACCACCCCGGCATCACCCACTGAGAAGTTGTCGCTTTATCAGCAACTATTAGGCAGCCAATCGCAAGATGTGGATGTGCTGATGGTGGATATTGTGTGGCCAGGGCTACTTGCCGACCATTTGGTTGACCTAAACGACTACCTGCCGGAAGGCGCGGCTGACGGCTTTATTCCCTCGCTGATGGATAACAATACCGTGCAGGGCAAGCTGGTGGCGTTGCCGTGGTTTACGGATGCAGGCTTGCTCTATTACCGGCAGGACTTGTTGGACAAATACGCTGCCGACGTACCAGCAACTTGGCAGGCGTTGACTGATACTGCGCGGCGTATCCAGCAGGCTGAGCGCGACGCAGGTAATGCGCGCATGCATGGGTTTGTGTTTCAGGGGCGAGCTTATGAGGGGCTGACCACGAATGCGTTGGAGTGGATAGCCAGCTACGGTGGCGGCACTTTTGTGGATGCCGATGGGCAAGTCACCATAGATAATCCCCAAGCCGTAGAGGCCATCACGCTAGCAGCCTCTTGGGTGGGTGATATTAGCCCTGAGGGTGTGCGCAATTACATGGAAGAAGAAGCACGTGGGGTGTTCCAGGCGGGTAATGCCGTGTTTATGCGCAACTGGCCTTATGTCTGGTCGTTGGGGCAGGCAGATGGCACGCCCATTCAAGGCAAGTTTGGCGTCGCGCCGTTACCCCGCGGGTCCGAAGGGCAGTCTGTCGCGACGCTTGGCGGCTGGAACTGGGCGGTTTCGCGCTATTCAGAGCACCCTGACATCGCCGCCGACCTAGTGGCTTATCTCGCCGCTGAAGAGCAACAGAAAGCTCACGCCATTGAGTTTGGTCGAAACCCGACGCGGCCTGTGCTCTATGAAAATGCCGAGGTGCTGGAAGCCCATCCGTTTATTGGCGAACTTTATGAAACCGTTATGAACGGTGTGCCACGTCCTGCGAGCGTTACTGGAGAAGCGTATCCGCGGGTGTCTAACGCCGTGTTCAACCGTGTGCATGACGCCCTATCCGGTGATATTTCCCCCGAACAAGCAATTCAGCAGCTCGATAGTGAGCTTGCCCGTATAGGTAGGCGTGGTTGGTAGCTGGATTTGCCGCAATGCTCAGCGATTTTCGGCACAATTTTTGGCACAATCATAGGCCGAATCGCTGAGGCATGGCATGAAACAGACCAAACAGAGCGCTCAAACGGCGACCATACGCGAAATAGCCCGGCGGGCCGATGTATCCATTGCTTCGGTCAGTCGGGCACTTAATGGTAAGCCAGGGCTAAGCGACGCGTTGCGGGAAAAAATTCTTACCATCAGCCGCGAGGTAGCGTACCAGCCCAGCGCAGCGGCCAGGCAACTGATTAGTGGCAAGGCCGCAGTGGTAGGAATTTCCCTGGGACGCCAGGATATAGAGCTGCGTCCCTACTATATTTTGCTGTATCAGCACTTAACTGTGGCACTGCACCAGCAGGGCATGGTGCCGATCTTTTTCCACCACGATCAAACTGCCGAGCTTCCAGAACGGGCGGGCGCGGCTATTCTACTGGGGGAAACCTCTGAGGATGCGCGCCCTACCTTGCTAGAAGGCGCTGGCGTGCCTTTTGTGCGCATTGGCAACCCAGGGCGAGGTTTTTCGGTCGCACCGGATGATGCTCAAGGGTTTTATGAAATGACGCACCACCTCATCGCGCAAGGGCGTCGACAGCTCGCCTTTGTTGGCGGTGAGTTGGAAATACCGCGTCCTCACAGCCGTTTAGAGGGGTACCGACGGGCGCTTGATGAGGCTGGACTCTGTGAGCAACTAATTAGCCTGCCACATCGATTCAGCTCAGACTCACTGACCAGCTATCGTTATTTAAATCGCGCGTTGGCGCAGATCACAACTGGCCAAACGCTGCCATTTGATGCGCTAGTATGCGCCACCGACGAGCTGGCGCTGGGCTGCGTCGCTGCGCTAGAAGACAGGGGAGTCGACGTGCCTCACCAAGTCGCAGTGACCGGCTTTGATGACCTGCCAACCCTTGCCACTGGGTTAACCACCATTCGCCAAGATATTGCAGCAATTGCGGCAATGAGTGTGGAGCTGTTGGGCGAAGCGCTAGCAAACAAAGCGCCCCGGCATGTATCGCTGCCGGTGACGCTGGTACTGCGGGAAACAGCCTGAACACTTAGCGCGGTGGCAGTTGCTCGGGGCCGAAGGCATCGGGCAGTAGTGTTTCCATAGTGTAGGTTTTCAGCACGCCGCCCTGGTGAGAAAGCACCATGATTTGCGTTTCTGGGGTGGCGAATTCACGGATGCGCTGGCGGCAGTCGCCACAGGGTGTGCACAGGTGCTCGCCTGGTCCCATCACGTACACCTTGGCAAGCTCACGCTGGCCAGCGGTGATCATGGCGGAAATCGCTGAGGCTTCCGCGCACAGCCCTTTGTAGTGCGCCACTTCTACGTTAGCGCCTGCAAACTGCTGGCCATCCGGGCACTCCATCACCGCGGCGACTGGGTGGTTGGAGTAGGGCGCATAAGCGTTGCCCAAAGTGGTCAGCAGCGTGTCAACCAGTGCCTGATCCGCTTGGCTCATGGCGTTATCCTCATCAATGGCTATTAGGCCTTAGCAGCGTCGTCACGCAATACGGTGTCTAGCGCAATCGTCATCATGTCGTTGAAGGTGGTCTGACGGTCGGCGCTGGAGAGCGACTCGCCTTTCAGGATATGGTCGGACACCGTGCAGATGGTTAGTGCGCGAGCACCAAACTCTGCTGCCACGCCGTAAAGGCCTGCCGCTTCCATTTCCACACCCACGATGCCGTAG
Source organism: Halomonas sp. XH26 (assembly GCF_024138895.1). Lineage (NCBI taxonomy): Bacteria > Pseudomonadati > Pseudomonadota > Gammaproteobacteria > Oceanospirillales > Halomonadaceae > Halomonas > Halomonas sp. XH26. Next base: position 989,944 of record NZ_CP071889.1, read on the forward strand.
CGCTTGAGCAGTTCAGCCATGTCGGTCTGCGGGTTGTAGAACAGATCCGCTGAGAAAATATTGCCGACTTTTACTGGCACATTCTGCGCCTTGGCGGCAGCAACGGCGTGGCTTGTAAGCTCAAAGTCAGCGATGGCCGAGAAGTCGTGGTCATTAAAGCGCATGCGGTTCACTTTGGAATCTGTGCAGGCACCCATGCCAATAACCACGTCACGTACGTTGACGTCGTCGCGCACCGCGCCGCAGGAACCTACACGAATAATCGACTTAACGCCGTAGTCGGTAATCAGCTCTTTGGCATAAATAGACACCGACGGAATGCCCATGCCGTGGCCCATGACCGAAATTTCGCGGCCCTTGTAAGTGCCGGTGTAGCCGAACATGCTGCGTACATCGTTGACCTGGCGAACATTTTCCAGGTAGGTGTCGGCGATGTACTTGGCGCGTAGTGGGTCGCCAGGCATCAGAACGGTATCAGCGAAATCGCCCATTTCAGCATTGATATGTGGTGTTGCCATAAAACGCTCCTATTGATCGTTTTTTAATCAGATTAATTCGCTAAACGCTGCGGTTCAGGCAGCGTTGGGCAAAAAGCTCTTGCCGTCTTCCATCGCTTCAACGGCGAAGAAGGCGGCTAATGTCTGGCCGATATCGGCAAAAGTGTCGCGCTCGCCTAGCGGGCCGGAGGAAAACCCTGCGCCATGTACCATCACTGGCACATATTCGCGGGTGTGTTCGGTGCCTTCCCAGCTGGGGTCGCAACCGTGGTCGGCGGTGAGCAGCAACAGGTCATCATCGTTCAGTGCGGCAAGCAGTTCCGGCAGGCGGGCATCGAAATGCTCAAGCGCGGCGGCGTAGCCCGGCACGTCACGGCGGTGGCCGTAAACCGAATCAAAATCAACAAAGTTGGTCATGATCATAGTGGTTCGGTCGCTGGTTTCTTTTGCGGTGCGGGCTACCTCGGCGAGCGTGGCTTCCATCAGAGCGTCGTGGCCGCTGGCTTTGACCTTATGGGTAATGCCGCAATGCGCGTAAATATCCGCGATCTTGCCAATCGAGACCACTTCGCCGCCCGCATCTGCCAGTTTCTGCAGCACGGTGGGGCTGGGTGGCTCAACGCTGTAGTCGCGGCGGTTGCCGGTGCGGGCAAAACTGGCGCTGTCATCGCCGTTAAACGGGCGGGCAATCACACGGCCAATGTTGTAGGGCTCGAGAAGCTCGCGTACGGTTTCGCACAGCGCGTAGAGACGCTCTAAGCCAAAGTGCTCCTCGTGGGCGGCAATCTGAAACACCGAATCTGCCGAGGTATACACAATTGGCTTGCCGGTGGCTATGTGCTCTTCACCCAGGCGGGCGATGATCTCGGTGCCCGAAGCGTGGCAGTTGCCAATCACCCCAGTGAGGCCGGCTTCTTGCACGATGGCGTCGAGCAGTTCAAGGGGGAAGCTGTTGGTTTTATCAAGAAAATAACCCCAGTCAAAACGCACCGGTACGCCAGCAATTTCCCAGTGGCCGGAGGGAGTGTCCTTGCCACTGGAGATCTCTTTGGCGTGGGCGTACGCACCTGTTAATTGAGCTGGCAAGTTAACGCCTTCGGCGACGCTTCCCGTTGCATCGCGGTGGGCGTGGAACAGGCCTAGCGCCGCCATGTTGGGCAGTTTTAGGGGGCCTGAGCGCTCAGCGGTATCAGCATCACCGCGGGCGCAGGCGGCAGCGATGTGGCCCAGGGTGTCAGCACCCTGGTCGCCGAATTTGTCAGCATCGGGGGCGCTACCGATCCCAAACGAATCAAGGACTAATACAATCGCACGACGCATTAGGCTTCTCCTCGGAAGGTGTCTTGAAGCAGTGTGTCCGCTGCGGCAGGCTCTTCGCTAAGCGTCATGGCGGCACGCAACTGAGCAGCGGCACGCTTGGCCGCATCTTCACTGCGGGCGTGAACGATGGCTAACGGACGCTGGCTATCGACTCGGTCACCAATCTCGACAATATCGCTAAAACCAACGCTGTGATCGACGCTAGCATCGTTGCGCAGGCGGCCACCACCCAGCTCGACCACGCTCATACCGACGGCACGGGTGTCGATGCGCTGTACGATGCCACTCTGCTCGGGGTATACCGGCTGAATGACCGGTGCGGTGGCCAAGTAGCTATCCGAGCGTTCCATAAAGTCGGCGGGGCCGCCCAGCTCGCGCACCATCCGGGCGAAGACTTCGGCTGCCGCACCCGAGGTGAGCGCTTTTTCCAGCTTAGTTAGGGCTTCTTCACGGTTGTTGACCAGTTTGCCAGCGATCAGCATTTCCACCGCCAGTTCGCGGGTGACCTGCATAACGCGACTGTTGGCACGTTCGCCGCGCAGCAGGGCCAGGGTCTCGACAATTTCGACTGCGTTGCCAGCGCAAGGGGCCAACGGCTGGCTCATGTCGGTGAGCAGGGCCGTGGTTGGGGTGCCGGCTTGGGTTGCCACGTTGGCGATGCTTTTAGCTAGCTCGCGGGATTTTTCCGGCGTGGGCATAAAGGCGCCGCTGCCAACCTTAACGTCCATCACTAAGGCATCTAAACCAGAGGCCAGTTTTTTACCCAGAATAGAGGCGGTAATCAGTGGAATGGACTCCACGGTGGCGGTCACATCACGCACGCCGTAAATGCGTTTATCGGCGGGGGCTAGATTGCCGGTTTGGCCGATAATCGCTACACCGGTGGATTTCACCACACTGCTAAAGCGTTCCGGCGCTGGGTAGGGATCGTAACCGGGGATTGACTCCAGCTTGTCCAGCGTGCCGCCGGTGTGGCCAAGGCCACGGCCGGAAATCATCGGCACAAAGGCGCCGCAAGCGGCGACCCAGGGGCCGAGCACCAACGACACTAAATCACCAACGCCGCCGGTAGAGTGTTTATCGACAATCGGGCCGGGTAGGTTGAGGGAGTCCCACTGCATGACATGGCCCGAGTCGCGGGTCGCCGTGGTCAGGGCGACGACTTCTTCACGGCTCATGCCGTTTAAGAACACCGCCATGGTGAAGGCGCCAATCTGGGCGTCGCTGATGCGATCATCGGCAATGCCCTGTACGAAGGCTTTGATCTCTTCCGCGGGTAGCGGCTGACTATCGCGCTTCAGGCGAATCAGTTCCTGGGGCAGGAGAGCGTGATGAGAAGCGGTAGATGACATTTAGTAGCCTCCGTTAGTAGTGGCGAGCGGTGCGGTTTGTGGGGCGCCGCTTAGCGTATTCAATAAATTACCCAGCAGGCTGGAGGCACCAAACCGGAAGTGCTCAGGCGTTACCCACTGCGCGCCCATAATGTTCGTAGCAAGTGCTAGATACTCGGCGGCTTCTTCAGTGGTGCGCACGCCACCGGCGGCTTTAAACCCGACATCTTCACCGCTGGCTTTAATCGCGTTGAGCATGATCTCAGCGGCTTCCAGTGTGGCGTTTGTTTCGACCTTGCCTGTCGATGTTTTAATAAAGTCAGCACCGCCTTCAATCGCCAGTTCACTGGCACGCTTGATAAGCGCGGGATCTTTGAGCACGCCCGATTCAATGATGACTTTTAAGCGTGCTTGACCAGCGCAAGCGGCTTTACACATTTCGACTAGCTCTAGGCCGATTGCTTCATCGCCTGCCATCAATGCGCGGTAGGGGAAGACCACATCGACTTCATCGGCACCGGAAGCGACAGCGTCGCGGGTTTCACGGGCAGCGCCCATGACGTCGTCACCACCGTCAGGAAAGTTGGTAACCGTGGCAATTTTAACGTGGTCATTGAGCTTGTGAGCGGTTAGTGCCCGCTGCGCGGTAACCACAAATTGCGGATAAACGCATACCGCTGCTGGGTTGCCAAAGGGTGTTTTAAGTTGCTGGCAGAGCGCTTCAATCGTGCTATCGGTGTCGCTGTCGTTCAGGCTCGTTAGATCCATGAGGGTGAGTGCTTGACGGGCAGCTTGGGTAAGTTGGGCTTGAGTGTGCTGAGAGGAGGCAGTCGCAGTCATGGAATTCTCGTAAATTAATAAAAGACAAAACGGGCCCTGCGTGAAAACAGCAGCGCCCGTTGCAAAGTGTCGTGCTCGCTGCGTTAAGCCGTGGCGCTACTCAACGCAATAAAGAAGCCTGCAATTGAGGCCGACATTAGGTTAGAGAGTGTACCGGCCAATACGGCCTTCACGCCAAAACGGGCAATCTCTTTACGGCGTGTAGGGGCAATGCTGCCTAAGCCGCCTAGCAAAATAGCAATGGATGACAGGTTGGCAAAGCCACATAACGCAAAGGAAAGAATCGCCATGGTGTGTGGAGTCATCATTTGACCCGTGGCGGCCACCACCTGTTCTCCATCAATGTAGGGAGCCAAGTTGATAAAGGCCACAAACTCATTCACCACCAGTTTTTGACCGATAAACGAACCCGCCAGGGTGGCTTCTTCCCAAGGGACGCCAAGTAAGAAGGCAAGCGGTGAAAATAGCCAGCCGAGAATCAGTTCAAGGCTGAGCGATTCAAAGCCAAACCAACCGCCAATGCCGCCTAGAATACCGTTAATCAGGGCAATAAGTGCAATAAACGCGAGCAGCATGGCACCGACGTTGGCGGCAAGTTTCATGCCTGACGTAGCGCCCGCTGCTGCTGCATCCAATACGTTGGCGGGTTTGTCTTCCTGCTCTTTAAGCTCTTCTTCTACTTTAGAAACGCTGTCGCTATCGGTCGCGTCTTGAGTTTCAGGCATGATTAATTTGGCGAACAGTAGGCCACCCGGTGCCGCCATAAACGAAGCGGCGACCAAGTATTCCATCGGAATACCCAAGGCGGCGTAGCCCGCCAGTACCGAACCAGCCACCGATGCCAGGCCACCACACATCACTGCAAATAGCTGAGAAGGCGTCATGCGAGCGATAAACGGACGTACCACCAGCGGCGCTTCGGTTTGGCCAACAAAGATATTTGCCGTGGCAGAAAGCGATTCGGTGCGAGAAGTGCCGAGTGCTTTTTGCAGCGCGCCGCCTAAAATCCGAATGACCCACTGCATAATGCCTATGTAGTAAAGTACCGCGATGAGTGACGAAAAAAAGATAATCACTGGCAGTACTTTTATGGCAAAAACAAAGCCGACGTTATCGACATCGGCTAAGCCGCCAAACAGAAAGCCAATGCCGTCATTGGCGTAGACCAGTACTTGGCTAACGCCGGACGAAATGGCTTGCAGGACTGCTTGGCCAAAGGGCACATAAAGTACAAATGCACCAATACCCGCCTGGATGGCAAACGCGCCAAGCACGGTGCGCAGCCGAATTGATTTACGGTCGTAAGAGAAGATAAGTGCGATGGTTACCAGCGTAACCATGCCTACCAAGCTCATGATGAGAGTCATGTGGGTACCTTCCGAGCGTGTGAAGTGAAGCGATTACAGTAAGTTTAATTTTACTGAGTAAATCATCGCATTTTGGTAAGCGTTCGGGGTACCCAGCTTATTATCTGAGTAGCGATACTGCACGCCGGTGGTAATCAGCTCAGAAGGATGCCACCACAAGCTAAGCGCGCCGTTGGTGCCCACGCTGCCCGCTTTACCGCCCACGTAGTTTTGTTCCAGGTACTCGTCGTCACGGCCAAAGGTTTGTTCATGCCAGTTAGTGACACTGAAGTTCTGGTTGAGTGCTGAGAAGTCATAACCTGCTACCCAACCCGCCATAAAGCCGTTCATGCCAGTGTAGCCGTCGCTCTGTACACGTGCTGCGCCAATAAACGGTTTGAACCATAGGCCGTTGTCGAACGTCGTGCGGTAGCCAAGGCCGAGAATTTGATCCTGCTCGCGAGCGTTGAAACCATAATCGCGGAAGTCGTACAGGTGCGCGTAGATCGATAGCGGGCTGTCGCCTAAATAAATATGCGAAGTGATTTTGCCTGCGGTACGAAAGTTGTCTTTACCACCGCTTGATTCGTCAAACTGGTCGTTGGTTGGGTTCTCGAAATCGAAGAAACCGTAGAATTCGCCCCAGCTGTAACCTACGCCGCCTTCGATTTCGACAAACGTGAAGTCGCTTTTTGCTGCGTTACTAGCGGTACGCGCTTCAGTACCGTTAGACCAATCCAAGTAGTTCACCGAAACGTTGGCAAACGACCAAAGGGGCGTCGTTGGTGACGCGGGGGTGTCGTTTGCTAACGCTGGCGTTACCAGCGCAGAGCTAGCCAGTAAAACGCCAGCGCCAAGCGTGACGAAAGAAGAGCGAGAAGGGTTTTGAGCAGTCATGGAAGCCTCAACAGGGTTGTTATGAGTCGTGTGGGCTGGCGTTGATGTTAAAATTATAACATTGAGTGTTATTTTTTTAACGTTGATTTGCAAGTATTACCCCATCAACGCTCTGTATATGTGATATGACTCTCAAATAGTCGAAGAGCAGCGTCTGACAGTGGAAATATAATGAGGGCTGGCTCAGCATAGGCCTTGGATACCCACTAACCGCTGATAACAAATAACGCCTGAACTTGGGATTAAAGGAGAGGTTTGCCATGAATGACCGAAGCGCTCAGCGTTTGGCAATGTTGCAAGAAGCGCTTGCCAGCGGGGGGACATTGCATCTGCGCGATGCTGCTGAGCTGTGCGGTGTTTCTGAAATGACGATCCGTCGGGACGTTACTACGCAGCCTTCGGCGATTAGCTTGTTGGGCGGTCGCTTGGTCATGGCAAACTATCCTGGCGTAACGCCGGTGTATGACTTGACTGAGCAACAGGCGAGCCATTATCAGATTAAGCACCGCCTCTGTCAGCGAGTTGCCAGCTTTATCGAAGACGGCGATACGCTATTCATTGACTGCGGTTCAACACTGATTCCTTTACTTAGTCAGTTAAGCCATTTCCGCGAGCTGACTGTGGTGACGTATGCCCTTAACGTGGCTAACTCAGTGGCCGCGTTGCCTAATGTGCGGTTAGTGCTGCTAGGGGGGCTGTTTTATGCCTCGTCACAATCGTTTGGTAGTGATGGTATGCGTGCTGCGATTGAGCGTTTAGGCATTAATAAAGCACTGATCTCTGCCGCAGGAGTGGACTGCGAACGTGGGGTTAGTTGTTTCCATTTTCATGAGGTGGCGCCAAAACAGGCTGCCATTGCGACGGCTATGCAGCGCCTGTTGATTGTTGATGCCAGCAAATTTGGCTTAGTGCGCCCAGCCTATTTTGCCGCGTTATCCGATTTCGATATTGTCGTGACCGACGATGAGCATGCACCGAAAGTACAAGATTGCCTTCCTCATGCATCACCCAGTGTGACAGTCGCTTAACATATTTTTGAGCATTCAGGGTGCGGCAAAGCGCCTCTTTCTGATTGATCCAGATCAATAGAAAATACTTTAGTCTTAGTTTATGCGCGCTTGGCGTGTGCTGGCTATGACTCGCTGCCAATCCCTTCGGTAGCGCATATTTTTCCCGGAGCAACGCATACGTACCTCACTGTTCTGGGAAAAGTATGGGGTGTTAGTTAGCGAGCTATTTAGCTGGCTATTCAGCTGGTCAAATAGCGCGCTGTTTTGGACAACTCTCTGACGAGATCACACCATGCAACGACATACCCTCTGGCGCAGGCGAGGCACATTCGTGCTCGTCATGTTGTGCCTGTTGTTAACGGGCTGCAGTTCTGCATTGTTGGATCCCAAAGGGCAGATTGGCGTTGAGCAACGCTCGCTAATACTGACCTCATTTGGGCTGATGCTAATTGTAGTTATTCCGGTGATAGTGATGACGCTGCTGTTTGGTTGGCGTTATCGGCGCAGCAATCGCAATGTTGCTAAATACCTACCCGACTGGGCGCACTCTAATGCGATTGAAGTCGCGGTATGGACAGTGCCCTGTTTAATCATCGCTGTCTTAGCGTTTCTTACCTGGAAAACCTCTCATAGTTTAGATCCCCATAAGCCCATCGAAAGCGATACCGCTGCAATGGAAATTCAAGTGGTAGCGCTGGACTGGAAATGGCTGTTCATTTACCCCGAACAAGGCATTGCCAGTGTCAACGAGCTTGCCTTTCCTGTGGATACGCCGGTGCGTTTTCGAGTCAGCTCTGGCTCGGTGATGAATGCGTTCTTTATTCCGCGCTTAGGCAGCCAAATTTATGCCATGGCGGGTATGGATAACGATGTTCATCTAATTGCAGACGACGTCGGCGTTTATCCAGGCCGTTCCACTAATTACAGCGGTGCGGGCTTCTCAGGAATGACTTTCGATGCTCACGTTACCACCCCTGAAGACTTTGAGACGTGGGTTGAAAACGTGCGGGCTGCCAATGAAACCCTGTCCTATCCCGAACGCTATAGCGATTTAGCCAAACCGAGTGAATACCACCCGGTCGAGTACTTCTCTGAGGTGTCTCCGGCGCTCTATACGTCGATTCTGACCAGCTTTCATACCGGTGGCAGCGGGCACGGTGGTCATGGCGACCATGCTAATCACATTGAAGATGTCAGTGATACTGACGATAGCCACGGCGAGTCTGGCGAGCTAGAAAGCGCAGGCGCTACCCATCATCAGGCCGCGTTTGGCCACGTTACCAATCAGCATGCTAGTGAGGATCACGCGATGAGCGGCCATCCCACAAGCGTTGAAGCGGGGGGTTAAGCATGTTTGGAAAACTGACGTTAGAGTCGATTCCGTATCACGAACCGATCATCATGATCGTTGCCGCCATGATGGCGATTGGCGGTGCTGCGCTTATTGGCGCATTAACCTATTACCGAAAGTGGGGCTGGCTGTGGAGCGAGTGGTTTACCTCCGTTGACCACAAAAAGCTCGGTATTATGTATTTTGTGGTTGCCTTGGTGATGCTGCTTCGCGGCTTTGCCGATGCCATTATGATGCGTACCCAGTTGGCTATGGCTGCTGGCGGGGCCGCGGGTTACCTCCCTCCTGAACACTATGATCAGATCTTTACCGCCCATGGCGTGATTATGATCTTTTTCGTTGCGATGCCCATGGTCATCGGCTTGATGAATCTGGTGGTGCCGCTGCAAATTGGCGCCCGCGACGTTGCTTTTCCTTTCCTGAATAACCTGAGTTTTTGGCTGTTCGCGGTGTCCGCGATTCTGGTTAATATTTCCCTGGTAGTAGGAGAGTTCGCCAAAACGGGTTGGCTCGCTTACGCGCCGCTTTCGGGGATAGAGTTTAGCCCTGGTGTGGGGGTCGATTATTGGATATGGGCGTTACAAATATCCGGCATAGGTACGACGCTCACCGGGATTAATTTCTTTGTCACGATCCTGAAAATGCGCACCAAAGGCATGACTATGTTTCGCATGCCTATTTTTACTTGGACATCGCTTTGTGCCAACGTCCTGATTATTGCCTCTTTCCCGATTCTTACCGCGACTATCGCGCTGTTAACCCTAGACCGCTACTTCGGCATGCACTTCTTCACCAATGATTTTGGCGGCAACATGATGATGTACGTCAACCTCATCTGGGCCTGGGGCCATCCGGAAGTGTACATCCTGATCCTGCCAGCCTTTGGCGTGTTCTCTGAAGTGATCGCGACCTTCGCCCGCAAGCGTTTGTTTGGTTACACCACCATGGTATGGGCCACAGTGGCGATCACGCTGCTGTCGTTTATTGTCTGGTTGCACCACTTCTTCACCATGGGGGCTGGCGCTAACGTCAACGCCTTCTTCGGCATTATGACGATGATTATTGCCATTCCTACCGGGGTGAAAGTATTCAACTGGCTGTTCACTATCTTCCGCGGCAGCCTGGAGCTGACCTCGCCGGTGCTATGGACCTTAGGCTTTATTATTACTTTCACCTTAGGCGGTATGACCGGCGTGATGCTGGCGCTACCCGCGGCCAACTTTGTGCTGCATAACAGCCTGTTCGTGATTGCCCACTTCCACAACGTGATTATTGGTGGCGTGGTGTTTGGCATGATGGCAGGCTTAACGTACTGGTTCCCCAAAGCATTCGGTTTCACGCTTAGCGAGAAGTGGGGCAAGCGTTCATTCTGGTGTTGGTTTATTGGCTTCTATGTCGCCTTTATGCCGCTCTATGTGTTGAGCTTCTTTGGTGCGGTGCGCCGCATGCAGTCCTATGCCAACCCAGAGTGGCAGTCGTGGATGATCCTGGCCTGGGTAGGTGCCGTCATCATCATGATGGGCATTGCCTGCACCATTATTCAGTTCTGGGTGAGCATTCGTGATCGCAAGCTGAATGCCGATGTGACTGGCGACCCATGGGATGGCCGTACATTGGAGTGGTCAACTTCCTCACCTGCACCGTTCTACAACTTTGCCCGTTTGCCTGAAGTTGGCGATATCGACAGTTTCTGGTCGCAAAAACAGCGTAGCAATGAGCAGTTGGATGAAGCGCCTTATACCGATATCCACATGCCTCGTAATACCGTGGCAGGGCCGATTATCAGCTTGTTTGCCCTGGTACTTGGTTTTGCACTGGTATGGCACATCTGGTGGCTAGCCGCGGTGGGCGCGCTTGGCGTAGTCATCAGCTTCCTTGCGCGTGTTTTCAACGATGATATCGACTACTACGTACCCGCCGCAGAAGTGGCGCGGATTGAGCGTGAGCACCAGCAGCGCAAAACCGCACCGCCCGCCAGTGACTCAACTGATAGTAAGCAGACAAACTATGCGGAGGCGCGAGCGTAATGGCTACCGATACTCTACATCATGGCGCAACGTCTGAGCCCCATGAACACCATGATGCCAGCGGCACCAAAGTATTTGGCTTTTGGGTCTATCTAATGAGCGATCTGGTGATCTTCGGGTCACTGTTTGCTACCTACGCCGTGCTCATGAAGGGCACGGCGGGCGGCCCGACGGCGGCAGATATTTTCGAGCTACCTTTCGTACTAGTCGAAACCTTCTTGCTGCTATTTAGTAGCTTTACTTTCGGCATGGGCGTGTTGGCTATGAATGCTGAGCGCATTGGCCAGGTAAAGGCATGGTTAGCGATAACTTTCCTGCTGGGCGCGGCGTTTGTTGGTATGGAAGTTTATGAGTTCCAGCACTTGATTCATCAAGGGTATGGACCCGATCAGAGTGCGTTTCTCTCGTCGTTTTTCACCCTGGTGGGCACTCACGGGCTGCACGTGACCGTTGGTTTGGTATGGATTCTCGTCATGTTGGTGCAGCTTTCTACCAAAGGGCTAACACCGATGACTCGCCCCAGAATTCTGTGCCTAAGCCTATTCTGGCACTTTTTGGATATCGTCTGGATCTGTGTTTTCTCGTTCGTTTATTTAATGGGAGTGCTGTGAGATGAGCCATTCTTCATCTAATTCAACTTCTTCCCATGGCAGCGTTAAATCGTATGTGACTGGGCTTCTGCTATCTTTAGTGCTAACCGTGATTCCATTCGCGGTCGTTATGAGCGGTGCGCTAAGCATCGCCACGACGGTGGTCGTTATCGCAGTAACAGCCGTGCTGCAGATTTTGGTTCAGCTGGTCATGTTTATGCATATGAACACCAACGCCGACGAAGGGTGGAACGTGATGTCTTTCGTTTTCACGCTGACGATACTTGTCTTGGTGGTAGGGGGCTCTTTATGGATCATGCAGCATCTGCATCTCAACATGATGATCGGTTAACGGTGGTGCCTAGCCGTTGGCGTGACCTGCTCGCGCTAACAAAGCCAGGCATTATTGGCGGCAATCTTATTGCGACCTTAGGCGGTTATTTTTTAGCCGCCCACGGTACCTTTGATTGGGTCACGTTTAGTACGGTCATGTTGGGTATTGCACTGGTCATTGCGTCTGGCTGCGCCTGTAATAACGTTATTGACCGTGATATTGATGCTTTGATGGCGCGTACGCGCCATCGCCCTCTGGCCAAAGGACGTATCTCTATTACTCAGGCATTAGGCGTTTCGGCGCTGCTTGGGGTAGCGGGCGTGGTGTGTTTGGCGCTGGGCACCAACGGCTTAACCGTGGCATTAGCGGTGATCGGCTGGGGCGTTTACGTTGGAGTGTACAGCCTTTACATGAAGCGGCACTCTGAATACGGCACGTTGGTGGGCAGCCTTTCTGGAGCGATGCCGCCGGTTGTTGGTTATTGTGCGGTGACGGGGCAGTTTGATAGCGGTGCTTTCATGCTACTGGTCATCTTCTGCCTTTGGCAGATGCCGCATTCGTATGCCATTGCGATTTTTCGCTATGCGGATTATCGCCGGGCATCGATTCCAGTGCTGCCGGTGGTGCATGGTATCAAACGGGCAAAACACCACATCCTGGGCTACATCGTCGCGTTTATTCCCGCGTCGCTTGCCTTGGTGCTAGCCAGTCAAGCGGGTACGGGCTACCTCTGTGTTGCATTAGCAATGGGAGGCTACTGGCTGTACTTAGCGCTGTGTGGTTTTCGTCTAGGTGATGACGTGCGCTGGGCCAAAAAGGTGTTCGGTGTATCGATTCTGACGATTACTGCAATGAGCTTAGTGATGGTGCTAGAAGCCATGGTGCCGATGTGGGCGTGAAGAGAACGGACTGAAAACCCTTGGCGGGGGCGCTGTAAACCCATTCCTGGCGAAAGCCCCCGCTACGGGTTGATTCAGCCCTTTGCCTTCGATAGCAGCTTCAACCTAAAACGCCCCGAGCAGTTTATTCACTGTTCGGGGCGTTTTTATTAGTGGGTACAAAGAGTGGCTAGTGGCCTAGCTTTCCCGCTGGCTCGCCTGAATCGCGGTGAGCGCGATGGTGTAAACGATATCGTCTACCAGCGCGCCACGGGAAAGATCGTTCACTGGTTTGTTCAAGCCCTGCAGCATTGGGCCAACACTGACCACACGGGCACTACGCTGTACGGCTTTGTACGTCGTGTTGCCGGTGTTCAGGTCCGGGAAAACAAACACTGTTGCTTTGCCCGCGACAGGGGAGTCCGGTGCTTTCTGCTTGCCAACGCTATCAATGGCGGCCGCGTCGTACTGTAGCGGGCCATCGATTGCGAGGTGTGGGGCGCGCTCTTTGGCGATGCGGGTAGCTTCGCGCACTTTATCTACATCCGCACCGGTGCCAGAGTCGCCAGTGGAGTAGCTGATCATGGCGACTCGCGGCTCAATACCAAATGCTTCTGCTGAACGAGCGCTTTGAATAGCGATTTCCGCTAGGGTTTCGGCGTCTGGGTCAGGATTAACCGCGCAATCGCCATATACCACTACCTGCTCAGGCAGCAGCATAAAGAAGATCGATGACACCTGATTATATTCCGGTGCCGTTTTGATCAACTGAAATGCTGGGCGCACCGTGTTGGCGGTGGTGTGTACTGCACCTGATACGAGGCCATCAACTTCATCTAACTGCAGCATCATCGTGCCCAGCACTACATTGTCCTGGAGTTGGGCTTCAGCGGTTAGCTCGTTCAGTTTGCCGCGGCGACGCTCTACCATCGGGCTGATATAACTGGCCCGGGTGCTCTCAGGATCAATAATCGTTAGCGCATCCGGCAGCGTCAGGCCGCGATGACGGGCGACGCTTTCGATATCTTCACGCTTACCGAGCAATACACAGTCGGCAATGCCACGCCGCTGACACACAATCGCAGCTTCAATGGTGCGCGGCTCATCGCCTTCAGGCAACACAATGCGCTTCTTGGCTTGCTGGGCAAGTTTGACAAGCTGATGGCGAAACGCTGATGGGGACAAACGATGGATATAGCCACGGCTGAGCTTGGCCTTAAGCCACTCTAAATCCATGTGGGCAGCCACATAACGTGCTACCTGCTCGGCTCGTTCGAAATCGTCCATGGGGATTTCGCTGCTCAACTGGCTCAGGTTTTGCGCCGTGGTCAAGCTGTCGGTTTCCACTGCCAGTACTGGTAAGCCGGTTTTTAGTGCCGGGCGGCACATTTCAATCATATTGTCGTTAGGCATGAAACCATTCGTGAGCAGCACGCCCGCTAGCTGAGTGCCATTCATGGTTGCTAAGGCAGACGCCAGCATTACGTCGTCACGGTCACCAGAGGCGACAACTAAACTGCCCGGTTTGAAAATATGCAGCGCATTGGCGGCACTTCGTGCGCACAGGCTAGTAGAAAGCACGCGACGACTGGCGGCTTCCCCTTCATTGAGCATCTTGGCATTCAGCGCTCGCGCTACATCTAAGGTGCGCGGTGCGCTTAACGTATTGCTGTAAGGCACTACGCCAATCAGATGAAAGCTGTCTGTTGCTAGCGCTGGCGAATAGCGACGCAGTTCATTCAGTATCGGCTCTTCAAGGTGGGGCTTAATAGTGCCGGGTGCTGCAGAAAGGTCATCTTCCTGACCATAGGGCAGGTTTTTCATGCGCATTAAAATGCCGCCAAGTGTGCGGCTGGAGCTAACGCCACCAAAGCTTCTGGCATGCATGTCCAGTTCTTCGGCAAGCTGCTGCGGCTCATTTAAATCGCCAGTGCCGACCAAAATGATTCGCGCATTAAGCGCATCTGCCAACTGGGCGTTGGTTTGGGTGGCATAAGTAGTATGTTGGGTTGGAACAACGCCTTCTACCACGACCAAATCTAGTGCGCTGCCATCTTTATAGGCTTGCTGGGTGACCTGCTCAAAGAGCTCAATGACGTTCTCCATTAGCTCATCGGTTTGATCATCACGCAATAAGCGTTCTAGCCTTGCCTGGGAAATAGGCGACGGCGGGCGTTGATTGAGCGTGCGCGACACCAGGGCCGTTGAACGGTCAAGCCCTGGGCCGTTCAGCTCGTTTTGCATAAATGGCTTTAAAAAACCGGCTTTCAAGCCGATGGTATCCAGTGCTTGAATTAACCCAAGGCATGCGGAGGTTAGCCCAGCGCCCATGCTGGTGGGTACCAGTAAGATAGCTTGGGGTTGCTCGACGGTGTTGTTCATTTAGTCGTCTCCACGCAGTGGCGGGTTTCCATGGCGATACGACCCTCTTCATCCGTAGGAATTACCCACACTTCGGGGCCATCGTGGTCGGTGTTGTCCAGCTTGCCTTCTTTGCCCCGAATAGTGGCTTCGTTAGCCACTTCATCTAAACTGAAATGGAAGTGGGGCAGTAGCGCCAGTACGTCACGGCGAACGATCGGTGAGTTTTCGCCGATGCCGCCGGTAAAAATAACGCCATCGAGTCGAGGTAAGGCGCAAGAGAGGGCGGCTAACGATTTAGCAATGCGGTAACAGAATACCTCTAGCGCCAGTTTGGCACCTTTATGGCCAGCCAGCGCTTGGTCTTCTACTTCACGCATATCATTGGTTAGGCCGGAGAGGCCCAGCAAACCACTCTGCTTGTTGAGTACGTTATCGATCTCATCCATTGACCAACCAAGCTGGCGGTGAAGGTGAGCGTGCAAGCCAGGGTCAACATCGCCGCTGCGGGTTCCCATCACTAAGCCCTCTAACGGCGTAAGTCCCATGCTGGTATCCAGGCTTTGATTGTTCCATATAGCACTAGTAGAGCAGCCGTTCCCCAAGTGAGCGGTTAACCAACCTCCTTCACCGTGGCTACTTAGTTCGCCCGCGCGCTGACTGACATACGCATGGCTAGTGCCATGGAAGCCGTAGCGACGGATGCCGTGCTCGGTGTACAACGCTTCCGGTAGGGCATAGCGGTAGGCGCGGGGCGGTAGTGTCTGGTGAAAGGCCGTATCAAACACGGCTACCTGAGGCAAGTCTGGAAAGACGTGCCGGGTGGCGGCAATGCCAGCCAAGTTAGCAGGGTTATGCAGTGGGGCGAGCGCTGCTGTGGTTTCTATCGCGGCTATAACGCTATCGTCAATCATAGCTGCCTGGGTGAAGTGTTCGCCGCCGTGAACAATGCGGTGTCCAACTGCGCCGGGTACTCGACCCTCCAGGCGCTTAAGGATAGCGCTTAGTGCTTCAGCGTGATCAGCATTGGGCAGCGCTTGGGTAAAGCTTTCACCTGCGCCGTTCTTGCCTTTTAAGCGGGCTTCGCTACTCCCTAAACGCTCTGCTATGCCAGCTAAGCGCGGTGCCTGAGGGTCAGAATCAATCAATGCATATTTGATAGAAGAAGAGCCACAGTTAATGACCAGCACCGGTGTGTTCATAACAACCTTTGTAAAGTAGTTAGCGTAAAAGAGGGGTAGACCTTAGTATAACATGCTGCGCTGCATGATATTAGCGCGGTATTGCGTTAGCCTTCACCATAAAATGTCGTCATCCTGCTGTTTAATCTACTTAACGTGAGCCGTTTTGTTCCTATGCCTTCTACGTCGTTACCAACGCTACTGCTTCGCCACCTAGCCATTTTTTTGATGATGTCGGTGGCTACTATGTTCGCAGCTAACCACGTTTCCGCGCGGCTTGCGTTTGATAATGGTACTGGCTTACTTCTTGCGGTATTGATGCGTTCAGGCGTGGCGTGTTTGATTTTGCTGACACTGGTCGTGGTTCAAAAAAAGCGGCTTTGGCTACCGCCCGGCACATGGCCATGGCAGTTGGCAGTAGGGCTTCTGATTGCCATCCAAAGTGTGAGCCTTTATTCAGCGGTTGCACGTTTGCCGGTGGTCATTGCATTGTTGCTCGTTAACACCTTTCCTATCCAATTGGCGCTATTGAGTTGGGCGTTGGGCGGACCTCGGCCTTCGCTGCGCAGTTGCCTGATTATGGGCACTATTTTGATTGGGCTGCTAGTGGTGCTCGATATACCGAGTTGGTTCGCGGATGCCAATGCCATGGGGCCCGAGTGGTTGGTCGGTATTGGGTTCGGGCTAAGTGCCGCTTTTGCGTTTGCTTGCGCGCTTTGGGTCACCGAGCATCGATTAGCAAGGGTTGGCAGCACCTTACGTAGCCTGCTGACCATGCAAACGGTGTTTATTGTCATGATCGTTGGCGGGTTGCTAGGGGTGGTTCCTGGGGGAATGAGCTTGCCGGATAACAGCGCAGGCTGGACAGGACTAGCCTTGTTAGCCTTGCTATACGGTAGTGCTTTTTCCCTACTGTTTATTTTTGTGCCACGCCTGGACATGGCGCGCAATGCACCGGTTATGAACTTCGAGCCAGTAGCGTCTTTACTGCTTGGTTATATCGTTCTAGGTCAGATGCTAAGCCCAAGCCAACTCGTAGGTGGGGCAGTGGTCGTTGGTGGCATTGTTGTGCTCAGCCTTTCGAAAGGTAGGTAAACAGGAGAGGAAAAAGGAAACTATATGCAAGTTGGGTCGGCAGATTGCGTTCTCCTTAAGTATGAGCCACAATTAAAAAGTGTAAGGAAACACTGTTTTTTAACTGAGGTTTAACTTATGAAGATGACCGTATTATCACTCACCTCTGCCGCTCTTTTAGTTGGTGCGGGTACATTCGCGGCATCGGCTCAAGCGCAACAACCCTTCCAGTACCCACAAGGATATGTGGGCGGCGATGCCATGTTTTGGAGCCTGAACCCAGAAAGAGGCTCTTCACGCGATGACGTTGGTTTGCGTCTCCGTGGTGGGGCACAGTTCAATGACTATTTCGCTTTAGAAGGTCATTTGGGCACGGGTGGTTCAGATGGTGGCGCCGAGCTAGATCACGTTGCGGGTGCTTATGCGAAAGGCATCGTACCCATTGCACCGGAAGTGCGTTTGTATGGCTTAGCGGGCTTCACTGAGGTTGATATTAACAACGACCGTGAAACCGGTTTCTCCTACGGTGCCGGTGCGGAAATGGATATCAGTTCCAATGTATCAGTAGGCGCTGACTACATGCGCTACCTGGATAAATCTGCCTATGATTTTGATGCTGCCAGTGTAGGCCTAAAGTACCGTTTTTAAGGCAATCGCCTAACACTTGATTAACCTGCCAGCAGAAACAAAGCCCTATTGCTAACCCTAGCGATAGGGCTTTTTTTTTTTTTTTTTTTTTTTTTTGCGCTAAGCAAAAGGGGCTTGCTAGCGAATGGTAAGGGTATCTGGTTCGTATAATAAGTTGGTGTATCGAGGGAAAGTCATTGGAGTGACTTTATTGAGCGCTTGTTCACAATGAAAATATTGTTAGCGTGCTAATGATTTGTTAGACTAAAGTATTCCACCTAATAATATCTCCAAGCGGTGACATCGTCGCTTTGGTGCTCGTCAATGAGAAATCCCAATGTCCCCTGATCAAAAATTTACTCGCTGGGTGAAAATAGCCCTGACCGTATTTTTATTGCTGTTCGTTTACTTCTTAATGGCCGATAGCTTTATGCCCATGACGCCTGAGGCGCGGGCAATGCGCCCCGTCACCAGCATTGCTCCTGAGCTAAGCGGCCCTGTGCAAGAAGTTGTGGTGAGAGACCATCAGTCGGTAACCCAGGGTGATGTGCTGTTTCGCTTAGACCCATCGCCCTTTCAAATCGCTCACTCCCAAGCCCAATTAAACCGGGAGCAAGCGGAGCAAGAAAACGCCCGCTTAAATGCAGAGCTAGCGGCTGCCAGGGCATCACTTGCCTCGGCACAGGCTACTTTCGATGAGCGCAGCGGTGAGCGCCGTCGTGCTGAAGCGCTGCTTGGGCGTCAGGGGATTTCTCGCCAGCAGTACGAACAGCAGGTCGCGGCCGAACATACCGCACAGGCGGCTGTGGCATCTGCCCAGGCACAGATTGAAAGCTTAGAGGTACAGTTGGGAGAAGAGGGCGACGATAACTTACGCCTTCGCCAAGCGAATAATGCCCTTGAAAAAGCTGAACTGGATTTAGCCCATACGGTGGTAAAAGCGCCAGAGTCCGGTGTGGTCGCTAATCTTCAGCTACAGCCTGGCCATTATGTGCAGGCGGGGCAGCCTGCGGTGGCGCTGGTCGCGAGCACGGTAGAGGTCGTGGCTGATTTTCGTGAAAAGAGCCTGCGCCATGTGGCGCTTGGCGATGAAGCAAAAGTGGTATTCGATGCGTTGCCTGGACGAATTTTTGAAGGGCATGTCAGTGCCTTTGACGCCGGCACCCGCGCAGGCCAGCAGGCAGTGGATGGTCAACTTGTGGATATTCCTGCTTCAGATCGTTGGATACGAGATGCGCAACGTGCGCGTATTCATGTGGCGTTAGATACGCCGTTGACTGAACTACCCCCCAGTGGTGCGCGGGCAACAGTGCAACTAGTGCCGGGCGAACATGCAATGGCTAAACCGTTTGCATGGTTACAGGCGCACCTGATTAGTTGGCTGCACTATGTTTACTAAAGCGGCTATTAAAACGGTTATTAAAAAAACACCCATAGAGGCTGTTAATAAGCCAGCGCTCTCTCAAAACGGCCTGCGCCAGTGCCTGCGGGTAGCGGGAGGCGGTTCGCTGGGGTTTATTATTAGCCAATTGATGGGCTGGAATTATGGCGTTTTTTTTACCGTTTTCCCGATGTTCTTGTTGGGTATGGTGCCCATTTTAAATGGCAGCATCATTCGCCAGTTTTTGGCGAACGTTAGCTTGAATGCTTTGGAAGTCAGCATGGTGGTGGGGCTTCTAAAGCATATGCCGGTAGTGATGACGCTGGTCGTACTAGGTCTGTTTTTGCTGCGCTTCAATCTAATGGCAAAAGGCCCGCTATTTCTGTTTGGCGCGAATGGTGTGTTGACGCTAAGCATATTGCTGCACTTTGCTAGCTACCCTGGTGTTGATTTAAGCGATCTCTTGGCGAGTAATATTATGGCCAGCCTGCTGGCGGTATTTATTGCTATGTTGATGCATACGCTATTTCCCGATGTTGAACCCCGCCAGCTACCACCGCGTGGTGCAAAGCCCGCAGCTCAAATTCGCCATGAAACATTGATGGGCGGCATTACGGCCACGCTCTCGTTCGTAGTGTTCCAAATGTTTGACCTCCGCGATTCGCTGTCAGCGCAAATGGCCACCATTCTGATTCTGTTTGCTTTAGGTTATTCCGGTGCTCGCGTGTCGGCAGGTAAGCGAGCCATCGGCACGCTACTGGGCTGTAATCTGGCGCTGGCAATGCAGCTATTGCTTTACACCCAAAGCCATCATTTTTTGCTGGTGATTTTGCTCTATTGGCTTGGACTAATGCTGTTTGCTAGAGAACATATTTTAGAAGGTGGCGGCTCAGGCATTGGCTTTGGAGGGCTGACAACGTTGGGTATTCTCTTTGGACAATCGTTAGGCCCGCAGCAAGACCTTGTTTATAGCGCGCTTTATCGGTTCTCTTCGATGAGCGTTGCGCTCGTGGGCACCTTGTTGGTAATGGCTTGTTTACACTGTTTGCTAAATAGTTGGCAGCCAACGCGCCTGCCTAAAAGTAATTGAGGTAACTTTTCTAACAAAGGCTACGCTAAGGAAGGTGTCGCCATTCGAAGTGAGTATTCACTTAGTGAGCGGCATCATCCCCACTAACGGATTAGAGGTGTTCGTCATGGCAAGTGGCAAAGAAGATAGAGTGAAAGGTACTGTCAATAAGGCCGCCGGAAAAGTGAAGGAAGCAACTGGCAAAGTAACCGGAAGTAGTAAAACAGAAGCTAAGGGTAAAGCCCAACAAGTAAAGGGCGAACTGCAGAAAGGTAAAGGTAAGGCCAAAGAGAAGGCTAAGAAATAGCGTCTAGCCAGGGCATTTCAATGCCAACAGAGGTCAATAACCTCTGTTGGCTTTCAGGTGGTAACTCAGTAGTGACCAAGCAGCTTCCACCATAAACCACCAACGACTACCCAAATGAGCAGGTTCACCACGCTCATAATGAAACCTGCTTTCCACCACTCTCCCAGCGTCAGGTAGCCTGAGCCAAAGATGACTGGTGAGGTGCCTGTGGCGTAATGGGTTAAGGTCATCATAATCGAAGATGTGGCCGCCATAATCAGCACAAAAGGCATAGGTGGGGCGCCGAGGCTTAAGCCAACGGTGAGAAATGCTGCCATCATCGCGGTGATGTGTGCAGTCGTGCTGGCAAAAAAGTAGTGGGTATAAAGAAAGGTGAGTACTAAGAGTGCAGAGGCTCCCGCCCAACCAATCCCCATCGTGGTAATCCAGCTCTGCATATTCGCTGAAAACCAACTAATAAGGCCTGTTTCGTTAAGTTGGCTAGCCATCATAATAAGAGCACCAAACCATAGCAGCGTATCCCAGGCATTTTTTTCTTTCAGCACATCTTCCCAGGTTAAAACCCCTGTTAGCAGGAGTAGCGATAAGCCAATAAACGCAGACGTGGTGGTGTTAAGCGTGACCGCATCCCCCAGGAAAATCGCTGGGATATCCGCCCAAAGCAAAAGCAGCACTAAGAAAACGAGCAACATGATGCCTTCGTTTCGGCTTAGCTTTCCGAGTTCGGCAAGTTTGTCTCTCGCCAACTGGGTGGCATTCGGGGTTTCTTTAATTTCCGGTGGGTAAAGCAAGTACAGAATGTACGGCATCGCCAGGATGGCGACCAAGCCCGGCAGCAGCATGGCGACCGCCCAGGTTAACCAGCTCAGCTGTATTTCCGCTCCAGTGGCGGACGAGATAAGTTGAACGGTTAATGGGTTAGGAGCGGTGGCGGTGATGAACATAGCCGAGGTGATGGGGTTGCTGTGGTAATTCACCAGCGCTAGATATTTGCCGATTTTACCCGACGTGTTGTCTTCAGGGTGTGAGTCAAAGCTGTGTGCGATAGAGCGCATAATGGGGTGAATGATACCGCCACCCCGTGCTGTATTACTTGGTGTGACAGGTGCAATTGAAAGCTCGGAAAAGGCGAGACCATAGCCAATCCCCAACGTGCGCTTGCCAAAAATCGAGATGAAGTAGTAGCCAATACGTGCACCCAGGCCAGTTTTAATCAACCCGCGTGAAATCATAATCGCAATGGCAATTAACCAGATAAGTGGGTTGGCATAACTGCTTAAGGCGACATTGATGGCCTCACCTGGCGTGTCGCCGGTAACACCACTTGCCGCGACAATAGAAATCGCAATCACAGAGATCGCCCCAATAGGCATGGCTTTGCCGATGATAGCGACAATAGTGCCGACAAATATTGCCAGCATAAGCCAAGCGTTTGGCGTCAGCCCTTCTGGCAAAGGAATCACCAGCCAAATCAATAGAGTGGTGGCCACCGCAATTGCGGTCGACCAGGGTTTGAAAGGTAGTGTGAGCATAATGGATACCTATAAATTAAAAAAACAGCAGCTAGCGGTACACTTGGTATAAATAAGATAGCGCGGTAAATGCTATTTAAGTCTATATATATCTAATGTATCTCTCATTGTTCCACGTCAATTGCTGTTCCTTAATCCAGTGGGCTCAATAGTGATGGGGTATCACTCACTTCAATAGGAGCCGTTCCATGCCTACTATGATGAAAGCCGCTATTTTTGTTGAGCCTGGCCGCATTGAGATTGACGACAAGCCCATTCCCGAGATTGGCTCCAATGATGCGCTGATGCGTGTCACCACTACCACAATCTGCGGCACCGATATTCATATCCTCAAGGGTGAATATCCCGTTGAGCGAGGCTTAACCATCGGCCATGAGCCGGTGGGCGTGATTGAAAAGCTGGGCGCCAACGTAAAGGGCTACCAGGAAGGCCAGCGCGTCATCGCCGGAGCGATTTGCCCGAGCTTCACCTCTTATGCCTGCCAAGATGGTTGCTCCTCGCAAGATGGTGGCCACCACAGCCACGGTTATAAACCGATGGGCGGCTGGCGCTTTGGTAACACTATCGATGGTGCCCAAGCTGAATACCTATTGGTGCCCGATGCCCAGGCCAATCTCTCGCCCGTGCCAGACGGCTTAACCGACGAACAAGTGCTGATGTGCCCCGATATCATGTCGACCGGCTTTGCGGGTGCCGAAAAAGCGGGTATCAATATTGGCGACACGGTGGTGGTGTTCGCGCAAGGCCCGATTGGACTGTGTGCGACAGCAGGTGCGCGGTTACGTGGGGCGGGGATGATTATTGCTGTCGACGGTGTTGATGAACGTTTGGCAATGGCCAAGCAGATGGGCGCTGACGTGACGCTGGATTTCCGCAAAGTTGATGTCGTAGAGGAAATTCTAAAGCTGACCGGCGGGCGCGGTGTGGATGCGGCCATTGAAGCACTCGGCCTGCAGCAAACCTTTGAATCGGCCTTGCGGGTGCTAAAACCTGGCGGCACGCTCTCAAGCCTGGGCGTTTACTCTGAAGACCTGACGATTCCGCTGGGCGCTTTCTGTGCTGGGCTAGGTGACCACAAGATCATTACGTCACTTTGCCCTGGCGGCAAAGAGCGAATGCGCAGGCTGATGAGCATCATTGCTGCAGGGCGACTAGATCTTGGCCCCATGGTCACGCACCGCTATGCGTTGGAGAACATTGTTGATGCTTATGATCTGTTCTCCCACCAACGTGATGGCGTGTTGAAAGTGGCCCTTGAGGTCTCGTAGCGCTTAAGTAAGTTCAAGAGCCATACATACGCCACCTGTATCAGTATGGCTGCCGACGAAAAACTCGCTAACGATCACAGTGACACGATGAGAGCTGCATCCAATGGCGAGTTTTTCGGATGTTAGGAATAGCCAGTGCTTAGTTCAATTCCAGCGAGAAGCTCATTTCAACGCCTGCATCATCCACTCTGAACCAGTACTCCATGTTCTTGTAGATATCGCTATATTGCTTGAGCAAATCAATATCAAGCTCTGCCAATTCATCGGAGGGCATTTGCGCTATGACATCGGCCAGTGAATGGTAGAACTCACCCGTCAGATGGCCATGAACCAGTAGGTCACGCTCGGAAACAGGGGCTTGCAGTTCTTCCTGTAGTGTTTCGGAATCGCTGATGCCAACGCCCAAGGTAATGGCGCTTTCAGACATGGCCGCGTAGAACTCTGGTGAGTCTGGTGGCAGCATCATGCTGTCAATTTTTTTGGCTTCTCCACCGGGTTCAAGTCCAAGTGTCCCTAAATCAGGCGCGAACGCGCTTGCTGTAGACAGCAGTGCAAGCGGGTTTTGCGAAGCGAGGGTCAGGAGACCAGTGCCAGTGGGCTCGCCATCTTTCATTGTCAGGTTGTTAAGGCGTGCTCTGAAACCAGACAGGGATGGGCCAATCATCATGGCGACTGGATTGTTGATCGCTTTATTGATCTCATTCCAGGTGCTGTTTAATTCCTGTAGCTCATCACAGCTAAACGGGTTTTGACGCACTTCCTGAGCATACTTCTGAACAGTTTGCATCAGCACCGGTAGATTCAGGCCTAGCCCAAAGCTGGCCATGCCGTCTGTGCTACCAAGGCCCGGAACCTGAGCGGTCATTGCACGAAGATCGCTGACAATAGCCTCATCGGTTTCCAGTATAAGATTCATCTCCATACGGTCGAGGTTATACTCACGCATGCCCATTACAAGACCAGGGAAGCGATTGGTGATGCGGTCAATATCTGCTTGGCAGGCGGAGAGATCCAGCCGCTCTGCATCAGCTGCGTCCAATAGTGCTTGAGTACCTAAGTGTGTGGGGGTACTCAGCTCACTAAGCAGGCGTGATGAGTCGATTTCCCCAGCACCATAGGGCGTGAAGCCATGACGCTGTTCAATTTCCTCTAGGGCGCCGGTATCACCAATGCTGCTGTCAGGCAGGGTGCTACCCAGCACCTGTGATAGCAACTCATCACTGACATTTTCTGGCACCACCGACATCAGCAGTTGCTTATCGATAATGGCCATGATGGCTTTGATCGGACCATCTTGTGTTAGCACCCAGTACTCTTTTTCATCTGTTGTGGCCGTACTCGGATTGATATCTGCATTGGTGAGGATGCGCTGCAGCGTTTCGCGGAAAGCGTCTTCATCCTGCAATTCCATACGCAGAGTGGGCAAGATACCCAGTCCGTATAAAGCGACCTGGGGGCTCATTTTAAAGCCCAGCGCATGAATATCATCGAGTGTTTCAACCCCGACAAACTCTTCCCCCATCGCGATCAACAGTGACATCAGCGAATGCAACACGTCATCGTCTATCTCGTGTAGCATGTCGCGCAGTTCATCCAAGTCAGCTTCAAGGCTATCCTTTGGCTGCATGCGCTGGTAAAGAGCAAAGGCATCTTGTTCAGGCATTGACTCCCGTGTTGCCACAAAATAGGGAGAGTCGGCGGGGATATATTTCAACAGGGAAGCTGAGAGGTTTTTTGGTGCTTCCTGCTGGGTGCCTGATGCTGTTGGCGCGCTATCATCGCTGCAGCCACTCAGTACGCCCGTGCTGAGAAGGGCAAGAGAAACAGCCAAGGATAGTTTCGTTCTCATCTAGAGTCAGTCCTTTGAAAAATGTTGGCTTTAAATTGAATATTTAGAATAAAATACACTGTGAATGATAATCATACACAACTTAAATTAAACTAACCTCTCCTTGATTAAAAAATGGCTCTTGAAGTCGTGTAAGACCCAAGAGCCACTCGTTATTAGCGAAACTTACAGGCTGCTATTTTAAACTTCCTGATATAGCTCGCTGCCTTCGCGGCGGAACTTCTCCGCTTGCTCCTGCATGCCACGTTTGACTGCCTCGGAATCGCTTTCAGCGGTATTTTCCGGCGCGCGGTCCCGATAGGTATCGCGTACTTCCTGGCTGATCTTCATGGAGCAGAACTTCGGCCCACACATGGAGCAGAAGTGGGCCACTTTGGCGGAGTCCTTCGGCAGGGTTTCATCGTGGAATTCACGGGCGGTGTCCGGGTCTAGCCCCAGATTGAATTGGTCTTCCCAGCGGAATTCAAAGCGTGCCTTGGAAAGCGCGTTATCGCGACGTTGTGCTGCCGGGTGGCCCTTGGCCAAGTCTGCTGCGTGAGCGGCAATCTTGTAGGTGATGATGCCGGTTTTGACGTCATCTTTATTTGGCAGACCCAAATGCTCTTTCGGTGTCACATAGCAGAGCATTGCACAGCCAAACCAGCCGATCATGGCCGCACCGATGCCCGAGGTAATGTGGTCGTAGCCGGGGGCGATATCGGTGGTCAGTGGGCCGAGGGTATAGAAAGGTGCCTCATGGCACGCCTCAAGCTGCTTATCCATGTTCTCTTTAATCAGGTGCATGGGCACATGGCCAGGGCCCTCGATCATCACCTGAACGTCGTGTTTCCAGGCAATCTTCGTCAGCTCACCCAGGGTCTCCAGCTCAGCGAACTGTGCTTCGTCGTTGGCATCGGCGACTGAGCCGGGGCGCAGACCGTCGCCCAACGAAAACGCTACGTCGTACTGCTTGCAGATCTCACAGATCTCTTCGAAGTGGGTATACAGGAAACTTTCCTGGTGATGATACAGACACCATTTGGCCATAATGGAACCGCCACGGCTGACAATGCCGGTCACCCGGTTGGCAGTCATTGGCACATAGCGCAACAGCACGCCCGCGTGAATGGTGAAGTAATCCACGCCCTGTTCAGCTTGTTCAATCAAGGTGTCGCGGAACACTTCCCAGGTCAGGTTTTCGGCAATGCCGTTGACCTTCTCAAGCGCTTGATAGATCGGCACTGTACCAATCGGCACCGGCGAGTTGCGGATAATCCACTCACGGGTCTCGTGAATATTCTGGCCAGTGGAAAGGTCCATGATGGTGTCCGATCCCCAGCGGATACCCCAGGTCATTTTGTCGACTTCTTCTTCAATCGACGAGGTAACTGCCGAGTTACCCAGGTTGCCGTTAATCTTCACCAGGAAGTTACGGCCAATAATCATCGGCTCGGATTCTGGGTGGTTGATATTGTTGGGGATGATCGCGCGGCCACGGGCGACTTCGTCGCGCACAAATTCCGGCGTGATCTCTTCCGGCAATTTTGCACCAAAGCTCTGGCCAGGGTGCTGGTGGCCAAGAATACGCTCCACTTCAGCGGTGCCTAACGTTTGGCGGCGCTGGTTCTCGCGGATGGCAATAAATTCCATTTCAGGAGTAATAATGCCCTGGCGCGCATAGTGCAGTTGGGTGACATTCTTACCTGGTTTTGCTCGGCGCGGGGTGCGCGTTAAATCAAAACGCAACTGAGCAAGCGTTGGGTCGTTAGCGCGGCGATTGCCGTACTCACTGGTGGGGCCGTCAAGGAACTCAGTATCGTTGCGCTCTTCAATCCAGGCGCGGCGCAGGGCGGGTAGGCCTTTGCGTAAATCGTTGTTGGCGGCTGGGTCGGTGTAAGGGCCAGAGGTGTCGTACACCAGCAGCGGCGGGTTCTCTTCATCAATGCTGCTGGTTTTAGTGGGCGATAGAGTGATTTCCCGAAACGGCACGCGGATATCGGGTCGTGAGCCTTCAACGTACACCTTGCGCGAGGCGGGCAGCGGTTGAATGGCGGCGGCATCGACTTGGGCGGTTTCTGCTAAAAAATGGCTGGTTCTACTTGTTACGGTCTCAGTTTTTGAGGTCTTAGCTTTTAAAGTTTTAGTTTCTAAAGTCTTCGTCATGACGGTCGTCTTCCTTCGTTGTTGATTATGGTTGTTGTGTTGGCTTAATGGGTGAGACTTTTGTCTGTTAGATCGCTGTCTATCAGATCTAGACCCATCTGCCAGAAGTCGATTTCCAGACGCGTAGCGTCGCGGAAGATCTTGCTCAGCTCGGCAAAGCGGGCGGGGGTAACATCGGCCAGGCGGGCGTTGAGCCATTCAAGCTCAGCCTGCATGGCGGCCTGAAACTCCTCGCTTTCGTACATCGCTATCCAAGCATCAAAAGGGTTTTGGCTGCCGCGTAGGGTAGAAGGCTGAGCGTTCAGCCAGTTGGCAATTTCTCCGTAGCCCACTAGGCAAGGGGCCAGCGCTACATGTAAATCGAGCAGGTCGCCGCGATTGCCGGTGTCTAATACGTAGCGGGTATACGCCAAGGTGGCTCTGGCTTCGGGAAGCTCCGCCAGCTCTTGCTCGGAAATCCCCCACTCCTGGCAAAAGCCAACGTGCAGGCCCAGCTCCACATCCACAATGGCTTTTAAACCTTCATGGGCTTGGCGCAGGTCAGCCAGCGTAGGGCTTTTATAGGCGGCCAACGCGTAGGCGCGGGCGAAGTGAATCAAAAACAGGTAATCCTGTTTCAAATAGTGGCGAAACGATGCTTCTGGTAGCGCGGCGGTACCCAACTGGCGGACAAAATCGTGCTCAATATAGGCGCGCCAGTCGTCATGGCAGGCATTAGTAAGATCAGCAAAGCGGTAGCCCATGGTGCCTCCGGTAGTGATGATCCGGAAGGTGGGCGGTTGAGATCGAGGGAATGGCGCAGAAGGTGGCGTGAAGCTAAGCCGAGGCCATCGCTTGATCCCTACGCCGGTACCCGCGCGCTCGTCATAGGAGCAGCGCATTAGCCGGATCAGGTTCAGCGGGACCAGCGCTTTGGCAGTATCAAGTGGATACGCCCTGCGCCATCTCAGCCGGATTCACCGGCACCCCGTCAAGCAGTTAGTGCCAAGCAGTCTAGGAGGAGGAGAGAAGAGATGCAAGGGGCACACGCAAGCACGCGAATTTCGGATAGACTGCCAAAATTGGCTTTGCTCTCTTGGGAATCAATAGGGTAGAGTCAAATTGAGCGGCTACAAAACCCCAATGAATGTGCCGTCGCGTTTATTGGGGGTTTGTAGCGAGGCGTATAATCACTGTTATATGCTGAAAACAGGAAATAGAAAGTGAAAGCAAACGAAACAAAAGTAGAAGACTTTTTATCTTCAAATAAAACCCAATTTGTAATTCCTGTTTATCAGAGAAATTACGATTGGTCGACAAGTCAATGCAAACAACTTTTTGACGACATTTTGGAAGTTGGAACAAGTTGCAAAATGAATGCTCACTTTATTGGTAGCGTTGTTTATGTTCACGATGATGTTTACACGTCTTCACGAATCAAGGAGTTAACCGTAATAGACGGTCAACAAAGATTGACCACATTGACATTAATATATTTGGCTCTTTATCGTTTGGCAATTGAAATTGGAGACAAAGGACTTGAGGCAGAAATTACTGAAACCTATCTGACTAACAAGTTTGCACCCGAAGAAGAAAAGCTAAAACTTCGACCAACTGAAAATAACGACAAAGCCATAAAATACCTTTTGAGAAGTGATAAGGACGAAGAATTTAGCGACTTCTCAAAAGTGATAGACAATTTCAACTACTTCAATAGTCGGATAACTGAAGAAAATTTGGAGTTCGTATTGAAAGGACTTGCAAAACTGATGTTTGTTGAAATCTCGCTCGACCGAGAGAAAGACGACCCACAAAGAATTTTTGAGAGTTTAAACTCGACAGGTCTTGAGTTATCACAAGCAGACTTGATTAGAAACTATATTTTAATGGGTCTTAATCGCAGAGAGCAAAATAAGATTTATAACAATTATTGGGAGATCATTGAGAAACTTGCAAAAGATGAAACCTTGAATACAAGCAAAGTTTCTGATTTTATAAGAGATTATTTGACTTTAGTAAACAACAAAATTCCGAATAAAAGCAAAGTTTATTTGGAGTTTAAAGCAAAGTTTCCAACAACTGATTTACAAGAATTAGAAGCCAATCTTTCGCCAATAAAATCGCTTGTTAAGTTTTACAATAAACTTCTCAATCCAAAGAACGAGACGGACAAAGAAATAAGATTACAGCTTGAATATATAAACAGACTTGAAATAAATGTGGCTTATCCCTTTTTAATGAAAGTCTATGAAGACTATTCAGAAAACGTAATTGACAAAGCCACATTTATAAAAGTTATGGATTTCATACAATCCTTTGCTTGGAGAAGATTTATTGTTGGTTTGCCAACAAACGCACTGAATAAAATATTTATGACGCTTTACGAAAAAGTGGATAAAAACGATTATTTGTTGACCTTGCAAAAATGGCTACTTAAAAGACCGGGCTCACAACGTTTTCCAAAAAACAAGGAAGTTATTGAAAGCCTTAAACTAAAAGATGTTTACAACATAAAATCAAAAAACAGAACTTACCTACTTGAGCGACTTGAGAATTTTGAAAATAACGAACCAGTAATAATTGAGGGTAACACAGATATAACCATAGAACATATTTTCCCACAAAATCCTGACCCAAAATGGAAAGTGGATTTAGGAGCAGATGAATACAGTTTAATCAAAGAAACCTATTTGAATACAATTGGTAATTTGACTTTATCGGGTAATAACGGAAAACTTGGAAACAAACCATTTGTATTTAAAAGAGATTTAGGAAACGCAGGATATAAAGACAGTCGTTTATGGCTAAACAAATATTTATCAATTGCCGAAAAGTGGGATAAAACAGAAATTGAAAGACGTTTTGACCTTCTTGCTGAACGCTTCATAAAGATTTGGCGACTACCAGCCATTGAAATAGAAGAAATAGAAGAAAACAACGAGGTGAATATTTTTGAAGCAGAAGATCCAAAACATAAAAAGTTAGAGTATGCAGTTTTCTTTGACCAAAAAATTGAAGTTAATCAAGTCGCCAAATTGTACACGGAAGTGTTTAAGCAGCTTTTTGAATTGCAACCAGAGACATTTTTCACAACTGATCTGGCAGAAAAAATTACATTAACCAAGAATCCAAAAGAAGGAAATCCAAGACAAGCAGTTCCAATAAACGACACATATTTCATTGAAGGGAACATAGACAATATTGGAAAATTTGAGAAGATAAAACACGCATTGACAATTTTTGATTTAGAAGACGAATTGACTATCAAATACGCAGAAAACACATAACAAGCCACTGCACTCGGAAATTTTACTCGCTTCGCTCCTAAAATTCCGGTGAGTGGAGCGTTATGGGAGACAATAAGTTGAGACTATGGAAAACCAAAAAATATATCCACATAAAGTTACAAAACCCATTCAGCTATTGGCTGCATGGCTAGTCGGTCTAGTGCTTGTAAATGGATCGCTTCTAGCCACGTCATCGGCATTTAATGAACCAGTATGGCTAAAAGCTACGCTTATTATAGCGGCTATTTGCAATGTTCCTCTTTTTATAGGCGCTATTTTTCTCCTACAAACCAAATTCAGGCCAGAGCTTCAAGAAGATTCGTACTACTCTAAATACTTGGATAAATCTACAAGCGAATATGTAACTTTGTCTAAGGACGATGAATTAATTTCGCTGGTTTCAGACTTGCGATCTGAAGTTGTAAGAATAGAAAAAGAAGCTATTGCATCAACACACAAACAGCCCGAAGAAAGCCTTTCAGAAAGTCCTTGGCACCCCTGGGGAGTTGCATTGTGTGATTTACTCCCTGATTTTCAGGATATTAGGCGTGAGTTAAAGAAAAATGAAATTCCGATAGATCATATTTTCGGGAAAGCAAATACAAACAAAAAACTAAAAGCCAACGTCTTATCATTTAGTGAAGAAATGGACTTCGCTAGCATCGTAAAAGTACTAAGAATGATGCATCCATTTAGCTTCGAAGGGTATTGCTATTCGGTAACTCCTTCGTCTGTTAACAAAGAAGAAATATATTTGGGTGGATTTGGATATCTTAATGGTGGGTTCTATCCAATTAACAAGGAACTTCAGGAGCTTCTGGAAACTGACTTAGAGCCATCGGATTTAAAGTACTTTGAGAGTCAAAACCCGAAGATCGTAATCCATAACAAATCAATGCAACCGACCGCTAACGCGTCGGCTGATTGAAGCGTTATTCGTAACGTTCGTTTTGACGTACGTGCTAAAGGGCGTACAATTGATAAAATATTAAACACGCAAGAGGTACGTCATGACCGGAATCACAGCAACGGAGGCGCGGAGCAACCTTTATCGGTTGATTGACGAGACTGCCGAGTCCCACCAACCCATCGTCATCATGGGTAAGCGGAACAAAGCCGTCCTGGTTTCCGAGGAAGACTGGTCCGCCATTCAGGAAACGCTTTACCTGCTCTCCGTACCGGGTATGCGGGAGTCTATTCGTGAGGGAATGGATACCTCCGTGGATGAATGCGATGAGGAGCTGAACTGGTGACATGGACGTTGGTTTACACCAAACAAGCCCAGAAAGACGCAAAGAAGCTGGCTTCAAGCGGCCTCAAGCCAAAAGCCCAAGAGTTGTTGGCCCTAGTTGCAGAAGATCCGTACCGCAAGCCACCCCCGTTTGAGAAGCCCATAGGTGATCTTGCGGGCGCCTATTCACGCCGCATTAATATTCAGCATCGTCTGGTCTACCAAGTGCTAGAAGACGAGCAAGTAGTGAAAGTCCTCAGGCTATGGAGCCACTACGAATAATGCATAACCAGCCGCTGTTGCCGGACCGTTTTTCCACCGCCTCGCGGCTCCAAAATTGCCGCAACGCTCTGCATTAACTCGCGAGTCTATCTTTGGGGGCTAGTTTACCACCACCTTCGAAAGGTTCACGCTTGGTCACACCATCATTAAACCCTGTTTACGTACTGGTGGCGCGTAAGCGGCGTCTACCTGTGCCAGATCATCTTCGTCGAGCCTGATGCTATCTGCGTAGGCGTTCTGTTTGAGGTGATCCAGGCTCACGGCTTTCGGGATGGCAATCACACTGGGGTGGCGCAGTGCCCAGGCAAGGGCGATTTGCGCGGGGGTGGCGCTGTGTTTGTCAGCGATGCGTTGTAGGGTGGCGTTACGCAGCAGCGCGCCACCTTGACCAATGGGGCAGTAAGCCATCAGCGGCATGTTGTGTTGCGCCTGCCAGGGCAGCAGATCGTATTCAATGCCGCGTGCTTCGGGGTTATAGAGCACCTGGTTGGTGGCGCACGCTGGCGCGTCTAGCTCCGCTAGGTCGTCAACGTCAAAGTTCGATACGCCCCAACGCAGAATCTTGCCTTGCTCGCGCAGCCGCTCAAACGCTTCCACGGTTTCGCTTAACGGGTACTGTCCGCGCCAGTGCAGCAGGTAGAGATCAATCGTATCGGTGCCCAATTGGCGTAGGCTGCGCTCGCAGGCAGCCTGAACTCCTTTGGCGCTGGCGTTGTGCGGGTAAACCTTGCTGACCAGATACACCTGATCGCGCCGGTCACGGATCGCTTGGCCAACAATTTCTTCAGCGCCGCCCTCGGCATACATCTCAGCGGTATCAATCAGTGTCATGCCCAGTTCCAGGCCTTCACGCAGCGCCTTGATTTCAGCTTGGCGCTGCCCGGCATCCTCGCCCATATGCCAGGTGCCCTGGCCGATACGGGGTACGCTGTCTCCGCCTAGCTCAATCGTCTGCATGTCTATCTCCTTAGCATAGGGTCGGACTCTAAAGTGTAGCGCTACTCAATCTGGGGGTGACGTCGGGCCAGGAGGCATGTAAGACCATCGCCACCGACCACTGTTAAGTTAGTGTTTAAGTCGTCGAGGGAGTATTTATATTATCGATGGGGAGGTCACATCAACACCGTATGCTCTACCACCACCATCACGCCAATCCCAATCAATACAACGCCACCTGCGAGTTCTGCCCAGTGGCCTACGTATTTGCCAAATTTATGGCCTAGCAGCGTTCCCATGGAAGCCATCACCGTAGTAGCAAGGCCAATGGCGAGACTGGTGGTAATGATGTTCACATCAATAAACGCAAGGCTTGCGCCCACGGCCATGGCGTCTAGACTGGTGGCAGTGGCGGTTAGTACCAGCAGCCACAGGGTTTGTTTGCGATGCTCTACTTTTTCTTCTTTCTTCAGCCCTTCGACTATCATGTGCAGGCCGATAATGGTCAGTAGCGTAAACGCGACCCAGTGGTCCCAGGTTTCTACGTACTGCTGAGAAGCCTTGCCAGCCACCCAGCCGAGTACCGGGGTGATGGCCTCGATAATGCCGAATATTAAACCAATGCCTACCGCGTGTCGGAAGCGGGGCTTGCGCAGCTCTGCCCCTTTGCTGATGGATGCCGCAAACGCATCCGCTGACATGGAAACCGCTAAAAAAAGCAGGGCAACAGGTGTCATGATAGAAGGGCTCGTTTAATGAGACTAAAGGTGTGAAACAAGATGCTCGAGTGATAAAAGTAGGGTTTGAATAGCGCTGAATCCTATCAGGTTTTACTTTGATAACAAGTTGGTCAATAAAAAATAAAGTTAGTTATAACGAATAAATATAGCCTTGGCTAACAATGTGTCTGTTAGCTGATTTTGTTGGCTTTTTGAGCTTAAATAGTTTGTTTATTTATTGATTTTTATATTGATGATGTTCAGATATAAAAATAGTCTTTATAAGGAAGGTCGGTAGGTTGATCACTCCTCCTTTAACAGTGAGAAGATCTTCTCAGGGTTACACTAATGAAGCTCTAGATGCACCTTGGGGAATGTCTGTTTAAAGCGTGCAATAATCGGCGGCAGTACATAGCGAGCTGTTTCTAATCCTATGTCGTATTTAATATTCTTAAAAAGAAAATTAAATACGACTTTTATTTCACGATTATATTTTTAGATGTCATTATCGTTTTTCTTCAATCAGCGGCAGAGGAGGTTTGGCATTTGTGCTGCTTAAACAGCCACCACACATCGAAGCCAAATGAGTAGCTGAGTGTGACTAACGCACTCAGTGCGAGCAGGCTGGCAGCAAGAGGAGAGGTGAGTGGCGTTAACGCCAGCAGCAATGCAACAACCTGCCACACGCACACTGCTTTACGGCGGAAGCTGTCAAAGAGCGGTGCTTTTAACCACGGAAAAGGCCAGCTGGCGGCGATGAACAAATAACGCATGCCGCCAATGAGTAGTACCCAAGCGCCTAGATGTTCGCTCTGCAATAATCCGATGCAGAGTATCAGGATTAATACTGCATCCAGTTCCATATCAAAGCGCGCACCGAACGGGGTATGAGTCTTTGTGCGTCTAGCAATCCATCCATCCACACCGTCCAGTAATAGCGCGATAACAGCGACCGCTAGCCATAGCCAAATCGCGTTGGTAAAAGCATTCGCTGCCAGCGCCCCTGCCACGATGGCGACGAGTATGCCGCGCCCAAGCGTTACCCGGTTTGCCCAACCGAGCGGGCCATGGGGCCAAAAACTTACCACCAGTGCGCCCATCACGACGTAGAAGCCAGCTGCCAACCACCAATTTGCAGCGCTGGCGACTAATCCCGGCAGCATCGCGCCCAAGCCTACGAGCAATAAGCTAGCCAGCGCTATCTCAGCCAAGGTGTAAAGCCGCTTGGGTAAAGAGATGCTGGAGGTGTTGGAGAAAGAGGGCATGCTTACTCGCAGAGCGGCTTAATGGTCCGCGGTTGAATTAAAGTGTGCAAATTATTTCCTATGTACCATTCTTGTATAAGAAGGTATGGTTGTCCATGATGTGGATACATTTGTTTTAAATCATCTTCACGCTTACATGGGTTAAGCAACCGCTTCGCTTTCTAGGCTACGCTGTAAGGATGGATGAAGCGCTTAAACCATAAGGAAATGTCATGTTGCCGCCTGATACCGCTACGGCTTTTTGGGTGACCCGCCCTACGCATGGTGAGCTCAAGCAGGAGCCACTAGCGTCACCCGCTGAAAATGAGGTCCTGATTCGTGCCCTATACAGCGGTGTTAGCCGCGGCACTGAATCGCTCGTGTTTAACGCGCGGGTGCCGGAAAGTGAATATTCGCGTATGCGCGCCCCCTTTCAAGCGGGGGAGTTTCCTACTCCTGTGAAATATGGCTACTGCAACATTGGCTATGTGGAGCAGGGGCCTGATCATTTATTTAATAAAACCGTTTTTTGCCTTTTTCCGCACCAGGACTACTACGTCGTGCCTGTCGACGCTGTTTTAGCGCTCCCCGACGATGTGCCCGCTTACCGTGCCGTGCTAACCGCCAATATGGAAACTGCCATTAACGGTGTGTGGGATGCTAACCCCATGCTTGGCGAGCGTGTGTGTGTGGTGGGCGCTGGCGTCGTCGGTGTACTGGTGGCGTATCTGTGTGCGCAAATTCCAGGTGTAGAAGTACGCCTGATCGACATTAATCCTGAGCGAGAAGCTTTGGCAGTGCATTTAGGCATTCCTTTCTGTACGCCGGAACAGGCACCCACCGACCAAGATTGCGTGATTCACGCTAGCGGTCAGCCGGATGGTCTGAGGCTGGCTATGGGCTTGTTGGGCAATGAAGGCCGCGTGATTGAAATGAGCTGGTTTGGCGAAGGCGATGTGTCGCTGCCGCTCGGTGGCGCTTTTCACTCCCAGCGTTTAACGCTTCGTGCCAGCCAGGTTGGGCAATTGCCTGCCAAGTTGCAGCCGCGCTGGAATTATCGCCGCCGTTTAGCGCTCGCTTTACGCTTACTCACCGACCAGCGGTTAGATGCACTGATCAGCGGTGAGAGCGATTTTGCCGATTTTCCAACGCTAGCGCCTGCTCTGTTTGGGCCAGGTAGCACAGCGCTTTGCCATCGAATTCGTTATCCATTACCCGCTTAATTAATGCGGCTTAATTAAGTGCGAATTAGTTAGAACGACCTCGCTAAAAAGGTCTGGTTAATACGACAGGAGTGTCTATGTATCGTTTATGCGTTCGTGACCATTTTATGATTGCCCACAGTTTTAATGGGGAAATATTCGGCCCTGCCCAGCGCACCCACGGTGCCACCTATGTAGTAGACGTGGTGTTTCAGCGCCCTGAACTTGACCAGGATGGTCTAGTGATTGATATCGGTTTGGCTAGTGAGACGGTTAAAGAGGTGCTGGCGGATTACAACTATCGCAACCTTGATGAGGTAAGCGAGTTTGGCGGTAAAAACACCACCACGGAATTTATGGCCAAGGTGATTTTTGACCAGCTGGCGGCTGCCATTAAAGCAGGAAAAATGGGCACCACCGCTCAGGGGCTGACGCACATGGAGATCAAGCTGCATGAATCTCATGTGGCGTGGGCAAGCTATGAAGGGGCGCTATGAGTCAGCCATTTACCTTGATAGTGGCTGGCGATCCAGACCAGCGTACCGGTGGGTATATTTACGACGCCCATATTGTCGCTGCACTGCGCGCGCGTGGGCTGGTTATCAATGTGGTGGGGTTGGCAGGGCGTTTTCCTGATGCCGATGATGAGGCCGCCCAGTCGCTCTCCGATACGCTTTCCGCGTTGCAGGACCATGCGCGGGTCATTATCGACGGCCTGGCCATGGGGGCGCTGCCAGAGGTAGTGGCTGTCCACGCTGAGCGCCTGGATATCACAGCGCTGCTGCATCATCCGTTGGGCGATGAGCAGGGCTTGAGTGACACAGAACAGCAGCGTTTTCACCGTAGTGAATTACGTGGGCTGGCGCACGTGAATAGAGTGATTGTGACCAGCCGTTTTACTGAGCGTCGCGTAAGGGCATTGGCGGAACAGCACGCGTTGCCATTTAGTGCCTCTATCAGCGTGGTGGAACCTGGGGTTGAACGTGCCCCGGTCAGCCCCGCGGCGCAACCCAACGAACCTATCCGCCTGCTATGCGTGGCAACGCTGACCCCGCGTAAAGGGCAGGATATTTTGGTTCAAGCCTTGGCAGGTGTTGAGCGTGGACACTGGCGATGCGACTGCTTTGGCGGTGCTCGTGATGCTGCGTTTACGGATCGCGTTCAAACATTGATCGACAACCATCAACTTGGCGATTGGGTAACGCTTCACGGCGAATGTGATGCAGTGACCCTGGAAGCCGCGTATCAGAATGCCCATGCACTGGTGTTGCCTTCTTGGTATGAAGGCTATGGCATGGTGGTAACTGAAGCGCTAGCCCATGGCTTACCGGTTATCACCACCACCGGCGGTGCGCTGCAGGATACCTTACCCAAAGGGGCTGGCATCAGCGTAGCACCGGGGGATGTTGAGGCGCTGTCGAGTGCGCTGGCGGCTTTCTGCCAGGATGAGGCACTACGTACTGAACGACGTGCAGGCGCCGCCGTTGCACGTGCCCGCTTGGGTGACTGGCAGGCTGCAGGGGAGGCGTTTGCCAATGCGCTGCAGCAACCTTCGACATTGTTGGCAGGAAGCCAATTTACCGCGGATTGGCTATCGCTGCGTGAAAGCGTCGATGCCAGTTCGCGCAGCCAAGCGTTGGTGGAGGCGTTAGCGAGCTGGTTATCAGAACATCAGCGGAGAGCCGAGCTATCTAAGTCAGAAGAACTCGCGCCGCGAGTAGAAGCTTCCTCGCCAGTGATACTGGCGGATTTAGGCTGTGGACGGGGAAGTAATAGCCAGTTTCTTGCGCCTCGCTTGCACCATGCCCAGCGCTGGATGCTGATTGACCATGATTCTGCCTTACTTAATCAATCCTACTCGCGAACCGGGCAATTGAACACGGGTAAAGGTGAGCCGCTCCAGGTCGAAACCCACTGTGTTTCCCTTAAGCAGCTTGATCACCCAGCACTTACGCACTGCGACGTAGTGACGGCATCTGCGCTGATCGATTTAGTATCTCAAGAGTGGATTGATGCCTTGGCTGCACAGTGTGCTAAACATCGCCAAGCGCTTCTTATCACTCTAAGCATTACTGGCGAATGGTACTTTACCAATGCCCAGCAGCAACCTCTGAACGGCCTTGATGATCGCTGGATCAGTGAGCTGTTCAACGCGCACCAGCGTCGGGATAAGGGCTTAGGCGATGCATTAGGCGGCGATGCTCACAGCGCGCTAGTTAAAGCGATGGCTGACTACGGTTATCGTGTTAACGAGGCTGAAACGCCGTGGCGATTGGCGGCGGGTAAGCCAGCGCAGTACCCCTTAATGTGCGCGTTGATTGAAGGATGGGCGAGCGCTGCTATCGAACAGGCTCCAGAAGCGGCGTCACGGATTGCCCATTGGAGCGATGAACGCTTACGTCAGGTAGCCAAAGGCGAGATCGGTATTTGGGTGGGCCACCGCGACTTGCTGGCGCTGCCAGCGGACGAGGGCTAACCCCATGCGACGCTGGCGCTGGCTGAGAACCCCGTGGGTGCAAAAAGGGTTAGTGAGCTTAGGGCTGCTGGCCGCTGTTGCCCTGTGGGTAGAGCCAGACGCGGTAATGGCAGAAGTGCAGCGTTTTGCGCCGGGCTGGATGGCCCTCGCACTACTTATCAGTGTGCTGCAAGTGATGCTGAGCGCGTGGCGATGGCAATTGACGGCAGGCTTAATCGACGTGCCGCTGTGCTACCGTTATGCACTGCGGGAGTACTACTTAGCGTTGTTGGTTAACCAGTTGTTGCCTGGCGGTGTGTTGGGTGATGCGGGGCGTGCCCATCGCCATGCCCGTCAGTCTTCTTCGAAGGGAAGTGCTTGGCGTGCGGTGGTGATTGAGCGTGCCTCTGGGCAACTGGCGATTGCACTTTACACACTAATCGCCTTGTTCACGTCACCACTCTGGCTTATGGCACTGGGCTTCAGTGGCTTGATGGTAGTGGCGAGCGTAGCGGTTATCGTGATGGTGGCCGGTGTGACGCTGATGATCTGGTTGCGGCGTTCGGCGGTAACGCTACCCGCTTGGTGCGCTGCATTAGGGCAGGATATGCGTCGCGGGCTACTGCAGCGTGACGTATGGCCACGGCAACTGGTCTCTTCTCTTGCTATTGTGCTTAGCTATGGCCTGGTAATGGTCTGTGCGGCTCGGGCAATCGGCGTGGAGCTGGCGACCTTAGATATTTTAGCGTTGGCTCCAGTGTTGCTGCTTGCCATGCTGGTGCCCCTTTCGATTGCCGGGTGGGGGTTGCGGGAAGGCGCCGCCGCAGGCATTTGGATGTTTGTTGGCTTGCCTTCGGCGCAAGGTGTGGCGATATCACTGGCTTATGGTGTGTTAGTGCTGATTTCTAGCCTGCCAGGCATTTGGGTGGCGCTGGCCTCGCGAACACGTGCTATGCAATCCAGTTCTCCGCCATCCAGTTCTCCGCCATCCAGTGCTGCGTCAGGCAGTACGCCCGCTCAGCACTACGTCGAAGAGCGTGTCGTCCCCGCACCGGAAAGAGCGCATCGTCGGGCGCAACGCACTCTCAAGGGTGTCGATGGGCGTCATCTGCAGCCCAGGCCTGCCGGAACCGATAATCAGTGGCGCAACCAGCAAATGCAGGCGGTCAACCGCGTTCGCTTCAATGAACTGCGAAACAGTGACGCCGCCGCCTTCTACCAATACCCGCGTAAGTCCACGATCTGCCAGCCAGGTAATAACGTCGGCAGGGCGGAACTGACCATTGGTATCCAGCGGCAGCACGCAGTGTTCGGCGGCCGTTGGCGCCACCGTTACCTCTGGCCCGGTGAGGTGCAGCGTGGGTGCGGTAGGCGTGGTAAACAGCGCCAAATCAGCTGGTACGCGCCCTCGTGGGTCAATCACCACTCGGGTAGGGTGCTTCCCCGTTACGCGGCGCACGGTGAGCTGAGGATTATCAGCACTCGCCGTGCCTGCGCCGATCACCACGGCATCGGCCAGCGCACGCAGTCGGTGCAGGTGCACCAAACTTTCAACGCCATTGATGTAGTGGGAGTGACCGCTTTCCGTAGCGATGCGCCCATCCAGGCTTTGCCCCAGTTGGGCAACCACCCAGCTCGAATGACGCACCAGTGGCAGCAAACACGTCAACAGCTCCTGCGCGGCGCTTGTAACAGGGGCAGAAGAGTGCCAACCATGGGTATCAAGCGTCATTGTGACGTCACTTCTGATGCCCTGCTTAGTGTCCAACAACCATGCCCACGCTTGGTCGGTATCGATCGTCACTTCATTGGTGCTAGGCATGGTATCTCCACTCAAAAAACAGCAACTCATCATGCGGGGCCATGTTGCCCGACGCAAGCAAACGTTGTCTGCCCCAACCGGCAACTTGGAGGCCTACATGTATCACATTGAACGCGCTATTTTCGATATTCGCCGTGGACTGCCCGTGGTAATTAATACCGGAGAGCAACGTCTGTTGGTACAGGCTCTTGAAGGCAGTGTGTCGGTCGATTCACTGGCGAAACTCTCCGGCTCTCGGCCAGCACTAGTATTAACGCGTCATCGCTTGCAGGCAATGGGCATGTCGCTTAAGGCGGATGCGGCCTGCTTACCGCTCACCGAGCAAATCAGTGAGCGTGATTTGCATCACCTTGCTGTGTCCAATGAAGCGTCGAAGGCTCATTCGCTGTTAAGCGGCCTGAAGCCTGCTGGCGTGGGAGAGAGAGGCGCTGTGGCACTTATGCGTCGTGCGCTATTGATACCGGCGGCGCTGTGCGCAGAGGTAAGTGCGACATCAGCCGAGCATATTGCTCAGCAGTTATCAAAAGGCGAGCTGTTAGAAGTTAATGCCCGCGATGCAGAGAAGTGTTTAGCCGGTGCGCCGGGGATGCTAAAGCGTGTCAGTGAAGCGCGTATTCCTCTTGAAGATGCGCCTGAGAGTCGCTTCGTGCTGTTTCGTGAACCTGATGGCCTGCGAGAGCATGTGGCCGTGATGATTGGCGATTTGGCTTCTATCCCTAGGGCGGTTCCTTTGCGTATGCACTCGGCTTGCCTCACTGGTGACCTGTTCGGCAGCCTGCGCTGTGACTGTGGCGAACAGTTGCGTAATGCAGTGGCCGATATTCAAGCGATGGGTGGCGGCGTGCTGCTTTATTTGGCACAAGAGGGGCGGGGAATTGGCTTAGCCAATAAACTGCGTGCCTACACCTTGCAAGATGGCGGTTTAGACACCGTCGATGCCGACCAAGTGCTAGGGTTTGGCGACGACGAGCGGCAGTACGCGGTCGCGGTGGATATGCTCAATGCGCTAGGGATCGATAAAGTTCAGCTGTTGACCAACAACCCGCTAAAAATGGCAGCGCTGCGTGAAGGGGGGATTGAGGTCGTCTCACGTCAGGCGCTCTACGGCAGTGTGACTGATCACAATCACCGCTACCTAAGCGCCAAAGCCAACCGAGCAGGGCATTTCTTAGACGAAGTGCTTGAAGGTCGTGGGCGTTAATCTGGCGTTTTACCAGTGATAAGCGGTGGCAGGTGGGCGGTTTCGGCCACCACCTGCGCTAGCTGAGAGGCGTAGTGCCTGACTAACCGTTCACCTAATGCTTGATTAGCCTCCGTTGCATCACCGGCAACGCCGAACCTACTTAAGTCCTCGGCAAGCCAGGCAAATGCTGCGCTACCCTCTGGGCTCACTAGTGCGCCACCTTTAGGCATTGCCGGTGGTGTGGGCTGATAGCTGTCGAGCTGCACAAATTCAGGTGCTAAATGCAGCATGATGGCGGTTTCCAGCAGCCCGCCATGCAACCCGTAGCGCAGCTCATCGGCATTGATAGCACCTTCCAGTGGCGGAAGGCGTGTAT
This sequence comes from Halomonas sp. XH26, assembly GCF_024138895.1. Lineage (NCBI taxonomy): Bacteria > Pseudomonadati > Pseudomonadota > Gammaproteobacteria > Oceanospirillales > Halomonadaceae > Halomonas > Halomonas sp. XH26. The sequence goes on from NZ_CP071889.1 coordinate 1,031,872, forward strand.
AAGTGGCTTTCACTACGCGCATTGCAAATTGCTTGCGTAGTGTCAGCGCGGCAAGGTCCATCACGGCTTTATTGCCGCCGTGGCTATTAATCAACACCAGCTTTTTTATACCTGCCTGGGCAATGCTTTCGCCGTAAGCCTCTAATGTCGCGATGGCTAGTGGAGCGGGTAGGCTAAGCGTTCCAGCAAAGCTGGCGTGTTCGTCGCTCGCACCGACGGCAATTGCTGGCAGACACAGCACGTCGAGTGCTGGGTCAATCATGTCTAACATGGCGGCTTGTAACCCTTCTCCAATGATCAGGTCGGTGCCCAATGGCAGGTGCGTACCGTGCTGCTCAATGGCCCCCAAGGTGATCACTGCGACTGGATCACCTTCGGCAATCGAGGCGAGCTGGGGAGCGGTGAGGGTTTGCCAGTGATAAATCATGTAGGTTCTCTTGTTTTAAAAGCTGTGTTTGGAAATAGATTTTGAAGAATTATGCGGATGCGTTTAACAGCGGATGGTCGGCGCGGCAGGCGTAGAGATCCCCAGAGGCTAAGCCGTCAACGCCATCGTTGAGCCACTGGGTAATGGTTTCAGGGGATTGCCAGGTTGACCAGCGGAAGTGGCGCTGCTCACCGGCAATTGCATTGAAACGGTAGTCACCAAGGCGGCACAGCTGGTCAACGCAGGAATGGCTGACCTCTAACACGCCCGCAACAAACTCTACCGAAAGCGCTGCTACCGGGTGGTTAAGCCCCATCAGTACTTCTGCTTCAAACCCTTCAACATCAATTTTTATAAAGCTTGGTTCGCCGTAAGTGGCGATCAGTTGATCCAGTGTAGTGACTTCCACTCTTAACTGCTGTTCCCACTGCACGTGCTGAAAGCCAGGGTTGCGTTCGCCCACCTGATGTCGCCATTCGGTCGCTAGGGTAGAGAGGGTCGGGTTGCTAACACTGATAGCGATATCCGCATAGCCGGGCTGCGGTCCAGCGGCCAGTGGTAAGAGCGTGATGTTAGGCTGATTAAGTATCCGTTTAAACCATTTGGCCAGTGCTGGCTGTGGCTCTAATGCCACTACCTTAGCACCTAGCGCGTGGAAGGCGGCACTACGGTCGCCTAAGTGAGCGCCAATATCAAAAGCGATATCGCCCGGTTGAATAAACGGACGATATAACTGCTTCAGACCCCTTTGCCTTCCTGGCCGCCAGTAAATAAACAGTGAACGCGCCATACCGCTGGTACTGCGGAGCCGATGGAAAAAAGCAGAAGGCATTAGTAAGGCTCCTTAACGGGTGGGGCATGTTTGGTTGCTGTTTGAATGTGATAGCGAAACGATTGGCAGGGCATATCGCCTGGCTGTTCCTGGGGAAGCGCTAGAGAAAGTGTTAGCGACGGGCGAGATAAGGTGGCACTGGATTGATGGCTACGGCTTTCTAACGCGGCAAAGTCCTCCAAAAGAGGTGGTTGTTGTGCTGAACTCGGCGTTTGCAGTAAGCCGAACTTGCGGCTAACGAGGCCTCCCCAAGTGGCACTGCTGGAATATTTCACCAGTGGAGCGGCTCCAATCAGCCCCAGCCATGCGGGGGTTAACCAACCAAACGCAGAGGGTGAAAAAAGCATCATCGTGCCTGCCCAAGCAATACCACACAGCGTCATCCACCCAGTGTGGTGCCATGTCTCTCGCCAGCTTAGCGAACGCTCTCCCCGGTGTTGAGTTTGCCAGTCAATGGCCCGGCCAATCAGCACGTTAACGATAAATAAGCTGTGCCACGCCATCATCAGTGGTGCAATCAATGCAGCAAACAGAATTTCCAATAGCGTGCTGGTGACAAGCTTGAGTCGCCCACCATACGCATGGGGACATTGCCAGAACGTCAATAATAGACCCAGCAGCTTGGGCGCAATCAACATACCCAGCGTTACGCTTAACAGCCCCAAAGAGAGGGCTTCAGGCAGAGGCGGGTTTGAGGTGGTCTCAATGGCTTGATAACCCACCATCAGGCTGGTGCAGAGTAGAAGCCCAAGCCAAACAAGCGAAGAAAGGTAGGCAAACGCGCCAAATAAAAAGTGTAGCCGACTAATCGGGTGAAACCCTGCGCCGGTGAGTAAGCGTAAGTGCTGCAGATTGCCCTGTAGCCAGCGGCGATCGCGCTTGGCAAAGTCGAGCATGTTGCTTGGCATGGCTTCAAAGCTGTTGTGTGACGCGCTAGCGTAAGGGTCATGGCGAGATACGGTGGTGGTCGCAGAGGTATCCAGTAACACCTGCCAGCCGCCCCGTTTTAGGAGAGCTGCTTCGACGAAATCGTGACTTAATAGCTCCCCTCCCAGCGGTGGCTTACCTGAAAGGATAGGTAACCCTGCATGGGCCATAAAGGCGCGTGTGCGAATAATTGCATTGTGGCCCCAGTAATTTGCCGCATCACCCTGCCAGAAGCTTTGGCCCGCTGCCAACATCGGGCTGTAAAGTGCTGAGGCTAGCTGGGTAAAACGGCCAAATAGCGTGCGTTGGCCAACGGGAATAGGCACCGTTTGAATAAGTCCTACGCTGGGTTGGCGCTGCATCCGGTGGACTAAGTGCAGCAGTGTAGCGCCACTCATTAGGCTGTCGGCATCTAGCACCACCAAGTAGTCATAGTGGCGGCCCCAGCGGCGGCAAAACTCTGCAATATTGCCAGCTTTTCGGCCGTCATTATTAGGGCGTCGCCGATAATGCACGGCTATCTGTCCGGCAAGGCGCTGTTGCAAGGCAGCTACATGGGCCGCTTCGATGTCTGCCATGGCCGAATCTTGGGTGTCGCTCAATACAAACACTTCAAAGTGTTTGTTGATAGCACTGGGTGTCCCTGCACCATACGTTTCTGCTTGCTGGAGAAGTGAACGACACGTTGCTTCTAGCCCTGCAATGGTCGGGATGGGAGGTTCTGCATAAATAGGCATTATTAGCGCGGTGCGGCTGACTAGCAGGCTGGCATTGGGGTTCACAATGGCTTGGCGACGTAAGCTGAGTGGATCGCGACGTAGCGCACAAAGCACAAAGCCACACAGTGCTCCCCAGAAAGCCAGCGCTATCCAAGTAAACGTTAATGCAAATAGGATCAACATGGTGAGCTGCCAACCAATGGCAAGGTTGGCAACGACTTTCGCCATTGCGATACAGCCACCGATGCTGGTGGCTAACACTGTGAAAGCAAGGAAGACTCGGCGACCGTTAAGCCAGGGCATCAAAGGCCGCAACGCGTGGAGATCAGGCATCGGGATACCACACGTAATTCCAGGTTTCAGTAATCGGCTCTCCTTCAACCGTCAGCCGTAGCCGGATATCGCTGGGCTCGCTGCTGGGGGGCAATCGGAAAGTGGCCCGTTGTCCGTTGTTGGGCAGTGTTTTGACTTGAGGTAGTAATACCTCGCCATTTAGCACGCTGATGTCCAGCTCGATTGGCTCGCTTGAGGTCAGGTCATCCAGTTTGCCGCCCTGGAAATCGACGATGAATTGGCGCTGATCAGCAGAGGGGGAGTCGGCCTCACCTGGAACCGCTGCGCTGCCATGGCGGGTGCGCACAACCTTGCCCAGTGAATTAGCCTCGGGCTGTTCATTGAGCGTAAACGTTCGATAGTGAAGATGGCGTGATTCGCCAGCAGTGAGCGCCTCCTCTGCCACCCAATAAGCCACTATATTGTCGTGAGTCTCATCTGGCGTGGGGATTTCGATGAGCTCTACATGCCCTGGCCCCCAGTCAGCAAGGGGTTCGACCCATTGGCTAGGGCGGCGATGGTAGTGGGCTTCAAGGTCCAGGTAGCGGCTAAAGTCCCGCTCCCGTTGCATTAAACCAAACCCATTGGGCGCATCATCTATAAACGTTGATACGCGTACGGATGAGGGATTTTGCAACGGCCGCCAAATCCACTCGTCGGACCCCGTGTGTATTAGCAAGCCATCAGAATCATGTACCTGAGGACGAAAGTCGTCAGCTCGTTCGGTGCTGGCTTCCCCAAAGGTGAACATGCTGGTGAGCGGGGCAACCCCTAGCTTTGCTATATCAGAACGTGCAAACAGTGTTGCTTCTACAGCTGCCTCAGTGCTCTCGCCCGGCGTTAGCGTAATGCGGTAGGCACCGCTTAGTGATGGGCTATCCATGAGGGCGAGTAGCGTAATGCTGTCAGAATCTTCATCAGGCTTATAAAGCCAGAATTCACGAAATTCAGGGAACTCTTCACCACTGGCTAGTGCGGTATCAATGGCAAGACCGCGGGTAGAAAGGCCGTAGGCTTGGTCGCGTCCTACTAGACGGAAGTAGCTTGCGCCAAGAAAAACAGCAAATTCATCGGCATAATCCTCATTATTGATAGGGTAGTGCAGCCTAAAACCTGCATGTCCGCTGCCCGTTAAGTCATTCTCCAACAAGCGGTTGGAATCACCATCGTACTGAAAGTCATCTGCCGAGAAAGAGAGTGGTTCAACGTCACCATTTTCGACCACATTAATTGTGACGGGGGTTTGAAATATAAATCCGCTATGAAATAGCTGCATACTAAAAGGGCTTTCATCGCGCCAGTATGCGCGTTCGGGATTAAAGCGGATTTGTCGATACAGGTCGTAATCTAACGACTTCAAAGCGCTGGGAAGCGTCTCATTTGGGGGTTGATAAGGCGCATCAGCCAGGGTTTGGGCACGCTCAATAACGTGGTCAAAAACACCATCATCGTTGGCAATCGCAGAAAAGGCGATCAGGCAGTTAAATGACAACATCCATTTTGCTGCAGTACGAACACTCATGGGCGAGTTCCTTTCGATTGCATGCCAACGTGGTAACCATAAGATCAGTATATGAAATATTTCAACAAAAGTTATACCATTAAGCCTATTGGTATATGATTTTTATGGTCGTGTGCAAGCTTTAAACTCCATTAAGCGTGTAATGTTTAGGTGATTGCTATGCTGTTGAAGCGCTGATGATTCGTCTTCTACTCACATGTATAACGCTCAACTTTCTACTGGTATTGCCGCTTTGGTGGCGTTTCGGTGAGGTTGGCTCTCCTCTAATTGCTTGGGAGGCATGGCTTATAGCCCCCGTAATGCTGCTTATTCGCCCTGGTAGCTTACGTCGCTGGTTGGCTATTTTGTTGGTGGGCTGGCTTGCTTTGGTATCGGCAGCCAACCTAGGTGATGCCGCGACACACACTGCGTTTGGGCGATCACTTAACCTCTATCTGGACGTGCCCTTGGTGCGCTCTATCTACCATTTGCTAGTAGGTAATGTAGGTCAACTCGCCGCAACTTTCCTGATGTTGCTGGGCACTGTGGCTCTGCTAGGTAGTTTATGGGTGATGCTGCGGTTGCTGCTGCCTGCTAAGCCTTTATCGGTGAGGAGTGCTCCAGGTGCTTTAGCCATCTTCGTCATGATCACTGCAGCAGGTTTCGCGGTTTCCGAGGCTAATGGCAAGCGCTTAGTTGCTAAATCAACGCTGCCTGCTGTTAACACCACGCGTTTTCAGTGGGAACAGGTAGTGGCGACTCATCAGGCAAGAGTGGCGTTTACCGAGCAGTTACAGGATACACCGTTGGAGCCTAGACCATTGCCTGGTTTGTTAGGGCGCAACGTCTTATTAACGTTTATTGAATCTTATGGTGTGTCGGCCATTAATGATGCTCGCTACAGCAATGTCGTACTGCCTACGCTAGATGACATACAGCAACGTTTGGGACAGCGCGATCTACACGCTGTTTCGGGGTTGCTAGAAGCGCCTATTCGAGGAGGTCAGTCTTGGCTTGCCCATGCCACGGCACTAAGCGGACGCTGGATTGATAATCAGCTATGGTATCGGCTGATGCTGGAAAGCGATCATTCAACGCTTATTAATGATTTTAGTAGCACTGGGCAGCGGACGCTCAGTGTCATGCCTGCCATTACATTGGCTTGGCCAGAAGGGCTGGCCTACGGATTTGATGAGATTGCAGCAGCGAAAGACTTACCCTATGCAGGCCCACCGCTGAACTGGGTCACGATGCCCGATCAGTTCACGCTGGATTACACCCAACGACACTTATTAGGTGAGGCGCCGGTATTCGCGCAACTCGCACTTATCTCTAGCCACGCACCATGGACGCCAATTTTACCCGTTTTCGAAGACTGGTCGATGATTGGCGATGGGCGTATTTTCGCCCCTTGGGAGGAGGCCGGCGATCCGCCAGAAGTGCTCTGGCAGGATATTGAACGCATTCGCGATCATTACGCTTGGTCGATAGACTACGCTGTGAAGGTCACTGGGCGCTGGGCCGAGCGAGTGGTTGATGACAATACTCTATTGATTGTACTGGGAGATCATCAGGCGGCACCGCTGATTACCGGCGACAACGCCAGTGCAGCGGTGCCTGTCCATGTGATTAGCGGTGACCCCCAGCTCTTAGCACCTTTTAAGGCACGTGGTTTTATTGATGGCATGCTGCCGTCACTGGAAAGCCCTGAGGAAGCCGCGAAAATGAGCCAGCTGCGTCATTGGCTACAGCAAGACTTTGGCACGCCAGCATTAACCTCTTCTTGGTCAACGACAGGGGCGACACCATGATCCAGCCCGTCATCCTTAGCGGTGGTAGTGGTACGCGGCTTTGGCCACTTTCACGAGAGCAGATGCCAAAGCAGTTCTTGAAGTTAACGTCTTCCCAAAGCCTGCTGCAGCAAACGCTTGCGCGTTTGGCAGGGTTAGATGCTCAGCCGCCTATATTGATGGGGCACCATGCTCATCGGTTCTTAATGGCGGAGCAGTTACGGGAGAGCGGTCTACCGGGAACGTTGGTGTTAGAGCCAGAAGGGCGTAACACGGCACCGGCAATTGCCTGCGCTGCGCTACTAGCCCGCCAAGCGGGTGACGATCCACTGCTGCTGGTGCTTCCAGCAGATCACGTTATTGGCAATTTAGCAGCGTTTACTCACAGCGTCGCTTGCGCGGAACCGCTTGCTGCCCAAGGGTATCTCGTTACGTTTGGCGTAGTGCCTGCCTATCCAGAAACAGGCTATGGCTACATTGCTTGTGGCCGCCCTTTGGGCGATGGCCACCAGATCTCATCATTTATCGAGAAACCTAGCGCAGAGCGTGCCCAGCATCTGTTAGAGGCAGGCAATACCCTGTGGAATAGCGGTATGTTTTTACTGCAAGCCTCCACTTACCTGTCTCAACTTGAACGGCTGCAGCCAGCCATGCTGGCTGCCTGCCAACAAGCTGTTAACGACGCTCAGCGTGACTTGGATTTTTTACGCTTGGGTGAAAATGCATTTTGCTCATCTCCGGCGGAGTCGATCGACTACGCTGTCATGGAGCACTGCGACCGAGCGGCAGTCGTCCCGTTGGATGCCCAATGGAGCGATATTGGTAGCTTTGATGCATTATGGGCAGCGCAAACGCCCGACAAAGCAGGCAATGTGGTTAACGGTGACGGGATCCTGACCAATACACAACGCTCGCTTGTTATTGCTAAGCACCGCCTGGTGGCAACGCTCGGTGTTGAAGATCTGATCGTGGTGGAAACATCAGATAGCGTGCTGGTTGCCCACCGCGATCAGGCTCAGCAGGTTAAACAACTGGTGGCATCACTCACTCAAGCGGGGCGACGTGAACCCCACGCTGCGCCGTTAGTTCATCGCCCTTGGGGAAGCTTTCAGGCTATGGATAGTGGCGAGCGCTATCAAGTGAAGCACATCACGGTGAAACCTGGAGGGCGGCTTTCGCTGCAGCGTCATCACCACCGTGCTGAACACTGGGTCGTCGTGAGTGGCACCGCCCAAGTCACTGTCGACGAGCGGACCTATCTTGTCAGTGAGAACCAGTCCACCTATATCCCAATTGGCGCACTACACCGGCTGGAGAACCCTGGAAAAATCCCTTTGGAGTTGATCGAAGTCCAGTCGGGCAGCTATTTAGGAGAAGATGATATCGAGCGATTAGATGATGTATACGCTCGACACATTGATGAGTAGGGGAGCTTAGTTGTTACCAGAGCCAACTGCCAGGACGAGCCGGTGGCTCTCCCTTGCGCACTGCGATCCAGCCAATAATACAGCGGACACCAAGCCACACGGCTAATAGTGGCCATAGCAGCGTGCCTACTAACATTAAGCTAAGGGTAAAGGTGGCGATAAAGTAGAGGCAGCCTATCCAAAAAGTCCGGATCAAATAGCGGTAGTGCGCTTGCAACCACGGCGCTGCCTCTTTGCGATACACGTAAGCGACTATAACGCCAATCAACAGTGTAATATTGGCTGTTACTAGACCCGCTAAGTAGAGCGCGTAAATGATCTGGGGTGGGCGCGTTTCCTCAGTGGGACTATAACGCTGGGTCATAAATTACCTCGTTACCCGTTAGTAAATCCGAAATTCTTTGGCGTTTGCCAGTCCTTGCTGTTGCTCTATGACTTTGCGATAGCGCTTGTACTCCCACTGATACTGCGTTGGATCAAGCGCAATTGACGCTTCGACGCTGGCATTAACACCGGTGGCTGAAACCACATCATCGGCGCTGTAAACCTGCTCATCGGCGTCAAGGAAATGAATTTCAAATCCCTTTCCAGGCACTCGTAAGGCAACGCCAGTGACTACTCTTGCCTGAGTGCGGGCGACCAGTTTCGGTAGCAGCGTTGCCGTGTAGGCATCGCGCCCATAAAAAGGGGCAAATACACCGCTGCCCCAGTTCGGTTCTTGATCCGGTAAGATGCCAATAGCTTCGCTGCGCTTAAGTGCTTTGAGAAGGGCAGCGACGCCTCTGGCGTTGGTGGGTACCAAGCTGGCTCCCATGCGCTCGCGGCCATGGCGAATAATAGGCTCAAGGTCGGCAATTTTGGGTGGTTCGTACATGGCGGTAAAAGGGAAGTGGCTGGAGAGCCAAAAATTAAGCACCTCCCAGTTACCAAAGTGCGGAGCAAGCACAATGACGCCGCGGCCATCGGCGCGGGCGCTGTCTAGTTTATCTCGGCCATGAACCGATAAAATGCTGGCCTCTACTGTTTCGGGCGCAGCCATCCAGGCATGGCCAAGTTCCAGCATAGTCGCTGCCGAGTGGCGCAGGCTTTGTATGGCAAGGGCTTTGCGCTGACTGGCAGTGGCTTCTGGGTTGACCACTTCCAAATTGATTTCCGTCACCTGGCGCTCTCGTTTGCTAAAGCGATAGACCAGCGGACCCAACAGCACGGCGATACGCCAAAGCGCGCCAAGCGGCCAGCGCGCCAGTAGTTTCCAAATTGATGTGATGGCACGTGCTTGGAAACGTGATTTTTTAGAAGGTGACTGCTCTGTCATAAGTTACAGGAACCAGCTATCAACGTTGGTTGGCGCACGCTTCTCCTGCAGCCCCTTAAAGCCTTTCACACAGCGAACGATAAACCATACGGCCAACGCCAATAGCATGGGAATGCCAATCAGAATAAACGTTAGCAACGTGGCAATGCTGCCGTAGAGCAGCCCAATCCAAAACGTACGGATCTGGTAACGGTAGTGCTCATCTAGCCATTCAGGGCCTTTACCACGATAGACATAGGCGATAACGATGCCGACCAACGAGGTGAACCCTACCAAAAAGCTTGCCAAATAAAGCGCGTAAATCACCATCGCCATGGTGGTATCCGGCTGTTCTGAAGACGTACTTTCGTTAATTACTTCACCTTCTAAAGGTGCTTTGTTGGCATCGTCGTGCATAACCGATCCTTTTTGCTATTCGCTATGAGGCGTCCCCTAGGACGCCGTTAAAGCTCACTATGATAGCGCGGCTGGCGCGGCTTATCATTAGCGGGTAGCAGGTCGGCAGATTTCCAGCAAATTACCGTCTGGGTCGCGTAAGTAAATCGACTCAATTGGACCATTAGCGCCTTGGCGAGCAACCGGGCCAAGTTCTACGTCAATAGCAAGTGCATCCAAGTGCTGTTTGAACTCATCCAGTGGCAATTGGCAGCGCAGGCATAAATCCAGGCTGCCTGGGGTAGGGGTGGCAGAAACAGGCGCAATATCAGTGTCGGTTTGATGCAGGCGTAGTGCCGTGTCGCCTAGCATAAGATCCACCCGCTGCGCGTCTCGGTAGCGCACGTCTAACCCCAGCACACGGGAATAAAAATCCACGGCGCGACCCATATCAGTCACCGTAACAACAAGATGGTCAAAACCTGAGAGCATGCCACTTTCCTTAAAACAAACGTAAAACATGAGAATACGATGATGCGACGCTGTCCGCTATGCAATACGCCTAAACCGGCCCTTTATCACCAAGACCGTCGCCGCGATTACTACCAGTGTGCCACGTGCGCCTTGGTGTTTGTGCCTGCCGAACAGCACTTAGATGCACGTCAAGAAAAAGCAGAGTACGACCAGCACCAGAATTCGCCGCATGATACGGGATATCGGCGTTTTTTGGGGCGTTTATTTGCCCCGCTAGTGGCTAAGCTGCCACAAGATTCCCATGGGCTGGACTTTGGCTGCGGCCCAGGGCCTACGCTGTCGGTGATGTTTGAGGAGGCGGGGTTCGCGATGGCGGTTTACGATATTTTTTACGCCCCTGACGTTGAAGTACTCAACCGCCAGTATGACTTTATTACTGCCACCGAGGTGTTAGAGCATCTTGCAAGGCCTGGCGAAGAGCTTAGTCAATTGGTCGAGAAATTAGTCCCTGGGGGCTATCTTGGGGTAATGACAAAGCGTGTCAGTACTCCAGAGGCATTTGCCCGCTGGCACTATATAAACGACCCGACGCATGTGTGCTTTTTCAGCGAAGCGACGTTTTGTTGGATAGCCGAACGTTGGGATATGGCAGTGGAGTTTCCAGCGGCGGATGTGGTGTTGCTTCGCCGCTGACCATTATCTTGATGACCAGGTGCCATAACACATCACTTATGCCATCTGGCCGATGGCCTTGCGAAAACGAGACAAAGAAAAAGCGAATAGAGCGCTACCGATCAACAGTAGAAGCAGAAACTGCGGCCACACTACGTTTATTCCCGCACCGCGATAGAGGATTGCCTGACCCAGTTCGACAAAGTGAGTGGTTGGGGCGAGCAGCATGATGTGCTGGACAGTTTCCGGCATGCTTTCGCGTGGTGTCGTACCCCCGGATAGCAGCTGCAGCGGTAACAGTACCAGTACCATCAACATGCCAAACTGTGGCATGTTGCGTGCTAGGGTGGCGAGAAAGATACCCATAGACGTGGTAGCGAAGAGGTGAAGTGCTGCCCCCACGGTGAACAGTGCCACCGAGCCTGCTATCGGTACCTGTAAGGCCCAACTAACGACTAAATAGAGCGAAAGCAGCGCAGAGATTAGAACCACTAGACCCATTGACCAGACCTTGGCCAGCATAATTTCTGTCGGGGTGACTGGCATTGCCAATAGATGCTCAATGGTGCCGTGCTCGCGTTCGCGTATCAACGCTGCGCCCGTGAGAATGATAGAGAGCATGGTAATGTTATCAATGATTGACATCAGCGACCCGAACCAAGCTTTTTCGAGCCCTGGATTAAAGCGCGCTCGCAGTACTAGGTCGACGGGTGGGGCACTATGATTGCGGTAACGTTGAGTAAACTCGTTGATCTCGTCCATGACGATTTGCTGTATATAGCCATTGCCAGTAAAGGCTTGGCTCATGCGTGTGGCATCAATATTGAGTTGAATCTGAGGAGCGTGGCCAGCCAGCACGTTGCGCTGAAAATCGGGAGGTATATTGAGGACGAAAGTGTAGTGGCCTGCATCGAGTCCAGGGTCAACCTCATGAAGTGATATCTTGTCTGGGGTGGCGAATTGGGGGGGATAGAACGCCGTGACAATACGAGATGACAGCGGCGAGTTATCTTCATCGACGATAGCGATGGGAGCCATGTGCAGACTTTCGGGCAAGGCGGTCGCTTTGGTGTAGACCGAGATGCTGCACACGTAGGCGATCAGTATTAGCATAATCGGGTCGCGGATAAGGCTCCATAGTTCCTTGACGCCCAGCCGGTAGATAGTCAAGACACTATGCATCTCAGCGCTCCTGGTTTTTTAACAGGAAAATAGAAAGCCCCATGATTGTTGGAACTGCGATCAACAGTGGTACAAACAGGGTATAGAGGTCACTAAGCCCCAGCGCTTTGCTAAATACACCGCGAGTGATGGTTAACATGTAGGAGGTGGGGTAGATGGTGCCAATGAAACGCCCCACGCCTTCTAGTGAACTGACCGGGTCGATCATCCCTGAGAACTGCACGGCGGGAATCAACGTCCCGATGATGGCGAAGAACATCGCTGCGATCTGGCTGCGCGTTAAGGTCGAGGCGAGCAGCCCCATACCCGTAGCGATAATGCTGTAGATCACTACTGCTAGCAGCAGCGTCAGGAAGCTGCCTTTGATGGGCACACCAAATAGCGTGACCGCGAGTAATGCCATCAGTAGAAAATTGATGATAGCGAGAGCGATATAAGGCAACTGCTTGCCGACTAGAAATTCGCTACGGGTGACGGGTGTGACATAGAGGTTGATGATCGATCCCAGCTCTTTTTCCCGCACTACGGCCAGAGCGGTCAGCATCGCCGGTAGCATCATTAACAGTAGTGGGATGACTGCTGGCACCATGGCTGGCAGGCTTTGAACATCAGGGTTGTAGCGAAAACGGGTTTCGACATTAGCAGCGGGGGCACTGAAATTAGTCGCGGCTTGCCCTGCTTGCTCGAGTAGCCACTGTCGATGGATACCCTGCACGTAGCCGCGTGCGGTTTCAGCACGCTGGGGCATCGCACCGTCAATCCAGGCGCCGATTTCAACCTGGCTTCCTCGCTTCACATCACGGCCAAAGCCGGGAGGGATTTCAATGGCTAGGGTGAGTTTGCCACTGCGCATGCGCTTGTCCATATCTGCGTAATCAATCAATGGCGGCTGTTCGATAAAGTAGCGGGAGCCGGATAGATTCAGAGCATAGCTATTGCTCAAGGTCGTCTGGTCGCGGTCGAGGATGGCATAGCTGAGATCCTCCACGTCCAGGCTGATGCCATAGCCAATGACCAACATCAGAATTAGCGAGCCAAGCAGGGCGAGGGTGCCGCGGACCGGGTCGCGGCGAAGCTCCAACGATTCTCGCCAAGTGTAGCTAAGTAGACGCTGGAGACTAAAAGCGCTGTGTTTTACCGCGTTATGAGGCATGGAGGGCGGTAATGCGGCCTCTGGAGTGGACGTTGTCTCGGGTGCTTCTTGCTCCTGCTCGCCGGCGCCTGCTTCGGTCAAGTAGCCGATGAACGCTTCTTCCAGAGTCGCTGCCCCACGTTTTTCCACCAGTGCCGCTGGCGTGTCGCTATCGAGCACTTGACCGGCGTGCATCATCGACATGCGATCACAGCGCTCGGCTTCATTCATGAAGTGGGTAGAAATGAAAATGGTCACCCGGTCACGGCGAGCTAGCTCAATCATGAGTCGCCAGAAGTTGTCGCGGGCAATGGGATCAACCCCTGAGGTCGGTTCATCCAGGATGAGTAGCTCGGGCTTGTGGACCATTGCCACCGCCAGGGACAGACGCTGACGGATGCCTAGTGGCAAACTTTCCGGCAGGCTGCCGCGTACCTCTTGTAGGCCGAAGCGTTTCACCATCTCATCCACGCGGGTGGCTATCTCCGCTTCAGGGACCTGGAAAAGGCGGGCGTGCAAGATTAGGTTCTGCTCAACGGTTAGTTCGCCATACAGTGAGAACGCCTGGGACATGTAGCCCACGCGGCGGCGGGTGTCGATATCGCGGGTATCCACCTGTTTGCCGAACAGCCACGCCTGGCCTTCACTGGCCGGCAACAAACCAGTAAGCATCTTCATGGTGGTTGATTTGCCACAACCGTTGGAGCCAAGAAAGCCGAAAATCTCGCCACGCCGGATCCGAAAGCTGACGTGGTCGACGGCGACAAAATCGCCAAAGCGCATGGTGAGGTCTTTAGCCTCGATGGCGATTTCATCGTCATCTTGCGCCAACGGCGGAATATGCACTGGTGCATAGTCGCGTTTTTTCTCTTCCGGTAGCAAGGCGATAAAGGCAGCTTCCAGGGAACTGCTGTCAGTTCGCTCTAGCAACGCCGCCGGCGTTCCGGTAGCAAGAATTTTGCCGTCATCCATGGCCACTAGCCAGTCGAAGCGCTGGGCTTCATCCATGTAAGCGGTTGCTACCACTACACTCATCTGCGGTCGTTGGCGACGAATACGCGCGATCAATTCCCAAAACTGGGCGCGGGCCAGTGGATCGACGCCAGTAGTTGGTTCGTCGAGGATCAATAAGTCGGGGTCATGTATCAGCGCACAGCACAGCCCTAGCTTCTGTTTCATACCGCCGGAAAGTTTTCCTGCTGGACGGTTTAGGAATCTGTACAGCCCTGTACTACGGGTCAAATCGTCGATTCGGCGACGTCGTTCGATATTCCCATGGCCAAAAAGGCGAGCGAAGAACTGCAGGTTTTCTTCTACTGAAAGAGTTGGGTAGAGGTTCTTGCCCAATCCCTGGGGCATATAGGCAATGCGTGGGCAAATGCTATCGCGATGACGCTTACTGGACATATCGCCACCGAACACTTCAACTTGCCCTTCTTGGACAGCGCGCGCTCCAGCAGTAAGCGCTAACAGGCTAGATTTTCCAACGCCATCAGGCCCTATCAGCCCAATCATACTGCCCGCAGGAATTTTCAGGTCAATGCCCGCCAGGGCAACCTGCTTACCATAGCGCAGTTGAATGCCAGCTAGTGTTACTACCGCTGGCGATGAGGGCGGTGTCACTATCATTGCGGTACCCGAATAGCCAACTCAGCAGGCCACTCTGCGTCGGGGTCTAGTTTGACCCAGGTTTCTCCAGGGACACCGGTCTTAACTTGCTCAAGATGACGTTGTAGAAGGTCTCGATCAATCTGTGCTTTCACTCGGAACATCAATTTTTGTCGTTCCGAAGCTGTCTCTACCGTCTTAGGCGTAAATTGTGCAGTGCTGGCAACAAACGAGATACGTGCCGGTATGACTAGCTCAGGTGCCGCATCTAGAATAATACGTGCCTCGCTGCCCAGGGCCACACGACCTGCTTGCTCGGCAGGAAGGAAAAACGTCATGTGTACGTCGCTAAGATCGACTAGGTTCAGCACTCGCCCCCCGCTTGGAAGCACCTCGCCGGGTTGGGCAATGCGAAATTGCACACGCCCTGCACGAGGCGCAACCAATTGACTATCGGTGATGTCTGCGTCGATACGCGTGATAGTGGCTTCGGCGGCAGTGACTGCAGAGCGGGCTCCTGTCACCTGGGCGCGAGCCGCCGTGATGGCCGACTGTGCAGCATCTACCTGGGCGTTAGCGGCGGCAACAGCTGCTCGTGCACTATTGACCCGAGCGCGATCATCATCGAGTTCTTGTGCTGAAGCGGCTCCTTCCCGCGATAAGGTTTCTGAGCGAGCCAAGCGGCGCTGAGCCGCATCAAGTTCACTTTCACGCTGAGTCACTATGGCCTGGGCGGCGAGATGGTCGCTTTGGCGCAGAGCAACTTGCGCTTCTGCGCTGAGTACAGCATTGAGTGCCTGTTGATGCTGAGCTATTGCCTCGTCGCGCTGAGCTTCCAGTACCTGGATCTGCATGCGCGCCAGGGGTTGGCCAACGGTGACAAACTCGCCTTCATCGACCAGTACTGCGTCAACACGTCCAGGAAGCTTGGTGGCGATATCTATTTCAGTGGCCTCGATACGCCCATTGCCGCTAGCGAAGTCTTCCCCTAGGCCTTCGTCGCGTAACTCAGTCCAATAGTAGTAGCCTCCGGCAGCAATAAGGGCTACCCCAGCGGCAAGGATCAGTTTCTTAAGTGGAAAATGCATATTACGAGGCCCCAGTGTCATTCAGCATGAGGTGGAATAAGGGCAGAGTTGCTTACCACAGCAACTGATCCGCCGCCCAGGGCGGTATATAAAGCCACTCTGGCTGACAGCAGTTGGCGGCGAACCTCTACCCGCTGTTGTTCCGCCGATAGCAGGTCGCGCTGGGCATCCAAAACTTCTAGGTAGGGCACCGCACCGCTTTCATAGCGCAGCATGGCTAAGCGAGCGCGTTCACGCTGCACTGCTAACATGTCATTGGCAGTTTCCACTTGTTCAGCTAGCCAGCGGTTTGCGGCCAGCGCGTCAGCAACATCACGGAAAGCTTGCTGGATGGCTTGTTCGTATTCGACTACCGCTTGTTCTCGGCGCAACTCTGTCAGAGTCAGGTTGGCCCGTCGGCGACCGCTATCAAAAATGGGTAGTGACAGGGTGGGCGAGAAATTCCATGCTTGGCTATCGGCTCCTAGCAGGCCGTTCAAGTCGGCACTTGCCGTGCCCAAGCTCCCGGTCAGCGCGATACGCGGGAAGAAAGCTGCCCGCGCTGCGCCAATATTGGCGTTGGCAGAGCGCAGCAGGTGCTCGGCTGCGCGAATATCAGGTCGGCGGATCAGTAAATCTGATGGCAGCCCCGGCGCGAGAGGGGCTAGAGTATCCTCCGCTATTTTATGCTCATCACTTGTTACTGTTTCGATGGGTGAGCCAACCAGTAGTGCCAGGGCATTTGCCTGCTGAGCATGGGCTTGTTCCAGCTGAGCGCCTAGTGCCTTGGCCTGCTGCAGCAACATTTCAACCTGGGTGAGTTCCAGTGGTGAAGTGGCGCCCACTTCTACGCGCCGGGTAAATATCCGCAGTGATTCCTGCCGACTGTCGATGGTGCGGCGGGCTAGATCCAAGCGTTCATCTAGCTCCTGAAGGCGGAAATAGCTATCGGCAACCTGAGCGATTAGGCTGATTTCGGTGGCACGCCGCGCCTCGTCGGTGGCTAGATACTGCTCGAGGGCAGCCTCATTAAGGCTGCGTACTCTCCCCCAGAAATCTAGTTCCCAGGTGCTAAAACCAATACCCGCCTGGAACCGATTGCCAATCAGCGTATGGCCGCTAGGGCTCAGGTCAGAAGGGGTGCGTGAACGCTCACCGGCGGCTTCCACACCAAGGGTAGGTAGCAACTCAGCACGTTGAATGCCGTAGGCGGCACGTGCCTGCTCAACACGCAATAAAGCACCACGCAAGTCATAATTGGTGGCGAGTGCCTGTTCTATCAGCGCTTGTAGCTTGATGTCGGTAAAGTAGCTGCGCCAAGCAATATCAGCATCAGCAGCCGTTGTTGGCATGCCCTCATCTGGGTAAACATCGGGTAATGTTGCTTCTGGCACCGAGTGAGGTGGTGCCAGCGAGGTACAGCCAGATAGGCCCAGGACTAGCAGCATGATCGCTAAATATGCCACCTTGTCTTTTTTCTTAGGGGCGAGCCGATATTTCATGCGAATGACCGCAGGTAAGGGGGCGAACATATTGGGCATCTGATTGGCCATAGCAAATAGAAAGGAGACCTCTCCGTGTCAAGGGTGTCGATACAATGCGAGTGTCTCAGCCTGGGAAGCGTAAGTATGGCACTGTTTGTTCTAGCATTTGTTGATGTAGGGCAAGAGGGCTCATGACAGAGCCACCGCTTTCAATATCGGATGCTTTCTGGTGAGTTGCAAATGCGCTTCTCACTATTGCCGATTACACTGGCAATGGATAGCGAAAAAAACTGGTGAAACCCACGGAACGAGTGTAGATTCGCCGCCCGATTCTGCGGTTGGAGTTTTCTCCAGCCATGTGTTAGCCCTGTAGGGGGCTTTTATTCTGCGAGGCAAGATAGCGATATGTCGCGGCAACTGCTAGCCATGGCGTTAGCGCCCTTATTAGGGCTGTTTATTCTTGGGATTGGCAATGGCTTTCTCGCCACGCTGATCTCTGTGCGGCTAGACGCTGCGGGTGAGTCGGCAACGGTGATAGGTATTGTCTCCTCGGCTTACTTTATTGGCTTAGCACTTGGCGCGCTATTCAATGACCGCCTGCTGCTGCGCATAGGGCACATTCGTGCATACGGTAGCTTCGCCTCGTTGGTCGCTGTCACGGTGCTATTGCAAGGGCTGTTTTTCGATCCTTGGGCGTGGTTTGTGCTGCGTTTAATTGGCGGCTGGGCCACCGTGGGCGTTTATTTAGTGATTGAGAGTTGGTTGCTGACATCAGGCGAGCAGAAAGTACGTGGCCGATTGCTAGCGATGTATATGATCTCGCTATATGCCGCGGGCGTGATTGGGCAGTTGCTATTAGGCGTCACCAGTGCCATGGGGGTGACAGCGCCCTTTATGGTGATTGGCCTATTGGCATCGTTATCGGTGTTGCCCATGGCCATGATTCCGCGGGTGTCACCCATCATGGAACACGCTGAGCCGCTACCGCCGCACCGCTTGATTACAATGACGCCAACAGGGGTAATGGGGAGTTTAGGGTCTGGCATGGTGGTGGCTGCTGCCTACACCTTGCTGCCATTGTATTTGCAGCGCATTGGTATGAGCGTCAACCAGGTGGGGCAAATGATGGCCGTCGTGATTCTTGGCGCCATGCTGCTTCAGTATCCGATTGGACGCTGGTCTGACCGTCACGACCGCCAAATCGTATTGATCGCCATCAGCACTTTCTGTGTGGTGATTTCTGCAGCCATGATATGGCTTCCGATGTCGACCCCCTTACTGGCGGCGCTGCTGTTTTTACTCGGTGGCGGTGTCTTTGCGCTTTACCCGGTGGCGGTTAGCCATGCCGCCGACCGTGCTCCGGCGGGAGCGCTGGTACGTATGAGTCAGGGCCTACTATTGATCAACTCTATTGGGGCTACCATCAGCCCGCTAATGATTTCTCCAGTAATGACCGCGATGGGCGATGCTGGGTTGTTCTGGGCGTTTGGCTCGCTGAGCCTGTTTTTTGTTGTATTTTTCAGTTGGAGACGCAGTGTGCGGCCAGCGCCAGTTCCTGTGGCTCCCTTTACACCGACAACGCCGATGACCGCAGCAGGTGCCGAGCTAGTGGTTACTGAGGAACTGATGCAAGGCGCGCTCGAGCACGAGCACCTTGAAGACCTTTCTGATGTTGTACCTGACGTGGATGCTGTCGAACCCATCGTTGGCCCACCCTCAGAAGATCAAACCCATATTGTTTATTACGATGATGTGGAAACTGAGGCGCGTCGATAGCCAGTGCTGGGAGTGAGTGAAACGTAGCTAAAAACGTAGCCAAAAACGCAGCTAGCGGACTGACGTTAATTCAGCAGGTGAGACCTTGGGCTAATGGTGTGATGAAAGTAGTGAAACTACTATTCGTGATAGTGTTTTTACTAATTGCTATTTATCACCGATTTTCTCTGAGGTTTCGCCATGAATTATTATGCCGCGCCGGTACGCGATTTACGTTTTGTACTCGAAGAGCTACTCGCGCACCGCTCGCTTGCACTGCCTGGCTTCGAAGAAGCCACGCCCGACTTGGTCGAGGCGGTGCTGGAAGAGGCAGCAAAGCTTGCAGGCGATGTGTGGGGGCCGCTAAATAGTGTCGGTGATCGACAAGGTGCTAAGCGCCACACCGATGGCAGTGTCACCACCTCAGAGGGTTTCGCAGCGGCCTATCAGGCATATGTAGAAGGCGGCTGGAACGGCATTGGTGTTTCTGAAGCGTTAGGCGGACAAAACCTACCTGAGGTGGTCGCCAGCGCTGTTCAAGAAATGCTTCACGGTGCCAATATGGCCTTGGGTCTTTGCCCCATGTTGACGGCAGGTGCAATCGAAGCACTGGCGCATCATGGCAGTGAAACGCTAAAAACGACCTATCTCCCCAAGCTCGTTGAAGGCACCTGGACAGGTACCATGAACCTGACAGAGCCTCAGGCAGGCTCCGACCTTTCTAAAGTACGGACCAAAGCCATCCCTGAAGGCGACCATTACCGCATTAGCGGCCAAAAAATCTATATCACCTGGGGCGAACACGACGCCGCCGAAAATATCATTCACCTTGTGTTGGCGCGAAAACCCGATGCGCCCGAAGGCAACAAGGGCATTTCGCTGTTCCTAGTGCCGAAGTTCATGGTTAACGCAGACGGCTCGTTGGGCGAGCGCAACGACGTCACCTGTGCCTCTATCGAGCATAAACTGGGCATTCATGGTTCGCCTACCTGCACCTTAAGCTTTGGCGAAAACGACGGCGCTATTGGGTATCTGGTGGGTGAAGAGGGGCGTGGTCTTAACCACATGTTCACCATGATGAACGAAGCGCGTCACAAAGTGGGTATTCAAGGTATTGGGGTGGCTGAGCGAGCCTGCCAGCATGCGTTTGCTTACGCCTTGGATCGCACTCAGGGGCGAGCGCCTAAATCTCGTGGTGGTAACGAATGTACGATCAGCGACCACTTAGATGTGCGCCGGATGCTGCTCTCAATGCGCGCCCGCACCGATGCCCTTCGTGCTCTGGCGCTTTACTGCGCTGGCCAGCTTGACCTTGCCCGACACAGTGAAAGCGACAGCGAGCGCCAAACTGCTCAGGCATGCGCCGATGTACTGATTCCTATCGTCAAAAGCTTTTCGACCGACCAAGCCGTGGATATCGCTTCAATGGGGATTCAGGTACATGGCGGTATGGGCTATGTGGAAGAAACGGGTGCTGCCCAGCTACTTAGGGATGCACGTATCGCGCCTATTTATGAAGGCACGAATGGCATTCAGGCCCTCGATTTGGCGGGGCGTAAGTTACAGCGTGATGGTGGAGCCGCGTTATCTGCGTTAATTGATGAAGTGCAAAAAACCGCTGAGACAATGCGTTCAGAGCCTAGCCTTGCGGGTATGGGCAGTGCGCTAGCGGTCGGTGCCGATGATCTGCGTGCTGCCATGCAGCTTGTGCTTGAGCAAGGCAGTGACTCGGAAACTGGCCCAGATGCAGTGCAGGCCTATGCAACGCCGTTGCTCAATCTAGCTGGCCATGTGCTATGTGCCTGGCAAATGGGCAACGCCGCACTTCACGCGACCAGAGCGCTGCAAAAAGGCAGCGATGAGCCGTTTTATCGCGTCAAGTTGTCCAGCGCCAACTTTGTTATCACCCAGTGGCTGCCTGCTGGTCGCGCGCAACGCGCGGTTATCGAAGCGGGTATGCAGTGTTTGAGTGAATTTGAATTAACGCCATAAAACACTGTAATGCCAAGTGCTTTAACCACTCATTTCCGCCGGCCATTGGGTCGGCGGCTTACGTTAATACGCAGTAAAACGACCGTTTTAATGTGAGTGCTAACCAATAAAACAAAGGTGATTTATGAACGCATCCATTTTTGAGCAGGGCATGCCGCCCACCGTTGCTAATCATGTACCGCTCTCTCCGTTGACGTTTATTGAGCGTTCGGCGGCGGTGTATCCCGATTACCCGGCGGTTGTGCATGGCACAACACGCCGCACCTGGGCAGAAACCTGGACCCGCTGCCGGCAATTGGCGTCGGCGCTTGAAAAACGCGGCCTTCAGCCCGGCCAAACGGTAGCGGCGATGTTGCCTAACATTCCGGCAATGTTTGAAGCCCATTTTGGGGTGCCTCTGGCTGGCTGCGTGCTCAATACCTTGAATATTCGCCTGGATGCCGAAGCAATCAGCTACATGTTGGCCCATGGTGAAGCGAAAGCTGTTCTTGTTGACCCTGAATTTGCACAGGTCATCAACGAAGCCGTTGCCTTATTAGACGATAAGCCGCTGATTATTGACGTTTTCGATCTAGAGTTTTTAGGCGAAACTCAAGGCATCGGTGAGGTTGAGTACGAAGCATTGCTCGCTGAAGGTGATGCTGACTATGCCTACAAACTGCCTGAAAATGAGTGGCAAGCTATTTCACTGAACTACACCTCGGGCACCACGGGTAAGCCCAAAGGGGTGGTTTACCATCACCGTGGCGCCTACCTAAACGCGGTCAGCAATATCTTAGAGTGGGCCATGCCGCATCATCCGGTCTACCTCTGGACCTTACCGATGTTCCACTGCAACGGCTGGTGTTTCCCCTGGACAATTGCCGCCAACGCCGGTGTTAGCGTGTGCCTGCGCAAAGTTGATCCAAAGCGGATTAACGACCTGATTGTGGATGAGAAGGTCACGCACTTCAGTGGTGCGCCGATTATACTGAATGGCCTTGTCAACCTGCCTGCTGATCAGAAGCGTGAATTTGATCATCCCGTTAAAGTGACCACTGCCGGTGCCGCGCCGCCTGCATCAGTGATTGCTGGTGTAGAGAAACTTGGTATTGAAGTGACCCATGTGTACGGGTTAACCGAGGTTTATGGCCCAGTGACGGTTTGCGCTTGGCGTGAATCGTGGAATGAGTTGCCGCTGGAAGCCCGTGCCAAAATCAAGGCGCGCCAAGGGGTGCGTTACCACATGCTTGAAGCGCTTTGTGTCGCCGACCCGTTGACCCTTGAACCCGTCGCGAAAGATGGCGAGACCATTGGTGAAATTTTGATGCGCGGCAACAACGTAATGAAGGGCTATCTGAAGAATGCCGAAGCTACTGAGGAAGCCTTGGAAGGGGGGTGGTATCACACCGGCGATCTCGCAGTTTGGCACGCGGATGGCTACATCGAAATTAAAGACCGCTCTAAAGACATCATCATTTCTGGCGGTGAGAATATCTCCACTATTGAAGTAGAAGATGCCATTTATAGCCACCCAGCGGTAGAGGAAGCCGCCGTTGTGGCCAAGCCTGATGAAAAGTGGGGCGAGACTCCATGCGCGTTTGTTAAATTAAAAATCGGTTATGGTGAAATTACCGAAGCCGACATTATTGCTCATTGTCGAGAGCATTTAGCGAGCTTCAAAGTACCGAAGACAATCATTTTTAGCGAATTGCCAAAAACGTCAACGGGCAAAATTCAAAAATTTGTTTTGCGCGAAGAAGCGAAACAGCACTGATTCAGGGGATAAATAACGATGAGTGAACAACCAATCGGTGTAGTGGGAGCAGGCACCATGGGGCAGGGGATCGCTCAGGTCGTCGCTGCCAGTGGTTTTACGGTTCGTCTCTTTGATGTCGTCGATGAGCAGCTTACCCGCGCCCAAGCCAATATTGATAAAGGCCTTGGCAAGCTGGTCGCAAAACAAAAAATGAGTGAGCCAGCTAAGCAGGAAGCGCTGGCGCGGCTTTCCACGACCACTGATCTCGAAGCATTGAGTGACTGCGGTATTATTATTGAAGCTGCACCAGAACAACCCGCGCTGAAAGAAAAGCTGTTTCGTGATCTGAGTCATTTAAGCAGCGATGCTATTCTTGCCTCTAACACCTCGTCACTCTCGCTAACTCGGCTGGCTGCTGTGTGTGAGCGACCCGAGCGGGTAGTGGGTATGCACTTTTTCAACCCCGTGCCAGTGCTCAAGCTAGTGGAAGTGATTCGTGCCGAGCAGACCTCTGATACCACCGTTGAGCGCATAGAAGCGTTGGCAAAAGCGCTGGGTAAAACGGCAGTACCGATTGGTGATTCGCCAGGCTTTGCGGTTAATCGCTTGTTGGTACCGATGATTAACGAAGCCGCCTTTATTGTTCAAGAAGGAACCGCAACGCCAGAGGCCATTGATGAAGCGATGAAGCTTGGCGCTGCCCATCCAATGGGGCCGTTGGCGCTGGCGGATTTGATTGGTCTTGATGTTTGTCTGGCGATCATGAACGTGTTGCAGGAAGGCTTTGGCGATCCTAAATATCGCCCCTGCCCGCTGCTAAAGCGCATGGTGGATGCGGGGTATCTGGGACGTAAGAGCGGTCGCGGTTTCCATATATACGAGTGAGCACGCGTAAGCGTATCAGGTCAGTCAAGCGCGACAAAAGAAGTGATTGCCTACCAACCAAGCGTTCGCTAGGGTTGGTAGGTGTTCACTTTAAATGCGTAATAACAATTAAGGAGCCTGTATGAGCGATGCAGTGATTGAAAAAGTTGATAACGACGGTGTGGTACGCCTAACGATTAATCGCCCTAAGGCATTGAATGCACTGAACAGTGATGTGCTGAGTGCCTTAGAGGCTTATCTTGTGGAGCTTGAAACGCATCCACGTTTACGCGCTGTCATCATTACCGGTGCTGGTGAAAAGTCGTTTGTTGCGGGTGCTGATATCACCGAAATGCGCGATAAAACGCCAGAAGAGGCGCGTGCTTTTGCTACCCAGGCACTGCGTACTATTAAGCGCTTAGAAACGTTGCCCGTGCCGGTGGTCGCGCTAGTGAACGGGTTTTGCCTTGGCGGCGGCTGCGAATTGGCGTTGGCCTGCGACTGGGCGGTAGCTAGCGACAACGCTGTCTTCGGCCAGCCTGAAGTGTTGCTAGGTGTGATTCCCGGCTTTGGCGGCACTCAGCGGTTGCCGCGTCGTGTTGGCCCCGCCATGGCGATTGATTTAGTAACCACTGGCCGCAAAATCGATGCTCAGGAAGCGCTGCGCATTGGGCTAGTCAACCGTGTCATGCCCCAGGCTGAGCTTGAAAGCTATGTAGAAGAGCTCACCAAGCAACTTAAAGGCAACGGCCCGCTGTCAGTGCGCGGCGCGAAGCAAGCCGTTCACGATGGGTTAGATCAAGATCTTGATAGCGCCTTGGCGCTGGAAACCAGCCTGTTTGCGCTCTGTTTTGCTGGCGAAGAGCAGAAAGAGGGTATGGGCGCTTTCGTTGAGAAGCGTAAACCCAACTTCTAAGCGTTCACTCATTCAATTTTACTTCTTTAGGGGGTAGCGCTTGCGCTACCCCCGTTTTATTCTCAGGCTTACTACCTTAGCTCTCTTTGGAGTTGTCACGATGCAATGGGCCGCGTTTATCCTCGCCGCGCTTGGTTTTGCTTACCTACCCGGACCTGCGATGTTGTACACCGCAGCGCAAACGCTGGGGCGAGGCCGACGGGCAGGATGGTTAGCGGTTATCGGTGTGCATATCGGTTGTTATGTCCACGTTATTGCTGCCGCGCTAGGCTTGGCGCTACTGTTTGCAGCTATTCCGCCAGCTTACATTGCGATGAAGGTCATCGGTGGGCTTTACCTGCTCTGGATGGGGCTGCGCCTTTGGAAGCAGGGCATCCGCTCCCATGTCGATGAAGTTCCACTGGCAACCACTAAGCGCGTACTGCGTGACAGCTTTCTGGTGGAAGTGCTCAACCCTAAGACGGCGCTCTTCTTCGTAGCGTTTCTACCTCAATTTGTTCAGCCCGACAGCGCCATACCGGTGGCATGGCAACTGCTTTGGCTGGGTATCGCCACCAATGTGTTGTTCTCTTCTGCAGATGTCATGGTGGTGCTGCTGGCTAGCCCGCTGCGGGAGTGGCTACAAAAGTCCCATGGCTCCTCCAGATTGATTCAACGCATTGGCGGCGGCGTATTAATGGGATTAGGAGGCAATACCCTAGCTCAGGCGGCGCATTAAGGATGGCTTTATATCGACAGATTTAATTTCCCATCCTGTGCTTTACTTATTTGCAGCGCTTCGGATATGCCCTGTGTTTCGATAAATCCGCTACACTGGCGCAAATTTTAGATGGATATTTCCAATGGCGTTGAGTGCTACCCCTTACAAAGTTGATGTCAACCTGACCGACCTTGATCGCAATGTCTATGAGACGCTGCGTTTTACCGTGGCTCGGCACCCTTCTGAAACCGAAGAGCGGATGTGCGCACGTTTAATCGCCTACCTATTGTGGTACAACGAAGCGCTCGCTTTTGGTCGTGGCCTTTCCGATGTGGACGAACCCGCCTTGTGGGAAAAAAGCTTGGATGGCCGCGTGCTGCATTGGATAGAAGTAGGTTTGCCGGATGCCGAGCGTCTTACTTGGTGTTCACGCCGTGCGGAGCGGGTGTCACTATTAGCTTATGGGCGAGTAGATCTTTGGGAAAATAAAGTGTTACCGGCGGTGGCGTCGCTTAAGAATGTACATGTAGCGGGGCTACCGCAAGAGGCACTTGCTACTATCGCAGAGGGTCTGCCACGGTCCATTAACTGGGCAGTCATGATCAGCGACGGCTCGCTGTTCATTACCGATGAGAATGGCCAGCATGAAGTAACTCCTCAGTGGCTTCTCCGGGATCGTTAGAAAGTTCAAAGCTAGCGAGTGGCCATGCATGGTGTGGCGACGTTTTTTTCACGACAGGATGTCGTGATAGGCATTGAGTTAGCGATGTAGATAGCAAGAAAGTACGCTTGCTATCTATTCGTGCCATTACATACAATCATTCATGTTTGTTAATAATTGATCGCTCTTGCTTTCCCCAATACTCAAGGATTGAGCCATGAATAATACCTCTGCTCTAGGCAGAAAGGTGCTGCTGCTTATTTTACCGTTAAGCCTAATACCCACATTGACCGTGGCAAGCGACAGCTCTCTGTCGGTAAAGTTTGAAAATGATGGTTTTGCCAGTAGCGATGACGGCCACTTTACCAGTGGTTTCGAGCTTAACTGGACCTTTACGCCGCAAGAAACAAATTGGCTACAGCGCCTTGCGACAGCGCTGCCCGATAGCCTTATCGGCAGAGCGGATAGAGCGTCTTATCGTTTGATTCACCAGATTTATACGCCGAACAATATCGAGCGCCGCGCGTTGATCGAGGATGATCGCCCCTATGCAGGTCTTGTCTACGGCGGAGTGTCGCTCTATGAAGACGTGCCGATGGGGCAATGGACACAAGCTACTGATTTACATCTCGATATTGGGCTCGTGGGACCATCCTCCCTTGCTGACAGTATTCAGCGTGAAGTACACCGTGTCACCGATAGCGATCGTCCTCGAGGCTGGAAAAATCAGCTGGGCGATGAGGTGCTGGTGAATGTAACCGTTCGTCGCCAATGGTGGAATGACATACCGCTAGCCGGTAAACAGTTTTCCCACGGCCCCAGTGTGGGGGCAGCGTTAGGCAACTTGTATACCTATGCCAGTGCTGGCTATAGCGTACGTTGGGGGGCCGATGCCGAAGGTATTCCTTCGCTGACACCCAACCCAGGTAGTCGTCACCTAATGAGTGGCCATCGTGGGTGGCAGTGGTATCTGTTTGCAAATGTAGAAGGCTATTACATGGCGCAGAACCTAACACTGGATGGTAATACATTCAGAGATAGCCACTCCGTTGACCGTGAAGAATGGGTAGCAGAAGCCTCCGCAGGGCTTGCCATGGCCTGGGAGGACTGGCAAGTAACGTATGCTGCTGTTCAGCGTACTCGTGAATTTGACGGACAAGATGAGCAGGACAAATTCGGGGCGATTACGTTAACGAAACGCTTTTAAGAAAACTACAAGCGAAGGGGAGCGGTATGGCCAATAAGTATCCACATACGCCGGATGGCCGCTATTTTATAGCTAAAAACCAGCTATGGCGCTGTACCGACCCCCGATTGAGCGATGACGAGAAACGTACCCACATAAAGACACTGATGAAAGCCCGTCGAGCGGTGCGCAATGCTCAGCAACAAAACGATGAAATAGCGCTACGCCAAGCACGCGAGGCGGTGCAGTCTGCCAAGAAACTGCTGGGGGAGCGTGGTCCGGTATGGTGGCAAGACGGCGCCCCCGATGAAGGTGGTCTTGCCCCTCACAATAGTTCTTATGCAGAGTGGTGGGCGTCGCACTCCTAAAAGGCACGGGTTCAAGCTTGAACGGTGTTAGTGTCTCTTGCTAAATGATTAAAAATCATAAATTTATAGCCATAACGGAAGTTTTCCATTCACGCCTACACAAGTGGATGGTAATCTGCGCCACTTTATTTCTTAACACTTAAGGGCGCACCATGAATATTAAAGCGAATCTCTCTATTCTAGATATTATTGGCCACTTGTTGATTTGGGTGGTGCTAACGATTATTACCTTCGGGATTGCACTGTTTTTCTTCCCCTATTCGTTTTCACGCTTTGTGATTAACCGTACTTCAGTCGTGGATATTACAACAGACGCAGAGCGTAAGATGTTGTGTGATATCAATATTTTTGGCAATATTGGTCATATTATTTTGTGGATGATTATCTCAATTTTAACGTTTGGTCTTGGATATATTTTTTACTTCTATCGTGTTTGGAATTACGCACTGAATAACTCTCGTATTCAGTAAGTAGAAGGTGTTTTTAAGGAACCACTGATCAATTCGGTTCTGAGCGGCTGAGGGGCTCAGAGTGACTCAATCACCGTATCGGCGGTCATTTTCCGATCGCCTCATGTGGTCTGCCTTTCTTGGCAGCCGAGTTACTACGTCTTGGCTCACGTTTAGCCAAGTCAAGGAAGATATCTATTGTTGAGTTGTACAAATGGAAGAAATTGATCCGACTGCGCCACATGGTGATGCCGCAGTCGGAGAGAGATCAGTTGACTGGTTCGAACTGGAAGGGGGCGGCGGGGGTAAAACTTCCTGAAACTTCGCCCTCTTGCAGGGACGTCATGTCCACGCCGAGATCAAGCATCCGCACGCCGGCTTCGGGCGAGAAGTCCAGATTTTTCAGTTCCACCCAGAAAAGGTTCGGTGAAATCGCGGATTCGACGTAGAACACCTGATCTCTGTGATCGGCCACCACCCGCCACCGCGTCGTAGACAGGTTCGGAGCATCAGGAGTGCTGATTCCAAAGGGGACCGAGGCGTTGCGGATCACACTCATCGCGGCGGCTACGGCGATCCGTGGATCGGCCGATTGCTCTACCATGTTGATATATGTGTCGGCGCGCACAAAACGGTCGGGCGAACGTGTCGTGCCGGGCAGAACCTCGCGCGGGTTGACATCCTGCCAATAGCTGACAAGCGCCAGTTGTTGATCATAGGGCGGATCGTTGGTCATGGTGCGGTATTCGGGGCCGTGGTGGATGACCAGCTTGCCGTCCAGCCATTCCAGGATGGCGCTGTCGCCGGTGGCATCCGACAGAGACAGGTGCACCTTGGCCAGGCGGCCTGGCTGATCGGGCACATCCGCTGTCACCACGTTGAAGGGATTATTTTCCATATCGGCCACCGCCTCGGCGACGCTGCCGTAGCTGTCAAGAAAATACTGCGCCCAAATTGAAAGGGACATTTGCGGGGTGGTGCCGTCATCTTCGGGGTATTCTGATGCGACCAACCACAGCATGTTAGCGACCAGACCGGCTTCATTCATGCCATCCACGGTCGAGAAGTCATAGCCCGACACAATCATGCTGCCGTATTTTGATGTCCATTCTAAAGAACGCGGTCCCGCTTCGCCATTCCGAGCCATGCCTCGCGGGAACACCCACAGATTGGAGAGCATCGGCATGCTCCAATCCATCGAGCGTGCGGTCAGGATGCGCTCCTCTGGGCCGTGATAGACAACGCGTGTACAAGCTTCGGCGATTGAAGCGATTGCAACCGACAGCAACGCCGCATAGGCCAGACTGCGCCAAACTGAATTGTGTCTTTTCAAAACATTGATCTCCCATCAAATATGACGACCAGTCCACGCGACTGGTGGTGCGGCACCACTCGTAAAATTGTCGGCTCCACCAATGCTGTTGGTCAAGTCAAAAACAAGCAGGTGCTCAGCTTAGGTGTTTAGTATAGAAGATTAGTGTGAACGGTTAGTTTAGGCGGTCAGTGTGGGTGCTTAATAAGCACCTTAACCAATCGCCGTACAATAGGAGATACTAGGTTAATGACCGGTAGAGCAACCGCAAAAGCAAATAGCCATGCCTTCAACCAAACAAAGGCAATGCCCTCGATGAAGCCGACATTGTAGAGCGTAATCACCAGCGACATAATGCACGACATAAACAGTGCCATTAAGAAAGAAAATATCAGCTGGGCGTATTTTGGATCAAACATGGACTGCCTCTGTCAGACACACTATGAATAATGAAGTAAAAATTGCTAACTAAATCAGGATCGATAATGCAGTAAAGAGCGATAGTGGAACACGGTAAATCGCCATCCTTAGCGATTGCTAGCCAATGCGGCCGCCTTACCGGTTCACAGTTGTCTTGGGTTTAACGTTTATCTTCGGTCTTGTGATCAAAATCACTGGCATCGTGGCGCTCGTGGAGCTGTTCGCCAGGCTCTCCCCAGGTGCGGTTAACCATTCGGCCACGTTGAACGGCAGGGCGTGCGTCAATCTCATCGGTCCAGCGTAAGACGTTCTGATAGGTATGAGCTTCTAAAAACTCAGCGGCTTCATACACGCGGTTTTTTACCAGTGCGCCGTACCATGGGTGAATTGCCATATCCGCGATGGTGTACTCATCACCCGCCATAAAGCGGTTATCCGCTAAGTGGCGATCCAGTACATCCAACTGACGTTTCACTTCCATGGTATAGCGATCAATCGGGTACTGGTATTTTTCTGGTGCGTAAGCATAAAAGTGACCAAAGCCGCCACCAAGCATGGGCGCGCTGCCCATTTGCCAAAATAACCAGGATAGGCACTCGGTCCGCTTCGCCGGGTCATTGGGTAAGAACGCACCAAATTTCTCAGCCAAATAAAGCAGAATCGCACCTGACTCAAAGACCCGCTGGGGCGGGGTGGTGCTGTAATCCATTAGCGCTGGAATCTTAGAGTTGGGGTTTACCTCAACAAAGCCACTGCCAAACTGATCACCTTCGCCAATTTGTATCAGGTGAGCATCGTATTCCGCTTGTTTAATACCCTGTTCCAGCAGCTCTTCAAGCATTACGGTGACTTTTACGCCGTTTGGGGTTGCAAGAGAGTAAAGCTGCAGTGGATGCTTACCCACGGGTAATACTTTCTCGTGGGTCGCACCAGCAACGGGGCGATTGATGTTAGCGAATTTTCCACCGTTACCAGGTTCCCATTTCCAAACTCGCGGTGGCGTATAGGTCGTGTTGTCGCTCATGATGTCCTCGCTATTCCTACAATAAAAAAGGGCGGTGCAGCGACTCACCCGAAATGTTGCGGCTACTAAGGCGTTATGGGGCCTTAAAACGTGGGTACAAGGATAGTGTGTTGTTAGCCTGATAATAAATAGTTATTTACCATGGAGAAATGTTATGCGGACTATTGGCGTATTAGGCGGTATGAGCTGGGAGTCGACACAAAGCTATTATCAGGCGCTGAACCAAGGCGTTAATCAGGCACTCGGCGGTTTCCACTCGGCGCAGATTGTGATGGTAAGTGTCGATTTTGCTGAAATAGAAACTCTGCAAAAACAGGGCGATTGGCAGACTGCTGGCCAGTTACTCGCAAGCGCCTCCAAACGCATTGAAAAGGCTGGAGCAGAATGTTTGCTGTTGGCCACCAATACCATGCACAACGTCGCGCCTGCGATTGAGTCCGCTATTCAGATTCCCTTTTTGCACATCGCCGATGCTACCGGGGAAAAATGTCAGATTGATGGCGTGGCTCGGGTTGGATTGATAGGCACCCGTTTTACGATGGAGCAGGAGTTTTATAAGGCGCGCTTAAAAGAGCGCTTTGGGATTGATGTCGTCATTCCGAATGAACAAGAGCGTGCTGAGATTCATCAAGTCATTTTCGACGAGCTATGCCATGGTCATATCCGCGCTTCATCGCGTGAGCGTTATCTGGATATTATGACGTCGCTACACCAGCAAGGTGCTGAGGCGATCATTCTAGGTTGTACTGAGATAGCGCTATTGGTCGAGCAGAAACACACCCAGATACCGCTTTATGACACCACCGCTCTGCACGCAAGCAAAGCGGTGGAGTGGGCGCTAGGTAATTAAACCAGCGTCAGTGTGACATCGATATTTCCGCGGGTAGCGTTGGAGTAGGGGCAAACAATATGGGCTTTGTCGACCAGAGTTTGGGCAACGTCTTTTTCAAGACCAGGCAAGCTGATTTTTAGCTCAACTTCAATACCGAAGCCAGTGGGAATGGCGCCAATACCCACACTGCCATCGATCTGAGTATCGTCGGACAGTTTAACTTTTTCCTGGCTGGCGACGTGCTTAAGAGCACCTAAAAAGCAAGCAGAGTAGCCCGCAGCAAACAGCTGTTCGGGGTTGGTGCCTTCACCGCCGGCGCCACCTAGCTCTTTGGGTGTGCTGAGCTGAACATCCAGCGCGCCGTCAGAGGACTTAGCATGGCCCTCGCGGCCGCCAGTGGCGTGAGCATGTGCGCGGTAAGCAACAGTTTCAATAGACATAGATTATTTCCTAAACTTGGTTGTTATGGACGTGGTTGTTATGGACATGGTTGTTATGGACATAGTTATTATGAGCCATGGCGTGCGTTTGGGATTTTAATTTAGTGCAGCTTTATTTTGCGCGCAAGTAAATAGCTGAAGAAATTACCTACCCGGTCACAACGTTCAGCGGGTTACTTGACCTTAAGTAAGTTTTCGCGCAGTTGGACTAAATCCTCTTTCAGTTGGTTGAGTGCTTCAACCGACGTTTTGCTGGCGTTGACGACACAGCCAGGGATATGGCGCGCCTGTTCACGAAGCGAGCGGCCTTTATCGGTCAGGAATAACTCGACGACACGTTCATCTTGCAGGCTACGTTGCCGGATAAGTAGCTGGTCACTTTCAAGCCGTTTTAGTAGTGGCGTTAATGAGCCAGGATCTGTAAGTAAGCGTTTGCTTAGGGCACCTACTGTTAGGCCATCTTCTTGCCACAGTACCAGCATGGCGAGGTATTGCGGGTAAGTGAGCCCCAGCTCTTTGAGCAGAGGTTTATAAACTTTGGTCATCATCAGTGATGTTGAATACAGCGCAAAGCAGAGCTGGTGATCTAGCTCTAATTCGCTACAAGGGTCTAGCGCTGGCATCTCGACTCCAGGACAGGGTGCATAACGCGTAATGTAGCGCGCGGGGAAGTGAGTAGCTATCCCTAGACGTTGGTCGTAAGTTGGACGTTTTGTTTTGACACCGAGTGCTGCGATGGCTAGCCTTCACGTATCGAATGTTACCGGTAACAATTTGTTGGAACATAAACCGCAAACCTAATGGCCGATACGATTCGATAGCCTTTCGGTAAATAGCCAACCAACAACAACGACTATTCTGGAGATAACGTCATGACAACGATTTGGCGCAGCACGCTTACTCTGGTCGGCGCGACCACTCTGACTTTTGGCATGGCACATGCGCAAGGCCCTGAACTTTCTGATCCGCCCGCGATTGAAGGCGACGTAGTGGCTGACCACGGAAGCCACACTCTGCGTATGGGCATTGGCCTGTCCGAAACATCGCCGCAGTTTCTCTCTAGCCAGTACTTCGGTGAAATTCTTGAGCAGCGTACCGATGGTCGTATTACGGTCAATGTTTTTCCCAACAGCCAATTGGGCGACGATGTCCAAATGATGGAAATGCTGCAAACCGGCACGTTGGATATGACCTATCCTTCAAGCTCTGCAACGACTGGGTACGTGGAGGCACTGTCAGCATTTGATTTGCCGTTCCTACTACCGAGCCGAGAAGCCGCAGTGGCTGTTATGCAGAGTGACGTGGCTCAGGGAATGCTGGATGCGTTCGAGGGTACAGGCTTAAAAGCGCTGACGTTCTCTGAAAACGGCTATCGTCAGTTGTCTAACAGTGCACGCCCTGTCGAATCACCAGAAGATGTGGCGGGCCTGGACGTTCGCGGCCTCAGTGTTCGTACGATGCAAAACCCGGTTCACCTGGCAATTTGGGAAGCGTTAGGTGCCAACCCAACACCAATGGCCTTCGGCGAGCTATTTTCGGCGCTTGAGCAAGGCGTTGTAGACGGCCAGGAAAACCCGTGGAGCACCATCCTTACTTCTAACTTCAATGAAGTGCAGGATTACGGCACTGAAACGCGTCACGTTTATACGCCATTTATCATGATGCTTTCCGAGCGTACCTGGAACCGCATGGCGCCTGAGTATCAAGCGCTGGTGCAGGAAGCCGCCCGACAGTCGGCTGAGTACGAAATCCAACTTTCTGCCGAGTATGACGACTGGTCGCGTGATCAGTTAGAAGCACGCGGTATGCAAATTACCCGCTTAGATGATGAGCAGTTAGCCGCTTTCCAAGACGCCGTGCAGCCTGTTTATGAAGAGTGGGCGCCGCGTATCGGTGAAGATCTGATCGCTGAAATTCAACAAATCGTCGAAGACAGCAGCCACTAATCTGCTGCGTATAGCGCACCATCGGGCAGGCCCACACGCCTGCCCGACTTGTCAGTGCCCCTCGGAGTTCTTATGACTACCTCCTCTACTCCCCCAAACGTGGTGACCTCTACAGCACCAACGTTGGAAGATCCGTCGGTTTATTTGAACGACCCTAATCGCAAGCTGCTTGAAATTGATACTGAGACGCGTCAGGGTCCTGCGCTGTTCCGCTGGTTAACACTCGCTATGGAGTATTTGATTGGCGCTATTTTGGCGGCGCTGATTGTCGCGGTTTCCAGTAATGTCGTTGGCCGCTCTGTGTTCAATCATTCACTGCCTTGGGTCGATGAGCTAGCGCGCATGCTGTTTATTTGGCTGGTCTTTATCGGCGCAGCGGCGGCGTTTGCACGCTATGAGCATATTGCTGTCGATGCGCTGGTGAGACGTTTGCCATTGCGTGTTGCGCACATGCTCTATTTCTTACAACACCTGATTATTACTGGATTGATGCTAGTGATGATTTGGGGTGGTTATCAAGTGCTCACGCGCTCAAGCGGACGCTCCGCGATCATGGGCGTACCGCTAAGTTTGGTCAGCCTGTCGTTGGTGTTGTGCGTCATTTTTATCGCGGCGGTATCGCTCTGGCGTATGTGGATCAGCGTGGGAGTTATCCGTCAACCACATCGCCAATCGGCTGACTTGCCAGGGGAGCGTTAATCATGCTGTGGATTTTTCTAGCCATATTATTGGCGTCTATTGTGATTGGTTTGCCGATTGCGTTTGGCCTAGGGGTAGCAGCCTTAGTCATGGCGGTGCTGTCTGATATCCCGCTATCGATTATGATTGAGCAGTCAATTCGTGGCGTGAATAGCTTCCCGCTACTGGCGATTCCCTTCTTTATTCTCGTCGGCGAAGTGATGAGTAATGGTGGCATTGCACGACGCTTGATGGAGCTTGCTGGCGCGTTAGTTGGCTTTATGCGCGGCGGGCTTGGCCAGGTAGCCATTACCGGTTCGATGTTTTTTGGCGGGATCAGCGGTTCGGCGGTTGCGGATACCGCAGCGACCGGCGCGATGATGATCCCCTCAATGAAACAGCAAGGTTACACCGCCGCAAATGCCACGGCGATTAACACCGTATCGTCGGTGATCGGCATTATTATTCCACCGTCTATACCGCTTATTTTATATGGCATTGTTACCGAGACGTCGATCAGTCGTCTGTTTATCGCGGGGATTGTGCCTGGCCTGTTAATTGGCGCGGCGCTAATGGTGACCACCTTTATTCTAGCGAGCAAGCAGGGTGGCGGCGTTCGCCAATTCCGCTGGGATCGCTTGTGGAAAGCGTTTAAGGATGCCTGGCTAGCCCTGGTACTTCCTGTGATCGTTATTGGCGGCATTATTGGCGGCGTGTTTACCGCCACAGAAGCCGCCGTTGCTGCGCTGCTCTATTCGTTGGCGATTTCCCTGCTGGTATACCGTGAATTTAAGCTCAGCGAGTTGGGCGGTATGTTAATTCGCACCGCAAGGCTTACTGGCATGGTGATGATGTTGTTGGCTTTTGCCACCGTTATTGCCTGGTTTTTAACCATTAACATGGTTCCACAAACCTTAGTGCGCCAAGTACAGGCGATTACCCAGGAGCCGTTTTTGCTGCTGCTGATTGTGGCGGGGCTACTGCTGTTGGTGGGGTTTGTAATGGATCTAACGCCAGCCATGGTGATTATGGCGCCAATGCTTGCACCGATCGTGACATCGGTGGGTGTTGATGCCGCTTACTTTGGCGTTCTAATGGCCTTTATTTTAGGCATTGGGTTGTTAACCCCGCCAGTTGGTACCTGTCTGTACGTTGGGTGTGGTGTCGGCAAGGTGTCTATGGAGTCTCTGGTAAAAGCCATGCTGCCTTACTACGCCGCCTTGATCGTTGTTCTGGTGGTGCTGATTGCGTTCCCTGGCATCGTTACTTGGCTGCCTGACCTCACCGCCGTGCGCGGCAATTGATAGGAGCATCGAGTGAATAAGCCATCACATCGTATTCTTGTCATGGGCGTTTCTGGATCAGGGAAGTCGCATATCGGACAACAGTTAGCAGCAGAGCTGGGCGCAACGTTTATTGACGGTGACGACCATCATTCACCGGCTAATGTGGCGAAAATGGCCAGCGGCACGCCACTCAATGACAACGATCGTCGGGACTGGCTGGCAACGCTTGCTGACTTGTTCGCGGCTCATAAAGCGCGCAATGCGTCCGTGGTCATCGCCTGTTCCGGCCTTAAAAAACGCTATCGGGATCGCCTGCGCGAAGGTGACCCTGCGCTGCATGTTTTATATCTAGAAGGAAGCCATGCGCTTCTGCGTGAACGGTTAGCAACCAG
Source organism: Halomonas sp. XH26 (assembly GCF_024138895.1). Classification (NCBI taxonomy): domain Bacteria; kingdom Pseudomonadati; phylum Pseudomonadota; class Gammaproteobacteria; order Oceanospirillales; family Halomonadaceae; genus Halomonas; species Halomonas sp. XH26. The sequence goes on from NZ_CP071889.1 coordinate 1,068,096, forward strand.
GGCAGGGCACTTCTTTAAAGGTGATAATATGCTGGCAAGCCAGCTCGCCGATTTAGAGCCGCCAAGCAGTGATGAAGCGATGACGGTCTCCATTGCGCTATCGCCTAGCGAGATTGTCGAGCACTTTACGGCGGCGCTAGCGCCTACGCTACGCGTTCATTAGGCTAAAGGATGGGATAGGCGAGGGGCCGTACTATTCGCTATGGTATGGCCCCTGCGCCTTCAACAGTCCTGTATTTAGCAGGTTTACGTAGTTAACAGGCTTACGCACTTAACAGAACAGTCAGTGACGCCATTGAAGAAAAAACGCCCGACATTACAAGATATTGCTGATCGCGTTGACGCGACAAAAATGACCGTCAGTCGCTGCTTGCGGGACCCTGATACGGTATCAGAAGGACTTCGCGAACGTATTTTCAGCGTTGCTGAACAGATTGGCTATATTCCCAATCGGGCACCAGACCTGCTTTCTCGGGCTACCAGCCACTCTATCGGCGTGTTGGTACCATCGCTGACCAACCAGGTATTTGCTGATGTCATTGTCGGTATCGAAGCGTACACCGAGCCTGCCGGCTATCACTTGATGCTCTCTCACTACGGTTACAGCCCTGAGCTTGAAGAGCGCAGTTTGGCCTCGCTGCTCTCTTATAATGTGGATGGCGTCATCTTGTCTGACCGCGATCACACGCCGCGTAGCCTGCGGATGTTGGAGACAGCCGGTATTCCTATTGTGGAAATTATGGATACCCGTCGCCCGCCACTACAGCAGGCGGTGGGGTACGATAACGTGCAGGCCGCTTACGATATGGTCAGTGAGATGATTCGCCGTGGCAGGCGTCAGGTGATTTATCTGGCTGTGCGTCTGGATGAGCGGACACGCCAGCGTGAGCAAGGCTATCGCCAAGCTATGGAAGAGCAAGGGTTAACGCCGATAACGCTGCAGAGCAGTCAGCGCTCTTCCTATAGCGTCGGGGCGGCGCTCATGCAGGAAATTCAACGAGATCACCCTAGTGCCGATGGTGTTTTCTGTACCAATGACGATGTTGCGGTTGGGGCTTACTTTGAGTGTTTGCGCCATGGCATTAATGTCCCCGAACAGATGGCGATTGCTGGGTTTCATGGCCACGATGTCGGCCAGGCGATGAGCCCGCGCCTTGCCAGTGTCATTACACCTCGGCAAGCCATTGGGGAAGTCGCTGCGAAAGCGCTATTGTCGCGCATTCGTGGCGAAGCACCTGAACACCAAGTAATGGATTTGGGGTATCGAATTGAGACGGGTAAAACACTTTAGTTTCTAGATAGCTAGCGGCGAGCCAGTAAACTCGATAGGCTGTTAATTAAAGATTGGTCATTAAAAAAGCCATTAAAAAAATCGCTATAGAGAGCATGAGACCGCCGTGAATATTACCCAGCTCATTGTCTATCCGGTTAAATCCTTAAAGGGAATTAACGTTACCCAAAGTGAACTCCATGGCCATGGGTTGGCCTGGGATCGCCGGTGGATGTTAGTGGATGCTCAGCAGCGTTTTGTCACCCAGCGCCAGCTACCAGAGCTTGCGACCATCGCGGTTGAATTAACCGATCAAGCACTGGTGCTCTCTCACCCCAAGGTAGATCCGATCGCGATTCCCCTTGAAGACCCCCAAGGCAATTTGCGTCTTGTAAAAGTGTGGAACGACCACTGCAAAGCACTGCCAGAAAGCGAAGATGTATCGCACTGGCTGATGGCGGCGTTAGGTGAGCAAGCACAAGGCATCAGTTTGGTGCGCTTTGCTACAGAGTTTACGCGTTCTGTTGAAGAGGATTTTCTGGCGGGAGGCGAGGCTCATACCTACTTTTCTGATGGCTACCCTTTCCTGATAACCACCACCGGCTCTCTGGATGCTTTGAATCAAGCACTTGTTGCCAATGGACAATCCCCTGTACCGATGAACCGTTTTCGGCCGAATATTGTGGTCGACTGTGATGATGCCTGGGCGGAAGACCAGTGGGCAACACTCGCGGGTGAAGGCGGCTATGAGCTGACGCTTCGTAAGCCCTGTCAGCGCTGCAAAATCACCACGGTTGATCAGCATACTGGCACCATACCGGCGCAGGCAGAACCACTGAAAACACTGCTTTCTCTGAACACTCAGCCTCACCTGAAGGGTGCTCACTTTGGCCAAAATGCCACGCTGACCACAGGGCAAGGAGGCACTATTCGTGTGGGGGACGAGGTGGTGTCAACGCACCGCGAGACCTAAACTTTAATAGCCGGGTGGCAATGGCGGTGCCTGACAGGGTAATCACCATCCCAGTCACCACTTGAAGGCTAAGCGTTTCATCAAGCAGTAAATATCCCCACAGTAGCGCGCTGACAGGAATCAAAAAGGTAACGGTTGACGTGGCGGTAGCGCCTGCGCTGGCTAAAAGTCCGAAGTAAAGCAGGAAGGCTAGTGTGGTGCTTAGCATCGCTAGCGCCAGGGCGTTGCTCCAGGCGAGCATGCTGACAGGCTCGCTAGGCCAGAGCAGCAGACCAGGTACGAGTAATATCAATGCTGACATCGCGCTGCTACCGGCCGCCAGCACGCGGCTGGGTAGATGACTCAAGCGCGTTTTCGAGTAGTTACCGGCAAGCCCATAACAAAACGTCGCGCCGAGTACGGCAACAATAAACCAGCCGTCGCCGCCTAGGGCGAAGTCTAGCCGATCAGCAGAAAGCACATACACACCAAACAACGCCAACGCTAACCCTAGATATTGTTGGCGTTGTATGGGCGTGGCAAAAAAAGCAGCGCCCAATAACGCGGTAAAAATCGGTGTAGTGGCGTTAATAAGTGACGTAAAACCCGCCTCTAAACGAGTCGTTGCCAACGCCAGTAATGAAAAAGGTAGCACATGGTTAATGATACCCAGTATCAATAGCGAACCTTTATGCTGCCAAATTAGCGTTAGATAGCGCAGGCTCATTAGCAACGGTACTAAGAGCAATGCGCCGATGCCCATTCTTATTAGCACGAGCGGGACTGGGCCAAACTCCGGTACTGCGACGCGCATAAAAATAAACGACAGTCCCCATAGGGAGGAGAGCAAAACCAAACGCAGCGCATCAGCCGATGACATGATGTGTCCTTAGATTCATTGCGGCGACCATAGGTGTGGTGAGTGCCATAGTGCTGCTCAGCTTAACGATAAAGCGTTGGAAAGCGAATACCCAAGACTGCCCGTGCATCAGCATTTGCTAAAAAAGAGTTAGTGCGTTTGTCAATCTGTGTAACGTTATCGATTTGGCGTTGACGCTGTTGCAAGGAAACTCTACTGTCTCGGCAAATCGCTAGTTAGCATTTTTTTACATTCTTGAGGGAAGGCCGTGGATCTCGCAACGCTAATAGGTTTGGTAGGGGCTGCTGTGTTAGTGGGGGCCTCTGTAATCATGGGCACTTCGCCTGAGGTGTTTATGAACCCGACGGGGTTGCTGCTAGTGGTCGGGGGAAGCCTGTTTGTTGTGTTGGCGAAGTTTAGTATCACCCAATTTAAATTTGCCTTAAAAGCGGCGGCGCGGGCGTTTAAATTCCAGTTGCCTAGCGTTCAAGCAAGTATCGATGAATTAGTCGAGCTGGCGAAAGTTGCCCGCCGTGAGGGGATGATTGCGTTAGAAAGCCGAGAGGTGAATTCTCCGTTTCTTAAGAAAGGCCTACAAATGTTGGCCGACGGCTACAGCGCCGAAATGATTAAAGATATGATGGAAAAAGAGCGCCTGTTGACGCTGGAACGAAACGAAGCAGGCGGCCAAGTATTTTCGGCGTTAGGTGAAGTGTCTCCCGCGATGGGAATGATTGGCACCCTGGTAGGTTTGGTACAAATGCTTTCCAATATGGGCGACCCTTCTTTAATTGGGCCTGCTATGGCGGTTGCTCTGTTAACCACCTTATATGGTGCAATGATTGCAACGATGATCGCCAACCCGATCGCTCAAAAACTATGGGTGCGGATGAACCAGGAAGCCAAAATGCAGGAGCTGTGGATCGACGCGCTGATTGCCATTAAGAGCGATAAAAATCCACGAGTGCTTGAGCAAATGCTGACCATCTATTTGCCCCCTGAGCACCGTGGCTTGCCAGGTTCAGGTGAAACCGGCCCTGCTGGCGAGCGAACGTAATCCATGGCGCAAAAACAGACCAATATTCCTGCTTGGATGGTGACATACGCAGATTTAATGTCGCTATTGTTATGCTTTTTTGTGTTGCTATTGTCGTTTGCAGAAATTGATGCTGAAAAGTTTCGCCGTGTGGCGGAGGAGCTATCAAAAGCCTTCGGCGTGCAGCGCGATGTTGAGGCTACCCAAATCCCTATGGGGACCAGTGCGGTATTCCAGCAGTTTTCTCCAGCAGTACCTGACCGCACCTTGTTAGACGAAGTGCGACAACGAACTACCCAGCAGCAACCACAGTTGGAATCCATGCGTAGCATGCTGGATGTACAACGACAGCAGCGAACCCTTCAAGTGGCCGCTAGTCTCGAAGATTTGCTTAAAGCATCGTCGTTAGAAGGTGTTGCCGACATTGAGGTCGATCAGTTTCGAGTGGTCGTCAGGATTTCTGAGCAGGGCACATTTGGCTCTGGTAACGCCGATGTCATGCCCGCGTTTGCTGATCTGCTGGAAGAGCTGGCAACGGTATTAGCCGCTGTCACCGGAACGGTTTCAATTGAGGGGCATACGGACAACGTGCCTATCCGCACGTCCCGTTTTCGAAGTAACTGGGATTTGTCCGCGTTGCGTGCGTCTTCTGTTGCAAACGTGCTTGTTGCCACTGAAGAGCTAACGGCAGAGCGACTGATGATACAAGGCTTCGCTGATACTAGGCCGTTGGCTTCCAATGACACGCCTGAAGGGCGGGCGGACAATCGCCGCGTTGAGTTAAGGATCGATCTTAACGAATCTTTTGAAGAGCGTGGAGAGCGTTCCATTCGATCACTGCAGGGCATTACAGAGCAAAGCAGTACAGAACGTGATGTAGCTGCACAATTAGACAGTCTGTCTGCCGAGTAAATTCGGCAGCGGCGATAGAATCAGCTACGCTGATTGAGTTGGCGGACGTAGTGTTTGCGTCCTTAAAACGAGTTTACGCTAACTATCAAAGGAAAGGAGAACGGAATGGATAGTAAAGCAAGCGCACGTTGGGAAGGTGGACTCAAAGATGGTCAAGGCAATGTGGCGACGGAAAGTGGAGCATTGGATGCTGGCTATTCGTTCAAACAGCGCTTTGAAGGAGCACCCGGCACCACACCGGAAGAGTTAATTGGCGCTGCCCATGCAAGCTGTTTCTCAATGGCGCTTTCCATGATTCTTGGAGAGAAAGGCTTTACCGCTGATGCTATTGATACCAATGCGCGTGTAACGCTTTCACAAAGTGCAGATGGTTTCGATATTTCCAGTATTCATTTGGACGTTGTAGCCAGCGTAAGCGGTGCCGATGACGCAGCCTTTCAAGAAGCTGCTGAAACAGCTAAAGCGAACTGCCCTGTTTCCAAAGTATTAAATGCTGACATTACTATGGACGCAACCTTAAAGGGGTGATTCGAACGCCAGATAACGCCGAAAAGCGCTGCAGACATGCAGCGCTTTTTTATGATCTCTTTTTCGGGGAAGCACAATAGCCGCTTCAAGCACTTATGAAAAAGCACTTATGAAAAAGCGCTTATGAAAAGGCACTTGTGAAGAGGGCTTTGCATCTAAGCAAGGCCCTATAGCAGTCGAGTTTAACAGGATTTATGTTTGCGAAAGCCGCTTGTTAAAACACGCGTTACTCGTCGTCATTTTCGCTGTTATTCATCTCAGTATCGCGTTCTGTATGAAGGTCATTGCCACGCTCATACTCTTCGGCACTTTCCAACGCTTCTTGAGAGGCGTTTACCGATATAATGTAATCTTCGCCATCTTCATCCTTGGTAAGTTCAAGCGAATCCCATTCGATAGCGACATCTTTTTCGCCCATACCAAGGAAACCACCAACGCCGACAACAACAGCATTAATTTGCCCATCCTCATCAATGATTAAATCATTGATGGTGCCGATGTCTTCATCGTTTTCAACGCTGCTTTTTACTTGATTGCCCGTCAGAGAGTCTGAGTGGAAAGTTCCTTGCGGCGCTTGGGTCAAGTAAGAAGCTTCCATGGGGGGCTGGTTGTCATTACTCGCGTGGGCAACGCCAGCAACACCAGCGATGGTAATAAAGGTAGGAATAACCAGCGTGCTGAGAAAAGTCGTTTTCATCGTGTTGCTCCTTGCATTTTTATGAAGGGGTTAACAACTGTCTGTTAATCCCTAAGTAACGTAGTAGCGATAAACTGGTTGGCGTTTTTCGTGCTCCTTGCTAGCCAACGCTACCCAGTCGGTTCCTTTTGATGGGTGGCGCTACTGTTCCTGTTGGTGATGAGTGAAGCCCGACACGTTGCTGTGCACAGGCACTTCTAAAGGTAGGTGCTATGAGCTGTATTGCAACGCTAATGAAGAACTCTTAACTAAGATCAATTCAAATGCACATCAGCGTTAAACCAGGACGTGTTAGATTTATTAATAAACGTTAAAATCACTCTCAATGAGACGTCTCACCCACGTTGGCCGTTGAGATTGCTGCGACAGTCTATCGAATTGACCCATTCAGACCGCTTGTTCATATTCGTACGCAAATTGTCCCCACTGCAGCCTGCTCAACAGCAGGTAGCGCCTTGGGACCATATAATAAAGGAGACCCCATGACAGTTGCCGCGCGGTATCAAACGCTTCGACAGGTTAAAAAATTGTGGGCTAGCAGCGTAGCTCTGGGAGCTTGGTTGTTTGCATCCAGTGCCGTTGCTAGTGAAAGTGAATTACCCAAAGGCCACTTTTTGCTCCCTGATGAAGGGAATATGGTGGGCGAGGTGTATACCGTTACGGCGAAAAAAGAGGATACCCTGCTCGACATTGCCCGTGAGCATAATGTGGGTTACGAAGAGATTCGTATGGCCAATCCAGATACCAGTATTTGGATACCTGGCGAAGGTACTGAGGTGAAAATACCCGGCCAATATATTCTGCCAGATGAGCCGCGTACTGGCATTGTGATTAATGTTGCTGAGCTTAGACTCTATTATTATCCAGAGGTGGAAGAGGGCAAGGCGCCGCGAGTAGAGACGTATCCTATTGGCATTGGTCGCGATGCGTATAATACGCCGCTGGGCATTACTAAGACCACTATGCGTCTTGAGAACCCTGCATGGTATCCACCTGAGTCTATTCGCCAAGAAGCTGCTGAGCGCGGTGATCCTGCGCCCGCGGTTGTTCCACCAGGTGAAGATAATCCGTTAGGGCAATACGCTATTTTGCTGGATATCCCAGGCTACTTAATTCATGGCACTAATCAGCCAGACGGTATTGGCATGCGTGCTAGCCGGGGCTGTATTCGGATGCACCCAGAAGACATTGAGTCTGTATTCTGGCGTGTTCCAGTAGGTACGCAGGTAAACATTATCGACAGCCCCGTTAAGGTGGGCTGGGAAAGTAACGGAAATGCCTATGTTCAAGCTTTTACGCCCACGGATGAACAGAGTTTTGGTATGGAAACGCTGTTAGAAGTGGTTAGCCTAATTGAGGCTCATGAAGGTAATGAGCACGGCATTGATTACGAGCAGGTGCGTAATGTGCTGGAAAAAGCCAATGGCCAGGTTGTTCCACTTAGCTAGGCCGTTCGCTATGAACATGGGGGGCGCTGAGCGAGGAAACGAGCTCCAGCGCCACCGCTTGTCGCACCAGCTCTGCCAAATTTGCAGCGTGCATGGCCTTCATGGCTCTTAACCGATAGACCTCGACGGTTTTACCGCTAATCTCCATGTGCTCGGCAATTTCACGACTGGTCATTCCTTCTGCTACATGAATCACAATGCGCTGCTCTTTCGGGCGTAGCGATTGGTAACGTGTTCGCAGCATTGCCAACTGCTGCTTAGCGCGTTGCTGTTGATGAGCATCGCCCAACGCCTGTTGCACGCTGTCAATCAACTGCTGGTGATTAAACGGCTTTTCAATAAAATCAAATGCGCCGTTCTTTAGTGCAGCCACTGCCATGGGGACATCACCATGCCCTGTCATCATAATGACCGGCAGGGTATTGCCTTGATCAACCAACTGCTGCTGCACTTGCAGTCCACTCATTCCTGGCATGCGAACATCAAGCAGCAGGGCGCCCAACTTATCGTGCTGACTCGCTAAGAATTGCTCGCCGTCATGAAACGCTTGAGCGGTTAATCCGACGGATTCAAGCAGCCAAACCAGCGATTCACGCAATGCTTGATCATCATCAACAACCGCGATAGTGGCGGTAGACTGTCGTTCAACACTGCTGGTCATTACTGGCCCCTGTTAATGCACTGATTGCGCATTCATATTGTTTCTGTGCGAAGTGTGATGTCAAAGCAGGCGCCTTTCGCGCTTTGTTGGGGGCGCAGAGTAAGCGCCCCGCCCATGCTCTCAATTAGCGAACGGCTAATTGCCAAGCCCATTCCCAACCCTTCATCGCGGGTGGTGAAGAAGGCATCAAAAATGGTGTCTTGATGTGCTGGCGCTACACCTGGGCCCTGGTCTTCAACGCTAAGAGTCAGCTGTCGATTGCCGCTTTTTAGCGCTGAAACGATGACCTGATCGGCACCAGGGGTATCACGGCTCGCGGTTAGCGCGTTGAGCAATAGGTTAACGATTACTTGCTCAAGGGCAATAGGGTCCGCATAAATACGTGGCAACCCGTGGGGCAATTGTTGGGTAAGTTGAACTGAGGCCTGTTTATACTGCCAGTCGCACAGTTGAAAGGCGGCGGCAATGACCTGTTCAAGCACCAGGGGCCTGACACAGTGGCTGCGTTTACGCACAAAGCTGCGCATATGGCGGAGTCGTTCGGCAAGACGCTGTACTTGCTCATCAATGCGGGCCAGTGGCAGTCGTAGCTCACTGGCGGGTAAGTTGGGCGTGTGCGTTGTTTTCAAAAGGGCGCCACTGGTGTAGTTGGCGATTGCACCAAGGGGCTGATTGAGTTCATGAGCAATATTAGACGCAAGCTCTCCGGCGGCAGCTAACCGATTGGCATGGGCAATTTGTTCTTGGTGCCGACGTGCCTGGGCTTCGGCAGCTTTACGCACGCTAATATCGCGATTAATTAATGCAAAGTGCCCTGGTTCTGCCCCTCGGCTGCGGTGGGTAAGCACGACACTAAGCACGGGAACTAAGCCGTGCGTGCTGAGCATTTCCAGCTCGCCGCTCCAGGAGCCATAGCGTTCAACGGCGGGGAATACCACCTGCTCCAATAGTGCCAACGAGTCACTAGGGTAAAGCGCTGACAGGGCAACTTGCATGGCATCTCGTGGGAGTGAAAAACAGCGCCGTGCCGCTTCGTTGGCACTGAAAATATGCTGATTAGGCCCTAAAAAAAGTACGTAGTCGGTAGTGGATTCGACCACCTGTGCTAAACGCTCTCTTGTGGCTTCGGCATGAACTCGGCGGCTCACGTCCCGAGAGACGCATAAAATATCAATTAGCTCGCCTGTGGCATCATCTCGGCGGGTTCGGCTGGTGGTTTCAAACCAGATGTAGTGACCTGCTTTAGCCCGAAACCGATACGTTTGCTGATAAAAACCGTCGTGATAGTAGACCCGGGGTGATTTGTTCAGCAGATCACTTAGGTCGGCGGGATGAAACAGCTGATAGGCAGACACGCCAATCAGCTCTTCCGGTTCGTACCCTAATAAGTCTCTCGCCGCTTGAGAGGCATATAAAAAAGTACCGTCGCGGGCATGGCGAGATATCAAATCAGTGGTGCTTTCTGCCAGCCACTGATAATGACGTTTCTCTTCTTCTAGCACTGCATTTTGCGCTTCTAGGGCTTTGATTCTGGCGATTAATGTGGCTTCGTTACTGGTGTCCATAGTGTTTCAGCGCGCCGGGTCGAGCACGCCACCCAGCGAGGCGTTGCGCCTAAACCAGCCAGCGATGCTGGCACGCGGATGCTGGGTTGGCAGCACCTCGTGGGGAATGGTTTCGGATAAAAAGCAGGCGAACGTACCTGCTTCAGGCATTACGCGGGCGACTTCCAGAGAAGGGTTGTCGGGGTGATAAATGACCATTTCGCCACCGCCATCTAAGGGCCACTGAGGGTTTAAGTAACCGACGGTTGAAATAACCCGGTTAGCTCGCCCTCGAAAACTGTCTAAGTGGCGTTGATAAAACGCGCCGGGCGGGTAGTGGGCAAAGTGGGCCTCATACTCAAACAACCCCAGGAAAAGCGCTTGATTGAGGGATAGCTGGAGTTCTGCCATGGCGTCAAGGTAGCGGCGCTGGGCTGCGCTTTCTCTATCCAACCAGTGAATGGCATCGCCGCGAATATCTTTGCGAAGGTGATGTTCTTTACCGCGGCCAATGCCAGCCTCATCAAGCACATCGTGTTCGGCCATATGGTTCAGCTCTCGGTGCAGCGCTTGGCAAAGATCAAGGTCTATCACGTTGTTACCCACGTACCAGCCTTGCTCAACGAGCGCATCGACCAGTGCAATATGGGCGATAGGGTTGATCGCTGGGGGGCTATTGCCATTGGGTAAAGAGTTTGGCGCTGAAGAGGCAATCATTTCATGGTTCTCTTAGTCGGCATGCGAGCTGCTTTTGGTAGGCGACTGCTTCTCTCAGGGTAGTGATGTAACGCCCCTGGTGGGCGCTGGTAAAGGTCAATTGGCATGCCAAACCCTTCCGCCAGTAGTTCTACCAGCATCATGGCAGAAAGCCCCCAAATCACGTGGCCGTCGACATGGTAGCTAGGTACGTAGTGAGCAACGCCATCTACCGTTATTACATCGGTGTGGGTGCGCCTGTCGTCTAGAAAATGGCTGAGTGGCACTTCAAAAATGGTGTCTAGTTCTGAGGGATCTGCTACCAATGGTAAATCTGGCGGAATAATGCCGACCCAGGGCGTAACTCGGATGCCATGTAGTGAAATAACGTCTGATAACCTTCCCAAGGGTTGTACAAAGGAAGGCGCTAGCGCAATCTCTTCTTGTGCCTCGCGAAGAGCCGTCGCATAGAGGTCAGTATCGCAGGCCTCGCGTTTGCCGCCAGGAAATGCGACTTGACCACTGTGAGTGCTGAGATGGCTTGCTCGCCGTGTAAACAGCAGCGTGGGCGATGGACGCTCAACAATAGGCATGAGCACGGCAGCCTCAGGCATTACAACGTGGTCTAGCCGTTGGGGGGAGTGCTGTTGCAGTTGTTTGCGCAGTTTCTCTAACATAGGGCTTCCATTTACTTTGTTCTCTTTTACCCAGCAGCGGTTATTGACGTCAAGTACGTTAAAGCCTTGCCCCATCAGCCATAGAGAAAACGCGATGAATTTTTGTAGTCAGTGTGGTGAAAAAGTCCGTTTTGCTGTTCCTGAAGGCGATGACCGTTCGCGCTATTTATGCGATGCCTGTGGCACTATTCATTACCAGAACCCGCGTATTGTGGCGGGGACGCTGCCGGTGATTGACGATAAAATATTGCTGTGTAAACGGGCGATTTCTCCGCGCAAAGGGTATTGGACGCTACCCGCGGGCTATATGGAAAACGCCGAAACCACTCAGCAGGCCGCCGCACGCGAGACCTGGGAGGAGGCCGTTGCAGAGGTCAAACTGGAGGGGTTATACACGCTCATTGATCTGCCTCATATCAATCAAGTGTATATGATTTTTCGTGCAGAGCTTCTCGGTGGCTTTAGCGCAGGCCCTGAAAGCTTGGAAGTAGCGCTGTTCGAAGAGCATGAAATTCCTTGGGATGAGCTTGCTTTTCCAACGATTGAGCGCACGTTAAAGCACTTCTATGAAGACCGTAAAAATGCGCACTACCCGCTGCACATCAGCTCGATTACCCCTGAAGATAGGGAGCGATATTTTGGCAGTGCCTAAGCTTTATTGCTGTTTAGGCGTTGCTAGCAACATCATCTATTAAAGCCTTGTATTACTGAATTACAGCTCGGCCAATTGCCAAACATCATAGGCCACCTCTTCATAGGGGTGGGCTAACTTCAATGCCGCAATCGCTGCCCGTATATACTCATCGCGGCAAACAAGTTCAACCTTCACTTCTTCGACAGTTTCAAGTGACCCTACGTGTCCAATATGGGGGTGTGCGCCCTCTAGCGGGCGGAACTGGCCGGTACCGTGGGTTTGAAAACAGCAGGCCTCATAATCACCAAGTCGGCCAGCTCCTGTCTCAAAGACCGCTTCTTTAACACTCTCGGCATCTTCAACGGGAACAAAAAAAGCAAGCTTGTACATAGTCACCAGTATCCTAATTAATAAACGATTGCGTAAGAGCCCTAGTGGAGGCGTTGTAAGGCAATATTTCAAATTATAGGGCAAGTGAGTGTGTCGATGGATAAACTTGCGGTGATGCGAATGGTTGGGCCAGCATACCGCTGGGGACTTGCGACCATTAATCTAGCCTATTTGATCTATAACCAAGCGCTGCTAGATTTCGATGTGGACTTGGCCTCAATGAGAGGAGCAAGAGTACATGCACCTTGAGCGGAGAGAGTCATGGATGTCACTTTGCGCGATTTACTAGATACGCTGGGATTAATCCCCACTGATAAGCTTCAGCCACTCAGTGGTGGTGACATAGCCGCTGTTTACGCCTTAACTACCCGCCAAGGGCAAGTCGTTATCAAACACGACGATTCCGCGCGATTGCTTGGTGAAGCAGAAGGGCTCCGCGCGCTCAAGGGGGCGGGCACTTCATTAGTGATACCTGAGGTGCTGGGAGAGACGATGGGGTGGCTGGTGATAGAGTCACTCGATACCCAACCCGCAAATACCCAAAGTAGCGTCGCTTTAGGCGAAGGGCTGCGTGAGTTGCATGGTGTGATAGGTGATGCCCATGGCTGGCATCAGGACAATGCGTGTGGGCGTACGCCCCAACCCAACTCCCCACTGGCAGATGGTCGTGCGTTTCAGCGCGAACGGCGTCTACTGCCTCTTACTCAAGCTTGTTATCAGCAGGGCCTACTGAATGGCGCGTTGTGCCGCCGTGTTGAACACCAAGCAGAGCAACTAGAAACATGGCTGCCAGATTCGCCTGCCAGCCTTATTCACGGTGACCTATGGTCGGGTAATGTGCTGACGACCACTAGAGGGCCAGCACTGATTGATCCTGCTGTTTATCGCCATTATCCCGACGTTGATTTGGCCATGCTGACCCTGTTTGGGTCGCCTGGTGCACCTTTTTTTGATGCTTACTGGAACGGCGATAAGCCAACCGACTGGCCAAGACGCGAAGCGCTGTTTCAGCTTTATCCATTGCTTAACCATCTACTGTTATTTGGTTCAGAGTATCGCAGTGCCGTTGAACGCTGTGTAGCAGTGTTGGAAGCTGTTGAGAGTTAATGGGTCAGCGTTTGACGGAGCAATAGTGGTGATGGTGCTGTTTTTCTCGCTTTATTAGCTATCTGTTTGGATTGCCAATTACTCTCGCATGTTGTTGAGAGACTCAAACGCTCACTTGAGTTAGCGTGTTATTTACATTAGCTGTAACACAGTTCACTTAATATTCGAGTGAGCAAAAGGAGTGCTAAAAAGCTGCAAGCTTATGGGGCTTTGGACTAAGGTAATAAAGAGTCTTGTGTTGTGCGGTTATCTATACGTGACGCTGTTCATATATTTAGGCTAAGTTCAAGCCTAGCATACATACATGAATGTAACTATAATGCCACCTTTCAGAATGGCTATCATTATCGCCACCCTACGTTGACACCTAGAGGCAATCCCATGCGACTGGCACACTGGGCAGTCAATGCCCCTTTTCGTCCCCTGCTATTAGCAGTGCTGACATCTTCTTTCATCCTGCCTGCTCAAGCGGCAGATTTAGTCAATATCACCCGCGATGCGCTTAACAATAACGCTGCCTTGGCCTCAGCACGCGCTGAGTTTTCAAGTGTTGAAGCGGCAAGTGATGTGGCAAGTGGTGCCCTGTTGCCTCAGGTAAATGCCTCTGGCAATGTCGTCCATAACCAGCAGTATGAAAGCCAGTCCTCCTCAAGAGGGGGGCAGAGTGCTGGTGCTGCTTCTAATGCAGATGGTGGGGGTGTTGGCGATGATCGTTATAATACGGCGTCGTTAAAGCTTGAAGCGACCCAGGCACTATTTAATGTCGTCACGCGTGAGGAAGTGAATCAGGCTGAGCGTCAGATTGATCAACAAGTGTACCTATTGGCCGCTACTGAACAGCAATTGTTGATTGATGTTGCTACCGCTTATTTTGATATTTTACGTGCCCATGAAGTGCTCGAAGCGCGCTTAGCTCAAGAGCGTGCGATTGGCCGCCAGTTAGAACAGGCCCAGGAACAGTTTGAAGTTGGCCTCATTGCCATCACTGAAGTAGAGGAAGCGCGGGCGAGTTTTGATCAATCCCGCGCTGACCGCATTGCTGGAGAAAGCAATCTTCAGGTGGCATTTGAGGTACTTGAACAACTAACTGGGCAACGTTATGCCAATATCGATGCACTTGGCGACAGCATGCCTATCGCCCTGCCGAGCCCCACGGATCGTAACTATTGGGTAGAGCAAGCAATAGAGCGTAATCCGCAGGTATTAGCGCAGCAGGCGGGTATTGAGCTTTCTCGCGTGGGCGTCGAGCTAGCGCGTGCCGGACGTATGCCGACGGTTCAAGCATTTGCTAACTACCAGTACTCGGACAGCGATAGTGATTTGGTGAGTGGCTACAACACATCAAGCCAAGTGGGTGTCTCAGCGAACTTGCCTATTTATACCGGTGGCAGCACCAGCGCTCGTATCCGCCAAGGTACCTTCCAGTTAGAAAGTAGCCAATACGATTTCGAGTCTCAACGCCGTACGACTATCCAGCAAGTGCGTTCACTCTATACCCAGGTCAGCAACAACGTCGATACCGTTGAGGCTCGTCAGCAGGCAATCGTCTCTAACCGCAGTGCTTTAGAAGCTACCCGTGCCGGTTATGAAGTAGGCACACGTAATATCGTGGACGTGTTGAACGCTGAACAAAACCTCTATAACGCTATCGCCAACTATGCTGAAGCGCGTTATGACTATGTGGTGAACTTGCTCTCTCTGCGTCAGCAGGCGGGCCTGTTAGACGTTGAGGCGATTGAAGAAGTCAATGCGTGGCTAACGGGGGATGAGGTGAACTTCACGCTGCCCGAAAGCGGCGACCCCGACGCCTACCAGCGGGCTATGGATATTGGCGCTCCACCCACGCCGGGCGCATAAGCTAGCGAGTTGTTAGTTTTCTAACATATTAAACAAAACACGCGCTGTGCTGCTATCCGTCAATGTTGAAAAGATTAATGGGAAACAAACGTATGAAGAAAATGATTCACTCAGGTCGAGCGAGTCTAGTGACGCTGATAGCTGCATTGGCGCTAGCCGCATGTGGCCAGGAGCAGCCTCAGCAACAGCAGGCTGGGCAGCAGGAAGCTCCGCCCCATGCGGTAGAAGTAGCTGAAATAGCCCGCCAGGATATTCCTCTGGATAAATCCTACCCATCACTGCTGCGCAGCGACAGCGAAGTTACGCTTGTGGCAAGGGTAAACGGGTTTCTTGAAGAGCGCCATTTTGAGCCAGGTCAACTGGTAGAGCAGGGCGATCGCCTCTACACCATCGAGCCAGATCTCTACCAAGCAACGGTCAATCAGCGTGAGGCTGACTTGCAAAGTGCGCGCGCTGAACTGTCCCGAGCCCAGCGCGATGCGCAGCGTTTTGAGCAGTTGTTAAGCCAAAACTCGGTGAGTCGTCAGCAGTATGACCAAGCACTGGCTGACCAGCGGGTTGCCCAAGCCAGTGTAGCCCAAGCAGAAGCGGCCTTAACTAGCGCTAACCTGGATTTAGGCTACTCAAACGTTACCGCCCCCGTGTCTGGCATGATCAGCTTAAGCCAGATAAACGTTGGTAATTTGGTAACGCCAGGAACTGAGTTAGCCACTATTACGCCGCTTGATCCTCTTGAAGTTCGTTTTCAACTACCTCAACGTGATGCCTTTGAGTTGCGTCGACAACTGGGTGAGAGCGGTAATGCATCAGACATTACCGCGCGCTTGAGCGTGCCAGGACAACATGGCGGCGACAGCACTGAGCTTGAAGGTCGTTTGGACTTCTTGGGTTCTCGTGTTGATACCGGCACTAGCACGGTTCAAGCGTCAGCAACGTTTGTGAATCCTGAGGGTGCTGTGCTGCCTGGTCAGTTTGTAAGGGTTCGTATTGAAGGCTTGAAGCGTTTTGATGTACTGGCCGTACCAGAAATTGCCGTTACTCAGGGGCTGATGGGGCCGCGGGTCTTTATTGTCGATGATGAAAATAAAGCGCGTGAGCGCACGGTTCAGCTCGGTGAAGTGGCTGGTCCATGGCAAATCATTCATGATGGCCTTACTGCTGGCGAGCGTGTCATCGTAGGCGACCCCGCTGGTCTGGAGCCGGGAATGCTAATTGACCCCCTGCCATTTGAAGGTAACGCTGCCGACATCGTCGCTGAAGCTGAGCAGGAAGACGCCCAGCAAGAAACCGGGCAGGCAGAGGCAATGCAGGATGAGGCGGCTGACGCACAGCCCGCTGAAGGGGAAGAGGGCGCGCAATAATGAACTTTTCCAACTTCTTTATCAGCCGACCGATTTTCGCCACCGTTTTGGCGATTATCTTGACGCTGGTAGGTACGATGGCGATGCGAATACTGCCGATAGAGCAGTATCCCAGCGTTGTACCTCCCACTGTGTCAGTTCAGGCTCAGTTCCCCGGGGCAGATGCTGAGACGGTTGCGCAAACCGTCGCGGCACCGCTTGCTGAGGCCATCAATGGTGTTGAGGACATGCTATATATGACCTCAAACAGCGCTGATAACGGTCTTATGAGCCTGAGTGTTGCGTTTAACATTGGCACTGATGGAGATATCAACACCATCAATGTCAATAACCGAGTGCAGGGCGCGCTTTCGCAGTTACCTGAGGCGGTTCAGTCTCAAGGGGTGACGGTTGAGTTACGCTCTGACTCTATTCTGATGCTTGTTGCCTTGACGTCTCCTAGCGGTGACTACAACAAAATCTACATGCAAAACTACGCCACGCTTAATATCTTGGATGAGCTACGCCAAGTGCCCGGTGTAGGTAATGCCGAAGTGTTAGGCGGCGGTGAGTTTGCGATGCGGGTGTGGATGAACCCTGACAAGCTGGCTCAGTATGACCTCACGCCCAGTGAAGTGGCCAGTGCGATTCGCGCGCAGAATACCGAAATTCCCGCAGGTAACTTAGCGGCAACACCGCAAAGTGAACCGCGTGCTTATACCTATACGATTACTGCCGGTGGGCGTTTATCGGGAACCGATGATTTTCGCAATATCTTTCTGCGCACCAATCCGGACGGTTCCTCGCTTCGTTTAGAGGATGTGGCGCGTATTGAGCTGGGTGCTTCGTTTTATGGCGTGGATGCTCGTTTAAACGGCGCCACCATGACGCCCATTATTATTAACCAGCAGCCGGGTGCCAACGCACTGGAAACCGCTGAAGCAGTGCGTGCCACGATGGAAGAACTATCGGGACGTTTTCCGCCAGGGCTTGAGTATGTAACGCCTTACGACACCACGCTGTTTATTGATGCCTCGGTAGAAACCGTATTAAAAACCTTCGTCGAAGCGTTTCTGATCGTTATCGTGATTCTGTTCATCTTCTTGCAGAACTGGCGCTTCACGGTCATTGCCATGTCGGTCGTGCCGGTCTCGGTTATCGGCACTTTTGCTGGTTTTTACTTGTTTGGTTTCTCTATTAACCTGTTAACGCTGTTTGCCTTGGTGCTTTCGATAGGCATCGTGGTGGATGATGCGATTCTAGTGGTGGAGAACGTTGAGCGGGTATTGAGCGAAGAGGATGATATTACGGTTCGTGATGCCACTATCCGCGCGATGAAAGAGGTGGGTGGCCCGGTTATTGCCACATCGCTGATTATGGCTGCGGTGTTTGTACCCGTGGCGTTCCTGGGTGGCTTTACCGGCCAGATTTATCAGCAGTTTGCGATTACCGTGGCGATATCGGTGGCGCTATCGGCGCTGATGGCACTGACGTTCACCCCTGCGCTGTCGGCCATCTTCATTAAGCATAACCTGCACATAAGCAAACAGTCCGCGTTTAAGCGTGCAATTACCACACCGCTGCGTCTGTTTGACCGCCTCTTCGCTGGCTTTACCGCCGCTTATATGTGGTTTGTGAAAAAGCTGGTGCGTTTCTGGGTGTTAGCGCTTGCGCTGACTGTGGCGGTGGGGGCCGGTTCTTACTGGCTCTATGTAAATACGCCTTCCACTCTTGTGCCGGAAACTGACCAAGGTATCGTGCTGGTTAGCGTTTCATTGCCTGATGCTGCATCGCTTAGCCGAACTCAAGCCTATATGAATGAGCTTAGCTCACAGATAGAAGCCATTCCGGGCGTTGAGTACTCCTCTGCTGTCGCTGGATACGACATTCTGTCGAGTGCGGTCAATACCGCACGGGGCATTATGTTTATCAACATGAAAACCTGGGCAGAACGCGATTTAACGGCTAATGAATTGGTTGGCCGTATTATGCAGTTGGGGGCGAGCATTGATGGTGGTTCGGCGATGGCATTTAACGTACCGCCGATCATGGGGCTTTCAACAACGGGTGGTTTCACTGGTTATTTGCAATCTTTTGAAGGCGCATCACCTCGCGAGCTGTATCAAGCGTCATTGCAAATTATGCAGGCGGCTAACCAGCATCCTGCATTAAGCCGCGTTTTCACAACGTTTAACGTCAATGTGCCTTCTTACCGTGCGGAAATAGATCAGCAAAAAGCGCTGAGCTATGGTGTCGCCCTTGAGAATATCAACTCGGCGCTAGCTAACACCTTCGGTAATGGTTTTGTGAACTTCTTTAGCTACCAAAACCGTAACTTCCAGGTCTATTTACAGAATGAAGATAAATTCCGTAAAACGCCCGATGATGTGAGTAGCGTTTATGTACGTGGTGGCAATGGTGAGCGCATTCCTCTTTCTGAGTTTGTAACGCTCGAACGCCAAACGGGTCCATCTGTTGTTTCTCGCTTCGGTGTTTATGCGGGGGCTCAGTTCCAGGGTAATCCAGCGCCAGGCTATAGCTCTACACAGGCTATCGAGGCGATGGAGGAAGTGGTTCAGGAAACATTGGGCCAAAACTGGGGAATGGGCTGGACGGGGACTGCCTACCAAGAGTCTAACCTTGGTAATACCGCTTTGCTCGCCATTGTGTTTGGTATTTTGATGGTGTTCTTGATACTGGCGGCACAGTATGAGAGTTGGTCGTTACCACTAGCGGTACTTACTGCCACGCCGTTTGCTTTCTTGGGCGGCGTGGGTGGTATTGCGTTGCGAGGCCTGGATACCAGTGTCTATGTCCAAATTGGGATGCTGGTGGTCGTTGGCTTGGCCGCTAAGAACGCGATCCTTATCGTTGAGTTTGCAGAGTTGCAGCGCAAAGAGCATGGTAAATCGATTCGTGAAGCAGCGATTACTGCCGCGGAGCTTCGTTTCCGTCCTATCGTTATGACCTCACTGGCCTTTATCTTCGGTACCTTGCCATTGGCACTGGCTTCTGGCGCGAGCGATGTGAGCAGCCACCACATAGGTACCACCGTTGCGGTCGGTATGGCGTCTGTTGCCGTGCTGGGAAGCCTGTTTATTCCAAGCTTCTACGCAATGATTGCCACGGTGTCTGATTGGCTCTATCGGAAACGCCACCCCGACCGGGATGGTAACAACGAGCAGGCAGCGCTAGGCCATGACTAAGCGTAACGCTGTTTAGCGACTTGCTAGCGGGCACCCTGTTTTCATGGTGCCCGTTTTTTTGAATGCGTTATCTCTGTTATTGCCGATGCTTGTAATAAATACTGCTGCTTAAGCGGCTTTCTGTGTTAATTATTTATGGTTTTAGGCGTTTAGTGAGTTTTTTAAACTACACTTAATTGATAGTGGCTACCCAGAAAAGGATATCTATCAATGAGTAAATCTAACGCCTCAACAACATCTGGTTCAACGCTGAAAACCCATATTGAAGCACTCGAGAGACAGCCTCTCGATATTGCGCCAGATGCTTCATCAAGACACTTACACAACGGTATCGATACGTCATTCCCACCTGCCGATCTGCATGGAAGCTACACCAATCACCGTCCGCTTCCGACCGAGGGGATTGAGGGGCGCCGTGCCTGGATCGTTGGCGGCGGCATTGCAGGATTGTCTGCTGCCTTCTTTCTGATGCGTGATGGCCACATGCCGGCTGGCAATATCACCTTCCTAGAGGAACAGGGCATAGAAGGTGGCTCGCTGGATGGTGCTGGCAACGCGGAAGAAGGCTATATCGTGCGTGGAGGTCGTGAAATGGAGATGACCTACCAGAATTTCTGGGACGTCTTCTCGGAAATACCGGCTCTGGAGTTACCGCCACCATTTACGGTGCTGGATGAGTACCGCATCGTGAATGACGCCGACAAAAACTGGTCAAAAGCGCGCCTGTTGGAAAAGCAGGGCCAGATCAAAGACTTTTCCACCATGAATCTCACCAAACGCCAGCAGTTAGAGGTTGTTAAGCTACTGCTAGCACGCAAAGAGGATCTGGATGATGTCACAGTAGAGCAGTGGTTCAGTGAAGGATTTCTGGAAACCAATTTCTATACCTTCTGGCGCACTATGTTTGCCTTCCAGAACTGGCATTCAGCACTTGAAATGAAGCTGTACATGCATCGCTTTCTGCACTTGATGGATGGGCTTAACGACATGACGTCACTGGTGTTTCCAAAGTACAACCAGTACGACAGTTTTGTTCGACCGCTGATGAACTGGCTGCAAGATCAGGGCGTGAATATCCAGTACGACACGGTTGTCGAGAACCTGGACATGGATACCCAGGACGGCTGCAGAACCGTCACCGCTCTTCAGTGCCGAGGCAGTGATGGCGATAAGTCTATCCCTATCGGCACTCGCGATCTGGTGTTTGTCACCACTGGTTCTATGACCGAAGATACGGCTTATGGCGATGATGACACCGTTCCACAGTTGAAAGACAACGTGCAGGCTGGCGAGGGATCAGGCTGGCAACTGTGGAAGAATCTCGCAGAAAAATCAGATATCTTCGGGAAGCCAGAAAAGTTCTGCGGGGACGTTCCACGCTCTACCTGGGAGTCAGTAACGCTTACCTGTAAACCTTCGCCTCTGATGGATAAACTTAAAGAACTGTCGGTTAATGATCCCTATTCAGGATTCACGGCTACAGGTGGGATTATCACCTTTACCGACTCCTCCTGGTTAATGAGCTTTACCTGTAATCGCCAACCGCATTTTCCCGACCAGCCCGATGATGTGATTGTGCTATGGACATACGCATTGTTGATGGACAAGCCCGGCGATTATGTCAAAAAGCCAATGCCTGAGTGTACTGGGAAAGAAGTGCTGACTGAGATGTGTTATCACCTTGGCCTGATTGATCAGCTCGACGCCATACTGGCTGCCACCAAAACACGTATCGCGCTAATGCCTTATATCACCGCTCAATTCATGCCAAGAGCCAAGGGAGATCGCCCCAGCGTGGTTCCTGAAGGCTGTACCAACCTAGCCTGCATGGGGCAGTTTGTAGAAACCCATAACGATGTCGTGTTCACACTGGAAAGCTCGGTAAGAACTGCCCGTATTGGTGTTTATAGCTTACTTGGGCTCAAGAAGCAGGTGCCGGACATCTATCCTGGTCAATACGATGTGCGTCGCTTGCTGCGGGCAACTCGCACTCTGAACAGTGATGAAGCATTTCTGGGAGAGGGCGTTTTACGGCGTATTCTGGGGGGAACCTACTTCGAAAATATCCTGCCGCTTGGTCGGGAAGAAACCCCTGAGGATCTTCACCATCATGGGCTGTTTGAACATCAGCTTCAGGCTATTCGTGGTTTGATGGGCGAAAGCCATACCCTAGATGAAGTTAAAAGCCGGTTGCAAACGTTAAGGGATAAGCTGCGGGGGCGTCGCTGATTTAAGGTAATTTATCTTAGTTGATTAGTTGTCTCAGCTCGCCGCCTTTGTGCGGTGAGTTGAAGCAGTTTTTATACAAAACGCAGGGCTTAGTTTTTGGTCGATAAGAGATGGCAGTCAAGGTAGCTAAACACATAAACGCGTAAGGTGGTCTACGCTAAAAGAGACCCTGTTTTTAGCTTGTGCTAATAAATATAACGTCAAGCGAAAACATCACCAGGCTTTGTCTGGAGGAGAACACGCCATGATGCAATCACTTGTTTCCGCCGTACTGCAATTTCCAACAGTTGTTTTTACCTTCTTGTTGGCTTTGATAGCGCTCTACTGGCTACTGGTGCTGGTCAGGCTTGCGCCGTTGGAGCTATTTGAGCGCGATAGTCTACGCGACGATCATATGGCCAGCACGCTGGTATCACTGGGCTTTGCAGGTGTGCCTGCTACGCTTGCATTAAGCCTCTTAGTACTTTTTGCGGGTGCTATTTCGCTGGCTATTGAGCTACTAGCCCTCCGCTGGTTATCGCTGGGTATGTTGAGGGTGCCTGTTGGCGTGCTTGTGCTGTGGGTCTCATTTGCAGTTGCGTCGCCAGTTGCGGCAGCGGTGTGCCATTCATTACAGCGTGCGCTTCATCGCTATCAGCCATTCAATCGCCGCTGTTTATTGGGCGCTACGGTCGTTGTCTCAGAACGTCAAAATGATGAATACGCATCTGCTCAGCTGGAAAACGAACCCAGCAGCGCCGTTAAATTGCATTGCAAAGCGGGAGACTGCCCGCAAGCTGGCGAGCGCCGGGTGCTTGTGAAATATCTTGCCAACGAAGGCGCGTACCGCAGTGTGCTTGAGCAACAATATCTCGATACGCGCGTTCGCGTGAATAAGCTGCGCTTGCACCGCAAGCACCATTCAAACGGCTATTTTACCTAGCGAGTGTTGTCTAGCCAAATAGGCGCCGCCATTGCTTAACGAGCCACTGGCCAATAGGGTTCAATGTAGCGGTGGCGCTTGTTGGTTTACTGCGGGGGAAGGCGCTTAGTGGCGTGTCGAGAAATTGACGGAGTGGTGTTACTTGCTCGGGTTGATTCAGCATAGGAGCATGGCCACACCCTGAGGCGGTGAAAGTAACTAAACCGGGTTGCATCTCTTTCATACGTGGCAGCGTTTCGGCATCCAGTAACGTTGATTCGGCACCCCGAATCACCATCACAGGGCAGTGAACGTTCGCCCAATCTGCCCATGTGTCTCGCGGTGTGTCATGGATGAATTGCTCGCCAATACGGGGGTCGAAGTGATAGGTCCAGCTACCATCAGGTAGTCGCCGAGCGCTTCCCAATGCCAGCGCTCGCCATTCATCATCAGTGGTAATTCCAAAGCTTGCATAGTGCTGTGTCAGCTCTTTTTGTAGGTCTACAAAGCTCGTAAAGCGGTGGGTTAGGCTGAAATAACTGGAGAGCGCGATTAGGCCGTCTTTATTCAACTCAGGCCCAACATCGTTCAGGATAAGCCTAGAAATCCGATGTTGATGTGTTTTGTCAGCAGCCAGCAGCATGCCCAATAGCCCGCCCATGGAAGTGCCCAGCCAGTCGACCTGCTTTAATTGAAAATGATCTAGCACGCCTATCGCCACGGTCATGTAGTGGCTGTAGAGATAATCGTGGGCAGGGAACAGTGACCAGCTGGAAAGGCCGCGACCAGGCGTGTCTGGTGCAAGAATACGCCATTCGCTGCCCAGCTGATGGGCTAGGGCTTCGAAATCACCGCCGTGGCGCGCAAGGCCATGCCATGCTATCAGCGTGCGGGGTGCGTCGGGATTCCAAATGCGCACAGCGATATCAAGTTCGCGGATATGAACAAATTCCAATGCATCCATAAAATTATCCTATGCTGACAATCCGCTCAGTATAGGTGTATTGCTGCATCGCAGCGAGATGGTTAGCGCTTCATCATGGTGATCAATGTATCGATGATCTCACCGCCGCGTTCGCGCAATGAAAACGATTCTGGGTTTCGTAACCAATCATGAAACAAGCCACCCAGTGCCGCCTGCATAAGCCGCGTTGCCACCTCGGGGGTTAAATCATCGCGTAGCAACTGCTGCTGTTGGGCCAGTTGAAATACCGACAGCATTTCATCAAAACACTCGTCTGCGATCTCGTCCTGCATCTGAATCGGGTTGATATCGCTAAAGAATTCACAGCGATGCAGCAGAATCGATAAAATGCGTTGGTGGGACGGCTGCTCCATGCGGTTTAAGCCGGCATGGCAGGCAAGTTGTATGGCAGTTAGTGGTGAGATAGTCGGGTCGGCGTTGTTTACCTCTTCCATTAGCGACTGGAAGGGCATACGCACACGCTCCACTAGCGCCATAAAAAGGTCGCCTTTATTTTTAAAATGCCAATAAACAGCACCGCGCGTCAGGTTGGCGTGACGAGCAATTTGCTCCAGCGATGTGCGAGCTACGCCTTTTGCGAAAAACACCTCTTCAGCCGCATCCAACAGCGCTTCGCGAGTTGCAGCAGCCTCCGCTTTGGTTTTTCTTGCCATATAAAAACGTAACCTCAGTAATTGACACGTGATAAGCCCATTTTATCTTATGTGCACCACTTTTTACATTCAAAACTGTATGGTTAATTACTTTAGCTCATAACGTGGATTAACAAATTCGTCATTTGTCAGTAAAAAGCGTATAAGATTTATTTGGAAACGCCGTTTCGAAACGAAACCGTTATTAGGCACGCTATAGGATTTTCAGCATGGCGCGAGCACCTTTTACCCTGGCTGGGCGCACTGTAATGCCTGGCCAACGCTTACAAATTGATGTGCCTGTGGCACGCCTATATACCCACACGCAGCTGCATATTCCGGTTGAAGTCGTGCATGGGCGTAAAGATGGTCCGGTCATGCTGGTGTGCGGTGGGATTCATGGCGATGAAATTAATGGGGTCGAGATTGTTCGTCGCTTGCTGCGTTCCAAGGCAATCAATAGCTTGCGTGGCACGTTAATTGCTGTGCCCGTCGTCAATGTCTTCGGTTTTTTACAGCAAACGCGCTATTTGCCAGATCGACGCGATTTGAATCGCTGTTTTCCGGGCAGTGAAAAGGGCTCGCTAGGTGGGCGCATTGCGGCGCTATTTCGCGATGAAATTGTCGATCACGCCACGCATATTATCGACTTGCATACCGGTGCTATTCATCGCACCAATCTTCCGCAAATTCGTGCTCAGTTGCAGCCTGGCAGTGAAACTGAGCGCATGGCCGATGCGTTTGGTGCCCCCGTGGTACTCAATGCAGAGCTTCGCGAAGGTAGCTTGCGCCACTATGCTCAAAATCGTGGCATTCCGGTGCTTACTTATGAAGCCGGTGAGGCACTACGTTTTGATGAGTGGGCAATTGCCCCCGGCGTACGTGGCGTTTTACGCGTGATGCGCCGTTTAGGTATGCTGACCGGCGAGCAGCGTCGCCGCTCACCGATGCCTGCTGAACTTGCCAATGGCTCCAGCTGGGCGAGGGCGCCTATCGACGGCATTTTGCGCCCCAAGGTGCGCCTGGGCGCTCGGGTAGCAAAAGGCGAGGTGCTCGGTAAAGTGGCAGATCCCTTCGGCAATGATGAAGGTGAGGTGCTTTCTATGGCCGACGGCATTGTTATTGGTATGAGCCGTCTGCCACTAGCGAACGAAGGTGAAGCGCTTTATCACATTGCCCGCTTTGATGAGATTGAAGAAGCTGAGACGGCGATTGAAAATTTTCAATCAAGCCTGACGCCTCAGCCTGATGCGATGTATTGATACTGGGCTTTGGTATTTGGTAGTCGGTACTAATGATGTGCACTGTTATTAAGTAACGGTGCTCTACAAAGAGACTGCTCACAAGCCGTTGTTGAAAATTATTGTTAAAGGCTTTTCATTAAAAAATTATAGCTAAAAACTATTGGCCTAATAGCAAAAGAGACCGAGTCACAGATGGCGTGATGCACGTGAGTTGGCTATACCTGTGGGGTGGCCGCTTTAGCTTAGATTAATATAGCCTGTTAAAGGCGGCCTTTTTCCAGTGGTACGGATCGTGCCATGTCGAATGTGACAAGGAGGAAGTGTTATGAGCAGTGATAGCCAGCATCCCACTACGAATGAGTCAGGTATTCCGGTTTCAAGCGACGAGCATGCGCTGTCAGTAGGGCCTGATGGCCCCATTGTTATGCACGATCACTATTTGATGGAACAAATGGCGGCGTTTAACCGTGAGATGATTCCTGACCGCCAACCTCATGCAAAGGGGAGTGGTGCCTTTGGGCATTTTGAAGTAACCCACGATGTTAGCCACTATACCAAAGCCAAGTTTCTACAACCGGGCACTAAGACTGACGTGCTGATTCGCTTTTCGACCGTCGCCGGCGAGAGCGGCAGCCCTGACACATGGCGCGACCCCCGCGGTTTCTCGATTAAGTTTTATACCGAAGAAGGCAACTTCGACATGGTGGGTAACAATACCCCCGTGTTTTTTGTTCGCGACCCGATGAAATTCCAACACTTTATTCACTCGCAAAAACGCCGAGCGGATAATGGCCTGCGTGACCACGATATGCAGTGGGATTTTTGGACACTGGCACCTGAGTCAGCTCACCAAGTGGCATGGTTGATGGGCGATCGAGGCGTGCCAGCCACGTGGCGGCACATGAACGGTTACTCCAGTCACACCTATATGTGGGTAAATGCTGAAGGAGAACGGTTTTGGGTGAAGTATCACTTCAAAACTGATCAAGGGATTAAATGCATGACCCAAGAGCAGGCAGATCAGATGGCCGGCAGTGATGCTGATTATCATCGTCGTGACCTGTTCGAGGCGATTAAGCGGGGCGACTATCCTACGTGGACGCTCAACATGCAGATTATGCCGTTTGATGATGCCAAGACCTACCGAGTGAATCCTTTTGACTTGACCAAAGTGTGGTCTCATAAAGACTACCCGTTAATCGAAGTTGGTAAGCTGACGCTCGACCGTAACCCCACGGATTTTCATAGCGAAATTGAGCAAGCAGCGTTTGAACCTAATAACATGGTGCCGGGGACCGGATTATCTCCGGACAAAATGCTATTGGCACGCTCTATCTCGTATGCTGACGCTCACCGTGCCCGCTTGGGTGTGAACTACAAGCATATCCCAGTGAATACCCCAAAATGCCCCGTGCACAGCTATAGCCAAGGTGGCGCGATGCGTATTCGGCACGCCACCGATCCTGTGTATACGCCCAATAGCAAAGGCGGGCCGAAAGCCGATGCTCAGCGTTACCCAGAAGATGCGGTTTGGTCGACAGACGGAAAGTTTGTACGCGCGGCCTATACGCTCAGAAAAGACGATGACGACTGGAGCCAAGCCCATGCGTTAGTGCGTGAAGTAATGGATGATGCCCAGCGTGATCGCTTAGTGTCGAATGTGGTAGGACACTTATCCGGTGGCGTTACCGAGCCTGTATTAGCACGTGCTTTTGAGTACTGGCGCAATATTGATCAAGAGGTCGGCGAGCGGATTGAGCAGGGCGTTCGCAATCTATAGCGGTGCGTTTTTGCGCTTAACGCACTCAAACCGCTAGGCAAGTTTCGACTGTAGCTAACGGCAGCCCGCAGTCCAACTAGGATGCGGGCTGTAGTGCTTCCTGAGTCTCTGTTTCGGGTTCGCGAACTAAGCTAAGCGCTTCATCGAAAAGCCGCAGGCCCGCGTCCTCTTTGTGCGCGTGCTCAGACAGATGGCGACGGAAACGCCTGCCACCGGGACAGCCCTGAAATAACCCCAGCAAATGGCGGGTAATGTGATTCAGCTTGGCCCCTTCATCCAGCCGCTGCTGAATATAGGGGCGAAACGCGTTAGCCGCTTCCAGGCGCGTGCGTGCAGGCCCTGCTTCACCAAACAGCTGCTCATCCACCCCAGCGAGTAGCCACGGGTTCTGATACGCCTCGCGGCCCACCATCACACTGTCTACGTGCTCAAGCTGGGCTTTGCACTCGGCAAGGGTTTTGATCCCCCCATTAATGCCAATATGCAGCTCAGGATGGCTTTGCTTCAAACGATGCACGCGGGGGTAGTTAAGGGGGGGGACATCCCGGTTCTGCTTAGGTGACAAACCCTGCAGCCATGCCTTGCGCGCGTGAACGGTAAAGACGTTGCAACCTGCCGCCGCCACAATCTCAATAAACCGCGCCAAGTCAGCATCTTCATCTTGATCGTCAATCCCAATACGGCACTTAACCGTGACCGGAATCGACACTGCCGCCTGCATAGCTTGCACCGCCGCTGCCACTTTTTCAGGGTAGCCCATCAAGCAAGCGCCAATCATATTGTTCTGCACTCGGTCGCTGGGGCAGCCGACATTCAGATTGACCTCGTCGTAACCCCACGCCTCGGCAATGGCTGCACACTCGGCCAGCTCTCCCGCATCGCTGCCACCCAGCTGCAACGCTATCGGATGCTCTACATCGCTATAGCCTAAAAAGCGCTCACGGGGCGTTCCATGCAAAATGGCACCAGTGGTCACCATCTCGGTATACAGCAATGTCCGCTTGGTTAACGTGCGTGCAAACGCGCGGTAATCGCGGGTTGTCCAGTCCATCATGGGGGCCACAGAAAACAGACGAGCAGCGTCTGCTGGGCTTGCTTTAGTCATATCAATCACTTGCATCATCCGATGCGGTATAAGCCAGTCGTGGTTGCTTAACAGCGGGGGAGTCATTGGCGAGCGATTGTACGCAAAAAGCGGGTTTGAGTACAAAGCAGGCGCTGCTCAATTGTGAAGGTAGAGGCCGGCAAAGGTGGAAGATGTCGCTTGTTCAAAGTCCGGCGCGTAGGTATTGAATCTACAAAACGAAATTAGTTTCGTTTGTCAATGAAATAACCCCTGTGAGCCCTGCAGCACTTTGCTTCTTTTGCGGTCTAATTCAATGTGATGAGGGCTAGGCAGTGGTAAGCTGATATTTCGTTGTTGAGGAGTCTCTATGCATAAGACACTAGGTGGTATCAGTTTAGTGTTGGTGAGCGTGCTGCTGCTGGCTAGCTGTGGCGGTCAGGAGGAGGAGTCACACTCAGAGCCGCCTGAGCCGGTCGTTGAAGTGCCTAGCCCACAGCAAAGCGCCGGACCACAAAAGGTGGTCGATCCTCTCGTTGTAGCCATTTCGGCTAGGGCCTCTCTGCGCTCTGATCGTCGTTTAATGGTAGAAGGCGAAACCAACCTGCCGGACGGCGCTCTTATTCAGGTAACCATTGAGCGTGAGATAAGCCGCGTGCGCTGGCAGGAGCGTACCAGTGTTTCGCAAGAGAAGTTTAATGCTGGCCCCTTTGGTTCTGGCAGTGGCTTACCGGATGGACGATATATTGTGCAGGTCCAGCTTTCAGTAGCATCTGTGCAGCCAGAAGTGGTTCAGGCGCGCATTGGCAGTGAAGGGGAGCACTTGGCTGGCGAGCTGGTTAGTCAAACTCGCCATGGATTAGGCCAGGTTGCCACCTACTCGCGCAGTTTCTTAGTGGGCAGTGAACCAAGACGTACGCGCGACCAGGTGGACGTAGTTGAAGAAATGTAGGACGTGGGGGAGATAAAGATGCTTTAGGCAGGAGACCAGTGTGCTAGCAGTACCGCATGTATGGTGGTGTCACTGGGCGCTTTAGCAAAATGCTCAATAACATAACCTTGTTCTTGCTGGATCAGATAATGACCAGCTTTGTGAAACACATGGGTAGGGCCTAATAGCACTAAGTCGCCTGCTGACACCGGTGAGAAATCCGTTTCTTGGCCGGGAGTTGCCATTATGCAGGGAGCTTTCCAGTCAATCTTTAACGGCAGATGATGCGGCACCGTCATCATAGTTGCCTGAACCTGTTCCCAGGGGAGGGGACCAGTATGTGTCAGGGTCAACAGAGGGGCGGCGCTGTCACCTTCTAGCAGGGTTGCCAAAGAGCAATCAAGGGCATCAGCGAGCGCAACAAGGCGTTCGTGGCCGATTTGTTTGATCGCACCGGATTCCCAGTAAGAAATGGTGACATCTGATACGCCTACTTTACGTGCGAGGGCAGCTTTGTTGAGCTTGGCCCGAAGCCGCAGTTGCTTTATACGTGAGCCTAGCGATTCCATTTCATTTTCCTATCGATGAGCTAAACAAGCTCGTTGAGTGTACTTCCACCCTATTCGGCGGCGCTCTGTGCATACTAAAAATCGCGAGGCGCTCTCAAGTATGGACACGAATCATAGGGGCTGCGCCATACTAAGCGATTGTGCTTTAACGCGCATCTTCCTATCAGTGAGCTTCCAACTTTTGATCAGACGCTTTTAAGTCAAACTCGTTCCCTGCAAGGTACTGCTGGTTGCCGTAAGGGTGCGTATAATGGCGAGACGCTTTATTGCCAAAAGGACATTTTGATGACCGTTCGTACTCGTATCGCGCCTTCTCCAACGGGTGATCCGCATGTAGGTACTGCCTATATCGCGCTGTTTAATCTCTGTTTTGCGCGCCAGCACGGTGGCCAGTTCATTCTGCGCATTGAAGACACCGATCGGGTTCGGTCTACCGCTGAATCAGAACAGATGATTTTAGATTCGTTACGTTGGCTGGGGCTGGAGTGGGATGAGGGCCCTGATGTGGGCGGCCCTCACGGCCCGTATCGGCAAAGCGAGCGTGGTGATATCTACGCTCAGTACGCCCAGCAACTTATGGATGCGGGGCATGCCTTTAAGTGTTACCGCACCAGTGAAGAGTTGGATGAACTGCGGGAAGCTCGCAAAGCGGCTGGTATGCACTTGGCTTTGAAGCCCGTTGATTTAGCGTTGGCTGCGGATGAGCGGGCTCGTCGTGAACAGGAAGGTTGGCCTTATGTCGTTCGTATGAAGGTGCCGAGTACCGGCGTTTGTGTGGTGAACGATATGTTGCGCGGCACAATCGAAGTTGAATGGGCGCAAGTTGATGCGCAAATTCTGCTGAAGTCAGATGGCATGCCTACCTATCATCTGGCAAACGTGGTTGATGATCACCTAATGAACATTACCCATGTACTGCGCGGTGAAGAGTGGATTAATTCAGCGCCTAAGCATCAGTTACTTTATGAATACTTCGGCTGGGAAATGCCGCAGCTGTGCCATATGCCGCTGCTGCGCAATCCCGATAAGTCCAAGCTATCCAAGCGCAAAAATCCGACGTCGATTAACTATTATCGTCGTATGGGATTCTTGCCTCAGGCCGTCACTAATTACTTAGGCCGTATGGGTTGGTCGATGCCTGACGAACGCGAGAAGTTTAGCCTGTCAGATATGATGGCTGAGTTTGATATTCAGCGAGTATCGTTAGGTGGGCCAGTGTTTGATTTGGAAAAACTGACCTGGTTGAACGGCGTTTATATTCGTGAAGACTTAGATGACGACGCGCTACTTCAGGCGCTTCGGGAATGGGCATTCAATGAAGAGTACGTGAAGCAAATACTTCCTCAGGTGCGTCCTCGTGTGGAAACCCTTTCCCAAGTAATCCCGCTGGCGGGGCATTTCTTCTCAGGGTTGCCTGCGCTAACGGAAAACGACTTTGCTAGCGTGAAGCTTGAGAAAGAAGAGCTGGTTAAGCTGCTGCAGTTCTTGGTGTGGCGTTTTGAAGCCGTGCCTGCATGGTCGAAAGAGGTGCTCTTAGCTGAGGTTAAAGTGCTTGTTGAGCATTTCGATATTAAGATGAAGGCTTTCCTAGCCCCTGTCTTTATTGCCATTACTGGCAGTACGTCGAGTACCTCTGTAATGGATGCCATGGCGATCTTAGGTTCTGACGTGACGCGAGCACGGCTACGTAATGCCATTGAAGTACTAGGCGGTGTTTCTAAGAAGCAAGCCAAACGCTTTGAAAAAGAGTTTCGTGATCTCTAATGCCTAGTTGATGTTTAGGGCTTGGCACTAGCGGGCTTTCCAGAGGTGCCTGTGATACGGGTGCTTGAAAAGGGTGCTTGAAAGGCTTGACGAAGGCGGGCGTAATCAGTAACATACGCTCCGTCTTCGAGACATGTGGGGCCTTAGCTCAGCTGGGAGAGCGCAACACTGGCAGTGTTGAGGTCAGCGGTTCGATCCCGCTAGGCTCCACCAATATCGAAAACTCTGGTTGTTAATTTTCAATTCAAAGTTTTCAATATGGCGTCTCAAGGCCGTTATTTATTTAGGTTAATAACGTCCCATTCGTCTAGTGGTCTAGGACACCGCCCTTTCACGGCGGTAACAGGGGTTCGAACCCCCTATGGGACGCCACCTCCTACTTCCCCGAAATTTATTTGCAGATTTATTGTCGGCAAACATTTCTCAAAATACGCATTTTAATTAAAGGCAATGAGGCAACTCATCTGTCGGTTTTTGCGTTCCCGTTATTATGGCTGTTGGCTGAAATCATTCTCATTTCAAGCGTTTTTGGACGATTTTGTGCTTGACTTGTCCACTTTTGCAAGTTTGCGGAAGGGGTTGTGCACAACCTCGGGCTGTTGTCTCAAAAAATCAGTGATTTAGAATTATTCCTTTTAAATCAATAAGTTATATTAGGTTAAAAAATGATCAATTTAAGGCTGGGTCACTGTTCATGGCGATTGTGGGACGTTTTGTAGTGGTTGTGAACAGGGTTATCCACAGATAGTGTGGAAAACCCTTTTCAAGATCGAGACGCTTAAAAGTCAAGCATTATTCTGGCTTTTGGAGGCGTTTCAAAAGCGACGAAGTGTCCCAGCGTCCTCCATCCATGCGTTGCACATCAGCATAAAATTGGTCAACAAGGGCGGTGACGGGTAGCGTGGCGCTCAGTCGACGAGCTTGCTCTAAACAAATCCCTAAATCTTTGCGCATCCAGTCCACTGCAAAGCCATGATTGTACTCATTGGCAATCATCGTTTTGTGGCGGTTTTCCATCTGCCATGAGCCAGCAGCACCCTTGGATACCACATCAATTACTTGTTGTTGATCCAGTCCTGCTTGTTCAGCAAAGTGAAGACCTTCGGCAAGACCTTGCACTAAGCCAGCAATACATATCTGGTTAACCATTTTAGTAAGTTGGCCACTGCTAGCGCTGCCCATCAGTGTGACGGCACGGGCGTAGTGATTAAGGATGTGGTGGACAGCGTCAAAGTGTGTCTGTTCACCACCACACATAATCGTCAGCGCGCCATTTTCAGCCCCTTGCTGCCCGCCGGAGACGGGGGCGTCTAAAAAGGCTACACCTTGCTCGCGGCAGGTGGTGTCTAATTCCAGAGCAAGGTCTGCAGAGGCAGTCGTGTGGTCGATGAGATAGGTGCCGGCTGTCATGCTGCTCAGCACGCCATCGGTGCCGATAGTTACTTGCCTGACGTCGTCGTCATTGCCTACGCATATCAAAACAAGGTCAGCGCCGTCAGCGGCTTCTTTGGGGGTGGCATGTGCGGTGCCGCCATACTCGTTTGCCCAGGTATCTGCTTTACTGCTTGTGCGGTTGTAAACACGCGTTGTAAGGCCTTGTTTGGCAAGATGGCCTGCCATGGGGTAGCCCATAACGCCCAGGCCAATAAAAGCAACAGTAGTGATGGTTCGCATAGAGCACCTTGTGGGTGTGTGATGAGTATTAGGGGGGGGGGCTGGAATGTTATGTGTAAAGTAATAAAGAAAAGAGAATTTACGACAAGCAAAAGGCCACCCGTGGGTGGCCTTTTATTATCCTAGTCACGCTACGTTGTTACCGTGGCGTTATTTTTTAGGATAGTCGCGCATATCGTGGCCGATATACAGCTGACGTGGGCGGCCAATTTTGTAGCTTTCGCTGAGCATTTCATGCCAGTGAGAGATCCAGCCAATGGTGCGAGATACCGCGAAAATAACGGTAAACATATTGGTCGGTATGCCCATGGCTTTGAGAATGATGCCAGAGTAGAAGTCGACGTTTGGATACAGCTTACGCTCAATGAAGTACTCATCTTCAAGGGCGATTTGCTCTAGGCGCTTGGCGATTTTGAGCTGCGGGTCGTCAGCTAAGCCAAGCTCGGCAAGGACTTCATCACAGGTCTCTTTCATTACTTTGGCGCGCGGGTCAAAGTTGCGATATACGCGGTGACCAAAGCCCATCAGCTTGAAGGGGTCGTCTTTATCTTTTGCTTTGTCGACAAACCTCTGAATGTTTTCTTCAGAGTCGTCGCCAATTTCATCAAGCATATTCAGTACGGCTTCGTTGGCACCGCCGTGTGCTGGGCCCCAAAGTGCCGCAATACCGGCGCTGATACAGGCAAAGGGATTGGCGCCGGTTGAGCCTGCTAAGCGTACTGTAGAGGTCGAGGCGTTTTGCTCATGATCCGCGTGTAACATAAAGATGCGGTCCATGGCTTTCGCGTACACTGGGTTGATTTTGTACTCTTCGCACGGATTGCTGAACATCATGTAGAGGAAGTTTTCTGCATAGCTCAGGTCGTTGCGGGGGTAGTTGAACGGCTGGCCAACATTATATTTGTGCGACATTGCGGCCAGGGTCGGCATTTTTGCAATGAGGCGAATAGCGCTGATCACGCGATCTTCTTCTTGGGTAATGTCCATGTGGTCATGGTAGAAGGCAGCTAGGCCGCCAACGACGCCACAAAGAATAGACATTGGGTGCGCATCGCGGCGAAACCCTTTGAAGAAATTGTTGATTTGGTCGTGCACCATGGTGTGGTTACGAATGCGCGACTCGAAATCTGCATACTGTTCATCGTTAGGCAGTTCACCGAATAGTAGGGTGTAGCATACCTCGACAAAATTAGACTCTTTGGCCAGTTGGTCGATAGGGTAGCCGCGGTGAAGCAGCACGCCCTTGCCGCCATCAATATAAGTGATAGCGGACTGGCAGGAAGAGGTGGCCATGAAGCCGGGATCGTAGGTAAACAGGCCTTCAGCACCTAAGCCGCGTACGTCGATGACGTCGGGGCCAAGTGTGCCGGAATACATGGGTAGTTCGATCGATTGTTCTAGACCGTCTACCGTCAATGTCGCTTTCCTGTCAGCCATGCTGGCCTCCTTTCGAATTCGGTTTGGGACGTAATGTCGTTGTTTCGCATACCGCGCCGGCGAAAAGGCTCGCCTACTATAGAAGTGTGCGACATTTTGTCAATTAGCCTAAGCGCTAGGTATCCTTGTACAGCTGTTGTTGTGTTGGATAATCTTTGTATATGATAAGCGTGGAGTTCGTGGTAGAGGCGTCAGGGGGTTGACGACACGTTAACGGACTTATCAAACCATCAATCTCCTGTCACTATAACCATGCTGCAACGCAAAATCGACTCAGGTTGACCTCATTTTTCTTGCACCATAGTCGAGTTAAGCTTGAGTTCGGTTTGTCAGCAGGGGCGAAGGTTCTTATAATCCACGGCGCGCGACCGGCAGGTAGGAGGTCGTGCTCGACTTGGCAACGGCCGAGCCCCTTCCAGCAACCACTGCCCGCTCGGGCCATGCCCGACCTGTCGCAGAGCGGGCCAAGAGAGTGTGTATAACGCCGTGAATAGCAAACGACCCGTAAACTTAGACCTTACTACGATACATTTCCCACTACCGGCGCTAACGTCGATTACACACCGTATTACGGGTGTCATCCTCTTCGTTGGCCTGATTTTCGCTTTTTGGGCGCTGGGTAAATCACTATCGTCTCCGGCTGGCTTTGATGCCGTCAGCAACGCATTGGCCAATAACTTTTTCGCCAAGTTCATTGCCTGGGGATTGTTATCCGCATTGGCATTCCATTTTGTAGCAGGTATCAAACACCTGTTGATGGATGCGGATATCGGCGTGACCCTAGAAGGTGGCGTGAAAAAAGCACAAATCACTGTTGTCGTCAGTGTCGTTCTGATCATCCTGGCAGGAGTTTGGGTATGGTAACCAACATCACAAGTTTTGGCCGTAGCGGGTTATCCGATTGGCTAATGCAGCGCGTTTCAGCGGTAATCTTGGCTGTATATACCGTCTTTATCGTCGCCTACCTGCTGCTCAATCCTAATCTGGATTACTACGCTTGGAGTGGACTGTTCGATCAAACTTGGATGCGTATTTTCTCGCTGCTCGCATTTGTCTCCATTGCAGCGCACGCCTGGATCGGTTTGTGGACGGTCACCACCGATTATCTCAAGTCCACTCGCCTGCGCGTGGGTGCCCAGACTCTGATTATTCTGGCCATCTTCGTATATCTGGTGTGGGGCATTCAAATTCTGTGGGGAGCTTGATACATGTCTAACCTTCGTAGCCTGACATTTGACGCCATTATCATCGGTGGCGGTGGCTCTGGCTTGCGTGCTGCTTTAGAACTTGCCAAATCTGGCAAAAAGACAGCCGTACTGTCCAAAGTGTTCCCGACACGCTCTCACACGGTTTCTGCCCAGGGTGGTATTACTTGCGCCATCGCATCGTCAGATCCGAACGATGACTGGCGCTGGCACATGTACGACACTGTTAAAGGCGGCGACTACATTGCCGACCAAGACGCAGCTGAGTACATGTGTTCAGAAGGCCCGAAAGCGGTGTTTGAACTTGAGCACATGGGGCTGCCGTTCTCGCGCTTTGATAATGGCCGTATTTATCAGCGTCCGTTTGGTGGCCAGTCGAAAAACTTCGGCGAAGGCGGTCAGGCGGCACGTACCTGCGCAGCCGCTGACCGTACTGGCCACGCACTGCTTCACACGCTCTACCAAAACAACCTCAAGAACAACACCACGTTCTTGAATGAGTGGTACGCGGTAGATCTGGTGAAAAACAGCAACGGTGATGTGGTTGGTTGTATCGCCATGTGCATCGAAACTGGCGAAGTTGTCCACGTTAAATCGAAAGCCACTGTTCTGGCCACGGGTGGTGCAGGTCGTATCTACGCCTCTACTACTAATGCCTTGATCAATACTGGCGATGGTATCGGCATGGCGTTACGTGCTGGCTTCCCGATGCAGGACATGGAAATGTGGCAGTTCCACCCGACCGGTATTTATGGTGCGGGTACGCTGGTCACTGAAGGTTGCCGTGGTGAGGGTGGTTACCTGATCAATAAAGATGGCGAACGCTTCATGGAACGTTATGCGCCGAACGCCAAAGACTTGGCAGGCCGTGACGTTGTTGCACGCTCAATGGTCATGGAAATTCTGGAAGGTCGTGGTTGTGGCGAGAAGGGCGATCACGTCTTCTTGAAGCTTGATCACCTGGGTGAAGAAGTTCTTGGTAAGCGCCTGCCGGGTATCGTTGAGCTGTCGAAAACGTTTGCTCACGTTGACCCTGCTAAAGATCCGATTCCTGTCGTGCCTACTTGCCACTACATGATGGGCGGTATTCCGACCAATATTCATGGTCAGGCAATTACCCAGGACGAAAGCGGCAACGATCATATCGTTAACGGTTTGTTTGCTTGTGGTGAAGCGGCGTGTGTATCGGTTCACGGCGCTAACCGCTTGGGCGGTAATTCGTTGCTGGATCTGGTGGTCTTCGGTCGTGCGGCGGGGATGTTTATTGAAGGCGCGCTGAACGAAGGTATTGATTACCTGGATGCTTCTGAATCTGATATCGAATCAGCGATGAAACGTATTACGCGCTGGAATGAATCGGAAGGTGGCGAGAGCATTCCTGAGCTTAAAGCAGAGCTCCAAGACATCATGCAGACCTCTTTCGGTGTATTCCGTGAAGAGAAGAATATGCAGGAAGGTGTCAAGAAACTGGCGGATCTGCGCAGCCGAATTGCCAATGCGCACCTGCCTGACAAGTCCAATGCGTTCAACACGGCGCGTGTTGAAGCTTTAGAACTTGATAACCTAATGGAAGTGGCAGAAGCAACGGCGATTGCTGCCCTTGAGCGTAATGAGAGCCGTGGTGCGCACTCGCGCTACGACTATCCTGACCGTGATGATGTCAACTGGCTGAAGCACTCGCTTTACTTCCCGGCCACGAAAGAGCTGAAGAAGCGCGACGTTAACTTCAAGCCGAAAACTGTTGATACATTCGAGCCTAAGGTTCGCACCTACTAATCTCTGCACTGACGAGAGGGAGTCACCATGTCTAACCTTCAGGTATCCGTATACCGCTACAATCCGGAAACCGACTCCGCGCCCTATATGCAGGAGTTCCAGGTCGATACTAAAGGCCGCGATCTGATGGTGCTGGATGTTCTGCATCTGATGAAAGAGCAGGATAGCGGACTTGCGTTCCGTCGCAGCTGCCGTGAGGGCGTATGCGGTTCCGATGGCATGAACATGAACGGTAAAAACGGCTTGGCATGTATTACGCCGCTGTCAGATGTTGTGAAAGGCAATAAGCTGACCTTGCGCCCGTTGCCGGGTCTGCCGGTTATCCGCGATATGGTTGTGGATATGGGGCTGTTCTATAAGCAGTACGAGCGCATTCAGCCATACTTGCAGAACGATGAGCCTGCACCAGCGATTGAGCGTCTGCAATCACCAGAAGAGCGCGACAAGCTCGATGGCCTGTATGAGTGTATTCTGTGTGCCTGCTGTTCCACGTCCTGCCCGTCTTTCTGGTGGAATCCAGACAAGTTTGTCGGTCCGGCTGGTTTGCTACAGTCTTATCGCTTTCTTGCGGATACACGTGACACGGCTACCCGCGAACGTCTTACCAGCCTGGAAGATCCGTTCTCCGTGTTTCGTTGCCGCGGCATCATGAATTGCGTTGCGGTTTGTCCAAAAGGGCTAAATCCGACCCGTGCAATTGGTAAAATTCGTGAAATGTTGTTGGCTGATGCGACGTAAACGCCTAATCCTATGAAAAAAATGCGATCGCTACGTAAGTTGCTGCACAAAGCCACTTAAATCGTGGCGCTTCGCTTGTTATCATAGGGGCGTTAGGTGGTGCGGCGACACGTCGCACTACCTAGCCAGTCAAGTTTAAAAGCCGGTGCCGCAAGTACCGGCTTTTGAGCATGAACTGATTGAGCACGACTAGATAAAAGAAGCCTTCGTATTAACGTAGTAAGTAGACGAAGGTATAATAGTACGTATGAAATAGAGCGTACTGAAGTGGTACGTAGTGAAAATGTAGTACTTACAGCTAGTATGAATAGGGCTTCCGGCCTTCGGTCGGCGCCGCCGGCATATGTCCCGCCCCGCCGGCAGGGCAATAGCGATGTCGTTGCGCGATTGCAGCGATACCGATACCACCCCATCAGTGCAGGGTGACCGAGAGATGCAACAAGGCATAATGGAGTTGATGTGGCGTTCCTCTCACGTTAGTGGTGGCAATGTCCACTACGTGGAAGCGCTTTATGAGCAGTACCTCGCCGATCCTGATTCTGTCTCAGATGAATGGCGCAGCTATTTTGATCAGTTGCCTCGTTCTGAGGGCAGTGCCTCCCACGATGTTCCACTAAGCCCCACTCGTGATCAGTTCTACCAACTGGGTCGTGAAAGTCGCCCAGGCCGGGTAGCCGCCGCCTCCGATAGCGGTGAGAATAAAAAGCAGGTGAAGGTCCTGCAGCTGATTAACGCATACCGCTTTCGTGGTCATCAGAAGGCCAATATCGACCCGCTAGGACTGCGTAATCCCACCCCCGTCCCAGACCTCGATCTGTCATTTCATCAGCTTTCTAAAGCTGATCTTGACACCGAGTTCCAGACCGGTTCGTTTTTTTTAGGTATTGATAAAGCACCGCTGCGTGAGATTGTTGATGCGCTGGAGCAGACCTATTGTCGCTCTATCGGTTGCGAGATCATGCACATTGTCGATACCGAAGAGAAACGTTGGTTGCAACGGCGTTTTGAATCGGTGCGCAGTGCGCCGAAATTCAGCGACGATGTGCGTAAGCATGTGCTTGAGCGCCTTACCGCTGCCGAAGGTTTGGAAAATTACCTAGCGTCTAAATATCCAGGTACCAAACGCTTCGGTCTTGAAGGTGGTGAATCATTTGTTCCGATGATGGACGAGTTGATTCAGCGCTCCGGCGGCTATGGCACTAAAGAAGTTGTTATTGGCATGGCTCACCGTGGCCGTTTGAACCTGTTGGTTAATATTCTGGGGAAAAATCCCGCTGAATTGATCGACGAGTTCGACGGTAAAAAGGTGATTGAGCGTGGTTCTGGTGATGTGAAATATCACCAAGGCTTCAGCTCTAACGTCATGTCGCCTGGTGGCGAAGTTCACTTGGCAATGTCGTTTAACCCGTCGCATTTGGAAATTGTTGCGCCGGTAGTAGAAGGCTCGGTACGCGCACGTCAAGATCGCCGTAATGATGAAGAGGGCAGCAAAGTACTGCCAATCAACGTTCATGGCGATGCAGCGTTTGCTGGTCAGGGCGTGGTCATGGAGACATTCCAGATGTCTCAAACCCGTGCCTACAAAACCGGTGGCACAGTACACATCGTGATTAACAACCAAGTGGGCTTTACGACGTCGAACCCCTTGGATGCGCGCTCCACCGAATACTGTACTGATATTGCTAAGATGGTTCAGGCGCCGATTTTCCATGTTAACGGCGATGATCCAGATGCGGTTATCCATGCGACCCAAGTGGCGTTGGATTACCGTCAACAGTTTAAGAAAGACGTTGTTATTGATCTGGTGTGCTACCGCCGCCGTGGCCACAACGAGGCCGACGAGCCATCGGGCACCCAACCGATGATGTACGCCAAGATTAAAGATCACCCTTCTTCGCGTTCACTCTATGCAAAACGTCTGGTCGAGCAGGGCGTATTGTCAGAAGAAGACGCTAAGGCAATGGTTGAAACCTACCGCGATGATCTTGTGGCGGGCAATCACGTAGCCAATGCCTTGGTGCAAGAGCCTAATACATCACTCTTTGTGGATTGGGCTCCCTACCTAGGGCATGAGTGGACCGGTGATGCAGACACTACCTTCGATATGAAGCGTCTGCAGCAGTTGGCCGCGAGAATGTGCGAGATTCCTGATGGCGTCGAAGTTCAGCGTCAAGTCGCTAAAATCTATGAAGACCGTCGCAAAATGCAGGCGGGCGGCATGGGGCTTAACTGGGGCTTCGCTGAAACGCTAGCGTATGCCACGCTGCTTGATCAGGGGCATCCGATTCGTATTACCGGTCAGGATGTTGGTCGTGGGACGTTCTCTCACCGGCATGCGGTTATCCATAACCAGAAAGATGGTTCTACGTACGTACCGCTGCAGAATATGTCAGACGGTCAACCGCGCTTTACCATTCACGACTCTTTCCTATCGGAAGAGGCTGTGCTGGCGTTTGAGTACGGCTACTCCACGACAGCGCCGGGTGACTTAGTCATTTGGGAAGCCCAGTTTGGTGACTTCTTCAACGGTGCCCAAGTAGTGGTTGACCAGTTTATCTCTTCTGGTGAGACCAAATGGGGACGACTGTGTGGACTGACCATGCTGTTGCCACATGGCTATGAAGGTCAGGGGCCAGAGCACTCCTCCGCGCGGTTAGAGCGCTTCTTGCAGCTGTGCGCTGAGCACAACATGCAGGTGTGTGTGCCGACGACTCCCGCACAGATTTACCATCTGATGCGACGTCAAGTCATTCGTCCGTTGCGTAAGCCGTTGGTGATCATGTCGCCGAAGTCGCTACTGCGCCACAAAGAAGCGGTATCTAGCCTAGAGGATCTTGCTCACGGCAAGTTCTACATGGTGCTACCGGATCAGGCGAATCTTGAAGCAGAAAAGGTGACTCGCGTTATCATGTGTGCCGGTAAGGTGTACTACGACCTA
This sequence comes from Halomonas sp. XH26, assembly GCF_024138895.1. Taxonomy (NCBI): domain Bacteria; kingdom Pseudomonadati; phylum Pseudomonadota; class Gammaproteobacteria; order Oceanospirillales; family Halomonadaceae; genus Halomonas; species Halomonas sp. XH26. Next base: position 1,109,776 of record NZ_CP071889.1, read on the forward strand.
GCCAACTGGCGTGCAGAAAACGAGCGTGATGACACGGCGATTATTCGTCTTGAGCAACTCTACCCCTTCCCGAAAGAAGAACTTTTGGAAGTGCTCCAGGCGTATGCCAATGTGGAAGACATCGTGTGGTGCCAGGAAGAGCCGCTAAACCAGGGCGCTTGGTACTCAAGTCAGCACCACATGCGCGCCGTCGCCGATATGCTGAAAGATGGCCTCGGACGTGATTTGAAATTTGCAGGACGTCCTGCCTCTGCCGCACCGGCAGCGGGCTATATGTCCGTCCACACTGAACAGCAGCGCCAGCTGGTGGAAGACGCTTTTAACCTATAAGCGCCCACCGGGTTTAGAGAACATATAAGGGAAACGACATGGCTACTGATATCAAAGCGCCAACCTTTCCGGAATCCGTTGCCGAAGGCACTGTGGCTGCGTGGCATAAAAAGCCGGGTGACAGCGTCGAACGTGACGAGCTGATTGTTGAAATCGAAACCGACAAAGTGGTGCTAGAAGTCGTCGCACCGGAAGCGGGTACCCTGACTGACGTGATGGCCGAAGAGGGCGAGACCGTCGAGTCAGAGCAAGTGTTAGGCAAAATCGGTGAAGGCAGCGCGTCTAGCAGTAAAGAAGAAAAATCTTCTGACGATGCTAGTGCTAAAAAGTCTGTTGAGAAAAGCGAAGAGAAAAAAGCCAGCGGCGGTAACGGCGGTGGTAAGCAACATGACGTAAAAGCCCCAAGCTTCCCTGAGTCTATCCAGGAAGGCACCGTGGCAACATGGCACAAGAAGGTAGGTGAAGCGGTTAAGCGCGATGAAGTGTTAGCCGACATCGAAACCGACAAGGTGGTGCTAGAAGTTGTCGCACCTGCCGACGGCGCACTGGCAGAAATTAAAGCCGAAGAAGGCAGCCAGGTTGAATCCGAAGCGGTTCTGGCCATCTTTACCGAAGGTGCTGGTGGCGCTGGTGAAGAGAGCAGCAGTGCCTCTTCTTCAAGCGCTGCGGGTAGCGATGATGAAGGTTCTGATGAGAAAATCGGCGATAAGATCCTAGCGCCGGCGGCACGTAAGATGGTTGCTGAGCATGATCTGGATGTTGCCAAGATTGAGGGCACCGGCAAAGGTGGCCGCATCTTGAAAGAAGACGTGCAAAAAGCCGTGAAAGATGGTTCTGCCAAAAAAGCAGCGAAATCTTCAGCGCCGGCGAAAGCAGCCGCCGCCGCACCGGCAGTGGAAGGTGATCGCGTCGAGAAGCGCGTTCCGATGACGCGTCTGCGTCAAACTATTGCTAAGCGTCTGGTTCAGGCACAGCAAACAGCTGCCATGCTGACCACTTATAACGAAGTGGACATGACTGAAATCATGGCGCTTCGTGCGCAGTACAAAGATACGTTCCAGAAAACCCACGATATTAAGCTGGGCTTTATGGGCTTCTTTGTGAAAGCGGCTTCTGAAGCACTCAAGCGCTTCCCGGATGTTAACGCCTCTATTGATGGTACCGATATCGTTTATCACGGTTATCAAGATATCGGCGTTGCGGTATCAACGGATCGTGGCTTGGTTGTACCGGTGCTGCGTGATACCGATAGCATGAAAATTGCCGACGTTGAGCGCACCATTGTTGATTTCGGTAAGCGTGGTCGTGACGGTAAGCTGGGCATGGATGACATGATCGGCGGCACCTTCACTATCACTAACGGCGGTACATTTGGTTCTTTGATGTCGACCCCGATTATCAATCCACCTCAAACCGCTATCCTGGGTATGCATAAAATCCAGGATCGTCCAATGGCTGTGAATGGTAAGGTCGAGATTCGCCCGATGATGTATCTGGCGCTGTCCTACGACCACCGCATGATTGATGGTAAAGATGCGGTACGATTCTTGGTTACTATTAAAGAGCTGCTGGAAGACCCGGCTCGCTTGCTGCTGGACGTATAACGGAGCGCGCTGATCCGCCTCCTCTGCTGTATTAGCGTTCTAATGCAATCGCACCTTGCCTCCTGCCCGTTTTAGGTTCAAATGGGGGGAGGCAACCAAGCTAAAGGAGCCAACATGGCTGACAAGTTTGATGTGATCGTTATCGGTGCAGGTCCCGGTGGCTACGTAGCGGCTATCCGCGCTGCGCAGCTGGGCCTGAAAGCCGCCTGTGTTGAAAAATGGATTGGTAAAGAAGGCAATGTCGTTCACGGCGGTACGTGTTTGAACGTCGGCTGTATCCCGTCTAAAGCGTTGCTTGAAGCCTCGCATAAGTTCGTCGAAGCCAAGCACGATTTCGACGACATGGGTATTAATGCCGGTGACGTCACGATGGACGTCAAAAAAATGATGGCTCGCAAGGACAAGATCGTTAAGAACTTGACCGGCGGCATCTCTGGCTTATTTAAAGCCAATGGCGTTACGGCTATTGAAGGTACCGGTAAAGTGATTTCCGGTAAGCAAGTTGAAGTTACCGATCTGGACGGCAATACCACCACTTACGACGCTGATAACATCGTAGTTGCTGCAGGTTCCGTGCCGGTTGAAATTCCGCCGACGCCGCTAACCGAAGGCTTGATTGTTGACTCTACTGGCGCGCTGGAATTCCAGGAAGCGCCGAAGCGTTTAGGCGTTATTGGTGCTGGCGTTATCGGCCTAGAACTGGGTAGTGTTTGGAACCGCTTAGGTTCTGAAGTTACTGTTCTGGAAGCGATGGATAGCTTCTTGCCGATGGTCGATACGGCGATCGCGAAAGAAACGCAGAAACTGCTCAAAAAGCAGGGGCTGGATATTAAACTGGGCGCCCGTGTGACTGGTTCGGAAACCAACGGCGACGAAGTCATCGTTAAGTACACCGATGCCAATGGCGAACAGGAAATGATCTTCGACAAGCTGATTGTTTGCGTTGGTCGCCGTCCGTACACCAAGGGTGTGATTGCTGATGGTGTGAGCGTTGAGCTGGACGAACGCGGTTTTATCTTTGTTGATGACCAGTGCCGCACTAACGTACCCGGTGTTTATGCCATTGGTGACTGTGTGCGTGGCCCCATGCTGGCGCACAAGGCATCTGAAGAAGGTATCATGGTCGCTGATATCATCGCTGGTCACAAAGCCGAGATGAACTACGACACGATTCCGAACGTGATTTACACGTTCCCGGAAGTAGCTTGGGTCGGTATGACTGAGCAAGATGCCAAAGCGAAAGGCATTGAAGTTAAGACCGGTAGCTTCCCGTTCGCGGCAAGTGGTCGTGCGATGGCGAACAACGCCACCGAAGGTAGCGCCAAGATTATCGCCGATGCGGAAACCGACCGTATTCTCGGCATGCATATCGTTGGTCAGCACGCGGGTGAGATGATTGCCCAGGGCGTGATTGCAATGGAATTCGGCTCCAGCGCCGAAGACCTGGCTCTGACCTGCTATGCACACCCGACTATGTCGGAAGCTGTGCACGAAGCAGCTCTTGCGGTAGATGGCCATGCCATTCATATGGCTAACCGTAAGAAGCGCAAGTAATTCGCTAAGCAACAACCAAGCGCCACCGTCAGGTGGCGCAACACTTTCGGCTCTGTGAGAAATCAGCGGGGACGAAGGTACGGGGATGCCCCGCTCTTTTAAAGCAGCGGGTCATCGTTCGAGTCACATGCAACCAATGGCATGAATCGATGAACCTTCACGAGTATCAAGGCAAACAGCTGTTTGCTGATTATGGTCTACCAGTGTCTAAAGGCTTTGCCGTGGACACTCCCGAAGAAGCTGAAGAAGCGTGTAAAAAGATCGGCGGTGACATGTGGGTGGTTAAAGCCCAGGTTCACGCTGGCGGCCGCGGTAAAGCGGGCGGCGTTAAGCTGATTAAAGATCCGGCTGAAGCAAAAGCTTTCGCCGAGCAGTGGTTAGGCAAGAACCTGGTAACCTTCCAGACTGACGAAAAAGGTCAGCCGGTTGCTAAAATTTTGGTTGAGACTTGCACCGATATCGCTGACGAGCTGTATCTCGGCGCCGTCGTTGATCGCACCACTCGTCGCGTGGTCTTCATGGCCTCTACTGAAGGCGGTGTTGAAATCGAGACCGTTGCAGAAGAAACGCCAGAAAAAATTCTGAAAGCCGAAATCGATCCGTTGGTTGGTGCACAGCCCTACCAAGCGCGTGAGCTGGCATTTGCTCTGGGCCTTAAAGGCGACCAGGTCAAGCAGTTCACCAAGATCTTCCTGGGCCTTTCTAAGCTGTTCCATGACAAAGATCTGGCACTGTTAGAAATTAACCCGCTGGTTATTACCGACGAAGGCAATCTGCACTGCCTCGACGCGAAACTGGGACTCGACAGCAACGCGCTGTACCGTCATCCGGACCTTCAAGCGATGCGCGATCCTTCCCAGGAAGATCAGCGTGAAGCTGATGCAGCGAAGTGGGAACTGAACTACGTAGCGCTTGATGGCAACATCGGCTGCATGGTTAACGGTGCTGGCCTGGCCATGGGCACCATGGACATCGTCAACCTGAGTGGCGGCAAGCCTGCTAACTTCCTGGACGTTGGCGGCGGTGCGACCAAAGAGCGCGTTGCAGAAGCGTTCAAGATCATTCTGTCTGATGACAACGTCAAAGCGGTTCTGGTGAACATCTTCGGCGGTATCGTTCGTTGCGACATGATTGCTGAAGGCATCATCGGTGCTGTTGAACAAGTTGGTGTTAACGTTCCAGTGGTTGTGCGTCTGGAAGGTAACAACGCTGAATTGGGCGCTGAAAAACTGGCGTCTAGCGGTCTGAACATCATCGCTGCTACCAGTCTGACCGACGCGGCTCAGCAGGTTGTAAAAGCAGCGGAGGGCAAGTAATGAGCATCCTGATCGATAAGAACACCAAGGTCATCTGCCAAGGTTTCACGGGTGGCCAGGGCACGTTCCACTCCGAACAGGCGATTGCCTATGGCACGCAAATGGTCGGTGGTGTTACGCCGGGCAAAGGCGGCCAGACGCACCTGGGCCTGCCCGTTTTCAACACCGTGAAAGAAGCGGTCGAGAAAACCGGCGCGGAAGCCAGCGTGATCTACGTTCCGGCACCGTTCTGCAAAGACTCGATTCTTGAAGCTGCTAACGCTGGCATCAAGCTGATCGTGTGCATCACCGAAGGTATCGCGACGCTAGACATGCTCGAAGCAAAAGTAAAATGTGACGAGCTGGGCGTACGTCTGATCGGCCCGAACTGCCCAGGTGTTATCACGCCTGGCGAATGTAAAATTGGCATCATGCCGGGCCACATTCACCAGCCGGGTAAAGTCGGTATCGTGTCGCGTTCAGGCACCCTGACTTACGAAGCCGTTAAGCAGACAACTGACCATGGTTTCGGTCAGTCTACCTGTGTAGGCATCGGTGGTGACCCGATTCCAGGTTCTAACTTTATTGACATTCTTGAAATGTTCGAGAAAGACCCGAAAACCGAAGCGATCGTGATGATCGGTGAAATCGGTGGTACGGCTGAAGAAGAAGCAGCGGCTTACATCAAAGCCAACGTTTCTAAGCCTGTGGTTTCCTACATTGCCGGTGTCACTGCACCTCCTGGCAAGCGTATGGGCCATGCGGGCGCAATCATCTCTGGCGGTAAAGGTACTGCGGATGAGAAGTTTGCTGCCCTGGAAGATGCTGGTGTTAAAACCGTGCGTTCTCTGGCTGAAATCGGCGATGCACTGAAAGAAGTCACTGGCTGGTAAGCCATCGACCTCTAGTCGCACGCGATAAGGGCGCCCCTCGGGGCGCCCTTATTCGTTGGTGCATGGTTATCCTTCCGGCGTTTTATGGTCGGGTTTTCTGCGTAGCATTCGGTAGCTGTACAGAATAAATAGTGGCGCCCCCACCGCTAAATAGAGGTGGTAGCTCACCAGTCGCCACACTAAGACGGCTGCTGCGGCCTGCTCGCGTTCCATCAAGGGCAGCAACAAACTGCCAACGCCCACTTCGGCGGCACCTGCGCCGCCAGGAAGAAAGCTCAGCTGGCTGGCCGCCATGGCCAGCATTTGGGTTAAAAACGTCCACATCCAATCGGCATGGCCGCCCACGCCCAGCACCGCGACATAGAGTAAGCTATAGCGCATTAGCCAATGCGCTGCGGTAAGCATCATCATCGCGAGCAGCGTCGTAAAAGGAAGCGCGAGTGTGACCTTGAGCGCATATCGGCATCGTAATAAGCGCCTTACTAACCAGCGCCGTCGGTAACGGCTTGGCCATGTCGTTATAACGCCACCTGCACGCAGCAGGCTGGGTAAATAACACATCACACCACTGACCAGCGTCGCCATAAATGCTAAACCGACCAGTGACCACTGTACTAGTGACTGATGCGGCCACTGGGTATCGCTGGCCAGCGAAAAGAGCACCAAACCGCTCAGCATGGTAAGGAAGAACAGCAAATCACAGCCTTGGTCAATCAAAAACACCGCTGCCCCTTTGGCGGGAGGAAAGCCTCGTCGTGCAAGCAGGATAAGTAGAGTGGCTGGTCCTCCACTCCCTCCAGGCGTAGCGCACAACGCAAACTTTGATGCCAGTTCGATGCCCAGTGCACCACGTTGACCAAGTTGCCCTGCACGGCCACCTAACATTAGCCGCAGCCTTGTTGCATTCAGGTTCCAACACAGAAACGCTAATACCAGCATCAACAGCAATAACGCGAATGGAAAATGTTTAATACGCTGCAGCGCCTCAGCACCGCCCAGCCAAGTGGTAAGCACTAGCGGAGCCAAGAGCGCCCCCGCCAGTAGCAAACCATGCAGCGGGCGAAAACGCAGTAGTCGTTGGGGCTTAGTGGTGGTGGACGAGGGCATTGGGCCGTTCAATTTTGCAAAGGTCGATGTAGTGCTCGAGAAGAGACTGGATAACGCTATCCCAACTGAACTGTCGTTCGACAAAATGACGGGCATAACGCCCGCTGGCAGCGATGTCATTACTGAACAAGGCTGTGCATGCCTCGGCCATGGCATCCGGGTTGAGTGGCTCACACAGAATGCCAGCGCCTAACGGCACATTTTCGGCCAGTGCGCCGGCCCTGGCACCCACGACAGGGATACCGCAGGCCATCGCTTCTTGAGCGATCAAGCCAAAGGTTTCCCGAGTGCCCGCATGCAAAAGGGCATCGCTACTGGCAAGTGCTTTGGCCACTTCATGTGCGCCGCAGCAGCGATCCACGACAGTGACATTGTTGGGTACCTGATGGGGCATGCCGGGACCCATCAGCAATAAATGGTAATCACTGCCGAGCTGGCGCATCGTCGCCAGCAGCACATCAATATTTTTCTCGCGGGAATTGCGACCGACAAAGATCAGCAGCTTTTTATCGCTGGGAATACCCATGCCTTGGCGGAAGGCGGGATCTCGCTGCTGGGGGTGAAAATGGTTTAAATCGACCCCTAATGGCTGTACGCGAACGTTATCGACTCCCCACTCCCTTAATCGATTAGCCATAGCGTTACAGGGTGCCAGCACGCTATCAAATTGGCAGTAGAGGTCTTTGACATAGCGCGTTAAGCGTTTCTCAACGTAGCGGCCAAAGCGATCCCCCATTAAGCGCGGAAGGTCTGAGTGATAAAAGCCTACCACCGGTACCCCAAGCTTTTGGCCTGCGGCGAGGGCTGCCCACGCCGTTACATAAGGGTCGCCAGCCTCGATAAGATCAGGTTTAAGATCAATCAGCGCATCGCGCCAGCGTGACCCCCTCAGCGGAAAGCGGTAGCCCTGGCCCAAGGGGAGGTGTAGCGCTGGCAAGGTGTGGTGGTCACCCAGGCTATCGCGCTCAGCTCCCGGCACTAACAGGCTAGTGCGTAGGTTTGCCGTGTGCGCTAGCACCCGGTGTTTAGCTTGCAGATAAGTACGAACGCCGCCGCTTGCTGGGGCGTGAAACATGGTCACATCAGCGATGTGCAAGGTAACCTCCGAACTACAAGGGTGTCATCGGATTACCATAAGGAAGAAATAAGTCAGTTCTGCGACAGTTAATGGGCGGCGGGAAAATAAAACGCCACGGCAATGCCGTGGCGTGGGCGGGGCAAGGTAACGTTATTCTGTGGGTTTGGCGACCAGCGAGCGGGTTTCCTCACGGGCTTCTGTTAGCGCAATGCGCAGGCTGTCGCCCAGCTTGTAGCGCTCTTCGCCTTCAATCTGAATGCGACCCTCTTTATCATCAATGACCACTTTATCGCGATCGCTGTGCATTAGCGGGGCGGGTACGAAGGCGGTAGCACCATTTTCCAACAGGCGTACTCGCATACCACCGCGGTTGATCGCCATGATCTCTGCGTCGAAGGCGTCTTGGTTTTGAGCCGCTGGCGTTAAGTAGCGAACGTAGAGCCAATCTTTTACGTCGCGTTCTGCCATACGGTTCAGGCGGCGCCGCTCGGTGAGTTGCTCGGTGAGCTGCTGGCTGGCTTCTGCCGGAGCCTGTTCACCTTTAAGCACACGCTTGATCAAACGATGGTTGACCATATCGCCGTACTTACGAATTGGCGACGTCCAAGTGGCATAAGCCGGTAGTCCAAGACCAAAGTGCGGGCCAGGTTGAGCTGACATGCTGGTGAAGCCTTGGAAGCGGCGCAGGCGCGCGTCCAGCCAGGCATCATCACGGCTTTCGAGGGCGCGCTTTAGCTCTTTGTAGTGAGCTAGCTCAGTCAGCGCTTCCTGGGCAACTTCAATCTCCTGAGTTGCTAAGAACTCTTGAGCAGATTCGGCTTTTTCAGGCTCAAAAGCGCGGTGCACATTAAAGATACCGTGACCGATATGTTTGGCGAGGAAGTCCGCGCAGCAAGCGTTAGCGGCAATCATCGACTCTTCAATCATACGGTTGGCAATGCGGCGATCTTCGGTGCGAATGCCTAAGACGTTGCCCGCGTCGTCCAGGTCGAAAACGTAATCAGGACGATCTTTAAACACCAGCGCATGTTCGTTGCGCCAAGCGGTGCGCGCTTCGGTCAAATCGCGTAGTGCTTTCAGCTGTTCAGCGATATTGTCAGCGGGAGCCCACTCGCCTTGACCGTCAAGCCAGTCGGAAACGCGGTCATAGACTAGTTTGGCGTGGGATTTTACGTTAGCCGCAAAAAAGCGGTAATCACCTAGGCTGCCGTCGGCATTAATGTCCAGCGAGCAGGCAAGGGCAGGGCGATCCTGGCCTTCCCACAACGAACAGAGGTCATCCGCCAGCTGTTCAGGCAGCATGGTCACGTTCTGGCCGGGTAAGTAGACCGTAAAAGCACGGGTGCGCGCTTCAAGGTCGGCCGCGTGGCCTTCTTCAACGTAGGCTGTTGGGTCAGCGATCGCAACGCTTAGTCGCCAGCCGCCGCTTTCCAGCGCTTCCACGTGAAGCGCGTCGTCCATATCGCGGGTTTTTTCGCCATCGATAGTAAAGAAGGGCTGTGCCGTGAGGTCTTCACGGGTTAACCCTTCATCATGCAGTGGCCACTCGGTACCTGCGTCCGGGCATTCCTGTTCCAGCGCATGGCGGGCAAGGGTGACACGCCACGGAACGGCGGGATCGTCGGCCTTAGCCACTAGCTCATCAATTTGCGTAAAGAAGCCGCGATCGTTCTCTTTCAGCGGGTGGCGTACCAGCCGCGCGACAACCCAGTCGCCATCAGCAATGGTGGCTTCATCCAGGCTGTTCTTTATGCGCGCCTTCAGCACATTGCGAATCGACGGATGGTCGGGCACAACGGCTAAACGGTCTTCGCGCTTCTGAACACGGGCAACAAAGCGGTCAAGCCCAGCTTCGATCAGCTTTTCAGGCTCTACGGACTTTTTGTCGCCGTTTTCATGGATCACCGCCTCGACGCGATCGCCATGGAGTACTTGCTTCATAGCGGGGGGCGGCACGAAATAAGATTCACCGCTGTCGGTTTCAAGGAAACCGAAGCCTTTTTCGGTGGCTTTGATCACCCCTTCAGCGCGTGGGGTGGTATCACGGATCTGTTGCTTGAGCTGGGCAAGCAATGAGTTGTTTTGCAGCATGTGTTCAATCAGTTGGCGAGAGTAGCCTGCCACTATACGGATTCCCAAAGGCCGCGCCAATCGTGGTTACCCTGAAGTTCGCTTTGGCCCCAAACTATCAACGATCTGCGTTCAATCTTGTGCGTGCTTTATTGCCTTATTGGCCAGCTCGAACGTCACTATTCAACCATAGTTGTAGCTAATTGGTATTTGATTGGTATCTCATTGGGTCTATAGTGGTATCTAATTGGTATGGCCGCTACTGGGAGACACTCATGGACCCACGCTTTACTCAGCTACATCTTGATCCTCAGGGCGCAACACCGCTTTATCAGCAGTTAGCGCGTCAGCTAGAACAAGCAATTGATACGGGCGCCTGGCAAGCCGGCGAGGCGTTGCCTTCTGAGCGCAACTTGGCCGAAAGCTTAGCGGTTTCGCGCATTACTGCGCGGAAGGCGTTAGATCGCCTAGCAGAACTTGGGCTGATTCGCCGAAGCCGTGGCTCGGGCACGTTTATTACCCCTCGCCTCAATCAATCCTTGTCACGGCTCGCCAGTTTTACCGAGCTGCTGACCCAGCGTGGGTTTACGCCGAGTTCTCTTTGGTTGGAACGCAAGCTGGCCAACCCCAGTGCAGAAGAGAGCATGCGCCTTGGCCTGGGGGCTGATGCCCAAGTCGCGCGTCTCAAGCGTTTGCGTTTAGCCGATGGGGTGGTAATGGCGGTCGAAGAGAGTTGCCTCCCCATCTCGGTGCTGCCCGATCCTCTCCGGGTCGATACATCCCTTTATGCGGTGCTGGAAGCCAGCGGCAAAGGCATAGCACGTGCTTTGCAGCATGTGACGGCTATCAATGCCAGCGAGGAGTTGGCGGCGCTTGCTGAGGTGCCTGAGGGCCAGGCACTGCTCAAAGTGACGCGTCTAGGCTATCTCTCAGATGGCTCTCCGGCGGAGCTTACCGTTACCTACTGCCGCACTGATTATTACGACTTTATGGTCGAGATGACCCGCTAGGAGGTTTTATGCAGTTTGGCAATATTCTCACCTCTGAGGGCTGGCGCCTGGGAGAGATCCACTGGGAAGACGGGCGTATTAGGCGCATTGACGGCGATCCGGTAGATCCTGATACCAATGACCATCCACGCATTATTCCCGGCTTTATAGATTTGCATGTGCATGGTGGTGGTGGTGCCGACACCATGGAGGGCGGCACAGCTCTTGCCACCCTAGCGCGCACACACGTGCGTTTTGGCACCACCCGTTTGCTTGCTACCACCATGACGGCGCCAGATGAGCGGATCCGTCAGGTGTTAGGCGATATCGCCCGCTATATGGAAGCGCAGGAGCCGGACGCCGCTAAGGTATTGGGCGTTCATTTGGAAGGTCCCTATATCAATCCCGGCAAGCTGGGTGCTCAACCTGCCCATGCGCGTAATGGCGTGATTGAGGAGGTGGATGAGCTGTGTGCTTTGGCCCCCATCCGCTTACTGACACTTGCCCCTGAGTTAGCTGGCCACTATGCATTAATTCGCCATCTCAGCGAACGCGGCGTGCGGGTTCAGATAGGGCATACGCTTGGCAGCTATGAAGAGGGCGTTGAGGCATTGGCTCATGGTGCCTGCGGGTTTACTCATCTGTTCAATGCCATGACCGGACTGCAACACCGCAAGCCGGGAATGGTCGGCGCAGCGCTCGCCCATGCGCAGTACGCCGAAGTGATTCCTGATCTGCTGCATGTACACCCTGGTGCCATCCGTGCCGCCTTACGTTGCATCCCTAATCTCTATGCGGTTACCGACTCCACGGCAGCGGCAGGCATGCCAGACGGTGATTACCGTCTAGGTGAGCAGACCGTCACCAAATGTCTGGGAGGTGTGCGTTTGGCTGACGGCACCTTGGCAGGCAGTACGCTGACCATGGATCAGGCGTTACGTAACTTCGTTAGTCTCGGTCTTACCCTGGCGGACGCCTCGGATCGCCTGTCACGTTTCCCTGCCGACTTCCTGGGGATCGACGACATTGGCCGCCTGCAAGAGGGCGCATTGGCGGACCTGGTCATCCTTGACCCCCAACTTCAACTCCAAGCGGTCTATGTCGAAGGCCGTCATATCTGTGGAAACGCCCAAGGAGCCTCTTAAATGTCTTTGATGCTTGAAGAAACCCGCAACGCCCCTGAACGTGTTCGCGGTCAACTGCAGCGTAATCACGCGTTGCTTGCTGCACTAGGTGAACGCTTGCGCCTTGCCGAGCCGACTGCCGCAGTCACCGTGGCGCGGGGCAGTTCCGATCATGCCGCCAGCTACTTCGCCTACCAATGCATGCAGCGTAAAGGCATTCCTGTGGCCTCGCTGCCTCCCTCGCTGACCACCCTGGCGAAGGCACCTTGGCGACTAACAGGGCAATTGTCCTTGGCGGTTTCCCAATCTGGACAAAGCCCTGACCTAGTGGCGATGCAGCAGTCCCTCGCTGCCGCTGGGGCTCGAACGGTAGCGTTAGTCAATACGCCGCAGTCGCCTCTGGGCGCGGCCAGCGATAGTGAAATTCCGCTCTACGCGGGAGAAGAAAAAAGTGTCGCTGCCACCAAAAGCTACTTGGCCACGCTTTCTGCCATGGCGCAGCTCATCGGCCACTGGCAGGAAGACCGCCTGCTACTCACTGCTTTGGAACAACTTCCAGAACGACTGACCCAGGCCCTGGCGATGGATTGGTCCCCGGCCATCGAGGCATTACTAAATGCTGACAAGATGATGGTGATTGGTCGTGGAGCAGGTCTTGCAGTCGCTCAGGAAGCGGCGCTCAAGTTTAAAGAAACCTGTGCGATTCAAGCGGAATCCTTTAGCGGTGCCGAAGTTCGCCATGGTCCGATGGCGCTAATTGGCCCTGATTATCCGGTGCTGGTATTCGCACCACCAGGGCCCGAACAGGCTGGCTTGCTGGAGTTAACCGAGTGGCTCAAGAGTGTTGGTGCCCGGGTAGTCCTTGCTGCCGACAAGAGCGTGGTACAGCGCAATTTGACCTTGGTAGATGCTGGTCATGAGGCTCTGCAGCCACTGTCGGTGATTCAGAGCTTTTATCAAATGGTGGCTGGCCTTGCAGAGGCTCGGGGAAGCGATCCAGATCGCCCTCGGCACCTCAATAAAGTTACCTGCACCCTGTAACGTATAACAACAATCTTGGGAGTCCTCCCATGTCAGATTCAAGTCAATCATTAACGCTGCAGGCCCCCGTAACGGGGGTTGTGGTACCCCTAGCAGCAGTGCCCGATCCGGTTTTCGCCAGCCTAACCCTGGGAGAGGGCATTGCTCTCGATCCACTGGGCGAATGCCTGCATGCTCCCTGTGATGGTGAAGTGGTGCAGTGCGCGCGTACCCATCATGCGTTCACCTTGAGAACCGAGGCGGGTGTTGAATTACTGCTTCACCTTGGCCTGGATACGGTTGAGTTAAACGGAAAAGGTATTGAGCCTTTGGTCGCCGTAGGTGATCAAGTGCGCGCTGGTGACCCGCTGTGCCGCTTCGATGCCGATGCGTTAGCGCTGGGCGCAAGTGCGCTGATTACCCCACTGGTGATCACCGAAGCGGCTGGTTGGCAATTACTGCCGTCGAAGCACCGCGAGGGTGAGCGGGTTTCCCTTGGTGAGCCTTTGCTGGTGCTAACCCGCACGGCTATTGAGCAATCCGATACACGTGCTGACGGGCCGTTAGCTGAGCGCCGCGTGACCCTAGCCTTGGCATCGGGGCTGCATGCGCAACCGGCTGCCCGACTTCGTGCTATTGCTCGTGAGCATAACGTTAATCTGACGGTGCAACATGAGGGTTCAAGCGACAACGCTGCCAGTGCTAGTGCCGCTAGTCTTAGCGCATTAATGAACTTGGGCCTGACCGAAGGCGCAACGTTAAAACTGACTGCCCAGGGGGAGGCTGCTGAGGCTGCGCTGGATGCCGCCGAGCGTCTGTTGACCACGCCTGAAGCCGAAGAACATAGCGCACCTGCGTCGTCTATATTAACCGCAGTGGCACTTAAAGAGGGCGAACTGGCTGGCTTGGTGGCTAGCCCTGGTTTAGCCATCGGTCCGCTTGTCTCTTATCAATTGCCGCTACCCGCCGTGCCCTTGATGGGCGAGGGCGAAGCCGTTGAGACAGCTTGCTTGAAAAAGGCTCTGCTAAGCGTTGGCGAAGCGCTAGCTAAAGCTGAAGCGCAAGCGACGCGCCAGGGGCAGAGCGCCGAGGCGGAAATCTTTGCTGCCCATGGCGCCTGGCTCGAAGATCCCGATTTGGCGGCAGCTGCAGGTAAGCACATTAGTGAAGGTCGCAGCGCTGGCCAAGCTTGGCGTGAGGCGCTTGATGGCGAGGCCGCAAGGCTTGCGGCGAGCGGAAATGCGCTGCTTGCCGCCAGGGTTGCAGATCTGCGCGACTTGCAGCGCCGTGTGATGGTGGAACTAAGCGACGACCAGCAAGCGGCACTTCCTGAGCTGCCTAAAGGGGCCGTCGTCGTTGCTGATGAGCTGACACCCTCAGAGCTGGTGGCCGTTGCCGCCCAGCACCCTGCTGGGCTATGTCTCGCGGGCGGCGGCACCACTTCCCATGTGGCCATTTTGGCACGCGCCCGAGGTATTCCCTGCCTCGTGGCCATGGGGGCAAGCCTAATCGACGCTGCTAATAGCGCCACAAGCGAGAGCGTCATTCTAGATGCGGAAAATGGACGCTTGGCGCTGAGCCCCAGCGCTACTCAACGGGCGGAAGTGGCAGAGCGCATTGATGCTCGCCGTTATGAAGCTGAGCAAGCGCAAGCGTTAGCGCATGAGCCAGCGATGACTCTGGACGGGCGAGAAATTGAGGTATGCGCCAATATCGGTGGCGCCGAAGAGGCGCGTTTGGCGGCAGATTCGGGTGCTGATGGTGTAGGCCTACTGCGCAGTGAGTTTCTTTTTCTTGAGCGAGATAGTGCCCCCAGTGAAGCGACTCAGCGTGATGAATATCAGGCTGCGGTGAAGGCCTTAGATGGCAAGCCTGTGATTATTCGCACCCTGGATATTGGTGCAGACAAGCAGCTTCCTTATCTGCGATTGCCGTCAGTACCTAACCCAGCGCTGGGCGTGAGGGGCGCTCGTTTGTGGGCCAGCCAGCCTGAACTGTTGGAGACTCAGCTTCGAGCGTTACTCGGCGTTACGCCGTTGGAAACGTTGCATATCATGCTGCCGATGGTGACGGAGGTTGGCGAGCTGCGCGAAGTGCGCAAGCGCTTAGAGACGTTGGCCAGCGAAATGGGGCTCGATGCGCGGCCGCGCCTTGGTGCCATGATCGAGGTGCCTAGTGCTGCTCTGTGCGCCAGAAGCCTCGCTGTTGAAGCCGACTTTCTGTCAATCGGCACCAACGATCTAACCCAGTACACCCTGGCGATGGACCGTGAGGACCCGGCGCTCACCGCACGAGCGGATGTATTGCATCCCGCGGTGCTGCGGCTGATTCAAGCGACGGTAGACGGCGCGAAAGGGCACTGCCCCGTGGGAGTCTGCGGTGCCGCCGCGGGTGATGAGCGGGTCGCGCTTCTGCTCGTCGCGCTGGGTGTCGATGAACTCTCTGTAGAACCTGCGCGTGTGCCTGCAGTGAAAGCTGCCCTGCGTTGCCTGAATGCTGCCGCACTGGCAGATGAACTTCCCGCACTACTGGCCTTGGACGATGCGACCGCTGTACGCCAGCACTTAAGCGCGTGGCTTGCTCAGGCCAACCAAACCGACATAACAACAACGACCCTTGAGAGGTGCTGAAATGTCTTCTACGACCTTCGGTTCCCGCCTGATGGGCGGGCTACAGCGGCTTGGCCGCTCTCTGATGCTACCCATCGCGGTATTGCCCATTGCAGGTCTATTGCTGCGACTTGGGCAGCCTGATCTGCTGGATATTGCCTTTATTGCTGGCGCTGGCGAGGCCATTTTCGCCAACCTGGCGCTGATTTTTGCCATCGGCCTAGCCGTAGGTTTCGCGGATGATAATAACGGCGCTGCTGGCCTGGCCGGGGTGATTGGCTACCTGGTACTAGATGCGGTGCTGACCGCGCTTAACCCTGAGATCGATATGGGGGTGCTGGCAGGGATTATTGCCGGCAGCGTGGCAGGCCTGCTTTATAATCGCTATAAGTCGATTCAGCTCCCTGATTATCTGGCCTTTTTTGGTGGGCGACGCTTTGTGCCTATTGCCACTGGCCTAGCTGCAGTAGCAATGGGGGTTGTTTTTGGGGTGATTTGGCCGCCCATCCAACATGGCATTGATGCACTTGGTCACTGGCTGATTGGCGCTGGTGAGCTGGGACTTTTCGTGTACGGAACGATTAATCGTTTGTTGATTGTGACGGGGCTGCACCACGTGCTGAATAGCCTGGTGTGGTTCGTCTTCGGTAATTTCGAGACAGCCTCTGGAGTAGTGGCCAATGGCGACCTGAATCGTTTCTTTGCCGGTGACCCTGAAGCAGGGCGCTTTATGGCGGGCTTTTTCCCGGTGATGATGTTCGGCCTGCCAGCCGCGGCGTTGGCCATGTACCATGCCGCACCAAAAGGACGCCGTGCCCAGGTGGGTGGTTTGTTACTTTCGCTGGCATTGACGGCTTTCCTGACCGGTGTCACCGAACCCATCGAATTCACCTTTATGTTCCTGGCACCGCTGCTTTATGGCATGCACGCAGTGTTAACGGGCATTTCCATGGCGCTGCTGCACTGGCTGGACGTGAAGCTTGGCTTCACCTTCTCCGCTGGAGCCTTTGACTTTGCACTCTCTTACGGGCTTTCCACCAATGGTTGGCTGATGCTGCCTGTCGGCCTCGTCTATTTTGTTCTGTACTACACGTTATTTCGCTGGGCCATCGTCCGCTTTAATCTACCTACCCCAGGGCGCGAGCCGGAAAGCACTTCCTCCGCAGCAGCCCCAACACCACTCGGTGAACGTGGCCCAGCGTTTGTCACGGCGTTAGGTGGCGCGAGCAACCTGCAAAGCGTAGGTGCCTGTACGACTCGGTTACGCTTGGTGCTGGAGAATCCTGAGGCAATTGATGAGTCGGCTCTGAAATCGTTGGGCTCTCGGGGGATCATGCGTCTCCAGGGCGGTGGTCTCCAGGTAGTGATGGGCCCCATTGCGGATGGTATCGCAGATGAGATTCGACAAGCGCTCAAGCAGAGTGGAGCGGCGATGGATGCCAATACCTCTTCTCATAGCCCTTCTGCACATAGTCCTTCTGAACACAGTCCTTCTGAACAGAGCCCTGGCACCCCCGCAAACCCTTCTCAACCAACGGTATTGCCCGCCGAGGTGGCCCAACGCTGGATGGCTGCCTTAGGGGGTAATGCCAACGTGCAACGGCTGGACGTCCAAGCCCAGACACGCCTGCGCGTGGAGCTAGTCGATGGCGCTGGTCTAGACAGCGCAGCGCTTGACCAACTGGGATGTAGAGGCATCCAAGCGTTGAACGGCAATACATGGCATCTGATCGTGGGTGATCAAGCCGCTGCTATCGCGCATTCACTAAGAGCCTAACGCTCGTAATCGGCACCCGTTACTTGGCAACGACTGAGTAACGGGGAGCCGTGGCGATTTAGCCAAGACTTCTACGTCATAGACCCATGTTTATGGGGCAGCGTTGCGCTGCCCTACAGACCCCGCGCGTCTTTAAAACGTGCACATCACTGCAACGCTAATACAAAATCAACAACAATCGGATACGACGCCATGCTGATATCAAGCATACCTACGCCCCAAAAAGGGCAGCCGTTAGGTCGCTTTGGTCAACTAGCCCTGATCGGTACTTTATCGTTGGTTCCTTTGACGTCTTCTGCCGACGAGCCTCAGGGCTTTATGGAAGAGGCCAGCCTTGAGACCACCCTGTTTTATATCTATCGCGACCGTGATCGTCGCTCGGGAGGTATGGGGCCGGATGGCGAGGGCACTCCAGGGGCTTACGCTTCCAATCTGCAGCACTCCACCGCCAATCTGGCTGTCGACTTCTCGAGTGGTCACGCGGGGGGCGTTGTGGGGCTGGATCTAGCCGCCTTTGCTGCCTACGACTTTCAGAACCGTCACCAGGGCACGGAATTCAATTTTCGTCCAGCAAGCACTCTGTGGGAAGAGCGCTGGGACGGTAAGGAAACGAATGGTGCAAGCCTCTACCGGGCCGCACTCAAGTTCAAGTTTGGCGATATGTGGGGGCGGTTAGGGTATCTGCAGCCCCAAGGCACCAGTGTCATCGCCCCTAACTGGTCCTTCCTACCAGGCACTTATCGCGGTGGAGAACTCGGCGCCAGGATAGGTGACCTATCGCTGAGCTATTTTCATGCTGATCGTTACAAGGCCCCTTGGTATCAGAGCTTCTACGAGTTCCGCCAAGCTGATGGAGAGACGATCGACTATCTGCACTCGCTGGGAGCACGCTACGAAATCACCGAAGACCTGGTGCTCGAGGCGGCTTTTGGGCAAGCCCAGGGCTATATGGATCAAGGGTTCGGTAAGGTTTCTTATGCCACCCAGCTGAACGATTCCCCGCTGCGTTTGAGTTACCAGGCCTACGCCGCCAGTGACCGTCATGACGATGGTTCGGCCAACGACGTCTATGACGGCACTGCCTGGCAACAGGTGCTTACCGCTCACTATGATCAAGGTGCCTTCGATTGGCGGCTTGAGTTTAGCTGGGTGCATGCCCCCTGGGTCTCAGGGCTACTTCCTGCCGCGAATGACCACCCCTTATGCATCGTCTAACGGCCGCATGGACGTCTGGTGGGATGCCCGGTCCGATTGGAATCACGATGGCGAGAAGTCCCTCTACGCCGGTGTCACCTATGACCTGGAAGGCTGGAGTTTGCCTGGTTGGTCGCTGGGCGTGGCTCATGCTTATGGCTGGGATGCTCGTCCCTACTCAGGTTTTGAGGACCCCGGGCGCCGCTTTAGTGAGTCCGCCTGGAACTTTGACGTGCATTACAAGGTTCAGAATGGCTGGGCCGAGGGCACGCGTTTTCAACTGCATTATACCCGCTACGACAACCGCACCGACTACGTCTCCTGGGGAGATGGCGGCTTTAAAAACGCCTTTCAGGATGAGCACGACATCAAGTTCACGGTCGTGGCTCCTTTCTCGATTCTGTAATGCTTGAGGTGAAAACAATGACAACATTGACGAAGGCCCTAACGACACTGGCTATCGGGATTGCAATCAACTCGGCGGCAACCCAGGCCAGCGAAACCACTCAGCTTGACGCGTCGTCTGCCCGTGACTTGGCGCAGCGGCTAGACGTGCAGTACAAGGTAACCGCCAATCAGCCACAGGCGCATGATATCGACTGCCAGAGATTGGGGGCGGATTACGCCGCCTGTTTCACTGCGACGATCCTTTTGACCAATACCTCCGATAAGGCCATTGAGGCGAGCGACTGGGGGCTGTATTTCTCGAGTATTCGTCGTCTGCTGCAGATGGATCACCCTGAACTGTCGCTGACTCGTATCACAGGGGATCTCCATCGCCTTGAACCCAATGACACCTTTACTGGACTGGACGCCGGAGAGAGCCTGGAAATTCCCATCGTGGGTGAGTACTGGCAGCTATTCATGACCGATGTGATGCCCAACTGGTACCTGGCAGTGGGCGATGAAACAGCGGTGATCGATAATACCCGTGACGAAGTGCTGACCGATTTTGTCCGTGCTCCTTTCGGTGAGCAGCTTATGCGTACACCGGACGATAACAACGTGGTGATGACGGCCGAGACACGCTTCGAGCGCAACGCTGCGGCCACTGCAATGCCCGCCGACGCATTGCGGGGAGCTATTTTGCCGACACCGCGCTCATCTCGCCTGGGAGAGGCTACTCTCGATTTGTCTGAAGGGGTCAGCCTCGAGATGCCAATGCTGAGCGAGGCCAGCCTAGCGGTACTGGGAGAGCGCTTCGAACGGCTCGATATTCCCGTTAACGAAGGTGGCGAAGGCTTGGTGATTCGTGCCCGCTTGGCCTCTGAGTCAGACGTTCTCGATGAAGCATTGGCACGGGAGGGGGGCTATCGCCTGCAGCTCAATGAGTCCGGTGCCGATATTCTGGCCTTTGACGCCACTGGGGCTTTCTACGCTGTCCAGTCGCTAATAGCGGCCATGGATGAGGAAGGGCTGGTGCCAGCGATGGACATTGATGATGCTCCACGTTACGACTATCGCGGCGTCATGCTGGATGTTGCACGGAATTTCAAAGATAAGGCCTCAGTGTTGCGCTTGCTGGATCAGATGGCTGCGTACAAGCTCAACCGTTTCCATTTCCATCTCACCGATGATGAGGGCTGGCGGCTGGAAATTCCGGGGCTGGCGGAATTAACCGAAGTAGGCAGCAAGCGCTGTCATGATCTGGAAGAAACGCACTGTCTTTTACCTCAGTTGGGCTCTGGGCCAGAGGACGATACTGCCGGTAGCGGTTTCTACACCCGTGAGGATTATATCGATATCGTTCGCTATGCCGAGGCTCGCCATATTCAGGTGGTGCCTGAAATTGATATGCCGGCTCATGCTCGTGCCGCTGTGGTGGCTATGGAAGCGCGACATCGTCGGCTGATGGAGGAGGGCGATAGTGCGGCAGCCAATGAGTATCGATTAATCGACCCCGAAGATACGTCTAATACGCTGTCGGTTCAGCTCTATGATCGTCGCAGCTACCTCAACCCCTGTCTTGAGTCGACGAACCGCTTTGTCGATAAGGTGATGGGGGAAGTGGTATTGATGCACCAAGAGGCGGGCCAGGCGCTGGACAACTGGCACTTTGGTGGTGATGAAGCCAAGAATATCCTGCTGGGTCATGGTTTTCAGGATATCGATGCCGAAGAACCGGTCGACTGGCGAGGAACCATTGACCAGAGTGATCAGCACCATCCCTGGGAGGCGTCGCCAATTTGCCAACAGAGCGTTGCCGATGGAGAGGTCGCTTCTGTAGAGGAACTGCCGAGCCGTTTTGCCCTACAGGTTAACCAACTCGCTGACAGCTACGGAATAGCGCGGATGTCAGCCTGGCAAGACGGCCTTAAGCATGTTGAGTCCGCCGCCGAGTTTGCTACGCCACAGGTCGCGGTTAACTTCTGGGATCCGCTGTTTTGGGGCGGTAGTCAGTCGGTGGCCGAGTGGCAGTCGCGGGGTTATGAGGTGATTCTTTCTAGCCCAGATTATCTCTACTTTGACATGCCCTACGAGGTCAATCCACACGAACGAGGCTACTACTGGGCGACACGTTTCACCGATACGCGCAAAGTGTTCTCCTTTGCCCCCGATAATCTGGCGCAAAATGCGGAAACTTCAGTTGATCGAGACGGCAATACCTTTCGTTCCGAGAGCGCCGAGGGGTGGCAAGGTGCTCGGGGGATTTCCGCGCAAGCCTGGGGGGAAACGGTACGTAGCGAGACGCAGATGGAGTACATGATCTTCCCGCGTCTGCTAGCGTTGGCTGAGCGAGCCTGGCACCAAGCCGAGTGGGAACTCGATTATCAACCTGGTCAGGTGTTCATCGGTGGCGAGACGTCCTTTGTCGACGATGAGTCGTTGATCGAGGACTGGCAGCGTTTTGCCAACCTGCTTGGCCAGCGTGTCCTACCACGGCTGGAGCGTGATGGAATCGCTTATCGTCTGCCATTGCCAGGAGCACGGGTTGAAGCGGGTAGGCTAGTAGCCAATGTCGCGCTACCAGGAGTAAGTATTGAGTACTCTTTGGACGACGGGGCGAGCTGGCAGGTCTATCAGGACAGCGCGCGCCCCGAGGTGGAAAACACGGTGCTATTACGCAGCGCCAGTGCCAATGGTCAGCGGCATAGCCGTGTCGTGACGCTCAATTAACCAGCGTTAAGATAGTGAAGAGCCCTCTTCAGGCGGCGTTGCCTTAGAGGGCTCTGAGTCTCTTTAGTCCGGCTGGGAGCGGCGAGCGTAATCGGATAAGCTGAGAAGTTCTATTATCAGGAGTGCACCATGACATCACGCCTTATCGTTTCCGACCTTGACGGTACGCTGTTAGGCAGCGACCACCGACTGCACGACAACACTATTGAGGTGCTAAGAGCGCTTGTAGCGCAAGGCCATCATGTCGCGCTGGCTTCTGGTCGCCACTATAACGATATGCGCGTGTTTCGCGATCAGTTGGATATCCCTGCCTATTTAATCAGTACCAACGGGGCCTATATCCATGCTCCAGACGGCACACTTTTGAGCGCGACCCATCTTGAACCAGCCTACGTCGAAACGCTTATTCAGTTGCCGCGCCCGCCTCAGGTAAGGCTCAACCTTTATCGTGAAAGCGGCTGGTATATCGATGCCGACGCACCGCATCTGTTGTCATTGCATGCCTCGACGGGCTTTCGTTACGAGGTTGTGCCGCAGAAAGCGATGGATGCTGATGGGGTTGGTAAAGTGCTCTACATAGGCGATCCGGCTGCGTTAGCGCAACTGGAATGTCAGGCCCAGGAGGCGCATGGTCACAGCCTACATATCACATACTCAACGATCGACTCTTTAGAAATTATGGCGGGTGGCGTTAATAAAGGCGTGGCCTTAACGGCACTGCTGGAAAAGCTAAAGCTAACGCCGGCAGAGTGCTTAGCATTTGGCGATAACCTAAACGATACTGAAATGCTTAATCTGGCAGGGGAAGCCCAGGTAATGAACAACGCCCACCCTGCGCTTTTCGATCGTGTTTCCAGCGCTGAGCGTATCGGCCATCATGGCGAAGCGGCTGTGGCTCAGTGGCTAGCAAAACGCTTCGCGCTGTAACCTTGGTCGATGGCCGCTTGCGATAGGGTGGCCACTCCACCATCATCTAGCCCCTAAAATGATAATAACGAGTAATAATAACCCAGGGCATATTGCTACCATGACAACCACGCCCGCTACCTTGATGGTCGTTGATGACGACTCGGAAATTCGCGAACTGTTGGCAGACTATTTAGGGCGTCACGGCTATCACGTGTTGACCGCCGACGGCGCAGATTCGCTGTATCAGCAACTGGTTGATCAAGCGCCAGACTTGTTGGTCGTTGACATCATGATGCCGGGGGATGACGGTTTTACCATCTGCCGGGAACTGCGCAAAACCAGCGATACGCCGATTATTATGCTCACCGCCAGTGCCGATGATACCGACCGCATTTTGGGGCTTGAGTTAGGCGCTGATGACTATATCGCTAAGCCCTTCAACCCTCGTGAGTTGCTGGCGCGGATTAAAGCGGTGTTACGCCGAGCCCGCCCGGCAGCAGCTGGCGCACCAACCCAAGAGGCTCGCTGGGTACGTTTTGGCGACTGGCAACTGGATCGTATGACCCGCGAGCTGATCGACCAGGAAGGTATTCGCACCGCACTTTCCGGCGCAGACTTTCAATTACTGCAGGTGTTTCTGGAACGGCCTGCCACCGTCATTACTCGCGATGATCTCTACACATTGACCCGCGGCCGTGAAGCACCACCGCTAGATCGCTCGATTGACGTACATGTGTGCCGCTTGCGCCAGCGGCTGGGGGAAGATGCACAGCACTCTCAACTGATTCGAACCGTGCGTGGGGCTGGCTATGTGTTGACCGCCAGGGTTGAAGCTGCTTCGTGAAAGGCATTAAGCGCAACCTCGCGGGCTGGTTGCCGAGCAGTCTACGTGGGCGTTTTGTGGTCATTATGATTGCGGGCGTGCTGGCTGCTCAAGCGGCTAGCTATGCGCTATGGACTTCCCAGGTGCGGGCCAGCCAGCTTGAACAGTTAGATGAGCTTTCCAGCAACATGGCCTTCAGTATTGCCTCGACCATGCGGTTTTTCCGTTCGTTGCCGGTAGATTATCGGCACATTGTGTTGGATCAGCTGCGTAGCATGGGCGGCACGCGTTTTTTTGTCAGCGTGAATGAGCGACGTATTCCTGTCGAAGATATTGGCAGCGGCCCGGAAAAAGAGGTCGTGGTAGACAACGTGCGCTCTATTTTGACCCAGCAGCTCTCCATTGACGATGTGGTGGTGGAATTTTCCCGCCCGGAAAGATTGCGTGTCTTCAATAACGAAGTGTTGCTTTACGATTTACCACCCCGTTGGGGGCAGCACAGTCTGTTAATGGAGCCGCTTTCGCCCCCTATCTTAGTGGTGCAGTTGGAGCTGGCTCCGGATACCTGGCTTTACGTGGCCACACTGCTGGGCGTGCCGGATATTTTTAGCGGCTACCGTTGGCTGTCTGAAGAGCGTTTATTAGTCGGCGTGTTGGTGCTGTTAAGCGTGCTGGCGCTTTCGTTACTTGGTATTACCAGTGTGACTCGGCCGTTGGCGCGGCTTTCCCGAGCAGCACGCCAGTTGGGTGATGACTTGGATAGCCCGCCACTTAAAGAGAGCGGCCCTAAAGAAGTGGCCGCCACCGCAGCGGCCTTTAATCGTATGCAGCGGCGTATTCAAGAACAGATTGATGAGCGCGAGCGGTTGTTTTCGGCGATTTCTCATGATCTTAAAACGCCCATTACACGCATGCGGCTGCGTGCCGAAATGCTCGATGATACTGCTCAGCGTGAACGTTTTTGCGCCTCACTTGACGAGTTGAGTGAGCTGGTTAAAGGCGCACTGGCCTCGGTCAAAGGGTTGGATCTGCATGAAGAACCCCAGCCCACTGATCTTAACGCGCTGCTGTTGGAGATTGCCGAAGGGTTACGTTTGTACGGCGGTGAGGTGTCACTCCATGGCGCTGTGTTACCACTAACCGTTAAGCCTCTGGCGCTAAAACGCTGCTTGGCAAACCTGCTTGAAAACGCGGTGTGTTACGGCCAGAAAGCAACCGTAACGCTGGAAGAGCAGGCGGGCATCGTAACGTTGCGCATTCATGATAATGGGCCAGGTATTCCTGATGCGCAGCTTTCCCGAGTATTTTCACCTTTTGTGCGCCTGGAAGCCTCTCGAAGCCGTTACACCGGTGGAAGTGGCCTGGGACTTGGTATTGCCAGACATATTGCCCGTGCCCATGGAGGCAATATCGTCTTATCGAATCACTCGGCAGGTGGGCTAGTGGCCATGTTAACGCTACCGCGCCAAACGAGTGTTACTGACTTGTAATAAAACCCTAACACTATTAATAAATTGCCAAGACTATGCAGGACTCGGTAACTCCCGTTGTGTGCCAGGGTGGCGTACTCTGCTGTGAGTCGTTCAGTCGAGCATCATCAGCAACGACATCTCATAAGCACAAAAACAACAGCACAATAACAGCAGTAGGAGCTATTCATGCCGAGTATCAATATGCCCGTATTTAACGTGCCTACGTTTAAAAAGTCCGTATTCGCATTAGCCGTGGCGGCTGGCACCAGCATGGCGGCCAGCACCACCCAAGCCAACGAAGTGGAAGTGCTGCACTGGTGGACATCCGGCGGTGAAGCCCGCGCAGCAAACGTCCTCAAAGAGTTAATGGAAGCCGAAGGCTATGGCTGGCAGGATTTTGCTGTGGCCGGGGGTGGTGGTGAAACCGCCATGACGGTACTTAAGTCTCGTGCAATGTCTGGTAACCCACCTTCCGCTGCGCTAATTAATGGCCCTGAAATTCAAGAGTGGGGCAAGCTCGGCCTCCTGGGTAATTTAGACGAGGTCGCTGCCGCTGAAGGCTGGAATGACCTACTGCCCGAGATAGTTGCCGACATTATGCGCTACGACGGCCACTATGTTTCCGTCCCCGCGAACGTTCACCGAGTTAATTGGCTATGGGCGAACCCTGACGTTCTAGAAGCGGCAGGCGTTGAAATGCCTACCACGCTGGATGAGCTTTTTACCGCAGGTGAAGCCATTCGTGAGGCGGGTTTTGTACCGCTAGCCCATGGTGGTCAAGCGTGGCAAGACGCGACGGTGTTTGAAAGTGTCGTGCTGGGTAGCCAGGGAGCCGAGTTTTATCAGCAAGCGCTGGTGGAGCTAGACCCAGAGGCGCTTGGTGGGGAACAGATGATCGCTGCGCTGGAAGACTTTAAGCGTCTACGTGAGCTGATGGATGAGGGCATGTCTGGCCGCGATTGGAACATTGCCACCGCCATGGTAATTGAGGGCGCTGCAGGCTTCCAGATAATGGGTGACTGGGCCAAAGGGGAGTTCACCGCCGCTGGCCTTACTGCCGGTGAAGACTATCTGTGCGCGGCTGCGCCCGGCACTGAAGACGCCTTTACGTTGAATATCGATAGCCTAACGATGTTTCGTATGACCGACGACGCTGGGCGTGATGCTCAGCAGACCCTGGCACGCTTAGTCTTAGAGCCGACTTTCCAGGAAGCTTTTAACCTTGCCAAAGGCTCTATTCCTGCGCGATCCGACCTAGATATAAGTGAGTTTGATAGCTGTGCTCAGCAGACGCTTGCTGATTTCCAACGCACCGCTGATGAAGGCGGTTTAGTCCCCAGCTTGGCTCACGGGATGGCGGTGCGCGCGGATGTCCAGGGGGCGATCTTTGATGTTGTGACCAACTACTTCAATGATACCAATATGCCCGCCGAAGAAGCTGCTGAACGGTTGGTAAGTGCGGCTGAAACCGCCTCTTTCTAAGCCACTGCGTACTTTTAATAAGTGACGTAACTAGCGCCGCCGCAACGGCGGTGCTAGCGGCTGACTGGCGAGGGATATTCTCATGAGTGAACCCACGACGCGCACTGCAGTGCGGCCGACGGCGTCTGGCTGGCTTCAAGCCTGGCTACCCCGTTTGGTACTTGCCCCTTCTGTTGCGGTGTCTCTGTTTTTTGTTTACGGCTTTATGTTGTGGACTTTTGTGTTGTCGCTAACCAGCTCGCGCATGTTGCCTAGCTACGATTTTGTTGGTTTTGGCCAATATACGCGGCTAATGGCCAACGAGCGTTGGTGGATAGCCTCTACCAACCTGATGCTGTTTGGCGTGCTGTTTATTGTAATTTGTTTGGTGATTGGCGCGCTGTTGGCAATTCTACTGGATCAGAAAATTCGCCAAGAGGGCGCGCTGCGCACGATTTATCTCTACCCCATGGCACTGTCGTTTATTGTGACAGGCGTGGTATGGAAGTGGCTGCTGAATCCCCAGCTGGGCATTCAGGCGATGGTGCAAAGCTGGGGGTTTGAGTCGTTTCGCTTCGACTGGATCGTTGATCCTGATATGGCGATTTATACCCTGGTGATTGCAGCGGTTTGGCAGGCATCCGGATTTGTGATGGCGCTCTTTTTGGCAGGGCTGCGGGGCATTGATGACAGCATCGTCAAAGCTGCTCAGTTAGACGGTGCTAGCCTGCCGCGCATTTACTGGCGGGTGGTGATGCCGTGCCTGCGCCCGGTGGTGTTCAGCGCGGTGATGATTCTGGCCCATATTGCGATTAAGAGCTTTGATTTAGTGGTAGCACTCACCGGCGGCGGACCTGGTTATGCCACCGATCTGCCGGCCACCTTTATGTACACCCACGCCTTTAATCGTGCTCAGATCGGGCTCGGCTCTGCTAGCGCTATGTTAATGCTCGGTGGTGTTCTGGCGATTTTGATTCCTTACCTCTATTCCGAACTAAGGAGCCGTAAACATGGCTAACGTGATTCGTCGGCAAACGCCTGCCGCACGGCTGTTGCGTGCTGTGCTTTATGGCGTACTGATTGTGGCGGGGCTGTTTTATATCCTGCCGATGGTGGTCATGCTGATGACCTCTATCAAACCGTTGAGCGAAATAAGTGCGGGAACGCTGCTATCGCTGCCGCAAAACCCAACCCTTGAGCCCTGGACGAAAGCCTGGGGAGAAGCGTGTACCGGTATGCGCTGTGAAGGTGTCGGCGGTTATTTTTGGAACTCCTTTGCGATGGTGATTCCTGCCGTGCTGATCTCCACCACGGTTGGGGCGCTAAACGGCTATGCGCTGACCAAATGGCGCTTTAAAGGCTCTGAATTGGTCTTTGCATTGATGCTATTTGGCTGCTTTATCCCGTTTCAGGTGGTGCTGTTACCAATGGCACAAACCTTGGGCTGGTTAGGACTTTCCAGTTCACGTGCGGGGCTGATTCTGGTGCATGTGGTTTTTGGCATTGCCTTCACCACGCTGTTTTTCCGAAACTTTTATGTCGGAATTCCTAACGAGCTGGTCTCTGCGGCGAAGCTGGATGGCGCGGGATTCTTCCGTATTTTCTGGCGCATTTTATTACCGGTTTCCGCGCCGATTATTGTGGTGTCAGTCATCTGGCAATTCACCCAGATATGGAATGACTTTCTGTTTGGCGTAGCGTTTTCGGCTCATAACACCCAACCGGTGACGGTGGCGCTCAACAATTTGGTCAATACGTCCACCGGTGTGCGTGAGTACAACGTCGATATGGCTGCCGCGATGATTGCAGCATTGCCAACGCTGGTGGTGTATGTGCTGGCCGGAAAGTATTTCGTGCGCGGGCTGACGGCAGGCTCCGTGAAAGGCTAATAACAATCAGATTGGTGACAACTTTCTAAAGGTTTCTTTAGCAAGGTCAGAATCAACCCGTAGCGGGGGTCTTTCGCCATGGATGGCGAAAGTAGCGTCCAGGGAAGGATTTACAGCGCCCCCGCCAAGGGTTGTTCAGACCGGAATAACAACTTTGTCAGCAGTCTTACAATGGGATTTTCATTATGGCAGCGTTAGAAATTCACAACGTGCGCAAAGAGTTCGGCAGCGAGCGGGTGCTGAAAGATGTCAGTATTTCGATTGACTCCGGTGAGTTCCTGATTTTGGTGGGGCCATCTGGCTGCGGTAAATCCACGCTGATGAACGCCATCGCCGGGCTGGAGCCGGTGACTAGCGGCAATATCTATATCGACGGCGAAGACGTCACTTGGCGCACCCCCGCTGAACGGGATATTGCCATGGTGTTTCAGTCCTACGCGCTCTATCCCAGCATGACCGTACGGCAAAACATCAGCTTTGGGCTGGAAATGCGCAAGGTGCCCAAAGCCGAGCGGGTCGGTGCCGTAGAGCGCGTGGCCGACCTGTTGCAAATCTCCCACCTGCTTGAACGTAAGCCTGCCCAGCTTTCGGGTGGCCAGCGTCAACGGGTGGCCATGGGGCGGGCGCTGGCACGTGAGCCCAAGGTGTATCTATTTGACGAGCCGCTATCAAATCTGGACGCAAAGCTGCGGGTGGATATGCGTACCGAGATTAAAAAGCTCCACCAGCGCTTAGGCACCACAATTGTTTACGTCACCCATGACCAAGTCGAAGCAATGACCCTGGCCGACTGCATTGCGGTGATGCGTGATGGCAATATCCTGCAGCTTGGTAGCCCCGATGAGGTGTATAACAACCCGGTCGATATGTTCGTCGCAGGCTTTATGGGGTCACCATCAATGAACTTTATTCGCGCGACGCTAGAGGCGGTGGGCGATGGCTATGCACTACGTATTGCCACCCCTGATGAAGACGATCTCTTGCTGCCATGGCCCTCTGAACGCAACGCAGCGGGGCTTGTGGAACAGCTGAATAAGCCAATTATTCTTGGGCTGCGACCAGAACACTTCAGCGAGGAAGATGTTCGGCTGAGCGAGCAGGCGGAAGGGACATTAATGGAGGCCAAGGTAAGCGTCGTTGAGCCGACCGGCGCTGATATTCTGCTACGCCTGCCGCTGGGAGAGCAGGAAATCACCGCTAGGGTAGGTCCCAAGTGCGCAATTGCCCCCGGCGAACGCTTGTCGCTACGCGTCGATATGGCCCGCGCCGTGCTGTTTGATGCCGAGACTGAACAGCGCTTGGCGTAAATAGATCGGCCTCCCACAAAGGCATTCAGCGCTACTTTGTGGGAGGGAGCGCTAGCTTACAAAATGCGCTTACTTTTGATGACGCGTGGCGGGGGTAGGCTCTTTATCGAGCCGTTTGATTTGCCTCCATAGGTCTTGGCGTAGATCGGCCAACTTGGGTTGCTCTTCATCCGTAAAGGCCACAGGGCGGCATAGACGCTGGGCGCGTAGCCCTAAACGGGCGCTCAGTAGGCCTGTGGCCAAACCTTGGCCCGCACGGGCGGAAAGCCTGCCTGCCAAATCAAGCGAAAGCATATCCATGCTGGCGTCAGTGGCCAGTTCACTGGCCCCAGCAAAGGCCATGTTATGCAGCACATTACGGAAAAGCCGCAAGCGACTGGCATAGCCTAGTTCCAATCCATAAAGTCGGCAGAGTCTGTCGACCATGGCAAGGCTGCGCCAGGCAACCAGTGCCATATCCACCAATGTAAGCGGGCTGATAGCCACCATAATGGCCGTTTCGCCAGACATGCGGGTAATCAGGCGTTGGGCTTCGCGGTCGCGGGGTGCCAGTAGGTGGTAGCGCAGCAGTGTTTGTATCTCTTCACCGCTATGGTGGGGCTGGCAGGCGCGTTGAAACGCCTGCCAATGAGGATCATCGTCGCTCAGTTTTAGCTGGCGCTTGAGCTGCTCTGCCATGGATTGGGCTTGCTTGCTAGAGCGCTGTGGCAGCTCGGCCAGGTCATGGCGTAATCGGTCATGGCGCTTTAAGCGGCGCAGACGGCCAAGCTCTTTCAACAACGACAAGCCGCCTAAACCAATCAAGCTAATGCCAAACAGCTGCCAGGCCATAGTCATCCACTGTGACTGGGAAAAGGCGTCTGGAATGCCGGTGGCCAGCTCTACGCTGCCCAAGGTGGCACCGCCGACCAGGGCAAACATCAACCCCCAACGGCGCTTTCGGGGTGTGCTCAGGCTCGCTTCCGGAAGTGCTTTGATGTCTGCCTGGGGAGTCAGCGGCTGATGCGATTCAGTCGCGGCAAAACTTTCACGCTGCCGCAACTGTTCGGGGCTGGGGGCGGGTGCTTCTTCTGTCTGGAAATCCCGGCGCGGCTGAGGATTACTCATATCAATTTATCTCCAATCAGCCAGTCGATAGCGGCGTCCATGCGGATGTGTGAAAGCGCTTCGCTGTCAACAGACATTGGGCGAAAGCTGGGAAAGTCGAAGCCCTGCTGCAGCCAAAAATCGGGTTTCGGAAGACGGTTTGGCACGTCACCTGGGTAGACCAGTACATCTTCGCCTTCAAGGGTAGTGCCTTTTAGCGCGGGGGTGCGCTTGCCTTCGTGGAGCACTTCACGGGCTTCAGTGGCGCGTATGGCAGCCAGTGACAATGCCTTCACCGGAATGTCGGCAAAACGCAGGTCTTTAAGTGGCTCAGCAAGTAACGCCTCCAGCAGTTGCACAACATTGCCGTGTTGGTCGGGCGTCACGTGGTCAGCTTTAGTTGCAGCAATGGCCAGACGGTCTATTTTCGGCGCAAATAGACGCGTCAACAGGCTGCGCTTGCCGTAATCGAAGCTTTGCATCAGCTGGCGCAGCGCATGGGAGAGGTCTTCAAAGCGTTCCGGCCCGGCATTAAGCGCACCAAGCACATCGACCAGCACAATCTGACGGTCGAAACGACGGAAATGGTCACGATAAAAGGGCCGTACCACTTGCTGCTGATAGTAGCGAAAGCGCGCGGCCAAGGTGGCGTAAATACTAGTATCAGGTAGTGCTTCCAGGGTTTCTTTTGGTGCATTTAATTCAGGTAGCGGAAAAAATTGCAGTACTGGCGCGCCATCTAGCTCGCCAGGGAGCAAAAAACGTCCTGGCTGAAGATCGGAAAAGCCTGCCTGTTTAGCCCGGCGAAGACCTTGGGCATAGGCATCTGCGAGGGCTGCCAGTTTAGCTTCATCAGCCTCGGCGGCAGGGTCTAGTTGTTCAGCCTCCACTAGCCATTCGCTGAATAACACCTTCCGGTGTGGCCCTTCATGCAGTGACTGCGCCTGGCACCAGCTGTAAAAATCGTGCTGTAGCAGGGGTAAATCCAGCAGCCACTCGCCTGGGTAGTCGAACAAGTCGAGGGTTAAGTGGGCAATGTCTGGGGTAAACCAGCCTTGTTGGGCAGGGCGGTAGCGTAGCTGTAAGCGCAATTCACTGATGCCACGGGTGGGTTCGGGCCAGCGCGGCGGCGTCGCACGTAGCGCCGCCATGCCAGGATCATAGGGGAAACGCGGCACGCCAAGGTCAGGCTGGTTCAACCGCTGCGCACCCAGCAAACGCCCTTCACGGGCGGCGGGTAACAAGTCTAGTTGAGCCTCTACCCCGGCGTGGCGCAGTTGGTTAACCAGTGACGTTAGAAACGCGGTTTTCCCTGCCTGAGACAGCCCCGTTACCGCCAGCCTTAATTGCCGGTCACGGCCTCGCTCTAATAAATTGCTCAGTTCGCGACTTAACGGCTGGCGCATCCTATCAATTCCTTATTAGTACAACCTGGGAAAGCATGGGTAGGGTGGCGATGATAAACCCAACCACAGCGACGCTATACCCTGGCCAGCGGCGCTGCATTTTTTGCGCAAGTGTTAAGCCAACTAAGCATACCACCATGCCGATCAGGTTAAAGGCAAAGGTGGCAGCCTCCAGCCATTGCTGTGGATCCATTATGTCTCCCTTAAAAACATTAATTGCCTTGATGATAACAAAGCCTTGATGAACCGAGGATTAACCGCGGCTTAATGTCGTACCTAATAGGTGTTGTGCGCCGGGGACTAGCCATACTGGATCTAGGCGGGTGTTAGCAGCTTCAACGCAAAAAAAGTGACGTGCCGCGTCGGCTGGCGTATCGCTGGGCAAATCGCTGTCTGGGTGCCACACCACGGTGGAATCGCTGGATTGTTTGGCAATACGAAGCGTACGCTGCCCATCGTTCAACAGTACGGCTTCATTGGTGTGATAAATACGGTCGACGGCTCCGCGAATGGCCAGCGTACCCTGTTGTTGGTCTTCGCCAAAACCGCGCAGTTTGTCTAAATAACGTGCGCCGGCCAACCCTTCCAGGCGGCACTGGTGCACATCACTAACAGCCAAATAGGTATGTAGCGCACCGCTGATTTTGACCGGTACTTCGCCAATATTTTCGCTAATTAATTCGACGTTCAAGCGTTGGGCATTCGCTTGAATGACGACGCGAGCGGTTAGCTGGCTATGTAGGCGCTCGATAGGAGAGAGATGCACTTCAATACCTTCAGCGTGATCATCAATCGCGTCTAAACGCCACTGAGCATGACGGGCAAGCCCGTGAAAAGGGCCGTTACGGTCAGGGCTTTCATCGGCATAGCGTTCGTCGCCAAACCAGGGCCAGCATAGGGGGATGCCACCACGGACTGCACCAGGAAGCGCCTGCGGTGTGGGGGTAACCCAAAGCCAGCCAGTGTCGTCAGCGGGTGCAAAATGCAGCACTTGTGCACCCTGTAGGCTAATTGCCATTTCTCCCCAAGCCATCTTGAACAGCGCTATGTCGCGCCCTTGCCAGGTTACCTGCTGGTGGCCGTCTACATCGAACAGTAATTGCTTGAGAGAATCGGGAATCATAGGGTTTCCTTGTAAGGAAGGGTATCAAATGGGCAGGACCGTAGGGCCGTATGCTATGGTAGGACAAGCAACAGTTATACGTAAAACACTGCGGATAAAACGTTGCAGTTAAGATGTTATAGGTAAACCCCTGACGAAAGTGAACATCAAGGAGGCGCTATGGGCTTTATTGCGTGGTTGATTATTGGTGGTTTGGCTGGCTGGATCGCTGGCAACATCATGCGTGGCGGTGGTTTTGGTATTTTGGGTAATATTGGTGTCGGTGTTGTTGGCGCAGTGCTTGGCGGGTTTTTATTTAGCCTGTTAGGTCTGCAAGCGGGCGGTTTTATCGGTTCGTTGGTGACCGCAACTGTCGGTGCAGTAGTGTTGCTATGGATAATCAGTAAAGTTAAAAGCGCTTAGCATAGCCAACCTAGTGCATTATTTACTGCCCGGCCCTGCGCCGGGCAGTGCTGTTTTAGGCGCTCGTTTTTTGCCTCGTTTTAACGTTTCATCGCTATCGGCCTTCGCGCCACTTTCCGTTACACTATGCCCTCTTAGCAATGCCATTTTGACGATGTCGTTATAATGACGTCTCTTTTTATTTTAAGCGGCCTTATTGTGTAGGCTGCTCACTCTTTTTTATTTTCATTAATAGCTTCCTGTTTCTTAGAGGTGTCTTTTGGCCGATGCACTGAATGCCTGGTGGGCTCAACAGCTTGTGCTGTGTGATTGGGCCTTTACGCCGCATCCGCTGACGGTGGATGCGGGAGCGGCCGAACAACGTCTGCTACAGCTGGGTATTGCACACCGTGGCGAGTTGGCTGATCAGCTCTTTTTTGCGCTGGATGCCCCAGCCGGTGAAGCTGATCGACTATTGGGGGCGCTAGAGTGGGCAGCGCTAGCAGGCGCGGCAGGCTGGCTGACACAATCTCAGGCGCAAACGTGGGCGCATCATATTACCCTTCGTATTACGTCTGATTACAGCGATCTGCGCGCTTGGCTTTCCGACCTGCGCCGAGCGCTTGGCGTGAAAGGGTGGGAAACCGGCGCGGATGATCGCTTTATTGACGCTTGTCAGGCGCTAGCGGATTTAGAAAGTGAAGGCGAAGGCATCACTTGGCAAGTTCTTGACGCCGCACTGGCACGATTGCCTGAACCCCAGGCGCTATGGCCAGAGAGCCAATCAGCACAGCCGTGGCGTCTATGTGCGCTTTTTCGCTCTGTGCTCAGTTACCCGGCAAGTGCTGCTGACTGGCCAGACGCCCCCGAATGGCTAGTACGTATCTGGCAGGTTCATGATCGTGATCAGTTGCTTGAAGTGATGCTGTGGTTAAGCGCCCAGGGGGAGCGGCAGAGCTGGGATATCGAAGCCCGTGAACTGCTCACTATGGACCATGCTCAGCGGCAAGAGTGGCAGCGGGGTGCTGTTGCAGATGCCCCTTACGCACCGGTGTTGACTACATTCGTCAGCCAAGGTGAGCCACTGGAGTGGGCCGCTTGGGATTGGCTACGACTGGTTGAATTGGCGTGGGCGGGCGCTTGTTGCGGCTGGTTAAGCCAAGCGGAGGCTGATGATCTCGCAGCGCATGCGGCTGACTTAATAAGCCGTCGTTACCATGATTGGTACGCGGTGCTGAAAGCCTATATGCGAGGCCAAAGCTTGTTTGAAGGGGTCGATCGGCGTGGTATGACGCCGAGTACACGCCATAAGCTACTGACGCAGGCGCCTCATAGTCCATGGAAATGTCCACTAAGCTCGCTGCTGGATGAGCTAACGCTGAGTGCGTCTCGTGAACGCATTAAACAGTGGAGAAATACTTCCCATCATTGGTTACTGGCCCTGGCCAGCGTGCGAGAACCTGATGTAATGCTGCGTCAGTTGAATCCATCAGCGCCTATTTCAGAGCAGCGCCGTGCCGAGGCGGCGGTCTATCTTCAGGATTCTTTAGATCTGCATGCTGATGAGGGACACCAAGCGTTAGTGCGCTATTGGCTACCGGCCCAGGCGCACCATCTTAATCAGCTTGCCGCAGACGCCGTTCATGGCGTTATGCCGCCATCGCAGACGCCGTTTGGTCAGCCTACGCCTGATGAGCTAAAGCAACGTCATGCAGTAAAAGGGGTTAGCCGTCATGCTGCCACTATTCATATGGCAGAGAAGTTCGCGTTCTACTTACATATGGCGCTGGATAGCAGCCTATTTGAGCGTGAACCACTGATGACGCATGCCAACGCTTTGCGTAGTTGCCTGTGTCGCTTTTATGCCACACCTAAGCGTTTGCTTGAAGCATGGTTTGCTTGGGAAAGCTGCTTACCAGAGCCGGAACACGACTCACTGATTAATGAAATTGCCTGGCACTTAGAGGATCCCGGCAGTCTTTTCCATTGGTTAAATTGGCGTCCTGATGCGTGGTGTGAACCTGGCGAGCGGCCAACGCTAAGTCATTTTACGGCCATGTCGCTGGTTGGGCCGCTTAATAGCGCTGTGTGGAGTGAGCCTCAAGTGGAAAGCCCTAGAGAGTGCGCTGATATCCGCGAATGGGTGGAAAGCCATTATCATCTGACCAGTGCTGATGACATGCAGGAATTTTTGACCTTCATGCTCGAGTCTGGGGATCGCCAGGAGTACCAGATTAACTATGCGCCCTACACACTTAATCCTGATCGCTTAGATGCCGAAATCGCTATTTTAGAGTCGGGTGATTGTGCCGAGGAGGAGCGCCATCATCTGCTTCGCTTGCGTCGGGTGCAAAGTAATGAAGATGGTTGTAACGATGTAGATATGGCTGCCTGGGACATTGCTCAATTAGTCGACCTCGCCATTGCGGCGCGCCAGCTTGGCTGGTTAGACCGGCAAGCGTTTGCCGACGTGTTGGATCGTGCTTATAAGCTGGCAGCTAATCACTATTCTGGCTGGCAAGAGTACTCCGCGGGAATGTACGCCGGTTTTTCGTTTTTTATGGGCGAAACACCTGAGCGAGAAAGCTTTCTGGCTGGGTTTCGGCAGGCGCTAGTCGCATGGTTGTGTGGTGCCCCTATACTGGCTGGCCCTTGGGCGAGCCTTGATTTTCCTGGTAATAAACCACGCCACTTTGCGCCGCTACATATCGATACGTTACCGGGCGATCAGCGAATATTACATTGAAGCTCGCCAAGCACAGGGTAATTAGCTTATAGTCCAGGGTTTGAAAAAAATGAGTTTTTTCATACCTCATTCCCATTAAATATTTTTATTGTTACGAGGTTAAGCGCATGGTTGCGTCGCCACACCCCGCTGTGACCGCTGTCCGTGTTGTAAGTGTTTGTGCTGTTGTTGCTGTTTTAACTGGTTGTGCGGGCTCTGCCTCACGCCAGGGCATGGAGCCACCCGAGAATTATTTCTCAATGGCGCTGCCGGGATTGGCAGAAGGTGAAAACCTTGCAATGTCCCCGGTCAGTAACGCCACTGGCCAACTGCGTAGCCTTCAGACGCCGCCACCTACAATCATTCGTCAGGCACTACTAGAACAGCATCAGCGATGGGCTGGGACGCCGTACCGCATCGGTGGTAGCTCAGACAGTGGAATCGACTGTTCGGCACTGGTACAAAATGTATTTCTGGATACGTTTAATTTAGAGCTTCCACGCACGACGGGTGATCAAGTGCATGAGGGACGCCCGATCGACCGCCAAGAGCTGCAGGCGGGCGATCTGGTCTTCTTCCGCCCTCCAGGTCAATATAACCATGTAGGCATTTATGTAGGGGATGGCCGTTTTTTACACGCGTCCTCTTCCAA
The DNA here is from genome assembly GCF_024138895.1 of Halomonas sp. XH26. Taxonomy (NCBI): domain Bacteria; kingdom Pseudomonadati; phylum Pseudomonadota; class Gammaproteobacteria; order Oceanospirillales; family Halomonadaceae; genus Halomonas; species Halomonas sp. XH26. Next base: position 1,146,771 of record NZ_CP071889.1, read on the forward strand.
AGGAGTCATGATCTCTCGTTTGGATAACAGCTATTGGCAGCGCTACTATTGGCAGGCTCGGCGCGCGCTAGAGCCGACCAACTTAGCCCAGCTTAGTAACCGCTATATGCCGTAAATGTCTGCTATCAGCTTTGTATAGTGTGGACATCACATGATTGAGGCTAGAACGCGCGCCTGGTGGCGCGCGACTGCGGCTCTTTGTCTGGGGTCGTTCCTTGTTTTTATCAACTTATATGTCCCGCAACCGCTGCTACCCGGGCTGAAGGACACCTATGGGGTATCTACCTTAGGTGTTAGTTTTTTAATGTCCGCCTCCACGCTTTCCCTTGCTTTCGCGCTACTCGTATTTGGCCCGCTGTCTGATGCGATTGGTCGTGAGGCTATTATGCGCATCACGTTGCTATTAGCAGGCGGTCTCTCCCTCGCATTGGCTTTTGCACCTACGTTCGAAAGCTTATTATTGCTGCGTTTACTGCAGGGTTTTGTGCTGGGCGGGTTGCCAGCCGTTGCGATTGCATGGATGGGGGATGAGTTTGAAAAGCCCGCTTTGCTCAGTGCGGTTGGTCTGTATATTGGTGCCAATTCGCTGGGCGGTATTAGCGGCCGAATTGTAGGCGGTGGAGCGGCGACCTTAGGTGGCCCCTCGGCGGCATTTTTAGCGGTAGGAATCATGACGGTAGCCGGGTGCGCGGTTTTTTGGCGACTGCTACCCAATAGTCGGGCTTTTACACCCAAGCGTTTTAAATTTCGCCAAGCGGCCGATGATCTGCTCGGGCATCTGCGCACGCCGGTGCTGTTGGCGGCTTATTGCCTGGGCGGAATTAACTTTCTTATTTTTATCAATCAGTACAGCTATATTACGTTCCGTTTGGCTGAGGAGCCTTATCAATTGGCGGCTAGCAGCTTGGGGCTGATTTTCCTGACGTATCTGGGAGGGACGCTTGGCTCTACGGTATCAGGCCGATTAGCCGGACGTTTTTTACCCGCGAGCTGCATGAGCGTGGGCATCTTAATTTTGATGCTAGGTACGGCGGTAACGCTGGCCAATGCTCTGCCGCTGATTATTGTTGGCCTCACTATTAACGCGTTTGGGTTTTTCTTAGCACACTCTCTGGCCTCTAGTTGGGTAGGGCGCTATGCACAAGGTGCTAGGGGCAGTGCCTCAGCGCTTTACTTGGTGTTTTACTACCTCGGGGCAAGTATTGGTGGATTCTGGCTAGAGCCATTTTGGCGCTGGGCGCAGTGGCAGGGCGTAGCGGTGGGGTCTTGGCTACTGCTTTGCGTCACGCTAATCATTAGCATTGGTTTATGGCGCTTCGAGCGTCGTGAACTGCATTAAGCGTGCCTTGTAAATGGAGGCGTCGAGTACACAATCGCGCTAGCAGTGCCGCGTCATGGCTGATCACTAGCACGCCAAGCTGGTGGCGGTCGGCAACCTTTTTTATTGCCTGCCATAGCTCCACTTGGGTGATGGGATCGAGCATAGTCGATATTTCATCAGCGATCAGATAGCGCACACCTGGGGCTAACGCCCGCAATACGCATACCCGCTGTAATTCTCCACCAGATAAGGTACTTGGAAAACGCGATAGCCAATCAGGTTGGATGCCAAAGTCCTGCATTAATGATTCGGAAGGGCACCATGCTTCGCAGAGTACTTTCTTTACTCGCCAGCGTGGGTTGATGGCAAGCTCCGGTGATTGCGGCAGCCACTGTACCGGCCGCAGTCCACGAGAGGGGAATGGCTTATCGTCGGCATAAATCTCACCCTGTTGTGGCCGCAGTAAGCCAGCCAAGAGTTTTCCCAGCGTAGATTTGCCTGCCCCTGAGTCACCGCTTAGCCCCAGCCATTCACCCCGTTCCAGTGATAGCGAAAGTTGCGTTAATAGAGGTGCTTGAGAACGGAAGCCAAAGGTTATTTTTTGCGCATCAAGCAATGGTTGGCTCCTTAGGCGGGTCGATGGCATCAGCATGGGTGGCGCTTTCGTTAGCACGCACCTGAGTACTAAAGGTGTTGTCGGGTAGCGCATTCCATAGCGCGCAGGCATAGGTGCTTTTAAGTTGTTCCCCATTGCCTTGAAAGGCAATGGCAGGGGTGGCTTCAATGCACTTTCCCTGGCGCAGTATCGTTACATGGTCGGCTATGGGTAATGCATGGCGCAAATCGTGGGTAATTAGCATGATGGCCTTCCCCTCAAGCGCGAGTGCCTTTAGAGAGGCCAATACACGATCGCGCTGTTGAGGATCCAGACCTACGCTTGGTTCGTCGGCAATAATCAGGCTAGCGTTACCTATTTGGGCCATGGCGGCTAAAACACGTCGCGCCATGCCGCCTGAAAGCTGGTGGGGGTATGCCTGTTGGGCGTGATGATTGAGCTGATAATGATTTAGTGCGCGCTGTGCGCTGCGCCAAGCGACGGTTTTGCTTTGCCCTGCCCGGCGAGCCGCCCAACTGACTTGGCGTTGGCTACTCGCGAGAGGGTCTAGGGCATTGAGCGATTGCGGAATGAGGGCCAACTGGCGGCCTCTTAGCTGGCGCTGGCGCTCAGTGGTCAATGGCGCATCTTCAAAAAATAGCTGACCACTGGTTTTTGCCGCTTCCGGCAGTAATCCCATAATCGTGTAGGCTAGCAGGCTTTTTCCGGCGCCAGATGCACCAATTACGGCATGTACTTCACCAGGTTGTATGCTTAACGACAGGTTATCAACGCAGGTGGTCCACTCTCGCTGCCACCAGTGCTTGTAGTAGGGCAATTGCAGCGTCAGGTTCTCTATATTCAGCATGCTAGCTTCCTCCCGTTATAGAGCGCGACGCAATTGCACCGCTAAACGATCAATCGATAGCACCATCAGCAGTAGCCCTAGGCCTGGGAATACCCCTAACCACCAAAATCCCCCAGTTAAGTAGCGCATGGCATCGGCGAGTAATACCCCGATAGCGGGTTGGGTTGGGTCTAAACCTACGCCCAGAAAAGTCAGTGCGGCTTCATGCAGAATGGCGTGAGGAAACAACAACAGTGCGCCAACAATGCACTGGGGAATTAAATGGGGGAGTAAGTGGTGTACTAAAATAAAACGGCGGCTTTTTCCTAGTGCCTGGGAAATAGCGACATAGGGAGCATGGCGTAATGAAAAGAGTTCCGCCCGCAGTATCCTAGCTAAACTTGGCCAATGGGTAAGCGCCACGGCAATAATCACTGCCTGTGTACCACCACCTAAAGCAAAGGCTAACAGTAGTAGCAATATCAGATGCGGTACGCTTAGCAGTGTGTCAATCAGCAGGCTAACGAGCGCATCTAACGTGGTTGAAAGTGTGGCTAGCGTCGCTAGTGTCAACGCAATGAGTGTGCCGAGTAGCGCAGCGCTTAGCCCTACCCAAAAGCTGAGCCTTAACCCAGCCAGTGTTCGCGACCATAGCTCGCGTCCCAAAGCGTCGGTGCCCAGCCAATGGCTGGTGCTCGGTGGCATAAGGCGCGCATCAAACTGCATTTGTGCCGCGCTATGACCTGCCCACCATGGGCTACTTATCAGCAAAACCAACACTATGAGTAGAAGACCAATATAGCCAGCTGCGGCTAAGCGTGGTTGGATCATGCTCATGGCTGTTCCTGTGCCATGCGTGGGTCGATAAGTGGATACAGGCTATCTGCGATCAGATTGCCGACACTGACAAACAGCGCGGTAAATAGCGCTATCCCAAGCAGTAGGGGGACGTCACTACGTAGTCCTGCTTCAACAGTGGCTTGTCCAAGGCCGGGGTAGGCAAATACCTGCTCGATTAATATTGAGCCGCCAAACAACTCTCCCAGCGAAGCAAAAGCGAGCGTTAGTGCCGGGAGGCTGGCATGACGTAGGCCATGACGCCAGGCGATATCTGATCGGCTGGCTCCTTGGGCAAAAGCGTGAAGGGCGATGTCGGAGTTCATCAGCGCTATCATGCGTGCGCGGGTGTGAAGGGTGATTGTGGCGATGCCTAGCAGGGCCAGTGTCGTCATTGGTAGTACTAAGTGGTGCAATCGAGTCAGCATGCTAACGTCTTGGTTGAGTACGCCCACCGGCCCGGCGCAGCAGGTCGGGGTCCAGCCGAGATAAACGGAGAACAGCAGCACTGCCAGCATGCCAAGCCAAAAAGCAGGCGTTGAGGCGGTGACATAGGCGTAGCCACTAATTATCCGGTCGAGTGGTGAGCCTTCTTTCGCACCGGCGATGACGCCCAGCGCAAAGCCAACAAGCAGCGACATTAGCCAAGCGCTACCCAGCAAGATAAAAGAGCGTTGGAAACGTTGATTGATAACTTCGCTAACCGATTGATTGTAGATATGGCTCCAACCTAACTCGCCACTTAGCAATTGGCTCAGCCAATGACCAAATTGAACGGCAGGCGAGGCATCAAAGCCCCACCTTTCAGCGATCAGGGCGCGCTGTTCGGGGCTTACCTGTGCCATTTGGGGGCCAAGATAGGCGTCTACAGGGTCAATAGGCGACAGCATGACTAACCCAAACGTCACCATCGCGACGCACAGCAATACCAATGCTAGCCGTACTAAGCGGCTTGCCAGGATCTTAATCAATCGCACGTCCAGCGCCATTCAAGCAGGTTGGCGGTAATTGGCCAGCCGTGGCCGTGAGGCGCAATGCCTAATTCCCCAAGGTCCAGGCAGGTATTGGCTGCATATACATGGGCTAGGTTAACCATCCATGCCCAGCTAGTATCTCCCCTAAAGCCATAGCCCGTATTGCCATCCCACTGGGCGGCTTGCCAGTGGCGGTTCGCTTCTTCTGCCCCTGCGGCCGCTTGAGCGGCTTCTAGGTGGTTATCCACTGTCGCGTTTGAGTAGTAGCCACTGTTATAGAAGCCAAACCCCGCGTGCTGGCTATGAAACAGGTAGTACACCTCTTGTGGGCTGTGACTGCCAAAGCCGAAGACGATGGCGTCTTGGTGCAGTGCTTCACGCTGTATTTCGTCCCAGTGACGGCCTGTCGGCTGCATCTCAATGCCCAGCGGGCGTACCATCTCGGCGCTTACCTGAGCGAGCAGTTGGCGAGTGGTGTCGCTGGCAGGGTAGGTCAAGCGAAAACGGGCGGGCTGGCCGTTTTTATAGCGTAGCCCGTTGGCATGGCGCTCCCAGCCTGCTGCATCGAGTAGCGCATTGGCACGGTCACTGTCGGGCGCTGTAAAGGCTTCGTCATCCAGGCTCCAGGGTAACCCATCGGCAGGACCAAATGCGGGCCGTCCAAAACCATTAAGGGCGACGTCAACGAGGGTGTTTCGATCAAGGGCAAGATTAACCGCCCGGCGTATCGCACTATCGGCAGTAACATCGTTACCGATAGGCGCACCAGACGCGGCCTGCTCGCCTGCAGCAGGCTGCATAGGAAACAAAATACCTCGATTATCGACGCTTTCCATTACGATGCGCTGCATATCGCTTGGCAGATTGGTGGCGAGTGCTGGTGGCACAGCGGCAAGGTCGAGCTGCCCAGCATGGGCCGCGCTTAACGTGGACTCTTCGCCAGTAAATACAAACACCAGTCGTTCAAAGGCCGGTATGGTGCCATGGAAATAGGGATTCCGCTCAACAATTAGTTGCTCGCCCTCTTGCCATTCGACTAGCCGATAAGGGCCTGAGCCTAGTGGTTGTCTACCGTACCCTTCGCGATAACCGTTTTCTCTGTTAGCGTCAGGGACGATGCCAAGCGTCATTAACTGATCGATGAAGGTAATACGCGGCGCGTTTAAAGAGAGCTCCACGGTTGTATTATCGATGGCGCTGGCGTTGTTCAGTGCGCTTAAATCGGCCCGGCCACCGGCTTGCTTTGCGGCATTAAAGGTGTAGGCAACATCCTTGGCAGTCAACGGTGTGCCGTCACTAAAGCGAGCGTCATCGCGCAGAGTGAGTATCCAGGTGAGTCGATCTTCTGACAGTGTCCACGCGGTAGCCAAACCGGCTTCTGGTGTAAGGTCATGTCCGCGGGTTAGCAACGTCGATTGAAAAAGCGGACTACCGTACTGGCCCCAGCCAAGCAGTGGGTCGAATCCCTGCTCGGGCTCTCCGCCGATTGCCAGAACCAATTGCTCTTTGCTGAAGGCAGGGGAACTAAACGCGACGCACGTAGCCGCCAGACCCAGTAAGATAGTACGACGCATGAGGCATCCCAGAAACCAACGTATGATGTTTTTACAATAACATCATACTCTAAGGGCTGGAAGTCACGGCAGCACCGCGCTTGCGGCGTTAGTTTAGGAGAGAATATGCAACGGGTAACGGTAACGCTGGATGAGGAACTACTGAGCGAGGTCGATGCATTGATGCATGCGCGCGGCTACCAAAACCGCTCAGAAGCGATACGCGATTTAACACGCAGTGGGTTAAAGCAGGCCAAAGAGGAGGTTGCGCCCGAAGCGCCGTGTATGGGCGCGCTCGTCTATGTGTACGATCATGCGGCGCGAGATTTATCGAAACGCTTAACCCGACACTCTCATGATCATCATGATCTAACGCTATCGACGCTTCATGTGCATATTAATCATGACAGCTGTCTGGAAGTGGCGTTATTAAAGGGGCAGGGCAGCGCGTTGAAGCAGTTTTCTGATGAAGTGACATCGTCACGTAGCGTGCGCTATGGACAATTGGTGATTATCCCTGAGGAGTAAAGCGGGGGAGCGCCCATTAAAAAGGGCGGCTCTAGGCCGCCCTATAAGCACGCGTTAAGCAACTTAGTGCTCTACGCCGCCTTCGCCGTGCACATGACCGTGCTCGACTTCTTCCTGGCTCGCTTCACGAACGGTTGCAATCTCAACATCGAAGTTAAGATGTTGGCCAGCCAGCGGGTGGTTGCCATCAACTACAACTGTGTCGCCTTCAACTTTCTTGACGGTCACCATCAGCGGGCCGCCTTGAGTCTGGGCTTGGAACTGCATGCCCGGCTCAATGCTTTCAACACCTTGGAACGCATCGCGAGGTACTTCTTGCATCAGCTGTTCTTGAACTTCACCGTAGCCCTCTTCAGGGGTTACTTTTACGTTCAGCTTATCGCCTTCGGCACGGCCTTCGAGTTCTTTTTCCAGACCCGGAATAATGTTGCCAGCGCCGTGTAGATACGTCAGCGGCTCACGGCCTTCGGAACTGTCTAGCACTTCACCTGCATCATTGGTCAGGGTGTAGTGGAACGCGACAACCGAGTTTTGCGCAATTTGCATTTAATAACCTTTCGGTGAGTGCATGTCCCAACATGGTAACGCGTGAGAGCCTGCTTGTCAGGGGGTAAGCAGGCTTTTTCCTCCTCTCACTCCTTTGGCGCTATTGCGCCACGGGGTAACCGGGGATACCCTACGACAACTTCTTTTCCCCCTTTAGACAACATTCACTGGAGCTGGTTATGACGATCTTCTTGATTTGGGTTATCGCCTTTGTGCTAATTGCCTACTTTGCGAACAAACGCTGGGATAGCAGTGTCAGTCAGGGGCTGGATAAAATGCTGCCTGAGGTATTAAAAACACATGGTGAAAATCGCTATTTATGGGTGGCAGCATTAGCCGTATTGGGGGCTACAACGCTGATTCGTCCAGTCGATATCCTTCTGGTCGTTATCCTGTTGACCATTATTGGTTTAGTAATCGCAAAGCTGGCAAGCTGGGCGAGCAATAAAGTAGCTCACTAAATTATGCCTTGTTAGCCATTAACGAAGGCGACAAAAATGCCCGACCAAGTAGGCTTGGTCGGGCATTTTTCTATTACGGCGCTACCTGTGTTACTGGCTAGGAAGCGTTTGGTAATACGAACTTAGTATGGAGCTACGCTTAAGTTAGCGCCGCTACCGATCAGGCGAACACGCTGGCCTGCTTGATATTGACGGTCTGCGCTTTGAACCACGATCACATCTGTGCCGTCGTCGCGACGAATTTCCATTTCCAGCGCATTAATGCGGTTAGCGCGATCTTCTGCTGCGGTACCGGCAATTGCGCCACCTAATGCGCCTGCAACGGTTGCTAGCTGACGACCAGAACCACCGCCAACTTGACTGCCCAGCAGGCCGCCGATGACCGCACCGCCACCGCCGCCCAACAGGTTGCCTGTACGGCTGTCTGCCTGGATTTGTACAGGACGGACCGCCACGATGGTGCCATAGGTCACGCTTTGGCCTGTTTGCGCTTGATTACCACGGTACACATCACCTGAATAAGGCGCAGTGTTGGCACAGCCTGCCAGCGTGAGAATGCTCAATGCTGCAATAGGTAGTAAACGTTTCATTCAAACCTCCAGTGTGTCTTGACCCGCATGGCTGCTAAGCCGTAGCGGTGGTAATACGTAAGCTAGTTATAGAACAGCGTTCGCCAAAGATAACCTAAGCGGCTAGTTTTGACTAGCCATCAGCAAGAAAGATCACGAACTTAAGTGTAGACAAGTATTAAGAAAGCAATGTGTAAAAGCGTGCACAGTGTTTGAGAAGGAGGGGGGAGGGAGTGCTATAAAAAATACAGGGAGCCTAAGCCCCCTGTTGTGTCGTGATAATTAAGTGATTAGCCGAACTGGTTCATGGTGTTGTCTTTACCACCAGCTTTAAGTGCCGCATCTCCGTGGAAAAACTCTTTATGGTCGTCGCCAATATTAGAGCCAGCCATGTCCTGGTGTCTTACGGTAGCGATGCCTTGACGAATCTCCTGACGCTGTACCCCTGCGACGTAGGCCAGCATGCCTTCATCACCGAAGTAGCCTTTAGCCAGGTTATCAGTTGATAGTGCCGCTGTGTGGTACGTCGGCAGAGTGATTAGGTGGTGGAAAATACCGGCTTCACGAGCGCCATCGCGTTGGAAGTTACGTGTCCACTCATCCGCTAGTTGGCCAAGTTCAGTGTTGTCGTATTCAACACCCATTAGCTTGTCACGCTGGTAAGCGGAAACATCTTTGCCTTCTTTTTCCCAGGCATCAAATACTTGCTGGCGGAAGTTCAGCGTCCAGTTAAATGACGGTGAGTTGTTGTAAACCAACTTGGCATCGGGCACGACGGCGCGGATGCGGTTAACCATGCTGGCAATTTGGCCGACGTGTGGCTTCTCGGTCTCAATCCATAGCAGGTCAGCACCGTTTTGCAGGCTGGTGATACAGTCAAGCACAACGCGGTCTTCGCCAGTGCCCGGTTTGAACTGGTAGAGGCCTGACGCTAAACGCTTCGGCTTAACCAGCTTACCGTTTTGTTTGATAACCACGTCACCATTATTGATGTCGCTAGCATTTTCGATGACATCGCCATCTAAGAAGCTGTTGTATTGGTCACCTAGATCGCCAGGTTCGTTAGTCACTGCAATTTTCTGAGTTAAGCCTGCGCCTAGCGAGTCAGTACGCGCCACGATAACGCCATCTTCGATGCCGAGCTCAAGGAAGGCATAACGCACTGCATTGATTTTTGCCAGGAAGTCTTCGTGGGGAACGGTGACTTTACCATCTTGGTGGCCACACTGCTTCTCATCGGAAACTTGGTTTTCAAGCTGGATACAGCAAGCGCCCGCTTGGATGAATTTCTTGGCCAGCAGGTAAGTCGCTTCAGCGTTACCAAAACCGGCATCGATATCAGCAATGATCGGTACGATATGTGTCTCGTAGTTATCGATTTTGCTGATTAGCTCTTGCTCTTGAGCGCTGTCGCCTGCTTCTTTGGCCTCATCCAGGGCACGGAACAGGTGGTTAAGCTCCCAAGCATCTGCCTGCTTCAGGAAGGTGTACAGCTCTTCGATCAGATCAGCGACGGATGTTTTTTCATGCATGGACTGATCGGGCAGTGGGCCGAACTCGGAGCGTAAGGCGGCTACCATCCAGCCTGACAGGTAGAGGTAACTGCGCTTCGTCGTGCCAAAGTGCTTTTTAATGGAAATCAGTTTTTGTTGGCCAATAAAACCGTGCCAGCACCCCAGAGACTGCGTGTACTTAGACGTGTCGGCGTCGTAGGCCGCCATATCGTCACGCATAATTTTTGCAGTGTAGCGTGCAATATCCAAACCGGTATGAAAACGGTTCTGAGCACGCATGCGTGCAGCGTATTCAGGTTTGATCGCTTCCCATTTGCCGCCTTGAGCTTCGCGCAGTTGGGCCATTGCTTTGATATCGTCGAGCAGTCCTGACATAAGCTGTTTCCTCCGGGGTCATGATAGCTATTTCGCAAGTTAGCTTATTCTTATGCTGCACCTGCGAAGATGTGTTCAGCATTATCGAAATTTAAAGCGCTGTCTCTACGCCAATTGTCTCTGAGCAAAACGTCTCTTAGTCAAACGTCGCATCGGAGAGTAGTCATTGTTGAGACGCTTGTTTAAACGTCGGTTACAGCGTTTCCAGTTTGGCTACCTTCGATGTTGCGCCATAACGCTGCGGTGCAATAACTATCAACGAGAACGGCAGGTTCAACAATTGTCACTTGGGGGCAGAAGGGGTTGTAGTTCAACTACAGGAGCGTGCTGAAACGCTCTGTTTGTGTAGTCGTTTTTCGTCAGGTGAGCTGAAAATGGAGCAAAAAAAAGCGCCACATAGCAGTGGCGCTCTCATTGATTGATCACAATCGTAGTGAAAAAAAAGCAACTACAGCGTTAGCAGCATTTCCCGGTGAGGTATTCCGGCATCCATAAAGGTGCCACCATGCGCCACAAATCCCAAGCGCTGGTAAAAGGCGAGAGCGTGCAATTGAGCGCTCAGCGCTACATGGGTATGGCCTGCTTCTCGAGCAGCCTGAATGGCAGCTTCCATGAGTTGATAGCCAATGCCAGCGCCACGCGCGCTATCGAGTACCGCGACGCGCCCAATATGGCCATCGGGCAGCAGTCGCGCAGTCCCCACGGGCTGATCCTCAAGATAGGCAATGAAGTGGCTGCACTCATCGTCATGGCCATCCCACTCCTCCTCTTGGGGCACGCACTGTTCTTCGATAAACACCACGCGGCGGATCTCGGAAGCTATATCCTTTAGCGTACTCCAATCACCGTTAATAATTGTTGTCGTCGACACCGCTAGCTACTCCTCATCATCCTCTTCGCCCATAAAGCCTAAGCTTCCAGTGTTTACTAACTGTGTTATCAGCGCTGCTGCCCCATCAATGGCAAGTACGTCTTCATACATAGGCGATGGGTCTGCAAGCCGCTTGGCTAACTCGATTGAACAGGAGTGTCCGTCGCCGTCGACAAAGAGCGTGGTGCCGTTGGCATCGCTTCGCCAAGCAACGCGGGAACCCGGCATATGAAAAAGTGGTTCACCGTCTTGTAGTTGCGCAACAAGGTCAGCTTCCGTCATTGGCTCTTCAAGGGGCGCTACTTGGTCAATGTATTTCGGTTGGGTCATGACGCGACCAAACCACTGGGCTATTTGCTCAGGATTGTCCAAGGTGGAAAGTACGAACTGGCGCATACGTTCAACGGCCGCATCATCTAGTTCACCAACTTGGCTTGCAGGAGACATGCCTGCATCGCTATAGCGGTGGGAGTCAGAAAGCTGCTCTCCTAGATAGTCGGCGTAGGATGTGAGGGCTTCATCCGCTGATGGTGCCCTAAACCCCACTGAAACAGTCATGCAGTCGTCGGTTTGGCTAACGCCGTGGTGCGCCCAGCCAGGGGGGAGATACAGCATATCGCCCGGTGATAGTGTCCAGTCAGAGTCAGCTTCAATCTCAAAGGTTTCAAGAATACGTAGATCGATACCTTGGATAATGGGCGCGTTGTCTGGCTGCTTACCGCCTAGTTGCCAACGCCGGTGGCCGCTAGCCTGTAATAGGAAAACATCGTATTGGTCGATATGTGGGCCGACGCTACCACCGGGTGGCGCATAGCTGACCATGATGTCGTCTAACCGCCAACGGGGAAGGAAATCAAATTCATCCATTAGTGCAGCGATAGACGGTACATAGTGATCGACGGCTTGAACCAGGAGGCTCCAGTTGCCTTCCGGTAACCGCTCAAAGGTAGCGTCGTCAAACGGGCCGTGGGAAACCTGCCAGGGGCCATCAGGCCCATTTTCTTCCACAAGGCGCGCTTCTACACCGGGTTCGCAGGCAAGCCCGGCTAGCTCATCGGGGTCGATGGGGCTAATAAAGTCGGGGATAGCGCCACGAATCAGCAGCGGCTTCTGCTGCCAGTAATTGGCCAAGAAGTCTTCGGGCGTTAAATCGCCCAGCAATGTGAGTGGCTTATCGTGTTGGCTCATGGCGTTATCCTAGTTCAAATGAGCGCTGCGTCTTACTAAGGACGCAGTGCGTCGTTTAGAGTGCAGCAAGCCGCTGGTTAAGTGCTTCGGCTTGAGCCTTCGCATTACCAATATAGCTGGCAGGAGAGAGGGCTTTCAGCTCATTTTTAACCGGCTCGGGTAGTTCAAGCGTATCAATAAAAGCAGCAAAGCCTGCTTGGTCAATACGCTTGCCGCGGGTTAATTCTTTAAGCTTTTCGTAGGGTTTTTCGATGCCATAGCGACGCATGACCGTTTGAATTGGCTCAGCCAGTACTTCCCAGCTGTTATCCAGGTCTTCAGCTAGACGCTCAGGATTTGCTTCAAGCTTACTGATACCCTTGAGGCTAGCGTGATAGCCAATCAGGCCGTAAGCCAAGCCAACGCCTAAGTTGCGCAACACAGTGGAATCCGTTAGGTCGCGCTGCCAGCGTGAAATCGGTAGTTTCTGGGCCAAGTGATTAAGCACGGCATTGGCCAACCCAAGGTTGCCTTCCGAGTTTTCAAAGTCAATTGGGTTAACTTTATGCGGCATGGTCGATGAGCCAATTTCGCCTTCGACGGTGCGCTGCTTGAAGTAACCCAGCGAAATATAGCCCCACACGTCGCGATCAAAATCGATCAAAATGGTGTTGAAACGGCAAACTGCATCGAAAAGCTCGGCAATGTAGTCGTGGGGCTCAATCTGTGTGGTATAGGGGTTGAAGCTTAGTCCTAAACCTTCGACAAAGGTGCGTGCGTTGGCTTCCCAGTCAATGTCTGGGTAGGTCGTCAGGTGGGCGTTGTAATTGCCTACAGCACCGTTAATTTTACCCAGAATCTCAACGCGTTCGATTTGTTTGAGCTGGCGCTTAAGCCGGTAGGCCACGTTGGCCATTTCCTTGCCTAGCGTTGTAGGGCTGGCGGTTTGTCCATGGGTGCGCGATAGCATCGGTTGAGCCGCATGCGCAATGGCCAATTTGGCAATCTCATCAGCGACTTCATGCAGGGTAGGTAGAGTGGCTTTTAGACCATCTGCCAGCATAACGCCGTAGGAAAGGTTATTGATGTCTTCGCTGGTGCAAGCGAAGTGAATAAATTCAGTGACCGCGTTGAGCTCGGGCTGCCCCGCAATCTTCTCTTTCAAGAAATACTCAACCGCTTTGACATCGTGGTTGGTGGTGCGCTCTATTTCTTTAATGCGTTCGGCATCTTCGACAGAAAAGTCACGAATCAGCTGCTCAAGAAAAGCCGTCGCTTCCACTGACAGCGGCGGTACTTCGACAATTTGGCTGTGGTCCGCAAGGCGCTGCAGCCAGCGCACTTCCACAATCACGCGAGCACGGATAAGACCGAATTCGCTGAAGTGCTCCCGTAGTGCGGCGGCTTTTGCGCCGTAGCGTCCGTCAACGGGGGAGAGGGCGGTCAAAGCAGAGAGTTGCATGGCTTAGTTTCCAAGGTGGTCTGAAGTCAATGGTTCGAACAGCAATATGTCGAAAAGAAATCGCTCGAAGTGCCTCGATGATCTTTGGGCGCTTTAGCCAAGGCTATCAAGCGCGCGCCTCAACGCTTTACGCTGGAAAACAAGCTTCCAGCGACGGCCGCCTTGCTGGTGCCATAGCAGCGCAAAACGTATGCCCGCCATCAAACAAGCGCGCACCCGCTCGGGCATCATGCGAGTCTGCAGTAAAGAGGGGTCGCCCTGAACCACGATGCGGGTTTTGAACGTCGAAATGGTTTCTTGGTAGGCATCGCCCAGGCTTGCAATCACATTTTCATGAGTGCTGCCGAAGTGCTCTGCCTGTCCCTGTACGTGGGATAGCTTTTGACCAAGTAAATCCATCATATGGCGGTCAGTGCGCAGTTTATTCATTAACAGTAGCAGCGAAAAACCGTAGCGGAGAACCACAGGATTGGCTTGTTTGCGGCCAACAAGGGCTTCGAGTGTTTCTAACCCGCGGCGTAAATTATTGGGGTGGCCGCCATAAATAGCTTCAAAGCTTTCCGGGTTGGTGTCCACGGTTGCATTGATGAGTGTTTCCCAGGCGCGAGGATCTACTTGCCCAGTACGCGCGAGTTCATCTACCAAACTAGCGGATTGGAAGACGCCGGCCAGTGCCAGTGCTTGGCGAGCGGCTTGAGAATCCGGCGCGCGATGAATAGGGGTAGCGCTCATGCAGCGGCCTCCGTGGTATTCCAAGTGGCGCGAATAACGCCGCCGCCTAAGCAAATTTCACCATCATAAAGTACCAATGACTGGCCTGGTGTGACCGCCCACTGAGGATCATCAAACACCACCTCAACAGTGCCGTCGGGCAGCGCATGGATTTCACATGGGCAATCACTTTGACGATAGCGGGTTTTGGCGGTGTAACGGCCCTGTGCGGCAGGCGGTTCACCTGCTACCCAATCCATGGCTTCAGTGGCCAACGCATTGGTGAACAGCAGGTGGTGATGCTTGCCTTGGACGACAATCAATACATTACGCTCAAGGTCTTTGGCCGCTACGTACCATGGGTCTTCCGAATAGTTGGCGAGACCACCAATGCCTAACCCTTGGCGCTGCCCGAGGGTGTAGTACATCAGTCCCATATGCTTACCAATGACATCGCCTTCGGGCGTTTCAATATTGCCGGGTTGTGCGGGCAGGTATTGCTGCAAAAAGTCGCGGAAGCGGCGCTCGCCGATAAAGCAAATACCAGTAGAGTCTTTTTTCTTGGCGGTAATAAGATCGTGCTGTTCAGCCAAGGCTCTAACGGCAGGTTTTTCAAGCTCACCAACCGGAAACAGGGTGCGCGCAATCGCTGCTTCAGGCACCGCGTGCAGGAAATAGCTTTGATCTTTATTGCTATCCACACCTTTTAGCAGGCGCGGGCGTCCTCCGCGAACTCCTTGGCGAACATAATGCCCGGTTGCGATTTTATCTGCGCCTAACATTTCAGCGTAGTCTAGAAAGACCTTAAACTTGATCTCTCGGTTGCACAGGATATCGGGATTGGGCGTTCTGCCCGCTTTATATTCGGCTAAAAAATGCTCGAAGACGTTATCCCAATACTCGGATGCGAAATTGGCCGTATGCAATTTGATGCCCAGCTTCTCACACACAGCTTCTGCATCGGCAAGATCTTCTTTTGCCGTGCAGTATTCGGTGCCGTCGTCTTCATCCCAATTCTTCATAAACAGGCCCTCAACCTCATACCCTTGTTGGAGTAGAAGGAGAGCAGAAACCGATGAATCAACGCCGCCCGACATGCCAACAATTACTTTTTGGGCCTCGGGCGCTTCAGGAATAGACGTGCCATGGGTGGATGTCATTGGCATCCTCAGTTGAAGTGGTGTGCAATTGGATGCTGATTATACACGATGGAGGCTTGGTGCTTCGAGTGCTTCACTCATGAATCACGGCCAGGGGATAACATTGGCCGTTAATGGCGTTTTCGATCCGTTTAAGCACCAGGGGGCTGCGCAGCCTACCGGCATTGCCGAGGGCTTTGATGTCATTTAATGTGAGCCAGTGAGTGGCGGTGATGTCGCTATCAATGGGGGACGAGAGCATGACGTCTGGTGTGGCTATAAAACCATGGCTATGAAAGGTAAGGCCTTCTGGCGTGTGGAAGACATAAAGACCTAAGTAGTCGGTTAGCGTCACCTGCCAAGCAGTTTCTTCTTGCACTTCACGCAAGATGGCTACCATAGGACCTTCGCCTTGCTCTACATGTCCAGCCGGTTGGTTAAACACGGTTTGCCTACCGCCGCGGGCTTCTTCCACCATCAAAAAGTGGTCATTGCGCTGAATCACGCAGGCAACGGTACTTCTGATGATGGCATTTTTTATCATCTCACTGCTCATTTGGAGTGCCTGTGCCGAGATGCGCCGCTGCGCTTTGGCGCTTTAGTGGGGCGTGGAGCGTGCAGTGTTTGTTTGCGCCACTCGCCTGGGGCCAAGTCGCCAAGTTGCCATGTGCCAATCGCCGCGCGTATCAATCTCAACGTCGGAAACCCTACATGGGCGGTCATGCGCCGTACTTGGCGGTTGCGGCCTTCGCTGATTGTTAACTCTAACCAACTGGTGGAGGGGTGGCGCTTAGGGTCAATCCTTGGGTCGCGTTGTGCGATGACCGGTGGCTCAATGCGCCGGGCTTTTGCTGGCTGGGTTGGGCCATCTTTTAAGGTGACACCGTTTTTCAGAGCACTAATTGCCTCATCATTAATCTGCCCTTCGAGCTGCACCCAGTAAGTTTTGGGCTGCTTGTGACGTGGGTGAGCGATACGGTGAATGAGGCTGCCGTCATCACTTAATAACAGCAGGCCCTCAGAGTCATAATCAAGCCGCCCTGCGGCGTACACGCCAGGCACATCTATAACATCGGCTAATGTGGCGCGGCCTTGTTTGTCGGTAAACTGAGAGAGCATACGATAGGGTTTATGCAGTAAATATAAAGTGCTCATGATCTCTTTAGAAGGGTGCCCTTGATTTGTCGACAATCTCTCATGCGATTAAAATGCAGCGCTGGTATACTTTGAGGCTAATATTTCAAAGGCAGTTCTTGAAAAGCCGCCTTTGAATAGCGTTTATGTCGTGCCGGAGTTGTCGTAATTTCCACTGAAATAACCACCGTAAAAACCACCGATTGATAACCGGGAAAGCCAAATTAAATGGCCCCGCCTGCTTCGCGGCATGGTCTCTCGTTGAAGAAGTCGCGTCGCTCAGGATCTCTATAATCACAGCGATAGAAAAAAGAGGTTAACGCAAAATGTCTAAAACGCCGAAGATCATTTACACGCTCACCGACGAAGCGCCTGCGCTCGCGACATACTCTTTGCTACCGATTATTGACGCTTTCACCGACGCTGCGGGTATCGAGGTGGAAACCCGGGATATTTCCCTGGCGGCTCGCGTTCTCTCTTTATTTCCCGACTACTTGACCGAAGAGCAGCGTATCGAAGACCACCTGGCCGAATTAG
The DNA here is from genome assembly GCF_024138895.1 of Halomonas sp. XH26. Classification (NCBI taxonomy): domain Bacteria; kingdom Pseudomonadati; phylum Pseudomonadota; class Gammaproteobacteria; order Oceanospirillales; family Halomonadaceae; genus Halomonas; species Halomonas sp. XH26. The sequence continues at coordinate 1,163,912 of NZ_CP071889.1, forward strand.
GTGCGCTGGCTAAGGTTCCCGAAGCCAATATCATCAAATTACCGAATATCAGCGCCTCTATGCCGCAGCTGCGGGCGGTGATCAAAGAGCTGCAAGAACAAGGTTACAAGCTGCCCGAGTATCCGGATGACCCAAGCAGCGATGAAGAGAAAGATATCAAGGCGCGCTATGACAAAGTGAAAGGCAGCGCAGTTAACCCCGTATTGCGTGAAGGTAACTCTGATCGTCGCGCACCGAAGGCCGTGAAAGAGTACGCCCGCAAGTACCCGCATTCTATGGGGGAGTGGAGCCAGGCGTCGCGTACCCATGTTTCACACATGCATAGTGGCGACTTCTACCACGGCGAGAAGTCGATGACCTTGGATCGCGCACGCAACGTCAAGATGGAGCTGATCACTGCCAGCGGTGAAACCAAGGTGCTCAAGCCTCGGGTCGAGCTGCTGGACGGCGAAATCATTGACAGCATGTTTATGAGCAAGAAAGCGCTGCTGGAGTTTTACGAGCGTGAAATCGAGGATGCGCGTAAGACCGGTGTGATGTTCTCATTGCACGTAAAAGCGACGATGATGAAGGTCTCGCACCCCATCGTGTTCGGGCACTGCGTCAAAATTTTCTACAAGGACGCCTTTGAGAAGCACGGTGAGCTCTTCAAAGAGTTGGGTGTCGATGTTAACAACGGCATCGCTAATCTCTACGATAAGATTGCGACCTTGCCAGAATCCCAGCGTGATGAAGTCATTAGTGACCTGCATGCGTGCCATGACAAGCGCCCAGAGCTGGCGATGGTTGATTCGGCTCGCGGCATCACCAACTTCCACTCACCCAGTGATGTGATTGTCGATGCTTCGATGCCGGCGATGATTCGCGCTGGCGGTAAGATGTACGGTGCTGATGGTCGTCTCAAGGACGTCAAAGCCGTTATGCCTGAGTCGACGTTCGCGCGTATTTATCAGGAAATGATCAACTTCTGTAAATGGCACGGCGCGTTTGATCCGGCCACAATGGGTACCGTTCCCAATGTTGGTTTGATGGCGCAAAAAGCCGAAGAGTATGGTTCTCACGATAAGACCTTCGAGGTGCCAGCGGATGGTGTTGCCAACATCACTGATCTGGACACGGGTGAAGTACTGCTATCACAGACAGTGGAGCAGGGCGATATCTGGCGCATGTGTCAGGTCAAAGATGCGCCGATTCGCGACTGGGTGAAGTTGGCGGTTGAGCGCTGCCGTGATTCTGGTATGCCGACGGTGTTCTGGCTTGATCCTTACCGTCCGCACGAGAATGAGCTGATCAAAAAGGTCAAAACGTACCTTAAAGATCACGATACAGATGGCCTCGAAATCCATATCATGTCTCAAGTTCGGGCGATGCGTTACACCCTTGAGCGCGTGATTCGTGGTCTCGATACGATCTCGGTGACGGGCAATATTCTCCGTGATTACCTGACAGACCTATTCCCGATTCTTGAGTTGGGCACTAGTGCCAAAATGCTTTCTATCGTGCCGTTGATGGATGGCGGTGGTCTGTTTGAAACGGGTGCCGGTGGTTCCGCACCTAAGCACGTTCAGCAACTGCTTGAAGAGAACCACCTACGTTGGGACAGCCTTGGCGAGTTCCTGGCGCTGGTTGCTTCTTTGGAACACCTCGCTAAACGTTTTGGCAATGACCGTGCTAAGTTGCTGGCGAAAGCGTTGGATGAAGCTAACGGCAAGTTCCTTGAGAGCAATAAATCACCTTCGCGCAAAGTGGGTGAGCTTGATAACCGAGGAAGCCACTTCTATCTAGCGCTCTATTGGGCAGAAGCACTAGCCGCTCAGGATCAAGACGCTGAGCTGAAAACACGCTTTGCCCGTTTGGTAGAAACGCTGAAAGCCAATGAAGCTAAGATCATTGACGAACTGAATGGCGTGCAAGGCCAGCCTGTTGACCTTAAAGGCTATTACCACCCGAATGGGGAAGTGGCTAGTCAAGTCATGCGCCCAAGTAAGACGCTCAATGAAGCCCTTGCAATGGTCGCAAACGGTTAAGACTTAAATCACCAGCAGTCTGCGTTGCCGCTGGGCAATACGCATGAAAACGCTGTGATATCCCTCGCCCGCTTTGGTGGGCGAGGGTTTTTTGTCTTATTTAGTATGCTAATTTTGTATTTTCCATGAACCCTTGCTGGTAACGGGCGTCTTACTTTGGAGAGCAAAATCAGAGTGATTAAATCTAGCTTAGTTAAAGTTAGTGAGTTTCAAGCTAGGATGGATGATTCAAGCGCCGTAAGACACCACTTGCCAGCTAAGAGACAATAACCCTTGCTGCTTATGCCTACTACAGACAGCCCATACGTCATGGCTATCCTGCACGCAGGAATGACTCGGCCAGATGCGCCTGAATATGATGATGATCTAGCCGTTCAGCCAGCTGAGCCAGAGCTTGCTCGGCCGCCGTTGTACAAAGTGATACTTCACAATGATGATTTCACACCGATGGAGTTTGTTGTTGAGGTATTACAGGAATTTTTTAATATGGATAGTGAGCAGGCGGTTCAGGTCATGCTTGCGGTGCATACCCAAGGTAAAGCGACGTGCGGTATCTTTACACGGGATATTGCAGAAACGAAAAGTTACCAAGTCAATGAATATGCCCGCGAATGCGAGCATCCTTTAATGTGTGATATCGAAGCTGCTGACTGAAAGCGTTGAAAAAAATTAGCGATGGGCCTTGCAAGTGCGCCATTTGTACCCGATGTTGAAAGTGCCGGTCGACTAAACTGATCCGACGCAAGCCCTAGGTGGCGACACGCCCTAGGTAGTAGCGAAAAGGGGACTGCCATGCTGAGCAAAGAACTTGAACTTACCCTGAACACGGCCTTCACCGTGGCTCGCTCAAAGCGCCACGAGTTTATGACCGTTGAGCACCTGCTCCTGGCGTTGTTGGATAATGCGTCAGCAGTTGACGTGTTAAAGGCGTGTGGGGCGAATCTCGATAAGCTGCGGTCCGATCTGCAGGATTTTATTAATTCGACCACACCATTGATTCCTGAGAGTCAGGCGGATCGCGAAACCCAGCCTACCCTTGGGTTTCAGCGCGTATTGCAACGTGCTGTATTTCATGTGCAGTCATCTGGAAAGAGTGAAGTGACTGGCGCTAATGTGCTGGTCGCTATTTTCTCTGAGCAGGAAAGCCAAGCCGTTTACTTCCTCAAGCAACAAAGCGTTGCGCGCGTAGACGCTGTTAACTATATCGCTCACGGTATTTCTAAGGTGGCTGGCCATGGGGCTGCTCCATCGCCGTCTTCTCAAGAGAGTGAAGATGCTGAAGAGGGTAGTTCTGAAGGGGCTGCGCATCCGTTAACCGGTTATGCTACCAACCTGAATGAGCAGGCGCGTCAAGGCAAAATAGATCCATTGATTGGTCGCGATCATGAACTTGAGCGCGTGGTGCAAATCCTTGCCCGCCGGCGCAAGAATAACCCGCTATTGGTCGGCGAGGCTGGTGTTGGTAAAACCGCTATCGCAGAAGGCTTAGCAAAGCGCATTGTTGAAGAAGATGTGCCGGATGTGATTGCCGATGCAGTGGTTTACTCGCTTGATATGGGAGCGTTGTTAGCGGGTACTAAATACCGCGGTGATTTCGAGAAGCGCCTAAAAAGCTTGCTTAGTGAATTACGCAAGCAGCCTAACGCCGTGCTCTTTATTGACGAGATTCATACCGTAATAGGCGCGGGTGCTGCCTCGGGTGGCGTAATGGATGCGTCTAACTTGCTGAAGCCCTTGCTTTCCTCCGGTGAGTTGCGGTGTATCGGTTCGACAACGTTCCAAGAGTTCCGCGGTATTTTTGAGAAAGATCGCGCCCTGGCTCGTCGGTTCCAAAAAGTGGATGTGCTAGCACCCTCTGTGGATGACACCATCAAGATCCTCAAAGGGTTACGTTCGCGCTTTGAAGAACACCATGAGCTTAAGTACACCGATGGCGCGCTAGAGAGTGCCGCTCGTTTGGCTGATCGCTATATCAATGACCGTTACCTACCCGATAAAGCCATCGATGTGATTGATGAGGCAGGCGCGCACCAGCGTATGCTACCGCCAGAAGTGCGGACTAACACTATTGATGTTGAACAGGTAGAAGCGGTAGTGGCGTCTATTGCGCGCATTCCGCCAAAGAGTGTTTCAAGTTCTGATCGTAAGTTGCTAGAGAAGCTCGACCGCGACTTGAAAATGTTGGTGTTCGGTCAAGATGAGGCCATCGATACTCTCTCCGCTGCCATTAAGCTTTCCCGTGCCGGTTTGAAATCGCCAGATAAGCCAGTAGGTAGTTTCTTGTTTGCTGGCCCAACCGGCGTTGGTAAAACCGAAGTGGCTAAGCAGTTGGCGCATATCATGGGTATCGAACTAGTACGCTTTGATATGTCGGAGTACATGGAGCGTCATACTGTTTCACGCTTGATTGGTGCCCCTCCAGGCTATGTTGGCTATGACCAAGGGGGCCTGTTAACGGAAGCCGTCACCAAGCAGCCGCATTGTGTATTGCTGCTAGATGAAATTGAGAAGGCGCACCCTGAAGTGTTTAACCTGCTTCTGCAGGTTATGGATCACGGTCGTTTGACAGACAACAATGGCCGCGAGGCGGATTTCCGTCACGTGATCCTGATCATGACCTCGAACGCAGGGGCAGAGCAGGCATCACGGCGCTCTATCGGTTTCCAAAGCCAAGACCACTCAACCGACGCGATGGAAGTGATTCGTCGCACCTTCTCGCCTGAGTTCCGCAACCGCTTGGATGGTATTATCCAGTTCCATGCGCTGCAAACGTCTGTTGTGCGTAACGTAGTCGATAAGTTCCTGATCGAGCTACAGGCACAGCTGGACGAAAAGCGTGTACAGCTTGAAGTGGATGATACCGCGAGAGACTGGTTGGCAGAGAAGGGTTACGATCCCGATATGGGAGCACGCCCAATGGCTCGCTTGATCCAGGAGAAACTGAAGAAGCCGTTGGCTGAGATGATCCTATTTGGCGAGCTGGCTGATCAAGGCGGCATTGTGCACGTTAGCCTTGAAGAAGGTGAGCTGCATTTGTCAACGGAGTCGGAGATGGCGGATGCGCCCTGAAAAGGGCGCTAAGTCTACATTAAGCCCTTATCTCATGCCTCACTAAAGCACAGCGCCCTGTCATCCGACGGGGCGTTGTCGTTTCCAGAGAGCGGCGCCGTACTTACGCTATATTTTCAGTCAAGATGCGTGCATGCGCGGGCAGTATTTGCTTGTAGGCGTTACCAAGGCTTAGCGCGAGCGATAAACAATACGGCCTTTTGACAGATCGTAGGGCGTCAGCTCTACTTTTACCTTGTCACCTGTCAGGATGCGGATGTAGTTTTTGCGCATCTTGCCTGAAATATGAGCGGTGACGACGTGGCCGTTTTCCAGCTCAACACGGAACATGGTGTTGGGAAGGGTATCAACAATAACGCCTTCCATTTCAATATGATCTTCGCGTGCCATATAGGCAGATCCTCACTTATTTAACGTAATGGTTTGGTCTAATTAGTCACTTCAATGGGTGTCGTCAGGTGACGGTTACCCAGCAAGCAGCGCTATATTGTGCCGTAAGCCTGCCATCAAGGCAAAAAAGCTGGCAAGTTTAGCAAATTAAAGGCCGCCAATGTCGCCCGTCGAGCACCTCTATTGGGGTGAACGCGCGCTTGTAACGCATCTTACGGCACTCTTCAATCCAATACCCAAGATACAAGTGGGGGAGAGACTTTTCACCACACAGCTCAATAAGTTTGAGAATAGCAAACGTTCCCAGTGATCGCTTTTCCAAGGCCTTATCGACACTGAAAAACGTGTAAATAGCCGATAGCCCATGTTCAAGTTGGTCAAATGCCGCGACCGCGACGAGCTTCCCATCCAGGTGCATCTCTAAAAGGTGTGCATAGGGTTCTTCGAGCGTTAAAAAGGTACGATACTGCTCCCGGCTAGGCGGATACATGTCACCATCGGCGTGGCGTAAGCGGATATAGTCTGCATAGAGTGCATAATGCTCTGCCTCATAGCGTGCAGGCACTACACGTGTAGCAATATCGGCATTAAGACGCCGGAGTTTGCGTTGGGTGCGATTAGCGCTAAAGTCGCTGATAGGAATGCGTACTGAGCGACAGGCATTGCAACCCTCGCAGTGAGGGCGATATAGGTGGCGACCGCTGCGACGAAAGCCGAGTAACGAAAGTGAGTCATAAACGCCGGGAACGGGAGATTCCTGGGGATCCAGAAACAGAGTGGTTGCCTCTTTGCCAGGAAGATAGCTGCAGGCGTGGGGAACGGTTAGGAAGAAGCGCAAATCCCGCACAGGGCGGCGAGGAGCGTTACTACTCACGGCTTGCCTCCTTGCTTAGTTTGAACATGGACTAGTTTGAATACGCTTACCATTCTGAAGAGTGGCCTGAGGCAATGGCACCAAGCCACGGTGATCCAGGTATAGTAGGTGCTTCATTGGTCATATTCGTTAAGTTAAATGCCTCGTTAGGCAACCACTTTTCAAGATAGTTGATGAACGTCTTACGAGCGACTGTTGTCGCACCAAGGCTCGCCAAGTGAGGTGTGTGCATCTGGCAGTCGATCAGTTTACCCTCATGGTGTTGCATAGCATGGGCTAAGTGGGCGAGGGCGATTTTAGAGGCATCGGGCACTTGCGAGAACATTGATTCACCAAAGAAGATTGGCCCCATTGCTAATCCATAAAGCCCGCCAACCAGTTGGCCTTCAAGATGTACTTCAATGCTATGCGCGATGCCTAGCTCATGTAGACGTTGGTAAGCGTGACGCATATCTTGATTGATCCAAGTGCCTGGCTCCCCAGAGCGTGGCGCAGCGCATGCTTTAACAATGTTTTCAAACTGTTGATCCACAGTGACGATAAAGCCACCATGACGCAATCGCTTAACAAGGCTACGACGTCGTTTAAACTGTGGTGGTTGCAATACCATACGTGGGTTGGGGCTCCACCACAAAATAGGTTCATCATCGCTATACCATGGAAAAATACCTTTTCGGTAAGCGTGGATTAACCAGTGGGGGGAGAGCTCTCCGCCTGCGGCAAGAAGGCCGTTCGGTGACTCGAGGGCAAGGTCGGTAGACGGAAAGATAGGCTGTGGCGATGAAAGCCAAGGTAGCATTGTTTGCTCCTGTTACTGAACACTTCGATAGAAGCGCTGTGACGGCGAAAGGATGCTCGGTATGATGCAAACTCGCAAGTGGATTAAAGACACCATTGAGGTGTAAAGGGAGAATCGCTTGAAAGTAAATAAGGCGGTAGACAAGCGAACGCAACGTAACTCGCGTCAACCATCATCAACGGCCTCAACTGGGCGAGTTAAAGCCGCAAAGGATAAAGCTCGTCGATTTGGCCTGCGCTTGCAGGGCTCGGCGCGCGAAGGCGTGGTCGTGGTGCTGCTTGCGCTGTGCGTATTTTTGTTATTGGCACTGTTTAGTTATGACCCTGCCGACCCAGGTTGGTCTTATCAAGGGCCGGAAACGGATGTTCATAACTGGATGGGGCCTGTTGGTGCTTGGCTTGCGGACGTGCTTTATTCGCTGCTGGGAGCAAGTGCCTTGTGGTGGCCGGGAATGTTTGGTTATGCAGCCTGGTGGCTAATGAGGTCACGCCAAGTGCGGTTTGATATCGATCCGGTAGCGATTGCTGTCCACACCGGAGGATTAGTGCTGCTTATCTTCGGCACGACGATGTTGGGTGCGCTGCATTTTTATCATCCTGACAGCATTTTGCCTTACGCCTCTGGCGGTATATTGGGCGAAGGGTTAGTCAGCACTCTAAAACCACTTGTCAGCAATGGTGGTGTTGGTCTTATTTCTGCTGCGCTAATCTTGATCGGTTTTCCACTGTTTAGCGGCATGTCGTGGTTACAGGTGGCTGATGAGCTTGGTCGTCGTCTGTGTAAAGTAGGGGGCTGGTTCAGCGCTCGGCGTGCTAAAGGGCGTGAGAGGCGCTCCCAGCGTGCTGCTGTGCGTGCCGCCGCGAAAGCGGCGTCTCAGAAAGTAAAAGAGAAACCACTAGCTGAATTTAAAGCGGCTAAGCCAGAGAGTGACTCGCAACGCCCAAGTCCAAAAGAGAGTAGTCACCAGCAAGCACCCGCCCAAGAAAGCAGCCGCGTACGTCGTGAGCCTAGTTTTTCAACCACTACGACAGATACCTCAATTCCATGGGCAGCGGCTGCATTTTCAGGGGCGTTGCCTGAGGAAGAGATGCCCAAGCGTGCATCCTCAACTGCGGCTGAACAGCCTGCTTCTGAGATGGACGCCCCTCAGGATGTTCCGTCGGTTGAGCCTAATGACCAGCCGCTTGAAACCACGGCTGAAGAGCGGCGTGAAGCTAAAGCAGAAGTTAAAACAGAGCCTAAAATAGAGCCTGTTGTGAACAACGATGTGGAAAAGGTTGCGGAAGACGCTGTAGAAGACGCCGAGGAAAAATTGCCCAGCGCGCCTCGCGAGGATGCTTTTGCGGTGCGCATCAAGGACGAAAGCAGCGAGCCAACACTTTCAGTACCGCTCTCCGCGAGAGAGGCAGAGCCAACGTTCGATCGGCCAGCGCGTGATGAGCTAGCCGGTGAAAAATCGGCTTCTCATCCTGCACCTAGTTTTCAGCCAGCAGAAACGCAGCCATTTACTTCATCGGCAGACGTATCACGCGATGAAACAGAGCATCAAGCTACGTCTCAGGCGATGTCTTATGCAGCGCATGAAATAAAACAGCATGATGCAGCTAAGCAAGGCGACGACGTTGAACGCGAGATGGCGCCTGTTTCTACCAGCATGCCTGAACCCGAGCATACGCCCGCAATCACGCTGCGAGATGCTGGTGACTCTCGCCCTGTACATGCGACGCCCCCTGAGCCTCGTTCCGAACGAGTACCTGAAGTCGTGCCAGAGCCAGTATGGGATGATGAGGAAGATGATCTCCCTGTCGCACGACCAGCCGTTACTGCTACGCGCCAAGAGCCAACGCTACATGATTCTGATGTATCCAGGACTGAGGTATCCAGGGCGGAGGCACCCAGGGTTGGGGTTCCCCAAGGTGAGTCTTCTGAGACGGTGGATTCAAATGACATGTCTGCCGACGAGGCGTCTTCTGAGGAAAAAGAATCTGACAATGGGCCTACTCTGTGGACCGTTGAGCATCTGCAGAGCCAGCGTCCAGCGTTTGAAACATTTGATGAGCCAGAAGGGGATGTGCCCAGTCTCCAGCTGCTGACGCCTCCAGAGCCGCATGAGCCAAATTACACGGACGAGCAGCTTGCTGATATGGCGGAGCTCTTGGAAGTGAGGCTGCGTGAGTATGGTGTTAAAGCGGAAGTCGTTGATACATGGCCTGGCCCTGTGATCACCCGATTTGAAATTAAGCCAGCGGCTGGGGTGAAGGTTTCCAAAATCAGTAACCTTGCTAAAGACCTAGCACGCTCGTTAATGGTCAAGAGTGTACGTGTGGTTGAGGTAATTCCTGGACGTCCAACGGTCGGCATTGAAATACCTAATCCCCATCGAGCAATGATTCGTCTGCGTGAAGTAATTGACTCTGACCGTTATCAACAAGAAAGCTCGCCACTGACCATGGCGTTGGGTCAGGACATTGGCGGCGGGCCCGTTGTCGCTAATCTAGGTAAGATGCCCCATCTTCTGGTTGCTGGTACGACGGGGTCTGGTAAGTCAGTGGGTGTTAATGCCATGCTGATTTCCATGCTGCTAAAAGCGACCCCAGATGAGCTGAAGCTGATCATGGTTGACCCAAAAATGCTGGAGCTGTCAGTTTACGATGGCATTCCACACCTTTTGGCTCCCGTGGTCACGGATATGAAAGAAGCTGCAAATAGTCTGCGCTGGTGTGTTGCGGAGATGGAGCGCCGCTACAAATTAATGGCGGCAATGGGGGTGCGTAACATTGCAGGCTTTAATGGTCGTTTAGATGAGGCTGAGAGTGCCGGCGCACAAGTTGCCGACCCGCTTTGGGAGCCACAGCCATGGGAAATGCATCAAACGCCGCCAATCCTTGAAAAACTGCCCTACATCGTGGTGGTGATCGACGAATTCGCCGACATGTTTATGATCGTCGGGAAGAAAGTTGAAGAACTCATTGCTCGCTTGGCACAAAAGGCGCGTGCAGCGGGTATCCACCTGATTTTGGCTACTCAGCGCCCCTCTGTTGATGTGGTGACCGGGCTGATTAAGGCGAATATTCCGTCGCGAATGGCCTTCCAGGTATCGTCGCGGATTGATTCGCGTACCATTCTGGATCAGGGGGGCGCCGAGAGCCTGCTCGGCCATGGTGATATGCTTTACTTACCCGCTGGCTCAGGGCCACCTAACAGGATTCATGGTGCTTTTGTAGACGATGACGAAGTGCACCGGGTCGTGGATGATTGGAAGCGACGTGGCGCGCCTGAGTACATTGAAGAGATTTTGTCAGGCGGTGTAACCGCCGATGCACTGACGGGTCTTGAGGCTGAGGGCGTAGATGGCGATGATGCTGAGCAGGATGCGCTTTATGATGAGGCGGTTCAGTTCGTTACCGAAACACGCAAAGCTTCTATATCTGCCGTTCAGCGTCGCTTCAAAATCGGTTATAACCGCGCTGCACGCCTGGTGGAAGCAATGGAAGGTGCCGGTGTGGTTACCTCTATGGGATCTAACGGTGCCCGTGAAGTGTTGGCACCGCCACCGATAGGCCACTGACTTGTCTGTTAATTAGTGCCCGGCGCTTGGCTCAATAATGCAATAAGCGTGAAAGTCGCGCCGTAGGTGAAACCCTGCGGCGCGTTTTGCGTCTGAGAGGCTACACGGATCGTCTTAACGCTCCTTGCCTTGTCCGCTATCCGGCAATGACTGCCTAGGGAGAATATAATGCGCGATACACATACTCGACGCTCATCAGCGTTAGCGTTAGCAGCCAGTGCGCTAGGGTTAGCCTTTGCATCGCCTATTGCGTGGGCAAACGAGGCTGCAGAGCGCCTTACTGAGCGGCTTGACCCGCTTGAGAACTATCAAGCGACGTTTGAACAGCAAATTTTGGACGGTGGAGGTGAGCGTTTACAAAGCGCGCGTGGAGAAATGTGGCTCTCGCGCCCTGGCATGCTACGTTGGGAAGTAGATGCGCCTTATACGCAAGTCGTCGTCTCGGATGGTGATGATGTTTATCTCTATGACCCTGATCTTGAGCAAGTCACCGTTCAGGCAATGGATGACCGGGTCACTCATACACCCGCGCTGTTGCTTTCAGGCAGTGCAAGCGATTTAACTGCTAGCTATGACGTATTTCATGAGCAGCAGAACGGTGATGACGTATTTACGCTGATTCCTATCTCAGCGGATACGTTATTTGAAGAGCTAAGCATGGTCTTTGACAATCAGACCTTAACGGAACTGTGGATGATGGACAGTACTGGTCAGCGTACCGCGATTACGTTTAGCGACATTACCCGTAACGGTAGCATTGACCGCAGCTTATTCAATTTTGATATTCCTGAAGGTACGGATGTTATCCGCGAAGAGCTGTAAAAAATGTTGTGAGAAGAGCAATACACTCTCGCAATAATGTCGCACGATGAATAGATCAGGCACCTTATGGTGCCTGATCTGCTTCTAGGTCCTGCTGTTCCCGCCACGCCATTATCTCACCAAAGCGTTTCTCCTGACCAAAGACGCTCGGTTCATAAAATCGTGTTTTAGGTAAATCATCAGGCCAACAGTCATGAGCGCTGCCAGCAGGGTAGCCATAAGTTTCGTTATGCGCGTAGCGATAACCTTGGCCATGTCCTAGCTGCTCCATCAGTTTGGTGGGAGCGTTACGAAGATAGCTGGGAACTTCCAGCTGTGGTTGCTGCTGCACAAACTGCTGTGCAGCCTTCCAGGCACGATCAATACGATTACTTTTAGGAGCAACCGCTAAATGAATAGCGGCGTGGGCGATCGCCCGCTGGCCCTCGTAATCGCCTAAACGTAAATAGGCATCCCAGGCAGCAATGACCAGGGGGAGTGCTCGAGGGTCAGCATTTCCTACATCTTCTGAGGCAATCGCCGTTAAGCGGCGCACAATATCAAGCGGGTCGCCGCCGCCCTGTAAAAAGCGTGCCATATACAGCAGGGCTGAATCAGGACGTGATGAGCGAATTGATTTATGAACGGCTGATAATAAATCGTAATAAGCGTCACCCTGCTTATCAAAGGCGCTTGATTGATGACCTACCACATCGGCTAACACCGCTTTGTGTAGCACCTCTTTATCACCATGCTGTTCAGTAAAGTCGCAGGCCGTTTCTAGTAGTCCCAGCGCGCGACGTGCGTCGCCTGCACTGGCATGAGCAAGTGCCTCTAATACTCCCTCTTCCATCTCGATGCGGCGCTTCCCCAGGCCATGCTCCGCATCGTTTAATGCTTGAGATAACACCTGTAGAAGTTCGTCATGGCTCAGCGGTTTAAGTACATAGACCCGAGCACGGGAAAGTAGCGCTGAGTTGACCTCAAAAGAGGGGTTTTCTGTTGTTGCGCCGATCAGTGTTAGCAGGCCGGACTCCACATGGGGCAGCAACGCGTCTTGTTGACTCTTGTTCAATCGGTGGATTTCATCTAAGAATAGAAGTGTGGGTGATGTGCGTTGCTGTGCTCGCTCTACTGCTAAACGAATTTCTTTTACACCGGCCATGACGGCACTTAAATGCTCAAGATGAGCGCCAGAAGCGCGTGCTAGTAACTCTGCTAGCGTTGTTTTCCCCACACCGGGCGGCCCCCATAAAATCATTGAGCGCACGGCACCGGACTCTGCCATACGACGTAGGGGTTTTTCAGGCCCCACTAATGCTTGCTGGCCGACGTAATCGTTAAGGGTTAGAGGGCGCATACGGTAGGCAAGGGGCGCGTCTTCACTCGTGGTAACGGACACGCGGTCAAAAAGATCCATATAAACGTTCCCTATAAATTTCCATCGTAAATCTTGCCGTTGAACAATCAACGATTAACAAGTGTCTGTGGTAAATAATGTTACGTCGGGCTACCTTTGGGCATAACCGACGGATAAGCGCCTGCTTGCCTAGGTAATGCCAAAGGCGCATGGTAACGATTAACACCAGTGTAGTTGAACCCAGCTCATGCCATGCGCTTAAGCGCTAGTAGGCAATGGGCGAAAGGTAAGGCACTTACAAAGGAGACGGCAAGATGTTAAACCAACTGCGTCTAGATCATGCCAACATGGCGCGAATGCTCCATGTGTTGCAGCTAAAACAAAAAACACTCGTGAGCGGTGAACGGCCCGACTTCCAGTTGATGCGTGAGGTGGTGGACTACATTTTGTCTTATATGGATGGTTTTGCTTCTCCGCTGGAAAAGATTTGCGTGGAACGTCTGCAAGAGCAGGCTCCTGAGCACCTTCCATTGATGGAGCAAATGGCCAGTGACTATCGAAAATTAAAGCCGCGCCTGTCCCGTTTATCCAATGATATCGACATGATTCTAATGGATAACGTGCTCCCCATGGATCGCTTTGCAGAGGCGTTGAAAGCGTACCTTGATGCACACCGTGCCTATCTCCGTCATGAGAGAGAGGGTCTGTTCCCGTTGATAGATAAGCATTTCAGCGAAGAGGATATGGAGGAGCTTCGTCAAGCGTTACCTGAGGGGGCTGAAAAAGAACTAGAGCGTTTACAACAAGCGTACCCCGAACTTTACGCTGAATTGCGTGGTGCCGAAGTGCCATCAATGTAGCGCGCAAGCTGATCACTCAAGGTGTAACGGGGCGTGTTAAACTAACGCCCCGTTTTTTATTGGCGGCTTGAGGAGGGTGGCATGTACAACGCGTATCGGATGGCTAAGCAGTGATGTCTGGGCCTGTACTACTGTTTGATTCAGGTGTGGGCGGCCTTTCGGTTGCCCATGCGCTTCGCCAGCATTATCCGCATCTGGCAATGTGTTATGCCTGTGATAATGCGTGGCTACCCTATGGCCTACGTGATGATGTGACGCTCTCACAGCGTATTGTCTCGGTATGTAAAGCGGCAGTAGATGCCTGTCAAGCGAGTGTCTTGGTAGTTGCTTGTAATACCGCTAGCACCCTAGCGTTAGAGGGATTGCGTGCAACTTTAGATATTCCGGTTGTTGGAACTGTGCCTGCTATCAAGCCTGCTGCGTTGAGTAGTCAGACACGTCACATTGGCTTGCTCGCCACAACGGCGACCGTCAATAGGCCGTATACTCAGACGTTAATTAATAGCTTCGCGAGTGACTGTGTGGTCACCAGGGTGGCGGCAGATGCACTGGTCACAGAAGCGGAAGCGTGGCTATCCGGCATACCGATTAACGAGCAGCGATTAAGCCTAGCGCTAACACCTTTATGGCAGGCTACCCAGGCTAACCCAGCACTCGATACGGTTGTGCTGGGCTGTACCCATTTCCCACTGTTGAAAACTGAGCTAATCCGGTTGTCGCCGGTACCCTTGGTGTGGGTGGATTCTGGCGACGCAATTGCCCGTCGGGTAGGGCAAGTGGTACCGACCATAGCCAACAGCGCTCAAGATGGGCGTTGCTTCACGACAGCATCGGCGTCGCAACTTGCTAACGGGTTGGCACGCTTTGGTTTTCACGCACCACAACGATTAACGATTCCTAACGCGGTGTAGTCCCTCTGTTAGGTTGTTTGTTTCTATTGATGTTTTTTTAATTAAATGAGGAACTACCTTGGCGATCCCCACTGTAGAACCAGAACGCTATGCCGAACAGCTCGCTGAAAAGCAAGCCTACGTGGAGAAAACCTTTGCAGCGTTCACCACGCCCACGCTTGAAGTCTACCCCTCACCGCCAAGCCACTATCGGCAACGCTGCGAATTTCGTATTTGGCATGAAGATGATGACCTCTTCTACGCCATGTTTGAGGTCGATTCGCACAATCCCAAAAACAAGCGTGTCGTGCGTTTGGATCAGTTCCCTGTCGCTAGTGAGCATATCAATGCGCTGATGCCGCGTCTGCGAGAAGCGTTTCTTGCCAGCGATGAACTTCGTCGGCGCTTATTTCAAGTTGAGTTTTTAACCACGTTGTCGGGCGAAGCCTTGGTAACGCTGATCTACCACCGTCCGCTAGGCGAAGCCTGGGAAGCCGAAGCGCGCGCACTGGAGGAGACGCTTGGCATCATGATTATTGGTCGCTCTCGCAAGCAGCGCTTGGTGCTAACCCGAGATCATGTGTGGGAGCGCTTAACCGTTGATGGCCGTGAACTGGTGTATCAACAGGTCGAAAACAGTTTTACTCAGCCGAATGCGCATATCTGCCAGACCATGCTTAGCTGGGCCAAGGAGGCCACCGCTGGACGGCAGGGTGAAGACTTGGTGGAGCTTTACTGCGGTAACGGTAATTTTACCATTGCGTTAGCGGATAACTTCCGCCGCGTTTTGGCGACTGAAATTTCCCGCACCTCGGTTGCCAGCGCTAACGTCAATCTGGACGCTAACGGTGTAGCTAATGCCCAGGTCGCAAGAATGTCCGCTGAAGAGTTCGCCTTGGCGCTAAAGGGCGAGAAAACAGGTCGCCGAGTGGCGGAGATGGCGTTGGATGCGTATGAGTTTTCCACCGTGCTAGTCGATCCACCAAGAGCGGGTCTGGACGCCGAAAGTTGTCATCAAATCAGCGAATACGCTCAAATCGTCTATATTTCATGCAATCCTGCAACGCTAGCCGAAAACTTAACCATACTGACTCAAACACACCATATTGAACGGTTCGCGCTTTTTGATCAGTTTCCGTTTACCGAGCATTGTGAATGCGGTGTATTACTCACACGAAAGAGCGCTGGGCAATAGAGAAGTTGCCGATAATGTTTAAGAGCTCTTGTCAATAGTGCTTATGATGCATAAGCGGCATACACCATGAATAAGCTGTCAGATGGTTAGGGGGATAAGCAACGGTAGCGTAAGCTAGTGGATAGTGTGGCCTAAAGGCCTATTGTCCTTCGTTTTTTGGCCTAAATTGTGGCCCCAGGCAGTCGAGGTGATGGATGCATTACGTTGCGATTGAAGAGAGTCGGCGGGATCTTTTGAAGCAGCTACAAGAGCGATTGGATGCGCGACTGGAGCCGGAGCGAGCGGCAGATGTCGAAGCCTTTGCTCGCCACTTCTACGCCACGGTACCCGTTGAAGACTTGGTTGACCGGCGTTTAGACGACTTGTATGGGGCCACACTGTCGATTTGGCAGTTTTTACAGCATCACGATCCCCAAAATCCCAAGGTGCGCATCTTCAACCCCGACTTTGAAGAGCATGGCTGGCAGTCAACCCACACCTTCGTTGCCGTTTTGCACGAAGATATGCCATTTTTGGTTGATTCGGTACGGATTGAGCTTAATCGTCGCGGACTGACGGTTCACGCTATTCAGAACGCTGTGCTTGCCGTGGCGCGTGACGGTCAGCATCAGCTCAAAGCACTTGCCTCGCCAAGAGATGAAGATGCGCCTGAGGCGCGTGAGTCGCTGATGGTTATTGAAGTGGATCGTCACTCGGATCCTGAATCGCTGACCAAAATTGAGAATAAGTTACATGAAGTGCTACGTGATGTTAGAACCGCAGTCAGCGATTTTGACGAGATGTGCGGTCAAATCACGTCGGCTATTCAAGAGTTAGAGAAAAACTGCCCCCCGCAAATTGATCCTGACGATCATGAAGAGGCCATCGCGTTTTTAGAGTGGCTGCTCAAAGACAACTTTACCTTCCTGGGTTACGACGAGTACCTGCTGGAAGGCAAAGAGCTGCAGCGCGATCCTAATAGTGTTCTGGGGGTTTTCCGCCTTGATCAGCCGCGTTACCGTGAGCGTATTCGCACTGAAGAGGGGGTTGATGAGAATGGCGACTATGTATTAGTACCCCAGCTACTGTCGTTTGCTAAAAGCGCGCATCACTCCCGGGTGCATCGCCCCACGTACCCAGACTACATTACCGTTGATCGCTATGACGACGACGGCAATGTGATCGGCGAGCGGCGCTTCTTTGGCTTGTTCACATCTACGGTTTATAACGAATCGCCACGCAATATTCCGCTGCTGCGTCGCAAGTTGAAAGCCGTGATGGATATTGCCGGGTTTAACCCCCAGGGGCATAACGGTAAACAGCTGTTGCAAGTGTTGGAAGTGTATCCGCGTGATGACCTATTCCAGATCAGCACCGAATCCCTGGCCAGCACGTCGCTCGGTATTCTTAATATCCGCGAACGCCGCCAAGTGCGCTTGTTTATTCGCGCGGACGTCAGCGGTAAGTTCTACTCTTGCTTAGTCTTTGTTCCAAGAGATGTGTTCTCTACCGACCTGCGCCAGCGCATACAAACGATGCTATGCGATGAACTAGACGCTCATTTTGGCGACTTTAACACCTATTTATCAGAGTCGGTTTTAGCTCGTATTCAGCTTATTCTGCGCTTTAATGGTGAAGGACCAAGTCAATACGATCTTAAGCGCTTAGAAAGCAAAGTGGCACGTTTGGCACGTAGCTGGCGTGATGAGCTTCAGGAAGCGATGATTGAAGGCTTTGGTGAAGAGCGTGCCAATCACCAAATGGATAACTTCCATGACGCATTCTCGGCCAGTTACCGAGAAGATTTCAACGCGCGCACAGCAGTGTTTGATGTTCAGCATCTACTGACCCTGGATAGCGGTGACGATCTCTCGTTGTCACTTTATCGCCCCCTGGAAGAGCAAGCGGGCGGTATGAACTTAAAGCTTTTCCATCGTGAAACGCAGATCCCGCTGTCTGATGTGCTACCGATGATGGAAAACCTGGGATTGCGCGTTATTGGCGAGCGTCCTTATGACATTAATGCTCCGCAGCAGCGTTACTGGATTCATGACTTCGAGCTGGAACATAGTCGCGAAGGCGTTAATTTAAGCGAAATGCGTGACACCTTCAGCGAAGCGTTTAAGCGTATATGGGCCGGTGAGGCGGATAACGACGCTTTTAACCGTCTGATAATTGGTGCTGGCCTTGATTGGCGTGAAGTCGCCATGCTGCGCGGTTATGCCCGTTACCTTAAGCAGATTCGCTTTGGTATGTCGCAGGATTACATCGCAGCTACTCTAGCCAATTACCCGGTAATCACTCAGGCGCTCGTTGAGCTATTCCGCTTGCGCTTTGATCCCAAGCATCAGCCAAGCAGCTTAGATGACTGTATTGCTCGTTTAAATGAGAACCTGGAAAGTGTCGCCAGCCTCAATGATGACCAGTTGCTGCGTCGCTTTATGGAGCTTATTCAAGCGACTCTGCGCACTAACTACTACCAGAAAGCGGATGATGGCCGTTTTAAAGATTACATCTCCTATAAACTGGAGCCCTCGAAAGTTACGGGCATGCCCAAGCCCCGTCCGGCATTTGAGATTTTTGTCTGTTCACCCCGCGTAGAAGGTGTTCACCTGCGTGGTGGTAAAGTCGCTCGCGGTGGCTTGCGCTGGTCAGATCGCCACGAAGATTTCCGTACGGAAGTGTTAGGCCTGGTAAAAGCCCAGCAGGTGAAAAATGCGGTTATCGTGCCTGTGGGAGCTAAAGGCGGTTTCGTATGCAAACGCATGCCAGAAAATGCTGATCGTGAAACCCAGCAGAAAGAAGGTATCGCCTGCTACAAAATATTTATTCGCGCACTGCTGGATGTCACTGACAACCTAGTGGGTGGTGAAGTTGTGCCACCGCAAAATGTGGTACGCCATGATGGCGACGATAGCTACCTTGTCGTTGCTGCTGATAAAGGGACCGCAACTTTCTCGGATATCGCAAATGAGATATCCATAGAGTATGGCCACTGGCTCGGGGATGCCTTTGCTTCTGGCGGTGCTAACGGTTACGACCATAAGAAAATGGCAATTACCGCGCGTGGTGCCTGGGAATCCGTCAAGCGTCACTTCAAAAACCTCGACGTGAATACCCAACAAGATTTGTTCACGGTAGTGGGCATTGGCGATATGGCCGGCGATGTTTTCGGCAATGGCATGCTGCTGTCGGATAAAATCCAGCTGGTAGGCGCATTTAACCACCTGCATATTTTTGTCGATCCGAACCCCGACGCAGAAGCGGCTTTCGCCGAGCGTAAGCGCATGTTCAATCTGCCGCGCTCCAGTTGGGAAGACTACAATGCTGAACTGATTTCACAGGGGGGCGGTGTCTTTAGCCGCAGCGCGAAATCGATTCCGATTACTCCGGAAATGCAGCAGGTGTTTGGTATCGAAGAAACGCGCCTTTCACCCAATGATCTGATCCGCGCCATGCTGAAGGCCAAGATTGATCTGTTGTGGAACGGTGGTATCGGCACCTATGTGAAGAGCTCCGATGAAACCGACGCCGACGTGGGCGACAAAGCCAACGACGCGCTGCGTATTAACGGCGCTGAGTTGAATTGCCGCGTTGTTGGTGAGGGCGGAAACTTGGGCTTGACCCAGCGTGGCCGGATGGAAGCGGCCGCTAAAGGTGTGCGCGTTTATACAGACTTTATCGATAATGCGGGCGGGGTTAACTGCTCTGACCATGAGGTCAATATCAAGATATTGATTGATGAAGTGGTTAAGCGTGGTGACATGACCGACAAACAGCGTAACC
The DNA here is from genome assembly GCF_024138895.1 of Halomonas sp. XH26. NCBI lineage: Bacteria > Pseudomonadati > Pseudomonadota > Gammaproteobacteria > Oceanospirillales > Halomonadaceae > Halomonas > Halomonas sp. XH26. Next base: position 1,183,510 of record NZ_CP071889.1, read on the forward strand.
AGCTGCTATCAGATATGACCGAGGAAGTTGCTAACCTAGTCATTCTCGATAACTATCGTCAAACCCAAGCGCTGGATCTGTCAGAAATTCTGTCTCACCAAGGCATGGGGCCATACCGTCGCTTTATCAGTGAGCTTGAGTCAGCCGGTCAAATTGATCGTGAATTAGAGTTCTTGCCTGGCGATGATGTGCTTAAAGAGCGCGCCAGTCATGATCAGGGCATGCGGTTACCTGAGCTGTCGGTGCTGATTTCTTACGCTAAGAGCACCCTGAAAGGCGATTTGATCAACTCTGATGTGCCGGATGATCCCTACATTCATCGTCATTTAGAACGCTTGTTCCCTGAGGTGTTGACGGAACGCTACCAGACCGAGATGTACGACCACCGTCTGAAGCGTGAAATTGTTGCCACCCAAGTGGCCAACGATCTAGTTGACCACATGGGTATCGTCTTCGTTCGTCGTCTAATGGACTCTACCGGCGCAGGTCGAGCTGATATTGCTCGTGCTTACGTGGTCGCTCGAGACGCGTTTAACCTGACGGCACTGTGGGAACAGATTGAGGCGCTGGACAACCAAGTGCCGAACCGTGTGCAGTACTCAATGATGCTCGACCTGATGCGCATGATTCGCCGCGCGACGCGCTGGTTCCTGCGTCAGCATTTGGGACTGTCGACCCAAGATACAATTGAGTACTTCGGACCTCGCCTTGCTCAACTGCAAGAAGGGATTGGTGAACTGCTCAGCGGAGAAGAGAAGGCGACATGGCGTAAGCGTTGTGACGAGCTGCTAGAAGCAGGTGTGCCAGAAGCGCTAGCCTCTACGGTGGCTGCATCGCCTAGTCTCTATGCAGGTTTGGGCATTATTCACGCAGCACGGGTCACCAATGAGAAGCCTCAGCGTGTGGCCGAAGTGTTCTACGAAATTGGCAGCCGTCTAGAGCTACCTTGGATTATCCAGCAGGTGACCCAGCTGGAAGTGCGTGATGCGTGGCAAGCGCAAGCGCGAGAAACCTTCCGTGACGATATTGATCGCCAGCAACTGGCACTAACGACCAGTGTTCTGAAGCTGGAAGCGGGTAGTCGTGACACTCAAGAGCGTGTGGCTCAGTGGCTTGAGCAGCACGCCGAGCTACACCGCCGCTGGTGCCACCTGATTGACGAGGTGCGCGGTGGCAGTGAAGGTGGTTTTGCACTGTTTGCCGTCGCCGTACGTGAACTGGTCGACCTTGCTGAAAGTGATAGCGAAGCGTAAGTCGCAAGCTAGCTATCGACTTGCTCGATAAGTAACACCACCTACCGCGCCCTGAATCAGGGCGCGGTTTTTTTATAACGGTTCTTGAGACCGTTCTTGATACCGCTCTAGTGATCGCTTTTTCACGGCATTGCCTTTCTCGCCGCTCAGCGCTGCGAAGATAACTTGATTTACGCTATACTCTGCGCGCCGCGCGCTATGTCGTCTATTTGCCCACATGTAGCGTGTTCGCTCGTCTGCTTTATGCCCACTGCTCTGGAGAGCCTCGCTGATGTATAACTTCGCCCGTTCGCTGTTGTTTCGACTCGATCCAGAAACGTCTCATGGGTTGGCGCTGGGTGCGTTAGATACTCTGCATCGGGTGGGTGGTGTGCAGCGGGTATATGGTGAGCCTGTGAGCGACCCTGTCGAACTGATGGGGCTGCGTTTTAGTAATCGGGTAGGGCTTGCCGCAGGGCTGGATAAAAATGCCGATCACTTAGATGCGCTGGGCGCGCTGGGCTTTGGGTTTGTAGAAGTAGGCACCGTGACGCCCAAAGCGCAGCCAGGCAACCCGAAGCCACGCCTGTTTCGGCTTGCAGGCCACGAGGCGATCATTAACCGCTTTGGATTTAATAACAAAGGGGTTGAGCACCTTGTCGCCCAGGTGAAAAAGCGCCACTACAGAGGCGTTTTGGGTATCAATATTGGCAAAAACTTAACCACCTCTGTGGAAAATGCGCTCGATGATTACCTGCTTTGTTTAGAGGCGGTGCACAGCGTGGCTGATTATATTGCGGTCAATATTTCCTCGCCTAATACGCCCGGGCTGCGGACATTACAGTTTGGCGAGCAGCTGGATGCACTGCTTGGGCCTATTCGTTCGCGCAGCCAAGCGCTGGACAGCGCGTTAGGCCGCAAGGTACCGCTACTGGTTAAAATCGCCCCAGATATGAGTGAAGAAGAGGTCGCCCTGGTGGCTGGCAGTATTGCTCGTAATGCGCTGGATGGTGTTATTGCGACAAATACTACGATAGCTCGCGATGCCGTTAAGAGTGACCCTCAGTCAGAAGAGGCGGGTGGGCTTTCTGGAAAACCCGTTTTTGAAGCATCGAATAGGGTGATTCGCCTGTTACGCGCGCAACTGCCAACGCTGCCTATTATAGGTGTGGGCGGGATTGATAGCGGTGAGGCTGCTGCTGCTAAAATTGCCGCTGGCGCAGACTTGGTGCAGCTCTATTCAGGGTTGATCTACCAAGGGCCTGGGTTAGTGAAAGCGTGCGCCGAGGCATTGAAACAGCCATAATTGAGCAATAAAAAAGCCCGCTTGTCAGCGGGCTCCGTACTCCAAATGTCATGTTTAAAAAGGTAAAAAAACTAGGTCATCACCATGGGGTTTTTATGGATACCGGAGACGCCGGTCATCCCGTCCCACTGATCACCGCGACCTTCACGCCAACCACTCATCCAATATTCGCGTAAATTGACATCTTGACTGGGGCAGTCATCTCGGGAGCGACCCGTAATGCCCGCTTTATAGCCGTGAACATAAGCCCGTTGGAAGCGATCACGTTTTTGTCGTTTCATTGGCTAACCTCTTTTCACGAAAGCCTTTGATAAGAAAAGCACGCTGGGCAAAAATGCTATATTTGCATCAGTGCTATTTCGATAGATAACTTTGGCAAGCCGCCACTCAACGCTAGTGCCTAGCACTCACGTGCTGAACGGGCAAAGCGGCAGACTCGACAAATTAGGGTCTTGAAAGCAAGTTGCTAATAAAACCCTGACAAACAACGCATGCGTTTTTCAGTAGCTACACTCTTATTGTTAGCTCATTATGGGGTCACTTGTCGACCATCAAATTGTCATAAGACGTAAACTCATTTGCCATATATAGGAATATCGCGCTCTTACGCGCGGCGATAAACATGACTGAGTCGAGCCAAACTGCCCCTCTAAACCTCCTTGCTACCTGCCCCAAAGGCATTGAAGGCCTTTTAGCTGATGAGCTTTCAGCGCTAGGAGCCGAGCCAGGTAAAACGACCGTGGCGGGCGTTTATTTTTCCGCCAATCTAGCAACCGCCTATCGCATATGCCTATGGTCACGGCTAGCTAACCGCATTATTTTGCTGTTGGCTCGGGAGCCGATGGTTGATACCGCTGAGCAAGTGCGTGACGTGGTTGCCCGGCTTCCCTGGACACAGCATTTAACGCCAGGCAAAACGCTGGCGGTAGATTTTCATGGTCGCAGCGACCACATTCGCCATACTCGGTTTGGTGCCCAGACGGTGAAAGATGGCGTTGTTGATTCGCTGCAGCTAGCAGGTCAGGAGCGTCCAAATGTTGATACCAAAACGCCTGATCTGCGCATCTACGCCCACCTACACCGCGCTAACTTAAGTCTGGGAATTGATCTTTCAGGCGAAAGTTTGCACCGCCGTGGCTACCGCCGTGATGTTGGACATGCACCGCTGAAAGAGAACTTGGCAGCCGCATTGCTAGTGCGTGCTGGCTGGCCTGAACGAGCAAAAGCCGGTGAGCCGCTGTTAGATCCGCTATGCGGTGCAGGCACGTTGCTGATTGAAGCGGCGCTAATGGCTGCCGACCAAGCGCCCAATCTCAATCGGGAGCGCTTTGGCTTTCAGGGCTGGGCAGGCCACGACGAGCCGCTGTGGAAAGAGTTAAAGCGCGAAGCTGAGGCACGGGCGTCGATAGGCCGTAAACGCTGTAAAACGGCGCTGGTGGGCTTTGATCAGAGTCCGGCGGCATTGACAGCAGCGAAAGCTAACGCCATGCGTGCGGGCATTCCTGCGCTAATTACCTTGCATGGGCAGAGCCTAAGTCAGCTAAGCAGGCCAGAGACTATTACTGCCGAACGTGGGCTATTGATAACTAACCCGCCTTATGGCGAGCGCTTAGGCGAATTGCCTGAGTTGGTGCGTTTGTATGCCCAGCTGGGAGAAAAGGCGAAAGCGCTGTTTCCCGGTTGGACACTGGCGCTGTTTACCGGTAACCCCGATTTGGGGCATCGCCTTGGGCTACGTGCTCACAAGCAGTATGCGCTGAAGAACGGTGCTCTGGATGCGAAGTTGCTGCTGATGGAAATTGCCACTCACACGGCCAGCATGCCAGGCAGTGACAGCGTTTCTTCTGTCTCAGAAAATGGTGGAGAGGCGCAGCAAACAAGTACCAGTGCCAAGCCTGCTGTGTCGGAAAATGCCCAAATGTTTGCCAACCGACTGGCGAAAAACCAAAAACGTCTGAAAAAGTGGCTCAAGAAAAGCGCTGAGACTTGCTATCGTGTTTACGATGCTGATATGCCGGAGTATGCGTTGGCAGTCGATCGTTACGGTGACCGAGTGCACGTTCAAGAGTACGCCGCACCCAGCTCAATCAACCCCGCTCAGGCGCAAAAGCGCTTGTTTGATGCCTTGGAAGTGCTGCCAGATGCCCTCGGCGTCGACCCAGGCAAGGTGTATATAAAGCGTCGTGAGCGGCAAACTGGCAGTGCCCAGTACCAGAAACGGGATGCCAGCGGTGAACGCTTTGAAGTGCAGGAAGGTGACGCTCGGTTGTGGGTTAACCTGCGTGACTACTTGGATACCGGCTTGTTTTTGGATCATCGCCCAGTGCGCCGCCTGCTTAACGAGATGGCTAGCGGGAAGCGCTTCTTAAACCTGTTTTGCTACACTGCCACAGCAACCGTGCAAGCAGCCTTGGGCGGTGCAAGCGACAGCGTCAGCGTCGATATGTCGAATACCTACCTTGAGTGGGCGAGAGACAACTTTGCGCTGAACAAGCTGGACCCAAGGTTACACCGAGTGGTGCGGGATGACTGTTTCCGTTGGCTTGAAACCGCGAACGCCGAGTTTGACCTGATCTTTATGGACCCGCCGACATTTTCTAACTCCAAGAAAATGCGCGATACCCTTGATGTTCAGCGTGACCATCCGCGGCTGGTGGAACTGGCCATGGCGCGTCTTGCGCCCGGCGGTACCCTGGTGTTCTCGAACAATCAGCGGCGCTTCAAGTTAGACGAGGGGCTCAGCGAGCGCTACGCAGTGGAAGATATTACATCGCGTACGTTTGATCCGGATTTTCAACGCCGAACCAACCTGCATCACGTGTTTTTGCTACGCCATAAAGCGTAAGGGCACAAAGAGATCGGATATGATTCAGCTGTCGATTTATACAACGTTAGGCTGCCACTTGTGCGCTCAGTTAGAAGCGCTGGTGGTAACGTTGGCGAACCAAGAGGTATCGCTGCATCACATTGAAATCAGCGACGACGATACGCTAGCGGAGCGTTATGGCGTACGCATTCCGGTTTTGATGGATGCTAATGGGGAAGAGCTGGATCGAGGCTTTGATCTTGATAAGCTGAGCGCTTGGTTACAAGCGCGCGGCTGGTTGGATGAGGCTGCGCTGGCGGCACTTACCACACCGCCCGAAAATGCGCCGCCAATTGGCGCGCATCAGCGCAATGGACGGCGCTACTTGGGTTGAGATAGCCCTTGAGACAGTCCTTGAGACAGCCCTTGAAACCGCTCTTAAACCAGCCTTTAAGGTTTGAATCATTGTCGCTAACATGGAGTTCGATGCACCTAAAGTGCATCAAGTAGCGACAACTGCCGCATGGCTTCCTGTCCTTCGGGCGTATGATCGGCTGCTTCCAGTACCTTGCGAAACCCTCGCGAGGCCTGGATAGTGGCCTCATCTTCCATCCACATTTGTGCTTGCTCCAGGGTATCTGCCAACTGATGCTTTAGCCCGCCAAACTGGGTGCCGATTTGCCCCCAGGCGCGGCTGAAAATCCAGTCGCCAAACATATCCTGGTGAATATGCACCAACACATAGTCATGGTCGGTTTCCCAGCGTACGATCACACCCATCTCCTTAACTGCTTCTTGATCATGCCTGCACAGCAAGCCGTTGCGGGCGTATTGTAAAGCCCGGATACGAAAACGCCTATGAAACTTGTTATCGACGCTAATATCCCCGCCGCAGACCTCTGTTTTGAGTCGTTTGGCACGCTGCATCGCTTGCCCGGGCGTGAGATTCGTACTGCCGATGTGGCTGATGCCGACGCACTGATAGTGCGCTCGATTACTCAGGTCAATCATGCGTTGTTGGCACAAAGCCCTGTCCGTTTTGTGGGTACCTGCACCATTGGCACTGACCATATTGATCGCGCGTTATTAAGTGATCGCGGCATTGGCTTTGCTAGTGCGCCTGGCTGTAATGCTGACGCCGTGGTGGACTACGTGCTTAGCAGCTTGCTGCTGATGAGTGAGCGACAAGGTTGGTCGTTGCTGACACGTAGGGTGGGTATTGTGGGGGCTGGCAACGTTGGCAGCCGTTTGCAGCAGCGTTTGCAAGCATTGGGTGTGGAAACCATGGTGTGTGATCCGCCTCGCGCAGAAAAAGAACATCCTGGAAAAGGGCCCGCAGCAGTGCAGGAGGCGGGCCTGTTTTGCTCGCTGGATAGCGTCATCGAACACTGCGACGTAGTGTGCCTGCATACTCCGCTGGTGAAAGAGGGCCCCCATGCCACGTATCAACTGCTTAATGCTGAGCGTATTAATGACCTAATCCCTGGGACCGTGTTGCTAAACGCCGGGCGGGGCGACTGTATTGACGGTCTGGCGCTACGTAGTCGTTTAGCGGGTAAAGGGGATATCACGGCGATTCTCGATGTTTGGGAAGATGAGCCGGAGATTGATGCCGGGTTGCGTGATTTGGTAGCGCTGGCGACACCACATATTGCCGGGCATAGCCTTGATGGCAAGTTGCGTGGTACGTGGATGATTCAGCAGGCGCTGGCTCAGCATATCGAGCGGCCAAGTGGCGTTACGTTTAGCGAACTCTGCCCGCGACCCGCGCTGTCAGCATTAACGCTGCAGCAAGCGATGCCGATAGAAGAAGCACTCCGGCTATGCACGCGCGCGGTTTACGATGTGCGCCGCGACCACGATGCGTTGCAGCGGCACGTGTTTCACCAGGGAATCAAAAAGGGCTTTGATGACTGCCGGTCAAATTACCCACTGCGTCGAGAGTTTGCCACGCTGCGCGTGTTGTTAGAGAACGACGCAACGGTGTTGGAAGCGCCATTGCTGGCGGCTGGTTTTCAAGTGCGCTGCGTATAGCTGTGTGGTGACGGTGTGTTGATTGTGAGGTGGTGTTTAGAAAGCACAAGGCCCGCATTTGCGGGCCTTGTGTGTTATGCAGCTAGCGAACATGCGTTTACTGACGGTAAGCCGCTTCTTTCAAAGCGCGAATGCGATCGTCCAGCGGCGGGTGGCTGGCGAACAGCTGCTCTAGCAAAGAGCGGGTTTGGCCTTTAGTAATAGCCATCGCGCGCAGGGTATCCGGCATCTGGTCAGGCATTTCAGTTTCCGCTTTCAGACGTGCCAGCGCATTCACCATTGCGCCGGTGCCCGCTAGGCGTGCGCCTGCCTCATCAGCACGGTATTCACGATAGCGTGAGAACCAGGCAACGATTGCAGAGGCGACAAGACCAAAGACGATTTCTGCCACGATCACCACGGCAAAATAGCCGATAAAACCAAGGCCACCTTCGCCGTCGCTACGGCTTCTTAAGAAGTTGTCGACTAACTGAGCCACGACCCGAGCAAAGAACATAACAAAGGTATTCACGACGCCTTGAATCAGCGCCAGCGTGACCATATCGCCGTTGGCGACGTGGCCGATTTCGTGGGCCAGCACCGCGCGCACTTCTTCAGGGCGCATACGGTTTAATAGGCCCGCTGAAACGGCGACTAATGCATCGTTCTTATTCCAGCCGGTGGCAAACGCGTTGGACTGCTGAGCAGGAAAAATGCCCACTTCTGGCGTTTTAATACCCGCTTCGCGGGAAAGTTCAGCCACCGTATCCAGCAGCCACTGCTCCGTTGAATTAGAGGGTGTTTCGATAATCACGGTGCCAGTCGAACGCTTTGCCATCCACTTGGAAATAAACAGCGATATTAGCGAGCCGACCATGCCGAAGATAAAGCAGAAAATCAGCAGGCTAGTAAAGTTGATACCCTGACTACTTAGGTAACTTTCCACCCCAAACAGTCGCAGCGTTAAGCTGGCAACCAGCAACACCGCTAAGTTAGTGGCTAAAAACAGCACAATTCGCATCATGGTGCAGGTTCTCCCTCAAAGGTCATTAAAAAGCGTTAGTGGAATGACAGTTTAGATACGTGCTGTTAATGTCAGTTTCAAGTCGCCGTTTTATTGATGGCTATTTTTATTGACGATAACGAGACAAGAAATTAGCAAAGCGATCAAGCGCATCACCCAACTGATCGGCCCATGGCAGAGTAACAATGCGCACGTGATCCGGTTCTGGCCAGTTGAACGCAGTGCCTTGCACCAGCAGGATTTTTTCCTGGAGCAATAAATCCAGCACCAGCTGTTGGTCATCCTTAATGTTAAACACCTTGGGATCTAAGCGGGGAAAGGCATACAGCGCGCCTTTAGGCGTCACGCAAGAGACCCCTGGAATGGCGTTAAGCTTTTCTATCGTAATATCTCGCTGAGCCAATAGTCGGCCGCCCGGCAGAATCAAATCATTGATTGACTGGTAGCCACCCAGTGCGGTCTGGATAGCGTGCTGGGCTGGGACGTTAGCGCACAGGCGCATTGAGGCCAGCATGGTTAAGCCCTGAATGAAATCACTGGCACGCTGTTTGGCTAGCGTGCCGGAAATGGTCATCCAGCCGGAACGAAAGCCCGCGCAGCGGTAGCTTTTCGATAGCCCATTCATGGTAATGACCAGTTGGTCATCATCCGCCAATGCACCCGTGGCAGTGTGCTCTACGCCGTCATAAAGAATCTTGTCGTAGATCTCATCGGAGAACACCACCAAATTGTGCTCTTGGGCAATATCCAGCACTTCCCGTACCACTTCAGGCGGGTAAACCGCGCCGGTAGGGTTGTTCGGATTGATAATCACAATAGCCCGGGTGCGGCTGGTAACTTTGGCGCGGATGTCTGCTATGTCCGGTGCCCAATCGGCTTGTTCATCGCACAAGTAGTGTACGCCGTGACCGCCAGATAAATTCGCTGCGGCGGTCCATAGCGGGTAGTCAGGGGCAGGGATCAGTACTTCATCACCGTCGTTTAATAGCGCCTGCATGGACATCACGATCAGCTCGGAAACGCCGTTGCCGATGTAGATATCTTCAATGCCAACCCCAGGAATCCGTTTACGTTGGCACTCTTGCATAATTGCCTTACGCGCCGAGTAAAGGCCTTTAGAATCACAGTAGCCCTGGGCAGTGGGCAGGTTGCGCATCACGTCTTGAAGAATCTCTTCCGGTGCCTCAAAGCCAAATGGCGCCGGGTTGCCAATGTTAAGCTTTAAAACTCGCTGGCCTTCTTCTTCCAGGCGCTTGGCATGGTCGAGCACTGGGCCGCGAATGTCGTAACAGACGTTATGCAGTTTGTGCGATTTTTTCAGCGTGTGTGATTCTGTAGGCTGCGGGGTGTCCATGGGGGTTATTATCCAAAATGTCCTGTGGCCGTGGGTGTTACTGATGATCAGCCCATTATGCGTCGGATTGTAGGTGGCTGTCTTCGTCGTTTTGTATCGGTGGCGGTGGAATATCACCTGGGGTTTCTAAAGTAAGCCTACCGAGCTTGCCATCGCGTAGTTCGTGAAGCAGTACTTCGGCACCGCGGTGTATGTCGACCTCGCCACCGGGGCGTAAGCCGCCGCGCTTACTCGCAATTTCTTTCAAAATGGCGTGGCCGTCAAAACCGGCAATGGCTAAGAAGTCCGGCTTTTGCGGGCCATCAGCATCCACCTCTTGCGCTACGGGCGCTTCATAAGTCGGCAGCGCCTTTAACTTATAGCGGGCGGTCAACTCTGCAGGATAGCGCTTGGCAAGCTCGGCACTGGTGACGATGGCTACATCGGTATACTCAATCGCAGTATCACGAATTGCACCGCTAGCAGCCAGACGATAGGCGCTAGCCTGGTCTTCAATTTTTGGCCATAGCACCCCAGGGGTGTCGATCAGCGCGACGCGGCCGTCGATACGCACCTTTTGTTGGCGCTTGGTGACCGCGGGCTCATTGCCAGTTTTAGCAATTTTGCGGCCAGCAAGCCCGTTGATCAGCGTCGATTTTCCGACGTTGGGAATGCCCATCACCATCACGCGGACATCTCTATCTGCACGTACCGCGCCTGCCAGCTCGTGGCATAGCTTAGGGATTTTTTTAAGCTCGCGAATATTGGTAGTGGTAATTGCCAGGGCGCGGGTATCTTCTTGGGCATCGAAAAAAGCTACCCACTCAGCAGTACGTTCAGGGTCGGCAAGATCCGCCCGCGACAAAATCTTCAATACCGGCTTATGGCGAGTCAGCTCGGCCAGCATCGGGTTGGCGCTGGAGTAGGGCAGACGCGCATCAAGTACTTCAATCACGACATCAATTTCGGGCAGCGCGTCCTTAATCTGGCGGCGGGCCTTGTTCATATGTCCGGGGAACCAGCCGAGCATGAGTTTCTCCTAATTAGCGCAAAGCAAATACAAGCACGAAAAACGGGCACAAAAAAAGCGGGCTGCCATTCTAGCAGATGGCGCCCGCCTTTCTGACGTTGAACGAGGATTTAGTGACGATTACTCGTCAGGATGAAACTCTAGTGACACCGAATTGATGCAGTAGCGCAACCCCGTCGTGTCTGGCGGACCGTCAGGAAATACGTGACCCAGATGGGCATCGCAGTGGGAGCAAACAACTTCAGTGCGCCGCATGCCGTGGGAGGTATCGCTGTGCTCTTCAATGCAGCGTGTTCCCAGTGGGCGATCAAAGCTTGGCCAGCCGCAACCCGCATCAAACTTATGTTCGTTTTCAAACAGCGGCGCATGGCAGCACACACAGTGGTAAATACCTTGGGCATCACTGACCTGATAATCTCCGGTGAAGGGGCGTTCAGTGCCTTTCTCACGTGCCACATGGTACTGTTCCGGGGTGAGTTGCTTGCGCCATTCATCAGGGGATTTTTCTATTTTCGCCATGGGGATCTCCTCTCCCTCTGGTTATCGTTAAACAGAGGCTTACTAAGCAGGCTAGCGTATCACTACGCACAGTGACAGTAGATAGCCTGTTCAGGTTCAGCATGTGTGAAAGGTAAGAAAACCGCCAGTGTGGCGTTTACACGCTAGCGACATTACCGTGACGGTGTAGCAAGTATATGAGAAATAAGCGGGTGCTCTTATATAAAGTGCTGGGGGGATCAAAGCACCCCATTTAGCAGGCGCGGCTCGTGGCAGGATAAAACGTTTCGATTTCAGAGTGCTTGACAGCACATTAAGGGCTGAGTAATATACGCGCCACCTCGACGAGGCAATGAAACGTCCCATTCGTCTAGTGGTCTAGGACACCGCCCTTTCACGGCGGTAACAGGGGTTCGAACCCCCTATGGGACGCCACTTACTCTTATAGAGTTAGTGGTATAAAGTAAGAGGTCGTCAAGGTATCGGAATTGCGGGAATAGCTCAGTGGTAGAGCATCGCCTTGCCAAGGCGAGGGTCGAGAGTTCGAATCTCTTTTCCCGCTCCAAGCATTTCATATGCTTACAGTGTCCCATTCGTCTAGTGGTCTAGGACACCGCCCTTTCACGGCGGTAACAGGGGTTCGAACCCCCTATGGGACGCCAATCCGATTTGCGAGTAATGCAGGTTAAGCGGGAATAGCTCAGTGGTAGAGCATCGCCTTGCCAAGGCGAGGGTCGAGAGTTCGAATCTCTTTTCCCGCTCCAAGCATTTTATATGCTTACAGTGTCCCATTCGTCTAGTGGTCTAGGACACCGCCCTTTCACGGCGGTAACAGGGGTTCGAACCCCCTATGGGACGCCATCTCGCATTTTTCGTAGCACTGTTTGTTGTACGCGGGAATAGCTCAGTGGTAGAGCATCGCCTTGCCAAGGCGAGGGTCGAGAGTTCGAATCTCTTTTCCCGCTCCATACAACGGTTCTACATAGGTGCCAAGGGTCGAGAGCTGGAGCGCCAGCCCGGTCGAATCTCTTTTCCCGCTCCAAGCAAACACTCTCTTTTTATCCCCCTTTATTGCTTGTTTTCCTGTGTTTTTTGAACACCGTATCGCACATCAATTGGCGATATTTTTGCGTGGCTGTCTTTCGAGCGACTTGAAAAAACATACGGATGCCCCGATATCCTCTCGTCTAACTTGTTTTTCTTGTGCTCCCCATTTGCTGACAGGACATATTCATGGCCGAACCGGCATTGTCTATCCGTGGCCTCACAAAAGTGTATGGCAACGGCTTTCAAGCGTTAAAAGGTATTGATTTAGACGTCCAGCAGGGCGATTTTTTTGCTTTGTTAGGACCCAACGGCGCGGGTAAGTCGACCACCCTGGGGGTGGTCTGCTCGCTGGTGCAGAAGTCCGCCGGTAAGGTGTCGATTTTTGGCATCGACATCGATAAAGACTTCGCGAAAGCCAAATACCAGCTTGGCGTGGTGCCCCAGGAATTCAATTTTAATCAGTTTGAAAAGGTCATTGATATCATTCTGGCCCAGGCGGGTTATTACGGAATGACCCGTAAAGAGGCGTTGCCCCGTGCTAAGCAACTGCTCACGGACCTTGGGCTATGGGACAAACGCAACGGCAGTGCGCGTATGCTTTCTGGCGGTATGAAGCGTCGTTTGATGATTGCCCGTGCGCTGATGCATCGCCCAAAGCTACTGATTCTTGATGAGCCAACAGCGGGTGTCGACATCGAGCTGCGCCGCAGTATGTGGGAATACATGCGGCGTATTAACCGCGATGAGGGCACTACCATTATTCTCACGACACACTATCTCGAAGAGGCCGAGAGCCTGTGCCGCAATATCGCCATTATCAATCAAGGCGAAATCGTGCGTAACACCAGTGTGCGTGAACTACTGACCGAGCTGAACACTGAAACCTTCCTGCTCGACTTGTCCGCCCCGGTTGAGCAAGCGCCCGTCATTGAAGGATTTGAAATTCAGCAGATCGAGCCTTCCCAACTGGCGTTAGTGATTCATCGTGGTCAGCAGCTTAACGATGTGTTCAGTGCCTTAAGCGAGCAGGGGCTAAACGTGGTTTCCATGCGCAACCGCGCCAACCGCTTAGAGGAGATGTTTGTTTCCATGGTGGAAAGTAGCCAGCAAGCGATTGATCAACGCAAGCAGCAGGAGGCGCGGGCATGAATGCAACGCAGACCCTTATCGCGCTGTGGACCTTAGTGCTTAAAGAGATCAAACGCTTTACGCGGATTTGGCCGCAAACCTTGCTGCCGCCGTCAATTACCATGGCGATGTACTTCATCATCTTCGGTAACTTAATTGGTTCGCGCATTGGCGATATGGACGGCTTCAGCTACATGGACTTCATTGTGCCAGGGCTGATTATGATGTCGGTGATCACCAACAGCTACTCCAACGTGGCCTCTAGCTTTTTTTCCAATAAGTTTCAGCGCTCTATTGAAGAGATGATGGTCTCTCCCATGCCTAACTGGGTGATCTTATCCGGCTTTATTTTGGGCGGTATGGCCCGTGGCTTGGGGGTGGGGTTAATTGTTACGCTGGTGTCGCTGTTCTTTACCCGTTTAACTGTCGAGCATCCACTGCTCACGGTGCTGGTCGTTGTGCTGACCTCGGCGCTGTTTTCCATCGGCGGTTTTATTAACGCGCTGTTGGCCAATAAATTCGATGATATCTCCATCGTGCCGACGTTTATTTTGACCCCGCTGACGTATTTAGGCGGCGTGTTTTACTCGATTTCGATGCTGCCCGATTTCTGGCAGGGCGTCTCCATGCTCAACCCAATACTGTATATGGTGAACGTCTTCCGCTACGGCTTTTTAGGCGTTTCTGACATTCCGGTCGTCTGGGCGCTGGCCGCTATCTTTGCCTTTATCGTTGTGCTGTTTATGGTGGCACTCACCATGCTAGAACGCGGCAAAGGCATTCGCAGTTAAACGTGTGATAACGCCCAGTAGAAAAAAAGCACGCTACTAATCAAGAGAGCAACCCGTCATGGCACACCGCCCCGATACTTTAGAACACGCGCCCTTAGGGCGCGATTCCGCCTACCCTGAGCATTATGACGCTGGGCTGTTGTATCCTATTCCCCGTGCTGCTAACCGTGCCCCATTGGGCATTGAAGACAGTAAGCTACCGTTTGTGGGGGAAGATGAGTGGCACGCGTTTGAAGTTTCCTGGTTGAATAACCGTGGTAAACCCATCGTGGCGGTTGCCCGTTTTCGCCTGCCTGCGGATTCACCCAACCTGATCGAATCCAAATCCTGGAAGCTCTATCTCAATAGCCTAAATCAAACGCACTTTGAAAGCCGAGACGCGGTGCAACGTGTGCTTGTTCGCGACCTAGCCGCGGCGGCGGGTGCTGCCGTTAGCGTAGAGCTATTAGGTGTAGACGACGTTGAGCTTACCCCCCAGCGCTTGCCGGGCGAATGCCTGGATGACCTGGATATCGACATCAGCGATTACACGCCCAGTGCAGCGCATTTGGCCGTCAGCGAAGAGATTGTTGAAGAGACACTGCATTCCCATCTACTTAAATCTAACTGCCCTGTGACTGGCCAACCCGATTGGGGTAGCGTATTAATTCGCTATAAAGGCCCTAAAATCGACCGTGAAGGGCTGCTACGCTACCTAATCGGTTATCGTCAGCACCAGGACTTTCACGAGCACTGTGTCGAGCATATTTTTACCGACCTGATGCAACTGGCTAAGCCTGAAGAGCTACTGGTGCTGGCCCGCTATGTTCGCCGCGGCGGGCTTGATATCAGCCCATGGCGAGCAACTCCAGGATTAACGCCGCCCAGCCCATTGCGCCTAGCAAGGCAGTAACAACGGCGCTAACCTAGCGCTCAACGATCAATAAAAGGGGAGTCATAATGGACGCACTCACGCTGCTTCACGAACGTAGCTCTATGGGGAAACTCACCGAGCCTGCGCCCAGTACCGACCAGCTCAGCGCTATCTACCAAGCTGCGCTGCGCGCCCCAGACCATAAAGAGCTGCGCCCCTGGCGGTTTATCGAATTTGTCGGCGAAGGGCGCGAGCGCCTTGGTGAGCTGTTTGCAGAAGCAGAGTTTCAAGAAGACCCCAGTGCCAGCGACGACACACTAAATTCCGCACGTAAAAAACCGCTGCGTGCGCCGATGATCATTGCCGTGATTGCCAAGGTCACCCCGGATATTCCGGGCGTGCCGAAAATGGAGCAGGTGATTTCCGCCGGCTGCGCCGCCCACGGTATTTTGCTGGCCGCCCACGCGCTAGGATTAGGTGCCATGTGGCGCAGCGGTAAGTACGCCTTTGACCCCGTGGTGCGTAAAGGCCTATCGCTAGACGAAAATGACGAAGTGGTCGCGTTTATCTATCTGGGTAGTCTGGCAGGTCGCCATAAACCGCTACCTCAGCACAATGTGGAAGACTTTGTAGAGCGTTGGGATTAACGGTAATGAGCCAGCCACGTCAACCAGGAGTGCCTTACCCCCGTTTGCCACTCCCTGAAACCCAGGAAGACCTTGTCGCCTTTCAGCGGTGGCTAGGGGAAGCAATTCCCATGGTGGGCGCACTGGGAATTCAGGGCATGACCCAAAGCGCCGCCCGAGAGGGCGGGGCCTTGACGTGGGAACTAGCGCTTAGCCCCAATCTAAACGACAAAGGTACAGGCTTCGGTGGTGCGTTAACGGCGCAAACCACGCTGCAGGGCTGGTGTTGGGTAACGCTATGGCTGCGTGCCCAAGGGCGGGCGCAAGATGTTGTGGTAGCCGAAGCCAGCCAGCGCTTTCTTGCGCCAGTCACTAGCGACTACCGCATCATTTGCACTCCCAGCGACTCCCAAGGCCCTGAGCAGCTAGCGGAAAAGCTTAATGCGCGGGGCAGGGGCAGTATTGCGCTCACTCAGCAGCTCTACTGTGGCGACACGCTCTGCCTGGAAGCCAGCGGGCGCTACGCCGTACTGCCTGTTGCTTAAATCTTTAAAAGGCTTGCTATTTTAGGTCTTAGACCATAGAATATGCGCCGTTCTGTTGGGAAAGGCAACGCCTTAACAACCGAGCGAAAAAGTGGAGAGGTGTCCGAGTGGTCGAAGGAGCACGCCTGGAAAGTGTGTAAGTCGAAAGGCTTCGAGGGTTCGAATCCCTCCCTCTCCGCCAAAGAATATAGAAAAAGCCCGCTGAGCAATCAGCGGGCTTTTTCGTGCCTGCCATTTAAGTTATCCACATGCAGTTTGCGCTACGTTAGTCCTGTTTTTGCCCATACCAGGTGACAAGTGTGGAGGGCTTCGCTATTTTCATCTTAAGAATGGTGAGCAGTTTGGGCGGCTTTTTATCCGGAGTAGATATATGCGCTGAGATTATATATTTACGTGGCCTTTAGCTTTATATGTTGAGCCCTATCGTGCTGAAAAGAAAATATGAATCAATAGGTCTTTTAATAAGGCCAATCACGGCGATAGGTAATAGCTTTTTCGTTTTGGCTTCATCTTTACTAAAAAGCTGTGCGTTTTGACAGTTTTAAACACTCAAAAAGGGAAGTCTCATGGATGCCGTACAGAAGGATACAACACAGTTTTTCTTAGATAGTTGGCTTGCAGAAGCAGTTCATCGGTGTAGCTCTTTTTTGCATAGCGCTAATAAGCCATTTTCATTTGATGATGATTTTCATCGGCGACGAATGTTTGAAGAACACTACGCTCTCACGGCTACTGTCATGGGTGTTCGCTTTGCAAAGCAGCTAGTCCATCACACTCCAAAAGAATTAAAGGAGAGCCTGGAATCATTTATTATCGCAACCCAAGATGCGGTTGATGTTCGTGACATGCGTGAACACTCAGATGAATATTTTTTAGGCAGGGGGCGTAAGAAAGAAGAGTTCTTCAAGGGTAGTGGGCAAGGCGTCCAATGTGACATGTCCTCGTCAGTTCAGAACGAAAATGGCTACATGCTTGGCAATCTGATAGCCATGGAGACGGTTCGAGATGAGTGTCAAGCTCTGCTCCAGTACATCCGCGACAATGCTTAACAAATCATTCCAGTTTGCTCCGGTCCTGACGGGGCTCCTCTGGACAGCTTTTTCTCCGCTTCGCCGCTTAAAAGACTATCGCTAAGTAATGGCGTTATACCACAGTTATCTAACGCACGTTCGTGTCAGTTACATGCTTTAGCAATCCACCCACCGCAGTTCCTCAATCACCCCGCACTCGGCGATGAGGTGGCCATAGTTAGCTGAGTATCACTTCCATTTAAAAGGGAAATATGCCGCTGAAACCTATCCCTGCGACGGCGACGATTACAACAACGATAACGACAATGGTGGTGGTAGATGGCATTTTTCTCTTCCTTTGAGAAATGAGTGTCATTGAAGCGTAGCCGTCATTGGCGTGTTTCGCACATCCCGCGTTTTATGAACGGCTCTCTTTGCTGAGTGCTTTCCCCAAACTGGCAAAATACGCGCTGAACAGCGCGTTGATGCGTTCGCGCTGTTCGCCTTGTGGGTACAGGCCGCGTTCTGCTTCGGGAGAGGTTTTGGTGCCTTTCACCAGGAAGTGGTTTTTGATACTGGCGTCTTGCACGAAGGCTTCAAAGGCTCGGGCGCATAGCTCTTCTGGCTTACTGTAATAGAGCTGGCCGTGAGCTTTGTCCATGGCGGCGGAGTGGGTGAAAAGCGCGCTGGGTTGCTGGCCGTCGGGGTGAAGCAGAATAGCGTGGAAGCAGGCGAGTAGGCGCTGGTTGAGCGGGTGGTTAATCGGGGCTGCATCCGCTAGCCATGCTGCCGAAGCGAAGGTGCTAGTCGGCACATTGTCAAAACACTTCTGGGCAATGTAGTGATCGAAGGCGTGAAACCATTCATGGGCAATGCTGCCAGGCCCCGCATTCTTAGCGAGCGAAAAGCTGCGCTGGCTGGGGTCGTAATGGGCAGAAACGCCGGGTCTACCACCGCTGCCGTACTGTAGGACTAACGAGCCACGTAGCGAAATCAGCGCTTCATTGCCGTGCAGTATCAGCATTAAATCGCACAGCGCATCGTGGAAAAGCTCGGCGGCGCGGTCGCGCTCGGCGGTGGTCACCCAGCGGCCTATTTCAATTGAGCGAAAATCGAACTGGCGACGGATCAGCGCAAAGCTGCTGGCACGTTCCGGGCGGTGCATTGGCCCTTGGCGGTAAAACTCTCGTGCTTCAATGCTCACGGCGTGCTCGCTAACCTAAAAAAGAAGTTCACTGAGCTATCTTATCGAAGGTAGCGAGTCAGCGCCAAAGGCTGTTCGGCAAGACCGGCTAAGGTGTCTACCCTTATACCTAGGCAGCGAATGATTGGCTGCACTGTGTTCCACATCAGGGAGGGAGTATGGCAACGGCACATGTTTATCGCATGAAAACGGATGCGCACCAGTGCCCCTTTGGTTTGAAAACCGTTTCATTGCTGCAGCGTAAGGGCTACGAGGTGCATGACCACCCGTTAACATCCCGCGACGAAATCGATGCATTTAAAGCGAAAGAGCAGGTCGATACGACGCCGCAAACCTATATTGATGATAAGCGCATCGGTGGCTATGAAGAGGTGCGCGAGTATTTGGGCTTAAGCGTGCCGAGTGCTCAGGAAACGTCTTATCGGCCAGTGATCGCCATTTTTATCACGGCGCTGTTGATCGGTTTGGCGGTTAGTTGGCTGGCCCATGGGGCGCTATTGACTGCGCGATTACCTGAATATGCAGTGGCTACCGCCATGGTGCTGCTTGGGTTGCAGAAGCTTCAAGACGTGGAAAGCTTCAGCACCATGTTTCTGAATTACGATTTGCTGGCTAAGCGCTATGTCCCCTATGGGTATGTTTACCCTTATGCGGAAACCTTTGCGGGTATATTGATGTTGGCGGGGGCATTGATATGGCTGGCAGCACCGCTGGCGCTGTTCATTGGTACGGTGGGTGCTGTGTCGGTGATTAAGGCGGTGTATATCGATAAGCGAGAACTGAAATGTGCCTGTGCGGGCGGTAATAGCAATGTGCCGCTGGGCTTTATTTCGTTGACGGAAAACCTTGTCATGATCGCCATGGGGTTATGGATGCCGCTGAAGAGTCTGCTGTAACGCAAGTGAGTAGAAAAGGTCATACGCCTTGTAACCCAGAAAACACGCCCCAAGGTAGAGTAAGTAACGCAAGATGCTATCGCACGCTTCACACTTAGGAGTCATTAGATGAGCAAGCGTATTTTGGTGGTGCTGACATCACATGATCAGTTAGGAGACACCGGCGAAAAAACTGGCTTTTGGTTAGAAGAGCTAGCAGCGCCGTACTATGTCTTTAAAGATGCAGGTGCAGACGTAACGCTGGCCTCGCCAAACGGCGGGCAGCCGCCACTTGATCCGAAAAGTGACGCAGACGATAGTCAAACCGATGAAACGCGGCGCTTTAAGCAAGATGATGAAGCGAATGCGGCGCTAGCGGCAACGCACCGCCTTAGCGATATGAGTGCTGATGATTTCGATGCTGTGTTCTACCCAGGTGGCCATGGTCCGCTGTGGGACTTGGTTGACGATAAAGACTCTATCCAGCTGATCGAAAACTTTATTGCCCAGGGCAAGCCAGTGGCATCGGTTTGCCATGCGCCTATCGTGTTGATTAATGCAAAAAACAGCAGTGGTGAACCGCTGGTAAAAGGGCGCCAAGTGACAGGTTTCACCAATGGCGAAGAAGATGCGGTTGGTCTAACGGATATCGTTCCACATTTGGTGGAAGACGCGTTGCAGCAGTGTGGAGGTATTTATAGCAAAGCAGACGACTTTACGCCGTATGTGCGCGAAGACGGCCAGCTAATTACTGGCCAAAATCCGCCTTCTTCTTCGGCTACCGCCGAAGCACTGATGGCATGGCTGGCCCGTTAAGTAGTTCTTTTTTAGCATCAGAAACTATGACGGCGGGCATAATGCCCGCCGTTTTTATGTGCGACTATGAAAAGCTATACGTCAATATGGGCGTGCGCAGTTAACAAGTAGGAGTGCATGCCTTTGTGTTTAGTGGCGTTGAGTAAAGCGATCACGTAGACGTTGGAGCGCTTGTTCATTCCAGCCGGGAGGTTCGGATAGTGCTACCCAGGCATCAATATAGTGTTTAGCTGCAATTTCATGCCCAAAGCCTGATGGGGCGCTGCTGGTGGCTAAGTCGGCTAGCAACTGCAGCATGGTCACGACTGGGTACCAGCGTAATTGCGGTGAAACATCGGGGGCACGCGGATCACGCATCCAATCGGGTTCGCGCCAGAAAGCTTCTGGTTCAAAAAAAGTAATGGGGTCGCTGCCGTATTGTAGATAAGCAATACGAAAATTTCCCCACTTGCCTGTGGCTTCATCCAACCCTTGGTATTGGTTCATGAAGCGGACCACGTTGCCATTATGGAACGTGGGTAGCCATGCAGGGCTACCTGGATCGCGGTCGGCGGTAACATTGCGCCATGTATCGCTGCGAAAGGGAGGGCCGGCCCACAGTGCGCCGTGGAAGGGGTCATTGATGATGTCGTATAAATCAAAGGAGAGATCTGAATTAAGTGCGCCTAAACTTAGCCCGAATAGGTATAGTTTGGGGCGTTGATCGCGGGGCATCGCAGACCAGTACTCGTAGATGGTAGTGAACAGTGCGCGAGCATTTTCGACGCCGTACTCCGCTTCGGAAATTAGCGATAGATGGCTGGGGAGGTAGGAGTATTGTGCTGCTACTGTTGCAATGTCACCTCGGTGAAGGTATTCCACGGGGTCTTGAGAGCCGGGATCTATCCAGCCGCGGCCGGTGGGCGTGGCTAGCACCAGCGTAGAGCGTTCAAAACCACCTACGCGAATCAGTTCTTCAAGGGCAAGTTGGGCTCGCTCAATAGGCGTGTCGGCAGCATTGAGGCCTACATAGACGCGGACCGGCTCTAGGGCTTGTTCGCCTAGAAACTCACTGATTTCAGCACCGGTTGGGCCATTAGTCACAAAACGCCTGCCTCGGCTACCTAGCGCTTCCCAGCTAATCAATGAATCGGCGCTACCTGGTTTCATAGGGTCGTCAGGTGGGTCGAGGTCATCCTGGAATATTTCATCCATTTCTTGATAGGAACGGTCAGCCACTTTCAATGCATAGGTAAAAAGTACGCCTTCAATGACCATCCAAAATAGTGCGAAAGAAGCGACCGTTCCCAATACATAGGCAGTGCGGCGGGGGAGTATATGGGCGAGTTTGTGAGAAAGCAGTTTGAAGGTGCGCTTGAACAGCAAACCAATAATACTCAGAAACGCGAAGATGCCCAGTGCAATGAGTGCAATAGAGAGCGGGCGAGTGCCTTCAGCAGGAGTCATGCCCATTAGCTCGCGAATACTGTCCTGCCACTCAGCAGCACGCCAAAGAAAAATAATTGAGATGCTTAAACAGACTAGCGCCGCTAGCCATTTCAGGTAGCGTTTTAATGTGGGATTTGGCTCTGGCAAGTGCAGGTAGCGCCAAAGCATATGACTAATCACGCCAAGGGCATAACCTGCTGTAAAGCTAAGCCCGGAAACAATCCCTTGGGCCACCAGCGGACGAGGAACTAAGCTTGGAGTTAACGAGAGGGCAAAAAATAACGTTGCTAGCACTAACCCTGTTCCCGAAAGGCGGTTAAGGCTTAAGACCTTCCCTAGTCGCTTGGCGCTATTATCCATTGCTTGCTCTCGAGTTATGAAACGATGCATTAAAGTCTTATATAATAAAGATAGTGTCAACTGCCAGTATCAATAACGACCGATTTTAAAAAACGCCGACTTTAGAAGTTATAGCTTTAAAAACGATAACTTAGCGATACTCCGGTGAGGGCTTGCCAGTTGCTGCCTAGCTCATTAACGATTGGGCTGTCGGCAGCACTGCCAGTTAGGTGGGTTGTGCCGACGAAGCCAGTGGCTGTCCATTCAGGCGTCAGGAAGTAGCTGAGGCTAGCATTCACCCCCATTCGCCAGTAACCGCCGTCTGGGGCATAGGCAGCCACGCCGCTACGTGCGCTGTCTTGCATTGATACGCCAAACAGCGACTCGGTCCATTTCTCGTTTGAATAGGTAACGCTGGGCGTTAGCGTGAAAAGTGTCCGTTCACTAACCGGCATACGCAAAGCAGCATTGGCTGAAAACTTTGCGCCTTCAACGTCGCCGCTTACCGGCGTGCTGCCTGCAACGCTATAACGCCAGAACCCTTGTTGATAGCTAACCCGCAAACCTAACGTGGCCCCTGCATCGACTTTTTCAAACTGGCTGATATCGCCCTTATTGTCTCGCCCAAAGGTGTAGCCAATGAACGGCGAAGCGGTCCAGTTACCGTTACGGACAGCGTGCCACTCAATACCGTTGCGCACGTTGATTGAGAGCTGATCGCCGTATGTCAGGTTAAGGACAGGCCACGCTCGTGTGTCATAGTCGTCGCTGCCTAGGTAGTCAGGTGAGTAGGTCACGCCTGCGCCGATACTGCCTTCCCAGCTGTCTCCCAATGCGGGAGCGGTTAATGCGATGCTAAAAGCAGCCGCTAACCAGGGGGTAAAACACTTATATTTAGAAGCGCTTTGAGTCGCGCGAGAAACGAAAGTCGTCACGGGGTGTCCTTTTAATTATTCAAACGTGCGTGATTGTATGTTTTTGATTCAAGCGACTGCAAGCTCTCTAGAGGCCTGTGTGGTTCATGAATTGAAACTATTTCTTGTTTCATAGCTTAGGTTAGATAATTCAACAGCTATAGGGCGCACTGTGTGCACATAGCGCAGGGATGGCGCTACAGGGAAGTGCAAGCAGGGAGTGCTTGTGGTGCACAAGGACGCATGAACAGGAGGTTCGTGAAGGAAGCTCAAGGAGGACCTGATAAAACCCCGGCCAGTGCGATGGTCGGGGTTTTTTTATGGGCAAACGGCACTGCTGACTAACAAGCGTGATGATAAAACAGTGCGCTGAGTTTGCTCATTGGTGTGGATACCGCCGTTTGGCAATTCATGCAGCGTAGTGTCGCGCTGTCTTTGCCGGTGCCCTCAAGGCGAAATCGTTTTAGGTACGACGTTGTCGAGGATTCCGCGTTGCCGCAATGACGGCAAATAATATCCACGCCGTATACAGTCGGGCTAATCATAATATGTCTCACGCTGACCTCCTACCGCAAGGGAGTTAATGGGCTCAGTCGTGGTAACGTCCGTGTAGAAATGCATCCGTGACGATGCTTAAAAAGTATAAACAGCAAACGGCTAGTTCGCCATTTATATAAGCAGCTATCTATTTATGAACGAGTAGTAAAAAATTCATGTTTTGATATCCCAGGTTAATGTTTTTGACATATATGAGGTTCAAGGTGAGTAACAACACAGGGAAAGGTGTTAGGGATAACGACCAAGCAGGAAAGCTTGTTAAACCAGGGATGCATGGACAGGATGTTCGTGAAGAAGGATTACGGAGGAAATACCACTACCCCGGCCAGGAATGGCCGGGGTTTTTTTATGCGAGTGCCTAACTACACTCGTTCTTCAGTAGCTCTTTGCTACTTTTTCGCTTTTTTGGGCTTTGAGGCTTTTTTATCTTCATCATTATCAGACTTGTCACTGTCAGGCTTGTCGCTACCCTGATGGCTAAGCGGGCTGGCTTGGTCAAGCCGTGGGTGGTTGTCCAGGAATTCCCGCTGAAGATCGGGTAGGGCATCCAGTGTTTTTAAGGTGTGGGTCAGCGCGTGAATTGCTGCGAGCACATCCTGGGTGTTGCCGGTTTCGGAAATAGTGTGCATGTTGCGGATCGGGAAGCCGATTGAGGTAGCTGCGCTATCAATAGAGGCCAGCACGCCTGCCATGCCGTCAGTACCCGTATCCACGCCCACGATGTCACGCTGCAGGGGAATATCCTGCTCTTTGGCGGCGCTGGCGATAATGCGGTTGAGCTGTTCGCTGGCAATAGAACCTACCGCCATGGTGAAGCCTTTGCCCATCTCTAGCGGCTGCATGCGTTTGTCGCCAATACCAGGAGCAGCTACGTAGTCGTGGTTAACGTCTACGCCAATCAGCGCGTCTGGCTTTAGTTCGCCAGCCAATACGCGGCTGCCAAAACGGCCAATTTCTTCGTAGCTGGCAATGGCAAACAGCACGCGTACGTTTTCGGTGCCGCCAGCTTCTGCGATTAACTTCGCCACTTCTGCGGTAACAAAGCAGCCCAGGCCATTATCCAGGTAAGCGCCGTAGAAGGTGTTCGGGCTAAAACCAGGGCGAATGGGGCGGTCGAAAATAATCGAATCACCCGGGCGAACGCCTAAATTCAGCACTTGCTGCTTTTTATTTTCGCCATGGATTTGCAGGTCCAGGTAGATCTGCTCTTTTTTGATACCTTTGCTGCCATCGCGCTGTGCAGGATCAGAAAAGTGAATAGCGCCCAGGGCTTCTACTGTACCGCCTTGGATGCAGCGGTAGCTGCCGGGGGCGTCAGGATCCTCGCTGAATAGCTTCACTTCGTGGCCGATAAGTACGGTAGGCAAGAAGGAGTCAGTGTTGATCCAGATCTTGCCGTCTTCGCCAATCGAGCGAACCTGCATGCGGATTTTGTCTGCATGGCCGATGATCATCACTTTGAACATGTCATCGCGGCCAGGATGGGTATCCAGTACCACGCCAGCATTGCCTTTAAACTGATGCAGATGCCAGCCGCTGGGCGCGAAGCTTTCGAAGTAAGGCTTCAGTACGCCGTAGGTCATGGCGCCTTCCAGGCCTACCGGGCTAGGGGCGGCAAGAATGTCGCGCATGATGTTGAATTGCGCGTCGGGCATGGGTTGCGTCCAGGGTTTGGCGCTGTCGCTCATATTAAGCTCTCTCCATTGGGGGGTGTTTATCACTAACTAGTCTGCCAGATTCTTGCTTCAGATGCGCATGGCTGGTTCGCCTAGTGAGACAAGAGTTTTGGGCTTTGGTTATAAAATCCTCTAGGATAGGCGCTTTTTTCTGACAAGGTGGAAGGTCATGGCGTCTTCTGGGCAACCTCGCACTCAGTGGCTGGGCCGCTGGGGCTTTATGCTGGCAGCCACCGGTTCGGCGGTGGGGCTGGGCAATATTTGGAAATTTCCCTACATCACCGGGGAGTATGGTGGTGGAGCCTTTGTGCTGGTGTATCTGGCGTGCATTTTAGCCGTCGGCGTACCAGTGATGATGACCGAGATTGCCTTTGGTCGCCGTGGGCGCGGCAGCCCGATTGATGCGATACGGCGCGTCGTCAATGAGTCTGGCCGCTCCTCTGCCTGGTCGTTGATTGGTTGGATGGCCATGCTCTGCGGCTTTATGATTCTGTCGTTTTATGTCGTGGTAGCTGGCTGGTCGTTCTCCTATTTATGGAAAATGCTCACCGGCGGCCTCGCGGGCAGTAGCGTTGATGATATGGCGGCGGTCTTTGGGGCCAATAATGCCAACCCGTTCATTCTGGGCGGTTGGAGCACCCTGGTGGCAGTGCTGACCATGGTGATTGTGGGCAAAGGCGTTCAGGAAGGTATCGAGAAAAATGTCAGTTGGATGATGCCCGGGCTGGTGCTCATGCTCATTCTACTGATTATTTTCGGGGTGTTTTCCGGTGGGTTTGGTGAGGCTGTGAGCTTCTTGTTCTCGTTTAACGCGGGAAGCCTCTCTAGTGAAGGCATGCTGGCGGCGTTGGGCCACGCCTTTTTCACGTTGTCGTTGGCATCCGGTGCAATCCTCACCTACGGTAGCTACTTGCCCAAAGGTGCGTCAATTGGGCGTACCACGGTAAGCGTGGCCATTGCCGATACCGTGGTTGCGTTAATGGCGGGGTTGGCGATCTTCCCGGTCATTTTTGCTAACGGTATGAATCCTGGTGAAGGGCCGGGGCTTATCTTTATGAGCTTGCCGCTGGCCTTCCAGGCGATGCCAATGGGCACGCTATTTGGCATTCTGTTCTTCTTGATGCTCTCGATGGCGGCGCTGACCTCGTCTATTTCGATGGTGGAAGCCACGGTGTCGTGGTTATGCGATAACAAAGGCATGACCCGCAAATCTGCCTCTTGGGCGACGGGCATCGTGCTATGGCTGGTCAGCACGCTGGCGATGCTGTCGTTTAACCTGGGCGCTGACTGGACCCTGGCGGGTAAAAACTTCTTTGACTGGCTGGATTATTTGACCTCGCGCTGGATGATGCCGCTGGGTGGATTGGGTACGGTCGTGTTGGCGGGGTTTGTGCTGAAAAGTGAGACATTCCGCGATGAACTGGGCCTTGCACCGTTGCCTTATGCGCTATGGCTGACCATGGTGCGTTACGTTAGTCCGTTGGGTATTTTGGTTATCTTTGCTGATGCCTTGGGGCTTTATCAAGTTTCGTTCGCGGTGCATTGGCCGTGGCTGCTAGCGGTTTTGGTGGTCATGGTTGCAGTGGGGGAGACCCTAAGCCCTCGGCTGCGCCAAGCGCTGCGCTCGCGCTAGCCGCTGTTGTTCACGCTTCACCCTGGCAGCTGCAATGGCGCCAGGGTGAGTGCCTGCCTCCATGAGTTCGTCCCAGCAGGTGGTGTAACGGTTAGAGCGGTGCGCACAGCGCAACTGCCACGGTGCTTCCGCCTCTGTCATTCCAAAGCGAATCGTGCCTTGCCCCATGCGCTGATTAATAGCGTCAATGGCGTTCATCAAGTGCGGGTGCGCTTTATGTGAAGGCTGCAACAGCGAAAGCTGATACTGCTGTGCATCGACTAAGTCCAATAGCATGACACCGGCCTTCATAAACTGAAAACTCGGCCGATACATCTGTTCCAACCCTTCGCGGACGGCTTCTAAAATGATGCGGGTATCGTCACTTGGCGAGGCTAGGGGAATCATCGCGCTAGGTGAAAGCTGAGGCTGGTCTTTACGATGGCGGTTGGTGTTTAGAAATAGCAATACGGCGCGAGTAAGGCTTTTCTGCTGGCGCAGTTTTTCGGCACTGCGCTGAGCATGGCGGCGCAGCGCTGCGTGCAATTCCGCTTTTACGCCGGTTGCTTGGCCAAAAGAGCGTGACGTCATAATACGCTGACGCGGCTCTTCTAATGCGTTCATTTCCAAGCATGAGGTGCCACGTAGCTCTAGCGCTGTACGCGCAAGCACCACTGAAAATCGTTTGCGAAGTTGCTTTGGATCGCACTCCCGCAACTGCCACGCCGTGCGAATACCACTCACCGCAAGCCGTTCTGCTAGGCGTCTGCCGACGCCCCATACGTCATTCACCGGCAGCTGTTTAAGCAGCGCCGTAGTGGTCGGGCTGTTGGCAGTGAGTAGGCAGACGCCTTGGTAGTGAGACTGCTGTTTGGCAACGTGATTAGCGAGCTTGGCTAGCGTATGGGTAGGTGCCAGCCCTACGCATACAGGTAGCCCTAAATAGCGGCGAACACGGCGGCGCACAACTTCCCCGAGTGTTTGGCATTGAGTGTCGCTGAAGCCATCCAGGTAGATAAACATTTCATCAATAGAGTAAGGCGCGACGTCTGGACAGGCATCCCGCAGTAGCTGGGCGAGTCGTGCGGACATGTCACCATACAGCTCGTAGTTAGATGACAATAAGTGAATCTCTCCCCGTCGGCGCAAACCTTCCAGTTGGAAAGCGGGAGTGCCCATGGGGATTTCCAATGCTTTCATTTCGGCCGAACGGGCGATCACACAGCCATCGTTATTCGACATCACGCCCACGGGTTTGCCTTCAAGCGCAGGATTAAACACCCGCTCGCATGACACGTAGAAGTTGTTGGCATCAACAAGGCCAATCATGGCAAATACTCATGCACCACGGCGCGTACCACACCCCATAGCTGGCAGTTTGTCTCTTCTAACGGTAGCGGTGGATAGTGAGGATGAGCCGAGCAGAGGTGTGGCGTGCCTTGATAGAGTGCATAACGCTTTATCAGTACTTCCTCTTCAAACATGGCGACCAGGATATGCCCTAAACGGGGCGGTATGCTGCGATCTACCACCAGCAAATCACCTTCGAATATCCCCCAGCCTTCCATGCTGTCGCCTGCGGCGGTGAGGTAAAACGTGTGGTTGGGGTGTTTAATCAGTCGCTCATTGAGATCTAGCGTACGTGGTTCGTAATCTTGAGCAGGTGAAGGGAAGCCGCTAAACCCAGCGCGGCCGTATAACGTTGGAAATGGCAACGGCTGAGAGGTTAACGGCAGGGCTGTCGCAACCATCGTTGTCGGAAATGTACTCGTTGTAAACGTACTTGTTGCAAACGTGGCTGTTTTTAAAGCGGCGGGGTGGGACGGCATCGTCGGCATCCTCATGAATAAATAGTGTGTTTATATACAGTATTTGTAAGCAGTATTTATTCATGGGGAGAAAATTGCAAGCGACGCTCAACGCTGGGGGCCTGGGGGCTATTGGCTCAGCGAGCAAGCCACAGGCCAACCACCAACGCACTTATCACGGTAATCAAGAACACAAGGTTGCGAGCACGGGTGTCACGACGTGGTTTCATGGTCATTTTCCTGTTGGTCATCATCGTTAAGAGCATTTCGCAGTAGTCGCAGCACGCAAGCGTTATCCGCATAAAGCGGCAGATGCGCTGCGCTTAGCATGGTAACGTTTACGCCCTAGAGCGTCATCTGACGTATATGACATTGCTTGGTTATCCGGCTTTTAAGAGATCCTGCTTATGAATGAATCGACCCACGTCGGTACCGCTGCGCAGCCGCTTTCCCTGGCGAATGGTCGGCTGGCGGCGCTTAGCTGGGGGCGTAGCACTGCGCCTACTTGGGTGGCGCTGCATGGTTGGCTAGACAACGCGGCGAGCTTCAGTCGGCTGGCGCCGCTATTGGTGAAAGCACTGGATATTCGCATTGTGGCGATTGACTTCCGTGGTCACGGCCACTCAGCTCATGCGCCTGCAGGAAACGACTATGCACTATGGGACTATACCCACGACGTGCTGGATACCATGGAATCATTAAAGATCGAAAAGGCGACGCTACTTGCTCACTCGATGGGGGCAGCCGTAGCTTGTTTAGTATCGGCAGCGCTGCCTGAGCGGGTAGATAAGCTAATTCTGTTAGATGGCTTAGGAGCGCTAAACACACCTGCCGAAGAGACTGCCAGCCAACTACGCAAAGGGCTAGTGGCCTATAGGCGGCCGCTTTCCCGTCCTCCTCGTTATCCCGATGTTGAGAGTGCAGTTGCCGCGCGGGTAGCCGGAGGTGTCACGCCGCTGGACAGCATCACCGCCACGCCACTTGTCGAGCGCAACACCCAGGCCACTGCCGATGGGCATGTGCAAATGCGTACCGATAGCCGTTTGTTAAAGCCTTCTTTGGTGCGCTTTACGCCCCAGCAAGTGTTGTCACTACTGGCGGAGATTCAAGCCCCAGTGCTATTGATAGAAGGGGAGCGGGGTATTTTAGGCGAGCGGGACTGGGCAGAAAAAGCGCGCCAAGCAGTACCACAGTTAAAGCGCCATGTACTAGCGGGTGGCCATCATCTGCACCTTGAACCCCAGGCGGTTCATCACGTGGCCAGCACAATCAGTCAGCAAGCGTAGCGGGTACCTGATTGCTCACGTTAGGAAGATGACGATGAAAAAAGTAGCGCATGTTGTTAAAACACCTGTGGCAAGCAGCTGCTTGAATGGCGGTAATAAGGTTGCACTGGTATTGGGGAGTGGGGGAGCTAGGGGGTATGCCCATATCGGTGTTATTGAAGCATTGGAAGCACGCGGCTTCGAGATAATTTCGATTGCGGGTTGCTCTATGGGCGCGCTAATTGCTGGTATTTATGCCGCTGGAAAGCTGCCTGAATACCGGGAGTGGGTGTGTAACCTGGATTATTTAGACGTGCTCAAGCTGGTCGATGTGACCTGGAGTCCGATGGGCGCCATGCGAGCGAATAAAGTCATGAGCAAACTTGAAGAGCTGGTCGGCGATATGCTGATCGAAGACCTGCCTATTCCGGTGACGACCGTCGCGACGGATCTGATTCGCCAGCGTGAGGTATGGTTTCAAAATGGCCCTTTACTCCAGGCAATCCGTGCCTCTATTGCCGTGCCGGGTGTCATTACCCCAGTACATGTGGGTGGCCAGGTACTCGTTGATGGCGGCTTGCTGAATCCACTGCCGATGATGCCGATATTAGCCGCCCACGAAGCGGATTTTGTCGTGGCGGTTAACGTGACGGCGCACAGCCCACAACCGGTCACCTTAGAGGAGCTGTTACCCAGCGAAGATACAAGCGACAGCCGCACCGCGTTAGAGCGCGACCGCGATGCCAATATTGGCGGTTGGATGGATGATGTGCGTGCTACCACGCGCCGCTTGTGGGATGGGCTGGGGGGCAGCAATGGTGAAGAGAGCGATGTTGATGAAACCGTTGACCTGCGTGGTCGGCGTGAGTGGGGTAAGCTCGATATGATTCTAGAGTCGTTTGATATCACCCAGGCGGCGCTCGCGAAGTATAAAATCGCAGGCTATCCGCCGGATGTATTGATCGAAATTCCCAAAACTGTTTGCAGCACTTACGAGTTTCACCGGGCCAACGAATTAATTCGGCTGGGGCGGCATCTTGCTGATGAAGCGTTAGAGCGCCGCATGCCTAGCATTGCTTCGGATGCGACCGAGTGACATAGCCATCTACTGCCCGCGCTTGCGCAGCAGAATATACACCGCGCCTGTACCGCCATCGATATCGGTGGCGGAACAGAACGCCAAGACGCCGGGCCACTCTCTTAACCACGCATTGGTATGGCTTTTAAGCACCGGAAAGTCTGAGGTAGTGCCCCAGGCCTTACCATGCACGACTAGAACACAGCGCATGCCTTGTGCAGCGGCGTCGCGCAAAAAACTTTCAAGCTCAATCCTCGCTTCTTCTAGGGTATAGCCGTGTAAATCCAGCCCCGCTTGCCAAGCGGTTTGGCCACGTTTTAACTGACTTAAGGTGCGCCAGGGCAGGTCGGGCACGCTGAATTCCAGATACTCTGAGGGGCGTACCGCCTCTACTCGACCGTCGGACGTGCGACCGCTAGTTTGCAGCGTGTTGCTCTCTACCGCCGCTTGTCGACGTGCTTGCTGGGCAGCTTCGTCGTTGCGCTTAGGCTTGCCGGGATCAGCTTGATTACTGGCAATACGGCGCACGCCTGCTGCCTGCAGCGCTTGGCGAAAGGCACTGATATCGTCATCGTTGGGCAGGTGTCGCGTCATGGTCGGCTCAAATAGAGAAATGAAGTGTTAACAAATAAGCATAATTGAGAAGAGCACAGTATAGCGAGCTTGTCGTTGCTGTGAACCGTTCACTGTGAACCACGCGCTGTGAACCAGACGGCGTCAAAGGTACAATCCTTCCATGAACTTTTTACACGCCAGGAGTCGCTGTGACCACGCATCTCAATGATGAGACCTCCCACTCAATGCTTTCGTTGCCGGAATCGGCATTGG
This sequence comes from Halomonas sp. XH26, assembly GCF_024138895.1. NCBI lineage: Bacteria > Pseudomonadati > Pseudomonadota > Gammaproteobacteria > Oceanospirillales > Halomonadaceae > Halomonas > Halomonas sp. XH26. Next base: position 1,215,153 of record NZ_CP071889.1, read on the forward strand.
TGAGCGAGCTTTTTACACTGCGCGATTACTTACGCTGGGTGTCCAGCGAGTTTTATCTGGCGGGGCTGCACTATGGGCATGGCACGGAATCGCCCTGGGACGAAGCCGTTGCGCTTTGCTTAGGCGCACTGCACCTACCGTGGAATGTCGACCCAGCTGTGCTGGATGCCCGCTTGCTGCCAATAGAGCGCGAACGCATCATTCGCTTGGCGCGAGAGCGGGTGACAACTCGCCGCCCGCTGCCTTACTTACTGGGCGAAGCTTTTTTTGCAGGATTCCCGTTCAGCGTTGACGAACGCGTGTTAATTCCGCGCTCGCCCATTGCCGAGCTGATTGAAGACGGCTTTGCTGCATGGTTCCCGGAAGAGCCGCCTGCCCGAGTATTAGACTTATGTACCGGTTCTGGTTGCATCGGCATTGCCACTGCATTGGTGTTGCCTACCTGCGAGGTGGCGTTGGCGGATATTAGCCAGGATGCCTTGGCGGTTGCTCGTCAAAACATTACGCGTCACGACGTTGGTGATCGCGTGCGGGCTGTCGAATCCGATGTGTTTGATGGCCTGGAAGGGCAGCGTTTTGACCTGATCGTATCTAACCCACCTTATGTTGATGCGCGTGATCTGGCCACCATGCCTGCCGAGTTCCGCCATGAACCTGCCCTGGCGTTAGGCGCTGGTAACGACGGGTTGGATATCGTGCGACGCATTCTGCGAGAGGCACGCCAGCACTTAACCGACGGAGGCTGGCTGATTGTTGAAGTTGGTAATTCCGACCGCCATGTGGAGGCTGCTTTCCCTGAAGTACCCTTTATTTGGCTTGAATTCGAGCGTGGCGGCCAGGGTGTGTTTGCCTTGAGCGCCGCTGAACTCGACGCCCATGCGGCGTCTTTTGCGTGAGGAACTAACGCCCATGTCTGGCAATACCTTTGGCAAGCTATTTACCGTTACCACGTTTGGTGAGAGCCACGGCCCTGCTTTAGGCGCTATTGTTGACGGCTGTCCGCCGGGCATACCGATCAGTGAAGCAGACTTGCAGCTTGATCTAGATCGCCGCCGTCCAGGTAGCTCTCGACACACCACACAGCGCAAAGAGCCGGATCAGGTGCGGATTCTTTCAGGCGTGTTTGAAGGCAAAACCACGGGGACGTCGATTGGTTTATTGATCGAAAACACCGACCAGCGCTCCAAAGACTACTCTAAAATCAAAGATCAATTCCGTCCTGCCCACGCTGACTACACTTACCACCATAAGTATGGCCATCGCGATTACCGGGGCGGCGGTCGTTCTAGCGCGCGAGAAACAGCCATGCGTGTTGCTGCTGGCGCTATTGCCAAGCAGGTGCTGGCCGCGCAAGGAATTCAGATTCGCGGTTATATGAGCCAGTTGGGGCCCATTAAAATCGAATTCAAAACCTGGGACGCGGTAGGCGAAAATGCCTTTTTCTGCCCTGACTCGGACAAAGTGGCCGAACTTGAAGATTACATGGATCAGCTGCGTCGGGATCAGGATTCCGTAGGCGCTGAAATTACCGTGATTGCCGACGGTGTGCCGGTCGGGTTAGGCGAGCCAGTCTTCGACCGTTTAGATGCTGATCTGGCGCATGGTTTGATGAGCATCAATGCGGTAAAAGGGATAGAAATCGGCGCTGGATTTGGTTGCATTGCTCAGCGTGGTAGCGAGCACCGTGACGAGATGACGCCCGAAGGGTTTCTTTCTAATCACGCGGGTGGGGTGTTAGGCGGAATCTCCAGTGGCCAACCGATCGTCGCTCGATTAGCGTTGAAGCCAACGTCAAGTATTACCACGCCTGGGCGATCAATTGATATACATGGTCAGCCAGTTGAGGTAATAACGAAAGGCCGCCATGACCCTTGTGTCGGTATTCGCGCGACGCCTATCGCCGAGGCGATGATGGCAATAACGCTGCTAGACCATTGGCTACGTCATCGTGGACAAAATGGAGATGTTAGCGTTGACACGCCACGTTTAGAACAACAATAACAGCACGGTGCGCTTGGCGTAACGCTGCTACACTCTAGGAAGATGGTTAAGGAGTCGCCTATGAAGATCAACGTTGAATTTGACCTGACACCGGATGAGTTTCGCCAATCACTAGGGCTGCCGGATGTTGAGGCGTTTCAGCAAAGCCTGCTGGAAAATATTCAGCGGCAAATGGAGTCAGGGGTGGATGGCTATGACCCTATGAGTCTAATGCGTCCTTTCCTGCAGCAGCCGATGATGCAACAAGGTCTCTCCCAAGGGTTAGCTAACTTTGGCACATATCAACAGATGATGTTGGACATGTTGCGTAAAGCGGGCTCCTCCGGCAGCGGTGCCGAACAGGATGACGGCACAGATCAAGGCGAGTCTCAAGAGGCTGCTAAGTCAGCAGCGTCAGGTAAAAGCGCATCAAGTGCGAGAAGCTCTAAAGCGAAAGCGACGGCTTCTTCGCGTTCTCGCGCTAAAGGGTAGAACTGTCATGTGAAATGTGTAGCGTTGTTGAGCGTGCTGCTAGGAATGTTGCAAAGCAGCATTGCAGCGTTTACTCTTTTTGCAGTGCAGCAATTTTGCCATGTGATGAGCCACTCCAGGCTCATGCCAAGGAACGAGAGACAGGAGCAGACACTATGCAAGATAAAATGATGGACGCCTTTAGTACCCAAACCCGCCAAATGTTTGAGCCAATGCGTAAGATGAACTCGCTGATGCTCAACAACATGGAAAAAATGACCCAGTATCAGCTGGAAGCAATGAAACGCTACAGCCAAATGGGTACCGAGCGCATTCGTAGCGCGACGGAAATTGATGATGCAGAAAGCCTGCGTGATTTTGGCACCAAACAAGCCGAAATGATGAACGAGCTTTCTCAGCAAATGCAGGAAGATGCCCGTGTCATGGGTGAGATGAGCTTGCAGTTCAAATCCGAAATGGAAAAGCTGTTCAGTGAAGCTGGGCAGAAAATGAGCGAGCAAGCCACCTCTGCCACGAAAAGTGAACAGCCTGCGAAAGCGACTAGCCAGTCTTCACGTAAAAGCTAAACGCAACTATGTTCGCGGCGCCTTGAAGGCGCCGCGTTCTTTTGGATGATGTGCCTGGGCAGAGAGTGCCAAGCAGGTGAGGGGAGAGTGAGTATGCTGTCAGGGTGGAAAATGCCGTCTCAAGGTGTTTCTCAAGAAGAGCTTGAAGCATGGAAAGTGCAGCTAAGCGATGTTGGTGAACAGTACAAAGGACTGCTTGAGGATTTACTGTCACGGATAGCACCCAGCGAAGCTGCTGACTCCGTCTACAGTGATATGCGCGAAAGCTTTGAAGCCGCCGCGCAATCGCTCATGAGTAACCCTAACCTGTTATGGCAAACCCAATCGCGCCTTATGCAAGATCAGTGGCTGCTTTGGCAACAGGGTGTGCGCACTATGTCTGGTGAGCAGGTGACGCCATTGATAACGCCTGCTAAAGGCGATCGCCGCTTTAAAGACGAAGCCTGGACGCAAGAGCCTTACTACTTGGCGATTATGCAGCAGTATCTGCTGTTTTCGCAGATGGTAGAAGAACTCATAGAAGACCTGGATGGCCTAGACCCGACGCAAAAGCGCAATCTGGCGTTTTATGCTCGGCAGTTGGTAAACGCCATGTCGCCGACTAACTTCGTAGCGACTAACCCGGAAGTGATGCGCTGTACGTTGGAAACTCGCGGGCAGAACTTGGTGGATGGTTTGACGCGTCTGCGGGAAGACTTGGCGAACTCTGCCGAAGGTATCAATGTACGCATGACTGATCGAAGTGCCTTTGGTGTTGGCGATAACATTGCGGTTACCCCGGGTGCTGTGGTGTATGAAAATGAGCTAATTCAGCTGATCCAATACACCCCTACCACTGAAAAAACCTTTAAAACGCCACTGTTGATCGTGCCCCCATGGATCAATAAGTACTACATTCTCGACCTTCGGGAAGACAATTCGCTAGTCAAGTGGATGGTGGATCAAGGACATACCGTATTCTTAATCTCCTGGCGTAACCCTGGACCAGAGCAGCGTGACATCACGTGGGCTGATTACATGCAAATGGGCCCCATTAGTGCGATGGAGGCTATTGAGCAGGCGTGTGGCGAGAAGTCAGTCAACCTGTTGAGTTACTGTGTGGGTGGCACACTAACCGCCTCTACAGTCGCTTATCTAACAAGCACGCGGCGTGGTCGAAAAGTGAAGTCTGTTACCTATATGGCGACGCTGCAAGATTTCCGCGATCCTGGTGATATTGGCGTATTCCTTAACGAACGGGTGGTTGAGGGAATTGAAAACACGCTAGAAATGAAAGGCTATTTAGATGGCCGCTCAATGGCCTACACCTTTAATTTATTGCGTGAGAATGATCTCTTCTGGTCGTTCTACATCAATAATTACCTGAAGGGCGAAGTTCCCGCAGCGTTTGACCTACTGTATTGGAATACCGATGGTACAAACCTGCCAGCAGGTACGCATGCTTGGTATCTGCGCCATATGTACTTGGAAAATCGCTTGGTCGAGCCGGGTGGCATTGAGTTAGACGAGGTGAAGATTGACCTTCGTAAAATATCGGCCCCCTGCTATTTCGTATCGACGAAAGAAGATCACATCGCTAAGTGGAACAGTACGTATTATGGCGCGCTGTTGCCCAAAGGGCCGGTGACGTTTGTGTTGGGTGGTTCTGGCCATATCGCTGGTATTGTGAACCCTCCTCATAAGAATAAATACGGCTATTGGACCAACGATGCGCTGCCCGAAACCCATGATGCGTGGCAAGAAGGCTCGACCTTTAATGAAGGCTCCTGGTGGCCGCATTGGCAGGCCTGGGTAACAGAGAATGGCTATGCAGATCCTGATCCGGAAAAAATGGTGCCCGCGCGTCAGCCTGGAGAAGGTGAGCTAAACGTCATTGAAAGCGCTCCTGGGCGCTATGTAAAAATGACGATACCTGAAGTGTTAGGTGAGCTTCCCGCATCGTAATAACCATCTAATGATCAGCGAGTCATGCTGGGATGGTTAAACAGGCTGTTAATTAGTCTATTTCTCCAATAGTGGCGCGGCTAAACTTGGACTAAGCCGCGCAGTTTGACGCTAAAATTACTAACCGAGACGCTACTCATGCAGCCAACTGCACGCTTTTCATTGTCGCCGGCTTTTCCTGAGACCCACACTCAACACAGCCATGGAGCTTGCTGTTGTGGTTCACCATTGCTGCAGCGTTTCCATGAACGTGTGATGGCAGAAATAACCCGGCGCCAAATGATTGGGGGAACGGCTGCGGTGATGGCGCTTTTCGCAGGATTGCATGTACCTTTTGCTGTTGGGCAGCAGCCAAAATCCCACGATGGGCCGCTACTATTAACCAATTTAAAGCTGTTTGATGGAAGCGGTGGCCCGCTGCGTGATGGCGTATCAATCAGGGTGGTGGACGGCCGTATTGATGCGATTCTAGACGGCAGTGGTGAAGTGGAAGGTATTGATGTCATTGATTGTGGCGGTCGTGTATTGATGCCAGGCTTGATTGATGCCCATTGGCACACCACTTTAGCGGCCATCTCCCAAATGGAAGCCATGACCGCTGATATTGGCTATGTGCACTTGGTGGCAGCAAGAGAGGCAGAGCGAACCCTGATGCGCGGCGTTACTTCGGTGAGGGATGTTGGGGGACCGGCGTTTGCGCTAAAGCGTGCTATTGATGAAGGTATTGTGAATGGCCCTAGGGTATTTCCTGCAGGGGCGATGATCTCCCAGACGTCGGGACATGGTGATTTTAGAATGCGCCATGATATACCTCGTGGAAGCACAACACCGCTAAGTGAAGCAGAACGTCAGGGAGTTGCAGTAATTGCGGATGGTGAGGCTGAGGTGCTCAGGCGCACGCGTGAGCAGCTGATGCTAGGGGCGTCTCAGATCAAGTTGATGGCTGGCGGTGGAGTAGCGTCACTCTATGACCCTTTAGACAGTACTCAATTTACGGAACGAGAGCTACGCGCAGCGGTTGAGGCTGCCGATGATTGGGGCACCTATGTGATGGTGCATGTGTATACATCACGTGGTATCCAGCGCGCTCTGCGGGCTGGTGTTAAGTCGATCGAGCATGGCCAATTAGCAGATGAAGAATCGGTAAGAATGATGGCTGGAGAGGGGGCGTGGTGGAGCCTTCAGCCTTTCCTGCAAGATGAAGATGCCAACGTGTATCCTGATGCCGCGCGCCGAGAGTCTCAGCGCCAAGTGGCTGAAGGTACCGTTCGCGCTTATGAAATGGCGCAGCGGTTTAATGTGAAAACTGCCTGGGGTACAGACATTCTCTTTAGCCCTAAAAACACCCCGAATCAACTTCGGCATTTGGCAAAGTTAACGCGCTTTTATGATCCGCTAACAGTGTTGGCAATGGCAACAGGGCATAACGGTGATTTGTTGTCACTTTCAGGTCCTCGTAATCCTTATCCTGGTGTACTTGGACGCATTGAACCAGGTGCACTAGCTGATCTCCTAGTCGTAGATGGCGATCCAAGTCGCGATCTAGATTTTCTAAACGATCCAGAGAGCAATCTTCGAATGATTATGAAAGGTGGGCGAATTTATAAAGAGCAGCTATAAAAACGCTGAATATAATTTTTAAAAATTTTCTTTCAAAGCGATATTTTATTACTTAGTGATAAGTGCCTGAATAAAATTAAGCGGGCACTTATCATCGGTAACCACTGGTTCGATAGTATCTACATTCTTGCAACGTATGCATAAGCACTTGGCTGCTCGGATGTTGTCGGAGGGAGCTTTAGCTTTGGTTAGACACTTCGACGATGATTCAACTGATTTGCATGGCTTCGCAAGGGCGGCTACGCCGCCCCTGCCCGCTGGAAACGGCCTTCTTGGTTTTAACGCTTGCGTATCAAGCCCGGTAACAGTAGCAGGCCAGCGAATAGCCATGCAGGCCAACTACCCGTGCGGGTAAACGGTGTTGCCCCTTCCATGGCGTAAAATTCGCCAATAAGGTAGGTGGTTTCAAATTGCGCTGCGCTATCTACCAGCTCGCCACGAGGATTAATAATCGCGGTAATGCCGTTGCTGGTAGCGCGCACGACATAACGACCATTCTCTAGCGCGCGCAGGCGGGCCATTTGCAAGTGTTGGTGGGGGCCAATGGAAGCGCCAAACCAAGTGTCATTAGATACCGTCACAATCACGTCGCTGTCTGCTGCACGGCGTGCCACCAGCTGTGGGTAGATAATCTCATAACAAATAGCGTTGCCAATCGTCACGCCGGCGGCCTGCATGGGCGTTTGTTCGGAGGCGCCTTTAGAAAAACTCGACATCGGTAGGTCAAAGAAGTCGATAGCACCCCGTAACACGCTTTCAAGCGGCAGGTATTCGCCAAACGGCACGAGATGCTCTTTTTGGTAGCTGCCCTCTACGTTGCCAACGCCAATCACACTATTGAAATAACGGTTGTCCTCGTCGAGTTGGACAATGCCGGTTAATAGCGCGGTGCTTGGCGGTAAGTTGGCTTGTACGCGCTCTAACACCGGGCGAGCTTGGTTATCGATCATTGGCAGGGCGGTTTCTGGCCACAGAATGAGATCGGCATCATCCGCGACACGGCGGGTTAAATCGCTATAGGTATTTGCTGCTACGCGCTGTCCTTCGGGGGTCCACTTTAATAGCTGGGGCAGATTGCCCTGAAGTAGCGCAACGCGCGTGGGCTCGCTTGCTGGTGTCGTCCAGAGTGAGGGGAGTGCCACCGGAACGAGCCAAATAGCGGCTAATGGCAGTGTTGCCCACCATTGGCGTCGCAGCAGTTCAGCGCCTAAGGTGCCTGTGAGCACTACCAGTAAGGAAAGCAAGTAAACGCCGCCTACTGGTGCCCAGTTGGCCAGCGGTGAATCCACATAGCTAGAGCCAACCAGTAGCCACGGAAAGCCGGTAAACAGATAAGTGCGTAATACTTCCCCCAGTACCCATGCCCCTGCAAAGCTAGCCAGTGCCCAGCGCGGGCTGCAAAAACGTCGATAAAGCCAAAACGTGCCTGCAAAAAAGAGTGCTAATACAGACACAAACAGAGCGGTCAGAAATACTGCCAGGGGAACGCCGGTATAGCCGTAATCGTGAATGGATACATACACCCAAGAAGTGCCGCTGGCAAAGAGCGCTACGCCGTATAGCCAGCCTTTTAGTGCTGCCTGAGCGGGACTTAAGGTATGCAGGCCAACATAAAGCAGGCCGATGGCGATGGGTCCTAGCCACCATAATTCAAACGGTGAAGCGGTAAGCGTCGTGAAACCACCGGCCACGAGGGCAGCCAGCAGCTGAAGTGCAAAGGTGGGCGTCAACCCCATGGTGATATCCTATCGGCAGGTTGAAGTGGTCGGTTGACTAGCCGTCGCTGTCGTCGCCATCGGTAGTATTTTCACTGGCGTCATCGCGATAAGCTTCCAGCAACCGAATGCGCCGATTATCGGCATTAAGAATGACGAACCGCCAGCCGCCCAGGCTAGTATGTTCGCCACGGCCTGGTAAGTGGCCAAATTGTTGCATCACAAGGCCGCCCACGGTATCGAATTCGTCATCAGAAAATTCGCTGCCAAAGCGTTCGTTGAAGTCTTCAATCGGTGTGAGAGCACGAATGGCGAAGTGGCCATTGTCCAGCGTGCGGATATCGTCCTCTTCATCGGTATCATGCTCATCTTCGATATCCCCGACGATCTGCTCCAGAATATCTTCGATAGTAATAATACCAGCCGTGCCGCCGTACTCATCTACCACGATTGCCATGTGATTGTGGGTATCACGGAATTCTTTCAGCAAGCTGTTTAGGCGTTTGGACTCGGGAATAAACATTGCCGGGCGCAGCACGTCTTCCAGCTTAAAGGCATCACGGCTTTCTTGCGTTTGAGAGAGCAGGGGGAGCAAATCTTTAACCAGTAAAATGCCTTTTACATCGTCAAGATTCTCGCCAATGACCGGATAGCGGGAGTGCCCTGTTTCTTGAATCAATGGCAAGTAGCCATCGCTGGTTTGATCAAGGGTAATTGCCGACACTTGAGAACGTGGAATCAATATTTCACGCACTTGCTGATCGCTGATCTCAAGAGCGCCTTCAATAATCATAATAGCGTCTTGATCTAGCTTCAGTTTCCCTGCGGTGTGGCGTAAAAACGTCATTAACTCATCGCGCGAGCTAGGTTCGTCATTGTCTCCGGAAAGGGCGCCAAAGAGTTTCTCGAGCCAGGATTTTTGATTTGAGTTGCTCGATCGGTCTTCGCTCATTGCGTCTAATCTCTCTATTACGTGCAAATAGTGACTTGCAAATAGTTGTGTGCAAACAGTACGTCAAAGCACTACTAAAAAAACAGCTATGAAACCTCTGATTAACTACGCTTGGCCATACTGCGTTAAAAATCGCCTCGTGCGCGAGCCCGGTCAAAATGCTCATTTACAGCCCGTAAACTCGAACGCGAGTCCGATCCTTTTTTCGTTAATTTTTGCCTTGTCTGGCCTGCGCTCATCACATTAATCAGAGGCTCCCTATGTGAAGATGGCTACGGGTAAACTGTCTGTCGTTTTATCACTGAGTCGGGGGATACACCACCCTAAAAGTAATTATCGGCCAGGGTAACAGCTTACTCGTGATATGGATCAGGAATATCGAGAGTGGCAAGAAGCTCGCGCTCTAACTGCTCCATCTCTTCCGCTTCCTGCTCTTCAATGTGGTCATAGCCCATTAAGTGCAGCGTGCCATGCACCACCATGTGCGCGTAATGATGCTCAAGAGGCTTCTGCTGTTCACGGGCCTCATGGGCAACGACGGCATGGCAAATAATCAGGTCGCCAAGTAACGGTAAACAAACGCCGGGAGGGTTCTCAAAAGGAAATGAGAGCACGTTGGTTGATTTATCGTTACCCCGATAATCTCGATTGAGTGCTTGGCTTTCTGCTTCATCCACAAAGCGAATCGTCAGCTCTAAGCGCTCATCATCGGGGTGGCGTGAGAAGACACAGCCCACCCAGTGGGTGAGCTGCTCAAGGGTGGGAAGCAACGGCTCATTGATGGCCGCCTGGCGGTCAATCACGATGTTACTCATCGAGGTGCCTCTCCTGCGCGTTCAAGTGCTTGCATGCGGGCTTCGCGCTCCTGTTGGCGAGCTTCACGGCGAGCGCGCTCTTGCACTTCCTGCTGCGACTCAAACTCGTCATAGGCTTCGATGATCCGCTGAACCAACGGGTGACGCACAACGTCTTTCGCAGCAAAGTGGGTCACGCCGATGCCAGGGGTTTCCTTCAGAACATCCAGCACCTGTGAAAGACCAGAACGCTGTCCGCGAGGAAGGTCTACCTGGGTAATATCGCCGGTAATCACCGCCGTTGAGCCAAAACCAATCCGTGTCAGGAACATCTTCATCTGTTCCGGCGTGGTGTTTTGGCTTTCGTCCAGAATGATGTAGGAGTTATTCAGCGTACGCCCACGCATATAGGCCAGCGGGGCAATCTCGATCACTTGACGCTCAATGAGCTTAGCGACCTGTTCGAAGCCGATCATCTCGTACAGTGCATCGTAGAGCGGGCGGAGGTAAGGGTCGATTTTCTGGGCAAGGTCGCCAGGTAGAAAGCCAAGCTTTTCGCCTGCTTCTACCGCTGGGCGAACTAACAGAATGCGCCGCACTTCCTGCTGATTTAGTGCTTCTACCGCCGCGGCAACCGCCAAGTACGTTTTTCCCGTACCGGCAGGCCCAATACCGAAATTGATATCGTGCTCGCGAATGCTTTGTACGTAGCGCTGCTGATTAAGGCCGCGAGGCTTAATCATGGTGCGCGGCGTACGCATAATCACGTCATCGCTGTTGATGTCGCTATCATCCTCTTCTTCTAGCGCTTCTAAGCCAGATTCCTGAAGGAAGAGGTGAACTGTGTCTGCTTCTAGTTCTTCTGCCGCAGTTTCACGGTAAAGGTGCTCAAGCACGTTAGCAGCGGCTTTGATCCGGTTAGCGGCGCCGGCCAGCTGAAACACGTTGCCACGGTTGCGCAACGTCACGTCCAGGCGGCTCTCAATCAGCTTTAGATGCTCGTCCTGTTGGCCGCAGAGGCTAGCAAGGCGCTGCGGATCATTGGGTTCAAGGCTTAGGGTGATAATGCGATTGGCCTGAGGTGATGGCTGGCTCAAGAGTAAGAAACCCATTAGTTGATGTATGTGAGACTCAACTTACTGCCCCGGCGATGCCGGGGCAATTACCTAGGATAAGTGAGCAGTTAATAACGCTCTGGAGAGGCGAGATCGCCGCGCAACGAGTTGGGCAGCGCTTCGGTAATCTCCACGTCTACAAAGTAGCCGATCAGTTCTGTTGGGTTGGCTGCCCGGAAGTTAACCACGCGGTTATTTTCGGTGCGCCCAGAGAGCTGGCCCGGGTCTCGCGGTGAGAAACCGGATACCAGAACTCGCTGGGTCGTGCCCACCATGCGTCGGCTGATCTGCGCTGCCTGCTGTAGAATTCGCTCCTGCAAAATGGCGAGACGCTGTTTTTTGACACTTTCCGGCGTTTCGTCCGGCAGGCCGGAGGCTGGTGTGCCCGGGCGTGCCGAGTAAACAAAGCTAAATGAGTGATCAAAGCCGATGCGATGAATCAGGTCCATCGTTGCTTCGAAATCCTCTTCGGTTTCGCCAGGGAAGCCGATGATAAAGTCAGAAGAGAAGCTAATATCCGGGCGGTTGGCGCGAATACGCTCCATCTTCTCGATGTACTCTTCTGCGGTATGGCCGCGCTTCATCGCACTTAAGATACGGTCAGAACCTGACTGTACCGGTAAATGTAGGTGACTCACCAGTTCCGGGATGTCGGCAAACGCATCTACCAGGCTATCCGTAAATTCCACCGGGTGAGAGGTCGTAAAGCGCACGCGATCAATGCCATCTACTGCAGCGACGCAGGCGATTAGCTCGGCAAGGTCGATCTCGTCGCCCTCGTCATTTTCACCGCGATAAGCGTTCACGTTCTGGCCAAGCAGGTTAATTTCTCGCACCCCTTGATCGGCTAAGTGAATGACTTCATCAATAACCGATTCAAAGGGGCGAGAGACTTCCTCACCGCGGGTATAAGGCACGACACAGAATGTGCAGTATTTCGAGCAGCCTTCCATGACAGAAACAAAAGCGGTTGCGCCATCAGATTTTGGCTGCGGCAGGTGATCAAACTTTTCAATTTCTGGAAAAGTGACATCGACCGCAGCAATCTGATTGTTATTGCGCGCGTCCAGCATTTTTGGCACGCGGTGAAGCGTTTGTGGGCCAAAAATCATATCGACAAAAGGCGCGCGCTTACGCAGCGCTTCACCTTCTTGGCTTGCCACACAGCCGCCGACACCAATCACGAGGTCTGGATTGGCGTCTTTTAGCTTTTTCCAGCGACCCAATTGATGAAACACCTTGTCCTGCGCTTTTTCGCGAATAGAGCAGGTGTTCAACAAGATAACGTCAGCTTCTTTTTCGTTATCGGTCAATTCCAGCTGGTGAGATTCGCCGAGCAGATCTGCCATCCGCGAGGAGTCGTACTCGTTCATTTGGCAGCCGTGCGTTTTGATAAAGAGCTTCTTCGCCATCGGTACCTGTCATCTATGAGTCGTCGGGGGACGAGGGATGAATGAAAACATGAATGCAATCGTAATGGGCAGTGTAACGTACAGCCATTGAATGGCGTCATTATACGGACACAAGAAACCCGGGGCTAGCCGTTCACCTATAATCGATACTTGACCCGAGCGTTTCTATCAGTATACTACGCACCGTGTTTGAGCAGTTCCTCGATAGCTCAGTTGGTAGAGCAAATGACTGTTAATCATTGGGTCGCAGGTTCGAGTCCTGCTCGAGGAGCCAACATACTGAAGTAAGTTATATGAATGCTTTCAGTGGCTTCGCTCAAAACACAGCAGCAAAATGTAATGTTCCTCGATAGCTCAGTTGGTAGAGCAAATGACTGTTAATCATTGGGTCGCAGGTTCGAGTCCTGCTCGAGGAGCCAAATTGCTGTTCTGCTTTAATTACCGCCTACGGTAAATGTTCCCCGATAGCTCAGTTGGTAGAGCAAATGACTGTTAATCATTGGGTCGCAGGTTCGAGTCCTGCTCGGGGAGCCACTCTGTTTTTTATCTTCCAGCTTTGCTTTTCTCGTAAGCATTACCTGCGTTGCCGCCAGCTTATATCGAGCGATTGACATCTCAATGCTTTATTTATGATAACACTCAGTGCCCTCTGGCATTTGGGTGATTTTTTGTGCCTCTCGGTTGGCGGACGTATAGACTGTTTTGGATACTCATTATTTGGGAAGGTGCTCGTGGGAAAAGCTGCCGGTTTGCATGCGCTACAGGTATTTAAGTGTCTAAGTGACGAAACGCGGTTAATGCTGGTGCTCTTGATCGCCAAAGAGCAATCGTTGTGTGTGTGCGAAATGACCTATGCGCTAGAGGAGTCGCAGCCTAAAGTGTCGCGTCATTTAGCCCAGTTGCGTCAGTGTGGATTGCTAATCGATCAGAGGGAGGGGCAGTGGGTATACTATCGCTTGTCGCCTGATCTGCCAGACTGGGTGCGGGCTACTATTGACGCTGGCGCCGAAGGTAGCGCAGTACGTCTCCAGGCGCTAGTCCTGCGGCTAGCGAAAATGGGCGACCGACCGGCACGGCGGGCAGCACTATGCTAATAACTAGCCAATAAAAAAACGCCGACCTTTGCTTTAGGTCGGCGTTCGTTAGTTAGCGCTTAGTAATTCGTTTAACGCTTAGCCATGCGTTGTGCGCCCTGAAGATGGGCGTAGTCGAGTAAGATTTCGGCGGCTTCTAGTACATGGGCGCGATCAACCGGCATGTCTTTATCCTTATCCTCCTCGTTAGCAGCGTCTGCTTCACTACCTTCGGACTGCGAATTATCGCTGCGCGCATCCATCCATTCATCCAGCTCTGGCAGGTTCAAAGCGCGACGGCGTTGGTTTTCAAGTGAAAGCTGTTCAGCTTCTTGCGCTTCTAGCTCTCGTTGGCGCTGTTCGCGGTTCAGGCTGACGCTGGTGTGCTGTTCGCGTAGCTGGCGAGCCAAGGTGGACTGGCGCTCTAGATAGCGGAAGTTAGGATTCTCGTTGGCACGTTCTTGGTGTTGAGAAGTCAGTGCGGCGAGGGTGTTTTCCGGGGCGCCATAGCGGCGGTATTGAACGTTCTGCACGGTGTCCCAAGCAAGAGCATTATCTAGACTGCTTTCACCAATGCGTTCTGGGTCAATCAGGCTGGGGAATATAATGTCGGGTTCAACACCGCGGTTTTGGGTGCTATCACCTGAAATACGGTAAAACTTGGCACGGGTAAGCTTGATTTGACCATGGCTAAGATCATTGAGCGTTTGTACGGTGCCTTTGCCAAAGGTGGGGGCGCCTACCACAATGCCGCGGCCATAATCTTGAATAGCGCCAGCAAAAATCTCTGATGCTGAAGCGGAAAGACGGTTAACCAGTACGGTTAGTGGCCCGTCGTAAGTCGTGCCTGCGTCGGTGTCGCCGTAGAGCTGAATGCGACCTTGGGCATCACGAACCTGTACGGTTGGGCCTCGGTCAATAAACAGGCCTATCAAGGAGTTGGCTTCTTGAAGTGCGCCACCGCCATTATTGCGAAGATCTAGGACAATACCTTCAATGCCTTCTTTCTTGAGGCTTTCAATTTCTCGAGCGACGTCACGGGTGGTGCTGCGATACTCATCCTCACCGGCTTGCCAGGCATCGAAGTCGACGTAGAACGTCGGAATGTTAATCACGCCAATGCGATGAGGTTTGCCGTCTCGCTCAATGTTTATCACTTCGCTATGCGCTGCCTGATCTTCCAGGCTGACTGTGTCGCGAGTAATTTCAACAATTTGTGAACGGGTCATGTCCACTGCTTGGGCAGGCACCACGTCCAGACGTACAACGGAGCCTTTAGGACCGCGAATCAGGTCGACGACGTTGTCCAGGCGCATGCCTACCACATTGACCATGTCGCCTTCTTCTTGGCCCACGGCAATAATTCGGTCGGCGGGCTCAAGCACGCCCGCTCGATCGGCAGGGCCACCGGGAACCAGGCTGGAGACCTTAACGTATTCGCCATCAGCTTGAAGTAGTGCGCCGATACCCTCAAGTGAAAGGCTCATTTGAATATCAAACGACTCGCTTTGACGAGGGGAGAGGTAACTGGTGTGAGGGTCGATAGTGCTGGAGGCTGCCGCCATGATTAACCCAAAGACGTCTTCAGACTCTGACTGACGCAAGCGGGATAGTTGCCCTTCATAGCGCTGGCGCAGATTGTTTTCTATCTGCTCGTCATCTTGGTCGGTTAGAGCAAGCGTCAGTGCATCGTTTTTGAGCCGTTTGCGCCATAGTTCGTCTAATTCACTTTCGCGGGTTGCCCATGGGGTATCTTTGCGATCAACCTCTAAGCGCTCGTCGCTATCGAATTCGAATGAAAGCCCTTCATCAAGACGTTCTAGCAACCACTCTAGGCGGGCGGTGTGGCGTTCGCTGAGGCGATTATAAAGTGCAAATGCATCGTCAAGGTCACCATCGAAAAGTGTTTCTGCCATGTCGCGCTCTAAGTGGCGATAAGGCTCTATATCGCGGCTCAATAGGTAGGAGCGCTGGCCGTCCAGAATGTCTAGATAGCGTTGGAAAGCTTCCGCTGACCACTGCTCGTCGAAGTTAATATCGGCATAGTGCCCATAGCGAAGTGAATCCGCTATTTCCTCTGCCGCTTGGCGTTGTTCGTCGGTCGGCTCAAGTTGCGCCAGCGCTGCTGGGCTGGCAATGACCAGCATCACAGCAAGGGCGACCGAGCGCGAAAACGTTGCAAACAAGCTCATCAGTCAAGCTCTCCCGGATTTGTGTACACTTATTCTTCCCTAGACCCGCAGATAGCCTATGAGTTGCGTAGGCCGAGGGAGCATTGTAGCAGGTCATTTAGCCTGTGATACTCAATCATTACTGTTATGAGGATTTCTATGTCCGAAGCTTTCAACGCGGACCGTGTAACGCGGCTATGTGATTTTCTGCATCAATCGCCTACGCCCTGGCATGCGACTCGCTGTATGGCGGAGCGTTTGGAGCAGGCGGGCTTTGTGCGTCTTGAGGAGACGGCTAACTGGCAGCTTGAGCCGGGCAAGCGCTATTACGTGACGCGCAATGATTCGTCAGTGATTGCATTTCAACTGCCTGCTGAGAAGTTAACCAGCCTACGCATGTTGGGTGCGCACACGGACAGCCCGGGGCTGCGTTTAAAGCCCAATGCCACCCAGTATGCCGCGGGATGGATGCAGTTGGGGGTGCAAGTATATGGTGGTGTGTTGTTAGCCCCGTGGTTTGATCGCGACTTGGGGTTGGCAGGGCGTGTGCATGTACGTCACGCCGATGGTCATTTAGAAAGTGTGCTGCTAAATGTGGACCGGCCGATTGCCATGGTGCCTAGTTTGGCGATTCATTTAGACCGCGATGTAAACGCTGGGCGTGTTATTAACCCACAAACGCAAATGTCGCCTGTTGTGATGCAGAGTGATAGCGCGCAGCTTAGCGACTTATTGGCTGATTGGTTGGAAGAGCAGCATGGCCTGCGCGCTGTGGAAGTCGTTGACTTTGAGTTAGGGTTTTATGACGTACAACCGCCATCGTTGGTAGGGTTGCGTCAGGAGTTGGTCGCCAGTGCGCGGCTAGATAACTTACTGTCGTGTTTTGTGGGGCTCGAGGCGATGCTGGCGTGTGATGCTAGCCAGGGGGCCTTATTGGTTGCTAATGACCATGAAGAGGTGGGTAGTGCCAGTGCATGCGGTGCTCAGGGGCCTTTCTTAGGTGATGTGCTGAAGCGTTTAAATGCCCAGGTAGGTGGTGCGACTGAAGAGTCGCTGATTCAGCTGATTCAGTCATCGCTTATGATTTCATGCGATAACGCTCATGCTTTACACCCGAATTTCCAAGACAAGCACGATGAACGTCATGGCCCTGCAATTAATGGTGGCCCAGTTATTAAGGTAAATGCTAATCAGCGTTATGCCACTAACAGTGTAACGGGGGCGCTGTTTCGGGATGTGTGTCGTGAGGCAGATGTGCCCGTACAGTCGTTTGTTACTCGTTCAGATATGGGTTGTGGTAGCACTATCGGGCCGATTACGGCTACTGAGGTGGGCGTGCCGACGATTGATGTAGGGCTTCCTCAGTGGGCAATGCATTCAGTTCGCGAAACAGCAGGTACCCGAGATGTTGATTATTTGACCCAGGCGTTGACGGTGTTTTTGAATCGTTCTGATTTGTGCTGAGTACATTGCTGATCAATAACGAAAAAAGCCCGCTGACTGAGTCAGCGGGCTTTCAATATTCGTGTGGTGGCTACGCCCTGATTTGAACAGGGGACCCCATCATTATGAGTGATGTGCTCTAACCAGCTGAGCTACGTAGCCATTCAACGGGGGCGAATATTACTCAGTAGCCCGTCGTTCGTCAAGTGTTTCTTTTTTTGTTTATCAAGCGGCAGCTGATCAGACGTTAAAACGGAAATGAATAACATCGCCATCTTTAACGATGTAATCCTTACCTTCTAAGCGCCATTTGCCAGCATCTTTAGCCCCTTGCTCGCCATTGAGAGCGACAAAGTCTTCGTAAGCAACCACTTCCGCGCGGATAAAACCTTTCTGGAAATCGGTGTGAATCACGCCAGCGGCTTCTGGGGCGCTAGCGCCTTCTTTCACTGTCCAGGCGCGGACTTCTTTAACGCCAGCGGTGAAATATGTTTGTAGGCCAAGCAGGGCATAGCCTGCGCGAATGACGCGATCAAGCCCTGGCTCTTCCATGCCCATTTCTGATAGGAACATACTGCGCTCTTCGTCATCCAGCTCGGCAATCTCAGCTTCTAACTGGTTACATACCGGCACCACTGCAGCGCCTTCTTCTGCCGCAATCTCATTAACGATATCCAGGTAGGGATTGTTCTCGAAGCCATCCTCGTTAACGTTGGCAATGTACATGGTGGGCTTGAGCGTTAAGAAACCGAAGCTCTTAATCTGGCGCTTCTCATCTTCATCAAGACCAAAGCTACGCAGCGGCATACCTTCAGCGAGATGTGGCTGAATGCGGTCAAGAATGGCCTTGGTGGCAGTGGCATCTTTGTCGCCGCCTTTCACTGCACGAACGAGGCGTTGGCTGGCTTTTTCGACGGTATCCAGGTCGGCAAGTGCCAGTTCCAAGTTGATGGTTTCAATATCTGCCCGTGGGTCCACTTGGTTGGCAACGTGGATTACGTTGTCATTATCAAAGCAGCGTACGACATGGGCGATCGCCTGGGTTTCGCGAATATTGGCCAAGAACTTGTTGCCCAAGCCTTCGCCTTTGGATGCCCCGGCGACTAAGCCTGCGATATCGACAAATTCCATTGTTGTCGGCAGCACTTTTTGTGGCTTGACGATCTCCGCAAGCTTATCAAGTCGCGGGTCAGGCATTGGTACGATGCCTACGTTCGGCTCAATGGTGCAGAATGGGAAGTTTTCTGCATCAATACCTGATTTGGTCAGCGCATTAAAAAGCGTGGATTTGCCTACATTAGGTAGGCCGACGATACCGCAGTTAAAGCCCATAAATTACTTCCTGGCCGCTAGGGCAGCGCAACAAGGGAAGCGTCTGCCAATATTGAAAAAAGGGCGTGCTAGAACGCCTGATTATAAAGGTGCTTATTAAGTGTGCTGCTATTTTACGCTATGAAGGCGGTTCATGGCTTTAGCCCAGTCGCCAGAGAGTGCAAGTGGTAGCGTAGCTAGGCACTCATCCAAAGCGCTTTCAATGGCTTCCCGTTCGGCTTTGCCGGGTCGGCCTAGCACATAGTTAACGACCTGACGTGCTTCTCCTGGGTGGCCAATGCCAATTCTTACCCGATGAAACTGCTTCTGGTTGCCTAAGGCGCTAATAATGTCTCGCAAGCCGTTATGACCGCCATGGCCACCGCCGGTCTTATAGCGTGCCTGTCCTGGCGGAAGGTCTAGCTCATCATGAGCAACCAGTAAATTGTCAGGCGTTAGTTTGAAAAACTGTGCAAGCGCTGCGACGGCAGCACCGCTACGATTCATAAAAGTAGTGGGGTTGAGAAGGTGCAGTTCATGGTCGCCAACACGTGCTTTGGCGTACAGGCCCAAAAATTTCTTTTCCGGGCGAAGCTCTGTGTGCGCACTGCGTGCAATGGCGTCTACCAGCCAAAAGCCCGCATTATGGCGAGTTGCATCGTAATCTGCACCGGGGTTTCCCAGGCCAATAATGGCCGTTACCTGGCTCATTGTCCCACCTCATAAAAATTTCTAGACGAAATTTTCGACGTCATGTCAGGCCGCAAAAAAAAATCAAGCGCCGAAGCGCTTGATTTTATCATTCCTGAGCCATGCAGGCATGACCCAGGTGGCACTGAAAAGCATCAGTTGGCAGCGCCGAGAGCTAGCGCTTTACTCAGCGCTGGACTCTTCTTCGCCTTCACCTTCGCTCTCTTCATCATCACCGCCACGTACTTTTACTTTGGTGATGCTTAGAACGGCGTTGTCATGCTCTTCACCGTGAGACAGGTCAACAGACGTAACGCCTGCAGGCAAGGTCAGGTCAGACAGGTGAAGGGTGGTGCCCAGCTCGACGTTGCTGATATCAACTTCCAGGAAGTCCGGAAGATCTTTCGGCAAGCAGCTAATGGCTACTTCATTGGCCAGGACGTGCAGTTCGCCGCCTTGATCTTTGATGCCGACACACTTCTCTTCGCCAACGACGTGCAGCGGCACGTTCATGGTGATTTCGTGAGTAGCGTCAACACGCAGGAAGTCAGCGTGGGTTAACAGCGGCTTGAACGGGTGACGCTGTAGGTCACGAACAACCACTTGCTCTTCAGTACCGTCGATGACCAGTTTGATCACCGAAGAGAAGAAGGACTCGTCTTCAATCGCTTTGTAGAAAGCAGTTTTTTCTACAGAGATAGACTGAGCGCCTTTTTCACCGCCATAAACAACGGCCGGTACTTGTTGGTTCGCACGACGCAGGCGGCGGCTCGCACCTTTCCCCAGGTCGTTACGAACGCTGGCTTTCAGGATAAAATCAGACATTTAATTTGCCTCTTGGTTTAAGTAAGGAAACGCCGCCGACCGCGACCAGACGACGACGCTTCCAGGGCCCCAATAGGGGGCTACTGCGTCAGGCGATTAGTGGAACATCGCGCTAACGGATTCTTCGTTGCTGACTCGACGGATGGCTTCCGCAATGAGTCCGGCAACGCTCAGCTGGCGAATTTTTCCGCTGCGACGGGCAGTGTCGGAAAGCGGAATGGTGTCGGTCACGACAACCTCGTCCAGCACCGAGTTGGTAATATTGTCGACGGCAGGGCCAGACAATATCGGGTGTGTTGCATAAGCGACAACGCGTGCTGCGCCGTGATCTTTTAGCGCTTCGCCAGCTTTGCAGAGCGTGCCAGCGGTATCAATCATGTCATCGACAACCACACAGGTGCGGCCTTCGATTTCACCGATGATGTGCATTACCTGGGCCTGATTGGCCTGGGGGCGACGCTTATCAATAATGGCAAGATCCGCGTTCAGCTGTTTGGCGATAGCGCGAGCGCGCACAACGCCACCGACATCGGGAGAAACCACAACGAGATCGTCGTAGTTCTGGCGCTCGATGTCGTCCAGCAAAATGGGCGAGCCGTAAACGTTGTCAACCGGTACGTCGAAGAAACCTTGAATTTGGTCAGCGTGCAGATCCATCGTCATAACGCGATCAACGCCAGCTTTTACCATCATATCAGCAACAACTTTTGCTGAGATGGGAACGCGAGCTGAACGGACGCGACGATCCTGGCGTGCATAGCCAAAATAGGGAACGACTGCCGTAATACGGGCAGCTGAGGCGCGACGCAGGGCGTCCACCATCAGAATCAGTTCCATCAGGTTATCGTTCGTGGGGGCACAGGTGGATTGCAGGATGAACACATCCTTACCACGCACGTTCTCATTGATCTCGACCGCGATTTCGCCGTCGCTAAATTGACCGACCGTAGCATTACCCATACGGCTGTCTAAGCTCTCGGCAATCTTTTGAGCGAGTTCGGGATTGGCATTCCCGGTGAAAACCATCAATTTTGACACGCGCAGCCACCTTTGCAGTGTTGGGGATCAGGGGAGAAAACGCAGATCATAATTAGGTTGGCTGGGGTACCAGGATTCGAACCTGGGAATGCCGATACCAAAAACCGGTGCCTTACCACTTGGCGATACCCCAGCAATAAACCTAATGCGATGACCGGGCGCTTTCAGCGGCCCAGAGCATCTTGTAGGGGAGAGGTGTTGAGTCCGCGCGCTACCCATGAATGCCAATGTTGACCTGCCATATGTGCGACGGCTTGCGCGGCTTGCTGTGAATCGAAAGCCGCAAACAAGCAGGCGCCGGTACCGGTCAACCGACTAGGTGCATGCTGCGTGAGCCAGTCTAATGCTTCCGCAATTGGCGGATAGCGTTTTTTGACGATAGCTTCGCAGTCGTTACGCCACTCCGGCGCTCCCCCCTGCAGTGCGCGCGCCATAGTAATGGGGAGGCTGTCGCGTGTCAATTCCGGGTCTTGGAAGATTGCTGGTGTTGAGACGCTAACGCCTGGATGGATGACCACGAACCAGGGCGTATCTAACGTGACAGACGTAAGCTTTTCGCCAACGCCTTCCGCCCAAGCGCTGTGACCGTGAACGAATACCGGGACATCGGCACCTAGTGTCAACCCTAGTTTTGCAAGCGCTTCTCTACTTAGTCCTAGTTGCCATAGGTGATTCAACCCGACCAGGGTGGTTGCTGCATTAGAGCTTCCACCGCCAAGACCGCCTCCCATCGGCAGATTTTTTTCGATGGCGACTGAGGCGCCTTGCTGAATGCCGCTTGCCTGTTGCAACAATTGTGCTGCACGTACAATTAAATTGTCGTTATGGGCAACGCCACTAAGCGTGTTGGAAAGCGTAATGGCGCTGTCAGTGCGTGGCGTGAAGGTAAGGTAATCACACAAGTCGATAAACTGAAAAAGCGTTTGCAGCTCGTGATAGCCGTCTTGACGACGGCCTACGATATGCAACATGCGGTTTAGCTTAGCGGGAGCAGGCAGTGTCAACGCCGAGGATGTTGCAGGCATGTGATCTCTCTACTGATCTAGGAGTCCGGGTTAGTGGATTGCCACTGATTGACGACCAGGGTAATGCGCAGGTCGCCGTAGTTCATCACTAGTCGGCGAGGCAGCCACATGCCCTCTACTTGCTCCCAATCGCGGTAGTCGATCTCCCAACCATCTTGCTGTAAGTGGTTAGGGAAGCCGAGTTCGTCTGATTCCAACTGGTAGCTGGCGTGCTCGCCCGGTAGGCCTCGTACCCAGTTAGGCATGGCGCGAACCGGCAATGACCAGCCAAGTTGCTCTTCCATTAATGCTTCCGGTGTTTCGGCTTCAAAGCGACCATCGCTAGTGGTTAGCGAAAAGCGCCCTTCGCGACCTTCTAGCACACTGCGTCCGCCGCCAAAGGGGCCACTGATTAGCATGCGGAAGTAGTGGGGGTGTTGATTCCAGTCTAGGTTGGCGCTGGTATTTTCCTGGGGGGTGCGCAGCCCTGCTTTGCCCACGAGTGTCCAGGTATCGAAGGCTTCAACGTCGGCTTGCTGGCGCTCCCATTGTCCAGCCTGACGTCCGCCATCGTCTACAGGCGCTTGGGTGGCGCATCCGGCCAGCGTTAACAGGACAATACCGGCCAGTAACAAGCGAGTTGAGCGCCTGCAGATTGATAAACGGCTCGCGGGCAGGGAATTGGTCAACATAAACTGGCTCCATGTCAGTACTGCGTAAACTATCTTTCATAAGGGCATGCTTTCATAAGGGCATGCTTTCATAAGGGCATGCTTTCATAAGGGCATGCTTTCATAAGGGCATGCTTTCATAAGGGCATGCTTTTATAAGGGCATGCCGTATTAGGGCGTGCTTAACGGTGTTAGTTCAGGATGGCGCTCAAGTAAGTCATCAATTTGCGGGTGATAGCTTGCCCGTTGAAGAATGCGCTCAATAAGCTGGCGTGCTTCTTCACTGCGCCCTAGGGCATGAAGAACTTCGGCTAAATGAGCGGCAATTTCTTGATCAGGCACTTGTGCGTAGGCGCTCTCTAACCACGCAAGTGCATTGTCAGGCTGGCCGAGCCGGAAATAGACCCAGCCCATGCTGTCGAGTATTGCAGGGTTGTTGGGATCTGCTTCATAGGCACGCTCAATCAAATCACGTGCTTCTTCAAGACGACCCTGGAGGTTCAGGTCGGCAAGCGTGTAGCCTAATGCGTTTAATGCATCTGCATTATCAGGTTCGGTATGCAGTATTTGGCGCAGATCGCGCTCCATCGCTTCAATATCGCCCGTTTCCCACGCGCGCATTGCCCTTAAATAAAGCAGGCTGGTGTCATCTGGCGTACGAGCCAGCTCTCTATCAAGTAGTGCCATGGCATCTTCTTGCAGATTAAATTCATCCAGTAGCTGTATTTCTAGCATTACCAGCTCGCCGAAGTAGTCGTCATGGCGCATTCGCTCAACACGCAGCATAGCGCGAGCATCTAGCAGGCGATCATTTTCAATCAGCATACGTGCAGCGGCGGCTCGGGCCGGAAGAAACTCGTTGCCGTCTTGTACTTGCCGATAATAAAGCAGCGCGTTATCGACTTCTCCTTGGGATTGGGCAATGGCTCCCAATAAGAAGTAGGCAGTGTTAGGTACGCGTTCATGACCAATCAGAGGTTGCAGTAATCGATACGCTGGCTCGCTATGGCCTTCTTCCAAATAGAGTTGGGCGAGAGCAATACGTAATTCTTCGTTACCACCATGCGTTTCTAACAACGTAGTGGTGTGTGCTTCCGCAGCGGTAATGTTGTTCAGGCGAATTTCAGCTTGGGCTAACATTAATATAAAACGGACATCATCGGGCGCTAAATCTAGCCCCCTTTGAGCGGCGTTCTGAGCACCACGATGATCTCCAGTCTCTATTGCTAGGCGCGCCTTAGCAAGCCACAAAGCGGCAGATTCAGGTGACAGCTGCGTTACTTGATCCAGATGCTGTTGCGCTTGACGTGTTTGCCCTAGTGCTGACTCGATCAGTGCGGCGCCAAGTAAAACATCGCTGTGGAATTCATTTTGCTGAGCGCCAGGCTGGGCAAGATAATCGCGCAATGGCTGGATTAATAGGTTCAGTGGCGCCTCTTCGGCCACAGCTGCCTCAGAAAAAGCGGCTATTTCGCCATTGCCCCCTGCTTCAGTGATCGCCAGACGCTGCTCTAAGCTGTCCAGCCAGTCTCCGCGTTGCAATGAGAGGGTTGCCAGCAATCTGTTCGGCAGCTCTGCTTGAGGGGCTAATTCACGCCAACGTATCGCGGAGGCTTCCATTAATGCGACATCATTGCCAAAGCGCGCTGCAAAGGTGGCGCGCTCGGCTAACGCAGGGTTGCGATAGCGCCGGGACGCTTCCAGATAGCCTTGGCTGGCGTAGCGATAATCGCCCCGTTGGCCAGCAAGTTCTGCTGTCAGCAGCGAGCGAAGACCCTCAGCATCCAGCCCGCGAGTAATCGGCGGTGCTGATTGCATGGGATCGTAAGCATCATTTTGAACCCCGTTATCAAAGGAAGACGGGGAAAGCTGGCAGCCGCCCAGTAGTAGCGTTGCGGCCAAGGGCAGTAAGGGTAAACCCAGTAACGATAGGGGGTGACCCAGTAGTGTCGCGCGAAGGGGCATGCGTCTCTCGATCAGGTGGCCGAGTGCTCAGCATAGCGGCTTGGTTGCCTGCGGCAAAGTGGTGTGCGCCAGAACATGCTGTGCTGTGATAGAATATTACACCTTGAAAACGGGGTGAGGTGGTGCAATCCATGGTGTCTACTCATAGTATCTACTTATAGTTCATAGTATCTACTCATAGTTCATCGTATCTACCCACTCTTTAGACTTGCTATAGCAAGCTCCAGACATTCAGATCGACAAGTGACGTGACGACCGATCCACTAGCGAAGACGCATAACGCATGACGCTTCTTGCCCTGGGAATAAATCATCGTACCGCCAGCGTGGCCGTACGTGAGCAGGTTGCATTTACGCCAACGCAGCTGGAAAGCGCGTTGACGGAACTGCGTAACCTGCCACAAATCAGCGAAGCGGCTGTGCTTTCGACGTGTAACCGTACCGAGCTTTATTGCGTGACGGATGCCGCCGGTGAGCATGCCGTGCTGGATTGGCTTGGGCGCTTTCATAATTTGCGCGTCGAAGAGCTTTCCCGCTGTGCTTATCATTATCTTGACAACGATGCTGCGCGTCATCTGATGCGTGTCGCCGTTGGCCTGGACTCTATGGTGCTGGGCGAACCACAAATACTCGGTCAGTTAAAAGATGCTTATCAGCAGGCCCGCCAAGCCAATGGGTTGGGGGGTGAATTGGAGCGGTTATTCCAACACACCTTCGCGGTAGCCAAACAAGTGCGCACGGAAACGGGCATTGGCAAAAATCCAGTGTCGGTCGCGTATGCTGCTGTCAGTATGGCTAGCCGTATTTTTGATGATTTTAGCCGTGCCAGAGCGCTTTTGATCGGGGCGGGAGAAACCATTGAACTGGTAGCGCGTCATCTTCATGAAGCCGGTGTGCGGCATCTCACGGTAGCCAATCGTACCCGGGAACGCGCTGAGCAAGTGTCTGCTCCTCTGGGTGGTTCTGCTATTACACTGCCAGAAATACCGGAGGCGTTAGAGCAGGCTGATATCGTCATATCCTCCACGGCTTCTCCGCTGCCGATCCTAGGGAAGGGAATGGTAGAGCGTGCGCTGAAAAAGCGCCGCCATCGACCGGTGTTTATGGTGGATATCGCGGTGCCCCGTGATATCGAGCCAGAAGTGGGTGAGCTTGCAGATGTCTTCCTTTATACCGTTGATGATTTGCAAGAGGTCATTGAAGAGAATCGCCGTCACCGTCAAGTTGCCGCTGATCAGGCTGAATCACTCATCGAGCACGGGGTGGGTAGTTGGCAGCATGAGCGTCGAATCCGCAATGGCGGCGAAATTATTCGCGACTATCGACGTCACGGAGAGGCCATTCGAGATCATTCCCGTGAGCAAGCTCTTGAGCGATTAGCCAAGGGTGAAGATCCTGCCAAGGTGATTGAACGTCTAGCTCACCAATTGGCGAATCGGTTAATGCACCAGCCCACGCTTGCCTTGCGCAACGCTGCATCCCAAGAAAATAACGAGTTGCTGAATGCCGCGCCCAATATACTACTGCCTGCTAAGCCTGCCTTTGAGCAACCAGTGGCCGCGGTAAAATGCCAGAAGGATGATACACCCGCATGAAAGAGACTTTGCGCCAACGTCTAGATAGCTTTTCCGACCGTTTTGAAGAGCTGGCAATGCTGCTGTCTGACCCTGAAGTGATTAATAATCAGCAGCGTTTTCGCGACTACTCCCGTGAGTACGCGGAATTAGAAGAGCTGGTCGCCGCCTGGCAGCGCTACGGCGAGGTAGAAGAAAGCATCGAAGAAGCCGTGCAGTTAAGTCGCGACAGCGACCCCGATATGCGCGAGCTGGCGGAAATGGAAATCAGTGAGGGGCGTGAGAAACTTGAAGCCCTGGATAGTGAGCTGAAACGCCTGCTGGTGCCTAAAGATCCCGATGATGGTCGCGGTGTTTTCTTGGAAGTGCGTGCTGGTACGGGCGGCGATGAAGCCGCTATTTTTGCGGGTGATCTGTTTCGCATGTACTCACGTTATGCGGAAAAGCGTGGCTGGCGCGTTGAAGTTGTCAGTGCAAGTCACGGCGAGCAGGGCGGTTACAAAGAAGTTATTTCTCGTGTGAAAGGCGATGGTGTCTATGCGCGCTTGAAATTTGAATCTGGCGCGCACCGCGTACAGCGCGTGCCCGCGACGGAATCGCAAGGCCGGATACATACGTCCGCCTGCACGGTGGCGGTCATGCCTGAAGTGGACGACGTGGGCGATATCGATATTAATCCCTCTGATTTACGCGTTGATACCTATCGCTCCAGTGGCGCGGGCGGTCAGCACGTCAACACCACAGATTCCGCTATTCGTATTACTCACTTGCCTACAGGCGTCGTGGTGGAGTGCCAGGAAGAGCGCAGTCAGCATAAAAACCGTGCAAAGGCGATGTCGTTGCTGGCAGCCAAGCTCAAACGCAATGCGGTTGACTCGCAGCGCCAAGAGCAAGCAGACGCTCGCCGCTCATTGGTCGGTTCAGGGGATCGTAGTGAACGAATCCGGACTTACAATTTTCCCCAGGGTCGGATTACCGACCACCGTATTAACCTGACACTCTATAAACTAACGGAAGTCATTACGGGTGAGCAGCTTGATGATGTCATTGAACCGCTCATTCACGAATATCAAGCAGAGCAGCTTTCGGCCCTTCAGGACGCCTAATGAGCTTTGATGTTGTGACTTTCGATGCTCTTTTACGACGAGCGGCGACTCGGCTGCAAACGGTAGGTTCGCCTTCCCCTAGAATTGATGCCGAGGTACTGCTCAGCCACGCAACAGGGCATGACCGTACTTGGCTGTATACCTGGGGAGATTGTGAGTGCCCCCTTTGGGAGCAAGCACGATTTGATGCGTTGGTGGCGGCACGTGCCCAGGGAATGCCAATTGCCTATCTGACCGGTGAACGAGAATTTTGGGGGCTGCGGCTGGCAACATCGCCAGAAACGCTGATTCCACGCCCTGATACCGAAACCCTGGTTGAGGCTGTCCTAATGCGTGCCAAGGCGAGGGCGGGGAGGTTGCTGGATCTTGGCTCTGGCACTGGCGCTATTGCACTTGCGTTTGCCAGCGAGAAACCTAACTGGCAAGTAATAGGGGCGGATATTCGCCCAGAAGCAGTGGCGCTCGCAACGCGAAATGCACAAGCGCTGAAGATCGATAATGCTCGGTTCGTAATTAGCGATTGGTTTAGCGCGTTCGCTCAGCCCCCTCAAGCGGTTGCATTCGATATTATTGTTAGTAACCCGCCCTATATAGCTGCCGACGACCCACATTTGCGGCTGGGTGATGTGCGTTTTGAGCCATTATCGGCACTAGTGGCCGATGCTGACGGGATGGCGGATTTGCTGCATTTGATTAGCACTGCTTGTGGCTACCTTTCCGATGGCGGCTGGCTTGCCCTAGAGCATGGTTATACGCAAGCGACCAACGTACGCACTGCGTTAGTGCGTGCTGGCTTCCAAAACGTTGAAAGTGTGCAAGACGTTGGAGGTCATGAACGGGTTACCCTGGGGCACCTTTAATAACTGCCTGATTCATCAGTATTGGATCCTGCCATGAAACCAAAAAATAGAACGCTGGACCGGATCGATCTTAAAATTCTGCGCTGTCTGCAGGAAAATGCGCGAATTTCCTATGTCGACCTTGCCGCTGAAGTCGGCTTATCCACAACTCCTTGTTTAGAGCGTGTTAAGCGCCTTGAGCGTGCGGGTATCATTCGCGGCTATCAAGCTATTCTTGATCCGCAGGCACTGAAAGCGAATTTGTTGGTCTTTGTGGAGATTAGCCTGGAAACTCAATCCCCTGCTGTGTTTGATGAGTTTCGTCGGGCGGTCGAGAAACTACCGCAAATCCAGGAGTGTCACTTGGTGTCTGGCCAGTTTGATTATATTTTAAAATGCCGAATTCCTGAGATGTCCGCTTACCGGCAACTGCTAGGCGATGTCGTACTGACACTGCCTGGGGTAAAAGAGTCCAAAAGCTATGTGGTAATGGAAGAAGTGAAAGAGAGCTTCAACTTACACATACCCGATTTCGAGGAATTTGAGGATAAGTAATCCCATGATGGATGATCAGGCGCTGCTGCGCTATAGCCGCCAAATTATGCTACCCGAGGTTGATATTGAGGGGCAGGAGCGCTTGAGAAATGCTCATGCTCTGATTGTCGGTGCAGGTGGGCTTGGGTCTCCCGTGGCGCTTTACTTAGCGGCCGCTGGCGTGGGCAAAATCACTATTGCCGACGCTGACACGGTAGAGTTGTCAAACCTGCAGCGCCAGATTGCTCACCAGCAGGCGAATATCGGCACCAACAAGGCACGTTCAGCAAAAGCGAGCATGCAGGCACTTAACCCTGAGTGCCATGTAATCGCCTTGGAGCAACATGCAGATGGCAAGGCGCTTGAGGCACTGGTAGCGTCGGCAGATGTGGTGCTAGATTGCACCGATCGTTTTTCAAGCCGTTATGCGATTAACGCTGCTGCTCAGCAGGCAGGTGTGCCACTTGTCTCAGGAGCGGCAATTCGTTTTTCTGGGCAGTTAGCCGTCTTTGATCCTCGCAACCCGGCATGCCCCTGTTATGCGTGCCTGTATCCTCCTGGCGATAGTGAAGATGAAGCCTTGAGTTGTGCAGAAAGCGGTGTCATGGCGCCACTGGTTGGGTTGATTGGCTGTTTTCAAGCGATAGAAGCTTTTAAGCTGTTGAGCGGTGCAGGAAAGCCGCATCAAGGACTCGCCACTTTTGAGGGTTTGAGCGGGCAGTGGCGTCATTTTCAGGTGCCGCGTGATCCTGCTTGCTCAGTGTGTGGGCACACTGATTAACCCTACGAGCAAAAAAACGCCCGCAGGGCAGCGGGCGTGACGTCACGGTCTTTACGTCAAAGGAAACAGCCTAATGGGCGGCAGGGGGTCCACCCCTCAGGCTAGCTAATGTCGATCAGATTAGTGGCGAATCAAATAGTCAAACGCACCCAGTGATGCTTTTGCACCCTCGCCCATGGCGATAATAATTTGCTTGTATGGCACGGTAGTCACGTCGCCTGCAGCAAATACGCCTGGAACTGACGTCATGCCATGGGCATCGACAATGATTTCACCGCGTGGCGTCATTTCAATCGGTGAGCCTTTCAGCCATTCGGTATTAGGCACTAAGCCAATTTGCACAAAGATGCCTTCTAGTGCGATGGTTTTCAGCTCATCGGTATTGCGATCTTTATAGGCTAAGCCGTTAACCCGGCTTCCGTCGCCTGTCACTTCCGTGGTTTCAGCGTTTAAAATAATGTCGACGTTAGGCAGGCTCTTAAGCTTTTTCTGTAGCACGGCGTCTGCACGCATCTCACCCATAAACTCGACTAGGGTGACGTGGCCTACAATACCGGCCAGGTCGATAGCGGCCTCAACGCCAGAGTTGCCGCCGCCAATCACTGCTACGCGCTTGCCTTTAAATAGCGGGCCATCGCAGTGGGGGCAGTAAGCAACGCCTTTGTTGCGATACTGTTGTTCGCCAGGCACATTCATCTCGCGCCAACGCGCACCGGTTGCCAGGACGAGGGTTTTACTCTTCAGCTTAGCGCCCGACTCGAAGGTTATTTCGTGCAAATCACCTTCGTTTTCAGCTGCTTTAAACGATGTGGCGCGCTGAAGGTTCATAACGTCAACGTCATACTCTTTAACATGCTCTTCCAGAGCGCTAACCAGTTTAGGGCCTTCGGTATGGCTGACGGAGATGAAGTTTTCAATGCCCATGGTGTCTGCCACCTGTCCACCGAAACGCTCAGCAGCAACGCCTGTGTTGATCCCTTTACGGGCAGAGTAGATTGCTGCTGAGGCACCTGCAGGGCCACCACCAATTACCAGCGTATCAAAGGCGGCTTTTTCGCTAAGTTTTTTCGCTTCTCGTTCGGCAGCACCTGTATCAACCTTGGCTAGAATCTGCTCTAAGGTCATACGTCCCTGGTCAAACGGTTTACCGTTTAAATAGATGCTGGGAACCGACATGATTTCCCGAGCTTCGACTTCATCTTGGAACAGTGCGCCATCAATGGCCACGTGGCGAACATTTGGGTTGAAAATCGCCATCAAGTTGAGCGCTTGAACAACGTCTGGGCAGTTTTGGCAGGAGAGCGAGTAATACGTCTCGAACAGCATTTCGCCGTCAAGCGCCTTGATTTGATTTAGCAGTTCTTCGGACGTTTTTGGAGGGTGTCCACCCACTTGTAGCAGTGCCAGCACCAGCGAGGTGAACTCGTGCCCCATCGGGATGCCAGCAAATACCACGCCGGTTTCTTCGCCGGGGCGGTTAATGGCAAATGACGGCGTGCGATTATCTTGACCGTCAGTTTGTAGTGTAATCTTGTCGCATAGGCCGCTGATGTCTTCGAGCAAACCTAGCAATTCACGTGACTTGGCACCGTCATCGAGGGACGCAACGATCTCGAACGGTTGAGTCACTTTTTCTAAATAA
Source organism: Halomonas sp. XH26 (assembly GCF_024138895.1). Taxonomy (NCBI): domain Bacteria; kingdom Pseudomonadati; phylum Pseudomonadota; class Gammaproteobacteria; order Oceanospirillales; family Halomonadaceae; genus Halomonas; species Halomonas sp. XH26. Next base: position 1,246,409 of record NZ_CP071889.1, read on the forward strand.
GCTTTCAACTGATTTTTTAAATTGGCGTCCAGCATGACAGTGGCTTCCTCGCAGTCAGCAGTAATGAGTTCTCAACCTAAAACGCTCGCTGCTGTTGAAAGACCGCAGCATGAGTAAGAGCGATAGGGAAAACGATGGTTGCGTTAACACGGGTACTCAAAAACGGGTACTTAAAAACAGGACACCCGGGGTATGCCCGGGTGTCGTGCTGCCTTAAGGGGCAACCCTGAACGGCAGCGGTAGGCCGTTTAGATTTTGCCTACGAGGTCCAGAGACGGGGCAAGTGTCTCTTCGCCTTCTTTCCATTTAGCCGGGCATACTTCATTTGGGTTCTCGCGAACGTACTGGGCAGCCTTCACTTTGCGCAGTAGCTCTTCAGCGTTACGGCCGATGTTGCCAGCGTTGATTTCGACGATCTGAATTTTGCCGTCGGGGTCAACAACGAAGGTGCCACGCTCTGCAAGACCTGCTTCTTCAATCAATACCTCGAAGTTGCGAGAGATCTGTAGGGTCGGATCAGCAATCATCGGGTACTGCAGCTTGCCGATGGTTTCAGAGCTGTCGTGCCAAGCTTTGTGAGTAAAGTGGGTGTCAGTAGACACGCTGTAGATTTCAACACCTAGCTTTTTAAATTCGGCGTAGTTGTCGGCCAAGTCGCCCAGCTCAGTCGGGCAGACAAAGGTGAAATCAGCAGGGTAAAAGAAGAAAATAGACCACTTACCTTGCAAGTCTGCTTCAGTGACGTCGATAAATTCGCCGTTCAGGTAGGCAGTCGCTTTAAACGGTTTTACTTCAGTGTTGATCAGGGACATTCAGAACGTCTCCAAAATAAGTGAGTGGCAGTGGAAAAAGTTATTACTCATGGTAACCAACTACGACCAATAGCTAAAATTGTAAAAATGCATCTAAGCAATAGTATTAGGCTATCAATGTGTGTTTTTCTGAGTTGGCTACCCTACAAGTGGGGTCGCATGAAGCAGAATACAAGAATTTTCCCCATGGGCTTGCGATAGATGTCGCTGCACCGCAAAATTCGCTTATCTGGCACAGTAGCCACAGCTGTTTTTAATGTTTTAGCGTAAGCTTGACGTTTGAATGACTCGGCACTTAACGAAATATTCTTAGCGATATTGGTTTTAATAAGGAGTAGTGAGATGGGCAATATTCACAAACTTTCAGTGGCCGTTACGGCCCTATCTTTTGCCGTAGCGGCTGCTAATGCCCAAGCGAATGAAGTGCGAGTTTACAACTGGTCCGACTATATCGCCCCTGAAACGCTAGAAAAGTTTACCGAGCGCACCGGTATTGAAGTGACCTATGATGTTTATGACAGCAATGAAATATTAGACGCTGCGCTTTTGTCTGGCCGTTCTGGCTACGATGTCGTGGTTCCTTCTACTTATTATTTTACCCGCCAGGTAAAGGCCGGTGTTTTCCAGCCCCTCAATCACGAGCTATTGCCTAATTTAGATAACCTCAATCCTGAATTGATGGCCAGCCTGGAAGAGATCGATTCGGGTAGCGAATACTCGGTGCCCTATATGTGGGGTACCAACGGCATTGGTTATAATGTTGATCGTGTGACAGACATTTTAGGCGATGACGCGCCAATGAATAGCTGGGCGCTGCTCTTTGATCCTGAAATGACCGCCGCGTTGAGCGAGGCCGGTTGTGGGCTGTCGATGCTGGATTCTGCTGATGAAATGCTGTCTCCCGCCATGGCATATCTAGGGTTTGATCCGCGTAGCGAAAATATCGAAGACCTGGAAGCTGCTGGTGAACTCATTGCCAGTGTTCGCGATGACATGACTTATTTCCACTCTTCTCGTTATGTTTCCGACTTGGCGAATGGTGATGTTTGTGTGGCCGCAGGCTATTCCGGTGATGTTTTCCAGGCGGCTGATCGTGCCGAAGAAGCCGGTCGTGACTTCACTATTGGCTACAGCATTCCTAAAGAGGGGGCCGCGCTGTGGTTTGATATGATGGCAGTGCCTGCTGATGCGCCGAATTCTGAAAATGCCCACGCCTTCATTAACTTTATTCTTGATCCGGAAATCGCCGCTGAAATTACCGAGTACGTGCGTTATGCCAACCCTAATGCGGCGGCTAATGAATATCTCTCTGATGAAATTATCAATGACCCGGCTATTTACCCTGAAGCCGAAGTGATGGAAAACCTCTATTTGCAGGCTGAAAAACCTCAAGACGTTCTGCGCGCACGTACGCGTATCTGGAATCGCGTCAAATCAGGTCGTTAATTTAGTCATCGCCTAACAGCGAGCCAAGCGAATGCTGGGCTCGCTGTTACTTTTTTAACGCCCGGTTTCCGGGCCTTTTGATGGGAGTGGCGAATGGTCACTACGCCCCTGTCGAACGAGCCGTCATCCTCTCCTGCGGTAACCCCTCCCGCCGCTCAGCGCGCTCAGGGAAAAACGCCAAGGTTTGCAGAAGATATTGTGCTTGAGGTAAAGCGCTTAAGTAAGCGCTTCGACGATGCGCTTGCGGTCGATGATGTTAATTTACAGGTAAAGCGCGGCGAAATTTTCGCCTTGCTAGGTGGGTCAGGATCAGGCAAGTCGACGTTGTTGCGTATGTTGGCAGGGTTTGAGACGCCCAGCGAAGGGCGGATTCTGCTTGGCGGCGAAGATATCACCTCTATGCCGCCACATAAGCGTCAAATCAATATGATGTTTCAATCCTACGCGTTATTTCCCCACATGACGGTAGCGCAAAACATCGCTTTTGGGCTCAAGCAGGACAAGCTAGCTAAGGCAGATGTCGATGCGCGTGTCGCACAAATGCTCAAACTAGTGCATATGGAACGTTTTGCTAAGCGTAAACCGCATCAGCTTTCCGGCGGACAGCGCCAGAGGGTAGCGCTTGCCCGTTCACTGGCCAAGCGTCCCAAGCTGCTGTTGCTGGATGAGCCGATGGGGGCGTTGGATAAAAAACTGCGCACTGAAATGCAGCTTGAGGTTGTCGAGATCATTGAGCAGGTAGGAGTGACCTGCATTATGGTGACTCATGATCAAGAAGAAGCCATGACCATGGCCGACCGCGTTGCGATTATGGCCGACGGCTGGATAGAGCAGGTGGGTTCACCGGTCGATATTTATGAAAGCCCGGCCAGCCGAATGGTGGCGGAATTTGTCGGTACGGTGAATCTGTTCGAAGGTGAAATCGTCGAAGACGCTGCGGACCACTGTCGCATTGCATCACCCGCATTATCTCGACCGATTTATATTGATCATGGCATCACGACCCAGGCGGTAGATCGCCGCGTGTGGGCTGCGCTGCGCCCTGAAAAAATCTGGCTAACCCGTGAGCAGCCATCCGCAGAGTACAACTGGGAAGCAGGTAAGGTTGATGATATCGCTTACTTGGGGGGCTACTCGCTTTACTACGTGCGTACTGCCTCTGGGCAAATGATCAAAGTGAGTATGGCCAATACTGAGCGGCGTGGTGATCGCCCAACCTGGGAGGATAGTGTTTATGTCTATTGGGAAGACCATAGCGCTATCGTGCTGAACCGCTAATGCCTCAGTGGCTGACAGGAGATCGTCTATCGTGATGCCATCTCGCATTGCAGGCTTCGTAAAGCGGTTGCAGTTAGGTCGTCGCGCAGTTATTGCGCTTCCGCTTTTGTGGCTTACGCTATTCTTTTTGTTGCCGTTCGCGCTGGTCCTAAAGATTAGCCTTTCGGAAGCAGCAATTGCTATTCCCCCCTATGGGCCGCTGGTTGAGTATGCTGATCAAACGCTCAATATCTTTTTGAATCTGGGCAACTATTTGTTTTTGTTGTCAGATTCTCTCTATGTGGCGGCCTACTGGGGCTCGATAAAAACCGCGTTTGTAGCGACAGCAGTATGTCTGTTGATTGGCTATCCGATGGCGTATGCGATGGCCCGTGCTCCGGGGCGCTGGCAACTTATTTTGCTGCTGTTGGTAATGCTGCCGTCGTGGACGTCGTTTTTGATTCGCGTCTATGCATGGATGGGTATTTTAAGTAATAGCGGGTTAATCAATAACGTATTGTTGGGAATGGGGCTGATCGACTCACCGCTACGCATGATGAACACCCAGTTTGCTGTCATTATCGGCATTGTTTATGCCTATCTGCCGTTTATGGTACTACCACTTTATGCCCATCTAACGCGGTTGGATAACTCGCTGCTAGAAGCGGCGTCTGATTTGGGTTCGCGCAAGCTTAATACCTTTATCAAAGTCACGCTGCCGCTCTCTATGGGCGGAATCATCGCGGGCTCTATGCTGGTATTTATTCCCGCCGTGGGTGAGTTTGTGATCCCTGAGCTGCTCGGGGGCCCGGATACGCTGATGATTGGTAAAGTGCTATGGGAAGAGTTCTTCTTAAACCGCGACTGGCCTGTGGCCTCGGCGTTAGCCATGGTAATGCTATTGCTGCTGTTAATTCCCATTGTGTGGTTCCATCGCTACCAGTCACGGGAGCTTGAATCATGATGAGACTGCGTAGACGCCCACGCTTTACCACAGTGATGTTAGTGTTGGGTCTGTTGTTTCTTTATTTGCCCATGGTGGTGTTGGTGGTCTACTCCTTCAATGCCTCACGGCTGGTGACAGTGTGGGCAGGGTTCTCCACACAATGGTATGGCGAACTATTTCGTGATCAACAGATCCTGTCTGCGGTTTGGACTAGTCTGAAAATTGCCTTTTTTGCCGCCAGCATGGCGGTATGCTTGGGTACAGTGGCCGCTTTCGTTATGACGCGCTATGGCCATTTTCGCGGCAAGACGGCACTGTCGAGTATGGTTACCGCGCCGCTGGTAATGCCGGAAGTTATTACGGGGCTGTCGCTATTACTGCTATTCGTGCAGATGGCTCAACTGATTGGCTGGCCGGCTGATCGTGGCATGGCGACTATCTGGATTGCTCACACAACGTTTTGCAGTGCGTATGTTGCGGTGGTTGTGGCAGCCCGCCTACGCGAAATTGATCGCTCTATTGAAGAAGCTGCCATGGATTTAGGCTCGCCACCGGTGAAGACCTTTTTCTTTATCACGCTGCCTGTTATTTCGCCTGCATTAGCAGCGGGGTGGTTGCTGGCATTCACGCTTTCACTAGATGACTTGGTTATTGCCAGCTTTGTCTCTGGCCCTGGTGCCAACACGCTGCCAATGGTGGTGTTTTCGTCGGTGCGGATGGGGGTGTCGCCTAAGATCAATGCGCTGGCTACGCTGATTATTCTGGCCGTATCGCTCACGACGCTATTGGCGTGGTTCTTCATGCGTCGGGGTGAAGCAAAACGAAAAGCACTACTGCGACAAGCCGAGAGTGCTTAGCGACTAGGGTGTTAAAGCACATCGTCGTCTCGCCCGGTGAGCACTGCTTCTAGCTCACCGGTTATTAGAGAGACAATGATGTGTAATTGAATCGGTGCGCAGCACTGGTGGCAATCCTCCCAGGTATCGTGGCTACCTTGAGAGGTGTCGATAAGAAATGTGAGTGGTGTATCGCAGTAGGGGCAGTAAAAATCATAATTTACTAGCGCGTCATCCTGCATGGCTATTTCCCCTTAATGTAATCGCTAGCGCCCTTTTATCGAAAAGCCCTGAAAATGAGTAAGTCTGAAGATAATAGTGTAGCAGTGACCTTGTCCGGTAGGACATGTAAGTAATGAATCAGGTAGGATAATGACGTATTCCTTAAAGCCACCTAGAGATGAGTGCGATGATGATACGACACATGGCAGTAGCGGCCTTTTTGGCCTTCCCGATGGTCGCCCAGGCAGAAACCCCTAACGTCACGCCTGGCGAGTGGGAGTTTGTCAGCGTGACTAGCATGAGTGGTGACATGCAAATTCCGGATCAAACGGAAACCGAACGTCAGTGCATCACTCAAGAAGAGCTGGATAGCGCTGAGTTTGGCTTCATTGAAGAGGAAGAGGGTTGCGAGCTGCTCAGCCAGGATATGAATGCCGATGGCCTTTCCTACAGCATGGTTTGCCGTGCCGATGGCGGTGAAGCGACTATCGATGGCGAAATGCGTTTTATGGGTGAGCAGATCGAAGGTAACGTGGATATATTCACCCAATCGCCGATGGGTGAGCTGACCATGAATACAGTGATTGAAGGCGAGCGTATTGGTAACTGCGAATAACACGGCAGTTAGCATCTTCATGACCTAAAACAAAAGGCGCCTGTGTGGCGCCTTTTGCTTAGTGCGAAGGCCGCTATATGACCTTTCGCAATGGCCTATGTTAGCGCTCGGGGGTATTAAGCGGCGTATGATGAGCGATAGGAGCGCTGGCTATCTCTTCTTCTAATTGGCGTTTAACTGCCCCAGGCGAGCCTGAGTAACGCGCAAGCAGGTCGTAGGCTACCGGGACGACAAACAGCGTAAATATGGTCGCAGAGCCAACCCCCGCCATAATGACAGTGCCAATAACCAGCCGTGATTCCGCACCCGGGCCGCTTGATAGTATCAGCGGTATCGCACCTGCCATCGTAGTGACTGCTGTCATTAGAATTGGCCGTAAGCGTGTTACCGATGCTTCAATTAAGGCAGAGCGAAACGCCTGGCCCTCATCGCGTAGCTGGTTGGCAAACTCAACAATCAGAATGCCGTTTTTAGCGGCAAGGCCAATAAGTAGTACTAAGCCTACTTGGCTATAGATATTGAGTGACTGCCCGCTAAGCAGCAAGGCAAGCAGGGCGCCGATCATGGCTAGCGGGACGGTCAGCATGATAACAAATGGGTGAATTAAGCTTTCAAACTGGGCCGCAAGTACTAAGTAAACCACCACGGCACCGAGCACTAATAAGAACATGGTAGCGCCACTGGCCTGTTGAAAATCGCGAGAAGGCCCAGCAAGGTTCGTTTGTACCTCTTCCGGCAATATATTGTCAGAGGCTTGTTGCAAATATTCCAATGCTTCACCAAGGGAATAACCATCGGCTAGATTGGCTTCAATCGTAATGGCGCGAACGCGATCAAAGCGGTTCAACGTGCTAGCACCCGCGAAGTCAGAGAGCGTTACCAGGCTGGCTAGAGGAATCAGCTCTCCTGAGCGTACTGAGCGCACTTGAATATTGTTTAGCGCAGCAGGGCTGTTTTGACCGCTGCGGTCACCTTCAAGGATGACATCGTACTCTTCCCCATCATCCACATAACGAGTGACGTTGCGCCCACCGAGTAGCACTTCCAGCGTCCGGCCTATCTCTGAAACCGTGACGCCCAACGCTGCAGCGCGTTCATAATTGATATCCACGCGTAACTGGGGCTGTGTCTCATCATAATTACTTTCAATAGCGGTAATACGTGGGTTGTTTTCACGAACATGAGTAATCAACCTATCCCGCCAACGCGCTAAATCCTCGTAAGTGCCGCCCCCAAGTACGAACTGCACAGGCTTTTGAGTGCGCTGTCCAAAACCTTGTCTCATCACTGGAAAGGCCTGAACACCTGGAAGTGTTCGTAGCTGCTGACGAATCTCGGCCATGATTTCCCAAACGCTACGACGGCTTCCCCAGTCAGCCATGTTGACGATAATAAAACCGCTGTTGAAATTTTCGATATTACCAAAGCCGCGTGGTGCGCGAACCACAATTCGTTCAAGCTCACCATTTTCTACAAAAGGCGTTAATCTGGCCTCTATCTCATCCATATAGTCCATCATATAGTCAAACGTTGCGCCTTCAGGGCCGTTGACAAGGATAATGAAATTGCCACGATCTTCTTGCGGAGTGTATTCATTGGGCAGCTCGGTTGCCAGCCAAGCGGTAGCGGCTATCAACAAGAAAAACAGGGCAACGACCAGCCACTTTAATGTGAGTACGATTTCTAATGCACGCTGGTAACGACGTTGGGTGCCCGTTAGCAGCCACTGAACGGCTTGGCTAAGTCGGCTATCATGCATACCTGGCTTGAGGATCTTAGAAGCCATCATCGGGGTGAGGGTAAGGGCTAGTAGAGTTGAGACAACAACCGCCGCCGCCATGGTAAGTGCGAACTCTGAAAATAGCCGACCAATATCCCCCTGCAGCATGCTGAGGGGAACGAAGACTGCCACTAGCACCAGCGTGGTAGCAATCACCGCAAAAGCGATTTGCCGTGTGCCTCGAAATGCTGCGACCAGTGGTGTTTCTCCGTAGTCGTGCATACGTCGATTGATATTTTCAAGCACTACAATCGCGTCATCAACAATCAGCCCAATCGCCAGCACCAGCGCCAATAGCGTGAGTAGATTAATCGAAAAGTTCATGGCGGCTAGGGCGGTAAATGCCCCAATGACAGCAATCGGCACCGTCACTGCAGGCACTAGTGTAGTGCGCAGATTACCTAAGAACATAAACATCACCACGACGACTAGCCCCATGGCGATAAACAGCGTCATCACTACTTGTTCGATAGCGCCTGAAACAAATACTGATGCATCATAGTTAAGGCTGAGTGACATCCCCTCCGGCAAGGTGCCTTGAAGCCGGTCAAGTTCTTGTCGAACGGCTTCCGATAGCTCCACTACGTTGGCCGTTGATTGCATGATCATGCCTAGTCCCACCATCGGGACGCCATTGGCACGAAACACAGATCGGTCCTCTACCGAGCCTATCTCGACACGCGCTACATCGGCCAGGCGTACTAGATAACCGTTACTGCCTTCGATTAAAGCAATCTGTTTAAAATCATCAGCGGTCGCGAAACTGCGCGGCAAACGAACAATAAATTGGCGATCTTCGGATTCAATTGAGCCCGCTGGCAACTCAACATTTTCAGCACGCAAAGCATCCTCAACATCGCCGACAGTGAGCCCCCGTGCTGCGAGTGCATTGCGGTCCAGCCAAACTCGCATCGCGTAATCACGTCCACCACCCACGCGCACCCTTGCCACGCCGGGTTGTACCGAAAGGCTGTCCACCAGAAAGCGATTGGCATAATCGGTCAGTTCGGTAATGGAGTAATCCGCACCAGAGAGACTGAGCCACACGACAATAGTCTCACTACTGTCGGCTTTAGTGACCTCAGGATTATCTGCATCATCTGGAAGGTTGCGCAGTGCTCCTGAAATACGATCGCGGATATCGTTGGCGGCAGCATTGATATCCATGCTGATGGCGAACTCGATTTCAATTCGTGAACGACCATCCTCGCTTTGCGAGGTAATTAACTCAATGCCTTCCACGCCGGCGATACGGTCTTCGAGCACTTGGGTAATGCGTGTCTCTACAACGCTTGCAGATGCGCCAGGGTAGCGGGTATCAATACTAACGATAGGTGGATCAACCGTTGGGTATTCTTGCAGGGGCAGCCGGTTGAGTGCCAGTAAACCAAACGCGATAATCAGTGTGGCAATCACCATCGCCAGCACTGGCCGCTGAACTGAAATGTCGGATAAGCGCATTAGCGATCAGCCTCCAGTAGCGTGCGAATATCCGTCTCTTCATCAGCGATACCTAGCAACCTGACTTGCTGGCCATCTCGAGCGAGCTGTAATCCGTGAATCACGATTAGGTCACCTGCACTGATACCCTCCAGCACCTCTACTTCACCGCTTCGTCGTTCGCCAATAATGACTTCTCGCCGTTCTAATCGAGAGGTGTCGTCCTGCTGGTTGATCAGCATCACAAAGTGGCGGTTGCCACTGGGTTCGATCGCTGCTTCAGGAAGCACAAGCGTATCGCGGACTCGTTGCTGAACTACGACCTCCATTAACATCCCAGGCCGCAGACGCAGCCCAGGGTTTACCATGGCAGCGCGAACGTTAACACTGCGGGTGATAGGGTCTATGCGGGTGCCAATGCTAGAGATCTCACCGCTGAAGAGCTCGTCTGGGAATGCCGCTGTAGTAGCACTCAGCTTTAGACCGTTGGACAAACGCCCTAAAAATACTTCAGGTACGGTAAAGTCGAGCTTCATGACATCTAGCTTATCAAGTGTGACAAGCTCCATGCCGGGCGTTACTAATGCACCGATACTGACGTTACGAAAGCCAACTCGCCCGCTAAAAGGGGCATGTAAGCGATAATTTGACAGCCTGGCCTCTAACGCTTGTGCGTCAGCTTGTGATTGGCGTAAACGCGCCTGGGTATCTTCTACATCAGCCCGCGGAGCGAGGTTGCGTTGTTGCAACTGGGTGGCTCGACCTAGCGCATTGCGACGTTCATCATTGAGGGCTTGCGCAGCCCTTAGCTGAGCCTGTTCTTCAGCATCTTCTAAACGAATTAATAGCCTTCCGCGCTCTACCTGTTCGCCATCTTCAAAGTTAATCTCGGCAATCGTATCGGTCACCGTGGCGGAAAGTGTCACGCTTTCATCTGCACTCAGTGTCCCTAGCGCTTCAAGCGGATCAGACCAAGTTGTTATAGCGGCGTAGTGCCCAATAACCGGAGGGGGAGACTGTGCCAACGACGGACTAGCCCATATCAGGGTAAACAACCAGAAGAGCAAAATACGTTTACAAACAAGCATGAGCGTCTCAGTGTTATCAAAATGCTTAGTAATACCACTTAGGGGATCACCGTGTTAGAGGGCGAAGTGTATACAGTGATATTCTGTTAAAAAGATATACGTTATTTGTACGGTATATTTTTAATGTACAGTAATTTTGAGCTATTTACCTGTTAAAATGCCTCTCATTTTTTCATCCTGGGAGCCTAATTTTATGGTCTACGACGTCGTCGTCATTGGTGCAGGAGCCGCTGGTTTAATGTGTGCGGCTCAAGCGGGTTACGCGGGGCGTCGTGTACTGTTGGTGGACCATGCCAACAAAGCGGGCAAGAAAATATTGATGTCTGGAGGAGGGCGCTGCAATTTTACCAATCTTGCGACTACGCCTCAGAATTTTTACTCGGAAAATCCGTATTTTTGCATTTCTGCGCTAAAGCGTTACCGTCCTGAGCATTTTGTGTCGTTGATAGAGCGGCATGGCGTTGAGTATGTGGAGAAAGCCCCAGGCCAGCTCTTTTGTGCGAGCTCCGCTAAAGACATTGTTAGCGTCTTACTCACCGAGTGTGAATGGGCCGGCGTCGAGGTGTCGCTCAGCACGTCAATTTCTAGGCTGGAGCGAATGGGGGATAGCATGCGCTTAGCCACGTCGTTGGGAAGCATCGACGCGGGTACGGTAGTGATTGCTACGGGGGGGCTTTCGATACCCACGATGGGGGCGACAGGATTTGGTTATGATATTGCCCGTCAGTTTGGCTTAGATGTTCTGCCTACCCGTCCAGGTTTGGTGCCGTTTACCTTGAGCGATAGTTGGAAAGAGCGCGCAGCAGCACTTTCTGGGGTCAGTGTGCCATGCGAGGTTAGCTGCAATGGGAGGCGCTTTAAAGAGCCAATGCTATTTACTCATCGTGGCCTGTCAGGCCCATCGATGCTGCAAATTTCCAGCGTTTGGCAACCTGGTGACACTATCACTATTAATTTACTACCCAGTGAACATGCTGCTGACGTTTTACGTCATGCACGTCATGCGACCCCTAAGCGTCAGCTGTCCACTTGGCTGGGAGAGCGTTTTCCAAAGCGCTTTGCCCAAGCATTGCTAGAGTGGTACCCAGACGCCAATCTTACCAGCCCTCTGGCAGAGTACAGTAATGATGCGCTTGATCATTGGGCTCAGCGGCTAAACCAGTGGCAGTTAAAACCGTCAGGTACAGAAGGGTGGCGAACAGCGGAGGTAACAATGGGCGGGGTAAGTACGGAAGCGATTTCATCAAAAACATTTGCAGTGAAAGACCTACCGCAGCTTAGGCTTATCGGTGAAGTGCTAGATGTGACGGGGGAGTTGGGGGGGTACAACTTTCAGTGGGCTTGGGCAAGTGGTGTCGCTTGCGGGCAGGCGTGCTGATGAGTGTAAAGAGCTGGGCCGTAAACACGTAGAGCATTCAAGATTAGCGTTTATAAAAACGGCCCAGCGACGTTCTCAAAAAAATATCATTTGTAGCTTGTTAACTAGCCACTTTCGCTAGCAACTTCAGTTTTCGTATCAACATGTAGCTAGCCAATGCTTTTCTGCCAACCGCCATTGCGCCACCTGGATGGCGTAAAATACGCAAAGCAGCGACGCCACCAATCACATACAAAGGTATTTTAAGGCTGCGCCAGTTCTTGTCTAGCGGTGAGGCTGCCTTTGTCAGTGTATCGCTATCAATCAATATATCGATACGCTGTTGCTCTAGCTCCGCTAACAAGGCGGCTTTGCGTTCTGCTCGGCTGGGAGGCTTATTGACGGTGTTGGGTTGAGTCATCCTCATTTACCTCCAACAAGGCTCGGTCAGCGGAGAGTTGCTTAAGTGTTTCTTTTAACAGCGTATGTTGCTTGGCTTGACGAATAGCAATAACCGCTAGTAAAAAACTTAAGGCAATAAGAACGCCTGCACTCACGCCAATCGCAGTAAGCCGATAAGTGTCCCAAAACAGTACGACTACCAGCGCGGTAAGTGTCGCGACGCCTAACAACAGCAACAAAAGGCTAGCCCCTGCTAACAAAAGCAGGGTCAATAAACGAGCGCGCTCCTCTTCTAGTTCTAAAACCGCCAAACGAAGCCGAGTTTCACCATTAGCAATTAATGATTTCAGCAGACGTTTGGCGGCAGAGAAGACGCGTTGTGTTGGCCCTAAAGCCATTAGCGACGACCGAGAAGCATACCCACCACTAGGCCAGCTGCGGCACCAATACCAATACTAGCCCAGGGGTTTTCGTGCACGTAACGATCACAGCAATCAACTTGCTGAGACAGCGTTTCACGAGTGTCTTCGTAAAGTCGCTCGCCGCGAGCTTCTAAGCGCGCTCGGGTGTCTTTCAGTCGTTTTTCTGCGCGCTCACGAAGGTCACGCATCTCGCCACTTGCATCTTTTGACGTGGCATTCATTAACTCTTCTACGGTTTCACTCAGGTGGCGGAGATCTTCCTTCAACTGGTCAGCACGAGCAGAGGTATCAGTATTACGTTTAGCCATGATGTCATCCTTTGACGAGTGAATATGAATAAGTGACAACTCCAGCATAGCAGCCGTCAACTATAAGACAACCTCGAGCGCTAACGGTTCAGCCCAGTAGCACTGAACAGGGGATTTAAGCTAAAGCCTATGCTGAGACGATGCACACGATTATTGTAGTCAATCATGCTCTCTCCGTAGCCGTAGTAGTACTGTAGATGGGCACGCACATTGTTAAAAGCAGGCCAGCTGTAGTCTATTTGAGTGCCATAGTTACCCGCACTTGGGTTGCCGCGCAGTTGCCCCGCGACCTCGTGGTTACCATTGAGTCGTTTTGCCAGGCGGATATCGCCATACCCGACAAAGCGTTCAATGTCTGGGTTGTCATCGTCGCCTTTGGACTCAGGTACGCGCCAGTGAGGAGCGAGTGAAAGTGCCCAGTCACCGCGTTGGAACGTGCTTTCTAAATAAACTCTGTTCCAACTGCGTGAGAGTGGATCCGAGCGGCCGTTAGACTGATGAATGAAGGAGAGACGATTGCGCGTATTTACCCAGCCTAATGCGCTCCAGGCGTTATCAAAATCAATAAAAATTTCAGGCTCGTAGTTAGTTTCCCGGAAGGGGGAAGAAGCATCGGTATTATAGGCTTGCCACCAGCTTCGCTGTGTGTAGGCGAAATAGACATCGCCAATGTCGCCAAACACATCCTCTGCAAGGTTGAATTTGGCGCTAAACTGAAATTTCACTTCGACGTCGTTAGGTGAAGAGTCTTCAGAAATGCTACTAAAGTTTTCAGCGTTCTGGTTGGTGCTATAACTAATCGGGAAAAGATAATTAGTTCGGTGAGTCGTAATGGCGAACGGATTACGAGTTGACTCATGCTCAAATTGGCGTCGCTCACTGAGATCCTCAAGCGCCATTTCTTCTGGAAGCAGCTGCGAACGGACTGTGGGCTCGTTTCCTGCCGGATCTTCAACATGTTGCAGCTGTTGGCGCAACTGATAAAGTTCGGTGTTGAGCGCGCGGATACGAGCTTCAATTTCCTCGCGTGTCTCTGCAACGGCGCTTTCAGTGCCTAGCAAAACAATTAAACTTGTTAACAGCAGTTTTCGAATGACCATCAAAATGGCTCGCAAATAAATAAAAGGCAGTTATCAGAGTCTCTTCTATACACGCCACTCGCGTAAGTCAACTCCCCCTGTGCGTCAAACGCGTTAGATTGCGTAAGAAGCCAGAACGCCTGACAATGGCAATCTTCCTGATTGGAGTAGTATACATGTCGATGAGGCATATCTAACGTGGTCAAAAATGCACTGAAAGCACTTCCATGGCTCTTCCTTATTTATCTATTGTTAACCATTCCTGGTGCCGTATACGCTCAGGCTGCGTTGCTTGATCAAGTCCCTTCTGAGGAGCAGCTATCTGAGCGATTAGCGGAACTTGAGTCTCAGGAAAGCGAGCTAACCACCGAGCAAAGTCAGGTGAAGGAAGCTTTATCGGCTGCGTTGCAAAGCTATGAACGCCTTCGCGCGGTTGAAGAGCGCATTGAGGCGTTAGAGCAACGGGTTGTCCAAGCGCCCGACATATTGCTTCGCCTAGAGCGTGAGCTAAACGAGGCGGAAGAACAAAGCCGACAGTTATCAGTGGATAATCTTAGTGATATGCCGCTGAATGAGCTGGAAATGCAGCAGGCAGAAGCGGTGGTAGAGCTCCAGCAGCTTCAAAGCCAATTAGCCGAAGCTAACTCTCAGCTATTGGCCGCGCAAACACTGCCTGAGCGTGCTCAGCAAGCAATTTCAGATGCTTTGCAGCGAGCTGAAAATTTACGACGCCAGTCTGATGAGCGAGAAGCCTTGCTGGGTGATCGTCAGCTATCGGCACGCCACGATGCGCAATTAATTCAGTGGCGCATTGAGCGAGCCCTTGCAGAACAGGAAGTAAACCTGAATCAGCGTGAACTAAGCGCCAACAGTCGGCTGCGAGAGTTGGCTCAGGAGCGCCGGGAACTCATTGAGCTTCAAATAGACCAGCAGGAGCAGCAGCTTAATTTATTGCAAGGCGTCATTGATCGCCAGCGGCGGCTTCAATCCGAACAGGCTATTGCCGACGCAGCAAAGAATGATCCACTGATCGCTGAAGGACACCCTGTGGTGCTCAATGCTCAGCAAACGAACCAAGCGCTGAGCCTTGAACTGTTGCGAACGACGGATAGAGCGAATGGCATTATACGTGAAAATATTGAGGCCCAGCGCCAGTTGGATCATGTGCGGCAACTTCAGCGAAGCCTGAACGAACAAATTGATGCTATTCGTGGTAGCCAATTGTTGTCGCGTATTCTTAGAGAACAGCGCCAGTCGTTACCTTTAGTCGCGCCAAGGCGTGATTTGCAAGATGAAATTGCCGATTTGCGTCTCAAGCAGTTTGATTTGATTCGGCAGCGTGATCAATTGCGTCAAAGTGATCGCTTGGCAGCCCAGCGTTTGCAGGAAGCTGGGGTTGATGTCACGCCTGGGTTGGTGGACTCACTGACGCGACTTTACCAGTCACGCCGTGAATTGGTAGAGCAGCTTGAACAGTCTTACAGCAGTCTGCTGAGTGCCGCTATTGAGCTTAAACTTAATCAACAGCAGCTATTAGAGACGACGCGAGATTTACGGGCGACCATTGATGAACAGCTATTCTGGGTAGCTAATAGTCGTCCTCTAGATTTCAATTGGTTACGACAAATTCCCCACAGCCTTCAACTGGAGTGGCGAGAAGGCGAGTGGCGGGCGGTTTTGCCCTCTCAGTGGAAAGGTTTTTCTTGGAGAATGCTGATTGGCACGCCGCTTATTTTGCTTGGCGTGGTTCTGGTTGGGCTGCGCCGGCGAATTAAAGCACAGCTTGCGCTCATTCACTCACAAATTGGTCGACTGAAAAGTGATACTCAGTTGCATACCACCAAGGCGGTGCTGCTAAATGCTCTTCTTGCGTTGCCTGGGCCGTTGGGATTGGCAGGTATTGGCATAGGCCTAAGTGAGGCTGAAGGTGCACTGGCAAGCAGTGTTTCGCCAGCGCTTCTGCAACTGGCGCTTAGTTGGGTTGTCGTGGCCTGGGGCCGTCGGCTCCTCGTTCATGATGGGGTTGCTGAGCGCCATTTCACCTGGGCTCCTGCTTATACAGCGCGGTTGCGTAAGCTGCTGGGTGGTTTCGGACTAGCGTTAGCGCCAGTGGTCGTTATTGCCGCGCTCTCTGGACAAATGGAAACACCGCTGGCGTTGCGCCCAGTAGCGATAGGGATTTTTGCCGCGGGCTTGGTGGCAATGAGCTGGTGGTTGGCACTATTAATCCTGGCCCATGTGCCATTTTTCGGTGTACGACTCTTTCGGTTGGTGTTAGGTCTAGCGATGGCTTCAGTGCCGCTAGTACTCCTTGGGCTTGTGGTGTGGGGATATGAGTATACGGCGTTGCGGCTGGTTGCTCGCTTTGCAATCACCCTTTACCTGTTGGGCTTGTGGGTCGTCGTTGAGGCCACTGTCGTGCGTAGTTTAGCCGTTGCAGCACGGCGGCTAGCTTACCGACGAGCGCTCGCTAGACGTCGTGCTCAAGTACAAGAGGGCGCAGAAGGTGGGGCGGAGGTCGTTGAAGAGCCACCTTTGGATATGGAGAAAATTAACTCTCAGTCGCTACGCTTATCAAAGTTGATTTTGTTGATTGGCTTCAGCGCCCTGCTGTATCTGGTGTGGGCAGACCTGCTGGCGGTACTGAGTTATTTAGACCAAGTTTCAATATGGGATGCACAAGAGGGTAACTTGGTTGGAGACGCACTATCGATTTCCGATGTGTTTACCTCGCTACTTGTGATTGCCATCACGTTTATTATGGCGCGTAACTTGCCTGGCTTGTTGGAAGTAATGGTGCTTTCACGCTTGTCATTAAAACAGGGTAGTGCTTATGCCATTAGTTCTCTGCTTTCTTATACCATTGTTGGTACTGGCGTAGTGATGGCGTTGGCCACTCTGGGTGTTTCCTGGAATAAATTGCAGTGGTTGGTGGCGGCGCTGAGTGTGGGGTTAGGTTTTGGTCTTCAGGAAATATTCGCCAACTTTATTTCTGGCTTGATCATTCTGTTTGAGCGACCAATTCGGATTGGTGACACTATCACGCTGGGTAATCTTCATGGCACGGTAAGCAGGATTCGCATCCGAGCGACTACCGTGACCGACTTTGACCGAAAAGAAATTATCATACCGAATAAAACGTTTGTGACGGACCAGCTCATTAACTGGTCACTTTCGGATAACGTGACCCGCGTGGTGCTGACCTATGGTGTTGCTCATGGGTCTGATCTGCCTTTAGTGCATAAATTGCTGCGCCAGGCTGCCGACGAAAATGAACGAGTGTTAGAAGACCCAGAACCTCAGGTTTTCTGCCTTAACTACGGGCCGCACAGCCTGAATTTTGAGCTGCGCATTTTCGTTAACGATTTGCTTGACCGCCTGTTTGCGGCTGACGAAGTTAACTGCCGGGTCGACGAGCTGTTCCGTGAAGCGGGCGTTAAGGTGGCCTTCGAGCAGATGGACGTGTGGCTGCACCGCGACCGAGGCGAGTCAGTTAAAGTGCAGTCAGCTAACCGACTGCCTCCTGCTAACCTAAGCTAATAACTAGGTTAGCATCGGGGGGGGCTTGTGTTTAAGTACTGGTTTTTAAACGCTTGGTTCTCCATGTTTGGTGGCGAACAGTAAAAACTCCCGATTACCGTCACCACCGGTAATCGGGCTTTCCTGCCAGTGACTAATGACTAAGCCGCACTCTGTACAAGCATCACTTATCTTTTGTTCTACGTCTGCATAGTGGCTAGCGTTACGCACGATGCCACGCTTATCCAGTGAGCCTGGTGCTAACTCAAACTGTGGCTTTACCAATGAGAGTAGTTGCCCTCCAGAGGAGAGAAGGGAGGCGATCTCAGGCAAAATCAGGGTTTGCGAGATGAACGAAACGTCCATCACGGCTATATCGATAGGGTGTTTAGCCACGGCGTGTTGAAGGACTGTCGATGATGCCATGTGACGAGCATTTAAGCCTTCAAGACACGTGACTCTCGGGTCATCACGTAAGCACTCGGCTAGCTGGGTATGCCCGACTTCAACACCGATAACATGTCGGGCGCCAAATTGAAGTGAGCAATCGGTAAAGCCTCCCGTTGATTGGCCAACGTCTAACACGTTGCACCCTTCCAGGCGCATGTTTAGAGCGTTAAGAACGCCCTCTAATTTTAATCCTGCCCGGGAAACGTAACGCTCCTCCGGGTCTTCATCAATAAGAAGCGGAGTATCCAGCGGCCATTTTTCAGATGGTTTTACGAGTGGCGTGCCATCTTGAAGAAACACGCGACCGTTGCGAATTAATCGCTGCGAGCGTGTACGTGAACTGGCCAGCCCTTGGCTGACCAATAATTGGTCTAATCGTGTTAGTTGAGTCATCGTCGTCAATATGGCGGTTATTAAACGCTGCTAGCGAGTCTCGCTACGGAGTATGTGGCCCTTTGTCTGCCTGCAGTTCGGTAGGGGGTAAGCGGCTAGCTCCCCAGCTGCGATGCAGATAGCCTTTTACAGATTCAAGTTCTTCTTCCGTTACTGTGGCCAGCTCGCCACGCTCCAACGGATCAAAGTGGTAAATATATAATCGAGACGTGAACTGTGCGAAGGGGAGCGAGGCTTCGCCAAAGCGTTCTCCGTTACCGGAGGTGCTAACTTTAACGCCGTCTCCCCAATCTTGGCCGCTGTCGTTATTGGGGTTGTAAAAATAGATCCTCATCACATCGTTGGGATCTAACGAGGCGCGCAAAATGGTAATTGCATGCCAACCAATAAACCGGGCAGCACTGTCAGTGACGGCAATACCGGCAGGCTGAGGATGAATTAGCGGTTGGTTGCCATTGTAGTAAGGATGATAGCTGGCGTAGAAGTGACGAATAAAGCTATCCACACCGCTAAGTTGGCCGGTGGCGACATCAACGTTGATGCTAAAGCCCCGACCTGACCACCACCCGTGAAATTCTGGGTTAACCCAGCGGTGGGGATCGCCTTCGCGGCCAATGCAGCGCCTGCCCATCTCCGCGTAAATACGGTCAAGATGGGGGACAACGATCAGCGAGGCTGGGTCAAGGTCCATCGGAAGCTCGGAGGCAACGCCTGAGGCGCTCTCCATTGAAGAGATTGGCTGACCCTCGAAATGCATAATGATTTCATCATCACGCGCAGCCCAAGCCACCATTTGCAGTAGATAGTCAGGGTCGTTATAAGCCCACATAGAAAGCGCTCTCGCTGACTGGCAGGTAGGGTTGTTGCCCTGTCCTACACCCAGCGGCAGTCCTAACATGCAAAGCACACCTTCAATTAAACGTGCGCGGGGTGATGCATCTTCACCATAGGCAAGATTCAAGCGTGCTTCTGACCACTCTGAAAGCTTTAGATTTAGCTGCCGCCACATCGCTGGAGCAACCGGGGGCTGATAGAGAATGCCCCGTTCAAGTAGCAGTGCCAAGCCATACACTGCTTGGGCGGTGGCGGGATAAACACCACCGCGAATTAGTGCATGCACCAGCTCGCGATAGCAGAGTAGACAGTCGCGCCCCGTCGAAGAGAGACCTAATGCCTCTGATAGAAGGTGGTCGCCCTCTTCGAGTAGATAGCGCATCAGTATCGTGTGATAGGGCGATACCAGCCCTGTGTCATGCATCGCACGAGCGAAGCCAGTGGATTCCGCTTGCAAAGCCGCGTTATCCATACGTTCCAGTCGTTCACGGTACAGCTCAACGCCGGGGTCTTCACGACAAGCTTGGGTTGGTCCGAAAAGCGAGCTAACCAGCCTGTCAGCCCCTTGACCACTTGCCCCCAAATCAATTGCTGGATTAACTTGGCACAGCGCAATTTGGGTGATCATCTGTTTTATGGCGTCAACCTGAATAGGGCGCTGTTTTAAAATGCGCCATATTTCATCAATTAGCTGATCAATAACGTGTTCGTAGCCAATTCGGTCGGCTAGGTGTTGAAACAGTTGCCGGGGAATAGTCGCTAATCGACCCTGGGTTTCCCGTTCGGCTTCGCTAGGTGCGTTAAATAACAGCCACAGATTGATGGCCATTACTTGGGTTAAATAGTGGTGTGCATGCTCTTGGGATACCAGAGCATGTAAGTAATCACCTTTGGCGACTGCTAAAAGTCGCAGCTCACTCAGCGCCTCAATAACGACCACATTGGCGTCAGGGCTTTTCAGAGAGAACGTTGTGAGGGTAGGTACTAGGAACTGTGGGGTTTCCCAGTCTGAGCCTGCAAACACACCGGCGGATTCAAAATCCGCCGCGCGTGCTTCGAGGGCAGCGCAGCCGCCCTCCTGCATCAAGATTCGGCGCGCAGTATCCATTACGCGGGGCAGTTTCGCCGGTTTAGAAAAAGCAGGCGCCTGCGAAAGCAGGCGCACCGCATCATCAAATTTGCTCAGCAATCCATTGAGCTTGCCATCTTCAGTTGAAGATGCCTCTTGATTGATCGTCACATTGACTCCTTATCCCAGCCGAGGCAGGGATTATACATAGAAGTCGAGGTCTTCTTGGCGTTTAAGCAGATCACGCAGTGTGTGTGCGTCTTCGCCTTTAAAGTAGACCAAGCCCCAGTGGGTACCAAACGCCGTACGTTTAGTGACGGTTTCTTCAACCGGTGATGTCAGCTCGTGGGATTCAAAATAGGGGTGATCCTCTGTTTCTTCAGGAATCTCCAGGCGGCTAACAACCCGGCGGCGGGGATAAACGCCAAAGCAGCCCGCGAACCCATCTGCGTCCACCACTTCTTTGGGAAAGAAGGCAGCGACTTCTTCTTTTGTACTTTTAGGATCGAATACCAGCATAGACGCCTGATAGGCGTTAAATCCGTAAACCCGCTCGAGAAGTTCGAAGACTTTAAAGCCGGGTGGGCGGTAAGCGACTTCGCCAAAGTACATTTCACCGTCGCTGGTGACAAAGTACTCGGGATGAATGAGACCGAATTCAATATCAAACGCTTTGATCAGCTTTTCGATTTGTGCCGTAATCTGTTCGCGGTATTTTTCAAGCTCTGGAGACGCGGGCACAAATACTGAGTAGCCAAGTGTGACGTACTCTGAAATATTCAGGAAAGCGATTTTTCCATCGTGAATCCACGCTTCTACGGCGAATTCCCAGCCGTCTAAGTGAGACTCCATCAGCACAGGGAATTCTTCGTCTGGGATAGTATCGACTTCATCCGGTGTGCGAATAACGCGGTGGCCAAGACAGCCAGCCTTATCGAACGCCTTCAGGTGGATAGGGTCGTTGGGGTCGCCATCCAACTTGAGTAGCGTCTGATTAACGCGTTTAAGAAAGCGCACTACGTCATCTTTATCGTGGGCTTCTTCGAAAATACCCACGCGAATGCCACCAAGCTGGGCGCGGCGCTTCATCAATGCTTTGTCGCGAAGCAACAGCGATTGCCCGTAAATACGTGGATTGTCGAGTAGTACTGAATTAATAGCGCCTGCCCACTCAACGGTTTCCTCATAGAGCGGGATAGCGACGTCGACGCCTTTTTCTTTCAGCGTTTCAGCAATTTCGATGGAGCGATCATTGAGACGCTCAAAATTCCAGGGAACGTAGGGGATGTCATGTTTCTGGCAGTACTCCTCGGCCCAATCGGGTGCAACCACGATGTAGCGGCGGTCAAAATTCTCAGCCGCTTCGATCGCATTGAGGCTCCAACCTAGTAGGGCGATATAGCCCTTATTGGGATCCTTTTGCATGACGGTGACTCCTGTGGGTGAGTGAATAAAGTTGCCATACCACTTACTTCACCATACACGATAGGGCCTTCCGTCGGCTAATTAGCAGCCTCTGAAGGTGAAAGTAGCCAAAAATAAGCGCTTTTGAGGGTGGCATACTAAAGAGCAAACCCCTGAGTATGTTAGGCTAGGCTCCTTAACATTATGTTCAAGTGGCAAGAGGAATAGGCCAAGATGGCGGCCAAGCCGATCTACCGTGTGGTGGTTCACCAGCAGGGTGAAATATGGGATTTATACGTCAGAGAAATCTTTCAAAGCGAACTCTGGGGCTTTATTGAAGTCGAGGAGTTTGTCTTTGACGATGCGTCGCGGGTTGTTGTTGATCCAGGGGCGGAAAAGCTACAGCGTACCTTTGAAGGTGTTAAGCGCAGCTATCTGCCGCTTAACGCCATTGTGCGTATTGATGAAGTAGAACGTGAAGGCCCTTTGAAAGCAGTTAAAAGCGATGCTCGCGTCGCAGAGTTTCCTCGTCCCTTTCCATTGCCGCCTCGTGGAGAAGGGTAAGCGCCTAGACAAGCGCACCGCTTTGAGCGATACGCGCGAAGGCTTCGTCTGCCTCGCGCGTTTTTACAATCAGGACATGACGTTATGCAAGTAAATAAACTTCGTAGTAGTTGTTACGCCACTGCCGTTGGCGTGTTGTTGAGTATCGGAGGAACCCCCGCATTTGCCCAGTCTGATAACCAAGCTTGGGTAAGCGATGAGTTAAGCACGTATGTGCGTAGTGGCCCCACCGATGGTTATCGCATTGTGGGAACGTTAAATGCAGGTGAGCAGGTCGAAGTGCTTGAAACAAGCGGCGATTATACTCGCGTACGTAGTAATAGCGGCGATACGGTGTGGGTGCTCAGTAGCGAGCTACAGCAAGACCCGAGCGCCCGTGAACAGTTACCCGTACTACAAGCCCAAGTCGATGAGCTTACCCAAGAACTAGATGGTATTAACGATACTTGGGATCAGCGCGTTTCTTCTATGACGGAAACACTTGATATTCGTGAAAAGCGGATAGTCGAGTTAGAAGCGCGTAACCACGAGCTTGATAGTGAAGCAGAGCAGTCTCGCCAGCAGGTGCGTGCCTTACAGGCGCGTCTAGAGACCCAGGAAGAAGATCTGCTGATGCGCTATTTCATGTACGGCGGTGGGGTTGCCGGCGCTGGGTTATTAGTGGGTCTGATTGTCCCCCATTTGCCGCGTCGTCGTAAAAAGAGAGACCGCTGGTTTTAAAGCGACGTAAAAAACAAACGTTTTGTGTAAATTTCGAGCACGAGGTGGCCGCAATGGAAAACCCCTGGCGCCAACGTTGGCAAGAGGGACGTATTGGCTTTCATTTGTCCGATACACACCCGGCGCTTGTCCAGTACTGGCCTACGCTTAATGTGACGCCTGGGGCCAAAGTACTTGTGCCGTTATGCGGAAAAAGCCTGGATATGCGTTGGCTAGCAGATGAAGGGCACCCCGTGTTGGGGATCGAGTTGGCTCCTGAAGCAATAGAGCAGTTTCTGGCCCAGCGCAATGCGAGTGTATCGCGCTATACCCAGGCAGGTTTTAATGTCTCACGCCAGGGTAGCGTTGAATTGTGGTGCGGCGATTTTTTTCACTTGCACATCAAACAGGCAGCGGAAGTGGGCGCATTTTATGACCGAGCTTCATTAATTGCACTGCCTCCGGCTACCCGAGAGCGCTATGCCTTCCACCTTGCCCAATTAGTGCCGCCTGGTGCTAAAGGGTTATTAGTGGGGTTAACTCACGATGAAGACAATGCAGGCCCGCCTTACAGTGTGCCCAACAGTGAAATTGAGCATTTGTTTATGCCCAACTTCCGTGTTGAACTGGTTGAGAATAGAGAGGCTGATGAGCGGGGACGCAGCGAAAGCGTTTGGGTCCTGGAGCGTCGTGGCCCGCACCTATAAATCTGCCCGTAAAGCGGGCAGATGTTCTCAGAATAAGCTATCAGGATAAAACTGTTTAGCGAGCGAGTAAGCGGCCCAGCTCTGGGTCACTAAACGCACGATTTAAACCATCACTTAACAAATCGTTTAGCATGCGTGTATTGGCATCTTCGCCGGGCTTGATGGCATAGCCTTGGGTGCGTCGCGAGGTGTAAGTGCCGGTATACGTCGTGCCTTTATTCTGGGCGATTGCCCGAAAAACCCCTTCAATACGCGCTTCGCCGACTAGCGGCTGTCCGCTGTTACCTCTGGCATAGTTAAGGCTTGCAAGTTCAAGAGTAATGCTCGGGCGGCCTTGGGCAGCATCGCGAGTAGGAGTGAACCCCATATCGCGCACAGCGCGTTCTGCTTCGGCTTGCAACTGCGGAATGAGCTCATGACTACTCACGGTAATCTGCGCGGTAGACATACTGCCACCTGAGCGTGTTCCAATCACTTCACTTTCCCTGGCATCAGCAGCTATCACGGTGACTTGCTGGCCAGAGCCTGTCTGCGGCACGCTGGCGCTGCGCTCTGGGCTTAGCTGTAGGTACTGAGGGCTAGCGCAGGCTGCTAGCAAAACGCTGGTAAGCAGCGCACCAGAGAGGTGTAAAAAATGGCGCCGACGCATGGTCTTCCTCCGCTATGGTTAAAACGTCAGTATAACGCGGGTAGTGTGCTGGCGGTATGTTCTGGTGGCGTGGGTTGTGCCGTCGCTTTCAACGCCGTGTCGGGAGAAGCGCCGTCAGTGATATCGAACAAATGCGTTAGGCTGTTTTTGCTGTCTTCATAGTGAGTACAAAATAGGCATAGCGATGACGTTCACAGATCTGTTTGAAAACGACGACATGAAGTTGATTAACCTGCTTCCACAAGATGGGGCGGTTTATTACCACGGCAAAATTCTAGATGTGGCCACTGCCGATATGTATCTAGCTAAATGTCGGGGCGAACTAAGTTGGGAGCATGATCGAGCGTTTATTTACGGAAAAGAGATCGTTACTAAGAGGAAAATAGCCTGGTATGCGGATGAGCCGATCTCTTATACATACTCTGGATATACGAAGATGGCGTCAGTGTGGCCTGGTTTTTTACAAGAGATTAAGCAGGTAGTGGAGAGTAGCTGCGGTGAAGTATTTAATTCGTGCTTGTGTAACTTCTATAGTTCAGGCGCGGAAGGTATGAGTTGGCACAGTGATGCTGAAAAAGACCTGGTTGAGAATGGCGTGATTGGAGCGTTGAGCCTAGGTGGCGAAAGGAGATTTTCGTTTAAACATAAAAAAACAGGGGAGAGTCTATCGCTTAATCTAGAGCACGGTAGTCTGTTGGTGATGAAAGGTGCCACGCAGCAAAACTGGCTACATAGCCTGCCTAAAACCAAGAAAGATTGTGGGCCGCGGGTGAGCCTAACGTTTAGGCAAATGCGCTAACCAGCTGTTGATACAGGCTGATAACTTATCTGTCGCGAGTCAAAGAAAGGTAGGAGGTGGCAGCTCTAAATCGGTCGCGAACTAAAGCTGCCCTCTGCTTGTGCCGTTGTTGGCATGCCCTAAGCGGCGCGGCTTTGCGCCGCCACTTTTGACTCTGTTGCGGGGAAACGGTGCCATTGCCGTGGATGGACGAAGAGGCGTTGTCCGCGGCGCATCTCAAGCTGCTCAAAATCAGCATGGCGCACCGTTGCAAGCCACGGCTTAGCCAGCCAGTCGGCTTCCAGCTCAACACGCACTTCAGCACCTACCGGTGAAATGGCCGTAACCGTCACCGGCAGATGACTCTCTGCACTAGGCTGCTGGGCAAGGCGCACTTCATGAGGGCGTAGCAATAGCTCTTCGTCACCGTCAGGCAAGTCAACAGTGAGATGAGCGTCGCCGCAGGTGAGCACGCCTTGATGTACTTTGCCTTCTAAGTGGTTAACGTCGCCAAGGAATTCAAATACAAAACGATTTTTGGGCGAACGATAGAGCGTTTCAGGCGTATCAATTTGCTCGATACGTCCGTTACTCATCACCACTACACGATCAGAAAGCTCCAGCGCTTCTTCTTGGTCGTGGGTAACAAACACACTGGTAAAGTTAAGTTCTTCATGCAGGCGGCGTAACCAGCGTCGTAGGTCCTGGCGCACCTTGGCATCCAGCGCACCAAATGGCTCATCCAAAAGCAATACGTCAGGCTCAACGGCCAGGGCGCGTGCAAGTGAAACACGTTGCTGCTGGCCGCCAGAGAGCTGGGCAGGCAAACGGTTAGCTAGATGCTGCAGCTGAACCATTTCCAGCAGCCTAAAGACACGGGCACGAATCTCGCCGTTGGATGGGCGGCGCTTTTTGGGCATCACGGTTAACCCAAAGGCTACATTGTCGTACACGCTCATATGGCGGAAGAGAGCGTAGTGTTGGAAAACAAATCCAATGCGGCGATCGCGAACGTGAACATTGGTCACATCGCGGTCGCCGAACAGTATTTTACCGGGTTGAGGAGAGCGGTCAGCGCTCTCCAAGCCGGCAATAATACGTAAAAGTGTGGTTTTTCCTGAGCCAGACGGGCCAAGCAGGCCGACTAGTTCGCCTTCATGGATGTCCAGATTGATCGGCTCAAGCGCCTGGGTGTTGGCAAAGTGCTTGGAGATGTTCTGTAGGCGAATACTCATAAAAATGCCTCCTGGCGCGCTGCGCGCCATTCCAGGCCTGCCTTGGCCGCAAGGGTTAACAGGGCAATAAGGGCTAGCAGCGCGGCGCTAGCAAACGCGCCCACCGCGTTGTAATCCTGATAAAGCTGCTCTAGATGCAGCGGTAAGGTGTTGGTCTTTCCGCGAATAGCCCCGGCGACCACCGAAACGGCACCAAATTCACCCACGGCACGCGCGTTGGTGAGGATGATCCCGTAGAGCAGTGCCCAGCGAATGTTAGGTAGCGTGACACGTCGGAAGGTGGTCCAGCCGCCAGCGCCGAGGGTCACGGCGGCTTCTTCTTCTCGGGAACCTTGGGCCTGCATAAGCGGAATGAGTTCGCGGGCCACAAACGGGCAGGTCACGAAAATAGTTACCATTAAAATGCCGGGCCAAGCGAACATCAGTTGAATATCGTGGGTATCTAGCCAACTGCCAATCCAACCGTTACGGCCATATAGCAACAGATAGATAAGCCCAGCCACTACGGGGGAAACGGCAAATGGAATATCGATCAGCGTTTGTAAAATACGCCGGCCCGGGAAACTGAAGCGGGTAACCAGCCACGCCAAGGCGACACCAAATACTAGGCAAATCGGTATGGTTAATAACGCAATGACGAGCGTCAGGCCAATCGCGTGCAGGGTGAACGTATTGCTAACGTTGGCCCAAAAGACCATCACGCCTTGGGAGAAGGCTTGGGCAAAAATTGCCACCAAAGGTAGCAGCAAAAATAGCGCTGACAGCAACAGAGCGGCGCCAATGAGTAAACGCCGCACAGCGGGTGCATCACCTATCCGGCGCATTAGCCTGTTCCTCCATGCAAGCGGCGCACAAAGCGGCCTTGCCAAATATTGATCACCAACAGCAGTGCCAGTGACACAAAGAGCACGACGGAGGCAATTGCGGAGGCACCAGCGTAGTCATACTCCTGCAGTTTGACGAAAATCATCAGAGCAGTGATTTCGGTTTCGTAGGGCATATTGCCCGCGATAAAAATAATCGCCCCGAACTCACCTAACGAGCGCACAAAGGCTAGCCCAGTGCCAGTAACGAGAGCTGGCCACAGGTGCGGCATAATCACACGCCGAAACGCCACGCCATCGGTTGCGCCAAGAGACATCGCTGCTTCATCAACTTCTGCGGGTAAATCCTCCAGCACCGGCTGTACGGTGCGTACCACAAACGGAATACTGGTAAACGCCATGGCCAGTGCAATACCTACCCAGGTGTAAGCTACTTGGAATCCTAGCGGCTCTAATAAGCTGCCCATCCAGCCGTTACCCGCATACAGCGTAGCGAGGGTAATACCTGCTACCGCTGTGGGGAGTGCAAAGGGCAGATCCATTAAGGCATCTAGCAAACGCTTGCCGGGAAACTCATAGCGAACCAGTACCCAGGCAAGTAGTAAGCCAAATACCGCATTAACCAGCGCCGCGACAGCCGCTGCTCCTATGGTGACCATGTAACTGGCCACCACACGGCCTTCGGTAATAATGGCCCAGTATTCGGCAAGGGTAAGCCCTGCCAACTGGCCAAACAGCCCGGTGATCGGGAGAAGAAGGACCAGCGAAATAAACAGGACGCTGATCCCCATAGATAGGCCAAAGCCCGGCAGCACGCGTGCGCTGCCGGACCGCCATAATGCTAGCTGGCTCATGGGGTTCCGTTAACGACGTTGCAGTTGATCAAGTAGGGCGCCGCCTTCAAAGTGGTTTTCCATTGCTTCTTCCCAACTGCCAAACACATCTTCAACTTCAAACAGTTCGGTATCAGGGAATTGATCGGCAAATTCGGCCACAACCGTTTCGTCGTGAACGCGATAGTTAAAACCTGCCAGCAAGCGCTGGGTGTCTTCACGGTAGAGATACTCAAGGTAGCTCTGGGCAAGGTCGCTGTTGCCATTGCGCTCAGCATTTTCACCCACCACTGCAACGGGGAACTCTGCCAGAATACTGACCGGCGGCACGATGACTTCGTAGTCGTCGCTGCCGTATTCGCTACGGATGTTGTTTACTTCTGATTCAAAGCTGATCAATACGTCGCCAATGCCGCGTTCGATAAAGCTAGTGGTGGCGCCACGGCCGCCGGTATCGAACACTGCAACATTGCGCAAGAAAGTACGCATGAAGTCCTGGATTTGCTCTTCATCACCCTCAAATTCGTTCTCGGCAAATCCCCAGGCGGCTAGGTAGGTATAGCGGCCGTTGCCGGATGTTTTGGGGTTAGGGAAGACCATTTGCACGTCTTCTTTCACCAGGTCATCCCAGCTCTCAATACCTTTCGGGTTGCCTTTACGCACCAAAAACGCCGTAGTGGAGTAGTAAGGGGATGCATTATTGTCGAATGCGTCTTGCCAGTCTTCGGCCACTAGGCCTGCATCCGCAAGTACTTGAACATCCGTTACTTGGTTAAAGGTAACGACATCCGCACGCATACCTTGCATAATCGCGCGCGCTTGCGCTGAAGAGCCGCCGTGGGATTGGCTAATGGCAATCTCTTCACCGTGCTCTTCTTGCCACCACGCTTGGAATTCCGGGTTGATAGCCGAAAACAGTTCACGGGCAATATCGTAAGAGGAGTTCAGTAACTCGCGTTCTTGCGCCATCGCCGTGTTTGAAACAGCTGTGGCAGCCATAGTAGCGCCAACAGCGGTGGCTATCAGGCTGCGGCGCAGGCCAGTACGGAAAAAAGTGGATCGCGTCATTACAGGCTCCTTACATCTGGGGGCGATTTAATCGCAATGAGGATAAGGTTAAACCTGTGATTGTGGAATTACAATTATGTTTTATATTCTATTTGAGAATATGTATTTAAAGATACGCATTCATTGCTGGCTGAGCTTTAACGGCATGGAGATGGGGCTTCTTAGGTGGCTCTGGTAAGATAGGGGCCTTCCTTTTCCCCTGTTAACCTAGGAATGCACTATGAGCGCTGAGCAGGACTTCCTGATTGCCCCTTCGATTCTTTCCGCTAATTTCGCGCGTCTTGGTGAAGAGGTCGACAATGTGTTGGCCTCCGGAGCCGATATTGTCCATTTCGATGTCATGGATAATCATTATGTGCCGAACCTGACGATTGGGCCGATGGTCTGCAAAGCTCTGCGCCAGCACGGCGTGACGGCGCCTATAGACGTCCATCTAATGGTTAAACCCGTGGATCGTATGATCGGCGATTTTAGTGAGGCCGGGGCGAGTTACATTACGTTTCACCCGGAAGCTTCTGAGCATGTTGATCGCTCGTTACAGCTAATACGCGATAGCGGCTGCAAAGCAGGGCTGGTATTTAATCCGGCAACACCGCTTTCGTATCTCGATTATGTCATGGACAAAATTGATATGGTGCTGTTGATGAGCGTTAACCCAGGCTTTGGCGGTCAGTCATTCATTCCTGGCACGCTGGATAAATTGCGTGAGGCCCGGGCACGTATCGATGCCTCAGGTCGCCCGATCCGCTTAGAAATCGACGGCGGCGTTAAGGTAGATAACATTGCTGATATCGCCGCTGCGGGTGCTGACACCTTCGTCGCTGGTTCAGCTATTTTTAACGCTCACCAGTCAAGCGACCCGCACGGTTACGATAGCGTTATCCAGCAAATGCGCACCGAGTTGGCAAAGAGTAACGGCTAAGCGAAAAGCTCAATGCAATTTCATGCGGGGCTTTAAGTAGCGGTTTAACTTATCAACCAGCCATGCGAGTCCCGTTTTGGGCGCGCCATGAATAGATAGCTGATGCATTCGATAAAGTGAAGCGTAGGCTTGGCGCGCTAACCAGCCCTCTAGAAATAGCCCACGAGAGGCGGAGCTGCGCATCAAGTTTCCTACAGCATCGTAGCGGGCGAGCGACACCAGCGAACCGTGGTCACGATAAGTAAAGCTTTGCAGTGGTTTGCTATCCAGGCAGTGCATCAGGTTTTTGGCGAGTAACTTTGCCTGTTGATGAGCAGCCTGTGCCCGGGGCGGCACGGAGCTGCCTTCGCCCTGAGGGCAGTCGGCGCAGTCACCGATGGCAAAAATATAAGGATCATCCACGCTCTGCAGCGTTTGGTGGACGCTAATTTGATTTTTCTTATTAGTGGTTAGGTCTAATTCAGCCAAAAATGGCGGTGCTTTGATGCCTGCTGCCCACACGTTCAGGTCTGTTTTGATAACCTCGCCGTCGCCTGTTACCAGTTGATACTGCTGAGCTTCTTGAATAGCGGTACCGACGTGAACGGTGACGCCCATACTTTCCAGTTCTTGCTGCACTGTTTCGCTAATACGCTCTGACAAACCGGGCAGCAGGCGGGGGGCAGCTTCGATGAGGTGTACGCTAATCGTTTGGTGGTCAACAGCGGTTACGCCGTAGGCGTTAAGCAAGCGCGAAGCATCTAGAAGCTCGGCAGAAAGCTCTACGCCCGTTGCGCCACCGCCTACAATGCCAATGGTCAGTTCAGCGTTTTGGCGCAGCGTTGAATCGGTATAACGCAAAAAGGTATTGATCATATCGCGCTGAAACGCTTTGGCCTGCTGAGGCGAATCAATAAAGTGGCAGTGTTCTGCAACGCCCGCTGTTCCAAAATCATTGGAAATACTGCCGAGCGCTATTACTAAATAATCGTAAGTTAGTTTTCGAGAGGGAAGGACTTCGACGCCGTCTTCATCTTTGATTGGTGCTAGGTGAATGACTTTTTGTTCGCGATCAAGGCCATTTAAAGAGCCGCGTTGGTAGCGGTAATGGTGCGCGGAAGAGTGGCCGCGGTAATCCACTTCATCCATGCTGGAGTTCAATACTCCGGTCGCGAGTTCGTGTAAAAGCGGTTTCCATACATGGGTGGCATTGCGATCTAGCAGGACAATCTCGGCGCGCTTTTTTTTGCCTAGCGTACGTCCTAAGCGTGTTGCTAGAGCAAGCCCGCCAGCGCCACCGCCGACAATCACAATTCGGGGGATGGTCATTACTTTCTCCTCGGCTAATATGGTCACAGCATAGAGCTTTCGGGCGTGGTTGGCGACGTGCTAAGTCGGTAGGATAAAAGAATAAGCTGCGATTACAGTTACTAACGGCCATTTTTTGAAAAATATTTTTGCGTAGAGTAGGGAGAAAAAGCGTGCATGCC
This sequence comes from Halomonas sp. XH26, assembly GCF_024138895.1. Lineage (NCBI taxonomy): Bacteria > Pseudomonadati > Pseudomonadota > Gammaproteobacteria > Oceanospirillales > Halomonadaceae > Halomonas > Halomonas sp. XH26. The sequence continues at coordinate 1,277,837 of NZ_CP071889.1, forward strand.
ATTTTGCAGGGTAAACGGTTAATTGCATTTGATTTAGATGGCACTTTGATTGATTCGGTCCCAGACCTAGCGATAGCGGTTCAGCGCTCGCTCAGCGATGTTGGGCTACCTGCGCCCAGCGAAGAGTTTGTGCGTGACTGGGTGGGTAATGGTGCACAGGTACTTGTCGAAAGGGCGCTAACTTGGGCGTTATCGGAGGCGCCGGGGCAGGTATTACAAACCACCGCCTATGAAGCTTTTATGCGCCATTACGGTGCTGCCCCCAATGCGCTAACCCGGCTCTACCCAGGCGTGCGAACAGCGCTGCATGATTTGCATAAGGCGGGCTATCCGCTGGTGCTGATTACCAACAAGCCTGAGCGCTTTATTGCGCCAATTCTGAGCCACTTTGATCTGCTAACGCTCTTTACACATTGCATTGGCGGCGACACGCTTGCCGAGAAAAAACCCAGCCCGCTGCCGCTACTTCATGTGGCTCAGCAGCTGGATATCCCTCCTTCGGCAAGTGTCATGGTAGGCGATTCACGCCACGATATCGCCGCAGGCAAAGCTGCTGGCTTTACTACCGTGGCGTTACCATACGGCTATAACCACGGCGAGCCAATTGAGCATAGCCAGCCTGATTTGATCATTAGCTCATTGCTGGCGTTGATGGAGTAAAACAGCCGATGTTGTTGTGCTAGGGCTACTTCTCTGCCCGTGCGCCGCCTAGGTGTTCATGCATTAATTCAGCGTTATGGCGCAGCATAGCAGGGTAGTTATAGGCGGAGCCGTCGGCATCGCTCAAGGTATCTACGTATAAAGGCCCTACCAGCGAAAGCTCCGTTTCTCGGGCATGCGCATCCATGTGGATATAGGGTGAGGTGCTTTCATAGAACAGTGCAGGCGGGCGTTTTTGTGAAAGGTGCATGCTCATTGCTTCCATCGCCTGCGCGCTACCAATTGTCTCACTGCCAATCCCCCAAATGGCGGCGTACTCAAAACCGTAGGCACGGGCAAAGTAAGCCATGGAGGCTTCGCTGGTAGTGAGCATGCGATTCGTTTGCGGAATGCCTTCCAAGCGCTCCCTAAGTTGATGATCTAACAGCGCCAGTGCTTCACGAGTTTCAGCGGCGCGCGTGGCAAACGCCTCAGCCTGCTCGGGATAGCGTTCGATAAGCGTTTCTTCTATCACATCAACATAAGCGGCTGCCCCTTTTGGGTCCATCCACATGTGCGGATCAGCGCTGTCTCTATATTGGCCTACCGGAATCGCTAGCGACTCATAGTCGGCGCTTTCTGCAAGCGCTGTCAGCGTTAGTGTGTCGTCTGCCATGGCTTCAATATGCCGTATCCATGGCTCTAACCCATACCCGTTGTAGAAAACAATGTCAGCTTCCTCGACAGCCAGGGCATTTGGCGGTTGAAGCTCCCAGCGGTGCACATCTTCACCCGTAGGCACAATAGTGGTAATGCTGATGCTGTCGCCCGCGACACGCTTCACTAAATCTTTAATGACTGAAAACGAAGCGATGACGTTAAACGAGGTGTCTCCAAGCGCGTGAGTGCTGCTGACAGTCGTCATCAATACGAGCGTTATTATCCAGGGTGCTCGATTGTCCATGTCACGCTCCTAACGCATTAAAAAGTCGGCAGATGATAAAGACAGTCAAGGCCTGTTGCCAGTTTCGTTATGCTGTCCAGTTGTTTAAACCTAGCAGGAAGGGCTAGCTAGTCGCTTTCAGGGTTTTTTGATTACCTTGAAAAGCTCCTCACAATTTACTGATAAACTCAGCGTTGGTTCCTCACTGAAAATTACCAGAGTATTAGAAGTGCTAATGTTTTAGCCAACCCTTGGCCCTGCAAGTGGTGCTTGGGTTGGGGTATCATCCCTACCAAGTGGTTTGATTAATGTGATGGAGTAGCTGCGGCGATGGCGCAAGTGCAGGTAGTGCAACGTGTATTGATGATCGATAACTACGACAGCTTCACGTTCAATATCGTCCAGTACCTGGGAGAGTTGGGTGCCGAGGTAATGACCTATCGCAACGATGAGCTTACCCTTGAACAAATTGACGCCTTAGCGCCTACTCATCTAGTCATTTCACCAGGACCATGCACCCCCAACGAGGCGGGTATATCGCTGGCTGCGATTGGCCACTTTGCGGGTAAACTACCTATTTTAGGGGTTTGTCTTGGGCATCAGGCGATTGGACAAGTTTACGGTGGTAAAGTGGTGCGAGCACCTCAGGTAATGCATGGTAAAACGTCGGCTGTAGTGCACGGTGGGCAGGGGGTTTTTAGCGGGCTTGAAAACCCGTTAGAAGTGACCCGTTACCATTCACTCGTGGTAGAAAAAACAAGCTTACCGGAGTGTTTTGAAATCACTGCCTGGACCGCAGACGATGACGTTACGCCAGGGCTGATAATGGGCTTTCGTCATCGTAGCCTGGATGTTGAAGGGGTACAGTTTCACCCTGAGTCAATACTCACGCGCCAAGGCCATGCGTTATTGGCTAACTTTTTAAAACGTGGCTGATTGCCAAATTTATACGCTTTAGGGGCTTTTCTGTTCATGCAAATGCGAGATGCAATTAACGCGGTGATGCGCCGCGAAGACCTCTCTTTCAATGCGATGCACGCGCTAATGCGCCAGATCATGACCGGCGAAGCCTCCGATGCGCAAATTGGTGGCCTGCTAGTGGGACTTGCCATGAAAGGCGAGAGCGCCGAGGAAATTAGCGCGGCGGCACAGGTTATGCGCGAACTCATGAAGCGTGTTGAACTGCACACCGATAACGTAGTGGATATTGTCGGCACCGGTGGTGATGGTGCAAATCTGTTTAATGTTTCTACGGCGGCTAGCTTTGTGGCGGCTGCTGGGGGCGCTCATGTCGCCAAGCATGGTAACCGCAGCGTCTCTTCTTCGTCGGGCAGTGCAGACCTTTTTGATATCGCTGGCATTTACCTTGATCTTAAGCCTGAACAGGTAGCACGCTGTATCGAACAGGTTGGCGTGGGCTTTATGTTTGCCCCCAATCATCACCCGGCTATGCGCTACGCTATTGGGCCGCGTCGGGAGATGGGCGTGCGCACGCTGTTTAACATCCTTGGCCCGTTGACTAACCCCGCAAGTGCACTTAACCAGGTGCTGGGGGTTTACTCGCCGGAGCTAGTGCCGTTGATGGCTGAAGTGCTGCGCAAGCTCGGCAGTCGCCACGTGTTAGTGGTGTGCTCTGAAGATGGCTTGGATGAAATTTCCTTGGCAGCACCCACGCGCGTGGCTGAACTAAAAGATGGCGAAATTACTGAGTACACCATCACTCCAGAAGAGTTGGGTATTGAGCGACAAAGCTTAGCTACGCTTAAAGCAGCCAGCGCTGAAGACAGCTTACGACTGGTAAAAGCCGCATTGAGTGGCGAGGGTGCGGCGGCAGATATAGTGGCCCTTAATGCGGGTGCCGCACTTTACTGCTCTGGTGTGGCCGACAGCTTAAAAGAAGGGGTGATGGTGGCCCAGGATGCGCAGGCCTCAAAGTTACCGCTAGAGAAGCTTCGAGAGCTTTCACACTTCACTAGCGTCTTTAAAAGGTAAAAAATCTAATGACTGATCAGGCAACGCCAACAATTTTAACGCGTATTTTGGCTCGTAAAGACGAAGAGGTAGCCGAGCGCCGACAGGCGGTTTCTGAAGCAGATCTGCTGGCGTTGGCTGACAAACAAAGCGCCCCCCGTGGCTTTATTGCTGCACTGAATGCGCGTATTGCCGCTGGTGACGCAGCGGTTATCGCTGAGGTGAAAAAAGCTTCGCCTTCCAAGGGCGTGATGCGCGAGGATTTTCATCCTGACGACATTGCCAAACGTTATGCAGAGGGCGGCGCAGCCTGTTTGTCGGTATTGACGGATGCCGATTTCTTCCAGGGGCATGAAGACTTTCTGATCGCTGCCCGCGATGCCAGTGACCTTCCCGTTATTCGTAAAGATTTTATTACCCATAGCTATCAGGTAACCGAGGCGCGTGCCATCGGTGCAGACTGCATCTTGCTGATTGTCGCTGCCCTAGACGACACCCAACTGCGCGATCTGCACCAACAAGCCAATGCGTTAGGCATGGATGTACTGGTAGAAGTGCATGACGCTGTTGAGTTAGAGCGTGCTCTAGCGCTGGATCTAAAACTGGTGGGCATCAACAACCGTAATTTGCATACCTTCGAGACTAGCCTGAACACCACATTAGACCTGCTGCCGCGCATTCCTGAAGGCGTCACGGTCATCACTGAATCCGGAATCCACACCCGCGATGACGTGGAGCTAATGCGCGACCATGAGGTGAACGGTTTCTTGGTTGGTGAAGCCTTTATGCGTGAAGAGGACCCTGGCCAAGCCCTCAAGCAGCTGTTCTTTTAATCGACAGTGTTGCGTTGATTAACTTGCCCGCTTGAGGCATGTAAGTAGTGCCTGAAGCGGGTGTGGCAAAGTTTGCGCTGAGTAGCGTTTCACCTGGCTGCGGCAGGAGTAGCCGGTGGCTAGCAGCTTGCCTGTGTTTTGCTCGGCTTCCACCTGGGGCTGCCAGGATTGGGCATAAATGGTTTTGGAGGTTGCGACATTACGGGTTTCATGGCCGTAGGTGCCGGACATACCGCAGCAGCCGGTCGCCATCAGCTCAAGCTCTAAACCAAATGCCGCAAACACCTGCTGCCAAGCTTTGGGGCTGCCCGGGGCGTTGGTCTTTTCGGTGCAGTGGGAAAGCAGCTTAAAGCCAGGATCGGTTAGGTTCAGTTGGCGAGGCGCTAGCGTGTTCATACGCGTGGCTAGCCACTCTTGCAGCATCAGCACGTTGGGCACTTGATCACGGCCCAGGGCTTTGACGTACTCTTGGCGATAGGTCAGCGTCATCGCCGGGTCGATCCCCACCATGGGTACGTCGAACTCTGCCAACGCCCGCAGGCGCTTGGCCTGTTTTGCCGCTGTGCGCTCAAAGGCACCTAAAAAGCCCTGCACTTGTAGCGGTTTGCCGTTAGCAGAAAATGGCATCACAAACACCCGCAGGTTGAGCCGCGACAGTAGTTCCACCACATCCATCACCAGCTTGGCTTCAAAGTGGCTGGTGAACGCGTCCTGGACAATTATCACGCTGTTGGCACGCTGCTGCTCAGTCAGCAGCGCAAGCGAGGTGGGCGTGGCTTCGGCAACGCCCCAAGCCCTTATCTGTTTCTTTACGCTGGCGCGGGAAAGCTGCGGGGAATCACTCATTCCCAGCCCTTGACGCATTAGGCTATCTACCCAACGCTGTTTAAGTAGGGAGTTATACAGCGGCGCCACCTTGGCAAGGGTTGGCAACATAAATTCGGTGCCACCGATCAGGTAATCGCGCAGTGGGCGCAAATAGCGGCCGTGGTAGACCTCTAAAAACTGTGAACGGAACTGCGGCACATTGACCTTTATCGGGCACTGGCCTGCACAGGATTTACACGCCAAACAGCCCGCCATGGCATCGTAAACTTGGTGAGAATAGTCGTGGTGTTGCTTGCGGCTGAGCGTATTGGCGACGCGTAATGGAAAGCTTTTGATAAAGCCCCAGCCGCTTTCGGCTTTCTTTTTGCGCGACTCCTCCACCACATCGATCCCTGCCTGGGACTGTAGGCGTAGCCACTCACGCATCAAGCTAGCGCGGCCTTTGGGCGAATGGCGACGATCGCGGGTAGCCTTCCAGGAAGGGCACATGGGGTCATCAACATCATAGTTGTAGCAGGCACCATTGCCGTTGCAGTACACCGCCGCGTCGTAAGCCTGCCACGCCCGTTCATCAATGGTGCGATCCAACTGGCCGCGCATAGTGACGCCATCAACCGTTAATAGCTCTGGGTCACTGTCTTTGGCGATTAGTTCGCTGCCTTCAGCGGGCGACGCAATTTTGCCTGGGTTTAGCTGGTTATGCGGGTCAAACGCAGCTTTAACGCGCTGCAGGCTGGGGTATAACTCACCAAAGAATTTGGGGCCGTACTCCGAGCGTACGCCTTTGCCGTGCTCGCCCCACAACAACCCGCCGTACTTCTGGGTCAGGGCTGCCACTTCATCAGAAATCTCACGAATCAGTTTTTCCTGTTCGGGATCTTTCATATCCAGCGCCGGGCGCACGTGCAGCACTCCCGCATCGACATGACCAAACATGCCGTAGGAGAGCTGTCGGGCATCCAACGCGGCACGAAACTCAGTAATAAAGTCAGCCAAGTGCTCCGGTGGTACGGCGGTATCTTCCACAAACGCAATCGGGCGCTTTTCGCCCTGTACATTGCCCAGCAAACCCACCGAGCGTTTGCGCATGGCGTAAACTTTTTGAATCTGCGAACGGCCTTCCGCCAGGGTGTAACCTAAACGTTCTACCGTGGGGTCTTGGCTCAAGTGTTCCGTGAACGCCCGCACACGCTTAGACAAGCGCTCAGGGTCATCGTCATTAAACTCGATCAGGTTAATACCACGAATCGGCGTGCTGCCGGTAGCGGGGAAAAACGCGGCCACGCTGTCCCAGACAAAGTCCTCCATCGCCAGCTGCAGCACGGTGTCATCAATAGTTTCAATCGAGGTAGGGCGCGCGCTGGTCGTCATCAGTGCCTTGGCATCGCGCAGCGCGTCCATAAAGCTGGCATAGCGCACATTGACCAAGGTAGCGTGCTTGGGAATCGGCAGCACATTGAGTACCGCTTCATTCAAAAAGCCTAATGAGCCTTCCGATCCGCACAGCAGGCTGTTCAGGTTCAACTGGCCTTCTGCTTCCCGCAGGTGCGCCAGATCGTAGCCGGTTAAGCAGCGGTTGAGCGGCGGAAATTTCGCCTCAATCAGCCCCCGCTGCTGGTCGATAATCTCAGCCGCGGTGGTATGCACCTGGCCAAGAATGCCGGATTGGGCAACGGCCTGCTGCTCTTCGTCAGCGCTAAGCGCGCGGCTATGCAGATGCTGGCCCCCCAGCAGAACCGTATCCAGTTCCAGTACGTGGTCACGGGTTTTGCCATACTCGCAGCTACCCTGGCCGCTGGCATCGGTGGAGATCATCCCGCCGATGGTGGCGCGGTTAGAGGTCGACAGCTCCGGGGCAAAAAACAGCCCATGGGGCTTCAGCGCCGCGTTGAGTTGATCCTTCACCACGCCCGCCTGAACGCGTACCCGCCGTGCCTCTACATCGATCTCGAGGATCTGGTTCATATGGCGGGAAACGTCCACCACGATACCGTCGGTCAACGACTGGCCGTTAGTGCCGGTACCGCCGCCACGAGGCGTGAGCACGATATCGCGGTGGGGCAGCTCGGCAGCCAGCTTGGCAAGGCGCTCAAGGTCTTCCGCATGCTTAGGAAACACCGCCGCCTGGGGCAGGCGCTGGTAAATCGAGTTATCCGTTGCCAGCACCGTGCGGTTGGCATAGTCCGGGGCAATCTCGCCTTCGAAGCCACGGGCGCGCAAGGCGTCGAGGAAACGCACGTAATGAGTGCTTAGGCGTTTAAACGGGGCCGTACGAGAATCCAAAGATGCAATCATAGTTGATCAAGCCGTCACTGCTGGGAGCGGATAGGGGATACGCTACTTTACCGCAGCTACCGCGGCTCTGCATCTTGATGGCGCGTCTTATGCGCTGCCAAGCGCCTCTTTCACCAGCGCTGCGCTGGTCGCGTTCATGGGCAGTGCCAGAGCAAGTGCATGTGCTTGGGGGGACATCTTGCCCCAGGTTTTTTGCACAATACGCACCATATGGTCGTGCTCGACCTTGCGGGAGAAATCCGCGAAATAATTTTCCAAGAACACCAGGCAGGCGCAATCTTCCAGCGCTTGCACATCGGAGTCGCGGCCAAGACCTTTCTTACGGATAATCGTTGCGGTTCGTTCGGCGTCTGCAGCGCTATAGCCAGCGTCACGCATCAGCTGGGCAGTGGTATCGCCCGCGCGCTCACCCTGATCGCGACGCCAGGTTAAATAGCCTATGCGTCCTTCAGGGTAATCGCTGCGCGGCACAAGCCAGCGCTGGAGATGTTGGGCGCGTACCGCCAAACGCAGCAGTTCGGCAGGGGCAGATTGCAACTGCGCTAACCAATGGCTCATACGCTGGGCGTAGGCAAGCTCCTGGGGCAGGGGTGTGCCATCGGCAAGGGTGGTTTGGCGCGGATCTTGGGCGTGAAGCGCATCAATGGCCGTTAGAGTTTGTTCAAACGCAGAGGGCATAAGAGCTCGCATGGTTAGGGGCAATTAACAACATGCTAGCAGGTTAGCGCCAGGCCATAAAAAAAGCGCCCGCTGCACAAAGGCAGCAAGCGCTAAAGTAACATTCATAAAGAAGTCTATGCGCGGTTGTTGTTATAAACCTCTTCGTTTAGCTCGCCTTCGCTTTTACCCACCAGGGTCGTGACCATCAAATCACCCGCCACGTTTACGCTGGTGCGGGCCATATCCAGAATACGATCGATACCGGCAACCACTGCAATGGCTTCCAGAGGCAGGCCAATTTGTGCCATTACAATCGACAGCATTATGAGACCCGCGCCGGGAACGCCCGCGGTGCCAATTGAGGCCAGCGTGCCGGTGGCCACAATCATGCCGTAATCCATCATGGTTAGATCGGTGCCGGTCATTTGGGCAATAAACAGCACGACTACGCCTTGGTAAAGCGCCGTGCCGTCCATGTTAATCGTCGCACCCACGGGGAGCACAAAGCCAGAAACGCCCTCTGAAACCCCTAGGTTTTTTTGCGCGCAGCGAATCGACACCGGTAGCGTGCCAGCAGACGAGGCAGAGGAGAACGCCACCACAATGGCATCCAAGCTGCCTTGGAGGTAGCGCACAGGGTTCAAGCGGCCAAGTAGTGAAATAAACCCAGAGTAGATTACCAACACATGCAGAATGCAGGCGAGATATACCACGCCAATCAGCTTGGCCAGCGGCAGCAGGATTTCTAAGCCGTACTGGCCCGAAACGTGAGCGATTAAGCCAAATACACCAAAGGGCGCAAAGGCCATCACAATGCCGGTGAGCTTGTACATAGCTTCAGCAAAGCTATCGAAAACCTTCATAACCGGCTCGCCTTTTTCGCCAATCAGCGTTAGCGAAATACCTAAGCCAATGGCAAATACAATGATCTGCATAATGTTGCCATTAGCCAGGGCATCGAGAGGGTTGCGCGGCACCAAGTTAACCAGAATAGAAATCAGAGAGGGGGCTTCGTTTGCAGCCACTTCTGTATCGAAGCTTAAATCGACGCCTACCCCTGGCTGTAATAGGGTGGAAAGCAGTAGACCAATGCTGATCGCAAAGGCCGTCGTCACCAAATACAAGGTAATAGTACGCGCACCAATGCGACCCATTTTTTGCGGGTCTCGCATTGAGGTAATACCGACCACTAGCGTCGAGAACACTAGCGGTACAATCAGCATCATTATGGCATTAATGAAAATATCGCCGAGCGGCTTAAAGACACTGGCGGTTTCACCTAGTAACGCACCGGCTAATATCCCCAGTGCCAACCCCGCCAAAATTTTTTTCCACAGCGCGATTCTACTCCACCAAGAAAACTTTCCCTTTTTTGCTGTTTCCTGCACTACGTTTCTCCTGTTTAACATCCATTATTAGTGATTCGCGCTGCAAATCGGCGGGCACTCTATCACTTTGGGCTAGTGAGCCAAGGTTTTTATGCCGATTGGTAATAGCGTATGCAGGGGAGCGGGAGTTTTGTGCAGTAAACGTTCGGAAGGAATCTTTCTTGGAGGTGTGAACCCCTAATTTTCGTTTTCCAACCTGCTTTTCATAACTTGCTGTATTAGGTAATAACTCGCTGGCGCTCCCCCCCATAGCTCCCCGCCGTGCTTTTGCCTACAATAGGCCTCTTTCATCACGGGCGATGTACGCCGTGTTCCACTGATTTCAGGCCAAGGGATAACTCATGCTCGATCCGAAACTGCTGCGCGGTGATCTTGATGCGGCTGCGCAACAACTGGCCCGGCGGGGCTTCGAACTTGATAAAGCGGCACTGCAAGCGCTGGAATCGCGCCGTCGTGAGTTGCAAACCCAGACCGAGCAGCTACAAAACGAACGCAATATACGTTCAAAAGCGATTGGTAAGGCGAAGGCTAGCGGTGAAGATATTCAGCCGTTGCTGGATGAAGTGAGCGATTTAGGCGAGCGCCTGGATAAAGCCAAGAAAGAGCTGGCCGAGGTGCAGGAAGAGTGGGATGACGCTATTAGTGGTATTCCCAACCTTCCTCATGAAAGCGTGCCGGAAGGCAAAAGCGAAGACGATAATGTTGAGCTTCACCGCTGGGGTACGCCGCGTGAGTTTGATTTTGAGGTGCTGGATCACGTGGATCTTGGTAAGAAGTCGGGTTATCTCGATTTTGAACTGGCGGCTAAGCTGACTGGCGCTCGCTTTGCGGTAATGCGTGGGCCGATTGCGCGTCTGCATCGAGCACTGGCGCAATTTATGCTGGATACGCAAACTCAGCAGCATGGTTACGAAGAGTGCTATGTGCCGTACATGGTCAATCGCGATTCGCTAATGGGCACCGGCCAGCTGCCAAAATTTGGCGAAGATCTGTTTAAACTTAACGACGAGCGGGAATACCACCTAATTCCGACGTCGGAAGTGCCACTAACTAACTTTGTGCGTGATGAGATTGTCGATCAGGCGGCGTTGCCAATGAAGTTGACTGCCCACACGCCTTGTTTCCGCAGCGAAGCAGGTTCTCATGGGCGCGATACCCGCGGCATGATTCGTCAGCATCAGTTCGATAAAGTCGAAATGGTGCAGATTGTCGAGCCAGATAAGAGTTATGAAGCACTAGAAGAGATGCGTGGCCATGCTGAAGCAATTCTGCAGGCGCTGGAGTTGCCTTACCGCGTAGTGACGCTGTGTACCGGCGATATGGGCTTTGGGGCGGCGAAGACCTACGATTTGGAAGTTTGGTTGCCTAGCCAAGAAACGTATCGGGAAATTTCTTCAGTCTCTAACTGCGAAGATTTCCAGGCGCGGCGCATGCAGGCCCGCTTCCGCCACCCAGACGCGAAAAAGCCACAGTTGCTGCATACGCTGAATGGTTCAGGTCTGGCGGTGGGGCGTTGCCTGCTGGCGGTGCTTGAAAACCACCAGCAGGCGGATGGCTCTATTGCTATTCCTGCGCCTCTGCAACCCTACCTGGGCGGCCTTGAGCGTCTTGCCCTCTAATTGCCCACTCGACGTTGACCTCGGCATCGATACGAATGGTGCCGGGGCGATAGTCGCTAGCGGAACCACTGCCCATGGCATCGCTCTCAGCGCGCATGGCCATCATGCGGGGCTGGAAGATGGGGGCTTGGGCTTCTTCAATGCGCTGTACTTGGCCAAGCCTTACGCCTAGTGTGCTGGCCATTAGGTCCGCTTTATGGCGGGCTTTTTCTAGCGCTTTAGTAAGTGCTTCATCGGTAGCAGCGTCGCGGTCTTGAAGATCAAACTGAACGCCGTCCAGCGTGTTCACGCCAGCACTTATCATTGCGTCAAACACCTCGCCCAATTGGCCTATATTGGTAAGCTCAATACTGAAGGGGCGCTCTAGGCGGGTGCGCATTAACGTTTCTTGTTCGCCATCATCGTTGCGCGGCCCTGCGACGTGCTCAGGATAGACATTAAGTGACCCTGCATTGATGGCGCGTTGTTCAATGCCGATCTCTTCCATGGCTTTAATTAGCTCACTGGCTCGATTTTCAAGCCGTTCGCGTGCGTCGCTCAGCTCGCCACTGTCAGTATCTTCCAGCGTGGAAACCGCTGGGGTATTTTCCCATAGCCGTGCAGATAGTGTGGCTTTGTCGGGCTCTACTTCCACCCATGATTGGGCTTGGACATGTAGGCTAGGCGGGGTGGGGGGCGCGGCGTGAGCCGTAGACGTTACCAGAAGGGCGAGAAGTGCGCTGCCAAGCACGCCGTAGCGCAAGCGTCTTAGATGTGGTGTTGCTGGATTCATAGGTCACTTCCTTACTGATCGAGCCAATGATTAATGTTAACTAATTTATACTGTGACGCTGCTTGGAAGGGCAAAGCGCAATAAAGTTCACTGGCTAAGAGTCGATGCAAAGCAATTGCTTAATGTTGTCATGGTTTGTGCAATATCGCGTGAGCAGCCATGATATGTGGATAACATGCTAAGGAAAGGGCAATGTCGAAATTATCGGATGAGGATTATCGTAGTATCCCTTTAAATGCGACCCTGGCGCTTGCCGCACTCGTTGTTATTGTTGCGGGTATGAAGGCAGGGGCGGATCTTCTGGTTCCTCTGTTACTGTCAGTATTTATTGCTGTTGTATGTACGTCGCCTGTGCAGTGGCTGCACCGCTGTGGGCTCAGCAGGGGAGCCTCTGCTTTTTTAACATTGATGGTGCTGCTGGGTTTTATTTCCTTAATTGGCTTGCTGGTGGTGAACAGCTTTAGCACCTTTGTTCAAGTGCTGCCGGATATCGAGTCGCGTTTGTATGAGCACTATTGGGATTTGCTGAATGCGCTCTCTAGCCGTGGGCTAGCCATTAATCCTGATCAGCTCAGCAATATGCTTGCTATGGAAGACGATGGGTCGTGGGTGACAGCGTTGCTAGGCGAACTCGGCAATCTCTTTATGCAAGGCAGTATTATCGGGCTGTTAGTTATTTTCATGCTGTTTGAAACGCTTAACTTCCGAGATAAAGTGTCCCGCGCACTTGAGAACCCAGCGCCAAGCCTAAAGCGGTTTAGCGAGTTTAGTTTAACGCTGAAGCGCTACCTGGCAGTGAAGACCGTTATTAGCTTGGCTACCGGGGTATTAGTCTGGCTCTCCTGCTTGATAGTGGGAGTGGAGTTTCCGTTGCTGTGGGGGGTGTTGGCTTTTGCCCTTAACTTTATTCCTAATATCGGCTCGGCCTTGGCGGCGATTCCTCCTGTGCTGCTATTGCTGGTATCCCAAGATGGCGGAGTACTGCAGGCATTTTTACTCGCATCTGCCTATTTGGTGATTAATTTCGTTTTGGGTAACTTGATTGAGCCACGAGTGATGGGGCAAGCCTTGGGGCTATCGACGTTTGTGGCGTTTCTGTCGTTGGTTGTGTGGGGGTGGATCTTTGGTGCTGCGGGGATGTTGTTGTCGGTAGTATTGACGATGACATTAAAAATCGCCTTGGATAGTCATCCTCAGACTCGCTGGATTGCTCATTTACTGGGGCCGGGAGGGCAGCGTCGAACGCGTCTTGGTGATGCACGCCGTCCACCTTGGAAGCGTCGAGAATAGAAGGAAGCGTTTGAGATGGGAAGTGCAGGAAGTTACCGCTGGCAGTGCCAGCGGTAACGTTAGCGCGAGTTAGGCATTTTGATCGATAAATTGGGTCAGCTGGGATTTAGACTGTGCACCTACCAGCGACGCTACTTTCGTGCCGGACTTAAATAGCATCACTGTTGGAACGCCGCGTACACCTTGTTCTGCAGCAATTTCAGGCGCATCGTCAACGTTCACGCTAACCACTTTCAGATTATCACCACGTTCGGCAGCAACTTCATCAACCACAGGTGCCATTACTTTACAGGGACCGCACCAGGGGGCCCAAAACTTCAGTAGGACTGGCTGTTCGGCGTTGAGGACTTCTTGCTCAAAATTGGCGTTGGTGACATCAACATTGTTAGCCATCTGTTTCTCCCGTTTGCGTTGCTCTTGCTGTTTCGTTGCCTCAAATGGAGCAACGGTCATTACGCGTTCTACTAGCGCACTTTCACCGCGCCAAGTTGGCAGATGTTAGCGGGCGGAGAAGGTGCTGGCAAATTTCCTATGACGTTTTGACAGCCATTATGAAAAATTAAGGGGTGTTCGTAACGGCTATTTTTTATACTATAAGTGAATTATAAGATATTTTTTTATTCAAAATTGTATGTATGAGGCGTGCCGCCCACCAAGTACTTCACCTCTAAGTGCTTCGCGGGAAGGCAAGACAGCAGCGGCGCGAGGATGCGCTTCAACGTGCTTCCTGCATAGATAATAAGGTGAGGATATGAAGCTACAGCAACTTCGCTATATCTGGGAAGTCAATCGACACAACCTGAATGTGTCAGCCACCGCGCAGAGTTTATTTACCTCGCAGCCGGGTATTTCCAAGCAGATACGCTTGCTTGAAGATGAGCTAGGTGTGGAGATTTTTGCACGCAGCGGAAAGCACCTTACTCGCGTAACACCTGCTGGGCTGTCAATCATTGAGCTGGCAGGTCAGGTGTTGAAGCTGACCGAAAACATCAAACAAGTTGCCCAAGAGCACAGCGACGAGCGTCGGGGTAGTTTGTCGATTGCTACCACTCACACTCAGGCGCGCTATGCACTGCCTCCTATCATCAGCGAGTTTACTCTTAAGTATCCTGATGTTGCCCTACATATGCAGCAGGGCACACCCAAGCAGATCGCTCAGATGGTTAGCGAAGGTCAGGCCGACTTTGCAATTGCCACCGAATCGCTAGAGCTATTCACCGACTTAGTGTTGTTACCTTGCTATCGCTGGAATCGCTGCGTTTTAGTGCCTAAAGACCACCCACTGGCATCGATAGACAAGCCGCTGTCCCTTCAAGCGTTGGCCGAACATCCATTAGTGACTTACGTGTTTGGGTTTACCGGCCGCTCGCAGTTAGATGATGCGTTTAAAGCGCAGGGACTTACACCTAATGTGGTGTTAACGGCCGCCGATGCTGATGTGATTAAAACCTATGTGCGACTGGGAATGGGCGTTGGTATCGTTGCCCATATGGCGGTTGATCCGGTATTAGATGAAGACTTGGTCGCGTTGGATGCAAGCCATTTATTTGCGAGTTCTACGACTAAGATTGGGATTCGTCGTGGTACCTTTATGCGCGGCTACATGTACGATTTCCTAGTACGCTTTGCACCTCATCTCACCCGAGACTTGGTAGATGAAGCCTTGTTGGCTGGCCCACGTTTTGAGCATGACTTGTTTGAGGGAGTAGAGCTTCCTGAGCATTAGGAGCATCGAGTAGTGGGTGAATAGCGCTTGACGTGGGTGTCTGGGCGCTATTCACCATTTCTATCCCAGTTCTGTATTAATCAGCGCTGGGCGTTCTATCTCAGTGCTGTAAATGCAGGCCACACTCACGCTTGTCTTCTACCTTGGTGGGGTCGAAGTAGTCGAAGTTGTTGGGCAGGTCGTGTGCCTCAAGGTAGTAGTACATATCTTTTGCTGTCCACTGCAGCAGCGGGGCAATTTTTAATAAGCCATCGCTGTTACGGCTGGCAGGCTGCATTTTGGCCCGCTCTGGGGTGTCCTCTGCCCGCAGGGCGGTGAACCAGACATCCGGCTGCATTTCCCGTAGGGCACGCTCAAACGGCTCAATCTTTACTTCTTGAGTGAAGGCTGCGTGACGTGGGTCGTCAATGCTGGGCATTGCCCCCTCTAGCGCTTCACGGTGAGCACGGGTTCGCTGCGGAATAAAGCTGACCATGTTTAGGTTCAGCCGCTGGATTAAGGCATCGGCGAATTGGTAAGTGGCCTCAGTGTTATAGCCACTATCCATCCATACGATGGGTATGTCTGGACGTGCCTGAGTGACCATATGCAGAATCACCGCCTCAAACGGCCGAAAATTGGTCGTGCAAATAGGCCGCTCGCCTTGGCTAAGTGCCCACTTGATAAGATCTTGGGGATTATTGGCAAAATCACGGTTAATGCTGTCAAGCGCTGAAGACATGCTGCCTCCTGTCATAAGTTCGAGTATGACACTAGGCTATCAAAGAGGAGGGGCTTAGCCCCAATACCGTTTGGTTTGGCTTTTATATTCCTTTTTGATTTAAGGATTTTGTTATTTATTCCAAAGCGCCGATTAGATGGCGGATTTTATCCAGCGTTTCTGTATACTCCTCGTCTGCTCTAGAGTCGGCTACTAATCCGCCGCCGCCCCAAACATTTAGCTTGCCTGCATCTGCCACCATGGTGCGTATCGCAATTGATGTGTCCATGCTGCCCCGTTTATCGATGTACCCCAGGCTTCCGCAATAGACACTGCGTTGGCAAGGCTCCAGCTCGTCGATAATTTGCATGGCGCGTATTTTAGGCGCGCCAGTAATAGAGCCGCCAGGAAACGCTGCTGTCAGCAGAGATAGCGGTGAGCGATGTTTGGCGAGCTGACCTTGAACCACGCTTACCAGGTGATGCACGTTGGGGTAGCTCTCTAACTGACATAGCTGCGGTACACGAATAGACCCAGGAGTGCATACTCTTCCCAAGTCATTGCGCAGCAAATCAACAATCATGACATTTTCCGCGCGGTCTTTCGTGCTGCTTAATAACTGTTCGGCTAGGGCGATATCCTCCTCCGGCGACTTCCCACGTGGTCGTGTGCCTTTAATTGGGCGCGTTTCCACTCGCCCGTCTTTACACTGGATAAAGCGTTCAGGGGAAAGTGAGAGTACCGCCTGGTTTTCCCAGGCCATAAAGCCTGAGAAGGGCGTCGGCGTTGCCTTACGAAGGCGTAGATAAGCCTGCCATTCATCGCCTTCATAGCTCGCTGTAAACCGCTGAGCAAGGTTAATTTGATAGCAGTCACCTGCACGAATGTAGTGTTGAACAGAGTTAAAACGTTCGGTGTAATCCGCTTGGCTTAGCTCGCCCTGAAAGGGGCTGGTTAAGTGAAAGTCTTTATCAACACTGGCAGGTGGCTGAGCTAGCCATTTCATGACCTGCTGTTGACGAGTTGCTGTTGCAATGAGCCAAGTTGCCTGCTTTTCGTGATCAAAGGTAATGCACCAGTCGTAAAGCCCCAAACGTG
This sequence comes from Halomonas sp. XH26, assembly GCF_024138895.1. Classification (NCBI taxonomy): domain Bacteria; kingdom Pseudomonadati; phylum Pseudomonadota; class Gammaproteobacteria; order Oceanospirillales; family Halomonadaceae; genus Halomonas; species Halomonas sp. XH26. Next base: position 1,294,599 of record NZ_CP071889.1, read on the forward strand.
CCAATGGCAGATTGGTAACATTGGGGTGGCGGCTGGGAATCGCGAGGTTATTACGTCCTAGGTCATAACTCCAATAACCCATCAGGCCGCCTAAAAAAGGCAGCTCGCTGGGGAAATCTGTGCTGGGTAGCTGTTCAAGCATCCATTGCTGCTGGGCGGTCATATCCCCAGCGAGTGCCGAAGGAAGGTCCAGCTGCGTTGAAGTGAAGTGAGTTTGTCCATCAGGCATGACTTCTAGCGTAGCTAACGGATCACTGCTGATAATGTCGTAGCGCCCGTTTGCTGATGGGCGGCCGCTATCAAGTAATACCGCACCATGACGCTTTCGCAGGTGAGCAAATATCTCCAGTGGAGTAGGAGAGTAGGGCAGGGCTTTAATGGTCAACGCCGATGTCATGAAGCAAACGCCAGGCCGATGGAAGGCAACGCATTCTAGAGGTCGTTAATTGATGACACCAGTGTTAACCACTGACGTCTTTCTCACGGTAGGTTAAACACAGTTAACGGAAAGAGCATGATTGTTGACATTAACCCAAGAATAAATGGCTGGGTTACACGAAAGGTGAATAAAATCGACCATTTTGACTAGTTGACGGCACAAATGTGGCGGGCTAAAGTTCTCCTACCCCATAATTGTCGACAATTAGCCATGACCTCACTTGCTACTCTTTCTCGTTCTACAGCTGATTCGCCCAGTGATCAGACCTCGCCAGAAGTCCGAACGCTGGCTGAGCGGGTCTTTCACCAGCTTCAAGACGCTATTGTACGTGGAGAGCTGGCGCCGGGCAGCAAAATTACCGAGCCGGGGCTTTCTAAAACGTACGGTATCTCTCGCGGTCCGTTGCGTGAAGCCATGCGGCGTTTAGAAGCGCACCGTCTAATTGAGCGTGTTCCTCACGTTGGCGCTCGCGTTGTCAAACTCTCAATGAAAGAGCTGCTTGAGTTGTTTGATGTGCGCGAAGCGCTTGAGAGCATGGCAGCCCGCTTGGCCGCTGAGCATATGTCTGCCGAGGAGATTAAAGGGCTGCGCGAGGTGTTGGCCCTTCACGAAGGCCAGGCAGATCTCAAGCGTGGCGAAGCTTACTATCAGCGCGAAGGCGATCTCGACTTCCACTATCGCATTGTTCAAGGCAGCCATAACAAAATGCTGATGAACCTGCTTTGCGATGATCTCTACTACTTAGTGCGTCTTTACCGTACCCAGTTCAGCGCCAGCGGTAAGCGGCCCCAGCTCGCCTTTGTCGAGCACCATCGTATTGTAGATGCCATTGAAGCCGGAGATGCCGAGTTGGCGGAGTTGCTGATGCGCCGCCACGTTAGCGCTTCCCGAGCCAACGTCGCCGACCGTTACGCTGCTGTTCTTGAACAACAATCAACGTCATCAGCGGATTAGTTCGTTACGCCTATCCGCCAAGCCTTTTAAAGGAGCAATGCCAATGTCCACTTTATCTACTCTCACGCCAGGTGCTCGCTTTCGTGCTGCGCTAGATGCGAACCGTCCTTTACCGATTCTAGGCACGATTAACGCGTATACCGCGATGATGGCCGAGCGAGTAGGCCACCAAGCGATTTATCTGTCGGGCGGCGGCGTGGCTAACGCGTCTTTTGGCTTGCCGGACTTGGGTATGACCAGCATGAACGACGTGGTGGAAGATGCACATCGTATCTGCGGCGCTACCGATCTTCCGCTGCTGGTAGATATCGATACGGGCTGGGGCGGTGCTTTTAATATTTCGCGTACCGTTAAAGAGATGCAGCGCGCAGGCGTTGCTGCCGTTCACCTGGAAGACCAAGTGGCTCAAAAGCGCTGCGGCCACCGCCCGAACAAAGCCATTGTGTCCCAGCAGGAAATGGTTGACCGCATCAAAGCCGCGGCAGATGCCAAACTTGATCCCGATTTCTATTTGATTGCGCGTACCGATGCGTTCCAGAAAGAGGGCTTAGACGCCGCTATCGAGCGTGCTAATGCCTGTGTGGAAGCGGGTGCGGATGCAATCTTCGCCGAAGCCGTGCACACCCTGGATGATTATCGTGCGTTCTGTTCGCGCGTGAATGCGCCAATACTGGCCAATATCACTGAGTTTGGCGCAACGCCGCTGTTCTCTCAGCAGGAGCTGGGCGAGGTGGGGTGTCGCATGGTGCTCTATCCGCTGTCTGCCTTCCGCGCTATGAATGCTGCCGCATTGAAGGTGTATCAGAGCATTTTAGATAACGGTCATCAAAAAGAGGTGGTCGATACCATGCAGACTCGCGATGAGCTGTACGACTTTTTAAATTATCACGATTTCGAGCAAAAGCTCGACGCGCTATTTGCTGAGCAAAAAGACGCTTAATAGCCGTTAATACTATCAATACTAAAACATATAAAAAGAGCTAACAGGAGACACGACATGGCTGACAAACCGCAAAACAGCGCAGGACTCCGTGGTCAAAGCGCCGGTACTACAGCGCTGTGTACGGTGGGTAAAACGGGTTCCGGATTAACCTACCGTGGTTTTGATATTAAAGAGCTGGCCGAAAAGGCGAAGTTTGAAGAAGTCGCGTATTTATTACTGAAAGGCAAGCTGCCCAATCAAGCCGAGCTTGATAGCTATATTACCAAGCTGAAGGGGCTGCGTGGCTTACCCGATGCTTTGAAAACCGTGCTGGAGCAAATTCCCAAAGATGCGCACCCGATGGATGTTATGCGCACCGGTACCTCCATGCTGGGTAACCTGGAGACAGAAGAGAGTTTTGACCAGCAGCAGGATGTTTCTGATCGACTGTTAGCGGTACTGCCCTCGATTATTTGTTACTGGTACCGCTTTAGCCATGACGGCGTTCGTATTGATACTGAAACCGACGATGCCTCGGTAGGCGGTCACTTCTTGCATATGCTGCGTGGTGAGCCTGCTTCTGAGCTGCATGCGCGGGTTATGAACGTATCGCTGATTCTATACGCCGAGCATGAGTTCAATGCTTCAACGTTTACGGCGCGGGTGTGTGCCTCGACGCTTTCCGATATGCACTCCTGTGTTACCGGCGCGATTGGTTCGTTGCGTGGCCCGCTGCATGGCGGTGCTAACGAAGCGGCCATGGCGATGATCGAGAACTGGGCTTCGCCGGAAGAAGCCGAGCGTGAAATGCTCGGTATGCTTGAGCGCAAAGAGAAAATCATGGGCTTTGGTCATGCAATTTATCGCGAGTCTGACCCGCGTAATGAAATTATCAAAGAGTGGTCGAAGAAGCTTTCTGAAGACGTTGGCGATAGTGTGCTTTATCCCGTTTCTGTGCGCTGTGAAGAAGTTATGTGGCGCGAGAAGAAGCTTTTCTGCAATGCGGACTTCTTCCATGCCAGTGCTTACCACTTCATGGATATTCCGACCAAACTGTTCACGCCAATCTTCGTCATGTCCCGTTTAACGGGATGGGCAGCGCATGTGTTTGAGCAGCGCGCCAATAACCGCATTATTCGCCCCAGCGCCGACTACACTGGTCCTGAGAAGAGCGAGTGGGTGCCCATCGAAGCGCGTGACTAACCCTTAACGGGCCGTGATTAATGAGAGGCATTATGAACACGAATTATCGTAAGCCGCTGCCAGGCGTGACGGCAGAGGGTGCTCCGGTAGATTACTTCGACGCGCATCAAGCCGTTGAAGATATCAAGCCCGGCGCCTACGCGACGCTGCCCTACACGTCCAGAGTGTTGGCTGAGCAGTTGGTACGCCGCTGCGATCCAACGCTGTTAACCGACGCACTGAAGCAGCTCATCGAGCGCAAGCAAGATTTAGATTTTCCTTGGTACCCGGCACGCGTTGTGTGCCATGACATCCTGGGACAGACCGCGTTAGTCGACCTTGCTGGCCTAAGGGATGCCATCGCTGAGAAGGGCGGTGATCCGGCTAAAGTGAATCCTGTGGTACCTACACAGCTGATTGTTGATCACTCATTGGCCGTTGAGCACGCTGGGTTTGAGAAAGACGCGTTCGAAAAAAACCGCCAGGTAGAAGATCGCCGTAACGATGACCGCTTCCATTTCATTAACTGGACCAAAGTGGCATTTGAGAACGTTGATGTTATTCCTCCGGGCAACGGCATTATGCACCAGATCAATCTGGAGAAAATGTCGCCGGTGGTGCAGTGCCGCCCTGATGAGCAAGGCGTGCGTATTGCTTATCCAGATACCTGTGTGGGCACCGATAGCCACACGCCGATGGTTGATGCGCTGGGTGTTATTTCCGTTGGTGTGGGTGGTCTTGAAGCCGAGAGTGTGATGCTGGGCCGTGCTTCGATGATGCGCCTGCCGGATATCGTTGGCGTAGAGCTCTCTGGCAAACTGCAGCCAGGCATTACCAGCACCGATATGGTGTTGGCGATTACCGAGTTTCTACGTAAAGAGCGCGTCGTCGGTGCCTACCTGGAGTTTTACGGAGAAGGTGCCGACGCGTTAACCGTAGGCGACCGGGCGACCATTTCCAACATGACGCCAGAGTACGGCGCCACGGCGGCGATGTTCTACATCGACAACCAAACCATTGATTACCTCAAGCTCACGGGGCGTGAGGATGAGCAGGTTGCTCTGGTTGAAGCCTATGCCAAGCACACAGGGCTATGGGCCGATAGTCTAAAAACTGCTGAGTATGAGCGGATACTGCGCTTTGATCTTTCAAGCGTTAATCGCACCTTGGCAGGGCCTTCCAACCCTCATGCTCATTTGCCCACCTCGGAGCTGGCCCAGCGCGGGATCGCGATCGACCTGGATAAAGCAAGGGCCGACGAGCAAGCAGGTAGAATGCCAGATGGTGCGGTGATTATCGCCGCGATTACCAGCTGCACGAATACCTCTAACCCGCGCAATATGGTGGCAGCTGGCTTAATTGCTCGCAATGCTAACCGCTTAGGGTTAACCCGCAAACCGTGGGTTAAGTCGTCGCTGGCGCCGGGGTCGAAAACCGTCAAGATGTATCTGGAAGAAGCCAAGCTGATGGATGAGCTGGAAACACTTGGCTTTGGTGTCGTGGCGTACGCCTGTACGACCTGTAACGGCATGTCCGGTGCGTTAGATCCGGTCATCCAGAAAGAAATTATCGACCGTGATCTATACGCCACAGCGGTACTTTCCGGTAACCGTAACTTTGACGGGCGCATTCACCCCTATGCGAAGCAGGCATTTCTGGCATCGCCGCCCTTAGTGGTTGCCTACGCAATTGCTGGCACGATTCGCTTTGATATTGAGAAAGACGTATTGGGCACCGACCATGATGGAAACCCAGTCACGCTAAAAGATATCTGGCCCGACGATAGCGAAATCGATGCGATTGTGAAGGCTTCCGTGAAGCCGGAGCAGTTCCGTCAGACCTATATCCCGATGTTTGACCTCGACAAGAGCGCGCGCGTTCAGGTCAGCCCGCTTTACGAATGGCGGCCCCAGAGCACCTATATTCGTCGGCCTCCCTACTGGGAGGGCAATATGGCTGCCGAACGTGGTTTGAAAGGTATGCGTCCGTTGGCGATTTTGCCGGACAATATCACCACCGACCATTTGTCGCCTTCTAACGCGATTATGCTGGACAGTGCAGCAGGTGAGTATCTGCACAAGATGGGCCTGCCTGAGGAGGACTTTAACTCCTACGCGACCCACCGCGGCGATCATTTAACTGCCCAACGGGCGACATTGGCGAACCCGAAGCTGTTTAATGAAATGGTGCACGACGAGCAGGGCAAAGTGCTGCAGGGGTCGTTGGCACGTGTTGAGCCAGAAGGCACCGTGACGCGGATGTGGGAAGCCATTGAAACGTATATGGCACGTAAACAGCCGCTGATTATTATTGCCGGTGCGGATTATGGTCAGGGTTCCTCGCGTGACTGGGCGGCGAAAGGTGTTGCGCTAGCAGGTGTTGAAGCCATTGTGGCTGAAGGCTTTGAGCGTATTCACCGTACCAATTTAATTGGTATGGGCGTGATGCCGCTGCAGTTTGAAGAGGGCACCACACGTAAAACCTTGGCGCTGGACGGTACGGAAGTCTTCGACGTAGAAGGCACTCCTCAGCCCCGCGCCAAGCTGACGCTGGTTATCCATCGTCAAAGTGGTACCACTGAACGTGTGCCGGTGATCTGCCGTATTGATACCGCCGAAGAGGTCACGATTTACTCTGCCGGTGGGGTCTTGCAGCGTTTCGCCCAGGACTTTCTTGAGTCCACCACGGCGTAGCCAAATTGGCGTGTAACGCAGCGCCAAGGCGATTAATGAAAGAGCCCGTCGCTAAGCGCCGGGCTCTTTTTTCGGCATTCGATTAGTGAACATGGTCATTGATAATCGTCATTGAGAATGTTCAGGCATCGTCATTGAGAATGGTTAGGGAGCGTTATTTATGTCTCATGTTGGACAGATTAGTATTCCTGCGACGTATATGCGCGGTGGCACTAGTAAGGGGGTGTTTTTCACCTTGGACAACTTGCCCGAGGCGGCGAGAGTGCCGGGAGAGGCACGAGATAAGCTGCTGATGAGGGTGATTGGTAGCCCAGACCCCTATGAAAAGCAGATCGATGGGATGGGCGGAGCAACCTCAAGCACCAGTAAAACGGTGATTCTTTCCAAGAGTGAGTCGTCAGATCACGATGTGGACTACCTGTTTGGCCAGGTTTCAATTGATAAGCCGTTTGTGGATTGGAGCGGCAACTGCGGCAACTTATCGGCAGCAGTAGGTCCTTATGCGATTGCTAATGGGTTAGTTGACCCCGCCAAAATACCGCAAAATGGTGTCGCTGAAGTACGTATTTGGCAGGTCAATATCAGTAAAACCATTGTCTCTAAAGTGCCTATTGTTAATGGACAGGTGCAGGAGACCGGCGATTTTGAGCTAGATGGTGTGACCTTTCCTGCCGCTGAGATTCCTGTGGCCTTTATGGATCCTGCGGATGGTGAGGGGGCAATTTTCCCAACCGGGAGCTTGGTCGATGACTTGGAAGTGCCCGGGGTTGGTGTTTTAAAAGCGACGCTGATTAATGCGGGTATTCCCACCGTGTTTGTTAACGCCCAGGACATAGGCTATACCGGTTGTGAACTGCAGGAAGCAATTAACAGCGATGCCAAAGCACTCGCCATGTTCGAGACCATTCGTGCCCATGCTGCGGTGCGTATGGGATTGATTAAGCATGTTGATGAAGCGGCCAGCCGACAGCACACGCCGAAGGTGGCTTTCGTTGCCCCGCCGGCTAGCTATACGGCGTCCAGTGGTAAAGCGGTGAGTGCGGAAAACATCGATCTTGTGGTAAGAGCGCTTTCCATGGGTAAACTGCACCACGCAATGATGGGCACCGCAGCGGTTGCCATCGGCGCAGCAGCAGCCATTCAAGGCACGTTAGTAAATTTAGCCGCAGGTGGTGAGGAGCGTGAAGCGGTGACCTTTGGGCATCCTTCTGGCTCGCTACGTGTAGGTGCAAAAGCAAGCCTGGCCGATGGGCGCTGGCAGATTGATCAAGCTGTTATGAGCCGTAGCGCACGGGTATTAATGGAAGGTTCTGTACGCATACCCGGAGATAGCTTTTAAAGAGTTATTCGCGCGTGAATACTAGGTGACGCCTTGCCGCCGTTTTGGGAATGCCCTAAACGGCGGCTTCAACCTAGAGTGATGTAAGTTTTATACTATCTTTGCTTTAGCGGTTTACTCTTCAATCGCTACTTGCTCGCGCATACGATCAACAGTGGCGGGGCCAATGCCGCTAACGCGGGTGAGATCATCTACATTAGCAAATGCGCCATTATTTTCGCGCTCTTCTATAATCGCGGCTGCACGGCTGGGGCCGATGCCAGGCAACTCAGCAAGCAGCTCAGCATCCGCTGTATTCACATTAATAGGCGCGATGTCTTGTGCCAATGCAAGGCCCGAAACCCCTAAGCTTAGGCTCAATAGCAGTGCAGCCAATAGTCCTTTTAGCGTTGTTTGCATTGTTAATATCCTCATAGATTTCCTTAAAGCCGCCTTTCCCATCGGTTGTTGTACTTGGGAGTGATAGGTTGTGGCGGTTTGCGCATGCAAAAAGGTTTACTGTTTCTTCAATCCCCTTTTGCCTTAACTAAACTAATACGTTTATAGGAGGTGAGCTGTAAGACATTAACGACGGTGTTTGTAAGATTTTTGCTCTCTGATAATGGTTAATCACTTACACAGCAGGGTCGGGATGGCTGTTATAATGCTGTCAAATGAAAAATGGAGTTAAGCACAGTGTCTACTGATACCCCGTTGATTATCGCGTTGGATTATTCCTCTCTTGATGCGGCTTTATGTATGGCAGATCAGCTTGACCCTAAGCGCTGCCGGGTAAAGGTGGGTAAAGAGTTGTTTACGCGCAGTGGCCCTGCGGTACTGGAAGCCTTACATGGTCGTGGTTTTGAAATTTTTCTAGACTTAAAATTTCATGACATTCCCAATACGGTGGCAGGCGCGGTGCAGGCGGCAGCGGAGCAAGGTGTATGGATGGTTAACGTGCATGCTTCTGGCGGGCGCAAGATGATGGAAGCGGCCGCTAAGCGTTTAGATGATCATGGGCTAAGTACACATCTTATTGCCGTTACGGTGCTAACCAGCATGCAAAGTGAAGATCTGCATGAGGTAGGCATAGCTGCGACGCCGGAAGAACATGTATTGCGTTTAGCCGCATTAACTCAGCAGAGCGGATTAGGCGGTGTTGTCTGTTCAGCCCAAGAGGCGGCGCAAATCAAGGCGCTCTGTGGCGACGACTTTTTGAAGGTAACTCCTGGAATACGCCCTAGCTTTGCTGCGGCTAATGACCAACAGCGTATTATGACACCAAGTGATGCGATGCGTGTTGGTAGTACGCACTTAGTAGTTGGGCGACCGGTAACACAGGCGGAAGAGCCAATGATGGCGCTAGCAGCCATAGAAGCTGAGCTGGCTGACTGACGGTAATCATCGCTTATTCGCCATCAACCCCGGTAATAGGTTTAATGGTGCCCCAGCGGCGGCAGCTAGGGCACTGCCATGCCAGGCTGTCGCTGGCAAAGCCGCAGCGGCGGCAGCGATGGCGGGCTTTGCCCTCTAAAAGGGCATTGGTATGGTGCTTAAGTAACAGCAAACGCGTGTCTGGCGGAGTTTTTCCACTCAAACGTTGGCTTTCATGATAAAGGTCGATTAGGTAATCAAGCCCACCCAGGCTGGGTGCCTCCCTTAGCCACTCGCCCGTTTGCTCAATAGCACTATCTACGCCATCTCTTTGATGAACGAGCTCTCCGAGGGCGATAATAATGCTGGTGTACGGTGCTTGTCCCAGCAGTCGATAAAGATGCGTTTCAAACCCTTGAATGTCGTTATTACGCTCATAGGCATGCTGGAGGGTGGGCAGCATGGTGGGGATGTGAGCAATATCCTGCTGGGGAATATGGTTTAGGCGCTCAATGGCACGTGTGTAATGCCCATTATCCATCTCCAGTTCAGCAAGTAGTAACGTCGCACGGACGCATCGCTCATCCAACTGAAGCGCTTTTTTTAAGTGCTTGCGGGCGATCGCGCGACTTGCTTGATGTATCTCCTGCTGGGCGAGTTCACATAGCCAGTGAGCAGCAGGTCGTTGCATGCCGGGCTGTTGCTTAAACAGTGATTGAGCCACGTCGAGTGCTTCTTGCCAGTCCTTTTCGCGCTCAAGTAAATCGATCAGTAGCCGCTTGGCTTCCTGGCGATAGGTGTCATTGTCTGATTTATCCAGCAGCGCTCTCAGCATTCGCTGAGCTCGGTCGTGAACGCCTAACGCCATAAAGTCACGTGCTAGCTCAAGCTGCACATGTTCGTTAGTGCTGGTGGAAAGGGCAGGGCGAGCAAGTAGGTTTTGATGAATGCTAACGGCTTTGTCTGCTTCACCGCGTGCGCGAAACAGCTTGCCTAGCGCTATGTGGGTTTCCACAGTATCGCTATTAACATCCAGTGCATTGACAAACGTATTGATAGCTTCGTCGGGCTGCTCATTGAGCAGGTAATTCAGCCCGACAAAGTACTCTCTCGATAAGCCAGATGGGCGAGAGTCGTGAGTGCGCTGGCGGCGGCGGGAAGCGTGACGAACACCCAGGCCAAAGCCGATGGCAATGGCTGCCAGTAGAACGCCTAGCAGCACGGCATCATACATTTAAGCCAGTTCCTTAAGCTCCTGAGTGCGTAGGCGGTCTAGCTCTTTGCGCTGTTGCTTATTGTGTCGTTCACTTCGTGCTAGCTGCGCTTTAAGGCGTACGTAAACACCTAGCATGGCAAGCATGCCTAAGATAACGCCGAAAGTTAACGTAGCAAGCAGCCAGACAGAGAGTGACACAGGCGGCAGTTCTGCCCAAATTAGGTTTAAGGCAATGGTTTGTTGGTTGTTGACGGCAAATAAAATGCCCACCAGTAGAACAACCAGCAATATGACGGCCAGAATCAGCCCTTTGATCCAACGCATGAGAGTTTCCTAGTCAGTGACATTCATAATGGCTCTATTGTGTATGAGTCGTGGCGCGGCGTCATCCCACATAAAGTCGGATAACAAGATCAAAAGAGCCTTGCTATTGGCAACGCCGAGGTTGTGTAGCCTCGGTTAGCTCATTAATAGCCAAGTGCGCGGCTTGCATCTACCTGTTCGCGCAACTCTTTGCCCGGTTTGAAGTGCGGCACGTACTTGCCGTCCAAGTCGACCGGGTCTCCTGTTTTAGGGTTGCGCCCGACACGAGGCTCTCGGTAGTGAAGCGAAAAGCTGCCGAACCCCCGGATCTCAACCCGTCCCCCGCTAGCAAGAGCGTCGGTCATATCGTCTAAAATAATACGCACCGCCGTTTCTACTTCTTTGGCGGATAGCTCCGGTTGACGCATCGCAATTTGTTCGATTAGTTCAGATTTGGTCATCGGTTGGCTCCCTGCGAACTTTAATGGCCGTGACGCGCTTGCGACCTCGATAACAACAGAGTCAGCATACTGCGCATAACAGGATAAAACAATTCAGATAAAACAAGGTACTAGAATGAATATCAGCATAGGCGAAGTGAGGCGCTGGCGCGACCCTGTGGCTTAGGTATACTGGCGACTCATTTTGTAACCGGAGAGGCTGACGTTGAACGACGATACTTCCCCTGCAGCCATATTGCGTAAACGGCTTTATTGGCACTCTCGCCGTGGCATGTGGGAGCTTGACCTGCTGCTGATACCGTTTCTTGAACACCGCTTTGATGAACTGAGTGAAGATGAGCAGTTGGCCTATCAGCGCTTAATTGAGGAAGAGGATCAAGATCTCTTTGGATGGTTGATGCGTCGTGAATGGCCCGAGGAGCCATCATTAAAGCGCATCGTGCAGATGATCGTAGAGCATGCAGAAAATACCGATAACTCTGCTTATCGCACGCTCTAAAATCCAGTGCGCTTTTCACGCATTCTTGGCATTCGGGTTGTGTGCGGTGACGGCGTGGCTTATTGGCCCATGGATAGCGTTACTTGCGGCAGTAATCGCGATACTGTTGCTGGGCCGTGAGTATCGCTATCAACCCATAGGGGAGTTAAGAGTTTCGAAAAGCGGCAATCGATTAAGTGCGCAGTGGTTATCGGAAGAGGGTGAACTTGAAAGCGAACAGCCTGTTAACGCTGATTACGTGGGCCCTTGGTTAATCGGGCTCCATGTCGGGCCGCAACGGCTTTGGTTGTGGCCAGATAGCTTGCCAGCACACAGTCAGCGTTCGCTGCGGCGTTTATGCCATCGTCCCGGGCGCTAGCTGATCAAGTGACATCTCCGAAGCCGCTGTATTTTCCTGGTGCTTAGGCCAGTCGATAGAGTAATGCAGTCCTCGTGATTCATGTCTTTGAAGTGCCGCTAATACCGTCAACTTTGCAAGCCACAGTGCTTGCTGTAAACGCACGCTTTCAGGGTGGCTGCGCTTGCCAGCAGTGCCTTCAAAAGCGTTGTTAGAGCCTTTCTTTGAGCTGTCAGCAACACCGTCAAGACTGCCGTTTAGAATGTCGTTAAGCTGCGTCTCAAGTTCGTTCAGCTTATGGTGAGCGATATTTAGCCCCTGATTGCTGCGAACAATCGAAACATGCTGGCTCATTGTTGCCCGCAGTTCGCTACGTATAGTCGCCAGGGCTTCCAGGGGCGTGGATGACCACTGCTGACCCTGCAGCGGCATTGTATCGCGGGTATCGCTAAGAATCTCTTTAGGTGCAACTGGGCGTGTTTGTGCGCGTTTTTCCTGCGTGCGTAAGTGCTTTGCGCAGCTTCTGGCGTATACCAGACACTCCAATAGTGAGTTGCTAGCCATGCGATTTGCGCCATGTAGGCCTGTGTAAGCAAGCTCTCCAACCGCATAGAGATTAGTGACGTGAGTTGCACCGCGGTGGTCTGTGGCAACGCCGCCACAGCTGTAATGAGCGGCAGGCACTACTGGAATGGGTTGGCGGGTTATATCAATTCCCCGGGAGGCGCAGTGTGCCAAAATAGTAGGGAAATGGTGGCGAATAGCGGCTGCTCCAAGGTGGCTGATATCTAGCCACACATGCCCTTGGCTGCTTTGTTGGATTTGCGAATCGATTGCTCGAGCAACGACGTCTCTGGGAGCCAGCTCAGCGCGAGAATCGATATCGGGCATAAACCGATGGCCGGCCTCATTTAGCAGGTGCCCGCCTTCTCCTCGTACGGCTTCGCTAATTAAAAAAGCAGGTCCTTCTGGGTCAAACAGGCAGGTAGGATGAAACTGCTGAAACTCAAGATTCATCAGTTTTGCGCCCAGTTCAGCAGCCATCACCATGCCTTCCCCGCTGCTTGGCGATGGGGTGGTGGTGTGTCGATAAAGGCCACTTGCACCGCCTGTTGCTAGTACGATGTGCTTGGCAAGCAGTGTTTGTTGATGCTGCTGTTGATCTACGCCTTCCGCGCCAATACAGCGGCCTGTGGCATCGCTGATTAAGTGCAGGATGGTTAAGTCACTGCGCTGAGTAATATTGGGGTGAGAAGTGACTTTTTCGTACAGCGTATCGACTACCGCGCGTCCAGTTGCATCGTCAGCATGAATAATGCGGCGTGCGTTGTGGCCGCCTTCCCGTGTTAAGTGATAAGGGTAGCGGGCGCTCGGGTCTGGATCCGGTGTAAAGGGGACGCCGTTGTCGATTAGCCACTGAATGGCATCTGGGCCGTGTGTCACGGTAAATCGAACAGCCTCTTCATCACATAGGCCATCGCCAGCAATGAGCGTATCTCGCACATGGGCATCTAGGTCGTCGTCTGGTGAGAGTACGGCTGCTATTCCGCCCTGCGCCCAGCGGCTGGCTCCCTGGTCATCCAGAGCAGGCCTAACCAGGGTTACCGAAAGATGGTCAGCAACTTCAAGGGCTAAAGTTAGGCCGGCGACGCCGCCGCCGATGACAAGTACGTCGGATGTTGGCGAGCTCATGGGGCCGGATCCTCTTTTTACATTCAAACGCAGTGGGTGCTAAATGCTTCGCGTGCTGTAGACAGCAGAGGAAGGCATCATAGCGTGACTGTTGTCACTTGGCGATTAGGGGCTGTGAAAAATTGCTTTCAGCGCATATAGATAGCGGCTAAACGCTCTGATGCGATATTTAAGAGGGGGTAAGCTATTTGGCGATTGGATAAAACAGGAGGGGCAAAAAAGAGGGGTAATCAAAAAATTGCAGAGCCTTGTAAGAAGCACAAAAAACGCTTCTCTAGCGCTCTTAAAACAATATGGGAAACGTTTACCGCTGAAAGAAGGGGAGGTGCTAATTAAATATGGTGCCCGGAGCCGGACTTGAACCGGCACGGAGTTGCCTCCGAGAGATTTTAAGTCTCTTGCGTCTACCAATTTCGCCATCCGGGCAGTGCATCGCAGGAATATTGCTATTCATCGCCACACTAAAATGGAGGCTGGAGTCGGAATCGAACCGGCGTACACGGAGTTGCAGTCCGCTGCATAACCACTCTGCCATCCAGCCTAACAAGTCGTTGGAGCGAGAAAGTAGATTCGATCGGACTGGCGTTCCAGCTCACGACCCTCTCTTGCTTTACCACGCTATCCAAGTTGGAGCGGGAAAGGAGATTCGAACTCCCGACCCTCGCCTTGGCAAGGCGATGCTCTACCACTGAGCTATTCCCGCTCGACTCGAGGGCGAATTATACGCATCGCTACGCGCTTGTCAATTAATGAATTTGTCTGGAGGTTCAGTCGCCTAGAGAGTCGATCACATGGAACGACTCAAGTGAGGCCAGGCTGCTTTAAGGTACTGCGCCATGGACCACAGCGTAAGAATGGCTGCAGCGTAAAGAACAACCACACCCATTAGCGCAAACTCATGTCCTGGAGGGAAGGCCAGAAGTATGAGCAAGGCAACCATCTGCAGTGTTGTTTTAAGCTTACCGATCCAGGACACCGCAACCATACCTCGCTTGCCCATTTCGGCCATCCACTCACGTAGTGCCGAAATGACGATTTCGCGGCCGATAATGACCAATGCGGGCAGTGTTAATACCAGTGTGTCAAAGCGCTCAATGAGTAGCGCCAGTGCAACCGCGACCATCAATTTATCAGCCACAGGGTCGAGAAACGCGCCAAACGGCGTTGATTGATTCCAGCGGCGGGCTAAGTAGCCATCTAGCCAGTCGGTGATGGATGCTAGTGCAAATAAGCCTGCAGCAACTGGCATACTCCAACTGAAAGGTAGATAAAAAAGCACTACTAACAGTGGAATAAAAACGATTCTTGCCAGAGTAAGTATGTTGGGTATATTCATCGCGGGGCGCGATCCTTGCCGGAGAGTCATGGAAGACGGAGTGTAGTGGGGGATATTCTATCCCCCTTGGTGCTTAGCATCCATGTTAACAGTAGGTTTATCCATTTAGGGATTGGTAAATTGTCTCAGCGAGCGAGGCATTAATGCCGGGTACGCGCGCCAACTCATCGCGGCTAGCTTTCTGAACACCCTGCAAGCCGCCGAAGAAGCGTAATAGTTCGCGCCGCCTTTTAGGGCCTATGCCGGGAATGTCTTGAAGCGTAGAGGTGCGGCGTGCTTTGTCACGTTGAGCGCGGTGGCCGGCAATGGCAAAGCGGTGAGATTCATCGCGAATATGCTGAATTAAGTGTAATGCTGGCGACGCGGGGTCAAGGGGTAAGGGATTGTCAGTGGTTTCTAGAAAGAGCGTTTCCAGACCTGCTTTACGAGTGGTGCCTTTAGCAACGCCGAGCAAAATGATATCGGTAACCGCTAGCTCGTTTAGCACGCCGCGAGCCATGTTCAACTGACCTTTACCGCCATCGACAATCAAAATGTCAGGCGCCACTGCCTCGCCACTTTTTACCCGTTTAAGGCGGCGTGTTAGTGCTTGTTGCATGGCTGCATAATCATCGCCTGCTGCGACGCCTTCGATGCGGAAGTGGCGGTAATCGCTCTTGCGTGGGCCCTGATGGTCAAATACTACACAGGAAGCAACGGTTGCTTCCCCATGACTGTGGCTAATGTCAAAACACTCAAGGCGCTGGGGTATTTTGTCCAATGCGAGCGCTTTCTGAAGGGCTTCAAATCGCTGAGTAAGCTGGGTTTTGTTAGCCAACTGCGAAGCAAGCTGTTGCTCGGCATTGGTCATGGCCAGATGCTGCCACTGTGCGCGATGCCCCCGAACTTGGCTAGTGACGCGAACGCGTTTACCCGCTTGTTGTGAAAGTGCGTCGGCAATCAGTGGGCTATCTTCAAGTGGGTGGCTGGTAATTACTTCACTGGGTACGTTGTGGGGTTGGCCAAAGTAGTACTGGCTAACGACGTCCGTCAGCAGCATGCCCAGTGGCAGGTCGAGATCGTTTTTAGGCGTGTGATGGCGAGCGCCCAGTAAGCGGCCATCGCGAACGCTAAGTATTGATATGCCTAGCGCCCCAGGGCGTTGGGCCAGCGCAAAGACGTCGGCATCACCACTTTCGTTATCGACAAACTGGCGTTGCTGCAACTGGCGTAGCTGCTGTATTTGGTCACGCAACCTTGCTGCTTCTTCAAAATTCAAAGCGCGGCTGGCCGTTTCCATCTCCTCGCTAAGAAGCTGGGTGACGTGTTCGCTTTTACCTTCAAGGCACATCACTGCATGCTCAACGTCGCGTCGATAATCTGCTTCCGAAATGAAGCCAACGCAGGGCGCGCTACAGCGCTGAATTTGGTATTGCAGGCATGGTCGAGAGCGGTGGGCAAACACGCTGTCTTCACAATTACGTATGCGAAAAATTTTCTGCATCAGCGCTAGGCTTTCTTTCACCGCTCCGCTACTTGGATAAGGACCTAAATAGCGGCCATCTCCTCGACGCTGTCGCGCACGTTTATATTCAAGCGCAGGGTAAGCGTGCCGATCGGTCACAAATACGAAAGGGTAAGACTTGTCGTCTCTTAGCAGAATGTTATAGGGCGGACGCAGTTCTTTTATGAGCGTCTGCTCTAGCAGCAGGGCCTCTGTTTCGCTACGGGTGACGGTAATTTGGATATCTGCAATTCGTGCCACCATCGCCTGGGTTTTGGCATTAAGCTGGCCACGGAAATAGCTAGCAAGCCGAGCTTTTAGACGCTTGGCTTTGCCGACATAGAGAGTGTTGCTGTGCTCGTCCAGCATCCTATAAACACCGGGCGAGGCACTGACAGAGCTTAAAAATTGCTTGGCATCAAAAGTCATGGCTGGAAATCGGCGCTTCTAGGCAACGGAAGCTGCGATGGTAGGTCTATCCCAGCATGGCGTCAAAGCCCTCAACTAAACCGTGGCGTAGTGCCAGGTGGGTAAGCTCTACATCAGTAGCGACCTCTAGTTTGTCAAATAGCCGATAGCGATAGGTGTTCACTGTTTTGGGGCTAAGGTGTAAGCGGTCTGAAATATCCTGGACGCGCTGGCAATTTACAATCATAAGGGCGATTTGTAGCTCACGATGCGATAGGTGTCTAAACGGATTGTCTTCGTCAGTAAAATGGGAAAGCGCCAATCGCTGGGCGATTTCTTGGCTGACATAGCGCTTTCCGTGAAAGACTTGGCGGATAGCGTCGGTCATTTCTGACGTGTCAGCCCCTTTGCTGAGGAAGCCAATCGCACCCGCTTCCAGCATGAGCCGTAACGCACTATCTTCAATGTGAGCGGTTAATATGAGTACTTTGACGTCTTCCATTGTTCTATGGATGCGGCGAGTAGCTTCGAGTCCGCCGATGCCCGGCATGCGAATATCCATAACGACAATGTCAGGTTTTAAGCGACGGCATTGAGCCACTGCGCTTTCGCCATCGTCGACCTCACCTACGACTTTAATATCGCACTCTTCGTTTAGCAGATGAGCAATGCTGGTTCTCACTAGGTGATGATCATCGGCGATTAAAACTTTGATCAAGGTGCAGGCTCCTGCATGAAATCATCGTAGTGGTGGGCGTAAGCCGCGTTGCATGATATAGAGTGCCACAGCTCTAACCAAAGGAGAATTTAGTTGATAGTTGTTCATGATTAGCTTGACGCTGAGCAAATTACTGGCGTAGTATTTCGCCGCTGCTCAATGAGTGGTTTGAAAAAGCGGCATGTAAAACTATGTGGGGCCTTAGCTCAGCTGGGAGAGCGCAACACTGGCAGTGTTGAGGTCAGCGGTTCGATCCCGCTAGGCTCCACCATTTTGCAGACCCACAGAATCCAAAAAAACGCCTCGTTACCAGTAACGAGGCGTTTTTTTATGCTTATCATTTTCAATTGATGGTTCGTGCGGGGATACATGCGAGAGTACGTGTGAGAGTGCGTGCTGTTGGGCATTCGCGTAACTGAAAGCCTGTGTTAAAAAGCACGTACCCTCAGGTGTTACTCGTTGGCAATTCTGCCAAGCAGCAAAAATTCGATTAACGCCTTTTGTGCATGCAGGCGATTCCCCGCTTCTTGCCACACGACAGCGCGCGGATCGTCCAATAAGGTAGTGCTGATCTCTTCACCGCGGTGGGCAGGTAGGCAGTGTAGGAAAAGCACATCAGGTTGTGCGCTATCAAGCATTGCCTCAGTGACCTGGAAGCCTGCAAAGTCTGCTTCGCGCTTAGCTTGTTCTTCTTCCTGCCCCATGGATGCCCACACATCTGTCGTGATCAAGTCGGCGTCTTTGGCAGCCTCGTGGGGGGTGTGATGCAACGTTACACAGTCCCCGGCGGCTTCCATAATGTCAGCGCGCGGTTCATAGCCTTTAGGGCAACAAACGCGCAGTTTGAAACCAAACTGACGGGCGGCATTAATCCAGGAGTGGCACATGTTATTGCCATCACCTACCCAAACAGCCGTGCGTCCTTCTACACTGCCACGCAGCTCGGTCCAGGTCATCACGTCTGCTAGCAATTGGCAAGGATGATAATCGTCACTTAACGCGTTAATCACAGGCACGCTGCTAGCGTTGGCATAGGCTTCTAAGCCTGCGTGTGAAAAGGTCCGAATCATTACCGCATCAACCATTTCGGACAGTACGCGGGCGGTGTCTTCAATCGGCTCTCCACGCCCTAGTTGGGTGTCGCGGGGAGAGAGGAAGAGGGCGTGACCGCCGAACTGCGCCATGCCGGTTTCAAACGACACACGGGTGCGAGTCGATGATTTTTCAAAAATCATCGCCAGCGTGCGGTTAGGTAGCGGCGTATAGATGGGGCCGTTAGCCTTGAGCTCGGTTTTGATCTTAATCGCACGCTGAATCAGGTACGCCAGCTCATCTGGGGTTAAATCCAGCAAGGTTAAGAAATGGCGTGTCGCCATGATGATATCTCTCCGCGCAAAAACACTATCCTAGCGAT
Source organism: Halomonas sp. XH26 (assembly GCF_024138895.1). Taxonomy (NCBI): domain Bacteria; kingdom Pseudomonadati; phylum Pseudomonadota; class Gammaproteobacteria; order Oceanospirillales; family Halomonadaceae; genus Halomonas; species Halomonas sp. XH26. The sequence continues at coordinate 1,313,348 of NZ_CP071889.1, forward strand.
GCGGCAGGGGATGCGCAACGCGCTTGGCATGCGTAGAATGACGACCCACATGGTAAGGCCGAGTAGTTTGCTCAAGTATTAGGTTGCACGGCAACAAAAGGTAATCTTCGGCTTTAAGGGTTAAAGCTAGTTAACGAATTGCGTAAACTGGCGAGATAACATCACTTGTTTTAGGAGCACATCATGAGTACGACTGCCGAAAATATTCAGCGCCAAATTAGTGAAAACCCCATTCTTATCTACATGAAAGGTACCCCCCAGCTGCCGCAGTGTGGTTTTTCTGCACAAACAGTGCAGGCGCTGATGGGCTGCGGTGAGCGTTTTGCCTTTGTTAACGTGCTGGATAATCCAGATATTCGCGCTGAGCTGCCAAAAATTGCTAACTGGCCGACCTTCCCGCAGCTTTGGGTGGAAGGCGAATTGGTTGGCGGCTGCGATATCGTGATCGAGATGCATCAAAGTGGTGAGCTCGAAAAGCTGATCAAAGAAGCTGCCCAGCGTGCTGGCGCTGCTGAAAGTGACAACAACGCTTAACGTTTATTGCCCAATGCCGCTTGGTCTAGTGGACTGCTAGTCTATTGGGCTGAGCGGTTGGCGGGCTGCAGCGCAGCCGCTAGAATGGTGTCCTTTTCGCATCGACAGTTAGCCCGCCAAAGGAAGTAATGCTCAATGAGCTATCAGGTTCTGGCCCGCAAATGGCGGCCGCGTACATTCCACGAGCTCGTGGGCCAGGCCCATGTTCAGCGCGCCTTGGTCAATGCACTCGATCAAGGCCGTCTTCACCATGCCTACCTATTTACGGGTACTCGCGGGGTGGGCAAGACCACCCTTGCGCGTATCCTGGCTAAATGCCTTAACTGCACCGCAAATGGCCGCGGTAATGAAGGCATTACCTCGACGCCTTGCGGTCAGTGCGACAGCTGTCGCGCGATTGATGAAGGCCGATTCGTTGACTTGATCGAGGTCGATGCTGCTTCGCGGACAAAGGTTGAAGATACCCGAGAGCTGCTTGATAACGTGCAGTATGCGCCAACGCAAGGACGCTATAAGGTGTACCTGATTGACGAGGTACACATGCTGTCGACCAGCAGTTTCAATGCGCTGCTTAAAACGCTGGAAGAGCCGCCACCCCACGTGAAGTTTCTGCTGGCCACCACAGATCCGCAAAAGCTGCCCGCCACCGTCCTATCCCGCTGTTTACAGTTCACGCTTAAGCATATGCCCCCTGAACGGGTGGTAGAGCACCTAACCTATGTGCTGGGGGAGGAAGGGGTCGAGTATGATGAGAGCGCTCTGTGGCTGTTAGGTAAGGCCGCGGAAGGTTCTATGCGCGATGCAATGAGCCTGACCGATCAAGCCATTGCCTTTGGCCAGGGTGCGATTCGCCATGCGGATGTCGCTGCCATGCTGGGTACCTTGGATCATCGCCATGTGTTGGCGCTGGTAGAAGCGCTGGCTGATGTTGATGTTCAGCGACTGCTAGCCGAGGTTGCTCAGTTATCGGAGCAGGGGCCTGATTTTGCAGCAGTATTGGATGAATTAAGTGCGGTTTTGCATCGCTTGGCCGTGGCGCAGATGGTGCCTGATGCCGTTGATAATAGTCACGGTGATCGAGCGCTTATTCAACAACTGGCGAGCCGCTTTACTGCCGAGGATATTCAACTCTATTACCAGATCGGCATTCAAGGGCGCGGCGACATGGTGCATGCACCTGATCTGCGCAGTGCGCTAGAAATGACGCTATTGCGAATGCTGGCGTTTCGCCCCCAGGGGGTGCCAAAGCCTGCTGCCACGCCGCTTCCGCTGCGCCGAGAACCTTCCAGTGACACTGTTTCCCAAACAGCGGTGTCGCATGAGCCTGTCTCTCCTGAACCTGCTGCTCAGGTAGCTGCATCTGAGGATAGCTACGCACCTGAACCAGTCTCTGCCCATGAGCCAGCGGTAAAAAAGCCTGAGCCTGCGCTGCCGAGCAATCAGGCCAAAACGCCTGACTCAGCCGCGGTGCAGGCGAGTGCTGCCCCGGGTGCAACTGACGAGTTAAGCGCGCCTGACGCTGTTTCATCAGAGCAAGCGCCACCCTGGTCGCTTGACGAGGTGGAGAGTGCCGCCATGCTTTCTTCAGAGCCAGAGCCAGAGCCAGAGCCAGAGCCAGAGCCAGAGCCAGAGCCAGAGCCAGAGCCAGAGCCAGAGCCAGAGCCAGAGCCAGAGCCAGAGCCAGAGCCAGAGCCAGAGCCAGAGCCAGAGCCAGAGCCAGAGCCAGAGCCAGAGCCAGAGCCAGTTTCCAGTGAGGTGCCTGCCAATGCTGCTAGCAGCCAGGTCGCTGCTGACGATCGTCTAGACCATGCTGGGTGGCTGGCATGCTTCAGTGCCCTTGGGTTAGGCGGCCTTACCCGTAATTTGGCAGCGCACTGTCAGCTTGAAAGCGATGATGGCCACACTGTGGTGCTGCGGCTTGACCCTGGGCAATCCGCTATGCAGGCCGATGTTCACAATGGTCGTATTGAGCGCGCGCTAAGTAGTTATGGGCTGCCTCGGCGAATCGAGTTTACGGTGGCTGACTTAGCGCCTGATCTTGAAACTCCCCGCCAGCAGGAAGAGCGTCAGCAGAAAGAGCGCCACTCGTTGGCTGTTGATCTATTACACCGCGACCCCAATATACAGAAGCTACAGCAGGCATTTGGGGCTACTCTCATTGAGTCAACCGTTAAACCCGCGTCTGACAAGCGTTCTTAGCCGCTGACGATTGACTCGCGATGCTTATTTTTTATTCCTTCAGGAGATAACCGCATGTTTAAAGGTGGAATGGGCAACATAATGAAGCAAGCCCAAGAGATGCAGGAAAAGATGCAGCAGATTCAAGAAGAAGCTGCTAAAGCGGAAGTCCATGGCGAAGCGGGCGCCGGTATGGTGAAAATCACCATGAACGGCCGCCACGATGTTACCAATGTCACTATTGATCCCAGCGTTCTTGAAGAAGACAAAGAGCTGCTGGAAGATTTGCTCGCCGCTGCCGTGAATGATGCTGTTCGAAAAGTGGAAGCAAACTCCAAAGCGAAAATGGAAGAAGCGACGGCAGGCTTGAACTTGCCGCCCGGCTTTAAGATGCCGTTCTAAACATGCGCTTCTCCCCGCTTGTTGAGCAACTGATGGACGCTTTTCGCGTGTTGCCGGGCGTTGGGCCAAAAACGGCCCAACGCATGGCCATGCACCTGTTAGAACGCGAGCGCCCAGGAGGGCAGCGGTTGGCAGCGGTAATTCAGCAGGCCATTGAAGAGGTCGGTTATTGTCAGCGCTGCCGTACGTTGACCGAAGCAGATATCTGCGCGCTGTGCGAAAGCCCCCGTCGTGATGATGCGCTGCTGTGTGTAGTCGAGTCGCCTGCTGATCAGCTTGCTATTGAAGAGGCGGGTGGCTTTCAAGGGCGTTACTTTGTATTGCATGGTCACCTTTCTCCGCTGGACGGCGTCGGCCCAGATGCCATTGGATTGGATCTATTGGAAAGCCGCGTCGCAGAAGGCAACATTCGCGAAGTAGTGCTTGCCACCAATCCCACCGTAGAAGGCGAAGCGACAGCGCACTTCATTGCCGCCCAACTTGCTCACTACGGTGTCTCTTTTTCGCGACTCGCCTATGGTGTTCCTATGGGAGGGGAGCTTGAGTATGTAGACGGTGGTACGCTAAGCCGCGCCTTTAATGGTCGCCAGCCTTTCGCCAGCGATTGACCTTATAAAAAAACGCAAGCGCTTTTGCGATTGTGCCAACCCGGAAGTTTGCTTTGTCCTCTTTAGCCCCCTCGTTGTATCAATGGATTGATAGTGCCGACGCCTTAGATGCTGCATGCGAGCAAGTTGCCGGTGCCAGTGTGATTGCCTTAGATACTGAATTTTTCCGTGAAAACACGTTTTTTCCGGTGCCAGCGCTTATTCAGTTCACCACCGGTGACATGGCGTATTTAGTGGACCCGTTGAGCACGCCTTGCACCGCTGCTTTTCGTGATTTGTTGCAGAAGAATAGTGCCATCAAATTACTGCATGCCTGTAGCGAAGACCTCGAGGTGTTCCAGCACTGGGCCGGCGTATTGCCAGCACCGCTTATCGATACGCAAGTCGCTCAGGCTTTTTTGGGAGAAACTCCCGGCATGGGCTATCAAAAATTGGTAGAGCACTGGATGGGGGAAACGCTGCCTAAAGAGGAGACGCGTTCCAACTGGTTAGAGCGCCCCTTAACGCCCTCCCAGTGCGAATATGCGGCGTTAGATGTTATCTATTTGCTGAAGGTTTGGGGGCTTCAAGCGGAGAAGCTTGAACAACTGGGGCGGCGCGAATGGCTTGACGATGAGTGTGCCAGTCTTATCGAGCAGGCAGGTCGCAGCGTAGAGAGCGATGGCCAATGGTATACGCGCCAGCGGCAGTTGTGGCGCCTTGATCCTCGCCAGCTTGAAGCCTACCGCTTAATGACCATCTGGCGGGAAGGCGAAACCCGCCGTCGGGATTTGCCGCGTAATTGGTTGGTTAGCGATAAGTTGTTGTTCGCGGTGGCTGAAAAAATGCCTAAAAATCGTTATGAGCTAGCAGAAATTGAAGGGGTTAAGCCGCCCCTGGTTAAAAAAGAAGGCGATACGCTGCTGTCGCTGGTGAAACAGGCTCAGCATTGCCCCGAAGGTGATTTACCGGCGCGCTGGCCAGACCCGATGCATCCTGTGTTTAAGCGGCGCTTTAAAGCACTTAAAAAAGTAGTGACGGAGAAGGCTGCTGAGCTACAAATAGCGCCCGAGATGTTGCTGCGGCGGCGAGATATTGAGGCGCTTGTGATGCAGCGGCTTGCTAACCAGCCATTAACCACTCCTGGCGGCTGGCGTGATGCCTATTTAACTCAAGAAATTCATCAGGCGCTTGAGGAGTTGTCGTAATGAGCGAGAAACTGCTTTGTGAGATTTTAAAAAGCTCACGCAAAGACGAGATGTATCTCTACATAGACAAACAGAAAGGGTTGTCATCCGTGCCCGACGCATTGATGGATACCTTCGGTAAGCCAGTGCCGGTGCTTACAATGATACTGACTGCCGATAAAAAGCTGGCTCGAGTGAACGCTGCTGATGTGATGGATGCAATCCAAGAGCAAGGCTTTTACCTGCAAATGCCGCCTGCGAAAGAAGCCTATTTGCTGGATGTTCACCGCGCTCAGGCGGCTAACCGCGAATGAGCGTTATGAGCTTCTTACCATGAACGTTCTGCCATGAGCGTTTTGCCATGAACTTTCTTGCCCATGCTTGGCTTGCTCATCCTGGTAGTGATGAGTTTCTGTACGGAAATCTGATTGCTGACGGCGTGAAGGGGCAAGACTTAACGGCTTGGTCGCCAGATGTTGCTAGCGGCATACGTCATCATCGCCGCGTGGATGCCTGGATTGATCGGCACCCAAACGTTTTAGAAGCAAAGCGGCGCGCGCCGCACGCTCAGCGGCGTTATGTCGGTATCGCGTTAGATATCGTGTGGGATCATTTTCTTGCTCGTCAGCAGGCGGGAGAGCAGCAGCACCAGTTAATCGAGCGCTGCTATCAGTTGTTACAGGCTTGGCCTGCGCCGCAACGGTTGTCTACCATGATGCCGTTGATGATTAAGCATGACTGGCTGCACCGTTACGCTGATTTTGACTTTACCTGCCGTGCAGTAGCTGGCATTGGTCAGCGGCTATCGGGGCCGAACCGCTTAGCAGAGTTAGTGCCTTGGCTTTACGAAGACTATCCATGCTTAGCGGCCGACTTCGTAGTGTTATGGCAAGAGTGTCGTGCCACACTAACCAGCAGCGGTGGTGCTGCGGAGAGTGGGAGTTATTCAGACATGTTGAAAGTAAAGGGAATCAATGATGGTGGCGGCCATGCGTGAGCGCTTCTGGGAAAGATACTCGCTAGAAGAATTAACGCCCCAAGAGTGGGAGGCGTTATGCGATGGCTGCGGCCAGTGTTGCTTGTTGAAGCTCCACGACGATGAAACGCAAGAATTAGCGGTGCTTAACGTTGCCTGTCGGTTGCTGGATATTCACAGTTGCCAGTGCAGTGACTATGAAAATCGCTTCGATAGCGTACCCGACTGTACACAACTGACGCCTGAGCTCGTCAAAGAGTTTACCTGGCTGCCGCACACATGTGGCTATCGGCGTGTTGCTGAAGGGCGCAAGCTAGCAGGATGGCATCCGCTGCTGAGTAACGATGCTGAGCGCGTTCACCGGAAGGGCGTCAGCGTAAGAAGCTTTGCGGTTTCCCAAGATGACGTGCCCGAGCGCCTTTTGGAAGAGCATATTATCGCTGTATTGCCGATGCCTTAAACCTAACAGTCGCCCTCCCTGGCATGCTCACTAACCGCTGGCTAACGGTAATAACGTTAGCTGGCGGTTTTGCTTTTTGTACTATCCCAAATGGTTAAAAACGCTTCTTTAAACGGTGAGGGCTGTGGCTTCGCTGTGGCTTCTCGCGTCGCCGCTTGATCGGTTGGCGCTGTTGTCTTTGGCGGGGTATCCCAAATTGTTGGAAACTGTTCCTGATAGCTCATGGTCTGCTCCTGATTTTGTGAACTAGGCGTTTGTCTATAAAACTTATAGGTAGTATGACGTAAAAAACACTTCATGGAAAACATTTCCATAAAGTGTTTTTTCACAAAAAAAGCAGCGCCTGGGCGCTGCTTGAATGTTATTTTCGAGCTGTCGGCTATTTCTTGATAAGCAACTATTGCGCTTGCTTTGCCGCGTCCATAGGGGCTAGCCCGAGTGCCCACAGGATAAATGCGTCTTGGCGAGCCGTATCTCGCCAAGCTTTGAACCTGCCGGATGCGCCGCCGTGGCCGCTGGTCATGTCGGTGTGAAGCAGTACAGGAGCATTGCCTTGCTGTGCCTCGGTAACGCGGGCATAAAATTTGGCAGGCTCCCAGTAACTAACACGAGTATCAAACCAGTTGCCCTCTATCCATAGCGCTGGGTAGTGCTGGGCGCGTATGTTGTCGATAGGTGAGTAGCCAGCGATACGCTCGGCGACTTCTGGGTCTTCAGGATTGCCCCACTCACTATATTCGGCGGTGGTAAGCGGTAACTCTGGGTTCTGCATGGTACGGAGCACATCCAGAAACGGCACCTCCAATACCGCTGCGCAAAATGCCTCAGGTTTACGATTGACGCAGGTGCCGACTAGCAAACCGCCTGCGCTTGCCCCGCAAGCCACGATCCGTTCTGGCTGGCTAAGCCCCTCGTTTACTAGCGCCTCTCGGGCAGCTAAGAAGTCGTTAAAGCTATTCTCTTTATGAGCCATTTTGCCATTTAGATACCATGGCTCGCCTCGCTCACCGCCGCCGCGTACGTGGGCGACTGCAAATGCTGCGCCACGCTCCAGTAGTTCGAGCCGAGCAATTGAGAACCAGGGGTCAAGCGCTTCACCATAGGCGCCGTAACCATACAGCAACGTGGGCAGTGGTTGGCCGGCTAAGTCAGCGCGCATGACAATGGATACTGGCACGCGTTCGCCGTCAGCGCTGGTTGCCCATATGCGCTGGCTGACTAGTTGATCAGGCAGCAGTTGGCCGTAAACGGGGACTTGCTTTAGCAACGTACGTTCACCGCTATCCAGGTTTAGCGCGTACCAGCTGGGAGGGCGAGTGAACGACTCTTCGCGTAGATGTACGGTATTTGCATCGAAGTGTGGCGAATCTTCTAGCAGCTGCGAGCAGGGCGTTTCAGGTAGTTCGATATGCTTATCTAGTGTGAGGTTGTGATCTTTATCTAGCACTAAGCGGCGTAACATAACCTGGGCATCGCGATGGCTTCGCTCGGCGATGATTAGCCCCCATTCAAACGCATCGATCCCTTCTAGGGTAGTGTCTTCACGGTGAGCTATCAGCGACTTCCACTCGGGAGCAGGGTTGCTTTGTTGATCAGCGCGTGTGAAGTCGAGCTGAAAATGCGGGCCTGCGAGATTTTGTAAGCGATAAAACGTACCAGGGCGATGATCAATGCTCACTTCAACCCCTGCCTGGCGGGCATGTAGGCACATCGGGGAAGCATGGGGCTGATCTGCCGGCACGGCATGGATTTCTGTTGTATCTTTCGAACCGCTTTCAATCAAAAGCCATGCTTTCGAGCGCGTTTTGCCAATCCCAATCCAGAACTCCGGATCGTTCTCACGCATTACTAAGGTTGGTTCAGCAAGGCGCTCTGGCGTTGAAAACGGTATCCATACACGCCAGATGGAGTCCGGGCGCTGAGTGTCATCAAAGCGTGTAAATAGCAGCGTTGCGCCGTTGGTTGTCTCATCCTCTGCCCAGCATACGCTAGCGCCAATATCGCTTAGTAGTTGCTGAGGTTTGCCGTTGGGGAGTGCTTTTAACCACAGTGTGAAGCGCTCGTCGCCCTGGGTATCTTCCGTCCAGGCGAGCCACTGTTCATTCGGGGACAGTGCCATGTCGCCCATGTCATAAAAAGGCTGATCGGCGGCACGTTCACGTACGTCAAGAAAGCACTCGTCAGCACCGGGTTGGCCGTTAGGGTGGCGCCACCAGCAAGGGTAATCATCCTCGGCGGCGGTATTGCTCCAGAACGTAAAGTGGTCAAGCGCTGTCTTAAGGCTGGTTATTGCCAATTCACGACGCGCTAAGTGGTTTTGATAAAGTGTTTCAGCAAGCGGCCGTAAAGGAGCAAACCATTCATCATGCTGATGGTTGGCGGCTTCTAAAAAAAGCGATACGTCAGGCGCATCACGCTCTTCTAACCAGTGCCATTCTGGAGAATTAGCGCGATAATAATGTGTGACAGGCGAGCCTTCGTGCTTATCAGGCTGTGCTTTCATAAATTGATAGGTACCATAACGGGAAATCAACGTCGGGTGTCTCCACCCACATGAGGGGTATTATGCTGTTTGAAGACTCAATGTCACTGCTGTGGTTAAGTTATTACGTTCTTTCACTGATCGTGCTGGTCGCTGTCTACTTTGCGCTAGCATTTTTGCCTCGCCTACCGCGTTTGGTGATTACTTGGTGTGTGGCGGGAGCGATGTGGATGCCTGCAGGATATCAGTTACCGTTGATAGAAGAGGGTGAGTTCTATACCGGCTGGGCACCGGCTGCCATGGTGTCTGCGGTTGCTTTTCTTGAGCATAGCACCAGTGCACTACGTGGTGGTTTACTGTGGTTGATTTTAGGCATTGCCTTAGGCGCATGTGTTGGCATTGCCCTGTGGTGGTGGCGTAGGCCAGAACCTTATGATGATGTGTCTCAGCATCAGTCCCAGGAAGAAGATCCTCAGCCAACCCGACGCCGGGAACCAGTGATTAACTAATGCGAGTACAAGGCGCGATGATGGAGCTAGCCGATGTGTGAGTTACTAGGCATGAGCGCCAATGTTCCTACCGATATTTGTTTCAGCTTTTCCGGCTTTTTACACCGCGGCGGGGGCACCGGCCCTCACCGCGATGGGTGGGGCATCGCATTTTACGAGGAGGGCGGTTACCGTGAATTTCGTGACCCCCACCCCTCGGTTAATTCCCCGATAGCCCGCTTAATCTGTGAATATCCTATCAAGTCCAATGTAGTGATTAGCCATATTCGCCAAGCAAATGTAGGCGGCGTACGGCTGGCAAATACACACCCATTTACCCGTGAAATGTGGGGGCGGCCCTGGTGCTACGCCCATAATGGCCAATTGAGCGATTGGCAAAAGTTGCCATTAGGTACGTACACCCCGGTAGGTAACACAGATAGCGAACACGCTTTCTGCTGGCTAATGGGCGAACTGCGTCGTTGTTTTCCCACGCCGCCTGCGTCTCCTGAATCATTGTGGGAGCGTTTGCACGGGCTATGTGAAGAGTTGCGCGGACTAGGCGTTTTTAACCTACTGTTATCTGATGGCGTTTACTTATACAGCTACTGCTCGACCAAATTGGCTCATATCACACGACGCGCGCCCTTTGGCGAGGCGGAGCTGTCCGATGCAGAGTTGACGGTTAATTTTATCGAGCATACGACGCCTAACGATATTGTCTCTGTGATTGCCACCGAACCACTTACCCAAAATGAAGCGTGGCAGCGAATGGTTCCAGGCGAATTATTGGTATGGCGCGAGGGAGAAATCAAAGCGAGCTACGGTCATAGTAAACAGGATGACGACATAGCGTGAGCGACAGCAACAAGGCAGTGCTTTAAGCTAAAGTTGAAACGCCAGTTTCAATCGATCGTTTTACAGCGTGCTGCCTGTCGTATATGGTTGGCTCTTTTAGGCTTGCTAGTTAGTCACGCACAATAACAAGGTCGGTCAAATATCGACACGGATAGCGGAGATTGCCCATGAGCGAACACGCCAATGCCCACGTACTACGTGGCCCAGCGCTTGAAGGCTTGGATCAGTACAACTCAGTCACGGATGTCTTTCATTCAGCGGTTAAACGTTTTGCCAACAAGCCGGCATTTAGCTGCATGGGTAAAACCCTAACGTTTGCCGATCTTGATCGCCTGTCTGCCAATTTTGCAGCTTGGTTGCAGCATGAAACCGACTTAGTTCCTGGAGACCGGATCGCCATTCAGTTGCCTAACGTGCTGCAGTTTCCTGTGGCGGTGTTTGGTGCACTAAGAGCGGGGCTCGTGGTCGTTAATACCAACCCGCTTTACACCGAGCGGGAGATGGCGCACCAGTTCAAAGACTCAAATGCCAAAGCCATTGTGATTTTGGCCAATATGGCGGATAAGCTTGAGAAAGTTCTGGATAAAACGGATATCCAACACGTCTTGGTTACCCAGCTTGCCGATCTGCACGATGTGCCGAAGCGTTGGCTAATTAACGCCGTTGTTAAGCACGTTAAAAAGATGGTGCCTGCCTACTCGCTACCCACCGCTGTTGGCTTCCGCGATGCACTGAAAAAAGGCGCGTCGTTACATCATACCGAGGTGCAACGCACCATGGATGATGTGGCTGCACTGCAATACACCGGTGGCACCACCGGTATGCCTAAAGGCGCGATGCTGACCCACCGGAACCTAGTGGCCAATATGCTCCAGGCGCGTGCCGCTATCGGTGAACACTTGACCGATGGCGAAGAGCTGGTAATTGCGCCACTGCCGGTCTATCACATCTATACGTTTACCGTTAACTGTTTATTCCTGATGGAAACAGGCAACCACTCGCTATTGATTACTAATCCTCGTGACTTACCTAGCTTTGTCAAAGAGCTTAAAGGCTTGCCGTTTACCGGGTTTATTGGTCTGAACACACTGTTTAATGCGCTGTGTAACCGAGATGACTTTAAGCAGCTCGATTTTTCCAAGCTGAAACTGACCATTTCCGGCGGTATGGCACTGACTAAAGCGGCGGCTCAGCGTTGGGAAGAGACAACGGGGTGCCCGATTGCAGAGGGCTATGGGCTAACGGAAACATCGCCCATTGTTAGCTTTAACCCCACAAACGCTATACAGCTGGGCACCATTGGTAAACCAGTGGCTGGTACCTCAGTGAAGGTAATTGATGCTGACGGCAATGATGTTGCAATGGGGGAGCCTGGTGAGCTTTGCGTGCAAGGGCCTCAGGTAATGAAAGGCTACTGGCAGCGCGATGATGAAACCCGCAATTCTATTGATGAAAACGGCTGGTTCCATACGGGCGATATTGCTGTTTTGCAAGATGATGGCTACATCAAGATCGTTGATCGTAAAAAAGATATGATTTTAGTATCTGGCTTTAATGTCTACCCAAATGAAATAGAAGATGTAGTGGCTGCGCATCCAGATGTGTTGGAGTCTGCAGCAGTGGGTGTGCCAGATGAAGGTGCTGGAGAAGCGATCAAGCTATTCGTTGTTTCCAAAAACAGTGAGTTAGACGCTGAGACGCTGCGCAAGTGGTGCAAAAAAGAGTTAACTGGCTACAAAGTTCCGAAGTACGTAGAGTTCCGTGATGAGCTTCCCAAAACCAACGTTGGTAAGGTGCTGCGTCGACAGCTCCGCGATCAGGAAACAAGCAACGCTTAAGCGCTTAATGAGTTCACTAATAGGTGGCTGTTAGGCGTCCTGTTATCGAAGGCGTTACAATAGTCGGCCCACTCATGCAGTGGGCCGATTTTATTCTGAGATGGAAACCGAGCCTAACGTGACCACCGACACGCAAACTTCCCATGCTGACGCCCAGAACGCTTATCCACTCACCGCATTAGATGAGGAGATAAGGCACGTTATGCTGCGTGATGCACAGCAGCTAGCGCGTCGTGTGGCAGGCCTTAAGCGGCGTCAACGAGACAGAAAACCGATCGACCACGGTGTCCAACAGGTTCAGCGCGACCTTGAAAAAGCTAAGCGGCTGCTTGCTAACCGTGAAGCACTGAAGGTGGCGCTGGATTATCCTGCCGAGTTGCCTGTAGTAGAACGACGAGAGGATATCCTAAACGCTATCCGCGACCATCAGGTAGTAGTCGTGGCGGGGGAGACAGGGTCGGGTAAAACCACTCAGCTGCCTAAAATTTGTCTAGAGCTTGGCCGTGGGCGTAAAGGGGTGATTGGGCATACCCAGCCACGTCGACTGGCAGCGCGTAGCGTTGCCGGGCGGTTAGCGGAAGAAATGAGCGTGCCGCTGGGTGAGCAGGTGGGCTACCAAGTGCGCTTCAATGATCAAAGTTCCCCGAATACGCTCGTAAAGCTGATGACGGACGGTATCCTGCTGGCAGAAACCCAGCACGATTCTTTGCTGCTGCGTTACGACACGCTGATTATTGATGAGGCGCACGAGCGCAGTCTTAACATCGACTTTTTGCTGGGGTATTTAAAGCGCCTGCTGCCGAAACGTCCTGATCTAAAAGTCATTATTACCTCAGCCACCATTGATGTAGATCGTTTTGCTGCCCATTTCGGCAGTGCCAACGCGCCTGCGCCGGTGGTTGAAGTCTCTGGCCGCACTTTTCCCGTCGATGTACATTACCGCCCGCTGGCGCGTAGCGAAGAGGATGAGGATGACCGGACACTGCAAGAAGGCATTTTGCACGCAGTGCGCGAAATCGAAACCATCGAGCGTGAGAAAGGCTGGCTGCATGGTCCACGCGACGTGCTGGTGTTTTTACCCGGGGAGCGTGAGATTCGTGAGACAGCCGATTCGCTGCGACGGGCCGACTTAACCGGCACCGAAATATTGCCACTCTATGCTCGGCTTTCCAACGAAGAGCAAAATCGTGTCTTCGCTTCCCACAAAGGGCGGCGAATTGTGCTGGCTACTAACGTTGCTGAAACCTCGCTCACGGTACCGGGAATTCGCTACGTTATTGATCCTGGTTTGGTGCGTATCAGCCGCTACAGCTATCGGGCGAAAATACAGCGACTACCGATTGAGCCGATTAGCCAGGCCAGCGCCAATCAGCGTAAAGGCCGCTGTGGCCGTGTTGCGGAAGGGGTATGTATTCGTCTTTATGATGAAGAGGATTTCCTATCGCGGCCAGCGTTTACCGACCCAGAAATTCAGCGTACCAATTTAGCGTCAGTTATCCTTTCCATGCTGGCGCTGAAGCTTGGCAGTATTGAAGCTTTTCCCTTTGTCGACCCGCCCGATAGCCGATTCGTAAAAGATGGCTTTCGTTTGCTGTTTGAGCTGGGAGCGGTAGACGACCAGCAGCGCCTGACCCCGCTGGGCCGCAAGCTCGCTAAGCTACCCATCGACCCACGCCTAGCGCGCATGGTGCTGGCAGGTGCCGAACGAGGCAGCCTGAGGGATGTATTGATTGTGGTATCGGCTCTGGCGATACAAGACCCTAGAGATCGGCCTGCTGACAAACGCCAAGCGGCGGATCAAGCGCACCAGCGCTGGCATGATCCCGATTCTGATTTCGTTGCGTTGCTAAACTTATGGCATGGCATCGAAAATGCCCGCGAGGCTCTCTCAGGCAACCAACTGCGTCGCTGGTGCCGCGAGCACTATATTAACTATCTGCGCATGCGCGAATGGCATGACACGTTCCGTCAATTGCGTCAGCTGCTGCGCGATATGGACATCGACGTGCCCGCACCGCTGCCCAGAGATGAAGACGAAAGCGAAGAGCAAGCCAAGCAAGCGCGTCGTAAAACGTCAGGAAAACTGCACCAAGCGCTGTTATCTGGGCTGCTTTCTAACCTGGGAACACTACTGGAAAACCGTGAATACCTGGGCGCGCGTAATCGTAAGTTTATGATTCACCCCGGTTCAGGGCTGGCGAAAAAAACGCCGAAGTGGGTAATGGCGTTTGAACTGATTGAAACCACTAAACTATTTGCCCGTACAGTGGCGAAAATTGACCCCCAGTGGATTGAGCCTCAAGCGCAGCACTTGATAAAAAGCAGCTACAGCGAGCCGCACTGGGAAATGAAACGTGCCCAGGTAGTCGCGTTCGAGCAAGTAACGCTGTTTGGTCTGCCGATCGTTGCCCGTCGCCGTGTGCATTATGGCCCTATTGCTCCCCAAGAGTCCCGGGAGCTGTTTATTCGTCGTGCGTTAGTGGAAGGCGAATTTCAGACTAAGGGGGAGTTTTTTGCCCATAACCGAGCGCTGATTGAAGAAGTCGAGGCACTCGAAGATCGTGCACGTCGGCGCGATATTCTGGTCGATGAAGAGGCGTTGTTTGCTTTTTATGATGAACGACTCCCTCACGATATCGTTAATGGCAAAGGGTTTGAGCATTGGCGCAAGCAGGTGGAGCGTGAGTCTCCTGACTTATTAAAATTCGATATTGAGGCACTTAAAGCGCGGGATGCCAACGACGTTACTCAGGCGCAGTACCCTGATCACCTAACGTTGGCAGGGGTTGCCTATCCGGTTAGCTATCACTTCGATCCTGATGCAGAAGATGATGGCGTTACGCTGACCGTACCTGCCGCTATGCTGCCTCAGTTGCCCGTGCATGCCCTTGAGTGGTTAGTACCGGGGTTGCTGCGCGAAAAGTGTATTGCGCTACTTAAATCCCTGCCGAAAAGCATTCGTCGTCAAGTGGTCCCCATTCCCGACTGGGTCGATGCGGCACTGGAAATGCTTGTGCCTGATCAGCGCCCACTGACCGAGGCGCTTGGCGAGTTTATTCGGCGGCGAACGGGTACGCGGGTACATCCTGATGACTGGCGGCTTGACCTGCTAGCACCACATTTAATTATGAACGTGCGCGTTGTTGATCACGCTGGTAAAACGCTGGGCCAGGGGCGTGACGTACGTGCCCTGGAAAGGCGCTTTGAAGAAGCCGCCAGTAGGGGAGCCCAGGCGTTAGCAGAACAGGCTAATCAGGCCCCGGCGCTTGAAAGTCTGCCTAGTGAGCCGCTCCCTGAATCTCGGGTGACGACCCAGGCGGGGATCCGTGTCGAAGCTTACCCGGCACTGGTGGCAGAAGATTCACGCTTCAAAGTGGCACTTTTCGACCATCCCGCCAAGGCAGCGGCAGCGCATCAAATGGGTGTGGCCCGTTTGGCGATCTCACAACAGCCGGATCAGGTGAAAGCTATTAAGCGTTTGCCTGGCGTGGAAAAATGCGCATTGTTGTTTGCGAAGGTAGGAAACAAAAATGAGTTGGTTGATGATCTTTTGCTGGCGGTGTTTACTCAAGTAGTGGCTAAGCATCCTCTGCCACGTTCGGAGCAAGCCCTTAAGCAGCGCTTGCAAACTTCTGAAGAAAGCTTGTTAGCGCATGCCCAAACACTGTTAACGCATGTTGAGGCGGCGCTTAAGGGGCACTTGGCAGTAACCAAAATTTTAAAAGGGAAGCTCAATTTTGCATTGGCGCTTGTTTACAGCGATGTCAGCGCGCAGATGAAGCGATTGGTTTACCCCGGTTTTATTCGCGATGCAGGTGAGTGGTTAACGGAGTATCCTCGTTATACAGAGGCTGCATTAATCCGGCTGGAAAAAGCCGCGCGCGAGCGAGGGCGCGACCAAATGCTGATGCACGATGTCCAAGCATTAGAAACGCGTTTCGACGCGCGCCGAAAAAGCGAACGCAGGGGCGACGCAGAAGACCCAGAGTTGGTGGCATTTGGTTGGTGGATTCAGGAGCTCCGGGTGTCTCTGTTTGCCCAGCAGTTGGGTACTAAAATGCCCGTTTCTGTGAAGCGCCTAGAAAAGCGTTGGGAAGAGCTTATTAGCGTTTAACGCTTGTCGTAATACGATAATAGGCTTACGTAGTTAAGCCAATGCACCAAGATGACAACATCGATTGACAGCCAGCGACTCTCAGTAAGCCGCTAAAAGGAGAAAGGCATGACACATGTGGTGATTACCGGTACAGGACTTTACACGCCGGAACACGCCATTGATAACGCGTCGTTGGTGAAAGCATTTAACGCGTGGGTAGACAGCCAAAATGCTCGGCATGCTGATGCAATCTCACGTGGTGAACGAGAGCCGTTGTCACACTCCAGTAGCGAGTTTATTGAAAAGGCATCTGGCATTAAAAGTCGTTATGTGTTGGATGCCTCAGGAATTCTTGACCCAGCGCGAATGCGGCCTAAACTGCCACAGCGTAGCAATGATGAACCGTCTATTCAGTGTGATATGGCTACCCAGGCGGCACAACAGGCATTGGCAGCAGCTAACGTCGATGCCGCTGACATCGAGCTTGTCATCGTAGCGTGTTCGAACCTAGAACGTGCCTACCCAGCTGTGGCTGTCGAAGTTCAGCGGGCGTTAGGCACCAGCGGTTACGGTTTCGATATGAATGTAGCCTGTAGTTCAGCCACATTTGCGCTTGAAATAGCGGCCAATGCGATTGCATCTGGTAGCGTAAAGCGGGCTCTCATTGTAAACCCAGAGATCTGTTCGGCACATCTCAACTTTACAGATCGCGATAGCCACTTTATTTTTGGCGATGCTTGTACAGCAATGGTACTGGAAAGCAGTGATTGCGCTGTGTCTGATGAGCAGTATGAAATATTAGGTACGCGTCTAGTGACGAAGTTCTCTAATGCGATTCGTAATAACGCAGGTTTCCTTAATCGCGTTACCGACAGTGACCCGCTGGCGCTGGATAAGTTATTTGTACAAGAAGGGCGGCGGGTGTTCCGAGAAGTGTGCCCTATGGTTGCTCAACTGATTTCGAGCCATTTAGCTTCTCTAGAACTTTCTGGAAGCGATTTGAAGCGCATGTGGCTGCATCAGGCTAATCAGCACATGAATGACCTGATTGCGCGGAAAGTGCTAGGTGTGGAACCTAGTAAAGCGCAAGCGCCCATTATTCTTGATCGCTATGCTAATACCAGTTCGGCAGGATCGATAATTGCCTTTCACTTGCATCGTGAACAGTTAGAAGGTGGTGATATTGGTGTGATTTGTTCGTTTGGCGCAGGTTACAGTGCCGGTAGTGTTGTTATACGTCGTCAATAACAGGGCTTTGGGTTAATTTTTTTAGGCGTGAAATGCGACGAACTGCACGCCACACATGTTGAAAGAGGAGCTACCATGCTTGGGTTGTTAGCAAAGCACAAAAGCGCGTTTAGCTGGCGCTACAAGGGATTGCCTGTCTTGCTGCTAGCCGTATTAAGCATGAGTGGGTGTGCTAGTTCAGGGGGGAATGTTGGCGAGCAAGTCCACCCTGAAGATCCTTGGGAAGGGTTTAACCGTCGCGTGTTTGCTTTTAATGACGTGTTAGATCGCTATACGTTAAAACCAATAGCTAAAGGTTACCAGACGGTTACCCCCGACCCCGTACAAACTGGGGTAGGTAATTTTTTCGCTAACCTGCGTGACGTGCGAACCGCATTAAACAGTTTGCTCCAAGGCAAGCCCGCTAATGCAGGGCTTGCGACGTCGCGCTTTTTAATTAACTCGACTGTTGGCATAGGCGGGCTATTGGATTACGCCACGTTGATGGAAATCAATGCTGATAGGGAAGATTTCGGTCAAACGTTGGCGGTATGGGGATGGGATGACTCGCGCTATTTGGTGTTACCATTGCTCGGTCCTGGAACGCTACGAGATACCGCTGGGTTGCCCTTTGATATTGCTGCTCACCCTATTACCTATCTGGATGACCATACACTTAGGGCTGGTTTGACGGCACTGGATATTGTCCAAATTCGCGCAAGGCTACTGGATCAGGAAGCGTTAATTAGTGGCGATCGTTATCGCTTTGTTCGTGATGCCTTCTTACAGCGCCGTCAGTTTGAGATTAGTGATGGTGAGCTTGGGGATGACCCGTTTGCTATGGACGATTTTGAATTCGACGATACCGATTTTGGTGACGACGATTTCGCCGATTGAGGCTTAATATGGATCATTCCAAGCAGTTGATCGCGGTGATCGATGAGCCAGGGCAAGAGCGTGACGCGCTAGCAGAAGCGATTACGTGCGATGGCTTGTGGGTATTTGCAGCAGATAATATTGACAATTTGCCTGCCGACACAGCGCTCATCGTTGCTCATGCAAGGGCAGTGCCGCGCCAGCAGTGGTCGCAACTGACACATCGTTTGCCTACCTTAGTTGTCAGTGATTCTCGTCAGGACGCGGACCTAATTAAGGCAGTTGATGTTGGTTTAGTTGACTATATTGTTCATCCACTACGCCACGCAGAACTGTTGCGCCGGATGATTCGTAAAGCCATTGAGCTTCACACATTGGCTCAGGAGCGAGATCGAGACCGAGAGCGTCTGGCCGAATTAAACGAAAGCCTGGAAACGCATCTAGCCTTGCTGCGTATGGATCAACAGAGCGGTGGTCATATTCAGCGCCGCTTATTGCCTATTCATCCCAAAATCATCAACGGTGTGTACTACGATTACTGGTTTGCACCTTCGCTGTATTTGTCGGGAGACTTCCTTGACTATCAGCGCTATAACGATCGCTACAGCGCATTCTATTTTGCCGATGTGTCTGGGCATGGGGCATCCTCTGCGTTTGTTACCGTACTGCTCAAGTATCTATGCAATCGATGGCTTAATGAGTGGGATGGCCAATCGCCAGAACAGTTGGCACCTAACTGGTTGGCGGCATTAAACAGAGAGTTGCAGGACACTGATATTGGCAAACACGCGACCTTGTTTGTTGGTGTCATTGACCACCAGGAGCGAACGCTTCACTATTCGCTCGGTGCGCAGCTTCCTATGCCACTGCTAGTGTCTGGTGGTAAGCTAATGCGTCTGGCAGGAGAGGGAATGCCAGTAGGTCTTTTTCCAGATGTAGAGTATCCTTCGCTCAGCTGTGCTTTACCGGCCGATTTTCATTTATGGCTGTGTTCAGACGGTGTATTGGAATGCTTGCCGGGTAAGACACTCGACACGCGGCTCAAGGAACTTGAGCAATTAGTAAGTGAAAGTGTCACGCTTGAGCAGTTGCGCGATCGGCTAGCCAACACCAACTCCCTTCTTATAGAAGGCGATGCGGATAATGAGGCGAACCAGGACCGCGATGCTTTACCCGATGACCTAACAATCATGATGGTGAGCGGATTTGGTCATGCTGATTGAAGAAGGCCGCATTAAAGCGGCGTTCGACTCCGGTGTTTTTGTTTTAAAATTATGTGGTGACGTGCGCCTAACGCTGTGCGCCACGCTTGATACCCAAGCTCAGCGCCTTGCTGAAACGCCTGGGCTAACGGCGGTAATGATCGACCTGCGCGAAGCAACGAATGTTGATTCGACCGCGCTGGGCTTTCTTGCCAAAGTTGCTATGGCGGTAAAAGGACGTTTAGAGCATCCACCCACCATCATTGCTGATAATCCAGATGTACGACAAATGCTGGATGTGATGGGCTTTGCTCGTTTTTTTACGCTGATGGAAGCGCCATTGCAGCAAGCGTCGAAACTAACATCGGCCCTAGAAGACTTGCCTGCTGAGCCAGCTGACGAAGAGGGGCTGCGTGAACGTATTTTAGAGGCCCATCGAATTCTAATGCATATGAACGAGCACAACCGCGAACAGTTTCAACCGCTTGTGGAAATGCTCGAAGCGCAAAACACAACGGCCCACTAACGCACTTTATCTGTATATAGGTTTCAAGAACTAGGTTTCAAGAACTAGGTTTCAAGAACAACGCGTCTACTAGACAAGGCCCCCTAAGATAAACATCCTAGAGGGCCTTTTGGCTTTTTTTGTCGCCTATCTATGTTAGCGATCCAGCGGAGTCAGCAATCGAATTAGCTGCTGCGAAGCTTACTAAGCAGTTCTTCGAGCTTGCGCTGGTCAGCCATAAATTTGCGAATACCTTCTGCTAGTTTGTCCGTCGCCATTTCATCTTCGTTCATTGCCCAGCGGAAATCTGCCTGCGCTAACGCTTCACTCGGTGCGCTGCTAGCTGCTTTGGGAATAAGTTGTTGCGGCAACTCTCCTTGAAGTTCGTCTAGTTCGTTAAGTAGTGCAGGGGAAATCGTCAAACGATCACAGCCAGCTAGCGCCTGAATTTCACCCACGTTTCTGAAACTTGCGCCCATGACGATGGTGGAGTAGCCATGGCCTTTGTAGTAGTCGTAAATGCGCTTAACAGACTGCACGCCTGGGTCGTTGGCACCGCTAAAATCTGTGTCAGGGGCTTTAGCTTTATGCCAATCGAGAATACGGCCTACGAACGGTGAAATAAGCGTTGCACCAGCATCTGCACAGGCCTGTGCCTGGGCAAAGCCAAATAATAGGGTTAAGTTAGTGCGAATGCCGTCACGTTCAAGTTGGCGAGCGGCTTGGATGCCTTCCCATGTCGACGCCATTTTGATCAAAATACGCTCTGGGCCTACTCCATGCTGGGCGTATCGCTCAATCAATGAGTGCGCCTTGGCAATGGTGGCATCACGGTCAAACGATAGTCGGGCACTGACTTCAGTCGACACGTAGCCAGGTACCAGTTCACTGATTTCGCTACCAATATCGACAGCCACGCGATCTACCGCGTCTTCAAGGTCGGTGCTTTCTTTGGCAATGCTGGCAAGTCGTGCGCGTCGGTCTTCTTGCTGGGCAGCTTGCAAGATAAGCGAGGGGTTGGTTGTGGCATCTTGCGGCTGAAAGCGGCGGATAGCCTCAAGGTCGCCGGTGTCAGCGACAACCGTGGTCATCTCTTTTAATTGAGTTAGTAGGCTAGTGGCCATGCATCGTTCCTTGTCGTCGTTGAGATAGTTGTCGTTGGATACTTTAGCAAGGGCATTGCGTGGCGAACAGTGACCGACAAATGAATTGAAATCGATTATGATTAGCGGCCTATCAATTCAGAGGCATTCTCTGCTGAATAATGCCAACTTCAAGGATGTTTATGGAACTTAATCCTCGTCGAGTGGCGCTGTTGGTGGCGGCCAACACAGCGCTTGCGCCGTTTGCGATTGATGCTTACTTACCAGCCATTGGGGTACTGGCAGAAAACATCAATGCGAGTATTCATCATACTGAACTCTCAATCAGTATGTTTTTATTTGGCTTCGCAATCGGTCAGCTGTGCTTTGGACCGCTGTCGGATAGGGTGGGGCGTAAGCCTGTTTTGCTCAGTGGCTTGGTGGTGTTTATGCTCGCGAGCTTAATGATCACCACCGTCGATAGTTTGACCTCTTTGCTGGTGTGGCGATTTATTCAAGCACTGGGCGGCGGCGCTTGTGTGGTGAACTCAGCGGCGATTGTGCGCGACTGTTTCAGCGGACGTGAAGCCGCTAAAGTCATGTCAACGATGGCTATGATCATGATGCTTGCGCCGTTGGTGGCACCTGCCGTGGGTAGTATCTTGCTGCACATTGCGGGGTGGTGGCTGATATTTGTATTTTTGGCCGCTTACGCAGGTTTTTTGCTTTGGCTGCTAGGTACGCGTTTACCCGAAACACGAGATACTAACTTACCCGCAGCTTCGCCCCGCCAAGTTATACGCAATTACGCCAGTGTGCTCTGTCATAAAGAGGGGATGGGCTATATTTGCGCTGTCGCAGCTTCATTCGCTGGGCTGTTTGCTTTTGTAACCGCCTCTCCATTTTTATACTTAGACTACTTCTCACTATCGCCTAGCGTTTACCCAATGGTGTTTGGCGTCAATGTGCTTGTGATTGCGCTGTCTAATCGCGTCAATATTCATTTACTGCGTAAGCGCTCGCCACAACAGAATTTACGACTAGGGTTAACGATTCAGTTAATTGCGGCACTGGGGCTTGTTATCGCGACAGCGCTTAATTTGGCTTCGCTATATGTGGTGGTGCCTCTAGTCATGTTGTTTACCGGTATGATTGGTCTGATCACACCTAATGCCATTTCTGCGTTACTGGACCATTTTGGACATATCAGTGCCACGGCAACTGCACTGCTAGGTGGCATCCAGTTTAGTTGTGGCGCAATTGCTGGGGTGCTGGTGGGCTTGTTCCAGGTAGAGCACCTATGGCCGATGGTGCTCACTATGTTGGGGGCCGCGTTGCTGGGTAATATCGGCGTCCAAAAGCTGACAAGAAAGCCCGCTTACGGTGATTCGTACTGATGCTTTGTGCTGCTGATTGATGTTAGCGAAAAGGTGTGATGATTGATTTTAATGAATAACTCGTTGCCATGGATAGACATGCCACTTGGCGTGTGGCTAGCCTGTTCTGCCGTATTAATGCTGGGTGCTTTCGTACAGCGTGCGACAGGTTTCGGTTTGGCAGTGGTAGGGGCACCACTACTGTTGATGCTAGAACCACGTTTGGTGCCGGTAGTGCTCGTGTTGTTTGGGTTTACTGTTTCATTGCTGATGGTGCGCCACTACTGGCAAGAAATACGCCTGGACGCGATAGGCATTGCCTTGATTGGCCGCTTGCCAGGGAATGCGCTGGGCATTTGGTTATTGTTAACTGCTCCGTTGGTGGTGCTCGAAAAACTGATCGCCGCTATCGTGTTGTTTGCTGTGATAGTAACGCTGTTTCGTTTTCATCCCCCGGTAAACCGTGTGACGCTGTTCCTGGCAGGTATACTGTCAGGCGTTTTTGGCACGGTGGCTGCCATCGGTGGTCCTCCAGTCGTCCTGCTAATGCATGGCTTTCCACCTGATCGCCTGCGCGGCAATTTGGCCGCTTTCTTTATTCTGACATCTCTTCTAACGCTCATGACGCTAGCGCTTGCGGGCCAGGTATCCGCTTGGCATTTTAAATTAGCGCTCACGTTTCTACCTGCAGTGCTAATCGGTAATGCGCTGGCAGATGTGATTGCCCATCGCTTGGATAGGCGGTTACTACAAGGTGTCTCGCTTGGGCTATGTACGTTGGCTGCGTTGGGGCTGTTAATTTAGTACCAGTGTTATGCGGTACCTCGGATTAAAAATTTTTGTGATGTTACGTCCTGTCACAAAGTTGTCATTGAAACGGTGCAAAGTACGTCTTGCGAAGGCCAAAACCTTACATCGACAGGAGTATTTCGCATGAACCGTATTCTAAAAACGACCGTGATAGCGGCTGCCGTAATGAGCGTTGCCGGTGTTGCCCAGGCACGTGATCAGATCCGCATCGTAGGTTCCAGTACCGTTTATCCGTTTGCCAGCTACGTTACTGAAGAGTTCGGTGCGACTACCGGTAACCCTACGCCTGTGATTGAGTCAACAGGTTCGGGTGGCGGTTTGCGCTTGTTCTGTAATGGTGTAGGTGAAGGCACGCCCGATATCACCAATGCTTCACGTCGTATGAAGCCATCTGAATTTGAGCGCTGTGAAGAGAACGGCGTTACCGATATTACTGAAGCTAAAATCGGTTCTGACGGTATCGTTCTTGGCCAATCAACTAATAACGACGCAGCAGACTTTACCCTAGAACATATTTTCCTAGCCGTTGCCGCTCAGGTCCCCGTTGATGGTGAGCTGGTTGATAACCCTTACACTAACTGGAGCGAAATCGACGATTCTCTACCGGATCGTGAGATTTCTATCTATGGGCCGCCCACGACCTCTGGAACCCGCGATGCTTTTGAAGAGCTGGTGATGGAAGTAGCTTCAGAAGAGTTGGGAGCTTACGGTGACGAAGGTTACACCGAAATCCGCTCAGACGGCGTTTATATCGATGCAGGCGAAAACGATAACTTGATCGTTCAGCGTTTGTCTGAAGATACTAAAGCGTTCGGTATCTTTGGATACTCTTTCTTGACTGAAAACCCGGATACTATCCAGGGCGCGTCTATTAATGGTGTTGAGCCAGAAGTAGAAGCAATTAGTTCTGGTGAATATCCAGTTGCTCGCTCGCTGTGGTTCTACCTCAAGAACCAGCACGCTGATGAAGTACCGCCAATGTATGACTATGCCAACATGTTTATGGAAGAGCTGATGATTGGCAGTGATGGCTACTTGGTTGATATTGGCTTGATTCCGCTGCCCGAAGCTGAGCGTGAGCAAGCTCGTCAGCGTGTTGCTGACCGTGCTCAGTTAACTGTTGAAGACCTGAAGTAAGTTAGAACGCTAGATACAAAAGGCCGGTAGCATAAGCTACCGGCCTTTTAGTTTGAGTTGGCTATATCTTGGTGTTTGTCACATTGCTGTCATGTTTTTACTCCAAAGTGGTCGCCAACACGATTTCATTAGGTGATGCGAGAGAAATTCGATGCAAACTAACCAGCTACTTCTACTCTTTTGCACTGTGCTCTTGCTGCTTGGGCTAGCGGCCTACTTTATTGGCCGCGCAAAGGCTTCCCGTGTACGCGCGTCAGGGGCTGCGATGTATGCGCAGCCAGATCAGTATGCATGGTTTGCTGTTCTCTCAACCGCAGGGCCAGCAGTGCTAGTGGGTGCAGTCGGCTCTTTGCTTTTGTTGCTGCTAGGCGCTGAGATACCCCCGCTTTATTTGTTTGCCGCTAGTCTTGTGGTGGCCGCCGCTGGTCTCGCCGTAGGTGTTGCTCAGGTAAAACCTCAGTTCCACGCGCGCCAAGCCATTGAACGCGTTATCCGGTGGATTTTAGCGGGCGCGGCTTTGATCTCGATTTTCACAACCTTCGGAATACTATTCTCAATTATTTCAGAAGCTTTACGCTTTTTTCAGATGCATAGCTTCTGGGAGTTCATTACCGGCACAACATGGAATCCAGGTGCGAGCTTTTTAGCATCGGCAGGGCGTGGTGACGGCAGCGGTGCAGAATTTGGTTCAGTGCCGCTATTTGCGGGCACCTTTATGATCACTGCTATTGCGATGTTGGTGGCAGTGCCGGTAGGGCTGCTCTCAGCTATTTATATGTCGGAATATGCGCCTGCTAGGGTTCGTACTGTCGCTAAGCCTGTACTTGAAGTGTTAGCGGGCATTCCAACCGTGGTGTATGGCTTCTTTGCTGCCATTACCGTTGCCCCAATTATTGTAAACATTGCAGGGTTCTTTGGTTTAGATGCCTCTTATAACAATGCCGTCGCACCCGGTGTAGTGATGGGAATTATGATTATCCCGTTTATTTCATCGCTTTCCGACGACGTCATTAACTCTGTGCCAGACAGCATGCGCCAAGGTTCGCTCGCACTGGGGATGACGAAAGGCGAGACCATTCGTGATGTGGTCATACCTGCTGCTTTACCTGGGATTATTTCTGCGTCATTGCTTGGTATGTCGCGAGCGCTAGGCGAAACAATGATTGTGGTAATGGCTGCGGGGATGCGACCTAATCTAACAGCGAATCCATTAGAGGACATGACGACAGTGACGGTGCGCATTGTGGCGGCTCTTACTGGCGATCAGGAGTTTGAAAGCGCAGAAACGCTTTCAGCGTTTGCTTTGGGCTTGGTGCTATTCGCGGTGACGCTGACACTCAACCTAGTCTCAGTCTTAATGATTCGCCGCTTCCGTGAAAAATACCGCGTAAATAACCTGTAACGCCGAGGAACTGATTCGATGAGCCATACTTTTGACGAGATCAGCCAGCAGCTTAAGCGGCGTCACCGTAAGTCGGCACGCTTGAAGTGGGTATCCATGGGGGCGCTGGGTTTGGCTGGTCTGTTTTTGGTGCTGTTCTTTGCTGATATGTTGAGCAAAGGGTTGCCAGCTTTCCAGCAGGCGTACATCAATACGGAAATTCGTTATTCAGAAGAAGCTAGCCGCGATGGCCGACAAGCATTTGATGAAGACTTGATACCGCTGATTAGCCGCACTGAGGTGAGGGTAATTCCGCTCCAACTGCGTAACAACCCTGAGCTAATCGGTACGTCAGAGCAACGTTGGATGTTAGCGAACAGTGAAGTAGATCAATATCTAAAAGGGCATCGCAATCGCCTCAGCGATCAAGAAAAGGCAGAAATTGAGGAGCGTGTAGCAGCCGGCCAAGTGGATCTACGCTTCAATAAAACGTTTTTTGGTTCTGGTGATTCAAAAATTGCTGAGAATGCAGGCATTTTGTCGGCGGTTGTTGGCACAGTGATGACGATGATCGTTACCCTGCTGATTGCGTTTCCCATTGGTGTAATGACAGCGATTTATTTAGAAGAATTTGCGCCAGATAACCGCTTTACCCAAGCAATTGAAATTAATATCAACAATCTAGCTGCCATACCTTCGATTCTGTTCGGTTTGCTGGGCTTAGCGATTTTTATTAACTTCTTTGGGGTGCCGCGTTCTTCGCCACTGGCAGGTGGTATGACCTTAGCGCTGATGACGCTGCCGGTGATTATTATCTCTACGCGTACGGCGCTTCGTAGCGTGCCGGATTCCATTCGCCATGCGGCGTTTGGAGTAGGGTGCTCACGCTGGCAGGTAGTCCGTGATCATGTTCTCCCCTTGGCGATGCCGGGAATCATGACCGGTTCTATCATCGGTTTGGCACAGGCGATGGGGGAAACAGCACCGCTAATTATTGTTGGAATGGTGGCATTTATCCCTGATGTAGGGGCTTCATTTACTAATGCCGCAACGGTAATGCCAGCTCAAATATTTACCTGGTCAGGTGAGCCAGAGCAGGCGTTTGTAGAAAAAACTGCTGGCGGTATTTTAGTGCTGCTCACCATACTTATCTCACTCAACGCCTTTGCCGTTGTACTACGTAAGAAATTTGAGCGTCGCTGGTAGGCCAGCACGTCATAGAGGACATTACTATGAACAGCCATGTACCTGTCATGAACCAGCAGAACCTGCCCGACGTAGGGCAGCCTTATACGCGTAATGAAAAGGCTTGCCATGATTTAAGTATCCGCGTTCGTGATTTGAACCTGTGGTACGGCAAAACCCAAGCGTTAAAAGGGCTAAATATTGATCTGTTTCAGAAGAATGTGACCGCACTGATTGGCCCTTCGGGGTGCGGTAAATCGACCTTTTTGCGCTGTCTAAACCGCATGAATGACCTAATTCCTAGTGTGCACACCGAAGGGTTGGTCGAAATGGATGGGCAGGACGTCAATGCTTCTAAGATGGATGAAGTAGCTTTGCGCCGTCGTGTTGGCATGGTTTTTCAGAAGCCAAACCCTTTTCCTAAGTCGATCTACGAAAATATTGCCTACGCACCGCGTATGCATGACTTAGTAAGTCGTAAGGCAGATCAGGATGAGCTTGTTGAGAAAGCGTTACGTGATGCAGGCCTGTGGAATGAAGTGAAAGATAAACTGCAGGAGCCAGGCACCTCATTATCTGGCGGCCAGCAGCAGCGTTTGTGTATTGCCCGAGCGATTGCAGTACAACCAGATGTAATTTTAATGGATGAACCTACCTCTGCGTTGGACCCGATCTCTACAGCAACGATCGAAGATCTGATGGACAAGCTGAAAGAGCAGTTCACCATTGTTACCGTGACGCATAATATGCAGCAGGCCGCACGGGTAGCCGACTACACGGCATTTTTCCACCTGGGAGAAATCATCGAGTACAACGATACCAAAGTGATGTTCTCAACCCCGGCACAGAAAAAGACCGAAGACTATATCTCCGGTCGTTACGGTTAACTAAGACTGCCTGCAGGCCAGCGCCAAGCTAGCCTGCAGGCATTTTTTTAATTTCTCATATATGTTTTTTCGTATATTAGAATTACGATTTTCGCACTGTTCACCTATTCATTTATTTAGACGTTCATGTATACGTTTATCTAAATAGGAGGCCCCATGGTATTACGTATCGGTATTAACGGGTTTGGTCGTATTGGTCGATTAGCACTGCGAAGCTTATGGACTGAAGTCGAAGCTGGGGCAGTAGAGCTTGTGCGTATTAACGACCCAGGCGGTGATTCAGCAACGTTTGCCCACCTGCTTGAGTTTGATTCGGTGCATGGCCACTGGTCTCCTGGCGAAGGGATTGCAGCTTGCGACGATGCGATTGTTTTAGATAGTAAAACTGTTGCGTTTAGCGCCAATAAGGCGATTGCCGATAGTGACTGGTCTGCCTGTGACGTGGTCATCGAGTGCTCGGGTAAAATGAAAGAAACCGCCAAGCTCCAGGCATATCTTGATCAAGGCGTTGCGCGCGTAGTGGTTAGTGCACCGATTAAAGAAGAGGGCGTGCTGAACGTAGTGGTAGGTGTCAACGATCATCTTTATGACCCCGCTCAGCATCGAATCGTGACTGCCGCTAGCTGCACCACAAACTGCCTAGCCCCAGTAGTTAAAGTGATTCAGGAAACCTTTGGTATTCGCCATGGTTCGATGACGACGGTACATGACATTACCAACACTCAGACGATTCTAGATGCGCCGCACAAAGACCTACGTCGCGCTCGCGCCTGTGGTATGAGTTTGATTCCAACGACAACGGGCTCTGCAAAAGCAATTACAGCCATCTTTCCCGAACTGGAAGGAAAGCTGAATGGTCATGCCATTCGTGTGCCGCTGGCCAATGCATCGCTCACCGATATGGTGTTTGAGCTTGAGCGCGAGGTCACGGTGGAAGAGGTCAATCAAGCGCTGAAGGCGGCCGCAGAGGGAGGGCTCGCCGGTATTTTGGGTTATGAAGAGCGCCCGCTGGTATCGATTGATTATCGCACTGACCCGCGCAGCTCCATTATTGATGCGCTTTCTACCATGGTGGTCAATGGCACCCAGCTTAAGCTTTACGCCTGGTATGACAACGAGTGGGGCTATGCCAACCGCACGGCCGAGTTGGCGCTAATGGTAGCTGGTGAGAAGACAGTTAAAGAGCAGATGGACCGTGGCTGATTCGCTGTTTCTCAAAATGCGCGCTCGAGTCAGAGCGCTGCCGTTTGAAGTTCGCCAATACATGTTGATCACTGGCAACTACTGGGCGTTTACCATTACCGACGGCGCGCTGCGCATGCTGGTGGTGATGTATTTCCATCAGCTAGGTTACTCGCCGCTGCAAATTGCCATGCTGTTTCTGTTCTATGAAGCGTTTGGCGTAGTGACCAACTTGGTCGGCGGCTGGCTTGGTGCGCGGTTAGGCTTGAACCGCACGATGAATGTGGGGTTGGGGCTACAAATTGTTGCGCTTGCCATGCTGATGGTGCCCGCAGGGATGCTCACTGTTGTTTGGGTGATGGCGGCGCAGGCGCTGTCTGGCATTGCCAAAGACTTAAATAAAATGAGTGCTAAAAGTGCGGTCAAAGTATTGGTGCCTAAAGAGAGTGCCAACGCTAATAGCTCTCTCTACCGCTGGGTAGCGATGCTGACCGGTTCTAAAAATGCATTGAAAGGCCTAGGCTTTTTTATCGGCGGGTTGTTACTGACGCTGATTGGTTTCCGAGGCGCGGTGATTGCCATGGCGGTGATGCTTAGCGCGGTATTACTGGTCTCTTTATGGCGCTTAAAAGCAGACTTAGGGCGCCAAAAAGTAAAACCCAAGTTTTCGGAGATTTTCTCCAAGTCTCGTGCCATCAACGTGCTTTCAGCGGCGCGCTTTTGCTTGTTTGCTTCTAGGGATGTCTGGTTTGTCGTGGCGTTGCCGGTGTTTTTATATGACCAGCACGGCTGGACTCATTGGACAGTGGGGGGATTACTGGCAGCATGGATTATTGGCTACGGTGGGGTACAAACTCAGGCACCTAAACTTACCCGATTGATTAAAGGGGATGCCCGCGCGCTAACCGCAGGCTGGGCAGCCGCTTTAGCGGTACTAGCGATTTTGTTGGCGTTACTACCGCTGGCGCAGGTAGGTTGGCTGGTGGTCGGGCTTTTAGCGTTTGGTGTGCTATTTGCGATTAATTCCAGCTGGCATAGTTACCTGATTGTTCATTATGCCCGTGCCGATGGCGTCTCGATGGATGTTGGCTTCTACTATATGGCCAACGCCATGGGGCGTTTGGTGGGAACGTTGCTGTCAGGCTGGTTGTATATGGCTTACGGGCTGAGCGCCTGTCTTTGGGTATCGGCGGCCTTAGTGATAGCCAGTTCAGTGATGGCACTGGCGTTGCCAAAGCAGGTTGCCTAAAGGCCATTGTTTAGTCTGTTGATAACGCCGCGCCATCCACATAAAGGTGGCGCAATTTCCACCAACCTTCAACGCCAATGCGCAGCCCTTGGTTAGCAAGGTCGGGATCAATATAGATCGAAACACTATCTTGAATATGGTGCTGATAGTGTTGGGTATCTTCTGGATGGTGCGCTTCAGCTACCGCAAGATTGGCGAGGCCTCCGCAGCAGCCGTACCGTGGGGAGAGGCGGACGGTCACAACGCCGCCTTGTTGTTTGATGAAGTCGACGGCGTTGCTGTCGATATCAATGACATGGTTCATTGTTCACCCCGTACTATTGTTCTGGCATTTGGTTCCTGTATTAGCTCGCGGGATAGTAGACGGTTTCGCCATCCTCTTTGGTAAAGTGTGCAACGGGCTGCTCAAGCAGTTCCAATACTAGTTCGGATGGGCGACATAAGCGCGCGCCTTTTTGGCTAATGACGATAGGACGATTGATCAGAATCGGGTGCGCTATCATGGCGTCAATCAGCTGATCATCGTCTAGCGAAGAGTCATCCAATTTGAGCTCATCATAAGGGGTGCCCTTTTGGCGCAGCAGTTCTCGCGGTGATATCTTCATCATCGCGAGTAGCGCTACTAGGTGCTCTCGGCTGGGAGGTGTTTCCAAGTAGTGAATTACCTCGGGATCTTCGCCCGATGCCTTGATCATTGTCAGCGTATTGCGCGAAGTACCGCAGTTAGGGTTGTGGTAGATGGTGACTGACATGGTGAGTTATCTCTTGGTTAGGTGGAAAGATCGGTTGTAGGTGCATTGCGCTGAGCTGGCGATTTAGTAAACGCAGGTGATAGCGTTGTGGGGTCTTGCTCGGTTTTGTGCGACTTAGCCGCTTCTGCCCACCACGTTAATTGCCCTAGCGCGCGCCCAAAATAGTTTTCCCAGCGTTCTTGCTCCTGGGCAAACTCCCCGTCATCGTTCAGCGCTTCCTGCGCTTTAGGTATATGGATCATGGCGGACACTGGCAGGCAGCCAAGCTCAGATAGAAATGCGCGCATGCTAACGGCGGCACGCACGCCTCCCCATTGCCCCATGGAGTAAGTCACGATAGCGCTGGGTTTGAATGCAAACAGTGATGCACCGAAATGATTCAGCAAATGGCTCAGCGCCGGGCTCATGGAGTGGTTATATTCGGGGCTGACCATCACGTAGCCATCGGCTTGTTCAATCTTGCCTGCAAGAGCTTCAAGATCATCGGGAACCGCTGTTTTTGCGTAAGCAAAATGTGGCTTGAAAGGGCCGTTAAGGTCTAACGTTAGCGGGTCTATAACCTCTGCCGTTGTATCGGGTAGCGAGCTAAGTAGGCGTTTGCACGCCTGGGATACCCGCTCGCCTAAACGAGCAGGGGCGGGCGGCGTAGAGGTTCGAGTTGAACCGAGAAAAACTAAGTAATGTGCCATCCGAGTATCTCTTTGTTATGCGTTTTCAGGAAAATGCTGACGCGTTTTGTTGGCAATGCGTACCAGTGCGAGCATAAGCGGCACTTCAACTAAAACACCAACTACTGTGGCTAGCGCGGCGCCTGACTGTAAGCCAAACAGTGCAATGGCAGCTGCGACCGCCAGTTCAAAAAAGTTGCTGGCGCCGATCATTGCGCCAGGCGCAGCGATGTTGTGCGGCACACGCCACGCTTTGGCCCAGCCATACGCGATAAAGAAGATCAAAAACGTTTGGATAATCAGAGGAATAGCGATCAATACGATATGCAGCGGATTGTTCAGAATAACGTCGCCTTGGAAGGCGAATAGAAGCACTAGCGTAATGATTAACCCGATGGGCGTGATTGGGCCAACGCGCTTCATAAACACGCTGTCGTACCACTCGGTGCCGCGCTTGGCGATCAGTGTTTTACGGGTGAAATAGCCCGCTGCAAGTGGAATCACGATGTACAGCACCACCGACAAAATAACCGTGTCCCAGGGCACTTGAATATTTGAGATTCCTAGTAACAGCACCACAAGCGGCGCAAAGGCAAACAGCATAATCAAGTCATTCAAAGCTACTTGAACCAGCGTGTAAGCCGCATCACCTCGAGTCAGGTAGCTCCATACAAATACCATCGCGGTGCAGGGAGCTGCCCCCAATAATATGGCGCCCGCTAGATATTGACTGGCCAGTTCCTCAGGAATAAATGGCTGAAAAATCACCATGAAAAACAGCCAGGCCAAGGCGAACATTGTGAAGGGTTTAATCAGCCAATTGACAGTGGTGGTAATGGTTAGGCCCTTTGGCTGGCGGCGCACTCCTGCAATAGCACTGAAATCAATCTGCGCCATCATGGGAAAAATCATCGCCCAGATTAATACTGCAATCGGAATGGAGACCTGGGCATACTCAAACCGTGATAACACCTCTGGCACTGCAGGAGCGAACTGCCCAAGTGCAATCCCTGCGACAATGGCAATTGCTACCCATACGGAAAGGTAGCGTTCAAACAGCCCCATATCGGCACTAGTGGGTGATGTGTTGCTCTGGGTCGTCATAAAGCCACTCCCTGATCAAATAGCACGTTGACTGACGCGTTTGGAGACTTCTTCAGCGCTTTCTTTGCGTTCGGAGTAACGGTCGGTTAGCAGATCGCTGCGTTCACGAACCAGCAGTGTGAACTTCACCAGTTCTTCCATAACATCAACAATGCGGTCATAAAATGGAGAAGGCTTCATGCGACCGTTGTCATCAAACTCCATAAAAGCCTTAGGTACCGATGACTGGTTTGGAATCGTCACCATGCGCATCCAGCGTCCTAAAATACGCAGCTGATTTACCGTGTTAAATGACTGGGAGCCACCGCACACCTGCATTACTGCAAGCGTTTTACCCTGGGTGGGGCGAACGCCGCCTAAGGCAAGAGGAATCCAGTCAATTTGTGCTTTCATAATGCCAGTCATTGCACCGTGGCGTTCAGGTGAGCACCACACCATGCCATCGGCCCACTGTGCCAGTGTACGCAGCTCATCCACTTTAGGGTGACTTGAATCTTCCGCATCCGGCAGGGGTAAGCCCCGCGGATCAAAAATCTTTGTACTTGCCCCCATTGCATTGAGTAGCCGAGCGGCTTCTTCAACGGCTAATCGACTGAATGAGCGTTCCCGCAGTGAACCGTAAAGCAGCAGGATTTTGGGGGCAGGTTGGTCACTCGAGGGAAGCCTCAATGTTTCATGATTGGGAGCTTTAAACAGACGGCTGTCCACGTTGGGTAAATCATCAAGCAATGCCATTGGCGGTGCTCCTTTTATGTCGAAGAAGTGGTTATTGATCGTTATGATATATGTTTTTTCGTATATTTGTACCGGTAACTAGCAGGCTGCAATAATGACGTCATCTTGAAGGCGTAAATTGCTTAAATTACACCCATCAAGAGGTCATTTATTTATGCCAAAGCGCCGCGTGCTGTTCCTTTGTAATGCCAATTCTGCACGGTCTTTGATGGGAGAAGCGCTGCTTCGCCAGATGGCAAGTGATCGTTTTGATGCTTTTAGCGCAGGTTCCGAGCCAGATGAACCCCATGCGCTAACGTTAGAGGCACTGCATAAACAGGGCCTTGATACGGAAGGATTGCGTAGTAAGTCACTGGATGAGTTTGAGGACGAGTACTTCGACTTTGTCATTGTACTTTGCGACAAGGCGCAACAGGTTTGCAGAGACTGGCAAGGGCGCGCCAGAGAAGTGCTTTTCTGGGATATTCGTGATCCGAGGCTAATTAGTAAACTAGATGCATACGAGCAAGCGCTATTAGAAATCCGTCGGCGTCTGCAGCTATGGCTGTCCCTGCATGCTCATGATCAGCCACGTGGTTGAAAGAATTTATGCGTATGGTGAATAGTTTAAGCGTTAAAGCAAGCTGGGCGCTGGTGTTAGTGACCTTCACCTGTCTCATATTGGCAATTGGTGGGTTGGGGTTATTTGCCAATCACTTTGGCCGTGAGGCGTTTACGTCGCTGCAGCAACGAGACATGAATCAGGTACGTGAGCTTAACGGGGCCTATACCCAGCTGCTGCGTGCTCGTATACAAATGAACCGAGCTGCTGAGCTAATTCGTACTCCCTCTTTTGAGCGTCCAGAACCTTTGTTAGAGGAAGCCGGGAGCTTGTTGAATACGGCTTCAGCCCGCTTTAACGCTTTCTACTCGAGTTTTGCTGAGGATGAGCGGCTTGAGCTTGTGGATCAGTTGGCGAATAATTTCCACTCACTAGTTAATAATAATTTAAGTTTGCAAATGATGATGCTGGAAGAGCGCGATGTTCGAGGCTTCCTATCTGGCGAGTCTCGCGTGGATGAGAGTAGTCAGCAGTTTGTGACTGCTGCGGAAGCCTTCTACGGTTATTCGGTCGCCCGTGGCGCTGGGCTGCTTGATCGCTTTCAAAAAGTATCGTCGCTACTATTTTGGGGGGTGCTTGGCGTTGTTGTTGTGGCAATGCTGGTCATAGCGTTAGTGGTATGGGGCGTGCGTAACAATGTTTTGCAGCCTTTGCGTGCAATAACGCAGCACTTTCAACGCATTGCCAAGGGCGATTTATCAACGCCAGTCGAAGCCCATGCCGCGAATGAAATTGGTCTGTTGTTTAGCGAATTGGCAAACATGCAGCATTCGCTGACGTCGACGGTGAACCATCTTAACAACAGCAGCCAACAGGTTTACACCGATAGCCAAGTCATGGCAGCTCAAAGCCAACAATTGGCGGGGCAAACTGACTCGCAAGTATCCGCACTCGTGCAAATGGCGGCAAGCCTCAAGCAGTTAACCGCAACCGTAAATCAGAATGCAGAAAGTGCGGCGCATGTGAGTCAAGCGACGACGGGTGTCGCTCATAAAGCGCAGCAAGGTGATCAAGTGATTGCCCAGTTCATAGCGACTATGCAGGCCATTAACAAGCACTCCGAAGAAATACAAAGCATTATTTCCATGATTGAAAGCATTGCCTTCCAAACGAATATTCTGGCTTTGAATGCTTCTGTTGAGGCAGCGCGTGCGGGTGAGCACGGGCGTGGCTTTGCTGTGGTGGCCAGCGAAGTACGAGCGTTAGCAACGCGCAGTGCTGATGCGGCACATGAAATTCGGTCGCGTATTGAAGCATCTCGCCAGAGTGTTGAGGAGGGGAGTGAGTTATCTCAGCAAGCGGGTGAGCATACGCGCGATATTATGCAGTCGGCCACTCAGGTAGAGCAGTTGATGGCAAGGATAGCCAGTGCGTCGGAAGAGCAGCGACGTGGTATTGAGGAAGTGAACAGGGCGGTCACGCAAATTGATATGACAACTCAAGATACGCTGAAGCTGGTCAATCACGCGGCACAAAGTGCTGAAGGACTAACTCAAGAAGCTCTGAAAATGCGTGAATATGCTGGTCAATTTCGCATGGTTGAGGATCAGCTTAGCAATAATCATGATGATATCAGTGAAGTTACAGAGGCGCCCAGGTCGTTGGACTGGCAGACATTGGCCACTTCAGAAAAGTATGGCGATAGGGAGGATAAACGCGCCTTGGCATGATCAGTATGGCAAGGCGCGGGAGGGTTGATTATATTAGTCGATTAGCTCAACGGCCACAGCGGTGGCTTCGCCACCACCAATGCACAGGCTGGCAATACCACGTTTGCCGCCTTTGGTGCGTAGGGCGTGAATAAGCGTCGCAATGACGCGTGAACCTGTTGAGCCAATTGGGTGCCCTTGGGCACAAGCGCCGCCAAACACGTTGACTTTCTCGTGGGGTAGCCCCAAGTCATCCATCGCCATTAACGTAACGACAGCGAACGCTTCGTTAATCTCAAACAGATCAACATCGTTAACACCCCAGCCAAGCTTTTTCATCAGCTTTTCAATGGCACCGACTGGCGCAATGGTGAATTCGCTTGGATGGCGAGAGTGGGTGGTATGGCCAAGCATTTTGGCTAGTGGCTTCACACCATGGCGCTGTGCGGCTTCATGGCTGGCCAAAATAAGTGCGGATGCACCGTCGGAAATTGAGCTAGCGTTGGCAGCCGTAATAGTACCGTCTTTGGCAAACGCCGGGCGCAACTGGCGAATTTTATCTAGCTTCGCTTGGAAGGGCTGTTCATCATGCTCGACCAGCGTTTCACCTTGGCGTGTGGTTACTGTTACCGGCGCCATTTCTGCCGCTAAGTGGCCGTTATTGGTAGCGTCCATAGCGCGCTCTAAGGATGCAATGGCAAAATCATCCAGGCGCTCGCGCGTGTAGCCACGCTCTGAGGCAACATCCTGAGCGAAAACCCCCATCAATTTGCCGGTTTCGGCATCTTCTAAGCCGTCAAGGAACATGTGGTCCTTTAGCTCGCCATGACCTAGACGATAACCGCCACGCGCTTTAGTGAGTACGTGTGGGGCATTAGACATCGATTCCATGCCGCCAGCGAGAAGCACTTCCCCCGTCCCGGCTTTGATCAAGTCGTGGGCTAGCATGGTGGCTTTCATGCCAGAACCACACAGTTTATTGATCGTAGTAGCACCATTGGCATCGGGAATGCCAGCCTGACGCATGGCCTGGCGGGCTGGCCCTTGTTTTACGCCGGCGGGTAGTACACAACCCATGATGCCTTCTTCAATAACGGATGCTTCGATACCCGCTCGCTCTATGGCAGCGCGGATTGCAACGGCCGCAAGTTCGGGAGCCGTCATGCTGGAAAGACTACCCATCATGCCGCCCATTGGCGTGCGGGTGGCAGATAAAAATACAACCTCGGTGGCATTACTCATTTGTGCGTCTCCTGTCGGATTTCTTGTGATTATCTTGCTGTAAGCTTAGTGATGCGTTGACCCGTTGGCGGGGCTGTGGTCTTCTCCTAAGTAACCAAGCAAGCGCTAGTGTAAATGACATGAATGTAATGAATGCTTCCCCTCGCCGCAAGGAATTGACACGTTTAGCGGCTCAGCTATTCGTCCAAGAAGGCTTTGATCGCACCACGGTGCGTATGCTGGCGCAAGAAATGGGTATCAAGTCTGGCAGCTTGTTCCATCACTTCAAAGATAAGCAGGAAATCTTAGCTGCGGTAATAGAGGAGGGTACCCAGAATGCTCTTAGTATTGCTAAAGCAGCGCTTCAAGAGTGCGACAATGATCCTGAGGCGCGTCTGCATGCTATGGCCCGAGCGCACTTAGAGACACTTTTCGCTGATCGCAATGCCCATGTGGTCGCGTTATTTGAATGGCGACGGTTAGATCCAGATGCGAGTGCCCATTTAAGCCACCTGCGGGATGCTTACGAAGCACTATGGGTAGAGGTTATCGATGATGCGCTGGCAGCAGAGCTTATTCACGGTGACCGCTTTCTTGTATCGCGATTTATATTGGGTGCCCTGAATTGGACGGTACGCTGGTACGACCCTAGTGGGCCGCGCACACCCGATGATCTAGCCGATGAGCTGGTCGCGATGATTATGGCCCGTTAATACCCCTTCTCGACCAACGTCTAATCTATTTACGACGCTGATTGCTTGCGCTCCCGCGTAAATGCTTTTAGCGTTAGTTTAATTGCAAGGTTTCCGTTAACGTAAACGGACAAAAATAAAGCGTAGAACGAAACCTGGCCTGTCTGTTTGCGTACAACTGCTCACGACTAACAACATAAGAGAGCCATCATGACAGCAACATCAGCGTCACTACCCACATATTCCACCTTCCTGGAAGGCTTTACGGTTGACACCATGATTGCCAGGCTGGATGACCATCAGGATGGTTGCCTTAATGCCTTCGAGGCATGCTGCGGTCGTCATGTGCGCCAGGGGCGAGGTGATGTGCTTGCGCTCGTGCAGGAAGATATCAATGGACAAACCCATACGCTGACGTATGCAGAACTAGACGAGCAGAGTGGCAAGCTTGCTGGCTGGTTTAAGGCCCAAGGGCTTGGTGAAGGGGACCGTATTGCCTGCATGCTGCCGCGCTCAACAGCACTGTTAGTGGCGGTTCTTGCCACTTGGCGAATTGGTGCGGTTTATCAGCCGTTATTTACCGCGTTCGGTCCTGATGCGGTGGATTATCGCCTGGGGCGCGCTGACACCAAGCTGGTTATTACCGATCATGCTAATCGCTTTAAGTTTGATGGGCTAAGCCAGTGCCCGCCTGTTTTGGCAGTAGGCGGGGCCACTAGCGAGCATCCTAATGATCATGATTGGCAGGCTGCGTTGACGCATACGTCAATGAGCGAAAAGCCACCTCGTCTTGCCCCTGAAAAACCTTTTCTTCAGATGTTTACTTCAGGCACGGTAGGTAAGCCAAAGGGAGTGGCTGTGCCGCTTTCCGGTATGACAGCGTTTGCTCTCTATATGGAGCTGGCAGTCGATCTTCGTGACGATGATCGCTTTTGGAATATGGCTGACCCTGGTTGGGCATACGGGCTTTATTACGCGATTGCTGGGCCGCTGCTGCTCGGTGTTACCACGCACTTCTGCGAGGCGGGTTTCAGTGCAGAAGGTGCCTTGGCGTTCATGAAGCGTCACCATATTACTAACTTCGCCGCGGCGCCCACGGCATACCGCTTAATGAAAGCGTCAGGACTGTTCGATGACGCCCACCAAACCTTAGAGCTTCGCGCGGCGAGTTCGGCAGGCGAGCCACTGAATACAGAAGTAGTGACCTGGGTGGAGAAGTCGTTAGGTTGTCCGGTCATGGATCACTATGGTCAAACAGAAACCGGCATGACCTGTAATAACCATCACTCCCTTGATCACCCCAAACACGTTGGAGCGATGGGTGTGCCAATGCCGGGCTACCGCTTGGCTATCTTGGATGCCGAGTATAACGAGCTGCCGCCCGGTGAGCCGGGTGTGCTTGCAGTTGATATCAAAAACTCACCCGCCCACTTTTTCCAAGGGTATACCTGGCAAGAAAAAGATCCCTTTGTGAACGGTTACTACCTGACTGGTGATGTAGTTATCCGCAATGAAGACGGCTCGTTTCAATTTGCCGGACGTGATGACGACATTATTACCACCGCAGGCTACCGAGTTGGCCCTACGGATGTTGAAAACAGTGTCATGACCCACCCTGCGGTTGCCGAATCTGCAGCGGTTGGCCAGCCAGACGAGATTCGTGGCGAGGTCATTAAATCTTATATCGTACTGCGTGATGGGTATGAGGCTAGTGAGGCGCTTGCTGATGAGATCCGCCAGCAAGTGCGTGAGCGTCTTTCTACTCATGCGTTCCCCAGGGTTATCGAATTCGTCGATGAGCTGCCCAAAACGCCTAGCGGCAAGATTCAGCGCTTCAAACTTCGTGCCCAAGCGACTGAGCAAGCACGCAACGACAAATAATCAAAGGAAAGTTGAAATGCAGGTGAAGGATTGTACGTTTTTAATTACTGGTGCTGCTTCAGGGCTAGGTGCGGCAACGGCAGAGCGCCTAATAGCTGCCGGTGGGAGCGTTGTATTGTGTGACATGAATAATAGCGTGTCGGACCATGCTAAACGCTTAGGTGGTCGTGCAGTGGCCTGCATAGCTGATATCACCTCTGCCGAGCAAATGCAGCAGGCGATTGACGAAGCGATTGCACTG
Source organism: Halomonas sp. XH26 (assembly GCF_024138895.1). Taxonomy (NCBI): domain Bacteria; kingdom Pseudomonadati; phylum Pseudomonadota; class Gammaproteobacteria; order Oceanospirillales; family Halomonadaceae; genus Halomonas; species Halomonas sp. XH26. The sequence goes on from NZ_CP071889.1 coordinate 1,353,077, forward strand.
GGAGGTGGCAGCGGCCTTTCGGGTGTTATTCACTGTGCCGGCGTAGTAAGCGTGGCCAAACTGGTTGACCGTAATGGCAATCCCGCAGACCTGGAAAGCTATGCAAAAACGATCAACATTAATTTAGTGGGTACGTTTAATGTGATGCGTTTGGCGGCAGCCGCCATGGCCAAAAATACGCCCAATGAGAGCGGTGAGCGGGGCGTAATTATTAATACGGCTTCTATCGCGGCATTCGATGGGCAGGTGGGGCAGTGTGCTTACAGTGCTTCGAAAGCCGGTGTTGTGGGAATGAGTTTGCCGGCTGCTAGAGAGCTATCGCGTCATGCTATTCGCGTTATGGCGATTGCGCCTGGCGTTTTTGAAACGCCCATGATGAGTGAGATTCCTGACGAAGCGGCTCAAGCCTTAGCCGCTGCGGTGCCTTTCCCCAAACGGCTGGGTAAGCCAGATGAGTTTGCTCAGTTGGTCGAACAGATTATCACTAACCCAATGTTGAATGGTGAAGTAATTCGGCTGGATGGCGGCATTCGAATGCAGTAATTGGGCTGAAAAATTAGTAGCGTCTGATAACCTGCCAGCACTTTTGCTGGCAGGTTTTTTTGTTTATAGATCAATTTTTTACCGGCTGGTCGACCAAAGTTGTAGCGGTTTTGGGTGTTATATTCAAACGACCGCTTGACTATGATGCGGCTGCGCGCTAGTTTTCAAACATGTGTTTGAAAGTGGCTTTTTTGGAATCTAAGCCGTACTAAAAATGTAAGCCGCTTTCAGCCCCCTGCTCAGGAGAAGTGACATGCCCAGCTATCAAGCCCCCTTACGTGATATGCGTTTCGTTATGGACGAAATGTTTGACTATCCCAGCCACTATGCAGCGCTACCCTGTGGTGATGAAGCGTCTCCAGACGTCGTGAATGCGATTCTTGAAGAGGGCGCGCGCTTTGCCCGTGATGTGCTACTTCCGCTCAATCAAAGTGGCGATGAAGAGGGGTGCTTGTTAGAAGGTGGCGAAGTTAAAGCGCCGCAAGGTTTTAAAGAAGCGTATCAGCAATATGTTGAAGGTGGCTGGCCAAGCCTAGCAGCAGATCCTGAACAGGGCGGCCAAGGTCTTCCGCCCTCATTGGCGATGATGCTGTCTGAAATGATCTGCGCAACTAACTTAGCGTGGGGTATGTATCCAGGGCTTTCCCATGGTGCGGCCGATGCGCTTCGGCACCATGGCACTGATGAGCAAAAGGAAACCTACCTTACCAAGCTGGTTGAAGGCGTTTGGACGGGCACTATGTGTCTCACCGAGCCGCACTGTGGTACTGACCTCGGGTTAATTAAGACGCGTGCGGTGCCTAATGAAAGTGGTGCCTACGCCATTACAGGTACTAAGATCTTTATTTCTGCTGGCGACCATAATCTGGCAGAAAACATTGTGCACCTCGTATTAGCCAAACTGCCTGGGGCTCCTGAGGGCTCGAAGGGTATTTCTCTATTTGTTGTGCCTAAGTTTATGCCAGATGCTCAAGGCAATCCCGGCGATCGTAATGGCGTTTCCTGTGGCTCGCTTGAGCACAAAATGGGCATCCACGGTAATGCGACTTGTGTGATGAACTTTGATGGTGCGACGGGCTATTTAGTTGGAGCGCCTAACAAAGGCTTGGCGTGCATGTTCACTATGATGAATGCCGCACGTCTTGGGGTGGGCATTCAAGGTTTAGGCTTAATTGAAGCCAGTTTCCAAAACTCGCTTAGTTACGCTCGTGACCGGTTACAAATGCGTGCCCTTTCTGGTGCTCAAGCGCCTGAGAAAGTAGCAGACCCGATTATTGTTCATCCGGATGTGCGCCGTATGCTGCTAACCCAGAAGGCGTTCGCCGAGGGTGGTCGCATGCTGGTGCTATACACCGCTCAAATGCTAGATATCGTTGAACACGGTAAGCCTGGCGAAGAGAAAGAGCGGGCTGAAACTCTACTTGGTCTATTAACGCCTATCGTGAAAGCGTTTCTCACTGAAGTTGGTTTTGAGTGCACCAATGAAGGCGTGCAGATTTTTGGTGGGCACGGCTTCATTAAAGAGTGGGGAATGGAACAGCTGGTGCGTGATGCGCGTATTACCCGTCTCTATGAAGGTACTACCGGCATTCAGGCGTTAGACCTGCTTGGCCGAAAGGTGTTGATGAGCCAGGGTGAATCGCTAAAAGTATTCACCAAAGAGATCCATAAGTTCTGTAAGACGGAAGCTGATAACCCAGCTCTAAAAGAGTTTGTTGAGCCGCTAGCGAAGCTAAATGCTGAGTGGGGCGAGCTAACGATGGGCGTGGGTATGAAAGCCATGCAAGACCGTGAAGAAGTGGGGGCGGCTAGCGTCGACTACCTCATGTACTCCGGCTATGTCACCTTGGCGTACCTTTTTGCCCGCGCAGCTAAGCAGTCGTTGGTGGAATTAGAAGGTGGCGATAAGGCGTTTTATGCGGCCAAGTTGAATACTGCTCGTTTCTATTACCAGCGCCTGCTGCCGCGTACTAAAGCACATGCTCAGATGATTCAAGCGGGTGCGGGAAGCCTTATGGCGATGTCGAGCGAAGATTTTGGCTTGGGCTTTGAGATTTAAGCATTAGGTTTAACTGAGCACTCTCTGGTCAGGGGACTGATCGGTGGTTTGCGGCAGGCTTGTTCTTAGAACAACACCTGCCGCTTTTTTATTTCAATTTATTTTCCAATAGCTCTTGCCAAAACGGCAGCGAATCCGTAAAGTACGCATCCGCTGCCGGGGACGCACAGCGTTACCAGCGGTGAATAAAGGTGAAAACCTTCGGTTTGTCAGAGAGTTAGAAGAACTCAGCAGCAATATACTGCGATGTCTTCCAACGCTTTTTGAAACGAGCCGCGCCAGAAAGCAACGTTATCTCGCTTTCTTCGCTCACTCGCTTCACTCACTCAAAACAGTGATTGACAAACACTAGGAAATGCGTAGAATACGCCTTCCTCGCTGAGGCAAGCCAGTTCATCGGCTAGCCAGTTACTTCTTCGGAAGTTCAGCAGTGAAAACAGCTCTTTAACAATTTGATCAGGTAATTCATGTGGGCGCTTGCCGATGAGGGTGATAAATCACCAAATATCAAGGCAAGCGGTCATGAGAACGACAGTTTTTAAACGTAAGTTTTTAAACAATAGTTGAATGAATTCGTTTGAACCTTGAGCCAAGTTTGATGCGCTTTTGTTGTTCGTAAACATCACGTTTTCGAGTGACGAGTAAGCATCACAATGATTTTAAACTGAAGAGTTTGATCATGGCTCAGATTGAACGCTGGCGGCAGGCCTAACACATGCAAGTCGAGCGGTAACAGGGGTAGCTTGCTACCCGCTGACGAGCGGCGGACGGGTGAGTAATGCATAGGAATCTGCCCGATAGTGGGGGATAACCTGGGGAAACCCAGGCTAATACCGCATACGTCCTACGGGAGAAAGGGGGCTCCGGCTCCCGCTATTGGATGAGCCTATGTCGGATTAGCTAGTTGGTGAGGTAATGGCTCACCAAGGCAACGATCCGTAGCTGGTCTGAGAGGATGATCAGCCACATCGGGACTGAGACACGGCCCGAACTCCTACGGGAGGCAGCAGTGGGGAATATTGGACAATGGGCGAAAGCCTGATCCAGCCATGCCGCGTGTGTGAAGAAGGCCCTCGGGTTGTAAAGCACTTTCAGCGAGGAAGAACGCCTAGTGGTTAATACCCATTAGGAAAGACATCACTCGCAGAAGAAGCACCGGCTAACTCCGTGCCAGCAGCCGCGGTAATACGGAGGGTGCAAGCGTTAATCGGAATTACTGGGCGTAAAGCGCGCGTAGGTGGCTTGATAAGCCGGTTGTGAAAGCCCCGGGCTCAACCTGGGAACGGCATCCGGAACTGTCAAGCTAGAGTGCAGGAGAGGAAGGTAGAATTCCCGGTGTAGCGGTGAAATGCGTAGAGATCGGGAGGAATACCAGTGGCGAAGGCGGCCTTCTGGACTGACACTGACACTGAGGTGCGAAAGCGTGGGTAGCAAACAGGATTAGATACCCTGGTAGTCCACGCCGTAAACGATGTCGACCAGCCGTTGGGTGCCTAGCGCACTTTGTGGCGAAGTTAACGCGATAAGTCGACCGCCTGGGGAGTACGGCCGCAAGGTTAAAACTCAAATGAATTGACGGGGGCCCGCACAAGCGGTGGAGCATGTGGTTTAATTCGATGCAACGCGAAGAACCTTACCTACTCTTGACATCCTGCGAACTTGTGAGAGATCACTTGGTGCCTTCGGGAACGCAGAGACAGGTGCTGCATGGCTGTCGTCAGCTCGTGTTGTGAAATGTTGGGTTAAGTCCCGTAACGAGCGCAACCCTTGTCCTTATTTGCCAGCGGGTAATGCCGGGAACTCTAAGGAGACTGCCGGTGACAAACCGGAGGAAGGTGGGGACGACGTCAAGTCATCATGGCCCTTACGAGTAGGGCTACACACGTGCTACAATGGCCGGTACAAAGGGTTGCGAGCTCGCGAGAGTCAGCTAATCCCGAAAAGCCGGTCTCAGTCCGGATCGGAGTCTGCAACTCGACTCCGTGAAGTCGGAATCGCTAGTAATCGTGAATCAGAATGTCACGGTGAATACGTTCCCGGGCCTTGTACACACCGCCCGTCACACCATGGGAGTGGACTGCACCAGAAGTGGTTAGCTTAACCTTCGGGAAAGCGATCACCACGGTGTGGTTCATGACTGGGGTGAAGTCGTAACAAGGTAGCCGTAGGGGAACCTGCGGCTGGATCACCTCCTTAAACGATGCATCATCCCTCGCGGTAAGCGCTCACAATGAATTACCTGATCAGAATGCTGTTGATACGCAGTGATAAGCGTTTTCTTTATGTTGAAGAAAGAGAAAAGACCTTTTTGAAGATCTTCTTTAAAGACCTTTCTTTTTCTTTTAACGTGAAAAAAGCACTCGCTTATCACTGCGCATAGCAGTCGCTCTTTAACAATGTATATCATGCTGACATAAACGTTTTAAAACGTTTATACGTAATTGTTTTGTGATACGTCTCAAGCGTATCCGGCAATCGTTATCATTGCGAGATACCAGACTCCTTCGGGTTATAGGGTCAAGCAATGAAGCGCACACGGTGGATGCCTAGGCAGCCAGAGGCGATGAAAGACGTGGAAGCCTGCGATAAGGCTCGGCGAGGTGGCAAACAACCTGTGACCCGGGCATTTCTGAATGGGGAAACCCACTCATCATAAGATGAGTATCTTGCGCTGAATATATAGGCGTAAGAGGCGAACCAGGGGAACTGAAACATCTAAGTACCCTGAGGAAAAGAAATCAACCGAGATTCCCCTAGTAGCGGCGAGCGAACGGGGACCAGCCCTTAAGCATGTGACTGATTAGGCGAATGCGCTGGGAAGCGCGGCCATAGTGGGTGATAGCCCCGTAGTCGAAAATCTGATCATGTGAAATCGAGTAGGTCGGGGCACGAGAAACCTTGACTGAAGACGGGGGGACCATCCTCCAAGGCTAAATACTCCTGGCTGACCGATAGTGAACCAGTACCGTGAGGGAAAGGCGAAAAGAACCCCGGAGAGGGGAGTGAAATAGATCCTGAAACCGTGTGCGTACAAGCAGTAGGAGCAGACTTGTTCTGTGACTGCGTACCTTTTGTATAATGGGTCAGCGACTTATATTCAGTGGCGAGGTTAACCGTTTAGGGGAGCCGTAGGGAAACCGAGTCTTAACTGGGCGACACAGTCGCTGGATATAGACCCGAAACCGAGCGATCTATCCATGAGCAGGGTGAAGGTTGAGTAACATCAACTGGAGGCCCGAACCAGGATCTGTTGAAAAAGATTTGGATGACTTGTGGATCGGAGTGAAAGGCTAATCAAGCTCGGAGATAGCTGGTTCTCCTCGAAAGCTATTTAGGTAGCGCCTCACGTATCACCGCCGGGGGTAGAGCACTGTTTCGGCTAGGGGGTCATCCCGACTTACCAACCCGAGGCAAACTCCGAATACCGGTGAGTGCAAGCGTGGGAGACACACGGCGGGTGCTAACGTCCGTCGTGAAAAGGGAAACAACCCAGACCGTCAGCTAAGGTCCCGAAATCCTGGTTAAGTGGGAAACGATGTGGGAAGGCTCAGACAGCTAGGAGGTTGGCTTAGAAGCAGCCATCCTTTAAAGAAAGCGTAATAGCTCACTAGTCGAGTCGGCCTGCGCGGAAGATGTAACGGGGCTAAACCAGGTACCGAAGCTACGGGTTCACACTATGTGTGAGCGGTAGAGGAGCGTCGTGTAAGCCAATGAAGGTGGATTGAGAAGTCTGCTGGAGGTATCACGAGTGCGAATGCTGACATGAGTAACGATAAAGGGAGTGAAAAACTCCCTCGCCGGAAGACCAAGGGTTTCTGTTCGACGCTAATCGGAGCAGAGTGAGTCGGCCCCTAAGGCGAGGCCGAAAGGCGTAGTCGATGGGAAACAGGTCAATATTCCTGTACCGGACATGATTGCGATGGGGGGACGGAGAAGGCTAGGTGAGCCAGGCGTTGGTTGTCCTGGTGAAAGTGAGTAGGCTGGTATCTTAGGTAAATCCGGGATGCCTTAAGGCCGAGACACGAAACGAACTGACTACGGTCAGGAAGTCATTGATGCCACGCTTCCAGGAAAAGCCTCTAAGCTTCAGATCATGTGCGACCGTACCCCAAACCGACACAGGTGGTCAGGGTGAGAATCCCAAGGCGCTTGAGAGAACTCGGGTGAAGGAACTAGGCAAAATGGTGCCGTAACTTCGGGAGAAGGCACGCCGGCGTAGGGTGACGAGACTTGCTCTCTAAGCCCGAACCGGTCGAAGATACCAGGTGGCTGCAACTGTTTAGTAAAAACACAGCACTCTGCTAACGCGCAAGCGGACGTATAGGGTGTGACGCCTGCCCGGTGCCGGAAGGTTAAATGATGGTGTTAGGATTCGTCCGAAGCTCTTGATTGAAGCCCCGGTAAACGGCGGCCGTAACTATAACGGTCCTAAGGTAGCGAAATTCCTTGTCGGGTAAGTTCCGACCTGCACGAATGGCGTAATGATGGCCACGCTGTCTCCACCCGAGACTCAGTGAAATTGAAATCGCCGTGAAGATGCGGTGTACCCGCGGCTAGACGGAAAGACCCCGTGAACCTTTACTATAGCTTCACACTGGACGCTGATGTTGCCTGTGTAGGATAGCTGGGAGGCTTTGAATCTCGGACGCCAGTTCGAGGGGAGCCAACCTTGAAATACCAGCCTGGCATCATTGGCGTTCTCACTCAGGTCCGTTATCCGGATCGAGGACAGTGTGTGGTGGGTAGTTTGACTGGGGCGGTCTCCTCCCAAAGAGTAACGGAGGAGCACGAAGGTACCCTCAGCACGGTCGGACATCGTGCAGTGAGTGCAAGAGCATAAGGGTGCTTGACTGCGAGACAGACACGTCGAGCAGGTGCGAAAGCAGGTTCTAGTGATCCGGTGGTTCTGTATGGAAGGGCCATCGCTCAACGGATAAAAGGTACTCCGGGGATAACAGGCTGATACCGCCCAAGAGTTCACATCGACGGCGGTGTTTGGCACCTCGATGTCGGCTCATCACATCCTGGGGCTGAAGTCGGTCCCAAGGGTATGGCTGTTCGCCATTTAAAGTGGTACGCGAGCTGGGTTTAGAACGTCGTGAGACAGTTCGGTCCCTATCTGCCGTGGGCGTTGGATGTTTGAGAAGGGCTGCTCCTAGTACGAGAGGACCGGAGTGGACGCACCTCTGGTGTTCCGGTTGTCACGCCAGTGGCATTGCCGGGTAGCTATGTGCGGACGGGATAACCGCTGAAAGCATCTAAGCGGGAAGCCCCCTTCAAGATGAGACATCCCTGAGGCCTAGAGCCTCCTGAAGGGCCCAGCGAGACCAGCTGGTTGATAGGCACGGTGTGGAAGCGCTGCAAGGCGTTGAGCTAACGTGTACTAATGGCCCGTGAGGCTTGACCCTATAACACCCAAGGGGTCTGGTCGTAGTGATAATGAAAACCGGATACGCGCTTCCTGTCAGCGACAGGAAACGAGAGACGCCACAAAACATCAGTAACATGTTCAGCATGATATGCATTAAAAGTTACGCCTGACGACCATAGCACGCGTGAACCACCTGATCCCATGCCGAACTCAGAAGTGAAACCGCTTAGCGCCGATGGTAGTGTGGGGTCTCCCCATGCGAGAGTAGGTCATCGTCAGGCACTTATTGAGAAACCCCGGCCATTTGGTCGGGGTTTTGCTTTTTAGGGGTCTCCCCTGGAGAGTAGCGGAGCGCCGCCCGGATCATCGTCAGGCACTTATTTAACAAAGAACCCAGCCAACCGGCTGGGTTTTTTGTTTGCGCGGAAGAAAAAAGCATCCCCTAGCCCCCTATCACAAAGCGGCCACCTGCCGGTTATTTCCGAGTTACCGCACCGTCATTCCCGAGAGGGTTTACCGGGAATCCATCTTGACCTTGGCCTGTAGCCGCCCGAACCCCCAGGTCAACATGGATTCCCGCTAAGGGCCTGCGGGAATGACGAGAGCGGCTCGGAGAGCTGGGTGCCGTCATCGTCAGGCAATTATTAACAAAAAACCCCAGCTTCAACTGAAGCTGGGGTTTTTTGTTGATCGCGATAATGTTTTAAGTTCATCAAGCAGATAAATCATCGCTACTAATCTCACTACTTAGAAAGCAATTGAAAGAAAATGCTATGATGCGGCGATTAGCGGGGGCATTTTATTCTGAATAGATGTTCACCTATGACATGAAATTACTTTCGAGGTGAAAGGGTGAGTGAAACAGTACCCACATCGTGGCTTGTCTATTGCCGCCCAGGGTTTGAAAGCGACGCACTGGCTGAAATGCAACACCACGCCAAACAGCACGAGGTAAGTTGCGAACCTGCGAAAGGCGAAGGTTGGGTGAGTTTAACGCGCTTAGATAAAGAGCCGATTAATGATTTGCATCGTAAAGCGGCGTTTAAGCAACTTATTTTTGCTCGCCAAAGTCTAGCTGCACTGCCTGCGCTCACGCTGTCCCGAGATGATAGGCTTACGGCTATTCTCGATCAGGTAAAGTCGAGTCGTTGGAGTTTTGAGGAAATTTGGCACGAAACGCCAGATACCAATGATGGCAAAGCATTGGCAGGCTTAATTAAAGCGCTGACTAAGCCATTGCAGAGTATGCTAAAAAAACGGGGCGCCTTGCGTGGTAAAGCCGGTGCACGTCGTTTACATATTTTCTGGACGGATGGTGATCGTGTTCAGTTGGGTATGAGCTTTCCTGACAATCGAAGTGAGCTGATTAATGGTATACGTCGCCTACGTTTCCCATCCCGTGCGCCAAGCCGATCAACGCTGAAGTTAGAAGAGGCATGGCATGAGTTTATTCCCCGAGAAGAGTGGGATGCACGGCTTGCGGATCATATGCAGGCAGCGGATTTAGGGGCCGCCCCAGGTGGTTGGACTTGGCAGTTAGTCCAGCGTGGCATGTATGTTTATGCCATTGATAATGGGCCAATGGACAAGCAGCTAATGGCTACGGGACAGATAGATCATCTTAAAGAAGATGGATTTACTTGGGAACCGCCGCAACGAATGGATTGGCTAGTTTGTGATATCGTCGATAAGCCTGTGCGCGTGTTGGCAATGGTGGAAAGATGGTTAACTCGGAAATGGTGTCGAGAGGCAATTTTTAATTTAAAACTGCCCATGAAGAAACGCTGGGACGAGGTTGATCGCTGCATTAGCACTTTGGAAGATGCGTTGGAAGCGGCGGGAGTGCGCGCTACGATTACATGTCGCCACCTCTACCATGATAGGGAAGAAGTGACGGTTCATGTAAGGCTCGCTCACTAATTTAAAGGTCAGCAGAGTAGCGTAAGGGTGTCAACAGCCTGGTTCGTACACGCGGATAGTTTCGTCTTCTGTTAATAGAGGTAGGATGCTCTGCATGGCCGCTGCACGTGCTTCACTTGAATGCCACTCTTTCCAAGCGCGAAGATCGCGCCATTTGGTAATCATCAGGCGGCGATCTGTATGGCCAAGTTCGACGAGCGTTTCTCCACCGACAAATCCTCGTACGCCAAGTGAAACGCGCATTGCTTCGCGGGCAGCTAGTTCATATTCTTCTTCCAGGCCAGGCATAATACGCCGTTCAATGATTACTTTGATCATGCTGTCTGTTTCCTAAACGAGATTGTAGATGACTGATAATACGTATGACCCAAGTGCCTTTGATGCATCGTTAGACACAACGGGTTTGTATTGCCCTGAACCTATCATGTTAATGCATAACAAGGTGCGTGATATGACGCCAGGGCAGGTGTTGAAGGTAATAGCAACAGACCCCGCAACGACTCGTGATGTGCCAAAATTTTGTCAATTTTTGGGACACCAGCTACTGCTGCAAGAGGAGTCTGATGACCACTACGTGTACTTTATTCGCCTAGCGTAAGGCTTCTGCAGCTATGCGAGGCTAGCCATTAATATTGGTTTTAGGCTCTGGCTTTGATTGGGTAGCCTCGCAAGTGCTTATTTAAGATCACCCCTCTTTATTTGGAACAACCATCATCGCCAAAGCTTCCAGTGTCGCAGGGTCTTCATCCATAATGCGGCTAGCGATATGGCGTTGAAAAAAGTAAACCGTGCGATGGCGGGAGTGGGCATCGTAAAGGCACTTGTCACCCAGTAGGATGGGAGACATCGTGGCTTGCTGTTCATCGGCAAGAACTGCTTCAACGCTTCCATCGCTATAGAGACGCCATCCATAGACTTGCTTCATATTCCAGGGTGCATCGGGATGATTCATGCATAAAGCATGAGTGCCAAGGGTGTCTGGAAGCTGTTGAATCAGCGTAATATCTCCTGAAGCTTCATACTCGAAGTAACTGGCTGAAGCCATTAGCTCGTCGTATTTATGATCAGGAGGAAGGGCGAAAATTTCTTCGGTTTCTGGATCGCGGTAGCCAATAAACTGGCCATTTTCATGGCTGTCGAGTTCATGGCAAGCAGCGAGCTTCTCCATCCATGGCACAAGGCCAATGACGTTACCGTTCTCTTGTAGCCCCCAGGCCAAAACAGGTAGGCCGTAATACGTGTCGGGACTCGCAGCGAGCTGGTAGACCATCTCTAACCCATCTAGCTCAGGGGCTAGGCGGATCAAACATTTTTGCGCCTGCTGACGCTGACGCACGGTTTCCAGGTCGATGACCTGGGCAGAGCGGGGTGACAGGGATGCGCCCATAATGTCCCTCCTTGTGCTGCGTGGTCACGACATCGGTAAACAGCGTATGCTGCCTACCACTTAGTTCACCAATAGCACAGGTTGCCCAGAAGGTTAAGGGGGTTTGTGATTTTTAATTATCGGAGCAGCTAGTAAATTGATCTCGCAACGCTTGGTGTTGTGCTTTTACTTGTTGAAGTTGCTGCCAGGGCGCCTGTGGGTTGTTCAATGATAACCAAGTGTTCTGATAGTTTTTAACCGCTTCAGGTGGCGTTATTTGGTGGGCATTAATTAGTCGGTTAATTGCTGTAAGCCACTTGAGAGAAATCTGCTCAACTTGATTAAATCCTGCTGGAAAATCATCTTGCAGGCATTCACTAGTGGTTAAGCGCGTTGACTCAAGTACTAGGTTTGCCTCCGTTAAGCGTTGGTGGGCGAGCAACAGTGTGCGTAAAATTTCTGCTGTTAAAGGCCTCTCTTGCAGCGCTTTAAGGTGGTTTTCAAGTGCTGAAGAGTCCTGTTGCCATGCTTGGCTAAATTGGTGTGTGACCATTCGCTCAAGGTAATCAACTGCAACCAGTTGATTGTCAATATTAGGTAGTTCAGAGCTATTTAAAGGGGCACTTGCTCGGGAAAAGCTTTTTTCCCACTCTTCAGAATCAAAAATGGCATTCCAGCTGACCGCTGGTAGCTGTTCTGTCTTGAGTTCAGTTAGTTCAGCCAATCGCGCTTTATTGTCATCACTTAAGCTGTCAGGAATATCACTGTTCCAGCAGGCACTTAGGCGTTGCCATAGCGCGCGTTCGTAAAGCCAGTGCTGGCTAGGGGGAGCAACGCGGCCCAACTGATTGTTCCGTGCTGCAATGAGTGATGTTATCTGGCACTCACGTAACGCATAGATATTCAGCATACCCTCTCGAGTTTCAGGAATATTGAATAGTCGCTCTCGACGTTCAGGAAATTCACCAATATTAGGTGGCGGATGACGCTCAATATTGGCAATTGAAAGATCGCTAGTGAGCTGTTGGTGATACTCTACCCAGGGCTGTTCGGCACCATTGTTTCCGCAGCCCACTAGTACCAAGCTGGCACTGGTAGTCAGCCATAATATAGCTTGAGGGTAGAGTGCCATTGCTTACTCCTGTTGACTAATCCACTTTAATCGCCAAGCAAGTAATAGTGCGGCTGTGCTGAGCCCCGCAATCAGGCCTATCCAGTAACCATGCACCCCCAACGGGTCAGACATGTCACCTATACCGTGAGTTCCTAGCCAGTGACCACCGCCTAAACCGACAATCCAGTAAGAAAGTACGGTAATGACCATCACGATTCGGGTGTCTTTATAACCTCGTAATGCACCTGCTAGGTTGACTTGAAGTGAATCTGATAGCTGGAAAATTACTGCCAGGGATATGATGGTGAGCGCCAAAGCCTGGATGTCGGCATTGGAGGTATACAACGAAATCACCGACACCGCTGTAAACCAAAGTAATGTACTGTTGATGACGGCCACAATGACACTGATCACGATACCGTTCCAAGCAACAGTGCGCGCCATAGCAGAACGTTGTTGGCCCAATGTATTACCCACGCGTACGGTAAGTGCCATGCTCAAGGACATCGGCAGCATAAAGAGAATAGACGTGAAGCTTAGAGCAATTTGGTGAGCCCCTACAGTGACCTCTCCAAAGCTGGCAATAAACAGGGCTATCAGTGTGAATAACGTCACTTCCACGAAAATAGCCACACCGATGGGCACACCCACTACTACAAGCTCGCGGATGCCGGACAGTGTTGGTGGCGTCAGCGTTTGCCAAATCGAGACGCTTTGGTAGGTACGTCCTTTACGGGTATAGAGCGCCATTGCAACGGCCATTGTCCACATCGAGAGTGCTGTAGCGATGCCGCAGCCGAATGCGCCTAGTGCCGGTAGCTGTTGCAGAGCGCTGGGTAATCCATCACCAAATATATTAACTAGGCCATCACCGCCATAGATAAGTAAATAGTTACTGGGAATATTAACGGTTAGCCCCACCAAGCTAATCCATAACGCGGGGCGGGTGTGATTCATGCCATCTGAAAAGGCTCTAAGCGCCTGAAACAAAGCGATTCCGGGCATGCCGAAGGCAACAGCGGAAAGGTAGGCAGCAGACTCTCTTGCAACCGCAGGGGGAACCTTCATAAGTTCGAATATCGGCGTTACGACTGTCCACAGCAATGCAGCGGCAGTGAACCCGAGTACTAATGCGACCCACAATGCCTGATGAACCGCAGGGCAAATCTCAGCATTTCTCTTGCCGCCCAAAAGGTGCGCCACGATAGGTGTGAGGCCCATCAACGTACCGGTCATAAATAGCATCAGTGGCATCCACAGGCTTGAGCCAACCGAAACGGCAGCTAAGTCGGTGGCGTTATGCCTGCCGGTCATGATGACGTCGACCACGCTCATGCCCGCTTGTGCGAGTTGGGCGCCGCAGATGGGTAGTGCTAACGCTACCAACGTGCGTGTTTCTGGCCAATAGATGGATTTTATATTGCTAGTGAAGCCGCCCACGGTATGTTTCCTGTTTAGCAAAGTGACCCAACAAAAGCCGATAGAGTAGCAGGAGTTACTAGGATCTCGGTAGCTGTCTAATGATTTGCCATCTCTTTATCATCGGGACAAGGCGCGGGTATACTTTACGAAATGAACGACGACGTAGGTATATAGTGACTCAAGAGCAGGAGCGTTGGACGCTTCACGACATAACGGCGCTGTTTGATGGTGTGTTTTTAGCACGTTATCAGACGCGATTAATCAAAGGTGGCGATGAACCCCTATATCGCCCAGCTACATCTGAAACACCTTATCATCAGGTGATTTTTGCGCGCGGCTTTTTTGCTAGTGCACTGCACGAGATTAGCCACTGGTGTATCGCAGGAGAGAAGCGTCGGCAGTTGGAAGATTACGGGTACTGGTACTTGCCTGATGGGCGCGACGCCCAGCAGCAGCACGCCTTCGAACAAGCGGAGATTGCCCCGCAGGCGCTGGAAAAGCTGTTTACTCGTGCCTGCGGACGCATATTCCACGTTAGTGTAGATAACTTGGGTGGGGATGTTGAGGTGGATCGTGAGGCGTTTGCCAACAAAGTAGATGCCAGAGCAGCACGTTATTTAGAAGAGGGGCTGCCATTGCGTGCCAACGCTTTCTTTATCGCATTGACACGCTATTATCAGCATCAAGATACCTTGGTGCAGGCCATTAAACAGGGGCAGCGAGAACTTGACGTGGCGCTGGTCGCGTCGGCTTAGTCTTTCTCGGTAAGCTGCTTGTGAAGCGTTAGCATTACTTCAATTTCGTGCTCGGGCCGCATCGGTTCGAGCCCCATGTCGTTAAAAATTTCGCTGCGTAAGCGGTGCCAATCTCTCGCACTAATCGCTTCATAAAGCACCTGTGCAGGCGCTAATTCAACAAAAGGATCCAAGCCGTAGGTGTCAAAGAGCCGAGCCAGCGCTGCTTCATCCTCACCGTTATCGCTAGTGTACAGCGTAGCCGAGAAGTGATCGGTCTCTAGTTCACGTATGACATCCAACGGGCTGACGCCGAGGCTTTCTAGCTCTTCAATGCTATAAGAACCCATCACGTTCGTGTCTTCACTGATCCAGCTATCGTCAGGCTGAATGAGTGTCTGTTTAATGCGTCCATCAGGTAGAGACCAGGCAATAGCCAGCGGCAAGCCGTCATCTTCGCCCGTCTCAATGGCAATAAATCCTGGGTAATCAGCCACGCTTCGCTCCTTTTAAGCTTCCGCATCAAGGCGGAAAAAATGCTGGGCAGTGCGGGTTGTTGCGTTCCCCAGCTCGGTTTCAGTCACGTCATGCCACTGGGCAATCTCTCTTACAATCCATGGTAGCAAGGCTGGCTCGTGACGGCGTCCTTTTAGTTTGGCTGGAAGGTTGCGAGGCAGCAGGTAAGGACAGTCAGTCTCTACCATTAACCTTTCTAACGGAATATCTTTCACTATTGAACGAAGGTGATGACCTCTGCGCTCATCACAAATCCAGCCGGTTAATCCAATATGAAGATCTAAATCGAGATAGCCGTGCAGCGTATCTCGGTCAGCGGTGAAACAGTGAATAACGGCTTGGCTGATATCATCTCGCCAGCTATGCAGCATTTCACGCATTCGTTGCCCCGCGTCACGTTCGTGCAAAAATAGCGGTAAGCCACTTTCAGCAGCGAGCGCCAACTGAGCCTCAAACGCTCGCTCTTGCTCGTGAGGCGTTGAAAAATTGCGATTAAAGTCCAGCCCACACTCGCCCACGGCAACCACTTCAGGTTTTTGATGAAGCGCTTTCAACTGGCGCGCCACATCACTACTCCACCCGCTAGCATCGTGTGGGTGAACCCCGGCAGTCGCATATATGCCTGGGGTCTGTTTAGCCAGCTCTACGGCTTGCTCAGCGTGTTCAATATCAGTACCCGTCACTATTAAGGTAGCTACATTGGCCGCTTTCGCCCGCGCAATGACATCAGCTAAATCACGCTGAAAACTCTCGTGAGTCAGGTTAGCGCCGATATCCACCAAGGGGGCACCAGAACGAAATTGCAGCGCCTCGGGTAAAAAACTATCCACAGCACTTGTCGCCAAGCGTCACACTCCCAGTGTTAGTTAAATATTCGATAGCAGCCAGCTCTCGTTAATTATTTAGCCAGCTGTAAAACGCCATTGTAACGCTGGAGAGTAACAACGACTAATGGTCTATCCCGGATGGATATCTCATTCGAATGGCACGAATTGCAAAAAAACTGGCTCGATAGGTAAACAGTAAAGCAGTTTTTACTTTTAACATGAGGGTGAAGCATGAAATAAATCGGGCTTAAGGCTCATTTAATAACAACAATAGACAGGTGAAAAGCATGCATTTATCACGTCATTTCGCTATTTCTGTGCTATCGGCTGCGGTCATTACGGCTAGCTATGCGCCCAGCGTAGCCGCCAATGAAGGTATTTCAGATAATGAAATCCGTATTGGTTATCTAGCTGATATGTCAGGCGTTTATCGCGATCCCATAGGCCCATTAGGGCAAGACGCCATTGAGATGGCAATTGAAGATATTGGCGGCAGCGTACACGGTGCCCAAGTTGTCGTCTTTAGTGCTGATGATCGCAATAGCCCTGATGTTGGCTCAAGCGTGGTGCGTGAATGGATTGATGAACGCAATGTCGACATGGTCACTGGCTTAGTGGCTTCATCGGTTACATTAGCAGCAGTAGGCTTGTTAGAAGAGGCGGATAAACTTGGCTTAGTGAACGGCGCTGTTTCTTCGAGTGTCACTAACGAGCACTGCTCTCCTAACCATATTCACTGGGTTTACGATACTTGGGCGATGTCCAATGGCACGGCAAAGGCAATTACTCAGGAAGGCTATAAAAACTGGTATTTACTCAGTGCCGACTACTCGTTTGGTCATGCGCTTGAAGCAGATGTAGAGCGGGTGGTCACGGAGAATGGTGGAACGATAGTAGGTAGCGCACGACACCCCTTTCCGAACAGTGACTTTTCCTCTTTTATGCTGCAGGCCCAGGCATCGGGCGCTGATGTAATTGCCCTCAATAATGCTGGTGGTGACACCATCAATGCCGTTCAAACGGCAGGCGAATTTGGCATTACTCAAGCCGGGCAGATTCTAGCCGGCATGGTGCTGTTCAGTACTGATATACGCAGCATTGGCCTGGAGAACGCTCAAGGGCTGCAGTTTACTAAAGCATGGTATTACGACTTAACTGATGAAACGCGTGCCTGGGCAGAGCGTTTCCGTGAGCGCACCGGCAGCATGCCGACCATGGTGCATGCAGGGCTCTATTCCAGCACCCGCCACTATTTAGAAGCCATTGAGGCCGCGGGAACAGACGACACGCAAACCGTTCGTCAGCAGATGCTCGATACCCCCATTAACGATGTTTTTGCAACGAACGGCTACATTCGTGAGGACGGCCGTATGGTGCATGACATGTATCTCGTTGAAGTGAAAACACCGGAAGAGTCAGTTGATGAGGATGACCTCTTCAGAGTTGTGCGCACTATTCCCGCCGAGGAAGCATTCCGGCCACTTTCTGAAAGCGTTTGCCCACTCGTCAACAATTCGTAAAACGCTGAAGCCCTAACAACACATAACAATAAGGACTTGGCATGGAACAGACATCCTTAATTCATCGTAATACGATTGGCGCTGCGCTAAACCGCAGCGCTCGCAAATATTCTCAACAACTCGCACTAACGTTTGGTGAGCGAACCTGGAGCTATCAATCGCTTAACGATGCCGCTAACAGCGTAGCTAGTGGTTTGTTAGCGGCCGGTCTTTCTCCTGGGGATCGGTTGGCGGTATATGGTAAAAACTCAGATGCCTATGTCATTGCCTGGCTTGCTGCCACTAAAGCGGGCTTAGTACATGTGCCTATTAACTTTGCGCTAAGTAGTGATGAACTGCGCTATATCCTTGAGCAGTCCGGGGCGAAAGGAGTGCTAAGCGATAGTTCGTTAGCTGACAAAGTTCAGGAGGCAACCCAAGGTTTAGCATTAACGGTCAATGGAACACTGCATGCTGATCAACAAGATATCCAGTTGGGTCGTTTTGATGTCTTGGCTTATGTGCATTCCTCGCCATCAACAAGGGAGCCAGCGGTCGCCGTAGAGGGAAGTAGTCTGGCACAGCTGCTCTATACCTCTGGCACAACGGCAGCGCCTAAAGCGGCAATGATGACCCACCAAGCGCTGATGGCGGAATATATGGCCTGCATGGTGGAGCTGGATATCAAGGGAAGTGACGCCATGTTGGCCGCTCTTCCGCTTTACCACTCGGCACAAATGCATGTTTTTTTGATGCCGGCTTTACTACTTGGCGCCCCCATTCATTTGCTTGAAGCACCGCTTCCGGATAGCTGTCTGACGGCGATTGCCGAACAAAAAATCGTATCGTTCTTTGCGCCGCCCACGGTGTGGATCAGCTTGCTACGTCATGCTGACGTTGATCAGTTTGATTTAACCTCGCTCAAGAAGGCGTACTACGGCGCCTCGATCATGCCGGTGCCTGTTTTGGAAGAGATACAGCAGCGATTCTCCAGCGTTGGTTTATATAACTGCTATGGGCAGAGTGAAATTGCCCCCTTGGCAACGGTATTACGTCCAGATGAGCATGCTGAGCGTCCTGCGTCGGCGGGGCGGCCGATACTTACGGTGGAAACACGCATTGTTGATTTGGAAATGAACGATGTTGACTCGGGCGAGCATGGCGAGATTGTCCATCGTTCGCCGCAGTTAATGATGGGCTACTGGGATAAGCCGGAGATGACCGCTGAGTCCTTCCAAGGCGGCTGGTTTCACTCTGGTGATGTGGGCTACTTCGATGAAGCAGGCTACTTATATGTCGTGGACCGGATTAAAGACGTTATCAATACGGGGGGCGTGTTGGTTGCCAGCCGTGAGGTGGAAGAGGCGCTGTTTAAGCACTCGGCTATTTCGGAAGTAGCGGTGGTGGGGCTGCCTGACGAAAAGTGGATTGAAGCGATTACCGCCGTTGTTGTGGTGAAAGAGGGGCAAGTGGCTAGCGAGGATGAGCTCATCCAACATGTCAAAAGCTTGATTGCACCCTACAAAGTTCCTAAGCGTGTGGTGTTTGCAGAGGCTCTGCCAAAAAGCACCGCAGGTAAAATTCTTAAACGTCACCTGCGCAAAGACCTAAAGGAGTGAGCATGGACGAGCAAACACAGGCGCTGTTTCATGACATGATCAGCCGCTGCTTAGCGCAGGAAGTGGCGCCTTTCTATGACCAGTGGGAAGCGGACGGTGAAATACCGCGCTCTTTATGGCTAGCGCTGGGTGCCGCTGGTCTATTGGGGATTGATCTTGATGAGACCTATGGTGGCTCAGGTGCCGATATTGCCATCACCCAACGGGCACTGGAGGAGATGTCTCGGCAAGGGTTTGGTGGGCTAGCCAGCGCTTACAATATTCACGCCAATATCGTGATGCCTTATCTGCAAAATTTAGCCACTGATGAACAGCGCGAAACCTGGCTGCCCCGCATGGCAAGCGGGGAGTGGTTGGGGGCGATTGCCATGAGCGAGCCGCATGCTGGCAGTGACTTGGCAGCGATGAAAACCCGCGCCACCAAAACAGCCGATGGGTGGCTACTCAACGGCAGCAAGCTGTTTATTACCAATGGCCAAGTGGCCGATCTCGTTATTGTCTGTGCAAAAACAGACCCCAGTGCAGGTGCAAAAGGGGTCTCGCTGTTTTTGGTCGATACGTCACTTCCTGGTTTTTCCCGTGGCAAGCCCATTAAGAAAATTGGCCAGCACGCCAGCGATACGGCAGAGTTAGCATTTGACCAGCTGCAACTGCCTAACAGTGCCTTATTAGGGGAAGAGGGCGCTGGGTTTCGCTACCTAATGCAAGAGCTGCCCCGAGAGCGCTTAGGCGTAGGCGCGCAAGCGCTTGGCGCGGTAGAGGGCGCGTTGGCATTAACGCTTGATTACGTCACCCAACGTCACGCATTTGGTCAACGCGTGGCCGATTTTCAAAATACCCGCTTTACGCTGGCTGAGATCAAGGCACAGCTGGATGTCGCGCGTGCCTACTTCGATCAGTGCGTTAATAAGTACCGCCACGGCACGATGACAAGTACCGAGGCCGCGATACTCAAATTACAGCTTAGCGAGCTGCAGTGTCGTGCTGTTGATCGGTGCCTTCAGCTGTTTGGTGGTTATGGTTACACCCATGAATATCCCATTTCACGCTTCTATTTAGACGCACGTGTGCAAACTATTTACGCCGGTAGTTCTGAGATTATGAAAGAAGTGGTCGCACGCTCGCTGTTGGGCAAAGTGGCTTAAGCGCTTTTCTTAAGTCCTTTTCCGCTGTGCGTCATTACTAAGGAGAGATTATGCAACTGGATAGCGTTGTTATTGTAAGCGGTGCCCGCACCGCTATTGGCGGGTTTGGTGGGTCGCTCTCATCTTTCGCGCCCCATGAGTTAGGCACTATCACTGCCCAGGAAGCACTACGCCGTGCGGGCGTTGCTGGCGCTGATATCGACCACTCTGTGTATGGCCATATTATTACCACTAGCCCAGAAGATGCCTACCTTGCCCGCCATATTGCGTTGAGTGCGGGTGTGCCAAAAGAAGCCGGTGCCTTTAATGTTAACCGGCTATGTGGTTCCGGCGTGCAGGCAGTGATATCCGCTGCGCAGCAAATCGCTCTGGGCGACAGCCGCTTAGCATTGGCAGGTGGGGCTGAATCCATGTCGCGAGGTGCTTATCTACTGCCGCCCCAAGCACGCAATGGCATACGCCTAGGCGATGCCAATATCCAGGATCTTACCCTCGGTATTCTTAGTGACCCATTTGGCAGCGGACATATGGGCATGACCGCTGAAAATATCGCTAAGCAGTATGGCTTAAGTCGCGAGCAGCTCGATCAGTTTGCGGTGGATAGCCATCGTAAGGCGGCAAAAGCCATTGCAGAAGGGCGTTTTGACGCACAAATCGTGCCTGTTGAGGTGACAAAAGGAAAACAGACGGTTTCCTTTGCCCGTGATGAGCATGTGCGAGAAGGTGTTGAATTAAGCGATTTAGCCCGGCTTAAACCGGCCTTTAAAAAAGAGGGAATAGTAACGGCAGGAAACGCCTCTGGGATCAACGATGGCGCTGCGACCTTGGTGCTGGCGCATGCTGATGAAGCACAGCAGCGCAATTTAACGGTGAGGGCGCGACTTCGCGTGGCAACCACCGCCGGTGTGGAGCCTTCGGTAATGGGGTTAGGGCCAATCCCTGCGGTGAAACGCTGCCTCCAACAGGCAGGGCTGACGATCAATGACATTGATGTGATTGAGTCCAATGAAGCGTTCGCGGCACAAGCAATGGCGGTTGCCGATACGCTGGGTTTCCCATTGGAAAAACTCAACCCGAATGGTGGTGCGGTGGCGCTCGGTCATCCAGTAGGCGCGACCGGTGCCATCTTGATCCTAAAAGCCTTACACGAATTGGAGCGACGTCAGGGCCGCTATGGTTTGATCACGCTGTGTATCGGCGGTGGGCAGGGCATTGCGCTGTTAATAGAGCGCGAATAACAAACGGTTTTCCAATAACAATCGACAGGTGTGTTTTATGTCTACGGTAACGCCAAAAATACTTCCTTCTACGCCGTCTGCGACTAGCTCGCCGCTGTTAATTAGCGACTTGCTGGAGTCTGGTGTTCGAATGGCGGGGAATAACCAGATTGTTTATCGAGACCAGAGCCGTCATGACTATCAACGTTTTCGTGATCGGGTACACCAGCTTGCCCATACGCTAACAGCACAGGGCGTTCAGGCGGGTGATGTGGTGGCGGTGCTGGACTGGGACAGCCATCGTTATTTAGAGTGCTTTTTTGCCATTCCAATGATTGGTGCCGTGCTACACACCGTCAACGTACGTTTGGCGCCTGAGCAAATTCACTACACGATGGAGCACGCTGAAGACGTCTTTGTGCTGGTGCATGAGGATTTCGTACCGCTACTGGAGCCACTTGCTGATCAACTGCCCAACATACGCGGTTACCTACTTTGCCAAGAAGCGGCGAGCCAAGAAACACAAAGCACAGTCAGCACGTCGCTGCCATTAGTGGGTGAGTTTGAGGCGTTGTTAAGTGAGCAGCCAACTCATTACGAGTTCCCTATTTTTGATGAAAATGCAGTGGCTACGCTGTTCTACACCACGGGCACCACCGGCAACCCGAAAGGGGTGTTTTTTACCCACCGCCAATTAGTCCTGCACACACTAGGTGAAGCCAGTACCTTCCAAGCACCGGGTTGTGAATTGCTCAACCGTGACAAGGTATACATGCCCATCACGCCGATGTTCCATGTGCATGCCTGGGGCGTGCCTTACACTGCCACGTTGATGGGGGCGACTCAGGTATACCCTGGCCGCTATGAGCCGGAAATGTTGGTCAAACTGCTGATGAACGAAAAGGTCGATTTCTCCCACTGCGTGCCAACGCTGTTAAATATGGTGGTTAGCGCTGACGCTATCGCATCGAAAAAAATTGATTTAACCGGTTGGAAGGTGCTTGTGGGCGGCAGTGCGCTAACTCAAGCCCTGGCTAGCCGTGCTTGGTCACTCGGCATTGATACGCGAAGTGCCTACGGCATGTCAGAAACCTGTCCGCTGCTAACCGCTGATATTTTGCCTCAGGATGTTGCCGAAGCCGATTTTGAAGTGCAGCTTCTCTGGCGGTGTAAGGCTGGTTTACCCGTGCCCCTAGTGAAATTACAGGTGGTTGATGCCAATGGAGAACCGCTACCCCATGATGGCGTCAGTGTTGGTGAAGTGCGTGCCCAGGCACCCTGGTTAACCCAGGCGTACTACAAAGAAGAGAAACGCAGTGAAGAGCTTTGGCGGGATGGATGGCTGCATACCGGTGATGTTGGCTCGATTGATGAGCATGGTTTCTTGGCCATTAGCGACCGTATTAAAGATGTCATCAAAACCGGTGGAGAGTGGCTCTCCTCACTTGAGCTGGAAAGCTATATTAGCCAATGCCCGGGTGTGGCGGAAGTGGCGGTAATTGGCGTTACAGATGATAAATGGGGTGAGCGGCCAGCAGCGCTCGTTGTCCCTAGCGATGTCAATAACCCACCCACGGCAGAGGAAGTACAGGCGTTTATGGAGCAGTTCGTCGAGCAGGGCAGCATTAATCGCTGGGGTATTCCATCGTTGATTCGTTTCGTAGATGAAATTCCTAAAACCAGTGTCGGTAAGCTGGATAAAAAGCGCATTCGCACTGAGATATAAACGCTAGCGTTTTATGCCCGCCGTTTGTGCCTTGCGGTAAGCGGCGGGTGAATCTCCTGTCCACTGTTTAAACGCTCGGCTAAGACAAGCAAGGTCTTCAAATCCTAGTTTTTCTGCGATGGTTGTCAGTGGTTGTGTGCTGCGAGTGAGTGCTTGAATGGCATAGTCGCGACGGTATTCGTCTTTAACCGCCTGGAAATGAGTACCTTCAAGTTTCAAGTGTCTTGAGAGTGTCCGCACGGACATATGTAGCGCATCTGCCACATGCTGAACAGTGCATGAGGTGGGTAAGTGGCGGCTAAGATGTTCGCGAACGCGGTGAGTAATCAAACGATCTTCAAAAGAGACGTAGAACCAGTCAGCCGGTGCGCGTTGTAGAAATGCGCCAAGATGCTGTTTCGTTTGGCGTATGGGGTGGTTGAGAAACACCTTATCAAAGTAAACAGCTGTTTGCGGTTGATCAAATTTTAGCTTGCCGGGATAGAAGTAGAGATAGTCAGCACTGTGAGCAGGTTGGGCGTAGCCGCACTCCATCAAGATAGGTGGAATTTTGCGTGCGATCATCCAGGAGGCGATACCGTGAAACAGTTTCAGCATCAATTCATGAATCAATATTCGACTGCCGCGAAGCGGGGCGCGTTCTTCCAGCGCCATCCGAGCAAAGTCGCCTTCAATAGTAAAGTCGTAGCCGAAATCATCTAATAGAATGCGAAA
Source organism: Halomonas sp. XH26 (assembly GCF_024138895.1). Lineage (NCBI taxonomy): Bacteria > Pseudomonadati > Pseudomonadota > Gammaproteobacteria > Oceanospirillales > Halomonadaceae > Halomonas > Halomonas sp. XH26. The sequence continues at coordinate 1,376,869 of NZ_CP071889.1, forward strand.
AAACTGCGTATAGCGATGAAGCGCAACATGCAGCGTTGGTGCATCTAGCAAGCTCAAGCACAGCAGCTTTAGTGTTCCACAGCGTAGCGGCCTGGAGAAAAAGCAGGGTGTTTCATCATCTAGCTCAAGGGCAAGGAGGCGGTAAAGCTCGGCAAACTGCTCAACAGTGACTCGGCCGTTCGGTGCGCTGAGTAGAAAGGGGGAAATTCCAGCAAGCTCTAGGTAGCGGACAGGGGAATGCTCAGTGGCGGGTAAGCCACACAGTAGTTCGTTCACAAAGTGCATTGAGACGGTGACGGTCACGATGTCAGCCCTAAACGAGTAGCTTGGCGCTACCTTGTTATTATCACGTGATGGTGGGACGTTAGCACGATGTGTCGTTTGGCTCTATAAGGGCTCTCCTTAACGCGAGCGCATGCGTTACACTGTGCGGCTCATGATGAAGGAGGACACTGCGTGACCTTGTTACGACTCGAACAGCTGCAACTCGCTTACGGCACCCAAGTACTGCTTAACCGCGCCGACCTAACGGTTGAAAAAGGCGAGCGGCTGGCGCTGGTCGGGCGCAACGGCACCGGTAAATCAACGCTATTAAAACTGGTCGCGGGCGATATTCATGCCGATGATGGTTCCATTTGGCGTGCACCGGGCTTGAAGATTGGCGTATTGTCCCAGGAGCTGCCTGAATCCTCAGGCATGACGATTTTTGACATGGTCGCTCAGGGGCTGCCGGAAGCGGGGGAATTGCTTTCTGAATACCAGCATTTGATCAATGATCCAGACCCCGACATGAACCGCATGGCCAAGCTGCAAACCCGCATTGAGGCTATCGACGGCTGGTCTTTCCATCAGAGCATTGACGTTGTACTCACCCGTTTAGGGTTACCCCCTGAAGCTGAAATGAGCGCGCTTTCCGGTGGCTGGCGCCGCCGTGTTGCGTTGGCGCGAGCATTGGTTTCTGAGCCGGATTTACTGCTTCTTGACGAGCCTACCAACCATCTCGATCTAGACACGATTGCTTGGTTGGAAGAGCAACTGCTGGCCTTCAACGGCGCGGTATTACTGATTACCCACGACCGTGCCTTTTTATCTAAGCTGGCCACCACGATCCTTGAGCTAGACCGAGGCAAGCTTGGCCGTTATCCCGGTAACTATGCAGAGTATCAAGAGCGTAAGCAGCACGAGCTTGAAGTAGAAGCGCGAGAAAATGCGCTTTTCGATAAAAAACTAGCCCAAGAAGAAGTCTGGATTCGTCAAGGCGTCAAAGCGCGGCGTACACGCAACGAAGGGCGTGTGCGTGAGCTTGAGCAGATGCGTTTGGAGCGTAGCCAGCGACGTGAACGTCAGGGGACTGCCAACCTCACTGTCGACAGCGGCGAGCGTACTGGTAAGCGGGTAGTCGAGCTGAAAGGCGTAACACAGCGCTTTGGTAATGATGTCATTCTGCGTGATGTGAATCTTGAAGTGATGCGCGGCGACCGTATTGGTTTTCTTGGTCGCAACGGTGCAGGTAAAACAACGCTGCTGAAAATCTTGCTCGGCGAGCTTGCTCCAACAGAAGGTAGTGTTCAGTTGGGGACCAATTTAAAGGTCGCTTATTTCGATCAATTGCGTGCAGGTTTAGAGCTGGAAAAAACCGTCTACGACAACGTCGCACAAGGCAGCGATCGGGTAACCGTTGGTGGAAAAGATCGCCACGTAATGAGCTACCTTCAGGATTTTCTATTCACACCTGACCGTGTTCGACAGCCGGTGAAAGCCCTTTCCGGCGGTGAGTCCAACCGTCTGTTGTTAGCCAAGCTGTTTACTCAACCAGCCAACGTATTGGTGTTGGATGAGCCTACCAACGACTTGGACATGGAAACCCTGGAGCTGCTTGAAGAGCTGCTGCTGGACTTTGATGGCACGCTGCTACTGGTCTCTCACGACCGAACATTTATGGATAACGTCGTGACCAGCATGCTGGCCTTTGAGGGCGAGGGTTATGTGCGTGAATACGTGGGTGGCTACACGGATTGGATTCGCCAAGGAGGTAAACTGCCGCCTGCTCCGTGGGAAGGCGCTGCCCGCCAGAACACTGAACCGACCAGCATTGCAGTTGAAAAAACGCCAGAGAAGCCGGTTGCTGAGCCCGTTAAGAAAACCGTTAAGCTCTCTTACAAAGTGCAGCGAGAGTTAGATGCGTTACCTGCGGAGATAGAGCGCCTTGAGAATGAAGTAGAGGCGTTAGAGCAAGAGATTGGCGACCCCGCTTTCTACCAGCAAGAAGCCAGTGCCGTTACAGCGAAATTGCAAGCGTTAGAAAACGTACAGCAAACACTTGAAACGGCAATGGAGCGTTGGATGGAGCTTGAGGCGATGGCTAGCGGTGACTGACATCAGTATCGAATGAGTAAAGGCACCCAATGGGTGCCTTTCTACATTGGTTACTCGTCGCTCTCTTCACCTTTTTTGCCGACCCGAACGGCCAAAACGTCGCACTGTGCGCCGTGAAGTACGCCGGTAGAAGTGGAGCCTAGCAGCAGGGCAAAGCCATGGCGCCCATGCGAACCAACAACGATCAGGTCGACGTTGTGCTCTTCTGCAAAACGATGAATTTCCGTGTCCGGCATGCCGACAACGACATGTTGATCAGCGGGCTCGACGTGAGGGGCGGCAATTTCAGTCAGCCGCTTCTTCGCGTGGTCATCCAGCTGGTCTTGAATGCTGGTGAGATCCATCGGGATGTCACCACCGTAAGCGAAGCCCAATGGCTCAAGGGTATGCATGATCGAAATCTTGGCGTCGTCATTGCGAGCAGCAATCGCGACTGCACGCTCTAAGATTTTATGGGAGTCTTTAGTTAAATCAACGGCTACTAAAATGTGGTGATAGCTCATGGCTTATCTCCTTCGTGATAATTAACAAAGAGAACGCTTTGTTAGATGACCTTTACTTTAGGCTTCAAGTGCCATCTTAACAACGATCTATGTCATGCTTTTTTAAGTTAACCCGATAGTATGACTAATTTTAACATCAATGCTTATGGCTAGTATTTGCGACGAGGAGAAGTGGCTAGATGGAGTGGCTTATTATTATTTTTATATCGCTGTTTGTTATTGCACCGGTAATGTGGCTTAAGCCCAGCCCGCGGCAGAAGCGCCATATGGCGCTGCGTTTGAATGCCGCCAAGAAGCACGGGGTAGTGATCAAGATGGAGAAGCCCCCGTTGCACAATTTTCGAGGCACGATGCCCGCTTATCGGTGGTGTTTTTCCCAACAGCAGCCAGGGCCTGATTTTGTGTTAGTGCGTGAATCGAACGCAAGTGAAGCGCTGGAGCTTTATCATGCTGGGTGGCGCTGGCGCATTGCACCATTACGGCCATTGCCAGAAATGGCAAGCGCTACTTTGAAAGCCCTGCTAGAGCGCCTTCCACAAGATGCTTTGGTGGTCGAGTCAAACGCGACGGCGTTAACGCTATGGTGGTGGGAGTCACAAACTGCGGAGCGTTTTGCTATCTATGGAGAAGATTTTCAGACGCTAAGAAAGGCGCTTAGCGGATTGTCAGACCGCCCTGCTGCAAAGCCGCTAAACGGGGCTGGTGAAACAGCAGGGCACTGATGGACGTCTTACGCCGAGGGACCGTCTTGGTCTCTTAACTGAATCGCCATACCATTGGACTCTATTAGCGCTAGCCACTTGTCTAACTGATCTAGGTCACTCTCACTTAGGCCCGCCAGCATCTCTTTGCGTGCCTCCTGGACGACGCTGTCGATTTGTTCAAGTAGCGGCATTGCCGCTGGCGTCAGATAGAGTCGTTTGCTTCGGCGATCATTATCGCAGGCCCGTCGCTCAACCAGCCCTTGTGCTTCGAGTTGTCCAAGGGTTCTAACTAATGAGGGCGCTTCTACGCCAATCACCCTTGCTAAATCACACTGTGGGTTGCCTTCGCCTAACTTCCATAAATGGTAAAGCGTCACCCAGCGTGTTTGTGTTAACCCCAAGGGTGCAAGCCTTCGATCAAGAATAGAGCGCCACAAGTGGGGCAGACGTGCAATGCGAAAACCAATTGTTGAAGCCATAGTAAACAGCTACCGAAAAATGTAAGTAGGCGAATTGTCATAAGCTGCGCCGCTGAATGCAAGGCGTTATGTTATTCGTCCGTTGATAGATCGTTTTCAGAATTGTTGTTTCCGGGTATAAAGCGCCGCAAATTTAGCGCACTCAAGCCGCTAGGTTGGATTTTGCTATCCGCTATCGTGGCTTTTTCCAAATCTTCCGAAACAGTAAACCGGATCAGCCCCAGCCGTTGTCCGCTAGCTGTCATAATGTCGATACGCCACTCTCCCGACGGCGCTTCTGGGAAATTTTGCTTATGGCTCCACGCACGATAGCCCTTTTCCCGTCCACCGTTGATAGCAAGTTCTACTTCATCTAACAATTCGCCGTTGTGGTGCCATGCATGATGAATTGTCTCGCTTAATCCACGCGGCGCCCGAATGGCGGTGTAAACGTAAAGGCCGGTAGAGCGAATTGCGTCTGGCGTAAGTGCCATGGTTCCCTGCGGCTCGCGGCTCTGAATATCCAGCGCTGGGGAAAGTGCACTGTTTGTCATCCATAAGCTGGCGGGAGGGACCCATATTTTGCCGAGCCAGGCCGCATAGGCCAACACGATAGTGAGCGCAAAGAACCCGCACCAGCGCGTTAACGAGCGTTTTTTAAGTAAGTGCCAAAAACTGGGCAACGCTACAAGTATGGTGATCACCAGCGCAAGGATCAAGCTTTGGCCAGTCGTCAGCTGCAGCATGATAGGCAGAATAACCAGTACCACTAAAAAGACACATTGGGCATGAAAGATAAAATAGAGGCTTCGCCAGCGCCCAGCGAGTTTGTAATAGAGCGGATCTATAATCGACAGTATTGCCATTGCGATCACTAACAGCGCAAATAGTGTCTGCCCGCTATTCCACACGGTTGTAACCAGGATAAACGGCAACGTAAAGAAAAGTGTTTCCTGGTGAATCATTTGGGCGATAAAGGTAGTGACACCACGGGGCAAGGTGGGATGGCCGCGTTTAGCAAGCCAGCGCCCGATGAGGCTCTCAGAAAGCAATAGCAGCCAGGCAAAAAGAAGTCCCAGCGCTAATACCGCCCCTAGCCACTGTTGGCGGTCCACCAGAAAAAAACTACCTAACCCGGCGCCAAACGCGATAGGTGGCCACAGCCAGCTCCAGGGCTTTAGGCGTTCGACAGTACGTTCAACCCGTGCTTGTAGTGCCGTTATACGGGCGGGAGTAAAGAAACTACCCATGGCGTTGTTGGCTCATAAATGAAAACAGCATGATCGTTGGATTCGTCGGTAAAGTCGATGCGTTCCCTATCCTGTCTATAAAAAGCGCAAAAAATGTGGGCCTGCTGTAAGTTGATTTGTGTAAGTGCACTTGAGAGATAAGCGCATTAGCCAAAAGTCAGGGCTTGACGTTCCTCATTATCTCAACCAAGCTTACGCAATCAAACGACCGTATGAAATGCGTGGCAGGTCCGATTAATGGTGCCAGCCCGAACTTGTGGAGAGAGCGCGGATGATCTATCAAGGCAATGCCATCACGGTGGAGCGTCGTGACACCCAAGGTGGCAATGACATCGCTAAGCTCACTTTCGATCTGAAAGATGAGTCCGTTAATAAGCTGTCCAGTGCTGTTGTGGCAGAGTTGGGCGAGGCAGTAAAAGCGCTTCAAGCTGAAAGCGGCCTACAGGGGTTGATGATTAGCAGCGGCAAAGATGCGTTTATTGTCGGCGCTGACATCACCGAATTTCACAGCCTTTTTGACAAAGGCGAAGAGTATCTCGTCGAGATGAACCTTAAGGTTCACGACATCTTCAATGCGATTGAAGACCTGCCTTTTCCAACCGTGACGGCCATTAATGGCTTGGCACTGGGTGGCGGCTGCGAAGTACTGTTGACGACCGATTTCCGAGTAATGAGTGAGAAAGCCAAAATTGGCTTGCCTGAAACCAAGCTAGGCATTCTGCCCGGTTGGGGTGGATGTGTACGTTTACCCCGCTTGATTGGTGCGGATAACGCCATTGAGTGGATTGCTGGCGGCACTGAAAATCGTGCTAACGCAGCACTTAAAGTCGGCGCAGTCGATGCTGTCGTTACTCACGAGCTGCTTGAAGAAGCCGCGCTGGACATTCTAGACCGTGCCAATGCCGGTGAGTTGGATTACCAAGCGCGTCGCGAAGAGAAGAAATCACCGCTTAATCTCAACGCCATTGAGCAAATGATGGCGTTTGAAACCGCCAAAGGGTTTGTCGCTGGCAAGGCCGGCCCTCACTACCCCGCGCCGGTAGCATCGATTAAGGTGATTCAGAAAGGCGCTGGCGAGACGCGTGCCCGTGCCCAGGCGATTGAAGCGAAAGCATTTGCCAAGCTAGCACTCAGCAGTGTTGCCTTTAACTTGGTTGGCTTGTTCCTTAACGACCAGGTCGTGAAGAAAAAAGGTAGCAAATACGAGAAGCAGTCGCAGCCCGTTAAGCAGACCGCTGTGCTGGGCGCTGGCATTATGGGTGGTGGTATCGCCTATCAGAGCGCCAGCAAAGGCACGCCCATCATAATGAAAGATATTAACGATGAGGCGATTGAGCTGGGTCTGAAAGAGGCGCGTAAGCTATTTGCTAAGCAGGTAGAGCGTAAAAAGCTGACGACTGAGCAGATGGCTGAAAAACTGACCAACATTCGTCCCACGCTTTCTTACGGTGATTTCGGTAATGTTGATCTAGTGGTTGAAGCTGTCGTTGAAAATCCCAAGGTCAAAGACGCCGTGCTGACCGAAGTGGAAGGCATGGTGAGCGAAAACACCATCCTTACCTCCAACACCTCGACGATTTCTATCAATCGCCTAGCCAAAAACCTTAAGCGTCCAGAAAACTTTTGCGGTATGCACTTTTTTAACCCTGTGCATCGTATGCCGCTGGTGGAAGTTATTCGTGGCGAGAAGACATCAGATGCGGCGGTGGCCGCCACAGTTGCCTACGCTCGTGCAATGGGCAAAACCCCGATTGTTGTGAATGACTGCCCCGGCTTTTTGGTCAACCGCGTATTGTTCCCATATTTCGGTGGCTTTAGCTTCCTGGTAGAGCAGGGCGCTGATTTCCAACGCGTTGACAAAGTGATGGAAAAATTTGGCTGGCCCATGGGTCCTGCTTACCTGTTGGACGTAGTGGGTCTAGATACTGCAGTACACGCTAACGAAGTGATGGCGGAAGGCTTCCCGGATCGCATGGCGCGTGACGGCAAAACAGCTATTCAGGTGATGTACGACAATAAGCGCCTGGGCCAGAAGAACGATAAAGGCTTCTATGCCTATGAAGAAGATAAGAAAGGCAAACCTAAGAAAGTTACTGACGAACAAGCCTACGCACTGGTGAAAGACGTCGTGAAAGAGCAGAAAGAGTTTTCTGATGAAGACATTATCGCTCGCATGATGGTACCGCTTTGTCTGGAAACTGTTCGTTGCCTTGAAGATGGCATCGTGGAAACTCCCGCTGAAGCCGATATGGCATTAATCTACGGCATCGGTTTCCCTCCCTTCCGCGGTGGCGCACTGCGCTACATTGACGCGATGGGTGTTGCCGAATTCGTGAAGCTAGCCGAAAACCTTGCGGAAGAGTTAGGCCCGCTTTACGCGCCCACTGAGAAGCTGCGTCAGATGGCTCAAAATAACGAGCAATTTTATTCTGGCTCTCAGGCCTAACCACCACGCAAAGGAGATATAAGATGAGTTTGAACCCAAGAGATATCGTGGTGGTTGACGGTGTACGTACCGCCATGGCGAAAGCTAAAAATGGTGCATTCCGCAATGTGCGCGCTGAGAACCTGTCAGCAGCCGTCATGCAGGCGCTGTTTGATCGTAACGCGAATTTAGACCCGTCCGAAGTTGATGATGTTATCTGGGGCTGTGTTAACCAGACGCTTGAGCAGTCCATGAACATTGCGCGTAATGCGGCAATCATGACCGGTATTCCGCGCTCGGTGCCTGCGCAAACTGTTAACCGTCTGTGTGGTTCCTCGATGACGGCACTACATATTGCGGCGGCCAACATTAAAGCAGGCATGGGCGACTTTTACGTGATTGGTGGGGTGGAGCACATGGAGCACGTGCCCATGGCTCACGGTGTTGATGTTAACCCCGCTGCTAGCAAGTACGCCGCAAAAGCCGCCATGATGATGGGGTTGACTGCTGAGCTGCTGGGCAAAATGCACGGTATTTCTCGTGAAGACCAGGATAAGTTTGGCGTGCGTTCCCACCAGCGTGCCCAGGCTGCGATGGAAAAAGGCTACTTCGATAACGAAATCATTGGTGTTGAAGGCCACGATCAGCGCGGTTTTAAAATTCTGTTCAAGAACGATGAAGTGATTCGTCCTGAGGCCAGTATCGAGTCAATGGCCAGCCTCAAGCCGGTATTTGATCCTCGTAACGGTACCGTTACTGCGGGCACGTCATCTGCATTGTCGGTAGGGGCTTCGGCGATGGCTGTTATGAGCTACGAGCGCGCTCAGGCGCTGGGGCTTGAGCCGATTGCAAAAGTGCTTTCAACAGGTGTTGCAGGCTGTGATGCCTCTATCATGGGTTACGGCCCAGTGCCTGCGTCTAAAAAAGCGCTGAAAGCCGCTGGCTTGTCGGCAGCCGATATTCAAACGGTTGAGCTTAACGAAGCGTTCGCTGCACAAGGTCTGCCCGTTTTGAAAGATCTGGGCTTCCTAGATGCCATGGATGAAAAAGTAAACCTCAATGGTGGTGCTATTGCGCTAGGCCACCCGCTAGGCTGTTCGGGCTCGCGGATCTGTACGACGCTGCTTAACGTTATGCAGCAGCGCGATACTACTCTCGGCCTTGCCACTATGTGTATCGGCATGGGGCAAGGGGTTGCGACCGTGTTTGAACGACTCAAATAAACACAGCGTTTACCCACAAAACGGCACCCATGCGGTGCCGTTTTTGCGTTCAGAGCGGCATTAAAATAAACCGTTATCCAGTCCCGCTGCCATGTAAAGGCCTAGCTCTTCTACTTGGTCGGCAAAAGTGTCCTGCCATTGACCACGTAACGTTAGTGGTTCCTGAACCCAGCGCCAACGTAGTCCTGTCACAATACTTTCTACTGCCCGCCGGGTGCCGGTGCCGTCGTGTCCAGCGCGAATATAGAGCGCGCATGGAAGCCCTTGTTTCTCTTCCAATATGCTGTAGTAACTGCGATCAAAAAAATCCTTAAGTGCACCGCTCATGTAGCCCAGGTTTTCTGTTGTGCCCAGCAAGATGCCATCGCAGGCGCGAATATCATCAGGGCCAGCCTCGAAAGGCGTTTTTACTATGCAGGCAACCTGCTCAACAACTTTTTGGCTCGCGCCCCGCTGGGCGGCATCACGCAGAGTGCGTGTATTAACTGATGGAGCATGGGCAACGATTAATAGCTGTTTCATTGTAGTGCCCCTGTTAGCTGGAAATTTGCGTAGTAAGCGTAAAGTGTCACACTGCTAAGTACGACTACGATGAGAGCCTATATGCCTGATAATGCCTCTATCAATGTTTTCTACGATGCTGTTTGCCCTATTTGTCGGAAGGATCGACGTCTTTTTGAGCGTTGGGCTGGCAAGCATGGTAACGGGATTAACTGGTGTGATGTGACTGAGCATCAGCGACAATTGCGTGAAAAAGGGGTAACACCAGAAGCTGCTTTACGCTCGCTGCATATCGAAAAAGCTGATGGCACGCTTATCGAAGGTATTGATGCCTACCGTTTGCTGATGATGCGTATTCCTCTACTTGTGCCAATCGCATGGCTGATTGGCCTGCCAGGGATCAAAAAAGCGTTACGCTGGTATTATGATCGCTGGGTGAGAAAGCGCCTAAAGCGGGAAGGGCGTTGGTCTGAATAAGTATGGATATTGATATAGGGAATTTATCATGAAGCAGCGTCTTCAGTGGTTAGCGCCAGCATGCGCAATGTTTACTATGTTAGTGGGGTGCGCTGGTCAGCCAACCTCCTCTCAAGCACCTGATGCCGCCGTTGCTCAGAAGGTTTCACCTGGCGTGGCTCAGGTATCTTCAGGAGCGGCGCAGCCAGGTTACGTAACTAACCGCCAAGTAACCGACTGGGTGCCGCCGCTGTTAACGAGCCCTGAAGAGAAGGCGGCCTACTATGTTAGCCGATTGGCAGACAGGCGGTTTGTCTCGCAGTACGGCGGACAAGACAATCCCCGTACTTGGTATATTGCGGCAGAGCGGTTAGGAGAAATCGGCTTGCCCGCTGTGCCTTTGCTGTTTACGCGCCTCAATACAACCGATGACTATGAGTTGATGTTAGCCCTGTATGCGCTTCAGCTTGCCACCCAAGATCCGCTATTGATGGCAAAAACTCGAGGTGACTATATACAGTTGCCCACCGTGTTAGATGCGACGGCAAATGCTGAAAATGTGCGCATCGCGCGTCAGTGGTGGCAGCAGCATTCAGCACAGTTAGGTGAGTAGTAATGCGCTGTGTTGATAGCGCAAATTGGCGTATCCAACTGGAGTATTGTGCTCAAGCCGTGTAGGCTCCATCGCTTTCTAAGTTCTGTGAATGACTAAGTCCTGTGTATTAGCCTGATGCGTTGGAGCCTATCATGAGTGATCTACCCAATTGTCCTGCCTGTGCCTCTGAGTTTACCTACGATGATGGTATCCAGTATGTCTGCCCGGAATGCGGCAATGAATGGTCAAAAGTAGCAGAAGAGGGCGCTGAAGAAGCTAGCTCTGGTATTCGTGATGCTAACGGCAATATGCTGGCAGATGGTGACAGCGTCACTGTCATAAAAGACCTCAAGGTCAAAGGCAGTTCACTAGTGGTTAAGGTAGGCACTAAAGTTAAAAATATCCGTTTAGTCGATGGTGATCACGATATTGATTGTAAGGTCGACGGTATTGGGCCCATGAAGCTTAAGTCAGAGTTCGTCAAAAAAGCCTAGTACTCAAAGACATAGTACTTAAAGATATAGTACCCAAAGACATAGTACCCAAAGACATAGTACCCAAAGACATAGTACTCAAAGGCATAGTATTCAAAGGCATAGCGCCTTCGCCACAAGGTGCTGCTCTTTAAAAAAAACCTGCGAAATCCTCGCAGGTTTTTTTCGTTTAGCGCGTCGATAGTTTTTTCAAATGATAATGATTGTTGTTTTTGATGCTATCAGAGCCGAACGTGCTGTTATTTTGCACAAATTGATAACGATTTTGCTCTAGGGCTTCACATCAAATTTATACAGGACTAAAATGGTACCCATTAACGGGCAAGCCAACTGTAACGGCGAATGGGAGTCAACATGCTCAAGCTTTCTCGGCTGACAGACTATGCCGCTGTCGTGATGGCACAAATTGCTCGCCATCCACAGGTGTCGCATGCGGCGGCTGATTTAGCAGATGCAGTGCAGTTACCACATCCCACTGTTAGTAAGACGCTAAAGATGCTGGTGAAAGCCGGCCTTCTGGAGTCACAACGCGGTGTCCAGGGTGGTTATCGTCTGGCGCGACCAGCATCACACATTACTGCTGCCGATATTATTGCCGCTATTGAAGGGCCCGTGGCAATGACCGAGTGTAGCCAAGCTGAGGGTGAGTGCGACCTGGCTGCTACCTGCGGTGTCGCTGATAACTGGCAGCGAGTCTCACTGGCGATTCGCACGTTACTGGAAAGCGTTACGCTGGCGCACCTGGCCGATACGACGCCAATCAAGCTACCCGTTCAGCTACCGATTCAAAGCATTAGCCTGGCATCTGCTTAGGCAATGCAACATAGACTAACCCTATTGACGGCGAGCTAGGCTCGCCACCCAACTGCCCGGAGGGTATCACCATGGCAAGCGAAGAAATGGAACAGTTGGTTCGTCGCGAATACAAAGATGGTTTTATAACCGATATTGAAAGCGACACCCTGCCACCTGGCCTTGATGAAAACACCATTGCCTTTATCTCTAATAAGAAAGGCGAGCCGGAATGGATGCTGGAGTGGCGCCTAGATGCATACCGTCAGTGGTTGAAAATGAAAGAGCCGTCCTGGGCGCATCTTGATTATCCACCCATTGATTATCAATCGATCTCTTATTTCAGTGCGCCAAAGCGCCCTGAAGATCGCCCTCAGAGCCTGGATGAAGTCGATCCTAAGCTTCTCGAAACATATGAGAAGCTTGGTATTCCTTTGCATGAGCGTGCGGCGCTTGCCGGTGTGGCCGTCGACGCCGTATTCGATTCTGTTTCCGTGGCAACCACGTTCAAAAAACAGCTAGGCGAAGCGGGCGTTATTTTCTGCTCGATTTCTGAAGCAATTCGCGATTACCCAGACCTCATCAAACAGTATCTCGGTACGGTCGTTCCGGTGGCTGATAACTATTTTGCCGCACTAAACTCGGCTGTATTTACCGATGGGTCGTTTGTGTTTGTTCCTGAAGGCGTGACTTGCCCTATGGAACTGTCGACCTACTTCCGGATTAACGCGGCCAACACCGGCCAGTTCGAGCGCACTCTGATTATCTGCGAGAGCCGGGCTCAGGTGTCTTACTTGGAAGGCTGTACGGCGCCAATGCGTGATGAAAACCAGCTTCACGCGGCAGTTGTAGAACTCGTTGCGCTGGATGATGCCTACATCAAGTATTCCACCGTTCAGAACTGGTATCCCGGTGATGAGAACGGCAAGGGCGGGATTTACAACTTCGTTACCAAACGTGGCGATTGCCGCGGTGAGCGTTCGCGCATCAGTTGGACACAGGTAGAAACCGGTTCGGCGATCACCTGGAAATATCCTTCTTGTGTTTTGCGTGGCAAAGACAGTATCGGCGAGTTCTACTCCGTGGCGGTGACGAACGGCCGTCAGCAAGCGGATACTGGCACCAAAATGATTCACATTGGCGAAGGCACCCGTTCCTATATTGTTGCCAAAGGCATTTCGGCAGGTAAGAGCGATCAATCTTACCGTGGCCTGGTCAAAATTGGCCCTCGTGCCAAAGGGGCACGTAATTTCACTCAGTGTGATTCGTTGTTAATTGGCGACAAGTGCGGTGCCCATACCTTTCCTTACCAAGAAATTGGCAACAGTACCGCCACGATTGAGCACGAAGCCACCACGTCTAAGATCGGCGAAGATCAGCTGTTCTACTGCCAAAGCCGTGGGATTTCTGAAGAAGATGCGGTCAGCATGATTGTGAACGGCTTCTGTAAAGACGTTTTCCAAGAGCTGCCGATGGAATTCGCGGTAGAGGCAGAAGCGCTGCTAAATGTGACGCTTGAAGGCGCAGTGGGTTAACCACTTCGGCCCCGACTTATTTTACGGGAGACGCGCAAGCGTCCCGCAAGAATTTAAAAGGTTATGACTATGTTGCAAGTTAAAGATTTACACGTCACCGTCGACGGCAAAGAAATTTTGAAAGGTTTAACGCTCACCATCAATGCAGGTGAAGTGCATGCCATTATGGGCCCGAACGGCGCGGGTAAATCCACATTGTCGGCAGTTATTGCCGGTAAAGATGGCTACGAAGTGACCCATGGTAGCGTTACCTTTGAGGGGCAGGACGTGCTGGAAATGGAAATTGAAGAGCGCGCTCAAGCGGGCTTGCTACTAGGTTTCCAATACCCAGTGGAAATTCCAGGGGTAAAAAATATTTATCTGCTCAAATCTGCGCTTAATGCACAGCGTGTCGCACGTGGTGAAGCAGAAATGCCCGCTCCTGAGTTTATGAAGCTCGTCAAAGAGAAGCTGGGCTTTATGAAGATGGATGCCAGTTTCCTGCAGCGTGCCGTCAATGAAGGTTTCTCTGGCGGTGAGAAAAAGCGCAACGAAATTCTTCAGATGCTGGTGCTTCAGCCAAAGCTTGCCATGCTTGATGAAATTGACTCTGGTCTCGATATCGACGCGATGAAAGTCGTTGCCGATGGCGTTAACAGCCTGCGGGCTGAAGAGCGAGCCATTCTGCTGGTCACTCACTATCAGCGCCTGCTTGACTATATCGTACCGGATAAAGTGCACGTCTTAGTCGACGGTCGTATTGTGAAGAGCGGCGACGCTGAGCTTGCTAAAGAGCTGGAAGCCAACGGCTATGAAGGCATTGAGGAGTCTGCGGCATGAGCGATACGCAAACGTTTTTGGACACGCTGAAAGCGCGTAGCCAACAGCGCGGAGTTGAGCCAACCTGGATCGCGGCTCGCCGCCAAGCGGGAGCTGCCCGCTTTGAAGCCATGGGGTTTCCTACTCGCCGCGATGAAGAGTGGAAATACACTGACGTACGCACGATTGCCCAGGGCAACTTTGCGCTGGCTGAGACTGCAGACTTTTCCCAGGCACAAGCAGCCGCGCTTACGCTGCCGTTGGATGCGTACCGACTGACCTTTGTGGATGGTGTTTTCTCAGCCGCATTGTCGGACTTAGAAGCACTGCCGAGTAGCGTTCAGGTAATGCCGCTTTCCAAAGCGCTAAGCGATAACCATGAAGCCGTGGGTGGGCCGCTGGGTCGCTTAACGGGAGTAGATTTCTCCCCGTTCGCAGCGCTGAACACCGCGTTTATGGAAGAGGGTGCTGTGGTGCGCATTGCACCGGGTACCGTGGTGGAAAAACCCATCCTACTGCAGTTTCTGTCCCGTGCGGGCGCGCCAGTAATGAGCCATCCGCGCATTTTGGTCGAGGCAGCAGGGCGCAGTGAAGCAACGTTAATTGAGCACTATATCGGTGAAGCCGATGCGGCTAACTTCACCAACGTGGTTGCAGAGCTGATGCTTGATCGCGGTGCGATTTTGAATCACTACAAATTGCAAGAAGCGCCCTTGGGTGATCTGCATGTCGCCAGTATTCATGTTGAACAGGGCCGAGACAGCCGCTACAGCTCCTACAATCTGAATTTGGGCGGTGCGCTGGTACGCAACGACCTTATTAGTGATTTAAACGGCCAAGGCGCAGAAACTAACTTCTATGGCCTGTTCTTTGGTCAAGGTCGCCAGCACGTGGATAACCACACCAAGGTTAATCACAATGCGCCGCTAACGTTCTCGAACGAGAACTACAAAGGCATTTTGGATGACCGTGCCCATGGCGTCTTTAACGGTAAAGTGTACGTTAAGCGCGATAGCCAGAAGATCGAAGGTTTCCAAAGTAACCAAAACTTATTGCTTTCCGATCGCGCGCATATCGATGCCAAGCCTGAGCTTGAGATTTATGCTGATGACGTGAAGTGTTCTCATGGCACCACCACGGGGCAGTTGGATGAAGACGCGATCTACGCGTTGCGTACCCGCGGTATCGACAAAGCGACAGCGCGAGGCTTGTTAACGCTTGCATTTGCTGGCGAGGTGCTTGAACAGGTTGCGCTAGATGTGATTGCTGAGCGGGTAGAGCTAGCGGTAGCGGGCAAGCTGCCGGAACGCTTCAATCTCGCTGGCTTGGTAGAAGCAGCGGCTGCGCTCAACGACTAACGCACTCAACGACTAGCCAAGGAGTCATCGATGCCCCATAGCGTGATTGAGAAACCCTCCGTGCTCGCCCCTGCAGCGTTTGATGTTGAAGCGTTGCGCAACGACTTCCCGATACTAAAACGGGAAGTGCACGGAAAGCCGTTGGTATATCTAGATAATGCCGCGACCAGCCAAACGCCCCAGCAGGTTATTGACGTATTCAGCGACTATTACTCGCGTTATAACGCCAATATCCACCGGGGGCTGCACACCTTGGCAGATGAGGCGACAACAGCGTTTGAAGCCACACGGCATCGCGTTAAGGCGTTTCTCAATGCGGAAGATGCGCGCCAGATTATCTTTACGCGGGGCACGACTGAAGCAATTAATCTAGTGGTTCAAAGTTGGGGGCGCTCCCAGCTTGCTGCGGGCGATGAAGTGCTAATTTCAATGTTGGAGCATCACTCCAATATTGTCCCTTGGCAGCTATTGGCGGCTGAGATCGGCTTTACCATTAAGGTCATTCCCGTTGAGGCTAATGGGGCGCTAGACATGGCTGCGTACCGCGCGCTGCTCAATGAGCGCACTAAACTAGTGGCAGTTAATCATGTCTCTAATGCGTTGGGCACCATTAACCCAGTGAAAGAGATGGCAACGCTTGCCCACCAGCACGGTGCGCTTATTCTGGTCGATGGTGCTCAGGCAACACCGCACCAGCAGGTTGATGTTCAGGATATTGATGCTGATTTCTATGCGTTCTCTGGGCATAAAATTTATGGCCCTACTGGCGTTGGCGTGCTGTACGGTAAGCAGACCTTATTAGAAGCGATGCCGCCTTGGCAGGGTGGTGGCGAGATGATTAAAACGGTCTCTTTTGACGTCGGCACCACCTTTGCGGAACTTCCGCATAAATTCGAAGCTGGCACTCCCGCTATTGCGGAAGTGATCGCTTTGGGGCGCGCTATTGAGTGGTTGGAAGGCGTTGGCGTGGAGGCGATTGGTGCTTGGGAAGCCGTACTGCTGGAACATGCCACTGCAGAGGTGAGCCAAATAGAGGGCCTGCGCATTCTTGGCACAGCGCCACATAAAGCTGGCGTGCTTTCGTTTGTGGTCGAAGGCGCCCATTCCCAGGACATTGGGCTGCTGATTGATCAGCTAGGCGTCGCTATTCGTACCGGGCATCACTGTGCGCAACCATTGCTACATCATTTTGGCGTAGATGCCACGTGTCGTGCATCATTTGCAGCGTATAATACGCTTCAAGAGATAGATACGTTTGTTGCAGCGCTAAAGCGTGTGATTGGAATGGTACGTTAAAGGCCGTCATTTAAGGACCGTTATGGATATTGAGCAAGTGGCCAGCCTTGAACGTGGTCAAAAACTGCCGCTTCAGCGTGATGTTGACGCCATTGCTATTCCGTTTGGCAAAACGGAGACACTGGCCGAAGACAGCGTTGTCAGCGTGATGCAAGCGAAGGGCAGCTCGGTAAGTGTTGGCTTTGAAGGACGGCTTTATCTTATTGAAGGGCGTAATTTGGATGCGTTAGGGCTCGAGCCATTGCCGCGTCCAACACTGCCTGAAAGTGCCAGCGATGTAGAAATTGAACAGTTTGTCTGGGAGCAGTTGCGTACCTGCTTCGATCCCGAAATACCGGTTAATATTGTTGATCTAGGGTTGGTCTATGGTTGCCGTCTTGAGCGCTTGATCAGCGGCGAGCGGATGGTCACTATTCGTATGACGCTGACCGCACCAGGCTGTGGAATGGGCGATGTCATTGCGGCGGATGCGCGGAATAAAATCCTAGGCGCACCTCAGATTAACAAGGTACATACTGAAATTGTCTTCAGCCCGCCCTGGAGCCGTGACATGATGAGCGACGAAGCCAAGCTTGAGCTCGGCATGTTTTAACCCCTGATGGGGAGCTGGATGCACAGCCTGCTATTACGTTACATAAAACGTTTTTTGATGTCGCTAGGAGCACTTATGCTGCTGGCGACATTGCTGTTTATAGTTGGTAATTTTTGGGTGGTTGCCAGTACGGCACGCTATATTGATGACAGCTTTGCGGAGTGTCGCCCAGCCGATGTGGCGATCGTGTTTGGTACCTCTAATTGGACACGCAGCGGCTTTCGCAACCCTCACTTTCAAGCCCGTATGCGAACCTCTGCGCGTCTGATTGCCGATCAGCGGGTCAGCCATTTATTAATCTCTGGGGATAATCGTACTCAAGCCTATAACGAGCCGCGCGCCATGTGGCGTGATCTTTATCGTCGCGGTGTGCCAGCAGACCAGCTCACCATGGATTTTGCTGGGTTCAGTACCTATGACACGCTTGCGCGCGCTAGAGATGTCTTTCAGTTAGATAAGGCGTTGCTGGTTACTCAGAGCTGGCATCTTCCCCGTGCAGTTTTTATTGGTCGCGCATTAGGAATGGATGTAACTGGCTGTGTGGCGGAAGAGAAATCTGCTGCTGGGGAGTGGCGGTTGAAAATGCGCGAATGGGTGGCGCGGGTCGCTACTTTAGGTGATCTATATATTTGGGGAAGAGAGCCTCACTTTCTAGGCTCTCCAGAACCTATCGAATTAAACGCTAGTAGCAACGTCGGCGAAGTGTCTCGCCTCCCTATTGGCCTTGATATTTACCACTACACTGTGAGATCGGCGCAGACGTCACATGAGCAAGCGGCGGTGATCAATAGGGGTGATCAATAGGTTAGCGATGCGTTTTGCGCTTTTGTAAGTTATACAATTCGCGTATTAACTTACGGCAACCTTGCATACACTCTTCCACTACCGGCTCAATGGGATCGGGCAGGGGGTGAGTGAATAGCGTTGAAAGGGCTTGCATCAGTACGCGCTCTTGTTCCAACAGCTCATTGATTAATACCTGGCTATCGTTGCCCACAAAGCTTTTTAAACGGCTCCATAGCCATAAAAAGTCGTCACGCTCAACGTCAGCATCTCGAGGCAGCATTTTTAAGTGCGCACGGGCCAGTTCCTGAAGTTTACGCATCTGATTTAACCGCTCAGTATAGTGCGGTTTCAGTGCATCACGCAGCGTGGGTCTCAGGCGTTCAATATTATCCTGGAAATAATCAATGCTATCGGCCAGCGCTTCCAGCACGCTGTCCATCGCCACTTGGCGATTGTCGAGAAACATGAGCGTCTACCTCCTTCGGTGACGCAGATTGTGGGGGTGGCAGCGCTAATTTGCCACCCCTAATGCGGATTATTTTTGCATTAAGCCTTAGCCTTTAGGCTTGGGTGGCGCTTTACGCACTGGCATGGCATTTTTTTCGATGTGTTCGATGATCATGCTGGCGATATCTTTACCTGTTGCATTCTCAATACCTTGTAATCCAGGTGATGAGTTGACCTCCATAATCACCGGCCCGTGGTTAGAGCGCAGTAAGTCGACACCTGCAACGCGCAGTCCCATGGCTTTTGCCGCTCGAATGGCCGTTGAGCGTTCTTCGGGGGTAATGCGGATGACGCTGGCGGTGCCCCCACGATGCAGGTTTGAACGGAACTCGCCTTCGGCTGCCTGGCGCTTCATCGAAGCGACCACTTTATCGCCAATCACCAGACAGCGAATATCGGCACCGCGCGCCTCTTTAATGTACTCCTGCACCATGATGTTGGTTTTCATGCCCATAAACGCTTGAATAACCGACTCAGCTGCCTGGTTCGTTTCAGCAAGTACAACGCCGATACCTTGTGTACCTTCCAGCAGCTTGATGACCAGTGGAGCACCCTTGACCATGGTAATAAGGTCAGGAATGTCATCAGGAGAGTGGGCGAAACCCGTGATGGGCAAGCCCAGCCCCTTCCTTGAGAGAAGCTGTAGCGAGCGCAACTTATCCCGTGAACGAGTAATGGCAACAGAGTCGTTTATAACGTAGGTGCCCATCATTTCAAATTGACGCAGTACGGCGCAGCCATAAAAGGTAACCGATGCCCCTATACGAGGAATGACGGCATCAAAGGGCTCGATTTCGGCGCCTTTATAATGAATCGACGGATGGTGGGAGGCGATGCTCATATAGCAGCGCAGCGTGTCTACCACGCGAGCGGTGTGCCCACGCTGCTCGGCGGCCTCAATAAGGCGGCGAGTAGAATATAGATTGCGATTGCGCGAAAGCAGGGCAATATGCATGCAGGGCTCCGGGGCCAAAAAGTATGGCTAATAAGTTAGTTTAAGGCTCGCCGTGCAAAAATGCAGCCCCAGGGGCTATAAGCAAGCGTCGCATAGCGCGGCGCCCAAGCAGCATGGGATGGCGCATATTGCTACGGTCAGTCAGGGTTAGTTCAACCGGAAAATTTAGTTCACCCAATTGCATCGGGGTGCGAATAACATAACGCCACTCGCTGTGCCCATTAGAACTGGTAACGCGCCGCCTGTCGTGCAGGTGGAGCTGGTAGCGGTGGGCAGGCGTTTGCGGGCCGCCACTATGGGTAATAAAACTTACCCACAGCTGCCCATCCTCATCTTCATGAGTGTCAATTTCTTCGGCATGCAAAGCAGAGGTGCGCGCGCCAGTATCGGCTTTGCAGCAAAGGTGAAGCCCTAATTCAGGTAACGTCACCATTTCACGGCGGCCGATGACTGCTTTGGCCTGATAGGGTAATTCCTTCACGGCATACTCCTGGCAAATGAAGGTTTGTCATCAAGAAATGAGTCGATCTAGCGTCTCATAAATAAATAGCTAGCTTCTAGCTTGGTTAATCAACGCACTTAGCCTTAGCTGAATCGCGGAATCAGGCGGCGCGTCGCGTAGTGTCAGCATAACCAATAGGCGAAGTCTGGGAATCAGTGCAAGGTCACGTACGACTGCATTAAAGTTAGTGCGTTTGTCTTCTGCTAAACGCTGTAAAAGCAGTGGTAAACGTTCAGCGTCTTCTAACAATAACCACCCGCGGCCAGCAATGGCTGCGATAATATCTGGGCCGCAAGCAACAGGGTCATTTAACAGGCTTGAGTACCATTGGCCGACATCTGCTGATGGAGTGCAGCCCACGGCGCGCACGCAGGCGCACAGGGTTTCTACGTCACCATCAATGGCTGCTTGCTCTCCACGCGCCCGTAATGCACTTACCAGCGGCTCTGCAAGAGACCTATGCTCCAGGCAATAGCACAGCGAGTGAGCGACACTAGTGGGCAACTGGGGAAGGCGCAGCGCTAGCGCTTCTGATGTGGGTAAGTCGAGGCGTACCACATAATCAGCGATGCCTTGTAATCCCAGTGCTTGCCAGTCAATAGTCTGCTGGCCACTAAGATAGGCCTCGACAGGCTCTAAGTGTTGGCTAGCGGCAAGCTCTAATGCATAAGTGGCCTGAGCATTAAGCATTGCTTGAAAAGTAATATCAGGCGAAAAAGCGAGCGGATTATCCTTCATTAGATGATCCACGTCAGCAGTTTCTGCCTGGCCTAGCGGTTTATTTTCTAGCTGCGTAGCATTTCGCCCAAGGGTTTCGAGCAAGCGATTAATAAAACCGTCTCGTTGGGCGGGGGAGAGCTTGCCTTGTTCGTCTAGCGGCAGCGCCAAAAACCAGATGGCTGGTTCAGGCATGTCACCCATGCGAAATACTACGCCAAGGCGTGCCTGCTGTTGCCAGGGTTCCGGCCAGGCTATCTCGCCATTTTCGAATGCACGCAGCGTTTCTCGTGGGCAGTCCGTTACTCGTCGTCCCATATGGTAGAGGGAAACGTCCGCGCCGCTACGTGTAAAAAACTCATCAAGTGTCTGGATTGGTTGCATGACATCCTTCCGCATTTCAAGCCTGCACTCTACCTTGCTGATGTGTCACTGTCAGCCGCAAACGCTGATTAATCCGTGCTTTATTATCAAAATGGTTAAAAATTGCACAACATGGTGTAACCCGCATGAGAGTAGCAGTAGCGACATCTTTCCATAGTTTATCCACAGCCTCTTGCAGGTTTTCTGTGAATCTGTGAATAAGACACAAACTCTGTCAGACGGTTGGCAACTTACCCACAGTGCTGGGATAATAAAGCTTTACTGATTCAAATGGAAAAGGTGCTTATGAGCGTCCATCAACAGCTTCAAACCGCGCTTCTTGAGCTTGAAGCCACTATGAAGGCCGCTAACTTATGGCGTATGCCAACGCCTGATATTTCAGCATTTAATAGCCAGCAACCCTTCTGTATCGACACGATGTCGCTGCCTCAGTGGATTCGATTTGTCTTTATCGCTCGATTAAATGCACTGATTGATGCCCAGGCCGCCATGCCTGCCAAGTGCGATGTAGCGCCAGCAGTGGCTGCTTACCTAATGCAGGAAAAAGTTCGTGCCAGTGACCAGCTACTGGTTGTTCGAGCCGTTGAAAAGATAGATCGGCTAGTTACCGAAAGCTAGGTCGCGCTAATACGAGGAGCTGAAGCCTAGTGTGATGAGGGTGTCAGCAAAGACAATGCCCAGCACCGCAAGCAGCGGGACTGGGCATTTTTCATGCGATTATACGGCTAGCACAGCCGTAGCGGTGTTAGAACCGATAGCTTAAGCCTGCCATAACCACTAAGGGATCAATCTCTACCGTGCCTGCAGCGGCACCGTTAATGGTCGCGTCAGTATCGATGTCGATATACCACGCTGCTGCGTTAAGTGCCCAGTTCTCATCGATAAGTAAATCGATACCCACTTGAGCTGCGGCCCCCCAGGAGTCGTCCAGCTCCAGTTCGCCAATGGCTAGCTCTTCATCAGAGAAAAAGGTGTAGTTAATACCTGCGCCGACATAAGGCTGTACGCGCGCATCAGTGCCACCTAGTGGGTAGTACTGGAGCGTTAGAGTTGGGGGAAGGTGTTTGGTAGAGGCAAGGTTATCACCGTTCAGGGCAATATCGTGCTCAAACGGCAGAGCTGCCAGTAACTCGATGCCCATTTTGTCGTGGAAGCGGTAGCCCAGGGTAAATGCGAAATCGGTTTTGTCCTGAACATCAACCGTGAACGCGCCTCCGGCTAATGAACCGTTGTCGCTTTTTGGCTCCACTTTGGCAACACCCACGCGAGTAAAGAAATCGCCAGCGCCGTAAGCTAAAACTTGGCCGCTTGCCATCAATGTGGCTGCTGCAAGTCCAGTGGTGAGCAGTGTTGAAAGAGAGTTATGGCGCATAGCATCGCTCCTGACCATTAATGTGAGTCTTTGCAGTGAGTGGTTAACGTGAACCGTTGTTCGACATGATCGCGAACCATGCAAAGAGTGTATCGGGTCGAGGAGGGCAGGTTATTGACCTGGGGCAAAGAGTAGAGCTCCGCCGCTAAATAATGGGCTTATAAAAGAGGTCATCAGAAGTGAAAGAGGCCTTCCCGTGGCATGGGAAGGCCTCAATGATCAACTAATTGTTTAATTAAGCTGAGTGTGTAATTGACGCGCGTCTAGCGATCAATATGCTGATATTCACCCGCATCGGCAGTTATGCTACTAACCACCAAGATGGCAATAAAGGCAGCGATGAAGCCAGGGATGATCTCGTACACGCCGGGGCCACCCATAAATTCTCCGTTCCAGCCTAATGCAATCCAAATCATGACGGTAGCAGCGCCCACTACCATGCCTGCAATGGCGCCAGCTCCGTTCGTGCGAGACCACATTAGCGACAGAATGATCAGCGGGCCAAATGCTGCGCCAAAGCCAGCCCAGGCGTTACTTACTAGCCCAAGAACTTGGGAGTCTGGATTTGACGCAATCACAGCGGCCACCAGGCCAACCAGTACGACACAGATTCGACCCACCTTTACGCACTCTTTATCGGTTGCTTCCTTTCTTAGGAACAGGCGATAGAAATCTTCGGTCAATGAAGACGACGATACTAACAATTGGCTGGAAATGGTGCTCATAATCGCAGCAAGCAGTGCCGCATAGAGGAAGCCGGTGACCAGCGGGTGGAATAGCAGGTTCGCCAGAATGATGAAGATCGTTTCTGGATCTTCGATATCCATGCCGT
This sequence comes from Halomonas sp. XH26, assembly GCF_024138895.1. NCBI lineage: Bacteria > Pseudomonadati > Pseudomonadota > Gammaproteobacteria > Oceanospirillales > Halomonadaceae > Halomonas > Halomonas sp. XH26. Next base: position 1,400,280 of record NZ_CP071889.1, read on the forward strand.
TGCGGATTGCATAAGCCCGGCCAAATAGACCTAGAGAGACTGCGCCAATCAGGGAAATAAGCATCCAGCTCATGCCGATATTACGGGCAGTAGGCACATCTTTCAGTGTCCGAATGGCCATAAAGCGCACAATGATGTGTGGTTGACCGAAATACCCCAGTCCCCAGGTAACCGCAGAGAGCCAGCCAATAAAGGTCAGCCCTGACGTCCAGGATAGCAGGGTGGGGTCGACTTCATTTAGCGTCTGTGATGCTTGGGAGAACCCGCCACCGCCTTCGCCAAATAGCACCACTGCAGGCATGATTACTAGCGCCAGCATCATGATACAGCCTTGCACGAAGTCGGTCATACTCACGGCCAGAAAGCCGCCAACAACGGTATAGACAAGTACCACGCCAAGTGTAATTAGGATGCCTACAGCGTAGTCGCTCATGCCGCCGATGTTAAAAATGCCGGCAAACGCGCTTTCAAACAGTTTGCCCCCAGCGACTAGGCCTGATGCCGTGTAAACCGCGAAAAAGATGACGATAACGATAGCAGACACCGTGCGCAGTGAAAGCGCACGTGTCGGAAATCGGTTTGCCAAAAAGGCTGGAATGGTAATCGCATTACCGTAGTGAACCGTCTGTTCACGCAGTCGGGGGGCGACCAGGGTCCAATTGAAGAACGCACCCACCAGAAGGCCAATGCCGATCCAGGCGGATCCCAAACCGGAAACAAACATTGCGCCGGGCAACCCAAGCAGCAGCCAGCCGCTCATGTCCGAAGCGCCAGCCGACAGAGCTGCTACTTGTGGACTGAGGCCACGTCCCCCCAGCATGTAATCTTCTGATGAAGATGTCGCTTTGCGCATGGCATAAATGCCGATGGCGATCATGAGCGCAAAGTAGGCAAAAAGACTAATCCAAACACCGATAGCCATGAAAGTTCTCCAATTTGTCAGGACGGAGCTAGCTCCGACAGGTTAGCGCGCTTGCCGTGCAGAACCGCTAGTAGCACGCATGTTTAACTCCGCTTCTTATTCGTGTAGCAAGGCGCTACCGCTTGGTCCTCGATATTCCTTGCTAGGGAGGCGCCTGTACTGGCCGCCTTCCGGCAACACGAGGTTATTGTCGTCTAAGTTTAGTTGAGAAGCATGGCGCCGACAAAGCCAGCGGGCCTATTCGGCCGTTGCCAACAAGCTGGCGTTGCCACCCGCTGCGGTCGTATCGATGCACAGATGACGTTCCACCACGTAGCGATCTGGTGAAATGGTCTGAGTCTCGAGCGGCACGATGGCACCGTCGCGCTTAGCGAGTGCTATCCGCAGTTCATGCGTCCAATCACTTTTGCCAGCCGCGGCGACGGCGGCGATCCCTTGGACCTCGCTTAGTGTATCCGCTGTGATGCTACCGTCGAGCCCAATCACGGGCGCGCCAGCGTCGACCAGCGGCTGGACGGCTTGAGCTGCGCCTGGTGCGATCACTACTGCCGTACAGCCCGCGCCAAGCGCCTGTACTGCTTGGGCAGCGGCGATATCCAGCGTTGGCCCAAGGCACAGAACAGCGCCTTTTGGATACATCGCCAAGCGGTTGCTTTCCCCTGTGGGTCCTGGAAGCGTCTGCGGTGTCATGTCGAGGGCCGCTGTCTCGTTAAGGGCCTTGCGGATCACACCGCCTTTGCCGGAGAGTGCCTTGCGGAGTACCTCGATCCGATTAGGTCGTACCGCCCAGTTCCGCGCATCTAGCCCATCTAAAGCCGATTGAAGGTCGCTGAGTGAGATGGTTTTCCCCTCAGGAGCCTTATGGTGCTCGGCGGTGGCAGTGCGGCGGAAGCGAGTGACATAGAGCGGGCCACCGGCCTTGGGCCCGGTGCCCGAAAGGCCTTCGCCCCCGAATGGTTGGGAGCCGACAATGGCGCCGATTTGGTTACGATTAACATAAACGTTGCCGACATGGATGCGCTCGACGATTTGCTGCACACGATCATCGATGCGGGTATGCAGGCCGAAGGTCAGTCCGTAGCCTTTGCCATTGATGTCGTCGACCACGTTGTCGATGTCTCGCGCCTTGAAAGTAGCCACGTGTAGAACCGGGCCGAATATCTCGCGTTCGAGATCTGCAATGCCCCCAACCTCAATGACCGCGGGGGTGACGAAAGTGCCGGTTTCTGGTGCGGACAGTTTCTTCAACACCTTACCTGTCTTCTCGTGCGCTGCTACGTAGTCGCTTATCTCGGCTTGGGCGTCGGCGTCGATCACTGGTGAGACGTCGGTGTCAGTATTCCAAGGATCGCCGATGGTGAGCGAGTCCATGGCGCCATAAAGCATGTTGAGCAACCGGTCGCGCGCCTCTTCCTGCACATACAGCATGCGTAGCGCTGAACAACGCTGCCCAGCCGATTGGAAGGAGGAGATTAAGATATCGCGGACTGCCTGCTCGGTCAGCGCCGTAGAGTCCACAATCATCGAGTTGAGGCCGCCGGTTTCGGCAACCAGTATCGCATCGGGTCCTGCGTTCTGCGCCAGGGCTTTGTGGATAATCTGTGCCACGGGGGTCGAGCCAGTGAAGCAGACACCAGCGATACGTGGATCGCTAGTCAGCGGGCCACCCACCGTGGGCCCATCGCCAGGCAGCAGTTGAAGTGCTGCTTCTGGAAGGCCAGCCTCACGCATCAACTCGACGGCGCGGGCGGCGATCAGCGGCGTTTGCTCGGCGGGTTTGGCAAGTACCGCGTTGCCAGCCACCAAGGCTGCGGCGATCTGCCCGGTGGTGATGGCCAGTGGGAAGTTCCAAGGGCTGATGCAGACGAAGATACCGCGGGCGCTACCGGGTTCTTCCGCTTCCAGCCGCTCACCCTCATTGGCGTAGTAGCGTAGGAAATCCACCGCTTCGCGCACTTCAGCGATGCCATCAAACATCATCTTACCGGCTTCGCGGGTGGTGATCACGGTCAGCTCAGCGATATGTTCTTCATAGAGATCCGCGGTACGACGGAGCACTTCGGCACGCTCGGCCACAGGACGTGCTGACCACTCACGGAAACCTTCCTCTGCAGCGTCGAGAGCGGCCGCTACCTCCTCAGGGGTGGCCTCATGCACCTTGCCGATAATACGCGAGCTGTCGGCGGGAGAGACTGCATCGCGAGCTGGGCCTTGGGGAGCAGGATTTCCCACTAGCATGGGGCCTGCTGTCCAGGTCCTGTCAGCAAAGGTTTCCCGCGAATTAAGCAGAGGCAGGATCGAGGCGGGTTCGTTGATACGATAACCCTTGGAGTTCTTGCGATCTGGCGCAAACAGCTCGCCGGGCTGACGGATTAACGGGCTTGAGATGGCGTCGCCAAGCTGTTTAAACCCTTCAACTGGATCCCTTGATACTTCGCTCGGGGGAATCGAGCTATCCACCACCTGGTTGACGAACGAGGAGTTAGCGCCATTCTCTAGTAGGCGACGCACCAGGTAGGCCAGCAGGTCGCGGTGAGCGCCGACCGGGGCATAGATGCGGCAGTGCGTGCCCTCAGCCTCTTTAACGATGTGGTGCAGCGATTCGCCCATGCCATGCAGGCGCTGAAATTCGTAGCTGTCCTTGTCATCGCCTGCCATGGCCACGACGGCGGCGCAGGTATGGGCATTGTGTGTGGCGAACTGTGGATAGATGCGGTCGCGCCGGTCGAGCAGCATCTGAGCGCAGGCCATGTAGCTGACATCGGTATTGACCTTGCGGGTGAAGACCGGGAAGGTTTTAACGCCCATCTCCTGGGAGAGCTTGATTTCGGAATCCCAGTAGGCACCCTTGACCAAGCGCACCATGATCTTGCGGCCGAACCGCTCGGCAAGTTCGTAAAGTGTCTCTATCACCGGCGCGGCGCGGCGCCCGTAGGCTTGTACAACGACCCCGAAGCCGTCCCATCCATCAAGGCTGGGGTCGGACATCAGTGCCTCGATCACGTCGAGTGACAGATCCAGTCGATCCTGCTCTTCTGCATCGATATTGAAACCGATATTGGCTTTGGCCGCTTGTTTTACCAGTTCCAACGCACGGGGTACGAGCTCTGCCATTACCGTGTCACGGTGGGTGTACTCATAACGCGGATGTAGGGCTGATAGTTTCACCGAGATACCAGGACTCCCACGTACATCGCCCTTGGCTTGTTTGGCGATTGCAGTGATCGCCTTGGCATAAGCCTCATGATAGCGGACGGCATCCTCATCTGTGCGAGCCGCCTCGCCAAGCATGTCGTAAGAGTAGGTGTAGCCCTGTTTCTCAAGCTCGCGGGCATTCTTCATGCCTTCTTCGATGGTCTGGCCGAGTACGAACTGGCGGCCGAGAATCTTCATCGACTGACCAACCGCCTTTCGCACTACCGGCTCGCCCATGCGGCGTACTAGGCCACGTAGCGCCCGGGTTGGGCCCTTGGGATCCTCTTCCAGTACTTTACCGGTTAGCAACAGCGCCCAGGTCGAGGCATTAACCATCGATGAGGACGATTTTCCCAGGTGCGCGCCCCAGTCGGACGGCTCGATTTTATCGTGGATCAGGTCGTCGATGGTTTCCGCATCAGGCACGCGCAGCAGGGCTTCTGCTAGGCACATCAGGCCGACGCCCTCGGTGGTTGAGAGGCCGTACTCAGCGAGGAACGCCTCCATCATCGAGGGAGACCTTTCTTTGCGAACACGCTCCACGTAGTTGGCACCGGCGGCAGCAACTTTGCGTCGGTCATCCTCTGATAGCTTGATGCGTTCGATCAGCTCATGCAGCACCGCTGCTTCATCGGCGTCATAGTTGCTGCGGATGCGTGAGCGAAGATCGCTCACGTCGCTATGCAAATTAAGATTAGCTTTGTTCATGATGGGTCTCTCCTTGCAAGCCGACACATAGCGTAGATGTATCGACTTAGATCTTTTACTTTTAATGGCTCACTAGCGATCAATACCTGAGACTTTTCGTCAGACGCTATTTGCCCCATTCACTCATCGCCTAGTGCCAGAAGCGACGCGTTGCCACCCAGTGCGGCGGTGTTGTTGGTGATCGTTTTTTCAGTCACAAAGCGTTGTAGATAATGCGGGCCACCCGCTTTAGGGCCAGTGCCAGAGAGGCCCTGTCCACCAAAGGGTTGAACACCAACCACCGCGCCGATAATGTTGCGGTTGATATACACGTTGCCCACTCGTATTTTCTGCGCTATTTCAGCGGCAAATGACTCATTGCGGCTGTGCACCCCAAAGGTTAGGCCATATCCGCGACCATTAATGTCATTGATTACGCGGTCAATGTCGCGAGACTTATAACGGACAATGTGCAGAATGGGGCCAAACTGCTCCCGGGTAAGCGAGTCAATGCTGTCGATGACAAAGGCGGTGGGCGCGACGAAGGTGCCATGTTGGGTTTGTTCTGCCGCCATCGGTGTTTCCGCGACTAAGCGATTTTCACTCCTCAGCTTTTCTATATGCGCCATTAGACCTTTACGTGCGTCGTCATCAATCACCGGGCCCACATCGGTGCCTAAATCTCGTGGATCACCAATACGTAGCTCGTTCATAGCGCCTTTTAGAATTTCAATGACGCGGTCGGCAATATCGTCTTGTAAGTAAAGAACTCGGAGCGCGGAACAACGCTGACCGGCACTTTGGAACGCAGATTGAATCACATCGACAACGACCTGTTCAGGCAACGCAGTAGAGTCGACAATCATGGCGTTCATGCCGCCCGTTTCGGCAATTAGCGTTGGCAGCGGTGCATTTTCGCGGGCTGCAAGAGCGCGGTTGATTATCTGCGCTGTATCAGTGCCGCCGGTGAATACAACACCCGTAATGCGTGGGTCAGAGGTTAAGACGCTACCTACTGTGGGGCCGTCGCCAGGCAGTAACTGAACCACATCACGCGGCATGCCCGCTTCGTAAAGCAACTCAATAACGCGGTGAGCAACGATCGAGGTTTGCTCTGCTGGCTTGGCGAGTACGGTGTTGCCAGCAACGGCGGCGGCGACAACCTGACCGCAGAAGATTGCTACTGGGAAGTTCCAAGGGCTGATTGCCGCGAATACCCCCTTACCACTCATCATCAAGCGGTTGGATTCACCGGTAGGGCCTGGCAGTTCAATCGGCTGACCAAAGGCTTCTTCAGCGCGCATGGCATAGTAGCGGCAGAAATCGACAGCTTCCTTGATCTCGTCGACACCATCGGTGAGTAACTTACCGCCTTCTCGTGAACAGAGCGTCATCAGCTCTGCCATGTGCTCTTCCATCAAGTCGGCTAAGCGGCGGAGAATATCAGCGCGCTCGGTTACCGGAGTCGTTTCCCAGCGGGGGAACGCTTGCCAGGCTGCATCGAGTGCTTTGGCGGCCTGCTCCTTGCTAGTCCACTGAATGCTGCCCACGGTTTTGCGACGGTCAAAAGGCGAGGTGACTGGGTGGATATTCGTGGCATCGTCGGCAACATCAAAGGCCAGCAAAGGTTTTGCCAGGTACTGCTTATCCATAAACGAGCCCATCTTGTCCATTAACGGATAGAAGTGGCTGCGAATATTAAGATTGACCCCGCGAGAGTTGCGGCGTTTTGGCCCATAGATATCTTTCGGCAGCGGAATGCGCTTATTGGCAAACGTTTTATGCTGACGAAGCGTTTCAATTGGGTGTTGGCACAATGACTCTACAGGGACTTCTGGATCGACAATTTGGTGAACGAAAGAGGAGTTCGCGCCATTTTCAAGCAGGCGACGTACCAGGTAGGGCAGTAGGTCTTTATGGGCACCAACTGGGGCATAAATTCGGCAGTAAGTGCCTTTTGGCGCGCGTGCTAGGGCTGCGTCATAAAGGGCTTCGCCCATGCCATGTAAGCGCTGGAATTCAAACGGGCGGCTATCTTGATTGGCGAGTTCAAGAATCGTCGTGACGGTGTGGGCGTTGTGCGTTGCGAACTGAGGGAAAATACGCCCACGCGTATCATTGGATAGCAGGAACTGTGCGCAGGCCAAGTAAGCTACGTCTGTACATGCTTTACGGGTAAATACAGGATAACCATCTACCCCCAGCTGTTGGGACTCCTTGATTTCGCTATCCCAATAAGCGCCTTTAACCAAACGTAGCGGAATTTCGTCGCCTTGTTGTTCAGCCAGACGGTTAATGAAGTGAAGTACTGGCAACGCACGTTTCGAGTATGCCTGAACGACAAGGCCAAAGTGCCCCCATCCCTTCACTGCATCACTTTCATATATCGCGCGGAAAACGTCGAGAGAGAGCTCTAGGCGATCCACTTCTTCAGCATCGATTGTCACTGCTACGTCGAGTTCACGAGCCTTAGTGACTAGCTTAATAACCGTGTCGACTAGTTCGGTAAGTACCTGCTCGCGGCGACCAAACTCATAGCGGGGGTGGAGAGCAGATAACTTAATAGATACTGATGGTGCAGGGGTTTTATCACCCAGTGTTTTGCAGGCTTTGCCTACCTGCTCGATTGCGCGAGCATAGTCATTATAGTAGCGCTTGGCGTCGGCACGGGTGCGCGCTGCCTCACCCAACATATCATAGGAGTAGGTATAGCCTTTATTGAAGAGCGGTTTAGAGCGTTTTAGTGCTTCATTAATATCGCGCCCTAACACGAACTGTTTGCCCATGATTTTCATCGCTTCCATCATGGCGCGACGAATAACGGGTTCACCCACTTTATTAACCATGCGGTTGATGAAGTGAGCAGGTTGGCCCTCTTTTGGGTGATCGAGCTTTAACACATGCCCGGTCATCAATAGGCCCCAGGTTGAAGCATTTACCATCCATGATTCGCTTTTACCTAAGTGGGACTTCCAATCGGCAGGGCCAAGTCGGTCTTCAATTAGCGCATCGGCGGTGGCTGTATCTGGGATGCGTAGCATGGCTTCGGCTAAACACATCAGCATTAAGCCTTCATGGGTATCCAAACTGTATTGCTGCAGTAGTTCGTCAATCGTATCGACAGCAGTGTCCATTTTGCGGACATCACGCACCAGCGCCGCTGTATTCGATTCAATTCGTGCAAAATCGTCACTGTCAGCGTTGAGAACCTTGATTAGCTCACTGACGAAGGCATCCTCATCGACAAGATAGTGATCACTGATACGCTCCATAAGCGTATCAAGATCAGTTTGCCAGATGACAGGGTCACGCATTTTCTTGGCATTGAGCATTGAGGCCCCCATAAGTCTAAACAGAAAGCGAAAAGCTGAATCAAATAACCGAAATAAAGCGATGGTAGGGCGCTGTGCCCAAGATAACGGTCGAATGTAGAGCGAGCTGCCATTAGGTGTATGTCGTTTTCATGGCAAAACGTGTCAAATTCTCGGTAAGAAACGCTTTTTAAGACTTTAGTTTAGTCTCTAAACGGCTGCCAACACGCAAAATAGCGAGTCATGTGCCTAAGCTAGCTGCTCCATCACTAGCGAAATGAGAGTGCGCCAGTCTTAACGCTTGCTCCTGAAGAGGGCGCGGAAGATGCTAACGAGGTTGCACCGGATGTTGAAGACGGCGCTAAGTGGGTAGCCGAATCGAGCGGTGTATTGGTTGCGCCTACTCCTTGGCGTAGCTGGCGGGGAGACAAGCCGTAACTACGCCGAAAAGCATGCGAAAGAGCGCTTTGATTTGCAAAGCCTGTTTGAATGGCTATGTCAGTGAGTGGTAGACGGCTTTGTAATACAAGCTGCCGGGCTGCGTGTAAGCGTTGGCGTCGTACATACTGCCAGGGCGATAGGCCCGTTTGGACGCGAAAGCGTTCAGAGAAATGTGCCTCACTGAGGCAGGCCAATTTTGCTAAATCAGCTACTCTCAGCTCATCGGCCAAGTGGTGGCGAATAAATCGATCGATTTGATCAAGGTTGAGCCGCCGTTGTGATGCGCTTTCTGATGCGCCCAGACGAGCCTTTAATGAACCTAACAACGTGGCAGCAAGACGATCTTGCTGGAAAGACATTGCCGACGTGTCAAATCCTTGGGCGAGCTCGCTTTCTACGAAAGCAAGGTAGTGGCGCAATGGATTGTCGAGTGCAAAAAAACGCGGCGCATCAAACAGTGCTACTAATTCGCGGTGTTCGCCCGTTAAGGCAGGTGCATCTTCAGGCAGGTCCAGTATCAGTTGACGATTGTAGCCGTTACCTGAATAGAAGTGTTCATGATTCGCGGGAACAATGCAGCCTGAAAATGCGTTTACCCGGCCACCTAGGCCTTCAATCTCAAATTCTGAAGAGCCGCACAGCGTAATGACTATTTGGTGAAAATCGTGGGAGTGATGCTTTGTGGCACTTTCTAAAGGGATTTGACGAATAGTACTCGGCATGAGGTCTCCTCGGCACTACTGGCCTGTTTACCGCTGGCGCAGCGCTGTGTGTGCCGCTAAATGATCACGTAATGCTTTCAGTTCCGCGTAACCCTCTTGGTTAAGTAACGGTTTGCTTCGAGCAATTTGCCAATGGCGCCCGTGGATGTCCATTAAATGTGATGCACGACGGCGGACATTATCCAGGTACTCATCGTGGCGAATGGGGTAGCCAATGATGGCATTCCACTCCGTTTCGCTGATGCTGCTTTCCAGCGCTTTGTCGAACAAATTGATCAGGTCGTTAGGCTCAGTGCGGTAGCGTGGCGTACCTACGGTCATTAATATTACCAGCACGCCACCTATTACCAGCAAACAGACGCCAAACACTAATAGGTACAGCGCCATACTACACTCCCTGCAAAATCAGTATCAGCATTCGTTTAACAATGCACGACAGTATACGCCTGCTGCTCGTTAAGACGAAAATTTTGCAGTTTTGCGAACTTTTCCCCTGCAAGGTGTCAGAGTGTGTACAGGCAACATCGCGATAGCAGTCGTTAATAGTGTTGTTCTGGCTATTGTTTTCGATCCCTTGCTTCCGCTGCTTATCAAGCAGCGGTTTTTTTTGCTTATCAATCGGTCGTTTTCTGACGTAGTACGGCAATAGATAGTACGGCGATAGGTAGTACGGTGATAGTTAGTGTCGACGAATCGTTAGCAGCGCCATTAAGATGTCGCGGCGCGTGACAATCCCCACTAGGCGTTGCTGCTCCACAACGGGATAAACCTTTGGTTTTGCTCCGAGCATTTCCTGTGCTAAGTCGGTGATACTTTTATTGGGCGTTGTGGTGAGCACGTCTTGGCGCATTAACTCACGTACCAGCGGCGCTTCATCATCGTGGTAGATGCTGTCCAATACGCGACCCATCACATCCTGTTCGGATATAAAACCAATCAGCCGATCAGACGCATCTACCACTGGAGCGCCTGGTAAGCGATGCAATGCCAAACCTTGGGCTAAGTTGGTGATAGAGGTTTGGCCAGTGACGCGGTAGCAGTCCCGTGACATGACATCGCGTACGGTATCGGGGGTTCTATTATTCATCTTGACACTCCTTGACGTAATACGCGCAGTTTCACTCTTAAAGAGAGTAGAGCAATAACCGCTTGTGGCATGAAAGCTATGAATCACAAGAGCTATGAATCACAAGAGCTATGAGTCACAAGAGCCATGAGCCACGAGACCTATAATTCTATTAATGTAGAAGATTTAACTCACCCTGCGTTGTCCTTATTATTGATACATTCAACGCTTTGCTTCATTTCAGAAGCTGCAAGGAGTCAGTATGGACGCACGTGAATACCTCAATCGCAAAGGCGTTGGCATAGAAAGAGACCCTGAACGGCCCAACACATTAGAAGAAAAAGCGTGGGAGAGAGCTCGTGGGGCAGGAAGCCAGCGTCCAAAATCCGGTACACCACATGATTGGGAAGACTGGGAGCGCCATCACGATGATTTGGCAGACGGCGCGGAAACGTTAGAGCAGAAAATTGATAAAGAGGCTCACCAAAAAGCACTAGCTAAAGAGAAGCAGCAAGCTAAGCAAGCGCAAGCGGCGGTAGAGCACTTTACGCCTACCGCGCAAACAAATGAGGCTGATAGTGCGCTTAAGCATCAAGCCCCATCACCCATTGCTTCTGAAGCAGCGCCAGCATCGTCTCAACCGTCATCGGTTCTGTTTGCCTACCGCGCGCTAGCTGTTTTGCTACCGCCTTTGGCCGTTGGGTTAACAGAGGGCGGGGCAAAACGTGTTGCTCTTAGTGTTGTATTGACGTTGTTGGGCTGGCTTCCTGGCGTAGTGCATGCGTTTATATGGTTAAAAAAGCACTAAGCTAGCGATTCTTCGTCTAGCCCATTGGCAGTTGTTGTGAAGCGCGTATAATCCCTGTCAACTTTTCTTTTTGGTGGGGTTTACTATGGGCTACCTTGTTGGCGTGACGGCGCTGTGGGCGTTCTCATTCTCGTTGATTGGTGTATATCTGGCAGGCCAAGTAGACAGCTACTTTGCGGTGCTTGTACGGGTAACGCTCGCCATGCTGGTGTTCCTGCCATTTTTACGGCCCAGCTTGCTGCGTGGAAAACAGCGTTTAGCGTTAATGGCGCTGGGTGCGGTGCAGTTAGGTGTCATGTACACCTTCTTCTATCACTCGTTTTTACTGCTATCGGTTCCTGAGGTTCTGTTATTCACGATTTTCACGCCAGTTTATATTGCACTTCTAGATGACCTAATGTTTAAGCGCTTCACGCCTATTTATTTAGTAACCGCACTATTGGCGGTGATCGGAGCAGGCGTCATTCGTTACGATGGTATTGATAGTGGGTTCTGGATGGGCTTTTTGGTAGTGCAGGGGGCTAATCTCTGTTTTGCGTTAGGTCAGGTTGGCTATCGTCGTCTCGCAGCCGATTTGCCGCCCACCTTGGCGTGGCATAACGTTTTTGGCTGGTTCTTTATCGGCGCAATGCTAGTGGCACTCCCTGCCTTTTTGCTGTTTGGTAATGCGGCAGCGCTGCCCAGTACACCGGTGCAGTGGAGTGTATTGGCATGGCTTGGGCTAGTCGCTTCTGGCGTGGGTTATTTCGCTTGGAACCAAGGAGCCACTAAGGTCGATGCAGGAACGCTGGCAATAATGAACAATGCGCTGGTGCCCGCTGGTTTGGTGGTTAATCTGGTGATTTGGAACCGGGATGCAGATATAGGCAAGCTACTATTGGGCGCCGCTATCATGGCCGCTTCTCTGTGGTTAAATCACTGGTGGTTGCAGCGTCGTCGCGCTATATCTGTCTAACTAATTCAAGCTATTGTTTTTGCCCAGAGTAGCCAGCGGTTTCGCGTTGCGCTGGGCAATTTGCTCGACACCCTCATACTCTCCATAATGTGGGCTGATGCCAGCGAGAGTTGTCCATGTCTAACACCCCATCGTCAGGTTTAGCACCCTTGAGCCAGGCCGAACGCACGCAGCCTTTAGAAGAAGCGCCCCTTAAAAAAGCGACGTCCTCTAAAGCGACGTCCTTTAAAACAATCGGCTTAATCGGCCGTTTAGGCAGTGACAAAGTGGTCGATTCGCTTAAGCGGTTGGTCAGCTATCTAGTTGCCCACGATTATAAAGTTCTGATTGAAGACCGGACCGCAACGGTGTTACCGAACCATGGACTGCCTGAAGCCAGCCGCCGCATGCTGGGGGAGCTGTGCGATTTGGTCATCGTTGTAGGGGGGGATGGTAGCCTTCTCGGGGCTGCCCGCACGCTATGTCTTAGCGGTACGTTGATGTTAGGCGTGAACCGGGGGCGGTTAGGCTTTTTAACGGATATTTCTCCTGATGAACTAGAAAGTCGGGTTGGCGAAGTGCTGGCGGGAGAGTTTGAAGTTGAAGAACGTTTCTTGCTAGATGCCGTGTTGTACCGAAACGGTAAAGCGGTGGGTAGCGGTGCTGCGCTCAATGAAGTGGTGGTTCATCCAGGTAAAGCGGTGCGCATGATTGAGTTCGAACTGTTTATTGATGGGCAGTTTGTGTATAGCCAACGTAGTGACGGCTTAATTATTGCCACGCCCACTGGCTCAACTGCCTATGCACTTTCTGGCGGCGGGCCAATCATGCACCCCAAGCTGGATGTAGTGACGTTGGTGCCCATGTTCCCCCATACGCTGTCGAGTCGTCCTATTGTGATTGACGCTGCCAGTGAAATCCGTGTTCACATTGGTGAAACCAATCAGACCTATCCCCATATCAGCTGCGACGGACAAACTCGTGCCGTGGCTAAACCTGACGATGTGCTCGTTATTCAACGAAAACCAGAGCGCGTTCAGCTCGTGCATCCTATTGGGCATAACTTCTATGAAGTGTTGCGCAGTAAACTCGGCTGGAGCCATCGGCTAGGGGATTAATATGGAGGGCTACGATTTAATCGGGGATGTACATGGCTGTGGTGCAACACTGGCAGCGTTATTAGAGCGGCTTGGCTATCATCAACGGGGTGGGGTGTATCGTCACCCACGACGAAAAGTGATCTTTTTAGGTGATTTAATTGATCGTGGCCCCCGTATTCGTCTAGCGGTTACCATCGCACGCAGAATGGTTGAAGAGGGCGAAGCATATATTGTCATGGGTAATCATGAATATAATGCCCTGGCCTATACGCACCCTGCGCCCCCTGGTAGCAACAAGCGCTGGCTGCGCGAACATACGCCGCGCCATAATCGTATTATTGAAGACACGCTAGCTCAGTACCGCGATTATACAAACGAGTGGGAAGACACCCTGGCGTGGTTTAAGACTATTCCGCTATGTCTGGAGCTGGATGGGATTCGTGTGGTGCATGCCTGCTGGGATGACGAGTTGATTCGACAGCTCAAACAGCGTGCGCCCAACGCCTGCATGGACAACCACTTTCTGGTTGAGTCCACTGACCCCTCTACACAAGCCTTTCGTATACTTGATCGCCTAACCCGTGGGCCTCATATACCGTTACCAAAAGGCATTGCGATACACTCAGGCGATGGCTTTACTAGGCAGAGTTTTCGTGCGCACTTTTGGTCAGCGAACCCCCAGCAGTGGGGGGACGTGGTATTTCAGCCAGATAACCTTCCTGGTGACTTAGAGACCAGAGCGCTGACCGATACTGAACGTCAGCGCCTTAGTTATTACGGCCCTGAACAGCCACCTTTATTTATCGGCCATTACTGGTGCGAGGGTATTCCCGCCTTACCAGCACACAACATTGCCTGCTTGGATTATAGTGCGGTGAAATTTGGCCGTTTAGTGGCTTATCGCTGGAGCGGAGAAGCGCGGCTCAATGCCGATCATTTTGTGTGGATACAGGTGCCGAAAGAGGAGCGTGCACTGCCTAAACCGTGGGAAATAGATTTTGATTAATAGCGATATTTTTCAGCTTTACACACGGTTACATATTTTTTTCAAAATAGCTGAACTAACGGTGTTGTCGGTTATCAGAGTAAGTGTTCCCTTGAATGATCCCTTGCTTTTTGATCCGGCGGCCCCCTCCGCCGGATTTTTTTCGTCTATCCGTTGGTGACGCGGCGTGACGTTACGCCGATTCTTATTGGTTGAAAGGAACCTGCCATGCATCCAGTAATGCTTTTACCCACGGGCGCGGACACAAAAGAGCTGCGTAAAGCGCTATGGCACCACCGCATTGGTCACCGCATTACCGATGAAGCAGATGGCCAGCTGCTATGGGTTGCCGACCCGCGCCAGCATGATGAAATGAGATCGTTGGTGAGTCGCTGGGAGCGAGGTGAGCCTCTGATTACGACGACTGTTCGACCCACCCACCGAAGCGGGATGAATCGTTTGGTGCCGATGTTGCGCCAAGTGCCGGTTACAGCGCTGATGATTGGTATTAGCCTATTTGTTTTTGCCCTAACAGGGGTATTTGGCGACTTACTAATTGTAGGGCTCACTATCGTGCCGGTGGGCGTTTCAGGTGGGCAGCTCGTATATGGCAACCTTAGTGACACAATAATGTCTGGCCAAGTATGGCGCTTACTGTCGCCTGCGTTTTTACACTTTGGCTGGATGCATTTGATCTTCAACCTGATGTGGGTATGGTACTTCGGGCGTCAAATCGAGCAGCTTCAGGGTAGTCGTACCATGCTGCTACTGCTTCTGGTTGCCGGTATTGGCGCTAACATTGCGCAATATGTCACTGGCACAGTGCTGTTTGGCGGTATGTCGGGTGTGGTTTACGCCTTGCTGGCCCATGTGTGGCTGATGTCCTATCGTGCCCCGCAAAGCGGATTTTTCGTCCCCCAGATGCTAGTCGTCTTCATGCTGGGCTGGATGGTGTTCACCATGACCGATATTGCCGGTAGCGTGGGCTTTGGCAACGTAGCGAATGAAGCGCACTTGGGCGGGCTGCTCGTGGGGCTGATCACAGGCTGGTATTATTCTTCCAAACGAAGCAAACATTAAAGGTGCCTACGATGAGTGATATGACCTTCGATAAAATGATTAATCAAATGACGCCCGCCATTTACGAAAGCCTTAAGCAGGCAGTGGCGTTGCGCAAATGGCCCGATGGCCGGTATTTAACGCCAGAACAGACCGAATTGTGCCTGGAAGCGGTGATGCGTTTTGAGGTGGAGAATAACGTTCCTGAAGAGAGCCGTGTCGGCTATCTGGAGCAGCGTACCTGTGGTGCTGGCGCGACCGGTGCCGGTGTTTCCCCTGAAATGGCAGGCCTTGCCCGGGATGCCACGCGTGACTGATGATCTGTTTGCCTCGGTAGCATCCCCGGTGCAAGGATGTTTGCAAAAAATGGCGGCTGACTTACCTAGCCGCCAAGATGATCGGGTGGTGTATCACCTTCGCGCGGGCGACCATCGAATACCACTGAATGAGCGCATCGGCTCACCGATGCGACTTGCCTGGAGCGGGGCTATTGCTTGCACCCACTGCGGGCGGGCAACCAAAAAAAGTTTTGCTCAAGGCTACTGTTACCCCTGCTTTAAGCGTTTAGCCCAGTGTGATACATGCATAATGAAACCCGAGACGTGCCACTATCATCAGGGCACCTGCCGGGACCCCGAGTGGGGCGAAAAACACTGCTTCCAGCCACACATTGTCTACTTAGCGAACTCATCCGGTTTGAAGGTAGGTATCACCCGCAAAACGCAAATGCCAACCCGCTGGCTGGACCAAGGGGCCATTCAGGCATTGCCCATTCTTGAGGTAAATACCCGGCAACAGTCTGGTTTTGTCGAAATGCTCTTTAAAGAGCAGGTGGCCGACCGAACTAACTGGCGTGCCATGCTTAAAGGCGAGGTGAAACCATTGGATTTGTGCGCAGAGCGTGACCGTCTTTTTAACCTGTTAGCCGATGGGTTAGGGCAGTTACGTGACGTGCACGGTGCGGATGCCATTCGTACGCTGGATGAAACGCCGCTGGACTTTCATTATCCCGTGGCGACTTTCCCAAGTAAGGTGACGTCCCATAATTTTGATAAGCAGCCGCTGGTTGAAGGTACTCTTCAAGGTGTAAAAGGGCAGTACCTGATCTTTGATAGCGGGGTTATTAACCTGCGTAAATTCACCGGTTACGAAATCGCTGTGGAGTAGCCTTCGCTATATCTCCTAACGCGGGCTTTTAACTGATGATAACTGCCTATCTTCGCTATCCTGCCTAGCTAGAGTCGCTTTTGTTAACTAAGGTTATCTGGGGTGAATCCCGTTATCGCCTTACGCAACGCAAGGAAGCCTCAATGCCATGGCTAAAACTTCTGCACATCGCCGCGCTAGTTACTTGGTGCGGCGCGCTTCTCTATTTACCCGCTCTGCTTTTGCATGCGCTCCAGCTGCGTAAAGACGCTGGATTCGCTCAAGGCACGCCCCCCATGCCACGTTTCTTCTATAACTCCATTGCAACACCTGCTGCCTTGGTCGCCATCGCGTCGGGCACGCTGCTGTTTCTGCTGCATGGCCTTCTTGGGGGGTGGTTAATTCTAAAGCTAGGTGCCGTGGTGCTAATGGTGGCTGCCCACGGCTGTTTCGGTTGGCTGATTTTGCGGCTGGAAATGGGGATTTTCAAAGGCGTAAAAGTTGCCAGTCTATGCGCCTTAATCCTCGCGTTAACGGGGATATTGGGTGTGCTTGGGTTTGTGCTCTCCAAACCGCTGGCTTGGAGTTAACGCGATGAAGATTATTCTCTTAAGTGCCAACACTACTATTGCCGACATTGCACTGTTAAGGCGACTTCTCAACGTCGACGCCGACAGCATGCTCGTATACCAACTGGCCGCCCAGCCAGCCTGCCAGCGCGATCAGGCAGGCAGTGACCAGCGAAATGGCCAGCCCCCAGGGCAGTACCGCGCCAGGTTCATTAAATCGCAGAAGCCAATTAAGCGACGCCAGGGAAAGCATAACAACGGCCACAATCGCGTGGCTCCAGCCGGTGATCAGGCGGCGGATCCGCGCCACGGTGACCAGGTCAATAATGCCCGCTACCGAAGCAATCCAGCCGCCAAACGCGCCTACCCCCGCCAACCACAAACCGCTGCGCAGCCAGAATGGGTCTTGGGTATACCAGTAAGCCAGGTCGCTGGCGACCAGTGCCATCAGTGCGGCCACAGGAAAGTGAATCATCACTGGGTGAAGCGGATGGCCAGCCAGCGCGGCACGGCTTTTTATCGAGCGTTGGGGAGTATGTGTCATGGTCACTTCCTGTGGTTAGACAAAGCGAAAAAGTCATTCAGACCAACGGCATGCCAGGAAAATTGCAAATGAGGGAGCGTAATAGCGTAACGTCCACCACCATTTCATATTTATCATCACGATGGGTCCGTCGAACAGCATGCTTGCTTGGGACTTTCTTACTGGTGAGCTTAGCGGGCTGCACAGGTGATAGATCTATCTTAGACCCTGCTGGGCCTGCTGCGCGAGACGTGCGGCTAATTTGGTGGATAATGCTCGGATTTGCCACCCTTGTACTGATTGGGGTGACAGCACTTTGGCTTTACGCCTTTAAACCAAGAAATGTGGAACGCACACCTGCCCAGGAGCGCCGTATCGCTCGCCGATGGATTATTGGCGGCGGCATTATGTTGCCTGTGGCCAGCATTACCGCGCTGCTACTGTTTGGTGTTTCCGCCGGCCAGCGGATGCTAACGCTACCCATGAGCGAACCGCCAGAAGTTATCGAGGTGATTGGCCATCAGTGGTGGTGGGAAGTGCGCTATCCCGATGCTGAAGGCGGTGAGGTTGTGACCGCTAATCAACTGGTGATGCCTGCTGGAGAGCCAGTAGATTTTCATGTCAGTGGTGCCGATGTGATTCATGCGTTTTGGGTGCCCCGGCTGGGGGGGAAAATAGATATGTTGCCGGGTCGCGTAAATAAAATTCGTTTACAAGCCGATGAGCCCGCGGTGTTTGGTGCGCAGTGTGCCGAACTTTGCGGCGTGGGCCATGCCCATATGCAATTGCATGTGGAGGCCTTGCCACGCAGCGAGTTCGAGGCATGGTTAACTGCAAGACAAGAGGCGACGCTTAGCGAACTGGCCGTTGCCGATGCTACTTACGACGACGCGCGAGATGCTTTTATGGCGCATTGTGCCCGCTGCCACCAGGTAGAGGGCGTTAGCCAAGGGGGCATTGGGCCAACGCTTTCAGATGTGGGCGGTCGCGCCACGCTAGGCGCGGGGGTGATTGCCATGGAAGAGGGGGCGGTGAGTCGCTGGTTGCAGCATCACCAAACGCTAAAGCCAGGCAATAAGATGCCTACCCACAGTGAAATTGAAACGGACACCTTGGATGCCCTGGGTGCTTGGCTGGAGGCCTTGTCACCATGAAGAGTGTCAATCAAGAAGCCATTGAGCATGACCCGCAGCAATTGCACGAAGACTTGCACACCATTTGGGGGAACCCCAAAGGTCTAAGGTCCTTAACTATCGTCAACCACACCACGCTTGGCCTACGTTTTATGGTCACGGGGATGGTGTTTTTCCTGATTGGCGGCATTTTAGCAATGCTGGTGCGAACCCAGTTAGCGATGCCCGACCAAAACTTTATGTCGCCAGACATTTATAATCAGGTCACCACCATGCATGGCACGGTGATGATGTTTCTGTTCGCCATTCCTATGCTGGAAGGGCTGGCGATTTACCTGATCCCAAAGATGATCGGTGCCCGCGACCTGGTCTGCCCTCGGCTAACATCACTTGGCTATTTCTGCTATTTATTTGGCGGGATTATTCTTACTTCCAGCCTGATTATTGAAATGGCGCCTTCCAGCGGCTGGTTTATGTACACCCCGCTAAGTAGCAAAGAGTTCGCGCCTGATCTGGGCTCGGATTTTTGGCTGTTAGGCATCACGTTTGTGGAAATTTCCGCAGTGTCTGCGGGAGTAGAGCTTGTAGTGTCTATTTTGCGTACTCGCACTCAGGGCATGGCGCTGCATAAAATGCCGTTGTTCGCTTGGTATATCTTGGCCATGGCGCTGATGATCGTGGTGGGGTTTCCACCGTTGATTCTTGGTAGCGTTTTACTGGAACTTGAGCGCGCCGTTGGTATGCCATTTTTCCAGATTGCGGGAGGTGGTGACCCCTTACTGTGGCAGCATCTGTTTTGGCTGTTTGGTCACCCTGAGGTCTACATCATCTTTCTACCTGCCGCGGGCATTGTTTCCACGCTAATACCGGTTTTTGCCGGGCGGCCTATTGTCGGTTATGGGTGGGTGGTAGCTGCCATCGCTATTATGGGCTTTATCAGTTTTGGGCTTTGGGTACACCACATGTTTACAGTGGGTATCCCGCAGCTGGCTCAGGCATTTTTCTCGGCGGCTAGCATGCTGGTGGCGGTACCAACGGCGATTCAGGTGTTCGTTTGGCTGGCTACCCTTTGGCTAGGTAAACCTAAAATGAAACTGCCCATGCTTTGGGTGATGGGCTTTTTGATTATTTTCGTTTGCGGTGGCTTAACCGGGGTGATGTTGGCGCTAGTGCCATTTAACTGGCAGGTGCATGATACCCACTTTGTGGTAGCCCACATGCACTATGTGTTGGTGGGAGGCATGTTCTTCCCACTCATTGCCGGGCTTTACTACTGGTTGCCGCTATTTTCCGGGCGTATGCCATCTGAAAGCCTCGGGCGTTGGGGGTTCTGGCTAACCTTTTTAGGCTTTAACGGTACGTTTCTGATTATGCATTGGACGGGCCTTTTAGGTATGCCCAGGCGTGTTTATACCTATGAGGCTGGCTCTGGGTGGGAGATTTATAACCTGCTCTCATCCGTCAGCAGCTTTGTGCTATCGGCGGGTATTGCCATGGTGTTGCTGGATATCGCGCTGCACTTCCGATTTGGTAAACCCGCCAAACAGAACCCATGGAATGCCGATACGCTGGAATGGGCTAACTCGATGCCCCCTAGCGCTTATAACTTTGTCAGCTTACCTACTGTAGAAACACGGCATCCGTTGTGGGATGACCCGAATTTGCCACATACCATGGCGAAGGGTATGCACGGCTTAGCGGTGGCTTCCCACGGCCGGCGTGAAATGTGGGGCACCGACCCGATTACTGGCAAAGTGCGCGAAATCATTCACCTGCCTGGTAACTCCTGGTGGCCGCTGTTTGCCGCAGCAGCGCTGGCAGTGGTGTGCATTAGTTTATTAACCCGTGTCTATGCGCTAGCGGGCATCTTTGTAGTGATTGCCGGAGTGTTTCTACTGCGCTGGTCGTGGGAGAACGGCGCGCACCCGAATGCAGCCCCTGATGCAGGGGTAAAACCAGGCGATCCGCCGCTTCATTCACGCACGATGGATGGCCCTGGGCTTTGGGCAATGGCGGTGTTTTTAATTGCCAACGGTTCGTTCTTTCTTTCCTATCTGTTTGGCTGGTTTTATCTATGGACTGTTTCGCCTGAGTGGCAAATGCCAGATACACCGCCGCTGTCTCTGCTGATAATGGGCATGGCTGGCGGGGCGGTTATAGCAGGGTGTGTGGTGATGGAGAAGCTGGTACGCGGGCTGCGTCAGCAGCGTGATGCAGGGTTAAGAGCAAGCCTCTATTTAGCCGCTGCGTTAGGCGCACTTCAAGTGGGGCTCGCTGGCTGGGCGCTGTGGCGAGCCGATCTTTCACCGACCCAAACCACCCACGATGCGGTGATGCTGGTGGGGCTTGTTTACGCGCTTTTTCATGGTGGCCTAGCGGTTATTTTAACGGTGTTGCAAGGCATGCGCGTTGGTTATGGCTACGTGGGTGCGCATGCGCCGTTTGAACCCGCCGTAGTGGCACTACTTTGGCGCTATAACGTGGTCACATTCTGGTTGTTAGTCGGGGCGTTGGCGATACTGCCTCGGGTGATAGGAGGATAATGGTGATGGTACGACTACATTTTACTCATCCCATCCACTTAATTATCGGACTAACGCTATGGAGCCTATGGTTTGTGGCGGTTTATAGCGGCCTTTCAGTAGCCTGTGCCGTGGCGCCACCATCGCCAGAAGCGGGAGCGCTTACAGGTCTTAATGCCGCGCTAGGTGGTGTTAGTCTCATTACTGCCGTAGGGCTTGCGGCGCTTGCCTGGGGGAGTTGCCAAGTGGCGAAGCAGCATCAAGGTCGCCAGCGCTTTCATGCCACTGTCTCGGCGTGGCTATATTTGTTTTCCGCTTTCGGTGTGGTGTTTGCGGGTATGCCGATTATCAGTGTGCCGCCTTGCCTATAAGTCATAACGCCCACGTTAGCTCGATGCCAGAAGACGATAAAACATCTAGCCATAACACACCCCTCTATACCCTGCATGGTATGTGGTGTACCAGCTGTGCTCTGGCAGTAGAGGGGGCGCTAGCACGTCTGCCTGGGGTCATTGACGTTAGCGTCCACTACCCCACGGCAACCGTGTGGGTGAAAGGTGCGCGAGAGGCAGTCGATCTGACGGAGCTTGCGCCGGTAGTCAAACGGCTGGGTTATCGGCTCACTGAATTAGAAGCCGTTGATGATGCCCATGATCGTCTTGAGCAGGAGAGCCGCTACCTTACCTTGCGGTTGTTAGTAGGCGCCGTATTCGGTATGTGGACCATGTTGGCATCACTGCTTATTTATGTGGGAGCGCTACCGAGCGCATCGATAGAGCAAGTGGTGGCGTGGATATCGGGTGCCTTTGCGCTACCCGTAGTGGTGTATTCGGGCTTGCCGTTTTACCGAGCAGGCTGGCGCACGTTACTTGCCAAACGCCCAGGGATGGATGTGCTGGTTAGCCTTGGCGCGATCGGTGCAGTGAGTGTGTCGATTGGGTTGTTGTGGCGTGGCTCGGCGGAGGTGTATTTCGATACGGCGGTTATGCTGATTGTGCTGTTGCTCGTTGGGCGACTGGTAGAAACGCTGTGCCGCCACCGTGGACTGAAAGCGCTGGATGCACTGGCGTTGCCAGATGCGGCTATAAGCGCTTGGCAAAAGGGGACCTGGGTCTTACTTCCTATTAATGATGTGGCCGCGGGTACCCGCGTTAAGCTAGCGCCGGGGGAGTTAGTGACGCTAGATGGCACTCTTGATGCTCCCGGTTGGATTGATACCGCCTCACTGACCGGTGAAAGCTTGCCACGTCACTTCAATGCAGGGCAGAGAGTGTATGCCGGCTGCCGCTACCTAGGCACGACGCCACTGATAATGCAGGTCACTGCGGGGGTTGGTAAACGCCGATTGGATCGACTGCGTCATGAAATGCGCCGCTATCAGGCCCAAAAAGGGCAACTGCAGAAACTAGCCGACCGTTTTGCCGCCTGGTTAAGTCCTTTGGCACTTGTGCTCTCGCTAGTGACGCTGCTTGGTGCGCTACTCGTTGGATTGGGCTGGGAGGATGCATTGGTGCGTGCGCTCTCAGTGCTCGTGGTGGCATGCCCCTGTGCCGTTGGGCTGGCGGTGCCTTTGGCTAGTCTTGCAGGTAGCGGTCAGGCTATGCAGCAAGGTATTGCGCTGCGTGACCCCGCCGCGCTAGAAATCTTGGCGCGTATTCGTTCAGTAGCGCTGGATAAAACCGGAACCTTAACGACAGGATGCCATGCGGTACTGCACTGGCAAGCACGGGGTGGAATGGATGAACACACGCTGCAGCACAAGCTCACCAGCGCCGTTGCCGGGAGCGAACACCCGTTGGCGCAAGCATTGGCGCGCTGGTCGGGTGGCCAAGATCAACACAGCTTTCAGTCTTCCATAGAAGACGTTGATGAATTCCCCGGGGAAGGACGCCGTGTTCGCCTTGTAAACGGTGAATGTCTGATGATAGGTAGCGCCGGTTGGCTGACACGACAGCAGGTTGATGTTCCTTCCCAAGCGGAAGAGGCCACGCTGGCTTTTGCTTCCCAAGTAATGCTGGCGGATGAGTCAGGCTGGCTGGCGACGTTCTATCTGACCGATCAACCCGTCGACGATGCGGAGCTAAGCGTGAAGCACCTGCTAGGGTCAGGTTATCTGGTTGCAATGATCAGTGGTGATCGACAGGGCGCGGTTAGTTGGGTAGGCGAGCGTGTTGGTCTGGTGCGCGAGGCTTGCTATGCCCAGCGCTCTCCGGAAGCCAAGGCACGGCTATTACGCGGGTTACCATCGCCAACACTGTTTGTGGGAGATGGCCTAAACGATACGCTAAGCTTGGCGGCAGCAGACGCTGGCATTGCCCCGCTGAGTGCCAGCGAAGCTGCCCGCGAGGGAGCATCCGCCCAACTCATGACGCCAGGGATTGGTGGGGTAGTGAAATTGCTGAGTATCGCCAAGCGTACGCGGCGCGTTATGGAGCAAAATCTTTTCTTTTCGGCGCTTTATAACACCCTGGCACTTGGCGTGGTCGTCGTCATGGCCATACCACCGTTGATCGCAGTGTTCGCCATGGCAATAAGCTCGCTCAGCGTGACGCTTAACGCCGCACGATTAGCATGGTCAGAGCCGGATAGTTAAACGGCAGGTAGCTCTCGTTCAATGCTTAGGGAAGCCGTAAATGAGTAAACAGGCTTTGCATAGCCGGTGACAGTGATGCTTCATCGCGGTAGCACAAGCACAGTTGCCGTTTGGCCCACGGGTCGTTTAGATTCACAACGCTAAGGTCGTAACGCTGTAGCCATTGTTGCGCAATGCCTTTAGGAATAATGGCGATGCCTACTTGGTGGGCTACCAAATTGCACAGCTCACCAAATCCCTTCATGCGTATCCGTAGTGTTAATGAAGCCCCAAGCTGGCGAGCCTGCTCTTCGATTTGAGCTTGCAGCGCACTTTCCTCGCTCAATCCAACCATTGGCAGTCCGACAACTTCGTGAAAGCTAATCCATGATTGGCTAGATAGTGGATGCCCCTTGGCCACCACAACGACTAAATGGTCAGGTACCAAAACGTCGCGTTTTAAGCCCTCTGCGTTAGCCGCATCGGTGATGATTCCCCCCTCAACAATGCCGGCTTGGATCGACTGAATGATTGCTAGGCTGGTTCGCTCCTTAACGTCCATATGCAGCGAAGGGTGGGCTTGTAACCAGGGCGCAAGCTTGCGAGGCAAAAAAGAGGCAAGTGCGGCAGTATTGGCATGCAGTCTAAGCGTTCCTGACAGCCCCTTGGCAAACGCCTTAAGCTCACCGCGCATTTTTTTATGCTGCAGCAACATTTGCCGAGCGTGGTGAGCTAGGGCTTCTCCGGCTTCTGTTGGCATAACACCGCGGGGGTGGCGTTCAAGCAGTTTGACTCCAACATCGGCCTCAATACGGCGCAGGCGTTCACTGGCAGAACCCAAGGCTAGGTGAGCATTGATGGCTCCTTGAGTGATGCTACCTGCTTCGACAATACACAGAAAAAGATGAAGATCTGATAAATCCAAGCGCATAAAAAACTCCTATTCCACCCTAAGGCTGAGCCGAAGCCTGAGAGGAAAATACCTGATTGTGGCGGGGTTCCAGCCGCGCTTCAATGTCGCCATGACAAACGATATTGCTACGTTAATTTGGTTGTTGGGCACATTCCTGTTAGCAGGCTTGGTTAAAGGAGTAACCGGAATGGGGTTGCCTACCGTTGCTATGGCTCTTCTGGGGGCGCTTTACTCACCCGTTGTTGCCGCCGCATTATTGATAGTGCCCTCGTTAATTACCAATATTTGGCAGTTTTTGAAGGGCGGTTATCACTGGCACGTTCTAAGCCGCTTTTTTAGCATGATGCTTGGTATTCCCGTCGGCGCCTTTTTGGGTGCGCCGCTATTGAGCCAGCTTGACGCAGATTGGGCAGCGTTTAGTCTGGGAAGCGCCTTAATGCTTTATTCCATATACTCTTTTTGGGCGCCTGTGATTAATATTCTGCCCAAGTATGAGCCCTGGTTGTCACCCATTATCGGTCTTTTAACTGGATGGATTACAGGGGCAACAGGTGTGTTTGTACTTCCAGCAGTGCCTTATTTGCAGGCACTTGGGATAGAAAGGAACGAACTGATCCAAGCATTGGGGCTCTCGTTTACGGTTTCTACCTTGGCGCTACTCAGCAGCCTAGCGGTGCAACACTCTTTGGAAACCGTGAACCTGATGCTTTCGCTGTACGCGGTACTCCCTGCATTAGCCGGTATGTGGTTGGGGAGCTTAATTAGAAACCGTATATCGACAGGGCAGTTTCGTTGCTGGTTTTTGCTAACGTTGTCGCTGTTGGCCGTAGACCTGATGTCACGACCCTTTCGCTAAGTACTTGTGCGTCAGCAATAGCCAAGTGCCACCTTTAGCCGTTCCGCATGAGTAGCAACCCAGTGAGGATCTATCGCTCCCCAGTCACGTATCTGGTAGTGGCCAATATTATGGCGTTCACCTTCACCTTTCTCGAATACGCACTCGATATCTAGCTCCGCAAGTGAGGCGATAGTGTCCTGCGCGGTACGACGAGGCATACCGGTGGCCTCGATTAACGCTGGTACGCTTGCGACGCCTTGCTCAATTAAATGCGCGACATACAAGCGGCGGTAAAAACTTGATTTGGTCTTGCTAAGCGAGGTCATTGGGTTTCCTTTTGCGGGAAGCTACTACATCAAAAGGCTTAGCTTAAATGAATAAATCCCCTTGCGCCCGTGGTGGTCGAAAGTCGTGGGTGTTCAGGCCCTGTTCGGTGCGTGGCTGCATGTTCCACTGGCGGCTGGCGCGATTAAAGCGCTGGGCGATCAAGTCGGCAAAGACACCTTCACCACGGAAGCGTTTACCAAATTGTGCATCGTAGTTTTGGCCGCTTCGGCATTGGCGAATTAGGCTCATTACCTTAGCGGCTCGCTCGGGGTAGTGGGCTTGTAGCCATGCTTCAAACATTGGTGCGACTTCATGGGGCAGGCGCAGCAGCATCCACGTTGCTGTGCGCGCGCCAGCGCGGCTGGCCGCTTCAAGAATGCGTTCAATTTCGTGGTCAGTAAGGCCAGGAATAATCGGTGAGACCAACGTACCCACTGGAATGCCTGCGGTGTTTAGCTCGCGGATCACTTTTAAGCGCGCCTGAGGCGAGGCCGCCCGGGGTTCCAAGGTACGCTTTAGATTGGCATCCAGACTTGTCAGGCTAACAAACACCCGCACTAACCGATGCTCGGCCATTTCTGCTAGCAGGTCTAAATCCCGCAGTATTAGCGTGCTTTTAGTCACCAAGGTGACCGGATGCCTACATGCCAGTAGCAGCTCTAATAAACGACGAGTTGTTTGGTATTTCGCTTCCAGCGGCTGATAACAGTCAGTGTTACCGGAAAGGTTGATAGGACGACATACATAATGGGGGTGGCTAAGCTCGTCTATTAAGTGCTCAACTAATCCTGTGCGGACGATTAATTTAGTTTCAAAATCGAGCCCCGGTGACAAATCCCAGTAGGCGTGGGAAGGGCGAGCGTAGCAGTAAATGCAGCCATGCTCGCAGCCGCGAAAAGGGTTGAGTGAGCGGTCAAAAGGTAAATCCGGTGAACGGTTCCAGGAAAGCGCGCTCTTGCTGGGTTCCTCGCGTATCTCCGTTGCAAGCGAAGTAGTGGCCCCCTCATGCCACCAGCCATCATCCTCTACCACGCTGCAAGTTGGCGAAAAGCGGTTATGCGGGTCGTAGGTCGCACCACGTCCTTTATACACGGTAGCGCTGGAAGGGGAAGAAGCCATTAGTTGCCACCTCTGCACGGACTAGAGTTGCCATATATGTGTATATATACAGTATATGGCGTTTGGCTCTATGTGCAAGGTACGGCTTGGTGAGGTAGCGAAGTCAGCTGAGCATGTGATTGGGTGTTTTCACTGCTGGCGTTGAGTTTAAACCTAAGCACAACCTCGGTTAACCGTTCAGCCTCATGTTCTAACTGAGTGGCGGAGGTGCTGGCTTGCTCCACCATGGCAGCATTCTGTTGAGTCGTCTGCTCCATTTCGCCAACAGCACTATTTACTTCGTTGATGCCAACACGTTGCTCCTCGCTAGCGACGGCGATCTCATCCATCAAAGTGGTAACACGCTTAACGGATTCCATAATGGCGACCATTGACTCACTGGCTAAATCCGCTTGTTGAGTGCCTGCTTCTATTTGGCTTACTGACGTTGCAATCAATTGACGTATATCCGCTGCGGCATCAGCGCTGCGGGTTGCCAGCAGGCGAACTTCACTGGCTACCACGGCAAATCCTCGACCATGTTCACCTGCTCGGGCTGCTTCAACTGATGCATTGAGCGCTAAAATATTGGTCTGAAAAGCGATTGAGTCAATTAGGCCAATTATGTCAGTAATCTGTTGCGAACTATGACGTATCTCATGCATTTTACTAACCACATGAGTCACGACATCACCACCTTGCTGTGCATTATGCGCAGCTTCTTGAGCAACGCGGCTAGCTTGCGCTGCGTTGTCACTGTTGCGTTCCATGGTGGCCGTCATTTCTTCAATACTGGAGGCAGTTTGTGTTAATGACGCGGACTGACGCTCGGTTCGCGAGGCGAGATCTTGGTTGCCTAACGCAATTCCCCGTGCGCCTGCAAAAACCTCTTCACTGCTATGGCGCACGGTTGCCACCGTTTCCAACAAATCTTTTTGCATGTTGCGTAGCGAGTTGAAGAGAATGCCGATTTCATTTCGGCCATGCACTTCAATTTCTCTAGAAAGATCGCCTTTAGCAATATGTTGAAAGTGCTCGTTGATGCGTTGCATTGGGCGAATTAAGTTGACGCTTACGCCCCAGTAGACAATGGCAGTAATGATTAGCGCGATGATGAATACACTGACAATAGTTGAATTAGCTAAGTTGACTACTGACGAGAAGTTATCCAAACGCTTATTACCTTCGTCTTCTACCGTATGAAAAAAATTAACGGCATCTTGATAAAAAGTGTCATAGGCATCATGGGTACCATTGCGTAGGCGTTGGTAGCCAGTAGTTTCCCCTTGGTAAAGCGAGTCAAGTTGAGGAAGTAGCTGGTGACTCATCATGCTATTGAAGCTACTCTCTATTTCACGAATGAAGTGCTCATGAGAAGGGTTGAATGATAAAGAAAGAAATTCAGCGAACACGTTGTCTGCGCTTTCAAGCAGATTACGCATTTCATCCGCTCGTTGGCGTCTTTCAACGGCAGTAAGAGAAGGGTGCGCCTCTAGCAGCTCTTCGTACAGGCGGCCCATTTGTAAACGTACATTTTGTATCGATGAATTGGTTCTGTTCAGTGTCGATTGTTGATTGACATTGACGTTGGTAAATTGCTCGATGCTTTCCTGACTATGATTGACCGCGTAGAGGCCGGTGCCACTCAGTAGTAGCAGTAATGTCAGAAAAGAGAATAAAACGAGTGACCAGCTCATTCTCATTGTTAGATTGTTTAAGCGGTGCATGTGTCACTCCATTAGTCTCATTATTATGTTCTGCATAGAGAAATAGAACTGCCGGGCTAGCGGCAGTTCTAAAGCGTCGTACATGTTTTAAATGATGCTCTTGTAGCTAATTAACACATCATTATTCGGCATGAACGCTACGTTGGCTAAGGTTATTACCTTGGTTATTGGCTTCGTCTTTCGTGTCTTTATCTTCGTTAGCAATTTTTTCTCTTTCCTTAGCCTCATCTGAAAGAGATTTTTTGGGTAGGACGATATTCAGCGTGAAAGCCGTAATAGCGGCCACAACGATAGGCGCTCCGCCAATCAAGTCTCTTAATACCGCAGGAAACTGCTCAATAGCTGATGGCTCTGCAGCGATGCCTAAGCTTAGTGCTAGGGAAAGGCCGACGATGGTCATATTGCGCGCAGACATCTCATCTTTAACCAGCAACTGGATGCCGGTCATGGTAATCATGCCAAACACGGTAATTGTTGCACCACCTAGAACGGGGTAAGGAATCGTCGTGATCATTGCGCCGAATTTCGGACTGAGCCCCGCCAAAATCATAAAAATACCTGCCAGCGCCAGTACGTATCGGCTAATTACCTTGGTCATGGCTACGATGCCAACATTCTGGCTGAATGTAGAGGTGGGCAGGGCGCCGAAGAAAGAACTGACGGTAGTGGTTAAACCATTGCCGAGTAGGCCGCCGGTAAGCTCTTTTGTTTTTAACTCACGGTTCATGCCGCCAACGGTCGTGGCAGATAAATCCCCAATGGTCTGAACAGAGTTGATAATACAAATGACGACCATCGAAGCGATGGCTGCTGCGTGAAACTCCATTTCAAATGGCATTACTTTGGGAACGGCTACCCAGGATGCATTGGCTACGTTGTCGAAATTAACCAAGCCTAGCGATAGGGAAAGTAAATAGCCCACCACAATGCCCACAATAATGGCAGAGAGCTTAATCACCCCTTTACCAAATTGAGCTGCAATTAAGACAGTGAGCAACGTAACGACAGCGACGATCCAATTAATGGGGTCACCAAAATTGGCAGCATTAACGTTTCCACTGCCCGCCATATAGCGAATAGCGATGTCATATAGCGACAGACCGATTACCAATACCACTGTTCCTGCCACGACAGGGGGGAACAGGTGGCGTATATATTGGATGAAGTAGCCCACCACGACCATGGTCATACCGCCAATCAACTGGGCGCCGAGTATTCCTTCAATCCCGTACTGAGCGCCAACTGCCACAAGCGTCGGTACGTAGGCAAAGCCGACACCAAAGATAGCAGGTAAGCGCGCACCGAATTTCCACACACCGTATAGATGGAACACGGTACAGACACCTGATGCCAGTACCGCTATCTGGATAAGCAGGAGCTTTTCTTCGACGCTCGCGCCAACGACTCCGGCAACGATAATAGGCGGTGTTATCACGCCAGCAATCATGGCCAGTAGGTGCTGAAGAGAAAGCGGCAGCACCTTTAAGAATTTGGGTTTTCCATAAAAATCAAAGAGGGAGGTGCTCTTTCCATCTATTCGCGCTCGCTCTTCCGACGAGGCAATTGCGTCACTCATAAGGGACTCTCCATTGTTGTTGTATTCAATAATTTGAAATTATTGTTCATTTTTGAAGTTAATACTGTACACAAAAAATCTGCTGAAAATAAATAATTTCGCCCTGTTTATGCTCATCTATTTGGCTAATAGCGCTTCTTGATACGAAAAATAGCATGCTGGTTTCTCAGCTACGTCTACCATATTTTTTGTTCAAGCTTTTGATTTTTAATTTATTTTTAAATATCTCTGCCAGGGAGGGGCTTGTGTATAGATGCCTGGTCGTCGCCTAGGAAAGAAAATCTGAGTAGCTAAGGTAGCGTCAAAATTTTGGCGCTGGAAAGGGTGAACAACGCTTCCTAATAAAAATGTATACAAAAATTCTTTGAAATGTGTCGATTTTTTATATAGAAATGTAGTCATTGAGTTTTGGGCTATGCCGCGTCTTACCCACTGTTGAGCTACTTATTGTAAGTAAGGCATTGGGAAAAAACAGGGTAATAGCTCTAATTACATTAATAAAATATTGGAGAAAACAATGGGTTACGTGACAACTCATGTTCTGGATACTGCGCAAGGCTGCCCAGGCGAGGGAGTCAAAATTGATCTGTATCGTGTCGTTAACGGCGAACGCAGCTTCCTCAAAACGGTAACCACCAATGATGATGGCCGCTGTGACCATCCCATATTAGATGGCGACGAGCTACAAGAAGGGGAGTACGAGTTGGCGTTTCATGCAGGCGATTACTTCGCCAGTCAGGCTGGCCGAGTTGCGGATAACGGGCCTGCCTTCTTAAACGTGATACCGCTTCGCTTCGGGGTCAATGACGCCACACAGCACTATCACGTGCCATTGCTGCTATCGCCCTATGCCTACTCTACGTATCGCGGCAGCTAAAGAGACTTAATCAATAGTCCCGATAAAAATAGCCCTGATAAAAAACCTAATGCTGCCGACTAACAACAAACAAATGAGGCGAGGAAGCCGACATGCTGTCCTACTTAATTGATTTTTCTAATTTTATGCTTCGCTGGCTACACGTTATTGCCGCGATTGCCTGGATTGGTGAGTCTATCTACTTTGTCATGCTAGATAACGGCTTAAAATCCCCCAAAGATGAAAACTGCCGCAAAAAAGGCGTGTTTGGTGAGATGTGGGCCGTGCACGGTGGCGGCTTCTATCACAATCAGAAATATGCCACCAGCCCGGAAAAGCTGCCTGATGACCTCCACTGGTCTTTCTGGAAAGCTTATACCACTTGGTTATCTGGTTTCGCTTTATTCATCATTTTGTACATGTTTAATCCTGGCTTTTATTTGGTTAATCCCAATAGTAGTTGGGAGTGGGCTGCCAATATGACCGGCTGGCAGGCCAACGTTTTGGCGCTGACCTTCTTGCTGATGGGGTGGGTGGTCTATAACGAAATGTGTAAGCGCATCAGCCCCAACATGGAGCGCGATGGCCTATTAAGTATTGGTGTTGCGATCATGATGGTGGTAGTCGCGTATCTGAGTACTCACATGTTCTCAGGTCGTGCCGCATTTCTATTGACCGGTGCTGTTATGGCAACGGCGATGTCTGCCAACGTGTTCTTCTGGATCATTCCGGGGCAGCGCCGCATGGTTAAGGCGATGAAAGCTGGCGAAACGCCAAATCCGTTAGACGGCAAACGTGGTAAGCAACGCTCGGTACACAATACGTACTTTACGTTACCCGTTGTCTTATTAATGATCAGTAATCACTACTCCTTTGCATACTCTCACGCCTATGCATGGGTCATCATGGCATTGCTGATTTTTGCGGGTGCATTAATTCGTCAGTACTTCGTGTTGATGCATGCTGGGAAAATACGGCCTGGTTATCCTGCGGCAGGCGTTGCTTTGATTATGGTGGCGTTTTGGATAGGGATGCCAGCAAATCAACAAGCTAATGCTGGTGCAGAGAGTGGGACAGATATTGCTGACGTGCAGGCGGTTATTGAGCAGCGCTGCGTTGCGTGCCATGCCCAATCGCCAACACAGCCTGGTTTTTCTGCTCCTCCTGCAGGCTTTGCCTACGATAACCTTGAGCAAATTTTGCATCACAAAGAGAGCATTCAGCAAGTCGTGGCCAGTGGATACATGCCCCTTGGCAACATGACCAATATGACAGATGAAGAGCGCGCGTTGATTGGAGAGTGGTCTGAGTAACTAGCTCGCTCGTTGTGACGTCAGCAGCTAGCACTTTCTAGCGCTCTAGAGGTGATAGCTGCTGTATTAGCTGAGTTCCTTAACGCATGCTCAATGTTGCTTTAAATCATTAATGGCAATTGGCCAGTGGTAGATTTGCGCAGGCGTTGGGGGGTTTACGTTATCTCGATAATACAAATAACGAAGTGAGTTAACCCGCCATGAGTGATAAGGAAAAAAAACATTTAATTCCCGCGCTTGAACGCGGGCTGACGATTTTAATGGAGCTCAATCGTCATCATCGCGAAATGAGTTTTGCTGAGATCGTCAAACGCGTTGGTTATCCCCAGTCGACGTCGTATCGCGCAGTCCAGACCTTGGAGCATATGGGGTTTCTACGCCATCACCCGGTCACTGGATTGTATTCGCTGGGTGTGAACGTGCTAAAACTGGGCTTTGAATATGTGGCCTCATTGGATGTTGTGCAGGTAGGCCATCCTGTTATTGAGTCGCTATGCGAGCAGACCGGCTGCTCAAGTCATATTGCCGTTCGCGACGGAAGGGATGCCGTTTATGTGGCCCGTGTGGGTGCCACTAACGCCACAATTCGTCGCGTTAGTGTAGGAACACGAATTCCACTGCACTGCACGTCACTAGGGCGACTGCTTCTGACAGATCTCTCAAAAGAGGAATTTGAATCGCTTTATCCTGACGACCAACTACTTAATAAAGAACTCGGTGCCCCCATCCGGCGTGATGTTCTATGGGACTTAGTTCAGGAAGACCGTCAGCGTGGTTATGTCATTGCCGATTCTTACTATCACTTTGGTATTTCATCGATTGCCTACCCGCTCTACAACCATGATGGGGTAGTGGAGGGCGTTGTTAGTATCATGGTGCCTGTGCATGAATTTGCCGAGGATGAGCGAACCAAGCTGCAAGCGCTGGTGCAAGAGGCCGCGAGAACAATCTCCGATATGCTAGGGCACGATCAAGCCCTTGCGAAACGCGATGGCTAGGTATTGCAGACGGCAATAGCACGCTGCGTGCGGGATTAAATCTACACCATTTTCCCCCTGTATGGACTGGATACAAAAGCACCGGTCCGATTGGCATGCCTGTTTTTACCAATACCCAGAGCGTTTCGTTAGTAAAACTTGCGCTCCCTTGTACGTGTTTATACTCAATATAATCCATATTAAATATTTGATTTAAAATGATTTTTATTGCGTCTGCTGAATTTAGTGGAAATATTTTCCATTAAATATTGACAGTGCTTCGGATGGCGCATACTTTGAATATTGTTTCGTATACAAAATTAAATACAAAAATGAATACTAAATGTATTCACTCTTCGAGGAGAAGTTGTGATGGCTAAAATGACAGCTGCAGAAGCCGCCATTCACGTCCTGAAAAAAGAAGGTGTTGATGTTGCCTTTGGTGTGCCAGGTGCTGCTATCAATCCTTTCTACGCTGCGATGCGTAAAGTGGGCGGCGTAGATCACGTGTTAGCACGCCACGTGGAAGGCGCCTCACACATGGCGGAAGGGTATACCCGCACAACCGCTGGCAACATTGGTGTGTGTATCGGTACTTCTGGTCCCGCGGGCACGGATATGATTACGGGCCTGTATTCTGCCAGTGCTGATTCAATTCCGATTCTATGTATCACTGGCCAAGCTCCCCGCGCCAAGATGCATAAAGAAGACTTCCAGGCCGTCGATATTCAGACGATTGCTGGCCCGGTAACCAAATGGTCCGTTACGGTGATGGAACCTGCCCAGGTACCGCGCGCATTCCAGAAAGCCTTTCAGCTTATGCGTTCTAGCCGTCCTGGACCGGTACTGATCGATCTTCCCATCGATGTACAGATGAGCGAAATCGAGTTTGATCCGGACACCTACGAGTCACTTCCGGCTTATAAACCCTCAGCATCTCGTGCCCAAATTGAAAAAGCATTGACGATGCTCAACGAAGCCGATAAGCCGCTGATCGTGGCTGGTGGTGGCATCATCAATGCCGATGCTGCCGAGCAATTAGTTGAATTTGCTGAGCTAACCGGGGTGCCGGTGATCCCGACGCTGATGGGGTGGGGAACGATCCCGGATGACCACCCGTTAATGGCAGGCATGGTAGGGCTGCAAACGTCGCACCGATACGGCAATGCGACCATGTTGGCCTCTGACTTTGTCATGGGGATTGGTAATCGGTGGGCTAACCGACACACTGGCAATGTTGAAACGTATACAAAAGATAGAAAGTTTGTTCACGTTGATATCGAGCCTACGCAAATAGGCCGTATTTTTGGGCCTGACTACGGCATCGTTTCTGACGCTAAGCTTGCCCTAGACCTGTTTATCGACGTCGCTCGTGAAATGAAGGCCAGCGGACAGCTTAAAAACCGTAGTGCCTGGGCACAAGAGTGTCAGGAGCGTAAGCGCACGCTACTGCGCAAAACGCACTTCGATAACGTGCCGGTGAAACCGCAGCGTGTTTACGAAGAGATGAACAAGGTTTTTGGTAAAAATGCACGCTATATCAGCACGATCGGTTTGTCGCAGATTGCCGGCGCTCAGTTCCTGCATGTGTACAAGCCTCGTCACTGGATTAACTGTGGCCAAGCTGGGCCACTAGGCTGGACAGTGCCTGCAGCACTGGGTGTTTGCCGTGCCGACCCTGATGCCGAAGTGGTTGCGCTGTCTGGCGATTACGACTTCCAGTTCATGGTGGAAGAACTAGCGGTTGGGGCACAGTTTAACTTGCCGTATATCCACGTGCTGGTGAATAACTCCTACCTCGGTTTGATTCGTCAGGCCCAGCGTGGCTTCGACATGGACTACTGTGTCCAGCTCTCGTTCAAGAACATTAACTACACCGACGAAGAAGCGGCGCTCGCTGAGTACGGCGTAGATCACGTGTCGGTTGCTGAAGGCCTTGGCTGTAAAGCGCTGCGTGTCACTACACCCGATGAGATTGCACCTGCGTTAGAGAAAGCGCGTGAGCTAATGCGCCAATACCGTGTGCCGGTCGTGGTGGAAATCATTCTCGAGCGCGTTACCAATATCTCGATGGGCACTGACCTTGATGGGGTTAATGAGTTCGAAGCGTTAGCTGAAAACCTTACCGATGCACCGAGTTCTATTGCCAGCCTGACGTAAGGCACCGAGGTGCTTTCAGGCAAGTCGCTGAAGTCGTTATTAAGACGCTAAAACGTTAGGAGAACACTATGGCTAAGTTTGCCGCGAATCTCAGTATGCTGTTCACTGAAGTCGATTTTCTTGATCGCTTTGAGGCCGCCGCAAAGGCGGGCTTTAAAGGGGTTGAGTACCTTTTTCCCTATGACTATGCGGCAGCTGACATCAAGCAGCGCTTGGATGCGAATGGCCTAACCCAAGTGCTGCACAACTTACCTGCGGGAGATTGGGGAGCAGGCGAGCGAGGCATTGCTTGCCATCCCGACCGGGTAGATGAGTTTCGTGCCGGTGTGGATAAAGCGATCGACTATGCCACTGCGCTTGAGTGCAAGCAGGTGAACTGCCTTGCGGGTATTCAGCCTGAGGGCGTTAGTGATGCTGAAGCTCACCGTACCCTGGTCGAAAACCTTCGCTACGCTGCCGAAAAACTCAAAGCAGCCGGCATTTTGCTGCTTGCAGAACCTATCAACACTCGTGACATCCCAGGCTTTTTCCTTAATCGCACCGAGCAGGCGTTGGCACTTTTTGACGAAGTCGGCAGCGATAACTTAAAGCTGCAGTATGACATCTACCACATGCAAATCATGGAGGGTGATCTTGCGCCCACTATTGAAAAGCATTTTGCACGTATCGCTCACGTGCAGTTGGCGGACAACCCGGGACGCCATGAGCCAGGAACGGGTGAGATCAATTATCCCTTCTTATTTAGCCACCTGCAGCAGCTTGGCTATGACGGCTGGATCGGCTGCGAGTACAAGCCCAAGACCACGACGGTAGAAGGTTTAGGTTGGTTAGATAAGGCGCGTTAACCCTGTATGACTTAAAACAGGCAAGTGAGTAAATAGTCGTTAGCTCAGGAAATCTAAATCATTTAGAAACAATAGCTTGGTTTCTAGAAGACGCGAATGGAGAACAATTATGAGTAAGATTGGTTTTATTGGTTTAGGCATTATGGGTCGTCCTATGGCGGGCCACCTGCTCGACGCTGGTCACTCTTTGATGACTGTTAAACGCGGTACCTTGGATGCTGCGCTTGCCGAGAAAGGCATGAGTGAAGTCGCTTCTCCCAAAGCGGTGGCTGAAGCGTCTGACGTCATTATCACCATGGTGCCCGATACGCCCGATGTCGAAAGCGTGTTATTTGGTGAGGAAGGCGTGATTGAAGGCCTGAAGCCCGGCACCCTGGTGATTGATATGAGCTCTATTGCTCCAATGCAGACCCAGGAATTTGCCAAGCGGATTACCGATGCGGGCGGAGAGTTTGTCGATGCGCCGGTTTCTGGTGGTGAAGGTGGTGCAATTAACGCCGCGCTTACCATCATGGTGGGCGCAACAACGGAAGGGTTTGAGCGAGCCAAGCCTTACCTGGACGTTGTTGGGAAGACGATTACCCACATCGGCGGCCATGGTGCAGGTCAGACGTGCAAAGTGGCTAACCAGATTGTGGTTGCGCTAACGATTGAAGCAGTGGCAGAAGGGTTGCTGTTTGCCTCTAAAGCAGGCGCTGATGTCGCTAAAGTGCGTGAATCACTGATGGGCGGTTTAGCTCAATCGAAAATCCTCGATGTTCATGGCGAGCGCATGATCAAGCGCACCTTTGAGCCTGGGTTCCGCGTTCGTCTGCACCAGAAAGATCTCAACTTGGCGTTAGAGGGTGCTAGGACGTTAAACCTGTCATTGCCAGGCACCGCCAATGCACAGCAGTTGTTCCAAGCGTGTGTTGCCAACGGGGGCCAGGATTGGGATCACGCAGGTATTGTGCGCGCTTTAGAAAAGCTGGCAGACCATGAGGTTGGCCAATAACGCGCCTTTGTCAGGCAGGCCAGCGTCTGTTGGCCTGCCATTAAGTTCTTTTTACTAAGTTTTAAGTTCTTTTTACTAAGCTTTCCAAGCTCTTTGTTTACGTTCTTTTCTAAGCTCCTTTCTGAGCCTTTTTCCTGATCCCTGCCCGAGGAGTCTTTTGATGAATTCCCTTGTTCGCTTGGCGCCTTTTACCAGTGAAGAGGCAACCCGCCAGTGGCTGAATCAACTGGCCGAAACGGCCATTGCTGCGGTACATCCCGATAGCTTATTAACTGCCCAGTTGCCTGAAAAACCGCCAGGCCGAACTGTCGTCGTGGGCGCGGGTAAGGCTGCTGCCGCCATGGCGCGTGCATTAGAGTTGGCGTGGGAAAAACGCGCTCGAGAGTCAGGCGAAGAGGTCGACTTAACAGGCGTGGTGGTGACCCGTTATCAGCATGGGGCAGCCTGTCGCTATATCGATGTACTGGAAGCCTCCCACCCGATGCCTGATGCGCTGGGTGAGCAAGCCGCTAAGCGCATGCTTGATGAAGTAAAAGGCCTGGGTGAAGACGATCAAGTGATCGCACTCATCTCCGGCGGCGGCTCCGCGTTAATGACTCTGCCGGCGGACGGCATTTCGCTAGAAGACAAACAGGCTCTGAATAAGGCGCTGCTTCGATGCGGTGCACCGATCCGTGAAATAAACACCGTAAGGCGCCATTTGTCTGCAATTAAAGGCGGGCGGTTGGCCACCGCTGCGCACCCCGCGCAAGTGGTGACGCTACTTATTTCGGATGTTCCTGGTGATGTGCCTTCATTAATTGCCTCAGGCCCGACGCTGCCGGATAACACAACGTCGTTAGATGCCTTGGCAATTTTAAACCGCCATGAGATTGAGGTGCCTGAGCATGTGAAGCGTCATTTAATGGCCGATCATCGTGCGCCTCAGACCTGGAACCAAGGATTTGCACGGGACAAATCGACTATCCTGGCCCGCGCGCGCGACGCATTGAAGGCCGCCCAGCTGAGTGCCGAAGAGAGTGGCCTAGAGGTAAGAGTGTTAGGTGATGATCTTGAGGGGGAAGCAAGAGATTTAGGCATTGCCCAAGGGCGTATGGCGTGCAAGTTGCAGTCTGAAATTACTCGTCCGCTGCTGGTACTGTCAGGCGGCGAAACGAGCGTTACCGTGCGCGGTAATGGTCGAGGAGGGCGTAACGTTGAGTACCTGCTGGGGCTTTTTGATACGCTAAAAGGATGTGATGGCATTTATGCGATTGCCATTGATACCGATGGAATCGATGGCTCTGAAGATAATGCAGGCGCGTTAATTGGGCCTGAGTGCTGGCAGCGGGCTAAGGCATTAACGCTTTCTGCCCAGGATTACCTTGCCCGTAACGATGCGTACAGTTTCTTTGATGCGTTAGATAACCTCGTGGTAACAGGGCCAACCCGAACCAATGTTAACGATTTTCGAGCGATTCTTATTCTACCCAACCCGTCGTAAGGCTGTGGTTGTGCCCTCATATCGACTCGATTACCCGTTAAGGCATTGTTTTGCGTGGTTCTGAGTGGTTGTCCGAGGGGTAAACATGATAAGTTTCGTCGAGGTTCATTAGAGAGTTAGGCCATGACCCTCGGCTGGCATAAGAAAGGTTTTACCAAAACGAAAGAAGGTCGCGTTAGCGATCAAGATATTGTTGAACACATCCGGTCTGCGGTACTGATGCAGCGACTGGCGCCAAATACAAAACTGCCTGAAGTCACCATCGGCGATGTATTTGGCGTCAGCCGTTCAGTGGTGCGTAAAGCGTTAACACGGCTTGATGCTGAACAT
This sequence comes from Halomonas sp. XH26, assembly GCF_024138895.1. Taxonomy (NCBI): domain Bacteria; kingdom Pseudomonadati; phylum Pseudomonadota; class Gammaproteobacteria; order Oceanospirillales; family Halomonadaceae; genus Halomonas; species Halomonas sp. XH26. The sequence goes on from NZ_CP071889.1 coordinate 1,439,412, forward strand.
GTTATCGACCAACGGCCGAACCAGGTTGCCCGCGTCAGAGCGCCTTCGATTGACGAAACGCGAGAGACGTTTTCCGCGCGTAGGTTAGTGGAAGGTGAGATTGTCTCACTGTTGGCGGGTAAGCTGGATGTGGCGACTTACAAGGCGTTAGAGAAGCAGGTCGCCCTTGAAAAGCAGGCGTTTGAAAACGGTGACGAACCGTCACGCATCGAACACTCCCTCAACATTCATCATCTCCTTGCGCAGCATGCCCCTAATCGTATCTTGGGTGCGATGTTGACCGATCTCGTCTTGAGAACGTCAATTGTCATCGCTCTCTATAAGCGTCCGGGCTTGTCTTCTTGCTACTTGGAAGGCGATCATGCGAACTTGCTTGGGCACTTGGCGAGTGGTGATGCGCAGGCGGCTAAGCAGGCGATATACACGCACCTTAATAGCTTAGAGTCTTTGCTGGTGCTGTCGTCTCAAGAGCCAGAAAACGACGACTTGATGACTATTCTAGGCGGTAAATCTGTTAGGGCGTGATTCGCTAGCACTAGGTTTTCGTTAGCCCCGGGTTTTCGCTAACCATCGCTTTTCGCTAACTATAGATTTCAATGCTTCAAACTGATGTCTCAAAAAAGCGGCGCCCTATTGGGCGCCGCTTGTGGCTTACTGTGAGACGATTACAGCAGTAATCGGCGAATATCCGTCAACACATCGGCCAGGAAGGCCGTAAAGCGGGCGGCATCCGCACCGTTAATCGCCCGGTGATCGTAGGAGAGCGATAGCGGCATCATTAAGCGCGGTTGGAAGGCACTGCCATCCCATACCGGTTTCATCTGCGCTTTCGATACCCCCAGGATCGCCACTTCCGGCGCATTAACGATCGGTGTGAACGCGGTTCCACCAATCGAGCCAAGGCTCGAAATGGTGAAGCAGCCACCGGTCATCTCATCACGCTTAAGCTTCTTGGTTTGCGCTTTCTTGCCTAGCTCCGCCATCTCCTTCGCTATCTCGATCAAGGATTTCTTATCGGCGTTGCGCACTACCGGCACCATCAGACCGTCCGGCGTATCCACGGCAATCCCAATATGCACGTAGTTTTTCCATACCAGCGTTTCGCCATCGCCTTTCAGGCTAACGTTGAACTGGGGGAATTTACGCAGGGCAAAGGCACAGGCTTTGACCATAAACGGCAACGGTGTCAGCTTAGCGCCCTGGGCTTCAGCCTCGGCTTTCATGGCTTTACGGAAGCTTTCAAGCTCGGTAATGTCGGCTTCGTCGAACTGCGTCACGTGAGGCACATTGAGCCAGCTGCGGTGCAGATTGGTCGCGCCCATTTTCAGCAGGCGGCCCATCGGCTTCTCTTCTACGTCACCAAACTGACTGAAGTCGACTTCAGGTATCGCGGGAATGCCAGCACCACCACTCGCCGCAGGGGCAGCCGCTGTTTGTGCTTCACCTTGGTTGGCAATGGCCTGTTTCACGTAGGCCTGCACATCCTCTTTCAGCACCCGGTCTTTCGGGCCACTAGGCTTAACAAGACCGAGGTCTACGCCAAGTTCACGTGCCATCATGCGTGCTGCTGGACCTGCGTGCACCAGCTTACTATCCCTCGGTTGGTAAGCAGCGATTTGTGCTTCCGGACTCGGGGTGCCTTCAAGAGAAGGCGCTTGTTTTACTGGTGCTTCAGCGACAGGTTTTTCAACGGCAGACTCTTCAACAGCCGCTGCTTCCGGCGCGCTGCTGGTTTGGCTAGCGGCTTGCGCTTGCGGCGCGTCTTCGCTGTCGTCACTACCCTCGCCAGCGATTTCCATCTGGCCGATCACGTCGCCTTCCGAGACGGTGTCGCCTTCCTTAACCGTTAGCGCAACGATCTTGCCGCCGTGCGGGCTGGGCACGTCCATGGAGGCTTTATCCGACTCCAGGGTGATCAGGGTATCTTCGGCGTTGACCTCATCACCGGCGCTAACCGCGACTTCGATGATTTCAACGCTGTCTGAACCGCCCAGGTCAGGCACCTTGATGTCAACGGTCTGCTTGCCGCCACCGGCTTTCTTCGCTGCCGGTGCGGGGGCTGCTTCCTGCGTCGGTTTGTCTTGTTTCGCTGGCGCGTCTTTGGGCTGGCTGTCAGACGCGGGGGCTGACGTCTCTTCGCCACCGTCTGTGCCGCCTTCAACCTCCAGCTCAACGATGTCGTCGCCTTCGGAGACAGTATCGCCTTCTTTGACCAGCACTTTGAGCACCTTGCCGCCTTTCGGGGCCGGGACGTCCATGCTGGCTTTGTCAGATTCCAGGGTGATTAGGGTGTCTTCCGCTTCAATGACGTCGCCTTCTGACACCGCAATCTCGATGATTTCGACATCGGTATCGCCACCGATATCGGGAACTTTGATGATTTCGCTACTCAAGGTCGCGCTCCTTCCAAATCGGATCGAGCCGGCGGGCATCTGCCCGCCGGGCAGCGGTTTAGCTGGTCAGCGGGTTCGGCTTGTTGGCGTCAATGCCATACTTCTTCAGCGCCTCGCCGACGTGCTTACGATCAAGCTCACCGCGGTCTGCCAGCGCACGTAGCGCCGCCACGGTGACGAAGTAGCGGTCTACTTCAAAGAAGTAGCGCAGCTTCTCGCGGGTGTCGGAACGGCCAAAGCCGTCCGTGCCCAGCACGGTGTACTCGCTGGGTACCCAGGCACGCACCTGGTCGGCGTAGAGCTTCATGTAGTCGGTGGAGGCAATCACCGGGCCGTCACGGCCTTCCAGGCACTTCGTCACGTGGGGCTTGTTGGCCTCAGCGTCCGGGTTCAGGAAGCCTTCACGCTCCAGCAGCAGCGCTTCGCGGCGCAGCTCGTTAAAGCTGGTCACACTCCAGATATCCGCACCAATGCCCCAGTCGTTGGCCAACAGCTCGGCAGCCGCTTCGACTTCGCGCAGGATGGTGCCGGAGCCCAGCAGTTGCACGCGGCCTTTATCGCCCTGGGTTTCGTTGAGCAGGTACATGCCTTTGACGATATCGTCGGTAGGCACGTTCTCAAGCGCGGGGTGCTCGTAGTTTTCGTTCATCACCGTCAGGTAGTAGAAGCAGTTCTCTTTGTCGGAGAACATGCGCTTCAGACCATCCTGGAGGATGACCGCCACTTCGTGGGCGTAGGTCGGGTCGTAGCTGCGGCAGTTGGGGATGGTGGAGGCTTGAATCAAGCTGTGGCCATCCTGGTGCTGCAGACCTTCACCATTGAGCGTGGTACGCCCGGCGGTGCCGCCGACCATAAAGCCGCGGGCTTGCAGGTCACCCGCGGCCCAGGCCAAGTCACCAATGCGCTGGAAGCCGAACATCGAGTAGTAGACGTAGAACGGCAGCAGGGTAACGTTGTTGTTGCTGTAGGACGTCGCGGCGGCAATCCACGCAGACATCGCGCCAGCCTCACTAATCCCTTCTTCGAGAATCTGGCCTTTCTGATCCTCGCGGTAGAACATGATCTGGCCTTTATCGACCGGCTCATACTTCTGACCTTCCGAGGTGTAGATGCCGAGCTGACGGAACATGCCTTCCATGCCGAAGGTACGCGCTTCGTCAGGAATAATCGGGACAACATGTTTGCCGAGCTTCTTATCCTTCACCAGACCGTTCAGCACGCGCACGAAGGCCATGGTGGTGGAGACTTCGCGCCCTTTGGAACCGACCATTTGCGAGGCAAAGGTTTTGTCTTCCAGGCTGGGGATCTCCAGCGCCTCAAAATCACTGCGACGGCTCGGCAGGTAGCCGTTTAAGCGTTCCCGCTGCAGGTGCATGTATTTCAGCTCGGGAGAGTCTTCTTCCGGCTTGTAATAGGGCACATCTTTAAGCTGCTCGTCGGTGAGCGGAATACCGAAGCGGTCGCGGAATTTACGCAACGCTTCGTACTCCATGCTCTTGACCTGGTGGGACTCGTTGGCGGCTTCGCCATCGCCGCTGCCCATGCCGTAGCCTTTGACGGTGTGCGCCAGAATGACCGTGGGCTTACCGTTGGTCTGGTTGACCGCTTCGTGGTAGGCCGCGTAGACCTTGAACGGATCGTGACCACCGCGGTTGAGCTTCCAGATGTCTTCATCAGACAAGTCGTTGACCATCGCTTCGGTTTCGGGGTACTTACCGAAGAAGTGCTCTCGGGTGTACGAACCGCCGTTGGCCTTGTAGTTCTGGTACTCACCGTCGACCGCTTCATCCATGCGTTTTTGCAGGATGCCTTTCTTGTCCTTCTCGAACAGCGGATCCCAGTGACGCCCCCAGACCACCTTGATGACGTTCCAGCCGGCACCACGGAACACGCCTTCGAACTCATCCATGACGCGGGAGTTGCCGCGCACCGGACCATCCAAGCGCTGCAGGTTGCAGTTGATAACGAAGATCAGGTTATCGAGGTTTTCACGCCCCGCCAGAGAGATCGCGCCCAGTGACTCCGGCTCATCACACTCGCCGTCGCCCATAAAGCACCAGATCTTACGGTCGTACATGTCTTTCAGCTCACGGTGATGCAGGTACTTCATCACGTGGGCTTGATAGATGGCCTGAATCGGGCCAAGGCCCATGGACACCGTGGGGAACTGCCAGTAGTCCGGCATCAGCCACGGGTGCGGGTAGGAAGAGAGGCCATCGCCGTCGACTTCGCGACGGAATTTGTCCATCTGCTCTTCTGATAAACGGCCTTCCAAGTAGGAACGCGCGTAAATACCCGGGGCAACGTGGCCCTGGATGTAAATCAGGTCGCCTTCAAAATCGCCTTTGGGGGCGCGGAAGAAGTGGTTAAAGCCGACATCGTACAGCGTGGCCGACGACATAAAGCTGGCAATGTGGCCGCCCAGCCCGGGGTTGGCGCGGTTATTACGGATGACCTGGGCAATGGCGTTGTAACGAATCAACGACCGAATGCGGCGCTCCATAAACAGATCGCCGGGCATCGGTGCTTCGCGATGCACAGGGATCGTATTCCGGTGCGGGGTTGTCACCGAGAAGGGTACCTTCATCCCGTCCCGGCGCAGGCGATCCGCCAAGCGGGTCATCAGGTAGCGGGCACGATCTTCGCCCTCACGATCCAGTACTGATTCCAGGGATTCCAGCCACTCCGTGGTTTCGAGCGGATCGAGATCTTCTCTTGTCTCCAGACTCATAGAGGTCTCTCCGAATGACGATAAAAGGTAAGCCTCACAGCCTGAAGGGCCGAGCACCACAGGTCAGGCTGAAAGGAAAATACAAGCGCTAAGCGCGTGAGAATTACGCTGACTCGGCCGCACGCATGTGAAGGCGGAAGCGCGCTATCTGGATGATTTGCTCAATAGCGGTTTGACGCTCGGTAGCGGCGTCGTTTTCAAGACGCTTTTCGAACGCATAAAGGATGGCGTGTCGATCAAGCCCTTTAACAGCAATCACAAAGGGGAAGCCGAACGTATCTTGATAGGCCTGATTCAGGCGTTGAAAGCGCTCAAACTCTTCGGTTGAACACTGATCTAGCCCCGCACCTGCCTGCTCACGAGTGGAATCCTGGGTTAGCTCACCCGCCAGCGCTGCTTTCCCGGCAAGGTCTGGGTGGGCGCGAATGACAGCAATTTGCTGATCAATATCAGCACGCTTAAGCACATTGCCCATGCAGTCAGCTAGCACATCCGGGTCATCGTGTTGGTCGGTAAATCCCTGTTTCCAGGCGCTTTCGGCTACCCAGGGTGAATGTTCAAAAACGTCCCCGTAATGCTCAAGAAAGGCGTCTAAGCCAAGGCGGCTGGGGCGAGCTGCTTCTAAAATACGCGACATTGTATTCTCCATTTGTATTTGTTTATCTGTTTTATTGTATACAATAAATATTGCTAAATGTACTCTAAGAAGTGCCGTTTCCGCAAAAAAATCGCTATCGCATCCGCGAAAAGCGGACATGACGGCGTTAGGAAGGTCCTTATAGAAAGGTCTTTATAGGATAGGAGGGCCTTTACAGAGGGGCTCTTAGAAAGATGTCTAAAAACAAAATCAAACAACAAAGGGTTTTGCATGTTGAAGAGCAAACGAGCAGTGGCAACGTATCTGGCGATAGGCGCTTCTCTTGGCGCTATCTCGGTAAGTGCCCAGGCAGCGACATGGAGCGATACGTTCGTGGGTTATCGCTATGGAACGCAGTTTACCGAGCCGAATAACCCAGAGAACATAGAGAAGCATATTCTCCAGTTCACCCATGTTAGTGGTTACTCACTGGGCCAAAACTTTTTAAATCTGGACGTGCTTCAGTCCAGCAGCCAAGACCCCGCCAATAACAGTGATTCAGGGGCGACTGAAGCCTATTTAGCATATCGGCATCAACTCCATGGGGGCGGAGTGTTCAATGAGCCCATCGCTTTCGGGCCCGTCAAAGACATGGCGCTGACATTTGGGTTTGACCTAAACACCAAAAATACTGGCTTTGCACCACGTAAACGTCAGCTAGTAGTGGGGCCAACGTTTAAATTTGATGTGCCGAGAGGCTTTGTGGATCTAAGTCTCTTCTATAGCCGTGAATGGAACCACTGCGGCTTGCCACCTTGTGGGCTGCCAGAAAATCAGAACAGCATTTCGTTTGATCCCTATTACCAAATTAACTTGGCCTGGGGGCTGCCGTTTGAAGCGGCGGCGTTACCGCTAAAATTCCAAGGGTTCTATAACTACAACAGCGAAAAAGGAGATGATTACTTTGGGGAAGCGACCGAGCCTGAGCAGTTAATGCGCACCTCGCTGATGCTAGACGTCGGGCAAGTTGCATGGGGGGCGGAAAACTCCTTATGGATGGGCGTCGGTTATGAGTATTGGCGCAACAAATTCGGAAACCACAGCCAACCGGGTGTCGATACCGATGCCATGACCTTTAATCTGGAGTGGCACTTCTAAAGCCTGCCATCGCTGCTGACATAACCGATCCCCCTTGGCTCGCAAGTGCCAAGGGGGATTTTTTATGTCTAGGTGCTTTTATGTCTCAGATGCTGTTATGTCGAATCCGAGCTTGCATGGCCTGGACATTGGTTTTGTGCTGTTAACATCTGCTCAACTAAAACCATTGCTTGGGGTACGGTTGCCCTGAAACAAACCGGTGATACACGTATCCGAATCCCACAATTAAAAGGGCTCCAGACGCTACGGGAGTGATCAAAAAATGCCAGTGTTCTCCCGCTAGCATAATCAGTAGGGGGTTAGCACCTGCAGGCGGGTGGATGGTGTGGGTAAGCATCATAGCGACTATCGATAAACCGACTGCCAAGCCCAGCGTCCATTCATGCACGCCAAAGAAATGAGCCACCATCAGTCCTAACGCCGCCGTTATTAAGTGACCCGCAATCACGTTGCGTGGTTGGGCTAATGGGCTGGCGGGTAATCCAAACAGTATCACCATGGTGGCGCCAAAGGGGGCCATTAGCCATAACGCGTCACTGTGTGAACTTAGAAAGCTGAGTGCTGTGATGCATCCAGTCGCTCCAATGCCAGCGAGCAGGGCTGCTTTCTGTTGAGCAGGTAAATACAGGGAAATTCTCATGGATGCATCCTTGGGCGAAAGAGTTGAGACAAGGGAGACCGATCTGTCTCCTCTGGCTATGGTAGACAGATCGGTCTCTGCGGGTCAATATGTTATTCGTAAAGTGAAAGTGAGGTTGTGCTGTGGAAAGAAGAGAGCAGTTAGTTTCGGTCGCCTTTGGGCTGTTTTACCGCTACGGGGTGCATGCCATTGGTATCAACCGGATCATCGCTGAATCAGGCGTGGCAAAAAAAACGCTATACCATCATTTTGCCAGCAAAGAAGCTCTGGTCGCTGCAACGGTTGACTATCGTGACCGGCAATTCTCTTCCTGGATCGAAGGGCGCACCCAGGGCGCACCTGATGGGCAAAGCGCAATTTTTGCTTTGTTCGATGCGTTAGATGATTGGTTTAATGAGAGAGAAACGCTAATTTATCCTTTCCATGGGTGTTATTTCATCAATGTCAGTGCTGAATTCAGTGACTCAAATCATCCCGTGCATCAACAGTGCGCTAGCCATAAAAGAGCCATGCTTGGCTTAATAAATCGGTATATGTCACAAATATTCGTTGATGAAAAAACGGTGAATACGTTGTCGGAAGCGGTAGCTACTTTAAAAGAAGGGGCGACTGTTCAGGCCCACGTGATGGGGGATTTAGCAGCTGCCGTAAAAGCCAAAGCAATCGCTGAGGAGTTGCTGAGGACAAGATTGGAGTCTTAGTGTTTTCGTTTTTTTCAGGGCAGTGAGTGAATAGCTTACTCGTAAGCACCCTTGTGGTTTCCGACTAACGCGTGCCAATGCCGTGGATATGGTGCAGAGGTTTGGGATTGATGTGTCCCTTGATCAACTTATAGAAGCAAAGAACGCCGCGACGCAGGACTACCTTGCTAGCCAGGCATTCCCGCTAATGCCTGGCGTACGAGAGGCTATTGCTTACTTCCACAGTAAAGGTTTGAAGCTGGCAGTGGTGACAGGCGCTAGTGCAAATGGTGTTCAAAAAACGCTGCAGGCCAATGGGTTTGAAGAGAAGTTCTCTACGATTGTTTCTAACGATGATGTCCGAAACAGCAAGCCCGTACCTGAATGCTATCTTCTGGCTCTTCAACGGCTTGGCGTTGCTGCGGATGAATGTCTCGCCATTGAAGATACACAACATGGTCTTGAAGCCGCCTTTCGAGCTGGCATAAGCTGCTTGGCACTACCCACAGAAATGTCTAAACAGCAAAACTTTCATTCAGCGACAGCGGCTTAATGGCATGGCTGAAGCCGTTGAGTATATTCGCCATGTCTATGGCCTAGGGAGCAGCTCTGCTCCTCTCTATTGCCGATAATGGTTGAGGGTGCTAATTGTTATTGGTATCCGTTGTTAAAGGAGTTTGCGATGAAAGGCACATGTCTTTGCGGTTCCATCGAAGTGACTGCGCCTAACCACGAGCAGGTCAGTGTTTGTCATTGCTCACTATGTCGGCGTTGGTCGGGTGGGCCTATGTTCGCCGTGCATTGCGGTGGCCCGGTAGAGTTCTCTGGTGCTGAGCCTGCCGCTTACCGCTCATCTGATTGGGCAGAGCGGGGCTTCTGTGCAACCTGCGGGACGCATCTGTTCTATCACCTGCTACCCAGCAATGAGTATATTCTCCCAGCAGGCCTGTTCCAGGATCAGTCATTCCAACTCACCAGCGAGATATTTATTGATGAGAAGCCCGATTATTACGAGTTTAACAACCAAACAGAGAAAATGACTGGACAGCAGGTCTTCGAGCAATTTGCGCCGGATTAATTTAGGCGGCTTGGGATTTGTGATTGCCTTCAACCAGTGTCGATACTGGCATCAAAGATCAAACCAAAAACGCCTTGGCTGAAAAGCCAAGGCGTTTCTTTATCTAACGTTTATCCAACTCTCCGCTTAACGCTTCTTCCTTGCCTGTTTCTTATCAGCGCTGGCTGGCGCGCTTTGCTTTGCGCTGCTGTCGCCGGGAAAGTGGGCGCGTACCAGCTCCAACAAGCCTTGTGTTGAGGTGTCGAAGTCGGCGGCGTTAGTGTCGATGCGCTCACTGATTTCACCGGCAATGCGTTTGCCAAGCTGCACGCCCCACTGATCAAACGAGTTGATATTCCAGATAACGCCTTGCACAAACACTTTGTGCTCGTAGAGGGCAATCAGCGCGCCTAGGTTTTTTGGCGTTAGCTCGTCCAACAAAAGGGTGCTGGAAGGCCGGTTGCCGGGGCAACTGTAGGGGTCATGCTGGCTAAGCTCTTTGCTGTCCCCTTGGCTGCCTTCCATAAAGGCGTTGGCCTGGGCGAGCATATTGGTCAGCAAGGCGAAGTGGTGGTCTTCCACGCCGGGCTCGGGTTTCAGCGAGGCAATAAAATCAATCGGCACGTAGCGGGTGCCCTGGTGTAGTAGCTGGAAGAAAGCGTGCTGACCGTTAGAGCCTGTTTGCCCCCAGACAATTGGGCCGGTTTTGTAGTTAACCGGGTGGCCAAAAATATCGACTGATTTGCCATTAGACTCCATATCCAGCTGTTGCAGAAACGAAGGTAGTTGGTTCAGGGCTTGATCGTAGGGCACGATGGCCTGGGTTTCGGCGCCAATAAAGTTGATGTACCAGATACCAATCAGCGCCATCAGTACTGGCATATTCTGCGCGAAGGGCGCTTCGATAAAGTGGCGGTCCATCTCATGAGCGCCTTCCAGCAGCTCGATAAAGCCTTCAAAACCAACCGAAAGCGCAATCGGCAGCCCGATAGATGACCACATGGAGTAGCGACCGCCCACCCAGGCCCAAAACTCGAACACGTTCTCTTCACGAATACCAAACTCCATCGCCGCTTTGCGGTTAGTGGAAGCGGCAATAAAGTGGGCGCCTACGTCGGCATCTTCACCGGCATTTTCCACGAACCAGCGCCGTGCGGTTTTGGCGTTAAGCAGGGTTTCCTGGGTAGAGAAGGTTTTGGTGGAAACGATAAACAGCGTGGTCGCCGGGTCTAGTCGTGAAAGCACCTTCTGAATGTGGGTGCCATCGACGTTGGAGACGAAGTGGAAGTGCAGTTCCGGGTGGCGGTATTTGAGTAGCGCGCGTACGGCCATGTTGGGGCCAAGGTCTGAGCCACCAATGCCAATATTGACCACGTCTTTGATGCGTTGACCGTTATAGCCTTTCCACTCACCGCTTCTAACCGCTTCTGAGAACTGCTTGATTTGTTCCCGGGTGCGATTGATTTCCGGCATCACGTCGTTGCCGTCTACATGCACCGGTTCATCGCTTAAATTGCGCAGTGCGGTGTGGAGTACCGGGCGATTTTCGGTGACATTGATAATATCGCCAGAGAACATCTGCGCTCGGCGTTGAACCAGGGCAGAGTGGTCGGCCAATTCAAGCAGCTTGGCGAGTACCTCATCAGAGACGTGATGCTTGGAGTAATCCAGGAACAGGCCGCCCACCCGTAGGCTCATTTTTTCAAAGCGCTGCGGGTCATTGGTGAAGTAATCACGAATGCGGTCGTTGGCGGTTTTGTCGCGCAGGCGTTCAAGTGCCTGCCAAGTAACGCTGCGGGTGAGTTGAAACATAGAAGGCGGTCCTGTTGTTTTAGATCATTATTAAGTGACGAGCGCTATGTTGCTGGCTCGTGCCTTGTACTATTTATGGGTCTATTTAGGTAAAAATACTACATAAAACCCCAGTTTAAGCAACTATTAAGCGATTGGAGGTTAAAAAATTAGTAATAAACCGTTGTTGGGGTGGAGTTGAGAAGGGATATGCGTAGCAAAAAAGGCGCTGAGCAGGTAGCCGCCTGCCCAGCACTGAAGTTAAAGCGTTTAGCTGGTAACGGCGACGTGAGCGGCGCCGCGTTTGATAAAGGCATAGCCTAAACCGGTTACCAGCGAGCCGATGATAATCGCGCCAAGGTAGAGTAGTGCAGGAGTGATGGCGTTGGGAATGAGCAGGACAAAGATACCACCGTGAGGTGCCATTAGTTTCGCGCCTACCAGCATGGAAAGCGCACCGGTGATCGCACCGCCCACCATGCACGCGGGGATAACCCGCAACGGGTCTTTCGCCGCAAAGGGAATGGCCCCTTCACTGATAAAGCACATGCCCAGTACAAATGATGCCTTGCCTGCTTCGCGCTCTGGTGCAGAGAACTTACTGCGTGCAACGAAACTGGCAATGCCCATACCAATTGCTGGCACCATGCCTGCCGCCATAATGGCTGCCATTGGGCCGTAGGTTTCCGAAGCTAACAGGCCCACGCCAAAGGTATAAGCTGCTTTATTGACGGGGCCGCCCAAATCGAAGCACATCATTGCGCCCAATAGAATGCCCAGCAGCACCGCGTTAGTAGAGCCCATAGAGGCCAGGAAGCTGGTCAGCGCATTCAGCAATGCAGCGACAGGTTCGCCAATCACATAGATCATCGTCAGGCCGGTGACTAGGCTGGCCACCAGCGGGATAATCAGAATAGGCTTGAGCGATTCAACGCTGGAGGGCAGCTTAACGTAGCGGGTAACCGCTAGGGCCACGTAGCCTGCCAGGAAGCCTGCCAAAATGCCGCCGATAAACCCGGAGCCAATGTCAGCCGCCAACATCCCGCCAATCATACCTGGAGCAATACCGGGGCGGTCGGCGATGGAGTAGGCAATGTAACCCGCCAGTACTGGAATCATTAGCGCGAAGGCGGTGCCGCCGCCAATTTGCATAAGCGCAGCGGCCAGCGTGCCTTCCTGTTCAAAGGCTTCAATGCCGAAGACAAACGAGAGCGCAATCAGCAAACCGCCTGCTACTACCATAGGCAGCATGAACGACACGCCAGTGAGTAGGTGCTTGTAAACGCCTTTCTCTTTAACGCTCTTATTGGCGTTGCCCGAACCGCTGTTGGCGTTTTCTACGCTAGCATCAACAAGGGCGGCTTCCAGCGTGGGACGTGGCTTTTTTAGTGCATTGCCGGTTGAGGTGCGGTAGATACGCTTGCCTGCAAACCGCGCTGGGTCAACGTCGATATCGCAGGCCAGTACGACCACGTCGGCGTCGGCGATCTCTTGTTCGGTTAAATGATCCTGAGCACCCACTGAGCCTTGGGTTTCCACGCGAATGGCATGTCCCATGGCTTTGCCTGCTTCGGCTAGCGCTTCAGCGGCCATAAAGGTATGGGCAACACCAGTGGGGCAAGCAGTCACTGCCACAATCTTCTTGCCTCCCGTGTTGCTCACCGGAGTCGCGGCGGCTGTAGGGGTTGCAGGAGCAGTGTAAATCGGTGCTTCACGCTTGGCTTGAGTTAAAAAGGCGCTGGGGTCGGGCAGGGCACTGGCAATCGGCGCCTGGAAAAGCCGCTTGCCTTCAAAACGTTCTGGGGCAGGAACGTGATCGGCGGCCACCACAATTAAATCGGCATTAGCAATTTGCTCGGCGGTGGCAGCCTGCAGCGGCGCAATCTCGCCGTGCATTTCCACATGGGCGCTCCAGCCCATCCGTGTGGCCGCTTGTTCAAGGCGCTTGGCGGCCAGAAAGGTGGTCGCCATGCCGCTGGGGCAGGCGGTAATTAGAATCAGGTTCATCGCGTGGCTCCCTCGGTGATGGTGTCGTCAAGACGCCGTACCAAAGTCTGTTGTTGGAGTAAGTCAAAGTCGTCGGCGTGGGGGGTGCCCACGCCGACGTGGCGAACCGCTTCGGCAGAGAGTGCCGTTGCGAAGCGAAGGGTGTCTTGTGGGGCGAAGTCGCTGAGCAGCCCATGGAGCATGCCAGCCACAAAGGTATCGCCCGCACAAACGGTATTGGTGGCGTTTACGCTAGGTGGGGTAGATTGCCAAGTGCCCTGTGAGCTAACCCATAAAACGCCCTCTGAGCCTGCGGAAATCAGCGCGTGCTCGATTCCGCTGGCGTGCAGTCGCTCGGCGGCGAGCTGGCGCTGTTGATTTGAATTTAGCGCGCTGCCAGCCCAGTCAGCGAGTTCCGTTTCGTTAGGTTTTACAGCCGCAGGCTGAGCAGCAATGGCGGTTAGCAGTGCCGGGCCACTGGTGTCTATCCAAAGTGGTACGCCATAGCTTTTTAGGATGGTTATTAGTTCAGCAAACAGCGGCTGATCAATACCCGGTGGAAGGCTACCGGCAACGACGACCGCTTGGGGCGGAGCGAGGCGCTGAAACAAATCGTCTAGGGTAGTTCGTAAGGCATCTAGATGGGCGGCCTCAATCGGCATGCCGGGGCCGTTAATATCAGTGACGCGGCCACTCTGTTCCGCCAGCTTGGCGTTAATGCGCGTGCTTCCGGGTACTCGTACAAAGGCATCTTCCACGCCGTAGTGGGGGAATGCCAAGCTGAACGGGGCGTCGTTATCCTGGCCGAGAAAGCCGCTAACAATCACTTGATGGCCTAAGCTGGCCAGCACGCGTGCTACGTTAACGCCTTTGCCCGCGGCTTCTAACTGGGCGCTGTGGGGGCGGTTCACATGGCCAAGTGTCAGCGTTTCAAGGTTGAATGCTAAATCCAGCGCGGGGTTGAGTGTAATGCACACTACCTGGGCCATTAGCGGGCCTCCAGGGCGTCACGCACCTCATCGCTGGTGGCTTTGCTTAGCGCTAGCTGGGCAGTGGCTTTTGCATCGGCAAGATCAAATTCACGCAGGCGAGCTTTGACTAGCGGAATTTGTCGCGCACTGACGGAAAGCTCATCAACGCCTAACCCTACCAGTACTGGTACGGCCATGGCGTCCGAGGCAAGCTCGCCGCATACGCCGACCCATTTACCGTGGGCATGGGCGGCATCGACGGTCATTTGAATCAAACGCAGCACGGCTGGGTGTAAGCCATCGGCCTGGGCAGAAAGCTCTGGGTGGCCGCGGTCGATGGCCAGGGTGTACTGAGTTAAATCGTTAGTACCAACGGAGAAGAAGTCCACCTCGGCCGCCAGCGTAGGTGCTAGCAGTGCGCTGGAGGGCACTTCGATCATCACGCCCAGTTGCACATCAGTGGCGCGCTGCTGTGGTGGGATTTCGCTAAGCAGGCGGTCATAGATGACTTTGGCGGCGCGGAATTCAGCGACATCCTTAACCATCGGCAGCATGATGCGTAGCGGACGGCCGACAGCTGCCATCAGCAGCGCGCGGATTTGTGTTTCCAGCACTTCCGGCTCGGTCAGCGCTAAGCGAATGCCGCGTAGGCCAAGGAAAGGATTGTCTTCCTGGGGAACCGGCCAGTAGGGCAGCGGCTTGTCGCCACCCACATCCAAAGTACGCGCGACCAGCGGACGGCCATCCAAGGCATCGGTGGCTTCGCGGTACTCGGCAATCTGGGTGGCTAGGTCCGGTGCGCTTGAGTAGGCCATAAACAGGAACTCGGTGCGCAGCAGGCCAACGCCTTCAGCACCGCGTTCAACCGCATCGGCGGCGTGGGCGGTGTTACCAAGGTTAGCTGCCACTTCTACCCGATGCCCATCACGGGTTTGGGCTTGCTCAAAACGCAGCTCCCAGGCATCGGCTTCGCGCTGTTGCTGGTCGAGAAGCTGTTGTTCCGCGCGCTGCAGGCGCTCTTCGGAAGGCTGGGAGGTAACCCGCCCACGTTCACCGTCCAGAATCATCATGCTGCCGTTATGCAACGCCATGACGGCTTCACCAGCACCCACGACAGCTGGAATACCCAGCGCACGAGCCAGAATAGCACTGTGCGCGGTGGCGCCGCCGCGCACGGTCAGCAGGCCGCGTACCCGTGAGGTATCCAGGCGGGCAACGTCGGAAGGGCCGATGTCATCCATCACCAGAATATACGGGTGGTCAGGTGGCTCGGGCAGTTGGACATCGCACAATACCCCCAGTACGCGGCGGCCTACGTCGCGCAGGTCAGCGGCGCGCTCGGCCAATAGGCGGTCGGCGAGCATTTCCTGGGCGTGGGCGGCGGTTTCAATAGCATTCCACCAACCGGCTTCTGCTGAACGACCTTCACGAATCGCATCAATCGCAGCGTGATGCAGCTCGGGGTCGTCGAGCATCTCTTCGTGCATTGAGAGAATATCGGCCACTTCGCCGCCAGGGGCGTTGTGCACCAGTGCCTGTAGTTGAGCGGCGCCTTCTTTGAGTGCCACTTTCAGGCGACTAATTTCATGTTCGGGATCGCTGGCGTGTTCAGCATAGTCGAACTGCATCGGGCGAATCACAAACACCGGCGCAATGGCTAAGCCCGGCGAGGCGGCAACGCCGGTGTGGGGCGCATCAGCGGCTAACGGCTCAACGGGCTTGCTTGTGTTAGTAACCGACTTGGTATCAAAACCGCCGTCGAACGGCGTTACTTTCTCACCTAAACCGGCTTCAACGGCGGCGGCTACTGTGCCTAGCGCAGCACTTGCCTGGTCACCTTCGGCAGAAAGGATAAGCCACTGACCACGCCGTGCTCCCAAGCCAATCACTTTGGTCAGGCTGGCGGCAGAAACCGTGGAGGCACTGCCTTCTTCAAGGCGTACGTTAATCGGCATTGATTGCGCGCGGGCGACCTGTACCAGCTGTTTTGCTGGGCGGGCGTGCAGGCCATGGGGGTTCAAGACGCGCACGCGACGAGTCTGAGTGCTGGCGGTTTCGCCCGCCAGCGTGGCCAGCAGCTGTGCGCTGCTTTTGCCCACCAAGCTGTCACTTTCGCCGTTCTCCAACATGGCTAATAGCTGTTCCAGCAGTGGGCGGTGGGCATCGCCACTGGCCGCTAAACAGAACAGCGCGTGGACAGGATGGCCGCTATGCTCAAGTTTAGGATCAGCTGGCGTGGCAACGCCTAGTGCGGGTTGTGTCACCCCTTGCGCTTGGCTTGCCAACCAAAATCCTTTGCCCAGCCATTGAGGGGAAGCACTGGCGATGGCGCTAATAAAAGCGTTATCAACACAGCCACTTTGGCGCAGCCGTGCGGCAGCGGCCAAGGCGAGTTCTTGAGGGTCGCGAGCAGGGAAATTAACGCACAGCGTATCGGCATCCAGGCGTGGCTCAAGCGCTGGTTTGGAAAGTAAACGCGCTACCTCGACAGCCGAGCTAGCGCTGGCGAGCTGGTTGGCGACGCCTTCGCGGTCTAAGACGTGGGTTAATTGACGCAGGATGTCTAAATGTTCGTCATTTTGCGCGGCTATCGTCACCAGTACATAGACCGTCTGGCCGTCATGCCACTGAACGCCTTTGGGGAACTGCAGCACCCTCACGCCGGTATGTTTTACGTGCTGACGGCTTTCCGGCGTGCCGTGTGGAATGGCAATCGCGTTACCAAGATAGGTTGACGACTGCGCTTCACGGGCATGGAGGCCATCACGGTACTCGGCCTCAACTAAGCCCGCATCCGTTAGCGCCTTGGCGGCGATGTCGAGTGCAGCTTGCCAGTCGTCCGCATGGCGGTCGAGCAAGATGTCATCTGGGCCGAGAGTTAACATAGGGTTCTCCTGTAAACGCTGTCAGCCAAGGGTAATGTCTGCAGCGTGATCATGCTTAAACGTTGGTCGTAGAGCGTTGAGCTTCGCTGGATGAATCGTGTCATCTGTGGTTAGTTGGCTATGCTGAATCGATTCACTTAAAGACACAAGGGTTGTCTTTCTAGACTTTAGTCTGGGTGGCGAGAAACGGCTGATAAACTACACCGGCAACCAGAGGGAGAATTGCATGACACTTGCCGACATTGCCCGGCTTGCGGGCGTATCGCGCACCACGGCGAGCTATGTAATTAATGGCCAGGCCGAGCAACGGCGTATTAGTAATGCCACCATTGAGAAAGTAATGGCGGTCGTGCGGCAGCATCGTTATCACATTGACCCGCAGGCAGCAGCGCTGCGTCGTGGGGCAAGTCGGCTGATTGGATTGATCGTGCCGGACCTTGAAAATATCAGCTATGCGCGGCTCGCGAAACGCTTAGAGCGTGGCGCGAGAGAGAAGGGTTATCAGCTGTTGGTGGCTAGCTCAGATGACTGTGCCGATAGCGAGCGCGCTTTGGCATTGGCGCTTCGCGCGCAGCGTTGTGAGGTGCTTATTACCGCCAGCTGCCTTGCCGAAGAGGACACCTTCTATTCTGAGTTGGTGGATGAAGGTTGGTGCGTTGTGGGAATGGATCGTGGGCTTGCGCCGACGCGTTTTGCCAGTGTCGTCAGCAACGATCAAGACGCAGCATATGCGCTAACCCGCTCGGTCATTACGGGTAGCACGCGGCGGGTCGCGTGGTTAGAAGCGATGCCAAGCTTGTCGATCAGTCGCGAGCGGAGGGTGGGTTTCCAGTCAGCACTACAAGACAGCTCTATCGAGCCGGTTTTGCTTAGCGGTACGCACTACGAGCGTAGTGAAGGTGCCCGCCTTGCCGCTCAACTGCTGGATGAGAAGGGGGGCGCTGATGCGTTGATCACCGCGTCTTATGTGCTGATGGAAGGGGTGTTTGACGTGTTTCTGGAGCGCGGTGGGCTGCCAGAGAATATGCGGTTGGCCACCTTTGGCGACCACCGCTTATTGGACTTTCTGCCGCAACCGGTGAATTCAGCCTTGCAAGATTATGATCGCATTGCTGAACTCACCCTGCGCTGTGCCCTGAATGCCATGAACGGTGACTATCAGTGTGGGCAGCAGGTTGTGGCGCGCCACCTGCGTACCCGATAAGCCCCATTGATTCGTTCAAAGCTTGAGTTGTTCAGACCTTGAGTTGTTAAGAGCTTGAGTTGTTAAGAGCTTGAGTTGTTAAGAGCTATACCGTGCGGGCTTGAGCCCAGGCCTGCGCATCCGGAATAGACATATCGTAGCGTTCACTGAGATAGGGCGACGACAGTAAAAAGTCGGCGCTCGCCGCATTGCATGCCACCGGCACGTTCCATAGCGCGGCTAAACGCAGCAGCGCTTTGACATCAGGATCGTGGGGCTGAGGGGCAAACGGATCCCAGAAGAAAATCAGCACGTCTAGCTGTTGTTCGGCAATCCGCGCACCAATTTGCTGATCACCGCCCAGCGGCCCGCTCATCAATCCCTCGACCTCTAGGCCAAGCGCATTTTTGAGCCGCCCAGCGGTAGTCCCCGTACCAATGAGAGTGTGCTGGCTGAGCGTTTCCTGCCAGCGTGTTGCCCACTCCAGCATTTCGGTTTTTTTGCCGTCGTGGGCAATTAGCGCAATGCGTTTACGCGGTTGCAGCGTACGAACGGCTTGGCGGGGTGGACGTGCATCGCTCATGGCATGGCTCTCCAGTTAACATTCCGGCTATTTCAGGTCGCTGTTAGGTTTACGCTTCTTCGACGGCCAGCACTTTCATGGTGTTAGTGCCGCCGTGGGCATTCATGTGGTCGCCGCGGGTAAGAATGACATGATCGCCAGGGTGTGCCAAACCATGAGCTTGGAGTAGTTTGACGGCTTCTTGGTTGAGCTCTTTAGGGTCCATATGGGTTGTGTCGAAGGGGATCGACACGACGCCGCGATAAAGCGCCATGCGCCGTTGGGCAATCGGGCTGTGTGCAAGGCCAACAATCGGCAGGCCAGAGCGAATGCGTGAGGCAATCAGTGGCGTATAACCTGTCGAGGTCATACAGGCTATGGCGCGTACCCCGGTGAGGTGGTTAGCGGCATACATGGCAGAGAGGGCAATGGTTTCATCAATGCGCTCGAAGCCTTCATGAATACGGTGGCCTGATGACTGAGCAATACGTTCGCGCTCAGCGCCGAGGCATACTCGATCCATCGCTTGAATGGTTTCTACCGGATAGTCACCCGCGGCGGTTTCCGCGGAAAGCATGACGGCGTCGGTGGCATCAAGCACTGCGTTAGCCACGTCGAATACTTCCGCGCGGGTGGGCAGTGGCGACTCAATCATCGACTCCATCATTTGTGTGGCGGTAATTACCGCGCGGTTAAGCGTGCGAGCATGCTTGATGATGCGTTTTTGAGTGCCGATCAGTGCGGCATCGCCAATTTCTACGCCTAAGTCGCCTCGGGCGACCATCACGGCTTCAGAGGCTTCGATAATGCCATCCAGCGTTTCATCATCGGCAACCGCTTCGGCGCGCTCAAGCTTGGCAACCAGGCCTATTTCCTTGCCTGCTTCGCCGAGCAGGTCACGCGCTTCTTGCATATCAGCAGCGCTGCGTGGGAACGATACCGCCAAGTAATCCACCCCGATATCGATCGCGGTTTTTAGGTCTTCTTTATCTTTTTCGGTAAGCGCCGGGGCGGATAATCCACCGCCTTGCTTGTTGATGCCTTTGTTATTGGAAAGCTTGCCACCTACGTGAACACGTGTATGGACTTCTTGACCAATAATCGAGGTGACGTCCAGCACGACACGGCCATCATCCAGCAGTAGCCGGTCACCAGGGGCGACATCGTCAATCAGCGACTTGTAATCACAGCCGACGCGCTCGGCCGTGCCGCTGTTGGCATCCAACGCCATGTCGAGCACAAAGGCCTGGCCAATGTCCAAGTGAACGGCACCTTCGGCAAAGCGGGATATACGAATTTTTGGCCCTTGCAGGTCACCCAGGGCGGCAACGCTACGATTTAGTCGCTGGGCAATCTCGCGTACCTCTTTCAAGCGGCGGCGGTGGTCGTCTGCGGCGCCATGGGAGAAATTTAGCCGCACGACATCGACGCCCGCTTTTAGCATGGCTTCCAGCACGCCAGGGCGATCGCTTGCTGGACCAAGCGTCGCGACAATCTTGGTGCGGCGAAGGGGAGTGGGAGATGTTGAGCGAGTCATAAAAGTTACTCCTATTGACCATCTTGGCGGTGATTAATTATTGGACTACGATAGCCTTTATATAGTAATTTTACTACATATTGGGATGTTATTAGCCTTTAAGGGCAGTTTGGATAGGTAAAAATTGACCTAAAGGCGAATAAATACGTATTTTTAGTAATTTTTTTACTGGATACGCCATCGACTACCACTGCTTGACTGAGGTGCCATCATGACAATAAGAGTTGCTATTAACGGATTTGGACGGATTGGTCGTAACGTACTGCGTGCGCTGTACGAAAATAGCTACCGGGATCGTGTCCAAGTGGTTGCGATTAATGATTTAGGTGATCCTTCCCTAAACTCGCACCTGCTGCGTCACGATACGGTTCACGGCCACTTTCCTTTTGCCGTTGAGCATGATGCCGAAAGTATTCGTGTGGATGGCGATCGCATCGCGATCTCTTCTGAGCGTGACCCTAGCCAGCTTCCTTGGGCATCCATGAACATTGATCTTGTCATGGAGTGCACAGGCTTGTTCACTAAGCGAGAAGCCGCTGCCAAGCATATAGAAGCGGGTGCTAAGCGTGTGTTGATCTCTGCACCCAGCCCCGATGCTGACGCTACTATCGTATATGGCGTTAATGACGACATTCTGACAGCCGAGCACACGGTGGTTTCCAATGCGTCGTGCACGACTAACTGCCTGGCGCCGGTCGCCAAAGCGTTAAACGATGCCGTAGGCATTGAAAATGGCTTGATGACCACGGTCCATGCCTACACCAACGACCAGAACCTATCGGATGTTTATCACTCCGACCCTTACCGCGCGCGTAGTGCGACGCATTCGATGATTCCGACCAAAACAGGCGCAGCAGCGGCCGTTGGTTTGGTCTTGCCGGAGCTGGCAGGTAAGTTTGATGGGTTAGCCGTACGCGTACCGGTGATCAACGTTTCCCTGGTAGATTTAACATTTACGGCAAGCCGCGATACCAGCAAAGAAGAGATCAACGCAATTGTTGAAAAAGCAGCGGCGAATTCGTCTGTGCTAGCGGTTAACGCACAGCCGCTGGTGTCTATTGATTTCAATCATGATGCACACTCGTCTACTTTTGATGCTAATCACACCCGTGTGAATGGCCGCCTGGTGAAAATTATGGCGTGGTACGACAACGAGTGGGGCTTCTCCAACCGTATGTTAGATACCGCCCTTGCCATGCAGAAAACGGCCAAATAACACCTGACTGACCCTTATGGGCAAGTGTCGCCCAGCAGCAACTCTGTTTTGAGTAGCTGCTGGGTTTTTGGTATCCGACCTAGAATCATTTTTGCTGCCACGCGGCCTTTGCCCGCACTGTCCTGGCGCACGGTCGTTAAACGCGGTGCTCTATATTGCCCTTCAGCAATGCCATCAAAGCCGGTAATTCTTAGCTCCCCCGGTACGTGAATGCCACGCTGTTCGGCCAGCGTCAGCGCGGTAAGCGCAATGCGGTCTGACATGCATAGCAGCAGATCCGGGCGCTGATTGGCAGGCAGGTCGAGGATTTCTTTGATCACTGGTGAACACACATCAAACACGTTCTCTTCGATATTCCATAGTGGGATCTGTTCAGCATCAAAGCCATGTTCGGTGAGTGCTGCATGAAATCCGGCCAGGCGTGCACGACTGATGGTGCTGCTGCCCGGCAGTAGGGTGTGCGCTTTGGTGATTCGGCCGTTGCAATGCTCTTTTGTCAGACGAAGGTTAATCACCGCAGGCCGCTGTGGCCGCGTTTTTAATGCGTGCAGGGCAAGGTGGTAGCTCGCGTCTTGGTCATCGATATGCACAGTCGGACTGCCATCAATGTCGAAATCCACGGACACCAGTGGGCGCTGCGCAGGCAGCTCGCTTAGCAGCTTGTTATTAGGCATCAGGCCGTAAACGATAAAGCCATCGGCAATGTTTGCAGACCCTGGCGGCTGGGAGGCATGACCCCGGCCAGGCAGTAGCAGCATGGTATGCCCATGTGCATCGAGTACTTCAGCGACACCGGATAAAAATTCACTGGCGACAGCATCATTGAGGCTGTAGGTCAGGCTTTCGGCAAGAATAACCGCAACAATGCTGGAGCGCCCAGTACGCAGACTGCGGGCCTTGGCATCTGGGCCGTTATACCCAAGGCGTTTTGCCTCACTTAAAATACGATCGCGCAGAAGTGGCGAAAGCTGGTCAGGGCGGTTGAAGGCGTTTGATATTGTCGCAGTGGAAACGCCGAGTTCTGTGGCAAGATCCTTGAGAGTCATTCGACGATGGGCAGTCACGGGTTTCCTATCCTGTTTAATTATTTGGGCGTTATTTTACATCGCAGGCTAATGAATTGAATCTGGCGCACAAAAATACGGCCTTGACGTTGTTTCCACTACCGTTGCTATAGAGGTAGTAGCATCAAAGGCCGTTGTTCGCTCAGCAACAGCGTAGTTGATAGCGTTCGTTAAGCCGCAGAGCGTGTCTCAGAAAGCATCAACGCCGCACCACTTTCATCAAATAGATGCACATGCTCAATGTCAGGCACCAGGGATACTTTTTGGCCTTCTTCCCACTTGCTTGGGGCTTCGCTGCGGTGGATAAGCAGTGTATCGCCCTCTTTGGGTTCTAGGTAGACATAGACCTCATTACCTAGATACTCGACATTGAAAATTTCAAAGCAGTTATCGCCCTTGGGTGCCTCTAAGCGTAGGTGCTCGGGGCGTATGCCTAAGGTAAGTGAGCTGCCCGTGCGATAGCTATCAGCGGCTTGGGGAAGTGCGACCTCTCCCAAGCCTTTTGCCGTCACCCGGCAACCATCTTTTGAACCGCTGGCAAGCTCCGCAGGCATAAAATTCATCGTCGGTGAACCGATAAAACCGGCGACAAACTTGGTGGCTGGGCGTTGATAAAGTTCATGTGGGCTGCCAACTTGCTCGATATGGCCGCCTTTTAGCACCACGATTTTATCTGCCAGGGTCATGGCTTCGACTTGGTCGTGGGTCACATAAATCATCGTAGAGCCCAGGCGATTGTGCAGCCTGGCGATCTCGTTGCGCATTTGTACTCGCAGCGACGCATCCAGGTTAGAAAGTGGCTCATCAAAAAGCAGAATGCGAGGTTCCCGAGCCATCGCACGGCCCATTGCAACACGCTGGCGCTGACCGCCCGACAGTGCTTTCGGCTTGCGGTGTAACAGGTCTTCAAGCTGCAAAATTTTAGCGGTACTCATTACCCGTTCATGGACCGTCTCTTTGTCTGTTTTGGCAAGCTTCAAACCAAAAGCCATGTTGTCATAAACGGTCATATGCGGGTAAAGAGCATACGACTGAAACACCATGCCCACACCACGTTCTCGTGGGGGAAGGTCATTGACCAGCGTGTCACCAATGTTTAAGTCACCGTCGGTGATTGACTCAAGACCCGCGATAAGGCGCAGCAGCGTAGATTTGCCACAGCCGGATGGGCCAACAAAGACGACAAATTCACCATCGCCAATGGTCAGGTCAACGTCTTTAATAATGTGATCGCGACCAAATACTTTGTTGATCTTTTCAAGCGTAACACTTGCCATGGTTAGCTCCTTGTCGGCCTCAATGCTGCATTCCTCGTATCGGGCCGACTATCGTTATTGAATGTTGTTATTGATTATTGCCATTGATTTGACTAAGCAACGTGCATGAAGGCGGCTTGATAGGCGGGCAGCGTCAGCACATTATCTTGACGTGCCGTAGTGAAGCCGTGTCCTTCCAGGTCACCAATAATGTCTAAGGGGAGTGCTGTTTGCAGCTCATTCCCCGTCAGGTTAAAGACACACAGCACTTTGTCTTGGCCATTTTGACGAATAAAGCCCAGTAACTCCTCGCCAACCTCAATCAGCTGTAAATCACCGTCAAACAGCGCGGAGTGCGCTTGGCGGAAAGCCAGCATCCGGCGCACACCGTTAAGCGTTGAGTCTGGGTTCGTTTGCTGTTGGCTAACCGCCAATGGCAGGTGGCGTTTTTCTACGGGGAGCCATGGCTCAATGGCCGAGAAACCTGCCTGGGTGCCATCGGTCCAGGGCATCGGCGTGCGGCACCCGTCTCGGCCTTTAAACTCTGGCCAGAGCACTTTGCCGTAAGGGTCTTGAATGCGCTCGAAGGGCACGTCAGCTTCCGGAAGCCCTAACTCTTCCCCTTGATAAAGGCAGACGCTGCCGCGTAGGGAAAACAGCATGGCGAGCATCACTTTAGGATAAGCAATGGGATCTTCTTCAGCGCCCCAGCGTGATGCGCTGCGTTCAACATCATGGTTGGATGTTGCCCAGCAGGGCCAAGCGTCGCCCGCTAAGCGCTGAAAGCGCTCAATAACATGACGAATATAGCTAGCGGAGCGTGGCTTATTGAGCAAGTCAAAGGTGTAAGCCATATGCAGTTTGTCACCGCCTGCGGTGTACTCAGCCATGCGCTCAAGTGGGTTGTCATCGCCGATTTCGCCCACGGTCGTAGTGCCGGGATACTCGTCCATCAAGGCGCGTAAGTCTTTTAAGAAATCTACGTTTTCAGGGCGGCTAATATCGTAGACATGACGTTGCCACGTGTAGGGGTTAGCCTCTGGAGCGCCCAGGGTCTTGGATTCGCCTTTGGGCACCGGTGGGTTGTCACGCAGCTCAGCGTCGTGAAAGTAGAAGTTGACGGTATCAAGGCGGAAACCATCAACGCCAAGATCCAGCCAAAAGCGCATGTTATCCAGCTGCGCCTGACGGGCTTCCGGATTGTGGAAGTTGACATCCGGCTGGCTGGTCAAAAAGTTGTGTAGATAATACTGCTGGCGGCGTGAATCAAAGGTCCAGGCAGGGCCGCCAAAAATAGATAGCCAGTTATTAGGGGGTGTGCCATCGGGCTTAGGGTCTGCCCACACAAACCAATCGGCTTTGGGGTTTGTACGATTCTGGCGGCTCTCTTTAAACCAAGCGTGCTGTTCAGAGGTATGGCTGATGACTTGGTCAATCATTACTTTCAGGCCTAGCGAATGGGCCTTGTCGAGCAGCGCCTTGAAATCATCCAGGGTGCCGAACATCGGATCAACGTCGCGGTAATCGCTGACGTCATAACCGAAATCGAGCATGGGGGAGGTGAAAAAGGGCGAAAGCCAGACACCATCAACGTTCAAAGAAGCGACGTAATCGAGCTTTTCGGTAATGCCTTTCAAGTCACCAATGCCGTCGCCACGGCTGTCTAGGAAGCTGCGCGGGTAAATTTGATAGATAACGCCGCCGCGCCACCAGGTCAGATTGTCTTGCATGAATAAATCCTTAATAAAACGTAAATAACACCCACGCTTAGCCTTTAACTGCACCTGCAGTTAAGCCTGAAACAATGCGACGTTGGAAAATGATGACTAGGATAACCAGTGGCACGGTGACGACGACCGACGCGGCCATAATTGGCCCCCAGGGAAGCTCGTAGGCGCTACCACCTGACAACAGTGCAATGGCAACAGGCACGGTGCGCTGGGCATCAGTGAGTGTGAAGGTTAAGGCGAACAGGAACTCATTCCACGCAGCAATAAAGGCAAGCAGGCCAGTGGTGGCCATGGCGGGCCACATTAGCGGTAGGAAAACTTTAGTAATCGTAATCCAGGGCGTAGCGCCATCCATGATGGCGGCTTCTTCCAACTCCATGGGCAGTTCTTTCATGAAGGTGGTAAGTACCCAGACGGTGAAGGGCAGCGTGAAAATGGTGTAGCTCAGAATGAGACCAGCGGGATTGTTGTAGAGATTTAGTGCGCGAATCACCTCAAACAAGCCTGAGAGCACCGCGACCTGAGGAAACATGGAAACCCCAAGAATGACCAGCATGACGGTCGAGCGACCACGGAAGCGAACTCGGCCCAGCGCGTAGGAGGCGGTAATACCCAGTAGCAGCGCGATGAAAACAACGCTAAATGCTACGACTACCGAGTTAAAAATCGCGCGGATAAAGCTCGACTGGCTAAAAATCTGCGCATAATTGTCCAGGTTCCAATTTGAGGGCCAAAGTTCAACCTGGAATAAGTCACTAGAAGGTTTAAGTGAGGTAATGACCGCGTAATAAAATGGGAAAACGGCGTATACCATAATCAGCGCAATTAAGGCCCAAAAGCCGACGCGCTTGGCAATTTTGGCTAACTGACGTTGGTTCATCAGTCACCTCCTAGTTGTATTTTGTTACGGCCTAAATAGAGGTAAGCAACGGTGGCCAGGGCAATAATCAAGAACAACAGGGTAGAGGCAGCACTGCCGTAACCAACATCCTGGAACTCAACCAACTGCTGACGCGCATAGACTGACATCGACATCGTGCTGGTCGAGTTAGAAGTCAGTACGTAGATCACGTCGAACACCCGCAGGGCATCTAGAAGGCGGAAAATCACCGCCACCATCAAGGCAGGCGTAATTAGCGGTAGGGTCACTTTGAAGAACACACGCACGGGATGAATGCCATCTACTTCTGCTGCTTCGTAGCAATCTTTTGGCAACATCTGTAGGGCGGCTAACACCAACAGGGCGACAAACGGAATTGTTTTCCAGACATCGACCATGATGACTGCCCACATTGAGTAAGTAGCGCTAGCCGTCCAGGCGATAGGATTGTCGATAATCCCAACCGTCATCAGCAGGTGGTTGATGATGCCGAACTGATCGTTGAGCATCCATGCCCACATTTGCGCGGAAACGATGGTGGGGATTGCCCACGGAATCAGCACCGCTGCGCGAACAATCGTCCGACCTTTAAACTCCGCATTTAGAATCAGCGCCACAATGACACCGAAAATGACTTCTAAAGAGACAGATACCACCGAAAAGTAAACGGTGTTCCAAACAGATTGCCACCAGACTGGGTCAGCAAGCACCCCGAACCAGCGACCATTGTCGTAAACCAGATAGTTTTCAAACCCGATTAGATTAGCCGCACCCAGGTCCGACAGTGAGGCATCGGTAAAGCTTAGAAAAAATGTTCGCATTAACGGCCAGCCGGCCACCAACGTTAATGCGATCAGCATGGGAGCCAAGAACAGCCAAGCCGCTTTGACCCGCTGACGGCGTACTTTAGTGCCGCGATGCCGACGCGCTGGCGCTGCGGCTGAGCGCGCCTCCAGGGGCGCGCTGTTGTTAGAAGAGGTCGACATAGGTATCTCCGCGGTTACCAGTTGCGACGCTTCAGGCGGAGTAGATCGCCTTCGAGGTCAGCGACGGCGTCAGCGCCAGTTTTAGTACCCGAAAGCACATCATGTGAGGTGCTGAAAAAGGCATTGCTAACACGGCCATAGGCATCCCCGGTAGGTGCTGACGGACGGGCAACAGCGTTGGTGAAGGTGTCGTAAAGAGTGCCAAAGAAAGGCACGGCTTCCAGTACCTCTTCATCTTGGTAAAGCGCATCGATGGTGGGGTTGTAGGACGCTTGGATGGCACGACGCTTTTGCTCTTCTTCACCGGCTAAGAAAGCGACCAGATCAGCGGCGAGTTCGGGATGTTCGCTATAGCGGGATACTGCTAAGTTCCAACCGCCTAAGCCAGCTGCACTTCGACCGTCTTCTCCACCTGCGGGCAATTGGGTGACGCCGACACTGCCACGTACATCGCTATCTTCGCTTTGAGCCAGTGACCAGGCGTATGGCCAGTTGCGCATAAATACGGCATTGCCGCCCTGGAAAACACCACGGGCTTCTTCTTCGGTATAATTCAGCACGCCTTCCGGAGAGATATCGCCAATCCATGAGGCTGCTAAATCCAGTGCTTCAGCAGCTTTTTCGTTATTGATGGTAACTTCGCCATTCTGATCTACCACGGTACCGCCACCGAAGCTTGATACCCACTCCAGTGCATTGACGGTAAGTCCTTCATAGGCACGCCCCTGGAAGACAAAACCCTGCATACGATCATTGCCTTCTGCGCGCTCGGCATCTTTGATATCACGCGCGATGTCGGTCAGTTCTTGCCACGTAGTAGGTACGTCATGGCCATGTTTCTCCAGCAAGTCCTCGCGGTAATACAGAACACCTGCGTCGGTAAACCAGGGCATCGCAACTAGGCGGCCATCGATAGTGTTGTTCGTGACAATGGTGTCGAAGTGGCCTGCCGCGGCGTCTTCACCAAGCACTTCGCTTAAATCAAGCAGGTGATTAGCGAGTAGGCCGGGCCAGACAACATCGATCTGCATGACATCGATGTCGCTAGAGTTGGCGGATAAAATTTGTTGGTAAAGTGACAAACGTTCAGTAGATGAGTTTGGCGTTGAAACCACATCGACACTGTGGCCGGTCTTCTCTTCCCAGGCGCTCACACCTTCTTGGCAAAGGGTAAGCTCCGCACCAACAGCTCCACAAGAAATGGTTAACTCAGCCGCCTGGGCAGAACCTGTGGCGCTAGCGAGACTAGCCAAAGCAATGGCAGAAGTGAGTAGTGTCTTTTTCATAGGGCGTTCCTCGGCATTTGTTGTTATGGGTAATGAGTGTTAAAAGCGCTTTTAGCGCCTACTTAAACGATTAAGTAAGGTGCCAGTTAGCCGTCTCCTCGTGACAAGTTCAATAGCGACTTTTGTCTAATGCCGTTGCATTACTTTTTTCTAACCTAATGAACGGTTTAGACATTGGTCGATAATTAGTGATTTCTTGTTGGTTTACTACCTCTTAATCGATTAAGTTCTTTCTACCGTTATCTAGCGGGATAAAACGTAGTTGCTTTGCAACATAATCTGCTGAATTCGGTTCGCAGAACAGCGTTTAGCGCCACTCAGTGGGAGAGTCGTTGGGCGTGTTGATAAGCGGGGCTATCCGTGCGGTAAAACGACAGACTGATGGCTTTGGATCGAAGGCAAGGAAGGCTTAAAGCAAAAGCATCAGAAACTTACGTTTTCAACAAAATCTCAAAAATAAAAGATTTAAAGCCAAGTTTTTAAAGCGATTTTTAAAACGCTTTTTTTAAAGCATAGCTCTTAGGAATGCAGCTCTTAGGAATACCGCTTTTAAGAGTATGAGTTTTAAGGATATGGATTTTAAAAACAAGGGCTTAATAAATTAGGGTTTAAAACAATGCACAAAATGACATTCAAAACACCTCTCGCCATTGCCATCGCCGCTGCCAGTTTTGGGCTGTGTGGCACTGCTAGCGCCGACACAACATTGGAAGAGCGATTTGCTCAGTTAGAAGCAAGAATTGCGGCTGCCGAACAGCGGGCGGAGGCTGCAGAACGTCGCGCTGAGTTAGCTGAGCAGGGACATGCTGCACCATCGTCAAGTGCGCCCGCTACCAATGCTGATATTGAAGAACGCCTTGCCCGTGTAGAGCGCCAATCCAGCGGTGAAGAGGGATTCTCCTTTAATGTCTATGCGCGTTCTGGCCTGCTAATTGGTGAAGATGGTAAAAGCGCACCAGCTGGTCCTTATCTGACACCCGCGGGTGGCAATGGCGGTGCCGTTGGTCGTTTGGGCAACGAGCCGGATACATACTCTGAAGCCATTCTGAACTACCGCATGCAGTTTGATAACGGTGCAAAAGCCCGTTACACCACGATGTTGGCTGCTGGTACTAATTCCAGCAACGATTGGGTAGGTGACGATACCAACCTAAACGTGCGCCAGGTGTATGCCGAATTTAGTGACTTACCAAGCTTTACCGGCGCGTTTGAAAACGCTTCCATTTGGGCCGGTAAGCGTTTTGACCGTGATAACTTTGATATCCATTGGCTAGATAGCGATGTTGTCTTCCTCGCCGGTACCGGTGGTGGTATATACGACATGCAGCTAGCCGATAACTGGAAGAGTAACCTTTCAGTTTATGGCCGCAGCTTCAGCGACTATCCGGTCGTCAACCGTGAAAACCCCGGCTTAGATGGGGAAGATAGCGATACGGATAACCTCGTGCTGACCTCTAATAATTACTTCGGTAACTGGCAGGTCATGGTCAACGGCATGTCTGCTGCTGATAACGATGAGCGTGATATTGGCGTGGGCCAAACCGCGGCTGATACCGGCTGGCATACCATGGTGGCTTACCACGGCGATAGCTTCTTCGGCATGGGCGAGGGTAACTTTAAGGCCGCTGTACTGCACGGCCAAGGCTTAGGGGCTGAAGTTAAAGGGTTGGGTAGTAACGGCGACCTGACGGATGATGCTACCGCAACGCGGCTGGCGTTATACGGAACGACCTATATTGCACCGAAGTGGCGTATTGCACCGTCGATACTGGCTGAAACCAGTGAAGATCGCTTCGCTAACGGTGACAGCTATGATTGGGCTACGCTAAACGTGCGCTTGGCGAATGAAATCAATCCGAATTTCGAAATGCAGTACGAAGCTAGCTATCAGTGGATGGATTTAGATCCACAGGGTTACAGTGACCGTAGCGCGGTTGATGGTGACTATATGAAGTTCACTATCGCACCGACTTTCAAGCCGGAAGTAGGTGGTTTCTGGAAGCGTCCTGAGATCCGACTATTCACGACTTACAGCGACTGGGACGATAGCCTTAATAGCTACGGCGCAAGTTCTCTAGGTAGCGATGGATTTACTGGCGGTGAATTTACCTTTGGCGTACAAAGCGAGGTATGGTTCTAAACAGAGGTTCTAAGCAGAGGTTCTAAGCGTAAGCCGCTGCTCGCTAGTGAAAACTGTTTCTCCAATGCTGATTGCCCGCGACGTGTCGCGGGCTTTTTGTTATGTAAAAGCACTGATATCGGGAGGCGCTGATGTCGTTACTCCAAGAAAAGCTAAAGGCTCCGCCGCTGCCGCTTAGTGTGGTGGCCCGGCCACGTCTAAATGATCATTTCGCCTTAAACGAGCGCACCCGCCTGCTGGTGCTGGCAGCGCCCTCGGGTTATGGCAAAACGACACTGCTGGCCGAACGGTTACCCGCGCTGGAGCAGGAGTCCGCTTGGCTTCGGTTGGATCAGCGTGATAACCAGCCAGCACGCTTTCTAACCTACTGGCGGGCAGCGTTGAATAAACTGCTCAATGGCACCTGTGTGCTTTCATCCATGGCTGACAATGCTGACTGCATCGAGCAGCTAGAGCGCTGGTTGGGAGAGTTACCCGAGCAACGTTCCCCGTGTCGTTTCGTCGTCGATGAATTTGAATACGTGACCCATCCCGATATTTTGGCGGGCGTCGCTCACTGGCTGCGTCATCAGCCGCGTTGGTTGACCTTGACACTGGCGAGCCGCTCGCGACCCGCGCTTGGTTTGGCGAGTTTGCGATTGAGAGGGGAGCTTGAAGAGATCGACCTTCATGGCTTGGCCTTTGACAGCGAAGAAGCACACACCTTGTGTGCCGAACAGCTAAGTTTTCCGCCCACCCGAGTAAGCCTTGAACGTGCCTTGCGTAGAAGCGGTGGCTGGATTGTAGCGCTTAACTGGCTGGTTGAGCGAACCACCACGCGCGCGGGATTTGATGCGCTGGTAGAGCGCTTAAGCGGTGCGCACCCTGATTTTGTCGCTTGGTTTGATGAGCTGCTCGCTGCCGCGCTTCCCTCTGAAGAGCGCGAGTTAATGCTTCAGTTGGGGGTGTTAGAGCGTTTTTCGCCCGAGCTAATGGCGCGCCTTTTGGAAGGAGAGCGGTTAACTCAGCGCTTGGAAGCGTTTGAGCAAGCGGGGCTATTCATTGAACGCCCCGACCCGCATAGCCAGTGGTTCCGCTTTCAGCGACTGTTTGGCGAGTATCTTCGTCACCGCCGACACGAGCTTGATTTAGCCACTCAGCGAAGGTTACACCAGCGTGCAAGCCAGGCGTGGTTAGCGCTAAATGATCCGGTCATGGCGCTACGCCAGGCAATCTTAGCCGAGGAGCCAGAGGATGTTGCCAGCTTGTTGACCGCGCAGGGGCCTGCGCTATTAGCCAGCGGAGCTTATGCGTTATTAGCGCAAGGCTTTGCACTGTTGGGCGAACCGCGACTTTCAAAACGTCCGGAGCATACGCTGCTCTATGGTTGGGTATCTCATGGGCAATTTCAGTTTGATATCACGGCACGAGTGATCGGATGGATAGAGGCTCAGCTGGATGAGCCCGAATGGCAGGCATTGAGTGCTGAATTTGCCACATTGCGTGCCCAATTGGCGATTAACCAGGGTGATGCTGAGCGCGCAGCGCCACTGGCTGAGCAGGCGCTTGCGGCGCCTGCTCGCTATCTGGCGTCAACACCACTGACCGCCACCGCTATTCTTAGTGAAGCACGCTTTGTTCTGGGCTATCTGGAAGAGTCGCTTCAGCGCGTTAGAGAAGTAGAGCGCCAAGCTCGTCAGCGCAACGATCATCAGCTGCTGCTGTGGTCATACTGTCATCAGTCTGAAACCCTGGTGGCTCAGGGACGCTTGCAGGCCGCCTACGATATTCAAGAGCGTGCCTTTGCTCATTTAGAACGCGCCGAACTTGAACATTTGCCGGTCGCGGAGTTTTTGTACCGCATTCGCAGCCAGGTGCTTTGGGAGTGGCATCGGTTAGACGAAGCCGAGCAGGCTGCGTTGAAAGGTATTGCGGTGTTAGATAATCAAGGCGAGCGCTGGACGCTGCAGTGCCATATTCAGCTCGCTAAAGTCGCCCAGAGCCGGGGAGACCAAGCGCAGTGTGCCGACCACATTCGTAGGCTGCGTAAAATTCTCTCAGAAGGGGATTACCACATTGATTGGGTAGCCAATGCCCATGCAACGCTGTTGGCGTGGTGGCAATCGACACACGATATGGATGCGGTCGAGCGTTGGCGCCAAGAAGCGCCAGAACCACTTACCGAGCATGCCACCAATCACTTTTCCCAGTGCAACGTGCGTAACCATGCCCGTGCATTAACACTATTGGGGCGCTACGAAGAGGCCCGCGAACTACTGGATGCCCTTGAAGACCACACCCAGCGGCTAGGATTAGTGACTGATGCGAATCGCAACCAGCTGTGCTTAGCGGCGGTGGCTTGGCATCAGGGGAAAACCACCCAGGCAAGTAACCATATACAGCAGGCACTCAGTTTAGCTTCCCGCACCGCATTGGTAGGCAGCTTTTTACGGATAGGCAAACCACTGGGGGAGCTGCTGTCGACGCTATTAGCAAGTAACAGCTTAGCCCCCCTTGAACAGGCTCGCGCGGAGCGATTGTTGACCTTAGCTGGCCGCCAAAAAGATTTTGGCAGCGCTCGCCGCTTGATGCTGGACGAGACAGTGATTGCCAACATTGTGGCACGGCCCGATGTGCCTGAACTTATCCGCACGTCGCCACTCACTCGCCGAGAGTGGCAAATCTTGGGGCTGATTCATGCTGGGCTCTCTAATGAGCAGATCGCTGAACAGCTATCGGTGGCGCCGACCACCATCAAAACGCATATCCGCAGCCTTTATCAAAAACAGAATATTCGGCGGCGGGATGAAGCTATTGCGCTGGCGGGGCAATTATTGGCGCATATTCAAGGAGAATAAGAGGAGAGTAAACAGTGCTCAAGGGCGGCGGTCGCGGCTACTCCTAATACCTACGCCCACTGCTACCTCTAGGGGAGGATTTTATCTAACGATCAACGCTGCATCATGCCAATCAACAGGTAATGATAAGGACAATATAATGATGCAGGCATCTTCTACTTCCCGCTACATTGGCAGCCAAGGCGCTGACTGGTGGCGCGGCGCAGTGATTTACCAAATTTATCCGCGCAGCTTTATGGATAGCGACGGAAAGGGCGGTCAGAGCGATGGGATTGGTGACTTAAAAGGGCTGATCGATAAGCTTGATTACATTGCCTCGCTAAACGTCGATGCCATCTGGCTGTCGCCGTTTTTCACCTCGCCCATGAAAGACTTCGGCTACGATATTAGCGATTACCGTGGTGTTGACCCGATGTTTGGCACCTTGGAAGATTTTGATCGCCTAGTAGAGGGCGCCCATGCCAGAGGGCTAAAGGTGACGATTGATCAGGTAATGTCGCACACCTCTGACCAACACGCCTGGTTTGAAGAGAGCCGCAAAAGTCGTGATAACCCGAAAGCAGACTGGTATGTCTGGGCCGACCCCAAACCTGATGGTGCGCCACCGACCAACTGGCAGTCGGTGTTTGGTGGTAGCGCCTGGCAGTGGGATACGCGCCGTTGCCAGTACTATCTGCATAACTTCCTGGCCAGCCAGCCGGATCTCAATTTCCGTACTCCCGCCGTGGTGGATGCCATTCTGGAAGAAGCGCGCTTTTGGCTGGAGCGGGGCGTCGACGGATTCCGTCTTGATGCAGTGAACTTCTGCACCCACGGCGAGCTCAAGGATAATCCTCCGCGCGTAGAAGTAACCGAAAGCTTTTTAGGTGTTCGTCCGGACAATCCCTATGGCTACCAGCTGCATCAGCACGATAAAACCCAGCCGGAAAATGTGGTGTTTTTAGAACGCCTGCGCGGCCTGCTCGATGAGTATCCCGGCTCGACGAGCGTAGGAGAAGTTGGTGACGACGACGCCCTGGGCGTGATGGCGGAATACTCCCAAGGCGGCAATCGCCTGCACATGTGCTACTCCTTTAACCTGCTGACTGACAAAGCCGACCCTGGTTATTTGCATAAAACGCTCACCGAAATGGAGGCGCGGATTGGCGACGGCTGGCCCTGTTGGGCACTAGGAAATCACGATGTCACCCGCCTTGCCACCCGCTGGCAGGCTGAAGGACAACTGGATAAGCTACGGCTTTATATGGTGTTTTTGCTTACCCAGCGGGGCAGTGTGTGCCTTTACCAAGGTGAAGAACTTGGCTTGCCAGAAGCCGAACTGACGTTTGAGCAGTTGGTTGACCCGGCGGGCATCACCTTTTGGCCTGCCTATAAAGGTCGCGATGGTTGCCGAACGCCACACCCTTGGCAAGCCGATGCGCGACACGCTGGCTTTAGCGATGTCACGCCCTGGCTGCCAGTGCCCGATTCGCACGCCAGTCTCGCCGTTGATCAACAAGATAACGATGCCGGTTCGTTGCTTAATGCCTACCGTGAGTTTTTAGCGTTTCGCCGCACCTTGCCAGCGTTAGTAAAAGGCCAGGTGCGCTATCACGCCGTGCATGATGAGGTGCTCTGTTTAGAGCGTACCTATCAACACTCACGTCTGCTGATTGCACTGAATTTTAGCGACCAAACCGTCACTCGCGTGGCGCCTAAAAGCGCTGAATCACTGAAGGGTTCGCCTGCTTGGCTAAACGGCGAGTGGCAGGAGGGGCAACTACGGCTACCACCTTACGGCGTGGCGATTGCCTGCTGCCCACAGTCCAAGGAGGATGCACCATGGGACGTTTAACGCTTAGCGGTATTGGTAAATCCTTTGACGGTGTGGAAATCTCCCGGGATATCGATCTTACGATCGAAGATGGCGAGTTTGTGGTCTTCGTTGGACCCTCTGGCTGCGGAAAATCCACCTTGCTGCGTATGATCGCAGGCCTGGAAGATATCACCGAAGGTGATATGCAGCTTGATGGTCAGCGGATCAATGAGATTCCGCCCCAGGAGCGGGATATCGGCATGGTCTTCCAATCCTATGCGCTTTACCCGCACATGAGTGTGGCGGAAAACATGGCCTTTGGCTTAAAGCTGGCGCGCACTGATAAAGCCGAGATTCGCCGTCGCGTTCAGCATGCCGCTGACATGTTGCACTTGACTGAACTGCTGGAACGCAAACCTAAAGATCTTTCAGGTGGCCAGCGTCAGCGGGTAGCGATTGGCCGTACCTTGGTAAAAGAGCCCGCGGTTTTTTTGTTCGATGAGCCGCTTTCTAATCTGGATGCCGCGCTGCGGGTGGATATGCGGGTGCAAATTGCGGCGCTGCATAAGCGCCTGAACGCCACCATGATCTACGTGACCCACGATCAAGTGGAAGCGATGACGCTGGCTGACCGTATTGTGCTGCTTTCCCGTGGCCGTATCGCCCAGGTCGGCGCGCCGCTTTCGCTCTATCACTTCCCTAAAACCCTTGAAGTGGCCGAGTTCATCGGCTCGCCGCGGATTAATACCTTTCCCGTCACGGTGGTAGATCCAGGCGAGCGTCAAACAGTCGTGCGTCTGCATAGCGGTGATACGCTGACAGTGGCGGTCAATGGCAAGCACCTTCAGTCAGGGGATAGCGCAACGCTTGGGCTGCGGGCAGAAGATTTTGTCGCCGCAGAGCAGGCAGAAGCCACGCTGGATGCGACCTTAATGGTGGCGGAAAAGCTGGGTTACGAAACGCTGGCGCACTGGCAGGTAGCAGGTATTAGCGTTCCGCTTACCCAGCGTTTAGACGGTTTGACCCACTTAGAAGAGGGCCAAACAGTGCGTTTGGGGCTTGCAGGCCAGCATTGCCACCTGTTTGATCACAGTGGCAATGCCTGCCCCCGGCAGGTTGCAGTAGATGGCGTTAGCCAATAATTAATCAGCTGATTTATATACATAAAAAGCGCCTCAAATTTTTTAGGCGCTTTTTTATTAATTATTTTCTAAAAAGAGTGCATCCAAAACGTCTTCTCGTGTGTATCCCCTATACAGCCACACTTTGCAGTGGTTGATACAAAACCCAAGGAGACTGAAATGACTATCCAACCTCTTACGCGTGCAGCACTCGCCGCTACCTTGATTGCATCCTTCAGTCACGTTGCGCTGGCCGATATGACGCCTGCCGACGTTCAAGTGCCCGATGGCAATACCATCGCTCTAGAAACAGTGGGTGTGGGTGCGATTACCTACATGTGCGAAGCTAAAGGTGACGGTACTATGGGCTGGGTATTCAAAGGTCCCCACGCGGCGCTGAACGACAGTGATGGTGCTCAAGTTGGCAGCTACTACGGCCCGCCTGCTACTTGGGAAGCGTTGGATGGCTCCAAAGTTACCGGCACTCAGCTGGCAACTGCCGCGAATGGTGATGGCAATATCCCGTTGCAGCTCGTTGAAGCGAATCCTGCGGAAGGTGAGGGCGCAATGACTGGCGTTAGCTATATTCAACGCCTGAATACTCAAGGTGGTGTCGCACCCGATGTGGCTTGCGATGATGGCCATGACGGTGCCACCGCAGTCGTCACCTACCAGGCAGATTATATTTTCTGGACAGCTAACTAAGTCCCTTTATTGCTTAGTGGTAAGTAACACTTTTGCTAAGCAATGTTTTCTCAAGAAACACTTCTAAGTAATGCTAGAGGCTCGTCTCGCGAGTCTCTAGCCGCTATGCTAGCCAAAAGAGCGGCGATAACGGTAGTGGCGACTGTATCGGCGCGTCACCAGGGAGCTAGCAAGTGTCTGATATAGGCGTGTCTACGATAGCTAACGACTTTGATTATGCTGATGCGCTTGCCCGCTGCGCGCGTGGTGAGCAAGCGGCGCTACAGCAGCTTTATCGTCAAGAGGGTGCCAGACTGCTTGGCGTTGTCATGCGCATTGTGAAAGACCGCGGCATGGCTGAGGACATTGTCCACGATGCTTGCCTGAATATCTGGCAACGTGCCGATAGTTTCGACCCCGAACGGGGCTCTGCCCGCACCTGGATATTCAGTATTGCCCGCCACTTAGCCTTAAACGCAATTCGCCAGCGCGACCGAGAAATCAGGGTGGATATCAACGACCCAGGCGAGCTAGCCGATGATGACACCTACCAACAGTCATTATCGACAACAGCGGAGGCCTTTGACTGGCAAACGGGCCAACAGATGGATGAGTGCTTGCAGCAATTGGAAACCGAGCGCCGAAACTGTGTGCTACATGCCTACGTGGATGGGTTAAGTCATGCTGAAATTTCTGCACACACCGGCGCGCCGCTAGGCACTGTTAAAGCCTGGATTAAGCGAAGTTTGCTTCGCCTGCGGGAGTGTATGTCATGACACGTTCAAACGAAAACGATGACCTTTATGCGCTTGCAGGGGAGTACGTGCTAGGTTCGTTACCCATTGCTGAGCGAGAAGCCTTTGAGGCACGCTTAGCCAATGATCCAGAATTACAGACCATCGTGGCTGACTGGGAAGAGCAGTTTTTCCCCTACACCGCGATCGTTGATCCTGTTACCCCATCAGATTATTTATGGCCGCGTATAGAGCGCAGCATGCACGCCGCATCGAAAAGATCAGCACGTGTTCCTAGGGCGGCACCAACGCCACGCCGCTTGGTGCACAGCCTACCATTTTGGCGCGCCGCTACCGGCCTTGGTTTGGCTGCCGCGGTGACCATGGGCGTGATATTGACCAATGTCTCTACTGCACCAACAACGCCGGAATATATGGTGGTGCTGTTAGCGCCGCAAACTCAATCAGCCGGGTGGGTCGTACAGGCCGCCAACCGCCAGGAAATTCAACTGATCCCGTTGGGCACTTTTGAAGTGCCCGAAGGAAAAGCACTGGAGTTCTGGACCAAAGCAGATGATTGGCAAGCGCCGGTTTCACTTGGCCTAGTAGAACCAGGGCAACCGTTGCGCCTGCGTTTAGACCAGTTACCGCCGCTTGAGGATAATCAGCTCTTTGAGCTCACTCTAGAAGATGACACCGGTTCGCCCACCGGTTTACCAACTGGCCCGATAGAGTTTATTGGCCGCGCGGTGGAGATTTAACGCATAGTGTTGTTAACGATGCTAAGGAGCCTCTGATTAACGTGAGGCGAGTTCCGGGTGGCTTAAAAGAACGTTAATCCCACTTGGAATAGCCGCTCCACGTCACGAATGCGTCGCTTATCAATCACGAATAGAATGACGTGGTCGCCGCTCTCTACCATCACATCCCCATGGCCAATGATGACCTCTTTGCCTCGCACAATTGCACCAATGGTGGTGCCTTCAGGCAGATTGATCTCAGCAATGGTCCGGCCCACCACTTTGGACGACTGCTTGTCACCGTGGGCGATCGCCTCGATGGCTTCCGCAGCGCCACGGCGCAGTGAGTGCACGTTGACAATATCGCCGCGGCGGACGTGGGTAAGCAGGCTGCCGATGGTCGCTTGCTGGGGAGAAATGGCGATATCGATTTCGCCCCCCTGAACCAAGTCCACGTAGGCAGCGTTGTTAATCAGCGTCAGTACTTTCTTGGCGCCCAAGCGTTTGGCCAGCAGCGACGACATAATATTGACCTCGTCGTCGTTGGTCAGGGCACAAAAGATATCGCACTCTTCAATGTTCTCTTCTTCCAGCAGCCGCTTGCTGGTGGCGCTGCCGTGGAGCACCACCGTTCGGTCAAGCCGCTCGGAAAGCGCAGTACAGCGCTCTAAACTGTGCTCGATAATCTTAACTTGGTGGCTGTGCTCCAGGTGTTCGGCTAAGCGTTCACCGATATTGCCTCCACCGGCAATCACCACCCGTCGGAAATCCCGCTCAACGCGGCGTAGTTCGCTCATTACCGCGCGAATATCACGCCGTGCAGCCAGGAAAAACACCTCGTCGTCGGCTTCAATCACCGTATCACCACGGGGAATAATCGGCCGATTGCGGCGGTAAATGGCCGCCACGCGTGTTTCCACATTGGGCATGTGCTTGGCTAAAAAGGCTAAATCCTGTCCCACCAACGGGCCACCGTAGAACGCCTTGACCGCCACCAGCTGCACTAAACCACCGGCAAACTCCAACACCTGCAACGCACCGGGGTGCTCAATCAGGCGGCGAACATGATCCGTGACTACTTGTTCAGGGCTGATCAGTACATCAATAGGAATCGCTTCGTGGGCAAACAATCCCTTACGGGTGAGGTAGGCGGTTGAGCGTACGCGGGCAATTTTGGTAGGCGTGCGAAACAGCGTATGGGCAACTTGGCAGGCGATCATATTGACTTCATCGGTGTTGGTTACCGCAATCAACATATCGGCGTCTTCGCAGCCCGCCTGACGCAGCACAATGGGATACGAAGCTGCACCCGTCACGGTGCGAATATCCAGTTTGGTGTGCAGTTCGCGCAGTTTCGCACCGTCGGTATCGACAACGGTGATGTCATTTTCTTCGCGGGCAAGGTGCTCTGCCAGGGTGGCACCGACTTGGCCGGCACCCAAAATAATAATCTTCATCGGTGGTTAGATCACTCTGACGACATGTCACTGAAGATAGTCACCTATCTATAGGGAAGCTGTCGAGTGCAGCAGTGGCAGGAAACGCTATTAATGAGCCAAAAGCTCATTTTTTTACACCTTTTTGACGGTTAACGCCTTAAACGCCATCGATTTTTTACGCAGGCAATCTCTAAGCTCAAGGTGCCAATCAAAGGAGGCACATCGATGAATATTGCACTGTTGATAATCGCGACCGGCACTGCGGCGTACTTGTTTTACGCGCTAGTTTGCCCCGAGCGTTTTTAGGAGATTGCTATGAACGACATGATCGCCATTTATGCCATCGTGGCATTACTTGGTGTGCCATTGGGGATCTATATCGCCCGCGCGCTAAGTACTCAGCCTAGCCGAATCGACACGCTATTCAGAGTGATAGAGACGCCTATCTACCGATTAGCAGGCGTTAATAGTCAAAGCGTAATGACGTGGCAAGTCTATGCGTTAGCCATTCTGAAGCTGCATGTAGGCTTGATACTACTGGCATGGTTGGTGTTTATGTGTCAGGGCTTACTGCCCCTGAATCCTGACGGCATACCCGGCATGAAGTGGGATACAGCGCTGCATACGGCGGTGTCGTTTGCCACCAATACTAACCAGCAGCACTACTCAGGCCAAGCACAGCTTTCCCACCTCAGCCAAACCTTTGCCATTGTAACGCTGCAGTTTTTAACCCCCGCTACGGGGCTTGCCGTACTGGTCGCCATAGCACGTACCTTACTAGTGGCTCGGCCAGCTGGAACGTTAAAAGGAGTTGGCAATTACTATCATGACCTGACTCGCACGGTAGTACGCGTTATGTTGCCGCTGGCAGCAGTGGTGGCGTTGCTGCTGACGTCCCAGGGAGTGCCTTCTAGCTACCAAGCGGCGCATCAGGTGGAAATGCTGGATTCGCAAGTGGAAGAGGTGCAGTCGATACCCTTAGGGCCGGTTGCGTCCATGGTCGCGATCAAGCAACTGGGAACCAATGGTGGTGGCTGGTATGGGCCAAATTCTAGCGTTCCGCTTGAAAACCCAACGCCGTTGGCCAATGTGATTGAAACTGCTTCCCTGACGATCATTCCCTTCGCATTACTGATTGCCATTGCACTTATTAGTGGCCGACGCCGATTAATGATGGGTATTGGTGCTGTGATGCTGACGTTTTCGCTGATTTCCACCTCTGTTGTGGTTTCTTCGGAACGTATGCCGAATGCTGCGCTTGTCGAGCTTTCTCAGCCCGGCGCTAATTTGGAAGGCAAAGAACTGCGTTTTGGTACCGATCTTTCCGCTTTGTGGGGCAGTTGGACGACACAAACATCGAACGGCTCCGTTAACGCCATGCACGACAGCTTTAACCCCATGGGCGGCATGATGGTGTTAATGGATATGTTTGTGAACGTCACCTTTGGCGGCGTGGGTGTTGGGCTTATCGGTTTCTTTCTCTATCTGATGTTGGCGGCTTTTGTTGGTTCATTGATGGTCGGTCGAGCGCCTGAGCTGTTTGGCAAACCGCTAGAAACCCGTGAAATGCGCTGGATCTCTCTAGCGATCCTGGTACAGCCGTTAGTCATTCTTGGCCTCTCCGCGCTTACCGTAGCGATGCCGAACGCTGCTGGAACCTCAAATCCTGGTTTCCACGGCCTAACCCAAGTGCTTTACGAATTTGCCTCTGCATTTGCCAATAACGGCTCTGGTTTTGAAGGGCTTGGCGATGATACGCCGTGGTGGAACCTTGCCTGTGTTATCACCCTGATGGTCGGTCGATTCCTTCCCATGCTGGTGCCATTAGCGGTGGCCGGATGGCTGGCAGCGAAGCGCACTGCACCCGCGGGACGCGGCACCTTGCCGATGGATAGCCCGGCATTTATGGGATTGACCGCCGGTGTCATTGTGATTGTTAACCTGCTGGGCTTCTTACCGGCGTTAGTGCTTGGCCCGATTGCTGAAGCCGTGACGCAAGGCTTCTAGG
The DNA here is from genome assembly GCF_024138895.1 of Halomonas sp. XH26. NCBI lineage: Bacteria > Pseudomonadati > Pseudomonadota > Gammaproteobacteria > Oceanospirillales > Halomonadaceae > Halomonas > Halomonas sp. XH26. The sequence goes on from NZ_CP071889.1 coordinate 1,481,479, forward strand.
AGAAACGAGATGTCACATACTGAGCTTGCTAAACAGCCGCGTCGTCCGCTACCCATTGGCCAGGTCGTCGCTGGGGCTGTGAAAGGACTTGCGCCTCAACAACTTGCGCGAAACCCCGTGATGGCCGTGGTCGCCATTGGTACCGTAGTGTGCTTTGGGCTGACGCCCATTGCTTTCGCCCAGGGAGAAAATGGCGGTTTTGCGTTGGCTATAGCGTTGTTGTTGCTGGCCACCGTTCTGTTCGCCACGGGTGCCGAGTCGCTGGCAGAGTCACGTGGTAAAGCCCATGCTGGGGCGCTGCGTAAAACCAAGGGAGAGCTGAAGGCAGTTAAGCTGAACGCTGATGGTACGACGAGTAATGTAACGGCCGACTCTCTCCGCAAAGGCGATCGTGTGAAGGTTGTCGCGGGGGAGCTGATTCCCGCCGATGGCGATATCGTTGAAGGGGCTGCCTCGATCAATGAGTCGGCTGTCACCGGTGAATCTGCGCCCGTACTGCGTGAAGCGGGCACTGATAACAGCGGTGTCAGTGCCGGGACCAAAGTGCTGTCGGATCATCTGATTATTGAAGTCAGCGCTAACCCTGGCGAATCGCTGTTAGATCGCATGATTGCCTTGGTTGAAGGCGCCAACCGTCAGAAGACACCTTCCGAGCTGGCGCTATCGGTACTCTTGGCCATGCTAACGCTGGTGTTTTTGATCGTGGTCGTCACCTTGGTACCCATGGCGGCTTTCGTGGGCGTTGAAACCTCCACGGTAATGCTCGTGGCATTGCTGGTCTGTTTAATTCCAACCACTATTGGTGGCCTCTTGCCTGCTATCGGTATTGCGGGTATGGAGCGCGCTATGCGGGCTAACCTGGTGGCTAAATCAGGTAAAGCCGTCGAGATTGCTGGCAGCATCGACACCTTGCTGCTGGATAAAACCGGCACGATAACGCTTGGCGACCGCCGTGCGACGGAGTTTGCTGCTTGCCAACAAATTCCGCGTCAGCGAGTCCGTGACGTGGCGTTTTTAACGTCCCTGGAAGACCCTACGCCAGAAGGGCGTTCAATTGTGGAGCTAGCCACTGAGCAGGGCGTCGATGTCCAGCTTAGACAAGCAGCCGATGGTGCAACCTTTGAAGCGTTCAGTGCTGAAACACGCCTGTCAGGCGTTGATCTGACCAGCGGTAAAAAGCTGCGTAAGGGAGCACCGAATGCGATTGCGGAATGGGTAAAAGCCCAGGGCGGTGACATACCCAGCGATTACGAGCAGGTCATTGCGCGTATTTCACGGGATGGCGCAACCCCCATTGCGGTGGCAGAAGGCAGTCAGATTTTGGGCGTGGTGGCGCTGTCTGATGTAATTAAAAGCGGTATCGCGGAGAAGTTTGCTGAACTGCGTGCCATGGGTATCAAAACCGTAATGATTACGGGCGACAACCCGATTACGGCGTCGGCTATTGCCGCGACGGCAGGCGTGGATGACTACATTGCCGAAGCCACGCCAGAGCGCAAGCTAGCGTTGATTCGCGAAGAGCAGGCCAGTGGTCGCTTGGTTGCCATGGTGGGTGACGGTACTAACGATGCTCCCGCTCTTGCTCAAGCTGATCTAGGGTTGGCAATGAACTCAGGCACCCAGGCAGCCCGTGAAGCGGCCAATATGGTGGATCTGGACTCTGACCCCGGTAAGCTGATTAGTGCGGTGGAAATTGGCAAGCAGTTGCTGGTTACCCGTGGCGCGCTGACGACGTTCTCGCTGGCTAATGATGTGGCTAAATACTTTGTTATTTTGCCAGCGCTGTTTGCCGCCAGCTTCCCTGCGCTTGGCGTACTCGACGTTATGAATTTGCACTCGCCGACCACGGCGGTGCTAGCAGCGGTGCTATTCAACGCGTTAATCATTCCGGCATTGATTCCCTTTGCCTTGCGCGGTGTGTCTGTGAAGGCGGCATCGGCGACGGAGTTGTTGCGTCGAAATCTGCTGATTTATGGCCTGGGTGGGCTGCTACTGCCATTCCCCGCCATCAAGCTTCTCGACATGCTGATTGCGTTATTTATCTAGGAGAAACGTGATGAATGTAGATATGAAACGCCAGATCGCTGCGAATGACGATGTGCTGCAGGCAAAGGCTTCCTGGGGCAATGCACTTCGCTTTATGGTGGTAATGGCAGTTCTTCTGGGGCTGATTTATCCGTTGGTTACCACAACACTGGGCGGCTGGTTATTCCCCGAGCAGGCGCAAGGTAGTTTAGTTCGAGACGTCTCAGGTCGGGTGGTCGGGTCAAGCCTGGTGTCCCAAACGTTTGTCAGCGATGAGTATTTTATTGGCCGCCCATCAGCGGCGGGCAATGACGCAGGTGGCGTCTCAGGTTCTAATCTGGCGTCGAGTAACGTATCGCTGCGCGAGCGTGCCCAGGCAGATGCAAATGCCATTGCTCAACGTGAAAACGTAAGTGTCGATCAAATCCCTGTTGATCTGATTACCGCGTCCGGCTCCGGTATCGACCCGCATATCTCCCCCGAGGCGGCTGAGCTACAGGTTGCCAGAGTAGCGCAAGCACGCGGCATCGATGAAGCTACTGTGACGGCGCTAATTGATCAAGCACTTGAAAATACAGGCTGGCTGGGCTCGCCGGTGGTGAATGTGTTGCGGCTGAATGTCAGTTTGGATGATCGTTTTCCGGTATCATCAACCACCGCCGCGCCATTAACCTCAGCACCCGTCACCCCGACGGCTTCAGACACCATGGAGTAAACCAATGTATTCAGCGGATCAGCGACCCGATCCCAATACATTGCTAAAAGCCGCGCGCCGAGAGGCGCGCGGCTGTTTGCGTGTATTTCTGGGAGCCGCACCCGGTGTCGGTAAAACATACACCATGCTTCGCACCGCCCGTGAACGGGCAGAGGAAGGTGAAGATATTGTAATTGGCGTGGTGGAGTCACACGGACGCGCTGATACCGAAGCCTTGTGTGATGGGGTGGCACGGCTTCCGTTAGCGCCTTTAAAGCACCATGGCCGAACCTTCTATGAATTTGATATTGATGCCGCCCTAGCGCGGCGTCCCACTATTTTGCTGGTGGACGAACTTGCTCACCGTAATATCCCCGGCAGTCGGCACCCGCGTCGTTACCAGGATATTGAAGAGCTGCTGGATGCAGGTATTGACGTGTGGACAACCGTTAACGTCCAGCATCTCGAAAGTTTGAATGATGATGTCGCGCGGATTACTGGGATTCGCATGCGCGAAACGGTGCCTGATGCGCTGTTAGAGCGCGCCCGAGACGTATCGCTTGTTGACTTAACGCCTGACGAGCTCCTTGAGCGCTTAAGGCGTGGCAAAGTCTATATACCCGAACAAGCCCGTGCTGCCATGGAAGGTTACTTTAATGAATCCAATCTCAACGCGCTGCGTGAGCTGGCAATTCAAACCATGGCCGAGCGAGTGGATGCTGATGTTAAAGTGGCAATGGATGCTGGTGGTAGGGCAGGCCCCTGGCCGGTAAGGCCACACCTGCTGGTGGTGATTAATGGAAGTGAAGACGACGTATCGCTGGTTCGCGCGGCTCATCGGATGGCAGAGCGGCGTTTGGCGGTATGGCGAGCGGTCTATGTTGATAAAGGAATTGCCTCCCCAGAGCAGCAACTAGCCATTGAACAAGTTTTCAGCCTGGTTACTCGGCTGGGTGGCGATTCAATACGTTTACAAGGGCATAGTCAGCTAAGCGAAGTTCTCAACTATGCACGTTCAATTAACGCGACCACCATTGTGGTCGGCCGCGAAGCGAAGCGTCGCTGGTGGAAATGGTCACGGCCACTGGCCCAACGCTTGATGGCGCATGCCGAAGCGTTCGATATTGTTGTAGTGGCTAAAGGGGCTGTGAAACAACACGCCAATAGATGGCGGCATGGCTGGAAACTGCGTCCTCCCCAATTACTGGCCACTAGCTTGGCGGTGACGGCATCCCTAGGGGTGGCTGTCATGCTAGAGCCCTGGCTTGAGCTGGCCAACTTATCATTAGTGTTTTTAGTGGCCGTACTGTTTAGTGCCGTATGGGCGGGTACCGCCATGGCGATGTTTAGTGCCATCGCGAGCTTTTTAGTATTTAACTTTTTCTTTACCGAGCCACGTCTAACCTTTGCCATGGTGGAGCGTGGGCAACTGCTGACTGCAGTGTTCTTCTTGCTCGTAGCCGTGGTGGTGGGGCAGCTTGCGGGTAGGGGGCGGCGGCGTTTAATTGCACTGCGTGCTAGCCGCGATCAGACCCAGCTTTTGTTGCGTTATGCCGAACAGCTATCAACCGCGACAGACAGCGCCAGTGCAGCAAAAATTGGCGTTGATACATTGGTGCAGTGCTTTGCGGTGCCCACGGTATTTATTGAAAGCGCCGAAAGCGCGAATGAAGTTCGAGTTGTGCATGCGCTGCCGGATTCGGTGCGCTTAGACATGGCCGCTAAGCAAGCGGCGGTGTGGAGTTGGCAGCATCAAAAGCCCAGTGGTCAAGGCACAGACACCCTGAGTCAACAGGCTTGGCGCTTGATACCCCTGACAGTGCAGGGAGAAAAAGTAGGCATGTTGGCGCTTAAACTGTCGGAAAGCCTAAAAGCGCTCACCTGCGAGCGCGAGTCGTTAATGGATACGCTGGTGCGTCAGCTTAGTATGGCGCTAGAGCGCACCCGACTAGTGGCAGAGCTGAATACAACCCGTGTCTCCGAAGAGAACGAACGTCTGCGCTCTGCGTTACTCTCATCGGTGTCTCATGACCTACGTACACCACTCTCTTCTATTATTGGCTCAGCCAGTTCGTTGATTGAGCTCAAACCGCAGCTAAGCGATAGCGACCAGCGTGAGCTGCTTGATGGTATTTTGTCCGAAAGTGAGCGCCTCAATCGATACATACAAAACTTGTTGGATATGACCCGACTAGGCCACGGCACGTTAAAAATTGAGCGAGACTGGGTAGCGTTTGACGACGTTATTAACTCAGCGCTCAAGCGCTTGGGCCAGTCACTTAAACATGTCGTTGTGCGCAAGTCTTGGCCTCCTTCGTTACCGCTACTTTATGTCCACCCTGCGCTGGTAGAACAAGCGTTGGTCAATGTCTTGGATAACGCTCAACGTTTTTCACCACCAGGGGGGGAATTGAGCATAAAGGCGCACTTCACTGAAGGTGACCCCGCAACGTTGGTGATTACTGTTGAAGATCAAGGCCCTGGTATTTCCCCCGAGCTGCGCGAGCAGGTATTCGATATGTTTTACAGCGGTGGCGACGGCGATAGAAGTGCCCACGGCAGCGGCCTTGGTTTGGCCATATGTCGTGGCATGATTGGTGCCCATGGCGGCACTATTATGGCCGGTACGGGCGAAAGTGGGCGAGGTACCGCGATTATTATAACGCTGCCACTGTTAGGTGCAGATATTAGGAGGGGTGATGAAGAGTGAAGGCAGCGGTCGCATTCTAATTGTTGATGATGAGCAGCAGATTCGGCGATTTCTGCGTATCAGTTTAGCCTCTCAGGGCTACGCAGTATTGGAAGCAGAGAATGGCGAGCAAGCGTTAGCCATGGTGTATACCCAAGCCCCTGACGTCGTGCTGCTCGATTTAGGCTTGCCTGATATGGACGGCCACGAAGTACTGCAGGGTATACGTGAGCACAGTAGCGTGCCGGTCATTGTGGTATCTGTTCGCGATCGAGAAGAAGAGAAAGTCTTTTCGTTGGATAACGGTGCCAACGATTACGTTACTAAGCCCTTTGGAATTCAAGAGTTACTAGCGCGTATAAGAGCGGTATTGCGCTTGGCCCAGAAAGCTCGGGGAGAGCAAACATCAAGTTACTATGTTAGTCAGGGGTTAGCGATTGATCTGGAGCTAAGGCGGGTCACACTACAGCAAGACGATGTGCACTTAACGCGCAAAGAGTTCGCTGTGTTAGCGCGCCTGTGCCGCTACGCCGGGCGAGTCGTTACCCAGACCCAGTTGTTAAAAGAAATTTGGGGGCCAACGCATGTTGATGATACGCACTATTTGCGCATCGTGATCAGCCGGCTAAGGCAGAAGCTGGGGGATGACCCGCAAACACCCTCCCTGCTTCAAACAGAAGCAGGCGTCGGGTATCGATTATTGGTAGAAGCCGCACTGCGCCCTGGAACGTAGCATCGCTCTAACAAGGTTAGCGTCGCCAGAACATTGGTGTGAGCAGCACCACAACCGTTAAAATCTCCAGGCGCCCCATTAACATGCCGAGGCACAGTAGCCATTTAGCGGCATCGGGTAGTGTTGCAAAGTTACCTGCCGGGCCAATGGTGTCACCGAGACCCGGGCCTACATTCGCCACCGCAGTGGCCGCACCGGAAAGGGCAGTGACTAAGTCCAATCCCAATGCTGAAAGGCTCAAGGCAAGCACTGCAATCGTAATAAAGAAGAAGAAAGAGAAGGCCACTACGCTACGGGAAATATCATTGGTCACCGGCTGCTGATTATAGCGCGTTGTGAAAACACCATTAGCGTGAATCAGGTAGCGCAATTGGTTACGCAACATCAGCATAGCGATTTGGAACCGGAAAATTTTCATACCACCGCTGGTAGAGCCGCTACAACCACCCATAAACGTAAGATAGAAGAACGCCGCGATAGGTAATGAACCCCACAGCGTATAGTCGTCGGATGCATAGCCAGTGGTGGTCACAACTGAAACGACGTTAAACGTGACGTGGGTGAGCGAGACAAACCAATCATCGCCTTGTAAAACGCGCCATGCGCTAAGAATTAAAATCGCCGTTAGCAGGAGTTTTAACAAACCACGCACCTGTTGGTCTTTCCACAGTGCGCTGCGGGAGGTACGAATAAAGCGAATATATAAGACAAAGGGTAGCGCACCACTCAGCATAAAAAAGCTACCCATCCATACCAACCACGGCTGCTCAGAGTAGGCACCAAACGAGGCGTCAGAGTTCGCAAAGCCACCGGTCGCCAGTGATGTCATTCCGTGAACCACGGCATCTAGTGGCAGCATTCCACCGACCCAATAACTCAGCATGGCCAGTAGTGTCAGCCCCACATAGATAGTTAGCGTCGCTTTTGCAATACCTCCCGTACGGGGCATTACTTTATCGGACCAATCCGAAGATTCAGTGTGGAATAGCCGCATGCCGCCTACTTTAAGAAACGGCAGAATAGCGATGCCCATGACGATAATGCCGATACCACCCATCCACTGCATTAAGCCCCGCCACAGCTTTAGGCCGTCGGATAAATCTTCGATCCCAGATAATATGGTTGACCCGGTGGTGGTAATCGCGGAGACCGACTCAAAGACTGCATTTGTGACGCTAAGTTGGGGCGCACCTAAAATAAGCGGAAGGCTGGCAAAACAGCTGATACTGGTCCAACTGCCCGCCGTCAATATAAACATTTGCCAGGGCTTCAGCTCCAGCGATACTCGGCGGGTTAGCAACCAAGTGATCAGCGTGGCGCTCAGAATAATGAGAAGCGACATCCCGAACGCGGGAGCGTCAGGATCTTTTTCAATAACCAGAACAATCCAAGGCAGTGTCATAAACATGGCAAGCACTAACCATAACACTGCCATGATTTTAAATATTTGTGCCCAATTGCGGTAAGCGTCTCGATAGTAAATCCCGCTGGGAAAGATGGTCATATATCCGCTCTTAAATTGCCCTAATGTTTATCGCGATATAACACCATGGCAACTACAAAAAGTCCGTAAAAATTCTCTAAAAAAATACTCAAGTGATGAACTCAGTGATGAAAAAACCGGCCCTATCAATAGAGCCGGTGACGAGCAAGGTGCTCAAGCGAGGAAGCGTGAGTGGTGTACTGAGTAGTTAAATCCAGGAATTTAGCCTTTGACGCCCCCAGCGGTTAATCCGCCAATAATCCAGCGCTGACAGATCAAGAACGCGACGGTAATGGGCAGGCCGGAAAGCACTGCAGCGGCGGCAAAGTTACCCCAGCGCTGGTTGTGGTCGGCAAGGTATTGTTGGGCACCTACCGCCAGGGTGAGTTTGTGCTCATCCACCAGCAGTACTGAGGCCATGGGGTATTCCATGATGCTCATCACGAAAGCCAGAATAAAAACCACCATCAGAATGGGAATCGACAGCGGCAGCAGAATGTAGCGGAACGCTTGCCAAGTGCTGGCACCATCGACCATAGCCGCTTCTTCCAGCGAGCCATCAATCGACTCAAAGTAGCCTTTAATGGTCCAGATATGCAGCGCGACTGCGCCCAGTGATGCCACGATCAACGCGCCGTGGGTGTTGATGCCTAACCAGCCAACAAACTGTCCCAGTCGATCAAACAGGGCGTAGAGCGCCACAAGCGACAGTACGGCTGGGAACATCTGGAAAATCAGCATACCTTTCAAAAGCGGTTCTTTGCCTTTAAAGCGCATGCGTGCGAAGGCGTAAGCGCTCGTCGTCGCTAACATTAGAATCAGCACCGAAGAAACTACCGCCACTTTTATTGAGTTCCAAAGCCACAACAGCACAGGGAAGGGTGGCTGTACAATACTGCCATCTGGGCGTTCCCAGGGAATTCCCAGTGCTAGTGACCAGTGTTCCAACGAGAAATTATTGGGAATTAAGCTGCCAGAGGCAAAGTTACCCTCGCGAAATGAGATTGAAATCACCAACAGTAGCGGGAAGACAATCAGCGAAACAAAGCAGATCAGTGCAAGGTGAGCGCCCAAGCGGCGCGCGCCCACAGAACGCGGTTGAACCATGGCCATGAGTAACCTCCTAAACCTTAACCTTGGAAAGGCGCAAATTAAGCAACGACATACCCGCGACCAAGAGGAAAATGAGCGTTGCGATGGCGGCTGCCAGCCCAAAGTTCTGTCCAGCATCCTGGAAGGCAATGCGGTAGGTGTAGCTGACCAATAGATCGGTGGTGCCTGCAGGGGTGCTGGCGCCCAAAATGTCAGGGTTGCCGCCGGTTAATAGCGCAATTAGCACAAAGTTATTGAAGTTAAATGCAAAGGCGGCAATTAACAGTGGTGTTAGCGGTTTAATAATCAGTGGCAGAGTAATCTTGAACAGATTGGTAATAGGGCCGCCGCCATCTACCGCCGAGGCTTCGTAGAGATCTTGGGGGATAGCCTGGATTAGCCCCATGCACAGCAGCAACATATAGGGGTAGCCCAACTAGGTATTAACAATCAGCAGCATGGAGCGCGCTAGCCACGGGTCGGTAAACCACTCTGGCCGAACACCAAACAGCGTGTCCAGAATCATGTTCACTTCACCGAAGTGCTGATTAAACATGCCTTTAAAAATCAGAATGGAGATAAAGGCGGGCACGGCGTAAGGCAGAATTAACAGGGTGCGATAAACGGCTTTGCCCTTGAGTTGGTCCCACTGCAACAGTGACGCCAACACAAAGCCAACGGCCAGGGTGAAGACCACCGTCAGTGCGGCAAACACAAAGGTCCACACAAAGATCTGCATGAAGGGACCGCGAATGTCGGGATCGGTGAATATCTTCGTATAGTTGGTAAATCCTACATTGACTGGCCATCCCGGCGTGATGCTTTCGCCGTTATCAGCGACAAAAAATCCGCTAGCGGGGTCGGGGGTAAGAACGCGGTCATCGCGGCGATCATAAAGCGAGCCGTCTTCACGAGCTTCATAGCGATCTACCATAGGGGCAAACTGGCGTAACCCTGCCATACGCAGCTCTGCGCCATCCGGTGTCAGCAGCCTAAGCCCCTGCAGAGAATCACGTGCCTGAATAATAGCGCGCATCCCCAGTGGCTGCTGGCTCGGCGAAGCGTCTACTGCCTGAATACCTATTTGACGGGTCTCTTGATTGGCTAGGTTGAGCGGTGAAGAAACGAAACGCTGGGGCGTGTCGGCCTCACTGCTTTCCAGGTACAAGCGGACAAGCTCACCTGCTTGGTAAAGCGTTAGCTCAAACGCGTTGCCTTCCTGTTGATAGGTTTGGCTCATCAACTGGCCGCGTACGCGCTCTTCCGACAACAAGTTGCTTGAGCTGTAATTACTAAAGCTAATGCCGATGGTGTAAAGCAGCGGGAAAATAACAAATACGCCCAGCCCCGCCACGGCAGGAAAAATATACCGGTGGCTCATTAACGTGCGTTTGGTAAACACCACGCCCAGCGAGGCGCCCAGCACTAGAAAGAGCAGCGCGAACATCCACTGGCCGTTAAGGTGAAAGGCGACTACCAGCCATAACAGCGCGATTACCAAGGTGGCAATGATGCAGCGAAGTGCCCAGCGGGTGTAACGTTCGGTGAGATGGCGAGAGCGGTGGCGGGGAAGGCCACGAGAGGCGTTAGTGGTATACATAGTGACATCCTGAAAGCTGCCCGGTGGCATAGGCTACCGGGCAGAAGGGCAGAAAAAGCTTACTGGCGCATACGCCGCGCAGCGGCATCCAGCGCTTCTTGGGGCGATTGGCGTCCACTGCCGATGTTTTGCAGGGCGGGCTCCATGGCTGCCCAGAAAGCACCCATTTCAGGAATATTTGGCATGGGCATACCGACTTCGGCATTTTCAAGCGTCGCGGCAATGTTAGGGTTATCAGCAAGCTCAGCCTGATAATCGATATGAGCAACCGCTCCCAGTGAGCCGTCGCTGTTGAATGTGTGCATGCCCTCTTCGCTAAGCAGGTAGTTTTCTAAAAACTCCACGGCGAGAAAATCATTGGGTGTGGCGGAGTTAATCATTGCCGTCATCACGCCAAACATGGGTTTAGCTCGTTCATCGCCCACTTTCGGCAGTAACGCGACGCCGTAATCAATTCCGCTACGCTCCAGGTTCGGCCAGGCCCATGGGCCGCTAATCATGGTAGCCACTTCGCCCTGGTTAAAGCGGGTGTCCATCAAGTTGTAATCAGTGCCGCGGGGTAGTACACCGCTTTCGATCAACTCAACCAGCAGTTCTGCCCCTTGTAAGGCACCTTCGTTGTTAACGCCTATATCGCTGACGTCATAGCCGCTGTCAGTCTGCTTGAAAGGGTAGCCGCCGTTGGCCGCTAGCAAGGTCCAGCCGTAATACGGCTCACTGTAATCAAATAAGATGGCCTTTTTTCCGTCTTGAGAGAGCGTTTCGTCAAGCTCCATCAGCTCGGCAAAACTTTCTGGCGGTGTTTCTACCAGGGCTTTGTTGTAAATGAGGCCCAGTGACTCTACCGATATCGGGTAGCCGTAGGTTTCACCATTCCACAGCGCAGCTTCCCAGGTGAAGTCGTAAAACGCCTCGCGGAAGCTGTCACTTGGGGCGACTTGTTTCAATAAGCCGCTTTGTGCCCACTCGCCCATGCGGTCGTGAGCCCAGATGACGATGTCCGGCCCCTGGCCACTTCCTGCCGCCTGCTGAAAGCGGTCGGTAAGGTTATCGGGAAATACCACCTCAACTTCGATGCCTGTTTCTTCACGAAACTGCTCGGCAACCTCACGAATGCCTTCTTGACCTTTATTATCACCCATCCAGATAGTCAGGCGATCGTCCTCAAACGCAACGGCGGGAAGAGCGGCACTGGCAGCCAGCGTGGCGGCTAACAGTGGCATCATAATGGGGCGAGACGTTGCCATAATGTAAATACCTCATTGTTGTTGTCGTAGAGTGCTGCGAATATTTTGATGAGCAGCGCTTTAGTCAGTGCCAGCGTCGCCAATTACGCGCAACGTCACCTCATCCTCAAGGGGCGTAGCGATGGCGTATCCAAGGGGCGTAGAGTGGAATGAAAGGTAACAATAAAGCGGTATAACGTTAGGTGTCGGCATCGGTACTGCTCAGAGACGGCACTACTTAAAGAGAGACGTAAATAACGTTAAAAGACGTAATTGGGGAGGCAACGCTATTTTTTTGTAGTAAAATTACATGTAATGTTGCGTATAATGCCCGATATCAGATAGATTTTAGGTAATCTAACTACATTAGATCATCTAATTATAAATAGGAGCTGAGATGAGCCAGTCACATTCCCCGCTGGGCGATCAGAAACACGCTATCGATTTAGCGCTGTTTGGGGCGCTGGGCGATCTTGCGATGCGCAAGCTGTTTCCTGCGCTTTATCACCTTGACCGTGAGGGCTTAATGCCCGCAAGCACGCGGATTATGGGGCTGGCACGTCAAGCGCATGACACCGCTGCATTCCGCCAATTGGTCAGCGGCGCGCTGCAAAAGCGGCTAAAAAAAGATGAGCAGGATAAAGAGAGTCTCGAGCGTTTTCTAAATCGGCTTGACTATTGCCAGCTGGATTTCAAAAAAGCTGAGGGTTTTGAGCAAATACGTGAATGGCGCGAAGGCTCTGATCGCCCCATGGTGGTTTATTTATCCGTTGGCGCAATGATCTACGGCGATATTTGCCGCAACCTTGAGGCGAGTGGCAGCCTGGATGAGCAAACGCGGGTTATCGTTGAGAAGCCCATCGGCTACGATCTAGTGTCATCAGAAGAAGTTAACGACGCTATTGGAGCCGTTTTTCCTGAGTCGCGTATTTACCGTATTGACCACTATTTAGGTAAAGAAACGGTACAGAACCTGATTGCGCTGCGCTTTGCTAACCCGTTGTTCGGGACGCAATGGAATCAGAACCATATTTCCCATGTAGAAATTACCGTTGCAGAAAAGGTCGGCATTGAAGGGCGCTGGGGCTACTTCGATGATGCCGGGCAGCTTCGCGATATGGTGCAAAACCACTTGCTCCAATTGCTATGTTTGATTGCCATGGACCCGCCTTCCAACCTGGATGCCGACGCGATTCGTGATGAGAAAGTAAAAGTGCTGAAAGCCCTAAAGCCGTTTACCGGTGAAGCGCTGGGACGTGATGTAGTACGTGGGCAATATACCGCGGGCACCAACGATGGTCAGCCAGTACCAGGCTACCTGGAAGAAGAAGGGGCGAATACCCAGAGCCAGACCGAAACCTTTGTGGCAATGAAAACCGAGGTTTCAAATTGGCGCTGGGCGGGTGTGCCGTTCTACCTGCGTACCGGTAAGCGCATGCCTGAAAAACTGTCCCAAATCGTGATCCACTTCCGCCAGCAGCCGCACTATATTTTTGATCCTGATCAGCGGGGGATTGCGTCTAACAAGCTGATCATTCGCTTGCAGCCGGATGAAGGGATCGCGCTTCAAGTGCTCACCAAAGACAGCGGTTTGCATAAAGGCATGCGCCTGCGCCCTGGCCCGTTGCACCTGGACTTTAACAGCGCGTTCCCCAAATCACGTATCCCAGATGCCTATGAGCGCTTGCTACTGGAAGTCATGAAAGGCCAGCAGTATCTGTTCGTGCGCCGCGACGAAGTTGAGCACGCTTGGCGTTGGTGCGACCAGCTCATCGACGGTTGGAAAGCCCGCGAAACCCCGCCGCGCCGTTACCCGGCAGGCTCTTGGGGGCCGGTCGCCTCCATTGCCATGATTACCCAAGATGGCCGCAGTTGGTACGAGGATTATTAATATGAGCGAAGCACGTCAAGCGATAGCACAACAGCTGGCAGAAGCGGTCTTTCAGGCATTGGCTGAAGACTTGAATCGCCAAGAGCGCGCGCTACTAGTCGTCTCGGGTGGCTCTACGCCGGTGCCATTTTTTAAAGCGCTGGCAGCCAAACCGCTGCCTTGGGAGCGCATTGATATCACGTTGGCCGACGAACGCTGGGTGGGTGAGGAAAGTAGCGATAGCAATGCCAAGCTGGTGCGCGAAAACCTGCTTCAAGGAGCGGCTGCGAACGCCAACTTCGTACCGCTAACCTCAGATGCCTCGACGCCGGAAGAGGGGGTTGATGAGGTTGCCAAACGCACGGCATCGCTGCCTTGGCCCGCCAGCGTTGTGATCTTGGGAATGGGCGGCGATGGCCATACGGCGTCGCTGTTCCCCGACAGTCTAGAACTAGGTTTAGCGCTCTCTACCGATGAGCCGCTTGTCGCGGTACGCACGCCTAGTCAGCCGCAGCCGCGTATTACTTTCTCAGCAGATCGCCTGCATCAGGCGCATCGACATATTTTACATATTACTGGCGATGATAAGCGCAGCGTATTGGCAAACGCCATGAATGGTGATGATGTCCGTAAGCTACCGATTCGCGCGTTTTTATCTTGCCCGTTAGCGATCTACTGGGCGCCGTAACGCCTGGGCTTTCGCCAATAAACGTTTGCCAGTAACACCTGCTTGGAGACTCACTGATGACAATCGATAAACAGCTACCCTCAACGCGCACTGCCGAGCTTGACAGCATTTGCTTAAAGGCTGAGGTCATTCCGGTGATTACCGTTGAGCGTCTTGAAGATGCGGTACCGCTAGGTCGCGCCTTGGTTGAAGGTGGCTTAAGCGTGTTGGAAATTACCTTGCGTACCGACTGCGCGCTGGAAGCAATTAAACGCATGAAAGAAGCGCTGCCGGGAGCCAGCATCGGTGTAGGTACCGTGTTAACGCCCGCGCAATACCGCCAAGCTGAACAGGTAGGTGCGGATTTTGTAGTGACACCCGGCGCGACAGAAGCGCTTTATCGCTATGGCGTAGAGAGCCCGGTGCCGATGTTGCCCGGCGTATCAACGATCTCTGAGCTGATGACAGGCTGGCAGTACGGCTATCGCCGCTTCAAGTTTTTCCCAGCTGAGTCCAGTGGTGGTGCCAAAGCCATTAAAGCCTTTGGCGCGCCGATTCCCGAAGCACGTTTTTGCCCAACCGGCGGTATCACGGTTGATAACGCTGAAACCTACCTGTCACTACCCAATGTTATGTGTGTAGGCGGTTCTTGGCTAACGCCGAAAGCCATGGTTGAAGCAGAGGATTGGGACGGTATTCGCGAGCTGGCCCGTCAGGCCGCTGAGCGTTTTCACCACTAACGAATACGATGTAAATCGACACGAGCACTCTCGTTACTTGCCTCACTGATATCGGGTCGTGTGGGTAAGTCATTTGCCCGAGCATATTGCCATGCTCGGGCTTTTTTATGCGCTCCACCTAACGGCGTAGGGCAGAGAGGGAAAAAGCGTGATAGCCTCAACTTAATCGATTAAGTTAGGGTTTTTTACATTGAATCTCGTCAAATTTACTCCTCTTAGGCCAACGCTGCATTTTACGCCGCCTACTGGCTGGATGAATGACCCCAACGGGCTTGTATATTTCGAAGGGGAGTATCATCTCTTTTATCAATACCATCCCCACGACACGGTATGGGGGCCCATGCACTGGGGGCATGCGGTAAGCACCGATCTTTGCCGTTGGGAGCACTTGCCTATTGCGCTGGCGCCAGACGCCCAAGGGGCGTGTTTTTCAGGTAGTGCCATCGTGGATGAGCATGATGTGACGGGGCTGTTTGACGGCCAGCCGGGGCTGCTGGCGTTTTATACCTGCCACCGAGTGCTTTCCGATGACTCTGAAGATTATGAGCAGTCACAGTGTTTGGCTTATAGCCGCGACAAGGGGCGTACTTGGCATCAGTACGCCAATAACCCCGTGCTACCCGCGCCAGGGTTTAAAGATTTTCGTGACCCAAAAGTGTTGCGGCATGCCGCTACCCAGCGTTGGGTAATGGCGCTGACTTGTGGTCAGGAAATTCATTTTTATACCTCGGAAAACCTATTGGACTGGCAGTTTGCCAGTGCGTTTGGCGAGGGCCACGGCGCGCATACTCAGCATCCCTGGGAGTGCCCCGATTTGTTCGAGCTGCCAGTGAAAGGCGCTAGCAATGGGCAGCTATCTAGCCGCTGGGTATTAATCGTTGGCATTGGGGCTACGCCAGATAATGCCTTTGGCTCGTTCACGCAATATTTTGTGGGCGAGTTCGACGGCCAGCGTTTTACTAACGACCACTCGCCTGATGACGTCATGATGATGGACGAAGGGCGTGACTTTTACGCCGTGCAGAGCTGGTCGAATACTTCGGGGCGCCGTTTAGCCGTGGCTTGGCTGAATAATTGGCAGTATGCCAATCATGCGCCTGAATCTGGCTGGCGGGGAATGATGAGTCTGCCCAGAGAGCTAACCCTGCGTGCGACATCGAGCGGCATTCAGCTTTGCCAACGTATCGCCAGCGAGTGCCATGAGGCGCTGACAGCCGTACCGCATACTATCCCGCCACAGGCGATGCTGGGTGTTGGGCAATATAGCGTCTTAACCTCGTTGCCACCGGTAAGTCGTGGTGTGCTTGAACTGACCTTAACGGTTGGCAGCCGAGTGGCATTATCGCTTCAGCAGAGAGATCATCAACAGCTTACGCTTGAAGCGGGAGAAGAGGGCGTTGCACTTCGCTACACGCGTAACGGCGTGAACGGACAAGCAGCTTTCGATGACCATTTCGCCTGTGACCATGCAGCGGGCAGCGTTGATGGTTTAACGATCACGCTAGAGTGGTGGTGTGATCATGGCTCGCTGGAGATCCTGGTGAACGGTGATACGCAACAACGAGCGATTACTCAGGTGAGCTATACACGTCAAACAACAGGCTCGATTGAGGTCAACGTCTTGGAAGGCAGCGCAGGGTTGCTCGGTGGCAGTGTGGTATCGAGTAAAGGTGCGGTAGCGCGTTAGTAGGATTTAGCGTGTAATTACATAGTTAAGGGGCGTGCTGTTGCACGCCCTTTTTTGCTACAGACGTTACGTATTTCTTAGCGCTTCAATATCACTATGGGTCGGCAGTGCGGCGTAGGCGCCTGGGCGTGTCACTGCGTGAGCACCACAGCGGCAGGCAATATCCACCGCGCGGGTTAGAAAGGCACCGTCCTGGTACCAGTTCTCATCAATGCCGTGCCGTGAAAGCTCAGCCAGCAGGCCGCCAATAAATGCATCACCGCCAGCCGTGGTGTCAACCGCGGTTACCTGGGGCGGTGTGATGGTGTGGTCAAGGCCAACACCTTTCAGCACCACCTTGTTAGGGCCGTCGGTGATTAAAATTACTTTTACCCCGGCGGCTAGTCGCTGAGATAGCCACGCTTCCTGAGAATGCCCGCCACGAAGATAATCAAGCTCCTCCAGTGAGACTTTAACGAGATCGGCGCTATCCAATAGCTCGGTTACCAGCCAGAGGTCGGCTGACCCTTCGGTCCACAGATTGTGGCGGAGGTTGGCATCCACGCTGACTAAACAGCCCGCGCGCTTTGCCATAGCGGCAATCGCTAAAGTGGTATCGGCAATCTCAGGGTCAGTCAAACTGTTGCTGCATAAGTGAACAATCGCTGGTTGTTCAAACACGCCGTGGGGCAGGTGCTCTAGGCGATAAAGCAGGTCGGCCGCCGGTGGGCGATAAAAATCAAACGTGCGCTCGCCGCTGCTGTCCCGGGAAACAAACGCCAGCGCAGTGCGTGCCTCTTTGGTCAATACTACACCCTGAGTATCCACGCCATGGCTTTTCAGCTCACGAATCAGGAAGTGGCCAAACGTATCGTCACCCACCATGCCTAAAAACTGGCTGGGTACGTTAAGTCGGGCACAGGCAACCGCGACGTTAGCAGGCGCGCCGCCCGCGTATGGCGTGAAGGTTTCTTGGCCAGTGTCATCGCCTAAGCGGCTGGACAACATATCAACCAAGGCTTCACCGAAAGCAATCACCGGCGTCATAAGTCATTCCTTGTCATTATATTATTAATTGATGAAGGGATTACGCGACGCAGTAGCCTCGCGCGGCCTCTAACAGCTCGTACCATGTCTCTCTTGAGAGCGTCTCAGGCCCGTCGAGCATGTCAACAATACGCTCAGGCTTCACACTGCCCACAACGGGAATCGGCCGACCAGGCAGTGACCGCAACCAAGCCAGCGCTAACGCGTTAGGGGTGCCGTTTTGTTCTCGAGCTACGCGGTTAAGAACGTTACCGACGTTGCCTTGCATTAGTGTGCCGCCCGCTAGCGGTGACCACGCCATCGGCCAATGGCCGTCGGCGCATAGATCATCAAAGCTGCCATCAAACAGGGGGGCGTTATGGCTAATGGAAAGTTCGATTTGGTTGGCACGTAAAGGGTGGTGCATGGCGTTTTGCAGCCTGCGCCACTGACTTGGCAAATGGTTAGAAATGCCCGCAGCGCCAATTTTGCCTGCATCGATAGCGTCATCAAGGGCACGGCCAGTTGCTTCTGCGTTCATTAATAAGTCAGGGCGATGAATTAAAAAGTGATCTAGCCGCTCGACGCTAAGGCGGTTAAGTGCATTGTCAATGGCGCGGCTTAGATAATCCGGGCTGGCGTTGTAGTGTTTCACCTTGCCAGAGCCGTGGGTTGGGTTATCGTTGGCGATGCTCGCTTTTGTCACCACCTTAAGCCGTTTTGATAGTCCGGGGCGCGTGTTTAGCGCGTGACCAAACAGCGTCTCACACGCACCGTTCCCGTAAATGTCGGCATGGTCGAACCAGTGCAACCCCTGCTCGATACGGGCTTCGATCCAGTCGGCGAGATAACTCGCCTGGTGCATCTCTGGTGCTTCATGCAGGCGCATCATGCCGAGAACAAAAGGCACATCGAAGGTGTGAGCAGGCATGGATATTCCTAATAAGTTAAAAGACTTCTTCGTTATGCAGTGCTTCGGCGGCGCCGAGCAGCCCTGTCCACGGGTGAGTCACAATCCACACGGGAATATCGGCGTTATACGCGCCCATCCGGCCCTTGTTCGCAAAGCTATCACGCAGTTCGGATTTGGGTAGCCACTCCAGTAGGCGCGGTAAAATCCCGCCGCATAGATAAACGCCGCCTCTAGCCCCCATTGTTAGGGTCGCGTCGCCGCATACATCGCCGAGGATTTTTAAAAAGCGCAGTAGGCTGGCGGTGGCGATAGGGTCACCTTGATTGGCGGCTTGGGTAACTTCGGCTGGCGTCGAGCAGCTAGGCGTTTGCTCGTTCAGAGCACAATGGGCCTGATACAGCTCCAGTAAGCCCTGGCCGCATAAAATACGTTCTACGCTGACCCGTTGGTAGCGCTGTAGAAAAACATCCAGCAGCGCTCGCTCGGTGCTGTCAGTGGGGGCGAACGTGACGTGGCCGCCCTCGGTGGGAAGCGGTATCCAGGCGTGTTGGCCGGGAAAAACGCCAGCAACGCCCAGGCCTGTGCCGGGGCCAATCACCAAGCGGGTAGAGTGAGACTGAGCCACACCTGCTTGCACTTCCACCAGGTTGTCGGTGTCCACATGGGGTACGCCCAGTGCCTGTGCGGTAAAGTCATTAATCACTTTAAACAGCGATAGGTTCAGCGTCTGCTGAACATCGCTTTTCATAAAATCCCAGTGATTATTGGTCATCTTGACCCGCTCGGCGTGAACCGGGCAGGCAAACGCCAAACAGGCTTCCAGCGGTGCATTTTCCCCAGTGGCGCCCACGCGCTCCAGGTAGTCCTGAATCGCGTCGATAATCCCAGGGTAGTCAGCGCAGGGAAGATTAATAATATCGTGGGGCGTCACCTCACCTGGCGTGACGAGCGCCAGGCGGGCATTGGTACCGCCAATATCACCAATTAAGGCCGGTCGCATTAGGCATCCTCTTGAAGAATCTGGCCCTGTTGGCGAGCGAGATCATCGGCTTCAAAGCCGCCCAGCGAGCCTGCGCCTTCTTCGCCACGCATGGCCAGGTGGCGGAAGCCGCTAAACAGTTCGCGGCCTAGGCCAACGTGGTAGTGGTCCAAATTCGCCACTACGCGCTCACGATCGGCCCAGGTAGTCGCCTCTACTTTGGCTTCCAGCGTACCTGCGTTGGCGTCCAGGCGCACAATGTCGCCGTCGCGCAGTTTCGATAGCGGGCCACCGTCCAGTGCTTCTGGGCTGATATGAATCGCTGCGGGCACTTTACCTGACGCGCCAGACATACGGCCATCAGTCACCAGTGCCACTTTGAAGCCACGGTCCTGCAGTACGCCCAGGAACGGCGTCAGTTTGTGAAGTTCCGGCATGCCATTGGCTTTTGGCCCCTGGAAGCGCACTACAACGATGACATCGCGATCTAAGTCGCCGGACTCAAACGCAGCCTTCATTTCGTTCTGGTCGGCGAAGATTTTTACCGGTGCTTCTACTACACGATGTTCGTCGGCAACGGCGGATACTTTGATCACGCCGCGTCCCAGGTTGCCTTTCATTACTGTTAGGCCGCCAGTCGCTGCGAAGGGGGTAGCGACTGGGCGTAAAACGTTTTCATCTAAGCTGCTTTCTGGGCCTTCGCGCCAAACCACTTTGCCATTTTCCAGGAAGGGCTCTTGTGTGTAGGCCGTCAGGTCGGTGCCGAACACCGTCGGGATATCGCCGTGCAGTAAGCCAGCGCCCAGCAGTTCGCGGAACAGGTAACTCATGCCGCCTGCCGCCTGGAAGTGGTTAATGTCTGCTTGGCCGTTAGGGTATACCTGCATCAGGCTAGGCGTTACGGCGGAGAGATCTGTGAAGTCGTCCCAGTTCAGCGTAATGCCCGACGCAGCGGCCATGGCAATCAAATGCATCGTATGGTTGGTTGAACCGCCAGATGCCAATAAACCCACCACCGCGTTGACGATGGCGCGTTCATCGATCTGCTTATAGAAAGGGCGGTAGTCGCCGCCAGGTTCAGTGTTGCGAATAGCCTGTTCGGTCGCGTAGCGGGTCAGGGCTTCGCGCATTTCCGTGCCTGGATTCACAAACGAGGTGCCTGGCAGGTGAAGCCCCATCACTTCCATCATCAGCTGGTTTGAGTTGGCAGTGCCGTAGAAGGTGCAGGTACCAGGGCTGTGATAGGAGTCAGACTCCGCTTGCAGCAGCTCTTCGCGGCCCACTTTGCCTTCTGCGTATAGCTGACGGATGCGCGCTTTCTCTTTGTTCGGTAGGCCGCTGGGCATTGGTCCGGCGGGTACGAACATGGCAGGCAGGTGACCAAAGCGTGCCGCTGCGATAAACAGACCAGGGATAATCTTGTCGCATACGCCCAGATAAAGGGCAGCATCAAACATGTTGTGTGAAAGCCCAACCGCAGCAGCCATCGCAATCACGTCGCGGGAAAACAGCGACAGTTCCATGCCCGGTTGCCCTTGGGTAACCCCATCACACATGGCAGGAACACCACCGGCAAACTGGGCGGTTGAGCCCATGGCGCTAGCAGCGGCTTTGATGGTTTCCGGAAAGGTTTCAAACGGCTGGTGGGCCGATAACATATCGTTGTAAGAAGAAATGATCCCCAAGTTGGCGCTGTTCATTAGCTTCAGGGAGTCTTTCTCTTGGGGGCTACAGGCGGCAAAGCCGTGGGCCAGGTTGCCGCAGGATAGCTCTGCACGGTGCACACCACGCTTATGCTGGTCCGCCATGCGTTGCTCATAGAGAGCACGCCGCTCAGCAGAGCGCTCACGAATGCGTTGGGTAACCTCAGCAACGGTAGGATTTAAAGTAGCGGGTGTTGAGCTCGGCATAGAGACCTCTGCATGGTAGAGACGGTGAGTCAAGTTTGTAGTTATTTTACATCTTTTTGTGTCGATATAAGAGACTTTACGGCAATAAAAACCATATTTGTAGTTTTATTACCCCTGGTTGATAGCAACTATCGTCGTAAATGATGATGCTTTTATGAACATTACCGCTAACAGGGCAATCCATCCCCGGAAGGGGTTGTTGCGTGTTGAAGCAGCTTAAAGCGCAAGTATAGCAGCCACGCTTTTGCTACCATCTGGCGCAAAATGAATTCGATTGCTGCCCTGGAGCTGCTATGCATCCCATCGTTAACCAAGTCACGCCACTTGATAGCCACACTGGCGCATTAACGCTTCGCTATATTGATACGCTCACCAAGCCGCCGGGCAGCCTCGGCCAGTTAGAGGCATTGGCCGTTACGCTTAGTGAGATCACTGGTGAATGTCAGCCAAGCATCACGCCACCGGCGATCATTGTCTTTGCTGCTGATCACGGGGTTGCTGAAGAGGGCGTGTCGGCCTTTCCACAAGAAGTGACGGCGCAAATGGTGGCTAACTTTGCCCATGGCGGGGCGGCGATCAACGTCTTTGCCAGACAAATTGGTGCCCAGATTGAGGTTGTGGATGTTGGTGTTGCGGCACCGCTGGCAATGCCTGGCGTGATTGATGCCAAAGTGCGCGCGGGCACCGCCAATATGGTGCTTGAAGATGCCATGAGCCGTGACGAAGCGCTGGCTGCGTTACAGGTAGGCTGCGAAGCCGTTGAGCGAGCCGTTCAGGCGGGCGCGAAATGTATTATTGCTGGTGAAATGGGTATTGCTAATACCACAGCAAGCAGCGCCATGCTGGCGGCGCTAACCGGTAAGCCAGTGGCCCAGTTAGTGGGCGCTGGCACCGGTATTAACAGCGCCCAGCAGGCCCATAAAGTAGCGGTGATCGAGCGGGCGCTAAAGGCACGCCAAGCCAATGCCGAAGACCCCATGGAGGTGCTAACCAAGCTCGGCGGGTTAGAGATCGCTGCCATGGCAGGGGCTTATTTGGCCTCGGCGGCCAACCGACTGCCGGCCATTGTGGATGGCTTTATCGCTACGGTAGCCGCCCTGACGGCCTGCCGTTTATGTCCGGCGGTGCGTGGTTATTTGATTTTTGGGCATCGCTCTGAAGAGCCCGGCCATGCCACGGCTCTTGAGGCACTTGATGCATCGCCGCTGTTAGCCTTGGGAATGCGCCTGGGAGAAGGCAGTGGCGCGGCATTGGCGTTTCCGTTATTGCAGGCCGCCGCCGCGATGCTCAGTGAGATGGCTACTTTTGCCGATGCGGGTATTCACGATAATAGTGCGCCATGACTGGGGACTTCATGTATGGCGGGGTCGTTATTGTTGCACTGGCGATTGTCATCGACTTAGTCGTTGGTGACCCGCGTTCGTTGCCGCACCCAGTGGTCATCATTGGGCGTGCCATCAGCGCACTTGAGCAGCGCTGGAACCAGGGAAGTGACAAGCGCCGTCGACTCCTGGGTTTTTTACTCACCGCCAGCATTGTGCTGGGCACGTTTAGCCTCGCTTGGCTGAGTTTGGAACTACTGACTTGGGTGCACCCTTGGCTTGGGCTAGCTGCTGAGCTTTGGTTGCTGGCGACAACGCTGGCCATAAAAGGCTTGGCGGAAGCGGGGCGCGCCATTGCCGTGCCGCTGGCTAACGGTGATTTAGTATCGGCGCGAAAGGCACTTTCTATGGTGGTGGGGCGTGATACCGAGCAACTGGATGAAGCGGAAATTACCCGAGGAGCGGTGGAAACCATTGCAGAAAATACGGTGGATGGCATCACCTCGCCGCTATTCTTCGCGTTTATCGGCGGTGCGCCGCTGGCGCTGGCTTATAAAGCGATCAACACGCTGGACTCCATGGTGGGCTATCAAAACGAACGCTATAGCGACTTTGGTTATGCCTCGGCGAAGCTTGATGATATAGCTAACTGGCTGCCCGCCAGGCTGACCGCGCTATGCTTGTGGGTTGCCGGGGGGCTGATCAGCTGGCAATCATCGGCGCACTATTGGCGTCGGGCCATGTTGGCTACCTGCCGCGAAGCGCCTCGCCACCCAAGCCCTAATGCAGGGTGGCCAGAAGCCATGGTCGCGAACCTGTTGGGTGTGCAGTTGGGCGGCACCAATGTTTATCAGGGTGCGGTTTCTCATCGAGCAACTCTTGGCTCGCCACTGGAAACGCTGACGTGTTCGCATATCAACGCCACAATTAAATTAATGCACGGTGCTTGCCTGCTGTTTTTCTTGTTAATGGCCGTGTTGATGAGTGTATTAACGGGCGTATTAATGGGGTCGGCAGGCGCGGGGATTTCATGGCTATGAGTTGTCAAACCAATGTTCACGGGGCGGCTGATTGGCCAAGCCATGGTGGCCAGGCCGCAGCGCTGCTGAAGCGTTTTGGGCTACCTGCCGATCATGTGATTGACGATGTAAGCGCTAACCTTAACCCGCTTGGGCCGCCCGAATGGCTGGCAAGCTGGTTGGTAACAAGGCTTGGTGGGCTTAGCCGCTATCCCTCGCCGGACTACGCTGCAGCTCGGCAGGCCATTGCGGCGCACAACGGTGTTCAACCAGCACAAGTACTGCTGAGCAATGGTGGGGCGGAGGCGATTTTTCTTGCCGCTGCGCTGCATGCCAGTGGGCGTGCCTTATTACTGGCTCCCAGCTTTGGTGAATATGCCAGAGCCTGTTCTGCCCACCGTATTGAAATGACCGAGCATGTATTGCGCGAGCCGCATTTCGCTTGTGATATGGCCGACTTGCTAAAGAACGCAGCAAACGCCGACGTGGTGTTTCTGTGTCGTCCGAATAACCCAACTGGCACACTGATACCCATCGATGCAGTAGAGATACTGCTAGCGCATACGCAGGCTACCGGAACCCAAGTGGTGGTCGACGAAGCATTTATCGATCTATCAATAGACGTCGAGGCGCTGACGCCGCTGCTTAAGCGTTACTGTCATTTAGTGCTGCTACGCTCAATGACTAAGTTTTATACCTTGCCTGGATTGCGCCTAGGCTACGTGCTGGCTTCGAAAAACATAGTAGCCACCATGAGCCACCATCAACCGCCTTGGAGTGTGAACCATCTTGCTGCTGAACTGGTGGCACCGCTGTTAGCGGATAGCGAGTTTGCACGGCTCACCCAGCAGTGGCTGGCCAGTGAGCAGCCACGTCTGGGCAAGGCGTTGCAGGCGCTAGGGCTTGAGGTGGTGCCCAGTCACAGCTGCTTTTTCCTTGTGCGGCCAGGTGTTTTACAGCGTGAACGCGGCGTGACCAGCGCAGACCTGTTTGAACGTATGCTTTATAAAGGGCTACTGGCGAGGCATACCCACAGCTTTAAAGGGCTTGAGGGCAGTTGGTTACGCTTGGCACTGCGTGATGAGTCGGCAAATAACCGCTTGCTAAAGGTGCTGCATGATTGTCTTTGTTAGTGGGGGCGCTCGCTCTGGAAAAAGCCAAGTAGCGGAGCAGCGTGTGCTCAGCGCGGCGGGTGACGCCAACTGCTATTACATTGCCACCGCTAAAGTTTACGACGCCGAAATGGCCGACCGGGTATCGCGCCACCAGGCACGCCGGGAAGGCCAATGGGTAACGCTAGAAGCGCCCCTGGCGATTGACCAAGCCATTGCCCAAGTGCCCGATCACCACGCGGTGCTGCTCGATTGTTTAACTCTCTGGGCAGGACAAGTGCTGTTTGGCGCTGAGCCAAATGAAGAATTCAGTGATGAGCAAGGTCTAGCGCTGCTGGCTCGCTGCCTGCGTGATGCACAAGCACGGGGGCTAACACTGGTGATTGTGTCGAACGATCTTAACGAAGAGCTGATTCCTGATCAGCCGACTACCTGGCGCTACGTTGAGTTTATCCAGTGCTTACACCGTTGGTTAGCGCTGGAAGCTGACTCAGTGCTTGAGGTCATCGCGGGCTGTGCTGTGGAGTGGAAACAATGAACAATGCGCTGTTCGGCCTAATACTCGCGCTGCAGTTTCTAACCCGAATTCCCCTTCCTGTTGCCTGCCCATGGACACCTGCCACCCGTCGCTGGGCAATTCGCGCCTATCCGTTGGTAGGGTTGTTAATTGGCAGCATGCTGGCGTTAAGCGCGCTGCTATTAAGTCTCATAGCGTCACCAGCGCCAATAACTGCGTTGCTACTGCTAAGCCTATGGGTAGCGCTTTCGGGCGGTTTACATCTTGATGGCGTAATGGACCTTGCCGATGCGTTAGGCAGTAACCAGCCCCTTGAGCGGCGTTGGGAAATCATGAAAGACGCTCAGATAGGCAGTTTCGGTATCCTGGCATTACTGTTTTTGCTGGCCTGGAAGGGCGTATTGCTTTGGGCACTGGTGGCTTATCAGGCGCCGCTGTGGTGGCTGGTAGCAGTGCCTGCATTAGGTCGATTTGCTGGGGTCGCACTGCTGATTTTTACTCCCTGCGCTCACTCGAAGGGGCTCGCGTGGAGCTGGCAGCAGTCGCTTAGCGCCCGTGATGCTGGTTATGCCTTGCTACCGTTGGCGCTGGTTGTTGCGGTTTCACCAGCATTGCTGGTCTGGGGGTTGGTCATCATCGTGTGGGTAGCAATCGCCAGAAGGGCAATGCTGCGGCTATTTAACGGCATCAATGGCGATATGGTAGGTGCCACCATTGAAGGAGGAGAGCTTTGGCTACTGGTCTTAATGTGGAGTTGGTGGCAGTTCGCCACGGTATCACCGCCTGGAATTTAGAGCGCCGCTACCAAGGGCAGCGCGATATTCCGCTGCTATTTCCTGATGCAGAAGCGGGGCTGCTGGCACTGCGTGACGCATTGGCAGAAGAGTGCTTTGACGCTGTTTATTCAAGCGATTTAAACCGCTGTCAGCAAACCCTCGAGTGGTCGCAGGCGGCAAAGCCGGGTGTGCCGCTGTATCTAGAACCACGATTACGGGAGCTGGATTTTGGTGACTATGAAGGCAAAGTTTACGATGAACTAAAAGACTTACCCCATTATCGCGCTTGGATTGACAGCGTGGGTGAGCTGCAAATTCCCGGCGGCGAATCTTCCGGCCAGCTACGTGAGCGTTTAAATGCTTGGCTTGAAGAGGTGGCGGCGCACGCCCGCGAACATCATTATCAGAAAGTGCTGGTTGTTACCCACGGCGGGGTAATACGCGAGTTGCGGCGTCGCTTCGAAACCATTGGTTTTTGGGAAGGCATCGTTCATCAAGCACAAGGACGACGTTGGCAACTGACGTATCTAAAACGTGAAGATGGCAAAGGAGAGTGGCAATGCAGCTGTTCATCGGCGGTGCCTGCGCAGGTAAGCGCGATGTTGTAAAAGCACGCTTTCCCAGCGCTGTTTGGTGGCGGCTTTCTCCAGGGCAGCGTTTACACGAAGCGACCCACATCATGCAGCCTAATGTGCCGCTCGTTCTGCACGGTGTGTTTGAATGGTTAGCGGCAGTGTTGCACTCGGATATGAGCAGCGATGCGTCGCGCGCGCAGTGGCGGGGAGATCTGGAAAGCTTGGCCACTGCCGCACAAACCCATGGCGTGACCCTGGTGGTCATTATGAATGAGTTAGGGCGGGGAATCGTCCCCATAGCCCGAGACCAGCGTCGCCTGCGCGATTTAAGCGGCTGGTTTAGCCAAGACGCTGCCGCCCAATCCGAGCAGGTCTGGCATGTACGACATGGGCTCGTGCAGGCGCTTAAAGCCTAGTCGGTTAAATTGACCAGCCCCTAACAAGTTGCTAGTTTACGCGCACTCTCAGGTGCTGATGGCCATTATCGCCATCAGTTAAACGGGAAGTTGGTGAACACTTACGTGAATCCAACGCTGCCCCCGCAACGGTGATCGAGATAAGAACGGCTAAAGACGCCACTGTGCTAACGCATGGGAAGGTGGTCGTTCGGAAAGGCATGATGCTGTTATCCGCTTTTCGCTCGTCAGCCCGGAGACCGGCCTAAGAGGCATGGTTCTACAGGACCACAACATGCCGAGGCGCGGAGGGCGTGCTCAGGGTGATATCGCTAGCTTAGGCTGCCGATCCCCCCATCATCCCTCTGCCCGGTCAAAAAAATACGCTGTGCGGGTGAGCACAGTGAGCAAGGGATCTCCTCATGTCTTACCGTTTTCATTCCACCGCCACGCTGGCGGCGTTTGCGATGGCCGCATTACCCATGGCCGTTCAAGCCCA
Organism: Halomonas sp. XH26; assembly: GCF_024138895.1. Taxonomy (NCBI): domain Bacteria; kingdom Pseudomonadati; phylum Pseudomonadota; class Gammaproteobacteria; order Oceanospirillales; family Halomonadaceae; genus Halomonas; species Halomonas sp. XH26. The sequence goes on from NZ_CP071889.1 coordinate 1,509,007, forward strand.
ATCTAACGCACAGCCTGCTGCGAATACATTAAACCCCGTTGTTGTTACCGCCGCACTTGCTCCACGTACTGCCAATGAAAGCCTGTCCTCGGTTACCGTGCTGGACGAAGCAACGCTACGCCGTCAAGATCCGGTAAGTATTACCGACCTGTTGCGCGGCCAGCCTGGGGTGGATGTTTCTACAAATGGCAGCTTTGGTAAAAACAGCAGCGTTTTTATTCGCGGCAGCGGTAGCGGCCAAAATGTCCTGTTGATTGACGGGATTCGTCTTCGTTCTGCCACCAGCGGTGGGGCTGCCTGGCAGCATCTGGAACCGCGCATGTTTGATCGTGCTGAAATTGTGCGTGGTCCGCGTGGCAGCCTATACGGTGCTGACGCAATTGGCGGCGTTATTCAGTTGTTTACCCCCCAAGGCGAAGAAGAGGGTCCGCAACCGCGTATTTCTGTCGGTGGTGGTTCGTTTAATACCCAGCGCCTGAGTGCCGGCATTAGCGGCAAAGAGGGCGGCACCCGCTATAGCTTTTCCGCTAGCCACTTCACCACGGATGGTCAACCGATTCGACGCGATGGCGACGATAAGGGCTATGACAACACCACGGCGTTAGTGCGGGTGTCTCACACCTTTGAAAGTGGTGCAGAAGCGGGCGTGTTGGCGCTTCGTGCCCGTGGTCATAACGAATACGATGGCGGTGAAAACGATTTCGTTCAGCAGGTGGCGGGTGTCTACGGTGAGCTGCCGATAACCGATAACTGGCGCAGCCGCTTAACACTCAGCGAATCTCGTGATGAAAGCGATAACATCGATAACTTTGGTGACTCCGTGTTTAACACCAAGGTGAGTACCGCGCGCTGGGAAAACACCTTCACAGCGGGTGCCCACGAGCTGATTGCAGGCGCTGAATACAGCGAAGATCGCGTTAATAGCACTACGGCGTACGATGAAACTAGCCGTAGCAACGCGGCGGTATTTACCCAAGCCTTGCTCGATTTTGCGCCGTTTACTCTGCAAGCCAGCTTGCGCTTCGATGACAATGAAGCTTACGGTGAAGAAGTCACCGGCAGCGTAGGCGTGGGCTATGACGTAGACGGCCACCACACCTTGCGTGCCAACTACGGTACAGCCTTTAACGCACCCACATACAACCAGCTCTACTTCCCAGGCTTTGGTAATCCCGACTTAGAGTCTGAAACTTCGCAAAGCATTGAGGTGGGCGTGCGCGGTCAGTACGCTCATTGGTTCTGGGATGCGGCACTCTATCAAACCGATATCGACAACTTGATTGCTGGTCAGGGGTTGCTGTTTAACGTACCCGAAACCCGTATTCGTGGGGCTGAGCTGTCTGCTGGCGTTGAACTTGACGATTGGACACTAGCCGCCGCGCTGACCTACACCGACCCTGAAAACCGCCTAACCGGTAAGCGCCTGCAAAACCGTGCCTCACAAAGCCTTCGCTTAGACGTAGACCGTGAGCTTGGCGACTGGTCGGTGGGTGGCTCCTGGATTGCTCAAAACCACCGTTATCGTGATGCGCAGAATCAAGACCGCTTAAGCGGTTACGGGCTGGTTAACCTGCGTGCAGGTTGGCAGTTTGCCCCACTGTGGAGTGCGCGAGTAACGCTGGAAAACGCGTTGGATCAAGATTACATTACAACGCGCTCGTTTGATGGTGCCGACTACATTAACGCAGGCCGCGCAGGGTTTTTAAGTGTTCACTTTGGCCAATAAAAAAGCGAATCAGAGATTGTTTAAACATCGCGGGGCCACTGGCCCCGCACTGTTATTAAATCGATTGATACTAAGCTTATCGATGCTCAGTGGTGTGGTTGCAAACGCCGTATTGGCAGATGACCACAGCCGCTGCGCGGTGGATGATCGTGAGCGTGAAGTGTGTCTATACACGTCAGCACAACGTATTGCCACGCTTTCGCCAGGGGCGACGGAGCTGACCTACGCTGCGGGCGCCGGGGATCAGGTGGTGGCGGTGGTTAGTTACAGTGATTATCCACCAGAGGCCAAAGACGTAGCGTCTGTTGGCAGCCACACGCGCATTGATTTAGAAGCCCTGGTAGGGCTGGCGCCTGATTTAGTGATCGGCTGGGTAACCGGGAACCCCGCTGAACAGTTGGAAACCCTTGAAGCGCTGGGTATGCCGGTGTTCTATATTGAGCCTAGGAATTTTGAGGGAGTGGCCAGCGCAATTGAGCGTTTGGCGAGGCTGGCTGGCACTGAAAGCGCCGGGCAGTCGGTCGCTGATAATTTCCGGTCGAGGATGGCTGAACTGGCAGTTCGCTACCGTGATCGAGAGCCAGTGCGCACCTTCTATCAAGTGTGGGATGAGCCGTTAATGAGTGTCAATGACGCACATCTTATCGGCCAGGTGATCGAGATCTGCGGCGGTGAAAATGTGTTTGGTGAGCAGGCGCGCCTAGTGCCTCGCATTGATGATGAGGCTGTCCTGGCGGCAAACCCTGAAGCGATTGTTGCCGGAGGGATGGGGGAAGAGAATCGCCATTGGTTGACCCACTGGGAGCAGTACTCAAACGTAACGGCGGTTGCCGATGATAATCTCTTTTTTGTCCCGCCTTCTCTGATTCAGCGGCCTACTCCACGCTTGATGGAAGGTAGCCAAATTCTCTGCGAAAAGCTTGATATCGCCCGACAAAAACGCGAGCGCCATTAAATGTTAGCACGTTTGGGCTTCCCGCTTGGCCTGCTGCTGCTAGCGGCACTTGCTTCGCTAATTATTGCCCTTGGCGTCGGCAGTGCGCAGCTTTCCCCTGGGCAAGTTTGGCAAGTGGTTCTCGGTCATCTTGGTTATATCGGCCAGGACGAGGGCAATGCGCTGGCGCGTACTATGGTGCTGGAGCTGCGCTTGCCAAGAGCACTTTCGGCTTTTGCTGTCGGTGGATTGTTGGCGGTGGCGGGTGCTCTGATGCAAGTGCTGTTGCGTAATCCTCTTGCAGACCCATATGTGCTTGGGCTTTCCGGCGGTGCCTCGATTGGTGCACTTGCTGCCATGCTAGGTGGTCTTGGTGGATTGGCAATTTCAGGTTCGGCATTTGGCGGTGCGCTATTTTCGACGTTCTTAGTCTTTGGCTTGGCCCACGGCAGCGGTAGTTGGACCCCTTCGCGGCTACTGCTTACCGGCGTAGTGGTTGCGGCAGGCTGGGGCGCGGTGATCACTTTGATGCTGGCACTGAGCCCTGCGGAGCGGTTGCCGGGCATGCTGTATTGGCTAATGGGCGATCTTTCTTACGCGCGTGCTCCCTGGCCGCCGCTGCTGCTGTTACTGGCTACTTGTGTGGTACTGATGCCCCTTGGACGCAGCTTAAATGTGCTGGCCCGTGGCCCGCAGCAAGCTGCTGCGCTGGGCGTTGCCGTCCGGCCACTTGAGTGGTGCATCTATATTGTCGCCAGTTTGTTAACCGCCGCGGCTGTTACTACGGCGGGCAGCATCGGCTTTGTCGGCTTGGTAGTGCCGCATATGCTGCGCCTATTGTTGGGTAACGATCAGCGGTTAATCTTACCGGCCTGTGCACTGGCTGGGGGGACCCTACTCATGCTGGCCGATACGCTGGCGCGCACGATGATTGCTCCGGAACAACTGCCAGTGGGAGTGATTACTGCGCTATTAGGTGTGCCGACGTTTCTCTTTCTGCTTTACCGGAGCCGCTGATGAGCCGTTTGGTTACCCAAGGCCTGATCATCAACGTGCCGGAAAGAGGTGATGGCACGGCGCTGAATATTGCCATCGAACCAGGGCAGGTATGGGGCGTGCTTGGCCCCAACGGAGCAGGTAAAACGACGCTGCTGCACACTTTGGCAGGGCTGAACTCGCCGCGCTCCGGGCAAGTGCTGCTGGGGGAACAGCCCCTTGAGACGCTGAGCAGGCGGCAAGTTGCGCAAATGTTGGGAATTGTCTTCCAAGAACGCTTGGATGGCTTTCCCGCGACCGTGCTGGAAACCGCGCTGATTGGTCGCCACCCCTACCTATCGCCATGGCAAATGGAAGGCGCCGCCGACTACGCCCAGGCCGAGGAAGCGCTTGAACGGTTAGACGTTGCGCACTTGCGCGACCGTTTGGTGAGTACGCTTTCTGGCGGCGAGCGCCAGCGCGTGGCGATGGCCACGGTACTGACTCAGGCCCCCAGCATCTGGCTAGCTGACGAACCCACCAATCACCTTGACCTACACCACCAAAGCGCAGTGATGGCACTGATGGCCCAGCAGGCAGTCCAGGGCAGTGCGGTGATGATGTGCCTGCACGATTTAAATCTAGCCGCCCGCTGGTGTGACCATCTTTTACTACTCTACCCAAATGGCGACGCCTGCTGGGGCACACGAGACAGCATGCTGGTGCCTAGCGCATTAGAACGCCTTTACCAGCAGCGACTGGCGGTGGTCGAGGTTGAAGGGGCACCGGTATTCGTGCCCATAAAAGAGTGATGACAAGCTTAGCTAGCTCAACAGTTAGCGCTCGCTGCTACGTTAGCGGACATCTAATAAGGGGGCTGGTTTTTGCTGTCGCTGGTTTGGTTGACGCTGGCGGGACATCAGAAACAGGCCTGCGCCCACCAAAACCCCGCCAATCACTTCATGCCATGCCGGGTGTTGTCCGATCAATATAAATGCAACCAGGGCGGCAAACAGTGGGCAGAGAAACAAGAAGCCGCTTGTATGTACGGAGCCGCCAATCTTTAACGCCGCAAACCAAAGCCCGATAGCTCCAGTCGATGCGGGAATTGCCAGCCACATAAACATTCCCCAATGGTAAGCATCCGTCGGCAGGGAAAAAGGTTGTTTGCTGAATGCAGCTATCACCATAAGCAGCAGAGAGCCAATCAGCATCTGCCAGAAAGTGACTATCCAAGGTGAGGGCGTCATGGCAAATTTCTTGCTTAACACGGTAGAACAGGCCCAGCAGGTAGATGCCAGCATAACAAATACTTCTCCACGCCCGACTCCGTGGTAGCCGTCAACGTCGATCCCAATACAAATAACCACTCCAATAAATGCAGAGGCTAAGCCGAATAAGGCAAGCGTCGAGGAGCGCTCGCCTAAAATAAACCATGCTAAGACAACCACCAGTAGAGGATTACTGGCCATAAGAATGGCAGCTATTGAAGAGCTAGTTGCCGTTAGTCCGATGTTGAGTAGCGACATGACGCCGGCTGTTTGAAACCCACCAATTATTAACAGTTTTACCCAAGGAAGGTCTTTAATCGCTATTTTATGCCTGCGCATTTGGATAAAAACAAAAGGCGACAAAGATACTGCTGCGACCAGGAAACGAGCAGACGCTGCCCATAACGGCGACATCTGTTCCATGACGAGCTTCGTGCTGACAAAAGAAGACCCTTGCAGGAATGTAGATGCGATTATCAGAACGCAATAGTGGTCAGTGAGTGACGTTAGTGAACGTTTCATATTCCTCTACCGATTATTTCAAGAAGTAGAGAAACAATATCAATCTCACTCGGATTCTATTCTTCCATGTGAGACAACTTTGTTTGAGAACAGGACAGATCGTTTAAATACTCTCGGGGAGATTTACCCGTGACACGTTTGAACATAACGGTAAACGCCCCTTGTGAAGCATATCCTAGATGCTCTGCAACTTGGCTAACGCGTTGCCCGGTGCTTAACCCCGACATGGCACTTACAATGCGTACCTGCTCTCGCCATTGAATAAAAGAAATACCTGTCTCAGTGCGAAATAGTCGGGATAGTGTCCGAGTCGTTGCTCCCACCTCATTCGCCCAATCTGCCAGTGAGCGCACATCTCCAGGGTTTTCCAGCAATGTATCGCAGATCTTTTTCAAACGCTTATCTCTGCCCATGGGCAGTTTTAATCCACACTCGAAGGCCTGCTTCATCTCTTCTAATGCTAGCCGTAGCAAGCGCTCTTCGAAGCTGTCTGGATGATAGGTGATTGAAAAAGAGGAGGCCCTGATCAGCAGCTCGCGTAAAAGGGCAGTGACGCCTATTCCTACTGGATGATTAGGCAAGTTTAAGGTGAACGATTCGACATTGACATATAAAGTCCGCAAACAGACCGGCGTGCTGGCGCGCATTTCATGTTCTACGTAAGGAGGCATCCAGACGCCACGAAACGGAGGTAATAACCAGTATTCATCGCGGGTACACAGTCTCATCGTACCTGTGCTGGCATAGATTAACTGTCCACGCTGGTGTTGATGGGGAGGGATGTGATGGTCCGCAGGGTACTCTTTAAACATCGACACCACAGGGTTTTTAGCATTTTCCCATTTAGCAAGATGCGTATTTGGTGGATGGTCAGTACTCATTTGGGCCCCAATATCTTAACCAAGAAAACGCCTCACTATACCCTGTGGTATCGCTGCCTTTTACTTGGCTTTTACCTCATGCCATTTATTCCTTTCCAACGTTTCTAAACAGCATTGCGAAAACGCATGACCTGCTTGCCATCGACAGGGTCATCGATCACATGGGCATGCACACCAAAGGTCTGTTGTAGCCTACTGGCGGTGAGCACGTCGTGGGGTGGGCCACTATCGATCAGGCGGCCGCTATCCATAACGCCGATTCGGTCGCACTCCATGGCTTGGTTAAGGTCGTGCAGGGAAATAATTACCGTAATCGGCAGTTGCCTGACCAGTTTAAGAATCGACAGCTGGTGGCGAATATCCAGATGGTTGGTGGGTTCATCCAGCAGCAGGATCTTAGGCTGTTGGGCCAATGCCCGAGCAATATGCACGCGCTGGCGCTCACCGCCAGAAAGTGTATGCCAAAGCCGATCTGCCATATGCGCCATATCAACATCTATCAGCGCTTTAACCACGATGGCATCATCTTCAATTGACCAGGCGCGTAAGGCGGAAAGAAAAGGCGTGCGACCTAGCGCGACCACTTGGCGCACGGTAATTCTATCGGTGGTGTCAGCCTGTTGCTCAACCAAGGCAATAGATTGAGCGATAGTGCGTTGTTTGAGGGCGTGCAAAGGCTGGTTATCAATCCGCACCAGGCCTGTCTTTGGTTTGTTCAAACCGGCCAGCAGACGCAGCAGGGACGTTTTTCCCGAGCCGTTGGGGCCCACCAAACCAAAGGTTTGACCGGGCTCGACGGTGAGATTGACGTCAACGACCAGTGGCGTGCCATGTACCGCCCAGGTGAGTTGTTCTGCGGATAATTGCATTAATGCCTCTTGCCGCGGACAAGAATAAGCGCAAAAGCGGGCGCGCCAATCAGTGATGTAATCACCCCGATGGGAAGCACCTGACCAGACACTAGAGTGCGCGAAAGAATGTCTGAACCGATTAAAAATACCGCGCCAGCAAGCGCGGTGGCGGGTATCAAACGCGTGTGTTGGCTGCCGACAATAAAGCGCATCGCATGGGGAATCACTAAGCCAACAAAGCCAATCGCTCCTACGATGGAAACCATTACCGCAGTGACCAGCGCCATCGCGATAATCAGCATGCCGCGCACCGGGCGCACAGCAATGCCCATAGACGCGGCGCTATCGGCCCCGAAGGTAAACGCATCCAAGGAACGGCGGTGCCATAGGCAAACCACTAGCCCGAACAGCGCGGCAGGCACCGCTAGGGTAGCATCAGCCCAGCGCACTCCGGAGAGATTGCCCATCAGCCAAAACATAATGCCCCGCGCTTGTTCAGCACTTGCTGACTTGGTAATGATAAATGCGGTTAGGGCATTAAACAGCTGCGAACCTGCAATCCCCGCCAGAATAATTGCTCCTGCTGCCTGAACACCACGCCCACCACCAACACCGCTGTTGGCCGCATGGGCGAGCATCACTACGATGCCAAAGGCGAGGAGGGCACCAGCGAAGGCACCCAACGATAACGACAGCATACCAGCGCCTAACCCAGCAACCGCCACCGCAACGGCACCCGTAGAGGCTCCAGCAGAAATGCCCATTAAATAGGGGTCTGCTAGGGGGTTACGCAGCAGGGCCTGTAATACCACTCCCGCCAGCGCCAAGCTGGTGCCGCAGCAAGCGGCAACGACGGCGCGACTGAGGCGGTAGTTCCAGATAATACCCTCGTCGATTCGATCAACCGGGTAATCCGCGCCAAGTAGTTGATTGGCGAGCACTTTGAGTATCGTATCAACGGGAATTGATGTCTCGCCGATGGCGGTGCCCGCGATGAGTGCGGCCACCAGCACAAGTGGCGTCACCCAAAGCCAGCGCAACCCGAAGCGCTTAGTTGTCGGCCGTGATAGCGCTATGCTCATTCGTAAAAAGCCATATCAGTTGAAAGACATCGTCGATAGCGCCTCGGCTAGTGACTCAAGGCCGTAAATACTGCGCATAGTGGCACTCATGGCATGGGCGTCCATCTCTACGATGCGGTTATTTCTAACCGCCGTCATTTCGCTGGTAACCGGGTCATTGTGCAGAAACTCACGCTTTGCTTCGATGTCGTCAGCAGGAAAACGGCGACGATCCATGGCGGCGATAACAATCACATCAGGGTCAGCCTTGGCGATGCTTTCCCAGCCAATGGTGGGCCACTCTTCATCAGACTCAATGACATTGCGAATGCCCAGTTTGTCCATCATATAGCCCGGTGCGCCCAGTTGGCCGGCAACGAAAGGGCTAACCCCCAGATCCGTTGATGAAAACCAAAATACTGCCGATAGGTCTTCCGGCAAATCAAGGCTGCTTGCTAGGTTGATAGCGTGTTCTTCACGGGCGTTCAGGTCTGTCACCAGAGCTTCACCAGCGTCTTGAACATCGTAAATTTCGGCTAGCTCGGTGATCCCTTTATAGATCGATTCCGTCGAGAAAGCGGCGGTGCGGGTACCATCGCCACCGGTAGAGTTATCCTTGGTGTCGCAATCGGCGGGCATGATGTAGGTGGCGATACCTAGTTCATGGAACTGATCTCGGCTGGCCACGCTCCCGGTAGGCCCCACGTGCCACTCGTACTGCACCGCAACCAAGTCAGGGCGCTTGTTGACCACGGCTTCGAAGCTGGGGTCGTCGTTGGCGATCCGCTCGATCTGTTCATTGACCTCAGTAAATTGCGGCAAGACCGGATTAAACCAGACTGAGGTGCCAACCACGCTATCAGCGAGCCCTAGTGAGTAAAGGATCTCTGTGGCCGATTGACCCACCGTTACCGTTTGCTCAGGGGCCGACTCTACACTTATTTCTACGCCGCAGTTGGTTAAGTTCACGGGGTAAGTAGTGTCACTGGCCAGTGCGAATGAGGCGGGCAGCAGCGATGCGGCTATTAGTGAGTAACATACATGCTTCATTGCGGATTCCTACAGAAGAGAGTTTTTAGATTATTTGTTATGTTATAACATTGTTCTTGCCTGAGCGAAGAACACTAGCATGTCTCAGCTGTTTGCAGACAAAATATCTAAAAATCGTTGCCGTGCGGCAGGCGGTAGGTTATCGGGTAGGTTGCTCTCAGAAGCGGGGGGATCGAACATCTGGGTTCGCATGACCAATCCCATGGTGTCGCTTGGTAAGCACTGAATGCCCCAGATGCTTTCTTCATGTCCTGTTACCTCAATCATGTACACTCCCGTGCATGACGAGCGATGCATACAGCCAGAAAAAATATCTGGCCGAACTGTCTCGCTCGATTAATTAACATGGTCGGCAGGTCTCCTGACTGACGGGTCATGGCTAGCTCGCCTTCCCAGACAATACGTCCAGTGGCTCATTGAGCATCGCTAACCGCCTACAGTTGCGGGGGCAGTTCCGTTTCGCGGCTAAGCCGCAGCGGATTCTCTATTAAGTTCCGTGAGGAACACCGACGGCAGCTATTCTAGGTGGCGGGTAAAGGTAGAACAACAAAAAGCCCGATCTTTCGGCTAAATTTGACATTAAATCCATTTTTTTCATTACGACAAGACAAACCAAATCTTCTGTGACTTGGTACTCTTAAATGTCATATCAATTTGGCCTAGTATCGAAATTAGGCCTGTCTTACCGTGTACTAATAGGGACTGTCTTCTAGGGTATGCTTGGCACTAAGCTGGCTTCAAAGCCGCGCCTTCCTCTATACTGTAACGCTTTATTTCATCGCTTCCTTATGAATGGTTTTATCATTACTTACCAAGTCATCATGAATCAAGTTCAAGCTTCGGGCATGCTCTACATGGGAGGTTCGGTTGAGTGACTTTCCCTTTGTAGGTGTTGTCGGCCAGGAAGCGGTGAAAACCGCCTTGCTGCTTAATGCGATTAATCCGCGCATTGGCGGTGTGCTGATCAGTGGCCCTCGGGGTAGTGCGAAATCCACCCTGGCGCGGGCACTGGCGGCGGTTTTGCCTAACGACACCAATGGCAAAAAGCCACCCTTTGTCACCTTACCCCTCGGTGCCAGCGAAGACCGGCTAGTGGGAAGTCTTGATTTGCAAAAGGTGCTAGCCGAGCAGCAAGCCACTTTTCATGAAGGGCTCCTCGCCAAAGCCCACGGCGGGGTGATGTATGTCGATGAAGTTAATCTGCTGCCGGATATGCTGGTTGACCTGCTGCTAGACGTGGCCGCTAGCGGGATCAATATCGTTGAGCGTGATGGTATCAGCCACTCACACTCGGCGCGTTTTAGTTTGATTGGCACCATGAACCCTGATGAGGGCGAGCTGCGCCCGCAGCTGCTCGACCGTTTTGGGCTCTGTATTGAACAGGCTGACCGCGTCAGCGTTAAACAGCGCATTGCTATTGTTCAGCAGCGCGAAGCCTTTGACCACGACCCCCAAGCTTATATACAACAGTTTGCGGTAGAGCAAGCAGCGCTGACTCAGCAGGTTCACCATGCCCAACAGGCACTAGCGTCAGTGACTTGCGAAGGCTGGGTGTACGAGACCATTGCTGCACGCTGCGAAGCCGCAGGTGTTGAAGGGCTACGGGCAGACGTTACCTGGCATCGAGCAGCTCAGGCTCATGCAGCCTGGCGGGGGGCGGAAAGCGTCAGCCAAGTAGATATCGATACGGTGGCGCCCTGGGTGCTGGCACATCGTCGAACCCAGCCGCCAGAGCAACATCCGCCGTCCTCCCCGCCTAATCAAACGCCTTCAAATGGGGAGGGCGGATCGTCGTCAGCTAATAACGCGCCCACCGGCGGATCATCCCACCAAAATGGTGAGCAGGGCCAGTGGGGCGCTATGCCGCCTGTAGCACAGGAATCCATTAACCAGTCAGCGGTTAACCTGCCCGAGAGCAATACCTTTTCCCCGCGTGCGCAACGCGCCGATACAGCGGCTAGCTCAGGCAAGGGAGGTGTCTCCGGTCGAGGGCGCTCTCAGGCGGAAACCCCGCGGCTAGACGGGTTCGCGACGCTGATCGCCAATCGTGGCCAGTGGCCTTGGCGGCAGTTAAAAATGCGCAAATCTCGCGCTGGGCAGGCGGTAGCCCATTTGGTGCTGCTGGATACCTCTGGTTCCACCTTGGGGCAGCGTCTGTTAGGCCAAGCCAAAGGGCTGGTTGAGTCACTGGTCACCCAAGCTTATGCTGCGCGGGAGCAGGTCGCGGTGCTGGGGTTTGGTAATGGTGGCGTGGTGTCGCTACTGTCACGTCGTCGAGCGCCCAAAAACGCGCGGGGCACGCTTGACAGTGCCAAGGGCGGCGGTGGCACCCCGCTGCGGGAAGCGATTGTTGAAGCCAAACGGCTAATTCAACAGTGGCAGCGCCGCGAGCCTGGCTTACAGGTACGTACTTATTTGATTACCGATGGCCGCACACGGGAATCTGTTGACGACCTCGCCCCGCTAGGTGACTGCCTGCTGATCGATACCGAGCAATCGAGAGTTAAACGCGGGCAGGGCGCACGCATCGCCCAGCAATTAGGCGCCCGTTATTGGCCAGCCTCGTTTGGTAAACCCTCTTTGGTACATCCTGTTTTCGCACATTCTGTTTTTGCACATCAACCTGGGGAAAGCCCATGAGTGACGCTAGCCATCTAAACCGCATGCAGCGCAAAAAAGACGTGGTCGATGAGCGCATTAGCCGCGCCACCGAAGAGCGCGGCGTGCTGATTCTGCTTAAAGGCAACGGCAAGGGCAAAAGCAGCTCGGCCTTTGGCACCATGGCGCGTTCATTAGGGCACGGTCAGCAGTGCGCGGTCATTCAGTTTATTAAAGGCCGCCGCGAAACCGGCGAATACCTGTTCTTTCGCGATCATCCCAAGCTTGATTGGCACATCATGGGCCATGGATTTACCTGGGAAACCCAGAATCGCGAGCGGGATATCGAAGCCGCCCAAGCCGCCTGGGCCGTCGCTAAAGGGCTGTTGGAGAACCCCGCTTATCATATGATCGTGCTGGATGAGATGAGCTACATGTTCAAGTACGGCTATCTCGATCCCGAACCGGTGGTGGAAGCCTTGCAGCGCCGCCCGGCGCACCAGAACGTGATCATTACCGGGCGTACCATGGCCACGCCGCTGCAGGAAATCGCCGATACCATCAGCGTTGTTCAAGATGAGCGCCACGCGTTTCGCGGCGGCGTCAAAGCCCAGGCGGGGATCGAATACTAATGAGCACGCCAACCGCTCGCTGCCCCGCGCTGTTTATCGCTGCCCCGGCTTCTGGCCAGGGTAAAACTACCGTCACAGCGGGCTTGGCGCGGCTGCTGCGTAATCAGGGCAAGGTGGTGCGGGTGTTTAAAACCGGGCCTGATTATCTGGACCCGCAGATACTGGCTCAGGCATCAGGTCAACCGGTAGATCAGTTGGATTTATGGATGGCAGGTGAGGCCTACTGCCGCCAGCGTTTTTATGATGCCGCCTGTGAAGCGGATTTGATTTTAGTGGAAGGTGCCATGGGGCTGTTTGATGGCGAGCCTTCTAGCGCTGATCTGGCGGCCTTGTTTGCTATTCCCATGGCAATTGTCATGGATGTAAAAGGCATGGCGCAGACCGCTGCCGCGCTGGTATCAGGGCTTGCCAGCTTTCGTGATGATATTCATATCGCCGGGCTTATCGCCAATGCCTGCGGCTCGCAGCGCCATCGCGAGCTGATCGAATCAGCGCTGCCAGCGACGATTCCTTTACTGGCCGCTGTGCCACGAGACCCTGATTTAGCGCTCCCCGAACGCCATCTTGGGCTGGTGCAAGCTGCGGAGATTCGCGAGGATTTAGAGGCACGCTTTGAAGCGGGCGCCCGAGCGCTGGAAGCGGCTGGGCTGCTGGAAGCGCTTGCAGCACTGCCTCCGGTGACCTTTGCCGCTCCGCAAGAGCAGCTTGCGGCCGTTAAGCCTGTACTTAAAGGCCGCACCATTGGTGTAGCCCGCGACGCCGCCTTTAGCTTTATCTATCAGGCCAATCTCGACCTGCTGGAGCAGATGGGCGCAACGCTGTGCTTCTTCTCGCCGCTGACGGATAGCCGCCTGCCGCAATGCGATGCGCTGTGGCTGCCGGGAGGCTACCCGGAACTTCACGCTCAAACCCTTGCGGATAACAGCGCCATGCGTTTGGCCATTGAGGCTTTCTATAGCACCGACAAGCCCATCTTGGCTGAGTGTGGCGGCCTGCTGTATTGCCTGGAAACCCTGACTGACTACGACGAAACCATTCACCCCATGCTCGGCTTGCTGCCTGGGCAGGGGGCGATGCGCGGTCGGCGTGGCTGCCAGGGGATGCAAACCGCCGAACTGCCGGAAGGCCCGGTTCGTGGCCATGCGCACCACCGTTCTATGGCCGAAGGCACCCCTGAGCCGATTGCTCATGGCCGTCGCCAGCGCCACCCCGCACCGGGAGAAGCGATTTACCGCGAAAAGCGCTTAACGGCGACCTATTTACATCTGTTTTTCCCCAACAATCCTGACGCTGTGGCGAGGCTTTTTTCCGCCAGCCCGGCGCACTGCGAACCGCAGCACAGCGAGGCATTTATCCATGCAACCCAGTAATGTGAAATTAAACAAGATTCCCGCCACGGTCGTCACCGGTTTTCTCGGCAGCGGCAAAACCACGCTGTTGGCCAATATTCTGCGCCAAGTCACCGGCAAGCGGATCGCCGTGATCGTTAATGAGTTCGGCGAGCAGGATATCGACTCTAGCCTGCTGCGCAGCTGTGCGCTGGGGTGTGAAGAGGGTAGCGAAGGCGGGCAGCTAGACGGGGAAGATGGCAGCATCTATGAGCTAGCCAATGGCTGTATCTGCTGCACGGTGGAAGAAGAGTTTCTGCCGGTGATGAAGAAGCTGGTTGCCCGCCGCAATGATATCGACCACATTCTGATCGAAACCAGCGGTCTGGCATTGCCTAAGCCGCTGGTGCAAGCGTTTAACTGGCCCGACGTGCGCCAGCACTGCACCGTCGATGCGATTATTACCGTGATTGATGGCCCCGCGGTAGCCGCTGGCCGTTATGCCAGCGATGTGGATAAGGTCGAAGCCCAACGCCGCGCTGATGAAAGCTTGGATCACGACCCCAGCCTGCGCGAGCTACTGGATGACCAGCTAAGCGCGGCAGATCTGGTGCTGGTCAGCAAGGCTGACCTGCTTAGCCCGGAAGAGCGCACGCAGGTGGAAGCGGTAATTCAGTCACGGGTGAGCGAATCTGTAAAAACGCTGTTTATCGATCAGACCCAGGCCACCGACACCGCCCAGTTGGAAGCGCTGATGGGCATTGGTGCGGCCAGCGAAGCGCATATTGATAGCATCACCAATCACCATGATAAGCACCACGCTGAAGGCGCTCATCACGACCACGCCCACGATAACTTTGATTCCTGCGTGATTACCCTGGGTGAAGTGGATGGCGACGCCCTGGCCAATAAGCTGCAGCAGTTGCTGAAAAGCCACGAGATTTACCGCGCCAAAGGCTTTGCGGCGATTCCCGGCAAACCCATGCGCCGGGTTATTCAAGCAGTGGGCGAGCGTTTGGAAGGCTACTTCGACCGGCTTTGGATCCAGGACGAGATGCGCCAGACCCAGCTGGTCATTATTGGCAAATCGCTGGATAGCGCCGCGCTACGTGAAGCGCTAACTGAGACAGAGGTTCAGACGGCTAGCTAATGCACTTATTTGCCGCCAAGCCCGGGGGCTTTATCGATGATGAAGGCATTATCGACCTGCAGCAGAGCCCCGCCGAGGTCGTGATACTGTCCGCCGCTGATAGCAATCTGTCGGCGCTGGCCCAGGCGGTTGACCGCCTGGGTGAAGCGTACCCCTCGGTACGGCTAGCCAACTGGATGAATTTGGTAAAACCGGCGGCCTATGATCTCTATGAAGATCGGGTGTTGGAAGATGCCCAATTGGTCGTCGTTTCGTTGCTGGGTGGTAAAGCCTACTGGCAGTACGGCCATGAACGCCTGCTGGCATGGGCGGCGGCTAGGCCCGAACGCCAGTTGATTTTGGTACCGGGATGCGACGCACCGGATGATGCCCTGTTAGAAGATTCCACCATCGCCTTTGATGGCGCTTACCGGGTGTGGCGCTATTTAAGAGAGGGCGGCGTGGATAACGCCGAGCAGTTGCTGCGCTTTATCGCCAGCGAATGTTTATCGCTTTCTCTGGCATGGCAGGAGCCGAAAGTTATTCCGGCCGCGGTGATTTATGCGTCGCAAGACCAGCAGGCGCTAAGCCTTAGCGAGTGGCGCGGTCGTCAGGTGCCCGGGCGGCCGGTGTGCCTGCTGCTGTTTTATCGCAGCCACTTGCAGGGGGCGAATACCGCTGTCCCAGACGGATTGTTGGCCGCGCTGATAGAAAAAGGTCTAGAGCCGCTAGCGGTGGCCGTGGCCTCCTTGAAAGAGGGGCCATGCATTGATTTTATCAACCACCTGATTGAGCAAACCGGCGCCATGTTGGTAATTAATACCACCAGCTTTGCGGTCAATCGCAACGCGGACGGCCTGGATGCTCTGGGTGAAAAGCTACCCGACAGCCTGTTTGTGGGGCGACCCGTGGTGCTCCAGGCGATTCTTGCCAGCAGCACCAGTGAAGACTGGCAGGACATGGCTGCCGGGCTGCATAGCCGCGATGTGGCCATGCAGGTGGTGCTCCCCGAGATGGATGGTCGCATTATCACCAGGGCGGTGGGGTTTAAAGCCGAAGCCCACTATAACCAGCGCTGCCAGCTGGCAGTGACCCACCACGTAATTCATCCTGAACGAGCCGCCTTTGTGGCCGAGCTGGCGCGGCGTATTTGTTCGCTGCGCTTAACCCCCAATGGGCAGAAGCGTATTGCGCTGATTATGGCTAACTACCCCAATCGAGATGGCCGGATCGGTAACGGGGTCGGGCTGGATACCCCAGCAACGACGCTGCAGATTCTCAGCGCTCTAAAAGGGGCGGGTTATCCGTTAAGCGAGCTGCCGGAAAATGGCGATGCGTTGATCCGCCAGCTTCAGGGCGCGGTGACCAACGATCACGGCAGCCTCGACCAGCGCGCCTGCTGGCAGAGTATCAGCGTTGATGATTACCTAGCCTGGTTTAAAACCTTGCCCAGCGAGCTGCAAGAAACCGTATGGACGCGCTGGGGTGCGCCTCATGAAGACCCCAAATGCCGCCAGGGGCGTTTGATGATCGCCGGTATTCGCTTAGGCGAAACCTTTGTGGGGATCCAGCCGGAACGCGACTTTATCGACGATCTCACCCAGTCCTATCACGATATGGAGCTGGTGCCGCCCCACAGCTATCTGGCGTTTTACTACTGGCTGCGCGAGCACTATCAAGTCGACGCGGTTATCCACGTGGGTAAGCACGGCAACTTAGAGTGGTTACCGGGTAAAAGTATCGCCTTGAGCGCGGACTGCTGGCCGGATATTGCCCTGGGGCCGCTGCCGCACTTTTATCCGTTTATTGTGAATGATCCCGGCGAGGGTGCCCAGGCCAAACGCCGCAGTCAGGCGGTGATTATCGACCACCTGATGCCGCCGCTAGCGCGGGCCGAACTCTACGGCGCTATGGCCGAGCTTGAAGCGCTATGTGATGAGTATTATCAAGCACTGGATATGGACCCGCGCCGTGAAGCGCTGATACGCAGCCAGATTCTCGCTCACCTGCGTGATACTGGCATCGATCAGGAGCTGGCACACGCCGTCGACGGTTGTGCAAACAGTGCTGATGACGCCGACATTCTCAACGAGCTGGATACCTTTCTGTGCGATATCAAAGAGTCCCAGATTCGCCATGGCCTGCACATACTCGGCACGCTGCCGCCTGAAGAGAAGCGGGCGGGGACATTGGTAGCGCTGCTACGGCTACCCCGTGGTGAAGCGGTGGCCAGCCGCGGCCTGCTGCACAATCTGGCTAGCGATTTAGGATTGGATTTTGATCCGTTGGCCGCTGGCAACGAACCTTGGCAGGAGCCTAAACCCGTTGTTCTAAGGGAGTTGCTGGATACCCCTTGGCGCACCGGCGCGGATACCCGCGAGCGCCTTGAACTGCTGGCCGAGCGCTGGGTGGCCGACTACGTATTAGCCCCTGGTTGCCTGGAGGAACTGGCCCAAGATTACCCCAATACGGCAGAGCAGCTGCGCTATGCCCGCGACCAGCTATGGGTCGCTATGCAGCGTGGCGTGAAAATGGAGATTCAGTCGCTGCTCGACGGCCTAGAAGGTATCTTCGTTCCCGCCGGGCCTAGCGGCGCGCCCAGCCGAGGGCGGCTGGATACGCTGCCCACCGGGCGTAACTTTTTTAGCGTCGATAACCGTTCAATTCCATCGCCTGCCGCCTGGACGCTGGGGGAAAAATCCGCCCAGGCGTTTGTCGAGCGCTACCTGCAGGATAACGGCGACTATCCGCGCCGTTTGGGGCTTTCGATTTGGGGTACCGCCACCATGCGCACTGGCGGTGATGATATCGCCCAGGCCTTCGCGCTGATGGGCGTGCGTCCCAAGTGGTCGCTGGGCTCCCAGCGTGTGACTGATTTCGAAGTGATCCCCTCGATGCTGCTCAATCGCCCAAGGGTTGATGTCACGCTGCGGGTCTCCGGGTTCTTCCGCGATGCTTTCCCTAATGTGATCCGCCTGTTTGACGCCGCCGTGCAAGCGGTGGCCAGTTATGAAGAGCCGGGTAACAGCAACACCATCCGCGAGGCGGTGCTTGCCCGCCAGCAAGCACTGGAAGACCAAGGGCTAAGCCCGGAAATGGCCGCCCAAGAGGCAAGCTACCGTATCTTCGGCAGCAAGCCCGGCGAATATGGTGCGGGCTTGAACCGGCTAATTGAAAATCGTTCTTGGGACAGCGCCGACGATTTAGCCGAGGCCTATATGGATACAGGTGCCTACGCCTACGGCCAGTTCAAGGCCTCCGGCACTGCTGCGCGGGCGGCGTTCGAGCAGCAACTCCAAGGCCTGGATGCGGTGATGCAAAACCAGGATAACCGCGAGCACGATATTCTTGATTCCAACAGCTATTACGCTTTTCAGGGAGGCATGGCCAACGCCACGCGCTCGCTAAGTGGAAAAGCACCGACCATTTATCACGCCGACCACGCCAATCCCGCGGTGCCCAAGATTCGTACCTTGAAAGAGGAGCTGGCGCGGGTGATTCGCTCGCGCGTGTTGAATCCCAAGTGGATCAATGCCATGCGCGAGCACGGCTATAAAGGCGCCTTTGAAATGGCTGCCACGGTGGACTATCTGTTTGCTTACGATGCCACCACCGATCTAGTCGCCGACTACCAGTACGCCCAGGTGAGTGATGCCTTGGTGCTCGACGCCGCTAATCAGCAGTTCCTGCGTGAGCACAACCCCGCAGCCTTAGAAGAGATGGCGGAACGCTTACTCGAAGCCGCCCAGCGAGGCATGTGGCAAGCCCCCGGCGAATACGGCCAGGCGCTACAAGACCTGCTGCTGGAAATGGATGAAGCCAAAGAGACGGGGCATTATGACCACCAGCCCGCGCATTAAAGGCTGGTGCCCCGGCGCGTGGCGGCCTATGGCCACCGGCGATGGCCTGTTGGTACGTGTACGCCCACCGCTGGGCCAGCTTTCACGGCAGCAGGTAGTGGCACTGTGCGAAGCCGCCGAGACTTTCGGTAGTGGTTTAATCGAGCTAACCAGCCGAGCCAATATTCAACTACGTGGTGTGAGCGAGGCCAGCTGGCCACCGCTGATGAGCTTTTTGGTTGAGCATCAGTTGGTGAACGACGACCCGCAAGCAGAACGCCAGCCACAGCTGATGCTGGCACCTGCTTGGCAAGAGGGCGATGACACTCATACTATTGCCCGCCTGTTGCAAACGCGGGGCAGCGAATTAGCGCCCATGCCCGGCAAAATCGGCATTGCGATTGATGCGGGAAAAGCCCCGGTGCTGTGCGATAGCGCCGCTGATTTTCGTATTGAGCGCTCGACAGAAAGCGGTTTGATTGTACGCGCCGATGGCTATGAGTGTGGCACGGCGGTGAACGAGCCCGAAGCCGCCGTTGAGCAGTTAATACGCCTGACCCACTGGTTTGTGGACAGTGGTGGCTGGGACTCTGGGCGCATGCGGCGGCACACGGCGCCGCTGCCCGATTGGGCAACCGCTGATACTGCCCCCGCATCCCCTGGCGAGAAGCTGGCGCTGGGCAAACATAGCAACGGTATGGTGGTGGGGCTGCCTTTTGGCCGGGTAGCGGCTAATACGCTGCGCGAGGCTGTCTCTCCGGCAAGTGGTTCTCTAACAAATATCAGCGCTGTGCAGGTCACGCCCTGGCGGCGCTTATTGTTGAAGGATTGCGATACACTACCCGCGGTTGATGGCTTAATCCGTCATAATAGCGACCCGCGGTTAGCGATGGACGCCTGCCCCGGTGCGCCATACTGCGAACAGGCGAGTGTTGCCACCCAGCCGCTTGCCGAACGGCTAAGTGGCTGGGTGGCAACAACCGTACATATATCTGGGTGCGCCAAAGGCTGCGCCCGCCAACGGCCAGCAGCGCTGTGCCTAACCGGCCGCGAAGGGCGCTTTGACGTGATTGTTAACGGTCGCGCCGATAGCGCACCGGTTAAGTCAGGCCTTACTGAGAGTGAGGCGTTGGATGTTATTAAAAAGCTCAGCGAAAGCCGTTAGGTTTATCGAGATTAAAAAAATAGTAGCTTATATGCTGGATAGCTGAGTGCCAGGGCAGGTTGTAGCGAGGGTCTTTCGACATGGATGTCGAAAGTAGCGCCCATGGATGGGTTCACAGCGCCCTCGCGGAAACCTGCCCTAGCACGGATGCCTTGCAGAACAGTAACTGCGAATTAGTTTATTTGGAGAGTTTGGGTGCCTCACGTTTATGAAACACACGGACCGGCGATTTACCGGCAGTCGTTTGCGATTATTCGCAATGAAGCTGAGCTTGATCGCTTTTCAGCGGAAGAAGAAACGGTTGCGGTACGCATGATTCACGCCGCTGGGCTGGTGGAGCTGGCGGCGCATATTCATTTTCAGAATGACGTGGTCAATCGAGCGCGTTCAGCGTTAGAGCAGGGTGCACCGATTCTTTGCGATGCTCGGATGGTCTCCGAAGGCATTACCCGCAAACGGCTGCCCGCTAATAACCAGATTATCTGTACTCTTAACGATGAGCGCACCCCTGGCCTTGCCCAGGAAATGGCCAATACCCGTTCAGCGGCAGCGCTGGAGCTGTGGCGGCCGCACCTGGAAGGCGCAGTCGTCGCCATTGGCAACGCGCCCACCGCGCTGTTTCATCTGCTTAATATGCTCGAAGACCCAAACTGCCCGCGCCCGGCGGCCATTATCGGCTGCCCGGTCGGCTTTGTTGGCGCGGCGGAATCCAAAGAAGCGCTGTTGGCTAACCCCGCGCTGCCCAGCTGTATCGTGCGTGGCCGCCTGGGTGGTAGCGCCGTCACGGTAGCGGCCATCAACGCCATGGCGGATCGTATCGAATGACCCAAGGAACCATTTACGGGGTTGGCTTAGGGCCCGGCAGCCAAGACCTAATGAGCGTGCGTGCCGACCGCTTGATCCGTGGTGCCAGCCATGTGGCCTATTTTCGCAAGCAGGGCCGCAGCGGGCATGCGCGTACCATTGTGGAAGGATTGATCGCCCCCGGCGCAACCGAGCTGCCCATGGAGTATCCGGTTACCACGGAAATTCCGTTTGACGACCCGCGCTACAATGAACTGCTGTCGGCCTTTTACGAACGCAGCGTGGCCCAACTGATCGAGATGGCTGAAGCGGGATGCGATGTAGTGGTGCTTTGCGAAGGCGACCCGTTTTTCTACGGCTCCTTTATGCACCTCTACACGCGGCTGCTGAATCGCGTGCCGGTCTCGGTGGTGCCGGGGATTACCGGCATGTCGGCGGCCTGGACGGCTACCGCGCAGCCAATTACCTGGGGCGATGACATCATGACGGTGCTGATGGCCACGCTGCCGGAAGAGACGCTGGCCGAGCGCATCGCCCAAACCGATGCACTGGTGGTGATGAAAATTGGCCGCAACCTGGCCAAACTGCGCCGAGCGCTGACGCATGCTGGCCGTGAAGGCGAGGCGTGGCTGATCGAATACGCCGCCATGACTCAGCAGCGTGTGCTGCCACTGAGTGAGGTTGGCGAAAGCGTGCCTTACTTCTCGATTGTGCTGATTCATGGCAACGGGAGGCGGCCATGAGCGGTTGGCTGAAAATCGTCGGCCTAGGGCCGGGTGCCGACGCCATGATTACCCCGGAGGTTTCGGCTGCGCTGCTCGAAGCCACCGATGTGGTGGGCTATGTGCCCTACGTTAATCGCGTGGCACCTAGGGCTGGATTAGTCCGCCATGGCTCTGATAATCGCGAAGAGATTCGCCGGGCGGAGCAGGCGCTACAGCTGGCGCTTGAGGGCCACCGGGTAGTGGTTGTCTCCTCTGGCGACCCTGGCGTATTCGCCATGGCCGCCGCGGTATTCGAAGCCTTGGAGGCGGGCGATGCCCAGTGGCGCACGCTGGATATTCAGGTTCTACCGGGCATTTCTGCCATGCTGGCCGCCAGCGCCAGCGTCGGCGCACCGCTGGGGCACGACTTCTGCTGCATCAATCTATCCGACAACCTCAAACCCTGGGCGCTGATTGAGAAGCGCCTGCGTCTGGCTGCTGAGGCCGACTTCGCCATGGCGTTTTACAACCCGCGCTCCAAGGCACGGCCGGCGGGTTTTGAACGAACGCTAGAGGTACTGCGGGAAGCCTGCGGGCCGGATCGATTGATAATCTTCGCCCGCGCGGTTTCGACCCCGGAAGAAGCAATTCGCGTCACCACACTAGAGCAAGCGACGCCGGATATGGCTGATATGCGCACGCTGGTCATCGTTGGTTCCCAGCAAACCCGCTTGATTGAACGTAGTGGCGTGCCGCTGGTTTATACGCCGCGTTCGGCGTGATGATCAATAGTGGTCACCAAGCCAGCTAAACATGTCATCGATACGATGAACTTCATGGCGTGGCGGCAGTGCTGGCCGCTCGATCATTACAATGGGTAGGCCGAGCCTTCTTGCCGCGGTGAGTTTGGACGACGCACCTTCGCCGCCAGCGTTTTTACACACAATGCGCTGGATCCGCTGATTCTCCAGCAGGGCGAGGTCGCCTTCCAGCGTAAACGGGCCTCTATCAATCACAGTGCTGACATCCGGCAGTGGCAACGGGCTGGTCGGCGGGTCAACTAAACGCAGCACATAATGGTGCTGAGGCTGAGCGGCAAAGGCGCTAAGGTGCATTCGTCCAATCGCAAGCAGCACTCGTTGGGGCGGGCCAGCCAAGGCGTTAACTGTCTCATCAATACTTGCCACGCTTTGCCATTGGTCGCCGGTAACAGGCTGCCAGGCAGGCCGGGTAAAAGCGGTGGCCTTTACACCGCACTGTGCCGCCGCGGCTAACACGTTGCTGCTCATTTGTGCGGCAAAGGGGTGGGTGGCATCAACAATATGGGTAATGCGCTCCTGGGCTAAAAAGGTGACCAGCCCATTAACGCCACCAAAGCCGCCAATACGGGTCGGCAGTGGCTGGGGTTTCGGCGTGTTAACGCGCCCTGCATAGCTAAAAATGGCGGGAATGCCACGCTTGGCAACAGCGCTGGCCAGGGCGCTGGCCTCGCTGGTTCCTCCGAGAATTAGGACTTTGATCATGGCTGAGGTTAACAACGCTCCCTGGCTTACCCTTTTAGGCTGGGGAGAGGGTGGCACACAGGGGCTGACAGCGGCAAGCCGACAGGCATTGGAAAGTGCCGAGGTAGTGTTCGGCGCACGCCGCCACCTGCGCCTTTTGCCGCCCCTGAACGCCGAGGTAATTGAGTGGCCAGTGCCCTTTGCCGATGGCATTGCAAAGCTGCTAAACCAGCGTGGCCGCCGAGTGGTGATGCTGGTCTCAAACGACCCGTTCTGGTTTGGGGCGGGTACCTCATTAGCGCAGCATCTCAGCGCAAACGAGTGGCAAGCACTGCCAGCCCCTTCCACCTTTAGCCTGGCGGCTGCGCGTTTGGGCTGGCCGTTGGAGCGTTGCACTTGCCTGGGTTTGCACGCCAAATCGCTAACGCGCGTTCGGCCTTACCTGCATGTTGGTAGGCAGTTGCTGGTGTTGGTAAAAGACGGTGCGGCGGTGACCGAGCTGGCGGCGCTGGTAACTAGCGTTGGCTTTGGAGACACCCAGCTAACGCTGCTGGAATCTTTGGGTGGTGATAACGAGCGCATTCGCCATTGTCGTGTCGACGCCAGCTTGCCCGACGATATCGCCCACCCGGTTGCGGTAGGGCTGGAAGTTGCCGGTAACGGCCCCGCCTTGCCGTTGACGCCCGGCCTGCCGGATCATTTTTTTGACCACGATGGCCAGATCACCAAACAGACCATTCGCGCCATCACCCTA
This sequence comes from Halomonas sp. XH26, assembly GCF_024138895.1. Lineage (NCBI taxonomy): Bacteria > Pseudomonadati > Pseudomonadota > Gammaproteobacteria > Oceanospirillales > Halomonadaceae > Halomonas > Halomonas sp. XH26. Next base: position 1,532,733 of record NZ_CP071889.1, read on the forward strand.
GCGGCACTGGCCCCGATGCCCGGCGAGCGGCTGTGGGATATCGGCACCGGCTCAGGCTCCATCGCCATTGAGTGGCTGCTCGCCCATACGGATAATCAGGCAGTGGGCTTCGAGCAAAACGCTGAACGGGCAGCGCGAGCGCGCAGCAATGCAAACAACCTGGGCGTTGACTGGCTAGAAGTAAAACAGGGCCGCGCGCCTGAGGTACTCAACGATACGACGCTGCCCGATGCGGTATTTATCGGCGGTGGGTTATCCCAAGCGCTGTTAGACGACTTATGGCAGCGCCTGCCCATGGGCGTGCGTATCGTTGCCAATGCCGTCACTCTGGAGTCCGAAGCGCTGCTGGCGCACTGGCACCAGCAGGTAGGCGGCGAACTGCTGCGTTTAGAGCTTGCCAACGCCGCCCCCATCGGTACACGACGGGGCTGGAAAGCCAGCTATCCGATTGTTCAGTGGCGGGGCGTCCGATGAAGCCATCGACATTGAGAATTGCAGGGTTTGGTTTTCGCAGTGAAGCCACGCTTGAATCGCTCGTTCAAGCGTTGGATCAACTTATCGAGCAGTACGGTGCTGTCTACAAGTACGGCTCTATCAACCGGCTAGCGGCGGCTAGCTCGATGCTGCCGTTAGTCGAAGAACTAGGCCGACTGCGCAATATTGAAGTCATCGCCGTAGCGGATGCCGAGCTATCAACAGTGACAACGCTTACTCATTCAACACAAAGTTTGCAGGCACGCGGCACAGGCAGCGTTGCCGAAGCCGTGGCGCTGTTAGCGGCGGGCTCGAATGCTAGGTTAGTGGGGCCCAGAATTATCTCAACGGATAGACAGGCTACCGCCGCACTGGCGTTGTCAGAAGTACCAGAAGGAACCACAGAATGACCGTACACTTCATTGGCGCAGGCCCTGGCGCGCCGGATCTGCTTACCTTACGCGGGCGGGATTTAATCGCCGCGTGTCCGGTGTGCCTGTATGCGGGCTCTTTAGTGCCGGAGCAGATTCTGGAACACTGCCCGGCGGGGGCCAGAGTGATTAATACCGCGCCGCTCTCGCTGGATGACATTATGCAAGAGATCAGCCGCGCCCACGCCGAAGGCTTGGATGTGGCCAGGCTGCATTCGGGGGATCTCTCGGTATGGTCGGCCATGGGCGAGCAACTGCGTCGCCTGCGCGAGCTGAATATCCCCTACAGCATTACCCCAGGCGTGCCATCCTTTGCTGCAGCGGCGGCAACCCTAGGTCAGGAGTTAACGCTACCCGGCGTGGCTCAGTCGGTGGTGCTTACTCGCACGCCGGGGCGTGCCAGCGCCATGCCCAGTAACGAGACGCTTGCCAATTTCGCCCGCACTGGGGCAACGCTGGCTATCCATCTCTCCATCCATAACCTTTCCCAGGTAGTCGAAAGCCTGACGCCTTACTACGGCGCGCAGTGTCCGGTGGCGATTGTGTGGCGAGCAAGCTGGCCCGATGAGCGAGTGGTGCGGGGGCGGCTGGCGACTATAGAAGGGCTGATCGATGATTCCATGCAGCGCACTGCATTGATAGTGGTGGGGCCAGTGCTTGAAAGCGATGATTTCCAGGAGAGCAGCCTCTACGCCGTTGGTTACGACCGCCGCTTTCGCCCCCAATCAGCGGATTCGCCTTTTGCCACGGCAAGCCAGGACCAAGAGAGCGACTTATGATCACGCTATCGCTGATAGGCATCGGTACCGGCAACCTTGATCACGTCACCCTGGCCGCCGTGCGCGCCCTCAATAGCGCCGACCTGATCCTGCTGCCCCGCAAAGGCGAGGCCAAGTCGGATCTAATCGATCTACGTCGTTTACTCTGCGAACGGCTGCTGGAAGCGCCGGTGACCACCAAGATCGTCGAGTTCGATCTCCCCAGCCGTGATAGCCGTAATGATCAATTAAGTTATAACTACTTGGGCGCGGTAGACGACTGGCACGCTGCGATTGCCAGCGTTTGGGCGCAGTTGATGGATGAACATCTTCCCAATGGCGGGCGGGTCGGCATGCTGGTGTGGGGCGACCCCTCGCTTTACGACAGCAGCCTGCGCATTACCCAGCGCTTAAGCGCTGCGGGCAAGCAGGTTGATGTAGAGGTAGTGCCAGGCATTACCAGCCTGCAGGTGCTTACCGCTGAACATAAAATTCCCCTCAATGCGCTTGCCGAGCCAGTACAAATCACCACCGGCCGCCGCCTGCGCGAGCGCGGCTGGCCAAGCGACGCCGCCACGGTAGCCGTAATGCTGGATAGCGGCGGGGCGTTTACCACGCTGCCGTTTGAGGACACCTACATCTGGTGGGGCGCCTACCTAGGCATGGATAAACAGTGCTTAATCAAAGGCTGGCTAAGCGAGGTCAGCGACCAAATCATCCAACGCCGCGCGGAACTACGCGACACCCACGGCTGGATTATGGATATTTACCTGCTCGCCAAAAAGCCGGAAAAATAAACCCAGGTATCAATATGGAATATTTTTCCATAAAATACTCCTGCCTATTAAATAACCAAGTTATCAGGAGCGACTATGAGCTTTTACGTCTATCTTTCTGGCGAAATCCACACCGATTGGCGCGAAGAGATTCAGCGCGGCGCTGATGCAGCGGGCCTGGATATCGTGTTCACCGCACCGGTCACCGACCACGACGCCAGTGACGCCGCAGGCGATCACCTGGGCAAGCCGGAAAATGGCTTCTGGCGCGACCATCAGTCCTCCAAGGTCAACGCCATCCGCACTCGTACCATGATCGAGCAAGCGGATCTGGTAGTTGTGCGCTTCGGCGACAAATACAAACAGTGGAACGCCGCCTTTGATGCAGGCTACTGCGCCGCACTCGCCAAGCCCTACATCACCCTGCACAGCGAAGACATCGTCCACCCGCTGAAAGAAGTTGACGCCCAAGCCCAAGCCTGGTGCACCACCACCGATCAAGTGGTTGAAACCCTACGCTACGTCCTCAAAGCCTAAGTACACAGCGCCTCCCGCAACACCGTCACTGCATTAGCGGTGTTGTGGGAGGGCGCTTCAGCGCGCGATGATCCCGCCCCATAAACAACCTCCGCCTCTGAATCGATACTCTGCTTGGTGTTGTGGGAGGGAGCTTTAGCTCGCGAAGGCTCAGCCACATAAACAATCTAGCCACCCGTAGCGCGGCGTAACGCTTGGCGAGGAACGAGCCAAAAGGCACCCGCGATGGCAGCGTTAGCTGCCCAAAGCCTGCTCCAGCTCAATTTTTCTTCAAAGCCACGTGACCTAAGCCAAATTTATCAATAAAGTATGATTAAATCGTAAAAACGAGCCGACACGCGAATTTTGAATATGTTGCCATGCTGGGTAAATAAATCTATAAAAAAAACAGTGATTTATGATTTTTTAGATGGCTATATAACACCAATAAAACGTGCTGACATGTTCAAGAGTGTTATGCAGCAGGCTATATAATCACTGTTAAATTTCTTAGGAGAGCATGTCCATAATGGACGATTTCTTTAAAACAAAGGTCGGCTTTACCATAGGACTTCTGGCTGCAGTTTTTACTATTAAGCCATTAATCGACGCGAATGGAAGCTTTGGGTTTGCAGTGTTTGGTTTGAAGATTACTATCGAATATGCCTATCTGTTTCTCATGGCATGTCTCGGCTTGGCTGTGTATTTCATTTCCCTGCAGTTTGCTTCCAAGAGGCATGTTGGTGTCTTAGACAAGGCTAGCAACGCTTGCTATGCGGTTGCGCTTGCCACACCACCTGTATTTGTTGCTTTTTGGGCTCTTACGGTAATCATGAACCTAGTAGGAAGAGTGGTCGTTCAGATTCCTCAGAGCGTACTTACGGCGGTTGCTGGTGTTATCGCCGGCGCACTAGGCAATTACTTATATAAATTCCTCACGAACTCAATTCAATTTAAACTTTCGAGAGCAGAAAAAGAGCAAGAAAGGAAAAACGACCTTAGTGTTCTAGTCAGAGCATCAGATCTATTTAACTCAGGCATGTACGATTTATCAGTCCTTGAATCTAGTAAAGTGGTCGAGTCAATTATTAGGCGTATGTTGGATATGCGTGGCGTTTCGGTGGAAAACATAAATATGTATGAGTTAATTCGGTTAATTCAGAGTCAACGATTACTTAATAAGAACGACATAGAGCTTCTTCATGAAATCAGAAAATACAGAAATGAGTCAGTTCATACTGTGGGCAAGATTTCACGTTTAACCGCTGAACGAGTGTTAAACCTATCTCGAGAGCTAATCTTCAAGCTTGAACATAGTTCCGATTCAGTTGGGTATGCATGGCTAGAAAATAACAGAAAGAAAGTTATTGAATTATTCAAAGAGGGTGATTCCAGAAAGAGCAAAAAGGCACTGGAAATGCTCAAGATGGCTTGGAAAAACAGGGATGGAGCAATTTGGTTGGAAATTGCTGACTTCTTTGAGGCTGCACTTATTCATAACCCTAACCTCATCATAGATATGTTTGATAATGATGAAGAGCTTTTAGATAGTTGGTTAGAAAAGGCAGAAGTTCAGCTCTTTACTGATTTTGCTGGCGGACAGAAAGAGCGTTACAAAAAGGTCAAAAATGCGATTCTACAAAGCTTGTCAGAATACATAAATAATACGAAGTCTCCCGAAAAGTTAGAGGTCGCGAAGAAAATATATAGCACTCTAGAATCTGCCGAAGTTCGGGAAATCGACTAGAAAAAATTTAACAAACGCGTCAATCAGGACGCTCGCGAGCTCGCGCCTATTACGCGGGCGTTAGAACACACTAAGAATTGGAGGCGTAGTGGCATTTAAAGCAAAAATAGCTGAGATGATAGCTTATAGAGCTGCATACATATGCAGTAACCCAGAATGCAACACTTTGACGATAGGCGCTGCGATTAGCGACCCTCAGTTAAAAAATAAGAAGGGGGAAGCTGCTCATATTCTTGGTGAAAAAGCTACAGCAGCAAGATATGATCCAAACCCAAATATTGATGTCGATGGCGTCGAAAACGGACTTTGGTTATGCGCTAATTGCCACACGTTAGTAGATAAAAATAAAGGTGCTGATTATCCTTCAAGAGATCTATTAGAATGGAAAAAGGATCACGAAGAAACGATATCAATGTTGCTCAGAACCCATAAAAGTCCTCTCCCTCTCATTTCTCGACAATCAACAAACCGAAAAATAGCCCAAAATATTGTCGATTATATTTCAAGCAAAGGGGCTTATTTTCAACATTCATCAATAGAAAATCCTGCTCATGTTATTAGCTCTATCGACCAAGTAAGAAAAAGAATACAACGAGAAGTTCGTGATATTGATTCTGATAAGCGCTTGAAGGAAATATGCAGATCTATTCAAGACGCGAATAGAGAATTCATGAATGAACTGTCAAGGGACAGTAGTTTATTAGATTCTTATCTGACGATACTCAGAAATAGAGTTGGTATTCAGCTGAAAAGACTCAGAGATGAGATAGGATGTGATGTTTCGGGCCAAATCACATCTATCATCCCTTAAATGTTCTAACAAAGCGCTGTTGTCGGTCGGACTGTTTTTTCGCTGCGCTACAAACCAGCCGCAAAGCGCGGCGTTAGCTTGGAAGAGTCACACGAAATTTGGAGAGTGAATGAAGTATCTCATATCCCTATGGAATTGGCTGTTTTCTGTCAGCATAAATGAGCGGAAGAAAAAGAGTCCGACAGAGAAACTGCAAATGAGTATGAGGGTGACCGCCAAATGCCGCTACAATGCTGCTACGCGACTACAGCGTAGAGGAAGGTTTGAGTTTTTCACGACTACATCGCTTTCGCTAGGTCTGATCTTCATTCCGTTAATGCAGAATTCTGGTATACCGCTAGCTTTTGAGGCAAATGTCCTCAACATGATGCAGATATTCTTGGCTGTGGCAGTGCTCGTATACTCTGTTGTAATTGGAACCGCTCGATATGAACTGAGAGCTGAGAAGTTGACGGAATGTGGGGATAAGCTAAAGGATTTGATTCGCACGATTGAAAAAGAGAAGAATGGTGCTGATTTGGGTGCGGATCGTCTCTCGGCTTTTAATGAGCGCTATTCAGATATAGTCACAGATAGTGAGAATCATATCCGGTCAGATTACAAATTGGCGATGCATGAAATGGTTAATGACTATTACATGACTGGATTGCCAAAGTTTTGGAATTTACTATCGGCATATTCGAATCGTTCTTTTTCGTACATTATTCCAATGATAATGATAGCCTTTGAGTTGGTTTTTATTGCAGACATGATTGCAGTTACAGAAATACTTACTCCATACCTGAACGGCTATTATGTCTCAGGCTAAAGCTAACCATTACAGGCACGGCGACGGCTACTCCATTGCGGCTTCGCCTCCATTACGCAGCCGCACGTGCTGTTGGCGTTAGCTCTAGGAGAGTGCATGGGCTTCAAAGTTGTCGTAGATACACTTGCTTCGTTGGCTGCACTTGTAGCGATCCTGTCAGTTTTGGTTGGGTGGTATAGCAGTGCGCGGAAGCCTCTTAGTATTTCTAGGGTAGTAGTACATAAAAAGGATGACGGTTTAACCTATATCATTGTGACGAAGAATAGAAAGTCGTATCCAGTTGAAACAAAAAGAATTGATTGCTTTTCACGGAAAACTTTCGAGATAGAGCAGCGGGTAGGAGAAAAGCCAGAATACGTTGAGAAACTATCCAGCCGATACGCTGTGTTTTCGTCAAAAGCTTCATTCGAGGTGCCAGCCAAAGGAAATATCGATATCCGTATTGAGGTGGACGGACAGACCGACATCTCCGATCAACTTATATTTTCGATTGATACTACTCACGGATACCATGAGATTTCCTGTAACGATATCACCGTCGTCGAAATAGGAAAGACCGTGGTTTACTCGGTCGAATTTAAGAAGGAATATGGTTCCAAGAGTCGCGCGAAGATGGTGTACTTTTGGAGGCGAATTGTGGAGCTAACCAAGCGCTGCAGCCGACGGCTTCGCCGCGCCTGAGCTCAGCGTTAGGAGCAAGGAAAGATGGCTTCTCATTGAATCAGCCCGGCATTGCCAAAAGAGGTCTCGCACCCAGGTGCTTTGCGATCCACCAATGTGACCTTATGGCCTCTCTGCTGCAGGTGCTAGGCAACGGATACTCCGACCATGCCAGCACCCAGAACCAGAATCTCACGTGCCATAAATCCATGAATTTCTTATTGGGCTCGTGCAGTTTGTGCCTTGTGGCTGTGCTTCATGCGTTGGCGCACCCAGGCAACGGTTATTGCGGTAATCAGGATGAACCCGATGTAGCCGAACACGGGATACACCATACCGACCAGACTGACAAATCCAAACATGCTGCAGGCATAGGCAATGATGCCCGCTATTAAGGATCCAACGCGGAAAGACGTGGTATCGGCCGGCAAAAATCGGGATGAAAAAGAATAGAGGCAGCCCACTGCGGTATTGAAAATCATCAGCAGAATGACGACCGACACCAGCGAGGAAAGCGCAGGGGAAACCTCTAGTGCTAAAGCCAGCATCGGCATAGGCGTATCGACTAGGCTGTCCAGGCGCGACAGCATGGCCAGACTGATCGTCATCATCAGCGCACCCAGGGTAATGCCGCCAAGAATACCACCCCAGGTTGCTTTGCGGTGGTCTTTTGCAGCACCGCTGGAGATGGCAAGAATCGCGACGCAGCCGAAGATGTTATACGAAACGTACAGCATGGCGCCCAGTGCCCAATGGCTGGTGGCTGCGTTTTGGTCGAGTGCCAACTGGTTCAGTGTCGTCAGGTCGGTTTCTCGGGTTGCCAGTGCGTAGATGGCGATACCCAGTGCCACCAGAATCAGCAGAGGAGTGATGCTGCTGATCAGCGTGAGCACTTTTTTCAGTTTGAGACAGGTGGCTGCAATTACCAGCAGAGTCACCAGCGCGCTGCCCCAGGCTGCAGGCAGGCCCAGTTTTTGTTCCAGCAGTGCGCCGGCACCGGCTAGCATCACTACGGCGATGGCAAACATGAAAAATGTCATCAGCAAATCGATGGGCTTGCTAAGCCAGGGGCCACAGATAGCTCGCACAACTTCCTTGTGAGAAGTCGCTTGAAGCTCGCTACCCAGATTCGCCAGCGTCATGCCCAGGAAGATAAAAGCGGCAGTACTCAGCGCGATACCTGCCAGCCCCCAAACGCCGAAGCTAACGAAGAATTGAAGCAGCTCCTGGCCTGAAGCAAAGCCTGCTCCAACTAGAAATCCGACAAAAGCGCCTGCGATTTTCAATACATCTTTCATGATGCCAAACCCTCAGTTTCTTATTTTTCTGTGCCAGTTAGCTGGCTGAATCAGGCTTCACCGACCCAGGCTTGCACTTCTACTTCGACATCAACGCCCAGTGCTAGGCCTGCTGTCACGGTGGAACGAACCGGCAGACCTGCTTCGAAATAGCGTTTGTAGACTTCGTTGAAACCCGCAAAGTGCTTCATGTCCGATAGCCAGACGGTCGCTTTAACGACCTGCGCAAAACTCGCGCCACAGTGTTCAAGGGACTCGCCGATACGGGTCATGACCGCCTCGGTTTGCTCTTCGATACTGCCTTTGACGACTTCGCCTTCAGCAGTCATGGGAATCTGTCCTGAAAGCATCAGGAAACCTCCCACGCGAATGGCACGGGAGAATGGGAAGGGCAAGTCGCTGGGGATACGTTCGATTGAATTGGACATGGGGTTATATCTCGTTGATGGCTATTGAGTGATCGAGCCGCACGGGCAGCACGATAGAATCACAATTTCTCTTAAATGATAATTCTCGTAAAAGGGAATATCAAATGTGAGAACCTTAAAGTCAAGCTGTTTTCGGGATACACTAGGACTTCGTATTCATAGCCAGGTCGAGCCGCGAAGCTTTCATGCCAACAGACTCTCAATCCCAGCCGTCCGATACACTGATCGACCGAGTACTGGTCGGCTCTCGCCTAAGGGCTCACCGTAAACAGCAGAAATTCACCCTGAAACAGGTGTCTGAGAAAAGTGGTGTTGCGCTTTCAACGCTGTCGAAAATGGAGTTGGGTCAGGCAACTGTCAGCTATGACAAGCTTGCTGCTGCCGCACGTGTTCTGAATGTCAGCCTGTCCCAGCTGTTCAACCCTGAATCGGGTGCAGACAGTTCAGCTAAGCCAACGGTGGTCACCAGCAAAATTTCTGAGGCGACTGGGTATGCTACTGGCAGCTATGAATATCATCCTATTGCGGGTGAGTTTCCCGGTCGGAGCATGATGCCGGTTTATGCTCGGATTCAAGCGCGTGATCTGGGTGAGTTTGAAGACTTCATCCGCCACCCCGGAGAGGAGTTTGCCATGGTGCTATCGGGGCGCGTCTGCATTCACTTTGAAAATGGTGAAAGCATCAGCCTGGGTGAACGAGAAACGGCTTATTTCAACAGTTCCATCGGGCATATTTATCTGGCCGAGGGTGATGAAGATGCAGAAGTAATAGCTGTGATGTCGGAACCCAAAGAGGGCGATCTCCAAGGCTGAACCAGCTATCAGGCTTCGCCAATTTCGTGAAAACACAGAATGTAAAGTGGGAGACCCTGGCAGGCTCGTCCTCTTGTTTTGGCTGAAGCAGGTTACAGCGACTTGGCCAGTTCCAATGCTTCAGCAAAAGTGATCCGCTGACGGCTAAGTTTTGGTAGGATTGAGGAAAGAGGCGAGGAATGGTCGGGCACGTTCAATGAATTGGACGATAAGCGTGAGAAACTCAGAGGCCTGATTCGGCATCACCTACTGGCGCACCGCGCGAGATGAGGCCGAGACGGAAGCCAATCTGGATCGGGATATCCGACGGGCCAAGACGATTCTCTCGCTAGATGCAGCCATGAACAAAGTGGATCGTTTTCTAAAGATGCACAGCCCAAGCCTGGTGCATCACTACAGACCAAGTCGTTGAAACCCTGCGTTACGTCCTCAAAGCCTAAGCTCATGCGTCTCCCGCAACACCGTCACTGTATTAGCAGTGTTGTAGGAGGGCGGGCGCTTCAGCGCGCGATGATCACGCCACATAAGCAATCTAGCCACCCCGTAGCGCGGCGTAACGCTTGGCGAGGAACGAGCCAAAAGGCACCCGCACGGCGGCCCAGCGCGATGGCAGCACTGCTGCCCAAAGCCTGCTCCAGCTCAATTTTTCTTCAAAGCCACGTGACCTAAGCAAAATTTATCAATAAAGTATGATTAGATCGTAGAAACGAGCCGGCACGCGAATTTTGGATATGTTGCCATGCTGGGTAAATAAGATTATAAAACAGTGGTTTAAGATTTTTGGGGCGGCTAGATAACACCAATAAACGTGCTGGCATGTTCAAGGGTGGGCGGATGCAGACTCTGAGTGCAACACACTCATTGGATGGTTGATGGGCTTTCATGGTACTTGGCCATCAGCTCGCTCATCACTTCTATCGGACATTTAAAATCAAAGCGTTTTCGAGGCCGCATATTCAGCTCAAAGGCAATGGCATCCAGCTCTTCCTGGCTAAGTACTGAAAGGTCTGTTCCTTTCGGTAAATATTGACGGATAAGGCCATTGATATTCTCATTGGCTCCCCGTTGCCAGGGGCTATGGGGATCGCAAAAGTAAATCGCAACACCGGTTTCTTGAGTAATTTTTGCATGGTGTGTCATTTCACGTCCCTGATCATAGGTCATGCTTTTTCGAGCGGTGGTCGGCATTCGGTTCAGAGCAGCACTAAAGCCTGCTACGGCGGATGTGGCGGTGGCATCGTCCATTTTTGCGAGGATCAGATAGCCACTGCTAAGCTCTACCAAGGTGCCTACCGCGGACGCGTTATTCTTACCTTTGATCAGATCGCCTTCCCAGTGGCCGGGCATTTCACGCTTACTGACCTCGGGCGGACGTAAGTGAATGCTGACCATGTCAGGGATCTGACCACGTCGATCCACTTCGCCACGGCGAGGCTTGCGTGTGGTTTTACCTTGTCGCAAGCAGTGAATCAGTTCCTTGCGAAGGTGGCCAACGGGCAAGGCATAAATGGCCGTGTAGATGGTCTCTCGGCAGACGTAGGCATCGCGCAAATCAGGTAGTTTCATCGTCTTGAGCTTGCTGCTAATTTGTTCAGGAGACAAGCGTCGCCGCAACATATGCACGATGAGATCAAACCGCTCGGTGCCTGGCAAAAGCTTACGCGCAGGACGACAGACTACTCGACGCTTTTCTCGCTGACGTTGGGCGTGCCGGGCACAGTAACCGTTCTGGGCCATTTGGTTACGGCGTATTTCACGAGATATGGTTGAAGGAGCTCGCCCTAAGAGCTGGGCAATGTGCCGAAGGCTCATCCCTTGGGCTTGACCCACTTGGATGCTGGCACGTTCTTCAATGCTGAGTTCGAGGTAAGACATGGGACAACACCTTAGCGAAATGCTCAGGTGTTGCACTCAGTTTCTGCGGCCAAGGTGTTATGCAGCAGGCTATATAATTACTGTTATGGCGCTCAGTAGATCTGCGGAAAATAATCAGAAAGGAATTCGGAAAAGATGATACGTAATTTTTACACTTGTGATAAAGAAGTCGACGAAAATAGCCATGATGGAGAAGGTTCAATAGATATCTATCGTGCATTCAGACGTAAAGATTTCGATGGTGCTTGGGACTTTGCCATCCGTGTCGTTATGCCACCGGGAAGCTCTATGGGTGAGCATACTCACGGAGACGATGAAGAAATGTATATCATTTTGAAAGGTGAAGGCACTATGACCATTGAAGGTGAGGACAGAAAGGTGGCTTCAGGAGATATGATAGTTAATAAACGTTTTGGCACCCATGGTTTGGTTAATACATCGGACAATGAAATTGAGTTACTAATAATCCAAGCAAGTCTAAAGTAAATCGCCATAACAAAGCGTTTAAGGCAGATTCGCAACGCGTGGCATTTTCGGTTTGATTCAGCTTAAGTGTTTACAGCACAATAGTTTAGGTTGGGTGGTTAGCGTTGCTCACTACTTAACGCGGCGTTATATGCAAGGAGAGTATCGTGGTGCCACCAATCGTACAATCAGGTGAATGGCTTACAGCAAACACCTATTGAGGCTCTCTAACGTGGTAATTCACCGAGCCTTCTCCTGTTAGGTTTGGTCGCCTTTTTGCTTAGCCAAACGGGCTGAGCTGGGGGGAAGACTCAATAAGTATCAAGTTAAAACACTCGAACATCGCTACGCGCCGCCAGTGTTTGAGATGTTAGCCACTTTTATGGTGTTAATGTCGGGGGAATGGTCAAGGCCGGCACGGCAATTGCTGACTCATCCGGTTCTTTTGCCCCATCTTCTTGAAGCATCTCAATGATCGCCTGCTTCAGCCAGTTGTGCCCGGCATCGCTCTCCCGCCGTGAGTGCCATACCATGCTGAACTCAAAAGGATCAATGGGGTAAGGCGGTGTGAAGAGCTGCAGTGGTGAGTCCTTCAGAAATAGATCAAAGCTGCGCCGAGCGGCCGTTAAGATCAAATCCGTATTTGGCACCATATGGCTGGCCACTCCCCAGTGGGGTAGGGTCATCGCAACCCGACGGCTGACGCCCTCTCTATGCAATGCGTTTTCTATCTCATTGCCTTCACTACTTTGCATGGCGACTAAGACATGCGGTCGCGAGAGCCACTGTGTTTTATCAAGATCGCCCGTTTTGGGCAGCGTGTTTTTATCCGCAGCACAAACGAAGTGCTCAATGAATAGCTTATGAGTACGTAACTCATCCGAAAGAGGCGGCTGAAACACGCCAAAAGCCATATCGATCTCCCCATCATGGACACCTGCCAGCATCGCGACGCGGCTGCCCTGAGAAACTTGCAGATCAATCCCTGGAGCTTCTGAACGCAATCGCCTAACCAAACCAGGAAGCACTACGCGAGCTCCATAGTCTGACATGGCAAGCCGAAACACTCGTTTCTCATGGGCGGAGTCAAAGGCAGGCTGTTCAATCAGCGCGCCGAGCTGATGCAGTGCTTCTGTTAATTTCGGTAGCAATTCATTGGCACGTGAGGTGAGCTCCAGCTTGCCTGCTCGTCTCACCAGCAGCGGGTCGTCAAAGATGGCCCGCAGATTGGCGAGAGCATGGCTGACGGCCGGTTGGCTTTTATGTAAGCGCTGAGCCGCCCGCGACACGTGCTTTTCCACCAATAGCGCGTGCAGGGTAACCAGTAAGTTGAGATCAATGCGTCTTAAATTATTCATGAGGCGAATACCGTAAAATAAAAAAATGAATTTCAATTTATGGCGTGAATCATAAAAGATAAAAGACCTTTTGCAATGTCTCAGGAGTCTTGTCATGAATTCATCTTTCACTTTAGTGGCGCTTGCGGCTGTGGCGGTTATCGCGGGTGCCTTGGTGCCTTTTCAAGCTGGCAGCAACGCTGAATTGGGCCGAGCGCTAGGCCACCCCCTTTGGGCGACACTGGTCTCTCTAGTTGTCAGCATGCTCGTCGTAATACCCATCGTGATTGCCATGCAAGTGCCTCTTCCTACCCTGGGGGCCATCAGGCACATACCGGCTTGGGCCTGGCTGGGCGGTGTAGCAGGAGTCATCTATATTTCGTCAGCGTTGGTTCTAGTACCACGCGTCGGGGCGACCAACTTCATTGTGTGTGTTATTGCAGGGCAACTGATTACTTCACTGTTGTTGGATTATCATGGCTGGCTGAATCTGCCCGTGAGGGAGGTCAGCATTGGGCGTTTGGCAGGTGTCACGCTGGTGCTGGTGGGTATGGTGACTGTGCAGTGGTTTTCGCCGACCATTGCATCGCCTCACCAGAGCGCTACACAGGTAGCAACTGAAGTCTCTGGAGCCGCTGAGTCCAAGGGATGACACTTCCGAACACCTGTAGAGATGAGTGCCCTGTTTGTAACTGCCCGCTGTTAACACTGGGCTTTTAACGTTGGCTGATGAGGCACGGTGCCTAATAAGGCGACGGGAATGACTGCTTCTCTCTAGCTGTCATTCCCGCATGCTTTTAGCGGGAATCCATTTCGATTTAAGTACCTTAGCTTCGGCTGAAAAGGTCAACTTGGATTCCCGATAACCCCGCTCGGGAATGACGGAGCTGAGGTGGTTCTGGAATGACGGGGTTGAGGAGATTAATTCATACTCCTCTGCATTCGCCAAGCCCTACATCACCCGCTGAAAGAAGTCGATGCCCAAGCCCAAACACCTCCCGCAATGCAATCCGTTACTACATTAGTGATGTTGTGGGAGGGCGCTTTAGGGTGTGAGGATCACGTCACATAAGCAATCTAGCCACCCCGTAGCGCGGCGTAACGCTTGGCGAGGAACGAGCCAGGCACCCGCGATAGTTGCCCAAAATTTGCTCCAGCTCAATTTTTCTTCAAAGCCACGTGACCTAAGCAAAATTTATCAATAAAGTATGATTAAATCGTAAAAACGAGCCGGCACGCGAATTTTGGATATATTGCCTTATGAGATAAATAAAACTATAAAAACAGTGGTTTATGATTTTTGGGGGTGGCTAGATAACACCAATAAACGTGCTGGCAGTTCAAAGATGTTATGCAGCAGGCTACATAATCACTGTTAGGCAGTAATATCACATACAGTCAGTAAGTCTGCGAAAACTTGAATAAAACTGGGGTAAGTTAAGTATGCCGGAAAGTTTAGAGCTTCATAAAATCGTAGATGATTATCTTTATAAGCTGGTCGCGCTTCATGAGGTTTTTCCATATCAAATTACTATGGCGTCAGTAGTAGCCACCAGTCTGCAAAAAAACACAAAGCCTTCCTGGATGATAAAGCCGAAAAGCTCGAGGAAAGTGAAGGCACCACCTCTTACAAGTTGGATTTTAAAGACGTTAAGAGGTCTTCTAGGTTAGCGAATCGAAGCGACAGGGCGAAAGCAGTATTAGAGTTGCTGCCTAGAAATTTTGTGGTCTCCTATGTCTCGGAGTATGACTCTTTTTTAGGGAATTTAATTACTCAGATTTTGCGTTTTAAGCCCGAAATAATTGATTCAAAAGAAAAAAACATTTCACTCTCTGAGTTAGTATCCTTGGGCAGTGTAGAAGCTGCACGGGATAAAATATTTTCGAAAGAGGTCGAATCTATTCTTAGATCGAGTCATGCAGACCAATTTTCATGGATGGAAAAAGCGTTCTCAATTCCACTAACGAAAGACCTCGATTCGTGGCCTCTATTTATAGAGTTAACGGAAAGACGGAATTTATTTGTTCACTGCGATGGAGTTATTTCTGAGCAATATCTAAAGGTTTGCCAAAATAATAACGCATCTGTTGGCGATCAAGCCAATATTGGCGAAAAGCTAAAGGTTGATAAAAAATACCTCCGGCAATCATTTGAAGTTCTTTACGAGATCGGGCTTAAATTATCGCAGGTGCTTTGGAGAAAGCTAAGCCCAGCTGACATAGAAAAAGCAGAATCAAGCCTTTCTCATTTCACCTATGAGTTGCTAATCGAAGAAAACTATAAGCTTGCAAAGAATCTTCTTGATTTTGCTTGTTGCACGCTTAAGAAATGGGGTTCGGAAGGAGATCGGCTGATCTACGTGATTAACCGAGCGCTGGCATACAAGTTTTCGGGAAGTAATGATACTTGCCAATCCATACTTGATGCCGAAGATTGGTCCGCGTGCGGAGACAATTACAAGTTATGCGTGGCTGTGCTTAGAGAAGATTACGAAGGTGCAAAGGATATAATGCTCAGGATTGGAAGCTCAGGATGTGTTTCTGAAGTAGATTATGCTGAATGGCCGTGCTTTAAGGATTTCAGGTCAGCGCCTGAGTTTGTTTCTGGATTCACCGAGGTGTTTGGTTACCCACCGAAGTCAATAGAGCAGATAGATAGTGATGATATCTCTGACGAACAGGAAGAGGATGAATACCCCTTGTCGGAGACGGTTGGTGATAAAGCTTCTGAAGCCAAACTAAAGCCTGTTGTGAGTACGGATGCCTAACAATACGCGTCACACGGATGTCCTTTACGCCGCTTCGCTTTGTAAAGGCCACCGGTGCGCTCAGCGTTATGTGCTTTGATGGCAACAGGAGGAATGGTGAGAGGTTTCGTCATTGCGATTATTTCGATATTGCCTCTGGTAGCCTGTGCTTCTTCAGGTGGACTAACCGAAAGTATTCGTGACGAGCTTATCGAAATGGCTGCAGGAGACCAAGAATTCAGAAGCAGATTGGCACCAATGCTTTCGACGGTAGATTTTAGCGTCCCGCCCACAGGGGAGTTCCTGGCATTGGTTAGCGAGCAAAATGAAATTGACACAAGAAATACGCTTAGATTACGAGAAATAGTTGATGCTCATCGGTGGCCCCAAAAGAGCGAGGTTGGGGAAGAAGCAAGTAAAGCTGCGCAGTTGCTAGTTCAGCATTCCGCACTTGAACACCAGAAGTATCTACTTCCCAGTATCAAAGAGGCAGTTTTACAGGGTGAGGCAGATGCATCAAGCATGGCGATGTTAGAGGACGATATCCTTGTGGCGGAAGGTAACGATCAAATCTTTGGCACGGAAATAACGAATAGTCCTGACGGCGGCCTGATGCTATATCCAGTGCACGACTCTGAGAATATTAATGCTCGAAGACTTGCAGTGGGCCTTCCAACTATCGAAGAGTATATTGGCCATGCGGAGTTCGAGTTAGGAAGGAAAATTGATGTGAGCACACTAAATCAGGAGTAATTGTCATTTTTTCAGACGCACATAACAAGGTGCAGCAATTCGCGCCTGGCAGCGCCTGACACTCGCTTTGCTCGCGCCGTTAGCTGTTTTGGTGCATTCTTTGATCCGGGGAAAAAAACGATCTTTTAGGAGATAATTTGAAAGAAGATGGTGGTGTTAACGTGGCCGGAGATTTTGCTGATTTAAGGCGAAAAGTCGTTCGCGCTTTGGGCGAAATAGAACCGGCAGGTCCCCCTCAATCAGAAAATGAGCCAAAGGCCCTGTTACTGTCTTCTACCACACGAGGTAGTAAGTTACTTCCACCTTATTACCTTGTGTATTTTTTATTGGTTGATTTTCTTCAATACCAACGAATGGGCCTATGGGAGAAAAGTGCCTGGACTGTGCCAATTAGGTACGAAGGTAGGCTATACGCAATCGAGCATCAAAAAATGGGGCTTCGAATCAGCGCCCCAAATAGCGACCCAAACGCGCGAATGAGTGGTCGGCCAAGCGAACAACAAGAAATGGACTCTGAATTAATAGCCAAGAAAATTCAAAAAGCAGTGTCTTTTGCTACCCCGTATTTCAGTTATCGAGCGAAAAAAGAGGCGGAGGGTAATAGGCTCAATGTCTTAAACCATTGCGAATGGCTTTTCGAGCGCTTTCAATTTTTCAGGACAAGGTTTTTCGAAGAGAAGGATGAAGTTGAACGCCAGAACGAAAGCCTACGCCAAGATAAGGACTGTACTGATATTCAGTCGTTATTAGGAGTCTTAAATTCTGTTGTACTCGAATCATCTACAGAAGCGGACTGGATAGCTCAGGCGGCAGTCGACGCATTTTTTAGCTGGTCCGAGCATGCATTTATACATATAGCCATATTAAGAGGTCGCGTTCACAACGGTAGTCAGGTGGCTGAACTCGCAGCAGCTAGTTGGAAAGAAAAGTTTCGAGCTTCCTTAGGCCTCGAAAACCCTGTTTTCAAAAGGCATTACGATACGCTCTTGCATTTACGGGTGCAGATGCGAAATTTTATGGCTCATGGTGCTTTTGGTAAGCGCGGGGAGGCATTCTTGTTTCATTCTGGGGCCGGCGCGGTACCTGTCCTGCTTACTGAAGATACAACCAACCGATATTCGTTTTTTGGAGACCCCGACTTCGATGAAGTGGAGGCAATTAATGCAATTGACTCATTTTTGAGTGATCTTTGGTCAAGTGATGTCTCTCCAGCGGAACCTTACCTTTTTAGCAAAGTGCCCAGCATACTCACTTTCGCCTCTGACGGTTCATACTCGAAAGCTATGCGGTCAAAAAAGGCAATGTCACAGTTAGTGGAGTACCTGCAGAATCAGATGGATGCAGCTGCAAACATGGATTGGTAAACGCAGACATTAGCTACCCAAGCGGTCAACGGGACCGTGTTTCCGCGCCGCCTTCGGCTTTGCTCCAAAGCGACCCGTTACCTTCGGCGTTAGAGTGCATTGTGAGATGGCAGGTGACGGCGGCAAGAATGAGGGAAAACCCTCATTTCCATCGAGCGACTAGCTTGCCATCATATTGAGGCACATTACACCAGCCAGGAGCACAAACATGACTGACCACGACTTGAAGCCGACGCCCGACCTCGCCGAGGCAAATGCATTTTTCCCCTCGCCCGATTCACTTTCGAAATTCACCTCGCCGAAATCGGATTTGAGTGGTGCCGACTACCCAAATGCCTATACGGGTGGCCGCTGGAAGGTGCTGGTGATCGCCAGTGACGAACGTTACGTGCCCACTGAAAACGGCACGTTGTTTTCGTCAGGCAATCACCCTATTGAAACGCTTCTGCCGATGTATCACATGGATCAGGCCGGTTTCAGTTTCGACATCGCCACCCTGTCGGGCAACATGGTCAAATTTGAACACTGGGCGATGCCAGCCGAGGATGAAGCGGTCATGGGCTTCTATGCGAAGTACCTTGACCAGTTTAGAACCCCCATGAAACTTAGCGATGTTATCGAGCAGGCGTTAGGCGAAGATTCTGACTACATCGGCGTGTTCATACCCGGAGGTCATGCGCCTTTGGTACGGATACCGGAAAGTGAGGACGTAAAAACCGTTCTTGAATGGGCTGCCGACAACGACAAATTTATCATTTCCTTATGCCACGGCCCGGTAGCGCTGCTTGCGCTAGGCAAGAATCACCCTAAATTCACGGGCTACAAAATTTGTGCATTTCCTGACGCCATCGACGAACAGACGCCAGAAATGGGCTATATGCCAGGCAAGCTTACCTGGAAATTTGGCGAAAGTCTGAGGGCGGCGGGCTTCGATATTGTCAACTCGGACATGTCGGGCGCTGTTTATCAAGACCGTAAGCTTTTGACAGGGGATAGCCCGCTTGCAGCGAATCCATTGGGCAAGCTAGCGGCGACGGCCTTGCTAGAACATATCGGCAACTAAACTCTCATGCCTACTGACGCCGCACTGACAGCTGCGATTGCTATTGAGTCCAGTCAAAGTATGACAGCGATACAAACTGCAGTGCGGAGTTTTGCCGAGCCGCTGGGTTATGACCGGTTTGTTTTATTTTCTGCCAATGCGACGTTTGACGGTATCGTCGAGCGTATTTACTGGATTGAGGGCGACTGGTTTGATGATGGCAGAGAAGTGGATGCATTGACGTACGCCCGGCACTGCCCGGTCACTCACCACATTCTGAAGACCAGCGAACCCTTCTTTTGGACAAAAGTGTTGGGAGGCAAGGGTGAAAGCTATCGGATTGTGCGCACACCCCGAGGTGAAGGAAGCCATGGCCTGCAGGTTCCCATTTTTGGTCGCCTTGGTCTTGAGGGCGCCATGAGCGCGGGAGGCGATAGGATTAATGCCTCGCCTGCTGCTCGTTTGGGAATGAGCATTGTTTCTACCGCAGCTTTTTTTGCGGCACGAAAGCTGTTGGAAGCACCACAAGATGAAACAATCGGAAGCCTGACTGCACGTGAGCGAGAGGTCCTAGCCTGGACGGCTGTGGGTTGGCGTCAGGCGGAAATTGCCGATGGCTTGGGACTTTCCAAGCGTACCGTGGAGAATCACCTGCGTAATGTTCGTCGGCGTCTTGGTGTGGCCACAACTGCGGAGGCCATTAAAGCGGCCATTCGGAGTGGCGAGATTGAAGGGTAGGGTTGGTGCGCTCTAACAAATCTCTGCAGCGTTTGACCCGCCACCCACTTTTGCTGTCGCAAAAGCGGGCATCGCCTCAAACACACCTGAACTCAGGCGTTGTGGCTGTAGTAAAAGCCGCTGATGCCTAGTTTTGGCATAGTCAGAAAACAGACAGAAAATAGTCATTAATCGGCGGCTACAACCTATATCCTGATGTAAGTATCGCGTCTGCCGCACACACTCAGCTACTGAGAGGAATCATGGAAGATTTAAAAGGCAACGAGCAGATAGGGCCAGTAACTGCCCGCTGCTAACACTGGGCTTTCTAGGTTGCCCGATGAGGCACGGTGCCTAATAAGGCGGCGAATGACTGATTCTCTCTAGTTGTCATTCCCGCATGCTTTTAGCGGGAATCCATTTCTATTTAAGTACCTTGGCTTCGGCTGAAAAGGTCAAATTGGATTCCCGATAACCCCACTCGGGAATGACGGGACTGAGGTGGCTCTGGAATGACGGGGCTGAGGCGATTAGGGAATGATGGGATTGAGGTGGCTTTGGAGTGACGGGGCTGAGTGGTTCTGGAATTGCGGGGCTGAGGTGAGGCGGAAATAATAGGGCTGAGGGGGATCGGTTCATACTCCTCGGAGCGAGCACTCTAGCGCGAAAATCTCTCAAAAGTAGATTGAGATGCGTTTTCCAAGTTGGTCAATATGCTTGTTAATGCCGCATTGGAGAAGCATCATGGCTAGTTCCTATAAAGTATTGCCTAGAACTTGCAAGAAGCCATCGACCTTAATCACGGGTGCAACGTTGCAGCTAAATTTTGTATTAGCGGCGCATTGGGCACGCGGTGATGATGTCGTCGCCAAAGAGCTACAAGCCGTCTAAGAGCCTTATCGTAACCCACCATCCAATGCGCCATTCAGTGAAAAAGCTCTTAGATGCAGTTATTCTATTAATCCAGGCTATTCAAGGCGATCCATCAATATTATGGCGAGAAAAACACTCAGTTTGAAAACGAAAAGGCAGCTAGATGCCAAGCCCGCCGATGAAGTTGAAAGTCCATCTCCTGATGATCCCGAAAAACGTTTTTTGAATGGCGTGGCGATTCATCCTAGCCCTCGCATTGTTTTAGAGCTTGGCTCTTCGCAGCGTAGTGTACGGGCGATGGATTTGATTACACCTATTGGGATGGGGCAGCGCGGGTTGATTGTTGCGCCGCCGGGCTCTGGCAAAACGACGCTGTTAAAACATATCTGTCAGGCCGTGGCAGAAGCTCATCCTGACATAAAGCTGTATGCCTTGCTGATTGATGAACGCCCTGAAGAAGTGACCGATTTTAAGCGCAGTGTGTCGGCAGACGTGCATGCATCGTCTTCAGACGAAAGCTACTCACACCACGTGCATTTGGCAAATAAGCTCCTTGAGACGGCGCGTAAGCAAGCAGGCGAGGGGCATGATGTGATGATTGTGATCGATTCGCTTACCAGACTCTCACGTGTGCATAATGCCGAGCAGCGCGGCAATGGTCGTACGATGTCGGGTGGGCTGGATAGCCGTGCGATGGAAATACCACGCAAACTGTTTGGTGCTGCGAGAAAGATCGAAAACGGTGGATCGCTCACCATTCTGGCCACCGTGCTGGTGGATACGGGAAGCCGTATGGATCAGGTGATTTTCGAGGAGTTCAAGGGCACGGGCAATATGGAAATCGTGCTATCACGGGAAGTGGCTAGTCAACGAATTTTCCCTGCGATAGATATTGCCAAAAGCAGCACTCGCCGAGAAGAGCTGTTGATTGATGCTAAAGACATTGAAAAAGTAAGGACATTACGTCGAGCGTTGACACATCTTAAGCCAGTAGAAGGCGCGCAGAAGTTGCTTGAGTTATTGGATAAATATCCAACCAATGCCGAGCTGTTAGATGCGTTTTCACCCGCCTGGTGAATGCATGTGATCAAGAAGCTCACTTTTGTAAGAGGTGAGCTTCTTTGTTAAAGCTTAACGACTGCTTTTTTTAACATGGTTCAAGTTGGAATCGGGTACTGCTTTTTTAACCGGGAAGCCCTCAACTTCTTTGCGCTCAATCGTATTTTTCAAACGCTTTTCAATCGCACAAAGATTTTTAAAGTCACTGATGTCGACAAGAGAGATGGCTTCACCTGAGGCGCCTGCACGGCCGGTTCGGCCAATACGGTGGATGTACTCTTCTGGCTGAAAAGGTAAATCGTAATTCACCACACGGCTCAGTTCACCGATATCCAACCCCCGAGCGGCTACACCCGTGGCAACTAGGTACTTCAGTTCGCCAGTTTTGAACTGATCTAACACCTTCTCGCGCATGGCCTGGCTTCTGCCGCCATGGATGGAGTCTGCTTGAATGCCGCGCTTTTCCAGCTGAGCCACCAGTTTGGCTGCACTGTGTTTTTTCTCGACAAAAATAAGCGCCTGATCCCACGCTTGCTCGTTGATCAAGTGGCTCAACAGGGCGGACTTGGTGTCCTTGTCTACCGTGATTAGCCACTGTTTGATATTGGCGGCGGCGCGAATGTTGGGAGAGATGGAGATGTCCGCCGCTAGGTCGGTCATCTTACTATCTGAAAAACCGTAGGCGAGGGCGCGAACGTCGCCGGTCATGGTGGCTGAAAACAGTAGGTTCTGACGGTTTTCAGGCAGGCGTACTAAGATTTTGTGGATATCATCGACAAAACCCATATCGACCATTCTGTCCGCTTCGTCCAACACCATGACTTGAAGTTCATCAAAGTGCAGCGCACGCTGATGCGCCAGATCCAGCAATCTACCCGGCGTGGCGACCAGAATATCCACTCCTTCGATTAGCCGCTCTTTTTGAGGCGCGGTATCCACACCGCCATACACCGCCATAGAGGTTAATTGCGTGTGTTTAGCGTATTGAGCCACATTGGCTTCGACCTGAACCGCTAACTCACGGGTCGGCACCAGAATCAGCGCACGTATGCGTTTGCCGCGTAATGCTTCCGCTTTGCTGAATCGCTCTAACAGAGGCAGAACAAAGGCCGCGGTTTTGCCTGTGCCTGTTTGTGCGGTGGCGATTAAGTCTTTGCCCGAAAGAATGGTAGGAATCGCTTGTTCCTGAATGGGCGTTGGCGTTTTGTAACCTAGTTCGGTAATCGCTTGAACAAGAGGACGGGATAAGCCTAGTTTTGAAAATGGCATGAGGTGCTCAGACAGATGGTCGTCAGGTGTGTCGAAAATAAAAGATGATGCAGTATAGCGTAAAAGCAGCCGTTCATTACTCGAATAGAACAATTAGCGTAATTGTTCGGAATGGCGCAGTTTATGACCAAAGGGCAGAGATTAACTGAATGAATAGTAGGTGATTTTTTGCAGTATGTTTTGTTTTTTATGATCTTTTAAAATTCCGAACACGGTGCGTTTGAATTATTATTAGTGTTTATTAAGTAGATTAGCTTTTACTAAGCAGCCGACCATAGCAGCGGAGTCGCTTTAAGCCACGCATATTTTCGAGCCACAATTGCGGGTGCGCTGCGCTTACCACGCACTACAAAATCAAACGATGGCACGTTTGTGCGCGGCGTAACGCTTGGCGAGAAGCGAGCCATAAGGCACCCGCGATGGCAGCGCTGCGCATTCAATTAATATCTGATCGTGTGGTCTATTCAGTTAAGGTTGAAGGAGGGTATGTGAAAAAGGAGGAGACGTGCATCATTTAGCAGCTCAATGGATTGTGGGGTTACTGAGAGAAAGGAGTATTCCTTTTCTGATCTGCGGGGGGCTCGCAGCAAAGGGGTATGGCTCTGAGCGTGACCTTAATGACATCGACCTATTTGTCCCCGGCGAGCACTTTGCGTCAGTGGTTCAGGCCGGTCAGCAGTTTATATCCAAAGCTGCCGCTCACCGCCAGGAGGAAGGCTGGGATCTAACCTACGTTCAGTTCAAGTATGAAGGTATTAAAGTGGAGGTAGGTAACGCTGACGGCTCGCAAATTTTCGATGCAAGTCACGGAATCTGGGTGCCGCTCAACATAGATTTTTCTCGCTATCTGACCGTACATTTACTGGGTCTTGAGCTTCCTCTTATGCTTAAGGACGATCTGGTGCGGTATAAATCTACACTCGCACGGCCGGTGGATATCGAAGATATCTGCGCCATCCGGGAGAACGAGGAGCCAGGCAATTCACCGAGTGACGGGTGAGGGTGTTCGAGGGGAGAGAGGGATAAAAATAGTCACTAGAGAAATGCGTCTGCACATGAATTTAAGTCAATAGTAGAGAAATACGATGATTGTAGAAAGTGTGCTTCCTGAAAATTATGCAGAAATGCTTAATGTTTGGGAAGAGTCAGTCCGAGCAACGCATGACTTCATATCAGAAGAAGATATTGAGTTTTTTAAACCAATTATCATTGAGCAGGCTTTTCCCGCTGTTACATTGAAGTGCGTTAAAGGTGAAAGTGGTTCAATTCTAGGTTTTTTGGGTGCCCAAAATTCAAAGGTTGAAATGCTATTCATCTTGAATGAAGCGCGAGGGAAAGGCATTGGTAAGGCACTACTGAAATATGCAATTGATCAGTTAGGTGCAACCAACGTGGACGTCAATGAACAAAATCCACAGGCTGTTGGTTTTTACGAGCATATGGGGTTCAAGGTAGTTTCACGCTCACCCCTTGATGATATGGGAAAACCCTTTCCAATTCTGCATATGACACTTTAAGGCTCGATTTGTGGTAACCAAGCTTGCTAGAAGAAACGCCCGAGGCTAATAACTTTGGGCGTTTCCGTATGGGGTAAGAAAACCTCAGAACAGCGTGTTCGAGGTAGATTCGCAACGCTTGGCGGTTTTTTGGTTTCAGTCAGCTGTATAATGGTGGTCGTGTTGCTCACTGCTTGAAGCGGCATTAGGGCGCACTTATAACTTGAGGATTGTATGAATATTGAAACTCAGAACCTTATCATACGGCCATTCTTGTTTAGTGACGTGGAAGATGTTTTTGAATATATGTCTGACGCCGAAGCTACTCATTATTTGGCTGAAGGTGTAATGTCAAAAGAGGCGGTTAAATCATTTGTTAATGAAACTGAAAAGGCCTTCGCGATATACCATAAACAGGAAAAAAGGTTGGTTGGTCATATTGAGTTTTATGCTTGGTTTGGAGATCATACCTATGAAGTCGGCTGGATCGTTAATCCCAAGTACCAAAAGCAAGGCATTGCTTATGAAGCGGCTTGTTGTGTGCTAAACCATGGTTTCACTAAACTTGGCCTTCACCGTGTGGTGGCGACTGCCCAGCCAGAAAATCCGGCTTCATATCTTTTGATGGAAAAACTGGGCATGGTTAGGGAAGGTTATTTTAGGCAATGCATTCCGAAAGGTGAGGGAGTATGGTGGGATGAATATTTCTATTCTATGCTCGATTCAGATTATAGATATTCCTAATCTCCTTGCTCTAATAAGGCGTTTAGAAGTTCATTATCAATGCTTGGCGTTTTAGTTTTGAATTGGCTTAAGTGGTTACGGCACAATGATCTAGCTAAAATGGTAGGTTGTTCACATCTTAACGTGGCCTTAGCTACTTGAGAGAAGAGCTGTTTGAAAGTAGAGCTGCTTAAAAGAAGATCTGTTTGAAAGAAGGAGAGTGCTAATGAAAAACAGTGTCGAAAATACGGAACAGTTGGCCGCTGTAAATCAGAAAGTCGTTAGCGGTGGGGAAGTGCTTCCTTCCGTTCATCTCAAAGATGGCAGTAAGGTTCAGACGGGAACGGTTGCAACGATGCTATATAACATTAATCTTTATAACGCTGGCGAGCGAGGCCAAGTAGAAAAAGAGCTTGAACTTGCCGTTCCAACGCTTGTGAAGGTTGGCCTGTTTGATCTTTTTCCTGTTGAGAACTGGATAGCGGGTGATAATCCCGGTCGACGCTTTGTAGGTGAATGCGCAAAAGCGTATTTAGCACGTGCTGGCAGCTAATATGGGCGTTTGCCGTAAGCTGCAGGTTTGAGGGGTGAATCGCCCCAGGTTTCATAGACACCTCCAGGCCCTATACTAAAGGTATCTAGGAGGAACCATGAGCCATCCCCGCTACACTGAAGAATTCAAAATCGAAGCCGTCAAACAAGTGGTAGAGCGCGGCCATCGCGTGGCCGAGGTCGCTGAGCGGCTAGGCGTGTCAGGTCACAGCCTGTACAACTGGATTAAGCGATACGATAAGCCGGTAGAACAACGGCAAGAGGATGATGATCTCCAAGCTGAAAACCGTCGTTTGAAGGCCGAACTCAAACGCGTATTAGAAGAGCGAGACATATTAAAAAAACAGGAAAAAAGGTTGGTTGGTCATATTGAGTTTTATGCTTGGTTTGGAGATCATACCTATGAAATCGGCTGGATCGTTAATCCCAAGTACCAAAAGCAAGGCATTGCTTATGAAGCGGCTTCTTGTGTGCTAAACCATGGTTTCACTAAACTTGGCCTTCACCGTGTAGTGGCGACTGCCCAACCAGAAAATCCGGCTTCATATCTTTTGATGGAAAAACTGGGCATGGTTAGGGAAGGTTATTTTAGGCAATGCATTCCGAAAGGTGAGGGAGTATGGTGGGATGAATATTTCTATTCTATGCTCGATTCAGATTATAGAGATTCCTAATCTCCTTGCTCTAATAAGGCGTTTAGAAGTTCATTATCAATGCTTGGCGTTTTAGTTTTGAATTGGCTTAAGTGGTTACGGCACAATGATCTAGCTAAAATGGTAGGTTGTTCACATCTTAACGTGGCCTTAGCTACTTGAGAGAAGAGCTGTTTGAAAGTAGAGCTGCTTAAAAGAAGATCTGTTTGAAAGAAGGAGAGTGCTAATGAAAAACAGTGTCGAAAATACGGAACAGTTGGCCGCTGTAAATCAGAAAGTCGTTAGCGGTGGGGAAGTGCTTCCTTCCGTTCATCTCAAAGATGGCAGTAAGGTTCAGACGGGAACGGTTGCAACGATGCTATATAACATTAATCTTTATAACGCTGGCGAGCGAGGCCAAGTAGAAAAAGAGCTTGAACTTGCCGTTCCAACGCTTGTGAAGGTTGGCCTGTTTGATCTTTTTCCTGTTGAGAACTGGATAGCGGGTGATAATCCCGGTCGACGCTTTGTAGGTGAATGCGCAAAAGCGTATTTAGCACGTGCTGGCAGCTAATATGGGCGTTTGCCGTAAGCTGCAGGTTTGAGGGGTGAATCGCCCCAGGTTTCATAGACACCTCCAGGCCCTATACTAAAGGTATCTAGGAGGAACCATGAGCCATCCCCGCTACACTGAAGAATTCAAAATCGAAGCCGTCAAACAAGTGGTAGAGCGCGGCCATCGCGTGGCCGAGGTCGCTGAGCGGCTAGGCGTGTCAGGTCACAGCCTGTACAACTGGATTAAGCGATACGATAAGCCGGTAGAACAACGGCAAGAGGATGATGATCTCCAAGCTGAAAACCGTCGTTTGAAGGCCGAACTCAAACGCGTATTAGAAGAGCGAGACATATTAAAAAACCGTTATGGGTTGGCACCCGCTTGTAGGTACAGAAACCCGACGGCGCACTATACTCAGCTTGGGTGCCAGGGGCGCAGCCGTTGGCTTTTTGGTGGTCGACCCCGTTAAAAAACGTGGCTCGGGTGGCGTTCTGGACTTGAAAGTGGCGACACCGTTTGAGGTGATCCCGGTTAGGAAGGTAGATGTTATCAACGCCACCTCCTCTGGTCCTTCCGTCATTTACGGTTGCTGAGGAGATGCTGTCATGGCTCGTCAATCCTCCCGTTCCACGCATCAACGGGACAAGCTACAAGTCGTCCACCCTAATGCCGCAGCGATAGATATTGGTTCACGTTTTCATGTTGTAGCGATCCCCCCTGATCGGGATCCGCAACCGGTACGACGTTTTGATACCTTTACGGGCGATTTGCGTCGCCTAGCTGATTGGTTAGCGGAAAAGAACATCGTGACCATCGCAATGGAATCGACAGGGGTGTATTGGATCCCCGTTTACGAACTCTTGGAAGAACGCGGTTTTGACGTGATTTTGGTCAATGCCCGTGAGGCCAAGAATGTCCCAGGGCGTAAGACAGATATCAACGATGCTCAGTGGCTGCAACGCTTGCATTCCTATGGCCTGCTACGTGGCAGCTTTCGTCCGACTCAAGAGCTTGCCAGTCTACGAGCGTTACTACGCCAGCGGGAACGGTTACTGGAATATTGTGCCTCTCATATTCAGCATATGCAGAAAGCATTGATGGAGATGAACTTGCAACTTCATCATGTTGTGTCCGATATCACCGGTAAAACAGGGATGCGGATTCTGCGCGCTATTGCCCAGGGGCAGCATGACTCCGTTGTACTAGCCTCCTTTCGTGATCCGCGCTGTAAAGCCAGCGAGGAAACAATTCGTCAAAGCTTGGAGGGCCACTACCGCGAGGAACATCTACTCGCACTGCGTCAGTCGCTCTCCTTGTACGACACCTACCATGAGCATGTCGCCGAATGCGATCAGTTTATTGAAGCGACTCTCAAACGGCTTTCACTTGCAACGCCAATGCCGGAAAGCTCGCTGCCTGCTGCTCGGCATCGGGATGCCAACCCTAATGCACCGGCATTCGATGTACGCAGTGCTCTATTTCAGGTGCTGGGCATTGACCTAACCCAGATTCATGGCCTTGGACCCTACTTGGTACTCAAGCTAATTAGCGAGTGTGGCACCGATATGAGTCGCTGGCCCACGGTCAAGCACTTTACCTCTTGGCTAGCGTTGTCACCGGGAAGCAAGATTTCTGGTGGCAAAGTGCTATCGTCAAGAACCCGACGAACCAAGAATCGAGCAGCTGCCTTGCTGCGTCTGGCGGCTACCACGATTGGGCGCTCTCAAACAGGCCTTGGTGCTTTTTACCGCCGATTGGCGAGTCGCCTAGGCAAGGCCAAAGCTGTCACTGCGACAGCAAGGAAAATTGCCGTTTTATTCTACAACGTCCTGCGCTACGGCTGGGTTTATCAAGACCCTGGTGCTGACTACTATGAGGAACGTTACCATCAACGTATTGTTCGCAACTTACAACGCCGTGCGCAATCATTAGGCTTTGAATTGGCCCCCATAGCAGACCCCAGACAGCGGGTTTCTTAGGAAGGCCACCGCGTACTTCGCCAGGGAGTCCGACTGAGGTACGCGTTTATTCAAAATTATTCGAGCCAATATTCGGTACGTCGCTTGTGTCAGATGATGGCAGTGCACCCCAGCGGTTACTACGCATGGTGTAAAAAAGCGCTCTCTAATCGAGCGCGGGAAGATGAGCGCTTGCTGGGATTGATCAAGCACTCCTGGCTTGAAAGCGGCGGTGTATATGGCTATCGCAAGGTCTACCAGGACTTGCGTGAAGCTGGCGAAGCTTGTGGGAAGCACCGTGTGGCGCGTCTTATGAATAGGGAAGGTTTACGCTCTCAGACGGGCTATCGACGACGCCCTGGCGGCTATGGCGATGGGAAACCGGCTGCCGTATCCCCTAACCATTTAGACCGTCAGTTTGAAGTAACAGCGCCAAATATTGCTTGGGTGACGGACATCACGTACATCCGCACTTACGAAGGCTGGCTTTACCTATCGGTAGTTATCGACCTGTTTTCCCGTCAAGTGATTGGCTGGTCGATGAAGTCACGCATGACTACGGAGTTGGCACTGGATGCTTTGTTATCAGCAGTCTGGCGACGCAAGCCACAAGGAACGGTGATGGTGCATTCGGATCAAGGGAGCCAGTTTAGCAGTGGAGACTGGCAAAGCTTTCTGAAAGCGAATTGCTTGGTAGGCAGTATGAGCCGACGTGGTAACTGTCATGACAACGCCGTTGCTGAAAGCTTCTTTCAACTTCTCAAGCGGGAGCGAATCAAGCGACAGATTTATTCAACACGCGAAGCGGCTAGACGTGACGTGTTCAATTACATTGAAATGTTTTACAACCCAAAGCGCCGACACGGCACAAGTGATAACTTGTCACCGGTTGATTATGAAAGGCGTTACTTTAAGAGCCTAACGGGTGTCTAAAATATCCGGGGCGATTCACACTACCACAGCCGAAATCAAGAATAGAGAGCCCGCTAATATCTCCTAGAGCTTCAATAGTGGAGGGTATCTCGCAGTACTTTCGAAATGGCCATTCGGCCATTTTTTCATATAAGGCGGCAAGCTCATCAAATTGTTGTGACATTTATCTACTCCCTACGCATGGACACCTGAAGGTTCACTTTATTTAACATAGCAATAACCTTAAAATTTGATGTTTTTTTTCTTTGCGTATTGTAATTTTTTAATTCGATTGACTAATAATTCTTAAGTGAGACTCTTAACTTACTAATAGTTGTTTGGGTCAACCGCGACGTCGGCTCGTAGTGGCACTTATCAGTTTAGGCTTTAATTCGTACTATGAAGGGGTTAGCTTGGCTAGAGACAACTGTAGGGAGTCCTTGCGCTGTTCTCTGGCTAGCTAGAAAAGCCGATGAGGGTTAGCAGTGCAGTGTTATGAGTCAACTAATATCGAGTGTATAGACAAAATCGAGTGTGCAGCGAGGGAATAGAATTAAAAACTAATTATTCTGGAAATGTGCGCAAAATTTACCATAAACTGTATTGCTAATGGTCGATAAGAGCTGGCTTGGGAGGCAGTGTCGCGCGTTGTTCAGCTTAGAGAAAGTATGTGCAGTGCAGAGTCTAACGGAACATGGGGCTAGGGTGTAAAGGCAGTAGTCATGAACAATGGAGACATATTTTGTGAGTTTTGAACTATTAATCGTTGCTGGCTCATTGAGCTTTTTAGCAGCGGCGCTGCATGTCGGTGTCGTCATTGGTGGCCCAGACTGGTATCGTTTTTTTGGTGCAGGGGAAGCAATGGCACTAATGGCTGAGAAGCGCTCTTTGCGGCCAACAGTCATAACACTTGGGATTGCCTCAGTTTTAATTATTTGGGGCTGTTATGCGTGGTCTGGCGCGGGACTGTTACCTAGCATGCCTTTTTTAAAATTAGCCTTGTGCGCAATAACAACTATTTATTTACTTCGAGGCTTAGGCGGCTTAATTGCTCCATTTATCACTAATCACCCTCAGATAAAGCAAAATAGCACCGCTTTTTGGCTATGGAGCTCGGTTATTTGCTTAGTTTTTGGTTCAATTCACTTAGTTGGCGTGGTTTTAAAATGGTCAATCTTATAAAAATACATAACCAGCGGATGCATCGGGTATTAGCAAAAAGAAAGAAGTATTTTACGGCTACATTTGTCGTAGGTTGTTTCTTCTTCGGGCTTACAAGTGCTGTGGCAAATGAAAACGATGCTGTCTCATCACTTAAAAGAGCGGATGGCAGCGTCATTGACTATTATCTAGAAGTTGCATCCGATAACCTTTCATCAGATACGCTTCTAGTATCTTTCCAAGGGTCTGACTGTAATAGTGTCAAGCATAACAATCTTATCAGAGAGCTGTCTCACGCTGCTTGGCCAGCGGCGGATTTATTGCTGATTGAAAAGCCGGGAATCACATCTGATTTGCCTCGCGATACAAATGCAGAGAGACCCGATTGTCCCGCTTATTACCTAGAGAACGATAGGCCAGAGCAACGAGTTCAGGATGCCAATACGGTAGTATCTGACATGGTAAGCGATGGCAGCTACAAAAATGTCATTGCTCTGGGAGGAAGCGAAGGAGCCGTGGTTGCCGCTTTGTATGCAGCCGAGTACGACACGGCAGACGCGGTCATTATGATTAATGGGGGCGGTCGATGGTTTATTGATGATGTGAACCATAACATTAAGTTGACCGAGCCAGAAAGCGCGGTGGTATCCGCAATAGAGGGGTTCAACGGCTTTGCAGAGCATATCCTAAGCAGCAACGAAAGGTTGGATATAGACGTCAGTAACCATGGATACGCATGGTGGCGAAGCATGCTTTCGATTGATCAAGAATCTGTTTTGAGCCGTGTAGAGATACCCGCATTAATTGTGCAGGGCGGGAGCGATGAGTCTGTTTCACCTGAGGCAGTCGCTGAGTTAGTCGAAAATCTTCACGACTTAGGTAAATTCAATATCGAGCTGATGGCCTACCCCGAGATGGATCATAGTTTATCTGACCAAGATGGCCGACCCATGACCCAAGACGTCGCTGAGTCCATACGTGGATGGCTGATCAATACATCTGACCGCTGGCGCGACTGATGATTCGTAGGCAATGCATAAAATTGGAAATCACAAATGTGTATCTATAGCCGGAGCTGACAAAGTTCATCAATAGTGAGGCACCGAAGGATTGGCTAAGAAAAATTCCTTGGCTGATAGAGCGGTGATCTGAGTTAATCGCAGAGAGCCGCTTTGCTTTAGTTCGATACCAACTAGGCCCACGCTGGAATAATTGCTGTTATCTACTTATGGAGATGCCGTTTGAACATTACAGATTTACCTTTTGGGGTCACAGATTGGTCTGAAGTTAAGCCGACGGAGCATTCCGGAGAAAGTGGCGTTGCTTATTGGAAGACCCAAAATTTTGGGGATATTCGGGTGCGTATGGTTGAATATAGCCCTGGCTATCTGGCGGATCATTGGTGTGCTAAAGGCCACATATTGCTCTGCCTTGAAGGTGAACTTCATACTGAACTCGACGATGGACGCTGCTTTGTTCTCACGCCTGGTTCGAGCTACCAAGTTGCCGATAATGCCGAACTTCATCGCTCTTCGACAAAGCAAGGGGCTAAATTGTTTGTCGTTGATTAGTAGCATAGGCCTGAGGAAGCACGGCGATTGCGGCTTAATTGTCGTGCACCTTCAAGGAGATTTGCCAGGATGTGTTCGAGGCGCTAAGTCATACTGTCTTCAGGTGTCGCTAACGCATCCTAACTTGAATCGCCCATACGACACCAAACCATCAAATTCGTATTGGTTTGGTGTTTAGTACCGACTACCGCAGGCTGCCTACAAACATAAATCGCCTGGGCGGCTTAGATGAATGTCCAGGCCAATACTCTCGTAATCTTGCTTCCCTGCTTCATCTCTATTTCCCGTATATCAACTGCACCGAGCTTACCAATCAACTTCTTGGCAGGCTTAACATTGTCAGTTTTTGAAACTAGGCTAGTAAACCAGCGGCATTGAGTTGAATACACCTTGCTTTCTTTTATTAGCTTTTTAAGAAACAGCTGTTCGCCCCCCTTACACCAAAGCTCAGCTCCTAACCCGCCAAAATTCAAAGTGGGAGATTGGTTTTTTGCCTTTTGTTCACCGCGACTACGAGCGAGGTTATTGAGTTTAAGCCGGCTACCTTTAAGTGCTTCATCAAGTGAAGCATGGAAAGGTGGGTTGCATACGCTGACATCAAAGAACTCCCCAGTTTGAATGATCCCTTCAAAAATGTGGTTTTTATCGTGCTGCGTGCGCAGCGTGAAGCGTTCTTTGAGTGTGGGGTTGTTGGCGATAATCGTGACTACGTTCTCAAGCGACTGCGGGTTAATATCGCTACCGACACACTGCCAACCATAAATTTGGCAGGCCAGTATTGGGTAGATTCCATTTGCTCCCGTGCCGATATCGAGCAGCTTGATACTGCGCTGTTCTAGCCCAGGCCCAATCTCCAGCAAGTCAGCCATGTAATGGATATAGTCAGCTCTGCCTGGGATTGGCGGGCAAAGCGCGCCCTCTGGAATATCCCAATCGACAATGTTGTAGTGCCGGTTTAATAGCGCAGCGTTGAGCGTTTTTACTGCCAATGGATCTGCGAAATCGATGGAAAGGTCGCCATGCGCGTTCGGTTTTACATGGGAGGCTAGTGCTGGGTGGCTTGTTACGAGAGCCGGGAAGTCATAGCCTTGGTTGTGTCGATTCCTCGGGTGCAGGCCTTTGCGAACAGGCCTAGCTTGGCTTTTTTCACTTCGATGGGGGATGCTCACAGTAATAGGCCCGAGGCTTGTAGTTCGATAGTAAAGTGGGTCTGGCTTAGCCAGTGATTATAATCTTAATGGTTATGATGTGCATGCTTGGCAGTTCGAGGGTAGCGAGAGGCCTCCGGTTCATTACACGTTTGGTTCTTGTCGGGTTCTGGCTTTCTGCTCTGCCTGATCCAGGAGTACAGGGCCGCTACCTGATTTAGCCAGTTTGTCGTCGGGGTTATAGAGCGGGCAACTAGTCATGCTTAGGCAGCCACAGCCGATACATCCCGCTAGGTTATCGCGCAGTTTTTGCAGGTAAGCAATTCGGCCATCAAGCATCTGCTGCCAGTTTTTCGAAAGCTGCTGCCAGTCTTCAACTGTTGGCGTGCGGTTATTCGGTAATGATTCAAAGGCCTGCTTTATTTCCTCCAGGCTGACGCCAACTCTCTGTGCTGCTTTTATCACCGAAATTCGCCTTAGCACTTCTGGTTTATAACGCCGCTGATTGCCTGCATTACGCCAGCTGTGGATCAGCCCTTGCTGCTCGTAAAAGTGCAGGGTGCTTACTTTAATGCCGCAGCGCTTGGCAACCTTGCCAACACTCCAAATTGCTTCTGCCATTACTCACCTCATATTTTTTTTGCCATTTTTTTCTACAAACCACTTTACCTCAACTTAAGTTGAGGTTTTACCCTGGCATCTCACTTAACGCAAGGAGTCTCTTATGTACTTAGAACACGTTAATCTGGTGGTTACTGATATGGATGCCATGTTGGATTTTTATCGGGCAGTTTTTCCACACTGGCGGGTGCGGGACGAAGGTCATGGCGAGTGGTATGGCAAACCGCGTAAATGGGTGAACTTTGGTGACGATGAAAATTACTTGGCGTTAAGCGATCACGGCGAAGGGGAGAACCGCGATTTGAAAGGTCACTCCGTTGGGCTGGCTCATTTTGCATATGTGGTCGATAACCTTGATGCCGTTGTCGCCAGGCTCAATAAAGTGGGCTATGCCATCGCCAAACCTGGCGCTATAGAGCCGTTTCGGAAAAATGTCTATTTTGTTGATCCGGCGGGTTTTGAAGTGGAGTTTGTCGAGTACCTGAGCGACATCCCAGCCGAGCGAAATTTAAACCGCGATGCTCAGCCAGACCGCCCTTGCGGATGAGTTACGCTTACCACGCAATAAAACACTGGCTAATTCAATCAATAGCTAAATCGTAGCGCGGGGTAGCGCAGGAGGAGGAATAAGTCAGAAGGAACCCAAGAATAGCGAATAAAAACAAGCTATTGTATGCTCATCTGACCATCAATAAGGAACATTTAGATGATTCGTAAATGCCGAGAGACGGATATTGACCAGATTTTGGAGATCTGGCTTTCAGCATCGATTAAAGCGCACGCTTTTGTTGAAGCGGAGTTTTGGGCGTCAAAGGTTAACGAAATGCGCGATGTTTATATCCCTGCCTCGGAAACTTTTGTGTTTGAGTCTGACAATCAGATTGCTGGCTTCTACAGTTTATACGGAAATACACTGGCTGCCGTTTTTGTGTCGCCAAGCTTGCAGGGGCGAGGTGTGGGAGCAGCTATGCTTGATGATGCCAAGAGTAGAAGGGAGTGCTTGCAACTATCGGTCTACCAGGAAAATACTCCAAGTAT
Source organism: Halomonas sp. XH26 (assembly GCF_024138895.1). NCBI lineage: Bacteria > Pseudomonadati > Pseudomonadota > Gammaproteobacteria > Oceanospirillales > Halomonadaceae > Halomonas > Halomonas sp. XH26. Next base: position 1,568,121 of record NZ_CP071889.1, read on the forward strand.
CAACTTTTATAAAAAGCAGGGGTTTATTTCATTAGGTGAGCAAGTTGATAAACAAACAGGCCATCCTGAGTTAGTCATGGAGTGTTATTGTTAAGTGGTCGCCTGCGGCTGCTTAAACAGGTCATAAGTAAGGTATAGAGATGGATCATGAAGCGCTGATCAAGCAATGGATAATGAGTGATCCTGATCGCATGGAGGCGCTGACTATAGCGGCTGCACAGAAGTTGCCGGGTTGGTGTCTCGCTGCTGGGTTCGTTAGAAATTTGGTGTGGGACAAGCTGCATGGCTTTGCAGCGAGTACGCCATTGAACGACATTGATTTAATTTACTTCGATGCGAACGACGTAAGTGATTTTCGTGATCGTGAGATTCAGCAAAGGTTAATGGGTGTCTCAACCTTTCCCTGGTCAGTAAAGAACCAAGCAAGAATGCACGCGCGCAATGGCGATTATCCGTATACGTCAACCGAAGATGCCATGAGTTTCTGGGTAGAAGTAGAAACTGCTGTAGGCGCTGCGTTGGATGATAGCGGAGAGGTAATAATTGTGGCTCCTTTTGGCGTTGAGCCACTGTTTGGCTACACCATTACATTAAATTCAAAACGGCCAAAACGAACGGATTTTGAAGCTCGGGTATACAACAAGCGGTGGCTTCAAACTTGGCCAAAGTTGGTAGTAAATGTTTAACACCAGCTAATTTAATGAGTGTTGAACTGTGCGCGTTGTAACGCATGGTGAGCAGTGGTGGCTTTACTCTTAACTGTTGGCAAATAGCAGACTTAGATTCTAAGGACGTCCTCAAATGAACATTGGCATCTATATCTATGACCAGGCAGAAGTACTCGATTTCTCGGGCCCTTTTGAAGTTTTTACCACGGCCAGCCGCGTCAGTGATGAAGACGCGCCGTTTTCAGTGTTTTTAATTGCTGAAAAAGACGGCCCAGTAACTGCCCGGGCGGGATACCAGGTGTTGCCAAATGCCACCATCGATAATCACCCGCCTATCGATGTATTGATTATTGTCGGTGGTGTGCACACGGGTGAAATGGCAAACGAAAAGGTAAAGGCCTGGATTGCACATCAAGCAGCCATAGTGCAGCAGGTGGCCACAGTGTGTACCGGCATCTTCTTAGTTGCTAATGCTCAGCCTAGCCTGAAAGGCAGAGTAACTACTCACTGGGACGACCAACGTGATTTACAAGCTCAGTTTCCGCAGCTTGATGTGGTGGAGGACGTGCGCTGGGTAGACGATGGCGGTGTCATTAGTTCAGGTGGCATCTCTGCGGGGATCGATATGTGCTTACACTTGGTCGCCAAGTTACGCAGCCCCGAGCTTGCGGAGAAAACAGCGCGACAAATGGAATATCGCTGGAATCGCTAGGATTACGCTTTCTGCATGCAGGTCACAGTGATTGCCACCCGAATGTTATTGCAATCTGTGGTGGTGCTGTTTTGTTCTCAATCCCGTGCTAGTTGGAGTACAGGGGAAGCTTGCTACCGAATTAGGAATGACTGTAATGGACTATTTTCAAGAGGGAACCGGTGAATACTTAGTACTGGTTCATGGGGCGCTCACCGATGGTGCTATGTGGCTTCCTCATATTGAATACCTGAAAGGTGACTATGAGGTGGTTTCTGTTACTTTGAGGCACTTTGGTAAACCTTGCTCAGGTGGTTTTGGCCTCAACACGCATGCCAATGATTTAGCTGAACTACTGTCGAGCTTGGCGAAAGATAAACCCATTAATATTGTTGGTTGGTCTTACGGGGCGGATGTCATCATTAATATGCTGGTGACACATGACTTAGCGTTGTCCAACGTGTTCCTGTACGAGCCTGGTTATCCAGGCTGTTTACAAGGAGAGAAAATGGATGCTTGGCAGTCGGATGCCAACGCCATGTTTAGTCCGGTTTTTGAAAATTTTCATGCTGGAAATATGCAATTAGCGGTTGAGCACCTAATTGACGGTTCAGGCAATAGAAAAGGTTATTTTTCTACTCAGGACGAAAGTATCCAAGCGTTGCAGATATCTAAAGCGTACACGTTAACCCATCAACTGAATCAACAAGAGCAGCCAGCCATAAACGCTGAGTTGGTCTCCAAAATCAGTGCTCCAATCGTTATAGGTTATGGGGCGGAAACGCGTGATATGTTTAGGCTTGTTGCCCAACAAACCGCTCATTTATTAGCCAACTCTGTGATTAACGAAGTTGCTGGCGAGGGGCATATGTTGCCCCAAGAAAGTCCCGAAAAGTTCTCTACACACATTAAGTTGGCACTTGGTCATGGTTTGTAAATTACGGGGATGTTTATGAAGTGTTCTGTCTATATAGCAACAAGTGCTGACGGATATATTGCGACCCCAGACGGGGGCGTTGACTGGCTTCATACCGCTGGCAACTTAGAGGCAGATATGCGTGAGAACCCAGACATGGGCTTTCAGAGATTTATTGACTCCGTTGATTGTATGGTGATGGGGCGTAAGTGCATGGACGTTATTTCGAGTATGAATTTAGCGCCTGACCAATGGCCCTATGGTGGCCTTCATATTGTCGTGCTTAGCCATTCAATCAGCGAGCCTCCTGAAAACCTGCAAGGCAAGCTAGAAATGTACGCTGGTGAGGTTCAGGACTTAATGTCTGACCTAGAAAGTAAAGGGTTTGAACATGCCTATATAGATGGTGGTTCAACCATAACCTCGTTTCTCAATCTTGGGCTTATTGATGAAATGACCATTACAAAAGCACCTATTCTTTTAGGTGGCGGTATAGCTCTTTTTGGAAGCCTTAACCAACAGATTAGGCTTGAAGAGGCCGAAGCGATCGCATTTCCAAACAATTTTATTCAAACGAAATACAAGGTAAGTTGATTTTCAAGGCTGCCTAAGCAGTACCTCAGCAACAGCGGCTTTGGGCATCGTGCACAAGGAGAAAATGGTGCAAATTTGTGAAACGGAGCGTCTGGTTATACGAACGTTGTCCTTAAACGATGTTCCCGAATTGACCAAGATCCTCAGTGATCCTGACGTCATGAAGCACTCGATCCGAGGCGTTTGTGATGAAGCCGCAACGCGGCGATTTATCGACTGGTGTTTGGAGTGCTATATATCTCACAGTGTTGGGCCGTGGGCTTTGATTGAGAAGGGAACAGATAAGCTTGTTGGCTTTTGCGGTGTTAGCCCCGAAGAGGTTAATAGTGTAGAAGAAATCGGGCTGGGTTATCGACTGGCTAAACAATACTGGGGCATGGGCTTGGCGACTGAAGCAGTGCAAGCGGTACTCAGTGTGGCATTTAGTCAAAAGCAACTCGCTTCCGTGGTGGTTATTATCGAGCCTGACAATGGTGCGTCGCTTAAGGTCGCAGAGAAGGCAGGGTTTAGTCAGTTTGACACTATCGAATTCCACGGTCGCCCAGTGAGGTTGTACCGGTTAGCGCCGCAGCAATGGTATGCATTACAAAGCAATGCTGTGAACGCGGCGAGCGTTTGATGGTTATGCCGAATACTGAGAACTGGAAGTGCTAGCGAGCATGCATAAGGAGGCTGGCCACATGGCCATTTATAAGCCGCTAGGTAGCTAAAACCCTAGCGGCTATAGAAGCGTCGGGTGTTGGCTCAACTAGACGTGCTTTTGCCCGTATTTTTAATACTCATTGCGTAAATAATAAACATGATGAGTGAACCCATCACAAAACACCATACGCCTACGGTTGCATAGAAAGCGCTGTCGGGTAGGAATAAAAGACTGCCAAAGAAAAAACATAAGCTGGATAAGAGACCCAGAATATTAGGTAGCTGTTGACGCTGTTTCGTCACACTGTTCATTTTATTTACCCATCTGAAATTTTATTGTCAAGTATCTAAGGTGGCTTAGATACGGATGTCCGGTGCAAACTGAAAGCCCACCGATATCCGATTCCAGCTGTTGATTTGAACAATAATGGCAGTTAGGTCAATTAGCCCCTGCTCACCAAAGGCAGTTAACGCGTTTTGATAGGTGTCGTCGCTGATGGAGGGCTGTTGGCTGATGAGTGTGAGTGCTTCGGCCCAGGCGAGTGCGGCGCGTTCTTGTGTGCTAAAGCAGGATGCTTCCCGCCAGGCAGGTAATACGTCTAGGCGAACCTGATGCTCGCCATCGTCTCTGGCCTCTTGGGAATGCATGTGTTGGCAAAAGCAGCAGTGATTAATTTGCGAAACACGCAGGTTGACTAAGTGAACGATGGTGCGATTAAGCGTTGAATCTACAGCAACATTGCCTAATGCAGTTAGGTGCTTAGCTAGGCGTGGGACAAGGCGATACACTGACTGCTGAGATAGACGAGTAGACATGTGAGTGACCTCGGTGAGTAAGTTGAGAGCTCAGCTTAACGTCGAGGTTTTTTTACGCCTTGTAAATTTGCGACAGTTTACGCTTGCGATAGGCGGCGGGCGTTTCATAGGCGAGTGATTGAAAGGCATGAGTGAAGTGAGCTTGGTCATAGTAGCCGCATTGTAGGGCTATTTCCGCTAGGGGAAGCGCGGTTTCAAGTAGCCTATGACGGGCACGGTCTAGCCGGGCATAGGCGACTAATTGGCCTGGCGTAACGCCCACCTCGCGCTTTAATTTGCGTTCCAGGGTGCGCCTAGTCACCCCTAGTGTGGCGCCTAACTGTTGAGGGGGATGCTTTAGTTCCCCAATCGCTTGAACAATCCTGAGGGTGCGGCTATTGACGAGTGACTGGCTCTTTAGCCGGTGTAACAACCATGTTTCTAACAGGCGTAAACCCTGCTGTGCGTCCAGGCGGTAGAGGTGCTCCGCTACGGGCATTAACCCTTGTAACGCCGGTGTTTCAAGTTCGTTATCTAAGCGCTGCGGTTTATCTGCGAATGCTTCGGGTAGTAAGCCTAACAGGCAGTGAACGCCTGTTGCTTTAAAGCGAATCCCCAGACAGGGAGTGTGGGCGTCGAGTGTTTCTATTAGCGTTCGCCTGTTAAAACAGAGCGTAATGATGGGGTGAGAACTAGCTAGCTTGATACTGAGACTAGCGCCAGCATCGGGATAGAATTTTTCGGTTCTGGGTTCAGTAACATCCCCTGAGCCACCCATTGACCAAAGGCACTGTACCCACGGGGCTAACCGCTGATCAGGTAGGCGATGCCGAAAATTGAGGTAGTTAGCGTGGCTTGGCAGGATAAGATCGGTCATGGGGGCAACCAGCGATATGTTTTCCTAATGGTAGCTTGTATTGCCTAAATCCAGCAGCTTTTGAGAACTAGCCCGGCGCCATACACTTGGTGATACTTTCTCGTGGCGAGCCCAGATACGCCTTAGTTGCCGTTCATCACCGAATCCGGATGCTTCGGCAACCCTTGCTAGCGTCCATGGCGTCTCGGTCATTAATGTTTTAGCGCGTTGCAAGCGCAATCCCATAATGTATTCACCCACCAGCATGCCGGTGAGGCTTTTGAACCGACGTCGAAAATGGCGCTCACTCATGGCTGCTTGAGTCGCTAATGTTTCAATACGCCAGGTTTGCGAGGGGGCGGCACATATTGCATCTTGAACGCGATGCAGCCGTTCATCCACATGATTGCGGCCCTCAAGCCAGGCTCCCAACTGGGGTTCCTGTCCACTGCGGCGAAGATATAGCACCATCTCTCGCGCCACCGCTAGCGCTAATGAATGACCGCAAGCGCGGGTAAGCCAGTAGAGCATGGTATCTATACCGGTTGAAATCCCAGCGCTGGTTAAATAGCGGCCATCTTCAATAAAAATACAATCGCTTTGCACCTTGGCCTTTGGCGCTTTGGTCTGTAACTGCTCGATTAATGTGTGATGCGTGGTGCAGCGTCGCCCCTCCAGCAAGCCTGCGTCAGCTAGTAACAGCGTTCCGGAGCAAACCGTCATCAGCGTTTCCGCATAGCATGCGTTTGCCTTAAGCCAACTAACACACTCTTGCTGAGCCAATGGCTCAACGCTATTGCGATACTGTCCTGGAATTAGCAGTAGCTGTTGAGGGAGCAGCTGTTCGGGTAACGGGTCAATGCCACTAAGCGTCAGCGGTCCTAACCACGGCATAGCGGTCTTTGGGCCGACATAGCAAACCTCAACATCGATTGAAAGCCGGTCGGCACACTGCAAGACTTGAAGAGGCCCGACCAAGTCAAGCGGCACTTGGCCAGGCATCATCAATACCGCAATCCGCAGGGTGTTGGCTCTTTGGGAGAGCGGTTGACTGTTTTGTTGCTCTTCACTCACGCGTGTTTTGCCACTCATTGATCAAGTCTTGTGTGCTGATAATACGCGCAAAACGGTCTTCAAGTACCAGTTCAGTACGTGCCTTAATATCATCGGCTGACCATGTAATGCCGTTACGCGTCATAGGAAACGTTAGCGTTGCATCGCTGACAAAATCAACGCTGAAGCCTAAATCTGACGCTACCCGGGTGGTTGTCTCGCAGCACTGTTCTGTGCGAATACCGCTAATCGCAAGTTGCGTAATGTCGCGTTCGCGTAACCAATTTTCAAGCTCAGTATCGCTGAATGCATTATGAACACGCTTATGGAAGGTCACCGCCGCTTCATCGTCAAAACCATCAAGCGGGCGAATTAGGCCATTAGCGGGGTCAAAAGCGCCTTGGCTACCAGGTTCTTCATGAAAAATGCGCACAACAGGTATGTTATTTGCCTGCGCCGCGTCTAGCATCGCCCGTTGCTTGGGGCGCCATGCTTGCGCTAGTGATTCTACCCAATAATCGCGGGCGGGGAAGGAGGCTTGAACGTCAATTAATAGCAGAGCGGTTTTAGACTGGGTCATGGCTAATCTCATTGTGTTGAAGTGAGGTTATAGATTAGCTATTCCCATTTCAGCCAACGATACCTTGCGCGGTCTAAAAGCGGTCAATTTCGGCCACATAGCATTAATGGTGGCGGCAAACTAAGGCGGGGAAGCGACAATTTATGCACACGCCTCAAAAACGGCAGGCTTAATGTAATATTAAGGCATTTCCATTTAAGCTAATTATTCTTTTTTTCGCGTAGTCGGCCGCCATGAAAATATTAATCATTGAAGATGACCGAGACTTGGCACTGGCTATTTCCGAGTACCTGGAATTGCACCGTGTCGAATGCGACTTTGCCTATACTGGGGCCAGCGGTATCACCCTGGCATCCCAGCAGCATTATGACGGTTTGATCCTGGATAACATGCTGCCGAAGGTGCAGGGCATCGATGTTTGTCGGCAACTGAGGGCTAACGGTGTTGATACGCCGATACTAATGCTGACCGCTTGCGATATGGAAGGCGATCAAATGGAGGGGTTTAATGCCGGTGTCGATGACTATGTCATCAAGCCTTGCACGATGCCGCTACTCTTGGCCCGACTGAATGCGCTGTATCGCCGTCGTCACCCCGAGCGTGAATGTATACGGATTGCTGATCTCAGGATCTACCCAAAAGAGCACCGGGCCATTCGTGCTGAGCAGGAGCTGAAACTGACGCCGACCAGCTGGAAAATTCTGTTATTGCTTGCCCGTCGATCGCCGGCTGTGGTGTCGAGAAACGAAATTGTGGAGCATGTCTGGCCAGGCGAGGAAGTGGAAGAGGGAACTGTCAACGTACACTTACACCAACTGCGTAAAGTGGTTGATAAACCTTTTGAACAGCTCCTCATTCATACCCATGTCGGGGTTGGGCTGTCGCTGTTTGTGGAGACGCGCTGATGTCTTCCAATCCGGTTCGTAGTTTAGCCGCCCAGTCTCGACAGCACTTGCTGTATTTGGCCATTGCCATCTTTATTGGGCAGATTGCGCTGGTCACTATTTTCAGCTTTTATCAGGTGGGTCAGGCGGCTAAGTATTATATGCATCTTGATGCGATTAAGCTGCAGCAGGCGGCCAATAACAACCCCGACTATGTACTGCCGCAGCGAGGTGACGTGAGCGCCTACCGGGAGTGGGATGACATTCCCCTAGAGATCCGGCAGCTATTTTCTAGCAGTCAAATTCAACCCCTGGAGCCGCTGGAAATAGAGCGAGTTAATGAGCAGGGTATTCGTGAATACGGTTATTTGCTCTATTCGCAAGTTCAGTCACAGGAGCGGTCTCAAGAGCAGCAGACCAGTGGCCTTTATCTGTTGGAGTTTGAAGAGGCTGACAAGATTGATGCCTTGGCCGAAGCTATTTTCAAGCAGGCATTGATCGAGGCTAGCCTGGTGACTGGGATATTTAGCCTGGTGCTATTTTTGGTTATCTCCTGGCTGTTTAAGAGCGCTGTGAAGCCTCTATCGCTACTCGTGGAGTGGTCAAGCCGGGTCAAGCAGCACCCAGGCAGCGAGATTGATGTTCAGTTCTCAATCAGTGAGCTCAACCAAATTGCCAATCAGCTGCTGTCGACACTACAACAGGTAAGAGAATACAACGAACGTGAGCAGCAGTTTTTGCGCCATGCTAGCCACGAGTTGAGAACTCCCCTCGCGATTATTCAGGCCTCCCTGGATACGTTAGGAGTGAGAACTGCCCCTGAGGATCCTAATTTCCCTTCTCTGTTACGCGCTAGTCGAGCCTGCGCCAATATGATCTTGTTGTCGGAAGCCCTTTTGTGGCTGGCCCGCCCATCCTCTAGGCCTATTGGAAAGTCCATCGTCTGGCCAGGCGCATTGTGTAGCGAACTGTTGGTGGATATGCAGTATCTGGTTGAGAATAAAAATATTCAGGTGTCACTTAACGATCAGGCCAGCAGTATCAACATTGAACATGATCTGTTTCGCATTGTACTAGCCAACTTGATCCGTAATGCTTTCCAGCACACCAGTAGTGGGACGATTACCCTAGTGATCACAGATAACTCGTTGGTTATTTCAAACCCCGTTGACGCTGCTGGCAAATCTGAAACGGTCAGCTTCGGATTAGGTCTGCAGTTGGTCGAGCGTATAGCCAACCGGCTTGATTGGCAGTTTGAGTTTGTCCTTGACTACCCGAGGGCTTGCGTAACCCTACGCTGGTAATTATCGCCATTCCCACCTAACTATCTTAAGACCCGCTTAATACCCTCTGTCTGACAATCGACTCCGCAAACATCAGCCTCTCACTTCACCTTGAGTTACTGATTCAAAACGGAGTCAACCCAATGAAGATTTGTGCTCTTATTCCCCTGGCGACGGCTATTCTGGCCACTTATTCACCCTGGTCCTTCAGCCAGGATCAAGAAAGCGCCGACACCTTTGCTATCGGGCTTATTGCCTACACGGAACCGTCCCTTTACGTAGGCGGTAAGGACAATGCAGGTCTGCTGCCCTATATCGAGTGGGAGTCGGACAACTGGTTCTTTCGTGACTATTCACTGGGTAGCTATCTAGTGGGAGGAGACAATTGGGCCTTGTCCGCGGCGATTAGTTATGACGCCTTCGGCGATGTTGAACGGGGTAACAGTCCTGAGCTCAAGGACATGAAGGAACTCGACGACATCTACACTGCCGCAGTGAGTGTCGACTGGTTTGGTTCACTGGGTTACCTGACATTAGGCTACCGGCAGGATATCTCCGGCAACCATAATGGAGGCTCGGCCGTAATTGGCTACGGTTATCCCCTTGAGTTTCAGAAGTGGCGCATTGAACCGCATATTTCACTGACCTACGCGGGTAGTCAGGTGGCACGCTACTACGTTGGAGTCGATGCCGATGATGCGAAGGTAGGGCGTCCTGCATACCGTCCTGAAGGTGCCTATCAATATCAGGCCGGTATTAGCCTATCCCGTTCGTTTGGCGAATCCCACCGGCTGTTGATTGACTTTAGCCAGCGCCGTTTTTCCGACGAGGTTCACGATAGTCCTATCGTCGATAATGATCATCTGTGGTCTATCAGCGCAGGCTATCTCTATGCGTTTTAGAAGGCTGCTCAACAGCCGCGTTCTGGCCTTGCTTTTGGCAATTGGCATCCTGTTAGCCGTTACTGGGCTGCTTGCTGAAGTTGAGAGCCCTAGCGAGGTTGAACAACGCAACCAGGCACCGCTTCCGCCCCTTGTCAGCGTAGAGCAAGTCAGCCGTGGTGAGCAGCCTGTATCGATTGAAGCCTATGCCGAGGTGACGTCACGTTGGGCAGTCGAACTGAAAGCGCAAGTCAGTGGTGCTGTTGTTAGGGTGCATGACCGCGCCCTGGCTGGCAGTCGCGTTAGTGAGGGAGAACCACTGATGGTCATTGACGATACCCGCTATCGGGCAGAACGGGCTGATGCCGAGCGCTTGCTCCGTGAGGCGGAGCTGGAGCAGGAGCGGGCGGGATACGCTACTCAGGTGGCCAGGCGGCAGTTTGCAAGCGCCAGAGAACAACCGCCCAATGATTTGGCTCTGCACCTTCCTCAACTGCATATTGCCGATGCTGCGGTTGAAGCTGCCAGAGCCCGTGTTGATATGGCGCAGCGGGAACTCGACCAAACGGTGATAAGAGCGCCCTATAGTGGCTTTATTGTCGAGCGCTATGTCAGCCCGGGGCAAATGCTAATGGCGGGTGACCCGGTCGCTCGGCTGATAGGTGATGCTCACTATGAGCTGGCTGCCAGTATCAGTAAGAGCGACTGGCAACGGCTTGATCATCCTATCCAGGGACAAAAGGTAGTGCTCTACAACGACCTGGGCCATCCGATTGGCGAGGCAGACATACGTCAGGGCGGTGGCTATCTTGATGCCACAACACGCCATTATATCGTGCATCTCGATCTCCAAAGTGCCGAAACTGCTGTTCTGGCAGGCGACTTCGTTAAAGCTAGCTTTCAAGGTCGCATAGAGGAAAACACCCTCAGCATCCCTGCACCGGCACTGACGGTCGATGGCTCGATCTGGTGGGTTGAAGAGGGCAGCAGTACCCTGGCTCGCAGCGTGGCCGATGTGTTGTCCCACCGCGATGACCGCGTGCTGGTAAGAGCGCCGTCCGATAACGATCAATGGCAAATCGTTGCTGTCCCACTGTCCTCCTATCTACCGGGGCAGCGTGTACGGACAACCATCGGTGAGGCTTGGTGATGCACGTACTGACCGCTTGGTTTATCCGTAATCCGGTTGCCGCTAATCTACTGATGGCCTTTATCCTGTTAGTGGGCCTAGTCACACTGAACAACATGCGTATAGAAGGCTTTCCCCGCGTCGAGCCGGATAGCATTACTATTACCACCGTGTTTCCAGGCGCACCTCCCAACAAGGTCGATGCTCTGGTCAGCCAGAAAATTGAAACGGCTTTAGAGGGCTTGGAAGGGGTTCGCAGCCTTTCAGCGGTCTCCAGCGATGGCCTTTCTACCATTACACTTAGACGGGCCAGTGGGCAAAACCTTGATAGGCTGCTGGATAAGGTACGATTGCGGATGGATAGCGGGATCGAGTTACCCGCCAGGGCCGAAAGGCCGCAAATCGACGCCAGCGCCTTTGACTATCCGGCGCTCTATATCAACATTTACGGTGATGCTGAGCAGGCTACCCTACATGAGCTTGCCAAGCGGTTAAGGTGGGCGCTGCTAGCCCAGCCTGAACTATCGAGATTGAATGTCTGGGGGCTGCATAAACAAGAGCTGCGCATTGAAGTCGACAGTCAGAAGCTACGCCAGCTAAACCTGACCGTGCCCGATGTGATGGAACGTATTGGTGCGAGTTCACTGGAATTTCAGGCCGGCTCCCTGAGAACCCGCGCGGGTCGAATCTATATCAGGACCGATGGTGAAGCCGAGTATGCGCCCGAGTTCGGGGCCATTTCCATCGTCAAGGAGCATAACGGCGATCAAGTATTGCTACGGGACATTGCCGCTATCCAGGATACGACAGTCGAGGGTGACTATCGGTTTCGCTTTAATGGTCAGCCCACTTCGGGCATGGAAATATTAGTGGGTCAGCGTGAAAACCTGCTGCGTATTTCCGAAGTTACTCATGATGTGCTGCATGACTTTCGCCGCCAATTGCCTCAGGGAGTTGAGGTGGTCGCCTGGGGCGATAGCGCTGACTACATCGCCGACCGTCTGGTCCTGCTAACCAAAAATGGTCTGCAAGGTTTAGTGCTGGTTGTGCTAATCCTAGCCCTGTTTCTTGATGTGAAGCTCGCCTTTTGGGTGGCCATGGGCATCCCTGTATCGGTATTGGGCGCTATCGCCGTGTCTGGCACTGGTTGGATGGATTACTCGCTGAATGATATCACCACGTTCGGTTTTATTCTGGCGTTGGGTATCCTAGTTGATGACGCCGTGGTCGTCGGGGAAAGCGTGTTCGAGCAACGCCGTCTCAATAATAATCCCATCGCCGCCACTGAGGCTGGAGTGGCCAGGGTTTCGGTGGCCACCGTTTTCGGCGTGCTAACCACCATTGCCGCTTTTTTCCCACTGCTGATCCTCGATAATCCCTTAGGTAAAGTGCTAGCGAGCTTTTCGGGGGTGGTCATTCTCGCGCTGCTGTTTTCACTGTTGGAAAGTAAGTTCATTTTACCTGTTCATCTTGCCGGTATTGATATTGGCAAGCCCCCGCGGTGGATACTGGCTCGTCTCTGGCTGCCGGTGCAACTGGGCGCCCAAGCTGTGTTGTTTTTCCTGCGCGACCGTTGCTACGTGCCTCTGCTCACGTTGGCTGTCCGTCACCGCTATGCCGTGCTCATCCTTTTTATCAGCGTCGCGATATTCGTCTTGGGACTAACCATGAAAGGCCTGGTGAAAAGCGTGTTCTTCCCAGAGGTGCCCGGCCAGGTTGTCAGCATAACGCTGGAGATGGACCCTGGAGCACCGTTTGAGCTGACTCGCGCCAATGTTGAGCGTATCCGCCGCGAGGGGGACGCTATCAATGCGCTATTGCAACAGCAATATGGTCTGGATCAAGCCCCAGTGCGGACTATTTTTGAAGCGATTAGCAGTGCTGAATCCGCCAGTATTTATGCGGAGCTAACGCCGGTGGCGGAGCGTCCAGGCATCGATGTCCAAGAGGTTATTCAGCGCTGGCGCCAGCAGGTTGGTCTGCTTGAAGGAAGCCTTGAATTACACTTTACGGGCTCTGAAGAGGTGGGTGGCGGTTTTCAGATCAAATTGACCAGCGGCGATCAGGCGACGTTGGTTGCGGCTGGCAACGTGCTCAAGGATTACCTGGGTAGTATTGATGGGGTGCATAACCCTCGTGACTCGATGGCTGGGGCTCAGAGCGAACTTATGGTCACGCTTAAACCCACTGCCGAGAGCCTGGGATTTGATCAACAGACCCTAGCGATGCAGGTGGGGGCTGCTTTTGGCGGCGCTGAGGTGCAGAAAGTTCAGCGTGATAACACTGAACTAACGGTACTTGTGCAATATGTTATCGAGCAACGCAATACGATGGATGACCTATTGCAGTCCCACGTCCGCAACCACAAGGGCCAGTGGTTTTTACTCGCTGACATTGCCGACGTTGAGCGTGTTCTCAAGCCCAAGGCGCTGTACAGGGAAAACAACAACTGGGTCAATCTGGTCTCGGCAACCATTGACCGTAACGTGGTTGCCCCTGAGGAGGTGGCACGGGCCGTATTGAGCCAACTTGTGCCACAGCTCCAGCAGCAGTATCCGGACTTGGGGGTTCGTCCTGGAGGCGAGCTGGAAGAAATGGGTGAACTACAGGGTGGTCTAAAGAAAGCGCTATTAATCGCTATGGTACTGATCTACGTGCTCATGGCGGTGCCGTTAAAATCCTACTGGCAACCCTTTATTATCCTGGCAATTATCCCGTTCGGTTTTGTTGGCGCCATCCTCGGCCACCTGTATCTCGACCTAGCTCTGTCGCTGCTATCGATGTTCGGCATGTTAGCCCTGGCCGGCGTGGTCGTGAACGATAGTCTGGTGATGCTGAGCCGCCACAACGAGCTTGTGGCTGACGGCATGGCCCCCTATGACGCTATTCAGGCTGCAGCCGCGAGCCGGTTTCGGGCGATTTTTCTCACCACGACCACTACGGTGATTGGTTTGCTGCCGCTGCTCTCAGAAAGCTCCGAACAAGCTCAATACCTGAAGCCTGCTGCGGCCTCGCTAGCCTTTGGAGAGCTATTCTCCACCGTTCTAATGCTGTTCCTGGTACCTGTGCTAATGGCTATTACCCAGGATCTGAAACGATCTCGCCAGGTCGCTCCGTCAATCAAACCGCCCAAGGAACACCCATGCAACTCTTCTCAGTAAGTACCAAGAACACAAGTACCAAGAACACAAGTACTAAGAACACAAGTGCTAGGCGTATTGCTGTTGTCTTGCTGCTGCTATGCCTGGGCTTAGGGGCAATTCTTATTATCGCTGATGATGATTCCTTGGTGCGTAGGGAGATCAGCTTCGTTCACGCTGGTAACACCCTGAAAGGCGTATTGGTACTGCCAAGCTCGGCGGCTATGCCTGATGCATGCGTGGTTTTTGTTCACGGCTCCGGCGATATGACTCGCGATGCTTATGGCTACTACGAACCCCTGTGGCGCCTGTTTGCGGAGCAAGGATGGTGCTCGCTGTCCTGGGATAAACCCGGCGTGGGTGAGTCCGAGGGCGATTGGCGACTGCAATCAATGGAGGATCGGGCCGATGAAGTTGCAGAGGCTATTGAGTTTCTGCATACAAACGTTGGCTTGGGGGAGAGGCAAACTGGCCTGATTGGGTTTAGTCAGGCAGGCTGGGTGCTGCCCAAGGTCGCTAACTTGCGCGATGATATTACCTTCCTGATCTCGCTGTCGGGCGCGGTCAATTGGATGGATCAATCGCGTTATTCTGGACGTCAACGTATGATCGCAGAAGGCCTGACAGAGCAAGAGATCAAGGCGGAAGAGTATGCCGCTGAACAGGTCAACGCATTAATACAGCGCAATGCACCTTATGCAACCTATCTGGAGCATATCGAAGGTGAGGTAGACGTTGAGCCAATGAGCGAAGCTTTCTGGGGCTTCGCGAAACGCAACTGGCAAGCCGATGTGCGTAGCGACCTGCAGGCTATCAAGGTACCTATGTTGGCGCTCTTTGGTTCCCATGATGCCTATGTCGATCCGATTTCCAGCGCGACTGCCTATCGTCAACTGCTTGAGCGTTCAGCCGCACCGTTTTTCGAAGTTCACCGCATCGACGGCGCCGACCATAGCCTGATGAAGTCAGATCAGGTAAAACCTGACCATCAAGGCACGGATGCTTGGCTGAAACTATTCAAAATCTGGTTTCTTGGCGACGCTATTTTTGCCGACGGTGTGCTCGACAGCCTAGCCAACTGGCTGAATAGGTTCCCCAAGGCGGAGACCCAACCCACATCCGAAGGTAGCTAGCCGAATGCAGCCGAAGGGTATCGTAAATCGCTGGCTAGGCTTAATCTGCTAACGTCAACACCATGGTGGTTGACCCGCTAAAGCCGATTAGCCATTTCAAGTAGCGAAAGTCGTCGTGTTTTGTGGCCACAAACCCCTTGGATTCGTACAGTTTCTTTGCTCTAGGATTGCTATCGATTACGTCTAAACGCACTGTCTTGAAACCGTTATCCATCGCGTGTGCAATAATGCTATCCAGGAGTCTGGAACCTATGCCTTGCCCTCGGAACCGGCTATCGACAGCAATCCCATCCATCACCAATTCTTGAGATTTTGGCTTGCGCTCGAACAGGCTGAATACTAGGCATGCCCAAAGCCCTTTTATTAAGCCAAGCTCGTCTATCAGCTGTTGCATACCGATGCCGCCCGTTAGCGAACCATTGGCCTGCTGAAACCCGGCTAGCCCAATGACCTCATCTTCAAATATGGCAGTAAAAGAGAACTCAGGGACAAAACAGTGGGAGAGCAACTTGATGCGTTGTGCCTTGTCAGGTATTGCGCTAGCAAATTTAGCGCCGAACGCTTCCTCGTAAAGCCTCGCGACAAAGCCTGCTTTCTCAAGATTAAAGCCTTTCTGTATCAGAAAGTTCATTGGCGGAATCCTGGGTTTAAAGAGCTTTTGTTGAGTGAAGATCCGCAGTAGATAGCAACTAGAGGTGTGTACCTCTCGGAAAACGCCACAGGGAAGTGAAAAGCCACCTTACTGATATCGAAAGCGGTAAAATGATCACCCGGTGGTGCGCTATCAAAGGCTATAATAGCGTGATTATGGTGGAATACCGCTACCGTGACTTTTAACTATCGAGCTGGCGTCCATAGTTTTTATCGAAGATACCTAGATAAGCCGGCTTGTTGGTTGATTTTGATGTTTGTTTTAATGAAAGGAAGGTGGTTGGTAATGATTAACACCAAAATATATAAAGCGGTTTATGAGCTAGCTGAGCGGTTAATGAAAGCCGCGGCTAAAGATGACAGAGAGGCATTTGATTCGCTCTATGCCGAGTTGCAGGCGATTTGTACCGACAACGAAAACACCGATAAAGACCACCCAGAGCAGTGGGAAACCTTGGCCGACTTTACCGAAGAGTTAGAGGATGCACTGCCGATTTACCAAAAGGCGCTTGAGAAAGCCGTTGCTAAGAACTCGAAAGACCATATGGCCTCTATCGGTTTTTCCATGGCAACGTTGCAAGTACAGTTAGGTCAAACGGATGACGCCATCGAAAGGTTGCAACATGCCAAAGCCAGCGCCGATGGCATTGAAGATGACGAGCTGAAAGCGGAAATCGATCAGCTGCTTGAAACGCTAACGACCCACTAGGAAGCCTATTTTGACCAATAATGATATTTTTCGCCGCATCCGCTACACCTTTGATTTAAAAGACGGCACCATCGTGGATATCTTCTCACTGGCTGACGTCAGTGTGAGTCAAGCGCAGGTGACTGCTTGGCTGAAAAAAGACGAAGATGATGCTTTTGTCACGATGAAAAATAGAGAGTTGGCGGCGTTTCTGAATGGCTTTATCAGCTTTAAACGTGGCAAGCGTGAAGGCCCGCAGCCGGTGCCTGAAGCACAACTAAACAATAATATGGTGTTCCAGAAGCTGCGCATTGCACTGAATTTAAAAGCAGACGATATCTTGGCAGTGTTTGAACAGGTGGGCTTACCGCTGAGCCAGCATGAACTTAGCGCCTTTTTCCGTAAGCCAAGCCATAAAAATTACCGTGAGTGTAAAGATCAAATGCTGCGTAATTTCTTACTCGGTATTCAGCGCCAGCTACGGCCTGGTTCGGCCGATGCAGACGCAACACCTTAAGCCCTGGGCTTCTGCGCACTATCTGCTGTGAGGTAAAAGCAAGAGGGGCAACCTTGGCAGCCTCTCTGCTTTACCGATGCTAATGCTTCACGCAGACGAAAAGCGCATTGCCTGAAAGGTTATCCCAGGGGGTAATAGTCTGGTAGTTGTGCTCAAATACATGCACTTCAAAATAAGGCGCCAGTAGGGCGGTTAATTCCGTAAAGCTGACCGCTACCATCGGATGTTCGTCGTTCCAGACCTGCGTGGCGCCTGCGCTGGTTTTTTCAATACTCAGCCTAAGCGATTGCTTTTCGCCGTGCCCGCCGTAGTGCCAACCCGAGCGGAACGTGAAGACATTGTCATCTTGTCTGGCACTGTGTTTAACGCATAAGTCGTTATTGATTTTGTTTTTATCGACCACGTTAAAATAGAAAACGCCGCCTGGTGTTAGCGCGCGATGGGCGCTGGAAATGCACCCTTTTAGCTTTTCAATCCCATCGTTGTAGTGAATCGAGTACAAAAAGCAGGTGATCAAATCGAGGGGGTCGCTGGCTTCGAACGCACTCATATCTTGCCGTGAAAAAAGCGCTTCTGGGCAACGCTTGGCGGCAATATCCAGCATGGGTTGGTTAATATCAAGACCACTGCTGAGATAACCAAAATCAATAAAATGGCGGACATGGGGCCCCGTGCCACAGGCTAAATCAAGGTGCGTGAGCCCGCCATTGCCGAAAATCTGATGGAGTCGACGAATGGCGTTGCTTTGCGCTTGGTAGTCAATATCGACGCACATCAAATCGTAGTAACCAGATAGGTCGGTATAGAGTGCGTTGGCGGACAGGTTGGCGGACATAGTAGCCTAATGGTGGGCGCTAAAATATTGGGGTGGCGCATAGTAAACGAGCGAGCAAGGTTTTAGAAGCGAGGGGAATATTGTTGTTAAAGAAATTCGGTCATTGTCCGATAATCACTTAAGATTTAAAAGCCAACACGCCGCCACAAGAGTCAGCCATGCCCAAATCACCTGCTTACCTTCTCGCTGCGATACTGCTTAGCCTAGTCACCTATGCTCAGGCGTCTGCTAATACGGCAGAAGCAGCGGCGCTAGCGTGGTTAGAATCAATTGATAATGGTGAGGTTGAACAAGCTTGGGAGAGTTCATCGCCGCTACTAAAAACGCCGCTATCGCCTAGCATGCTTAGACGCATTATTGAGTTAGCACGTAATGAGCTTGGGCCGGTAGAATCACGTCGACAAGTGCAAGCCTCTCACTATCGATCTATGCCGGGTGCGCCAGATGGCGACTACATGGTTTTTATCTTCCATACTCGGTTTGAAAATAAAGCGAGAGGAATAGAAACCGTAACACCTCATCTTGAAAATGGTGAGTGGCGAGTCAGTGGTTATTATGTGCAATAGCCCTGTGTAATAGTCCTGTGTAATAGCTCTGTGTAGTGCTTCTTTGTAATAGGTTTTTGTAAATGACTGATGCCGTAACCAATACGAATCAAGGTGGTGCTGCTATGCCTAGTATTGCTAATACGCCCGAGCCGCCTTACTACGCGGTTATTTTTACCTCACAACGCACCGAGATCGATAATGGCTATGACGCAATGGCGACAAGAATGGTTGAACTTGCAGCACAGCAGCCGGGATTCTTGGGGGTAGAGTCTGCCCGAAATGAGGTGGGAGTGACGGTGTCATACTGGGCTGATTTGGCCTCAATAAAAGCGTGGAAAGCCCACGCTGAGCATCAGGAAGCTCAGCGACTAGGCCATCAGCAGTGGTACCAGCATTTTAAGGCGCGCATTGCCAAAGTCGAACGAGATTATGGTATTTAAACTATCAACGCAGCCTAGGCAGGCTTTTTGCTGATTAAGTTTAAGAGGCTAACCTTAGGGCAAAGCCAATAATGAGTGTTCCAAATACCCAGCGTTGCAGGGTTTGCCTTTTTTGATGGCTGGCAAACCAGCGTTGCATCCGCGCTCCCAAGCAGGCATATAGCGCATCGTACACAAGCCCCACGCCCACTAGCACAGCCCCCAATAGAGTAAATTGGAGCGCAACGTCACCCTGTTGGGTGTGAACGAACTGGGGTAATAACACCGAACAAAACAGCAGCGATTTTGGGTTCAGTAGGTTCGTTAAAAGACCCCGTCTCCAGGCTAGGTAATAGCTACCGGTGAGCGATGCTTGCGGGTGGTTAGTATCGGTGCTCCGTTTAGTACGAATCAGCTGTACGCCCACCCAAATCAAGTAGGCAGCACCGAGATAACGAACAGCATCAAAAAGCCACGGAGCGGCGACAAATAGGGCGGCCAGGCCCAAACCGGCTAACGCCACATGCAGCCCTCGGGCGATGGCTAACCCTAGCGCTGTGGCTAATCCATGCCCACGGCCCAGCGTACTGCTGGTATGTAGCACCAACAGCATATCTGGGCCTGGAATCAGGTAAACAATGGCTAATGCACTAATAAAAAGACCGATTTCCATGGCCGCTCCCTCAAAATTGCACGTAGTGACTTCATAAAGGGCATGGTACCGTTAAACTGATGAGTGATTTCTTGCCATTTGCGCTCATGGAACATCAGTTATTGGTATTTTGTGCCAACTAAGAGTGGAGAAATGCTTACTTATGCCAAGTGGTCCGTTAGATGCTACCGACCGGCGCATTCTTGCGTTGCTACAGGGGGATGCTCGCTTAACCAATGTGGAGCTCGCAGAGAAAGTAAATTTGTCGCCGTCTCCCTGTTTACGCCGGGTGCGACGCTTGGAAGCAAGCGGCATTATTCGTGGCTATCACGCGGAGCTTGATCGTCGAAGCGTCGGGCTGGAGTTAACGGTGTTTGTGGGCATTAAGGTAGAACGCCACCATGAAGAGCAAGCTAATGCCTTTCGAGAAGCCGTGGTTAAACTGCCGGAAGTGGTCACTGCGCATTTGGTGTCTGGTGAATCGGATTTTCTGCTACAGGTGGTAGTGCCTAGCTTGGCTGCGTACGAGGCGTTTTTAACGGGGACGTTGCTGCGCTTACCTGGAGTGAGCGATATTCGCAGCAACTTTGCTATTCAGCCGGTGAAAGAGTACGGCACATTACCGCTGGATAATAGCGATAAGGCCTAGTCTGGCAGTTGAGGAATGAAGAAGGCCTACGGTTTAGCGATTAATGCGATATTACTAACCCAGCCAGCGACTGTAATCCGACGACCACCACCAGAACCACCATGCCTAGCGCTAGGCTGGTTTTAAGCGCGTGACGCTTCCACATAAGTTCTACGCGGTTGCCAAAGCGGTGTACCAGCCAAGCAAGGCCGAAATAGCGAAGCCCACGGGCTAGCAGGGCAGCCAGCACAAATAACATAATCGGATAGCCGGAAAGCCCGGCGGTAATCATTGCCACCTGAAACGGGATCGGCAGTATGCCAATAGCCAAAATCGCTGCAAAACCGTACTGCTCGAAGAATGTTTGGAACGACTGATAACTCTGCTCCATACCCATAAATTCGATAAACCATGTGCCTATGGATTGGTACAGCACCATGCCGACGGCATAGCCCACAATGGAAGCTATCAGGCAGCCAAGGGTCGTCGCGGTGGCCATTGCCCAAATGCGCTGCTGGTTAATCGCCATGAGCGGGATCAAGACCAGCTCAATGGGAATTGGCAAAATAATGGTTTCTAAAAAAGACAGGGTGCCGAGTAACCACAGCATGTTTTTCGAGCCATTGATGCGCTCAAACCACTGTTTAGTCCGTGTTGTTGAAAGCATCTTATGTCTCTACATTTCAGTATTAATGCGACGATAGACGGCCGCTAAAAGGCTGTAGAGACCAAACGCAAAGAGTCCAAGTGCGACAAAGGCAAGCAACCACTGACCGAAAGGTTGGCTTCGCAGCGTGCTGAACACTTCTCCCATACCACCTGCTTGATTAGGGTTAATTTGGTAGGCTGCGATGATAAAAAAGCTGCCCACGATCACGAAGACGAGACCGCGAATCACTAAGCCGAATCGACAGATGGGGTAGGCCCATTGTTGAGTTTGTGGTGGCATCGCAAAGTGTTTATCGAATTTTGCTTTGTAGCCTTTGATTGCATGGGCAATACCAACACCTATCAAAATTAAACCAACCCCGCCAACTAACCATCGCCCGAAAGGCTGCTGCATCAGCCAACCTGCTACGCCTTGCGAGCCGCCGCTGGAATCCCCAGAAGAGCCTGCAAATTGGAAGATGAGCATTGCGGCAAAAAATGCCAGAAGAATATGCGTAATGGCACTCGCTAATAAACCCGCGCGAATAGTTAAGCCTTTAGCGCTATTACCATGATGGTCGGCGTCTTTGACAGCTTGGATTGTGCGCCACATAGCGTAGCCGACCAAACCGACAGCAATAAGACCTAGCATGATTTTACCAAAGGGGGCAGTTAGCACTCTTTCTAGAGCACCGCGGCTGCCTTCCGTTTGGCCGCCTTGTCCAAAGGCTGCCAGGGTGGCTAGGCCTCCCACTAATACATAAACGATGCCGCGAGAAGCGTAGCCCATTCGGGCGAAAAGGGTAATCGCATCACGATGATCTGGGTTATTCATTCGATTAGCCATGGTGTCCTCCTGACATTTATGGCATTGCGAATTCCTATGCAATCTGGCTTATATAGAGCTTGTCTGGCGACCATACTGTGCGTGCGCTGTGCTATTGTCTAGCGTAGGCCAAGCTATCAGGCTATTCGCTATTTTTTGATGATGCGAGCAGAAGATGAGCCATAAGTCTCCAAGTGCTAAGTCTTTACATGCTAAGTCTCTACAGGCTGGGTCTCTACAGGCTGGGTCTCTACAGGCTGGGTCTCCGCGTACTGGGTCGCCGCCTGTTTTTTGGCGCGACTCACGTCTGCCTTATGTCGAACTGCGTAAAATCAGTGATGCGAGGCAAGTGTGCTACGCCCCTCATAGCCATGTTCACTGGTCGGTAGGGGCTATTACCTCAGGCAGCAGTACGTTTTTCTATCGGGAATCGACTTACCCGATTAGCGCCGGTGACTTGGTTATGATGAACCCCGACTGGGTGCATGCCTGTAACCCCATCGAGAACGAACCTTGGGCATATTTGATGCTCTATGTGGATGCGCAATGGCTAGCGGATTTACGCTATCAAATAGGCACGCTTGGTTCCCCAACCTGGAGTGATATCGATACGGCAGTGGTCTCACAGCCAGCGCTGTATGCCCACTATTGTGAAATGGCGGCTTGTTTATTAGATAAGCAATGCGCTCTCTCTATGAAGCACGCGTCGGTTACCGGGTTTCTTACCGCATTGATGCTGGCATTAGCGCACGAGACAACCGTCTCTAGGCCGCAGCCGCCGGATGGCTTGCAGGCTGCGGCTGCCTATTGTGACGTGAATGCGGCTTTTGATGTGTCATTGGAAACGCTATGTCAGTTAACCGGCTATAGCGCTGGTCATCTTATCCGTGCGTTTAAGCAGCACTATGGGCTTACCCCTCATGCTTATCTGATTAATCGCCGTGTTCAGCTTGGCCAGCGTGCGCTTAGGCAGGGGGAGTCGATCGTTAATGCGGCTTTATTAGCCGGCTTTAACGACCAACCCCACTTCCAGAGAACATTTAAGCGGTTAGTGGCGGCAACACCCAACCAGTATCGCTATCCGCTACTCAAACAGCAGGAAAATAGCGCTGGCAGCTAGGCCAGCAGCCAGCGTGCGGTTAATGGTAATCAGAACGAACGGACGGTGAATATAGCGTCTAAGAAAAGCGCCTGCATAAACCCAGCTGGCCAATGACAACCAACAAATGGGTAGGTAGAGAGCAGCGAACAGCCATAACTGGTAGGGGTCATTACTGCTGGTGTAGGCCCCAATGCCGGCGGCAGACGCCAGCCACGCCTTTGGGTTTAACCACTGCATCAGCGCACCGGTCATAAAGCCCGGTGGCTTATCTGTACTCTGGCCGCGCACAGAGCCATCATGTTGGCAAAGCTGATAGCTTAAGTAAAGTAAGAAAAGTAGCCCCGCCCAGCGTAATATTTCCTCCAGCAGTGGCACTACGTTTAGCAGTGAGTAGAGCCCCGCGCCAATCGCCAGGAAAAGCACTAGAAACCCCAGGGTCGCCCCCGTGACAAAAATAAGCCCTTTGGCAATAGGGTAGTGGGTGCCGCTACTTAGGCAAACAAGGTTGACGGGACCTGGTGAAATAGACGCGGCAAGGGCAAATGCTGACATCGGTAACAGTAGTGAAACGCTCATGGTTGTCCTCCTAAACAGAATCAAGAGCTTGCAAGAGCGCGAGAAAAGAGTATTGAACAAAATTGAGATGCCGCAATATTGCGCAAGATTCGGGTAGGCCGGATGACACGGTCTGGTTAAGCTTGTCCTATGTTCAGAGAGCCCTGTGCTTTTCCTCGTTTAGCTTCGCTGAGAACGTCTTTATGAATGACTATGCCCGTATCGAAAAAGCGATGTCCTACATGGTGGCCAATGCCGCTAGCCAGCCAAGTTTGGAAACGGTGGCGGCTCAGGTGCATTTGAGTGCTTACCATTTCCAGCGGCTGTTTTGTCGTTATGCGGGTATCAGTCCTAAGCGTTTTTTACAGGCGTTGACCTTGGAGCGGGGCAAACAACTGATCGCATCGTCTGAAAGTCTTACCAACACCGTGCATGCGCTAGGACTAAGCGGTGGCTCGCGGCTTTATGATCACTTTGTGCAGCTAGAAGCGGTCACGCCGGGTGAATTTAAGCGCCAAGGGGAGGGGGTTGATATTGCCTATGGCGTGCACCCTACACCTTTCGGCGAGATATTGGTGGCGATGACGCCGAGAGGAATTTGTCGGATGGCCTTTGTGGCATCTACCAGCCAGGAAGCGTTGCTGGCAGAACTCGTAAAACAGTGGCCACGCAGTACGCTATGCCATCGCCCTGATGCCACCCGTTATGCGGTAGAGGCACTGTTTACAACATCTGCAGAAACGACTACAAAAGCGACACCTGCCACGCTATCGCTCCACGTGAGCGGTACTAATTTCCAGATTGCTGTATGGCGCGCGCTGCTCACTATTCCTGAAGGGCAGTTGGCGAGCTACTCGCAAATTGCCCAGGCACTTGGCATGCCGAAATCATCTCGAGCCGTCGGAAATGCGGTGGGTGCTAACCCTATTGCACTGTTGATTCCTTGCCATCGAGTGATTCAGCAAAGTGGTGCGCTAGGCGGCTATCGCTGGGGGATTGAAACCAAGCAACAGCTCCAGGCCTGGGAAGCGGCGCAGCATTCTCCTCAGCTTGAGCCGCATTAGCCCTGACTTAGTGTCCAAATACCGACCAGCCGGTCTCTTGAACAAACATTTCCAAGGCGCGTGTACCCAGTAGGCTATTGCCGTATTTATCCAACCCCGGTGACCATACGGCAAGCGAACCACGCCCAGGTGCAATAGCCAAAATTCCACCGCCAACGCCACTTTTGCCGGGCAGGCCAACGCGGAACGCAAACTCACCCGACGCATCGTAGTGGCCGCACATCATCATCAATGAATTAATCCGTCGCGCTCGTTGGGGCGATACCACGCGTAAATCACTTGGCTGATTGACACCGTCCGATGCCAAAAACAGCCCGGCGTGAGCAAGTTGTTCACAGCTCATGGCAATTGCGCACTGGTGAAAGTAGGTGCCGAGTACTTTATCGACATCATGGCGTAGGCGACCAAAGGCTTTCATAAAATGAGCCAGAGAAGCGTTGCGGTCTTTGTGCTGCATTTCGGAAGCCGCTACCTGATGGTCAAAACAGATACTGTTATCGTCGGCGATATAGCGCACAAAGCTAAGAATTTCCGCCAGTGTCTCTTTAGGCTCGTGACCCATCATGATGGCATCAACAACCGCAATCGCCCCGGCATTTATAAACGGATTACGTGGTTTACCGCTTTCATGCTCAAGCTGCACGATAGAGTTGAATGGGTCGCCAGAAGGCTCACGCCCGACCCGCGACCACAATCCATCCCCCCATTTGCCCAACGCAATGGTTAGCGTAAAAACTTTGGAAATGCTCTGGATTGAGAACGGTATGGTGGCGCAGCCCGCAGAAAAGCGTTGGCCGTCTACCGTAGCTAAGCTGATAGCGAATTGGCTGGGGTCCACATGGGCAAGCTGGGGAATATAGTCAGCGACATTTCCGCGCTCGGTTTCAAGGGCAAGCTCGGCGGCAATTTTATTGAGTAACTCTTGCATGTAATACGAATTCGTTTGGCAGCATGAGGCGCTACCCTAGCGGAAATTAGCAGGCTTGTCTGCTGGAACCCCCATCCCTTGCGTACGAGGTTCTCTCAGTATTAAATGCCTACGCATTTTCTCTTCGTGTACCGCCTGTAGGTGCATGTACGTAAAGCCTCATATTGATATAAAAGGTAGCCATGATGCCTATACAGCGGCCTCTCTTCCTGACAGCGGGAATAGCGATTGGGCTGTCTTTATCAGGGTGTAGCTCAAGCGGTGGCGGTGGCCAGCACGCTTCAGGCGGTTCGCCATCTCGTCCAAGTCCTGCCTCTCTCGAGCCTGGACTGGTTCGTGTTGCAGTGGCTGACAGTGCTTTTGATATCGCCACTATTACCAACGCTGAGCGAGTAATAAATAGCCTAGATATCTATACCAGCACGACAAATGTCAGCGGCGTTGATGAATGGCACGGTAATGCGGTGGCATCGACGATTACTGGGGGCTCGTTGGGAAACTCTCGCCTTGATCTGCTCAAAGTAGAAGATAGCCAGGGTGCTACCTTAAACAACGCTCTTGATTATGCCATTGGTGAAGCTGCAGCAAGGGGCGCGCGAGTTATAAATGCAAGTTTTTCCCGTCGCCTGGAAGCCAGCGACCCTAGGCTTTCATTTAATGACGTGTCATCTGCCGCGTCTTTGCAACGCGTGGTAAATGCCAACGATGGTAAAGGGGCTGTTTACGTGGTTAGCGCTGGCAACAGTGGAAGCGCTATCGATACCAAGGGCAACGCTATTTATGATCGGCACCCCGATTTGTATCGCATGATGCTCATTGCGGTAGGTACGACAGAAGATGGCTCGATTCATCCACTTAGTAGCTATCCCGGTGACGATAATCGCCTACAAGAGCGCACCTTAGGCGCTGACTATGCCAATCGCCAGAAAGGTGCTCAAGGTACTTCTATTTCTGCAGCGCGTGTCTCCGAGTACGCGGCGGGAATTATTGCTCAATGGCCTCACCTGACGGCACGAGAAGCAAGCCAGCGACTGTTGGATACCGCTCGACAGGATAATGAGCTATTCCAGCATAATAGTTGTGGCGAAACAGGCACCTTGAATTGCGGTGCTTTTTATCTAGGCCAGGGCGAAGTAGATATCGATGCGGCACTAGCACCAGAAGGTGAATTGGTGGTAAGCCAAAGCCAGCGTATATCTGAAGGGGGTGAGTCGGCGGATAGTTCGTATATGCAGCTGTCCGGTGCTTATGGCAATGCGGTTGCGGCATCCGGTGTGCTTGATAATGTAGCGGTATTCGATACGCTCGGGCGTGATTATCAACTCAACCTTGGTTTGCATGCTCAGCCGCGCACACGGCGTGCTATACAACTTCGTGATCAAATGGAGCAGCTGTCTCAGGCATCTGCATATGTGAAACAGACGCAATCCATCGAGCAGGGAAGTTACCGTTTTACGTCTAGCAATAACAGTATGGGTGATGTCTTGAGTAGTCGTTTCGACGGTACTTTTGGTGACGTACAGTTGAGCGCATTTAGCTTTGCTGGTGACCAGCCTGATCCCATGAGTAGCTATATGGAGTCGGCCATGATACCGATGATCTCCTTTCAAGCAGGGTCTGAATTGACCCAGGCTTTTGAGTCAGTCAATGGTGTAAAAACCCGCTATCCGCTGGGCGAGCAGCTAAGCTTGACGGCCTCTCACTGGGTCGGTGGTGTAAGCAGCGCGGAAAGTCACAGCGACTACAGTGCAAACCGTTCAGACGTAGGACTGTCACTTCAGGTGTCACCTGCCCTTAGTGTTAGTGGTTATGTAGGCCAATTAGATGAGCAGCAAGGCCTGTTGGGGGCCAGTGGCAGCGGGGCCCTGGGGTTGGGCAAGCAAAACCAAATGGCGTTTGCAGGCATTGGCTTACAGGCAGCATTTAATAATGGTTTTAGCGGTTTTGCAGAGTTTGAGCAGGGGCGAGGCAACGCTGTCGGCAGCGGTCTATTGACCCGTATAGATGATATAAGTGCACAGCAAATGGCGTTGGGCGTACAGTGGTCTGGGAGCGGTCAGCGTGCTGATGAACGCGCTGCATTTACCCTTCGTCAGCCTCTGCGGATCACTAGCGCAAATGCACTTTTCGATGTACCAGTAGGGCGTCGTTTAGACGGTAGCGTCGTACGTGAGACTCGCAGTGCCTCGCTTGAGCCTTCAGGACGTCAACTGGATATCGAACTGGGGTACACATTCCCTACTAGCGACAGCAGCTTGTGGCAATTTAATCTCTTGCATACGCTTGAACCAGGCCATGATGCTAATGCTCCAAGCGATTCCGCTGCGATGGTAAATTACACTTACGCTTGGTGATTGGCAGACTATGACCACATTGATGATTCAGGGCACCACCTCGGATGCGGGCAAAAGCACGGTGGTTGCTGGGCTTTGTCGCGTGTTAAAGCGCCGTGGTATCTCAGTCGCGCCATTTAAACCGCAAAACATGGCACTCAATAGTGCGGTCACTAGCGACGGCGGTGAAATTGGCCGCTCCACTGCGTTACAAGCGCAGGCGGCGGGTGTGGTTCCCCATAGTGATATGAATCCGGTGCTATTAAAGCCGGAAACCGATCGCGGAGCCCAAGTGATTTTACGCGGTAAAGTGCATGGCCACATGGATGCACTGGATTACCACGCGTTTAAGCGCACGGCGAAAGAGAGCGTCATGGCGGCATGGCAGGCCCTGGAAAGCCGCTTTGATATGATCATTGCCGAAGGCGCGGGCAGTCCGGCGGAAATCAATCTGCGTAAAGGCGATATCGCTAATATGGGCTTTGCCGAAGCTGCCGACTGTCCGGTTTTGTTAGTAGGCGATATTGACCGCGGCGGTGTGTTTGCTCAGCTAGTAGGAACGCTGGCGCTATTAAGCGACAGTGAGCAGGCACGCACGAAAGGATTTATTATTAACCGTTTTCGGGGCGATATTGGCCTTTTAGAACCGGGGCTTGAGTGGTTAGAAGCGCGTACTGGCAAGCCAGTTCTGGGCACCTTGCCTTACTTGCAGGGCCTACTGCTGGATGCTGAAGATAGCATTGGTCGGGTTCACGCTGAGAAAGCCAATCACACCCTTAAGGTGATTGTTCCCGCGCTGCCGCGTATCAGCAATCATACGGATTTTGATCCGCTGCGCTTACACCCTCAGGTATCGCTTACCTTTGTAGGGCCAGACCAACCGATTCCACCTGCTGATGTAATGATACTGCCGGGGAGCAAAAGCACCGCCAGTGATTTAGCCTGGCTAACACGCCAGGGCTGGAGAGACGCGATTGCTCGCCATTTGCGCTACGGTGGCAAGGTGCTGGGGATTTGCGGTGGTTTTCAAATGCTGGGTGAGTGGATAGATGACCCGCACGGCTTGGAAGGCGCGCCCGGGAAGGTAGCAGGTTTGGGGTTGTTGCAGGTATCCACGAGAATGGTCGCGGGCAAGCAGCTGCGCAATGTCAGCGGCGTTATGGTCGGGCAAGAAGCGGCTGTAACGGGCTACGAAATCCACAATGGTGTGAGCAACGGGGATGCACTCAATCGGCCGCTTTTTGATTTAGGTAGCCACGTGGATGGCGCTATCAGTATCGATGGCCAAGTGATGGGCACTTACTTGCATGGGTTGTTTGACCACCCTGAAGCCTGCCAAGCGTTGCTTACTACGTTAGGGCTAGCAAGTGCGGCACCCGTCGATTATCGCGCCCACCGCGAGCAAGCGCTTGATCGACTGGCTGATACGCTGGAAGCGCACTTGGATATTGATGCGGTGTTGGCGATGGTAGGGGCGCATTAAGCGCCCAGAATGCTGAGTGTTTATTCTTGCGGTGGGCGCTTTGCCATCAAAGTAATCTCGACGGTGCTGCCCCCGCAAATATTTGGTGACTCGGTGCAGGTGCGTGCTGGGTAGCGGCCCGGTTCAAAAAACTCCGCGTAGATACTGTCTAATGCATTGATCTGCCTTAAGTCTGCGAGATGAATGTCGACTCTAACAATATCCGCCAAGCTGCCTCCCTCTTGTTTTAACATGCGTTCAAGTTCGCGCATGACGAGGCGTGTTTCTTCTTTGACATCTCCACGAGTGGCTTTGCCGTTAGAAAGATCCATAACCGTCAGCCCTGAAATAAACACATAATGATCATCGATAACCATGTGACTACCAGGGAAACTCGGTTTGGGTAACGTGGGATCGTCGATATACTGTGGCATTGGCTCTCCTTAGCGACAAATAAGCGAGTCGCGCTTAGTGCGACTCTGCTACTAGAGTGTAGTTCCTTTGGGAGCAGAGGGTGGTGCTATCGATAGCTTTGCTCTAGGCTGGCCAACTTTTAAGGTTTCCCCGTTGTTGATGTGATTTTAAATTCTCATGAGAGAGCGTAATGAAGGTAGTTCATATTAGTCAGAGCGCCCCGCGTAATGCGTGTTTGGCAACCTTGTGTGCCAAGGTATACGGTCAGCAAGCTGGGTTAACGCCGCTGGTAATTTTTACCGGCACGAAAAACGTGCTGTTTGACCAAGAGGCAGCCCGTCTTTTGGCGGGTGTCGATGGCGATGGTAAACCCCTGGCGCTAGCATTGCTGGTGTTGGATGAGGCTGGCGAGGGGATGACGGTAACCCACGCTTGCGAGTTTGTTGATGGTGCTAAAGCGCGTCTAATCAGCGAGTTAAGCCTCAAAGCCCCGCTGCGCGTTGAGGTAAGTGATGCCACCCAAGAAGCGTTCTATCAGCAGTGCGGGTTTAAGCGTTGGTTTGATGGGGAAAATGGGCAACGTGTTGGTTTAGGCGCACGTCATCCTGCTAAGCATAGCGATGAACTGACGCCCACGTTGAGCCTGGATGAGGCGCTAATACTGCGCCGATTTAAGCATGACCCCACTGCATTTGCTGAGGCTAAAGACGCTTTTTTGTCAGGTTTAAACAGCTTCCCAGCTACCCTGTAAGGCGATAGAACACTCAGTGAGTGGATGGATAACGGTACGGTGACTACCCCTTAGCACCTGCTGCTCCTGATCTTTAGGTGTTATTACGCTACTTCTTATATAGCTAAGACTAAAAGACGACGTTTACGTAAGCGTCGTTTTTTCATTGCTGTGTTGTCGACAGTTTGAATGATTTTTTCGGTTTTTAAGCGTATTTTGCATCCATTTAACCCATAGGGGATTATTTTCCAGTCGGCGTGTCGACAATATTTGGGTCAGCCATAAAGGGGTATGCACGAAAAGTCGAATATTAACTTGGTGGATAGCTGAGTAAAAAGCACGTACCTAACAAAAACAATACTCACAAGGATTCAATAATGAACAATCAGACACCGTGAGGAATCGTCGTGCTGCTCAAAAGAAAGTATGGGGAAGAACATCCCTACTGGCCGGTTGGCCCATTCAAAGTTCGCCTACCTTTTATTCATTTCCGTTGGGAAATACCTGAGACCATCCAAGCGCTGGTAATGTTTGTTATCGGGCTAGGGATGATTCCTCTATTAGAACAATATCTAGGGCTTCCTTATGAAGTGGCGTTGGCCTACGTCGTCGTGTGCGGCATTGGTTTTATTCTTCCCCCGTTGTTGGGTGTTCCGTTTGTGGCCGGTTGGATCACGCCCGCGATACCTGTGGTACTGCTGTTTATTGGCCAGTTTGAACCGGGACCAGAAGCAATCCGCGCGATGGTAGCGCTGCAGCTCATGGTCACCGCGATTTTTCTATTTATGGCGGTAACTCGGTTAGGAACAACGCTGGTTAATAGCGTGCCGGATTCAATTAAAGCAGGCATTTTACTCGGCGCAGGCATTGCGGCAATTAGCGGCGAGATTAGCGTTGGGGGCAGGCTGTACGAAACGCCTATTTCGCTGGGGATTGGCGGTTTAATTACGCTTTATGTGCTGTTTTCACTGTCATTTCGTGACTTGACTGAAAAGTTTCGCTGGGCACGCAATATCGCCGCCTACGGCATGGTGCCGGGGATGCTAATCACCATGGCGATTGGCTGGGGAGTTGCCGAATACCCGATGCCTTCGGTTGAGTGGGGCATTGCGATACCCGATTTTGCCGGTATCTGGGCGTATCTACCGTTTACCATTGGTGCGCCGGGTATCGATCTACTGGTTGCGGCAATCCCAACGGCTATCATCGCGTATATCATCGCATTTGGTGACATTATTGTTGGTCAAAGCCTGATCAAGCGTGTCGACCACTTACGCCCGGATGAAAAAATTGAGGTGAATGTCGATCGCGTTCATCTAATTACCGGTTTGCGTAACCTGATGCACTCCATGTTTGCCCCTTACCCTGGGCTGGCCGGGCCGCTCTTTACCGGGGCGATGGCAACCATTGCAGAACGCTACCGCTATGGCCGCGGGGCGATGGATACCATCTACTCAGGAGCATCAGTGTTTTGGATTGTCGGGTTCCTGGCACTGTTCTTATTGCCGTTGGTAACGCTTTTCCGCCCGGTGTTGCCAATTGCGCTGTCGATTACGTTGCTGATTACCGGTTACCTATGCATTGCAGTAGCGGTTGAGCAGATTAAGAACGCCACCGCCATGGGCGTTGCCGGGATTATGGGTGTAGTGTTGGCCACCCACGGCGCAGCCTGGGGGCTCGGTGTT
The DNA here is from genome assembly GCF_024138895.1 of Halomonas sp. XH26. Lineage (NCBI taxonomy): Bacteria > Pseudomonadati > Pseudomonadota > Gammaproteobacteria > Oceanospirillales > Halomonadaceae > Halomonas > Halomonas sp. XH26. The sequence continues at coordinate 1,600,051 of NZ_CP071889.1, forward strand.
GGGGTGATTCTGTACTTCATGATTGAACACCGTTCGCGGAGCCACGCCAATGACAAGGCTGAAGAGCCTATCCATGTAGAAGAAGATATGGCGGTCGAAAAGGAGTTGGTGAGTGAAGCAGAAGAAAAACCAGCCCGTTAGTTAACCAGCAGTTAACACAACGCTTGCGTAACTATTGGGCGGTTTGAAAACCGGTGGGTCTTAACAGGCCTGTCGGTTTTTCGTTGGAACAGCGCGTTCCGCTATTGGCAACAAAAATCCATGCTCTTGTCATGATGTTGTTCGCTAAGCTCGCTAAAATAGCCTTATTGTTGATGACTTAGGCTGAGGAGCGGTGTATGGCGCTAGCAATGATGGATACTAATAAACGCTATGGGATAGTCAGTCGCCTGCTTCACTGGGGGATGGCACTATTATTTGTATGGCAATTCAGCAGTGCTGCGGCGCGGGTGTTTTTCGAAGACACTCCGCTCGAATCTTTTTTATGGGGCACTCACAGCCAAGTGGGCGTGGTGCTCCTGGCGCTTGTGGTCGTGCGAGGCGTCTGGGCGTTAATCAACGCACCTCGCCGCCCGACCTCGGTTAGTGTGATGGCAACGTTGGGGCACTTGGCACTGTATGGTTTGATGATCGCAGTGCCTACGATTGCACTAATTCGCCAGTACGGTTCAGGTCGTGCGCTGGATGTATTTGGGTTTAACCTAATGCCAGGCTTTGATGGTGAAAAAATTGCCTGGATGACCGAGCTTGGCGGTTTGCTGCATGGCGAACTTGGTTGGACACTGCTGGCGCTGATTGTAGGCCATGTGGTGATGGCAATTTTGCACCGCAAATTGACCAACCATGATGTGCTTTCACGCATGACTTAGTGGGAAGCGTTAGTCGATTAGGTTTGCAAAAACAGCGCGTTCTATCGAACGCGCTGTTTTTTTTGATTAAAATTTCAGATGAGATAGTAATACTGTCCTTTTCGACGAATTGCTACTTAGCTAACTCGCGCATCGCTGTTTCCAGTCCTTCCATGGTCATGGGATACATGCGGTCATCGATAACGTCACGAATTAACTGGGTCGAGTAGGTGTACTCCCAGGCACGGGGTGGCATGGGGTTTAACCACGCCAAGCGTGGAAACGTATCAGCCAAGCGTTTTAGCCACACGCCGCCAGGTTCATCATTGAAGTGTTCCACGCTGCCACCCGAGTGAGTGACTTCGTAAGGCGACATGGCGGCATCACCGACAATCACCACCTGATAGTCCGCGCCGTAAGTGTGCAACACATCCATGGTCGGGATGCGCTCGTTACGGCGCCGCATATTGTTACGCCAAACCCCTTCGTAGAGGCAGTTGTGGAAGTAATAATGTTCCAAGTGTTTGAATTCGGAACGTGCCGCTGAGAATAACTCTTCGCAGACGCGAATATGATCATCCATCGATCCGCCGACATCTAAAAACAGCAGCACTTTAACCGCATTATGACGTTCGGGGCGCATTTGAATGTTGAGTAACCCTGCATCCCGTGCGGTTTCGCGGATAGTGCTGTCTACATCAAATTCGTCCAGCGCTCCTTGGCGGGCAAACTTGCGTAGCCGCCGTAAGGCCATTTTGATATTGCGGGTGCCCAGTTCAAGCGAGTCATCGTAATCGCGAAAACGTCGCTCGTCCCAAACTTTGGTAGCGCGACGGTGGCGCGAACCATCTTGGCCAATGCGTATGCCTTCGGGGTTGTAACCATACGCTCCAAAAGGGCTGGTGCCACCCGTGCCAATCCACTTGTTGCCGCCCGCGTGGCGCTCTTTTTGCTCTTCCAGGCGCTTTTTAAAGGTCTCAATCAGCTCTTCAAGACCACCCAGCGACTCAATTTTGGCTTTCTCTTCGTCGCTGAGCTGCTTTTCAAATTCGCGTCGCAGCCACTCATCGGGAATGAGCGCCTCGATTGCCGAATCCATGTCTTCAAGGCCTTTAAACCAGGCGGCAAAGGCACGATCAAAGCGGTCAAAGTAGCGCTCGTCTTTGACCATGACAGTACGCGCCACTTGATAAAACGCTTCCATATCGGCAAACACGACGCCACGTTCGACCACCGCGTGCAGGTCGAGCAATTCGCGCAGAGAAACGGGCACACCGGCACGTTTGAGGGCATCAAACAGACCAATAAACATGGCTTAGCGCCCCGTACTCTTTTGGCGACGCATCATAAACGCCAGGCGCTCTAGCAGGTGAGTGTCCTGCTCGTTTTTAACCAGCGCGCCCGCCATCGGCGGTAGGGCTTTGGCCGGATCGCGGTTATACAGCGCTTCCTGGGCCAGCTCGTCAGCCATTAGCAGCTTGAGCCAATCCACCAGCTCTGAGGTAGAGGGCTTTTTCTTGAGCCCTGGGGCGTTGCGCAGATCGAAGAACACTTCCAAGGCTTCGCCGACCAGCTTGGGGGCGATATCCGGAAAGTGTACATCCACAATCGCCTGCATGGTTTCGCGGTCGGGGAATTCGATGTAATGGAAAAAGCAGCGACGTAGGAAAGCGTCGGGTAGCTCTTTTTCGTTATTCGAAGTGATCACGATAATTGGGCGCTGTTCGGCGCGAATGGTTTCGCCGGTTTCATAAACATGAAACTCCATACGATCCAGCTCTTGCAGCAGGTCGTTGGGAAACTCGATATCCGCTTTGTCGATTTCATCAATTAGCAGCACCACGCGCTCGCCCGCGGTGAAAGCTTCCCACAGCTTGCCGGGCTTGATGTAGTTACCGACATTTTCCACCCCTTCAACGCCCAGCTGGGAATCGCGCAGGCGGCTGACCGCATCGTACTCATAAAGCCCTTGAGCGGCTTTGGTGCTGGACTTGATATGCCAAGTAATCAGCTTAGTGCCCAGGGATTCAGCGAGTTCCTCGGCTAGCAGTGTTTTACCGGTACCGGGTTCACCTTTGATGAGAAGTGGACGCTGTAGCACAACCGCGGCATTGACTGCCTGTTTGAGTGCATCAGTTGCGATGTAAGAAGAGGTTGAATCAAACGCCATGGGGAGTGCCTCGGCTTGTCGAAACGAGTTGTTTAAAAATAGATTCAAACAAGTGTACGTGAGGGTAAACCCCATAGCCAACTAGTGGATAGAGCAATTGGCTATCAGCCCTGCCAGTTGGGGGGCACAATCCCTTGGCGCTGCATTTGCCGATACACCGTGGGACGCGAAACGCCTAGCTCACGGGCAACCGCGCTGATATTCCAGTGATGTTGCTTGAGCAGATCGATAAGTGAACCTGAAAGGGCTTCGCTGGCGTTCGTTTCAAGTTGGGCCGACGCGTTGCGGGTAATTCGCTGGCTAAGGCACTGTTCTGGCAGATCGTGAACGGTGATTTCGTCACTTTCCGAAGTGGCCAGGGCAAAAGCAAGAGCGTTTTTAAGTTGACGGATATTGCCGGGCCAGGAATACGCGAGCAGCGCACTGATAGCATCTGCGCGTAGACGCGGCGATATTTGCGTGGCGCGTTCGGCGGCGACATCTTCAAACACGCGGCGAATAACAAATAGCTTATCGGCGCGTTCGCGTAGCGCGGGTAGTCGCAGCTGAGCACCGTTTAGCCGGTAATAGAGGTCTTCGCGGAATTCTCCTTGCTGGATCATTTCTTCGATATGGCGATGGGTGGCCGTAATAACACGAATATCGATTTTAACTGGCGTGTTAGCCCCCAGCGGCATGACTTCCCGTTCGGCCAGCACGCGCAACAGCCGGGTTTGTAGCGCTAACGGCATATCTCCGATTTCGTCTAAAAACAGCGTGCCTCCATGAGCCTGTGGAATAAGCCCGCGCATCCCTTTGGAGCGGCCGCCGGTAAAGGCGCCAGGTTCGTAGCCAAACAGTTCGCTTTCAATCAGTGACTCGGGAATGGCCGCACAGTTGACGGCAATAAACGGTTGTTTGGCGCGGTTGCCGCTTTCGTGCAGCGCCCGTGCAACCACCTCTTTACCGGTGCCGGTTTCGCCGCTAATCAGCACGTTCACGTTAGCTTCATTACGCAAGCGGTCGGCCAGTTTTTGTACTTTGCGCATCGCAGGGTCGTCGGCACCCAGCCGAGCTAAGGGTTCCGGCAGTTCAGAAGTAAGCGGTGTTGCCCGTTGCGCCATGCGGGGGCGGCGGGGCTCCAGCAGGCTTATAAAGTGGATGGTGTTGCTGGCGCGAGCGCGGAAGGCACGCAATTGATCATCAGTACCGCTATTAATACTGAGTATATCGGCGATCTCACACTCGAATAGTTCACCCAGCATTGGGGTGTAATTCGTGGACCAAGGTGGCCAGCGGTGCTGGTGTTCAGCGATTAGCTCGCGGCCTACGGCGTTGGCAGCGATGACCTGTCCATTCTCTTCAATGGCGATTAAACCACGCCCGTTGACGTGCACAAATTCCCGCGAAGTATCTAGACGCACCATCAGGCAGTCGCGGTAGCGCTGCAGAAAATAGGCATCCTCAATCATGCGCGCATAAAGCGTTACCAACGATAGGCTGAAATTCTGGCTTTCGTGCTGGGTAGGCGACTGCAGCGCGGAGATATCTAACACGGCCATCACATTACCCTGAGGGTCAGCAATAGGAGCGGCGGTGCAGGTCAGCGAGATATGGGATGCATCGAAGTGTTCTTGGCGGTGGCAGATAATCGCCTGGCGATCATGCAAGCAGGTACCGACAGCGCAGGTGCCTGCAAAGCGTTCATCCCAGTCAGCCCCCAGGTAGAGGCCTGCTTTGCGTAATTGCTGGTCTTGGTTGGGGTCGCCGCGAAACTCAACGGTAATGCCGCGGTGGTCGGTGACGAGTAGTACGTAGCCAAGCTGCGCTATTTGCCCATAAAGCTGATCGACCCCGGCGCGGGCGACATGCAGTAATTCATCAACAGACTCGCGGTGCTCAATCAATGTTTGCTGCGGCACCACCCGCGCTGGGCGTGGATGAGTGGGGTCTAGCTGATACTCATTTAGGCAGCGCAGCCAGGAACGACGAATGGTGGCTTGGGCAGGCAAGCTGGGGGTATCTAGCCCTTCACCGAGCTGAAAAATATGCTCGATATGTCGACGTTGTTCAGATTGAAGCCGTGTAGGTGCAAGCGTGGAATGCAGCATGGCGTTACTCGTTGGGCGCTGTCGTTATTGTTCTTTCAGCCTATGCGCTTTACCTCCAGAGTCAACGTGGTCTGCTTACGCCGTTAGTCGTGCGTTACACCTGTAACGTCAAGCTGTAAACGGCGTGACAGGTGTACATGGCTCTCTATTGGTTACTCAGTAGGTGATAAGGCTCGGCGAGGGCGCTGTAAACCCTTCCCTGGGCGCTACTTTTGCCATCCATGGCAAAAGACCCTCGCTACGCCTTATCACTGTCTTGTATCTCGTTAAGGCTGTATTTTTGTTTATTTTTCAGCTTGTTGATGTGCTTTTCAGGCTGTTTGGCACGGTAGCTGCTTAGGGTTGTGTGCATCACAGTTAACTCAACAATAACAAATGCACATGGAGTACCCGCTATGTCAAAGATAACGGCACAAGTCCAGCAAACCCCCACGGATACTGTTCAAGCGTGGCTGCACGATTTTGATACTGCCCTTCAAACCCAGGATATTGAGCGAGTGCTGTCTCTGTTTGGAGACGAGTGCTACTGGCGTGACTTTCTTACGTTTACCTGGAATTTAAAAACCTGCGAAGGCAAAGATGAAATTCAGGCCATGCTCAATGCCACGCTCAATAACGCACAGCCTACGGACTGGCAGTTAGAAGGCGAGGCCACTGAAAACGGCGACGTCTACGATGCGTGGTTTACTTTCAATACCGCGGTTGCCCGTGGTAAAGGCTATTTGCGCCTTAAAGGAGGCAAGTGCTGGACGTTGTTAACCACCATGCAAGCACTGAACGACTACCCCGAGCAGTGCAATCACCATCGTCCCAAAGGGGCTGAGCACGGTGCCAATAAGCAGCGTGAAACGTGGTTGGAGTCACGGCAGCGTGAAGAAGCGGAGCTGGGCTATACCCGGCAGCCTTACTGCGTGATTATTGGCGGTGGCCAGGGCGGTATTGGTTTAGGCGCACGGTTAAGGCAACTGGGTGTGCCAACGATCATCATTGAGCGAAACGAGCGCGCGGGAGACTCCTGGCGTAAGCGCTATAAGTCGCTCTGCTTGCACGATCCAGTGTGGTACGACCACCTTCCCTATATCCCTTTCCCAGATAACTGGCCGGTATTCGCCCCGAAAGACAAAGTGGGCGATTGGCTGGAAATGTACACAAAAGTGATGGAGCTCAATTATTGGAGTTCCACCGAGTGTCAGAATGCTAGCTATGACGAAGCCGCAGGCGAGTGGGTGGTTAAGGTTAAGCGCAACGGCGAAGAGATCACGCTACGGCCCAAGCAGTTGGTAATGGCTACCGGTATGTCTGGGATGCCGAATGTGCCTAAATTCCCAGGGGCAGAAAACTTTGCAGGTGAGCAGCAGCACTCTAGCCAGCACCCGGGGCCGGATGCCTATAAAGGTAAGAAATGCGTCATCGTGGGCTCTAATAACTCGGCCCATGACATTGCCGCCGCGTTATGGGAGCACGATGCCGATGTCACCATGCTGCAGCGTTCATCTACTCATATTGTGAAGTCAGACTCACTGATGGAAGAGGTGTTAGGACCACTTTATTCGGAAGAGGCTGTGGCGAATGGGTTAACCCATGAAAAAGCCGATCTAGTGTTTGCCTCGATTCCGTACAAAGTATTACCGGATTTTCAGCGCCCCGCCTTTGAGGCGATTAAAAAGCGCGATGCTGAGTTTTACCAAAAGCTTGAGAAAGCAGGCTTTATGCTCGATTTCGGTGACGATGAATCAGGGCTGTTTTTGAAGTATTTACGTCGCGGTTCGGGCTATTACATCGATGTAGGTGCATGCGACTTGGTGGCCAGTGGCGATATCAAACTGCGCAGTGGCGTAGGCATTGAGCACATTAATCCGCACTCCATCACGCTGACTGATGGCAGCGAGCTTGATGCTGACTTGATCATCTATGCCACCGGCTATGGCTCGATGAATGGCTGGGCGGCGCGGCTTATTTCTCAAGAAGTGGCCGATAAAGTCGGCAAGTGTTGGGGGCTAGGTTCCGACACCACCAAAGACCCCGGCCCATGGGAAGGAGAGCTGCGCAATATGTGGAAGCCCACTCAGCAAGAGGCACTGTGGTTCCATGGTGGCAACCTACACCAGTCGCGGCATTACTCACGCTATTTAGCGCTGCAGTTAAAAGCACGCATGGAAGGGCTAGATACCCCTGTCTATGGCCTGCAGCCAGTTCATCATTTGGGCTGAGCGTTTATACGAGTCGGTATACCGGCTCGGTTCAATTAATTAAAGAGGAGAGACGCTCATGCAATTGAATGGAAAGACTGCATTAGTCACTGGCGGAGGGCGTGGCATAGGCCAGGGTATTGCTATGGCATTGGCAAAAGCTGGTGCGGATGTGGCCGTCGCCGACTTGGATATCGAAATTGCAGAAGAAACGGCTGCTAAGGTCGAAGCGCTTGGCCGTCGTAGTATTGCGCTACAGGTCGATGTTTCGTCCTCCGAATCGGTGCATATGCTGATACAGGCGGTGCAAGAATATTTCGGGCAACTAGATATTGCTGTCAATAACGCAGGAATTATCAGTATTCATTCGGTTGAGGAGCTGTCTGCGCAGGAGTGGGACCGTGTCATGGCGGTCAATGCTAAAGGTACATTTCTGTGTACACAGGCTGAGTTAGAAGTCATGCGGCCACGCCGATATGGGCGGATAGTTAACGTCTCTTCCATCGCTGGCAAGGTTGGGTTTCCTAATCTTTCCCATTATTCCGCTTCTAAGTTTGCGGTCATTGGCTTTACCAATGCTGTCGCTAAGGAAGTCGCATCCGATGGCGTGACAGTGAATGCGCTATGCCCTGGGGTCGTCGGCACTGGTATGTGGCGGGGAGAAGATGGTCTTGCTGGGAGGTGGCGCGAAGAGGGGGAAACTGAGCAGGCCTCCTGGGAGAGGCATCAAAAAACCTTACTGCCTCAGGGCGAAGCACAAACTCCTGAGGATATGGGGCAACTGGTGGTCTATCTGGCTTGCGCCGAACACGTAACTGGTCAAGCCATTGCAGTAGATGGGGGATTTTCTCTGTGACCTATAGCAAAGATGAAAAGAGCACTATGCAGGCAGCGGTTTGGTATGCAGCGAAAGATCTGCGTGTTGAGCAAATGCCGATACCGACGATTAACGACCCTCATGAGGTAAAAGTTAAGGTGGCGGCGTGTGGTATTTGTGGTAGCGATTTGCACGAATACGCCGCTGGGCCGATTTTTATTCCGGTCGATAAGCCGCACCCCATTAGCGGTGAGCAAGCACCAATTATCATGGGGCACGAATTCGCTGGTGAAGTGGTAGAGGTAGGCGACAAAGTAACTCGGGTGAAAGTGGGGGATCGCGTCGCTATCGAGCCGATTCTTTCACCTAACCAGAACGGTGCTTATCAGATGGAGCGCTACAACCTCACGCCACTATTGGGTTTCCATGGCCTTTCTGGCGGCGGCGGTGGCTTCTCGGAGTTCACCGTGATGGGGGAGCACATGGTGCATAAGCTGCCGGATGACCTCAGCTTCGAGCAAGGGGCACTGGTAGAGCCAGCGGCGGTTGCTTTGCATGCCGTTCGTCAAAGTAGTTTGAAGGCAGGGGATAGCGCAGCGGTATTTGGCGCGGGCCCGATTGGCTTAATGACCATCGAGGCACTAAAAGCAGCAGGCGCCGCTCAAATTTACGCCGTCGAGGTAGCTCCTTCACGTAAAGCTAAGGCCGAAGCGCTTGGTGCTATCGTAGTGGACCCGCAGCAAGAAGATGCAGTGGCGAAGCTACAAATGTTGAGCAACGGTGGCGTTGACGTAGCGTTCGAAGTGACCGGGATTCCGGCCGTACTGAATCAGTCTTTGCACAGCACTCACGAAGGCGGTGAAGTAATCGTGGTCAGTATTTGGGAAGGAGAGGCCAGTTTCCATCCCAACGATTTGGTCATTAAAGAGCGTACCATGAAGGGCATTATTGCCTATCGCCATGTTTATCCGGCGGTAATGGCACTAATGCAGCGAGGCTACTTCCGCGCTGAAGATATGGTAACCCAACGCATCCCGCTAGCAGATATTGTTGAAGAGGGATTCGAGGCACTGTTGAGTGATAAAGCGCAGGTGAAAATAATCGTCACGCCCTAGCGCCGTTGCAGGAAACGACCAAAGGCCATCCTATGATGGCCTTTTTTGATTGTAAATTTTGATTTAATAATAAGATTTTTAACTAATTGATAACAAAAAGATAATTTTTATAATTCATGAAACGTAAATGTAAAAATAGTGTAACCGGCGACAAAAGCTGAATTAATGCATACATTTTACTAATCAAAACGATCTAAGCAGCATTGCTGCATGAATGACGCTATCCATTACCTAAGAAGAGGGTGTCGCCATGGTAAAGGGTGAGCAAGCAAGGCTACAGGCACTGCGCCAACTAGCGCTTTTGGATACCCCGCCAGAAGAGCGTTTCGATAGGATTGTTCGGCTGGCAATCCAGTTTTTTGGTGTAGAGGCTGCGCTGGTAACGTTAGTCGATGAAGATCGCCAATGGTTTAAATCCCGACAAGGGATCGCGCTTACCCAAACGTGTCGAGAAGAGTCGTTTTGTGCCCATGCCATTCAGGAAGAAGGAATTTTTGAGATTGAAGATGCCAGCCAAGACAGCCGTTTTAAAGACTTTGTTTTGGTAAAAGTACATAGAGGCATACGCTTCTACGCGGGCATACCAATGACAACGGTGGATGGCTTCAGGATAGGAACGCTTTGTATTATTGACTCCGTGCCACGGCGTTTAAATGAGCAGCAGCGTCAGGTGTTAAAAGATTTAGCAGCATGTGCTGAAGACGAGATCAACCGATCACGCTAGAAGCCCTTCTCTGCTCAACGTTAAACGGAGTTTCCAATAGAGCGATTCGTTATGAGGCAAAATCAGCCTGTCATGCTCATAGATGGTGCGCTTTGGCATTGGCAACAACGCCTTGCGATAAGTATTTAGTTTTTATTTTTTATAAGATTTTGTTTTAATTCATTAAAAATTAAATTGGCACGCAGTTCGCTATGTATTAGGTAAGAAGCAAATGAACAGAGTTCCCAGCGTTAAATAGGCGTCTCTTCCTTCTTTGCTAAATCGCCCCGACAGAGATTGGTAAGCGATACACTGAGTGAGCTGGCGTGCTCCACCTGGGTCCCCTTCGGGGGACTTTTTTTATATCTGCCCTTTGTGCTTGATTTTTATAACCGATGCTGTCCGCCGACAGAGCTTGATATGTAAAACTTATATTAAAATAACACAACAAGTTTGGAAACGCTGTTCGATTAGTATATATTGTATAGGTAGCTGGAGTTACCGGCACCAATCCCGAGTAAGATGTAAGAGGATGACCCTGATGAGTAAATTAAAATTAGTTTCTGCTGCTGTTCTTACCGCTAGCGCATTGATCGCCAGCCAAGCAGCACTCGCTTACGAAGCAGGTGACGTTTTCGTACGTGGTGGTGTCGCCCAAACGGATACGGGTTCTGGAAATGGCAATGTTGGCGCGGCAGATCTAAACGTACAAAGCGCGCGAGGATTTACGTTTGGCGCGGGTTACCTGTTCACCGATAAGCTTGGCGCTGAACTGAACAGCTCCGAGAAGTTCGAACACGACCTCAACACCAGCCCTGGTGGCAGCGCAGGCAGTGTAGACCGTCTGCCGATTAATCTGTTGGTTAACTACTATCCGATGGGTGGTTTAGACTCTAAGGTTCAGCCTTATGTAGGCGTTGGCTTGAACTATACCCGCTTCTCAGGCGAGCCCACTGGATTAAGCGTTGATGAAAGCTATGGCGCGATCGGCCAGGCGGGGGTTGATTTAGCGGTTACCGATAACGTCATGCTAAATGGTTACGTTAGCTATGCAGACGTGAATGCTGACATCAATGCAGGTGGTAACAAGGTCGGTAAAGTAAACATGGAACCCGTTACTATCGGTGGTGGCGTTACCTACCGCTTCTAACGAGAAGTGCGCAGGGTGATCTTGCCCTCGATCTGATAGTCGCCCGGCCTGGGGAGTTGATCCTTGGGTCGGGCGTTTTGTTGATCAGGGGGTCAAGTTTTTGAAGCCACTCTCTGTGACAACGACGTTATCTTCAATACGGATGCCGCCACAGTTGGCTAACGAATCAACGACTTTCCAGTTAATCGGTAGTGCCTTGTCGCGCAATGGAGCCAGCAACATAGGGATATAGTAGAACCCAGGCTCTATCGTTACTACCATGCCAGGGCGCAGCGTACGGGTTAAACGTAGCGCTGGGTGCTGTGCAGGAGCGGGTGAGGGCGTTCCATCTGGATGGCGAAGCCCGGCCACATCATGAACCTGCAGCCCTAACGAATGCCCTAAACCGTGTGGGCAAAAAGCTCGCGTGATTCCCTCATCAATTGCCTGTTCTGCGCTGCCCTGAAAAAGGTCATTGGCAATCAGAATATCTGCCAGCAAACGATGCATTTGCTCATGTAACGCAATGAACTCGACGCCTGGAGCAACGCTTTCGACCAGCGTGTCTTTTACATGATGAATGCCGTCAATTAAATCACGATAGATGCCTGGCGCGTCAGGGCCTGCATAAGTGCGTGTAATATCCGCGCAGTAACCGCGAAAACGGCGACCAGCGTCAACCAATAGGCTATGTCGTTGCGTGGGACTGTTTAGGTCATAGTGTTGGTAGTGTAATACGCCCGCATGATCATTTAGCCCAATAATGTTCTGGTAGGGGACATCAGACTCCCTCTGTCTGCTGGCAGCCAGGTAGGCCAGTTGAATATCTAGCTCAGCCGATGCGCCAATAAAAGCAGCCTGCGCGGCTTGATGTCCTGCTATGGCAAGCCGGTTGGCTTCGCTTAAACAAGCTATTTCATAAGCTGTCTTCAACATGCGCAGTTCATCGAGGGCCCTAACCAGAGGTTCGGGCTGATACTGTGCGTCTAGTGCTTGGCGTGTGGTGGCCTCAATATCACCGATCACTGCCGCGCGACCGGCTAACGTTGGTGTGGTCTTTTCGCTACACAGGTGGATATCAAACTCAGTTACCCATGGTTCTTCAGGCAGGCGAGTAGGCAAATGCCAGAAATCTGCTGGCGCATACAGATACAGCTGTGGGCGCTTGCCGGCTTGAATCACCAACCAACTGTGCTGAATATCGGCCATGCCTACCCAGTGCATAAAATGGCCGTAAGTTTGGAAGGTTGGCGTTTGGTCGTCGCCAAAGTGTGCGCTAGCGTGGCCGCTATAGATGGCTAAGCTATCGAGACTGTGACTGGTTAACAGGTCTGCATAAGCTTGCTGTAAATGCGCTAAGTGTTCGCGCTGCAGGTTAAACAAAGAGGCTGACATGCAGGTGGTGTCCTTTTTTTCAATGGCGGCTTGGCTAGTGTCTCAGGGTACGGTATCAAGTCGGGCTATTGCTTTAACTACGGGCTTAACTGCGGGGTGGAGCAAGCTCACTCCACAGGCTATCCAGCTCTGCGTGATGCTGGTTTTGGTGCCGATATAGTCGTAGCTCCATCGGAACATCCCAGCGGCTATCGCCGGCTCTGATTAATGTGCCGTTGGCGAGCTCAGCGGCTATGTTGCGTTCGGGTAACCAGCTCATGCCATAGCCGAGAAGCACCAGCTCTTTAATACCTGCCGCATAGAGATTTTCACTTTGCGCCGTGAGGTAGGTGCTTTGCGGTAAGCGAGCGAGATGCGCCTTTACTGCTGAGCCCAATAAGCCGCGCTTTGGATAGGCCAGCCATGGCGCTGGCTGCTGTCGCGAGCCGGGTAGCAACGCGCAAGGTGTGCCATTCGCATCTAGTCCTGTGACAGGAATCAAACGCTCGTGGCCAATGACCCGATACGTGCAGGCACTGGTATCAATATCTAGATCGCAACGCCCGATTGGCCAATAGCAGATTGCAAGATCGCACTCTGCCCGACCAAGCGCTTGAAAATAGTCGTTTGCCACCCAGCCAGTTGCACGCAAATAGGGCTGTATGCGCTCTTGCCAGCCCGTAGCAGCAAGCCATTCTGGCAAGAACTGCGGGAGTAAGCTCTGTGGAGCAGCCACCATGATGCGGCGCTGCTGCCCGGCGCTAATTTCGCGCACGCGGTCACGCGTTAAGCGCACGCGATCAGTTACCTGCTCGCACAGCGTCAGGAACTCCTCTCCCGCGGGGGTTAGCGAAAGTGGCAACGTCTGCCGGTTGATCAGCGTCACGCCCATCTCTTCCTCTAGCAATTTAATGCGTCGGGAAAAGGTGGGCTGTGTAACGTGCTGCTCATCCGCTGCGCGAGAGAAGTGTCGCGTTCTGGCCAGGGCGATAAAGTCTTCTAGCCAGCGAATTTCCATGTCTTACCTCGTCGTGCTGCCAAACGTGATGCTGTCGTTAAAATTGGCGTCATAGGCGGCCTTCTTCAACAGCGTGGCACGCAACGCGAGTGCCGTCATCCTGCGTTTGCAGGGTAGGGATTTCCTGACGGCAGCGGGCGTTGGCATAGGGGCAACGGCCATGGAATACGCAGCCGCTCGGTAAGTTGACCGGTGTAGGCACTTCTCCGGTAAGACGAATATGCTGGGGGCGATCATCTTTTAAGCGTGGAATAGCGGATAGTAGCGCCTGGGTATAGGGATGGCGCGGTTTCGCAAATAGCGTTGCAGTTGTGGCCACTTCACACACCGTGCCTAAATACATCACCGCTACGCGGGTACCAAAGTGCTCAACCACTGCCAAATCGTGGGTGATAAATAGATAGGTCAGGTTACGAGCTTGTTGGGCCTCCATCAGCAGGTTGAGCACTTGCGCCTGAATGGAGACATCCAGTGCCGAAATGGGCTCGTCGGCAACAATAAACTCAGGATCAACGGCTAGGGCGCGTGCTATGGCGATACGCTGGCGCTGACCGCCGGAAAACTCATGCCCAAAACGTTTGCCCCAATCGGGGTCTATCCCCACGGACCCCATAACGTCTTGGACCTTGTCGAGTATCTTCTCTCGGTTCCAGTCTGGGTGGTGCAAACGCAGTGGTTCTTCCAGCGTTTGCTGAATCGTCATCCGTGGATTAAGCGAGGCATAAGGATTTTGGAAAATCATCTGCATGCGCTTGCGATAAGGCAATAGCTGACGAGAGCTCAAATTATCAATGCGCTGCCCGTCATAGCGGATTTCACCCTCTGTGGGGGTGAGTAAGCCCATTACCGTGCGTGCCACGGTGGACTTACCGCAGCCAGACTCACCCACCACGCATAGCGCTTCACCGCGTTTAATATCAAGGTTAACGCCATTAATCGCGTGTACATGCTCCTGGTGACGCACCAGCTTGCCGCCTTTAAAGCGCAGCTGTTCCAAAAAATCCCCTGATAATGAAAAGCGCTTCTTAAGGCCACGAATTTGTAGTAACGATTCGCTGCTCTCTTCATTTTGCGTGGGCGTAGCGTGGCGAGTTTCGACCTGAGCACTCATTGTGTTTCCTCCTTCAGGCGACGATCTTCAAGCATTTCAGCCACCATATGGCAGGCGACACGGCAATTGCCGGATTCGACAAATTCAGGCACTTGCTGGGTGCAGGCCGGCCGTGGTTGACCATCTGCCCTATTGATGAAGTCGCAGCGAGGATGAAACGCGCAGCCGCTAGGTAAGTTAGAGAGTGATGGCATGCTGCCACGGATCTGGTTGAGCTTTTCACCTGGGGTCGCCATTTGTGGTAAGGCGTTGATCAGCCCTTGGGTATAGGGGTGCTGAGGATCGTTGATAATTTCCCGTGTGAGGCCTTGCTCAATAACACGACCGGCATACATAACCAGCATGCGCTGGGTGACCTGACTCACTACCCCCAGGTCGTGAGTGATAAGAATCAGGCCGACGTTGTGCTGTTCGCATAGCTCAAGCAACAGCGCCATGATTTCCGCTTGGATGGTTACGTCCAGGGCGGTAGTCGGTTCATCGGCAATGATAATATCGGGATCGAGCAGTAGGGCGATGGCGATAATAATACGCTGACGCATACCGCCAGAAAGCTCATGAGGGTACTGGTCCAAGCGTGTTTCTGGCGATGGGATTTGTACCTGTTGCAGCTTGTCCAGGGCAATCGCGCGGGCTTCTTTGGTAGAGATCCGTCGATGGGCTTTTAAACACTCGACCATCTGCTCACCAATCGAGAGCACGGGGTTCAGCGTCATCATCGGATCTTGGAAGATCATCGAGATGCGGTTACCGCGTATTTTGCGCAGGCCGCGCTCAGACATGGTGTTAAGCGTCTGACCTTCAAACGTTATGCTGCCACCCGCGATAAAGCCGGGTTTGGCGATTAGGTTAAGTAGCGAGAAGGCGGCAACGGATTTACCCGCGCCAGACTCGCCTACGATACCTAAGCGCTCGCCGCGCTCCAGGGTGAAGTTGACATCGCGTAGAGCGCGCACTTCACCTTGGCGAAGGGCAAAACGTACATCGAGTTGTGAGACTTCAAGTAGTGCCATGGTGTCCTCAGCCTTTATAGAGTCGTGGGTTCATGACATCACGTAGCCAATCGCCCAATAGATTGATAGACAGCACCAGCACAATGAGTACTGCTCCAGGAATTAGGGTGATCCACCAAGACCCCGATTGGATATAGTCAAAGCCCGATTTGATGAGTGACCCAAGCGATGGGTGGGTTTCGGGCATTCCCAAGCCTAAAAATGACAGCGCAGCCTCTGAAATAATCGCGTTGGCAATTTGCACCGTTGAGATAACAAAAATCGGCGACATGGTATTAGGCAGCACATGGCGGAACATAATGCGTTTGCTACGTAGCCCCATAACGCGTGCAGCATCGACGTACTCTTTGTTTTTCTCAGCCAGCACCGAAGCGCGCACCGTACGTGCATACTGAGGCCACTCGGCTAACCCGATAATCAAAATAAGCATGAGTACGGCATATTGGCTGTAGAACGCGCTGCCCATAGTGGCTTTCACTAGAGCGCCCACCACGATAGCGACCATCAAGGTGGAAAATGACAGCTGGATATCGGCTAAGCGCATTAAAAAAGCATCAATGCGGCCGCCTAGGTAGCCTGCCATTAAGCCGAATGTTACGCCGAGCAGTGCTTGAAGTATGACCGCGCCAAAGCCAATCAGTAGCGATACGCGGGTTCCGTAGAGAATAATCGACCATAAATCGCGCCCCTGGGCATCGGTGCCTAGGCTGTAACGCTCATCGGCACCATCAATCCAAAAGGGTGGCAGCTCGGACGACATAATGTCGATTTGAGCCAGATCATAAGGATCGGTAGGGGCTAGCAATGGGGCTGAAAACGCTGCGATCACTAAGCAAATAAATACTGCGAGGCACAGTTGAGCCGTGCGGTCGCGTTTGAAGCTGTACCATAAATAGGAGTCGCGCAGGCGTTCCCAGCGGCTGGGTGCAGTCGTTGTTGTGGGCGTTGTCATGCGGGCTTACCTGTTAGTTTTACGGTGGGGTTAACGAAGCCGTAGATCAAATCCACAATGGTGTTCGTCACCACGAAAATGACGCCGACAATCATCAGGTAGGTAACAATCAGCGGTATATCGGCTCGGTTAATCGCATCAAGGAACATCAGTCCCATGCCCGGCCATTGGAAAACGGTTTCGGTCAAAATGGTGTAAGCCACCATGGTGCCGATCTGTACGCCGCCAACGGTGATAACCGGCAGCATGGTGTTCTTAAGCGCGTGCACAAAGTAAACGCGTCGCATTGAAATGCCTTTGGCTCGGGCATACTTCACGTACTCTGACTGCAGTACTTCCATCATTTCTGCGCGAATCAGGCGGATAAACAGCGGCAACATAATCGATGCTAGTGAAATAGCGGGCAGTACCAAATGCTGTAAACCGTTCCAAGTCGCCAGGTTGGTGTCCCAGTGGCCTACCACATGTACTAAGTCATAGCCACGGCCAAACGATGGCATATTGCCTTCTGTCGACAGCAGGCCATTTAGCCAAGCTCCCCAACTGGTACTTTCAGGAAACAGAGTGATAGTGATGCCAATCGCAAAAATCTGAATCAATAAGATGGCGGTCAAAAACACCGGTATCGAAATGCCGATGATCGAAGCGCCCATAAAAAAACGTGATATAGGAGAGCGAGGTTTTATCGCGCTATAAACGCCAATCGGTACTGAGAAAAGCACAATAATCAGCGTAGCCGCAAACACCAGTTCAAGGGTTGCGGGCAAATGCCGGGCGATAACCTCCAGCGCAGGTTCACGATAAAAATAAGAGTCGCCAAAATCGCCTTGAACGGCGTTTTTCGCAAAGCGTGCATACTGAACTATAAACGGATCATTTAAGCCCAAGCGCTCGCGAATGGCTTCACGCTCGCTTTCGGGAACCGACTGACCGACCATCTGTTGTACAGGGTCACCCAGGTTATCCTGGATGGCGAAGGCCAGTACACTGATGACAAACATCACCAATATCGCGTGCATCAGGCGCTTGATTAAAAAAGCAATCATGGCGTACGCCACCTATGTCATAGGTTTAATAGAGAGTTAATTGCAAGTTAGGGCGAAGCCTATGATGAGGCTGTTGACCACATACAACGCTTCGTCCCCCAAAGCTTTGGGGAACGAAGCATCCTTGCACGTGTGAAAGTAAGCGTGGCAATTAGCGACTAATTACCAGATCACCTAGATAGGGGAAGTCTAGGGCGTTAACAACCGGCTCGATATCAACGCCGTTAGCTGCACCATAGGCAAGGTTCTGCCAATGCAGCGTGATGTAGCCCACGTCTTCATAAAGCATGGCTTCGGCTTCACGCAGCATTTCATTGCGTTTTTCGAGATCGGTTTCGCTATCTGCCGCAGTCACAAGTGCGTCGATTTCTTCGTTGCAGTAGCTGCCGTAGTTGTACTGGCCAGCGCCAGTCTCTTCATCAATACAGAAAGAGAGGTATTGGAAGAAGTTGGCGGTGTCTTCGGTGTCAGCGTGCCAGCCAATCATCGCCATGTCGGAAGCGCGCTCGTCATACTCAGGCCAGTACTGGGCAAGCGGCATGGTGCGCAGATTAACGTTAATGTTAATTTGTGCCAGCATGTTTGCCACTGCTTGAGCGATCTGAGCATCGTTCACATAGCGGTTATTGGGTGCGATCATGTCAACGCTGAACCCTTCCTCGTAGCCCGCTTCTGCCATCAGCTCTTTGGCGCGTTCAATGTCATAACGAGGCACTAAGTCAGGGTTGTGGCCGGAATAGCCTGCGGGAGAGAACTGGCTTGCTGGCGTCGCGAAGCCGCGCATTAAGCGGTCGGCAATACCTTCTTGGTTAATCGCCAGATCAACAGCTTGACGCACACGTGCATCCTGGAAGGCTTCAACGCGCTCTTCGTTCATTTGGAAGCCAATGATGCGCGTACCATCCACTTCTACTAGGTTGGCGTTACCGGCTTCGCGAACACGGTCCAGGTCGTTGGGCGGGACGGCATCGATAAAGTCAACGCCGCCTGACAGTAGTGCCGCCACGCGTGAGGCATTCTCAGCAATAGGTGTCAGGACAATTTTAGAAACGTTGCCTTCGCTTTCGGTATCCCAGTAATCCTCAAAGCGTTCAAAATCAACGCGGACACCTTGGCGGCGTTCAGTGATAATAAATGGGCCTGTGCCCGATGCATTACGCGATGCAAATGAGTTGCCCGCTTTGACGATTTCTGCTTTTTCATTGCCGCTGTCCGTTTCACCCGTGTAGAACTCGCTATCCATCGGGAAAATGTAAGTCGCAAGGTTGAGCAGTAGCGGGTAGGGCTCAGTGGTTGTAATTTCGACAGTGTAATCGTCAACTGCTTCGGCGCCTGCGACGGGCTCAAAAATAGCGCGATAATCGGGGCTCTCTTTCAGGCGCTCAATGGTCCATACCACGTCTTTGGCGGTGAAATCGTTACCTGAGTGAAACTTGACGCCTTCACGCAGCGTCATGCGTGTCGTGGTTTCGTCTACCTGTTCCCATTCGGTCGCCAGACGCGGCTCAAACTCGAAATCTTTTGTCCAACGTACCAACGGGTCAAACGCTAAGTGTGAAAGGCGCAACATGCCGCCAGATAACTGCTCGTGGATATCGAGGGTTTCAGGATCGGCAGAGTAACCAATGCGCAGGGTTTCTGCGCTCGCGGTCATGGGCAGCATCGTCGTGCCTGCAACCACAGCACCAATAACAGAAGCCAGTAGCGTTTTCTTAAACGTCATAATGTTTCCCTTTGTATTGTTTATTGTTCACTTTGCTGGCCAAAGCAAGTGTGTTTAAAAACAGTGTGTTTAAAAGCTAAGTGCTCTTAAAAACCAGCAAAACAGACACGGTCAGCTTGCAAGCTGTTCTAACAATATTCTGTTCTCTTTAAACATAGAGAGTGGGGGGCGCGTCATACAATCGAAATAATGAGAGGTATCATTCATCTGCTGAATGACAGGGCTGGGCACGGCATTAAGAGGAAAGGAGATTAGACGAAGGTGTAGGGAGTGTGAGCCGCTATTTAGGCGCTTCTGCTCAATAGCGGCATCTGTATAAAGGTGTTTTAAGCGAAATGTTGGTGCAACCAGCGGTTAATGGCATCTGACTCGTAGAGCCACTCTTCACGGCCGTCTTCATGATTAATTTTTAAACAAGGAACTTTAACCTTGCCACCGCCTTCTTGAAGGGCTTTTTTATGGGCAGGGTCTAGCTGAGCATCGCGCAATTCGATCTTTAGGCCCAGCCGAGCGATTTCTTTGCGTACTTTGATACAGAAAGGGCATGTCCGGAACTGGTAGAGGGCTAGGTGTTCACAGGCGGCATCGACTTTCGCTTGCTCTTCCTCGGTACGCTCTACCGATTTAGGGGTTGAAAGCTTCTCTGAGATCAACATGACGGGGGCTAGAATAAGGCGAACACCTCTGAAAAAATAGCGAATTAAAACGCGCATCGTAAGCTCCCTCGGTAGCACTGACACTGGTCAGCGATAAGATATGTATGAATGATCGTATTTAAGAGATCATGAGCAAAAAGGTAGCCGCATCCTGCATCAAACTGGGCGTTTTGTCACTTCTGAACGAGCTTAGGCGCTAGCTTTAAAGCCAAGACCTGCCTTGAACTAGATGAGCAAGTTAACGTTGCATGCTAGTCTCAGCAGCTTAGTTAACTGGTTAAGTAAGGAGCGCTTCACCTATGCGTCTGCATATTATGGGTATCTGCGGCACTTTTATGGGGAGCCTGGCTTTGCTAGCGCGGGAGTTAGGGCATCAGGTGAGCGGCTCAGATACGAACGTTTATCCTCCCATGAGTACCCAGTTGGAAGAGGCAGGGATCACCTTGATGGAAGGGTATCGCGCCGAAAACCTTGCTGATCAACCTGCACTTGTCATTGTAGGAAATGCGCTATCGCGGGGTAATCCCGAAGTCGAGGCGCTGCTAAATAGCGGTTTGCCCTATACCTCAGGTGCTCAGTGGTTGGCTGAACATGTACTGCCTGGCAGGCAAGTCATTGCTGTTGCAGGTACTCACGGTAAGACCACCACTGCCAGCCTTTTAGCATGGCTATTGGAAAGCGCTGGCTTAACGCCTGGGTTTTTAATTGGCGGCGTGCCGCGTAATTTTGGCGTGTCGGCACGCTTAGGTCATCACGACAGCCCCTTTATTGTCGAGGCTGACGAGTACGATACGGCGTTTTTTGATAAGCGCTCTAAGTTTGTTCACTACCGCCCCCAGATTGCGGTGATGAATAACTTGGAGTTTGACCATGCCGATATATTCCCTGACCTTGCAGCGATTGAGCGCCAGTTTCACCATTTGGTGCGAACTGTGCCGAGCCAAGGCTGCTTGCTGGTTGCTGATCAACAGCCAGCGCTGGAGCGTGTTCTGGCAATGGGGGCATGGTCGTCGGTCGAGCATTTCGGCACGTTAGAGAGCAGTGAGTGGCAACTGCGTTTGGAACGTGCTGATGGTAGTCGTTTTCAGGTACTCCACATCGGGGCAAACAGCGAAGAGGACGGCGTGGTCGAGTGGGCGTTAACCGGTGAGCACAACGCGCGCAATGCACTCGCGGCACTTGCTGCAGCGAGCCGTTGCGGTGTGAATCTCGCTCGCGCTTGTGCCGCTCTCGCGCGTTTTAAAACACCCCGTCGGCGTCAGGAAATCATCGGTGAAGTGGACGGCGTACAAGTTATTGATGACTTTGCTCACCATCCAACAGCAATTGCAGCGACGTTAAAAGGGTTGCGCGCAGCCACCACCAAAGGGCGACTACTCGCGGTGATTGAGCCTCGTTCCAACACCATGCGTTTAGGCGCTCTACGTGCCCGACTAAACGAGAGCGTTGCTGATGCGGATGCAGTGTTCTGGTTTCAACCGGCAGGGCTTGATTGGTCAATGGAGGCGTTAGTGGCTGAACAAGGCGAGAGCGCTGAGCTATATAGCGATATAGATGCACTTGTTAAGGCGGTTGTTGCTCAAGCGTCACCACTCGACCGTATTGTTGTTATGTCTAATGGTGGTTTCGAGGGCGTTCACCAGCGTCTATTGAGTGCGCTATCTGCCAAGGAGCAAACTGAGTGACAGACTTTAAACCTCCGGTGACGGTGGCGCTGACAGGTGCTTCAGGGGCGCAATATGGCCTGCGCTTGATCGACGTGCTGGTGGCCTCAGGGCATGAAGTGTGGGTAATGATCTCCAAAGCGGCACACATGGTTATTGCCACTGAGACTGATGTGTCGTTACCCGCTCAGCCAAAACGCTTAGTAGAGGCGCTTACTGAGCAGAGTGGTGCCAAGCCCGGTCAAATCCGCTGTTTTGGGCGTGAAGACTGGATGGCGCCCGTGGCATCGGGGTCCGGCGCTCCCTCTGCGATGGTAATTTGTCCCTGCTCTACAGGTACGTTGTCTGCCGTCGCAACTGGCGCGAGCAATAACTTAATTGAGCGTGCCGCTGACGTTGCCATCAAAGAGCGGCGGACATTAGTCATGGTGCCGCGTGAAAGTCCATTTTCCCCTATTCACCTAGAGCACATGCTGGCGCTAAGCCGCCTGGGTGTCGTGATTTTGCCTGCGGCCCCCGGCTTTTATCATCGCCCAGAACGGATAGAAGATTTGATCGACTTTGTGGTCGCCCGGATACTCAATCAGTTAGGTATTGCCCACTGCCTTGTACCGCGTTGGGGAGAGGGCCATGAAACCACGTCGAACGATACAGATAACGAAGTAAACAGCACGGAAGAGTAATGATGATGTCATGGGCGACGCTGTCAGTGTTTGTACCCACTTTTTTGTTCGTTTCACTAACGCCGGGAATGTGTATGACGCTGGCCATGGTGCTGGGCATGACCCAGGGAGTGAAGCGAACGCTGTGGATGATGATAGGCGAGTTAGTTGGTGTTGGTATTGTGGCCGCCGCTGCAGGTGCTGGTGTGGCCGCGTTAATGCTACGACAGCCAGAGCTGTTCATTGCGTTTAAGTGGGTAGGCGGCGCTTACTTAGCTTATTTGGGCATTATGATGTGGCGCTCTAGAGGGCGTATGGCTATTCCTGCCGAACTGAATGCCGGACCTGCTGCAGGGAGAGTGCAGTTGGCTACTCAGGGATTAGTCACGGCAGTGGCCAACCCTAAAGGCTGGGCCTTTTTCATGGTGCTGTTGCCGCCGTTTTTAGATGGCAGTCGGCCACTTGCGCCTCAGTTAACCCTGCTGATTGCGGTTATTTTAGTGATCGAGTTTGCCAGCATGCTGGTGTACGCCACTGGGGGGAAAACGCTGCGTAACGTGCTAGGCAAAAGCGGCAATGTACGGTTGCTTAACCGTATTGCAGGGACACTAATGATTGGGGTGGGTGTCTGGCTGGCCCTGGGATAGCACCGAATGGCTAGACAGGTGGCATCAGGATAATTCGCAGGACTACCAGCGCGATGGTGGATGCCATTAGTCTGCCCCACGGGCAATGAGGTAAAGGAGCTCTAACGCGTCGCTGCCAATTCAGCCGAATGAGGGCGCATACCAGCAAGCCCAAGAGCGCGCCGCCGATGAGATCACTTAGCCAATGAACGCCTAATATCAAGCGCGATAACGCCATGGGTGTTGCTAAGATAATGGCCAGCCAATAAACCCAAACTCGTTGTTTGCGGTGCAATTCTGCTGCAATGAAAGCCGCTGCTAGCCCTACAACAACAACCGTCGTGGAGGTGTGTGCACTTGGGTATGAAAATGAGCCAATTAAGTACTCTGGTGTTGCTGGTCGAGCACGCTCAAAAACCATTTTTCCTATTGTGTTGAGCAGCGCAACGCCACCGATGGCAAAGACCCAATGGCAGAGAGCATCGATGCGTTTATGATGGATCAGCCAAACGACCAAAGGCAAAAGTAGTGCGCTAATCCCAAGTGCATCCCCTATTTTAGCTAAAACTAAGCTGATTAACTGAAGTGGTTCATTGGTTAACCAGCTAAACAGTCGCTGAGCTTGTAGGTCTATTGCCAGCGGGTCTTGATGATTGATTACTAGCAGAGTCCAGGCGGAGACACTTGCCAACGTGATCAAAAACAGCAGTAACGAGGCTAGTGGCACTTCATCATTAAGGCTCATTGAGAGCCACGATCGACGCATAAAGGGGATGCGGCGAATAAGGCGTGCTGTTGCCAAGTAGATAAAGCCATGGCGCCCAACCTGAGCTCTTCCCCAGGAAAAAACCACCGCAAGCACGACGATGCTGGCGCCTAATGTAATGATTGCCGTTTCAATGTTTTGGGGGAGGTTGAGGTGCTGTTGCCAGGTTCTTCCTAGTAAGTAGCCAGGCAGCACATAAGCGGGAGCCCACAGGGCTGCGGAGGTGATATTGGCCCACAAAAAAGTGCGCTTTGGCATCCGCATCATACCTGCAATAAGCGGAATAATGGGGCGGACTGGGCCTACGAACCGGCCAATAAATACTGAATGGATACCATAACGGTTAAAAAAACGTGCGCCGCGTTCCAGCCATTCTGGGTGCATGGATAAAGGCCAACGGTTAGTGACCTGTTCACGATGGTGATAGCCAAGCAGGTAGCTAATGCTATCCCCCAAAATTGCGCCTAGTAACGCAGCGCCGATTAGCCATGGTAGGGCAATGGCTTCATGTCCCGCCACGGACGAAGCTGCGGTAATTAACACAACACCAGGCACCAATAAGCCAACCAGCGCAAGGGATTCAAGCAGTGAAATCAGTGCAACCAGCAGTAATAACATGACTGGCGAGAGTGGCAGGGCAAAAAGCGTATCAGCCATGACGAGTACTGCTCCATTTTTTTATAAGCATCAAGCGATAGATAATGCCTTCGCACGTGCTTCCAAGCGATTTATATAGCGTTCAAAGCTCTCATTTCGGCATGGTAGGCAAACAGCAATGCGGGTTTCTAGCAGCCCAGTTTCCACTAGAACACGTTGTGATAGTGCGCGTTGAAGCCGCTCGCGCACCAACATAGCACCGCTCTCACTTGTGTCGGGCAGCACTAGCCAGAACGTGGCGTTGTCTGCCCGGCCTAACAGATCGTGGTCGCGGCAACGGCTATTGACTTCGTTACAGAGAGCGCCCAACAGTGCCGTTTGCGCGCGTGAGCCAAATTGCTCTTCCGCCATATCAAGCTGAGGTAAATGCATCACTAAGACTGCCAAGCGTTTGTTAAGCATTGCAGCGCGCAGAAACTCATTGTGAAGCCGCTCTTTTAGCGTATCAATATGGTAAGCATTGCAATCATTGTCGTTTGGGTCTGTCGCCCTCAGCAATGCTCTTTGTCGTGCGTGCTCCCATGGTGGTAAGGCCATCAGCAGAATGAGAGCGGTATAAGCAATAATTATCTCTGAGGATGCATCGCTGTGACGGGTTAGTAGCCACCACAAGGGGCTGGAAAATACCGTTAGCAAGAAAGCGTTCGATAGCGGTAGTAAAAAAAATGCAGCGGCCGTGGGCAGTCCGATCCAAATTGTCGAGATGCTAGGATGACTGTAGAAGGCAGCCAGGGTAATGATATAACTACTACCCAGCAAAATAGCACGGGGAAGAACCGGGTTTAACGCCTGACTGTGGTGCATTAGCAACGCAGTAAGTAGCAGCAGTGTCACAAACATTGGCACTAAAAGGTCGTGATATTTTCCCATGCCATAAAGCCAGAATGTGTACCCTGCTACTAGGATCACACTGGCAGTGTAGGCAAAAGTCATCAGGTGTCTTTGCCGCGGTTGATCAATCATCGTTACCTTCCCGTTGTTGAGGCGGGGGCTGAACCAGCGTTTCGATGGATAGGCCTGATAGCTCTATATCCATTAGTGGTAGATGGTGGGAGTGCTGTGTTTCTGGGAGGCCTGCACAGAGAAGCTTGCGGCGGTGGGCGGCTTCCTTTGGGTTATGCGACAAGGTCAAGGCGGCAAGCGTCTGATTATTTAAGCGATAAACGTGTTCAAAACTGTATATGAGGTTGCATAATTTTTGCGCCGCCGACCAAAGCTGATGGCGTTTTACTTGGATAATTAACAACTCTGCATAGATGGCTTCACGTTCAGATCGGGTTTGTTCTCGGCTCAGGTCTCTCAGCAGCTGTCCACTTGGCCATAGATTTAATCCGGGGATTAGCCGAAGGCGTTTGCGAATGGAGCCGTTAATATCGATTAACTGGCACGCTTTTGCACTGGACAGCACACCTAGCGTGATCAATGCCGCCAACAGTAGTAGCGCTTCGGGTAAGTTAAGAAGGGGGGCAATGAATGACCAGCTAATCAACGCAGCGCAGGTATTGAACACGGCCACCCAGCGTTTCTGAGGCAGCATAAACATTGCCGCCCAAGCCCATATTAAAAAGCTATGGCGCTCTGGAGCCACGGCAATAAGCCCCAGCAGTAGCGCCCCGGAGAGTGCTTGCCAAGGTAGGCCTTTAGAACGACGATGGCTAAAATCGAGCAATAGTGCAGTAACAAAAAGCCAGCCTACAGATAACCAAAGTACTAGCGCGGCCGCGGGCTGCGCCATATATGTCCAGGACGCTAATGCTAACGCCGCTGCGAACAAGTTGGCTCTTAATAGGCGTATTTTGTACTTGCTTTGCATGGTGGCTTACTATTCACCTTTAATTCAGGATTGCCCATGGAGCACTTTGACTAGGCGTGGGCGTCGAAATGTAATTATTAGTAGCGTCAGTATAACGCCCTAATGGCGTAACATACTGCCAAACACCTAGTACCACTACCATAGAATGCAACTTGCCTTGCATACGCAATAAGACAGGGAGAAAGTATGAGCGGTTCAAACGCACACCAAAACATAGCCCTACAGCAATTAGCTGCGGGGAATGTGCCCGCTTATATCCAGGTGCTCGGTCAAGGCGCTAGGGCAGCCGCCAGAGAGCTGCGTCGTGCTGATACAGGATTGAAAAATCGTGCGCTTGAAGCAATGGCATCGCGCCTGACGGCATCTAAACAATTAATACTAGAAGCTAATGCGCTTGATTTACAGCGTGGCAAAGAAGCCGGCCTAGACGCTGCATTGCTTGATCGTCTGGCGCTTAATGATGCGCGAATTGATGCCATGGTCGAAGGTCTTCACCAAGTGGCTGCACTACCTGATCCCGTTGGCGAAATTGACGATATGCGCTATCGCCCAAGCGGAATTCAAGTTGGCAAAATGCGCGTGCCTCTAGGGGTTATTGGCATTATTTATGAATCTCGCCCAAACGTTACCCTTGAGGCAGCAAGCCTGTGCTTAAAATCGGGTAATGCTTGCTTGCTGCGCGGAGGTTCTGAGGCCAGTGCGTCAAATGCGGCGATTAGTAGTTGTATCCAAGAGGGGCTAGCTGACGCTGGCTTGCCAGCTGAATCAGTGCAGGTTGTTGCCACCACCGATCGCGCTGCGGTGGGTGCGATGATTAGTATGCCCGAGTACGTCGACGTCATTATTCCAAGAGGTGGTAAGTCTCTGATCGAACGCATTTCCCGCGAAGCAACGGTGCCGGTCATTAAACATCTTGATGGGGTTTGTCACGTTTACATCGACACTACGGCAGATCCCGCTAAAGCGCTGGCCATCGCGGTAAATGCGAAAACGCATCGCTATGGCACCTGCAATACGATGGAAACGCTGCTGGTGGATGCGCCGATTGCTGATATCGTGCTGCCAGAGTTGGCTCGTGCCTACGCCGAGCACCATGTAGAGCTACGTGGTTGCGAGCGTACACGAGCATTGCTGCCCCAAGTGGCGTTGGCCACCGAAGAAGACTGGGGCGCTGAGTACCTTGCACCTATTTTAGCGATTAAAGTCGTCGATGGTATGGATGAGGCGATTCAGCATATCGAGCAATATGGCTCCCATCATACTGATGCCATTGTGACTCAAGACATCAGTCTAGCGAGACGCTTCATGGCTGAGGTCGACTCAAGCTCAGTCATCGTAAATGCCTCTACGCGCTTTGCTGATGGCTTTGAGTATGGACTGGGCGCAGAAATTGGTATCTCAACCGATAAGCTGCATGCGCGAGGGCCGGTTGGATTAGAAGGGCTTACAACGCAGAAATATGTGGTCTTTGGTGATGGGCAAATCAGGCAATGAGTTCAACACCCATGCGAATAGGCATGCTGGGGGGCACATTTGATCCTGTGCATCTGGGGCATTTGCGAAGCGCTGTTGAGGTTCGTGAAGCCCTTAAGCTTGATCGTTTGCACATGATTCCCGCACCTCAGCCGCCTCTGCGTGATACGCCTCAGGTGTCACCGGAACAGCGTTTTGAGTTGTTAAGGCTAGGTATTAGCGACACACCAGGGGTGGTGGCAGATGATCGGGAGCTACGCCGAGAAGGGCCTTCTTATAGCGTGGATACGCTTGCCGAGCTGCGGCAAGCGTATGGCGATAGCGCGAGTCTAGTGATGATTATCGGGTTCGATGCTTTTCTAAGGTTAGCCAAATGGCACAAAGCTAATCAGATATTCTCTTTAGCACATCTCGTTGTGATCGCTCGACCTGGCTATAACGCGCGGTGGCCTGAGGAATTAAGGGAACTGGTGGGTAATCGTGAAGTCGATAGTGTGGATGAACTGATGCGAAGCCCTAATGGTAATGTTCTGACGCTGGCCTTGCCCTCCATGATGGCGATTTCGGCTACTTATATAAGAGAGCGTTTAGAAAAGGGCAAAAGCGTTCGTTATCTACTGCCTGAGGCCGTCGAGGAAGCCATTCTGCGGCATGGTTTCTATCATTCTGGTGAATAGCGCTGGCAGTCAGGAAAGAAGCCGTTACAATGGCCGGCTAATTGACTGAATATCACTGAGCTTGCTTTTGCTGAGCTTACGACAACAAGGGGTTGCCTTTAGGAGCCATGCACATCGATACACTTAAAAATCTAGCGGTTGACGCCCTAGAAGAACTTAAAGCACGAGATATTACGCAGTTAGATGTTTCCAAACTGACTGAAGTTACTGATTTGATGCTGATCGCCAGTGGTACGTCTACTCGCCACGTGGCTGCCTTAGCGCAAAATGTTGTGGAAAAGGCCAAAGCGTCAGGCCTTGCGCCCCGAGGTGTTGAAGGTGGCGATAATGCTGACTGGGTATTGGTCGATTTAGGCGATGTGGTTGTCCATATTATGTTGCCTGAAGCGAGAGCCCTCTATGATCTTGAGCGCTTATGGGCAGACCTACCCAATGACGCTGGGGCTATTAGTGAGTCGCTCAAACGGTTTGAAGAGCGAGCCACGATGTCATGAAGATCCGGCTGTTAGCGGTGGGCACCAAAATGCCTGCGTGGGTTGAGGAGGGCATTGAGACCTACCGCAAACGGCTGCCTCGAGACTTCTCGCTTGAAATTGAAGAGATTCCACTCGGTCAGCGTGGCAAAAATGCTGATATAGCCAAAGCGCGTGCGCAAGAGGCTCAGCGTATACGTGACAAGCTTCGTGGCGACGAGTATATCGTGGCACTTGAGGTTAAGGGTAAAACCTGGAGTACCGAGCAACTTGCTGACGAGGCCGACGCTTGGCGCATGTTGGGCAAAGATATTGTGTTGTTGGTGGGAGGACCAGATGGCTTAGAGCCATCCCTTTCAGCAATGGCGGATAAAGCGTGGTCTTTATCGCCTCTCACGTTGCCGCACCCACTGGTACGTATAATGCTGGCTGAGCAACTTTACCGGGCGTGGACACTGTTAGTAGGTCATCCCTATCATCGATAATTGCTTTTTGTCTGATTTGAGAGTCATCGTTACCCATGCCTAAGCGCCGTGACACGCTTAAAAACCCTGAGCAAGAATTGCGTATTTTTCGTGTCAGGGCGCTACTTGCCGTTTTGGTGGTGGTTGTTTTGACGGGATTGCTGACTGGACGATTAGCATACTTGCAGATCGTTCAGCACGATTTATACAGTACTCGCTCCGAAAAAAACCGTGTCCGTGTCGAACCGCTGCCCCCCAATCGGGGGTTGATTTATGACCGCAATGGCGTCCTCCTTGCCGAAAATCGCCCTACCTATAACCTCACGTTGGTGCGCGAACGCGTTGATGATTTAGATGAAACGCTGGCGCTGTTAGTTGAGCTTCTAGACTTGCCCGAAGATGATATTGAAGCGTTCAATGTCCGTTCCCGGCAACGCCAACGCCCGTTTCAGCCTGCGCTTTTAATGAGTGATTTGAGCGAAGACCAAATCGCACGGTTAGCGGTGAATCGGCATCGTCTACCAGGGGTTGAAGTAGAGGCACAACTGCTCCGTTATTATCCTGATGCCGAAATGATGGCCCACTCACTGGGCTACGTAGGGCGCATCAACGCAGAAGAGATGCAAACTCTAGATGCTGGGCGATATGCGGGAACACACTTTATTGGTAAAACAGGGATTGAGCGCTTTTACGAGACGGAATTGCACGGGCAGGCGGGGCTGCGTAAAGTTGAAACGAATGCACGTGGGCGTGTACTTAGAGAGCTTGGTCGTACTGATCCGGTACCTGGGGAAAACCTTACTTTAACGCTTGATAAGTCAATGCAAATGCTGGCTTACGAGCTGTTAGATGGCAGGCGTGGATCTATCGTCGCGATCGTTCCTGGGACGGGTGAAATCCTCGCCATGGTATCGACGCCTGGCTTTGATAGTAATCAGTTCGTGACGGGAATTGATGTCGCTTCTTATCGCGGCTTGCAGGAAAATATCGACCTCCCGCTGTTTAATCGAGCAATTCGTGGCCATTATCCGCCAGGTTCGACCATTAAACCTTTTTTGGCGCTTGCGGGGCTGGTCGAGGGTGTTATCACTCCCGATAGCACGATTAATGATCCTGGTTTCTATCAGTTGCCCAACGACTCTCGTCGCTATCGTAATTGGTTGCGTTGGGGGCATGGTCGGGTAGACATGGAGCGGTCTATTGCTGTTTCAAACAATACTTACTATTACACCTTAGCTCATGATTTGGGTATCGATAATCTGCATGAACAAATGACCAACTTTGGTTTTGGCCAACGTGTTGCTCATGACGTGCAAGGTGAAAGCACTGGCCTGATGCCGTCTCGTGACTGGAAGCGGGCACGCTTTAATCAGCCTTGGTATCCCGGTGAAACACTCTCTGTGGGAATTGGGCAGGGTTACTGGCAAGTAACTCCGTTACAACTGGCTAGTGCAACGGCTACATTGGCTAATCGCGGTCATTGGGTAAAGCCACGTCTTGCGTTAGCAATAGGTGAAGAGCCCTTAGCGTTGGATTTGCCGGATACGCTGCCCGATATTCAGTTGGATAATGACAACTGGTGGGACCGTGTTTTCAGTGGCATGGAAAAAGTTATTAGCGGTAATGAAGGTACAGCACGCCGCACGGGAGTAGGGCTAGAGTACCGTATGGGGGGGAAATCAGGCACCGCCCAGGTGTTCTCGCTTGGACAAGATCAGCGTTACAACGCCGCAGAACTTGAGGAGCGCTTACGCGATCACGCTCTTTTTATGGCGTTTGCGCCAATCGACGACCCTCAAATTGCGGTCTCAGTCATTGTTGAAAATGCTGGAGGCGGGAGTACGCATGCCGCTCATTTGGCGCGTGCGATGACCGATGCATGGATATTAAGAGACGATGCGCCAGACGTTGAAGAAGTTAAAGAAGTATTGGAAGAAGATACTGCCAACGTGGAGGGTAACTAATGAGGTCATGGCAAACCCTCTCTCGCCCATTACGTCGTTATCCAGTACGCCCACCCGATAGTGGTATTGCTCGGCGCAAAAGCATCTGGGAGCGGATTCACCTTGATCCGTGGCTGTTAGGTTTGCTGCTGTTGCTGATGGGTGGTGGTCTATTAGTGCTTTATAGCGCTTCCGGGCAGCGTATTGATACCGTGATTGCTCAAGCTATACGTTTTGGTGTTGCCATCGCTGTTATGGTGGTTATTGCCCAATTATCGCCTTCCACGTTTCTGCGCTGGGCTCCCTTGGCTTACGGCTTGGGTCTAGCTATGTTGTTGGCAGTTGAAATAGCGGGTGATGTGGGTATGGGGGCAAAGCGGTGGCTTGAAATACCGGGTGTTATTCGGTTTCAACCATCTGAAATGATGAAATTAGCGGTGCCACTGATGGTGGCTGCCTATCTGAATCGTTGCCAATTACCGCCACGTTTCAAGCATATTTTTGTATGCGCGGTGATAATCGGCTTGCCGGTGGTGCTTACAGCTATTCAACCGGATCTTGGGACGTCGCTTTTAGTGGCCAGCGCGGCGGTTATTGTCGTGCTTTTGGCAGGTTTGTCCTGGCGCCTAATTGGTTTGATTGCTGCCTTAATTGCAGCAGGGCTTCCTGTTCTATGGATGAATATGCACAACTATCAGCGTCAACGGGTTTTAACATTCCTGGATCCAGATAGCGACCCCTTAGGGTCGGGTTGGAATATTATTCAATCAACAACAGCGATAGGCAGCGGTGGCTTATGGGGGAAAGGCTGGCTTGAGGGTACTCAGTCTCAATTAGAATTCCTGCCTGAGCGCCATACGGATTTTATTATTGCCGTGCTGGGTGAAGAGTTTGGTCTGGTGGGAATGCTCGTGCTGCTATCCCTCTATGTCATGATTGTGGGGCGAGGTCTTTGGCTGGCAACCTCTGCTCAGGACACCTTCGGGCGACTTTTTGCAGGCAGTATTATCCTGACGTTTTTTATATATGTGTTTGTCAATGTCGGCATGGTAAGTGGTATTTTGCCAGTTGTTGGCGTACCGCTGCCGCTAGTGAGCTATGGCGGGACTTCTAGCGTGACCTTGCTGGCAGGGTTCGGTATTCTCATGTCAATACATGCCCATCGGCGGTTGTTGCCGCGCTAGTATCGAATAGATAAGTAGCGGTGCTTTTTCACAGGAGTGGTTAGTTAATGAAATGGGCCCGAAATAAAGCAAGCGGCTGCATGGCAGCTATGTTACTGGCGTGTGCTTACACGGTTGCATGGGCTGACGACGCGTCGCCTTTTGATCCTCAGCAGCACGAAGGTACTCAACAGCTAGTTGACGAGTTAGCAGAACAAGGAATTCCTCGGCAATGGCTAACAGATGCTCTGAATCAAGCCAGCTTTAGCCAATCTGTTTTGGACGCTATGGAAGGTGCTGCTGAACGTCGCTTACGTTGGTATGAGTATCGCGATATCTTCTTAACTCAGCAACGTATTGAGGAGGGAGCCGACTTCATCAGTGAGTATGAGGATGCGTTTGCTCGGGCTGAGGATGTGTATGGTGTCCCACCAGAGATCATTGCTGCCATTATTGGTGTTGAAACCTATTACGGTAAGCATAAAGGGCGTCACCTTGTATTAGACTCATTGGCAACATTAGCCTTCAACCATCCTGTCCGTGGTGGCTTTTTCCGGGGCGAACTGGCGGCTTTTTTGAAAATCGCTCATGAGCAAGGCGTTGAGGTTGACGAGCTTTATGGTTCGTATGCAGGCGCAATGGGGTATCCCCAGTTTATTCCCACGAGTTATCAAGCCTATGCCGTCGATTTTGACGGTGATGGTAAACGAGATTTATGGGAGAATCCGGTTGATGCCATTGGCAGCGTGGCGAACTACTTTGCTGTACATGGTTGGCAGCGTGATGGGGCAATTTATCATGAGGCCGATGGCCCTGATTCAGCGCCTGAAACGCTTCCTATTAACCAAACCAGTAAGCCTGATGTGACTGTATCTGAGGCGATTGAAGCTGGCATTGAACCACAAAGTGCGCTTGATCCAGAGTTACTTGTGGTGCCTTTAAGGCTCGAGCTTGCCGATGATAGTATCCAATATCGCTTGGGGGAATATAACTTTTACGTTATTACCCGCTATAACCACAGCCATCTCTATGCAATGGCAGTGACAGAGCTATCAGAAGCGATTGCACGGCAGGTTGAGGGCTAAATATGAGAACAGTGCTGTCTGAGGCTCGTGGCATAGGTGGTGCGGTGATCATCATGGCGTTGGTTAGCGGCTGTGCCAGCCATGAAGCTCAACAAAATAGCGCCAATCAGCCTGCTAGTAAGCCTGCTGAAAGTGCGAGCGGGGCGCTCAGCAGTGGAGCAAGTAGTGGTGGTGAATCGACGGGGGAGCGCTATGCAATGACCGGCGACGCGTATCCGTTAGAGCCGCCGGATGTGAGCAAGGTGCCAAACGCTGAGCCTCGCATAGAACCGCTATCGCGTTCCGGTAATCGCTCCACTTATGAAGTGTGGGGTGAAACCTATCATGTATTGCCGGATGCAACGGGCTACGTGAAGCA
Organism: Halomonas sp. XH26; assembly: GCF_024138895.1. Classification (NCBI taxonomy): domain Bacteria; kingdom Pseudomonadati; phylum Pseudomonadota; class Gammaproteobacteria; order Oceanospirillales; family Halomonadaceae; genus Halomonas; species Halomonas sp. XH26. The sequence continues at coordinate 1,633,829 of NZ_CP071889.1, forward strand.
AGGGACGGCCTCCTGGTACGGTGAAAAATTCCATGGCTATGCCACATCAAACGGTGAAATTTATGACATGTATAAAATGTCTGCGGCTCACCGTTCGTTGCCACTGCCAACATTCGCCCGTGTCACCAGTTTAGACAGCGGTCAATCTGTTATCGTGCGCGTCAATGATAGGGGGCCTTTTCATAGCGACCGTGAAATAGATCTTTCCTATGCAGCGGCTGCACGGCTAGGCTTTTTAGATAATGGTACTGGCGCCGTTCGGGTTGAGGCTATCGAGCCTGAACAATGGCTGGCTCAGCAAGGTAGGAGTAGCCGTCCAGTCGATGAGGTGCCTTCGGCATCTTCTACTGTGAATGCACGGCCTGTTCCAAATATTGCTGTTCAGCGACCAATGGCAGCGGATGACGCGATTTATCTACAAATTGCGGCACTGGGCAGTGAAGAAGGAGCCCAGCAGTTGCAGCAACGTTTGGTTAGTGAGCTCCCTCATAAAGTACGGGTGATGAGTGATGCAGATGTGCATCGTGTGCAGGTTGGGCCAGTGAGCCCTAATCAGGAAACCCAAGCACGTGAAGAACTCCGTCGGGCGGGCTTCCCACAAGTGTTTATCGTGAGATAGTTCACCCCATTTATTAGCTAAAATAACGTGCTTCGTTGACGTTTTTTCTTTGTTGTGAGAAGTAAGAGATGAATGTATTGATGTCTATTCGCCGTACCGCTGGGCTTTGTTTGTTTGCGGTTTTTGCCGTGGTGTCTTCACCGGCCGTAGCTCAGGTGATACCTCAGCCGCAAACGATTATTCCCTCCGCTCCTCAGCTAGCGGCGAGCTCATGGATTCTGATGGATGCCAACAGCGGTCGTATTCTTGCTGAGCATAATTCTGATGAACGCTTACCGCCAGCCAGCCTGACTAAACTCATGACCGCTTATTTGGTCGAGCGTGAGTTAGATCGCGGCACAATTAGCTTGACTGATATGGTTAATATCAGTGAGAAAGCTTGGCGTACCGGTGGCTCCAAGATGTTCATCGAGGTAGGCGATCAAGTCTCGGTCGATAATCTGCTGCATGGCATTATTATTGTATCCGGTAATGATGCTAGCGTGGCGATGGCAGAGCATCTAGCTGGTGGCGAAACGCCATTTGCCGATTTGATGAATCAGCATGCTACGCGCTTAGGAATGCACAATACTAATTTCCAAAATCCGACAGGTCTTCCTGGCGATAATCACTACTCCACCGCTCACGATATGGCGTTGTTGTCACAGCATATTATTAACGACTACCCTGAGCACTATACTATTTACTCTCAACGCAACTTCGCGTTTGGTGGCATCGACCAGCCAAACCGTAACCGGTTGCTATGGCGCGACCCGAGTGTCGATGGTTTGAAAACCGGTTGGACAACGGAGGCGGGCTACTGTCTTGTCTCTTCGGCCGAGCGTGATGGCATGCGGCTAATTTCAGTTGTGATGGGCACTAACTCAGAAGAGGCGCGAGCGCAGGAAACGCAAAAGCTACTCAGCTACGGCTTCCGCTTCTATGAAACGATGAAGCTCTATGAGCGTGGTGCAGTGCTTGCAACGCCACGGGTATGGGGCGGTGATAGTAATGAGTTGCGTGTTGGCGTTGATGATGAAGTGTTTATGACACTTCCGCGCAACCGTAATGAAGAGTTGCGTGCTCGCTTGAACCTGGATAGCGATCTTCAAGCGCCGATTGCCGTGGGTGATGATGTCGGTACGTTAGAAGTATATTTAGGTGAAGAAATGGTTGGTGAGCGCCAGCTAGTGGCGCTAGAAAATGTTGAAGAGGGTGGCTTGTTTAAGCGCCTATTTGACCAAGTAAGGCGTTTCTTCAGTGGTTTGATTAGCAACTTTACTGATAAGTAGCCACGAGCTTAAGCGCAGGATTTTTAGTATTTTGCGCTTAAGTTATTAATCTTATAAGGCTGTACTGCACTCGTACCCTGAGCAGAAGTATCTATATATTCCCGTGTAAAGGCGAGCTATGAAAAAAGGCGCGAAAAATGGGCTAAGAGATTTACGTCAGCCTGAAGTAAACGAGCCACCTAAAATCACTTTTCCCTGTGATTACTCATTGAAAGTGGTTGGCGATGCTGCTGAGGATTTTCCAGCCTGCGTGTGCCAAGTGATTGTTAAACATTCCCCAGAGTTTGATGAGACGTCGCTTCAAGTCATCGACAGCCGTAACGGCCGTTTTCAATCTGTGCGTGTCACTATTGTAGCCACTGGCGAACAGCAATTACGCCAGCTGTTTGATGATCTGAAGGCTACAGGTCGCGTACACATGGTGGTATGACCTTGGCTAGTCAACCTATTGAGTTGCATCAGCTTGGCCATCGTGCCTACTTGCCTGTGTGGAGCGCGATGCGCGAACTCACCGACACGCGAGACGAGACAACGCCTGATCAATTCTGGCTAGTTGAGCACGATCCCGTTTTTACTCAGGGGCAGGCGGGTAAGCCCGAACATGTGTTAATGCCAGGTGATATCCCTGTCGTGAAAACGGATCGTGGGGGGCAGGTAACCTACCATGGCCCAGGCCAAATTGTATTATATCCATTGCTGGACGTTAGGCGTGGCAAGATTGGTGTTCGTGAGCTAGTAACTGCGCTAGAAAATTCGGTGATTGACGTACTTGCGCTTTATGGCGTTTCTGCCTGGGCGAAACCAGATGCACCTGGCGTCTATGTCGACACGCAGCAAGGTGAGGCGAAAATTGCCTCGCTAGGGTTACGAATTCGGCGGGGCGCAAGCTATCACGGGGTTGCGCTAAACGTAGACGGTGACTTATCCCCCTTTGGGCGCATCAATCCCTGTGGCTATGCAGGTATGCAGGTAACGCGATTGGCTGATTTAGTGGCGCTGCCTGTCGCTCACCAAGTGGGGAGTCAACTAGCGTCTGCATTAGCTCAGCGGTTGGATCGTCAGTTGGTGGATGTATCCTTTACCCAATAATAAGCGATCTGCACGCAAGGCACTGTTGGAACTGATTTAGCTGTGCCAATTGCGTGCAGCTAGCCTAGACGATTTATCCGACGTTAAACGCAGGAATGCGGTTAGCGTCAGGCTCATGACCAGGAACCGCAGCAGGCGACGCGAGACCAAGATTGTTTTTCTCAAAAACACGGTCAGCGCGATAGCTAGAGCGAACCAGCGGCCCGGACGGCACTTCCATAAAGCCTTTTTCAAGACCAAGCACACGATAGCGATCAAACTCTTCTGGGGTGACCCAGCGCTCTACGGCTAGATGGTTTTTGGTTGGGCGCAAATATTGTCCAAGCGTCACGATATCAACGCCAATCTCTCTCAGGTCATCAAAGGTTTTAAGAATCTCTTCGTCTGTCTCACCTAATCCAAGCATCAAGCTTGTTTTGGTAATTATATCTGGCCGATACTGTTTGGCATGCGCTAAGACATTCAGCGTTTTGCGATAACCTGCACGTGGGTCGCGTACTTTGCTGGTTAGTCGCTCTACCGTCTCTACGTTCTGTGCAAACACTTCCAAGCCCGAATCGACTACCCGCTCAATGGCGGCTTTATCAGCGTCAAAGTCGGGTGTTAGGGCTTCTACAACTACTTCCGGCGTGCGGGATTTGATAGCCTTAATACAGTTGGCGTAGTGCGTAGCGCCGCCGTCGTCCAGGTCGTCTCGGTCAACGGAGGTCAATACGATGTAGCGCAGCCCCATCAACTCGACTGATTTTGCTGTGTTTTCCGGCTCATCTAGATCCAGCCAGCCTTTCGGATTGCCTGTATCCACTGCACAGAATCGGCAGGCGCGTGTGCATACAGACCCCATTAACATGATGGTGGCGGTGCCATTGCTCCAGCATTCGCCCATGTTAGGGCAGTGCGACTCTGCACAAACAGTGCTAAGACGGTGTGTAGAGACATTCTTTTTGACGGCTTCGAAGCGTTCGCCCCCAGGGATCTGTGCGCGCAACCATTTAGGTTTACGGTCAAGACTGGGAGACGCCTCATCTGACGACGTTTTACGCTGTTTCATGCCGTCTTTAATGACCGACATGCCATGCTCATTGCGGAATTTTTCGCCGCTAGGGACGCGCGTTGTGGGGTTATTGCTCATAGGAAAGAGCCTCTCTACTGTGCGGCAGGCAATGCCCAAACGTCGTGGCGTCTAACCATATGCTGTGGCGATGGCGTTTAAACGCCATGGCGTTGACAGTTGGATCGCCTGCGCGAATACATGCCAAACCCTGAAGATTCTGAATGATACGTAGGTAGTAGGCTAATGTAACATATCTGTTGGTTAACAAGACACTAAGCCCTCTTCATCGAACCGCCAAACAGACAGTCCAGCCAATCGATAGCCCACTATAGTGACAGTAAAGGTAGGCAGGAAACGCCGTGGCTAGGTAGTGGGCTAGATGGGGCTTGGAAATACCGACGAAAATCTGGCAGGTGTTCCCGTGTAAAGCGTAAAAAAAGATCAGCGACTGGTGTCGGAAAATGATCGCGACGATACACCGTGCACCACGAGCGCCGAATGGGGAAGTTAGGTAGCGGGAGCGCTGATAGCAGCCCTTGTTCTAGTTCAAGTTGAACCGCCAAGCGGGGCAAGACGGCAACGCCTAAGTGGGCCATAACGCCTTGTTTAATGGCTTCATTAGTGCCTAATTCAATGCGGTGGGGAAGGCCGACTTCTTGGTCAACAGCCAGTTGCTCAAATGCGATACGCACCCCAGAACCTGGCTCACGCATCAATACATAATGGCGCGCAAAGTCGGCTAATGTTGGTGCTTCCATGTGAAGTAGTGGGTGGTCTGGCCATACGAGAGCGATGAGTTCATTTTCAAGAATGGGCATGACTATCAGGTCGTCGTCTTCAGGCACCATGGCCATAATCACGACATCATCTTTTTGTTCTGCCAGTCTTTCCAGCGCTTGGCTGCGGTTGCATACCTTTAGACGAATACGTACGTCGGGATAGCGTGCTCGAAACCGTGCTAGTAAATAAGGCACCACATACTGGGCTGAGGAGACTGCTGCGATGTTCAGCTCACCGCTAATGCTGCCATTAATCTCCGAGAGATTCATTTGCAGTCTAGAGAGCTGTCCGAAAATCTCGCGTGTGGAGAGCGCTAGGGTATCCGCGGCAGGTAGCACGTGAAGGGTTTTACCGGCATATTTAAACAGCGGCTGACCAAGAGCGAGTTCTAACTGGCGAATTTGTGCGCTAACCGCAGGTTGTGTAAGCCCTAGCTGCTCGGCTGCGCGCGAGTAAGAGCGCTGGCGGTGAACTGCCTGAAATACCTGTAATTGTCGGAAGGTCAAACGGTTGAGTAGTGTAAGGGATGACATAACAACCTCTAGGTATACACCCTCCGAAGATAGAAAGTGCCACAAAACAAAAAAGTTTCAGCATTACGCTGGAAATGCTACCACCGATGATGTGCGGCGTCTTTATGACAACAATGATGAATTTGCAAAGGTAGGCATCGACGTTATGCAGTGAGTGGCCTAAACTATATTGCATTGCAGCATCAACGCTTCGGGACAGATGCTTTGCATCAACCCAATGGGAGAATTTATGAACTTTCTCGCTCATCCTTTGTTGCCTGGCAGCGCGCTGAAAAGCCTGTGGCCAGGAGCGTCTGATCAAATGGCTCCATTACCGGTCGGCGAGGCCTTTGCTAGCATGGTAGATCCGTTCGGATTCGGACGGGCTGCAGCGGGCTATTGGCGCGACAGTATTGAGCGTAGCGTCCTGTATTGGGATGTTATGCGCGAACGCGGAAATCAATATCTTGAGCATATGGAGCAAACCAAGCCGAACGTGCTTGGATTTGATACAGAGGTGCTCATTGATGGACGTACGCTTCCCCATCCAACCAATTATGAGCTGCTGAGAGTTCTTCCCCCCAGCCATATTCAGATTGACCCTGAGAAACGACCGTTTGTTGTCGTGGATCCTAGGGCAGGTCATGGCCCTGGTATCGGCGGGTTCAAGCCTGATAGCGAGCTTGGGGTTGCTCTAAAGGCTGGTCACCCTTGCTATTTTATTGGTTTTTTGCCTTTTCCTGAACCGGGGCAAACCGTTGAGGATGTGGTAGAAGCGGAAATTGCGTTTTTGCGTCATGTTATCGCTCTGCACCCAGAAACAGCTGAAAAACCAATGGTGGTGGGGAACTGTCAGGCGGGTTGGCAAATAATGATGGCTGCGGCACTTGAGCCGGATGTGTTTGGTCCGATTCTTATTGCCGGTGCTCCGCTTTCTTACTGGGCCGGGGAGCACGGTAAAGCGCCCATGCGCTATACCGGTGGTATGACCGGTGGAAGCTGGATTACTGCTTTAACTAGCGACATTGGTAACGGCCTGTTTGATGGTGCTTGGCTAGTGCAGAACTTCGAGCGTCTCAACCCAGCCAATACCTACTGGAAAAAGCAGTACCATCTGTATGACAACATTGATACCGAATCCAAACGCTATTTAGAGTTCGAGCGCTGGTGGGGTGGTCACGTTGTTTTAGGTGGCCAAGAGATCCAATATATTGTCGATAACCTATTTGTTGGTAATCGTCTCTCGACGGCCCAACTGGTGACTCGCGATGGCCGCCGGATTGATCTTCGCAATGTGCGCTCACCTGTTGTCGTATTCTGCTCGCGTGGTGACGACATAACGCCGCCGCCTCAGGCGCTGGGTTGGATTCGTGATTTATACGAAGGCGAAGAAGATATCATCGCCAACGAGCAGACGATCGTGTACTGCATGCACGACACAACAGGGCACTTAGGGATCTTTGTTTCCGGTAGTGTGTCGCGCAAAGAGCATGCTGAGTTCACGGCCAACATGGACTATATCGATGTTATGCCGCCCGGACTGTATGAGACAACGGTCTCGCATGTCAGCGAGCGAGATGATGCGGAGTTACTTGAGCGTGATTATTTGCTTGAGTTTACATCGCGTAACTTTGAGGAGCTGGATCAGGATGTAATGCATATCCCAGAGGATGATCGTCGGTTTGCAACGGTTGCACGTATTTCCGAAATCAACCTTGGTTTCTATCGGTTATACGTTCAACCCTGGGTGCAGGCCATGATGACGCCAGAAGCGGCACGCTGGATTCGTCGTATGCATCCTATCCGGTTAGGCTACAAGCTTCTATCTGATCGTAATCCGCTGACTGTTCCGCTGCCGGTGATGGCTGAAGCAGTACGCTGCAATCGTCAGCAAGTAGGTCAAGATAATGTTTTCAAAGCATTAGAAACGATGTGCTCCGATCAAATCGTTGCCAATCTCAATGCAGTACGAGATTTGCGCGATAGCACGACGGAAAGGCTGTTTATGGACATTTACGGACAGCCACTATTGCAAGCAGCGGTAGGTTTGTATGGCGATGCGCATGTGCATCGTCGTCGTCCTGGAGCCGAGCCAGAGCATCAACGTTTTGTTGAAAACCGCAAAAATGAGCTGCGCAATAAAATAGCCCAGGGTGGCGCTCATGAAGCCGTCATGCGCTCAGTTATCTATGTGCTAGGTGGAGCGCCAGCGACAGATGAGCGCAATTTCAAACGGTTACGTGCTTCCCGTGCTGAGTTAGAGCCTAGTTCAACGTTGAGTGAATTTAAGCGTTTGGTACGCGATCAGTTCTTTATCCTGAAATTAGATCGTGAGCGAGCGCTATCGTCATTGCCCGAGCTGTTAAAAGGGCAAAGCAGCAGTGACATCGACGGGCATATCGAGCACCTTAAACATGTGTTCGCTGCGAGTGGTGAATTATCCGAGCACGCAGCAGAGCGTTTTGAGCAGGTGAAGATGCTATTTGATCAAGCGAGGCCGCCGAAAGCCGCTCAACCAAAATCTACTCAGCCAAAAGCCTTGAGCGCACCCGCTACTGACACTAAGCAAGCAGGTGACCAGAAGGCGGCTATTGATACGCAAACCGCTGCAAGCTCTCTAGCTGAAAGCGTGTCGACAGAGACAGTATCGACGGAAAAGGAGGCTACCCAACGCGCATCTACTGAAAGTGTTCCTGCTACTAATAATGTAGCAGCAGATGCAGCTAAAGAAGCAAGCAAGCCTCAGCCAAGAGCGGCGTCGCGTAGGAAATCACCGCGCAAGCACTAAGCTTTGTAGCGTTTGTCTGCGCCCCTGTTTTGATACAGGGGCGTTTTTTTGTTTCCGTATTTTGGGTTGCCGTCTGCGTATTGGCAGTCTAGTGTCTAGCTACTTCATTATGAAAAATAGTACGGATAGACACCTTGCGCTTCAGCATTAGTTTGTTACTTATGCGTCGGTTGTTACTGGCGCTTGTTGCAGGCCTGGGGTAGGGTAGGCGCATTTTTCTCATGGTCGTCAAGTGGTAACGACAGGCGACAACGTATTCAGAGCATGGGCGATAGCGCCTGAGCATTAGGAAAGTGGAGCACTATGGGCAAGTCACTGGTCATCGTCGAGTCGCCTGCGAAAGCGAAGACGATCAATAAGTATCTCGGCAACGATTTCATCGTAAAGTCGAGCGTGGGTCACATCCGTGACCTGCCGACCAGCGGCTCAGGTAAGGCAGCCTCCGACCCGAAGGAGCGCGCTCGCCAGGCTGCGGCAACACGCAAGATGTCGGCGGAAGAGAAAGCAGAGTACAAAAAACGTAAGGCTCATGATCAGTTAATTCGGCGGATGGGCATTGACCCGGATAACGGCTGGGAAGCGCGCTATGAAGTGCTCCCTGGTAAGGAAAAAGTCGTTGCTGAATTAAAGAAGCTGGCTGAAAAAGCTGATGCTGTTTATCTCGCAACGGATTTGGACCGCGAAGGGGAAGCAATTGCCTGGCATTTGCGCGAGACGATTGGTGGTGATAACAGTCGTTATAAGCGCGTTGTATTTAATGAAATAACCAAAAATGCCATTCAGGATGCGTTTAAGTCGCCAGGGGCGCTAAATATTCCCCGGGTGGAAGCGCAGCAAGCGCGCCGCTTCTTGGACCGTGTTGTTGGTTTTATGCTTTCACCGTTGCTGTGGGCCAAGATTGCCAGGGGCTTATCAGCAGGTCGTGTTCAATCTGTCGCGGTTCGCCTGATCGTTGAGCGTGAACGCGAAATTCGTGCGTTTATTCCTGAAGAGTTTTGGGATGTCCATGCAGATCTCGCTTCCCCGGATGGCGAGCTGGTTAGATTTGCGTTGGTGCGTCAGGATGGTAAGCCCTTCCGTCCTACCTCCGAAAAGGACACGCTTGCACGCATTGAGCAACTGCGCAAAGCCAAGCTTGCGATTACCTCCCGTGAAGACAAACCGACGAGCTCCAAGCCTACTGCGCCGTTTATTACCTCAACATTGCAGCAGGCTGCCAGTGGCCGGTTAGGGTTCTCTGTTAAGAAAACCATGACCATGGCTCAGCGTCTCTACGAGGCTGGTTACATTACCTACATGCGTACCGACTCCACCAATCTTTCAAAGGATGCGGTAGAGAGTGTTCGCTCGTTTATTGGTGATGAGTACGGAGCACGCTATTTACCAGACTCTGCTAACCGTTACAGCAGCAAGGAGAGCGCCCAAGAAGCCCACGAGGCGATCAGGCCCTCTAGCGTTGAGCGCAAGGCCAGTGACCTCTCTGGAATGGAGCGTGATGCAGAGCGTCTCTACGAGCTGATTTGGCGTCAATTTGTGGCTTGTCAGATGACGCCTGCTGAGTACCTTTCCAGTACGCTGAGTGTTGAGGTTGATGGCTACGACTTGCGCGGCAAAGGGCGAGTGCTCAAGTTTGATGGTTACACGCGGGTGATGAAGCCATCAGGTAAAAATGAAGACCAAAGCCTGCCTGATTTGCCGAAGGGCACGGCGATGGCGCTTGAAAAGCTTGACCCGCAACAGCACTTTACTAAACCGGCCCCGCGTTATACGGAAGCCAGCTTAGTAAAAGAGCTCGAGAAGCAGGGCATTGGCCGTCCTTCTACCTATGCTGCCATCATTTCCACGATTCAGGATCGTGGTTACGTGAAGTTAGAAAGTCGCCGTTTTTATGCTGAAAAATTGGGTGATATTGTCACCGAACGGCTGAAAGAGTCTTTCCCCGATTTGATGGATTATTCGTTTACGGCTCGGATGGAAGATAGCCTGGATGAAGTTGCGGAAGGCGAGCGTAACTGGCAAGCCTTGCTGGATGCTTTCTATGGTGAATTCAGTCAGGAGCTTAGCAAAGCCGAAAGCGACGAAGGAATGCGCCCTAATCAGCCGGTTCCTACGGATATTGACTGCCCAAGTTGCGGTCGCAAAATGCAAATTCGGACGGCTTCCACCGGTGTGTTCTTGGGTTGCAGTGGTTATAACTTGCCGCCCAAAGAGCGCTGTAAAACCACCATTGATTTAATCCCTGGTGAAGAAGCTGTTGCAGAAGATGCAGGCGAAGAAGCAGAAACCAACGCACTCCGTGCCAAGCGTCGTTGCCAGAAGTGCGGAACCGCCATGGATAACTATCTCATCGATGAGGGTCGCAAACTGCATATTTGTGGCAATAGCCCTGATTGTGATGGTTATGAGGTGGAAGCGGGCAAGTTCAAAATCAAAGGGTACGACGGCCCCATTATCGAATGCGACAAGTGTGGTTCTGAGATGCAGCTTAAGTCAGGTCGATTTGGCAAATATTTCGGCTGCACCAACAGTGAGTGTAAAAACACCCGCAAGTTGCTTCGTAGTGGTGAAGTGGCACCGCCCAAAATGGACCCCATTCCCATGCCGGAACTGGCCTGCCAGAAGGTAGAGGATCACTACGTGCTGCGTGATGGTGCCAGTGGCTTGTTCTTAGCGGCCAGCAAGTTTCCTAAAAATCGTGAAACCCGTCCGCCGCTGGTAAAAGAGCTAAAAGCCCACGCCGACGAACTACCGGAAAAGTATCACTTTATCTTAAAGGCGCCCAGCGAAGACCCGGATGGCCGTCCTGCGCAAATTCGCTACTCACGGAAAAATAAAGAGCAGTACGTGATGACCGATGAAGAAGGTAAAGCAACCGGCTGGAAGGCGACATTTGAGGCGGGTAAATGGCACGTGGAGGATAAGCGCAAGTGAGCCCACGTTCTCGTACCAACCAACTGCTTTATCAAGCTGAGCTTTTGGTTGGTCTTCCAGCAGGTAATGACGAACATGCTCAGGCTCGTCAAATGGCGATTGAAGAGAGCGCCTTGGCGCTCTTTGAGCTGGCATTAAACTCGCTGCTCAAAGAAGTGACCGAGCATGCGCGTCTTAACGAGCATGGCTGGCAAGTGCTCCTTAATGAGAAGGGGCCTGCCGTTGCTGAGCTGCAGCGCTTAAGAGATATGCTGCACCAGCCGGATAGCTGGTTGCACTGGCTGGTAGGGCAAATTGAGAAACTGCACAGTGACGAGGGGGCTAGTAAACGCGCAGTTCAGAACCCCTCAATGATCGCTGTCGGCAGCCAAGTGAGTGTTGCTGACCAGCTGTTAGCTAACCTTCATGCTGCAAAACGGGATATTGCTGCGTTACGTGAAACTAGCCAAGAGTGGTAATTATAACGACAAACGTATTGCCTAGAGAGAGTGAATCGCAAGAGGAGATATAGATGCGCTATAACCAAGTCAAAGACTTCGTTGAATGGGCCGCGGATTATCATGGGCGCATGGCGCGTCAGTATCGTGCTGCGGCTGATTCAAGCGACCAACAACGTCTTGTCATGGCGTTAACGTATTTAGCCGACAGCGAACTCCGGATGAAGACTGGGCTGGAGGCGCTTTTTAGTGATGGCTTTAATCATAAAGAAGTGTTGGAAATATGGTTTGATGACCCTAATGACTTTCCTCAGCCTCCAGCCCTTGAGGCACTTGCTCAACAAACGATTGCAGACTCAATTGATGAGCTGACTCGTGTAGCGGTTGAGTCGCATCGCAAGCTACAGGATCTCTATGAGCATCGTGCATCACGGGCAAAAATAGAGCCAGAGGAAACTTTTTTTAACGCCTTGGCGGAAGGGCATCATGCTGAAGCGCGCAAGCTAGTAACGAGTATGCAAGAATTCGAAGATATCTAGGCAGGCATTTGAGGTGATTTAGATAGCGTTTAATAATGGCGCGGTTGCCATATTGTCGCACTGGCTTATTTTTTGGCTTTTTTGAAAGCACTGACATTTGGTGTGAGAATAAGGTATAACAACCGCCACAAATGCTTTGTTGGCTGGTGATACTGGCCTATATAGAGAACGATAATGATGCCTGTAAACCGTCGCCGTTTTTTAGCGTTGGCGCTGGGCTGGCCTGCTGTGGCCAGTGCAGCGACTTCCGGTACCTTAAATAATTATGAGCCCACAGATCTGGTTGAGACGCTGCTTTCGCGTGCGAGTATTCCGCGTCACAGCAATGAACTTTGGGTATTAATTGATGATAAAGACGCCACGTTGAGTGTTTACCGTGGTAATGCGTTGGTTGAGCACTACGCGCCCATATCCCTTGGGCGAGGTGGGGCGAAAACCCAGCGGATCCGCGGTGATAATGTGACACCACTTGGCGAGTTTCGAATTAATCGATTTAATTACGAAAGTCAGTGGCATATCTTTATTGGTATCGATTATCCTACGCCACCTCATGCGAGGATGGCGCTCGAAAAAGGCATTTATTCCCAAGCGGATTATGATGCTTATTTTGATCACTATCAGCGCCACGGCTCACCGCCGCAGAATACGGCATTGGGCGGTGCCATTGGCATACATGGTATTGGCGAGGGTGATCCAGATATTCATGGCCAGTACCACTGGACTCAGGGTTGTGTTGCTGTCACCAACGAGCAAATTGAACGCGTTGCGTCGCTGGTAGGTGTTGGCACTCGCGTAGTGATCCGATAAGCTATGTCGTTGAAGGAAGTTAAAGGTTTTAAATGCGTGGCTATAGACAACCGCTGTGGTCTATTATAAAACAGCGTTTGACTTGCGTGCATTGGTGTAATGCCATGGTACAAGTCGCTGTAAAGAACCTGCACCGCAGGTAGACAAAATTGAGCTAACGCTTTAGCCTTAAATTTGTCATACCCTTAACGTTGTACCCAAGGAAGACTCAAGGAGAACATTATGACTCTGAAGACTGCTCTGAAGATGACTGCCGCTGCTGCTTCACTGGCAATCCTGGCTGGCTGTGCTTCTACCAGCGCCCTGGAAGAAGTTCGCATGACTGCTGAATCTGCACAGGCTGACGCCGCAGAAGCACGCAGCATGGCTTCACAAGCAATGAACACTGCTAACCAAGCTCAGCGCGATGCGCAAGCTGCTCTGCAGATGTCTCAGCAGAACCGTGAAGAAATGAACCGCATGTTCCAGCGTTCCATGCAGAAGTAATTCTGCCTGGGCTCTAAGTGTTAAAACTTAGGGTTGCTGTAGATGTAAAAAAACCCCGCCTCGGCGGGGTTTTTTTATTTTGACTAAGGTTATGCTTCTTCCTCGGCTTGTGTCGCTGTTGTGAGCTCAATTTCTTCTAATAATCCATCAAGCTCCACAGGCTCTTCAACAGGGGCTGGTGCTGGTGCTTGGGGGCCATAAAGCGCTATAAGGCGACCATCCGGATTTTCTACTGCTAGTTTTACCTGGGCATAGTCAACTTCTGCTTGGTCTTCAGCAAGCTCGCTTACTCGTTCGATGGCATTAAGCAGTGGCTCAAAATCGCCAACGTTTTCTTCAAGCTGAGGGTAAGACTGCACAAACAGTGTGCCGTCCGCTGCCCAGCCTGCTTTAAACGGTGCATCCATCAAGTTGACTTGAGTGCCGGTAGGCATGCGCTCGTAGAGCGACTTGATATCTTCGGGGAACATGCGGATGCAGCCGCGGCTGACCCGCATGCCGACGCCTTCAGGGCGGTTGGTGCCATGAATCAGGTAGCTAGGCATCGCCAGTAATATAGCGTGACGACCCAGCGGGTTGTTAGGGCCAGCAGGCACAATAGAAGGGGCTGGCTCGCCACGTGCAGCTGCTTCACGACGCATAGAGGCTGGCGGCGCCCAGGCAGGATCTTTTACCTTCACTGTCGTGCGGGTAATGCCGATCGGTGTGGCAAATTCCTCACGGCCAACACTGACGGGATAGGTTTCAACAATGCCAGGGTTGTCGGCCGGGTAATAATAGAGTCGCAGTTCAGACAAATTTACGACCACGCCTTCGCGGGGTGCAGGCGGTAAAATATAGCGCGCAGGTATAACGATTTCTGTGCCTTCCCCAGGTACCCACATGCTGACGCCTGGATTGGCCATGCGAATCTCTTCGTAGCCAATGTTATGGCGTCGCGCTATATCGATGAGTGTGTCTTCAGGATCTTCTACGACGACGGTGTAGTGTTCTCCAATAATGTCGCCTTCTTCAGGAAGACGAAAATGGCCGCGGGGTAGTTCTCTTTGCTCAGCGAGCTGGTCAGCGCTGGTAAGCGCCTCTTCTGTAGCAGGGGCTGAGCCTTCAGCTGTATCGGCTGAAGACTGTGCATAAATAGGGGTAGAGAGGCTTGCTGTAAGTAAGACAGCTAAGCTCGTCGGGCCCCAGGCGTTACATAACTTACGAATATTCATGGTGGTTCCTAATTAATTTATGCGCCACATTGCTGCAAACTAGCATTGTCAAGGGCGGCAGTTAGAGGGCCGTGCGTAGGGCTTTCATACAAGTTTGCCCCAAGGTTCACGCCGCCGCTACTTTTTGATTGAGTGTTGTAAGCAGAGCTTCGACTTTATCAAAACGCTGTTCGGTGGTTTCCATTGGGAATTCAAATCGTAAAGTGTCTGAGCCATCCAGTCGGTAGTGCTGTGGCGATTTTTGAATGAGCGTCACAAGGGTTAACGGATCGACCTGGGTAGAGCCGTTGAAAAGCACTCGTCCACGGTTCTCACCGGCTTCAATGCGCGCTACACCCAGTTTTTCAGCGCGGTGGCGAAGCCTAGTCTGACGTATCAGGTTCTTCAAGGGCTGAGGAAGGAGCCCAAAGCGATCAATAAGCTCGACTTGTAGCTCCTTAAGCTCAGCGTCGCTCTGGGTATTGGCGATACGTTTATACATCACCAGGCGCTGCTGTACGTCGTGAATATAGTCGTCAGGAATCAGCGCCGGCAGATTGAGGCTAATCTCGACACCGGTGTTGAAGGGGGCGTCAATGTTAGGCGTTTTGCCCGCACGGATAGCCTTCACCGCGCGATCCAGCATTTCCATGTAAAGCGTGTAGCCGATGGTTTCCATTTGGCCGCTCTGCTCGTCGCCTAGAAGCTCGCCTGCGCCACGTATCTCCATGTCGTGGCTTGCTAAGGTGAAGCCAGCACCGAGATCATCAGAGGCGCTAATCGCTTCCAGACGTTTCACGGCATCTCGTGTCATTGCCTTGGGGGGCGGCGTTAGTAGGTAAGCGTATGCTTGGTGGTGGCTGCGTCCAACACGGCCACGCAGTTGGTGTAGCTGGGCCAAGCCGAACTTATCGGCGCGCTCAATTAGAATCGTGTTGGCGCTGGGCACGTCAATGCCGGTTTCGATAATGGTAGAGCACACCAGCACATTGAAGCGACGATGGTAGAAGTCTGACATGACTCGCTCAAGGCTGCGCTCGGGTAATTGGCCGTGAGCGACAGCAACCCGTGCCTCTGGCACCAGTTCGCGGATTTGTTCGGCAGCGTTTTCAATCGTTTTGACTTCATTGTGCAAAAAGTAGACTTGTCCGCCGCGTAATATTTCACGCAGCAGGGCTTCTTTAATGACGCTGCTATCTCGCTGTTGCACAAACGTTTTGACCGATAAGCGCCGTGCTGGCGGGGTGGCAATAATCGAAAGGTCTCGGATGCCGCTCATGGCCATGTTCAAGGTGCGCGGAATCGGTGTTGCCGTTAGCGTCAGAATGTCGATTTCGGCGCGCAGCGTTTTGAGTTTCTCTTTCTGCGCGACCCCAAAGCGGTGCTCTTCGTCGATAATTAAAAGCCCCATTTTGGGCAGCTCAACGCTTTTAGATAGCAGTTTATGAGTACCGATTACAATGTCGGTTTGGCCATTTTTGATGCTTTCCAAGGTTTGCGTCATTTCCTTGCCGCCTGTGAAGCGTGAAATAAGGCTAATATTCACAGCGGTGTCGGCAAAGCGGTCGCGGAAGTTTTCAAAGTGCTGGCGAGCTAATAGCGTAGTGGGCACAAGCACCACTACTTGGCGACCAGTCTGAACGGCTAGGAATGCAGCACGCATGGCGACTTCGGTCTTGCCAAACCCTACATCGCCACAAACGACGCGATCCATTGGCTGAGGAGAGATCATGTCGCTTATTACCGCTTCAATGGCTGCCTGCTGGTCAGGGGTTTCTTCAAACGGGAAGCTGGCAGAGAAGCGAACGTATTCATCGCCCGGCGTATCATAAATGAACCCTTCCTGAGCCTCCCGCCGGGCGTAGATATCGAGTAGCTCAGCGGCAGTGTCGCGGATTTTCTCAGCCGCTTTACGTCGTGCCTTTTCCCACTGATCTGAGCCTAACCGATGCAGCGGAGCGAGTTCGTCATCAGCGCCGCTATAGCGAGAAATAAGATGCAGGCTATCGACCGGGACATAAAGCTTGGCACCGTCGGCATATGAAAGCGCCAGGAATTCGTTAGCTTGACCGCCAGCTTCAAGGGTTTCCAGCCCCAAGTAGCGGCCGACGCCATGTGCTTGGTGAACAACCGGTGCGCCTTCTCGTAACTCAGATAAATGGCGCACGGCCAATTCGTTGTCGTCGGTCGCTTTTTCTCGCCGCCGACTCTGGCGCACGACATCGCCAAAGAGCTCAGTCTCGCTGATCACCACGACATTCGGTTCGGTAAGCCACAAGCCGCTGCCTACCAAGCTTTCAGTAATGGCAATGCGATCAGTGCTGCTTAAAAAGTCTTGGAAGCTGTCAATATGGGGCAGGTTTAATTTAAGCGGCGCCAGTACTTCTTCTAACGCTTCTCTGCGTCCCCGTGACTCGGCAACAAACAGTACCCGTGTAGCTTGCTGTGCATCCAGAAAGGTAGCCAGTTCGTTAAGAGGGTGTTTGGCGCGAGCGTTAATTGCCAGCGAGGGTAGTGCTTGGGCCTTCGGCGCCAGGGCATGGCGTTGCGTGTTGTCTTCGGTTAGTTCGATTCGGGGGCGGGCTTTTATCGCCGAAAAAACGTCATTAACGGGAATGAACGCGCGAAGCGGTGGTAAAAGGGGGCGTGTTGGATCAACACCCAAATTCTCGTAGCGTGATTCAATGGACTGCCAGTGTTGCTCAGCTGCTTCGAATACACTAGGCAACAGTGCTACACGGGTGTCATCGGTAACGTGCTCAAATAAAGAAGCGGTTTCGTCGAAGAACAGTGGCAAATATTGTTCCAAGCCCGGGGAGGGGATGGCTTTCAGTGCATCGTTATAGAGAGGGCACTGGCGCGGATCAACATCAAAAAGCGTTTCAAACTGTTCTCGGAAGCAAGCAATAGCGCTGCGACTGAGTGAATACTCATGAGCTGGGAGTAGCTCAATCACATCGACTTTATTGGTAGAGCGCTGATTGCCAGGGTCAAAATGGCGTAGCGTATCGATTTCGTCATCAAACAAATCGATACGAATTGGCTCATCCATACCCATGGCGAAAAGGTCGATAATTGCGCCGCGCATGGCGTATTCGCCAGGCTCGTAGACCGTTTCTACGGCACGATAACCTGCCCGCGATAGCGATTCGCGAAATGTTTCCCGATTTAGCTTGGCGCCCGCTTTTAGCGTCATCACGCGCCCAGCGATGTATGATACGGGAGGCAGACGCTGCATCAGCGTATTGATTGGCACCAGCACAATGCCGCGTACGCCATCCTGCAGTAAGCGCAGCGTACGCAGGCGTGACGAGATAATATCCTGGTGCGGGGAGAAGCTGTCATAAGGCAGTGTTTCCCAGTCTGGAAAGGGTAGAACGGGAACATTGCTATAGAATGCCAGATCCTGCTCCAGGCGCTGTGCGCTGGCAGTGTTCGGCGTAATAACCAATAATGGTGCGCTTAACGCGACCTGAGCCAGCGCCAGGGCAGTTGCACTGCCCGGCGGCGCTGTTAGGTAGAGCGTGTCGCGAATCCCTTTGGGTTGGGGCGGTTCGAGCAGAGAAAAAGAGGACATAGTCACGGTATCGTTTTGCGCTGAAACGGAATCTGGATCATACACGATCAGTACTTTCAGGCAGAGGCCTGCGCAAAGCAACCACTGGTAGTTAAGTAAGCCTTGTGGTTCCGATACACTATTGTGGTTTGTAGTCAATCCGCTTTTTCTGTAATACCCCTACATGTTGTGCGACTATCCATTCATTGCGGCATGTAGGTAAGCCCAGGATAATGCTCCAGGAAATTTCTTTTCACTACCCAATGAGGCCGCACGTGAGTCAGCAAGCTCTCGAAAACGTTTTTCAGGAATGGCAAAGCAACGAAGCTCTGGCTGAGCAAATGATTCCGCTAGTGGGTCAGCTGTATCGCCAAAATAATGTTGTCGCCACTATGTTTGGTCGTTCCTTGATTAAGCGGTCCGTCATTCGCATCCTCAAAGATCACCGCTTTGTACGCAAAATTGAAGGCACTGAGCTATCTGTTGAAGATACGTTCCCCATCGTAAAAGCGATGAGTGAGATGAACCTCGGCCCTGCCCATGTTGACGTTGGAAAGTTGGCGGTTAATTTTAAACGCCAGGGCGGTGGTGACCTTGATGCTTTCCTGCGTAAAGAACTTGCTGAGATCATTGATGGCTTTCAGCCAAACGGCAGCAAAGGTGAGCCTCAAGACGTTGTGCTGTACGGGTTCGGTCGTATCGGTCGTTTGCTGGCACGTGTAATGGTCGAAAAAGCGGGCGGCGGCAATCTGTTGCGCTTGCGAGCCATTGTCGTTCGTGGCCGCGGCGATGTGGCAAAAGACCTTGAGAAACGCGCCAGTCTGCTGCGTCGTGACTCGGTACATGGGCCTTTCGACGGCACAATTACTGTCGATGTTGAAGCGCGTACACTTATTGTCAACGGTAACGTGATTCAGGTTATTTACGCCGACTCGCCTAGTGAAATTGATTACACTGCTTACGGTATCGACAACGCGGTGATTGTTGATAACACCGGTATCTGGCGCGACGAGGCTGGATTGGGTCAGCATCTTGAGTGCAAGGGCGCTAAGAAAGCATTGTTAACGGCCCCCGGCAAAGGCGATATCAAAAATATCGTATTCGGCATTAATCATGAAACGATTGGCGATAATGACCGTATCGTGTCGGCAGCGTCCTGTACTACCAACGCCATCGTGCCAGTGCTAAAAGCGCTAAATGATGAATATGGCGTAGTGACAGGCCACGTAGAGACCGTGCACGCCTACACCAACGACCAAAACCTTATCGATAATTACCACAAAGGCGACCGTCGTGGGCGTAGTGCGGCGCTGAATATGGTATTGACCGAAACAGGTGCAGCAAAAGCGGTCGCAAAAGCGCTACCTGAACTTGAAGGTAAGCTCACAGGTAACGCCATTCGCGTGCCTACGCCCAATGTTTCTATGGCTATTTTGAATTTAACCTTGGAAAAGGGCACTGATGCAGAGGCGTTGAACGATTATCTGCGTCGCGTATCGATTGATTCCTCCTATCAGAAGCAGATTGACTTCGTGGATTCAGCAGAAGTTGTATCATCTGACTTTGTTGGCAATCGTCATGCGGGTATTGTCGATGCTAAAGCCACCATCGCAAACGGTAACCACGCCGTCGTTTATGTGTGGTATGACAATGAATTTGGCTATAGTTGCCAAGTTATTCGTATTCTTCAGCATATGTCTAATGTGAAGTTTTTGAAGCTGCCGCATTAAGCTGTTTGAGCATTAATGGCGTTTAAGCAGCAGTTAATGCGCTTTTAACCGCTAAGTTGTGCCAAAAGCCACCTCCGGGTGGCTTTTTTGTGTTGAAAGCGAGATCAGCTCAAGCGTCTATAGCACTTTAGGAGGCTGTCAGGGATGTGGTCATTGGCCGCGCTTATCTTTATAATACGATGGATTTTTCGGGGTGGTTCAAGCGTGCTTGAGCCTGACTGGTAACAATCTGAACAGACAATAAAAATTTACTGAACAGAAATAAGCATTCGAACCCCTTACCTTCGTATATCCGATCCATCAACTGGGCGAGACTATGATCGAAGTCAAAAAAGGCCTGGATCTCCCCATCACGGGAGCGCCCGAGCAGCGTATTGAAGATGCGCGGCCTGTGCGCCACGTGGCAATCCTGGGCACCGACTACGTTGGCATGAAGCCGACGATGGAAGTTCAGGAAGGGGATAAGGTCAAACTGGGCCAATTACTCTTCACCGATAAGAAAATTGATGGTGTACGCTTTACAGCGCCCGCCAGCGGTGAAGTAGTTGCTATTAACCGTGGCGAAAAGAGACGTCTGCTGTCTGTCGTTATTAAAGTCGATGAAAATGAAGAAGCGATGACATTTGCTTCTCATGATCGTGACGCTTTAGGGCAGCTTGAACGTCAATCTGTTGTTGATCAACTGGTTGAGTCAGGGCTTTGGACTGCTTTGCGCACCCGGCCTTTCTCTCGCACGCCAGCTATCGACAGCACACCTACCGATATTTTTGTTACTGCTGTGGATACTCATCCACTTAGCGCTGACCCTGCGGTAGTGATCAATGAAAACTCCCAAGCATTTGAAGACGGCCTCAAGGTGCTAACCCGCCTGACCGAGGGCAACGTTTTTCTGTGTACGGGTGCTAATGCTTCCATTCCTGGTGGTAATGTCAGCGGCGTAAAGACTGAGAGCTTTGCTGGCCCGCATCCGGCAGGTTTGGTAGGAACGCATATTCATTACCTTTCACCGGTAGCCCTGCACAAAAAAGTGTGGCACATCGGTTATCAGGATGTGATTGCGTTCGGCAAGCTGTTTGTAGAAGGCAAGCTTGATACGAGCCGTATCATTGCTGTCGGCGGCCCGCGTGCTGAAAATCCTCGTTTATTGCGCACCCGTATTGGTGCCAGTACGGAGGAACTCTTAGCAGGTGAGGTCATCAAACCCGATGACACCCGTGTTATTTCAGGTTCTGTGTTCTCTGGTGCCTCTGCTGAAGGGAGCTTGACTTACTTGGGACGTTTCCATAACCAAGTAAGCTTGCTTGAGGAAGGTAACAAGCGCACCTTCTTGGGATGGATGTCTACGGGCGCTAATCGGCACTCAGTCATGGGCATTTACATTTCTAAGATTAAAGGCCTGAGCAATTATGCACCAACCACGTCAACCAATGGCTCTGAACGTGCCATGGTGCCGATCGGTGCATATGAAGCCATTATGCCTCTGGATGTTATGCCAACACAGCTGCTGCGCACGCTGATCGTGGGTGACATTGAAGTTGCCATGCAACTTGGGTGTCTTGAGTTAGACGAAGAGGATTTGGCACTGTGTACCTATGTTTGCCCAGGCAAATACGAGTACGGCCCTATCCTGCGTGACAATCTCACCATGATCGAGAAAGAGGCCTGATGATGGGTATTCGACAAACACTCGATAATCTCGAGCCGCACTTCCATAAAGGTGGTAAGTACGAAAAGTTCTACCCGCTCTACGAAGCGGTAGATACTATTTTCTACTCTCCCCCCAGTGTTGCAAAAACCACCGCCCACGTGCGTGACGGTATCGATCTAAAACGCATCATGATCACCGTTTGGCTGTGTACTTTCCCGGCGATGTTCTTCGGTATGTGGAACGCTGGCTGGCAGGCCAACACCGCCATTGATGCAGGCTATGCATCAATGAACGGTTGGCGTGAAGCGATCATGATGACCCTGGCGGGTGGACATGACCCCAGCAGTTTATGGGCTAACTTTGTCCTAGGTGCGACCTACTTCCTGCCTATCTATCTTGTCACGTTTGCGGTGGGTGGTTTTTGGGAAGTACTGTTCGCCATCAAGCGCGGCCATGAGGTTAACGAAGGGTTCTTCGTGACCTCCGTGCTGTTTGCGCTGATTCTGCCGGCCACGATTCCGCTTTGGCAGGTTGCCTTGGGTATTACCTTTGGTGTCGTGATCGGTAAAGAGATCTTCGGCGGCACGGGTAAGAACTTCTTGAACCCTGCGCTGACTGGCCGTGCCTTTCTCTACTTCGCGTATCCAGCGCAAATCTCCGGTGACGCGGTATGGGTAGCAGCCGACGGCTATACGGGTGCAACGGCGCTCTCCATGGCGTTCCAAGACGGTATGAGCGCGCTGACTGATACCATGAGCTGGTGGGATGCCTTCCTTGGCTTTATCCCTGGTTCAGTGGGTGAGGTCTCGACACTGGCGATCTTCATTGGTGCGGCAGTGCTGTTGTGGACGCGTATTGCATCATGGCGAATCATGCTGGGTGTTCTTCTGGGCATGGTCGTCACCAGTACGCTGTTTAATCTGATTGGTTCTGACAGCAACCCCATGTTTGCAATGCCCTGGTACTGGCATTTGGTGATTGGTGGCTTCGCTTTCGGCATGGTGTTTATGGCAACGGACCCTGTGTCTGCTTCCATGACTAACCAGGGGCGCTTGGTGTTTGGTGCGTTGATCGGTGTGATGACCGTGCTGATCCGCGTGGTAAACCCGGCCTTTCCTGAGGGCATCATGCTGGCCATTCTGTTCGCTAACTTATTTGCACCGCTGATTGACCACATGTTCGTCCAGGCCAATATTAGACGCCGTCTCAAGCGGACTGGCGTAGCGGCCGAGGAGAATGCCTAATGGCACAAGGTAACAACTCCATCAAGAAGATCCTGATCGTAGCGTTTTCGCTGTGTATCGTGTGCTCGGTAATCGTTTCGACGGCTGCCGTTGCGCTGCGCCCTATGCAGCAGCTCAACCAGGAATTGGATCGTAAAACCAACATTCTTAACGTGGCAGGTCTTTATGAGCCCGGCATGGATGTTGAGGAAGCGTTCCGCACGCAAATTACTGCACGTGTAGTTGAGCTTGATACTGGTGAGTACACCGATCAGTTCGACCCAGCAACCTTCGATGGTTTCGAAGCCTCGAGTGATCCTGCAACGGGTCGTACGCTATCCGGCGATCGCGACATTGCAGGTCTGTCTCGTGTTGAAAACTTCGCGACTGTTTATCTTGTCGGTGATGCTGAAAATCCCGAGCAGATTGTTCTGCCCATTCGTGGGCAGGGCCTCTGGGGCCGCATGATGGGCTTCCTCGCGGTTGAGGGCGACGGTAACACCATCGTCAGTATCACTTACTACGACCACAGCGAAACGCCGGGTCTTGGTGCTGAGGTAAATAATCCGCGTTGGCAAGCTCAATGGGAAGGTAAGAAGATTTACGACGAAGAGGGCGACCTCTCACCGGAAATCCACCTGACCAAAGGCGGCGCAAGCAACGAGTACGAGGTTGATGCGCTTTCTGGTGCGACGCTAACCAGTAACGGCGTGACCAACATGTTGCAGTTCTGGTTCAGCGAAGAGGCTTTCGCTCCGTATTTGGCTAACTTCCGTAGTGGTACTGAACCAGAAGATGCCGAAGACACCGATACCGACTTCGACGACGTTGAGGGGGCCTGATCATGGCGGATGTAAATGCAAAAAGTGTTTTAACGGCGCCGATTTTTAAGAACAACCCCATTGCGCTACAAATTTTGGGGATCTGTTCTGCTCTAGCGGTTACCACCAGCATGAGCGTATCGCTGGTAATGGCGCTAGCGGTTATTTTTGTGACGGCCTTTTCGAACCTGTTCGTATCGCTGATCCGGAACCATATTCCGTCTTCGATTCGTATCATTGTTCAAATGACCATTATTGCGTCGCTGGTTATCGTGGTTGACCAGATCCTCAAAGCTTACGCATATGAAATGTCTAAGCAGCTGTCAGTATTTGTGGGTCTGATCATCACCAACTGCATCGTAATGGGTCGTGCGGAAGGTTTTGCGATGTCCAATACGCCGGGCATGTCGTTCCTTGACGGTATCGGAAACGGCTTGGGCTACGGCTTTATCTTAATGGTCGTTGGCTTCTTCCGTGAGTTACTGGGTGCTGGCAGTATCTTTGGTTTTACCATCCTGCCAACAGTGCAGAATGGTGGTTGGTATGTGCCCAACGGTCTGCTGCTCCTGCCGCCCTCTGCCTTCTTTATTATCGGTTTGCTGATCTGGGTTTTACGTTCAGTCAATCCTGAGCAGGTAGAAGAGAACGAGTTCAAAATGAAGCACAACACCAAGCCGAAGGAGGCCGTGTAACATGGAACACTATCTAAGCCTTTTCGTTGCTTCGGTTTTTGTTGAAAACTTGGCACTGGCCTTCTTCTTGGGGATGTGTACATTCCTTGCGGTATCTAAGAAGGTTTCCGCTGCATTTGGTCTCGGGATTGCCGTTATTGTCGTACTGACAATCTCGGTTCCGGTCAACAATCTAGTGTTTAACCTGCTGCTGGCTGAAGGCGCTTTGTCTTGGACTGGCATAAGCGGTGCTGAAAACATCGATCTTTCATTCCTGGGTCTTCTGAGCTACATCGGCGTTATTGCCGCACTTGTTCAGATTCTGGAAATGTTTCTCGATAAATATGTTCCTGCGCTATACAACGCGCTGGGCGTATTCCTGCCGCTGATTACCGTTAACTGCGCCATCCTAGGTGGCGTACTGTTCATGGTTGAGCGTAACTACAACTTCGGTGAATCCGTAATCTACGGTTTCGGTTCTGGTGTTGGCTGGGCGCTTGCGATTACAGCGTTGGCTGGTATCCGTGAAAAGCTGAAGTATAGCGACGTGCCTGGCGGTCTTCAGGGTCTTGGCATCACGTTTATTACCGTTGGCTTAATGTCGTTGGGCTTTATGTCCTTCTCAGGCATTCAGCTTTAATCGGAGCCGGTTTTCTCGGCAGCTCAGGCTGCCGAGGTATAGAAAACCTTCAGCAATAGGAAACCGACATGGTTGATACATCTGTCATCTTGCTCGGTGTTGTCATGTTCACGATCATCGTTATTAGCTTAACGGCGATCATTCTGGCAGCGCGCAGCAAGCTAGTGAGTAGCGGGGACGTGACGATTGAAGTCAACGGCGACCCCGAGCACACCCTGCAGACTCAGGCTGGTGGTAAGCTTCTTAACACCCTAGCTGCAAACGGAATCTTTCTTTCCTCTGCCTGTGGTGGCGGCGGTTCTTGCGCTCAGTGTAAGTGCCGAGTAGAAGAGGGCGGCGGCTCTATTTTGCCGACGGAAGAGTCTCACTTCACTATGCGTGAAAAGAAAGAAGGCTGGCGTCTGTCTTGTCAGGTTCCTGTGAAGCAGGACATGAAAGTAGAAGTGCCTGAAGAAGTCTTCGGCGTTAAGAAGTGGGAGTGTGAAGTTACCGCGAATCCTAACGTCGCGACCTTCATTAAAGAGTTGAACCTGAAGCTGCCCGAAGGTGAGGAGGTTGCCTTCCGCGCCGGTGGTTATGTGCAACTGGTAGCGCCGCCTTACGATATTAAGTTCTCCGATTTTGACATCGAAGAAGAGTATCGTGGCGATTGGGAAAAATTTGATATGTTCAAAATTTCCCATAAGAATAACGAGGAAGTTATTCGCGCTTACTCCATGGCTAACTACCCGGATGAAAAGGGCCTCCTCAAGTTCAACATTCGTATCGCGACGCCGCCTCCGGGTACAAGCCACCCGCCGGGCCTTATGTCGACCTATGTCTTCAGTTTGAAGCCTGGCGACAAGGTTACCGTTATGGGGCCGTTTGGTGAGTTCTTTGCCAAAGACACAGATGCGGAAATGATCTTTGTCGGTGGTGGTGCGGGTATGGCGCCAATGCGTAGCCATATTTTCGATCAGCTCAAACGCTTGAAGTCAGATCGTAAAATTACTTTCTGGTACGGTGCGCGCTCCTGGCGTGAAACCTTCTACAACGAAGAGTATGATCAGCTAGCCGAAGAGTTCCCGAACTTTGAGTGGCACCTGGCGCTTTCTGACCCGCAGCCAGAAGATAATTGGGAAGGGCCGACAGGCTTTATCCACAATGTATTGTACGAAAACTATCTGAAGGACCACCCAGCTCCTGAAGATTGTGAGTACTACATGTGTGGGCCACCCATGATGAACGCGTCTGTTATCAAGCTATTGCTCGATATGGGCGTGGAGCCGGAAAACATCCTACTGGATGACTTCGGCGGTTAACAACGTGATTGTGTAAGTTGCCTTCGGGCATGAGCGGGGCTGGCCTTTTGGTCAGCCCCGTTTGTATGTGAATGTTTGAAAAACGATGAGTTGCCTGATCATTTTGAAGTGGCTGAGGTACAATAGGCATTAAAATTCTACGGCACTTAACGACATGACCGTTGTCGGCAGGTGAGCAGTTAATGCAATGCTGGGAGGTGAGCATGACAATCTGGCTACTGGTATTTGGTTTTATGGCGCTGGTAATGACGGCAATGGCCGTTGGCGTATTAATGGGCCGCAAGCCTATTGCTGGTTCCTGTGGTGGATTAAATCAGTTAGGTCTAAAAGAAGGCTGTGACATCTGCGGCGGCAAAGATGAGGTTTGCGAAGAAGAAAACCGCAAGCGTGGAAGTGTACGTCGGCGTAGCGATGAAAGCCGTGGAGCTGACCTAGGTTATGACGCAACGCGTCGTTAATCTAGCAATTGGCTGCTCAGACGCTCGCTCACCGCGAGCGTTTATGTAAATGCCATTGTTGAGAGCGCTTTTAAGTCAGGAATAAGGAGATCCAAGTCGTATGGCCGTTCACAATTACGATGTTGTGGTGATAGGTACTGGTCCCGCTGGGGAAAGCGCTGCTATTAACGCCGCAAAGCATGGCAAGCGAGTGGCGATTATTGAAAAGCAGGCCCAGGTGGGGGGCAACTGCACCCATTGGGGCACGATCCCTTCAAAAGCGCTGCGCCATCAGGTCAAACAGATCATGGCGTTCAATACCAACCGCATGTTCCGCGATATCGGTGAACCCCGCTGGTTTTCTTTTCCTAAAGTGATGGAACGCTCGCGTGGCACCATCGATAAACAGGTCGAAATGCGCACAACGTTTTACGCGCGTAACCGTATTGATCTGTTTCATGGTGTGGCTCGTTTTAAAGATGAGCATACCGTGGTGGTGCGAGACCGGCAGGAAGGCGTGGAAGAGCTGATAGCTAAGAAAATTGTTATTTCTACCGGCTCTCGGCCTTATCGTCCGGCGGATATTAACTTTCGTCATCCACGTATTTACTGCTCTGATACGATCCTCAGCCTTTCCCATACCCCGCGGACACTGGTGATCTTTGGGGCAGGTGTTATCGGTTGCGAGTACGCCTCTATCTTTTCGGGGCTTGGTGTTAAGGTTGATTTAATCAACAACCGCGATAGCCTGCTGTCATTTTTGGATGATGAAATCAGTGATGCGCTTTCCTACCATCTGCGTAAACATGGTGTGCTGATTCGCCATAACGAAGACTATAAAAGTGTCGAAGGTGACGAAGCTGGCGTAACCGTGAATCTGAAGTCGGGCAAGAAAATCCGCGCCGATGCGTTTCTTTGGGCGAATGGCCGTACCGGTAATACCGATAGCCTTGGACTTGAGAACATTGGCTTAGAGGCAAATGGCCGAGGCCAGCTTAGCGTTGATGAGCACTACCGCACCGCGATTCCGCATATTTACGCTGCAGGCGATGTGATTGGTTGGCCGAGTCTCGCCAGTGCTGCCTACGACCAGGGATTAAACTCCTGTAACGAGCTACTGGAAAAAGAGTATCGCTTCGTTAGCGATGTACCCACTGGGATCTACACTATTCCCGAAATCAGCTCTTTCGGCCCCAATGAGCGTGAACTGACCGAAGCCAAAGTGCCCTACGAAGTGGGTAAGGCCTTCTTTAAAGATACTGCTCGTGCGCAAATCACCGGCGATACAGTGGGAATGCTGAAGATTTTGTTCCACCAAGACACGCTGGAGATTCTGGGTATCCATTGTTTTGGTGACCAGGCGTCGGAAATTCTACACATCGGCCAGGCCATTATGCAGCAGGAAGGGGATGCGAATACCGTGAAGTACTTCATCAATACGACCTTCAATTACCCCACCATGGCCGAAGCGTACCGGGTGGCGGCGCAAAATGGCTTAAACCGAGTGTTTTGAAATGTTTTAAGCATGGGGGCTATGCCCCCTACTTACGCCTCACAAACCATCCAGCAGTTGCTGAGCGCGTGGCTGCCAGTCACCGTCTAAGGTGGCAGCCTGAGTGAGTGCTTCGCGCGCACCCTCCCTATTTTCCTTCTGAAGCCTGAGTATAGCTACATTGAGCCATGCAGCGCCCATGGCAGGGTCAAGCTGTGTGGCTGATTCGAAGGCTTCCAGCGCTGCTTGAGGTTGTTGATCTGCGTATAGCGCATTGCCGAGTGCAAATTGACCCAGCGGATTGGCTGGGAAGCGTTCTACAAAAGCTTGCCAGCTGGAAAGTGTTGCAACAGGCCCATGCTGCTCCTCGTATGCGCTAATGGCTTCCAGTGCATTGCGGGCGGTAACGCCTTCGGGCAGGCTGCCAGGTTCGCTAACCACAAATCCCCAGCGCTCACTGCGTGCCCAGGTAGCATCAAAGCGGCGAAACGACATCGTATGCCGTTCGATTTCGCCACTACGTAAAATCAGCGTTTCATTAGGTAAATCAAAACCAATGGCCATCGCGTAGTGCCACATCGGGAAAGCTGGCAAGGCGAGGTTTTGCATCACCACCACGGGGTCACCTGCTTCCAGGTGGCCAAGCAATGCATCCATGGTGCCACGAACGGGAATCGCCAACTGCTTATAACGGCGCACAGTGGCTAGCATTTCAGGTTGGACGCTACCCTCTCGCCCAGGCAGAAATACCTGTGGGATTAATCGCTCAAGCCCTGCATCTACCCCCTGGTGATTGAGCACCATTGCCAGCGTTGCTGGGCCACACTGATACGCCGTCTGGGCGTAAAACGGTACTTCGGTCAGCTCAGTTTGCGGTGGTAGGCTAGCTTTAGTGCTTTCTAGCAGCACCGGGTTGCGGGCGCAGCCGCTAAGCAGAGTGGGCAGCAGTAAGGCAAGCAGTAAAACGCCCGCAAAGCGGGCGTTTAAAAGGTGTTTCATCATGGCAGTCAAATCAGCGAGTGAACGGATAAACATCGGTCAGGCCGAGAATGTCAGTCACTAGTAGGATAACGAATACCGCAAACAGGGCGCCAATCACGCCGGCGCCGGCGGGCAGCTGTTCGAGTTGTTCGGCCATTTGCTGCGCTTCTGCATCGCTTAGTGCGGCAACGCGGGCTTCAACGTCATCTAGATCAACACCTTGCTTGAGGAGCTCTTCTTGCACATCTGCACGGGCGAGAATTTCATTGATACGCTCGCGGTCAGCACCTGCGCGGTCGCCTGCTAAAACAGATTGCGTAGAGACCAAGTTTGTAGAGACTAAGTCTGTAGAGGTAGCGTCCATACTCTGCGGGGCTGTGGGCGCAGCGGCAACAGGTAGGCTGGTAATGACTAACGCAGCGATCAGTAAGCTTGAGAGGTAAGCGCGCACTTTTTTCATTGTCTTCATCCTTAGACGTATCGGGGAGCAAACTAATTTGTAACCTGAATCAATAGTATAGAAATAAACCGTACTGGATTTAAGGCGAAAACGAAAAGTGCTAATTATTTGCACTAATGCGGTAGGTCCAAGGGGATTCAGCTAAAAGCCCCTTGCCACCCGCCATGGTCATGGCTAGGTCATGTAGTCCTGGCCATAAGGGCACCGCAGAAGCCCCTTTCACAGCAAGATCTAACCGTTGGGCCATCAGCAGGAGTTTGTGTAAACGTTTCATTGATAGGCGACTGATCGCTTTTTGGTAAGCGGGGCGGCGTTTATCAAAAATCATTGGTTTCTGGGTTTTACACGCGTGCTCAAAGCTTTGTCCCTGATCCAAATGCTGGTGTAGCGATAGCAGGGTGCGTAGTTCGCGACTGAGTGCCCAAAGCACGATGGGAGCTTCAACCCCTTCACTGCGCAGCCCATTAACGATACGCGAGGTACGGCTTGGCTCTCCTTTTAAACAGGCATCCGCAAGGTTAAACACATCAAAGCGGGTGCTGTCTTCCACGCCTTGGGCAATGCTTTCAACATTAAGGCGAGTGTTAGGTGGATGAATCAGCGCGAGTTTTTGCAGCTCTTGATCAGCGGCCAACAGATTACCTTCGGTGCGCTCACCCAATAAGCGAGCCGCTTCTAGGTCGATTTGCAAACCATGCAGCGATGCGCGATCCCTCAGCCAGTAGCCTAAGCGCGAAGCATCAACGGGCCATACAGGTACAAATAAACCGTGTTTATCGAGTGCTTTAAACCAAGCGCTTTTTTGTTGCTTGGCGTCTAACTTGCCCATGCTGATCAGCAGTAAGTCGTCACTGCCATCCATCAATTCAGCATACTTTGCCAGTGCTTTACTGCCATCTTGGCCGAGTTTGTGCGTCCCCAGCCTAAGTTCCAGAAGCTTATTAGAGGCGAATAAAGAGAGGTTACTGGCGGTTTCCAGCAGCCGACCCCAGGCAAAATTAGGCTCTACATCAAGCACTTCCCGCTCTTCGACACCCGCTTGCCGCGCGACTGAGCGCACGGCATCACAGGCATCACGATGTTGCAGTGGCTCATCACCGGCAACAATCACCACCTTAGGCAATTTTTTTGCTAAGGCCGCGGGAAGCTGATCCGAAAATACCTTCACTGAATGGCCTCAAGGTTCGCCAGTCTTTCGATAATGCGCTCAGCCAATTGTCGCGTTAGCGTTTGTTCAGCTTCTTGAAAGAGGGTTTCTCTATTGAGCAGATCATCATCGCTGACCCGAATGCGTGTATCGGTCGTTATCGTTGCATTATTAAGCACATAAGCATTGTCCTCTCGCTGCTGTACGGAGAGAGACGTGCTTAGCGTTAGCTCATGTTCTTGGCTGGCGCGTCCTTCGCTGCCAATACGGCGTTGGCGAAGCGTTGGTGAGCCCAGCGTCACCCGCCAGGGGGCGCCATCAGAAACCTCGCTGCTTTGCTGTAGTAATCGGATGCGTAGCTGTTGGGCCAGGGCGCTTTTGTCGTCACCCTCTAGTGACAGAGCAGGCAAGCGCGGCATTGAATCCAAACCGCGCAGGCGAAACCCGCAGCCGCTGAGCAGCACCGCCGCTGAGGCGGCGATGCTGGTAGCGAGGAAACGACGGCGTGTAACGTGTTGGGATGGTTTCATCCACTCACCACAATGTTAACCAGCTTGCCGGGTACAACGATGACTTTACGAACCGTTTTACCTTCCAGATGGCGCTGGACGTTTTCGTTCTCCATCGCCAGTTGCTCGATGGCGGCTTTATCTGCGCTGGCCGGGGCTTCTAGGCGCGCGCGCAGCTTTCCGTTCACTTGCACGACTAGTTCGATACTGTCGCGGGTGAGTGCGGCTTCATCCACCTTCGGCCACTGAGCTTCAATGGCGGGCTGGTCATAGCCTAATTGTTGCCACAGCGTGTGGCATAGGTGCGGTGTAATGGGTGCCAGCAGCAGCACACATGCCTCAAGCGCTTCGCGACTGACCGCTAGGCCGAGCTCGGACGTGTCGTCGAACTTGGCCACTGCGTTAGAGAGTTCCATTACCGCGGCAATGGCGGTATTAAAGGTGGTGCGGCGGCCAATGTCATCGCTGGCTTTCTTGATAGTCTCGTGGGTCTTACGACGCAGCGCTTTTTGGTCGTCGTTTAACGCATCAAGGGTCAGTTCGCCCGGTGTACCAGCAGCAAGGTGCTCGGTCACCTGACGCCAAATCCGTTTCAAGAAGCGGTGCGCACCTTCAACGCCTGAATCCGACCACTCCAGTGACTGCTCGGGCGGTGCGGCAAACATCATAAACAGACGGACAGTATCGGCACCAAACTTGTCGATCATCGACTGAGGATCAACACCGTTGTTTTTCGATTTAGACATCTTCTCGATGCCGCCCATTTCCACCGGCAGGCCGTCGCTGATTAGAACAGCGCTTAACGGACGACCTTTCTCATCGCGTTTGACTTCTACATCAGCGGGATTGAACCACTCCTTACCACCATTATCTTTAAAGCGGTAGAAGGTTTCCGCGATGACCATGCCCTGGGTGAGCAGCTGCTGGAACGGCTCATCGGAATCCAACATGCCGAAATCGCGCAGCAGTTTATGGAAGAAACGGGCGTAGAGCAGATGCAGAATCGCGTGTTCGATACCGCCGATATACAGGTCAACGGGCAGCCAGTAATTGGCGCGCTCGTCCAACATTGCTTCGTGGTTATCCGCGCAGCAGAAGCGGGCGAAGTACCAGGACGATTCCATAAAGGTATCGAAGGTATCGGTTTCGCGCACCCAGCCATCGCCCAGTTCAGAAAACTCGGGCATCTTCTTCAGCGGTGAACCAGAAGCATCCACGGTGACTTCCATGGGCAGTGCTACCGGCAGCTCATCATCAGAGAGCGGCACGGTTTGGCCTTCCGGGCCGTATTTCACAGGAATTGGCGCACCCCAATAACGCTGGCGTGCAATACCCCAGTCACGCAGACGGTAATTGGTTTTTACTTCACCGCGGCCAAGCTCAGTAAGCTTCGCGGCAATCGCATCAAACGCCGCCTGGAATTCCAGGCCATCAAATTCGCCTGAGTTAATCAGCGTGCCGTGCTCAACATAAGCACCTTCGGAAATATCCGGCTGGTTGCCGTTGGCATCGGCCACCACAGGCTTGAGTTCTACGCCGTACTTGGTCGCAAATTCCCAGTCGCGCTGATCGTGGGCAGGTACCGCCATAACCGCACCGGTGCCAAACTCCATTAATACGAAGTTGGCCACAAACACCGGCACTTCATCACCGGTAAGCGGGTGAATCGCTTTGTGCCCGGTGAGCATGCCCAGCTTTTCTTTGGTAGCCATTTCGGCTTCCGACGTGCCACCTTTGGCGCACTCGTCACAAAATGACGCCAGTTCGCTGTTTTGTGCGGCAGCCTGCTTGGCCAGGGGGTGACCAGCGGCGACGGCCACGTAGGTGACACCCAGCAGCGTATCCGGGCGGGTGGTATACACCGCCAACGGCTCGCAGGCGCTGCCGTCTTCCGCCTGAATATCAAAGGTCATCTCAACGCCGCGGGATTTACCAATCCAGTTGCGTTGCATGGTTTTGACCTGTTCGGGCCACTCGACATTATCAAGATCTGCCAACAGCTCGTCGGCGTAGTCGGTAATTTTCAAGAACCACAGCGGGATTTCTTTACGCTCTACCGGTGCACCAGAACGCCAGCCGCAGCCGTCAATCACTTGCTCGTTAGCCAGTACCGTTTGGTCAACCGGGTCCCAGTTCACCGTGGACATTTTCTTATAGACCAAGCCTTTTTCGACCAGCTTGGTAAAGAACCACTGCTCCCAGCGGTAATAGCTGGTATCGCAGGTAGCGAATTCGCGGCTCCAGTCGTAGGCAAAGCCAAGTGCCTTCAACTGGTTACGCATGTAATCAATGTTTTGATAGGTCCACTTCGCGGGCGGTACCTGGTTTTGAATCGCGGCATTTTCCGCAGGCATACCGAACGCATCCCAGCCCATGGGCTGCATGACATTTTTACCCTGCATGCGCTGGAAACGGGACACAACGTCGCCGATAGTGTAGTTACGCACGTGGCCCATATGCAGCTTGCCGCTGGGGTAGGGGAACATGGATAGGCAGTAGAACTTTTCGCGGTTAGCGTCTTCTACTGCTTTGAAGCACTGGTGTTTATCCCAGTACTGCTGAGCGTCACGTTCAATCTCACGGGGGCTGTAATGTGCGTCCATCGGTGTTTTCAATGCCTTGGGGTAATTCGCCCAAAAAGGGCGCAAAGTGAATAATGGATGACGGCTGTCAGATAAGTAACGTCGATTGTATCCTATGCAGGTGTATCCTTGAACGGTTAGCCGATGATAGGCCGCACCTTGGGTCGACAAAAGGAGAGGTACCATGGAACAACATAACGATCACCGTTTGCGCGAAGGCTACGAGCGCCTGCTAGAACGCATGCAGGACGGGGCCAACGATCTTACCTGGGATAATCTACAAAAGGATTTGGACGACGCCGTTGCTTTTGAAGCGGAGCTGGAAGAGTACACCAAAGACGAGCTAGCACTGCTGCGTGCCTGGGTAGAGCGTGACCTGAAAGATATGCGCTACTACATGGCAGATACCGGTAAGCAGGTTGCTAGCTGGTTGGGCATTGATATCGACAGCCTTTCACGGCGTGTGGCGGAATCGCTGCTTTCAATCGCCGACCGCAGCGTGGTGGAGCGCGAACGCTTCGAAGATGACCTGGAAGCCGCCCGCGCCGACTACTGCGAAGGTGAAGTTGCTGCGCCGGGCCTGATGGCGTGCGTACACTGCGATGCCCAGGTGATGCTAGAAAGCGTCTCGCGCCTGGAACCATGCCACCAGTGTGGCCACCGCTATTTCTACCGCTTTCCCAGTAAAATCGTCGAAACCTAAGAGGCTAGCGCACTCATCACTTAATTGACCCAGATGCTCAGGCCTGCGATCGCGCCCAGCGAGAGCAGGCTCATCATGGCGGCATACAGTAAATTGTTTTTCATCATGCGGTAGCCGCTGATTCCGTAGCGCCCCTGCAGCGAAAGGTTTATGCCAGATAACGGCCCAACGCTGGTACCCACCGCCCAAGCGCTCAGCGCAACAAAGGCAAACAGCGTTTGCTCACCGCTGGCTAAATTCAAAATAGATGCCAGCACGGAAACGCCAATGATCGGGTGTAATCCCGCCAGCGCACTCAGTGTAATCGCCGCAAAGCTTACCATGGCTTGCCACATGCCAAAGGTAGCAAATAGCGTCCATTCGTCACCTGCTGCGGCCGCTACCAGGGTAGAAAGCCCCAGCGTTAATAAGCCCGCCGCTAAAAATAGCGAAATTTCCCCGCGCATGGCGGGTAGTCGTGTGGTGGTGTGTTGGCGAATGCGCCGCAGGGTAAAGCGTGTGCCTTCCCGTAAGTTGCTCAGCACCGCTACCACTGGCAGTAAAAAGGTAATAATACTGACAATGGTGAGCGACGGCGTCAGCCAAAAATGAAACAGCATCACCAGTGCTGCCATGCTCGCCGGCATTAACAGGCTGCGTGGCGAAAGTGAAAAGCCGTCGACCTCGGTTAAATCAAACCGACGCCTCAACTCTAGGGTGGTTAATAGCCCCGATAGCATCGCCAACGGAAACCCTATCAGCGCAATCTGGCCGTACTGAACTTCAGGCGCCAAGGCAATCACCACCGCCATAGAGGCAAAGAAGGGTGACCACAATGCCGCACTTGAAAGCCCACGATTTAAGGCCAACAGCTGGGGCATGGTTAACGGAGAGCGCCTAGCTAAGCGGTCGCCCACCATAAAAATCGTCGAAAGATTCAGAATAGTGCCAAGAAAGTGCACTCCCAGCCACGTGCGCAGCACGCCATCTGCACCGGTCACCCGTTTGCCCAGTGGGCGCTTATTACCCTGGGTGCCAATCAACGAAATAAAGCTAACGCCCACCAGCATCGTGGCCACAAACACATTGCCTTGAAGCATGGCAGGCCAATTTACATTGGCACCATAAATCACCCGTGCCACCACTAGCATCAGCACTCCAATGGTAATCAATACCCCCGCCTGAATGCGCGAACGGCGCGGAATGTCCCGCCACAGCAGCGCCACCGCTGCCCACAGCACATAGCTCACTGCCTGCGCCGTCGGCACCACGCCGATAAAGCCAATAATTTGAGCAAACAGCCCAAGCAGAATCAAAACACCCGCCACCCGCTGCCGCATCGTTGTCTCTTGCATCTCAATCCCTTGCTGGTTGAGTTAGCAGGCTAATCGGGTTTTCAACAATTGGCTAGCGGAAGAGAAGCTAAGAGGGCGTTTACCGAAAGAAAAGTCGAATTTTCGTAGCGCGGAGCCTGATGCTACCCATAGGCTGTGCCGTTATTACCAATGAAAGCAACTTGTAGCGCGAGGTAACGAATTTCGCGAGGAACGAGCGAATGAGGCACCCGCGAAAAGGATCAATTTTGTTCCTCCACGATTTAGCTGTGTCGAGTAATTCGTTTGGCAAAGGTATTGGCTCAAAAATGATGGCGCATTTAGGAACGTTGCCATTGTCTCAGGCCGGCGTCACCCTATTGCAGACGATCTTCGCTCTGACCTGAAAATACTTCGAAAATACCGGAATAAATGGGTTCATGTGAATGACCCATGGGATGATCAATGCCTTATCGACACACCGGAAGAGGCCGAAACAGATTACAGGTTCTACTGTTGTACTCAATTAAAGCACGTAAAATCGCAAAACAAGGCGTTTAGGAGTGATTTCAAATGCTTGTCGGGTTCGCTTCGCTCAAGTATGGCAAGCGCTGGTGACACATTAATACTGCGTTATGTGAGGCCGTGAAAGGAGTTCTTATGACTGATTATTTTGGTTCTTGCCTGTGTGGCACCGTGAGATTTGAGGTAAAAGGCGAGTTTGACAGCTTTTATCTGTGTCATTGTCAGCACTGTCAAAAAGATACAGGCTCGGCTCATGCGGCAAATCTATTCTCAAATTCAGCTAAATTGGTCTGGCAGTCAGGTGCCGATGCAGTGACTTCCTTTGCGCTTCCAGGCTCTCGTCATAATAAGAGTTTTTGTAAGTTGTGTGGTTCAGCATTACCCAATACTCAGATCGCGGGTTTGCTCGTCGTTCCTGCTGGGTGTTTGGACACTGAAATCACTATGTTGCCAACTGCACACATCTTTTTATCTAGCAAAGCTGCTTGGGATGGGGAGTTAGGGGAGGTGCCAAAGTTCGAGGGGCTGCCAGATTGAGCTATCATCACATAACCAGCGGCTGTTGGCAGATGCACCTACGTTGTGCTCTGGCAAGTCGCAAAGCCAAGCGTTAGACCTGGAATTGCCATGAGTTTAGTTGAAATATTAGCTCTGTTTACAGTGATGGCAGCTTTAGCGCTAGTTCCCAGCACTAGTGTCGCTTTGGTCGTTGCTCGCGCTTCTTCTGCCGGATTCTCGAACGGCTGTGCCGTTGCGGCGGGAATTGTAGCCGGTGATCTTATCTTGGTATTGCTAGCTGTTTTAGGGATGACTGCGCTGGCAGAAGCTGTGGGTAGTTTTTTCTTGATACTGAGATATTTGGCAGGCGCGTATTTGATCTGGTTTGGTATAAGTCTTATGAGATCGAAAGCTCCATTGCAGGTGGAGCATTCCGGCCGATCAGTATCGAAATTATCAGCAAGCTTTTTCTCTGGTCTACTTCTCACCCTTGGTGATGTAAAGGCAATATTCTTCTACGCGAGTTTGTTCCCTACTTTTGTTGATTTGGCCACTATCCGGACATTGGATATCGCAGCAATTGCGATGATAACCATAGTCGCCGTTGGTGGTGTCAAATTAGGCTATGCATATTTCGCGGGGGGGCGTTGCGTCATTTGGCACTAACCATAGAGCAGAACGAGCAGTTAAAGTGACGGCTGGTGGTTTAATGGTTGGAGCCGGATCGTATCTGATAGCAAAGGCTTATTGAGCTTCTCTTAGGATGATCGTTAATCAATGACCTTTCCCCCAAAACTAACCAACATGGAAGGTGGCAGATAGGGCTCGAAAATGGATTTTCTACAGCTTGTTGAGCCACTATAATGACAGCATTTAGACAGTAAGGAAGTCGAATGAAAAAAATGTTTTTAGCTTCATCTTTCGTAGATGTTGCAGACCTATTTGTGAAATTTACCAGCGCAAAATGTGTAGGAAAAACGGTTACATTCATTCCTACTGCAAGCCTAGTCGAAGAGGTCAATTTTTATGTGGCCGCAGGCAGAGATGCACTCGAGAAGTGTGGGCTAATTGTTGATGAGCTTGAGATTTCAACTGCTCCAAGTGAAGAGATAAACAGCAAGCTTCAAGAAAATGACTATATCTATGTCACTGGTGGAAATACTTTCTTTTTACTTCAAGAGTTGAAAAGAACTGGTGCAGATAAAATCATAAAGGAACAAATAAGTTCAGGGAAAATGTATATCGGAGAGTCTGCCGGCTCTATTGTTATGTCGCGTAACATCGAGTATGTGAAAGATATGGACGATTTCACGGCGGCACCTAATGTAGGCTCTTTTTCATCATTAGGCATGGTTGGCTTTTATCCAGTGCCACACCATACCAACGCTCCTTTCAAGCAAGTCGTTGAAGGCATAATCACTAGCTATGATGAAAAAATAGACCTTTGCCCAATTAGTAATACACAAGCCATTATCGTCAATGGTGATGAGTTTGAAGTCTGGACGGCCCAGACTTAATAAGGAGCTGGAGGCCATTCAACCCAATAAGGCATTGCCTCTGCAAGGCATGCTCAATAAATACAACTCCGACGTGGGGTATAGGGAGTCCGATTTGGGGAATGGCTGTAGGCCGGTGTTGTTGGTGTACTGAAAAGGCTCGAAGGATCACCAGTTCCCTGCCGCCAAGGATGTCCTGGGTGTTGTGGCTGAGTTCGTGATTTCTGTTTGTACCAGGAGCACTTTATAGCCTGTTTGTTCAGGCAATTCAGCGCCGGATGAAGGGACTTGGTATGAAGTTTTTTGGGGTTTTATATTAATATTCACTGCTTTTTTATACTTTGGTTGTATTTGAGGTTTTTTTCTTGCACTGATTTATTTGTATGGGCTATACAGGAAGAGCTTAGATTTTAAAACATCAAAGGCGATGTGGCGAAGTCGGCCAAAATACTCAGCACCCATAATGTAGCTAGTCTGCATAGTGCTGACATGCGAACAGAGCAAATAGGCTCTCTCAGGATTCGTCCTGAGAGAGCTTTTTTTTTTACAAGAATAAAAGGGGTGAAGTTATGCGTCACGGCGATATCTCAAGTAGCAATGATACAGTTGGTGTTGCAGTAGTAAACTATAGAATGCCTCGTCTACACACTAAGAAAGAGGTGATTGAAAACGCCCACAAAATTTCTGAAATGATTATTGGGATGAAAAAAGGGCTTCCAGGCATGGATCTAGTCATCTTTCCAGAATATAGCCTTCAGGGAATTATGTATGATCCAGAAGAAATGATGGAAACCGCTGTCACCATCCCAGGAGAAGAAACAGAAATTTTTTCTCGAGCATGCCGTAAAGCAAATACCTGGGGTATCTTCTCTTTGACAGGTGAACGTCATGAAAATCATCCCAAGAAGAATCCATATAACACTTTAATTCTGATGGATAATAAAGGGGAAGTTGTACAGAAATACCGCAAAATAATACCTTGGTGTCCTATTGAAGGATGGTACCCAGGTGGCGAGACTTTCGTTTCAGAAGGGCCTAAGGGTATGAAGCTTAGTCTTATAATTTGTGATGATGGTAACTACCCTGAAATCTGGCGTGACTGCTCAATGAAGGGAGCAGAGCTGATAGTTCGTTGTCAGGGATATATGTATCCATCGAAAGAACAGCAAATCATGATGTCTAAAACTATGGCCTGGGCAAATAACTCATACGTTGCAGTTGCTAATGCCGCAGGTTTCGATGGCGTGTATAGCTATTTTGGGCATTCAGCAATCATTGGTTTTGACGGACGTACACTCGGTGAGTGCGGTGAAGAGGAAATGGGTATTCAGTATGCCCAACTATCCATTTCACAGATCCGCGATGCTCGTGCCAATGATCAGTCTCAAAACCATCTATTTAAAATACTGCACCGTGGCTATACCGGAATGCAGGCGTCTGGAGATGGTGATAAAGGGCTCGCTGAGTGTCCATTTGAATTTTATAAGACTTGGGTAAATGACGCAGAAAAAGCTAGAGAAGATGTAGAGAGCATGACACGGCGTACTCCAGGTGTTGCTCAGTGCCCAGTTGGAAACCTTTCTTATGAAGGAAAAGAGAAGGAAGCTTAATTAGATTGCTTTGAAGCTTCTTAGCCCCGGACAAATCTTTCGGGGCTTCAAGATAAAAAAATAATGAGATGCTTTTATGCCATTTTTAAATGAAATGCTAGCTGAAACAGAAAGAAAAAATAAAAATGCTGAAGCATTAAAGGATGAAAATACCTCAGGACAAGATATAGAGAGTCTACATTTAGCCAGTAAAGCTAGACTCAGTAGCCGTTTCCAGTTTGATATTGAGGCGGTTATGTCAGCAATTAGATCTGAGATTATAGGTCAAGAGCAGGCAGTGCAAGCAGTAGAAGATATGCTTAAAGTAGTGAGGGCCGATATTGCCGATCCTAGAAGGCCACTCTATACGGCTTTGCTCCTTGGTCCTACGGGCGTAGGTAAAACAGAATTAGTAAGGTCTTTAGCACGTTCATTGTATGGTGATGCTGATTCCTTTTGTCGTGTGGACATGAATACTTTGTCTCAAGAGCATTATGCAGCTTCTTTGACAGGAGCTCCTCCTGGTTACGTTGGTGCCAAGGAAGGTAAAACTATTCTTGATGAGGAAATGATTGAGGGTAGAAATAGTATACCTGGAATTGTTTTATTAGATGAAGTTGAAAAAGCAAGCAAAGAAGTTCTTCATGCTCTGTTAAACGTATTTGATAATGGCATGTTGACTGTAGCATCGGGAGAAAAGACGTACAGCTTTAGAAATTCTATCATTTTTATGACTAGTAATTTAGCTGCTTATGAGATTCAGAATTATGAAGAAAATCATAGAAAAATGTTGTTAAAAATTATTCATAGATATTCGAAAGAGAAGGGTAAAGGTCTTGAGAGTATTGTAAAAAAAAAGCTGTTGAATACATTCTCTCCTGAATTTGTAAATCGTATAGATAATATAACCGTATTTAACTGGATAGGAGAAGATGCTGTTGGGCGTATTGTGGAGCTTGAATTGGAAAAGCTAAATCGTCGGTTGATTAAGCATAGTTGCTTATTAACATTCGACTCTGATGTAGTAAAATTTATTTCAAATGCAGGCTATGATCGGCAGTTTGGTGCGAGGTCTATAAGGCGCTCTGTAAGGAAAAATCTCGAGGTTTTCCTAGCTGAGTATCTGTTAGATAATCATAAATTCACCCTTGAAGATAATGACCCTGTTAAATATCATGCATCTATTTTTAATGGTAAGGTTTTTTTTAAAAGGTTGATTGATAATGTTAAATAGAATGGAAGAGCCGGTAATTGGTTTATTGTTCTCAGATACTGGTGTTACAGCTGATATCGAACGCTCACAAAGATTTGGAGCACAGCTGGCTATTAAACAGATTAATGAATCAGGTGGCATTGGAGGAAAACCTATAAAATATATGCACCGAGACTTAGGTGGAGATCCTGATAGATTTCGTGCATATGCTGAGGAGCTTATTAAAAATAATAAAGTTGATTTTTTTGTTGGTTGTTACATGTCGCATACAAGAAAGGCTATCATGGCGACAATCGAGAGGTCTGATGTGTTACTTTTCTATCCAACTCCTTATGAGGGGTTTGAATACTCTCCAAATATATTTTATGGCGGTCCGGCACCTAATCAAAATAGTGCTCCGCTTGCTGCATATCTAATAAAAAACTATGGTTCAAATATAGTTTTTGTAGGCTCTGATTATATTTACCCGCGCGAAAGTAATCATGTAATGCGGCTATTATATAAGCAACATGGTGGCACTATTCTTGATGAGTTTTATATGCCTCTTTACCCGTCTTTCAATGAGGTAAAGGATATTGCTAATAAAGTGGCTAATTTGCAGCCTGATGTGGTTTTTTCTACTGTAGTGGGTCATGGGACAGCCGAGTTTTACACGGAATTTGCAAATTGTTATTTGTCAGGTCAAAAACCTCCCATCGCAAGCCTGACGACAAGTGAGGCTGAAATAAATAAAATGTCATTAGAGACGGCTAAAGGGAATATTGTTGTAGCGCCTTACTTTTCTTCTGATAAAAGTGAAAAAAGTATTCTGTTTTTATCTGAATGTAAAAGTTACTTTCCTAGCGATGTATCAGTTACGGCTTGGACTGAAGCAGCCTATCACCAAACTTTGTTGTTGTGCCAAGCGATGCAGGCTGCTGGAAGTGTCGAATTAGAAAAAGTGAGAGAGCAACTCTACTTGACTGAGATCCATGCTCCCCAAGGCCCTGTGTGGATAGAAAAGCAAAATAACCATTCACATTTAACGTCAAGAATAGCAGAAATAGATCACGATGGAGCTTTTAATGTTAAGTGGATATCCCCTTCACCTATTTGTCCAGATCCATATGTGGTTGTGCACCGGCTCGAAAACTGGACTGAATTAATGCCCAGGGTTTTGTGATATGAGTAACTCTTCGATCCTTGGAAAACTTCGAGACCTGCAGGTTTTAGTATTGAATCCTGAAGGTGAAGTTAGCGATTCATTAGTATTGCAACTAATTAGAATTGGTTGTCCTGTTCGGCATTTATGGCCATTGCCGGAAACTCTCGACTTTCCTGTCGATATCATATTTTCAGGCGTCTTTCAAGATGGTAGTCACGCCCGGTTGAAAAAAATAATACGTGATTCTACTGACGCTGTGACATTAATTTTTATCGTTGAGTACGCAAGCCCTTCTACTTTATCACAGCTTTTAGAGATTGAGTCTCATGGGGTCGTAACCGTTCCTCTAAAGTCGCATGACGTTCTTCCAAGCTTGGTGGTTGCAAGGAGGAATAGTGAAGATTTGCTAAAATCTAGGAAAGAAATTAATAAGGCTCATAATAAATTGTCTTCTATGTCCTTATTGAATAAAGCGAAAGTGATTCTCATTAAAAATACACCTATGACAGAAGAGGAGGCTCATCAGTTTTTGTCCAAAAGTGCAATGGAAGAGAGGAAAAGTATAGCTGAAATAGCTGAAATGATTATTGATAAGTCTGAATAATAAATTCAAAAGGAGAAAATCAATGATGTTAGGCCTGACGCTTTTATATGTTGGAGCTGTTCTCTTTGTTAATGGTATATGGTTGCTAGGCAAAATAGGTGATAGAGAAGTTTCGGTGATAAATATTTTAGTGGGTGCTCTAAGCTTTCTTGTAGCTGTGTTCTTGATTTTTAATGATCCAGGAAATTCAACGGCTGTCAGTGCGGGAGCATTTACATTTTTATTTTCCTTTACTTATCTTTGGGTTGGAGCGAATCAGTTGTTAAAAGTAGATGGCAGAGGCTTGGGGTGGTTCTGCTTATTCGTTAGCATTACGGCCGCAGTAGTTGGTATTAACTCAGTTTCCAGCATTAGTTGGACATTTGGTTTCTGGAATACAATCAACTGGTTCGCATGGGCAGTTCTATGGTTCGGTTTTTTTGCTCTTCTTGCTTTGGCCAAAAATATAAAGAAAAGTGTCGCCATTTATACACTTTTCTGTGCAATATTTACTGGATGGGTTCCAGGCGTTTTGATTCTCCATGGGATCATTTCTACTTGATTTAATGGTGCCCTTACCGTAGTAACTCTTGCGTAACGACGGCTTTTCCGTTGCGGCTTTATCTTAGCTACAAAGCCGTACGTATTAACAGCGTTATATTTTGGAGTAGTTCGTGCCACATTGCATTGTTGAGCATTCCGCATCACTGGATGGTGAGTTGATATTACCATTGGTATTTTCAGGAGCCATGACGTCAGCGCTATTTGAGGCAGATGGTAGTGATATAAAAGTCAGGTCAATCGCCTATCAAAGCTATATGACGGGGAAGGCAAGGTCTGATTTTGTGCATGTGGTGCTAAAGATTCTGTCAGGTAGAACCGCTGCCCAAAAGCAAATGCTTTCAAGATCGGTATTAGCGCAATTGCAAACACTTGAGCTTCCACGTTGCTCGTTAACCGTCGAGGTTGTGGATATTGAGCGTGCCAGTTATTCAAAGTGGGTGAGTGAGTCATAATAGCAGAATGAGTTATCGTAAGATGCGGCCTGTGGTCATTATAATGCCCACAAGTTTGCATGCGGGTGTTAACCAGAATTAGAGAGCCATATGAGTACCAAGAAATATCTCGTTGTTAGTTCACATGAAAGTGAGTTTCCTAACCCCATCACTTTCAGAAAAGGTGATCCTCTTGTTGTTGGCGAGGAGTATGAGGGAACTGAAGAGTGGGATAACTGGTTTTTGTGCAGTTCTCCCGGGCAAGAACCAGGCTGGGTGCCTGGGCAAGTTATTGAGCGACTGGAAGGTTCAGAGGGGCGTGCACTTGATGACTACACCGCCAGAGAACTTAATGTGCTGGAAGGTGAGCGACTAACTGGCGCAAGAAGTTTGAATGGCTGGCTATGGTGTGAAAAATCTACCAGCAAAGAATCAGGCTGGGTTCCATTAGAGAATTTGAAAGAGATTGAAGAGTAGTCGCGGTGCCGGCAAAGCCATCAGTTCGCCGCCGGACGCTTGTTCCACGCGCCGTTTATGATGGCAGCCCAGTCGCTGGCTTTTGGGTGTGGCTATAGCGTCACTACCATACATATGTCTTCAGGCTGACGTTGAGTAGCAGGTGGAAGCTGATATGGGTGAGGTCATCACGAGACTTTATTTCCATCTGAATCAAGATCCATAATTGCTAATCTCAGGTGTTCCAAAAATACTCTCACTTTTTCCAGCGGGTATTTTTTTCCCGAGTAAAACGCATATAACACGAGATCCTCTGGCTGGCAGTTAAGATCAATCTTGATAAGCGATCCATTTTCTATATCTGCTTGGCATGCATGAGTGGGTAAAATAGCAAAGCCAAGCCCCTTCAGCGCGGCAGCTTTAGCCATGTAGCCACTGTTGACCTTATAGCTGGATTGCACCTGAATGGTCTGGTTATTCTTGAATCGCCAGGGC
The DNA here is from genome assembly GCF_024138895.1 of Halomonas sp. XH26. Lineage (NCBI taxonomy): Bacteria > Pseudomonadati > Pseudomonadota > Gammaproteobacteria > Oceanospirillales > Halomonadaceae > Halomonas > Halomonas sp. XH26. The sequence continues at coordinate 1,678,522 of NZ_CP071889.1, forward strand.
ATGCCTTGTAGGACAGACAGGCTGGTAATGCAGGGCGCTTTGCTCAGTTCATCCAGTGAGCCCGGCAATCGGTGATGCTCAAGAAGTTGCGGTGCGGCAACTACGCAACTCGGCCAGCGTTGGATTTCTTTAGCGACCCAGCCAGAATCCTCCAATGGCCCTCTACCGAAGCGTAACACCAGGTCGAATCCTTCTAACAAACCTTCCGAAGGGTTTAATTGGGTGTCACAACTTAGTTGTATTTGAGGATGCTGGAGGCAAAAGTTTGCGGTGATTTCGGCCAGAAAGGGGAGGTCAGGCATGATGATCTTAAGGTGGCCGGATAGGGCGTCACCGTGTAGTGAGGCTTCTTCAAGTGCGTCATTCATCGCCCGTGTGAGCGGCGTGATGGCCTGATAAAGTTGCTTGCCTGCGGCGGTTGGAATCATCTTACGGGTGGTGCGTTCCAATAGTCGCAAACTAAGTTGTTGTTCCAATAACGCGACATGGCGACTGACATTGGATGTTGGCAATTGACGTTGCTCCGCTGCACGCTTAAAGCTTAGTTGTTCATATACCGCCTGAAAGCTAAGTAGCCATTGAAGTTCGATTTTCTCAATCATAGATTCTCTCAGAAAATGGGATTAATAACGCAATAATAGCGTGTTTATCCCTGTGAGTGGATTTGTGACAATCTCTACCGAATTTAACTATTGAGGTAGGGTCGATGAAAAACACTAATCGTATTGCCATTGTTGGTGCAGGGGTTGCTGGAATAGCGCTGGCAATACTCGCCACACAACAAGGCTATCAAGTGAGCGTGTATGAGCGTGACAGTAAGGTCTCGTCCATTGGTGCTGGCGTGACTTTATGGCCAAATGCAATTTTTGTACTGCAACAGATGGGGGTGGAAAAAGAGCTAAAACGCCTGGGTGGTGCTCCCCGTTTAATGCGTCAGTTTGATCAATTTGGCGTTTGGCAGGGTGAGCTTGATATTGAGGAAGTGAACCTGCTGAGTGGTTTCCCCAGTATAACAATATTGCGCCGTGATCTTATGGGCATACTGGCCAAGAGGTTGGATGATTTGGGTGTAAAAATACACCTTGGTTGCCCAATGACGGCGCAGGATATTGACCGATTAAAGCAAGAGTTTGACGTGGTAGTAGGAGCCGATGGGAGAATGAATTCGGTGGTGCGTCACACGCTATATGCCGAAAAGGTGAGCCCCCGTTTTCAAGGATTCATTAATATCATTGGTATCAGTCAGTTGAATGAAGGTGTTTTAGATAACGCCATCCATGATTTTCGTGGCTTGGGTGAGCGGTTTGGAATTGTCCCTATGAATAATGGGCTATGTTTCTGGGCTGGCGCATGGAATGCCGATATTGATAAACAACGGCCCTTATCTGCTTGGTATGATGAGCTGCATCAGCGTTTTCGCTGCTGGCCTGACCCGGTACGCAACGTGCTGAAATTCTATGATGCAGCATCGCTCAATCGCATTTTTGTTCATGATCTTGATCCCCTGCCTTATTGGCATCAAGACAATGTTGTCATTATTGGAGATGCGGCCCATGCGTCTTTACCAACATCTGGGCAGGGAGCATGTCAGGCGCTGGAAGATGCGTGGCATCTTGTCCGGCTTTTGGGAGAGCAAGGTGAGTTGGAAAGTGTTCTGACAAGTTTTTATCAGCAGCGAATCGTTAAGACATCCTCAGCTCAAACCGTTGGAAGACAGGTGGCCGAGAGGATTTTTGGAACACAACTTGCGTCTCAGCCAGCGACTTTAGGCATTTCTGCTGAGCAATTAAGCCTGTTATGGATGCAGGGATTAGAAACGCAGTAGGCGTAATTAAAGGAGCAGATAATGAGTTCTTACGGAACGTTGATATTCTTCTGTGGAAAGATGGGCGCTGGAAAAAGCACGCTGTCTGTCAGCATTGCGCGTGAGCGCGGCGCCGTGCTTCTTTCAGAGGACGACTGGTTAGCTACTCTTTTCCCAGGCGAAATCAACGATTTCAACGACTACATCAGTTACTCGTCACGCCTTAAGCCATTGCTTAGGAAACACGTTGAGCAAATACTCTTGGCAGGCACCACTGTGGTTCTAGATTTCCCCGGCAATACCAGGAAGCAAAGGGCATGGTTCAAGGATATCTACTCGCAACGAGGGATATCTCACGAACTGTACTATGTGATGGCAGAAGACGAGGTTTGTCTAAAACAGCTGAAACAGCGCCAAAGGGAGCAGCCTGAGCGGGCGAGCTTCGATACCGAGGAAGTTTTCAGGATGGTAAAGGGTTTCTTTGAGTCACCTGAAGAGTCTGAGGGATTCAATGTCGAGGTTGTAGAGCGGACGTTCACATAACCTTCATATTGCCGATTTAGATGCTTGTGATACCGTTTTAGCAGCGTTTTGAAAGCATATGCTTAAAGCCTCATTATGGCCTAAAAGGAATTAGAATATGACTCAAAAAAGCGATGATAGAACAGTTAAAATGGGGATGCTGCTAGGATTTGTTGGAACAATAGTGGTGTTTGTCTCTTTCTATAGTTTTTTGCCTCAAGTTGCTGAGGAGCTTGTCGTAGTAGAGCGACTAAAGCTCGCAATAATGTGCCTTGTTTTTCCTGTTGCACTGTTTTTTTTGATGATTGTTAGAATCGGCTCTCAACGTTACGGAAACCCGTCAGCGGATCCCACTAAGTGTGAAGCAAATACAGAGGGGATGAAGGTTGATCTAAGAGTTCTATCTAATACTCATGAACAGCTTATGATATTCGCTATTAATATACTGGCGCTATCTGTTTTAATTCCTTATCAATTATTGAGCTTGCTGCCCATCTATTCTGGAGTTTTTGTTGCTGGTCGCGTCATGTTTTGGATAGGTTACAGGCGTAATGTGTTATGGAGAGCGCCAGGGTTTGCAATGTCTACACTGCCTGCAGTGGTAGGAGTAGGGTATAGCTGTGTTGCGGTTTTATTATCTGCATTCGCAGTTTTTTAATAAAATTGAACTTGATGTTGTGTATGTTTTTTTCTTTTTATTGTCGATTTTAATTCGAGTTTGTGATTTTTACTAAAGAAGGAAGGTCTATGCTCGCACTTTCAATAGTAAGCCCGCATGGCTCTAATATAGCTTCGGGAAAAAAGACGCTGGAGGTTCGCTCGTGGCGCCCAGAATCTTTACCTATCCGTGATCTTTTGATTGTAGAAAATTCTCACTTCTTATCTGCTGATAACCCCGTTGACCCTGATGGCAGGGCTGTTGCAATTGTGGATGTTGAAGAGATACATGAATGGCAGCCTTCAGAAGTGAAGGCTGCTTGTTCAAATGGCTGGGAACCTGGTTATTTGGCTTGGTGTTTGTCAAATGTTCGTCCTATTACCAACAACCCGGTTTTTAACAACGTGGCTGTGCCAGCCAAGAGAAAGCTCTATGAGGTCGAGCTGCTGCAAATTTCACAGCTCGGCTTTGGATAGCCTGAACAAAAACACTTGCCCTACCGTATTAAGGCACTAAGTGCCAACGCAGGAGCCTTGGTGGGGCTGGTTCGGCGCCACAGTGACCGGACGGGAGTGCATGGCCATGGTGATTTTTGATCAGGTTGATAGAGCAAGGGATAGCGACGATGGATGAAGCAGAGTCCCTTAACAGGGCGATTAATGAGGAAGTGGTAATCTTCCCATCTGATGCTAACTGGCAACGAATGTTCGAGGAGGAGCGAGAGCGTCTCTTTGATTTGTTTCCAGATGATTTTTTGGCGATCGAACACGTTGGGAGTACAGCCGTACCGGGGCTTTCTGCCAAACCAGTTATCGATATCTTGGCTGGCGTGGATTCGATGTCACGTGCCGACAAATTAATGGAACCGTTGTGCCGCGCAGGCTATGCAACATCAATGGCGTTCAACGCTTCGCTAGTTGGTCGGCGTTGGCTTATGCGGTGGGCCGAGGGGCGTAGGACGCATCACTTACACCTCATTGTCTACGGTAGCCGTGAGTGGGATCAGCGCTTGGCATTTCGAAACATACTACTTACCAATGCTGAGCTAGCCCAACGGTATGAGAAGAATAAGCGGTTATGGGCGGCAGAATTTAAGTCAGATAGAGAAGCCTATACGGCTGCCAAAGCGGGTTTTATCCTGGAGGCCTTAGAGAGCTCTCTATAGGCCATATAGATAGGCGAAGTGATCAATTTACCTCTCGTTATAGATTTTATGATTTTAAAAGGATGATGAAAGTGGATTGCAAACAACGAGTTTCGCGCTGGATTATGTTGATTTGCTTAATAGCGGTTCCTGCTGTGTTGATGGCTCAGGATGATAATTTGCTTACAGAGGTTGAGCGTATAGAGAGACAGTTGGATGCACGCGTTGGTTTTGCAGCCTATGACCTGGAAACTGAGCAGCGCTGGGAATACAACGCAGACCAACTGTTCGCTATGTCCAGCACTTTTAAAACCTTAGCGTGTGCATCGCTGCTGCAGCGTGTGGATGAAGGAAGTGAGCAACTCGGAAGACGAGTGAAAGTATCTGCTTCTGACATTGTCACCTATTCACCCGTTACCGAAGCGTATGCGGATAACCGGGAAATATCGCTGTTTGAACTCTGCGAAGCGACGATGACAACCAGCGATAACACCGCAGCTAACCTGATTTTACAGGCGATTGGTGGACCACAGGCCGTGACGGCGTTTGTGAGAGACTTGGGGGATAGTGTCACGCGTTTGGACCGTTGGGAGACAGAGCTAAACGAGGCTGCTCCACATGATGAGCGTGATACCACCACGCCCAATGCAATGGTAAGTAACCTTGAGAAGCTGGTAGTGGGAAACGCGTTATCGCCCCAGTCGAAAAACCAACTGCGTGAATGGTTGGTTAATAATGAAGTGGCTGATGGCTTGTTTAGGTCACAAATGCCTGATGAGTGGGTGATTGGAGATCGGACGGGAGCCGGTGGTTTTGGTTCAAGATCGATTACCGCTGTTATATGGCCGCCTGAGCGCGAGCCTACCATTGTGGCGTTTTATATCACCGAAACTGACGCATCCTTTGAAGAACGAAATACCGCGATAGCTGAACTGGGAAGTGTGATCAGAGATGCCATTGATACGAGTGGCGCTTTGTAGTTGTCCAGGCATCGCCTCACAGGTGCCTGGTAGGCTCGCGTATCGCTTTCCCGCAACACTGGTGCGCGCGGCTAAATGTTGAGAGTGGCGTGGCGGGCGCTTTCCAGCTCTTCAATCATTTTTTTAGCGGCATTAGAAAGCGTACGACTGGTGTGGACGAGATATCCCAACGGGCGCTGGATGGGGGCGGTGTCTACATTGAGCTCTATGAGTTCGCTATCGATCATGTTTTCAGGTAGCAGGCTCCAGCCCAGGCCCACGCTACACATCATTTTCAGCGTTTCTAAATAGTTTGTTGCCATGCTGACGGGAAGCTGTAGGCCCACTTCGGCAAAACGTTGGCCAATCAAGGTGCGAGTAAAGGTTTTTGCACCTGGCAGCACGCAATTGAATTCACATAATTCAGTCAAGCTGAGCGGGCTGCTGGTGTGGCGGGTACGCTGCGCCAGTGGGTGGTCGGTGGCGCAGACAAAACACAGCCGGTCGCGCCATAGCTCTACCACGTGAAGCTGTTCAACGGGGTGGGGGGCGAGAGTGACTATCGCCATCTCCAGCGTGCCGTCGACCACTCCTTGGTAGGCTAGCTCTGAGTCCAGAAAGTGCAGGTCTAACGCCACTTCTGGGTGGCGGTGAGTGTACTGCTTTAATAGCGGCGGTAGACGGTGCAGGCCGATGTGGTGACTGGTAGCGAGCGTAAGCTTACCGCCTACTTGGCCGGAAAGATTGGCGAGTGCGCGGCGGCTATCTTCCACGGTAAACAGTATGTGCTGTGCTTTGGGAAGCAACACATTGCCCGCTTCGGTCAGCGCGATGCGCCGCCCGATGCGGTCAAATAACCGGGTGCCAAGTTGGTCTTCCAGAGTAGCGATGCGTTTGCTTACTGCAGGCTGCGTTAAATACAACTGTTCCGCCGCGCGGGAAAAGCTCTGGGTTTCGGCAACGGCCAGAAATGCTTGCAGGCTTTGAGTATCCACTTGCGACTCCCTGAACAGGTATTTATCACTAGGTATTTAATAGGTGCTACTGAATAAGCATTCCAGTTTGGAATCTAATCTATGAATAACATGAATTGCTTTTATGCGCGACTCGCGTGACACTGCCCATATAGTCACATAAGCAGCACGCAGAGGCTGCCATACCGAACTAGCAGGGCAATGCCCAGGAGAGCAACATGTCAGGTCAAACGCTTTACGACAAACTCTGGAATCAACATTTGGTGAAACAGCGTGACGACGGCACGGCGTTGATCTATATCGACCGCCAGTTGCTTCACGAAGTCACCTCGCCCCAGGCGTTTGAAGGACTGCGCTTGGCTAATCGCAAGCCCTGGCGTTTGGATGCTAACTTGGCAACGCCTGACCACAACGTGCCTACGACGGTAAAAGAGCGCGCTGAAGGCAATAGCGGTATTAAAGACCCGGTGTCGTTAATCCAAGTACAAACCTTGGACGATAACTGCCTTGAGTACGGCATCGAAGAGTTCAAAATTAACGACCCGCGCCAGGGTATCGTTCACGTGGTAGGCCCAGAGCAGGGCGCAACGTTGCCCGGTATGACCGTGGTGTGCGGCGACTCCCACACCGCTACCCACGGTGCGTTTGGTGCCTTGGCCCATGGTATTGGCACCTCAGAAGTTGAACACGTTATGGCGACCCAGTGCTTGCTGGCGCAAAAAATGAAGAACATGCAGGTGCGCGTAGAAGGTGAGCTTGGCCTGGGCGTGACCGCTAAAGACGTGGTGTTGGCGATTATTGGCAAGATTGGCACCGCTGGTGGTACGGGCTATGCCATTGAGTTTGCCGGTAGTGCGATTGAGTCGCTCTCTATGGAAGGCCGCATGACCGTATGCAACATGGCCATTGAAGCGGGTGCCCGTGTAGGCCTGATTGCCGTCGATGACACGACGATTGATTATCTGGCCGAGCGTCCCTTTGCGCCCACCGCACAGCAGTGGGAAGCCGCCGTAGCCGACTGGCGCACTCTGGTTTCCGATGCCGACGCGCAGTTCGATAAAGTGGTTACTCTGCAAGCTGAAGAGATCGAGCCCCAGGTCAGTTGGGGGACTAGCCCGGAAATGGTCACCGGTATTTCCGGCCAAGTGCCAGACCCCCAAGCCGCGTTGGATGACACCGTGCAGCGCAGTCACGCGCGCGCCCTCGAATATATGGGCTTGCAGGCAAACCAGAAAATTACCGATATCAAGCTCGATAAAGTATTTATCGGCTCCTGTACTAACTCGCGTATTGAAGATTTACGCGAAGCGGCCAAGGTAGCGAAAGGTAATAAAGTTGCTGGCTCTATTAAGCTTGCCATGGTGGTGCCGGGTTCTGGTTTGGTGAAACGCCAGGCAGAAGCAGAAGGCTTAGATAAAATCTTTATTGAAGCTGGCTTTGAGTGGCGTGAGCCGGGTTGTTCAATGTGCTTGGCAATGAATGCCGACAAGTTGGGCGCTGGTGAACACTGTGCATCAACGTCTAACCGCAATTTTGAAGGTCGCCAGGGTTACGGTGGTCGCACACATCTGGTGAGCCCTGCGATGGCCGCGGCGGCAGCGATTGCTGGTCACTTTGTTGATGTACGTACCTTACCCGCTAACGACACTAGCCACGCGCAGGAGGCCTAAGCCATGAAAAAGTTTGAACGTTTAGAAGGAATCGTAGCGCCGCTTGACCGTGCTAATGTCGATACCGACCTGATTATTCCGAAGCAGTTTTTGAAGTCGATTAAGCGCACAGGCTTTGGCGTGAACTTGTTTGATGAACTGCGCTACCTGGATGAAGGCCAGCCAGGACAAGACTGTTCGCAGCGTCCGCTGAACCCAGATTTTGTGTTGAACCAACCGCGTTACCAAGGTGCTGAAGTATTGCTGGCGCGCCGCAACTTTGGCTGTGGTAGTTCCCGTGAGCACGCCCCGTGGGCGCTGGAAGATTTTGGTTTCAAAGCAGTGATTGCGCCAAGCTTTGCCGATATTTTCTACAACAATGCTTTCAAAAACGGCATTCTGCTGATTACGCTAGAAGAAGACGTTGTTGACCGTCTGTTTACGGAAGTAGCAGGCAGCGAAGGCTATCAATTAGACGTAGATTTAGAAAATCAGCGGGTCATTACGCCCAGTGGCGAAATTCTCGAATTTGAGGTGGATGCGTTCCGGAAGCACTGCCTGCTGAACGGTCTGGACGATATTGGGATTACCCTGCAGGACGAAGACGCTATTCGCGCGTTTGAAGAAAAACATCGCCAGCAGCGCCCGTGGTTATTCCGTCAGCCTGCGTAAGTGTTCATTCACCTTCAACGTTTGAAATGCTAAGGAAATTGCATGACTCATAAGGTATTACTGCTGCCGGGTGACGGTATTGGCCCTGAAATTGCGGCCCAGGCGGCTCGCTTGCTGAAGGCCTGCCAGGAAGCTGGTTTGGATATCGACGTCGAAGAAGGCCTTGTCGGTGGCTCTGCTTACGATGTTCACGGTGAGCCACTGCCTGCTGAAACTCTTGAAAAAGCCAAGGCAGCCAGTGCTATTTTGCTGGGCGCTGTTGGTGGCCCCAAATGGGATACACTCGAAGACCTTTCCAAGCGTCCTGAAAAAGGCCTGTTAGGTCTGCGTAAAAACTTGGGTTTGTTCGGCAACCTGCGTCCGGCCATGCTTTATCCGCAGTTGGCTAGCGCTTCTAGCTTGAAGCCGGAGTTAGTGGCTGGGCTGGATATTATGATTGTCCGTGAGCTTACCGGTGGCATTTATTTCGGCCAGCCACGTGGCATTGAAGAGCGCAACGGCGAGCGGGTGGGTTTTAACACCTACATCTACTCTGAAAGCGAAATTGAGCGTATTGGTCGCGTCGCCTTTGAAATGGCTCAGAAGCGCGGCAAAAAACTCTGCTCGGTAGATAAAGCCAACGTGTTGGAAGTCACTATTCTGTGGCGTGAAGTGATGGAGCGTTTGGCACCAGAGTACCCGGATGTTGAGCTTTCCCATATGTACGTGGATAACGCCGCCATGCAGCTGGTGCGCGCGCCGAAACAGTTTGATGTGGTAGTGACGGGCAATATGTTTGGCGATATTCTTTCCGATGCCGCTGCCATGCTTACCGGCTCTATTGGCATGTTGCCTTCAGCATCGCTAAACGAGAGTGGGCAGGGCATGTACGAGCCTTGCCACGGTAGCGCGCCAGATATCGCTGGGCAGAATATTGCTAACCCGTTAGCGATGATGCTATCGGTCGCGATGATGTTGCGCTATTCATTGAATGAAACCGCCATGGCTGAGCGCATTGAAGCCGCTGTTGGCAGTGTGTTAGATGATGGCTTGCGTACTGCTGACATCGCCTCTGAAGGAACGCGCCGTGTCTCTACCGATGAGATGGGTGATGCCGTATTGGCGGCCTTCGCAAAAAATTAAATTATGTGTAAAGCGTGCTAACTAATTGACGCTGAAAGGTATTAACAGTCGGCCACCCTAAGGGTGGCCGACGTTGTGTCTAATATTTGTGTATAATATCGCTCTCATTCTTAGTTGGAGGACTTCACATGTTGAAAGTCGGTTTCGTGGGATGGCGTGGCATGGTTGGCTCAGTGCTGATGCAGCGCATGCAGGAAGATGGTGATTTTAACGGTATTGAACCGGTATTTTTCACCACCTCCCAAGTTGGTCAGCCTGGCCCCGATATCGGCGTGGACGTGCCTCCACTGAAAGATGCGTTTGATATTGATGCGTTAAAAGCACTGGACGTGGTGGTCACCTGTCAAGGTGGCGACTATACCAAGCCGGTTTATAAAGACTTACGTGAGGCGGGCTGGAAAGGCTACTGGATTGATGCGGCCAGCACCCTGCGTATGGAAGACGAAGCGACCATTATTCTGGATCCGGTCAATCGTAAGGTGATCGATAACCAGTTAGCGAAGGGTGCTAAAACCTTTGTCGGCGGCAACTGCACCGTGAGCCTGATGCTGATGGGCTTGGGTGGCTTGTTCGAAGCAGACATGGTCGAGTGGATGACTTCCATGACGTACCAAGCAGCTTCCGGTTCAGGCGCTAAGCACATGCGCGAGCTGTTGAACCAGATGGGTCAACTGCGCGACAGCGTAGGCGAAGAGCTTAAAGATACCTCTAGCGCGATTCTGGATATCGACCGTAAAGTGACTGCTGCGATGCGCAGTGGTGACTTTCCCACGGATAATTTCGGTGCACCGCTAGCGGGTAGCTTGCTGCCATGGATCGATACCAAGCTTGATAACGGCCAAAGCCGTGAAGAGTGGAAGGGCAGCGTTGAGACTAACAAGATCTTAGGTTTGCAAAACAACCCGATCCCCATCGATGGCCTTTGTGTGCGCATCGGTGCAATGCGTTCTCACAGCCAAGCGTTCACTATTAAGCTGAAGCAGGATGTGCCGCTTGATGAGATCGAAGACCGTATTGCTAAGCATAATGAGTGGGTTCAACTGATCCCGAACGACAAAGACGCTACAGTTGCTGGCCTAACGCCCGCTGCTGCGACTGGCACGCTGCAAGTACCGGTCGGTCGTATTCGCAAGCTGAATATGGGCGGCGAATACTTGTCAGCCTTCAGTGTTGGTGACCAGTTGTTATGGGGTGCTGCCGAGCCGCTCAAGCGTATGCTAAAGATCTTACGCGAGCAGTAGAGCACGCCACGCTTAAATAAAGGCGTTGATAAAAACGGGAAGCTGTTCGCAGCTTCCCGTTTTTTTATTCTCTGGGTGTGGTAAAAAGGAGGCAGAGTGTGATTTTGCTAAGTAAATGTAAGAAAGTGTGGCTTGGCCGCAACCAAATAAAAGGCAGCAGAGGCCTTTATGAGAAAACAGTTAACAGGGATGTTGGGGCTATCGCTGAGCGCTATTAGCCCGCTGGCAGTGGCGCTTGGGTTGGGCCAGGCAACGGTAAGTTCGCCGTTAGATGCGCCGCTTGAGGCCACTGTGCCGCTTCAGGAAAGCGAGCATTTCGCGCTGAGTGATTTACGTGTCGACCTGGCAAACGAATCGGCGTTTAGAGCGCTGGGGTTGGAGTGGACACCCCTTACGGCAAGTATCAGTGTTCAGGTTCAAGAGCAGCCAGCTGGGCATCGACTTTTGCTGCGCTCTTCCCAGGCAGTTCATGAGCCATGGTTGGATCTACTGTTAACGATTTCTTCGCCAGAAGGGCGGCAGACGCGCGCTTTAACGCTGTTGTTTGATCCACCTGAATACGCGTTAGGTAGCCCTGTTGACGCCATTGGCTCGGCCGAAGCGACCAGCAGCGCAGCCGCTTCTATGGCATCGGCCGCACGCGATATTGTCTACGTAGCCAGTGGCGATACTCTTTGGAGCGTTGCCGCAAGGGTGAAGCCAGCCGATGTAACCATTCAACAAATGATGACGGCGCTCTTAGCAGCTAATCCCGCTGCGTTTCCCACTGGCAATGTAGATGAACTCCGTGCGGGCCAGACGCTCAATATCCCTACCCGTCAACAGGTTGCGTCACGAACGTCCAGCAATGCTGCCCCGGCGATTCAAGCGATGCGTCAGCCTGTAGACCGTCAGGTTGAGCCCCAAGAAAAACCTGAAAGCCATAGTGATTCGAGCGTGGAGCAGGCAGGCGAGCCAACCATGGAAAGTGTCGACCAGGGCACTAATCCATCCCCGCAAACATCCGATACTGTCGCCATCGAGCAAATGCTCGCTGAACAGCTGTTGGAGAGCCAGGATAGGCTGCTAGCGGCGCTTGACGAGCGCGAAGAAATGCGTGATGAGCTAGTCATGCTGCGTCAAGAGGTGGTGTCGCTAACACAAGCATTGAGTGCGTCTCAGCGCGAGCTTCAGCAAGCTCAAGAAATATCTGATGCGCTGGCGGGGAGTGCCGCGCTGATGGCAAACAGCCATACACCTAACGAGATGCCTAACCTGAACCGTTCGCAGAGTGCGTCAGACACGATTGTTGAGCGCATTACCGCCTATCAATGGCCGCTTGCTAGTACTGCGTTAGCGCTTTTGTTGGGAGCGCTAGTATGGTCTCGCAGACGTCGCGAACGGCAGTGGGAAGATGTTCCGCCCACTTCATTAGTTTATAACGCTGATACGATGCCAACTGCTACGTTTTCACCTACTACGTCTTCACCTACTACGTCTTCATCTACTACGTCTTCATCTACTACAGAACCACCCGCGCGGGATTCATCAACAGCCGATACAGTACCGGCTAACAGTGAGCCAGTACCGATAGTTGAGGCCGGACGGCAGGAGAAGACGTCTTCGCCTTCAGTCATGGGGAGCAGCCAATATGGGCGGAAGAGCGTCGAGGAACGCTGGGAAATCGAAGAGGTGGCATTTGAGCCACGACGTCGGGATAATGGCACACCCTAACTATCTTCTATGTGACGTGGCTTCATGACGCTGTTTTACCATTTTGACGAAACAAAGCCCTTAACGGGGCGCCTAGCGATGGGCATTGAATATGATGGTACGCGCTTTTGCGGCTTTCAGCGTTTGAAGCACGCAGCTTCAGTTCAGCAAGCGGTGGAAGATGCGCTGGAAAAAGTGGCCAGCGCCCCAGTGCGTATTCATGCCAGTGGTCGAACCGATTCTGGCGTGCATGCCACCCGTCAGATCATCCATTTTGACCCGCCTGTTCAGCGTTCTGAAAAAGCCTGGATTTTTGGCAGCAACACCAACCTTCCTAGAGACGTCGCTGTGCGCTGGGTAAAACCTGTGTCCGATGACTTCCATTCCCGCCTGGGCGCACTTGGGCGTCGCTATCGTTATATTTTGTTGAATCAAATTAGCCGTCCGGTGTTAGAACGCCACAACGTAACTTGGTGTCGAGATCCGCTAGATGCCGATGCTATGCATCGGGCGGCACAGGCTTTAGTAGGCGAACATGACTTCAGCAGCTTTCGAGCGGCGGGCTGCCAGTCCAAAACGCCTTGGCGGCAAATGCACTTTGTAGAAGTGAAACGCTATGGGCCAATAGTGGTCATTGATATTCAGGGCAATGCTTTTTTGCACCACATGATTCGCAATATTGCGGGGGCGCTGGTCAGCGTAGGGCGCGGCTCACAAGATGAAGGGCACATTGCGCGCCTGCTGGCACTGAAGAATCGCCGAAAAGGCGATGTCACTGCACCAGCCTGTGGCCTTCATTTCGTAGACTCACTTTATGACGAACGATTTGATCTGCCCAAAGAGCCGTTAGGCCCCAACCTGCTCGCATTTACCGGTGAGTGGACCGGGGAACGTCAGTTACCTGATAATCCGCGCATTGCGGCACGGCGCAAGTTGACGTTTAAGAGTCAGACGCCTTTAAACCAAGAGTCAGCGCCTTCAGAGCAGCAGGAGACCCCATTATGAACGCGCGTTCTGGTCGTACACGGATTAAATTCTGTGGCTTAACTCGCCATGAGGACGTCGCGCTGGCAGCATCGCTTGGTGTGGATGCGCTTGGCTTCGTGATGTGGCCTAAGAGCGCCCGCAGCATAACGCCTGCTGTGCTGGAAGAGTTGGCAGTGGAAGTACCTGCCTTTGTGACGCGTGTGGGGTTGTTTGTTAATCAGCCCGCTGAATTCATTGAGCAGTGCTTACCTTACTTGGATTTAATTCAGTTTCATGGTGAAGAGCCTGCCTCGTTCTGTCAGCAGTTTGGACGGCCTTGGATTAAAGCACTGCGCATGCGTGATGATATCGACCTGCATCAGGCGGCGGCTGACTACTCGCTTGCGCAGGCGCTGCTATTAGATGCCTATCGACCTGGTATCCCAGGGGGAACGGGAGAGACGTTTGATTGGTCTAGAATCCCCGCAACCTTAGAAAAACCTGTTATCCTGGCTGGTGGGTTAACGGCTGATAATGTGGCTTCTGCGGTTAACCAAGTAATGCCTTATGCTATTGATGTCTCTGGTGGTATAGAAATATCTCATGGCATAAAAGATGCCGAGTTAATGGCATCTTTTGTTCAAAATGTGGCGTTAGCCTGCGCCCATTAAGCTCATTGCGTAGCGTACCCGACAGGGTGACTACGCCTCATTGTTAGTTCATTTATTGTTTGCCTGTTCTGGCGATCTTGTGAGGTATGCCTGTGACTGTCTCAGCGACTGAAACCAAGTTCAGCGACCTGACCCGAATGCCGGATGCCCGTGGTCATTTTGGCCCCTACGGCGGCCGGTTTGTGTCGGAAACCCTGAGCTTTGCCCTGGAAGAGTTAGAGCAGACCTACCTGAGTCTGCGTGATGATCCCGATTTCCAGGCTGAGTTTGACCGTGATCTTGCCCATTATGTGGGGCGTCCTTCGCCGCTTTACCATGCAGAGCGTTGGTCACAGTCGTTAGGTGGCGCGCAAATTTGGTTGAAGCGTGAAGACTTGAACCACACAGGTGCCCACAAGGTTAATAACACCATTGGCCAAGCGCTGTTAGCCAAAAAAACCGGCAAGCCCAGGGTTATTGCTGAAACCGGAGCAGGCCAGCACGGTGTTGCTACGGCGACTGTGGCAGCTCGCTTAGGCCTGGAATGTGACGTTTATATGGGGGCGGCAGACGTTCAGCGCCAGAAGCTGAACGTTTATCGTATGCGCCTGTTGGGTGCACGTGTAATTCCGGTCGAATCAGGCACTCGTACGCTTAAAGACGCAATGAATGAAGCCTTGCGTGATTGGGTCACCAATGTTGATAACACGTTTTACATTATCGGCACCGTGGCGGGTCCGCACCCTTATCCGCAGTTGGTGCGTGATTTCAACTCGGTAGTGGGGCGTGAGGCGCGCCAACAGTCATTAGCGCAAATTGGGCGTTTGCCAGATGCGCTAATTGCCTGTGTGGGCGGTGGTTCCAACGCCTTGGGCCTATTCTATCCCTTCGTCGAAGATGATGCGGTGGCGATGTACGGTGTCGAAGCCGGTGGCGATGGTATCGAAACAGGCCGACATGCCGCGCCGCTTTCGACTAATGCGCCGCGTGGTGTTTTGCATGGCAACCGAACTTACTTGATGTCTGACGAAGCGGGACAAGTGTCTGACACGCACTCGATTTCTGCTGGCCTCGACTACCCAGGGGTTGGGCCTGAACACGCGCTGTGGAAAGATGTTGGGCGAGTTAACTACGTAGCCGCAAACGATAAAGAAGTGCTGGAAGCGTTTCGTGAACTGACGCACATGGAAGGGATTATGCCAGCATTGGAATCGGCCCATGCGCTTGCTCATGCGAAGGTGCTGGCACCGACCATGCGCCCTGACCAGCATATCGTGGTCAACCTTTCTGGTCGTGGTGATAAAGATATCATGACCGTTGCGAACATCGATGGCATTGAGTTTTAAGGGCTAGCATGAACCGTATTGACCAGCGTTTTTCCGAATTAAAAGAGCAGGGTCGTAAGGCCCTGATTCCTTATATTACCGCCGGTGACCCTGCGCCTCAGTACACTGTGGGCTTTATGCATGCCCTAGTAGAGGCGGGGGCTGATATTATTGAGCTTGGCGTGCCGTTTTCAGACCCAATGGCCGATGGCCCGGTGATTCAAAAGGCCTGTGAGCGCGCGCTTAAGCAGGGCACTCGCTTGGTTGACCTGCTGGATATGGTCGCTGAGTTCCGCCAAGTGGATGCTAAAACGCCTATCGTGTTGATGGGGTATCTCAATCCGATAGAGCGGATTGGCTATGAAACGTTTGCTGATAAAGCGGCAAGCGTTGGCGTTGATGGCGTGCTCGTGGTAGATATGCCGCCTGAAGAGGCTGATGAGTTCGGCCCGCTGTTAAAAGCCCGCGATTTAGCAGCGATTTTCTTGGTTGCGCCTACCACTTCCAATGCTCGTGCCGCTACAATATGCGCCCACGGTGAGGGCTATCTCTATTATGTTTCGCTTAAGGGCGTTACCGGTGCTGCTACACTCAATGCTGACGATGTGGCAGAGCATCTCGCGCCCTTGCGCGAAATGACCGATTTGCCATTATGTGTTGGCTTCGGTATCCGCGATGGTGTGACTGCCGCTGAAGTGGCGAAAGTCGCTGATGGTGTGATTGTTGGCAGTGCGCTAGTGAACCGCATTGCAGAGAGCGTTGACGCACCTGAAACCATTGCTGGTCAGCTTAAAAGCGTGTTGGGCGAAATGCGCACCGCGATGGATGCCTAAGCGCATTCCCTCATCGTCTACACTGAATTGATTGACGACACTCATCAAGCTTGGCGTTGCTAAGCATGACGTATACGGAAACTTTTTGATATGAGCTGGTTAGACAAGATTGTGCCCTCCATGGGGCGTATCCAGCGTAAAGACCGTCGCGCCAGCGTGCCCGATGGCCTCTGGCGTAAATGTCCCAAGTGCGAAGCGGTTCTCTATCTCCCTGAGCTTGAGAAGCACCACAGCGTCTGTCCCAAGTGCGACCACCATTTACGGTTGACCGCGCGTAAACGTTTGGACTGGTTTTTGGATAAAGAGGGGCGACAAGAGATCGCGGCTGAGATTGAGCCTAATGATCGCTTGAAATTTCGCGACTCTAAAAAATACAAAGACCGCTTAACGGCTGCCCAAAAAGAGACCGGTGAAAAAGATGCGCTGGTCGCTATGCGTGGCGAGCTAGACGGGCTCCCGGTTGTGGCTGTTGCTTTTGAATTTACCTTTATGGGTGGCTCAATGGGGGCGGTTGTGGGCGAGAAGTTTGTCCGCGCGGCAACCATTGCACTTGAAGAGCGACTTCCGCTGATCTGCTTTGCCGCTTCTGGTGGGGCACGGATGCAAGAAGCACTGTTTTCACTCATGCAGATGGCCAAAACCTCGGCAGCGCTTGAAAAGCTTAAGCAGTCGGGTGTGCCTTACATTTCTGTTCTGACAGATCCAGTGTTTGGCGGGGTATCCGCATCGCTAGCGATGCTGGGCGATCTAAATATCGCCGAGCCCAATGCCTTGATTGGTTTTGCTGGCCCGCGCGTTATTGAACAAACCGTCCGTGAAACGCTGCCGGAAGGTTTTCAGCGCAGTGAATTTCTGCTGGAACACGGCACCGTAGATATGATTGTGCATCGTCATGAAATGCGTGCTCGTGTTGGTGGTGTGCTGCGTAAGCTGACTCATAATATCGCGCTACCTACCGAAGGTGATGTCAGTGACGACGCATCGATTGACGAGCCGTTGGTTGATGAAGCGCCAATAGCCGATGCTGTAGATGCAACAGACGTTGATACGCCTGAAACGCATAGCGAAGCCAGCACCGTTAAGAGCGACGATTCGACCCGCAATGCCTAAGTCTATAGCCCCTGAATCTTTAGCTTCTGACTCTTTAACTCCAGGGTCTTTAGCCGAATGGCTGCACTACCTTGAAACCCTACACCCCGTAGGGATTGATATGGGGCTTGAGCGCGTAGCAGAAGTTGCCAAGCGCATGGGGTTACTAAACAGCCCGATTGCACCACAGGTGATTACGGTGGCAGGTACGAATGGCAAGGGGTCAACCCTTGCCATGATGGATGCTGTCGCACGCACGCACGGTTTGCGGGTGGGGACTTATACTTCGCCCCATCTAGTACGCTATAACGAGCGTGTCACGATCAATGGTGACCATGCTGACGACCAGCGGCTAATGACTGGTTTCTCTCGCGTAGAGGAAGCTAGGCTACAAACGCCTGAAATTAGCTTAACCTATTTTGAGGCGGGAACGCTGTGCGCCCTCTGGTGCCTAGCACAGGAAAACCTCGACTTAGCGCTGCTCGAAGTTGGTCTGGGTGGGCGATTAGATGCTGTCAATATCATTGATGCAGACGTTGCTATTGTTACCACCATTGCTCAGGATCATGCCAATTTTTTGGGGTCTGATATTGCCCAAATTGGCCGAGAAAAAGCAGGCATCTTTCGTGCTGCAAAACCCGCTGTATTGGGCAGTCGACTGCTTCCCAGCAGTGTAGCAGAGGCTGCCAATGCAATTGCCGCTCCTGTTTACTGTCTTGGTGAAGCTTTTAGCCACTCAATTACTGATGACTCTGCCGCTGATAGCCTGTCTGAATGGAGCTGGAGTGGGCTGAGCTGCCAGGGAGAGGTTATTTCTCTGGCAGGCCTTCCTGATCCCGGTTTGCCAATTGATAATGCAGCAACGGCTCTCCAAGCATTGACACTTAGCGGATTAGTGGTGAATGCAGACGCATGCCGCCGTGCGTTTCATGGGGTGCAAGTGCCAGGACGTATGCAGTGGATAGGGCAGTGGTGCTTGGATGTCGGGCATAATCCTCATGCAGCCGATTATGTCGCTAGGCGACTCCCATCGGTGCCTGAGGGTGGTCGGCAGTGGGCGTTGATCGGCATGCTCAATGATAAAGACGCTGATGGTGTTATTAGTGCTTTGCTACCCCGCATTACTGACTGGGTATGCGTGACGTTGGAGGGCGAGCGTGGTCGGTCAGCTGCCGAGCTGGCGGGGCGTATCACATCTTTGGGTGGGCGTGTGCATCATTGCGCCAGTTCCCCAGAGGCCGGAGTACAGATAATGGCTGAGCAGTTGGCACCCTCCGACCGAGTGTTAGTTACCGGCTCGTTTTTTACAGTTGCGGCCTTGTTGGAAATAACACTGCCGCAAGCTTAATCGGCCTAACCGTTGTGCTCGCTAAGCTTGATGGAGAGGGATATGAAATACGGTAAAACGGAACGCATCAGTGGTATTGTCATTTTACTCGCGTTGCTGGCGATTTTCGTGCCGTGGTTGATGAGTGATCCTGCTCCCCGAGAAGAGCGCCCTCAGCCTACGTTTGTTATTGAACGGCCTGTAGAGGCAACACAGCAAGATGTTCCGGCTCCGCAAATGCCGTCATCCATCAACACGTCCTCAAGTGAAGGTCGTTCTGTAGATAGCGCGGTCAATAGTGTGCCAATTGATGCCAATCCAAGGCAGCCTCAAACCGGTCAAGCCAGTAGCTCTAACGCGCAGAGTGCTGGAGCAAATGATCCAATTGCTGAGTTAATGGCTGCAAATAACCGTAATAACGCGTCTACAAGTTCTTCTGCCAGCTCTTCTAGCACTGCTGCTGGTCCAGCATCTTCTTCCCAAGGCGAGTGGGCCGTTCAAGTGGGAAGCTTTGGTAATGCGGATAACGCGCAGCGGCTAAGTGATCAGCTTACTCAGGCGGGGTTTAGCGCTTATCTACGCGAGCGTGATAATAACCTCACCTCTGTTTATGTTGGGCCATATGCGACGTCTGAAGATGGTGAGTCTGCGATGGCGATTATTAAGCAGCGTGCCAATGTACAGGGCTTGTTAGTGCGAGTGAGAAATTAACTTATGGCACTTACTTGGATAGACGCGCTTTTCCTGGCGGTGCTAGCACTTTCCATGCTGGCCGGCTTTACGCGCGGATTTGTCAGGGAAGCTCTTGGGCTGGCCGCATGGGTAGTCGCCTTGTTGGTAGCGCGGGTCTTGGCAGAGCCGGTGGCGGATCTAATGAGCGGGTTCATCGACAGTTTCGATGCGCGCTTAGTGTTGGCATTTATTTTAGTGATTTTTGCAGTCATTTTACTTTGTGGGATTGTGATCCGCCTCGTTCATGCGGCGGTAGAGTGGGTCGGTATGGGGTTGCTTAACCGCTTTGCGGGAGCTGCCTTTGGGCTTGCTCGTGGCGCTGTCATTTTATTGGTGGCAACCGTCCTTATTACACTAACGCCCTTAGCTGAGCTACAGGCTTGGCAAGAAGCTGAGCTACGGCCGACGTTTATTGAGCTGCGCGATTGGGCGGTAAGCCAGTTAGATCAATGGGAGCGGGAGCTGCCACAAGCACCTGACTCGCTTCGCGATATTTCGTTGCCAGATTTCCGCGCTCAGGAAGAGCTAGTTCCACAGCCTTTTACGCCAACATCTGAGAATGGTGGCCAGTGAGTCACTGCTTAATGTTGGCTCAACGCGACGTGATGTTTAGTTAGTAATACAGTTAGCTGCTGTCTACCAATGCCCGCTTTTGCGATCGAAAAATAGGCAGTGGCTCACATTCGTTTGATGAACGTACGGGTTTGCTACGGTGAACCATGGCACTAAAGCGAGGTAACTTGAATGTGCGGTATAGTGGGCCTTCTGGCCAAGCAGGCGGTAAATCAGGGAATCTACGATGCTCTGACCGTACTTCAGCATCGGGGCCAGGACGCTGCCGGCATGATGACTTGGAGCGAGGGACGCTTCCTACTGCGCAAGAGTAACGGGCTGGTGCGAGATGTGTTCCATACCCGCCACATGGCTCGCCTAAAAGGTAACCTTGGCATTGGTCACGTACGTTATCCAACCGCTGGTTCCTCTAGTGAAGCTGAGTCTCAGCCGTTTTATGTCAATTCCCCCTACGGTATTGCGCTGGCTCACAACGGTAACCTGACTAACTCTGAGCAGTTAAAGCAAGAACTTTTCTCGACTGACCTTCGTCACATCAATACCAGCTCTGATTCTGAAGTTTTGCTAAACGTATTTGCCCATGAGCTGGGTAAGCAGGGTCTGCACCTGGAAGCCGAGGATATTTTTGATGCCGTTCGTAGAGTGCACCGGCGCTGCAAAGGCGGCTACGCGGCGGTCGCGATCATTAACGGTTTTGGCATGGTGGCATTTCGGGATCCTCATGGTATTCGTCCCGTGGTATTTGGTACTCGCCAAAGTGACGAGGGCCAGGAGGTCATGATTGCTTCGGAATCCGTCGCCCTAGATGTAGGTGGCTTTGAGCTGGAGCGTGACCTTTCACCAGGTGAAGCGATTTTCGTCGACATGCAGGGACAGATTCACACCCAGGTGTGTGCTGATCGACCTGTGTTGACTTCCTGTATTTTTGAGCATGTTTACCTGGCGCGCCCCGACTCTATTCTTGATGGTGCCTACGTGTATGGCACGCGTATGCAAATGGGACGCAAACTTGGCGACCGCATTCTTAACGAATGGCCTGATCACGATATTGACGTTGTCATTCCAATTCCCGATACGTCGCGCACCTCTGCCCTTGAGATGGCTCAGCACTTGGGTGTGACCTACCGCGAAGGGTTTATGAAGAACCGCTATATTGGCCGTACGTTTATTATGCCGGGCCAAACGCAGCGTAGAAAATCGGTGCGTCAAAAATTGAACGCCATTGATGTCGAATTCAAAGGCAAAAATGTGCTGCTGGTGGATGACTCTATTGTGCGAGGAACCACCTGTAAGCAGATTATTCAGATGGCTCGCGATGCAGGGGCTCGTAAAGTGTATTTCGCTTCTGCTGCTCCGCCCGTTCGCTACCCCAATGTCTATGGCATTGATATGCCAGCAGCAAAAGAACTGATTGCGCATGGCCGCACAGAAGAAGAGGTTGGCCAACTGATTGGTGCAGATCGAATTTTCTATCAAGACCTGGAAGATTTGAAAGCAGCTTGCCGTGAGGTTAATCCTGAGATGGATGAGTTTGATTGCTCAGTCTTCGACGGTAACTACGTCACTGGCGATATTGATGATGCCTACTTGGCGGTGCTTGAAGCGAGTCGTAATGACGCGGCTAAAGATCAAAGTGCGGGCGACCATGCGCTAGTGGATATGCATAACCAAGATGATGATGATCTTGACGACTAATGCCGCTTAATAGCTCGTATTACAACTTTTATTGACGTTTTAAAAGGTGCTCAGCCATGCATGATGATAGTCACCAGGATGATTGGTCGCTAGAGACCCTTGCCATTCGCGCGGGCCATCACCGTACGTTTGAGCAAGAGCATGCCGAGCCCATTTTTCCCACTTCAAGCTTTGTTTACGAAAGCGCGGCTGAAGCCGCGCGCAAGTTTGGGGGGCAGGAGCCGGGCAACGTCTATTCGCGCTTTACTAATCCTACTGTGCATACGTTCGAGCGCCGTTTGGCGGCGCTTGAAGGTGGTGAGCGGTGCGTGGCAACAAGTTCGGGTATGTCGGCCATTTTATCGACGGCGTTGGCACTGCTAAGTGCCGGCGATGAAATTGTTGCATCTCGGTCGCTGTTTGGTTCTACCGTGAGTTTGTTTGACAAATACCTGGGAAAATTTGGCATCACGACTCGTTATGTAGAGCTATCTAACGTTTCTGCCTGGGAAGAGGCCATCGGCCCAAATACTAAACTGTTGTTTGCGGAAACACCTTCCAATCCACTGTCTGAAGTCGCAGATATTCCAGCATTAGCTGAACTTGCTAAGCGTAGTGGTGCACTTTTGGCGATTGATAACTGCTTCTTAACACCGGCACTTCAGCAGCCAATTGCACTTGGCGCTGACTTAGTTATCCATTCAGCAACGAAGTATCTGGATGGCCAGGGACGTGCTGTGGGTGGCGCAGTGGTTGGTAAACACGACGTATTGGAAGAAGTGTTTGGTGTGGTACGTACTTGCGGGCCTTGCCTGAGCCCCTTTAATGCGTGGATTTTCACCAAAGGTCTTGAAACCTTATCGTTGCGCATGAAAGCGCATTGCGAAAATGCGCTGACTTTGGCGCTCTGGTTAGATCAACACCCGGCCGTTAATAAAGTGTATTACAGTGGTTTAGAAGCCCACCCTCAGCATGCGCTTGCCAAAAAACAGCAGCAAGGGTTTGGGGCCGTATTAGGCTTTGAAGTGATAGGTGGCCAAAAAGGGGCTTGGCAAGTGATTGATGCAACGCGCATGCTGTCCATCACTGGCAATCTAGGGGATGTTAAAACGACGATTACCCATCCGGCTACCACCACCCATGGGCGTCTTTCTGATGCGCAGAAAGATGCTGCGGGCATCACGCCAGGGCTGATTCGCGTAGCGGTAGGGTTGGAAAGCCAAGCTGATATTCAGCATGATCTTGCCGCTGGCCTGGATGCTTTGGCGGCTAGCTGAGCGATTCAAATAGCGTTTTGATAATCCGGCCATTCGTGGCCGGTTTTTTATTGCTTGTTTGGCTAACGATATTGTTTTTAATACGGCTTTTTACGAATGGTTTTTAACAAACGTTTTTTACGAATGGTGTGTTCTGCTTTTTTCAGCAGTGTTTTGATTAGCAAGACGGTATGCTTTATATAAGTATGTACTTACAGCGGGCATGAGCTATCGCTGTTGTAAATGAGGAAATCAAGGATGTGGCGGAACACGCAGAGTGGTTGGGGAGTCATTAGTATTACTCTTCACTGGCTAAGTGCATTAACCATTGTAGGGTTGTTTGCTTTAGGTTGGTGGATGACAGATCTTGGCTACTACGATACATGGTATAACCAAGCGCCGTGGGTGCATCGCTCGATTGGTATCTTGTTATTAATAGCTACCTTTGCTCGCTTGGTATGGCGCTTGATTCAACCAACGCCTCATGCAGAGGGTAGTCGCTTTGAACGTCTAGCTGCCCATGCTGGGCATATAATGTTATATGTCTTGTTATTGTTAGTGCTTGTTAGTGGCTATTTGATTTCTACTGCCAACGGGCGCGGAATTAGTGTGTTTGATTGGTTTGAAGTGCCAGCGCTGCTCCACGGGCTTCCTGATCAAGCTAGTCTGGCAGGCGATGTTCACTGGTACAGCGCCCTGGCACTTATGGTATTGGCCGCAGGGCACGCGCTAGCCGCTATGAAGCATCATTGGTGGGATCGCCATTCGACACTCGTGCGGATGGTTAACCCTGCTCATGGCCGCAAGCGGTAATGGAATTTTTTTGTCCACTGCGCTGATAGTTTGCTCGTAGTGTTTATTAGGAAAATAAAGGAGATTTCCACGATGTTAAAGAAAACCGCTTTTGCTACTGCAATTGCCGCCGCTTCGCTAGCGACGTTCAGCCAAGCGCAAGCAGCAGAATATCAAATTGACACTGAAGGCCAGCACGCCTTTGTTCAATTCAAAATTAGCCACCTCGGCTTTTCCTATATTCTGGGTACTTTCGAAGAGTTTGACGGTCAATTCTCTTATGACCCAGAAGATTTAGAGGCCTCTTCTGTAGAAATGGAAGTGCAGGTGAGCAGCCTGAACACTAATCATGCAGAGCGTGATCGTCACTTCTTGAGCAGCGATTTTCTTGATGCCAGCGAATATCCTACGGCAACTTTCACTTCAACAGGTTTTGAATCAACGGGTGAAAATGAAGGCGTCGTAACCGGTGAGCTAACGCTTCATGGTGAGACACAAGAAATTGAAATGCCTGTTACCTTAATGGGTGAAGGTGATGACCCCTGGGGCAATTACCGTGCAGGTTTTGAAGGCAGCACCATGTTAACACTGGATGATTTCGGCATTGATATGAACGACTTCCCAGAATCAATGCACGAGCTGGAGCTTTACGTGACGTTTGAAGGCATTCGTCAGTAAGCGAGTGTAAGCAAAAAGCGCCATCACCCTTGCCTGGGTGATGGCGCTTTTGCGTTGGGAGTTACTAGAAACAACTTACATCTCGTAGGTTGTAAGTATTGTTAACTAGGTGGCGTTCACCGTTATCTACTCTGTTTTGAGGATTTCTCTTTGGCAGCGGTCATTATGCAGCAACGCGAGCTGGCGATAACCTTATGGCGTCAAACGTGGCCGATGGCCATTGGCGTGTTGGCGCTATTGGGTTTCCAGCTTGTAGATAGTGCTTTTATTGCCCGTTTGGGAACAGCGCCCTTGGCCGCTCAGTCGTTTACCTTTCCTTTGTCATTTCTGATTATTGGTATTCAAGTGGGAATGGGGATCGCGATTGCGGCGCTGATTTCCCGAGCTCTAGGGGCTGGAGAAGAGAGTAGAGCGAAGCAGTTAGGTAGTCTGGTGCTAATTGCCGGTGGGCTTGTCATCGGTCTATTAACTGTAGTGCTCTGGTTTCTTCAAGTACCCATATTCAGGTTGCTAGGTGCCGATGATAGCGCGCTGGTCTATATTCGCGCTTACTGGGGGCCACAGCTATTTTCGGCTTGGCTAGGCGCGCTGCTCTATTTTATCTATAGCGTGTTTCGTGCTCACGGCGATACACGGCTGCCAGGTAAGATGATGGTGCTTAGTAGCCTTGTTAATCTGGGATTGGATCCGCTATTTATTTTTGGTATTGGTTCTTGGCAGGGGTGGGGGCTAGCGGGCGCGGCTTGGGCGACCGCCATTGCATTTTTTGTGGGGCTGTTATTCAGCAGTATTAAACTAAAGCATCGAAAGTGGACGACGAATACCGCACTATGGCAAGAAGCTAGGCGCTCGTGGCGGCTTTTTACCGGTATTGCTGCTCCTGCTATGGTTAGCCAGTTGATGCCGCCACTGGCGGCGATGTTGGCGATTGCGGCTGTTGCTAGCCTAGGAGATACCCAAGTGGCGGCTTGGGGACTTGCCAGCCGCCTAGAAACGGTTTCGCTGATGGTGATATTGGCGATGACGATGTCGCTACCACCATGGCTTGGGCGTTGCTATGGCGCGGGCGACTGGGGACAGATTCAGCAACTGATGCGCTTGGCAGTGAATGTCGCGTTGATATGGCAGCTTAGCCTGGGGCTGTTGCTGGCGCTGGCTTCACCCTGGGTGGCTATGGTGTTAGCCGGGAACCAGGAGGTGCAAAGTGAGCTCGCGCTGCTAATTCGCTTTTTGTTGCCAAGTTATGCTGCGCTGGGCGTGTGTATGCTGGTGGTGTCTGCAGGTAACGCTCTTGGCTGGCCACTTAGAGCAATGCTGCTTTCAAGCGCACGCTTGTTTATTTGCTATCTACCTTGTTTATGGTTGGGTGCGCAGTTGTTTGGCTGGACAGGCTTAGCCGCTGGTGCGGCATTGGGTAACGTGTTGGCAGGTATGGTTGCTTGGATAGTGCTCAAGCGCATTTTATCCCGCCCGCATCGGCAGGCGGGATTCAGCAAGTAATGCAGTTTAGTGCTTCTTGGGGGCTTCCTGGAACGAGAAGTACATAAACAGTAATGCCATGCCCAAGTAACCCATGACAAATTCAGGCGCCGCGTTGAAGGCCAGTTTTGGGGCGTGCATCAGTCCTACAAATGAGAAGCCTGCCGCAATGGCGGCGAATGCGGCTGCACGCCGGAACTGATGATCGATCACCGATACTGTCATGGCCCCTAGGAAGATGGCCATAAACATCGCACCTTGTCCCATGACAACAATGGCACTGGAAATATCGCTGACGACGTCACCAGCACCCCGGTTGAAGCGTGTCATTACGTAGTTGGCAAAGTAGGGCAGCATCGCCAGCGCAATGGCCGGATAATAGCGGGTATCGTTCGCTTGAAATGCAGTGGCTATCATCGACATGCCGACAAATACCAAGATAGGGGCCACTACTGAGACCGGAATAATGGCCGCTAAGGCAGCGATCAGACCAAACATGGTGGCGAGGGCATAAACGGCACCGTTTAAAATGCTGTAGCCTCGTCCTGCCCCCATCCACTTCGCGCCCACCGTTGCGATATAAACAGTTGTCGGGAATACGCCGCCAAATAGAGCGCCGATCATCGTGCCTGCTCCATCCACTGCCTGGCACTCGCGCACATCGTATTTATCGCCAGCCGCTTCCATCGCTTCAACGTTATTCATGGTTTCAATAGCGTTATAGAGGGTGATGGGGAGCACGACGGTAAGTACGGCTAGCATGCCGGTAAACAGCAAGCCTAGCCCTTCATACCATGCCAAATTAGGCAGTAGGGGGTAGAACCCTAAATGTGTAAAAGCATCGCTAAAGCGTTCACTGCCCGCATCGCCAATCAAATATGCCATCGCAGTACCGACCACAATGGCAAACAGCGATGTCGGTAGCTTAAATGGCATGCTGACGCGGGCCACAAGACCAACAATGATAATGCCGAGCACCAGAAGTCCAATGATAGGCATTTCCAGGGTTTTAAATAGCATCTCACCGGCAATAAAGGTGAGTGCGACGCCAGCAACAGCGCCCAACATGGCCGCCCGTGGGAGGTGATACTGCACCCAGCGGCCAATAATGCTAATCAAGGCTTCTATTGCGCCGCTAATAAAGCAGGCGGCCACGGCAACTTTCCAGGCTAATTCCGCGTCACCGGTTAACTGCTTGGCGGGGAGCAATACGCCGAATAGAAACACAAACATGACCGGTGTGGAGATGCCGTAGGAGAGCGCGGTGACATCGCTGCGGTTTTCTTTGCGTGCGAGCCTAGCGGCACTCCATGCGTAATAAAAATTGCCTGCCATGACTGCCACTGCGGCACCAGGTAACACCTGACCATACACAATGGATGTGGGGAACCCCATGCCCAGCATGGTAATTGCGATAATGACAAAGTTGGCAATATTGTTTTGAAACAGCGCGAAGAACGCGTCGGTATCTTCTTTTTTGTACCACGGATAGTGAGTGCCGACAGCCGCCATGATAGGCCTCTTAGTTATGGTGTGTTGTATACAAGGCTATGCTGAGTGTGCCGAAGATTTGACTGATCGGTCAAGCATTGCGTTGTAGCGGACGCCGCACGGGCGCCCCAGGCTCTGGCGGCAAGCGGGCAATTGTACATAACAATCGCTTGCCTGTTCAGTGGCTTATCTTCAATTCATCTACAAAAACGCCCAGGCAATTTGCCTGGGCGTTTTAGCTGTTAACACTAAGGTTAACAACTCACTGGCGTTATTCGTTAACGGCAGCGATGGCTTTAGCGAGGTAAGGTAAATTCTCGTGTGAGAATCCTGCAACGTTGGCACGGCCAGAGCGCACCATGTAAATACCGAATTCGTCACGCAGGCGGTCTACTTGCTCGGGGGTTAAACCGGTGTAAGAGAACATGCCACGCTGTTCTGCAACGCATGCATACTTTTCATCAAGGCCGTAAGGCTTAAGGGCTTCAACGAAGTCGCGACGCAGCGTATTGATGCGATCACGCATTTCGGTCAGCTCTTCACGCCACATTGCAGACAGCTCAGCGTCGTGGAGAATTTCGCTAACAATCGCGCCGCCGTGGGCTGGAGGGTTAGAGTAGTTCTCACGGGCCACAATGGCAGCCTGAGAGCGAACGTTCTCCATCTGCTCGGCGTCTTTTGCAATCAGGATCAAGCAGCCAGTGCGTTCGCAGTAAATGCCAAAGTTCTTTGAGCAGGAACTGGTGATGATAACTTCATCAAGGTTTTCAGCCAGCAGACGAACACCATAGGCATCTTCGTCCAGGCCTTCCCCGAAACCTTGGTAAGCAAAGTCAACCAATGGCAGTAGTTTGCGCTCTCTCAGTACCGCCATTACTTCTTGCCACTGATCTTTGGACAGGTCAAAGCCGGTCGGGTTGTGGCAGCAAGCGTGAAGTACCACAACGTCGCCTTCAGGAATCTTTTTCAGTGCTGCTAACATACCATCGAAATCAAGGCGGTTGTCAGCATCAACGTAGGGGTACTTGTGAAGTTCGATACCTGCAGCGGTGAAAATGCCGTGATGGTTTGGCCAAGTAGGATCGCTGACCCAGATTCCTTTTCCAGGAAGCTGGTGAGCAATAAAGTCAGCGGCTAAGCGTAGTGCACCTGTTCCACCAGGAGACTGGGTAGCGCTCGCGCGGTTGGCTTTCAATACGGAAGAATCTGTACCTAATACCATAGGCAGCACAGCATCACCGTAAGCAGGGGCACCGTGAGAGCCAATATAGGTCTTGGTGGTTTCATTCTTGAGCAGGCGAGCTTCTGCTTCCTTGACAGCGCGCATGACCGGCGTATTGCCTTGTGCATCGCGATATACGCCAACCCCTAAATCGACTTTCTGGGGATTGGTGTCTT
Source organism: Halomonas sp. XH26 (assembly GCF_024138895.1). Classification (NCBI taxonomy): domain Bacteria; kingdom Pseudomonadati; phylum Pseudomonadota; class Gammaproteobacteria; order Oceanospirillales; family Halomonadaceae; genus Halomonas; species Halomonas sp. XH26. The sequence continues at coordinate 1,707,222 of NZ_CP071889.1, forward strand.
TTTTGAAAGCTTCGATCAGCCCGAGAATGGCATCTCCTGGGACTCGCTCAATTTGCTCAAACATTTATTCGGCTACCTCGTCGGTTCTGGCGGCAAGAATGAAATCATTAAGATGCAGGCCCTTTATTGCATGAGACCACCATGTCACGGTGGTTTTACCCCACTCAGTAACAATGACAGGATGGTGCCCAGCCTGCTCTGCTATATCGCCAACGCGCTGGGTGAATGCCAGGGCATCGGCAAAGTTGCGAAACGTAAACTGTCTCGTCAGCTTCATGATGCCATCGTGGTCAACAATCTGCCACTCTGAAAGTGCTTCTAGATGGGGTTGGCATGCGCTATAAGTGAGCGGTATGGCGTTGCTACTGCAAGGTTCACAGGTTTTCTGAGCAAGCGTTGTCATGTGTTGCCTCCTTTTAAAATTGCTCTTATTAGGGTAGAAGGCATACACAGTCGCGACCAACCTCTTTCGCGCTGTATAGAGCTTGATCAGCGCGCTCTATTAAGTTGGCTAAAGGCTCACCGCACCGATACTCCGCTACACCAATGCTCACGGTTACTTGGCCGGCACCGATTCCAAAATCGTAGCTTGCGATGGCATGTCGGAGACGGTCAGCGAGTTTATGGCATTGTTGCAGCGGTGTAAGCGGCAACACGACCATAAACTCTTCACCTCCAAGTCTTGCCACCATATCTTCGCAGCGCAGGAGTTGCTGAGTTTGCACGGCAAGTTGTTCAAGTACGCTATCGCCCTGCAAGTGTCCCCAACGATCATTGAGCTGTTTAAAATAATCTATATCTACCATCATGATAGATAAAGGCGTCCCATGCCGCGTGCTTAATGAGGCTAGGTGCGTTAAGTGCACCATGAGTTTGCGACGGTTAGGCAATCCCGTTAAAGGGTCGGTGTCGCAGAGTTTTCTTAGTCGCTGCTCTTCAGCGACTTGATCAGTAATATCCATCATGATGCCGCTCCAGCGAACACCATTGGATGCCGGGGAAGGGTTAGCACTTACCGCAATCCAGTGCGGTTTTCCTTTAGGGAAGGGGAGGCGGAAGCGAGTTGTGAGCGGTAGCATCCAGCGTGCAGATCGCTCAATAGACGACATGATTTTGGGGTGATCGTGACCGGTTAGGTGTTCAATAAGTTGGCCAGCGTCATGCGCTAATTGTTGTCGGTCGATGTGTGCCAGCGCCTCGCCCCCGCCTTCCAGATAGGGAAAGTGCATACGGCCGCAATGTGATCGATAGAATTGAAAAATAACCCCTGGTATCTGGGATATCAGACTATCAGTACTGTGCGGTACTGGGGCTGTATCATTCACGAGCATGCGTGAAGCTCCAAAGCATATGCCAAATAAAAGTTAATCGTAAAGGTTAGCCCTAAAAACGTAACTAATATGTAAGCCATTACTGACAATGCTTGCTTTTTTTAAAATCAATTGATCTATATATATTCTATAAAAGAATTTTAGTGTGACGTTAAGTGTCTTCCATAGAAACTTTGGCGCGACACGGGAAGGCCTATTGCATTTTAATAGATTGGATCATTTTTTATTGTCGGGGTGTTTCTTTGAGCGAAGTAAAGGCAGCCACTATAAAGACAGGCCATTCGGCTAGCGCTCAAAAAGTTGGCGGTGGTTTGGTAAGTTTGGTAGGTGCTGGCCCAGGGGATCCAGAGCTATTGACGTTGAAAGCGTATAAGCGGCTTCAGGTAGCAGAAGTGGTGCTCTACGACCGCCTCGTTAGCGATGAAGTGCTAGCCCTGATAGGGCCTAAGGCTGAGCGATTTTACGTTGGCAAGGCGAAGGCGTTGCACAGCGTCCCTCAAAATGAAATTAACCAAACATTGGTGGCTTGGGCCAGGCAAGGTAAGCAAGTTGTGCGTCTCAAGGGGGGAGATCCCTTCATTTTTGGCCGAGGTGGAGAAGAATTAGAAACGCTCATGGCTGAAAATGTGGCGGTAGAAGTCATCCCGGGTATTACCGCGGCATCCGGTTGTGCAGCTTATGCGGGCATTCCTCTGACACACCGAGATCATGCGCAGTCGGTTCGCTTAGTCACGGGCCACTTGCAACATGGAGAGAGCACGCTTGATTGGCAAGCGTTAGCTAGCCCTGGACAAACCTTGGTATTTTATATGGGGCTGAGTAACTTAGAGGCCATTTGCCAGGCTTTGATGGACCATGGTCTCGCACCCAGTACCCCTTTGGCGCTGATTGAACAGGGCACAACACAGCACCAATGTACGCATATTGGTTCTTTGCAACAGCTGCCTGAGGCATTTCACCAAGGTGAGATTACACCGCCTACATTATTGATTATTGGCAGTGTTGTGTCATTACATGCCACGCTTTCTTGGTTTGAGGTTGCCGCTGCCGATGCGATAGGCTTTAAGGAAAGTAAACACTAGGCTAACCAACAAACGGGTAACCGTATGGGCCGTTAGTCATATACGTTGATCGCTGGCTAGATGTTGCTAGATGTGTATGCTAGTAAAAGAATGTCAGGTGCTAAATGTCTATCAACGCTGCTGATATCGGTAGCCTAAAAAAGAAGAGAGGGACGCAGTATGCCAGAAGCAAACCACTCGGATAATCAAGCGCCAGCGAGTAAGCCAGGCATGAAAACGCTTTTTAAAGACAACCGTGTCAAAGGCATTGCTGGTATTGCCGCCATTGCTGTTATTTGGGCAATTATGGCGCAATCGAACTCGGGCACACGGCAAGAGCGTGTCGAAACGTTAGAAGGCCAGTTAGCCAGCATTGAGCAAGATAATAACCAGCTTAGCCAGCGGATTGCAGAAGTTGAGCAAGCTGAGACCGATTTAAGTGCAATGCGTGAGGAAATGGCAGCGCTGGAAGAGCAGCAGGCTCAGGCACAAAGCGATCTAGAGTCCGCTCAGCGTGATACAAGTGCGGTGCAATCGCGTCTTGAAGAGCTAGAAGCTGAGCGTGATGCACTTCAGCAAGAAGTCGATACGTTAAGTGAGCAAGTAGAAAGCGCTGAAGCCGACTTGCAAGCACTCAAAGAAGAACGTGATCAAGTGGTAAGCGCGCGTGACGAAGCTGAGTCTGCTCGCCAGGAAGCTGAAGAAGCTCGTCAAAGTGCCGAAGAGTCCCGCCAAGAAGCGGAGTCGGCACGTCAGCAAGCTGAACAAGAGCGTCAGGAGGCCGTTGACGCGCTTAGTGCCGCTCAAGAGGAACTGTCGGGTTTAGAAACCCAGATTAGTGAAGCTAGCGAACAACTGTCCGGTACTGAGGAAGAGGTGGCAGCCGTTCAAAGTGAATTAGATAATTTGCAAAGCGAGCGTGACTCGCTCACCAGTGAGCGGGATGAGTTGCAAAGCGAGGTTGATTCGTTAACTCAACTGCGTGAAGAAGAGCAACAGAGCCTCGACCAAGTGCGCAGCGAGATGGATGATCTTATGGTCGCGCTGGATATTGGTCGTGAAGAAGTAGCCAATGTTGAAAGTGATATTGAAGCCCGTGAAGAGCAGCTTGCACGCTTGGAAACCCAGCTTAGTGATTGGCGTGACGAGCTTTCATCTTTGGAGAGTCGTTTGCATGTAAGCGATGCGGCGAATGACGAAGTGCCTTCTCTTACTGATGAGCAGAGTGACAACGCTGATTCAAATGGTTCTGAGCAAGCTGAAGAAGCAAGTTCTGAAGAGCAGGATCAACAAAACAGTAACTGATCTATACACTTGATCGTGCGCTGATTGCTAGCGTAATAAAGCGGATGTAGGTACCCCCTGCATCCGCTTTTTGTATGTTGGTTTAGATTGTATGTTGGTTTAGAAATAGGCCGCCTAGGAGTATCATTCAAACCACGGATAGATTAGTCGCAATAGACAGGAGTGCCATTGATGGACGGTGTAAAACATATAGTAGCAGTGGCATCGGGGAAAGGTGGGGTCGGCAAATCGACCGTTACTGTGAACTTGGCACTAGCGCTTTCTGCCCAGGGGTATCGTGTTGGCGTACTGGATGCTGATATTTACGGCCCTAGCCAAGCGCAAATGCTGGGTGTTAAAGAAGGCGTACGGCCTCAGGCGACGGAGGACAATAAGTTTCTGCCGCTAGAAGCGCACGGCCTTCAAGCGATGTCGATGGCCTTTATGGTTAATACCCGTGAGGCGATGGTCTGGCGTGGCCCGATGGTCGTGGGTGCGTTTCAGCAAATGCTGACACAAACCCAATGGGATAATCTGGATTTCCTGCTGATTGATATGCCGCCAGGTACCGGCGATATCCAACTGACGCTGGCGCAAAAAGTGCCTGTTTCAGGCGCCGTGATTGTCACCACGCCTCAGGATATTGCGCTCCTTGATGCCCGCAAAGGCATTGAGATGTTCCGTAAGGTCAATGTGCCAGTGCTTGGCGTGGTAGAGAACATGAGTCTTTATCATTGTGAAAATTGCGGCCACGAAGCGGCTATTTTTGGTACCGGTGGCGGCGATCGCATCGCGGAAGAGTATGATACGACAGTTCTTGGGCGGTTGCCGTTAACGCTTTCTATTCGTGAGCTAGCTGACTCTGGTCGCCCCAGCGTGATTTCCGAACCCGATAGCTCAGTGAGTCGCACGTTTGCAGATATTGCCAAACAAGTGGCGCAATCGGTAAATGCCAGCCATAGCGGCGGCCCCACTATTTCTTTTAGCGAGTGATGACGTAACAAATGAGTATTAAATCTGATAAGTGGATTCGTCGCATGGCACAAAGCGATGCTATGATTGAACCGTTTGAAGCTGAGCAGGTGCGCTATGTGAATGATCAGCGCGTTATTTCTTATGGCACGTCGAGCTACGGTTACGATGTTCGCTGTGCCGATGAATTTAAAGTGTTTACCAACATACATTCGGCTATTGTCGATCCCAAAGCGTTTGATGACAAAAGCTTTGTCGATGTTAAGGGGGATGTGTGTATTATCCCGCCGAATTCCTTCGCATTAGCACGCACGGTTGAGTATTTTCGTATTCCGCGCAGTGTGCTGACGATTTGCCTTGGAAAATCCACTTACGCGCGCTGTGGCATTATTGTCAACGTAACGCCGCTTGAGCCAGAGTGGGAAGGGCATGTGACGCTTGAGTTTTCAAATACTACCAACCTGCCTGCCAAGATTTATGCCCATGAAGGGGTAGCTCAGATGCTATTCCTTGAGTCTGATGAGATGTGCGAAACATCTTATAAAGATCGCGGTGGTAAATATATGGGTCAACGAGGCGTTACGCTGCCTCGCACTTAATATCCGCAAGCTAAACGAAAAACGCCTTACGCGCTAATAGCGGTAAGGCGTTTCTTATGGTCAGAACAGTGACGTTTAGGTGTTTTCGTCAAACTCTTCGTCTAGCTCTTCTGCAGCATCTGTGTGGGAGAGCCGCATACCATGGGGGGGCAGGGGATGCCCATCCATGGTGGCGTTTTCAGCGCTATATTGCAGGCGGCCTTGCAGAAACCACTGCACGGCAATTGGGAAAATTAGGTGTTCACGAGCGTGCACCTTCTCCTTCAGCGTCTCAACGGTATCTTCATTTGTAACGTTCAGTTCTGCTTGCAGCACAACAGGCCCACCATCTAGCTCTTCAGTGACAAAGTGCACGCTGCAGCCATGCTGTTTGACACCATCTGCCAGCGCTCGAGCATGGGTATTTAACCCTTGATAGGCGGGCAGCAGTGAGGGGTGGATATTGAGCATTTTGCCTAAAAAACGCTGCACAAAGCGGGGCGTCAGAATGCGCATAAAGCCTGCTAAAACAATCAAGTCAGGCTCATGACGTTCGATGACTTTGATTAGCGCTCCGTCGTAAGCATCGCGGCTGTCATATTCGCGATGAGGTAGCGCAACGGCTTCAATACCCGCTTCTAAGGCGCGCTTCAAGCCATAGGCATCCGGCTCATTGGAAATAACAGCGACGATTTCCCCGCCGAGTCGATCATGGCTTTGTGCATCAATCAGCGCCTGTAAATTACTGCCACTGCCAGAAATTAGCACCACAATACGTCGCGCCGCTGCTGGTTCTGGCGCCATGTCGTTTATGGTGTCGTTGAACGTGCCACTATTGAAGTCGGTACTGCTCATGCGCGAAGGTTCTCCAAAACGACGGCTTCCTCCTGGCGCTGAATAATCTGACCAATTCGATATACGGTCTCGCCTTGAGCTTGCAGATGCGCCATAGCGTCTTCAGCTTGGGCCTGGGGAACTACAACCACCATGCCGATGCCGCAGTTCAGTACGCGGTGCATTTCCGTTTCACTGACATTGCCTTGGGCTTGTAACCAGTTAAATACTTCTGGGCGTTGCCAGGTAGAAAGATCAACGTGGGCTGCGAGGGTATCGGGTAGAACACGGGGAATGTTTTCCAGTAAACCACCACCCGTAATATGGGAGAGCGCGTGAACGGGAATATCTGTGTCGCGCATCATCGACAGTAACGACTTCACATAAATACGCGTCGGCGCCATTAACGCGTCGCCAAGCGGCTGCCCATCCACAGTATCATTGAGTGAAGCGTTGCTAACTTCCAGAATTTTGCGAATCAGTGAATAGCCATTGGAGTGCGGGCCAGAAGAGGCCAATCCCAGCAGTACATCGCCTTCGGCTACCTTGCTGCCGTCTAAAATATCGGCCTTCTCAACAACGCCAACGCAGAAGCCTGCCAAATCGTAGTCATTGCCCTCGTACATACCGGGCATTTCCGCAGTTTCGCCGCCTACTAGTGCGCAACCAGCCAGTTCGCAACCAGCGCCAATGCCGGTCACGACATCTGCAGCGATATCCACATCCAGCTTACCCGTGGCATAGTAGTCAAGGAATAGCAGTGGTTCAGCACCGGCAACGATCAAATCGTTGACACACATAGCGACCAAGTCAATGCCAATGGTGTCATGCTTACCAAGGTCCATGGCAAGACGCAGTTTAGTGCCGACACCATCCGTGCCGGAGACCAGGACTGGCTGTTTATAACCAGCGGGAAGCTCACACAGTGCGCCAAACCCGCCAAGGCCACCCAGGACTTCAGGGCGTGTCGTGCGTTTGGCAACGTGTTTGATGCGATCAACTAGCGCGTTGCCGGCATCAATATCGACACCTGCGTCTTTATAGCTGAGTGAGGGAGTGGCCTGAGAAGTGGAGGTATCGGTCATGACAGATCCTGTGAAGCCTATAGCAATACGGGTAGTGCTGGCGAAATGGCCAGTGCTGGGGCGATAACGGAACGGATTGTAACACCCAGAGACGTAAGTCGCATCGATGTGCGGCGTTAACCGATGTTCAATACGCTACTTTTGTTACTATTCAGTACGCTAAGGGCGCTAACCATCTTTCCAGGAGGGATATAAAGAGCATGCGACATTCATGGTGGGGCGTTGTTTTTTTGGTGGTATTGGTGGGCTGCCTCTACTTATTAGATGCGGTACTGATGCCATTTATTGCGGGTTTAATTTTGGCCTATTTGGCTGACCCGCTTGCTAATTATTTCCAGCGGTTAGGCATGAAGCGGCCCTGGGCAGTTAGTAGCGTCTTTTTTGTCCTGTTACTGATCCTTATTTTAAGCCTGCTTATTTTGATCCCGCTAGTTGTTCAGCAGACAAAACAGCTGGGAGAGGCGTTGCCGAGTGTCTTCAACTGGATTGAGAACATATTAGCGCCGCAAGTTCAGGAGTGGACGGGTTACGATTTGGGCGCTGAGCTAACGAACGTTAGAGAAACTTTGATCGAAAACTGGCGTGATGCGGGTAGCTATGCAGCTCAGGCGTTAAGTCAAATAGGCCGTTCTGGGATGGCTTTCGTTTCCTGGGTTACCTACGTCGCCCTGATTCCTGTCGTAACGTTCTATTTACTACTTGATTGGAGCAGGCTGATTTCTAGTCTTGCTGATTTAGTTCCTCGTCAATGGACAAGCGATGTTTCCCGTTTGGCTCAGCGCTGTGATGAAGTTCTATCAGCGTTTCTACGTGGGCAGTTACTGGTCATGCTGTGTTTAGGCATTATATATGCGGCGGGCCTAACGTTGATGGGGCTGAACTTCGGCCTGCTGATTGGTGTTGTGTCTGGGCTTGTCAGTATTGTGCCGTTCCTTGGTTTTATTGTGGGGTTAGTGGTGGCGCTTATCGTGGCGCTTTTCCAATTTGATACATGGTGGGCTGTGCTGGGCGTGATCGCGGTATTCGGTATCGGTCAGGCGGCAGAAAGTGTCATACTTCAGCCTAAGCTGTTAGGCGATAAGATAGGTTTGCATCCTGTTGCGGTTATCTTTGCGGTACTGGCGGGCGGTCATCTTTTCGGTCTGACGGGCGTACTCTTAGCATTGCCTGCCGCAGCGGTCATTATGGTGCTTTTAAGGGAAATTAAAGACCGCTATAAAGGCAGTGCTCTCTATGATGCCGAGCAACGTCCGCAAGAACAGCAACATTACAATGATGGACTGGGTCGTCACGACGAAAGGGAGTCACCATGAGCCGATTACCGGCACAGCTACCGCTTGGGGTAGGGTTGCGAGACGACGCGACATTTAATAATTACTATGCCTCACAAGCAAACGCTTCATTAATGGAGTACCTGAGCCGGCAGCTTAAGTCAGATGCTGAGCCGTTCTTATATTTATGGGGCGCGCCGGGCAGTGGCCGTAGCCATCTTTTACAGGCGGCGTGTCATGCCGCCTCGGATGCAGATAAGCGGGCACTTTATCTTCCATTGGCAGACCTTGGTCATTTTCCACCGCTGATGCTGGAGGATATCGAACGTTTGGATCTCGTCGCCATTGATGATCTTGAATATGTGATAGGGCGTAAGCGTTGGGAAGAGGCTCTGTTTCATGCCTTTAATCGGCTGCGTGATGCGGGAAAAGCCTTAGTGATTGCCGCCAATACGTCCCCACGTCAATTAGACGTTGCATTGCCGGACTTGGCGTCACGGCTAACCTGGGGAGTTACGTTTCATCTGCATCCGTTGGATGATAACGAACGCCTAGCAGCGTTAAAGCTTCGCGCCAACGTACGTGGAATGCAGTTGCCTGATGACGTAGGGCGCTACATTATGCATCGCGGGCCGAGGGAGTTGGGGGATTTGTGCCATGCGCTGGAAACGCTTGATCAAGCATCGTTATCCGCTAAACGGAAGCTGACTATTCCTTTCGTTAAGTCTGCCCTTAATTGGTAAAGCGCAATTGATAAAACGCCCCTGCCAGTGATCTGGCAGGGGCGTTTTAATGACAGCAAGTCAATAACTAACAGGATTAAGCAGTTTTGCTCATTTTGCTAGCAGCAGCTTGCGCTTGCTTAACATTATCTTCTGTCAGTTTTTGGCCTTTCTGCAAAAAGTCTTGCTGAAGAGCAACGACTTTATCTGCATCGCCTTTTACACGTTCAGCTAGTTCTTTAGCCACTTTTTGCTGGCCTTCCATGTAGCTACGCAGGCCGTTGGCGTCTTTCACGCTCATCAGCTGACGCATTTGGGCGATGCCGGTATCTACGTAAGATTTGTTGGCATCAAACTGTGCGTTAAGCATTTTTTCAGAGTAATCGATGCTTAGCGTCATGTATGCACGCACAGGTGCCATGAACATGTTGTCGAACTGCTGAGTCATTTCGTTGGTGTTAAATGTTTGCATGGTAAACACTCCTGTTCCATTGCCCACTAATCGGCCCATTGATTGACGGTGCCGTTAGTGTTGGTTGATCAGCAACGGTTTTGTTAAGCATCCACCGCAGCTGATATCTAGTTATCTTGCGTTGCAGCATAACAGGGGTTTTTGTGCAGTGCAACATTGTGGTGAAGTGAATTTAAGGATCGTGTGAGTGTGGCTGTGTGAGTCGATGATACGCGTGGATTTACCTAACGCGCCGGTAGGGCTAGGCTAAGCGTATAGATAACCGTTATCACTAAAATAATCGTTGGGAAACGTGACGCTAGTGATGTGAGTGGCGTTAGCTAAGCCGTTTTTAAAAAGGAGTGCCAGGATGGACACACGTATTGAACGGGATAGCATGGGTGAGCTCGATGTGCCTGCAAATGCGCTTTATGGCGCTCAAACCCAACGGGCTATCAACAACTTCCCTGTCTCGCATACCCCCATGCCCACGGCATTTATTCACGCTGTCGCGCGGATAAAGCTCGCTGCTGCGCGGAGTAACTGTCAGTTGGGTTTGTTAGATAAACCCCGCGCGGAGGCGATTGAGAATGCGGCTCGGGCGGTGATTAGTGGCCAGCATGATGGGCATTTTCCTATCGATGTTTTCCAGACAGGCTCTGGTACGTCGACCAATATGAACGTCAATGAAGTGCTAGCGACGCTTGCCAGTCGTAAAGGGGTCGAAGTAACGCCAAATGATCACGTTAATATGGGGCAGTCGAGTAACGACGTTATCCCAACGGCCATTCACCTATCGGCAGCGATAGCCGTTAATGAAACGCTTCGTCCCGCATTGGTGACGCTGCAGGCCACGATTGATCGTAGGGCGAGTGAGCTGGCCCATGTTGTTAAAACAGGTCGTACTCATCTGATGGATGCCATGCCGCTGCGTATGGATCAAGAACTAGGAGCGTGGTCGAGCCAAGTGGGGCAGGCCATCGAGCGTTTTGATAGCGCCATGACAAGGCTGTGTCGATTAGCGCAAGGCGGCACGGCGGTGGGCACCGGTATTAACGCGCCTGAGGGGTTTGCCGAGCTAATGGCTAGCGATTTAAGTCAGCAAACGGGCCTACCTTTTGTGCCTAATGATAGCTTTTTTGCCAGTTTGGCATCCCAGGATGCTGCCGTAGAGTTGTCGGGGCAGTTGAAAGGGTTGGCCTGTGTGGTTATGAAGATCGCTAACGATTTACGCTGGATGAATTCGGGGCCGTTGGCGGGGCTGGGCGAGATTGAACTTGAGGCACTACAGCCTGGTAGTTCCATTATGCCGGGTAAGGTAAATCCTGTGATTCCTGAGTCGGCCGCCCAAGCGGCAGCGCAAGTCATCGGTTTGGATGCCGCGGTAACAGTGGCGGGTCAGAGTGGAAACTTCCAGCTCAACGTGATGTTGCCGCTAGTGGCTTCGAATCTTCTCACATCGATTAGATTGATGAGTAACACAGCCACCTTGTTGGGTGAGCGTGCTATCGCCACATTCAAAGTGCGTGACGATAATTTACAGGGGCCGCTCGCACGGAATCCTATTTTAGTCACGGCTCTTAATAGCGTGATTGGCTATAACGCCGCCGCCGCGGTGGCTAAAAAAGCCTATCAAGCTGGGCGCCCAATCATCGACGTTGCGGAGGAAGAGACCGACCTAGATCGCTCAACGCTCGAACGTTTGCTAGACCCTACAGTACTAACGCAAGGAGGCATACCTGAGTAGCCTCTATTGAGATATTAAGAGGGTAGGCGGTTAGGTTTCTTGCGTTTCCGTTTTGCCCTTTTGAATGGTTTTGTTCGCCTCTTGACGCTCTTCTGCACTGGCGTCGGGCGTTTCGTGTTCATTTTGACGCGAAGGCCGATAGCAAAAAGTGGCTAATATAGGGAAGTGGTCAGATCCGAACGCCCCAAGTCGCTGCATGTTGACGAGGGTGAAATGCTCGCTTACAAACGCGTGGTCGAGAGGCCAGCGCAATAGGGGGTAATTAGCGTGAAAGGTGCTGTACAAGCCGCGACCACGGCGTGGGTCCAGCATACCCCCTATGCGACAAAAACGGCGTGTTGTACGTGACCAGGCAACATCATTCAGGTCGCCGGCAACGATAGTGGCCTTTGGGTGTCGATGTATCTCTTTGCCAATCCACAACAGCTCTGCGTCACGCCATAAAGATTTTTCGCTTTCATTGGGTGCTGGTGGTCTTGGGTGAACGGCAAATAAGCGAATATGCTGGCCGCTTTTAAGCTCTACCTGGGTGTGAATCGAAGGTATGTCATCCTGGATAAGCCACTTAATCTCAGTATCTTTCAGTGCTAGGCGAGAATAGAGGTGCATGCCATAAAGGTTATCTAGGGGGATCTTAACGCTATAAGGCCACAGCGCATCTAATGCTGGGTCAAGTCGTTCTTGCCACCATTGGTTGGATTCTAACGTGAGAATCATGTCGGGCTGGTGGCGCGTTATCATCGCCAGTAATTCTTCTGACTGACGGTTTGGTGTCAGTACATTGGCGATTAGCAGCGTAATCATCTGGTCTTTAGGGGCATTATGGGCGGCTTTTACCTGCACAGGCCAGAGCTTTGTCCATGGCAAAATGTAGCGCAGTTGAAGCGCTAGCGTGGCGAGTGAGACCAGTGTCGCGGTAACTCGCCACGGCCCTGGGTCTAGTAACCACAGGCTAGCTAAGCCACACGCTAAAGCCATTACGGCAATTTGCAGTCGGGGAAATTCAAAACTGCGCACCCACCACCAGCGCATAGGCACGCGGGCAATCAGTGTGGCGAGTAACAATGAGATGGCGATGCATCCTAGCAAAGGCCCAAGCAAGGTTTGCCTCCTGGTTTAACCGTGAATAGTGGTTAATCTACGTTTAGCTTAGCGGTAACCGTAGATAAGTGTCGATAAGACATTAAAATTGAGGGGAGTTAATTCATTTACGTCATTTCAAAATGCTAAAAACTACTTGCAATTCAGCTATGAAGCCGTAGAATACGCATCCGTTGCACAGCAGGACCATAGCTCAGTTGGTTAGAGCGCCACGTTGACATCGTGGAGGTCGGCGGTTCAAATCCGCCTGGTCCTACCATATTACGTGCAGTTGATTAGTTATATTTAGGACCATAGCTCAGTTGGTTAGAGCGCCACGTTGACATCGTGGAGGTCGGCGGTTCAAATCCGCCTGGTCCTACCAGATACTTAAAAGCCCCATGCTTCTTAGCATGGGGCTTTTTTTATGGCTAATCGATAAAGCTAGTCGATAAAAAAGCTAGTCGATAAAGAGAGGGAGGTCAGTCTGGCGAATAAACGTAGCCACCAGTGCCTCAATACCCGCCTGATCTTCTTGACTAAAGCGTGCGTGCTGAGGGCTGTCTAGGTCGAGTACTCCCCAGAGATAGCCGTCGATCACGATGGGAGCAACGAGCTCTGAGCGAGAGTCAGCATCGCAGGCGATGTGATCAGCAATAGAGTGAACGTCATCAACCCGTTGGGTAGCTTGTTGGCGGGCAGCAGCCCCGCAAACGCCTTTGCTGAAGGGGATTGGATGGCAGGCGGGTTTGCCCTGAAATGGGCCAAGGCTGAGCTGGTTGGGCTGGCGCTGCAAATAGAACCCCACCCAGTTGATGTCGCTCAGGGCATGTTGAATAAAGGCACAGGTTTGTGCGCTGTTGGTTAGCCAATCACGTGTGTCTAGCAGAGCTTCAAGCTGCCGATTAAGCAACGCATAATCAACACTATGCATACGAATTCCTTATAGGATTAAACACATCAGGCCAGCCCTAAGGCTGGCCTGATTATATCGATAGAGAAAACCGTACTGTTTATTCGATCCAGCCGGGTACAGCTGCGCCCTTAAACAATTCTTCTGCTTTTTCGATGACCTCGTCGCGCTGATAAGCGTCAACAAGTTGACGGATTTCTTCGCGATCTTCGTCTCCGCCCCGTACCGCAATCAAGTTGACGTAGGGAGATTCAGGACCTTCCTTGATTATCGCGTCACTCAGGCTCAAGCCAGCCGGTTGGGCGAACGTATTGTTAATGAACGCCATGTCGACGTCTGGTAGTACACGGGGTAGTTGTGCAGCTTCAATTTCGCGGAAACGGAAGTTGCGGGGATTTTCAGCGATGTCGATGGGGGTAGCTTCCAGGTTGCTCGGATCATTAAGTGTGATCAGGCCCTGGTTGTGCATCAGAATGAGTGCGCGCCCTTCATTAGATGGGTCGTTGGGCAGCGCGATTTGAGCGCCGTCGGGCAGTTCTTCAATGCTGTCGTATTTCTCAGAGTATGCGCCGATCGGGTAAACAAAAGTGTAGCCCGCAATGGCAAGATCATATCCACGGTCATTGACCATAGCCTGCAGGTACGGTTCGTGCTGATAAGCGTTCGCGTCTAAGCTGCCATCGGCGAGGGCAGCATTCGGCGTGACGTAGTCGGTGAACTCAATGATCTCGACGTTTAAGTCATACTCTTCTTTGGCAATTCGCGCTGCCACTTCCATGACTTCGGTTTCCGGACCTGCCACAGTGCCCATTTTGATGGTGCGTGTTTCTGCGTTGGCAACGTTAACTGCAAGGGCTAAGGCAGTCAGGCTGCCGATAAGTAGTTTTTGCATGGTGTCACTCCTGTGGCACAGTAAATGTTGGATGTGATTATGCGGCAATAAGAAATAAAATTCTAATGCGTTTTAGTTATATTCGACTATGCCGATAAAAGGTGCAGACTATCGTCACTTGCGATCACTTTTGCGCACCAAATAGTCGCCCAGGCTTTGGAAACCTTGAACCATCACCACCAGTATAACGACGGTAATTAACATAATGGTGGGGTTGAAGCGGTTATAGCCATAGCGAATGCCTAAATCGCCCAGGCCACCGCCACCTACGGCGCCCGCCATGGCAGAGTAACTGACCAGTGTCACTAACGTAATCGTCAGCCCCGTGATAATGCCGCCCCTTGCCTCAGGGATCAGTACCTTGGTAATGATCTGCCAAGGCGTTGCGCCCATTGATTGAGCAGACTCAATAAGCCCCGGGGATATCTCGTTAAGCGCACCTTCGATTAGCCGAGCTACAAATGGAATAGCAGCAATAGTTAACGGCACTGAGGCGGCATTAATACCAATAGAGGTGCCGACCAGCATGCGGGTGAACGGGATAATCGCCACCATCAAAATGATGAACGGAATTGAGCGGCCAACATTGGTAACAATGCCTAGTACTTGATTGAGTGCTGGCATCGCTAATATCTGACGAGGGCGAGTCACGTAGAGCATGACGCCAAGTGGCAGGCCGAGCAGGGTGGCGATCACGCCTGAAATAGCCACCATGTAGAGCGTATCCAGCGTGGCTTGTAAAATAAGATCAAACATTGCGCTGGACATGACCAAGTACCTCTACCTGTAGTTGATGTGCTTCTAAATAAGCCATTGCTTCCTGAGTTTGAGCGGGGCTGCCGAGCAGCTCTGCAATCATCAGCCCTAGGGTGCGGTCTTGAATGGACTCGACCTTTGCCTGGAGGATGCTGACATCAACGCTGCACTCCCGCGCTAAGCGTGAAATAAGGGGCGTCGAAACAGCATCACCGGAAAACGTTAGCCGAACGACGGGATGAGTATGTTCGCTCGGTGTATCGCTTAAACGCTCGATCAGTTCTTTAGGTGGGCTTAGCTGCAAAAAGTCGTTCAGGAACTCCCTACCCAGCTGTGTGATAGGCGCAGTGAAGAAATCACCGACCTCGGCGTCTTCTACTAGCTCACCATCGGAGATGAGGCTTACTCGATGGCAAATAGACTTCACAACTTCCATTTCGTGAGTGATCAACAAAATGGTGATGCCGAGCTGCTGATTAATTTCTCTCAACAGCTCAAGAATCGAACTGGTGGTCTGGGGGTCTAGTGCGGAAGTGGCTTCATCGCACAGTAAGACGTTGGGTTTGCTGGCCAGGGCGCGGGCGATGGCGACACGCTGCTTTTGACCACCAGAAAGCTGGGCTGGGTATTGTTTGGCTTTATCAGACAAGCCCACCAGCTCCAGCAGCGGCAATACGCGATCCTTTATAGCACTGCGGCTTTCGCCCATTAACTCAAGGGGAAGTGCCACATTATCAAATACAGTACGCGTTGTTAGCAGATTGAAATGCTGGAAAATCATTCCAATGCGGTGTCGGGCACGGTTTAATTCGCCGCGACTAAGGCGGGTCATTTCCTGGCCATCGACTGATACGCTGCCAGTGCTTGGGCGTTCAAGTAGGTTGACACAGCGAATAAGGGTCGACTTGCCTGCGCCCGAAAGACCAATAACGCCGTGAATGGTGCCTTTGGGAATCGTTAAATTGACATCTTTTAGGGCATGAACGGCACTATTGCCAGTGCCATAGGTTTTACTAACGTTGCTAATTTCAATCATAGCGTCTGCCTTAACGGTAGGCCGAAGACGGAGTGCGAGGGAGCAAGCGTAGGGCGGGAAATAAAAAAGGCCACCCTTGCGGGTGGCCATCAACGCTGGACACACCCTTTTAGCTGCACTTCACCAAGCCATTGGCTTGGTGGACGCCCGCAATCTGGGTACAAATCGGCGTCATTACATTTGCGGCGAAAGTCTAAAGAGTGGTGGGTGTCTTGTCAATTAGCGCCGTTCTATTTCATGTTTTAATGCGATAATTCAGGTTTATTTTCTGAGTCAATGATTTTTGTTAGTGATTGATTCTGATGAGTGCTAATGCGGCGCTTGTTATCAGAAAAAAAGCCGTTTCAACGTTTGTAGCAAGGCTTCTGGCTGCACACGGGTTGGGTATTAGTAGTAAGCTTGCACAGAATTTTAGGACCTGTTTTGACTTTAATGCGTTGAGAAAGAGGGCGTAGCAATATGTTTACTGGCATTGTGCAAGGCGTGGCTGAGGTCGTCGCTGTTAAAGAGCTGGAAGAGTTTCGCACCCACGTAGTCGCATTGCCGGAGGCGTTGCGTGAAGGGCTCACTATTGGTGCGTCGGTAGCCCATAATGGTGTTTGCCTGACGGTAACCGCGATAGAAGGTGAGAATGTCAGTTTTGATCTGATGCGTGAAACGTTGCGTTTGACAAATCTTGGTGCAATTGCACCAGGTCAGTGCGTCAACATAGAGCGCGCGGCGCGTTTTGGTGATGAAATTGGTGGGCACTCCATGTCAGGCCACATTATTTGTATGGCCAATGTGGTGGCAATCGAAGAGGCACCCAACAATCGTCGGCTTTGGTTTTCACTGCCTGAGAGAGTCGCTAAGTTTGTATTCGAGAAAGGGTACATTGGTGTTGATGGTATCAGCTTGACGGTAGGTGACGTACGTCCCGCCAGCGATAGTGCGGGGGTGGAGTTTAGCGTCAATCTGATACCAGAGACGCTGGCGCGTACAGTTTTAAAAGACCGGTTGCTAGGCGACAGGGTCAATATCGAGATTGATCCGCAAACCCAGGTGATTGTTGAAACAGTTGAAAGGGTGTTAGCGAGTCGTCTTTAGTCGTGTTTTTTGTCTTACCGTTGACCGATCGGTTAGCTCATGGCCTGAAGTTTGCTATTCATAATAGATAGGTGGGGGAGCTCCCATCAACGCTAGCGGCACACGGGGCACTCGCAACGCGTAGAGCCTTTAGGTAGTATGTGCGGCTTTTCTCGCATCAAGGGACGCATTCAGCGTAAGCGCGAAGGATAAAAACGACATGAAACTTCTGGACAACTACTTCAAGCTCACCGAGCAGAAGACCAACGTAAAGACCGAGGTGATCGCTGGATTCACCACGTTTCTTACGATGGCTTATATCATTTTCGTCAACCCGAGCATTCTCTCGGAAGCGGGGATGGATTACGGCGCGGTGTTTGTGGCTACCTGTATCGCCGCTGCCATTGGCTGTTTTGTCATGGGGCTTTGGGCAAACTATCCGATCGCGCAAGCACCAGGTATGGGGCTGAATGCCTTTTTTACCTACGGGGTGGTGCTGGGAATGGGCTATACCTGGGAGGCGGCATTGGGGGCTGTCTTCTTCTCCGGCCTGACGTTCTTCCTGCTAAGTATTTTTAAAATCCGCGAGTGGATCATTAATTCTATTCCACTCTCATTGCGTTTGGGGATTGCCGCGGGTATTGGCTTATTCCTTGCGATGATCGCACTCAAAAATGCCGGTATTGTGGTCGCTAATCCAGCCACCTATGTGGCACTGGGTGATCTATCCCAGCCACCCGCACTTTACGCCTTACTGGGCTTTTTCGTTATTACGGCGCTTTCTTATCTGCGTGTGACCGGTGCGGTAATGATCGGTATTTTGGGTATCACGATCCTTGCGATGCTGTTCGGCCATAACCAGTATGGCGGTATTATGTCGATGCCGCCTTCGATTGCACCTACCTTTATGGCAATGGATCTAATGGGCGCACTGGATGTGGCCATGCTAAGCGTCATTTTTGCCTTCTTGTTTGTGGATCTGTTTGATACGTCAGGCACGTTGGTAGGGGTGGCCCACCGCGGCAAACTGCTGGATGAAAATGGCAAGCTGCCGCGCATTGGTCGCGCTATGATGGCCGACAGTACCGCGTCTATGGCGGGTGCTGCATTGGGTACTTCGACAACGACTAGCTATATTGAATCAACTGCGGGTATCGCTTCCGGTGGTCGTACGGGGTTAACGGCGGTTGTGGTTGGTGTGCTGTTTTTAATTAGCCTTTTCTTTGCGCCGTTAGCAGGTTCTATT
The DNA here is from genome assembly GCF_024138895.1 of Halomonas sp. XH26. NCBI lineage: Bacteria > Pseudomonadati > Pseudomonadota > Gammaproteobacteria > Oceanospirillales > Halomonadaceae > Halomonas > Halomonas sp. XH26. The sequence goes on from NZ_CP071889.1 coordinate 1,725,546, forward strand.
CCGGCCTATGCGACAGCAGGGGCGCTGCTTTACGTGGCCGTTTTGATGGCGGGTAGCTTAGCCCACGCAAACTGGGAAGACCCAACCGACGCTGCGCCGGTACTGATCGCTGCCCTGGCTATGCCGCTGACGTTCTCAATTGCTGAGGGAATTGCGCTTGGCTTTATTAGCTATGTTGCGATTAAAGCGCTTTCGGGACGGTTCAGCGATTTGAACCCCGCCGTCATAACGCTGGCGCTACTGTTTGCAGCAAAATTTCTTTTCCTGGGTTAATTACCCGCTTTATCTTTAATCAATGAGAGACGCGATGAGCATCTACGGCGACTACATTAAGTCCGTTATTCGCACGGTTCCTGACTGGCCAGAGCAGGGCGTAAATTTTCGTGATATCACACCGCTACTGCAAAATAGTGCTGCCTTTCGTAAGCTGATTGATAGCTTTGTGCATCGCTACCAGGAAATGAACTTAGATGCCATCGCGGCGATTGATGCCCGAGGCTTCATCATTGGTGCGCCCTTGGCCTATGAGTTGGGCTGCAGCTTTGTGCCCGTTCGCAAGAAGGGCAAACTGCCTTTCAAGACGATCAGTGAGACTTACACGCTTGAGTACGGCCACTCTGAAGTTGAGCTTCATGCCGATGCTTTTCAGAAAAATGACCGTATCCTGCTGATGGATGATTTGATTGCCACTGGCGGTACTATGCTTGCAGCAGCGAATCTAATTCAACGCTCTGGTGGGCACGTGGTGGAAACCGCAACTATTATTGAACTGCCTGAGCTGGGCGGTTCCCAGAAAATTCGCGACGCTGGCTATAGCGTATTCGCGGTATGTTCATTCACCGAAGACGAGTAACGCCTCTTATGAGCAGCGAACGCTATCATCAGCACTTCACCATTTCCTGGGATCAACTGCACCGCGATGTGCGTCAACTTTGTCATCAGTTAATTGAACGAGATTTCAAAGGTATCGTCGCGATTACCCGTGGTGGATTAATACCTGCGGCGCTTATCGCCCGTGAACTCAATATTCGCTTGATCGATACCGTTTGTATCAAAAGCTATGATCATATGGATCAAGGCGGTTTAGACATTATGAAGGGCGTTGACCATGATGGTGATGGTTGGCTGTTGGTTGATGATCTGGTAGACACCGGTAAAACTGCCCGTGCTGTTCGTGAAATGCTGCCTAAGGCGCATTTCGTGACAATGTATGCCAAACCAGAAGGGCGCCCTCTGGTTGACCAATACCTTACCGAAGTGGCTCAGCAGTGTTGGATCCAGTTCCCTTGGGATATGGGCATTGCTTATGTTGAGCCGCTGGCGGATCAACTGAAGAAGTAATATGGCTAACCCGCTACCCGACGATTGGAATCAATGGCTTGGGCAAGAATTTCAGGCTGACTATATGTCAGCCCTGAAAACATTTTTGGCCCAAGAAAAATCAGCCAAAAAAGTTATCTACCCGCACTCATCGCATTGGTTTCGCGCTTTTGAGCTGACACCTTTAGCCGCTGTGAAAGTGGTTATTTTAGGGCAAGACCCTTATCACGGCCCAAATCAAGCTCATGGGTTGTGCTTTTCGGTGCAGCCGGGTATCCAAGTGCCCCCCTCTTTGGTCAATATTTATAAAGAATTAGCTGCTGATGTGGGGTTTACGCCCGTGCGACACGGCTTTTTGGAGTCTTGGGCAAACCAGGGTGTGCTGCTGCTGAACACCGCATTAACGGTTGAGCAGGGTAATGCCGCTTCTCATCGTGGCAAGGGGTGGGAACACTTCACCGACTGCGCGATTGAAACCGTCAGTCGGTACGCTGAACCGTGCGTTTTCTTGTTGTGGGGTAGTCATGCGCGCCAGAAGAAAGTCCTGATTGATCAGTCGCGCCACTTGGTGTTGGAATCCCCGCATCCTTCGCCACTCTCGGCGCATCGAGGCTTTTTTGGCAATCATCACTTTTCCCGTGCCAATCAGTTTTTAGCAGAGCATGGGCGTTCACCGATTGAGTGGCAATTGCCGGAAACCCCTTAACCTACTGGTCAGTTGCGGGTAGAATGGCGCGCAATTTTGTAAGCTTGTCGATGCGACTTAGGTCGCCATCCTGAATCCCATGCAGCGAGGAAGTCCCATGAGTGTCTACGCCATTAATCATCCGCTTGTTCAACATAAGCTGGGACTGCTTCGCGAAGCTGATTTAAGCACCAAGAGCTTCCGAGAGCTGGCTGGTGAAGTGGCTAAGCTGCTGACCTATGAAGCAACAAAGGGGCTAGAGCTCGAAGATCATGAGATTCAAGGCTGGAACAACGAGCCTATTGCGACGCGTCGCTTGAAGGGAAAAAAAGTAACGGTTGTGCCAATTCTGCGAGCTGGTTTAGGTATGCTGGAGGGCGTAACTGATCTAATTCCTAGCGCACGCGTCAGCGTAGTGGGTCTTTATCGTGATGAAGAGACTCTTCAGCCAGTGCCTTATTTCGCCAAGTTCGCCAATGATATTGAAGAGCGCATGGCACTTGTCATCGACCCGATGCTTGCGACCGGTGGCTCAATGGTGGCGACGTTAGATATGTTGCGTGAGCGTGGTTGTGAGCATATGAAAGTCATCGTGCTGGTAGCTGCCCCTGAGGGTATTAAGCGTGTTCAGGATGCGTACCCAGATGTTGAGATTTACACCGCATCCGTTGATGACCGGCTAGATGAGCATGGCTACATCGTGCCTGGTTTGGGAGATGCAGGCGATAAGATCTTCGGAACGCGCTAAGCACTCCGACTAACAATGCCCCTTACGCTTCGCGTTGGGGGCATTTTTTTGGCTAACCACCGACAACGAAAACATTGGAAACGTTTAGATGAGACATTCAGCAAGTCATGAGTCTTGGCCCAAAATGCTGCTGACAGGTGCGCAAATGCTATTCGTAGCCTTTGGTGCACTGGTATTGGTTCCACTGCTGACTGGTCTAGATCCCAGTGTCGCACTATTTACCGCGGGTATTGGTACGCTGGTGTTTCACGGAATTACCAAGCAGACGGTGCCGGTATTCTTGGCGTCATCATTTGCGTTCATTGCTCCCATTCAAGGCTCGATAGCAAGCTTTGGCGTGTCAGCCACGCTGGGTGGCTTAATGGCAGCAGGGGTGGTGTACGTTGCCATTTCTCAAGTAGTACGTGTTAAAGGCACTGCTTGGCTGCACAGGCTGTTACCGCCTGTTGTTGTCGGGCCAGTCATTATGGTGATTGGTTTAGCATTGGCGCCAGTCGCTGTCAGTATGGCAACAGGAGAGACAAGCGATAACATTGGCTATGGTCAAGCGATCTTTCTTTCCATGGCCAGTTTGCTGGTAACGCTGATATTAGCTGTCTTCGGGCGTGGAATTCTTCGCTTGGTGCCGATAATGGGTGGTATTGCAGTAGGGTATGGCTTAGCGCTTGTTATGGGCGTTGTCGATTTCACTGTGGTGCGTGATGCTGCTTGGCTATCATTGCCAAACTTTACCGCGCCGAGTTTTCACTGGGCGGCTATTTTGTTCATGATTCCTGTCGCGATTGCTCCTGCGGTGGAACATATCGGCGATATGGTGGCGATAGGCTCAGTGACACGCAAAAACTATTTAGAGAAGCCAGGTCTTCACCGCACCTTGTTAGGCGATGGGCTGGCGACAATGGCGGCTGCGCTGTTTGGCGGTCCTCCCAACACAACCTACTCAGAAGTAACGGGGGCAGTGACGCTGACTAAGGCATTCAACCCCATGTACATGATCATCGCCGCAGTGATTGCGATTGTACTGGCCTTTGTAGGCAAGCTGGGCGCGTTACTGCAAACTATTCCAGGCCCTGTAATGGGCGGTATTATGACGCTGCTGTTTGGTTCGATCGCAGTGGTTGGTATGAATACCCTGGTGCGTGCAGGCCAGTCATTAACTGCGGCGCGTAATCTCGTGGTGGTTTCGTTAATTTTAGTATTTGGGATAGGTGGAATGCAGTTTGGAGGTGGTCAGTTCACCCTCCAGGGCGTGAGTTTAGCTGCGTTAGTTGGCATTGCGCTAAACTGGCTGTTACCCGCTGAGAAAGAGGGCGAATAGCCACTCAATCATACCCACCGGTTGGTCATTGGGAGTTGTTAATGGAAGAGGCAATTGATAGTCCATTTCCTGTACTCGGCATTGCCGCGTGGAGTGGTACTGGTAAGACGACTCTGTTAGCGCAGCTTTTGCCTCGCCTGCGCGAAAAGGGGCTTAGGGTGGGGGTGATAAAGCATGCTCACCATAGCTTTGATGTCGATCAGCCAGGAAAAGATAGCTATAAACTTCGTCAGGCTGGCGCTGCGCCTATGTTGATTGCATCCCGAGAGCGTTTTGCCATGATGCAAGAGACACCTGGCCAAGCAGAACCGGACCTTGGCTACCTCTTGTCACTGATGATTACCCAGGCGCCAGATTTGGTCATTGTCGAAGGCTTTAAGGCGTGGCCAATTCCTAAGCTAGTCCTGTACCGTGCAGGAATTGGCGATGTTTCCATTGTCAGTGGTGACTGGGTACAGGCGGTAGCGTCAAGTGGTTCGCTGCCTCCATCAATTCGCCCAACAGCTAAGCGGCTGGACCTGAATAATATTGAAGCGATCACTGAGTGGGTAATCGAGTGGATGAATGCTCAACCCAATGCTGTGGCTAACTAAATTAGCAGCTCCCAAATCAGTATTTTTATAACACCGTGGCTTGATTAAATAGGTAACGATATGCAGCTAACTCACCTCAATAAACACGGCGAAGCCAACATGGTCGATGTCGGAGATAAGCGAGAGACTCGCCGCGAGGCGGTAGCGTCTGGGCGTATCGTTATGCAGCCTAAAACGTTGCAGCTGTTGAGTGATGGCGAGTTGCCCAAAGGCGATGTGCTGGCGACCGCGCGCATTGCGGGTATTCAGGCAGCAAAGCGCACGCATGAGTTGATCCCGTTGTGCCATTCATTAGCGCTTTCAAAAGTCTCTGTAGATTTCGATATTGATCACGCTAACGGCTGTGTTGAAGTCTCCGCGCTTTGCCGCCTTAACGGACAGACCGGGGTGGAAATGGAAGCCCTGACAGCCGTGTCAGTAGCTTGTCTGACGCTTTACGATATGTGTAAAGCGGTGGATAAAGAGATGCGCATTGACGCCATTCAATTGGAAAGTAAGCGGGGCGGTGTTCGTGGCGATTATCAACGAGGTGTGCCAGAACCAATTGTGACTGGCGGTGGCGTTGCGGGAGAGGTTCGCTTAGGCGAGCGATGTGCATCCCCTTGCGTTCGGGTTAAGTTTCTTGCTGAGCTGCGTGAGCGGGTGGAAGAGAGTGACCTTGCCATTGGGCTTGATCAACTGCCGAGTCGAGATGTGGCGGGGTTGAAAGCGGCGTTAAGCGCTATGGATGCACGCTTTAATGTGTTGTCAGAGCAGCGCACGTTGTGTGCTATCAATCAAGTGATGGCCAACGATAGTGCGCGCCTTACCGATGAGGATGAAGTGGCCTTCTTTCCTCCAGTGACGGGTGGGTAATCAGATGGCTGATATTACAGAGACTGAATTGGATATTGCTGTCAGGGTTCAAGAAGAAGCGTTTAAAATGGATGATGGCTATGAAAGTGCGCTGCGCAAGCGCACCGATATCGGCGCTATTGTCACCTTCACGGGATTTGTGCGTGACTTTAATGAATCCCCTGATGTTATTGGGCTGACTCTTGAGCACTACCCAGGGATGACCGAGCGCACATTAACGCAGATTGGTGAGCAGGCCTATCGGCGTTGGGATTTACAGGCCGTGCGGATTATTCACCGCATTGGTGATTTGACGCCGGGAGACCCTATTGTGCGGGTGCTGGTGGCCAGTGCTCATCGCCGCGATGCTTTCCAAGCCTGCGACTTTATTATGGATTTTTTAAAAACCCAGGCGCCGTTTTGGAAGAAAGAGCACTCCCGTCAGGGGGCTTACTGGGTAAAAGAGCGGCATACTGATCAGCAAGCTGCAGAACGCTGGTAGACGATATTGCCAATAGCATTAATATCGCCAATGGCTTTAACTATCGCTAATGGCTTCTGAAGAGGGCATTTCGGTTGCCATTATTTGTAAATGTACGTCTGGCATGTGCTGTAGGTGATTGGCTAGCCAATGAATGAGCCTCGGTTGCAGTGCTTGACGCAAATCGGCCAATGTCTCTGCTGCTATTTCTAATAACTGATCATCTAGCCATTCGCTGAAACTATCTTCATCGAGTGGGCTGGTACCGCTGGCATCCAGCATCAAACGACCAATGCGGCACCAGCCAGTGTCGGTAGCCGTAACGGGAAGCGCTAAGAACAAACTGCCGCGCCGCGATGAATGAGAGCCGGTATCGAGCCCTGGATGAGGCACGACGCTGTTCTGATTAACGATGCAGGGCGGCTGGGGATAGCGTGCTTCGCAGCGTAAGCCTAGATTGTCGAACATCAACATGTCGCCATTTACCGGTGCGAGCGGGGCGTTAATACCGAGACTGGTGGCAATCTCTTGATGGGCAGCCTGATGGCGCGCCTCCCCATGCACCGGCAGCAATGTTTTCGGCCGAATCCATTGATACAGTTTTCTCAGCTCATCTTCGGCAGGATGCCCAGTAGCGTGTAATTCTGGGTGGTTCATCTCATCGAAAATTGACACCCCAAGCTGCACTAGGCGTTTTTTCAGTTGTTCAATAGGGCGCTCGTTGCCTGGTATGGCTTTGGCAGAAAAAATGATGCTATCGCCTGGCTCAATATCCACAAACGGGTGCCTCCGCTGCGCTAAGCGTTGTAGTGCTGCACGTGGTTCGCCTTGGCTGCCCGTAGCAATAATCACCACCTCTTCTGGCGGCAGGTAGCCTAAGTCATGGGGCGGTACTAGCGGCGGAAAGTCGTCTAGATACCCTAGGCCCTTCGCGACACTCACCATGCGTTCCATTGAACGGCCCATCAGACTGACGCGTCGGCCGCACTGTTGGGCAGCAATCCCAATCGCTAATACGCGGGCGAGGTTGCTGGCAAAACAAGATACCACCACGCGGCCTTTGCACTGCTTCAAGGTGTGAGCGAGTGCTTTTGCAACATCGCCTTCACTGCCTGAATGGCCGGGCATCGGGGCGTTAGTGGAGTCGCCTACGACGAGGTCGATAGGCGCGAGCGCACGAAATTGAGCAGCGTTAATGGGCGAACCAATTAACGGGTTAGGGTCTAGTTTCCAGTCCCCGGTGTGTAGCACGCGATAGTCGCCTGCCTGCATTAGGATTGAGCAGCTTTCAGGAATCGAATGGGTAACTTGAAGGTAACGCAGCGTGAAGGGGCCGAGCTCCATTGCATCACCCGGTTCCACAACGTTTATAGCGGCGCTACTAAGCTGATGTTCTGCAAACTTATGGCGCAGCAATCCCGCCGCTAACGGCGTTGCAAAAATAGGGCAATTCCACTTAGGCCAGAGCCACGCCACGGCGCCAATATGATCTTCATGGCCATGGGTAATGTAGAGTGCCTTTGGGGTAATGTTGAGTGCTGCTAATGTATCTGTATTGGGCACCTGCAGTGGAGAATTAGGTAGATCTTGGCGAATCATCATGCCGCAGTCGACGGCGATCCACTCATCATCGTATCCATACAGCGTAAGGTTCATTCCAATTTCACCACACCCACCTAGCGGCAGTAGGCGCAGGGGAGGGCGACGGCGGGGACGAAGTTGAACGCGTGGTGGGTGCATCAGTAATGAAAAGCCTAAAAAGTAAGGCCTTAACTATACGGGAAGGCAGGGGCGGGTAACAATCATCGTGGCATTTGGCTGCGGTGCTTCCTTGATAAGCATAAGGTACACTATTTCGCCTATATACCGCTTACCTACCGCTGGTAGGTGCTTGTCGAACGTGCCGTTAAAATATGTCAAGAGTGTTTATTTATGTCTCATTATTACCGTTTGGTGGTTTCTTGCCCTGATCAAGTGGGCATTGTGGCGCGTGTCTCAAGCTTTATTGCTCAACAAGGTGGTTCTATCACTGAAGCAAGCCAGCATTCTGATCTTGAGACTGGCCGATTCTTCATGCGATACGAAATTTTGGCAGATTCGTTGGGTATGTCGGCGGAGGCGTTACGTAGTGCGTTTGAGCCGGTGGCTAAAGCCTTCAATATGCAGTGGTCGCTCGTCGATACTCAAAAGCGTAGGCGTGTGGTGTTGATGGTGTCGCGGGAGTCTCACTGCCTGGTTGATCTGCTTTATCGTTGGCAGGCTGGGGAGCTTGATTGCGATATTGTCGGGGTTATTTCAAACCATGAGGATATGCGATCACTCACTGAGTGGTATGGCATTCCTTACCATCATGTGCCCGTAGATCCTGATAACAAGCAGGTTGCTTTCGAGCAGGTGCAAACTCAGATTGATAGCGCAAGGGCTGACTGCGTTGTGCTGGCACGTTACATGCAGATTTTGCCACCTTCGCTCTGCTCACGTTACGCGGGACGGGTGATTAACATCCACCATAGCTTCTTACCCTCTTTTGCCGGTGCTAAGCCCTATCATCAAGCTTACCAGCGTGGCGTTAAGCTAATCGGTGCTACCTGTCACTATGTCACTGAAGAACTGGATGCTGGGCCGATTATTGAACAAGATATTCATCGGGTAAGTCATTGCCACACGCCAACGGATCTCGTGCGTTTTGGGCGCGATGTCGAAAAAGCGGTATTGGCGCGTGGTTTACGATGGCATTTAGAAGACCGAGTATTAATCCATGGCAATAAGACCGTGGTGTTCAGCTAAGCATGTTGTTTAGATACGCAGAGTTTTTAGTCAATTCAATTTTACAGCTGGCTTGTCGTTAGCTGACGGGTAGATAGGGGCATCCATGTCTTTCGCGCAAAGTGTTTTAGCTCCCTGGGCATTGTTGCTGACGTGGTTGGTATCGTTGAGCGTACTTGCATGGATGATATGGCTGCGCCCTTGGCGAGTACTGATAGGCGATGTGGCTCTTCAGCATCGGTGGTTAGCCGCGACGCTCGCTGTAGTGTTGATGTGGCAACTGCGTGCTCAGGCAGTCGATTGGCTAACCCTGCACTTAGTATTCACTGTCTTAATGACGTTGGTATTCAAAATGCCTCTCGCATTAATCAGCAATGTGCTGATTAATGTTGCGATGTCAGCTATTGGCCGCAACGAATGGGTGTTACTAGGCGCTAATGTATTGGTAACCGGCATTGTACCTGCGGTCATTACCGGTTTGGTATGGCGATGGGTAGATCGGCGCCTGCCGGATAACTTGATGATCTTTCTATTCGTATGCGGCTTTTTTGGCGCAGCGCTGGCAACACTGGCAGGAGGGTTGTCGGCGGTCTTGCTAATCATGGTGGCGGGTACCGACTCTGAAGCTGTGTACTTAGCCCAAGAGTATGCGCGCTTCTTACCCCTGTTAATGCCCTCCGAGGCTTTCATCACAGGGATGTTGCTCAGTATTTTATTGGTGTATCACCCGAGTTGGGTAGCTACGTTTAATGATCGTCGCTATATAGACTCTCAGTAACATTGCGATAGCCGGTGAGTATCTCTATCGAGTGCCTCACCGGCATTTACACTTACTCGCTTATCCCAGTGCTTGGCCGTTACCGCCACGTATGACACCAACTCCCACCCCTTCGATATCCAACTGCTGCGTGCGTAGGTCAATTTCTATGGGCGCAAAGTCGTTGTTTTCAGCAATCAGCGTCACCGTATGGCCCTGTCGTTTAAAGCGTTTTACAGTTACTTCATCTTCTAGCCTTGCCACCACAATCTGGCCATCACGAACCCGGTCGGTGCGATGCACGGCAAGAAGGTCGCCTTCCAGTATGCCAACATCCTTCATTGACAAGCCTCGCACCCGAAGAAGGTAATCCGCTTTGGGGGTAAAGTATTCAGCGGGGAGTGGGCAATAACGATCAATGTGTTCCGCTGCTAGAATCGGGCTTCCTGCGGCCACTTCGCCAATGACAGGTAAGCCATTGGGTAGTGGTTCTACGTTGGCGGCAGGCGCTGTTGCCGAGACATCACTGACATCCTGCGGTTCCTGATTAGGCAGTCGAATCCCCCGCGAGGTATTGCGAATGATGCGGATGGCACCTTTACGCTCAAGCGCTCGTAAATGCTCTTCAGCAGCGTTAGGGGAGCGAAAGCCTAGCGCTTTGGCAATTTCTGCGCGGGTTGGCGGATAGCCAAATTCAGACATCGTTTTAACAATAAAATCAAAAACATGCTGTTGACGAGCAGTAAGTGGACGCGACATAACAAACTCCAAAAAATTAAACAAGACAGTGGCTACATGTCGGCTTAAACAGTATGTGGTTAAGTATACAGTATGTTGCTCTGTCCAGTACATGCTAGAGCGTTTCGCTATGGCATGGGAGTCGTTATGCGAATGGTGTCAGGAGTGGAGATAAGAACGGTAAGTCTGAGGGGCTCTGTCGACGGAGCGTCTGATGGCAGGCGTTTGAATAGGGGCCTAGGGTGCATTTGAGCGTTGGGTAAAAAGCTAAAGATAAGTGATTGAGCCAAATAGCGTTATGGCATAGTATTTAACGATGTTTTAAACACTCGTTTTCTGGAGGGCGCTATGGCGCAATCTGATACGGTAACACGTATCCTCGATACCGCTGAGGTGCTGTTTGCCGAGCGTGGTTTTGCCGAAACATCGCTACGCAATATCACCAGTAAAGCGCGGGTCAATTTGGCGGCTGTCAATTACCACTTTGGTTCTAAAAAAGCGCTTATCCAAGCGGTGTTTGCGCGCTATTTAGACCCTTTCTCGCAACGTTTTCACACGGCGCTTGATGAGCTGGAAGCGCAGTACAACGGTGATGTGATTCCGCTTGAAGTGCTGTTGGAAACAATGGCAAGCACGGTGCTGGCAGTGCCTGCTGAGCGCAATAGCCTGAAGGTGTTTATGCGTCTGCTAGGGTTGGCGTATAGCCAGGCACAAGGGCATTTACGCCGTTATATCCAACAGCAGTACGGAGACGTATTTACCCGCTTTACTGAACTCGTGCGCCAGGCAACGCCAGATTTACCTGATGCTGAGCGTTTTTGGCGACTGCATTTCATGTTGGGCACCGTGATTTTTACGCTGTCGGGTCTAGATGCGCTGCGAGACATTGCTGCGAAAGACTATAATGAGCAAGTAACCGTCAGGGATTTGGTAAGACGTTTACGCCCTGTCGTGGTTGCTGCCATGAATGCTCCGCTACCGCCTGCTGCTGATGAAGGACATTATGCGAACGCCCACGCTAGCTGAACTACCCCCGCAGAATGGTGGTTGGATAGAAATCAATATCAAACAGCAGCAGCTATGCTGGTGGCAAGGGCGTACGCTGCAGTACACGTGCTCTGTATCCACCGGTGAGAAAGGTGTAGGACAGCAGGAAGGTAGTGGTCAAACCCCCCTGGGATGGCATTATATCCGCGCATCGATAGGTGGCGGTTTAGCTGATAATGCTGTTTTTCGGGGGCGACGGTGGACTGGGGAGGTGTTTACGTCGGCGCTTGCGGCGGAATTCCCTCATCGTGATTGGATATTAACGCGCATTTTGTGGCTCTGTGGTTTAGAGAGAGGAGTGAATCGCGGCGGGGATGTCGACACTCAGCGTCGCTTTATCTACCTTCATGGCACGCCACCTGATCAACCGATGGGTGTGGCTGCTTCACATGGGTGTATTCGGTTGCGCAATGACGATCTGCTTTATCTTTTTGAGCATGCGCCGCCGGGCACACCTGTTTGGCTTCATAATGGCTAAGCGTAGGCAGCTTATTATTGATTTTTTGACACGAGAGATTGATCAACTAAAATTGACGGCCCTTTTGTTGGATCCATCACAATGACTCAATCTTTAGGCCCGGTCATGCTTGACCTTGAAGGGCCGCGATTAACCAAAGCTGAAAAACATCTTTTGATGGACCCTGCTGTGGGCGGTGTCATTTTATTCGCTAGAAATGTCGAGAATGCTTACCAGGTTAGAAAGCTTTGCAGTGATATTCGTCGTGTCCGCGGCGAGCTGTTACTTGGTATTGATCAAGAAGGCGGTCGCGTTCAGCGAATTAAAGAAGGCGTTACTCGCATGCCAGCCATGGCACGCATTGGTGATCAATTCGCTGAGGATTCGGCATCCGGTCTTGCACTAGCAAAAGATGCGGGTTGGTTGCTGGGGATGGAAATGGCTGCTTGCGGTCTGGATATCAGCTTTGCGCCTGTTTTAGATGTCGAAAGTGGCATCTCTAGCGTTATCGGTGATCGTAGCTTCAGCACCGACCCTGCACACGTCGCTGCGCTGGGTCAGTGTTTTATCAACGGTTTGCATGAAGCGGGTATGGCGGCGGTAGGTAAGCATTTTCCTGGCCATGGTGGCGTTGCCGCTGACTCCCATGTGGCGTTACCTGTGGATGACCGTCCGCTGGCGCTTATTAAACAGCGCGATCTTGTTCCGTTTAGCCAGCTTGCTACTCAGCTTGATGGTGTTATGCCTGCCCATGTTATTTATAGTGCGTTTGACTCACGTCCTGCTGGCTTCTCACCTAGCTGGTTGGGAATGTTAAGAGAGTCCCTGGGGTTTAAAGGTTGTATCTTTTCAGATGATTTAAGCATGGCGGGTGCTCATGAAGCGGGTGACCCGAAGGAGCGCGCCAGTGCTGCCCTTGCCGCAGGATGCGACATGCTATTGGTCTGTAATGACCGCTCTGCAGCGTTAGACGTTGTTGAAGCATGCCAAGGATTACACAGCAAACGACCAATCAAGCTACGCTATGGGCGAGCCCGTCCAGATGTGGATGCGCTAACGGCGCTTGGCCGCTGGCGTCGTACCCATGCCAAATTAGAAGCGTTGGCGAACTAACCCCATCTTTTCTTAAATTATTTCGTTTTTAAGTCACTGACTAGTTAACCTCTTCTTGGAGTAACCCGATGTCCAAACTGGATAAAGAGGCGCTTGAGTCGCTTGACTCAATGCGTGAGCTGATGGATAACGCTGACTGCTTAATTTCTCAAGAACAAGTTGAGCGCGCACTGGATCGAATGGCCGAGGCAATTAGCAAAGATCTAGGGGATAAGTTGCCAGTTTTTTACTGTGTTATGAATGGCGGCTTGATCACTACAGGGCACCTGCTAACTCGATTAGGTTTCCCTCTTGAGGTTGATTATCTGCACGCGACCCGCTATCGCAATGAGTTGCGTGGTGGCGAACTTTTTTGGCGTGTTTCTCCAGAAATTCCCATGGCAGGGCGCCACGTAGTCATCGTCGATGACATTCTTGATGAAGGCTCTACGTTAGCCGCTATTCTTGCCTACTGCGAGGAAGCCCAAGCGGCGAGCGTTACAACGGCCGTGCTGGTGGATAAGCAGCATGACCGTAAAGCGGTGCCTGGCTTAAAAGCCGATTACTGTAGCCTAGAGGTTGCAGATCGTTACGTGTTCGGCTTTGGCATGGATTATAAAGGCTACTGGCGTAATGCCCCTGGAATATTTGCTCCCAAGGGCATGTGATGTTCTGGCCTAGCGGGGCGAGAAGCGCCTGGCTAGGCCTGTCTCCGCAATCATTCGGGTTGATATCTCTTCTACTGAAAAGCGTGTCGTATCGATAAACGGGATGTGCATCGAGCGATATAGCGACTCAGCCTGTTCAACTTCTTGCAAACACTGATCCATTGAACTGTAGCGGCTGTTTGGACGGCGCTCGTTGCGTATTGCTGCTAGCCTGCGAGCATCAATTGTCAGACCAAACAGCTTGTGTCTATGAGGAGCCAGTGCCTTGGGTAGTTTTAAACTGCCATCTTCATCCAGGTCATCTTCAGTTAATGGGTAGTTAGCTGCTCGAATACCAAATTGAAGCGCTAGATAAAGAGAGGTGGGTGTTTTTCCGCAACGTGAAACGCCAACCAGAATAATGTCGGCTTTATCGTATTGGTGCGTTCGTGCGCCATCATCATTATCTAGTGCAAAATGGACGGAATGGATGCGATCCATGTAGACATCATCGCTACCAATCGAGTGCGTTCTGCCGACGCTGTAAGAGGAGTGTGTTTCTAGCTCTTGCTCTAGGGGTTCTAAAAAGGTAGAGAAGATATCCACCTTGAAACCTGAGGCCTGTCGAATGACGTTACGGATATCCTGATCCACAATGGTATCAATGATAATCGGCCGATGGCCGTCACGGACGGCGGTAGAGTCGATTATTTCCGCTAAAGCTTGAGCCTTTTCCAGCGTATCAATGTAGGGCTTTGTAAGCATATTAATTTCAACATCACTAAATTGAGCTAACAGGCTACGCCCAAGGCTTTCTGCCGTAATGCCAGTACCATCAGAAATAAAAAAAGCTGTTCGCTTCATCGCTAAATCCGTCAATAAATAAAGTTGCTATTGTGGGGTGAGGCATGGGTTAGCACAATCGTTGCCAAGCCATTCACATTGCAGTTCGTTTTAACGCATATTTAATAAAAATTACCTCATTAAGACTACATAAAAAGCCCTTTATTGCACTTTGTTGTAAAAATCCTCCACTCCGTTCGCTATTAGACCAATGGCGAATGCGGTGGGGCGATGCTAGTGTGACATGGTCAATTAGAGTCGGCCTGTCAGGTCGCAAAGCAGTCTAAAAGCGAGGGGGTTGCGTGGAAGAGTACATTCTATGGTTCGATCAGCTAGGTATGGCAGACGTCGAACGTGTGGGTGGTAAAAACGCTTCGCTTGGCGAAATGATCTCGAATTTATCAGGTGTGGGCGTGACAGTGCCGGGTGGATTTGCCACGACGGCCCATGCCTATCGTGAGTTTCTCTCTCACGAAGGGCTAAATGACCGCATCAACGCCACCCTTGCTCGCCTTGATGTCGATGATGTTAAGGCGTTGGCAGAGGCTGGCAAGACTATCCGCCAGTGGATTATTGATACGCCACTTCCCCCTGCATTTGAACATGCTTTACGCGGTGCCTATGAGCAGCTTCAGGCTAAGCATCCCAGCTTGAAAGTTGCCGTACGCAGCTCGGCCACGGCAGAAGATCTGCCTGATGCGTCTTTTGCTGGTCAGCAGGAAACGTTCCTCAATATTGAAGGTTTTGACAATATTAAACAGGCGGTGCACGAAGTGTTTGCATCGCTATTCAACGACCGCGCGATCTCTTACCGCGTTCACCGCGGCTACGCCCATGAGAATGTGGCGCTGTCTGCGGGTGTGCAGAAGATGGTGCGTTCAGAGACAGGTGCTTCCGGGGTTATGTTTACGCTGGATACCGAGTCTGGTTACCGCGACGCAGTGTTTGTCACTGCTTCCTGGGGGCTTGGTGAAACCGTCGTCCAGGGGGCTGTCAATCCTGATGAATTTTATGTGCACAAGCCCACGCTTGAGGCTGGCCGTCCCGCGGTGCTTCGCCGGACGCTAGGCTCTAAATTGATCAAAATGATCTATGGGCAAGATGCCAGTGCTGGTAAATCAGTTGAAACTGTTGATGTGCCGCTTAACGATCGTGGTCGGTTCTGTATTAACGATGAGCAGATCATGGATCTTGCACGGCAAGCCATGACCATTGAAAAACATTACCAGCGCCCGATGGATATCGAGTGGGCACTGGATGGTGATGATGGTCAGCTTTACATCGTTCAAGCACGTCCTGAAACCGTTGTTTCACAACAGGAAGGAGGAAAGTTAGAACGCTTCCACCTGCGTGAAAAAGGACGCACGCTGATTACAGGGCGGGCGATTGGTCAGCGGATTGGGCGTGGCACGGTAAAAACAGTACTTAGCCCAGAAGAAATGGACAAGGTTCAAGAGGGGGACATCCTGGTAACCGACATGACCGACCCGGATTGGGAACCGATCATGAAGCGTGCATCAGCGATTGTTACTAATCGTGGTGGACGAACTTGTCACGCGGCCATCATTGCGCGGGAATTGGGCATACCTGCGGTGGTCGGTTGCGGGGATGCAACCACTCAGCTTAAAGAAGGCATTGATGTCACGGTGTCCTGTGCCGAAGGTGACACTGGCCACGTATATGAAGGGCTTCTGGCATTTGACTGCAAGGTCTCAAGTGTCGACGCGATGCCGGAGATCCCCTTCAAAATTATGATGAATGTGGGTAACCCAGACCGTGCATTTGGCTTTGCTGGCTTACCCCACGCTGGGGTTGGCCTTGCTAGGCTGGAGTTCATCATTAACCGTATGATCGGTGTTCACCCCAAAGCGCTGTTGGATTACGACACGCTGCCTGCTGATCTTCAGCAGGTCATCGATTTGCGCACTGCCGGTTACGATGATCCTGTCAGTTTCTATGTTGATAAGCTGGTCGAAGGCATCTCAACCCTGGCCGCTGCTTTCCATCCTCAGCGAGTGATCGTAAGGCTCTCTGATTTTAAATCAAATGAGTACGAAAACCTCATTGGTGGCAAGCTTTATGAGCCCGGTGAAGAGAACCCAATGCTTGGTTTCAGAGGGGCCTCGCGTTATATCTCGGATGCCTTTAGGCCCTGTTTTGAGCTTGAGTGCCGAGCGCTGAAGCGGGTTCGTGAAGAAATGGGCTTTGATAACGTTGAAATCATGGTGCCCTTTGTCCGCACAACCGATGAAGCGCGCGAGGTCGTAGAGTTGTTAGCGGCTAATGGCTTACCGCGGGGCGGTGAGTCTAATCCTGATGGCTTAAAAGTTATCATGATGTGTGAGTTACCGGCTAACGCACTACTGGCTGATGAGTTCCTCGAGTACTTTGATGGTTTCTCGATTGGTTCCAATGATTTGACCCAACTGACGCTAGGTCTGGATCGTGACTCGGGTATCGTTGCGCATCTGTTTGATGAACGAAATCCAGCGGTGAAAAAGCTATTAGCAATGGCCATCAAAGCCTGCAAAGCGCAAGGCAAGTATGTTGGCATTTGTGGTCAAGGCCCTTCTGATCATCCGGATCTGGCCAAGTGGTTAATGGAGCAGGGAATTGATTCTGTCTCCTTAAACCCAGACGCGGTGCTTGAAACCTGGTTTATGCTGGCGGGTGAAACCATCGAATAATACTGTCAGCTTGCAGGACTGGCTCGCAACACCAGTGAGTGACATAGTGGGGTGAGTTGCTTATCTTCGCCCGGCCATTGGCCGGGCGACTGGGAATCATAAAGAGATTTTTGCTATTGGCGTAGCCAGTTGCGCAGTTTTACCAGCATTAGACCGCCGTCGCTCAGCGCACGGCGGTCTTCTATTAGCTCGCTCAAACGGTCTGGATAGTCAGTGATTATCGCATCAACCCCAAGATCAATCAGTGCCGACATGCGCGCTCGGTCATTGACTGTCCAGGCGTGTATTTCGTAGTTATAAAGCGCCGCCAATCGAATTTCTTGTGGTGTGATACGGTTATGACGCAGGCCTAAAGCATCGAATTGGCGTCGATCCAGCGTGCCAGCCAAGATCAGTTGGGCGAGTAAGGTAATGCGTAATTCGGGGGCTTGCTGTTTTAAATAAGTCACCATACTGGGTGACATGGTCGCCATGCGCATATCTAGGAATACATTTGGAAACCCGCAGTTCGCGTTCGCATTGAGCGCGTTATCCTGGGTTGCCCAGCAGCGATAACGAATGTCACTTTCTGTCTCAAGGGTTGCTAATACGGCGCGAGCAAGCCTCTCTTCTTCGCCAGGCGAGGGCTTCATGTCAATCATTAAGCCTGCGCGTCCTCGCACTAGCGCCAAAGCATCATCCAAACCAGCAATCCTTTCGTCTTGAAAGGCATCGCCAAACCAGCTGCCGACATCAACTTTGCTCAACTCTGCTCTAGTGAGTGAATCAAATTCTCGCCGATCGCCTGTTAGCCGGGCCAAGCTGCGATCATGGTAAAGAAGCACCTGGTTGTCAGCACTCAGGCGAACATCCAGTTCTACAGCATCGGCACCGTCTTCAAGCGCTTGTCTTATCGCGGATAAGGTATTCTCCGGCGCTACCATCGAGCTTCCTCGGTGGGCGATGACTGCTACGTTATCGCGTATTTCAAAGCTGTTGAGTATCCACCATGCTTGTAGCCCCGCCAGTAGCAGTACGCTTAGTTCAATCGCCCACGCAAGGCGACCAGGATGGGCGTGTTCCGACCGAGGCGAAGGGCGTGTCTCTCGAAAAGCCAGTTGCAGGTATAAGCACGCTGATAGGAGAGCATTGGTGGCAATACCTAAAAATGTAATGGTTAACGTAACCAGTACGTAGCTGGTTAAATAAGCCAACATCGCTGGAATCAGCACGGCATTATGTTCGGGTAGTCCCCATAACAGGGGCGTCACGACACTATCAAATAGCCATGTAGAGATAATCGGCAGACTGATAATGACGATCAGCAGTGTCAAGACCGCCACACCAATCGAACGATGCCAGCCGCGAGTTAAGCGCACGCTACGCTTAAGTGCTTGGAAAGGGGGGCAGTTGTCCAACGCTACTAACGGTAGCGCTAGTAACCAACGCAGGTAGAGCCACGCAGCAAACCCAAGCCAGATAACCAGTAACGGCAGTGCGCAAGCAATAAAATACCACAGCGAGGCTGGGCGGGTTTGTTGTAAATAGTAGGGATCTATACCGCTTAACCACACATCATAAAGCCACGCTAAGCCCATCATAAAAGGGGCTAAAAGCAACAAGTGGGCTCCTACCTGAAGAATGACCAGACCCGCGAGTGCTGGCAAACGGCGTGTGCTTAACCACAGTGCTTCAAAAGCGAGTCGGTAGTGGTTGTCTTTAGGTCTGACGGCCACCAGCAGCATGCCTGCTTGTTGCCAATAAATCAGTAAGAATGCAAAGCCAAGACCCACGAGCAACGCAACTAAGCCCAGTGGACTAAATAGCAGTGTAATCAGCGCATCATTGGTGACGACTGTTCGGTTGAGTTGCGCTAGTAAGGCCCGAGAGATCCACGCAATCAATGGCACTACAAGAGCAGAGGCTAATAGGGTGAAGAGCAGGTGATAAGCAATGAGAGGACGAAGATGGTCGCGCAGAGTGTGGAGTAGGGTGTAGCCCAATTGGTTAAGCGGCTGCATGGTCACAATTTTGTCAGAGTTGAATCACCAGGGTGGCACTAAGTACCACACCTGGCAAGCCCTTGCCTTAGGAAAGCTCAAGCGGTTTTTCGGCGATAATAATGCCGTTGTTATCTGCGTAAAGCCATTGTCCAGTGTGTAACGTGGCGCCTGCAAAGGTAATGGGTATATCGCGTTGCCCTTCGCCGCGCTTTTCGCTCTTGCGCGGATGGTTACCTAACGCTTGAACGCCAAGTGGTAGTGTGACAAGAATGTCGACGTCTCGTACACAGCCATACATCACCACACCAGCCCAACCATTTTTAGCGGCTTGCTCGGCGAGCATATCACCAAGCATGGCACAGCGGTGTGACCCGCCAGCATCCACAACTAACACTGCACCATCACCTGGTTCGGCAACAGCTTGCTTAACCATTGAGTTGTCTTCAAAACACTTAACGGTACGAATAGGGCCGTAAAAACTGTCGACGCCACCATAATTAGCAAACATCGGTTCAAGTACTATTACGTCAGGATTCGCGTCACATAAATCTGGCGTGACAACAGGGGTTGCATATGTCATTACACGCTCCTATGAAGCATTATCTTCAAAATTAGCCCATGAAGACCCATTGATGAAAGTCAGGCGGCCATAAAAAAACGCCCCAGCCTGCAAGCAGGTTGGGGCGTTCGGTCATCGGCTCAAAAAGGAGACATTGTCATCCTTCTTGCGATGTTGCGAGCATCGGCGATAAGTTCTCAGTACTGCAAAGAGCATTAAGCTTCTTGAGCAACCGGAATCACGTTCGAGGCGATTTTTTGATACTCCTCGATTTCGTGGAAGTTCATGTAACGATATATTTCTCCAGCGAGTGCGTCAAATTCACTCATGTATCGCTGGTACTCTTCCACGGTTGGAAGGCGGCCTTCCACGGCAGCGACGGCTGCGAGTTCCGCTGAGGCGAGGTATACATTGGCACCATCACCTAAGCGGTTCGGGAAGTTACGTGTAGACGTAGACACAACAGTGCTTTTCGCTGCAACGCGTGCCTGGTTACCCATACACAGTGAACATCCCGGCATTTCCATGCGGGCGCCAGCACGGCCATAAATGCCGTAATAGCCTTCTTCGGTAAGCTGGTGCTGATCCATTTTGGTCGGCGGCGCCAGCCAAAGGCGCGTTTTCAGGCTGCCCGCAGGCTGTTTTTCAAGTAGTTTACCGGCTGCACGGAAGTGACCAATATTGGTCATGCACGAACCGATAAATACTTCATCAATTTTTTCGCCGGCAACGTCTGAAAGCAGACGAGCATCATCTGGATCATTAGGCGCACAAAGAACGGGTTCTTTAATTTCGCTCAAATCAATTTCGATGATTTCGGCGTAGTCAGCATCTTTGTCAGCACGCATCAAGCTTGGGTTCTCAAGCCATGCTTCCATACCTTCGATACGACGGCTGATAGTGCGTTCGTCACCGTAGCCATTCGCAATCATCCACTTCAGCAGTGTGATGTTGGATTTAAGGTACTCGGTGACGCTTTCTTCAGACAGGGTGATTGTACAACCTGCTGCACTACGCTCTGCTGAAGCGTCGGAAAGCTCGAAAGCTTGCTCGACGGTCAGGTCTTCAAGACCTTCAATTTCCAATACACGGCCAGAGAAAGCGTTCTTCTTACCGGATTTCTCAACGGTTAGCAGTCCCTGCTTGATGGCGTAGAGGGGAATGGCGTGAACCAGGTCGCGCAGTGTCACGCCCGGCTGGCGCTCACCTTTAAAGCGCACCAGTACGGATTCCGGCATGTCCAGCGGCATAACGCCAGTCGCAGCAGCAAACGCTACCAGACCAGAACCTGCTGGAAACGAAATGCCCAGCGGGAAACGGGTGTGAGAGTCACCACCGGTACCCACTGTGTCGGGCAGTAGCATACGGTTCAGCCAGCTGTGGATGATGCCGTCGCCGGGGCGAAGAGAGACGCCGCCACGGTTCATGATGAAGTCAGGCAGTGTGTGGTGCGTATCCACATCGACAGGCTTTGGATAGGCCGCAGTGTGACAGAATGACTGCATGACCAAGTCGGCCTGGAAACCAAGGCACGCCAAGTCTTTCAGCTCGTCACGGGTCATCGGCCCTGTTGTGTCCTGAGAGCCAACGGTGGTCATCTTGGGCTCGCAGTACATGCCGGGGCGTACGCCGTCCATGCCACACGCTTTACCGACCATTTTTTGAGCAAGGGTGAAGCCCTTGCCAGTATCAACCGGCTGGTCTGGCAGGCGGAAAACATCAGAAGGCTCAAGGCCTAGCGATTCACGCGCTTTACCTGTTAAACCACGACCGATAATCAGCGGAATGCGTCCACCTGCGCGCACTTCGTCAAGAATCAGTTGGGTTTTAAGTTCGAAGGTTGTCAGTACTTCGTCGGTACCGTGCTTGCACACTTTGCCTTCGTATGGATAGACATCAATGATGTCGCCCATTTCTAGTTTGGCAACATCCATTTCAACCGGCAGTGCACCAGAATCTTCCATAGTATTGAAGAAGATCGGTGCGATTTTGGCACCAAAACAGAAGCCGCCAGCGCGCTTATTGGGCACGTAAGGAATGTCGTCGCCGAAGAACCAGAGTACAGAGTTAGTGGCGGACTTGCGTGAAGAGCCAGTACCAACCACGTCGCCTACATAGGCAACGGGGAAGCCTTTCGCTTTAACTTCTTCAATTTGTTTCAGCGGGCCAGTCGTGCCTTGCACTTCGGGTTCAATACCTTCGCGCTCGTTTTTGAGCATGGCATTGGCATGCAGCGGGATGTCTGGGCGCGACCACGCGTCAGGCGCAGGAGAGAGGTCGTCAGTATTGGTTTCGCCAGGAACCTTAAAGACGGTTAAGGTGATTTTCTCTTCCAGTGCAGGCTTGGAGAGGAACCACTCTGCAGCAGCCCAAGACTGAATAACGTCTTTAGCAACCGCATTGCCATTTTTGGCGCGCTCTTCAACGTCATGGAA
This sequence comes from Halomonas sp. XH26, assembly GCF_024138895.1. Lineage (NCBI taxonomy): Bacteria > Pseudomonadati > Pseudomonadota > Gammaproteobacteria > Oceanospirillales > Halomonadaceae > Halomonas > Halomonas sp. XH26. The sequence continues at coordinate 1,747,535 of NZ_CP071889.1, forward strand.
CGCATCAAACATGAGAAGGGTATGCTTGAGCTGTTCGCCAGCTTCTCGAGCAAGTTCTTCATTGTCTAATAGTTCGACCATGGAGACGATGTTATAACCGCCTTGCATGGTGCCGAGAAGTTTGACGGCATGGATCTTATCGATCAGTGGAGAGGTGGCTTCACCTTTAGCAATCGCGGTTAAGAAACCTGCTTTTACATACGCAGCTTCATCAACGCCTGGGGGTACTCGGTTGGTGATTAGGTCAAGAATAAACTCTTCTTCACCTGCCGGCGGATTTTTAAGTAGCTCAATTAAGGCAGCGACTTGTTCGGCGTTCAGGGGCTTGGGCGGTACGCCCTCTGCAGCGCGTTCCTCGACATGTTGGCGGTAAGCTTCAAGCACGTTGGGGCCCTCTCATCTTCTTAATGGTGACGAGCGCATACCCACACGGTATTGAGTATGTGCTCGGACACGTGACATACGCTTGACAAACAGCGTCTGGTGGATGAAATGGATTCTACGGGAAACTGTCGACAATGTTAAGGCGGCAAGCTCCTGAGGACCTTGTACTTTATGTTGAGGAGATGGTGTGGGGTTTCTTAATAGCGCGTTTTTTTCTTAATTAACCCAGCGGGTGGAAGTTTTTTACCGAACAGGCGTAATTGAGGGTGAGGGCACGTGTGATTATTGTGATGCCGCGTTACCATACTGTTTGATTATTTCGTCGTATTATTATCACTACGGCAGTTGAATCGCGGGTATTGTGGTGTGGAGCTGCAATATAAGCGTAATTTTATATTAGATATGTGCTATATAAAAAGTGCTGTTACGGCTCTTTCAACAGCGAGCGTAATGGCAGGGAACAAACGCCCAGGGCGTTTATATGTTGTACAATAGTGAGATAAGCGCTTGGTAATGGTGTTATGTCGATACAATTAAATATGTTGCAACCTGTAGGTCATGCGCTTCAAGCGGATGATTTACTGCCAGAATGTCTCCATCAGTTTCTTGCTTGCTCAACGCCTGATGCTTGGCTGCAATGGGCGCTGGATAACCCAGAGATACTTCTTATTGACCACGCTCAGTGTGAGAAAAAAGCCGCTTCAACGGCAATGAGCTTGCTCTATCGTTACGTTGATCAGCCGTTACTATTAAGCAAGATGTCGCAGCTGGCTCGAGAAGAACTACTGCATTTTGAGCAGGTAGTTGGCTTAATGGAGAAGCGAGGCGTGTCGTATAGTCACCTTACTGCGTCACGCTATGCCGAAGGCTTGCGCAAGCATGTGCGTAGCAATGATCCTGACCGTTTAATTGATGTGTTAATTATTGGTGCGCTCATTGAAGCACGTAGCTGCGAGCGCTTTGCGCGCTTAATTCCTTATTTAGATGAAGAGCTTGCCAAGTTCTATCGCACGTTAGTGAAGTCAGAAGGCCGTCACTTTGAAGACTATTTGCTGCTTGCCAGACAGCAAACATCGGCATCAATAGATGACAGAATCGCCTTTTTTGTGGCGCGTGAAGCGGAGTTGATTACTTCGCCAGATACGGCTTTTCGTTTTCATAGCGGTGTGCCTGCTTAAGCCACCGCTAGTCTAGGTAGGATATGTATCATGCGCGATGCTCGTGAGACAGACCAACTGACCCTGTTTGGCCATTTCTCTTTATCACAAGGAGAAGATGTGCTGACGCACTTCAGTTATGACAAGGTAAAAGCGCTGCTCGTTTATTTGTTGCTGCACCGACAGCCGGTCAACCGAGCTTCTCTCGCAGAGTTGCTTTGGCCAGACCAGGGGCTGTCATCGGGCAGAACCAACCTACGTCATGCGCTTCACTGTCTGCGTCAGTCGATGGGGGACAATGCCGAGCAAGTGCTGAACGTATCCCGCCAGACCATCGCTTTTCAATTGCCCGCCCACTGGCGGGTTGACTTGCACGAATTACAGCAATTGCTTGAAGGCCCTCGAGATTTAGCGAACCTCGAAGAGGTGATGTCGTGTTATCAGGGGGATTTGATAGAAGAGCTCCAACTTGCCAACTGCAGCGAATTTCAGCGCTGGTTAGTTCAAGTACGAAACGAGTGGCGCCAGCGTGTTATCCGTTTCGCTGAGCAGGTGTTAGATGCCCACTCCGATGTACCTGACAATCTATTGGAAGGTTTAGTCAGCCGCTTTTCTGGCTACGGACCATTCCATGAGCGCCTAGTACGTCAGTTGGCTGAGCAAAATCAGATGGCGGCTGCCCATGAACAGTACAACAGCTATTTACAGTTGTTAGCACTTTCTGGGCAGCAGCCCGAACCGAGCTTTCTACAGTTAGCTAATTATTGGTCAGATGGTCACCATGATCCGCGTGTATTGAGCCCGCAAGGCGCTTTTTCGCGCGTGTTGGCCGCGGATAGTAAGCCTCTTCGCGAAGATGAAATTGAGCTGCGCCAGTTATCTGTGATGGCTATCCGGCTTAAGTTACAAGGTGATTGGCAAGATCGCGCGGCTACTCGGAACTGTTTGGCGCTTCAATTAGAGCTACTGCGCTGGTTAGAACAGCAGTGTCATCACTTGGGTGGCTTCTGGTTGCCGGGCGCAACAGGTGGGCTTGGCTTGGCCTGCTTTGGTACCCATGGTCCGGCTCATCAGTTGGCAGAGCTGGTTGCACTTTATGAACACTGCCGCCTGGCGTTGCCTTTAGAGTCCCAGCGTCACTGGGTCGGTGACGGTGATCCTCCAAAATTTGAGCTCGCCGCAGGTCTTAATAGCGGAAGAGTGGTTTATCTACCTGAACGTCAGCTAGCTGACCCGCTTGGCCAAGTAACCCAAGTATCACTGGAGTTAATGAGTGCCGCAGAAGGTAGCGAGTTGGTAATTTCTCAAGAAGCCAGCCAGCACATGCCGCCTGCACTTGATTTGCAACCGCGGTTGGTATCTCGCTTAGTGGCTAGCGATGGCCGCGTCCGCTTGAGAGCATTAGTGCTGGGAGTGAATGAGGGCGGTAGGGATGCGCTACCTCCCAGTTTAGTGGGTCGAGAAACATCACTACGCACGCTAAGAGACGCGTTGGCGAGGGCAGGCATTGGCTTGCGCCAGAGCGTGCTAGTACGTGGTGCATCCGGGATGGGTAAATCTGCGTTAATGGTGGGTTTTCGCCAGTTAGAACTGAGTCGTGATGCTGCCATTTGTTGGCAGCCAACGACGCGGCTATCGGTGCTAGAGCCCTACGGTGTCGCACGTACTCTACTCGCTTGGTATGTTGAAGCTACGCCAACTTGTGAAGCTGTTCGCCAACTGCAAGAAACGCTCTCCTTAGAGCCTCTGGAGGATGAACGTCAGCAACTGCTTGAAGAAGCGCTCGGTGTGCGTGATGTTCAAGAAGTTGCTCAGTTAACTCAGAATGGTGAGGCTATTGAGCTAGTTGTAAAGCTGTTACACCGCTTAATCGATCATCTGGCCAGTTCACGGACATTGGTACTAATGATTGATGATCTGCAATGGCTTGATGAACCTTCATTCAAGGTGTTGGCAGGGCTACAAGCTCGGTTGCCGATCAATACTGCCTTTATGCTGGTCGCCAGTCACCATGGCCGAGAGTCACTGCCGGTCAAATTGCACTGGGATCAGCAAATTACGCTTGGAAGGCTGGATGCGCAGCAGTCGTCTCGCTTGCTTTCTCAGTTATCCCGCCGGTATCGCATTCATTTAAGCCCGCGGCTACGCAATCAAATCATTGAGCGTTGCGACGGGGTGCCGCTGTATATGCAAGAGATTTGTCGGCGTTTAGATATGGATCGCCGCGAAGGTCGCAGTGTACAGTTTGATGAGCTGCCCAAAGGGCTATTAGGACTGCTGGCTAGCCGAATTGACCAGTTGGAAGGTGATCGGGAAATTGCCCACGTAGCGGCGGTATTAGGCAAGCGTTTCCGTCTTGATTTTCTGCAAGAGTGCAGTGGTTGGGAAAAGCTGCGGCTGTCCCAAGCAATTGAGCACATGCGTCAACTGGAAATTATCGAACCAGTGGATAAAGACGGGGGCGAGCAGGAGCATCAGTTTAGCCACCAACTGCTGCAAGAAGCCGCTTATCTTTCATGTCCTAGGGACGTGCGCGTTAAGCTTCATCAGCAGGTAGTCACGCTGATTGAAGAGCGCTTCCCTGTATGGATTAGCCGCCACCCAGGTGATTTTGCAACCCACCTACGCCGCAGTGGCCATTACGCCAGGGGCGCTCGTTACTTTGAACTGGCCGCACGGGAAGCCCTCAAGGTGAGTGCTAACCGTACGGCACTGCGCATGGCAGACTTCGGACTTGCTAGCCTGCGTCATGTGGATCATGAAGTTGAGCGCGAAGTGAGCCTGCTGACCGTGCGAGGCCAAGCGGCCTTCGCCTTAGAGGGACATGGTTCGCCCACTGCGCATGAGAGCTTCGTGCGTGCGAGGGAGTTGCTCCGCCAGTCTGGTGGCGCCGCCACGGAAGATCCAGAAGACCTTGAGCAAATATTTTTGGTTAAGTGGGGCTTATGGGTTGGCCGAAGTCAGCGCTATGCCCACGCCGATGCATTTGCGCTTGCTTCGACGCTTGCAGACATTGCTGGGCGTTTAGAAGATCCGCGCTACCAAAGGCTGGCAGATTATGCGCGGGCGCATTGCGAATACTGGGCTGGACGTATTCAGCAAGCGCATGACCATCTGGACGAAATTGACCCGCTCAATGCGCAAATGATGATTGAATGGCTGCCATTCTCTGATCACCCGCAAGTAACCGCGGCTTCTTTCCAAGGTTGGGCGCTCTGCTTGCGTGGTGACTACCAACGCGCAGAGCGGCATATCTCTTCCGCCATCCGATTGGCTGAAAAAATTGGCCATCCCGGTACGCTTGCCATGGCGTTGATGTTTTCCGCCGCTCTTTATCGGCAGCTTGGCCATGTACATCTAGCAGCACGACACGCTGAGCGTGCTGCTGCAATGACGGGTACGCCCGATTTGCAACTGTGGCAGATTTCTGCCCAGGGGATTCTTGGCTGGCAGCGAGCTCTTGCGGGCGATCAGGGGGGCTTGGTGCAGGTGCGGGACAGCCTGGATCAGATGGCAGAGCTGAATGGACGTGATCGCTATCAGCGTCCGGTCCTGTGGTACTCAGATGCGTGTATTGAGCTTGGCGAGTTAAAAGCGGCTGAAGATTATCTAGATCAGTGTCTGGTCATTGCCAAAGAGCGCACAACGCTCTTTTTACCTGAGTTGGCAACGCAGTTAGCTAAAGTGCGTGATTTGCTCGGCCACCCTGCTAATGAAGTGAAAGCGCTGGCTGAAATGGCCATTAATCAGGCCCGCGAGCATGGCAATCGCCATCAGGAGCTTGCAGCGCTCGAGCTTTGGTTGACGCGTATTGCACCAAACGACTTGCAGGCCAAAGAAGCATTTAGACGCTTATTAAGTGAAGTGAGCCATAGCGATGCGCCAGTGCTTGTTCGCTGGGTTAGCCTGCTTGATAGACGGTTGCCCCACGCGGTAAGTGTTGAAAACGAAACCTGATTGGGTGACTAACGGGTTGTTGATTCCAGCCAGTTAAGTGTGGCGAGCGCCTCTTCACGGTGTTCGCCACACACATCAGCATCATAGTCGAACCGCTCACACACGGCAGGACGACTAGGATCGCCAAATAACCTACATAGATTGTCATCACTTAACTGTGCGCATCGAACGCCCGCCGGTTTGCCATTTGGCATGCCGGGTATATAAGAGGTGATCGACGGTGCAATACAGCAAGCACCGCAGCCTGCTCGGCAGGCGGCGGTGTCTGTTGCGAAAACGTGACTACTCATGGCGAGGCTTCTGCCGTTGCGCCTTTATCAATTCCTTCAAATGCCTGAACCAGTGTTTTATGGCCGCTGTGCTCTGCAATACTCTTGGCAAGCCATAAAGCAATATTCTCGACGGTTGTCGGCTTGGGCAGTACACAGCAGCGTTCTTGAGGCAGCGTGATCGAAAATGTGCCTTGTGCAGACTGGTAACGGCAGGTCAGCTTTTCATCAATCTGGCTTTCAATGTCGGCCTTTTCAAGCAGATATCGATTATCCAGCCATGCTGCCCAGCGCTGCTCAAGCGCTGGCTGACGTGCCTGATGCTGCCAGATAAACAGGCGCGAGCGGTGGCCATGGGCAATCCGCTGACAGTTGCCGAGATGCCGTTTCAGTCCGTGAGTGTAGCCATAGGCAGCGCCGTCTATAGGCTCGTCACTAAGCGTTAGTGTGACACTGTGGACATTGGCTGGCCGTTGCTCTTGCTTTGTCAGCTGTGAGCTTAAATAGTGGGTGACACGCTCAACAGTGATGGTATCCCAGGGGAGCAAGGTAAATGCTTGGGCTGGCCCGCGAACTTCCATTTCGTAAGGAGTCGCTGTTCTAATGCAGATACCTTCAGCGCAGTCAGTAACCTTAATGCCGGGCGCGTTGATAGGTACGAGCAGCGTATGGTCTAGGCCACTATCGAGTGTGCGTTTGATCCAAGGCTTAACTTCCCCGAAGTCAAAAAGCATACCATCTTCGCCTAGCTCCCCATCCAGTTGAGCATCTACTTGCCAGCTACAGCCTACCAACCCTTTTGTAGGGCACCACAGTGAAACATCAATATGGCTGAGACGATTTACAAATAACGCCATTACTCAAATCCTGCAATTTTGTGCGTTTGAAGCGATAGCCGCCACTGGGGGTTAGCCATGCAATACTCGGTGGTTGCCTGAACCGTCGCGTGATTTCTCTGCGCTATGCCGTGGTCCATCGGCTGCAAAAAAAAGTGGTTGAAGTCCAAATTGGCAAATTGAGTGGGTGGCGCTGCAGATTGTGGGAAAACCAGCTTTAACTCATCGCCATGGGTGACCACCAGTGGATTAGTGCCCTTAGGGCTAACACATAGCCAATCAATTCCTGGTGGTGGTATGACCGTTCCATTCGTTTCAACGGCCACTTCAAATCCATCGCTGTGTAGTAGCGCGATCAGCGGGGTATCAAGTTGGAGTAATGGCTCACCGCCAGTGAATACCACGTAGGGCGTTGCTCTTCCAGCATGAACTGGCCAAAGGGCTTTAATGTGTTCAGCGAGTTCACGTGCTGTATTAAAGCGCCCACCGTTAATGCCATCCGTACCGACAAAATCGGTGTCGCAAAAGGAGCATTTTGCGCTGGCGCGATCGATTTCACGCCCAGACCACAAATTGCAGCCGCTAAAGCGGCAAAATACGCTGGCGCGGCCTGCCTGTGCACCTTCGCCCTGCAAGGTATAAAAGGCTTCTTTGACGTGATACATCAGCCGGTAACCTGTGCAGGGGTAGATTCATACGCCAGTGGGTCTGAAGTATTGTTGGCTGCGAACGCCGCCAGCCGTTCACGGCAACTGCCACACTTGCCGCAAGCCAGTGGGCGTCCTTCATAGCAGGTCCAGGTGTCACGGTAGTTCAGGCCCATTGCTAAGCCATCGCGTAAGATATCGGCTTTGCTCGTTGCTAGATAAGGTGCATGCAGCGTTATCGGTTCAAAATTAGCGATGCCAGCGACCTGATTCATTGCGTGAACAAATTCAGGGCGGCAGTCAGGGTAGAGAATATGATCGCCGCCGTGGGCGCCGTAATCGACACGCCCCGCCCCGATATTAACTGCCTTAGCAATGGCTAACGAAAGCAGAATCATATTGCGGTTAGGGACAACGGTAGTAGTGAGGTTATCAGCAGCGTAGTCACCCTCAGGCATTGATATATCTGGGTTGGTCAGCGCTGAGTTATCAATTAAACCGTGAATAGCACGTATATCAACGACTTGATGGGGAATATTGTGCTGCTTACAAACTGCTTTCGCTATGTCCAGTTCTTTGGCGTGGCGTTGGCCATAATCAAATGAGAGCGCATGAACCTCGAGCCCTTCTTTAATTGCGCGGTGAAGAACGGTATAGGAGTCCATGCCGCCGGAATAAATCACAACGGTAGATGACGCGTCTGCGCCAGAGGTAGGGGGTAACGACATAATAATTACTCATTGGCCGGAGAATTTATTGAGTGCTTTAGCGTCGCGCTAAATGAGATTCCGGGGTCCGGTCCGGAAGGACGGCAGTTTACGCAATGCGGGCTTGCCTGGCCAGTGGTAGCGGCAATTGGTACCATTTTCCGTTCGGTATGTGCATGGGTCAACATGCTAAGCTAATCCTTCTAGTCGTAAGGGATGAATCCATGGCCACCATAGAACATAGCGAAATTATTAATGCTCAGCCTGAAAGGGTGTTTGAACTGCTGAGTCGAGTTGAAGATTTTGCTGACTATTCTGATCTGATTAGATCAATTGATACCTTAGGCGATAACCGTTATCGCTGGCATGTCCACGCGGTGGGTATGGATTGGTCATTTGATGTGGCAGTAACCGAGATCAAGCCACCTTATGTGCTGGCATGGGAATCATTGGAAGGCGTTAAAAATCAAGGTCGTTATCAATTGCGTGAAGTGCCGGAGGGGACAGAGGTATCACTTACGCTGAGTTATGAAATCCGTAATCGATTGGTGGAAAAAGCGGTGAACCGTGCTGCAAAGCCATTAGTGGGAAAAGTGAGCAGGCAAATTCTTGAGCGCGTTGAAGCTCGCCTCAATAGTTAATGGCTACATTGGCGCCGTTAGTGAGCGGCGCGCAAAGAGACGTTTAACAGCAATCAAGCTCGTTTGTGCATCGAGGCATCAAGGTGGTCGACAACTTCGGCCCAGTCAGCATCATCTTCCACGGCCTCACGAAGAAAATCAGCTTGGCCTTCGTTCCAGCAGGGAGCCTCTGCGAGTGGCATTTCTTTAGGTAGGGGGGAGTGGCGCTGAATAAAGTGCTCAATGGATTCTGCATCCGAGCGTAGCCCGAGCTGTTCAAATAGCTCGCTAAAATGGTGTACAGGCCGTTCCATACGCTGCTTTCCTTTTTGGTTATTAACGTATGTTTAAACATAGCGTGTATAAGTGACTACGCCAGTGCGAATTGATCGACGTGCGGCGTTTAGCGCTCGCCGACAAGTGACGTTAAAAATCGCTGGCGTCGAATGTCCATGGAAAGGGGTTGAGCCAATAGGTGAACGAGTTTGGTGAAAGCGGCTTCCGGCGTCATGTTATCTCCAGACAGTAAGCCCGCTTCTGCTAGGCCATGGCCCGCTGCGTACTCGCCCATATGAATGCTGCCCTGGGGGCACTGGCTAATCGCGGCCAGCAGTTTTCCTTCGCCACTGGCGTTAGCAATGACATCAATGAGTGCAGGGTCGTTGGGTATATTACCTGCTCCCCAAAGCTGCAGTAGAGCCCCCTTTACGCGCGAATCACCGAGCAGAGCTTCCAATTGCCAAGGCGATATGCCGGGCCACAATGCTAGTCTGATAACGGCGCCATCGGAGACGGCTTGATAGTCTGAAAGCTCAAAGCGGGGCGCGCCGCGTTGTTGAAATCCTAAACCTCGACTTGGGTAATAAATGAAGTCTTCGCCAACGCGTTCACCGATACAGGGATAGCTTGGTGAGATAAATGCATCTAAGGATTCTGTATGCTGTTTAATCGCTCGTGAACCCCTCAGAAGGCGATTTGAAAAGTAGATCGCCACCTCCTGTAATTCAACGTTTGCAGCAAACCTTAATGCTCCGTAAAGGTTGCCGATCGCATCGCTATCAATCATTTCAAGAGGATGCATAGAGCCTGTTAATACAACCGGGCGGTCAATCCCCTGTAGCTGATAGGCAAGACTCGACGCGGTCCAGCTTAGGGTATCTGTGCCGTGGATAACGACAAATCCACGGTAGTTGGCTAAGTGGGCTGCAATATCGTTGGCAATCTGTTGCCAAGTCAGCGGCGTCGCTGCACTTGAGTCGATCAATGACGCATAACTAAGCACGTCATAAGCGGGAAGGGCATGTTGGTGCAGTATAGGAAGCTGGCTTAGTGCGTCTGCCATGCGATCTTGAAAGTTCCCCCCTGGGGCTAGTCCCTTTACATTTGGCTGCATGCCAATGGTGCCGCCAGTATAGATGACCAGTACACGCTCTTGAGTGGGGGCGGCGTTTGCCAGGGGAGAAGTGATGCTCATAGCCGTTTCCTGAATTGGGCGAATCTAAAGGGGTGCTTCTCAATCGTAGCGTCTAGGTACTTGTGTCTAAGTACTTGTGCCTAAGTGCCTGTGCTTAAGTGTCCGTGGCTCAGTATGCTATTGAAGCAGGTGCTGCAAACTGAGGCAGGTATTGCCATGTGCGACTGCTAACCGCGATGTACTAACAACTCACCACTATGATCGTCTAATTGGCGGTTACGCCCAGCCAATAAGGCAAATCCGCAACAAATAACAATTAGCAGAATAAGCAGCCATGCTATGTGGTCTAACTCTGCTCCGGCTTGCAGCATTAGACCAACCCCAAATGGGCCTAGCGCTGCCAACGTATAGCCGCCACCCTGTACTAAGCCAGAAAGCTGCCCCGCAAGACGTGAGTTAGCCGTTCGTAACACCAGCAGACTGAGCGCTAAGCTAAAGCTGCCGCCTTGTCCAATGCCCAGAAGTACCGCGCCGGGCCACTTCCAGGCTAATGGCGCAATAAGCAACATCCAAAGCCCTAGTGCGGTGCTAAAAAGGACTAGCAGTAAGGCAGGGCGTTGGTCGTGGGTTAAGCGGGCTAGCCAAGGTGCGCCCAGTGCTGAAACTAGCTGACACATGATTGAGATGGCCATTGTCCAGCCGGCCGCAGCTTCATCATAACCTCTGTAGACTAATAAGGTGGGCAGCCAACCAAACACAATGTAAGCCATGGAAGACTGAATGCCCATGAACAGCATGACATGCCACGTGAGTGGTTTACGCATTAATTGGGCGAGCGAAGCAGAGGTTCTTGGGTTGAGCGGGGTGTGTTGAGCCGTTGGCATGCTGATCATCCATAGTGCCAGGGCTACTAATGCTAACAGTGACCAGCTCATTAGACTCAACTGCCAGCTGCCTAACCATTGCATTAGCGGAACACTAAGACCAGCGCCTAATGCACCGCCGAAACATAACGCCATGGTGTATAAACCAGTCAGCAGATCGGCGCTGTGGGGCAGCTCTCGTTTAACAAGCGCTGGTAGAAGGGTGCCTGCAAGGCCAATCGCACTGCCTGCCATTGCGGAGCCAATAAAAAGTGCGCCAGGCACTGGCATGCCTCTTAAGATTAAACCGCAGGTTAATAAAAGCAGTGCACTACTCAGGGCCCGTTCGCTGCCCAACTGTTTAGCCAATAGGGGAGCAAGTGGGGCTGACAAGCCTAAAAAAAGCACGGGTAATGTGGTTAAAATGCCCGCTGATGCAGGGCTTAATCCCGCAGTTTCTTGCAGTCGGGAAAGCAGAGGCGCAACTGATGACATAGCAGGGCGTAAATTAAGCCCTACTACGAACATCAGAACAATAAAGGTGTATGTGCGACGAGAAGCCATGCTGGCATTTACTTGAGGTGGGGGCGTAAGTCGCCGCGTACCGCATCAAGCAGGGTAATGAAATGATAATCTTGCTGCGTGTCTAAGCAGTCTACGCGCACCTCGGTACGCATCCCCTTATCAATATTCAGCTTGTCGTAGATTTCGAGGGTTAATTTACGTGCAGGTTTATCCCCAGGCGTAATAATGCCGTCTTCCAGCGTAAAGGTTTCAAGTAACGTTACCCGTACTCGCGTGCTGCTCTCTTCGCTAAGTACCCGTCGTACAAATAACCATCCTTCACAGGGTAGCGATTCGTTATCATTACGTTCACGTAAGAAAAGAGTGCGATAACAAGCGCCCTCTGTAGAGGCTTTTTCTGCCATGCTGCGATACGCTTGCAGTACCTGCCCAGCCGATGCTCGGGCATCCTCTAGCCGCTGTGAAATACCTTGGTGCTCACGGCTTAGTTGCTCCTGGCGTTGAAAGGTAAGCCACTGGCGGTAATCGTTAATAAGTTGAGACGACGCCATAATCACTCCATGAATAAGTTAAGCTGTACCAGCGGAATACGCGAAGCGATAACCTTCGCATATTCCTAAGCAAAGGGCTAGCGACGGGCGCGACGACGACGTTCACCGCCAGTATTGGCTGCTTGTCCTTCCGGTTTACGCTTGGCGCGGGGCTGCTTCTGACCACGGCGGCCATTTTCAATCGGCTCGGGCTTAGCGTTGGGATCAGGTTCAAAACCGGGTTCGATACGTTTAGGCAGGTTTTGCTTGATAAGACGCTCAATCCCACTCAGCAAACCGTGTTCGTCGACACATACGAGCGAAACTGCTTCTCCATCGCTGCCCGCTCGGCCGGTACGTCCAATACGGTGAACATAGTCCTCTGCCACATTGGGTAAGTCGAAATTAACGACATGGGGAAGTTCGTTGATATCTAGCCCGCGAGCGGCAATGTCAGTGGCGACAAGTACCTGCAAATCACCGCTTTTGAAAGCACCAAGAGCACGTGTTCTAGCCCCTTGGCTCTTATTGCCATGGATGGCCATGGCAGGTATGTCTTGCTTAGAAAGCTGCTCTGCTAAGCGGTTTGCGCCATGTTTGGTGCGTGTGAAAACGAGTACCTGAAACCAGCCATGCTGCTGAATTAAATGGGCCAGCAGCTCGCGTTTTTTATCACGATCTACTCGGTAAATGGTTTGCTCAATTTTTTCAGCGGTCGTGTTGCGAGGTGCGACTTCTATTAACGCGGGATTGTTGAGCAACTGTTGCGCCAATAATTGTATGTCGTTGGAGAATGTTGCAGAGAACAGCAGATTTTGACGCTGTTTTGGCACTAAACGCAATAGGCGCTTGATATCATGGATGAATCCCATGTCGAGCATGCGGTCAGCTTCGTCGAGCACCAGGATTTCGACGGCCGATAGATCCACGTGGCCCTGCTGATGCAAGTCTAGTAGCCGACCTGGCGTGGCGACCAATACATCAAGCCCCGCTTTGAGTGCATCCACTTGTGGCTGTTGGCCAACACCGCCGAAAATAATATGCGAGCGTAAAGAGAGGTGCTTGCCGTAAGCGGTTACGCTTTCGCCTACCTGGGCAGCAAGCTCGCGCGTAGGCGTGAGCACTAACGCGCGTACTTGGCGTTTGCCGGGACGTTTTCCATTCGCTAACCGCTGTAACATGGGTAACGTAAAGCCAGCGGTTTTGCCTGTGCCAGTTTGGGCACTGGCGAGCATGTCGCGACCTTCAAGTACAACGGGGATAGCTTTTTGTTGAATAGGGGTAGGCTGCGTATAGCCCTGCGCGGTAACCGCGCGTAGTAAATCGTCGTGCAGACCAAGTTCAGAAAAGCTCATGCGTTCTCCGCAATCGCTTAGTAAGTGACGTCGCTTGGCGCCGTCGTTACTGAGCGTAATGTTCAAAAAGCGAGGATGGTACACCTTCGCGGCAGCGAAGTTTGCCAGATAAAGCACGATGCCGCGATGGTCATTTTTTTGCCGATCAAGACGGTGAAATAGACATTGGCTCGAATCGGGGGTGACGTGGTGATGCTGAAAGATGACCCCTTTAGTATATCATGGATACTTCATTTCAGCGTTTAACATAGCGGTTGGATGCCTTACTGATGTCACATCTGAAAATAATTTCCTTCGCGGATCTCATTGGCGATTTGCAGGGCCACCTTATCCCAACTTTCGCCAAGTGAGCGAACGAGAGCAGGGTAGCCGTCCTGCTGTAGCTCGGTCTCTGCAGAAAAACTTTTTAGCGCAAGTAGGTTATTATCCGCGCCGCGTAACTGCCATTGGCCACTGGTGACCGCTCGCCCATCGTGCCGCCCCTGAAATTGATCAACTTCAAGTAGTAATGTGAGCGCTTCAGGTGCATTGCCATCAGCATGAACGACCTGAATGGACGCGAGCTCTTGGGATAGTTGAGCACGCAATGCACGTTCTAATTGGCGTCCAATACTTTCCGCCCATTGGTGTTCTCGGGCTTCATTTAGGGTGATGTCATCAAGCTGCATGACGATACCGTCCACATCTAGATAGTGTGCTAAACGTGGTGATCGCACCTGCAGTGTGCCAATCGGCTGGCTTGGTGAACTCACTGCATTTTCGCTTGGTAGCATGTAGCGAGAGGGTGGTGTGACACTGCTAGCGCAAGCGCTTAGCAGAATGCAAAGGCCAAATAGTGATAAATAGCGGACTGCCTTACAGCGCATAGTAAGCTCCTTCTTAGCGTGGTGCGCGAGGCACGGGATCTTGAGTATCCAGGTTGTCGAATAAAAGCGCTCTTGGGTTTTCATTTAATGTGCGAGTAAGTGGTTGTAAGTCGCGCATTAAGCGATCCAGCCGTTGAATAGCCGTTGTTAAATCCTGATAGGCTGGAGATGATGGCGATACACCTTGCAAGGTGTTACGTAGCTCCTCAAGAGTCGCATTTACGTTTCCGCCCACTGCCTGAGTATCGGGATCATTCAGCAACTGGTTGATGGAAGTGCTTACTTGGCGTATCTCGTTGAGCACACTTTCAGATGCTTGTAAGTTTCGGTCTAAACCTGCAAGTAATGGCTCAACTTCAAGCGCGTTTAATTTCTCAAGCAGGCTGGTTATCTGCGCTTGGATCTGTGCAAAGCCGCCAGCGACGGTAGGGAATACTGTCCGCTCGGAGAACGTTTCGGCGACATATTCATCAGCCAAGTCGCGTTGAAAATTAAGATCAACGAAAAGTGCACCCGTTAATAGGCTGCCATTTTTGAGTGATGCACGCAGCCCTAAGCCGAAAAGGCGCTTAAAGCGCGAGTCCCACTGTTCTATGTCGATGTCGGCATTCTCAATGCCCAGTCGCTGAGGCTCGATTCGAATCAGCACCGGGATGGCAAACTGAGAACGTGAGTCGGGCTGTGGAGCGGTAAAATTCCAGGGCACCGACGCAACCGTACCGATTCTTACTCCGCGAAATTCGACGGGCGCACCTTTCGATAACCCTCGAACGGTATCATCAACCAATAGCACGTACTCTAAATACTGATTGAAGGTTCCTTCCCGGGCAGTATTTTCATCCGCATAGAGATTAAAGCGTGCATTGGGCTCTACGGGTTGCCCCATCGGCAAGTCTTCTGGCACGCCAAACGTAACGCCACCTCCCAGTAACGCTTCAAGAGACTCCACGTTGACACGTACACCATCAGCATCTAGTTGAAAATCAACACCGCTCGATGTCCAAAATCGAGTGCTATCCGTTACCAACTGGCCGTAGGGTTCTTCAATAAATACTTGGTGGTGCATTGTGCGAGATTCCGCGTCAAACCGAGTATCTTCAACTCGTCCTACGGTATAGCCCTGGTAAGAAACAGGGTCGCCTATACGAAGTGAGTTACCCAGTTGACTGACTAAGCTGATTTGCAAACCAGCCTGCCCAGCTGGGGCAACCGGTGGTGTATCACTTACCGTAAACTCGCGCTCAGGTTCATCAGACTTACCTGCCTCTAGCTGAATATAGGCACCCGACAATACCGTGCCCAGCCCGCTAATGCCCTCGCGGCCGATGCGCGGCTTTACCACCCAGAATCGGCTATCTTCCCTAAGCATAGCTTCCGCTTCTGGTTGGATGCGGGCGGTCATAACGGCGTGGGAAAGATCATCAGATAAGCGAACGTTTTGGACTCTGCCTATTTCAACATTGCGGCTGCGAATAAGCGTGCTGCCCGCTTCGATACCTTCCGCGCTGTCCATTGTTAGTGTAACGAGCGTGCCTCGGCTGGCGTAGTTGTCGTAGACAAGCCACAGTCCGATCACAACAGCAACGATTGGCACGATCCAAATCGGAGAGAGCCGTGTTTGCGGTGATGACTTCGCACGATGTAAATCGTTGTTGTCGTTGGTATCGGCTTTATTTGGTGTTGAATCATTAGCCATCAACAGTTTCCTTGGTGGCCGTTTTACGGCGTGTAGAGCGAGGAGTTGGTGTGTCCCAAATTAAGCGCGGATCAAACGTCATGGCTGCTAACATTGTGAACACAACGACGGCGGCAAACGCGAGCGCTGCCGGCCCTGGTGTAATTGACATTAACGACCCCGCGCGAATCAGAGCTACTAATATTGAAACCACAAATACGTCAACCATCGACCACCGGCCTATAAATTCAGTCAGCCGATAAAGTCGAGTTCGGCTTTGTGCGTTTAGCTCGTTGCTATGCTTTATAACCATACAGAGCCAAATCAATGCGACTAGCTTGCCAACGGGAACAATAACGCTCGCTACAAAGATAACCACGGCCACGGGCCAGGAGCCCATTTGAACCAGTTGGACAACCCCGCCAATGATCGTTGAGGGTGATGAGTGCCCTAAGCTAGTCGTGGTCATAATAGGGTATACATTAGCAGGGATATACATCACCGCTGCTGCAAAAAGCAGTGCCCAGGTGCGTTGTAGGCTGTGTGGTAATCGTGGGTGGAGCTTTTCTTGGCACCGCCGACAGTGCCCCGTGCCATGCTCGCTAAGGCGATTAATTAGGCCGCAAGTTGGGCAGCCGGTTACTCCCTGGCTTGCTGCTGTCGTTCCTGTAAGAGTGCCTTCTGGCGCGAGGGGTTCTTTCTCTAAAGAGAACCACATCCAATCTGAATCAATGGATTGTGTCGTTAACAGTAAGAGGATGGCAAATACACTGAATGCCCAAAAGGAGATGCCTAATTCAACTTGTGCCATGCCAGCTATTTTTATCAAACTCACCAGTGCCCCAACGATGAAGACATCCGCCATCATCCATGGGTTAAGCCTCGCTAGTGAACGAGCGATGTCCCGACTAAACGGCATTGGATGGCCGCGAAGTAAGCCAAACTGAAGCCAGATCACGCCGATTAGATAAATAGCGGGCAGCACAACAATGGTCATAATGACAGCGATAGCGACAACAGGCTGATGAAAAGAGATGAGCGTAGTGGCTGTCTGTGAAAGTTCTATACGATTACCAATGCCGCTGATGCTAAAGCTCACAAACGGAAATGACACTGCTGCAAGTAGTGCTATCAAGGATGAAAGCGCTAGCGCCATGCTTCTCTGAGCAGGATAACGATGTCGCTTTACCAGCACATGTGAACAGCGTGGGCAGGATGCTTTCTCTCCGGAGCCGAGCGGAGGAAGTGCAGAAACCCAGTCACACTCGTGACAGGCGCGTAAGCGTCTACGCTGGGCGCGTGTTTCGGGAGGATGGCAGTCGACCTGTGGTGAGTTCACCTGCAAAGAAGGTCGTTTAATAAACTGAAAATGAGGCAACAGCAAATTCTCAATACGTTGAGGAATCCAAATTAGTACGGTGGGCAGATACTACTGTCAAATCGAGATTTATCTTCGCCCCGCCAAAACAGCACTTGACCTAACCAACTAGTTAGACAAGGATGCCTCGGCAATGGTGCCTAATGATAGTGCCTAACATTACGTTATTAAGGAAATGAAATAATGTTGCTCCCTTTTTTGGCTGTAGTTTTGGGATTGGTGCTTCTCGTATGGAGCGCCGAGAAATTTATCGATGGTGCTGCAGCTACCTCTAGGTGGTTAGGGCTATCGCCTCTATTAATTGGCATGCTGGTTATTGGTTTTGGCACCTCTGCACCAGAAATGATGGTGTCAGTGTTGGCGGCCATGCAAGGAAATCCTGGTTTAGCGGTAGGTAACGCATATGGTTCAAATATCGCTAATATTGGCCTTGTTTTAGGTTTTGTCGCGTTACTAGCTCCTTTAGCGGTGCACTCCGGTGTGATCCGCAAGGAGATGCCACTGTTGATAGGTGTCATGCTTCTGACGGGTTATATGCTTTATGACGGTTGGATTTCTCGTGGAGAAGCAGTCTTACTGCTAGGCGCGTTGGCGCTCTTTATCGGGGTTAGTATTGTTCGTTCACGAGGGCAGCAAGATGATCCGCTAGTGGGTGAAGTTTCAGAAGCGCTGGATAGTAAAGCCATGTCCCGTGGCAAGGCGCTTATGTGGACGTTAGTTGGACTAGTTTTGTTAATCGCTAGCTCGCGCATCTTAGTGTGGGGGGCGGTCGAAATAGCGGTGGCTTTTGGGGTTAGTGACTTAATTATTGGCTTAACCGTCGTAGCAATAGGAACGTCCTTACCAGAGCTTGCTTCCTCTATCAGCGCTTTACGGCGCAAAGAGCATGATATGGTGCTGGGTAATGTCGTAGGCTCTAACCTGTTTAACAGTTTGGCTGTGGTAGGTCTTGCAGGCCTTATTACACCCATTGAAGTAGGGCGCGAAGTGCTAATTCGTGACTGGAGCGTCATGACTTTTATGACCCTCATGATGGTGTTCTTTGCTTTCTCTTGGCGGGGTCGCCCACGGCGTATAAACCGTATCGAGGGTGGCGTGCTGCTCTCTATGTTCATTGCTTACACTGGCTACATGGTTAGCATCGTCGTGATGTCCTAACTGCGTCAATGCGACACAGTTTTGAAGAAGCGCTAGTAGTGTATAACGTTTGTCACAGCATCAAATGACAACACATTCGAATCTCAGGCTTAGTTGCTGTGTTGCTGCATCGTGCCTAGAGCCCATGCTCATTGCTAAAGTGCAGCACCAGTAAGGCTTAACTAAGCTTGTGTGGCCCCGCAGTGGGATGCTTATCCAGGTCTTAGGAGAGTGTGATGGAGCTTGCCCTCTGCGTGCTATCGCGAATTCAGTTCGCCTTTGTGGAATATTTCCATGCAATTTTTCCAGTTTTTACTATCGGGCTGGTCTCCTATATAGCATTACTCCATGGGCTTTTCTTTAAAACCCAAAACCCAGCTTGGGACCGTCTTTCGCTATTTTGGACAAAGGTGTGTGCAGTTGTCTTTAGCTTGGATGTATCCATTGCTGGCAAGGCGCGACCATCAAGTGCGGAGTGCCACTAACCTTATGGCTACCTCTCAATCAGATCAGGTAATACCCTTAACTTCACGCTCATGGTTGAAATCTCTTGCTCGGCGTGAGCACAAAAAGCTCACGCTAGCCGCAATAGGTGGCGTGCTTGCAGGGGGGCTTACGGTTTTACTAGTGGTGGGGCTTGCATGGTGCATTGATCAGCTTGTAATTCATGGTCGCTCACCGGCATCACTGACAGTTTTTTTCTTGGGGTTGGTGGCAGTGGTACTGTGTCGCTCACTACTTCAAGCAATGCAAGAAGCCAGTAGTGCAGAGGCAAGTCTTCGTATTCGCCAGCATGCGCGAGAGGAGTTGCTAAATAAGGTGGCGATGCTTGGGCCCGTTTGGCTTACTCGCCAACAGAGTGGGGCGATAGCGAATCAGGCGGTAGAGCATATTGACGCGTTAGACGGTTATTTCGCGCGTTTTTATCCTCAGATGAGGATTGTCGTCGCCTTACCGCTACTTATCCTTTGCATTGCTGGATGGCTGGACTACCTCGTGGCCATTTTTTTATTGCTTTCAGCACCACTTATCCCGCTATTTATGGCGTTGGTAGGCATGGGCGCTGAGCGTTTGAATCGTGATCAATTCATGGCCGTGTCGCGTTTGTCGGCTCACTTTGTAGACCGAGTTAGAGGGATGACGACGCTCCAGCTGTTTGGCCATACCAAGTCAGCACAAAAAGATGTTTGGTATGCCACTGATGACTATCGACGACTAAGTATGCGCACGCTGCGTCTAGCGTTTCTATCATCAGCGGTGCTTGAGTTTTTTGCATCCGTGGCGATTGCAGTTGTGGCCATGTATGTCGGTTTTGGTCTACTTGGTTATATCGACTATGGGCCATCCTCTTCTCTAACCCTCTTCACTGGGCTAGCCGTTTTATTGCTGGCACCAGAGTTTTTTCAGCCTCTACGAACGCTATCCCAGCACTATCATGACCGCGCAGCAGCATTAGGGGCAGCTGAAAGTATCGTGGCAATACTCAACGAGTCAGATCTGGTCCCTTCAGCCACGTCAGTGCCTCATTCGGAGAATGCAGTTATTGAGTTTTGCGGGGCTAGTGTTGGATATGAGGGGCGTGCCACGGTCTTGTCCAACCTGAACGCTACCATCCGGCGTGGTGACGTGGTTGCTATTACCGGTGAATCAGGTAGCGGTAAATCATCCATCCTAGCCTTAATGGCTGGTTTTATGATGCCTAGCAGCGGTGAGTGCCGGTATCGCCACAGTGGTCAGGTCGCCTGGCTGGATCAAACGCCTTGCATTATTCAGGGAAGTCTTGCCGATAACCTGCGCTTAGCCGCTCCTGAGGCTGACCAAGCGTCAATGGTACGAGCACTGCAACGGGCAGGGCTGGGTGAGTTGTTATCCCAGCTACCTAATGGTCTGGAAAGTCTGGTAGGCGAGCGTGGTGTCGGACTGTCTGGTGGCCAAGCGCAACGTCTTACGCTGGCGCGTGTCTACCTTAGCGAGGCGCAACTGGTTTTGTTAGACGAACCGACGGCAAGCCTAGACGCTATCACTGAGAAGGCTGTCATTCAGGCACTGTTGGATTGGGCAAAGGAAGGCCGTACGCTAGTTATTGCAACGCATCACTCTGCGGTGGTGGCTGTTGCTAATCGCCATTTTACTTGTGAAGCTGGCCAGCTTATTGAGGCGACGGTATGAGTCAGTTTTATCGCGATATGAAACCCTGGCTGCTCATAATGCTGCGCCGTCGTCAGCGCTTTTTTATAGGTGCATTATTAGCGTTGGTGACGCTCCTGGCAGGTCTTGCACTGTTAGGGCTTTCTGGTTGGTTTATTACCGCGTGTGCGTTGGCTGGCATAGCGTTGGCAGCTGGGTTGCCCGTTACTTTGGATATTTATGTTCCCGGTGGCGGTATTCGTTTTTTTGCACTGCTGCGAACGGTGGCTCGTTACGCGGAGCGTCTTTACAACCACAATACCGTACTGACATTGTTAGCTGATTTGCGCTACCGCGTGTTTGGCGATTTAACAAGGTTGGATGAAGCAACCCTTAAGCGCCGCCGCGCGAGTGAATGGCTAAGTCGCTTAACGTCGGATATTGATACGCTTGACAACTTGTATCTGCGCTTGCTTATCCCTCCGTTAGTTGGGCTGTTGAGCATCTTTGTTATATCTGGCTTTATCGCTATTTGGGTGCCAGTGTTGGGTGGTTTGATAGCCGCTGTGTCGAGCGTACTATGGTTTGTAGTGACGCTTGGTTATGCGTGGTTGGGGTTTGGTAATAGCCACCAGCAAGTTAGCGACCAAGAAGAGTTACGCCGTCTAGTGCTTGATCAAGTACAAGCGTCGGCTGAGCTAATGAGTTACCAGACCAACCCTTGGTACCGTACACGGATTAATCAACACGAAGACCAGGCGCTAAGTAATCAGCGTCAGCTTGCTTATAAGTCGGCCATTGGCAATGCATTAGTATTAGCGGTGACCGGTATGTTGTTGGTGGGCGTATTATGGCTGGGTAGCTTCATTGTAGAGGCTGGTCACGTGTCGGGGCCTATCATTGTTATGGTGGTTATTGCTGTGCTGGGTATAAATGAAGTATTCACTACGCTGCCTAACGCCTTTCTAAAAGTCGGTGCTAGCTATGGCGCTGCTCGGCGATTAAATGCACTGAGCAGCATAATGAATGAGGCGCCGTCGTTGGCCTTGCCTGATGCTTCTCACGGGCATTCAGTGGCGTTTAAGAATGTTTCTTTTCGTTATCCCGCAACAGCCTATTCGGTGCTGTCTGAGACTTCATTTACCTTGCCTGCCGGAGAGCGAGCAGTAGTGACAGGTATCTCAGGGGTAGGCAAGTCAACGTTGGCTAACCTTGTTATGGGTAGAATATCGCCTTCAGAGGGGCAGGTTTGCGTTGCCAACTGTGCGCCTTCTAACGTTACTGTGGAAAGCCGTGCCAAGAATTTTGCTTTGCTCACGCAGCAGATTGATCTTTTTGATGGATCGTTAGCGGCGAATCTGCGTATCGCGAACCCTGAGGCAAGCGATGATCAACTGTGGGAAGCTCTCTCTCAAGTTGCCCTAAAGGATTGGGTAAAGCAGCAACCAAATCAGCTTATGACCCAAGTCGGCGAAAAGGGGCAGCAGCTCTCAGGAGGGCAATCACGTAGAGTGGCATTGGCTCGTATTTTCTTGCGTGATCCAGCAGTCGTGCTTTTAGACGAACCCTTTGCCGGTGTGGATGCATTCACCGCAATGCATATTGCTAAATCTCTTGATCATTGGCTCACAGGTCGAACAGCGATCTATTTTATTCACCAAGTAGAATGCCCGTCGTTGCTGCCTGGCGTTAACTATCACTGGCGACTTGCTGGGGGGGAGTTAAATACGGATACTCTTGATAATGTTGGAAATAACTTATCCTAATGACAGGAGTTTCGTATGCATGAATTTCTTCTTCAGCTGCCTAAGGTAGAGCTTCATTTGCATATCGAAGGCTCACTAGAGCCTGAGTTAATGTTTGAACTTGCCAAGCGAAATGGTATTGAGCTTCCTTATGCTACGGTTAAGGAGGCAAAAGCAGCTTACGAGTTCGATGACCTACAGGGGTTCCTAAATCTTTATTACCAAGGCATGAACGTGCTGCGTACAGAGCAGGATTTTTATGACTTGGCGATGGATTATTTCAAGCGTGCTCGTGGGGAAGGGGTAGTGCACATTGATATGCATTTTGACCCTCAGGCCCATCTCCAGCGTGGCATTCCTCTTGACGTTGTGATGGCGGGATTGCTTCATGCGAAAGAAGAAGCAGAGGCAACGCTTGATCTGTCTGTTGGTATGATTATGGCTTTTTTGCGTGATCGTCCGGCTGAAGAAGCGCTCAGCGTGCTTGAAAACTCTGCTCCATACTGGAAGTTTTTAGATGCGATTGGTTTAGACAGCGCAGAGCGTGATAATCCCCCGGTAAAGTTCCAGGCACTGTTTGCGCGAGCCAAAGAACTTGGCTTGGTGCGTGTTGCCCATGCAGGAGAGGAAGGGCCTGCTGAATATATTGCTGAAGCACTGGATCTTCTCGATGTTCAGCGAATTGACCATGGGGTTCGCTGCCTCGAAAGTGACGCAGTGGTTAAACGGCTCAGGGAGCGTCAAATCGTACTAACGGTTTGCCCGCTGTCTAATGTCAGTCTGAAAGTGGTTGATGATCTTCGAGATCACCCTCTTCCCCAGTTATTGAAAGAAAACCTTAAGGTGACAATTAGCTCAGACGACCCGGCTTATTTTGGAGGTGGGTTGCTGACAAATCATGTTGCCTGTGCTGAAGCATTTGGCTGGGGTGCGGAGGTGTTCCGCATGCTGAACCGTAATGCAATCGAAGAAGCGTTTGTTGATGAGTCACGTCGCCAAGAACTTTTGCAACGTCTTGAGTTGGTATGAAAGAAGCGCCGACCTCGTGTTGATAATGGCTTATGTAAATCGCTTCCCATTTCACCGTCGGCCAGCATAGGTTTGGTCGCTGCCCGTAATGAAGTTCCTACTAGACAAACGGTATTCTCAAGTAGTCGCATATCTTCTTTCTAGGTGGTCATTCAACAAGATAAAAAAGTGTTGACGAATAAATAGAAATGAGTAGAATACGCCCCACATCGAACGGCAACGCCATTCGATAGCTCTTTAACAATTTGATCAGGTAATTCATGTGGGCGCTTGCCGATGAGGGTGATAAATCACCAAATATCAAGGCAAGCGGTCATGAGAACGACAGTTTTTAAACGTAAGTTTTTAAACAATAGTTGAATGAATTCGTTTGAACCTTGAGCCAAGTTTGATGCGCTTTTGTTGTTCGTAAACATTACGTTTTCGGGTGACGAGTAAGTATCACAATGATTTTAAACTGAAGAGTTTGATCATGGCTCAGATTGAACGCTGGCGGCAGGCCTAACACATGCAAGTCGAGCGGTAACAGGGGTAGCTTGCTACCCGCTGACGAGCGGCGGACGGGTGAGTAATGCATAGGAATCTGCCCGATAGTGGGGGATAACCTGGGGAAACCCAGGCTAATACCGCATACGTCCTACGGGAGAAAGGGGGCTCCGGCTCCCGCTATTGGATGAGCCTATGTCGGATTAGCTAGTTGGTGAGGTAATGGCTCACCAAGGCAACGATCCGTAGCTGGTCTGAGAGGATGATCAGCCACATCGGGACTGAGACACGGCCCGAACTCCTACGGGAGGCAGCAGTGGGGAATATTGGACAATGGGCGAAAGCCTGATCCAGCCATGCCGCGTGTGTGAAGAAGGCCCTCGGGTTGTAAAGCACTTTCAGCGAGGAAGAACGCCTAGTGGTTAATACCCATTAGGAAAGACATCACTCGCAGAAGAAGCACCGGCTAACTCCGTGCCAGCAGCCGCGGTAATACGGAGGGTGCAAGCGTTAATCGGAATTACTGGGCGTAAAGCGCGCGTAGGTGGCTTGATAAGCCGGTTGTGAAAGCCCCGGGCTCAACCTGGGAACGGCATCCGGAACTGTCAAGCTAGAGTGCAGGAGAGGAAGGTAGAATTCCCGGTGTAGCGGTGAAATGCGTAGAGATCGGGAGGAATACCAGTGGCGAAGGCGGCCTTCTGGACTGACACTGACACTGAGGTGCGAAAGCGTGGGTAGCAAACAGGATTAGATACCCTGGTAGTCCACGCCGTAAACGATGTCGACCAGCCGTTGGGTGCCTAGCGCACTTTGTGGCGAAGTTAACGCGATAAGTCGACCGCCTGGGGAGTACGGCCGCAAGGTTAAAACTCAAATGAATTGACGGGGGCCCGCACAAGCGGTGGAGCATGTGGTTTAATTCGATGCAACGCGAAGAACCTTACCTACTCTTGACATCCTGCGAACTTGTGAGAGATCACTTGGTGCCTTCGGGAACGCAGAGACAGGTGCTGCATGGCTGTCGTCAGCTCGTGTTGTGAAATGTTGGGTTAAGTCCCGTAACGAGCGCAACCCTTGTCCTTATTTGCCAGCGGGTAATGCCGGGAACTCTAAGGAGACTGCCGGTGACAAACCGGAGGAAGGTGGGGACGACGTCAAGTCATCATGGCCCTTACGAGTAGGGCTACACACGTGCTACAATGGCCGGTACAAAGGGTTGCGAGCTCGCGAGAGTCAGCTAATCCCGAAAAGCCGGTCTCAGTCCGGATCGGAGTCTGCAACTCGACTCCGTGAAGTCGGAATCGCTAGTAATCGTGAATCAGAATGTCACGGTGAATACGTTCCCGGGCCTTGTACACACCGCCCGTCACACCATGGGAGTGGACTGCACCAGAAGTGGTTAGCTTAACCTTCGGGAAAGCGATCACCACGGTGTGGTTCATGACTGGGGTGAAGTCGTAACAAGGTAGCCGTAGGGGAACCTGCGGCTGGATCACCTCCTTAAACGATGCATCATCCTCGCGGTAAGCGCTCACAATGAATTACCTGATCAGATAATAGAGCAAACGGTTTAAGCACGATCCCCTCTTGGGTCTGTAGCTCAGTTGGTTAGAGCGCACCCCTGATAAGGGTGAGGTCGGCAGTTCAAGTCTGCCCAGACCCACCAAATTCCTGTGATACTGCGTTAAAATACTCCTCGTATAGCAGGCTATACGTCGTTGCATTTTGCCTTGTCTCACAGAAATTAATGGCAAGAGGTTAGGTCGGCAAAAAAATGGGGCCATAGCTCAGCTGGGAGAGCGCCTGCCTTGCACGCAGGAGGTCAGCGGTTCGATCCCGCTTGGCTCCACCATTATGGTGTATTTTACCAACCGTTTGTTGATATTTTGTGACCATTGATAAGACAAACGCCGAAATTGCGTTGCCTTATCACTGTTCATCGAACAGTCGCTCTTTAACAATGTATATCATGCTGACATAAACGTTTTAGAACGTTTATACGTAATTGTTTTGTGATACGTCTCAAGCGTATCCGGCAATCGTTATCATTGCGAGATACCAGACTCCTTCGGGTTATAGGGTCAAGCAATGAAGCGCACACGGTGGATGCCTAGGCAGCCAGAGGCGATGAAAGACGTGGAAGCCTGCGATAAGGCTCGGCGAGGTGGCAAACAACCTGTGACCCGGGCATTTCTGAATGGGGAAACCCACTCATCATAAGATGAGTATCTTGCGCTGAATATATAGGCGTAAGAGGCGAACCAGGGGAACTGAAACATCTAAGTACCCTGAGGAAAAGAAATCAACCGAGATTCCCCTAGTAGCGGCGAGCGAACGGGGACCAGCCCTTAAGCATGTGACTGATTAGGCGAATGCGCTGGGAAGCGCGGCCATAGTGGGTGATAGCCCCGTAGTCGAAAATCTGATCATGTGAAATCGAGTAGGTCGGGGCACGAGAAACCTTGACTGAAGACGGGGGGACCATCCTCCAAGGCTAAATACTCCTGGCTGACCGATAGTGAACCAGTACCGTGAGGGAAAGGCGAAAAGAACCCCGGAGAGGGGAGTGAAATAGATCCTGAAACCGTGTGCGTACAAGCAGTAGGAGCAGACTTGTTCTGTGACTGCGTACCTTTTGTATAATGGGTCAGCGACTTATATTCAGTGGCGAGGTTAACCGTTTAGGGGAGCCGTAGGGAAACCGAGTCTTAACTGGGCGACACAGTCGCTGGATATAGACCCGAAACCGAGCGATCTATCCATGAGCAGGGTGAAGGTTGAGTAACATCAACTGGAGGCCCGAACCAGGATCTGTTGAAAAAGATTTGGATGACTTGTGGATCGGAGTGAAAGGCTAATCAAGCTCGGAGATAGCTGGTTCTCCTCGAAAGCTATTTAGGTAGCGCCTCACGTATCACCGCCGGGGGTAGAGCACTGTTTCGGCTAGGGGGTCATCCCGACTTACCAACCCGAGGCAAACTCCGAATACCGGTGAGTGCAAGCGTGGGAGACACACGGCGGGTGCTAACGTCCGTCGTGAAAAGGGAAACAACCCAGACCGTCAGCTAAGGTCCCGAAATCCTGGTTAAGTGGGAAACGATGTGGGAAGGCTCAGACAGCTAGGAGGTTGGCTTAGAAGCAGCCATCCTTTAAAGAAAGCGTAATAGCTCACTAGTCGAGTCGGCCTGCGCGGAAGATGTAACGGGGCTAAACCAGGTACCGAAGCTACGGGTTCACACTATGTGTGAGCGGTAGAGGAGCGTCGTGTAAGCCGATGAAGGTGAATTGAGAAGTTCGCTGGAGGTATCACGAGTGCGAATGCTGACATGAGTAACGATAAAGGGAGTGAAAAACTCCCTCGCCGGAAGACCAAGGGTTTCTGTTCGACGCTAATCGGAGCAGAGTGAGTCGGCCCCTAAGGCGAGGCCGAAAGGCGTAGTCGATGGGAAACAGGTCAATATTCCTGTACCGGACATGATTGCGATGGGGGGACGGAGAAGGCTAGGTGAGCCAGGCGTTGGTTGTCCTGGTGAAAGTGAGTAGGCTGGTATCTTAGGTAAATCCGGGATGCCTTAAGGCCGAGACACGAAACGAACTGACTACGGTCAGGAAGTCATTGATGCCACGCTCCCAGGAAAAGCCTCTAAGCTTCAGATCATGTGCGACCGTACCCCAAACCGACACAGGTGGTCAGGGTGAGAATCCCAAGGCGCTTGAGAGAACTCGGGTGAAGGAACTAGGCAAAATGGTGCCGTAACTTCGGGAGAAGGCACGCCGGCGTAGGGTGACGAGACTTGCTCTCTAAGCCCGAACCGGTCGAAGATACCAGGTGGCTGCAACTGTTTAGTAAAAACACAGCACTCTGCTAACGCGCAAGCGGACGTATAGGGTGTGACGCCTGCCCGGTGCCGGAAGGTTAAATGATGGTGTTAGGATTCGTCCGAAGCTCTTGATTGAAGCCCCGGTAAACGGCGGCCGTAACTATAACGGTCCTAAGGTAGCGAAATTCCTTGTCGGGTAAGTTCCGACCTGCACGAATGGCGTAATGATGGCCACGCTGTCTCCACCCGAGACTCAGTGAAATTGAAATCGCCGTGAAGATGCGGTGTACCCGCGGCTAGACGGAAAGACCCCGTGAACCTTTACTATAGCTTCACACTGGACGCTGATGTTGCCTGTGTAGGATAGCTGGGAGGCTTTGAATCTCGGACGCCAGTTCGAGGGGAGCCAACCTTGAAATACCAGCCTGGCATCATTGGCGTTCTCACTCAGGTCCGTTATCCGGATCGAGGACAGTGTGTGGTGGGTAGTTTGACTGGGGCGGTCTCCTCCCAAAGAGTAACGGAGGAGCACGAAGGTACCCTCAGCACGGTCGGACATCGTGCAGTGAGTGCAAGAGCATAAGGGTGCTTGACTGCGAGACAGACACGTCGAGCAGGTGCGAAAGCAGGTTCTAGTGATCCGGTGGTTCTGTATGGAAGGGCCATCGCTCAACGGATAAAAGGTACTCCGGGGATAACAGGCTGATACCGCCCAAGAGTTCACATCGACGGCGGTGTTTGGCACCTCGATGTCGGCTCATCACATCCTGGGGCTGAAGTCGGTCCCAAGGGTATGGCTGTTCGCCATTTAAAGTGGTACGCGAGCTGGGTTTAGAACGTCGTGAGACAGTTCGGTCCCTATCTGCCGTGGGCGTTGGATGTTTGAGAAGGGCTGCTCCTAGTACGAGAGGACCGGAGTGGACGCACCTCTGGTGTTCCGGTTGTCACGCCAGTGGCATTGCCGGGTAGCTATGTGCGGACGGGATAACCGCTGAAAGCATCTAAGCGGGAAGCCCCCTTCAAGATGAGACATCCCTGAGGCCTAGAGCCTCCTGA
Organism: Halomonas sp. XH26; assembly: GCF_024138895.1. NCBI lineage: Bacteria > Pseudomonadati > Pseudomonadota > Gammaproteobacteria > Oceanospirillales > Halomonadaceae > Halomonas > Halomonas sp. XH26. The sequence continues at coordinate 1,776,119 of NZ_CP071889.1, forward strand.
AGGGCCCAGCGAGACCAGCTGGTTGATAGGCACGGTGTGGAAGCGCTGCAAGGTGTTGAGCTAACGTGTACTAATGGCCCGTGAGGCTTGACCCTATAACACCCAAGGGGTCTGGTCGTAATGATAATGAAAACCGGATACGCGCTTCCTGTCAGCGACAGGAAACGAGAGACGCCACAAAACACGCCAGCATGATATGCATTAAAAGTTACGCCTGACGACCATAGCACGCGTGAACCACCTGATCCCATGCCGAACTCAGAAGTGAAACCGCTTAGCGCCGATGGTAGTGTGGGGTCTCCCCATGCGAGAGTAGGTCATCGTCAGGCACTTATTGAGAAACCCCGGCCATTTGGTCGGGGTTTTGCTTTTTAGGGGTCTCCCCTGGAGAGTAGCGGAGCGCCGCCCGGATCATCGTCAGGCACTTATTTAACAAAGAACCCAGCCCATCGGCTGGGTTTTTTGTTTGCGCGGAAGAAAAAAGCACCCCCTGGCCCCTATCACAAAGCGGCCACCTGCCGAAGCGTGCACCGCACAGTCATTCCCGAGTGAGGTTATCGGGAATCCACCTTGACCTGCAGCAGGCCGAACCCCCTCAGTTCAACATGGATTCCCGCTAAGAGCCTGCGGGAATGACGAGTTAACTTTGAAAATTAATCCCGTTGGTGCTGGCATTCGCCAGCGGCCCAAGTTTCATAGATAGCGCGATCATCAGCGAGCATCATCAGCGCAAATAAACGCTCGCCGAGTGTTTTGCTGTGTTGGATACGGCGCTTCAACAGTGATGTCGCATGAGGATCAATGACTACAAAATCAGCCTCGTACGAAGGGGCAAGCTGGCCGATATGGGTATCTAGGGAAAGCGCTTTTGCATTGCCATGGGTTAAACCGTAAAAACCTTGCCATGCGGTGAGAGGCTGTCCCCCTAATTGGCCCACTTGGTAGGCTGCCTTAAGCGTTCCAAACCCTGATAAATCGGTGCCTGCGCCGATATCGCTAGCATAGGTAAATGCCATACCGGTCTGCTTAGCTGCCTCTCGGTCAAATAATCCGCTGCCTAAGAAAAGATTGGAGCTTGGGCAAAAGGCAATATTGGCGCCTCGGTCCGCTAGGCGTTTACGCATATCGTTATTCAGATGAATGCCGTGCGCGAAGGTGCTGCGAGGGCCGACTAACCCCGCTTCTTCGTAAACGGCTAAGTAGTCGCGGCTACCAGGAAATAGTTCGGCTACCCAGTCTAATTCCCCACTGTTTTCGGCCAAATGAGTTTGTAGCCACAAGCTAGAGTCATTGCGTAAGAGGGCGCCGGCAGCATCCATTTGCATTTTGGTAGAGGTGGGCGCAAAGCGTGGTGTGACGCTATAACCTAGTCGGCCATTGCCATGCCAGTCTTGAATAAGCCGCTCACTGTCTGCAATTCCAGATACGCCATCCATTAGGGCGTCAGGCGCGTTGCGATCCATTAATACTTTACCGACCAGCATGCGTAGCTGACGTTTTTGGCAGGCGGTGAAGAACGCATCCACTGAGCCAGGATGGCTTGAGCCAAATACTTGGGCTGTTGTCGTTCCCGCGCGAAGCATTTCATCTAGAAAAGCGTTCGATAGCGCTTCAGCATGCGCATGATTGGCAAAACGGCACTCTTCAGGAAACGTATAGTCATTTAGCCAATCAAGCAGCTGTCGGCCGTAGGAAGCCATGATGTCTAGCTGAACATAGTGAACGTGAGTATCGATAAAACCGGGCATAATCAACTTGCCGCGATAATCAATAACATGGGCGTCACTTGGCAGTTGATCAGCGAGATCACCATAGTGGCCGACAGCCTGAATATGACTGCCTTTTAGCCACAGTAGCCCGTCGCCATAATGCTCTAGGCTACCTGGCTGAGGTAGGTCATCATTACCTGGGTCGCGTGCAAAGCTGACAATTTCAGCGCGGATGAGCGTATCGATTGAGGAATTCATATTAACTCTGAGTCGTTTTCGTATCGTCAACAAGTGCACGTATTGCGTTCGGCTCAAGGCCGCGCATGTCTAGTGAGGCTGGCTTGTCCGTTAGCCAAAGCAGTTCGGTTACCACCGTCAAAGCAATCGCATAGGGGGTTTTGTTGCTAAGTTTAGTGTTATGAATACAACCAATGGGGCTGCGTACACGCTCTATTTCTTCAGCGGTGTAGCCTTCGCGCTGCAGTCGTCCTCGGAAGCTTGCCCATTTGCTATCAGAGCCGATTAGCCCTATCGAGGCGATGTCATGGCGCTGTAGTAAAGCGGTGATGAGGGCGTAATCTTCATCATGGTTGTGGGTTAATACCAATGCATGACAGTAGGGCGGCAGGGCTGAAGTTCCCTCTTGTGCACTGCTCAGCGTATGGCAGCTGAGTCGGGATTGCTGCTGATCGCGTTCGTTAAATACATCTGCTCGGCTATCAAACCAGTGTACTTGCCAGGGTAGCGGTTCGCTAAGCTTTACGATCTCTCGTCCGACATGGCCAGCACCAAATAAAGCGATATTGGTAGCGGCACCAGGAAACACTTCCAGCAGCACATTGACATAACCGCCACAGCACTGGCCGCTGCGGCCACCTAGCGAGAATGCCTCTAAGTGAAAGCCAGCGCGGCCTTGCTGTAAAAAGTCTCGAGCAGCATGGATAGTTTGCCACTCGAAAGTGCCTCCACCTAGCGTGTCATAGACAGCCTCTTGGGTGATCACCATGCGCGCGCCGGGCTCACGCGGGGTTGAGCCCGCGCTGGTTACCTGAGTGGCCAACACGTGGGGAACACCGCTACGCTGCAATCGATCGAGTGCCGCGTGCCAAGTTTCTGCTGAGGGCTGTGTCATAGCGCTTTTTCTCTAATTGCGTTTGCAGCCAACATCACTCGCTCAGGGGTTGCGGGAGTGTCGAGATGGGGAGACTGCTGGTAATCGGTTAAGCTTGAAAGCGCATCACGTAGTGCAGACCAAACACAGATACCAAGCATAAACGGTGGCTCACCAACGGCTTTAGAACGATATAGGCTTGCCATGGAGTTTGGGTGGCCTTCCAATAGTTCAACGTTAAAAATAGCGGGAAGATCACCAAACGTGGGTATTTTGTAGGTCGCAGGCCCGTCGCTAACCAGCACACCTTTATCGCTCCACTTAAGCTCTTCACTGGTTAGCCAGCCCATTCCCTGGATAAAGCCACCTTCTACTTGGCCAATATCAATGGCAGGGTTTAGCGAATTGCCAACGTCATGCAGCACGTCAACGCGGTTAACTAAATATTCGCCGCTCAATGTGTCAACACTTACTTCGGCAACGGCTGCTCCAAACGCGTAATAATAAAAAGGGCGGCCTTGGCCCGTTGCACGGTTGTAATGAATCAATGGTGTCGCATAAAAACCCTTTTCTGAAAGCGAGATGCGATTGAGGTAGGCCGTTTGAACAAGCTCTCCCCAGGGGATGCGACGCTCGCTCTCATTAATCCCCGCAATCAGCATGCCATCTTCCAGGCGCATACCTTCTCGGTCTAATCCGCCCTCAAAATGCATCGCGGCAAAGTCGAACAACCTTTCGCGCAATTTACTGGCGGCATCTCGCGCGGCCATGCCATTGAGGTCGGCGCCGCTTGAAGCCGCCGTAGGGGATGTATTGGGTACTTTATCCGTGCGAGTTGCACTAATCCGCACGCTATCTAAATCCAAGCCAAGCTCGCGCGCCACTACCTGACAAATCTTGGTGTGCAGCCCTTGGCCCATTTCAGTGCCGCCGTGATTGATCACGATGCTGCCATCGGTATACACATGCAGCAGAGCACCGGCTTGATTGAGGTGCTGGGCGGTAAATGAGATGCCAAACTTTACTGGCGTCAGCGCGAGCCCTTTTTTAATAATGGGACTGTTGCTATTAAATGCCTTAATCGCCGCACGGCGTGCCCAGTAATCACTATTGGTTTCCAATGTATCAACCAGCGTATGCAGCAACTGCTTTTGATCCACTGACTGCCCGTAGTGGGTGACGTCTCGCCCGTCGCGATAGAAGTTTCGTTTGCGTATGGTAAGAGGGTCTTCACCGACCTTGCGCGCGATATCATCCATTGCAGCTTCGATAATCATCATGCCCTGAGGGCCGCCAAAACCCCGAAAAGCCGTGTTAGAAGCCGTATGGGTCTTAGCTCGATGACCGGTGACGCGAGCATTGCCTATTGAGTATGCGTTGTCGGCATGGAACATTGCCCGATCAACAATGGCGTCTGAAAGATCCGGCGAGTAGCCACAGTCACCAATAACCGTTATCTCTCCGCCTTGGATGATGCCTTGCGAATCAATTGCAAGTCGGTAGCGATTATGAAAGGGGTGACGCTTACCGGTCGCGCGCATATCATCACTTCTCGGTAGCCGTATACGTGTGGCTTTTCCGGTTCTGCGGGCAATGATGGCTGCCATACATGCCCATGGGGATGCTTGGGTTTCTTTGCCTCCAAAGCCGCCACCCATTCGGCGCACTTCAACGGTGACGGCATGAAAGGGAATGCCCAGTACTTCAGCGACAAGTTTCTGGGTCTCACTAGGGTGCTGGTTAGAGGTATGAACAATGACCCCTTCGTCTTCGGTGGGCAGAACCAAGCATGCTTGCCCCTCCAGGTAAAAATGTTCCTGTCCGCCGATGAAAAGCTCGCCCTCAACCGTTTGCTCGGCTTGGCGCAGTTCCGCTTGCCAATCGCCTCTCTCCTGAACGTGGGTAGGGCGAACCACATCATTGCGTTCGGCAGCAGCAACAGGGTCGAGGCTTGCTGGTTGTTCATCGATACTTAACCTGGCCAGCGTTACCGCTCGGCGAGCAGCCTGAAGCGAGGTAGCCGCAACGGCGAAAATACACTGGCCTGCGTAGCTAATTTCTTGATCAACAAAAATGGGGTCGCCTGGAAACACAGGGCCGATATCTGTATGGCCGGGCACATCGTGAAAAGTGATGACATCGACAACGCCAGACGCTTGTTTAACTGCTTCGAGATCAAGTGCGGTCAATGTGCCGTGTGCGACAGGAGAAAGCCCCAGAGCTACATGCAGGGCATCTGCCGGTGCTTTGAGGTCATCAATGTAGGCAGCCTTGCCGGTAACGTGTTTTTCAGCGCTTTCATGGAAGCTAGCGGTGCCTGCTTGGCGCTGACCGTGGCTATCGACAGTATGGCGAGCAAGTGGGCCTGACCCTTGGATGTGGTTATGTAACTCTCGACGAGCGCGGCTGCTGTCGCCATCAAGTTTAGTGAGCGTACGCATGGAGCATCACCTCCTGGTTGGGTGACGAAAGCGATAAGTAGAGGCGTTCCAATAGGTTGAGAGCGGCTTGTTCTCGGTAGTATTGGCTGCCCCGTACATCGCTCATTGGCTGAAACTCTTCAGCAAGGGCTTGTTGGGCTGCTTGAAAGCTAGCTTTGGAAACGGGCTGGCCCTCTAGCGCAGCTTCTGTTTGACTAGCTCGCTTGGGAGTTGCAGCCATACCGCCAAAGGCAATGCGAACATCCTCCATCACACCCTGATTAACACGGTAGCAAAACGCACCTAATACCGCCGTTATGTCATCCTCGCGCCGTTTAGAAAGCTTCCAAACCCTTAGTGTGGCTGTTTCAGCCAGTTGAGGTATAAAAATACGGCTGATGACTTCATCAGCCGCCAGCGCTGTTTTTTTATAGTCGATAAAAAAATCACTCAGCAAGAGCTGGCGAGTATTGACGTGGCTGGTAAGTTCTACCCATGCATTTAGCGCCAGTAGTACAGGTGGCGTATCTCCAATTGGCGAAGCGTTGGCGATGTTTCCGCCGAGCGTTCCCCGGTTACGAACTTGTTGAGAGCCGAGCCTGTGAAGGAGGTGTGCAAACGCAGGAAAGTGACTGTTTAATAAGGGCTCAAGCTGCGAGTACGTAACCCCAGCGCCTACCCACCAACCTGGTTGAGCTTGGAATGTCGCCTCTTCAATTTGGCGCAATTCAGCCACACGCGTGGTATCAATAAGCTGGGTCAATGCGGTAAGGCGCTGAGTGCTTTCCAGCCATAGATCTGTTGCGCCAGCCACAAGGCGTGCATCAGGATAGCGATATCTTGCGTCGGCCAACTCAGCCAAGGTGGTTGGCTGTACAAAGAGTGGCTCACTCTTTGCGGTTGACTCCGGTACATGAAGCGGGTGACTGGCTGGCTGAGACGCATCGAACCACTGCGGTGCTTCCCAAGAGAAATCTTGCATACTCAATGCGGCGTCACGAATCGGTCGGTATCCCGTGCAGCGGCATAAATTTCCACCTAATGTGGCTTCAAGTGTTTCTGGTGTAAGAGGCGAGGGGCGCTGCTGTTGGTTGGCATGCAAGGTGAACAAGGACATGACAATTCCTGGCGTGCAAAATCCGCACTGGCTGCCATGGCACTCGATCATTGCGCGTTGAGCTGGGTGCAAGTTGCCTTCAGTCGCAAGCCCTTCAACGGTAATGACGTGCTGACCGTGAAGTTGATGAGCCGGGGTAATACACGCGTTGACGCTTAAAAAGCGGTTTTGCGTGTCGCTTGGATTGTTGATTGCGACTGTACAAGCGCCACAGTCACCCGATGCGCAGCCTTCTTTTGTGCCAGTGATGCCCAAATGATCACGCAACAGCGTTAGAATGCTGGTGTCAGGGGGTACATGACACTGCTTGGGGGTGCCGTTGAGCAGGAACTCAATCGTAGCCATGCCAAACTCCGTTATGATTGTTCTGACCGATCGGTCAATATTGTTTAGCTTGAGACAAAAGAGCGCACCTTGCAAGAATTTGTTGCTAATGCGGCTGTCTGTGCACTTACGCGGCCGGCGTAGACAAACCAATTATATGTAATAAGTCCCATGGGCTGACCATTGGTGCTTATCAAAAGCGCTTATTAAAGGAGCTTAATCAATGACAGCGGATACCGCTAACCATGAAAATGCCAGCAGAGATCGCATTGAACAGACCATACTGAGCGCTGCGGAGCAGGTGTTTTCTCAACATGGTTATCGTGGTGCCAGCCTTCAGGCAATCGCCGATATAGCAGGTCTTCCTAAGGCGAATATTCTCTATTACATGGGCAGTAAGCAGCTGCTTTATGTACGACTGCTTAATCGAATGATGAACCGTTGGAATGCGGTACTTGAAGACATAACACCTGACAGTGATCCAGCTAAGGTATTAAGCGATTTTATTCGCACCAAGATGATGCTGGGCCAGCGTTACCCCGAAGGTTCAAAGCTATTTGCCGCCGAAATTTTGGCTGGTGCGCCTTTCTTGAGTAATTATCTCTCTGGTGAGTTGAAAGAGTGGGTAGTTTCCCGTGCAGAAATTATTCACCAGTGGTCTCAGCTAGGGAAAATGGATGATGTCGATCCACGCTGGCTTATATTCTTGATTTGGTCGGCTACCCAACATTACACGGAATACAGTGCGCAGGTAACGGGAATATTAGGGACTGAAGTGCTCAGCGAAACGGATTTCGAGTCTATTTGCCGTTTCCTTGAGCATGTTATTTTGAAAGGATGCGGTATTTCAGCGTCGCATTTATCAAACGACTCATCAGTTTAGCTGCTATGCCCATATTGGCGATGTCTACACTTCCAATTGAACAGCACCTCAAGCCGATTCAGGCGGCTCTCTCTGCACATAACCGCCTAATCTTAATCGCCCAGCCGGGAGCGGGTAAGACAACCCGCGTTCCGCTGACCTTGCTGAACAGCCAGTGGGCGCAGGGCCAGAAGATAGTGTTGTTAGAGCCTCGACGGGTAGCGGCTCGTTTGGCGGCAAGCTTTATGGCCGCGCAGCTTGATGAGCCTGTCGGTAAGACAGTTGGCTATCGTATGCGAGGGGACAGCAAAGCGGGCCCGCACACACGCTTGGAGGTGGTCACCCAGGGCGTCCTGACGCGTATGTTGCAAGATGATCCGCTGCTTGAAGGCGTCGCCGGTATCATCTTCGATGAGTTTCATGAGCGCAGCATAGAAGCAGATCTTGGGCTGGCGCTATCACTGGATATTCAGCAAAGCATTCGCGATGACTTACGACTGATTGTGATGTCTGCGACGTTAGATGTTGCTGCGTTAAAAAGTGTATTGGGCAGCGATACATCCGTGATTGAAAGTACGGGGCGTGAATTTCCAATTGAAACGTATTATCGCCCTTTTAGCAGTGATGAAGCGTTAGACACAGCCGCTTACCGAGTGGTAACCGAAGCCTTGGCGAATGCCGATAGCCGCGACGTGTTGGTGATTTTACCTGGGGTGGCAGAGATAACACGGCTAGTGCAAATGCTGGAAAATAGCACCTTTGATATTGAGGTGCGCGCATTACATGGCGGCATGCCTATCGAGGCGCAGCAAGCAGCATTGAAGTTACACGAAACTCGCCGGCGGGTGATTGTATCGACGGCCATTGCGGAATCCAGCGTGACAGTTGATGGTGTTAATGTGGTCATTGACGCTGGCTTGGAGCGTGTGCCGTTGTTTCAGCCGCGAACTGGGCTCACTCGACTAACTACTCGGCGTGTCAATCGTGCCAGCGCTGATCAACGTCGTGGTCGTGCAGGGCGGCAACAGCCGGGTGTATGTTATCGCTTGTGGTCTCAAGATCAGCCACTGGTTGCTTACGGTGAACCTGAGATTGCCCAAGCTGATTTATCAAAACTTGCGCTTGAGGTTGCCGTATGGGGAGCGCGATCGCCTGAAGAGTTAATTTGGATGACACCACCGCCTAGCGGTGCATGGCAAAGTAGCCAGGCTTTGCTTCGTCAGCTTGGCATTCTTGATACAGCGGGTTTATTAACACCACTAGGTAAGCAAAGTGCGCGTTGGCCGCTTGAACCTCGTTTAGCGGTCATGCTGTCAAAGGCAGTGTCATTGAATGCATTACCGCTTGCCTGTGCTTTAGCAGCTCTGCTAGAGGGTAGAGAGCGTGTCAGTGGCTCGCTAAGAGATGCGTTGGCTCAGCGGCTCAGCCAACCCTGGCGATTTCCTCACTGGCAACGAGAAACCAAGCGCCTTATGGACATGGCTAGCCTTCAGATGCCACATAAGCTACCGCTTGAGCCGCTTAGCTATCTGCTGGCTATGGCTTACCCGGATCGCGTTGGTCAATTCATCAGTCCAGGTCGGTTCAAGCTTGCCAATGGCAAAACTGCCACGCTCTCCGTTAGCCACCCCCTAGCGAATGAAGCATTTATCGTCGCCGTTAGCGTAGAGAGTGCCAGTAGTGAGGCAGCAATTTATCTGGCAGAACCGATTGCTCAGACAGCGCTTAATGACCTTTACCCGGCAACTCAACAGTGGGAGGAGCGTGTTACTTGGTCAGATGCCCAAGGAAAGCTGCTTGGTGAAGCTGTTCAGCGCCATGGTGAACTTGTGTTGGCAAGTCGGCCTTTAGCGGAGTTATCAGGAGAGGCGGTCCAACAGGCGTTGCTGCGAGCTCTAAAGCAACGACCAGCAGCGCTTTTTAATGGCAAGGTTAAGCAATTACAGGGGCGAATGGCGCTAGTGTCGAGTATTTATTCTAACGTATGGCCTGACTGGTCAGAAAGCGCGCTATTAGACAGTTTGGATGTATGGCTGGCACCCTACATGACGGGTATTACACGTTTCAATCAGCTAGAAAAAATGCCGTTCCATAACTACTTAATGGCAACACTCAGCTGGGATGAGCAAACCCGTTTTGAGCGTTTAACGCCATCGGCATTAATGGCTCCTAGTGGTAATCAAGCAACAATTGATTATGAGTCCTGCCTAGCAGGAAGGCCGCCAGTGCTTGCTTTGAAGTTACAGGAAGCGTTTGGTTGGCAGGATACTCCCGCCGTAGCGGACGGTCATGTGTCTGTTGTCATTCATCTGCTTTCACCGGCAAAAAGGCCGCTTCAAGTTACTCAGGATTTACGCAGTTTTTGGTTGAATGGCTACCCAGAGGTGCGTAAAGAGATGCGTGGCCGCTACCCTAAACACCCCTGGCCAGAAGATCCGATTACCGCTCAAGCAACGGCATCTACAAAACGAAGGTAACGTTAATAACACCGTTTACAGAGAAGCCAGATCGAAGAAGGTCATTGCGTTTGCTCTTCAGGTATTTTACCTGGCACGCGATAGCGTACTCCGTCGGCGCGCTGCTCTTCATAACGCCGGTTTTCTTCTTCTGGGGGCACACCCAGCACAGTCTCTTGCGAGCCATCCGGCCAAGTGTAAGTTGTGCAGCCAGTCAACGATACTAAGACCACGGTTATTAACGAGAACAACGAAATAAATCCACGACATTTGGGCATATTAGGCTCCATCACCAGTCAAAAGCTGCTCTTAGCAAAGCGTGCGTAGTGTGAATGGCACGACAGTAAGTCGCAAGCTTAATCCCAAATTGTTAGGAAACCTCTGATTAACTATTACGCTTGGCCATACTGCGTTAAAAATTGCCTCAAAATGCTCATTTACAACCCGTAAACTCCGCTTTTTCGTTAATTTTTGCCTTGTCTGGCCTGCGCTCATCACATTAATCAGAGGCTCCTTAGATTTCTTCCCAAAGACTACGTCGAAACTCATGGGAAAGCTGGGATACCTTAGCAAAACGCTCAAGATTAGCATCGGTAAGCGTTTTGACCATTTCTTGGTAATGCTCAGTGAGTTCCTTAGCGCTGCAGTTTTCTTTGTCATCAGTCAGGCATAGCGTCAGTTTTTCGCTACTTTTAGCGATAGCTTGGAAAAGCTCGGCCTCCAGCTGCATGGCTTCTGTCACGCTCTCAAGCCACGCAATCTGACAACGTACCATTGGCATGGTGCTCAATAGGCAGTAATGCTGCCACCAAGCTGCGATATCTTGGTTCGTGTCGTTGACGGATGAGGGCTGCTTTTTGTTTGTATGGTCCATAGTAGGTTCCTATCGAGTTTTTCAATTTGTGAGGCATTCTTCACAGGTTCTCCTATCTTCAACTATAGCTAAAGCTATGCAGAAGAGTTGCTCATTTAGGCAACGCGATACGTGATAACGAGGAGAGGCTCAATGTGGTCAGTCGTTAAATCAGTACTGTCAGCACTGCTAGGCGTACAAAATGACCTCAAGCGGCAACAGGATTTTTCTAGCGGTAACCCCGCTGCCTTTATTGTAGTGGGAATTGTGATCACGCTCGTATTTGTTTTGATCTTGGTTGGGATTGCAGTGATTGCGTCGCGATGAAGCGTTGATACACCCCACGATAGTTGTGCGTGACGAATGCCACATGTTTTCTATACTGACGTTAATCAGTTAATCCTGACCTAAGTAAACGGATTGGCGAGAACAACAATAATAACGGAGGTTTCTATGCATCTATCGTGGCAATGGCTGCTAACCATTACCAGTGCCTTCAGTATCACTCAAGCTCATGCTAATAGCTGGAATATGCCTGTTGGGGTCACCGATATCAGCCAAGATATTTTTGGTCTGCATATGGCGATTTTTTGGGTATGCGTGGTCATTGGGGTGATTGTGTTTGGGGTGATGTTTTACTCACTATTTAAATACAGACACTCAAAAGGGGAAAAAGCGGCGAATTTTCATGAGCACACCTCTGTTGAAATTCTTTGGACCGCTATTCCTATTCTGATTTTGGTTGGCATGGCCGTGCCTGCGACAGCGACGTTGAAGAGTATGTACGATTCTTCAGAAGCTGATTTAGATGTGATGATTACTGGCCAACAATGGCGCTGGCGCTACGAATACCTTGGTGAAGATGTTGCGTTTACCTCCAATATGAGTACATCAAGAGCACAAATTCGTGGCGAGGAGGCGAGAGATGAGCACTATTTATTAGACGTAGATGAGCCATTGGTACTGCCAATTAATCGTAAAGTGCGTTTTTTAATGACGTCGGATGACGTTATTCACTCTTGGTGGGTGCCTGAACTAGCCGTTAAGCAGGATACGATTCCTGGGTTTATCAATGAGAATTGGGTGAAAATTAATGAACCGGGCATCTATCGTGGCCAGTGTGCTGAGCTTTGTGGCGTTAACCACGGGTTTATGCCAGTGGTTGTGCATGCGATGGAAGAAGAAGAGTTCGAAGCATGGTTGGCAGAACGAAAAGAAGCCGCAGAGCAAGAGGCTATGGGGGTTGACCGGGAGTGGGAGATGGAGGATTTGATGGCGCGGGGAGAGACCGTTTATCAGACTATCTGTTCTTCCTGTCACCAAAGCGAAGGCCAGGGGGCGCCACCAGCATTTCCTGCACTAGCCAATAATAATCAACTGATTAGTGATTTAGATTGGCATATGAATCGGGTTATTAACGGTGTTTCTGGCGCTGCTATGCCGGCATTCCGCAGTACGTTAAACCCTGTCGAAATAGCCGCTGTTGTTACTTATACCCGCAATGCTTGGGGCAATGAGACAGGTGATGTGGTGCAGCCAGCTACGGTGGCCGAACGTATCGCACAATAATTTAAGGTACTAACAATAAATCAGGCGGAGATGCTCATGGCGCCCAAACTACCTCCTCAACACTCGCTGCAACACAGCTCTACTGCAGCGGCTGGCGGTCATTCTCATCACGACCATGCGGCTCAGCCCAAAGGGATACTACGATGGGTTCTGACCACCAACCATAAAGAAATTGGTTCTCTTTACCTGATTTTTTCTCTCACCATGTTTTTTGTTGGAGGCATATTTGCCCTAGTGGTGAGAGCCGAGCTATTTCAACCTGGTTTACAGCTTATAGAGCCAGAATTTTTCAACCAAATGACCACCATGCATGGATTAATCATGGTGTTTGCTGCGGTAATGCCAGCGTTTACTGGGCTAGCCAATTGGATGATTCCGCTTCAGATTGGTGCGCCGGATATGGCGCTGCCCAGGCTTAATAACTTTAGTTTCTGGTTGCTTCCGGTGGCGTTTACATTGCTACTTTCTACGCTCTTAATGCCGGGCGGTGGGCCTAATTTTGGCTGGACATTTTATGCGCCGTTATCGACGACTTACGCACCTGCCTCCACAACATTTTTTATTTTAGCCCTGCACATTGCAGGCATTAGCTCGATTCTTGGGGCTATAAATATTATTGCGACCATTCTGAATATGCGCGCACCTGGAATGCGCATGATGGATATGCCGCTGTTCGTATGGACATGGTTAATTACGGCTTTTCTATTGATTGCGGTAATGCCTGTGCTAGCGGGCGTTATTACCATGATGCTGATGGATATTAACTTCGGTACCAGTTTCTTTGACGCCGCGGGTGGTGGTGATCCAGTGCTTTTCCAGCACTTATTTTGGTTCTTTGGCCATCCTGAAGTTTACATCATGATTTTGCCAGCTTTTGGTATTGTCTCAGCCATCATACCTACTTTCGCGCGTAAGCCTTTGTTTGGATACGCATCTATGGTGTATGCCACGGCAGCTATCGCGCTGCTGTCATTTTTAGTGTGGGCACACCATATGTTTATCGTCGGTCTTCCGCTAACAGCGGAGCTGTTTTTCATGTACTCGACCATGCTGATTGCCGTGCCCACAGGCGTGAAAGTGTTTAATTGGGTGACCACGCTGTTTCGCGGCTCGATCAGTTTTGAACCGCCCATGCTGTTTGCTTTGGCTTTCGTGGTTCTGTTCACCATAGGCGGTTTCTCAGGACTAATGTTGGCAATTGCGCCTGCGGATTTCCAATACCACGATACCTACTTTGTCGTGGCGCATTTTCATTATGTGCTAGTACCCGGTGCTATTTTTGCCATTATGGCTGGCGTCTATTATTGGCTACCCAAATGGACAGGTTATTATCCTAACGAGCGACTTGCTCAATGTCATTTCTGGTGCTCTATTGTTGGCGTTAATCTAACGTTTTTCCCTATGCATTTCGCAGGCTTGGCGGGCATGCCAAGGCGCATCCCCGACTATGCATTACAATTTGCGGATTTCAATATGCTCTCCAGCATTGGTGCCTTCTTTTTTGGTGCGTCACAGCTGATGTTTGTATTGGTTGTGGTGATGTGTGTGAGAGGAGGTAAAAAAGCACCTGCAAAAGCTTGGGAAGGTGCAGAAGACCTAGAGTGGAGCGTCCCCAGTCCGGCACCGTTGCACACCTTTGAAACACCGCCAGTATTTAACCGTACTCATCACCATGACTAATTAGCTGCCCATCAGCAAAATGGTCTAGGGGGATATATGGCAGTCAACGATACGGTGCAATCACTTGGGGTTAAACGGACAGTCATTCGTACAGTGGCGGCGCTAATTGGGATGTTTGCCTTTGCATTCGCACTGGTTCCTCTTTACGACGTGTTTTGTAGTGTGACTGGCCTTAATGGCAAAGTGGATACAACGGCTAAAGCCATTATTCATGAAGAAGTTGATCAGTCCCGCTATATTACCGTGCAGTTCATTACCCGAGGTAGCGCGGGGTTGCCATGGCGAATGAGCGTCGAAACTCGCCAAATGCGCGTGCATCCGGGCCAAACAGCTGAAGTTGATTTTACGTTTACTAACAACAGTCATGTCGAAAGCTGGGGGCGGGCTGTACCTAGCGTTTCTCCTTCAAGCGCTACGACGCATTTAAGAAAAGTAAGCTGTTTCTGTTTCCAGGAGCAGCAGCTTCAAGGGGATGAGCGTTTGACGATTCCTCTGATATTCCAGCTGGCGCGTGACCTTCCAGAGGATATTAATACGATAACGCTGGTATATACCTTGTATCCGGTTCATCACTTAGTAAAAGACATCTCGAAGAATGACAACAAAACGATAGGGGATTCGATATGAGTGGCGGCTACTATGTTCCTGCAACGAGTCGATGGCCTATCCTAGGCTCGCTGGCGCTCGGGGCTATGATGGTGGGTACAGGAATTAAACTTGTGTACGACACGGGTACCCCACTCATGCTAATCGGTATGGCTTGTGTCATTACAGTTATGGGGCTTTGGTTCAGAGATGTTATTCACGAGTCAATGAGCGGATTGTACGATGCTCAGATGGATCGCTCGTTCCGATGGGGGATGGGCTGGTTTATTTTTTCTGAAGTGATGTTTTTTGCGGCTTTCTTTGGTGCCCTGTTCTATGTAAGAACGTTCGCTATACCCTGGTTAGGTGGTGAAGGAGCAAAAGGTGTTTCTGCGTTGCTTTGGCCTGATTTTGTCGCTCAGTGGCCGTTGTTAAACCCTCCTGATTCGTCGGTGGCTGGCCCGGATAGTGTCTTAAGTCCATGGCAATTGCCGCTCGTCAATACACTAATTTTGGTAACGTCGAGCATTACATTGACGGTTGCACATGAAGCTTTGAAATTAGGCGAACGTAAGACGTGTAGAAACTGGCTGGCAGGTACTGTATTGCTGGGCTGCTGTTTTATTATGATTCAGGGCGTCGAATATTATGAAGCCTACAACCATTATGGTATTACGCTTGAAGCAGGGATCTTCGGCGCTACTTTCTTTATTCTAACGGGCTTTCACGGCGTTCATGTCATTATAGGTACGTTAATTTTAACCAGCATGCTGATACGTATACATAAAGGGCACTTTGCCCAAGATCATCATTTTGGTTTTGAAGCATCTTGTTGGTATTGGCATTTTGTAGATGTTGTATGGGTTGGGTTATTTATTTTTGTATACGTTTTCTAATCAATTAGCCTAAATCTCCCGACCAGAAGCCAAACACTAACAAGGCCATGAGTAGACATGTTAACCCAATGCGCCATTTAAGGGATGCTAGTAGCCGTCGCGAGCTGCTGTCATCCTTTAATAAAAAACCTGCGCCGGCCGCTAAGCTAGCGACTATTCCAATAAAAACTAGGCCAATGAGCAGCTTTAACCACATGACGAAAACCTCTTTTGGGTCGCAACGTCTATACGTCTGGTGTGTGTTTTGGGGCGTATTAGTTTCGCTAGGTATCTTCCTAGGACTATGGCAGTGGGAGCGTGCCGCTGACAAGCGAGTTTTGTTAGCCGCTCGGGAGGCAGCGCCTTTGGTTAAATCGCCTACTGCTATGCCAGAAGAGGGATCTGAGCTGCATTTACAAGGAGAGTACCTTGCTAATCACACGCTTTATCTGGATAACCGCATTGTGGACGGGCGCCTGGGCGTGGCTGTGTTAACGCCTTTCCGAGACAGTTCTGATCAGTTGTGGCTTATTCAGCGAGGGTTTATTGAGACAGGGCCAAGTAGGGCGGCGCCACAAGCGGACACTCCAGAGGGCAGCGTAACCGTTTCAGGCGAGTGGCAGGTTGCGCGCTCCGGCGGACCGCTATATGGCAAAAACAAGGAAGGGCTAAGACTGCAGCAGATCAGCTTAACCCCGTGGGAGTCAACACTGCCAGCCTTCACTTACACCGGCTGGCTACATGCTGACCAGGGTGAGGGGGTGTTTGCACCCTGGTGGGAAGCTAACGTGATGCCTCCTAGTCGCCATCTTGGCTATGCTTTTCAATGGTGGGGGTTGGCGCTTGCTGCGACAGTAGTCATGGTGTTGGGGGGGCGTCGCCTGCGCAAAGATAGTCTTACAAAAGATAGTCTTACAGGTTACTGAGGGGAAAGCATGGAGCAACGCCAGCCAGTTCGTTATCCGCGAGTTAAATTGTTGCTTATATTTGCAGCATTCGCGGCGCCTATTGTTACTGCGTGGATGATGTTGACATGGCAAATAGGCATACCTAGTGAAGATACTGCCCATGGTCAAGTGCATGTCAGCGTACCCGCACTAGATGATTGGCCTCTGAGTACTCAACCCGAAAAAAATGATGCATGGACACTAGTGTTTGACTGTACTTCTCTTTGTGATGAGCGCATGGATGAATTGTGGCGTCTGCATCGAGCGTTAGGTCGAGAAGCCCCTCGGTTAGAGCGGCTGCGAATAGGCGGGAGTGCGCAAGAGCTTCCAGGTGAAAAGGTTAGTCGTTGGCGAGTGGAACCTGCATGGCGAGAAGAAAATAGCGTCTGGCTAATGGATCCTTTCGGCAGGCCAGCGTTGTCATTTAATAATGCAGTGCCCGCAGCTGATATTCTCGATGATATACGTCATTTGTTTAAGGTTAATCCGCTATAGCGAACAATATACCGTTACTCTGCATGCTCGACCTCGCAGGTCGTAAGGAAGCAACGTGCCATATTCTACTGAGCGGCGCTTACAATGGCTGAAACGTTTAACCTTGGTCGGCACTGTGCTTACAGCGTTAGTGATTCTAGTTGGCGCATGGACGCGCTTAGTTGACGCTGGTTTGGGGTGCCCAGACTGGCCAGGCTGTTATGGGCGGCTGTTAGTCCCTGATGCCGAGCATGCTGCTCTACGACATCCTGATGTACCTCTTGTGCCTTTTAAAGCATGGGTAGAGATGGCTCATCGGTATGTAGCAAGTTTTTTAGGGCTTATTGTTCTAAGCGTAGTGGCGCTAGGTTTTTCATTGCGCAAGCGTCCAGGGTTTCCATGGAAAGTAAGTATTGCCTTGCTCGTTGTTATTCTGCTTCAAGGCGCGTTTGGCGCTTTTACAGTGACGCTAAAGCTTTGGCCACAAGTGGTTACTTTACATTTGTTGGGTGGGCTAAGTGTACTGATGCTGTTTTTTTGGGTGCATTTGCGAATTCGGCTCAGCTTGACAAGGCCTGTACCTACCTCTACCGACCATACTTCTTCTCCCACACGTTATACCTCTCTATTTAAGAATGCTAATGCGCTCTGGGTAATAGGCGTGTTGATATTAGTTTTGCAGCTTGCTTTAGGGGGCTGGGTAACCAGCAACTATGCAGGTATTGCCTGCCAAGGATTCCCGACCTGTAATACGCAGTGGTGGCCAGAAATGGATATAAGTGAAGGCTTCCACCTAACACAAACGGTCGGTCCTAATTATTTACACGGGCAGCTACATGCCGATGCACGTACTGCAATTCACGTTATACATCGTATTGGAGCGCTTCTACTCGGAATTGTCTTGTTAGCGCTATGGTGGCGATATCGTGCGGCTGCGTCTGTTGGGCGAGCGCTCACCTTGGTGGTAATTGCTTATTTTGCCCAAGTCGCGCTTGGCATTGCTAATGTGTTGTTGTGGCTTCCTCTATGGCTGGCTTTGTTACATACCGCTGGAGCGGTTGCCTTGACCTTGAGTATGGGGTGGGCTGTCTGGTGCTGGAAATATCCTTCTAATCAGCATCTTAATGAAGTGAATTATCTAAAGTCATCTCAAGTTTTCTCGACGTACGATGGTAACTAGAGGTTTTGCTTCGTCAAAAATAATAATGGTTATTACGGAGTGGATAATGAAAAACGTTGCTGTGTAATCCTTAGTTTTATGCGGAAGCAGAGGTGAAGAAATAGTGAGAGTGGTCTCATTGGGGTAATAGGGAGTACAATTGTCGTCAAGCTTTCTACCTCTCCGTTGTGAAAGGAGCGTTATGAGTTCCACAGGAGCGTTGTTGTTATTCATCGTTGCAATTATTGTCATTGCAGCGCTTGGTTTTTATGCTTATAAACTTCGCCAAGAGGTTAAACGTCGAGAAGCATTTCGGCTGGATGAAGAGCGTCGTGCCCATCAAAACAGCCTGGAAAATCTTGATTTTGTCGTTAGCGCGCTTGTGCAAGAGCAAGTTGACATTACAGAAGGGTCTTGGCGATGCAAAGTTTTGCTTGAGATTATTGATTCCAGCCTAACAGAGCGTCCAGACTTTCAAGCGTTTGCAGAGGTATACAATCGTACTCGGCATTTAAAAACTCATTCTGCACGTAAGCAATTGACGCCACGAGAGCGAATGCAAGAAGATAAAGAGCGCCTTGCGGTTGAGAATGAAATGCGTCCTGCCGTACTTGAGGCAGCGAAAAAGGTAATTGACTGGAGGTCTAAAGGATCTGCTGGCCTTCATTAACCTTGTTTAACGAGCATAGGGGGCTATAAGTACGATAACCTATGTTTTTTGACGCTTATTGCGTCAATTTTGCTATGCTGAAAATGTCGGTATTGGCAAGAAGTTGATATCTCGGCATTGTTGCCTTCTGGTGATTAAACGTTAATCATAGGCAAACGTTCAGCCTTATGGTGAAAGTACAATATTGCCATGATGCTGAGCAGCGAAAAATGGATGCTCTCGCAAATTAGAAGCATTGGGATAGATTTGGTCTTATGACCATGTCAGCATTGGATCAAGAAGGAGTCTTGCATGAAAAAATCAACGACTGGCTTGCTAATCGGTTCTGCACTGGTAGTGGGTTTATCGGGCTGTGCCAGCTCAGCATCACAATCATCTGGCCAAACCAGCGCAAGTAGCGACCGCGATTGGTATCAACATCCTTTCGTTTGCGGATTGGCAGGCAGTGTTATCGGCGGCAGTATTGCTTACGCAACGAGCGGCAATTCTGACGAAGATGAAAATACCGCTATTGGCGCAACTGCCGGTGCAGCGATCGGTGGCCTGCTATGTGCAGACCGTACACCTAAGCCAGTAGCACCGCAGTGCCCAAGCTATGGTGAAGTGCCCGCAGGCGTTGCAGTTGATGCTGAAGGCTGCCCGCTGGACTCCGATGGTGACGGTGTGCCAGATTACCGTGACCAGTGCCCGGGAACTCCTGCTGGTGTAGCTGTTAATGCAAATGGCTGCCCACTCGATTCTGATAACGACGGCGTGCCGGATTATCGCGATCAGTGCCCCAATACTCCTGCAGGTGTTGCAGTTAACTCACTGGGTTGCCCTGACAGCGTTGTGTTGCAGGACGTAAACTTTGAGTTTGACTCTGCACAGTTAACTGCCCAAGCACGAAGTGTTCTGGACGGTGTTGCAGAGCGCCTGGTCAATAATCCTGATGTGCGTGTTAGTATTGAAGGCCACACTGACTCTCGCGGTTCTGCTCAGTACAATAAAAACCTGTCGCAGCGTCGTGCGGAATCCGTTGCTGCTTACCTTGCCCAGCGTGGCGTAGGTGTCAACCGTATGCGTGCTGTTGGCTACGGCGAAGAGCGTCCGGTTGCTAGCAATGATACCGATGCGGGTCGTGCACAAAACCGTCGTGTAGAAATGGATGAGTGGAACTAAGTCACGCATCGCTTTTCATTAAAGGGGTGGGCCATTGTGCCAGTGATTAATGCCCTTTAAGTACGGAACGGGAGGCTTATGCCTCCCGTTTTATTTTACGGCTTGCTAAATTCTGGTAGGCTGGGCAACCCTCAAAAAGCACCTAATACTCTCGATCATTGATAGCGAAATGTGATCCTTGGTATGGATCACCACTGCGCTCAAGGAATACTTAATGCCCATAGTAACATTGCCGGATGGCAGCCAAAGAACGTTCGAAGCACCACTTTCTATCATGCAGCTTGCAGAATCCATTGGCCCTGGTTTGGCCAAGGCCTGTGTGGCTGGCAAGATTGGTGGTGTATTGGTCGATGCTGCTGATTTGATCGAGCAAGATGCTGAAGTGGCGATAATTACCGCCCGTGACCCCGAAGGGCTTGAGATTATCCGCCATTCCTGTGCCCACTTGATTGGACATGCGGTTAAGCAGCTATATCCTGATGCCAAAATGGCCATTGGGCCAGTAATTGACGATGGTTTTTATTACGATATCGATTTCGGCAAGTCGGTAACGCCTGACGACTTGGAAGCTATCGAAAAACGCATGCAAGCACTTATTGAGCGTGATTACGATGTCGTGCGTGAGTACGTTGATCGCGACGAGGCGATGAAAACGTTTATTGAGCGTGGCGAAACGTTCAAACAGGAAATTGTTCGCGATATACCTGAGGGTGCAACAATACGTTTGTATCATCACGAAGAGTACACCGACATGTGCCGTGGGCCGCACGTGCCGAATACGCGTCACCTGAAAGCTTTCAAGCTAACAAAGTTAGCTGGCGCATATTGGCGTGGAGATGCCTCAAACCCCATGCTGACACGTATTTACGGTACAGCATGGGGCGATAAGAAGCAGCTCAAAGCTTATTTGAAGCGCCTAGAAGAGGCCGAAAAGCGAGATCATCGCAAATTGGCACGCAAGATGGATCTTTTCCATTTGCAAGAAGAAGCGCCAGGCATGGTTTTTTGGCACCCCAATGGCTGGACGATGTACCAGGCATTGGAAGATTACATGCGGAAAATTCAGCGAGCGCATGGTTATCAAGAGATTAAAACGCCGCAAGTAGTAGATCTTTCGTTGTGGAAGAAATCGGGGCACTGGGGGCACTACAGTGAGCTCATGTTTACCACTGAGTCAGAAAAACGTGAGTATGCTGTTAAGCCTATGAATTGTCCCTGTCATGTACAGGTATTTAATCAGGGACTGAAAAGCTACCGCGATTTACCGTTACGTTTAGCAGAGTTTGGTAGCTGCCACCGGAATGAACCGTCGGGCTCATTGCATGGTCTGATGCGCGTTCGTGGCTTTACTCAAGATGATGCGCATATTTTTTGTACCGAAGGTCAAATTCAGGCAGAAGCAGAAGCATTCATTGCGCTTACCCTACAAGTTTATAAAACGCTTGGTTTCGAGGATGTTGAACTCAAGCTGTCAACTCGACCTGAGGACTTTCTTGGCGAAGCAGAGATGTGGGATCGAGCAGAGCAGGGGCTTGAAGCTGCGCTCAATGCGACAGGGCTTGATTGGGAGCTTCAGCCAGGAGAGGGAGCTTTTTATGGCCCGAAAATTGAATTCGCTCTGCGTGATTGCCTGAATCGTGTTTGGCAATGTGGTACTCTACAGTTAGATTTTAATTTGCCAGGGCGCTTAGGCGCGCAATACGTTGATGAAGATGGGACACGAAAGACCCCAGTGATGCTT
Source organism: Halomonas sp. XH26 (assembly GCF_024138895.1). Classification (NCBI taxonomy): domain Bacteria; kingdom Pseudomonadati; phylum Pseudomonadota; class Gammaproteobacteria; order Oceanospirillales; family Halomonadaceae; genus Halomonas; species Halomonas sp. XH26. Next base: position 1,797,832 of record NZ_CP071889.1, read on the forward strand.
CATCGTGCTATCTTAGGTTCTTTTGAGCGGTTCTTGGGAATCTTAATTGAGCACTATGCTGGTGCGATGCCGCTATGGTTGGCACCTCAGCAAGCTGTGTTGATGACCATTACTGATGCGCAGCGTGATTATGCGCTTGAGTTGGAGCAACGGCTGCAAAAAAATGGCTTACGAGTTAAAGCGGACTTGAGGAACGAGAAGATCGGCTTTAAAATCCGTGAGCATACGTTACAGAAAGTTCCCTATCTCCTTGTGGTGGGAGATAAGGAAGTCGAAGCTGACTCAGTGGCCGTGCGAACTCGCAGCGGCGAAAACCTCGGCACAATGACAGTCGATGAATTCATCGAACGTTGCAGTGCAGAGCGAGCAGCCCTGGCGACATCGTCAATTGCCTAAGGAGACGGAGCAATCAAGCGAAGCAATCAGCGCGGGCGTCCACAAGACAAACGCCCACCAATGAACGAGAGAATTACCGAAGAAGAAGTACGTTTGATCGATGCTGAAGGTGAGCAGTTGGGTGTTGTGCCCACCACCGAAGCGCTTGAGCGTGCAGAAGCTGCCGGTTTAGACCTCGTGCAAATTTCGAATGCCGATCCAATCGTTTGTAAGATTATGGATTATGGCAAATTTGTTTTTGAGACGAAGAAGCAGAAAGCGGCTCAAAAGAAAAAGCAGAAGCAAATCCAGGTTAAGGAAGTCAAATTCCGTCCTGGCACTGACGAAGGCGATTATCAGGTCAAGCTTAAAAACCTGACGCGCTTTCTAGAAGGTGGTGACAAGGGCAAAGTCACATTGCGCTTCCGTGGTCGTGAAATGGCGCACCAGGACATTGGTCGTAAGCTAATGGAGCGGATCGCGGCAGACCTGGAAGAGATCGGAGCGGTAGAGTCTTTCCCGAAAATGGAAGGACGCCAGATGATCATGATTATTGCCCCGAAGAAGAAGTGATCCAACGGCGAAGCTAACGGGTCAGCGTGAAAGCGCTGATCGGCCCTGGGTTTTCTAAAAAATATCGAGCGGAGTTTTCTCATGCCGAAAATCAAAAGCAACAGCGGCGCTGCTAAGCGCTTTAAAAAGACCGCCAATGGCTTCAAGCACAAGCAGTCTTTCCGTAGCCACATCTTGACCAAGAAGTCGACCAAGCGTAAGCGTCAGCTACGTGGTATGAAGCAGATCCATGCTTCTGACAAAGCGCTGATTCAGCGCATGCTGCCGAATCTGTAAGGTCGAATTTTCTTATCTGAGTGCATTTAGCCTCAGTCATAAAGTCAGGAGTGTGTTATGACTCGTGTTAAGCGTGGCGTAGTTGCCCGTCGTCGCCATAAAAAAGTATTGAAGCAGGCTAAAGGTTACTACGGAGCCCGTTCGCGTGTTTTCCGCGTAGCCAAGCAGGCTGTTATCAAAGCCGGTCAGTATGCTTACCGTGACCGCCGCAACCGCAAGCGTCAATTCCGCGCTCTGTGGATTCAGCGTATTAACGCTGGTGCGCGCATCAATGGCATGTCTTACAGCCGCTTTGTTGGCGGTCTGAAGAAAGCCGGTATTGAAATTGACCGCAAAGTATTGGCCGACCTGGCAGTACACGAGAAAGCTGCATTTGCGGCTATCGTGGAAAAAGCCAAGGCTGCCCAATAAGTCACATAACACTGAGTTAAATCAGTGTGACGTGTCAGAGGTCATTTCAGTGTGACCCATGCAGGGGAAGAGCAGCCGCTCTTCCCCTGTTTTTTTGTCACCTTCAACATGCCAGCCATCTTTAGAGATGGAAATCGCTTAATTCGGAGTGAATCGGATGGACCATCTTCCTACTCTGGTGTCAGAGGCTCGCGATGCTATTCATGCGGCGCAAAGTGTCCCTGCTCTAGATGAGTTGCGCGTACGTTACTTGGGTAAAAAAGGCGAAGTGACGGCCTTGTTGAAAGGCTTAGGAAAGCTATCAGCAGAAGAGCGTCCTGCCGCCGGTGAGCAAATTAATCAGGCGAAACAGACCCTGGCAGCTGAAATTGATACAAAGCGTCAGCAGCTCGAAAGCGAAGCGCTTAACGCTCGCTTGGCAGCTGAAAAAATTGACGTGACACTGCCTGGCCGTGGTCAAGAGAATGGCGGCCTACATCCAGTCACCCGCACGCTTGAGCGTATTGAAGGCTTGTTTACCAGGATTGGCTACGATGTGGCTGTAGGGCCAGAAATTGAAGATGACTACCATAATTTCGAGGCGCTAAATATACCCGCTCATCACCCAGCGCGTGGTATGGCGGACACCTTCTATTTCGATGCTACACGCTTGTTACGTACTCACACATCGCCAGTTCAAGTGCGTACCATGAAAAGTAGTGAGCCGCCGATCCGTATTGTTTGCCCCGGTCGTGTCTACCGTAGTGATTCAGATCTCACCCACACCCCAATGTTCCACCAAGTGGAAGGCCTGTTGGTTGACGAAGGTGTGAGCTTTGCAGATCTTAAGGGAACTATTGAAGATTTCCTCCAGGCGTTTTTTGAACGCGATGATCTTTCAGTGCGCTTCCGTCCCTCTTACTTTCCATTCACTGAGCCCTCCGCAGAGGTCGATATTCAGTGTGTGATGTGTAGCGGTGATGGTTGTCGGGTCTGCTCGCATAGCGGCTGGTTGGAGGTTATGGGCTGTGGGATGGTGCATCCTGAGGTGTTCCGGCATTCGGGTATTGATGCTGAGCGTTACACAGGGTTTGCGTTTGGTATGGGCGCCGAGCGGCTTGCGATGCTGCGCTACGGTGTCAATGACCTGCGTTTGTTCTTTGAGAACGATCTGCGTTTTCTTCGCCAATTTACCTAAGACCGCTGCCAACGACGGGAATCAATATGAAATTTTCAGAACAGTGGCTGCGTGACTGGGTGGCTCCGCAGCTTGATACACAGGCAATTGCCGATCAAATTACCATGGCAGGCCTTGAGGTCGATGCTATTGAGGCTGTTGCGTCCGCGTTTAGTGGCGTAGTGGTTGCAGAGGTGCTGACTAAAGAGAAGCATCCAGATGCTGATAAGCTCAACGTATGTACTGTTAATGATGGTACCGGTGAGCCTGTGCAGGTTGTTTGTGGTGCTGCCAATGTCGATGTTGGTCAAAAAATTCCGTTTGCTCAGGTGGGTGGCATTCTACCGGGCGACTTTAAAATCAAAAAAGCCAAATTGCGTGGTGTTGAGTCACGCGGAATGATTTGCTCGGCCTCAGAGCTAGGCCTTGAGGAAGAGACGTCTCCTGGTATTTTTGTGCTGCCCGCCTCTGCGCCGGTAGGTCTAAGTTTTCGAGAGTATATGCAGCTCGATGACATGACCATTGAAGTTGATCTCACGCCGAACCGTGGTGATTGCCTAAGTATCAAGGGGCTGGCTCGAGAAGTGGGCGTGCTCAATCGTCTTCCGGTGAGTGGGCCTGAGATTGCGGTTATTGAAGCTAGCATTGACGATACTTTTTCAGTGCGTATTGAAGCGCCGGAGCAGTGCCCGCGCTACCTGGGGCGCATTATTAAGGGTGTCGATATTAGCGTCGAAACCCCGCTGTGGATGGTGGAGCGTCTCCGGCGTAGCGGTGTTCGTTCCATTGACCCTGCCGTTGATGTGACTAACTACGTGATGCTAGAGCTAGGCCAGCCGTTGCATGCGTTTGATCGCGACAATCTTCACGGCGGTATTACCGTTCGCTTAGCGCGTAAAGAAGAGCGTCTGACCTTGTTGGACGGTCAGGAAGTAGCGCTAAGACCTGAAACACTGGTTATTGCTGATGATGAAGGGCCTCTAGCAATGGCGGGTGTTATGGGGGGCGAGAACTCAGGGGTAAGTGAGAAAACCGATACGATTTTCTTGGAAGCTGCCTATTTTACGCCGTTGGCTATTGCAGGGCAGGCGCGTTCTTACGGTCTCCATACGGATGCATCACATCGATTTGAGCGTGGCGTTGATCCGGCGCTTGCCAGTGTGGCGATTGAGCGTGCCACTCAGCTTCTAATGGAGATATGTGGTGGTCAGGCTGGCCCTGTTACTGAGTCGTCCAGTGGCGAACACCTGCCAGCACCGCGTAACATTGTATTGCGCGAGGCGCGTTTAGAGAGTGCGCTTTCGAAGCGGCTGCCCGTTGAAGATGTAACTGACATTCTGCAACGTTTAGGGCTTGCGGTTGATAAGCAGGCAGATGGCTGGTTAGTCACAGCGCCAAGTTGGCGTTTCGACGTGGCGATCGAAGAAGATCTCATTGAAGAGATTGCTAGGGTTCATGGTTACAACAACCTGCCTGTTCGGCGCCCTGCGGCGCGTTTGGCACTGCGTCCGGCTAACGAGGCGGTGCTAACCCAAGCCCAGCTGCGTAACCAAATGGTAGCTCGCGGTTTTCAGGAAGCGATAACTTACAGCTTTGTTGCGCCTGATCTCCAGGCGGTGATGTTGCCGGACGCTATTTCACCAGTGTTGGCGAATCCGATTTCGTCAGATCTGTCGGTGATGCGGGCTAGCCTGTTCCCCGGCTTAGTGCGTGCGCTTGAGCATAATCTGAATCGTCAGCAAACCCGTGTCAGACTGTTTGAAACCGGCTTGGTATTTAATGGCCATTTGGACAACCTCTCGCAAGTCCCGATGATGGGAGCGCTGGTATGCGGAGGTCGTGAAGCTGAAGGTTGGTGCGGGGCTAAAGCCCAAGTCGATTTTTACGATCTAAAAGGCGATTTAGAAAGCCTGTTGGCGCTTGGTGGCGCGCTGGATGCTTGGCGTTTTGAGCCGGGTGAGCATCCTTCGTTACACCCTGGGCAAACTGCAAGGCTCTTGCATAATGGTAAGCCAGCCGGTTGGATTGGCACCTTGCACCCTCAAGTGCGAGCCAAGCTAGGGCTGAAAGTAGATGCCGTCATGTTTGAGGTTCGCTTAGATGCGCTGAGCGAAGGTCTCATCCCGGCCTTTGAGCCGCTGTCACGTTATCCAGAAGTTCGCCGTGACTTGGCTTTCACTGTTAAGGCGGAGATACCGGTTCAGGCACTACTTGATTGTGCAAAAGCACAAGCTGGCGATTACTTAAAAGACATTAAGCTATTTGATGTCTATGCTGGTAAGGGCGTAGCTGATGGTTGTAAGAGTATTGCATTGGGCTTGACGTGGCAGCACGGATCACGCACGCTAAATGACGATGAAATCAACCTGTTGGTAGATTCCATCGTATCGCAAGTGCGAACAGAATTAGATGCTGAGCTACGTGGATAGGATTTGTGGACAGGATTTGCGACTAGGTTTGGTGGATAGTTACGTGAATAATTAAATAATGCCATGACACGACGCTTATCACGTTCTTGGCAATGCGTTTGCTACATGGAGGGGGCCTTATGGGTGCGTTGACCAAAGCAGAGCTAGCAGAACATTTACACACTGAGCTCGCGCTGTCGAAGCGAGAAGCAAAAGCCATGGTTGAGGCTTTTTTTGAAGAGATCCGTGCCTGCTTGCGCGAAAATGAGCAGGTTAAGCTATCGGGTTTCGGCAATTTCGATTTGCGTGATAAGCGCGAAAGACCGGGGCGTAACCCCAAGACGGGTGAAGAAATTCCCATTTCTGCACGGCGCGTTGTTACTTTTCGTCCCGGTCAAAAGCTAAAGCAGCAGGTAGAGCGCTACACAAGCAGCTAACTTACGTGTGGGGGAAGCTTCAATGCACTGGTTGGTGGGTGAGTGTGTCGAACAGTTGTGCTGAGCTGATGCGCAGAGTGGTAGCAAATGAAAAGGAGTACCTTCGGGTGCTCCTTTTTAAGTTTTGGACTAAAGTCCACGTCCTTCAATGAGCCAAGTGATCACTACCTTAATGACATAACCCAGCATGCCAGCACCCAGAACGACAAAAAGCATGATCGTGCCAAACTTGCCTGCGTTGGATTTCTTAGCTAAGTCCCAAATAATAAAGCACATAAACACGATTAAGCCACCGACCATGATCGGTGTTATCCATGCCTCAAAGAGCTGCTGCATAAGATTTCCTACTAAATGATTGATAGTGCCTCATGAGAAGGCGTGTGTCGTTTTTGCGAGTCGTGTTAATATTTGACCAAATTCATCGGGTATTTGTCGACTGAACAAAGCACAGTGCGACACTATTGCAGAGGAGTAGGCCATGCCAACGCTAACGATTCTAGTCGGTACAATGTACGGTGGCGCGTTAGATGTCGCAGAGCAAGTAAAGCCGTTATTTGAGCAGGCTGGCTACAAGGTTGATATTTCTGAGCAGCCGACGATTGACGATTTGACCAATAGCCAAGATCTTACGCTGTTTTGTGTATCAACTACGGGCAGTGGAGATTACCCAGGGAATTTTGTTTCTTTTGTGCGCGGGCTGCAGGAAAAAAGTCCCTCGCTTACATCGTTGCGCTATGGGTTGATAGCGTTGGGCGATAGCTCATACGGAGACACGTTCTGTGGAGCGGGAAGGGCGCTCGATGCGTTATTAGCGGATTATGGTGCAACGCGTTTAGGTGAGCGGCTGGAAGTGGATGCTATGGAAACTTTTATGGCAGATGACGCCGCTATTCCGTGGGTAGAAGAGTGGATTGAGTCTCAGCAACTGAAGGTTGCTTAACCATGCAGCGAGTCCCTTTTTCTCCGGAACGTATCAGCGTTGCTCTCGGACTTTGTATTGTGATGTTGGCTGCGATACCTCGTTACATGGTAGAAGGGCATGAAACACGCCAAACATTGTTACTTATTGCGCTAGCCATTGTGGTGGGTGCTGCCGCTGTTCAGTGGAAAATGCTGTCGGTTGATGCACGAAAAGCGCTGCCGAAATTATGTCAGCGCTTGCTATTTATGCTGCTGATAGGTGCCCTGGTAATGGGGGCATGGCATGGTCTGTTCACTGACTGGATTAGCTGGCAAGTGTTTATTTCCCACGCAGCAACCTGTGGTCTGCTATTTCATGCTGTTTCTTTGTGGTGGGCGAAACGCGATTAAAGGCCACTATTTTAGATGTGATAGTCAGGCTACAAGGCTTCATCTAACGTTTAAAAATAATTTTGACTGCATTGTGGTCAAAAAACGACCTAAAATGGTCGTTTTGCTAGTGATTACCCTTGTATTTGCGGGTTATGCCCCCATCTTGCGAGCATGGCGCTTGCCACGATGCGCTAGGGTTCTTAAAATTGCCCCCTTGTACTTATTTTACGCAATCAACATAACGCCCAGCCGCTAGAGGACAATTCATGCAAGTTTCCGTCGAGACGACCTCCCAGATCGAACGCCGTATCACTATTCAGGTGCCGGCCGCCGAAATCGACGAGGCCGTCAGCGCTCGCTTAATAGACACCGCGAAAAACGTTCGCCTGAATGGTTTTCGCCAAGGCCGAGTGCCGATGGCTGTAGTTCGTCAGCGCTACGGCGACAGCGTGCGCAATGAGGTGGTAGGTGAAGTGATGCGTGAGCGCTATGTGCGTGCCATCACGGAAGAAGGCCTTAATCCTGCCGGTTTTCCCCAGATTGAGCCAAAAGTAAACCAAACTGGCAAAGACCTAGAGTTTGTGGCGGTTATGGAAATCTACCCGCAGGTTGAGCTTGCGTCTATCGAAGGCACCGAGGTTGAGCGTCCGGTAGTGGCGGTTAACGATGCTGATGTCGATGAGATGATCGATACACTGCGTAAGCAAAATGCTGCGTGGGAAGAAGTAGACGCCGCCGCTGCTGATGGCGATCAAGTGACCATCGACTTCCAGGGCTTCTTGGGTGATGAGCCTTTTGAAGGTGGAAGTGCTGAGGGCCATGCTTTAGTTATTGGCTCCAACAGCTTCATCCCAGGCTTTGAAGAGCAGTTGATCGGTGCGAAGGCGGGTGATGAGAAAACCATCACTGTTACCTTCCCTGAAGATTACCAAGCAGAGCATCTTGCAGGCCAGGAAGCCACCTTTAAAGTCACCGTTCATAAAGTCAGTAGCCAAATGCTGCCGGCCGTAGACGCTGAGTTTATTGCGCGCTTTGGTGTTGAAGATGGCGATGAAGAGAAATTCCGCGCTGAAATCAAAAAGAACATGACCCGCGAAGCGGCCCAAGCGGTGGATAACCGTGTTAAGCAGCAGGTATTGGATGCGCTGAAAAAAGCGAACGATATTCCTGTGCCAAGTGCGCTTGTTCAGCAAGAAACTGATGGCATGAAGCGTCAGGCAGCACAGCAGTTCGGTCTGGGTGAGGACTTTGATGTCAGCCAACTGCCGAATGAACTCTTCGAAGCGCAAGCGAAAGGCCGCGTCCAGGTAGGGTTGCTGCTGGCCGAGGTTATTAAGGCGAATGAGTTAGACGCTGATGATGATGCAATTAAAGCTAAGGTTGAAGAGCTGGCAGAGCAGTATCAGGATCCTTCCGAAGTGGTTGAATACTACATGGGTAATGAGCAGCTCAAAACCCAAGTGAAGTCTGCCATCCTGGAAGAGAAGGCTGTTGATAAGCTGCTGGAGCAAACGAACGTTAAAGACGTTGAAATGTCATACCAGCAGGCATTGGCAGCGGCTCAGCAACAGGCCGAGCAAGATGAAGGTGTTGAAGAAAGCGAACAAGCTAGCGCTTAACTTCATCGCGTGGCGCACCCTATGTGGGTGCGCTTTCCCTTACCGGACGCAAGGAATCACGAATGAGTGAGTTTGATATTCAAAACGCCGGCGGTTTAGTGCCCATGGTGGTTGAGCAGAGCGCCAAAGGGGAAAGAGCCTATGACATCTACTCACGCCTGCTAAAAGAGCGTGTTATTTTCCTGGTTGGACCAGTTGAAGATTACATGGCGAACTTAGTGGTGGCGCAGCTGCTGTTTCTTGAGTCAGAGAACCCTGATAAAGATATTCACCTTTACATTAATTCTCCTGGTGGGTCTGTAACGGCAGGTATGTCTATCTACGACACCATGCAGTTTATTAAGCCTGATGTGTCGACCGTATGTATTGGGCAAGCGGCTAGCATGGGTGCATTGTTGCTGACAGCAGGCGCAGCAGGTAAACGTTATTGTTTGCCTAATTCCCGTGTGATGATTCACCAGCCGCTGGGTGGCTATCAAGGCCAAGCGTCTGATATCGAGATCCACACCCGTGAGATTTTAGGTATTCGTGAAAAACTGAACCAGATTTTAGCCCATCATACTGGCCAAGATCTTGATACTGTTGCTCGGGATACTGACCGTGACAACTTTATGAGCGCCACTAAAGCCCAAGAATATGGCTTGATTGACGCAGTGCTGGATAAGCGGCCTACATCCTGATAGCGTGGTAGGATTCTGCTTTTCTAACGAGCTTTTCCGGCGGCGTAAGCCGCCGCAGTGATAGAGGTACGCGAATGGCCGACGGCAAAGGCAAGGACGAAGGTGGCAAGCTTTTATACTGCTCGTTTTGTGGTAAGAATCAAAACGAAGTACGTAAGCTAATTGCAGGCCCGTCCGTATATATCTGCGATGAGTGTGTCGACTTATGTAATGACATCATTCGCGAAGAAGTTCTCGAAGCCGATGCCGAGAGCGATGAAGAGCGTTTACCTACGCCTCGCGAAATACGTCATACGTTAGACGACTATGTCATCGGACAAGATCGCGCCAAAATGGTGCTATCTGTAGCGGTTTATAACCACTACAAGCGTCTTAAGACGGAAGTGCGCGAAGGCGATGTAGAGCTAGGTAAATCAAATATTCTGCTTATTGGTCCTACCGGTAGTGGTAAAACACTGTTGGCGGAAACCATGGCGCGGTTATTGAATGTACCTTTTACCATTGCCGATGCCACTACACTGACAGAAGCGGGTTATGTGGGTGAAGATGTTGAAAACATCATCCAAAAGCTTCTGCAGAAGTGTGATTACGACGTCGAAAAGGCTGAGCGAGGCATTGTTTATATCGATGAAATCGATAAGATTTCGCGCAAGTCTGATAACCCTTCCATCACACGTGATGTGTCGGGCGAGGGTGTCCAGCAGGCACTACTCAAGTTGATTGAAGGCACAACAGCATCCGTGCCGCCGCAGGGTGGTCGTAAACATCCCCAGCAAGAGTTTGTTCAGGTCAATACGGCCAACATGCTGTTTATTGTGGGTGGCGCTTTTGCGGGTCTTGATAAAGTTATCCGTGACCGTGCTGAGAAAGGTGGCATTGGTTTCAATGCTAGCGTGAAGAGCAAAGAGTCTTCGCGTGGTGTGGGTGAGTTGCTGGCCGACGTAGAACCAGATGATTTAGTGAAATTTGGTTTAATTCCTGAGTTTGTTGGACGTCTGCCCGTGATTGCGACGCTCACTGAGCTAAATGAAGATGCGTTGGTACAGATCTTAACTGAGCCGAAAAACTCGCTGGTTAAGCAGTATGCCAAGCTCTTTGAAATGGAAGATGTGACGCTCGAGTTTAGAGACGAAGCGCTGCGTGCTGTCGCAACCAAGGCAATGGAGCGTAAAACTGGCGCGCGGGGTTTGCGATCTATCCTTGAGTCTGTGCTGCTAGACACCATGTACGAGATTCCTTCGCTTGAAGGTGTTAGCAAAGTGGTGATTGATAGTTCAGTGATTGCAGGCGAAAGTGAGCCACTACTGATCTATTCGCAGCAGGAAGATGCTCGTGTTGATGGCACCGACGGTTAGTCCCGACGTGCATTCCACGGCCTAGCTTTTACCGCTTGCGCCAAACCAAGGGGTCGCCTAGGCGGCCCCTTGTTATTCATAAGTTATTCATGAAATGTTTGCCTAGCTGCTCAGCGCCCTAGCGCCATGCTTTTCATACTGTGAGGTACTTGGCTAAGTACCCTTTCAAGTACTCATCCGATTTTGAGGAACGTCTGCGATGCAGCAGAACGCCGATCAGACACAATGTTTACCCCTGTTGCCTTTGCGGGATGTGGTTGTGTACCCGCAAATGGTTATTCCACTTTTTGTTGGTCGTGAGAAGTCCATCCAAGCGTTGGAAGCGGCGATGGAGGCCGACAAGCGTGTGCTGCTGGTGGCTCAGCGTGAGGCCTCCCAGGATGAGCCCGATAACGCTGATCTTTATGCCATGGGCACCGTGGCCGATATCATGCAACTGCTAAAATTGCCTGATGGCACTGTAAAAGTGCTGATTGAAGGTAATTTTCGCGCTGATGTTATTGATATTGAAGAGCACGAAACGGGCTACACCCAAGCTTACTTGGTGCCTCGTGAGAGCGAGCCGCTAACCAGTCGTGAGCAAGAAGCACTGGTACGTGTGCTGCTCAACCAATTTGAGCAATACGTCAAGCTGTCCAAAAAAGTGCCTAACGAGGTGCTCAATTCGCTTTCTGGAATTGAGGATCCGAGCCGCTTGGTCGATACCATCTGTGCGCACTTGTCATTAAAAATAGGCGACAAGCAAGAGCTGCTCGAAATGGATCGCGTGCGTGATCGCATTGAGCACTTAATGGCGCTGATTGAGTCCGAAATTGATTTGCTGCAGGTTGAAAAGCGCATCCGCTCGCGTGTGAAAGAGCAGATGGAAAAGACCCAGCGCGAGTATTACCTCAATGAGCAGATGAAGGCCATCCAGAAAGAGATGGGTGAGCTGGATAATGTGCCAAATGAGGCCGAAAAATACGAGCAAGCCATCGCTTCATCTGGAATGCCCAAAGAAGCGGCAGAAAAGGCTACTCAAGAGCTTAGTAAGCTAAAAATGATGGCTGCTAACTCGGCCGAAGCTACGGTGGTTCGCTCTTACCTAGACTGGCTAATAGCTGTCCCCTGGAAGAAGCGTACCCGCGTCAAGCACGACTTAGTGAAAGCGCAGGAAGTGCTGGATCAGGACCATTACGGCTTAGAAGAAGTCAAGGCTCGTATCCTTGAATATCTTGCGGTACAAAAGCGCGTGCGCAAGATGAAAGGGCCTGTATTATGCTTGGTGGGTCCCCCTGGTGTGGGTAAAACCTCTCTTGGTCAATCTATCGCGCGGGCCACGAATCGTAAATATGTTCGTCTGGCGTTAGGCGGCGTACGTGATGAGTCTGAAATTCGCGGTCATCGCCGCACTTACATTGGTTCGTTGCCAGGTAAGTTAATGCAGCGGATGAGTCGTGCTGGCGTTAAGAACCCACTGTTTTTATTGGATGAAGTCGATAAACTCGGTATGGATCACCGCGGTGACCCTGCGTCGGCGCTGCTAGAGGTGCTTGATCCTGAGCAAAACAATAGTTTTAGTGATCACTACCTTGAGTTGGACTACGATCTATCAGAAACGCTATTTATCTGTACTGCTAACTCAATGAATATTCCTGGTCCGCTGTTGGATCGTATGGAAATCATTCGTTTGCCGGGTTACACCGAAGATGAAAAGTTAGCGATCGCTAGGCGTTATTTGTTGCCGAAGCAGCAAGAAGCGAATGGCCTCAAAACAGAAGAGCTGGCGCTCAATGATGATGCTCTGCTAGAACTAGTGCGTTATTACACCCGTGAAGCTGGGGTGCGAGAGCTGGAGCGTCAGATCGCCAAAGTCTGCCGTAAGGTGTTGCGCGAGCGTTTAGAAGCCGAGCAGGCAGCGAGTGGTAAGCAGGGTAGCCATCTGCAGGCTCAACAAGTACTGGCAGCTGAAGATATTGAAGCCTATGCCGGCGTGCGCCGTTATAGCTACGGGTTGGCTGAGCAGGAAGATCAAGTTGGTCGTGTGACAGGGCTAGCGTGGACATCGGTTGGCGGCGAATTGCTGAATATCGAATCTGTTGTTACGCCCGGCAAAGGACGTATCAACAAAACCGGCTCGCTGGGCGATGTTATGAAAGAGTCGGTGAGTGCGGCGCAAACGGTCGTTAAGGCGCGTGCAAAAGAGTATGGTATTGATCCGCAACGGTTTGAGAAGGAAGACTTGCACATTCACGTTCCGGAAGGTGCTACGCCTAAAGATGGCCCAAGTGCAGGCATTGCCATGGTAACCGCGATTGTCTCTGCCTATACTCAACGCCCTGTGCGTTGTGATGTGGCCATGACAGGAGAAGTGAACCTACGTGGCGAAGTGATGCCCATTGGGGGGTTAAAGGAGAAATTGCTGGCAGCCCGTCGCGGTGGTATAAAGACGGTCTTAATTCCTGAGGAAAATCGTCGAGACCTCAAGGAAGTGCCAGAAAATATTAAAGGGGCACTTGATATCCGTCCCGTACAGTGGATAGATGAAGTACTGGCCGTAGCGCTACATAACGATCCAATTGACGAGAGCGTCTCGTTGAAAGGTTCTGATCCGGCTTTTAATTCAACCGTCGTAACGAGTACCCATTAAGCGTTAATACTCCATTGAGTTTTAACATTACTTAATAGTTTTGCCCAAGACCTTGAGTTGCGGGCATTTCTCGGCACTGTCGCTTGACAGGAGTTTCAAGGCATTGCTATAAAACACAGCTACGCTTTGAAGTTGTATCTAACGGTGGCAGTGCCGTTCAGAGCCATTTTTTTGAAACAGTTAAGGGGTGAAGTGTGAATAAGTCCGAGCTGATTGAAGCTATTGCCGCGTCTGCTGATATTCCTAAAGCAGCGGCAACCCGCGCATTGGATGCCATGGTGGAGTCTGTCACCGATAGCCTCAAAAAAGGCGAAAGTGTTTCACTGGTAGGTTTTGGTACTTTCGCAATTAAAGAGCGTGCTGCTCGTACTGGTCGTAACCCGCAGACCGGCCAGCCGATTGAAATTAGCGCTGCGAAAGTCCCCAGCTTCAAAGCCGGTAAAGCGCTGAAAGACGCCGTCAACTAATTGGCTCGCGTTTGCTGTAAGCTAATGGGCGCATCGCATTCGCGATGCGCCCATGTTTTTTTCTGGCCCGATAGTTAGGGCGATAGATAGCTGTGATGATCTGAGGCTAGCATGCTGCAAAGTATTCGAGATGGCTCCAGAAGCTGGGGTGCCAAAATAATTATCGGTGTCATGGTGGCTGCCATGGCGCTTTTTGGCGTGGAGTCGCTGTTTAGTGTCTTTGGCGATGACCCTAATGAAGTGGCGAGCGTTAACGGCGAACCAATCATGCGTCAGCAGGTTGAGCTTGAGGTACAACGTGCGCTTCGCTCTGGACAGGTGCCACCAGAGCAAGAGCGGGCGCTTCGTAATGATGTCCTTGACCAGTTGATAACTCAGCAACTGCTAACACAATATGCTGAAGACGGTGGTGTGTTCGTCTCTGATGCCCAACTAGACCAAATGATTGTTGGTCTGCCAGAGTTTCATGATCAAGATGGTCGGTTCTCGGCTGAAATATTCCGCAACCGTCTTGCTGGTGCAGGATATACCCCAGTGGCGTTTCGTGAAGAGCTGCGTGCCGATATCAAGCGCCAGCACTTGCAGCAAGGCCTTGCGTTTAGCGACTTTAGCTTGGAAAGCGAGCAGGAACGCTTAGCTGAATTGCAGCGCCAGCAGCGCAGTTTTCGCTATGTTTTATTAGATGCCGATGATGTAAGCGTAGAGGCGAATGTTACTGAAGCGCAAATGCAGGAATATTTCGATGCAAACCAGGCACGTTTCGAGCGTCCTGAGCAGGTGCGCGTTGAGTATGTGTTAGTTGACCGTCAAGCGATGGCGGAAAACGTTGAGGTTAACGAGCAGAGCTTGCGCGATGCGTGGCGTGAGCAGAATCGCAATGCCGATCGACGTGTCTCTCATATTATGGTGACGTTTGGCGAAGAGCGCAGTCGCCAAGAAGCGCAAGCACACGCTAATGAGGCTTTAGAAGCCTTGAACAGCGGTGAAACTTTCGCCGATACGGCACTGCGTTATTCAGATGATACAGCGAGTGCTGAGGAAGGCGGCGACTTAGGGGTTATTAGTCGTGGTTTCTTTGGTGATGCCTTTGATGAAGCTGCTTTTGCTCTCGATGAAGGTGAAACATCTCAACTGGTGGAAATGGATGGTGCATTTCATATCCTTCAGGTAACCGAGCTGGTAGCACCCGCCTTTGAAGAGCAGCGTGAGGCACTTCAGCAAGATGTTGCTCTGCGTGAAGTCAATGATGAGTTCAATCAGCAAGTTCAGCGCTTAATTGATGAGAGTTTTGCTGCCGATGATCTGCAAAGCGTAGCGGATGACCTCGGTCTAACGCTAAACCAGACTGACTGGTTAGCACGCGGTGAAGGTGAGGGCGTGCTTTCAGAGCCGGGGGTGCTAGATGAGGCCTTTAGTGCTGATGTGCTAGAAGAAGGCTATAACAGCGAAGTGATCGAGCTGGATGATGATCGTCGCCTTGTGCTGCGTGTTGCGGAGCATCGCGAAACGACTCAACTCACGCTAGACGATGTGCGTGACGAAGTCGCTAACGCTGTTGTTGCTCAACAACGCCAAGAAGCACTTGAGCAAGAAGCGGCTCGTATGATCGAGGCGGTGGAAGCGGGCGAGGCCAGCAACATTGATTGGCTTGAGGCTAGCAATATCTCGCGCCAGTCTGACACTGTGCTTCCCCAGGCGGTAGTGCAACAGGTGTTTCGTATGCCGCGTCCGCAGGAGGGTGATAGCGTTTACCGTTCTGTGTCACTTCCGGAAGGCGTTGCCATCATAGCGTTGGATAGCGTATCCGTAGGCGAAGTTGACGAGCAGCTTACTTCTTTTGTAGCTCAAATGGCTGAACAACTCCGCGCCCAGTCTATCATTCAGGGCTTGGTAGACGATCTGCGTAGTGACGCGAAGATTGAGCGTTAATTAACGCGTTTTTATTAACCCAAAAAGCCGGCCAAAAATTGATTTGGCCGGCTTTTTTGATGGTTTTTTTGCTGATGTGCAACGTTAAGTATTAGGGTGGGTTGGCTAAGGTAAATTGGCGCAGAATAGGCATGGCGTCATGCTCTGCCGTGCGTTCAACGACGATGTCCCAGCCATGATGAACATCCCAATCACCAAGAACAAAACGTTTTGCAGGTACGTCCTCAACCGTCAGGTCATGTACCTTTGGCCGATGGGTGTGACCATGAATCATGGTGGTGACACCAGAGCGCGCCATCAGCGCCACCACTTCTTCGTGTGTCACGTCCATGATCGCTTCCGCTTTACCCGCGTTGGCATCGCCCGACTGCATACGCAGACTCTTGGCAAGCTCCAGCCGCTGATCAAGGGGTAGGGATAGGATTTGCGTTTGCCACTGAGGATCTCTCGACTGTTGGCGGAACGCCATGTAAGCATCATCTTTAGTGCAAAGACTATCGCCATGTAGAATAACGACAGGCACCCCTTGGAGTTCCACCGTTTGGCTTTCGGGTAGCAGAGAGGCTTGGCACTCACTGATAAAGCGCTCGCCAATCAGAAAGTCGCGATTGCCGTGCAGGAAATAAATCGCGGTTCCGTTGCTGCTTAATTTGCGTAACCGTCTGATCACTTCCCAGGCAATGTCGCTAAGAGGATGTGGTGTGTCAAGGAGATCATCTCCGATCCAGGCGTCAAACAGGTCGCCTAGAATATACAGGGCGTCAGCCCCAGTAGCGGTGTGCTCTAAGTAACGATAAAACCCCTGATTAATCTCAGGGGTATCACTGCTTAGATGCATATCAGCTATCAGCAGAGTGCGCATAGAACTCCCGTAATTAGTCGGCTTCTTTTACATAGGCGCGCTCAATGATGACATCGTCTGCGGGCACATCAGCATGCATGCCACGACGTGTGGTGCTGACACCGCGGATGGCGTCTACCACGTCCATGCCGTCGACAACCTCGCCAAACACGGCATAGCCCCAACCTTGAAGACTTTTACCACTGTGATTCAAGAAACTATTGTTACCAACGTTGATAAAGAACTGCGCTGTGGCAGAGTGGGGATCTTGAGTGCGTGCCATTGCCAGTGTGCCAACCGTGTTTTGTAAACCATTGTCGGCTTCGTTCTCGATCGGATCACGCGTTGGCTTTTGGTTAAAATCTTGATCGAAGCCACCGCCCTGAACCATAAAGCCATCGATAACACGGTGGAACAAAGTGCCATCATAAAAACCATCGCGGACATATTGCTCAAAATTAGCGGCAGTTTTTGGCGCTTTTTCATGATTAAGCGCAATAGTGATGTCACCGTGGTTGGTCTGTAATACGATCATAGATAAATTCCTGTTCAATAAAGGCGTTCGCCTTGGCGCTGTGCATCGGCGTCACGTTATAATAGCGGTTTTGCTTGGCACCGCGAAGCGCAAACCCTAATAGCTTAGGCATTGGTTGCCTAGCCCGCCATCCACCATGAGGTTATCAACACCACCATGACCAACGAGACCACCCCAGCGCCGAACTTCATTCGCAACCAAGTACGCGACGAAATAGAGGGCGGCCAGGTCACCAAAATCGTGACGCGCTTTCCTCCCGAACCTAATGGCTTTTTGCATATCGGTCATGCAAAGTCGATCTGTTTAAATTTCGGGTTGGCAGAGCAGCTAGGTGGTGAGTGTCATCTGCGTTTTGACGACACCAACCCCGCGAAGGAAGAACAGGCGTATATCGACGCTATCAAAGAGGACGTCAGCTGGTTAGGCTTTAACTGGGCAGGCCCAGTTCGCTTTGCTTCTGATTATTTCGACCAGCTTTATGCGTGGGCACAACATCTTATTCGCGAGGGCAAAGCTTACGTTGATGATCTTTCTCCAGATGAAATTCGCGAATACCGTGGCACACTCACGGCACCGGGTAAGCCAAGTCCTTACCGCGAGCGCAGCGTTGACGAAAACCTAGATTTGCTGGAACGCATGCGTAACGGCGAGTTTGGCGAAGGCGAAAAAGTACTGCGTGCAAAAATTGATATGGCGTCGCCCAATATCAATCTTCGCGACCCGATCCTTTACCGTATTCGCCATGCTAGCCACCATCAAACAGGTGACAAGTGGAAAATCTATCCGTCGTACGATTTTACCCATGGCCAGTCTGACGCCATCGAAGGCATTACCCATTCAATCTGTACGCTAGAGTTTGAAGACCATCGCCCGCTTTACGAATGGTTTTTGAATAACTTGCCGGTTCCCGCCAAACCGCGCCAAATCGAGTTTGCTCGACTTAATTTGGATTACACTCTCACTTCGAAGCGCAAGCTGAAACTGCTGGTTGACGAGCAGATTGTCGATGGCTGGGACGATCCGCGTATGCCAACTATTTCAGGTATGCGTCGTCGCGGCTATACGCCGGCATCCATTCGCAAGTTCTGTGAGATGATTGGTGTTACGCGCGCCGATGGCGGCTTGGTGGATATTGCCATGCTAACGCATGCGATTCGCTCTGACCTTGAGGACAATGCGCCGCGGGCAATGTGCGTATTGAAACCCCTTAAGGTAGTACTGACCAACGTTCCTGAAGACCATGAAGAAGTGTATGACGTGCCCGGGCACCCTGCGCGAGAAGATATGGCTGTGCGTAAGGTGCCGTTTAGTCGCGAGCTGTATATTGACCAAGACGACTTCATGGAAGACGCGCCCAAAAAGTTTTTCCGTTTAGCGCCCGGCAAAGAAGTCCGCCTGCGTAACAGCTACGTGATTCGTTGTGATGACGTTGTAAAGAACGAAGCCGGTGACGTGACGGAACTGCACTGTTCGGTGGATTTCGATACGCTGGGCAAAAATCCTGAAGGCCGCAAGGTGAAAGGCGTGATTCACTGGGTGAGTGCCGCCCATGGTGTACCGATGGAAGTGCGCTTGTATGACAATTTGTTCACGGTTGAACAGCCGGATCGTGACAAAGATGTCGACTTCCTCGAACACCTGAACCCCGACTCCTTGGCGGTGTGCCACGCCATTGGCGAGCCCAGTTTGGCGGATGCTGTTCCAGAAGATCGCTTCCAGTTTGAGCGGGTGGGCTATTTCTGCGCTGACCGTCATGCTTCCAAGCCAGGGCAGCTGGTGTTTAATCGTACCGTTGGGTTGAAAGATAGCTGGGCGAAAATCAAACAGAAGGGCTAAGGAATCGTCATATGCACATTTATAATACGCTGACACGCCGCAAAGAACCGTTTACCCCGCTGGTGGCGGGTAAAGTCAGCATGTATGTCTGCGGCATGACGGTGTATGACTACTGCCACCTTGGCCACGCGCGGGTCATGGTGGCCTTCGATGTGATAACCCGCTACCTGCGTTATCGCGGTTATGATGTTACTTATGTCCGTAACATCACCGACATTGACGATAAAATTCTCAAGCGTGCCGAAGAGAATAACGAATCGATTAGCACACTCACCGAGCGCATGATTCAGGCAATGCACGAAGACGAAGCACGTCTTGGTGTATTGCCCCCAAGCCATGAGCCTCGGGCGACAGGTCATATCGATGACATTGTTGCCATGATTGAGACGCTGATTAAGAAAGACTTTGCTTATGCTGCTGCCAATGGGGATGTGTATTACCGGGTACGCAAGTTCGCTGATTACGGCAAGCTAAATAATCGTCAACTTGATGATATGCGTTCTGGTGCTCGGGTTGAGGTTGATGTTCATAAAGAGGACCCGCTTGATTTTGTGCTTTGGAAAGCCGCTAAACCGGGCGAAGCACACTGGCACTCTCCTTGGGGCAATGGCCGCCCAGGATGGCACATTGAGTGCTCAGCAATGTCGACGTGCTGCTTAGGCGACACTTTCGATATTCATGGTGGTGGTCCTGACCTTACGTTTCCTCATCATGAAAACGAAATTGCCCAATCAGAGGCAGCGACTGGTAAAACCTACGTCAACACCTGGATGCATGCCGGGGCTGTGCGGGTTAACCAGGAGAAGATGTCAAAATCGCTGGGTAACTTTTTTACCATCCGCGATGTGCTGGCAGAGCATGATCCGGAAGTCGTGCGTTTCTTGCTAGTGGCTAGCCACTACCGTAGCCCAATTAACTACTCGGTAGACTCTCTCCATGAGGCTCGCAAATCGCTGACGCGCTTTTACACAGCATTAGAGGGTATGGAAGTGTCATCTAGCGGTGACGGTGATGAGGCAGGCTATGCTGAGCGTTTCACCACGGCGATGGATGACGACTTCAATTCGCCTGAGGCGTTAGCGGTATTATTCGATCTGGCGCGGGATCTCAATCGCGCTAAGAGCGAGTCGCCAGAAAAAGCGCAGCGTTTAGCATCGGAATTAACACGTCTAGCGGGTGTGCTAGGGCTTTTGCAGCAAGATCCTCAGACTTTTTTGAAAGGTAATCAGCAGCAGGTAGCGCTGAGTGAGACTGAGATTGAGGCCAAAATAGCACAGCGTAAAGAAGCAAAAGCCAATAAAGATTTTGCTCAGGCAGATGCTATTCGAGATGAACTAGCGAGTTTGGGTATTATCCTGAAGGATTCCCGTGAGGGAACAACCTGGGTGATTGAAGCGCCTTAAGCGTTATCGATGTTGAGCGTGATGGCAGTGAGGGCATTGAATAGAAACGTTGTAGATGTCAGGCGCCGTTGATATGGCGTCTGACGTCAATGTCGTTGGCTCTTATACTGAGATGATACCTTCAAGACGCTAAATAATAGGATGACCACTATGCGCTTTACTCTAAAACCGACCATCGTCGCTTGCTTATCAGCCATTACTTTTTCGACTGCTTACGCCAGCGACCCTGTTGTCGTGTCCTCCAAAATCGACACAGAAGGGTCCGTGCTGGGTGAGCTGATTATTCAAACGCTAGAGCGTGGCGGTGTGCCTACAGAAGATCGCCTACAGCTAGGTGGCACCAGCGTTGTGCGTAGTGCACTTGAAGCGGGAGAAATCGACCTTTATCCCGAATATACCGGTAACGGCGCTTTTTTCTTTGATATGACTGACAGCCCTGTCTGGAATAGTACAGAGGATGCCTACCAGACTGTTAAAGAGCGCGATGCGGCGCAGGGGCTAATATGGCTGAAGCCTGCTAGCGCTAATAACACCTGGGCCATGAGTATTCGTGAAGACGTGGCGACGGCCAACGGCTTAACGACCCTTGATGACCTTGCCGACTATGTTAACGAAGGCGGCGAGTTTAAATTCGCAGCGAGTGCAGAATTTGTAGAGTCCGCTCAGGCATTGCCTGCATTTCAGGATGCTTATGGTTTTGAACTTGGCGATGATCAACTGCTTGTACTGTCCGGTGGTAATACGGCGGCTACTATGCGAGCCGCTGCCCAACAAACAAGCGGTGTTAATGGTGCCATGACCTATGGCACCGATGGTGGTTTAAGTGCGCTGGGACTGGTTGTTTTAGAAGATATTAAGGGGGTTCAGCCGGTATATCAGCCGTCGCCAGTGGTGCGTGCCGAAGTGCTGGATGCCTACCCTGAAATTGAGACGCTACTCAACGACGTATTTGCAACGCTTGACCTTGTGACGTTGCAAACGCTGAACGCTGATGTAGCGGTGAATGGTTTCTCTCCTGATCAAGTCGCAAGCGACTATCTTGATAGCCTGGATGACTAATGAATGTCGCAGATAGACGCCTTGCCATCGCCACCCCGTCAATATGGGCATTTAAACTCAGTACTGATATGTTTAAGTGCCGCTATGTTAGGGGCCTCTTGGCTACTGGGTCTTGTTAGCGTCGCGCCTAATAGAATTGTAGCGGGTACATCTTATGGCTTATTACATGCGATTGGGTGGCCCGGTGCGCTGCTTGTTTCCTTGCTATTTATCGCTATGGGCGGCTTGGCTATTAGGCCAAGCCGCCTTCATTGCTACGCTCAACTGTGTATCGTTACCCTGACACTCTTATTGATGCCATTCGGGCTTATGGTAGCAGGCCACTGGCTGATTGATCCCACTCTGCCGCAAGCGCGTTTAGGTATTGGTGCTGCCTATTGGGTCGTGCTTTTTTTGCTTTTATTGTGCCTAGTTGAAGTGCGTTTACGTTTGGGGTTGTCACGTTTATGGACCACCCTATTGCTCAGCAGCGTGGGGGGGGCGTGGCTGCTTTGTGCCGCCTTATGGCTTGAAAATTTAGCCCTTGTTCAGGAGTTTCAAGCGCGCGACCAGCAATTTTATCGTGCCATGCTGCAACATGTAGTACTGGTCGGCATAGCGGTGAGCGTTAGTGTGGTGGTCGGTTTGGTTCTCGCTATGCTAATGCGGCGTTACCAACGTCTACAACGCATAGCGTTTGCATGGTTGAACTTCCTGCAAACGATTCCGAGCTTAGCTCTGTTTGGGCTGCTGCTGGCTCCGCTTGCTTGGCTAGCTGCTAACGTGCCTTTTTTAGCCCAGTTAGGTGTTAGCGGTATTGGCGCCACACCCGCATTGATTGCGCTCATTGCTTATAGCCTGTTACCCATGGTGCGCAATACTTATATTGCGCTTGATGAAGTCGACCCTGAAACCTTAGATGCTGCTAAGGCGATGGGGATGCGACCGTATCAGCGCTTCTGGCAGGTAAGATTTCCTTTGGCGCTGCCAATACTATTAGAAGGTGTGCGAATCACCGCTGTTCAAGCTATTGGATTAACGGCCGTTGCTGCGTTGATTGGGGCAGGTGGGTTTGGCACGTTTATTTTTCAGGGATTGGGCCAAGCGGCTATGGACATGGTGTTACTTGGCGCGCTGCCTATTTTAGTCTTGGCACTAATTGTAGATGCTAGTTTGGGGGCATTAGCCGACGCGCTTCGCCCCGGAGGACATAAATGATAGAGCTTTCCCATGTGTCGAAGCACTTTGGCGAAGACACAGCGGTAGACGACATATCCTTACACGTCGCGAAAGGAAAGTTCTGTGCGCTGGTAGGGTCATCAGGCTGCGGAAAATCGACGACGCTACGTATGATAAATCGTTTGATTGAGCATAGTAGCGGCGACATTATCATCGACGGACAGGCAATAGGCCACTATGATCCGGTTAAGCTTCGCCGGCGTATCGGCTATGCGATCCAGAGTACTGGCCTGTTTCCCCATTGGACGGTAGCGCGCAACATTGGGCTGGTACCGCGTTTGCTAAAATGGCCTGCCGCTGATGTTAAAGCACGGGTCGAAGAGTTAATGCGTCTGTTAGGCCTTCCCATGGAAGAGTTTGCCCATAAGTATCCTCACCAGCTCTCTGGCGGCCAGGCGCAGCGGGTAGGCGTTGCGCGCGCATTGGCGGCAGATCCTGATATTTTGCTGATGGATGAGCCTTTTGGAGCGCTAGACCCTATTACGCGAGAAAAGCTTCAAGACGAACTGGCAAAGCTTCAGGCGCGGCTGCATAAAACCGTGGTGTTCGTGACTCACGATATGGATGAAGCGCTCAAACTGGCAGATCATTTAGTCGTTATGCGCGAAGGGCGTATTGTGCAGCAGGGGTCACCGCTAGCGCTGCTTCAAACCCCCGCCGATCCGTTTGTTGAGTCGCTATTGGGAGGGTTGGAGCGTGGTTTAAAGCAGGCTGCCTTAACACGCGTGAAAGATCACATGTCATCGCTTGGACAGACACTGCCTGCCCAGTCGCGTATACCGGGTGATTTTTCACTGCGCCAAGCGCTTTCAATGATGCTGCGAGACCACTGCGATAGGCTGACGGTTGTCGACCAGCATGATATGCCGATTGGTGAGTTATCGCTGCGCAAAGTGGTGAAAGAGGCCCAGTTAGACAAGGTGAGTCACCGTGACGCGTGATCGTAACCGTGGTGAATCATCGATTACAGTCGGCCCGCGCTGGCTATGGCCTATTGGTTGGGCACTCTTGCTGCTGGTAGGGGTATTGGGTATCCCGGCGTTAGAGCCTGTATTTC
This sequence comes from Halomonas sp. XH26, assembly GCF_024138895.1. Lineage (NCBI taxonomy): Bacteria > Pseudomonadati > Pseudomonadota > Gammaproteobacteria > Oceanospirillales > Halomonadaceae > Halomonas > Halomonas sp. XH26. The sequence continues at coordinate 1,821,389 of NZ_CP071889.1, forward strand.
GTTGGCTGGAACCAGACGCCCGTCAGGTGATTTATGCCCGCGCTGATTTTGCTTCTCTGCTGGCAAGGCACGTGTTCGTTGTTGGAGTAGCGGCTGTCGTCACGATAAGCGTAGGCGTATTGGCCGGCATTGCAGTCACTCGGCAGTGGGGGCGAGACTTCTTACCCCTTGCTGGGCAGTTGGCTTCACTGGGTCAGACATTTCCTCCTGTGGCAGTGCTTGCCCTGGCGGTTCCTGTATTGGGTTTTGGAACATTGCCGATTATCGTGGCGCTAATGCTCTATGGCTTATTACCGATTGTGCGAAACACGCTTGCTGGGCTGCAGGATGTAGATGCGAGTCTTAAACAGGCGGCGTTTGCCATGGGGATGACCCCTTGGCAGGTATTAACTCGCGTTGAGCTGCCATTAGCCACACCCGTAATTCTGGCCGGTATCCGAACATCGGTAACCATTAATATTGCCACAGCGGCTATAGGGGCGACGGTAGGCGCCAGTAACTTAGGTGATCCGATCATAGCAGGTATCGTGAATGGCAATATGGCGTATGTTTTACAAGGTGCGCTGTTGATCGCGTTGCTCGCGTTGACCGTCGATAGTCTATTTGATGCGTTGCAACAACAGCTGCGCACTCGTCTATCTGCGTCTTAAGTTGTATCCCTAAAAGTAGCAGACTGCGTTACTGTCCTTGTGTTGCGTTGATCGAGGTGACACTAACCTCGACAAGCTTGACCTATGCTAGATAAATCCACTGGCAAAAACGGTCAACACCAACAACACTGCCCTCAAAAGGGGTAATACAAGGATAATAAGCATGACAAACTACGTACATCAGCCGCTCTTTATGACCGGCGAAGAATTCTCAATGGCTACCTTCAGCCTGCTCGACCCAGAGGGCGAGCTTTACGAAGGGGCGAGAGAGCCAGACCTACCGCGTGATCATGCCAGACGGCTCTATCAAGCCATGCTGGCCACCCGTATCCTAGATGAGCGCATGATGGCTGCCCAACGCCAGGGGCGGCTTAGTTTCTATATGCAAAGCACGGGTGAAGAGGCCGCCGTTGTTGGTGCTGCTGCTGCACTAGACGATGCCGATATGATCATGGCGCAATACCGCGAGCAAGGCGCATTAATGTACCGCGGGTTCTCCATTGATGAGTTTATGAATCAGCTATTTGGCAACGAGCTTGACTACGGTAAAGGCCGCCAAATGCCGATTCATTATGGATCACGCAAGCTGCACTACATGACCATTTCTTCTCCGCTTGCAACGCAAATCCCCCAGGCGACAGGCTACGCATACGGTCAGAAATTAGCGGGTGATGGGCATTGCACCTTAACGTTCTTCGGTGAGGGTGCTGCATCAGAAGGTGATTTCCACGCCGCGCTGAATATGGCATCAGTCCATCAAGTACCGGTGATTTTTTTCTGCCGCAACAATGGCTATGCCATTTCGACGCCATCAACCGAGCAGTTTGCAGCGGATGGCATTGCCCCCAGGGCGTTTGGCTATCATATGCATGTGATACGCGTTGACGGGAACGATGCACTGGCAGTTTATGAAGCGACACGCCAAGCGCGTCAGATTGCTGTTGAACAAAACAAGCCCGTGCTGATTGAAGCCATGTCTTACCGTCTTGCTGCTCACTCCTCTTCGGATGACCCTTCCGGCTATCGTGCCAAAAGTGAAGAAGAAGCGTGGCGGTTAAAAGACCCCATACTGCGCATGCAGAAATGGCTGTTGAAAAAAGGCTGGTGGAGCGAGGAGGAGGAAACCAGCCAGCAGGAAACGTTGCGCCGCGAAGTTCTAGATACCATGAAACGGGCAGAAAAGCGTTCACCCCCACCGCTGGAGTCGCTGATTACTGATGTCTATGCCGACATAACCCCTGAGTTACAGCGTCAATTTGACCAGCTTAAGCGCCATATTCGCCGCTATCCAGAGGCCTACCCGCGTGGAGCGCGGTCGCTAGACCTTGAGGTGAATACGTCCACAGATTCCCAGGGGGAGGCATAACATGCCCACAATGAACATGCTCCAGGCGATCAACAATGCGCTTGATATCGCCATGGCTGAAGATGGCAAAGTTATCTGTTTTGGTGAAGATGTTGGCGTTTTTGGCGGCGTATTCCGTGCTACCAGCCATTTACAGGAAAAGTATGGTAAATCGCGCTGCTTTAACACGCCGTTGGTAGAACAAGGCATCATTGGTTTTGCTAATGGGCTGGCTGCTCAAGGCTCAGTGCCCGTTGCTGAAATACAGTTTGCCGACTACATCTTTCCCGCTTTTGACCAAATCGTTAATGAATCTGCGAAATTCCGCTACCGTTCGGGGGATTTATTCAATGTGGGTGGATTAACCATCCGCACGCCCTATGGCGGTGGTATCGCGGGGGGGCTCTATCATTCGCAGTCACCAGAAGCTTACTTTACACATACGCCCGGTTTAAAAGTCGTTGTGCCGCGCAATCCCTACCAAGCAAAAGGGCTACTGCTCGCTTCCATTCGCGATCCAGATCCGGTGCTTTTTTTAGAACCCAAGCGTCTCTATCGTGCGTCGGTGGGTGAGGTGCCCCAAGAGGATTATCAGCTTCCTATTGGTGAAGCGGAGGTCATTAAAGAGGGGACTGATATAACGCTGGTGGGCTGGGGCGCACAAATGGAAGTCATCGGCAAAGCCGTTGAACTTGCTGAAGAGCAGGGCATTGCCTGTGAAGTGATTGATTTGCGCACGTTGCTGCCATGGGACGCGGATACTGTCGTTGAGTCTGTTCTAAAAACAGGACGTTTGATCGTTAGCCATGAAGCGCCGTTAACAGGTGGCTTTGCGGGTGAAATCGCCGCGACGATCCAAGAGCGCTGTTTTCTCTATCTTGAATCGCCGATTACTCGGGTAACGGGGCTAGATACACCTTTCCCGCTAGTGCTGGAAAAAGAGTATTTACCCGACCATCTGAAAATTTTTGAAGCGATTCGCGAAAGCGTTAACTTTTAGCGCTAGGGAGAAAAATAATGAGCGATTTCATGCTGCCGGATATCGGCGAAGGCATTGTTGAATGTGAAGTGGTGGAGTGGCGCGTTGCGGAGGGTGATCGGATTGAGGAAGATCAGCCGATTGTCGAGGTGATGACTGATAAAGCGCTAGTGGAAATTACCGCTCCCGAAGCAGGCGTGGTCACCAAACTTTATGTTGCCCAAGGCAAAATTGCCAAAGTACACGCACCGCTTTATGCCTACCAAGCAGAAAATGACACCCAAGAAGCGGGCGCGACGGAACAGGCTAACGAGCCTCAATCACCTGTAGCTGACGCTGACAGTGGCTCAGCCAAGGCGGTTGAGCAAGCCGCTGTGGCATCCAGTACCTGCAGCCTTAGTACCAGCAGCGGCAAAATACCTGCCAGCCCAGCCGTGCGACGTCTTGTTCGTGAACATCAACTTGAGTTAACTGCCATTGCTGGCAGTGGTAAAGATGGCCGGGTATTAAAAGAAGACGTGCTGGCGCACCTGAATCAACCTTCTGCTGATCCTAGCCAAGCACCATCGCAAGTCACCCAAGGAGCACAGTTGCCTCGCGTCGAACCGCTTCGCGGTGTGCGCGCGGTGATGGCGAAAAGAATGGTTGAGGCAGCCAGCTCCATCCCGCATTTCCACTATGGCGAAGAGATCGATGTGACCGATCTGCTGGCGCTGCGCGAGCGTCTAAAGCCACGGGTCGAGGCGCTTGGTGAGCGGCTAACACTTATGCCCTTTTTCATGAAAGCCATGGGGCTAGCGGTTACTGAGGCGCCGATCATCAATGCCCAGCTAAACGCGGAAGCCAACGAGCTGCACTACTACGAACAGTGCAATATCGGCATGGCGGTGGATAGCAAAGCCGGTTTGCTGGTGCCCAATGTGAAAGGTGTTGAGCGTCTAACGTTACTAGACATTGCCCGTGAAGTAGGGCGATTAACCATAGCGGCGCGCGAAGGGCGTGTCGATCAGGCTGATCTTAAAGGTGGCACCATCAGTATCTCTAACATTGGTGCGTTGGGTGGAACGTATGCAGCGCCGATTATCAATGCGCCGGAAGCGGCGATAGTGGCGATTGGTAAAACCCAATGGTTACCGCGCTTCGATGAGCAAGGAGAAGTTCAGCGGCGAGCCATTATGACCATCACCTGGGCAGGCGATCACCGCTTTATTGATGGTGGTACTATCGCTAGGTTCTGCAATGCTTGGAAAGGCTATTTGGAAGCGCCTGAAACCATGCTGCTGCACTTGGGCTAAGGTTGCTAGACATTGAATAGCAAGAGGTTAAATAGCCAGAAGTTGGTTAGCAAGGAATGAGAAATGTCTCAGGCACCGCTCCAGCAGTTTTATATACCGGAAGAGCAGTCGGTATATCTACTCAGCCATCACGATGCTCGTAAGCTTAAAGACTGGGTAGCACTGTGTCAGGCACAGCTCGCCCAGCTGGGCTACACGGGGATTGAGCTGGTGGGTAAAGGTGCCTATGGCTTTGTATTTGCGGGCAGCGCGCAACACCAAGATGTGCCTGCCCACTACGTGTTTAAATTCTCACGTATTACGCTACCGACTCATTTACAAGAACGCCTTGAAGAAGAGGCGTTTATGCTTGATCAGGTTTCCCATCCCCGCATACCAAAGCTTGTGGCTTACCAACGCTCCCGAGGCCAGTCCATTCTGGTGATGGAGCGTGCGCCTGGTTGGAACCTTGAACAGGTGTCACTGAAAGAAGGCCGTCTCTCTCCGCGGTTAGTGGTGCGCATTGCCGACCAGTTGGCCGATATTCTTTCTGCACTGCGCCGCGAAACGGGGCCCAATGCACGTCCCGTTGTGCATGGCGACATCAAACCGTCAAATTTGGTATTTGATCCAGATACCGAGTCCATTGCGTTGATTGACTGGGGATCGTCCGTATTTGCCCAGTTAGACGAAAAGCTCCAATTTGTCGGGGCAAACGTGATGGAATTAATGTCCGACAATCTGCAGCAAACCAACGCCCGGCTGGGCGATGTCTACTTTATTGGTGAAGAGCAGCTAAATGGAGCGCTATCATCGCCCCGTTTCGATGAGCAAGGGGCCGCAGGAACGCTATATGCATTAGCTTCTGCGCAATCTTGCCGCTTTGGTCATCGTGCCATTCCCGCTAGCTCGCTGGGGCTACCCTTGGAGTTTGCCCGCACCTTGGACGGTATGCTGGATCCCGACCCCCACATACGCCATAAAGCAGGGGATCACTATTTACAGGCGATGTCCCGCATGGCCAAAGTGGTGATGTTAGATTTGCCCACGCCAATACAAACACCGCTAGTGCCTGTCTGGGGCCGTGCGGCGCACCAAGAGATTGATACGGTCGTTTACAGCTCTCGGAAGGCATTTCTGCGCGAAGCGAACGCGGAAGAGACACTTAATGATGTCAATGATGTGCAGTTAGACCGCTATTACAAGCAATTTATGCAGGGCATGGGGGAAACCGAAAAGGCGTTTTTGGCCTCGGTGAGTCGCTTAGGAAAATACCCGGTTGTCGGTGGTTTAGCAGTACGCTGGGAGCGAGAGGGCGTCTATATAGACTCCTCACTTAACCTACACGATCCCGCGTTAAAGCCAGCGTTTATTCAAGCCGTCAACAATATGGTGCACTTGGCGCGAGCCATCCATCGCCAAGGGGTGTTTAAAAGCTGCTTGTTTAATGCCCGCCAAACGCTGCATTTAGAGCGCGCGAGTGCGGAAGAGCCTTTTCATTGTGATCCTGGCACCACGATTGACTACGAGCTGAGCGCGGTTCCAGAAATGGAAGACCTCACTCGCCAGCATAGCTACTTTGAAGACGGCCCTGATCCAGAAGAGCTACTTGTCCTACCGGACACCATTATGCACATACTGCAACGGCTGAATGAGATTCATCACACCGGCATGATTATCTTTGAGTCACTACCAAAGCATCTTAAAATTCATAGCTATTATCGGCTTCTGGACCCTAGCCGGGAGGCCGAGTTTCGGGCTTTGCTGGCGCAGATGTTGGCGTCTGTAAGCCAGATCGAGGGGTTAGGCGTGTCCGGCTTTATGAAAATGCCTTACAAAGACACGCGATTTTTTACCCATTTAGAGTGCCAGCCTGAACATTTTTATCCTAAAGACCCGCGTGATTTTTTAAGAAAGACGCCGTCAATCGGCGGTTCTCAGACTGCTTGATTGCGCCGCAACCCATGCTGAAAGCTGCTCCGCTAGCGCATCGCTAGCCGCGCCAAACGCATTCACGACGTCCGGAATCTCTGGACTATCCGCGCGGGTGCGGATAACAAAACTAGTCGCAGCCAGTGGTTTTCGGTGTTGTGTATTCACAAGCTGGACATCTAATTGAAGATGAATACTGGGTGGGGAAGTGTCGTACTCACTTTGGAAATGGCGCAGTTCGCTCAGTAGCAGTATATCGTGAGGCAATCGGTCGCTACTTACGCCAGTGAATAGCTGGCGCTGCTGCAGATCAGAAATTAAGCGCGCTTGAAGCATTTCTGGGGCGTCCTCATGCCAGCGTACCCCCTCATAGACATTGACTACATTGCCTTCTGGGTATACCACAATACGATTGCTGTTCAGCAAGTGGCCTGCCCCCGGGGTAGCAATGCCTAGTCTTACGGGGAGGGTGGCAGCCATGTGTTCAGACTGCGTGGCAGACGATGGCAGCCGATAGAGCGTTGCGGGATTACTTTCGGGCAGTATTGAACAACCGGCGCTTAATACAAGCGCCGCTAATGTGACGATGCTAAACGTAGAGCGCAAGCTCATGGACGAAACTCCTCTACCTGATCCCGGCCCAGGAAAAAGTCTGCGGGACTCTCTTCAAGCTGGCGAGTAATACGATCAAGATTAGTTAGTGTAGAACGTAGGGCTGAAAGTGCGGGAGCAATGTCTTGTGCCCCCTGCAGCGTACTATCGACAGCATCGGCATTGTCGTTAACGAGCTGTTCAATTCGTTGCGCGGCGCTGGCCACATCACGACTGGCGCTTTCAGCGCTTCGCATCATTTGCTGACCATCTTGTCGCAATAGCTGTGTCGCCTCGAGGCTAAGCGTATCGATGCTTTCAAGGGTCGCTGTGGCTTGGCGTGATACTTCGCCGAACAGTGCCATATTTTGATCAAGCGCTGTTTGTTGTGAGGCGATCATCTCTGTGATCTGCGCAATACTCGTCAAAATAGTGCCGGCTTGTTCACGATTGCCGTCATTAAATAGTTCATTAACGTTTATCAGAATAGAATTAATGTTTTGAATCATTGTTTCGCCTTCATCAAATAGCGTGGCAATCGGTGAAGGGTCTGCGTTGATAAACGGTGCCATACTGTCCGTTTGGTTTACTAGGCGGGGGCTTTCTGGGGTGCCTCCGTACAGCTGAACCGACATGCTGCCGGTAATGCTGGCAAAGGCTAACTTTGCTCGAGTATCTGTTTTGACGGGGGTGTCTTCATAGACTCGCACACTAGCAATAACTTGGCGTGGGTCGTCAGGGTTCAGTGTCAGCTCGGTAACATCGCCAACTTCAATGCCGTTGTACTGCACCTTACTGCCAATTGATAAACCACTAACACTGCGCTCAAACAGAATCCGGTAAGGTTGATAGTTACGCTCTCCGGCGGCATAGCTCATCCATAGCGCAAACAGCAGTGCTGCGACGGCGGTTCCCAGTGTGAACAAACCTATCAAAACGTGATGCGCGCGGGTTTCCATGTGCAGTCACTCCTGGACGTTTGCGTTATTTGAAAAGGCGGTATGAGCACGCTGAGCGGCTCGACCACGCGGGCCGTGAAAGTAGTCTTGAATCCATTCATCGTCGGTATCCGCCACTTTATCGATGGTATCCACCACCAGCACACGTTTCTGTGAGAGTACCGCGACCCGATCGCAGGCAGCGTAGAGCGTATCCAGGTCATGGGTAACCAGAAATACGCTGAACCCCAACGCATCGCGAAGGGTGACCAGCAACTGATCGAAGGCCGCCGCGCCAATAGGGTCAAGCCCTGCCGTGGGCTCATCAAGAAACAGGATGTCAGGATCAAGCGCTAAGGCACGGGCAAGGGCGGCGCGCTTGACCATGCCGCCAGACAGCGACTCAGGAAACTGCAGCGCGGCCTGTGGCGGAAGCCCGACCAACGATAACTTGACCCTGGCAAGATGCTCGGCGTCTTCACGGGGTAGCCTGGCATGTTCAATTAGCGGTAGGGCAATATTCTCTTGCAGGTTCAACGAACTGAACAGCGCACCGCGCTGAAACAGCACGCCAAAGCGTCGCTCTATTTGACTGCGCTGTGCCTCGTTAAGCTCGTTAAGCGTTGTGCCTAGGACTTCAACCATGCCGTCATTGGGGCGCTTCAAACCGACGATGCTGCGTAACAGCACTGATTTGCCGGTACCAGAACCACCTACAACGCCGAGGATTTCCCCGCGTTCAAGGGTCAGATCTAAATTTTCGTGCACCACATGAGTACCAAAGCGGTTCACCAAGCCTCGAACCTTAATGACCGGTAAGTCGTTTTGCTCTGTCGGTTTATCTGAATTGATCACCAGCCCATCTCCATAAAGAATAGCGCGGCGACGGCATCAATTAGAATCACCATAAAAATCGATTGAACGACACTTGAGGTGGTGTGTTCTCCCACCGACTGCGCGCTACCGCTGACCTTAAAGCCTTCCAGGCAGCCGATCACGGCGATCACGAAGGCAAACACCGGGGCTTTGCTTAGTCCTACCAAAAAGTGTGTCACCGATACATCTTTTTGCAGCGTGGCCATAAACTGGGTAAGTGAAATATCCAGTGACAGAGAGGTGACCATGGCGCCGCCCGCTAAGCCGCTGAGCATACCTACAAAGGCGAGCATGGGCAGGCTAATTAACATCGCCATTACCCGTGGGAGCACCAAAAGCTCGATAGGATCAAGCCCCTGAGCCTGCAGGGCATCTATCTCTTCATTGGATTTCATGGCGCCAATTTGGGCAGTAAAGGCACTGGCGGTTCGTCCCGCGAGTAGGATCGCAGCAAGCAGAACGCCGAACTCTCTCAAAAATGAGAACGCCACAAGATCGATGGTATAAATTGTGGCGCCAAAATCCTGCAAAACGGTAGCGCCAAGGAAAGCCACCACGGCGCCCACCATAAAGGTGAGTAGCGCGACGATGGGGACGGCATTAAGACCACTCTGCTGGATATGGGCCACAGTGGCCGTTAAGCGCCAGTGGCGTGGCCGCAATGTTAGATGGAAGAGGGTGGCCACGACGAGACCAATAAAGGCCAACAGCTGGCGCTGCTGGGACCAAAGCCCCACCATGTGTTGACCCACGCTGGCAAGCGCTTGGCTAATGCGCGAATAGGAAGGAGGATCAACGTCCAGCGGCGCTTCCATGGCTTCGGCAATACGCACCAGCAACGCCTGCTGCTCTTTCGGCAGTTCTGCTGCCCAATCCGCCACCGCCTGCGCTTTCTCAACGCCAATCAACTCCGCAATGAGTATGGCGCCAGCGGTATCAAGGCGAGTTATTGCGTCTAGTGAAACCGTCGCATCTGTTGGCTTGCCAGGCTCAGTTTGAGTTTCACTTTGCTGAAGCGCCGCTTTGATAAGGCGATAATTGGCAAGCGTCCACTCGCCTTTAAGGGTTACTGTTTGATCATCACGCGCTATCCACTCGCTTGGCATCCCCACTCCTTTGCGCTCTTGGTATTGATACGCTTGTTTAGAAGTCTATGATGCATTCAAACAAATCTTAGTTAAAGCTGCTTCGTTAAGCTTATAAAAATAATGCTTATGAAAATTCACGCCATGCAGCATAAGTGCTAAGAAAAACGCGCCCAGTCAGAGCTTCTAAAAAATCACTCTTTTTGAGCTGATCCATAACGGGGCCCTTCACCTCTGACAGGTGAAGTTTTACATCGGAGTCTTTTAAACGGGCGTTGATGGCATCCAGGCTCTCGAGTGCTGATGCATCAATTAAATTAACGGCTGAACAGATCAGAACGACGTGCTCCAGCTCAGGATAGCTGGCAACTAAATTATAAACGGTATCCTCAAGGTAACGGGCATTCGCAAAATAGAGGCTTTCGTCGATTCGCAGTAGCGCCACATTACTGACGGTTTCAACATCGTGGCGTTCGGTATTGCGGAAATGCTCGGTGTCCGGAACCCGGCCCACCAACGCGCTATGGGGGCGGCTGGTGCGATACAAAAATAACGCGATAGAGAGACTCACGCCACCGATGATGCCTGCTTCGATACCTTCAATTAGGGTTAGCAGAATGGTGACGGCCATCGCAGCGAAATCGCTGCGAGAATAGCGCCACGTTTGGCGCAACATGGGGATATCGACCAGGGTTAAAATAGACACAGTAATTGTCGCGGCCAACGTAGCAATCGGCAGGTAGTAGAGCCAGCCAGTAAACGCCATCGTTACCAAGGCTATTCCCAGTGCTGCAAAGGCTCCGGCCGCGGGTGTTTGTGCCCCAGCATCATAGTTGATGACCGTGCGCGAAAGGCCACCGGTGACCGGCATGCCGCTGGTAAACCCAGCGGCTAGATTAGCGGCACCTAAGCCAATCAGTTCCTGGTTAGGAGAGATACGCTGGCGCCGTTTCGCTGCCAACATTTGCCCCATGGAAACAGACTCGACGAACCCCACCAAACTAATGAGTAGCGCAGGGATGAACAGGGCGCGCCATAGTGACGTATCTCCCCAGGGAAAACTTAGCGCAGGTAGCCCACTGGGAATAGCGCCGACAATGGCAACGCCTTGGTCAGCCAACTGCCAATGCCAAGTACCCAGCGTGGTAATAACCACCGCAAAGACAGGACCCGCCTTGGTGATTAACTCGGCGAGCGCTCTAGGCAAACCAATAGCACTAAGGCTCTGCTTACCAAAACGCCGCATCATAACGAGAAACAACAGCGTTCCAGTACCGATTACAAGCGTATAGGGGTTAAAGGTGGGGAGATTAGGAAAAAGCGTTACCACACGCTCTACCAGCGTAAAGCCACTGCTGGAGATGCCCATTAGGCTTCCCAGTTGACTAACGGCAATCAGAATGCCCGATGCGGTTAAAAAGCCCGAGATAACTGGATGGCTCAAAAAATTGCTAAAAAAGCCCATTTTAAGAGCACCCATTGCCACCAATATACCGCCAGAAAGTAATGAAAGTACCAGTGCAGCTTGCAAATAGTCGGGGCTGCCGGGCGTTGCTACAGAAGAGAGCGCAGCGCCCGTCATTAATGCAATGATGGCCACCGGCCCTACGGCCAGGGTGCGGCTGGTGCCTAAAAAGGTATATAGAAGTTGCGGCAAAATACTGGCATATAGGCCCACTACCGCAGGCAGGCCAGCAAGTAGGGCATAGGCTAATGACTGCGGAATCACCATTACGGTTACGATGAGTCCCGCTAATATATCGGCACCTAGCAGGCGCTTATGGTAGTGGGGCAGCCATGTAAGAATAGGAAAATAGCGCTTGAACATAAGCTCCTGGTGTCAGCTTCGTTTTTTTAAACTCAACCATTGGTGAGTCCGTCAGTTTAACGTGTTGCGTGGGCAATGATGGCCTTTGCTTTCAAACAAAAGCATGTTCTGACCCGAAAGTGCTACTTCATTCATTAGCATAACCCGTTAAGCTGACTGAAAAGTGGCTAATCGCTCCTTCTTTATTGATCGACTGCTCAATAACGTCAAATAAAAAAGAGTATCCCGCATGCGACTACTTCGGCTATTAGTGCCCTTGGCAGTGCTAGGTGTTTCTGTTTGGATGATGACTGAATCTGGTGCTTTTCCCTATGTCGCGCTGCTGTTGGCGACGGGGGCTGGTGCAGGTTTAATGCTCGTAACGATTACGTCGGTTTACTCAGCTGATCAAGCGCGTTTGACAAAACCCATTCACGGTTTCAAGCCCATTCGCGACTATGGTGCGCTTCGCGCGATGGCCTATCGGTTGATGAACCGAGCAAGTAGCACTGCTATCGCCTCGGCAGAAGTTTCTCATTACGCTGATCTTATGGCGCAACGCCTTACTAAGCAGGAAGCCATGGCCAGTGACGCGTCATCGAGTATGAACGCTATTAATGCTGCCATTATGCAAGTGAGTGCCAGTGCTACCCATGTCGCTTCGCTTGCCGAGAGCGCTCGTCAGGCAAGTCATCACAATCATGATGAGCTGGCTGATATTATTGGCGATATGAGTGATGTTTCCGAGCGCTCTGATCAGGCGCTGGAAATGCTATCGGCGCTAAACGACAAAATTGAGCGCGTCCGCAATGTGACGTCGATGATTGAGGGAATAGCAGAACAAACGCACCTGCTATCACTCAATGCTTCTATTGAGGCAGCTCGAGCGGGAGAGCATGGACGAGGATTTGCGGTTGTCGCGGGCGAAGTGCGCAACCTAGCACTGAAGACGTCAACGGCGACACAAAGCGTCGATGAGCTTGTTAAAGATATGCACCAGAGTGGCCAAAGTGTTGTTGGTACCATGGGAGTGCTGATGAACCGTATCAGAGAGCGTTCCCAAGGGATGCAGCAGGTGGGCGGTAGTCTTGCCACTATCACAGAACAGTTCGATCAAGTTGAGCAGGAAATCACCAGCGTCGCAGAAGCAATGGAAAGCACTAAAGTCCATAGCCAAACAGTTGCTGATAGCTTACGTCAGCTTGAAGACGATGTAGATGAGGGCAATCGCGATATGCGCGATTTAGCTCAGCAAGCTCGGGCGTTAATGGAAGCTGCAGAAGGCGTTGATGGCGAGCTGGCGCAGCAGCGTTTACAGGGGCGTCATCAGCATGTGTTTAGTGTTGCTCGTCAAGCGGCGAACCGTATTGGTAAATTGTTTGAAAAGGCCATTGCCTCCGGTGAGTTATCAGAAGCGTCGCTGTTCCAGCCTGATTACAGGGTCATGCCAGGGACACAGCCACCGCTTTACCACACAGGCTTTGATGCATTCACGGACTTACAGTTACCCAGCTTGCAAGAACCGTTGCTTACTGAGCACGGGTTGAGTTACGCCATTGCATGTGACCGCAACGGCTATGTGCCTACCCATAACTCAGCCGTTAGCCGCGAGCCCATCGGTGATTACGATCACGATCTTAAGTATTGCCGCAGCAAACGCATTTTTGATGATCCGACGGGCAGTCGTTGCGGCGCCCATGAGAAACCGTTGCTGCTACAAACCTATAAGCGTGACACTGGCGAAATCATGCACGATCTTTCGGTTCCCATTTACATTAATGGTAAGCACTGGGGAGGCTTTCGCGTGGGCTACCAGCCTGAAAAGACAAATGACACCAGTGCAGTGGTGATTGAAAAACCAGTGGAAGAACTAGCCTCAGGAAGCCACCTTCTGGCGCGGACGTGATTGCCAAGAGGACCAGGAATATAGCGCTAAGCTCGCCCAGATCATCACAAAGGTCGCTAACTGGATGAGCCCTAGAGGCTCGCCAAAGATAATGATTGCAATCAAAAACTGAATGCTGGGATTGATATACATCAGAAACCCTAGCGTTGCCAGCCGTAAGCGCCGTGCAGCCCCAGCAAAGGCCATCAAGGGCAGGGCAGTTAACACACCGCTAATTATTAGCAGGGTGCTCATCGGCACATTATGAATAAAGTGAGACTCCCCCTGCCAACTGAGCCAAGTGAGCGCTATCAGTGCTAGTGGGAATAGCAACAGCGTCTCTACAAACAGGCCTGAAAGCCCATCAAGAGGCACTTGCTTGCGAAATAATCCGTAGCTACCAAAGCTGAGTGCTAGCAACAGGCTGATCCAGGGCAGTTCACCCAGCATCACGAACTGGATTGCAATCGCTAAACTTGCCAAACCGAGGGCAACCAGCTGGAGGCGAGCCATTACTTCGCGTAGCACTAGCACGCCCAAGGCAATGTTTACCAACGGCGTTAGAAAGTAGCCTAAACTGGCTTGTAACACCTGCTTGCTTTCAACAGCATAGATATAGAGACCCCAATTAAAGGCAATCAGTAACGCGCAAGCGAGTACGCGCCCCAAGCGCTTGGGCTCAACAAGTGCGCTAACCACTGGCGTCCATCGGCGCAGTATGCTGATTAACCCGACCAGGAAAAGGCACGACCACAAAATCCGATGTATCAGGATTTCAAATGCGGGAATGCCATCAAACAGAGCGAAAAATAGTGGGAAGCAGCCCCACATAGTGTAGGCCGTTAAGCCGAACATAACGCCCTTGACCGCTTCAGGGTCCCTTGATGCGGGTGGAAACATAGCAGCCTCATTAATTAAAAATGCTAATCTAGCACATAATTGACGAACACACTGATGCAAAGGAGACATGGCATGAGTCAACTGAAAACGAGCTTAGTGCAGTGCGATTTGCGCTGGGAAGATCCTCAGGCCAACCATGCGCATCTTGAGCGGCTATTAGGCGAATTAGATAGCCGCGATACCGATTTAATTGTGTTGCCAGAGATGTTTGCTACGGGTTTCACCATGAACTCACGGGAAATGGCCCAGCCCATGAACGCGAGTCAGAGCGTTGCCTGGTTACAGACGCAGGCCAAGGCGAGAGGCTGTGTAATGACCGGCAGCGTGGCAATTGTCGATGAAGGGCAATACTTCAACCGTATGGTATGGGCTACCCCCAGCGGCGACTTGCAGTACTACGATAAGCGCCATTTATTTCGTATGGCCGGAGAGCATGAACGCTATGGTATGGGCAACAGCCGGAAAATAGTGGAACTGAAAGGTTTCAGGCTGCTATTGAGCGTATGCTATGACCTGAGGTTTCCCGTTTGGATGCGCCAGCAGCCAGCAGAGGGCGAACATTTCGAGTATGATGCCGCGCTGTGTGTGGCGAACTGGCCTGCACCCCGGCGTCACCCATGGCGCACGCTTTTACAAGCGCGTGCAGTTGAAAACTTAGTTTACGTAGTGGGTGTCAACCGCGTCGGTGACGATGCCAAAGGACTCGCCTATAGCGGCGATTCCATGCTGGTCGATTTCAAAGGGGAACCGCTGATCGACCACCCTGCAAACTCTCCGTTTATTGAAACGGGGACGCTAAATAAAACGGACCTAGATGCTTTTCGAGAAAAATTTCCTGCCTGGCAAGATGCCGACCGCTTTTCGCTTCTGCCAGGAGTGGGTCAATAATGCGCCTTGATCGCTTTTTGAGTGAAACAACCCCATTGACGCGCAGTCTAGCAAAGCGTGCGTTAAAAAATGGCGAGGTGACCCTGAATGGCGAGCCCATCAAGCAGTCGGCGACCCAAGTTGACACCCAGAACGACGAAGTAAAGCTCAACGGTGAGACGCTAGCGCTGGTTGGGTTGCGTTACCTGATGATGCATAAGCCGCTGGAAGTAGAGTGCACTGCACGCCGTGGGCTCTACCCAAGGGTGATTGACCTCATTGATCTACCCAAAGTAGAGCGACTGCAGCCGGTAGGGCGGTTGGATGTAGATACCACTGGCTTGTTATTGCTCACTGATGATGGCCAATGGTCCCATCGTGTCACCTCGCCGCGCCATCGCTGTGCCAAGGTATACATTGCAGAGTTGGCGGAGCCTATGGAAGGTAGCGCCGCTGAGTGGGCCATTAACCAAGTAGAGGAAGGACTTCTACTCGATGGTGAAGAAACGCCAACGCAACCTGCCGTGCTGAGGTTTATTACTCCTCAGCAAGCGGAATTGACCATTACTGAAGGGCGCTATCACCAAGTGAAGCGTATGTTTGCAGCCCTAGGCAATCACGTCAATGCGCTTCATCGCCGTTCGATTGGTGATGTGGTCTTGCCAGATGACCTAGCACCTGGTGAATGGCGGGAGCTAACGCCTGAAGAAATTGCCAGCTTCTAAAAACACTTAGCGTCACTGCTAGTGGATAGAACGCCCCGGTCAGCACACCCGTGCCAAGGCCAGGGCGTTTTTATTTTGAGTAACGAATATTTATACCGTTATCTTGCTTCTGCGTTCATGCGTACCAACTTGAAAAAGTTGCCGAGACAAACGTTTATGTTTACCAGGTAGCTAGTGCAAGTGGGCAGCTTCTATCAACGCTTTGGTATAGGGATGCTGCGGCGCGGCGAGCACTTCCAGGCAATCCCCTTGTTCTACTACGTCGCCATCTTTTAGCACCATAATGCGGTGGGCCATAGCGCGCACCACGGCAAGATCATGGCTGATAAACAGGTAGCTTAGTTGGCGGCGTGCCTGAAGTTCGCGCAGTAGCGTGACCAACTGTTTTTGTACGGTCCGATCTAACGCTGAGGTTGGTTCGTCCAGTACCAGTAGCTCAGGTTCTAGGATAATTGCCCGAGCCACCGCTATGCGCTGGCGCTGTCCTCCCGAAAACTCATGAGGGTAACGGGCAGCACAACTTTCCGGCAGACCCACTTCTCGCAGCGTGCGATGCACGCGTTCGGTGACTTCTGCATTGGTCAAGTTAGGGTAATGAAACTGCAGGCCTTCACTGACAATATCAAATACCGGCATGCGTGGAGAAAGTGCTCCGTAAGGATCTTGAAAAACCATTTGTAGCCGATGGCGCTGGCGTCGCAGCGTGTCGCCAGAGAGCTGGCTCAACGTGGCATTGCCCAGTGTCACCTCACCTTGGCTAGCGACTAATCGCATAACCGCTGACGCCAGCGTTGTTTTTCCAGAGCCTGATTCGCCAACAATGCCCAGCGTTTCGCCAGGAGCGATCGTTAAGTCGGTGGCTTTCAGGGCCTCAAAAGCGGGTGGTTGGCGCTGAAAAAGTCCTGTCCTCGGGCGCTTGAAGCTCACGCTAAGCTGGCGTGTGGTCAAAAGCGGCGTGGTATCGGCGGGTTCAGCAGGCCGGCCTTCTGGTTCGGCGGCAATAAGGGCTTTGGTGTAGTCGCTTTGGGGATTATTAAATACATCGGCAACGCTACCGGTTTCCTGAATTTTCCCTTGATACATGACGCATACACGGTCTGCGTGGCGGCGTACCAAGTTTAAGTCGTGACTGATAAACAGCACGCCCATGCCGTGATGATCGCGGAGTTCTTTCAGCAGGGCTAAAATTTCTTGCTGAACGGTCACATCGAGCGCCGTCGTTGGCTCATCCGCAATCAGCAGTGCCGGATTATTGGCAATGGCCATGGCGATCATTACCCGCTGGCGCTGGCCGCCAGAAAGTTGATGTGGCCAGGCGTCAAGCAGTTCATCAGGGCGCGGTAGTTTTACTTGTTCTAACAGTGCCTTGGCCCGTGTACGTGCAGCCTGCCCGCTAAGGCCCTGGTGTAAACGAAGGGTTTCGCCTATTTGCTTGCCAATGCGGTGAAGCGGGTTGAGCGACGTCATCGGCTCTTGGAAAATAAACCCCACCTGATTACCGCGTATACCATTCCAATCACGTTTGCCTAGTTGATTAAGGTCGGTCTCTTCTAACCAGCGCTGACCACTTACCTTAGCGTTGTCAGGCAGTAAATTAATCGCGCCCAGTGCAGAGACCGACTTGCCTGAGCCAGATTCCCCCACGATAGCGAGCGTTTCGCCCGCATTGACAGTAAGAGAGAGGGAATCGACAACGACGTTGCCATCGAAGGAAACAGAAAACTCGCTTAAGCGCAGTAGTGGTTGGGCATTGTTTGCGTGACTAGGCATGCTTGGTTTCCTGGGCAGGTGACTGATGCTGCTTCACATGTCGTGGGTCGAAGGCATCCCGAAGTCCTTCACCAATAAACACCAGTAGTGAGAGCATAATGGCAAGCGTCATAAACGCGGTGATGCCAAGCCATGGAGCATGCAGGTTATTTTTGCCTTGTGCCGCTAGTTCACCAAGTGAAGGCGCGCCAGGTGGCAGACCAAAGCCTAAAAAGTCCAGCGCGGTGAGCGTGCCAATGGCACCAGTGAACAGGAAGGGGATAAACGTCAGGGTGGCTACCATCGCGTTCGGTAATACATGGCGCCACATAATCAGCCGAGAAGGGAGTCCCATTGCCTTGGCCGCACGCACGTACTCGAGATTGCGTGCACGCAAAAACTCGGCGCGTACGATATCAACCAGTCCCAGCCAAGAAAATAACAGCATAATGCCAAGTAGCCACCAGAAACCGGGCTGCACAAAACTGGCCAATATAATCAGCAGAAATAGCACCGGTAATCCCGACCAGATTTCTGTGATGCGCTGTCCGATGAGGTCTACTTTGCCGCCAAAATAACCCTGCACACCGCCCACCACCACGCCCAGTACCAAGGAGCCTGCGGTAAGCGCCAGGGCAAAGGCAACCGATAGTCGAAACCCGTAAATGACTCGCGCTAATACATCACGCCCTTGATCATCGGTGCCCAGCCAATGGCGCCTATCTGGCGGTGCCGGCGAAGGTCGTGTCATCTGCATATCGAGGGTTTGATAGGAGTAGGGAATCATCGGCCATAGCGCCCAACCGTGGTCGCTAATTTGCTGTTGGACAAAGGGGTCTAAGTAATCGGTACGGGTGGGTAAGAAACCACCGAATTCGGTTTCCGGATAATCGATCAGTAGCGGTACATACCACTGCCCGTCATATTTCATTACGAGAGGCTTGTCGTTGGCGATGAGTTCAGCAAATAGGCTGACAATAAACAGAACGCCAAATAGCCACAGCGATACTCGGGCGCGGCGATTGGCTTTAAATGCTGCTAGGCGACGCAGCGTAATCGGCGAAAGACGCGAGCTGATAAATGTCATGTTTATGACTCCCTCGACGCAAAATCAATGCGTGGGTCTACCCACACATAGGTCAAGTCGGATACTAGCTTTAGCAGCAGCCCGATCACCGTATACAGAAATAGCGTTCCGAAAATGACGGGGTAGTCTCGCTGCATTACTGCCTCAAAGCCTAATAAGCCGAGGCCATCCAAAGAGAAAATTACCTCGATGAGCAGTGCGCCGGTAAAGAAAATACCAATCATTGCAGAGGGCAACCCAGCAATGATGATCAGCATGGCGTTACGGAAAACATGGCCATATAAAATACGCTGCTCGTCGGCCCCTTTGGCCCGGGCTGTCAGTACGTACTGCTTATGAATTTCATCCAAAAAGCTATTTTTGGTCAGCATGGTGAGGGTGGCAAAACTGCCAATCGCGGCAGCCAGTACCGGCAGGGTGATATGCCAGAAGTAGTCTTTAATTTTGCCCCAAGCGGATAGCTCGGAGAAATCGGGTGATGTTAAACCGCGTAGAGGAAACCAATCCAGGTAAGTGCCACCAGCAAACACGACAATAAGAAGAATGGCGAACAAAAAACCAGGGATGGCATAGCCTACGATCACTAGGCCTGAGGTCCAGACATCAAAGCGAGATCCGTGTCGTAGCGCTTTGCTGATGCCTAAAGGAATAGAAATGAGATAGACCAGCAGCGTTGTCCATAAGCCTAACGAAATAGACACGGGCAGGCGCTCGATCATCAGTTCAATCACCGGTCGATCACGAAAAAAACTGGTGCCGAAATCGAAAGTGAGATAGTCCACCATCATGCCGATAAACCGCTCGTGAGCGGGTTTGTCAAAGCCAAATTGCTGTTCTAATTGCTCGATAAAGCGTGGATCGATTCCACGCGCGCCCCTAGAGTCATCATTAACTTGTACATCCGCGCCCCCCATATCCAGGCGTGTGCTTGCCATGGCGTCGGCCCCCTCAAAGCGGGCCAACATTTGGTCAATGGGCCCCCCAGGGGCAGCCTGAACAATCATGAAGTTAAGCAGCATGATGCCGAACAGGGTCGGGATCATCAGTAGCAGTCGGCGTAAGGTATAACGTGCCACAGCGCGCTCCATGAGTAATTGGGGGCCAAAAGTTATTGCCGTTAAGCTGTTATAACTATGTTTGATGAATTTATGTTTGATGAATTTATGTTGGCTAAATCAGCGGCGTCGATGACGGCGTTGTAGTTCTGCTTCTCGATCGGTGTTTACCCACCAAGCGTCTAAATCCATGGCATAAGCCGGAAACGGTTCTGGGTAGCCAAATTTATCCCACACAGCAATCCGCGTTTCGCCTGAATGATAGTGAGGGATGACATAAAAGCCCCAACGCAGCACGCGATCAAGCGCTTGTGTAATGGTATCTAGCGTTTCACGGTCATCAGCACGAATCAGCTGCTCCACTAGCGCATCGACAGCTGGGTGGGCAAGGGCCATGCGATTGCGACTTTGTGGTGCCTCTGCGGCAGCACTGGTCCAAAAATCGCGTTGTTCATTGCCAGGATTGTTAGACTGGGGGAAGTGGCTGATGACCATGTCGTAATCGTAGCTGCGAACTCGATTAAGGTATTGATTGATATCGACAATGCGTAGCGACGTTTGAACCCCAAGACGTGCCATATTGCGTAGCATGGGTTGCACAACACGCTCCAGGCCCGAGTCGTAGAGCAGTACTTCCAAGGTAAGCGGTCGGCCTGTTTCACCGTGCACCAACACACCATCTTCTACGCGGTAGCCAGCGTCGCGCAGCAGATCAAGCGCAAGCCGCAGGCGTTCACGCAGCTCTGTGGGGTGTTCAATGGGCAGCGGGTCAGTGAACAGTCGTTCTGAATGATGGGAGTCCATCAACGCCTCACGAAAAGGTTCGAGTAGCGCAAGTTCTTCTTCTGATGGCGTTCCAGTAGCTTCCATTTCAGAATTTTGAAAAAAGCTTTCCGTGCGCCGATAGGTGCCATAGAAAATATTAGTGTTGAGCCAGGGGAAATCAAACGTGAGGCTCAGTGCTTCTCGAACCCTTGGGTCCTGAAACTTTTCTTCGCGTAAGTTGAAGACAAACGCCTGCATCATGGAGGGGTTAACATCAGGCACGGTAATCCGCTTAATTAAGCCGTCTTGGTAGGCAGGAAAATTATCATAGCCAATCGCCCAAGTGGCAGCACGTGCATCAGTCCTGAAGTCGGTAAGGCCTGCTTTGAAGGCTTCCCAGGCAATATCGCGGTCGCGGTAGTACTCATAAACAACACGGTCGATGTTGTAACGACCCACATTGACGGGCAAGTTCTTACCCCAATAGTTGTCATCTCGTTGATAGACAATTCGCCGCCCAGGGTCTACCTCGCTAATGCGATAGGGACCTGACCCAGGGTGTGCATCCAGGGTCGGAGAGGTAAAGTCGCGGGGTTCCCAGTAGTGACGAGGCAAGATGGGTAACTGGGCCACAATCAGTGGCAGCTCGCGTGACTCAGTGTCATTAAATTCAAAGCGCACTTGATGATCGTTTAAGGCGATAACGCGTTCGACACCGGCGTAATAGCTGCTGTAGAAGGGGTTGCCTTGTTCACGCAGCAGGTTCAGTGAGAACACCACATCATAGGCCGTTACCGGCTCCCCATCCTGAAAGCGAGCCTCTGGGCGCAAATCGAACTCTATCCACCGACGTTCCGGATCCAGGCGGACGCCTTCTGCCAGCAGTCCGTACAAACTGAAGGGCTCGCCAGGATTGCTGGCCATCAGCGAGTCATAAATTTTAGAAATACCGGTAACAGGCGTGCCACGAATAATAAACGGGTTGGTAGAGTCGAAACTGCCCCCCACGGCAGTATGGGTAATCGTTCCGCCCTTGGGGGCGGACGGATTAACATGGGGGAAGTAGGCAAAATCGGGAGGTAGCTCTGGGCTATTGTAGAGAGATAGCCCGTGCACGGTCTCAACGGGGGTAGAGGTGTTGTTTTCGACGTCGTTTTCAGAAGCCAACAGCGACAGGCTCAACAGCAAGCCGCTGGTTAACAAAAGTGCTTTGGTAAACAACACACCGCTTGGCATTGGTAACTTCCTGTAGCAACGAAGGCTTAGAAACCGAGCTTAGAACCTTAGACACAACTGCTGAGTCACAGTAGCGGCGCTAATAGTAACTGAGATATGGCCAAGAAAGATTAATAAAGACTGCGTTTTAAACCTAGTTAACAAAGCCTGGTTAGATTCCCCAAATTACCGTCCTGAAAGCGTCAGCAGTTGACCTGGCTTCAGTGCCTCTGGGCGTTCAATAGCATTCCACCTGATCAAATCTTGTTGAGTGACATTATAGCGTGACGCAATCACTGATAGGTTATCGCCACTTTCAACGCGGTGAACGCTTGGCGTGCTGGTCGATGCTAACGAAGTACTGTTTGATTGCGAAAGCTGAGCTAACACCTGAGTGTCGACTTCTTCAGGCACAAGTAACGTCTGTGCACTACGTGGGTCAAGGCTGCCATTCAGCAAGCCAGGGTTTAGCTCGGCCAGCGCGGATTGACTAACATCCAGAAGTTGAGAGGCCTGTGCCAGGCTAACTGGCTGCTCCAACTGAACTTTGGCAAAAGCGGGATCAGGATGAATGTCAGGGAGTGAGACCCCGTACTGTTCTGGATTATTGATGATCGTCGCAATGGCTTTAAGTTTGGGGACGTACTGCATCGTTTCGTGGGGCAGTGATAGTTCCCAGTAGTCGCCTGCAAGGCCTTGGCCCTGAGCTTGGCGTTGCGCACGGTTAACAGTACCAGCACCGGCGTTGTAAGCGGCCAGCGAGAGCATTAGGTCACCCTCGTACCATTCATCTGCCTGCATTTCCAGGTAATCAAGCGCTGCTGCGGTAGACGTCACGACGTCTAAACGTCCATCGTAGTTGCTGTTGCGAACCAGGCCTAATGCATCTCCGGTACCCGGCATAAACTGCCAAAGCCCAGCTGCTCCTCGATGGCTTCGGGCGCTGGGGTCGAAAGAACTTTCAACAAACGGAATCAGCGCGATCTCACCAGGAAGGCCACGCTCGCTCACTTGCTGGGTGATCCAGGCAAGCCAGGGGGTTGCTCGTTCCGTGATGGCGGCAATATTTTGCGGGCTTGAACGGTAGTACTCTATCCACTTGTCAACGCGTGCTTGAGCATCGGCGGGGAGATTTTTTTCCTGCCACTGGAAGCTGTCACGAAGTGTGCTCCAGGCATCTTGGGGTTGTAGCTCAAGTGCTTCCCAGAAGTGATGCTGAAAGGCATTGGGGCGGAAATCGGGTGAAGCCGACGCGTCATTGAGGGCGCTGTTAGGTTGATATGCTTCGGTAGTAGAGGCTTGAGAGCTGGCCGCTGCGGCTAAAAATAGGCTCACAATAACAGTGCTTCCAGCGCTTAGTAATAAGCGCTGGCGAATCGTTCGATAAGTCATAGTCGGTTCGTTTTTACTCGATAGCGTTCTTAAAAACGGTTCTTCCACTCGCGTAAAGTGGTGAACGTGGCGAGATCATCATCATTGACCCCATGTGTACCTACTGCTTGACGCACACTATCGGTGCTCACGCGCAAATAGGGGTTGATCTTCAGCTCGCGTCCTATCGTGCTGGGTAAGGTAGGTCGGTCTAATGCCCGAGCCTTCTCACACTCCTGCAGTGCATATTTAACGTCTTCGTTATCAGGATCTGCAGCACGAGCAAATGTTAGATTCGCTTGCGTATATTCATGAGCTGCAAAGACCAGCGTATCCTCTGGGAGTTCCGCTAAGGTTTGAAGAGATGCAAACATTTGCTCTGGCGACCCTTCAAATAAGCGGCCACATCCACCACAAAACAGGGTGTCGCCGCAGAAAAGTAGCGCAGGAATTCCTGGAGTGAAGTAACTCACGTGATCTAACGTATGCCCTGGCGTGGCCATGACTTCAAAAAGACGCCCCATAATACGTACTTCATCGCCATGTCCTACCTGTTCATTAATACCTTCAATAGTAGGATTGGAGGGGCCAATAACCCGAGGCGAGAAGCGTTTAATCAACTCTGTAAGGCCACCCGTATGATCATGGTGGTGATGAGTGATTAAAATCGTATCAAGCGTTAAGGATTCACGCTCAAGAAACTCGATGACAGGTGCTGCTTCACCGGGATCCACCACGCAAACGCTTTGACTGGTATCCTGTCTTAATAGCCAAATGTAGTTATCGCTAAGTGCGGGAATCGGTGTCACGCTCATCATGGGCGAGATCCTTTAGTTCAAAAAAATAGACGCTCAAATTAGACGCTTTCGAATGCGCTAACGCTGGCGTTCAAAACGTTAAAAAGCATTTACTGTGGAGGGAAGCGCTGTTCATGTCAACTTCGTCAACGGCAACTCGGCTCGCCCAGCAGATGGCGGAAAGCCAAGCGTACTGGCAAACAGAGGCTGGCCGCTCGCTATGGGAAACGCAGCGAGCGTGTTTGGGGCCGCTGGTTGAAGGGCGCAAAGGTGGCCACAGTTTAGAGATGAGCATGGGGCCGACGTTGATGACGATGTCGGCTATTCCTCATGTCATTCGCTGGTCACCGACGAGAGCAATGGCGGAGGCTTCGTCCACGTTAGTTTGTCCGCCTGATCACCTTGCCTTACCAGACCGCAGTTTAGAGGTGGTGATTATTCATCACTGGCTAGAGCATTTGCCAGATGCCCATCACACCTTACAAGAGGCTGCCCGGGTAACTTCCGATAGCGGTGTGTTAGTTCTGTTTGGTTTCAATCCGCTAGGATTGAACGGGTTAACCCAGCGTTGGCGTAAGCAGCAAGGGAATTTCCCTTGGAGCGGGCAGTGGCGTACGGCTAGCCGTTTGCGCGATTGGCTGGCGTTTGTCGATTTTGACGTAGAACGCGTAGACTACTGCTGTTTTCGGGGGCCGATGAGCACCACCTGTGGAGAGCGCTGGGAAGCGTTGGGACGCAGGCATAATTTACCATTGGGTGAAAGTTACATGATTCAAGCGCAGCGGCGACAACGCCATGCGCCGGTAGAGCGTCTTAAATTTGGGTTGCGTGCACCGATCACTCCCACTTCTCTGGGAGCTACACGAACCGGTGTTTCTGCGCGATACCACTCAGGTCAACGTCGTCTAGAAAAGGATAGTGAAAGTGAGTAAGCAAGCAACCGATGGGTTGCCTCGCGTTACGGTGTATACCGATGGGGCCTGTCGAGGAAATCCGGGCCCAGGTGGCTGGGGTGTAGTGCTGTCAAGCGGGCAGCATGAAAAGACGTTAAAAGGCTTCGAAGCAGATACCACTAACAACCGAATGGAATTAATGGCGGCCATTATGGCGTTGCGAACGCTAAACAAGCCGTGTGAAGTGGCTCTCTGGACCGATTCCCAGTATGTGCGCCAAGGAATTACTCAATGGATTCACAATTGGATTAAGCGAGGCTGGAAGACAGCGGCCAAGCAACCGGTTAAAAACGCTGAGCTTTGGAAGACCCTTCACGAGGAGACACAGCGGCATCGTGTCGAGTGGCACTGGGTAAAAGGGCATAGCGGGCACCCCGGTAATGAGCGCGCCGATGCGTTGGCTAACGAAGCCATTGATGAGCATAACAGGAGAGCAGCATGCGCCAAGTGATCTTGGATACGGAAACAACCGGCATTGACCCAAAAGATGGTCACCGATTAGTGGAAATTGGTGCCGTTGAAATGATTAACCGGCGGTTTACAGGGCGCTCCTATCATCAGTATATAAATCCTGAACGGCATATTGATGCTGAAGTCGTGGCGGTTCACGGTATTGATGACGCCAAGGTGGCGAATGAACCGGTGTTTGCCGAAATAGCCGATGACTTCTGGGCATTTATAGCAGGAGCCGAGCTGGTGATTCATAACGCCCCCTTCGATGTGGGGTTTATTGATCACGAGCTGACCATGTTAAACCAGCGGCGACGGTCCCCCGCGTTAGGTCCTGTTAGTGAACATTGCCGCATTCTTGATACGTTGGTGATGGCTCGTCAGATGCACCCAGGCCAGCGTAATAGTCTCGATGCGTTATGCAAGCGTTACGACATTGATAACGGTCATCGTGTGTTGCACGGCGCATTGCTTGATGCCGAGATCCTAGCCGACGTCTATTTGGCGATGACCGGCGGGCAAACGGCGCTGACGCTTGATTCAGAAGCATCGTCAGGTGAGCAGCAAAATAATCAAGCCAATGAAGGGCTGTCGGTGCAGCGTTTAGCGTTGACGCGAGGGCAGTTAAGGGTCGTCCGGCCTAGTGAGGAAGAGCGCGCCGCTCACCAAGCTAAATGTCAGGCGCATCAATTACGTTGGTTCGAGGGTGGTTGGTCTGAAGGTAATAGTGCCGATGCTTAGACGAGAAATTCCCCATTATGCGCGAGAAGGTCGTGTTATCCGCGTGTCCCGTAGTCATCTAGCGCCAGCACCGTTGGCTGAAGGTGGTGAGTTGACGCCGTTACAGCCGACTCAACCGTGGGACGAGCGGATGCAGCCGCTGTGCTACTGGCACGATGAGCCGGTGGCGCTGTTAGTGGAAAGTAAGCCGGGTGAGGACTGGATAGATGGACGGCAGTGGCTAGGGGAGTTGACTGCTTCCTGGTTCAGCCTGTTATCGACGGCGCTTCAGGTCGGTGCTTGGTTAGAGAACCATCGTTTTTGTGGGCGTTGCGGTGAGAAGGCAACCAAGTTGGAAGCTGAGTTTGCGATGCACTGTCATGCCTGTGGGCATCGTAACTATCCGCGCATTTCACCCTGCATTATCACGCTAGTCACCAGTGGGGAGGCGATGCTGTTAGCACGAAGCCCAAGATTCCCTCCTGGACGTTACTCAACACTTGCGGGCTTCATTGAGCCTGGGGAGTCTGCTGAAGAAGCGGTACATCGTGAGATATACGAAGAGGTAGGCGTACATGTAGAAAATCTTCGTTATCACCAAAGCCAAGCGTGGCCATTTCCGCACTCACTAATGTTTGGTTTTTTTGCAGAAGCGACGACGCGGCGCATTCATATCGATGGTGTGGAGATTAGTGATGCCGCTTGGTTTTCGCCAAGGCAGTTACCTTCATTGCCACCACCGTACTCAATTTCACGTGAACTTATTGAAGCGCATCTCGCCCGCTGGCGTTGAATGCTCGCGGGCGAGAACGGGCGTTATTTACTGGGAAACAGGCTGGTCAGCTTAGTGGCCAGCATGACATTGCCGGTAGCTTTCAGCTTACCCGTCATAAAAGCCGTCATGCCGTTGATGTCGCCGCTCATGATGCCTTTAAGCGTATCTGAACTCATGCTTAGGCTTACAGAAGGATCGTCGTGCTCGCCTTCGTGTGCGTCCAGAGTTCCATCTTGGATAACCATGTAATGGCTGCCCGCGTCAGAGAAATGAAATTGAAATACCTCATCCATTCCTTTGGCAGCTTCTGGGTTAAAGCGCGACTGAAGTTTATCTAACGTGTTCGATGACATTATAAATTCCCAAAAGTTATTTGGTCGTTAACCAAGCAGGTGTAAGGCGTTAGGTGAGTTAGTTTCTCACGACGCTATCAACGAGGTTATTTTAAACAAGTGTTTTAATCAAGCTGGATTGTCGAGTAGGAGAGAAGGCATGAGTGACTGGATGGTAGAGATGGGCACGTTTTTGATTCAAGCCACCTTGCTGATGGCGATGGTGGGCATCGTGCTGGCGTTAGTGTTGCGTAATAAGGAGAGTGGGGATAATAGCCTTAAGCTAAGCGTAGAGTCGCTTAATGACCAGCGGCGCTCTCGTGGCCGCAGGCTGCGCGTTACCACGACAGAACAAGGTGCACGGAAAAAACTGGTAAAAGCGTTTCGCCAAGAAGAGAAAGCAAAACACAAGGCCGCCAAGCAAGGTAAAGGAGAGGCTCAGAGCGCTCAGAAGGTATGGGTGTTGGACTTTCATGGTGATCTCAAGGCTTCGCAAACTGAGCAGTTTGCTCAAGAAGTTTCCGCGATTATTGATGTTGCCGCAGCCGAGGATGAAGTTGTCGTGCGGTTAGAGTCGGCGGGCGGGCTCGTACATGCCTATGGCTTAGCGGCAGCGCAGCTTGACCGTCTTCAAGCAGCAGGTTTAACCACGACGGTATGTATCGACAAAGTGGCCGCCAGCGGCGGCTATATGATGGCGTGTACGGCCAACCATATTAAAGCTGCGCCGTTTGCGGTGATTGGCTCTATTGGCGTTGTGGCTCAGGTGCCTAATATTCATCGCTTGCTAAAGCGCAATGATATTGATGTCGAGCTGCTGACGGCGGGCAAATACAAACGAACCTTGACCGTGTTGGGGGAAAACACCGAAGAGGGTCGTGAAAAGTTTATTGATGATTTAGAAAACACCCACCGGTTGTTTAAAGAGTATGTCTCTCAGCATCGTCCTGACATGGATATTGATGCACTAGCGACGGGTGAAATTTGGTACGGCAGTGAAGCGTTAGAACAGAAACTGACCGACAGCATTGGTACCAGTGAGGCGTATTTGGTAGAGCGCATGGCGCAGGCTCAGGTGTACAGCGTGAAGCTTGAACCGCCGAAAACCCTCAGCCGTAAGGTAGGCTTGGCTGTGTCGGCGGGCGTCGAGCAAGCCATTGTTAAAGGGCTTGGTTTAATCGATGCGGCTGGTTGGCAGCGTCGATAGTCGATAGCTACTGTTAATAGCTGCTTTTCAGTTAGGTGGCGTAGTGGTGCGCCAGGGTGTCAATAATCGCCTTGGCGCTTTCACTACTTAGTGAGTAGTAAATGGTTTGCGATTCGCGGCGAGTGTCGACCAGTTGATCGCGACGCAAAATTGCCAAGTGTTGGCTTAACGCGGACTGGCTCAGCTCCAATTGCTGGTTGATTTGAGTGACTGAGAGCTCTTTTTCTGCCAGAAGGCAGAGTATTTGGAGACGTTTTTCGTTTGCCAATGCTTTAAGTAGATTAGTGCCCGCCTCAATGGCGTGGCAATCATGTTCAAGCAAACGGGCAGCGGCGCTAGTAGAAGCAGACATGAGGATCTCCTTGCCTACACTGTTGTGACAGCGTTGTTATAGGTTATTTAGGCATCGTCGCGTCGCGAGGATCAGTTGTTGAATGATCAGTAATTTAGCGGTGTTTGTCCAAACACTGGTTTAACGATCTATCAATGGTAGTGAAGTAGTGTTTTGTCGACAATGATGTTGGGCGTGTAGCGCTTTAGTCGCGATTTATCCCATAGTATGAGGGTGTGGCGGCTATTTTCTTTATAAAGTGTCAACAATCGATCGCTTTCATTGACACAATAAAGGCAAGCCCATCATGAGCCTCTATCAGCAAACTTATCAGCAATCTGTCGAAAACCCCGAAACATTCTGGGCTGAGCAGGCCAAGCGACTGCCTTGGTTCAAATTTCCTTCCACAATTCTTAGCTATGACGATCAGCAACATGCTCGCTGGTTTGACGATGGCGAACTGAATATTTGCTACGCGGCGATCGATTATCACGTTGAGCAAGGCAGGGGTGACCAGCCTGCTATTCTATGGGATTCTCCCGTTACCCAAACAAAGCAAGCCATTACCTATCAAGCGTTGCGTGATCGTGTCGCGCAGTTTGCCGGAGGACTTGCTCGCCTTGGTGTGACGAAAGGGGATCGAGTGGTTATTTACATGCCGATGGTGCCAGAAGCGCTTATCGCAATGTATGCCTGCGCTCGATTAGGGGCGGTTCACTCGGTGGTATTTGGTGGCTTTGCACCCCACGAACTGGCGGTGCGCATCGAAGATGCTGAGCCAAAAGTAGTGATTGCTGCTTCCTGTGGCATAGAAGTAGATAAAGTGCTTCCTTACAAACCTATTGTTGATCAGGCCATTTCACTCAGCAGTTTCAAGCCGGATGCCTGCGTCGTTTTTCAACGTGAAGCCCACCGTGCAGAACTTCACGAAGGCGACCATGACTGGCAAACATTGGTAGCGGATGCACCGTTTGCTGATTGTGTTCCCGTAAAAGCGACCGATCCACTCTATGTTCTTTATACCTCTGGCACGACAGGTAAGCCCAAGGGGGTTATGCGAGATACAGGCGGATATGCGGTAGCATTAGCCTATTCGATGGAAGCAATCTATGCCCTGAACCCTGGCGATGTGATGTTCACGGCGTCGGATGTAGGGTGGGTAGTAGGACACTCTTATATTGTGTATGCGCCGCTGCTAAGAGGATGTACCACAATAGTGTATGAGGGGAAACCCGTTAAAACACCTGATGCAGGCGGCTTTTGGCGGTTAATTGACGAGTACAAGGTTAAAAGCTTTTTCACTGCGCCGACAGCCTTCCGCGCCATCAAAAAAGAAGATCCTGATGCCAAGCTGCTAGCTAATTATGATATCAGCAGCCTTGAACACTTATATGTAGCCGGTGAGCGTTTAGACCCTCCGACGTTTCATTGGCTCGATGACCTGCTGGATGTACCGGTAATCGATCATTGGTGGCAAACTGAAACCGGCTGGCCTATCGCAGCAAACTTGCCGGGCATTGAATCTGCGCCCACCAAAGCAGGCTCGGCAACCTTCCCGGTGCCTGGTTTTAACGTGCAAATTTTGGATCGTGACGGTGAGCAAACAGACCCAATGCAGCAGGGCAGCGTGGTCATTAAGCAACCACTTCCACCTGGCTGCCTTACCGGTATCTGGCGTGATCCCCAACGTTTTCATAGTGCCTACATGGCAGCCTACCCGGGTTATTACCTGACTGGCGATGGTGGCTACTTCGATGAAGAGGGATACTTATTCATCATGGGTAGAACCGATGACGTGATCAACGTTGCCGGACATCGTCTTTCTACCGGCGAGATGGAAGAAATCGTCGGTGCGCACCCTGCGGTGGCTGAGTGTGCCGTGATTGGTATTCACGACGAGCTAAAGGGCCAACTACCCATCGGACTAGTGATCACTAAAGATGGTTTTGATGGCGATGAAGCAACGCTTGAAGCAGAGCTGATTAGTCGAGTGCGCGAGCACATTGGGCCGATTGCTTGCTTTAAGCAGGTGTTGGTCGTCAATCGATTGCCTAAAACCCGCTCGGGTAAAATCTTGCGCAAGTTGCTGCGTAATATTGCCGACGGTAAGTCGTTCGGCATTCCCTCAACCATTGATGATCCGACTAGCTTAGAAGATGTGCATGCGGCGATGCGCGAGCGTTCTGTCGGCGCGTCAGGTCAAGCTAAGTCGCTAGACGTTTAGGTTAAAACGTTGCTAATAGCGTGATGAATAGAGTCGCCCCGGCAGGTGGGCGACTTTAATTACCTAACGGAAGGCGTATAATGCGCGCCCCAGTGGCGTTAACCGCGCTTAAATGAGGGTTCCCTAACCCCTCGGACTTGCAAAAAAAGGCCAACCTGCATGTTTGCATTAACCGACACCCAGCACCGCCGTTGCCTTCTGGTAATGGTCGCGTTTCATATTGGTATCATTGCCGCCAGTAACTACTTGGTCCAATTGCCATTTACCCTGTTTGGTTTTCATACCACCTGGGGCGCGTTCAGTTTCCCCTTTATCTTTCTTGCAACGGACTTAACGGTTCGTTTGTTCGGGAAAGGACCGGCTCGCTCAATCATACTGCGGGTCATGTTTCCGGCGCTGGTGATTTCCTACGTTGTTTCGGTAATTTTTCCACGGGGAAGCTTTGCCGGTATCGAAGCCTTGGGTGAATGGAATTTATTTGTTGCCCGTATCGCGTTGGCTAGTTTCCTTGCTTACGTGCTAGGCCAGTTGCTCGATGTTCAAGTGTTTGATCGTCTTCGTCAGTGGGCGTGGTGGGTAGCTCCTGTTTGCTCTACCGTATTGGGCAATCTAGCGGATACGTTTGCTTTCTTTGCGACCGCATTTTATAACAGCCCAGACCCTTTTATGGCCGAACATTGGGTAGAAATAGCCGTGGTCGACTACGCCATTAAGCTAGGCATTAGTCTATTATTCTTCCTGCCTTTATATGGCCTGTTGTTAGCGTGGCTAACGCGTCGGCTAGTCGTGTGGACAGGGCAAACTGACGCATCCCCCCAAACCGCAAACGGCTAGGCTTAACGACCAAGCATAAATCCAAGCGTAACGACTGAGGAGCCCGCATGTCTGATGATGCCCGTGTTGATCTTTATGTGATCGATTTGCCCGACGAATCAGGTAGCGACGATCAACTGCCTCTTGTGGTGATCCACGGTTTGTTGGGTAGCGCCGATAACTGGCGTTCGCATTTAAAGGTTTGGCAGCGCAGTAGGCGGGTCATTGCTGTGGATCTTCGCAACCACGGTCGTTCACCTCATGCAGAAGGTATGAGCTATACCGCTATGAGCCAAGATGTGTTGGCGGCGCTCGATAAGCTTGGGATCGAACGCGCGCATGTACTGGGTCACTCCATGGGCGGGAAGGTGGCTATTACGCTGGCGCGTATGAACCCTGAACGCTGTGCGTCACTGATGGTGGCAGATATCGCCCCGGTAGCTTATCAGCATGGCCACGACGATGTATTTGCTGCACTCGAACGGGTAAAAGCGGGTAAACCCACTAACCGCCGTGAAGCCGATGCCTTATTGGCCGAGCATGTTGACTCCCGTCCAACTCGGCTGTTTCTTGCCACCAATTTAGTGCGCAATGAGCAGGGTGAGATGGAGGTGCGCGTTGGGTTGGATGAGATTCAACGTGGTTATGAAGCGATTATCGGCAAACCTGATGGTGACCGCGCTTTCGAAGGGCCGACACTGGTGCTTAAAGGCGCTGATTCGCACTACGTCGCAGATGACATGCTACCAGCGCTACGCGAAGTACTGCCACGCGCAAGAGTAGTAACACTTAAAAACGCCGGGCATTGGCTTCACGCCGATCAGCCAGAAGCATTCCAGCAAGCCGTTGATACATTTATGGCCGCCAACGCGTAGCCCTGCAGGCAACGCTAAGTAGCGTAGAGCTAGAGCGGCAGCACCGTCAGGTTGTGCCGCTCTGGTTCGCGTAAAAAACGGTTTAGGATGCGATAAGTATCCACATCAAATTTAGCAGTGACTCCCTTTAGCCCCAAGGCACGCTGTTTGGTCGTGGCGCTGCCTAAATAGCACCAGTGATCGACCACATGGTGGCTAGTTGGGCCATTTTTACGGCTTTTCTCGCGAATAATAATTCGCCCCGGCCAAGGCCATGTTTTTACTTGAAAAGATGCTAGTGCTTCTTGAGCACGCTGCGTGTGGTTTTCAAGTGGCTCCTGTCCACAGCAGGCGCCTCGACACTTGCCTAACTGATTAGCAAAACACCGTCCTGTTCCCTTATCTATTCCTAGCGCTTGCGGACAAAGCTGATGTGTTTCGGCAATATTGCGCAGCGCATCTTTAGCTTCTTTGGCACTTCGAAACAGCCCAAATAGCTTTCCCGGCTGAGGCTGGCTGATGGCTTTGCCGCTGACCAGCGTTGGGCAAGGTTGATCGGTTGGCCAATACCACGTTTTTAAATGCCCCTGACGGCGTAACTGTCGGTTCATAATCGGCATCAGCTCTTTGACTAGTTGAGCCTCTCTTAGCTGGGCGCTTAAATCGCCAGCGGTTTCTTCCCACTCAATGTGCTGTATTTGCTGGGCAAGGCGCATCTCTTTGTCGTCCTGGTGGTCGCGCTGGAAATGGCCAAGCACGCGGCTGCGTAAATTAATGCTTTTGCCAACGTACAAGGGAAGGCGGTTGTGACCATAAAACAAATAAACCCCTGGAGAAGCAGGAAGCCCGGTTAGTTGCTCACTGGGTAAATGTGCGGGCAGGCTTCGGTGGCGCTGCTCATCGGCTAGAGCGGCTTGCCAACTGCCAGCGTCATACTGCTGCTGCCAGGTTTCCCACAGCTTCCAAAGCGCAGTGGCATCATCCTCTGCCCGATGCTGGCGGGCTTGTGGAATGTTGAAATGCGCCAATAAGGCGCGGAGATTGTGCTTGGGCAGTTCAGGTATTAAGCGGCGGGAAATGCGCAGTGTGCAGCGGAGTAGCGGCTGATAGGTAATATCGGCACGCTTGAATTCGTTGCGCAGAAAGCTGGCATCAAAGCGTGCATTGTGGGCTACAAGGCAGTCTTCACCGAGCCATTCGCGCAAGCTGTGCGCAATGGTCTGAAAAGAGGGCGCATCAATCAGCATTTCATCATAAATGCCGGTGAGCTGGCTAATGTGAGAAGGCACGCTGGTGCCAGGATTAATCAGGCTGACCCAGCGATCCACTATGTGATCATTGACTACCTTTAAGGCAGCAATTTCGGTAATGCGGTCACGCGTCGCACGGGTGCCTGTCGTCTCAACATCAATAAATATCAGTGGTGTGTTACTCATGGTGCTTGCGTCATTACTACCTTATTTCAGCGTACATCGGTCAACGTATGAGGATTGACGGCTAGCCGGGCAACCGGCAATGCTGTTTCGATAATACCTGCTTGCTCAAGATAGTGTTCGAATGATGCATAGCGTCGGGCATCAAGAGCCGCCGGACTAATGGCAATGCGGCGTAATAGGTCGTCCCAGGCGGCTTCGTTAATCGCATTATCCAGTACAGGATGGCTGCTAATCAGCAGTGACCACGCTGCTTCCGGGTTTTCGATAATCCAATTGCTCGCCTCTTCCAAAGCAATAAGGACACGTGACCAAGTGGCTGATCGTCTTGTTACTGTGTCGCTATTTGCCAGTAGTATCAAACCGTCATGACGCGGCACGTCAACGTCGTTGTAACGTACGGTGTGGGTGATAATGCCATCTGACGCCAGCTGTTGTGGCAGAGTGTGATAAAAGCCATCGGCGATGGCTTCAACTCGGCCTTCTCGCAGGGCACTGGCAGCATCAAAGTGGACGCTTTCCGGCGGGGCGAAATCGTCGATTTGGCGAAATGAGGTAGGCACCAGCTGATCTGCCAGCACATCACGCCCTTCGCGGGTGGAAAAGCCATAGTGCAACCCTGCAAGTTGATCGGTAGTTTCGCCTGTAGGGACGTCTCCCGCCACGATGACAGCATTTAGTGGTGTCTCAATCAGCGTGCCAATACGGGTAATAGCGGCACCATCGTGAACGTGTAAATGCAACAACGGCTGACGCGTTAACGCCAGATCAACTTCTCCCGCCGTCAACAGTTTGATCGCGATAGATGGGTCTGCGGGGGTTAATAATTCAAGTTCAAGTCCATGGGCAGCAAACAGGCCACGCTGCTTCGCCACAATTAAGGCTGCGTGCTGAGGGCTGACATACCAGTCTAGCATTAGACGAAGCTGCTTTAAGGGAGGCGGCTCTAATGGCGGTGGTGGTGCAAGCGCCATGCTGGGCGCTTCTTCCGGGTCATCTTCTGCTGCGTCATTGCCTGTAGGTGGCCATAGCCCAATGGGCAATGATACCTCGCTCTCAAGCGTAAGCGGCTCACTGCTACTAACTGTTTCGCTGTCTTCATTTGCGTAAGTGGCTGAAATTGAAAATAATAAAAAAATGCTTAATGTGAAGAATACAAGTGAACCGACACGCCAAAAAGCGTTCAACATAACCTTAACTCCCGATGGTATGACGCCGGAGTTTAGCTGTGAGGTGAAGGATCTGGCTAGCCCCTGTAAGCGACAAGCCTAACAAGCTCAGTAAATTGTACGGTGGCATGTAATAATAGAACGGCATTGATGGTGAGACGGAGAGACATGGACGCAATTTACACGTTCTTCTTAGTAGGCGGTTCCCTGATGGCGCTCAGCATTTTAGCGAGCCGTCTTTCTTCAATGATGGGAGTGCCGCTGCTACTGATTTTCTTAGGACTTGGCATGCTGGCGGGGGAAGAGGGCCTGCTAGGGGTTGAGTTTGACGATTACACCATGGCGTTCACGATTGGCCATCTAGCGCTCGCAATGATTCTGCTGGATGGCGGCCTTCGCACTCGATTAAAAACGTTCCGTGTCGGCTTTAGGCCTGCGCTCTCGTTAGCCACCTTTGGCGTCTTTATCACCAGCGCTATTGTTGGTGTCATTTCCATGTGGGTGTTTGACCTTTCCCTAGTACAGGGATTGCTTGTTGGGGCAATTGTTGGCTCCACCGATGCCGCAGCCGTGTTCTCGATGCTTAGCGGCCGTGGGGTTAACCTCAACGAGCGGGTAGGGGCCACGCTGGAAATTGAATCGGGTACCAACGACCCGATGGCCATTTTCCTCACGTTGATGTTGGTCGAGCTGTTGGTTGGTGATATTGGCGGCATTGGCGAAACACTGCTGTTCTTCATTTCCCAGTTTGGGATTGGTTTAGTTGTTGGTATTGGTGGTGGTTGGCTAAGCGCTAAGCTGCTGCGTTGGTTAGATCTAGCCCCGGGCCTTTATGCCATGCTAGCGCTGGCGCTTGGGTTTAGCGTGTTTGGATTAACCAGCGTGCTAGGCGGCAGCGGCTTCCTGGCCATTTATTTAGCAGGGTTGATGATTGGTAATCAGCCTGGGCGCCACCTTAACTTTATTCTTCCGGTACACGACGGGTTGGCTTGGCTGAGCCAAATTGGTTTGTTCCTGGTGCTGGGCTTACTCGTCACTCCAAGCCAGCTCTGGGACGTGGCATTGCCAGCAGGGCTAGTTGCGCTAGCACTGATTTTTGTTGCACGCCCCCTTGCGGTGCTGATCACTATTAAGCCATTTTTCAAATTCCGCTGGCGAGAAACCTTCTTTATTGCCTGGGTTGGCTTGCGGGGCGCGGTACCTATTGTATTGGCTATCTTCCCGTTAATCGGCGGGGTAGAAAACGCCTCGTTGTACTTTAACGTAGCGTTTGCGGTGGTACTGATGTCGCTGCTTATTCAGGGCGGTTCGCTAACATTTATGGCGCGATGGCTGAAAGTAGAAGTACCCGTAGGTACCACGCCGAACCGCCGAGGGCCGCTGGGCATAATGCCGGATAATGATTTTGAGATGTTTGTTTACGTGGTTGAAAACGAAGACTTAGAAGATGTTCCTATCCGGCTACTGCGTTTCCCTTCGGGCGCATTGATTTCGGCGCTATTTCGCAACCACGTTATGCTTCACCCCAAAGGGAGTACGCGGCTTAAGCTTGATGATGTCATTTGTGTCATTGGCCGCACTGAAGACCTAGTCGCGCTCAATCGCCTATTCAACGGCGATGCAAAGCTTAAACAAGAGCGGGCCTTCTTTGGTACCTTTACCTTGGATGGCGAAGCGCAAATGCAGGATATTGCCCAAGCCTATGGTTTAACCTTAAGCCCCGGCGAGCAGGACATGACGCTTGCGGAGTTTATCTCGCTACGCGTCGGCGGCCACCCAGTAGTCGGCGACGATGTCGACTGGCATGGTATTCACTGGGTGGTTAGTGAAATGGAAGGCGGGAACATTACCCGTGTTGGCTTAAGGCTCTACTAATTAACCGGAAAGGCGTTGACTTCCAAGGGAAAGCTGTTATTATACGCACCCATAAGCCGGAGGGATGGCAGAGCGGTTGAATGCACCGGTCTTGAAAACCGGCATAGGTTAATAGCCTATCCAGGGTTCGAATCCCTGTCCCTCCGCCAAGTATTACGAATAAGCCGCTGATTTCAGCGGCTTTTTTGTGTCTGTAATTTAGTCAGCCCATACCTCAGCCCATACTTTGGTTTTGGCTTTCACTGAATAGAAACAAACCTCTCTGGACGCTCTCTCTTCGTAAGTCGTTTTTTGATACTCACCTCCATGGCTCAACTCCCTCAAAAGCTTCACTGATGCACGCTCGTGAGGGCGAGGTGACAGCCTCTCTTCTTTCAGATAATGTCCTCTGAAGAGTTTTGAATGGTAGCCACTGGCTGGTAACGACCCAAAGCGGCCATGCCGACAAAGACAGCGGGCGCGGTTTTTTGAGTATATGGGGTATTCTCGATGAATGGTGTTATGTGCTTAAAGGTGGCGGAAGATGATCATAATTAAGACTAAAGTTACAGCTATTGTATTCCTTGTATTAATGGCATTTTCTATCCATGCTCAAGCCGCCGACGAGGACCACATCCGATCAAACCTTGCAGCCGATTATGCACAGTGTTGGAGTTACTACGCGATTACTTCTGAAGGCGTACGTCGCGGCGGGCAGAACGACTTGGCCGAGCAATTCACTGCTCTTGCGAATGAAGCATTCCTAAAGGGGGTTACCCTTAGTAATGCTGAGGTCACAAAGGCTAGGGCGGAGATGGCACGCATGCAGCAGTTTAATGAAATCCGTAGTGATTTTTCAAATCTTGAAATCCTATTTGTAAAGTATAATCAACTCTGTAATGGATTAATGGCTGACCCAATAAGCCGTGAAGAGTATGGGAGGCGTAGCGGGCAGTAATGTTTGTTAGAAAAAGTGGCGAATAACTCTAGATCAAACAGGCGCGCTATCGACCCTGAGCGGACTTCGCTGAGACCGGATATTCATAAGTACCTTTGGCTCACAATGCGCGTTTTTCTGGTTGGGTTTGAAATACAAATGTTTGGTTTTCTGGAGCGGCTTTTTCAAAGTTTTTATGAAACAAGGTGTTAGGGGAAAGCTATTGATGATTATGTGCAATATCCAAAGGATGGTGAAAATGTTAACGCGCATGCGGCATTTATTTCTCTAAATTTCAATGCATTATAACTATATGGTCAGGATGGTGGTGGCCAGAAAAGCACGCATGCGCACTAATAAACTGTTACGTGAAGCCATATGGAAAGATTTGAAACATATACCCGCTTAGGTGGAGATGATAGGTTTAGATGGATTGCCGAGAGTAATCTAGACACGTTTGAGGAAATCGACCCAAAAGTGAAAAAGCTTTGGGCTGATATTTCATCATTGCTATCAAGCTGTGATGACCCCGAAAATCCTCCAGCCGAATACTACACGCTCCATATAGAGCTAGATCCTCTGGAGGAGGCTAGAGACCAGTCATGTATTATTGCTGTTGTGTTCACGGCGATGTACTTTGAGGCCTTTATTTATGACTATGCTGCATCTTGTTTAGGAGATAAGTATTCGAAAGATCACTTGGACAAATTAGACTTCGTATCGAAGTGGCTAGTTATCCCTAAACTGATTACTGGAAAAGAGATATCTAAGTCTGGCCAAGCTTATGAATCATTGAAACGCCTCCACAAAGATCGAAACTCTCTCGTGCATCTGAAATCAAGAGAAATGAATTTCGATAATGAAGAATTGGCAAGTTATATGAAGGCGCGTGAACAAGATATTCAAGAATCAACGAAAAACTGTAGGAAAGCGTTAAGGTATGTAATCCAAGAGCTTTTGGCAATTGACCCAGATCATCCAAAGGTTATCTTGGCGAGTCAATCACGTAACAAGTCAAAGCACTCAGACGCAGCTAGCTGCGCCGGTGTTTGAAGCGTTATGAATTACGAGAAAGGTGAGCCATCGTGCCAATTGAGTTGCCAGTAGAGTTACGGTTCCCGATGGGAGGAACAACTCCGTTAACCGACAGAGCGGTTCAAGACTTTATTAGCCTTGCGCGAAAGGCCTCATCTAGCACCATTGGTCGCCAACAGATTATTGAAAAATTTAAGGAATTTTTGGCTGTTGCGAGTGGTGATCAGTACGCCAAAAGCTCTAGTTTGTCGTGGGCTGAGTCAGACCTAGAATATCACGCTGACAGAGCTGCATCCGACGCACCTGGTTTTATCGCCGCCTTCTGCGATGCATGTGAGGCACTTGAAAACTGGGGAGTAGCTGTTCCCGGGCACCAATACGTTAACAATATCCTTGAGAAACATTCGGTTCCGTTTAGAGTCATCGATAATCAGCTGATGGCCACTGATGAGCACTGAAGTGGCTATAGTTTCCCGGACACACAGACGCAGGTAATATCTCCTGCTTATAGAGGTGTGTCATGACTCAGAAGAAAACCAATTCTTATACCGACGAATTCAGAGAAGGTGCCGTCAAACTGGCGATAGAATCGAATCAGCCAGTTGCCCAGTCCGCCCGAGAACTGGGGGTGAACGTCAATACACTGCATACCTGGATCAATAAATTTCACGGCGAACCACCGCCAGGCTCCGGTAAGCAGGTAAATGACGTGCATCTGTATGAGGAGCTAAAACAGCTGCGTCGTGAAAATGCCCGACTCAAGGAGGAGCGGGAACTGTTAAAAAAGGCGGCAGCCTTCTTCGCCAAAGAATCACGCTGAAATACACCTTTATCATGCACCATCAGAGCGAATTCAGCATCGCTCTGATGTGTCGGGTGTTTGACGTTTCTCGAAGCGGTTATTACGAGTGGCAATTACGGCCGCCCAGCTTGAGAAACCAGCGAGATGAAGCGTTGAAGGCCAACATTCATAAGCACCATCAAGCCAGCCGAGCGACGTATGGGACGCGACGTCTCCAGCAGAAGCTGTCGGAAGAGAATGAATCAGTCAGTCGGCGTCGCATTGGCCGATTAATGCAGGAGGAAGGCTTGGCGTGCAAAACAAGGCGCAAGTTCAGGGCAACGACGAACTCGAAACATGATAAACCCGTTGCTCCCAACCTGCTGGATCGACACTTCACCACGGAGAAGCCCGATCAGGCTTATGTGGGGGATATCACTTACATACCGACACGGGAGGGGTGGCTTTACCTGGCGGTGTTTATCGACTTGTATTCGCGCGCTGTCGTAGGTTGGTCAATGGATAGTCGCATGCCGACCTCGCTGGTCAATGATGCGCTTACCATGGCGATTTGGAAGCGTAGGCCTAATGCCGGATTACTGGTTCATAGCGACCGCGGAAGCCAGTATGCATCGGACAACTTCCAGCAGCTGCTGACGCAACATGGTTATCGGTGCAGTATGAGCCGTAAGGGAAATTGCTGGGATAATGCCCCGTCAGAAAGCTTTTTCCACACGCTAAAGACGGAACTTGTTCACCATGAAGACTTCAAGACACGGGCTGAAGCGAAGCAAGTCATCTTCGAGTATATCGAAGTGTTTTATAACCGGGTGCGGCTGCACTCCAGCAATGGCTATATGAGTCCAGTGGACTATGAGTCAGCGCTACCAGTAGCTGCTTAAAAATATGTCCGGAAGACTGTTGCCACATCAGTGAATCTGTATGACTGACTCAGGTGATAAATGTCGTCTTAAACGGCGTAATGGTACGCCAGGTGCGGGGGGTAAGATCACCCTGCCTAAAGTAGTGGATTGATATGTCAAAGTGATGAAACCCGAAGGGCAGCACTAGACGCTAGGTGCAATGCAGCAGGTTTGCTGCTAAGATATAGCACGTTTTTGCACTACTCTTTCTTTTTCCCAGCTGTAAAAGAATCTCTGCCAATGACTGTATTTACACATCGTTTTTTAGGGCTGATGACTCCACCCTAGCTCCAAGCTCCCCCCACTTGAGGTGCTGATAGCGCTTTCACTGTGCTGTCATCGCTTTCTGGTACTTAAGCCTTCAGTACCTGATTTTCTTGTACATGAACGTAGCCGTACCTAAAGCTAGCTTTCCACTATTGAAAAACTACAAGCTGATTACCCCAGCGTGCCAATGTGTTGGCGATGCTTCCTATTGTTGGCTGCGCTGTTAGCCCGTTTTTGGCTTGTCGTTACCCCAAAATCATGGACCCCTCGCATGTACGAAAAGTTTAAACAATCATGGCTCTCCAACCTCAAGGGTGACACCTTAGCTGGACTTGTTGTGGCGCTTGCGCTAATCCCCGAGGCCATTGCGTTCTCGATTATTGCCGGTGTTGACCCGAAGGTCGGCCTTTACGCCTCGTTTGCAATCTGTGTGATTATCGCCTTCGCAGGTGGCCGCTCGGGAATGATCTCCGGCGCTACCGGTGCTATGGCACTGCTGATGATAACCCTAGTTAAAGATCACGGGTTAGAGTATCTGCTGGTGGCTACCCTGCTCACGGGGGTGCTGCAAATTATTGCGGGCTATATAAGGCTCGCTGAGCTGATGCGTTTTGTATCGCGTTCTGTGGTAACAGGGTTCGTTAATGCCCTGGCAATTCTGATTTTTATGTCACAGTTGCCCGAGCTGACCGATGTCACATGGCACGTCTATGCGATGACACTTGCGGGCCTGGTGATTATTTATGGCTTCCCCTATGTACCCGCAATCGGTAAAGCTATCCCTTCGCCACTGGTCTGCATCGTTGTTCTTACCGTCGTTTACATGATGACCGGCATGGAGATTCGCAGCGTAGGTGATATGGGTGAACTACCCGATACGCTGCCAGTTTTTTTGTGGCCCGATGTACCGCTGAACCTAGAAACGCTGATGATTGTATTGCCCTATTCAATTATGTTGATGGTGGTGGGGCTACTAGAGTCAATGATGACAGCCACGATCATCGATGATTTGACCGATACCAAAAGCGATAAAAACCGCGAGTGTAAAGGACAGGGCATTGCCAATATTGGCTCGGGTCTAATCGGTGGTATGGCAGGCTGTGCCATGATTGGCCAGTCGGTAATCAATATCAAATCCGGTGGACGTCGTCGTACCTCTTCGCTGATTGCTGGAATCGCGCTGTTGTTGATGGTCGTTTTCCTGGCGGATTGGGTATCGCAAATCCCCATGGCGGCGCTGGTAGCGGTGATGATTATGGTGGCAATCGGTACCTTTAGCTGGGAATCGATTCGCGACCTGAAAAAGCACCCTATGAGTACCAATTTTGTCATGGTGGCCACCGTTATCGTAACGGTAGGCACCCATAACCTAGCGATTGGCGTCTTTGTTGGTGTGCTGTTGGCGGCGATGTTCTTTGCCAATAAAGTCGGCAACATTATGTATATCGGCTCTAAAGAAGTAGAACCGGGGAAAGAGCGTGAATATGAAGTCGTCGGTCAGGTGTTTTTTGCTTCTTCTGAGCGCTTTATCGCCGCCTTCGACTTCAAAGAGAGCATCGATAAAGTCACTATCAATCTTTCCCGCGCACACTTCTGGGATATCACTGCCGTACAGGCGTTGGATCGCGTGATAATTAAATTCCGCCGTGAAGGTACCGAGGTTGAGATGGTGGGCTTGAGCGAAGCCAGCGCGACGGTAGTGGATCGCTATGCGGTTCATAACGACCCCGAAGCAGTTGAAAAACTGATGGGCGGCCACTAACCAATGAAGGAGAGCGATATGACTGATCAAGTATTAGCCGCGATTGACGGCTCCCAGTATGCAGAAGGCGTCTGCGATTACGCCGCCTGGGCAAGCTTGGCCATGGATGCACCGTTAACCTTTGTGCATGTGGTCGACAACCATTCTGAAATACCCGAAGAGCAGAATCTTTCCGGCAACCTGCGATTCGGTGCCCGCGAACGGTTAATGAAAGAGCTTTCCGACCTTGATGAGCAGCGCGCCAAGGTGAATCGCGAGCAGGGCAAGCTAATGCTGGAGGCGGCCAAAGAACGGGCGATAAAGGATGGGGTCAGCGACCCCATCACTCGCCAGCTCAACGGTACCCTAGTTGAAACGTTAGTAGAGCTTGAAAAAGACGTGCGATTGCTGGTGGTGGGTAAGCGCGGTGAAACCGCTCACCAGGCCAGTGGCCATCTTGGCTCTAACCTTGAGCGGGTAGTGCGTGAAATGCACCGCCCGATCCTGATGGTGCCGAAAACCTTCAAGCGGCCTGAAAAAATATTGATGGCCTTTGACGGCAGTAAAACAGCCCGTAAAGGCGTCGAGATGCTGGCCCGTTCACCGCTCTTCGTAGGCACCGAGTGCCATGTGCTGATCATCGGTGCAGAAACGGCTGAACGCCGCTCTGAGCTTGAATGGGCGTTAAGCACGTTGCGTGAAGCGGGCCATCAAGCCGAAGGCGCTATTCGTGCTGGCGAGGTAGACGAAGCGCTACAAGCCTACGAAAAAGAGCACAGCATTGACCTGCTGGTGATGGGCGCCTACGGGCATTCCCGTATTCGCCACTTACTGGTAGGTAGTACAACCACGGCCATGCTACGTGGTAGCCGCATACCGGTGCTGATTTTGCGCTGAGTTTTGGTAAGAGCAACAGCGCATAAATATTTAGCTCGCATTGCGACTTGTTACCCGCAGCCGGCCCTCATTTTTTGAGTGAGCCGGCTTTTTTGTTCTAAGGAGAGGCTAATGAAGACTTGGCAGCTCAATAAAACGGAGATATCGGTTCACCAGACGGACGTACCTTTATTGCTAGAAAATGCGTATGCAA
This sequence comes from Halomonas sp. XH26, assembly GCF_024138895.1. NCBI lineage: Bacteria > Pseudomonadati > Pseudomonadota > Gammaproteobacteria > Oceanospirillales > Halomonadaceae > Halomonas > Halomonas sp. XH26. The sequence continues at coordinate 1,865,171 of NZ_CP071889.1, forward strand.
AACCTGCTACCAAAGAGCATATAAAAGCCTTGGGCAGCGGAGTGATTGGTGAAGCTTGGATGGTCTCGCAACCTTTTCAGGAAGGGCCAACGATGATTAAATTTGCACCACCCCAAAGTAGTGATGGTGATACTAAAACGCTGGCTTTATGGGCCAAGTGCTACCGTAAAATTATTATTGTGTCAGAGCGAGAAGAGCTTACTACGCTCTCTATTCCTCTACCCGGCGCCAACCCCCATGTTCAAGGCGTTGAAGAGGCAGTACGGGAAGCTGTTTTTGCATTGAGTGATCAACTGCAACACTCGAAACACCTGCAACACTTACACCTTTATGCTTCCGATGAAGAGAGCGTATGGGCATTATTCAACTCAACGTCCTAATCTAGCCGTCTGGGTATTAGGCCGCTTGAAATTGATGGCTTTCCAGCTCTTCGATAAACGGCGAGGGCTGATCGTGGTAAGTAAGGTCAAGCTGATGCATTGTCCGTGTACAGGCCACGTAGAGTAAGTTGCGCTCCATATCCGTTGCGTAATGGGTGGCCGTTACCTCGGGCACAATAACACGGTCAAATTCCAAGCCCTTCGCCATATGAGCGGTACAGATAATAATGCCCTGTCCAAACGCGGTGCTTTGTTCAGTGAGCAACTGTATCTTATCGAATTGTCCTTCTAACGCTTTAAAAACAAGGCTGGCCTGCTTTTGGGTTTTGCACACAATACCCAAGGTATTATGTGTTGAGGCTGCAAACTCTTGGGCTAGCTGCTGAATGGCTGTGTGCGACTGCTTGCGTGAGGCGCAGCGGTGAATAGCAGGCGATTTGCCATGACGCTCAATCGGCTCTAAATCGGGGTTATAGGCGATATGCTGGGCGAAGCGAGTTATTTCAATACTGGAGCGGTAGCTTTTGTTGAGTGTCACGTACATGGATTGACGCAGCACTCGTCGAATCTGCTCGGCTTTCGAGGCGCTATAAGGGTTAACCGATTGGTAGCTATCGCCTAGCACGGTTTTTTTGCAACGAAACAGCTGGCCGATAACCGCGTACTGTACGGGGGTATAGTCCTGCATTTCATCGATTAATAGATGCTTGGCATTCCGCCACCGTGAATGGACTCCCTCCAAGCGCATCTTTAAATAGATCAGCGGGAATACGTCGGCGTACTCAAGCCGCCCCCTGGAAGCTGTCTTGAACAGTTCGGGGTTACCCAGCCAGGTGTAAAACGCCTTGTAGGTTTCGCGCAGGGTTTTCTGCTGCAGCATGCCCTTAATAGTGGCTTTGAGTGTCTTGCGCTCGTCAGGCGCTAAATCATAGTTATATTGATTGCCAATTTTCTGCTCTATTTCCCAGCTCACCTGTTTTAGGCGCTCATTGGTAGGTAGGTTGCGATGCTTTTTAAACACTTCTTCCAGTAGCCAGCCAGGCACTAATCGCCGAGCAATCCAAATATCCTTAGCCTTAAAGCGTTTCGCTTCTACGTCGGCCGCGTAACGATCAAGCTCTTTAAGAAACTCGGGTGAGGCTTTGAAATGCAGGCGCGCCTTCATAGCCTCGTCGTTCTTTTCCAGTAGCGCCGTGGTTTGTTCAAAAAATGTTTCGAATCGATACTGGCTGTCGAGCAACTCGTCGGCCAATGTTTCCATCCCTACTTGATTAACCGTCTCTTCACCCAGCTCGGGCAGCACGTTGGCGATGTAGTCAGAAAACACCTGGTTGGGCGAGATAATTAAAATATCTTCGGAGGTGAGGGTGTCTTTAAATCGATAGAGTAGAAATGCAATCCGGTGTAGCGCAATCGAAGTTTTTCCAGAACCCGCCACCCCTTGAATAATCAGCGTATGGGCTTCGTCGTTACGGATAATCGCATTTTGATCACGCTGAATGGTGGCAACGATGTTCTTCATCGTGTCGTCAGACGCTTGGCTCAGCGTGTCCTGGAGCACATCATCGACCACGTGAACATCGCTATCGATCATCAGTTCAATGCTGGCTTTCTTTATTCTGAACTGCCGCTTGAGGCTGATTTGGCCTCTAATCTCGCCTTTCGGGCTCTGATAGCTGGCGGGGCCTGTTTCGTAATCGTAAAACAGTGACGCAATGGGGGCCCGCCAGTCGTATATGCGGTTTTGACCGGCCAGATCGTCGTAAAAGTGGTGAATGCCGATATAAATCGGCATGGGAGTCGCTTTAGGGGAGCCCCACTGGGCAAAATCGAAGCGCCCAAAATAGGGTGAGTGCCTGAGCTTTTCGAGTTTATGGCGGCGTGCCAAGGCATTGTCGCCAGTCATTACCGCTTGCTCAATTGACTCGCGGGCGGAGATTTTCTCAATGTGATCCATCTCATCCCGGCTTGTCCATAAATACTCTTTTTGGGCCTGTATGTCCTCCGCATAAGCCGCTAGGCGTTGGTTAATCTCTTCTATGTTTAGGTCAATGCGTTCAAGGGTGTGCATTAACTGGCGGTGTTCAGCGTCGCGTTGAGAGATGTTGGTTTTGGTATCCATAGTGCCTGTTAAATGGGGAGTATTTACGTCTTAACGTCTTGTAAAGTAAGTCTTAGTTCAAACAGCGTTTATTTCGCGGGTAGTGTGAAACGTAAGCTCTGGCCATCTTTCAATAGTAATGTCCAGTGCTGCGCGAGTAGGGGGCATAAAGGCCAGGGCGCCCGCTGCGTCGTAGGCTAATCGTACAGAGCTAGTTTGGGTAAATCGCTTTAGCTGATGTATATCCTCACTCGATACCCAGAGCGCTTTATGCACAGGCACGCTTTCAAAGGTAGCGTCAATGTTGTATTCCGTAAGTAAGCGATGAGCGACGGTTTCAAACTGTAGCTGCCCAACAGCGCCCATAATCATCCCGGTCTTTTCTAGCGGTTCGAATACCTGGATAGTGCCTTCTTCACCTAGCTCTTTAAGCGCTTTGTTTAACTGCTTTGAACGTAGCGGATCGTTTAGACGCGCCGTTTTGAAAATTTCAGGTGAAAAGTGAGGGATGCCTGCGATGGCCAATAGCTCGCCTTCACTTAGCACATCGCCAATACGCAGCTTGCCATGGTTGGGGATGCCAATAATGTCGCCTGCATAGGCGGTGGTAAGGTGTGCGCGTTCTTGAGCCATAAAGGTAATAGCGTGGTCGAGTCGAATAGGCTTGGCACTTCGCGCGTGGTTAACTTTTAATCCCTGCCGATAGACGCCGGAGCAAATACGTAAGAACGCAATTCGGTCGCGATGCTGTGGGTTCATATTGGCTTGAATTTTAAACACGATACCTGAAAATTGTTTCCCATCAGGATAGACGGTTGTTTCTTTCGCTTCTCTAGGACGTGGAGAAGGTGCCCACTGGGTAAGCGCCTCTAGAATATCGCGCACGCCGAAGTTGTTAATCGCTGAACCGAAAAATACCGGCGATAAGTCACCTGCTAGAAAAGCTTCCTGGTTAAAAGGATCAGCTGCTTCTTGAACAATTTCCAACTCCTCTTTGAAAGTGGCGTGGGCAATAGGAAAATTCTTGGTGAGGTAAGGATCATCAACGCTTTCTAGCACTTCCACTGCCTGATGAGCAGTGTTATCGCCTGGGGTGAACTTAAGCATGTGGTGGCGACGTAAGTCGAAGACACCTGCAAATTCTTTTCCCATGCCTACAGGCCAAGTAATGGGGGCGCAGGTGATACCCAGAATTTGCTCAATTTCATCAATGACGTCTAATGGTTCACGAACTTCACGATCCATTTTATTGATAAAGGTGATAATCGGGGTTTTACGCTGACGGCACACTTCTAATAATTTTATGGTTTGTGCTTCTACCCCTTTCGCCGCGTCAATGACCATTAATGCGGCATCTACAGCGGTTAGCACGCGGTATGTATCTTCGGAAAAATCCTTGTGGCCTGGCGTATCGAGCAGATTAATTACACACCCTTCGTGCTCAAACTGCATGACAGAGCTTGCTACTGAAATACCCCGCTGCTTCTCCACTTCCATCCAGTCGGAGGTGGCAAATTGCTGGCTCTTTTTGGCTTTTACGGTACCCGCTGTACGGATTGCGCCACCGTACATCAATAGCTTTTCGGTTAAGGTGGTTTTGCCCGCATCAGGGTGCGAAATGATGGCGAAGGTACGACGACGTTTTACTTCTTGTTCAATGGGGAACTGAGCTGCAAGAGCGGCGTTTTCCATATTGACCTCGTGGTGTGGTTTGGCGAAGAGTAAAACTGGATGAGATTACTCCTCCATGTAGCGCCAAGCCTGAACGCCACGAACCAAAGCGCGATTAGTAACGCTAAGAAATCGCCCGCGTTCTAAAATAGCCGATGTCACACCAGCCCCATGGATATCGCGATAAACCACCAGTAAGGGTGTTTTGGCATTGGTGGGTAAATAACTGTGCACGCTAGTCCACTCAGTGGATGTCGTTAATTCGTCGATGTTGGGAATAAAGGCGTTTTGTAATTGCATGGTCACTCCACTCACAGGTCGGTTTCGGCAAATCATTGCGTTACAAAATGCAATGAATGCATAGCGTTGTCTGGAGGGAGTAGCGCTAGGGTGGCGTAGGGCAAAAGCCGTTGTGTAACCGTGCCATTGAGTTACCTCATGCAGTTACCAGCGACCTTAAACAAAGGTATCTGGGGTAAATTGAAGCGGAATCTTACTTCGATTGACCGCTACTCAGGTTTGGTGTTCCGTAGGATGTCGTTACCACTAGAGTAGGCCAAGCGCGATGGTGTGAATTCGTCAAGCGCTTGGTTCATACCCTAAGTTGATGGTTAGTGAGCTAGATGACCTTAAGTTCAGGATAGAATCGTTTTAAGCAAAGACTTGTGTCCATTCATCGCGTTTTTCAAGCAGATCGCTGGCAAGAGCTTGAGCGCCTTTCAGGCTATGACTGGCAGCCCAGCCGCACTGCATTTCGTTGCAAGCGGGTACTTCGGTAGCCGTTAAAACGTCTTCCAGTGTCTTATCGAGTATCTTAAGTACTTCCTCATAGTCATCGTGGTTAATCATCGCGATATAGAAACCGGTTTGGCACCCCATCGGGCTGATATCCACGACCTTATCCGTATGATTACGCGAAAGCTCGGCCATTAAGTGTTCGAGTGAGTGTAGGGCGGGCATTTCCATGTGAGCTTGGTTAGGTTGGCAAATGCGTAAATCGTATTTATGAATACGGTCGCCGTTCTGGCCCTCTTTGATATCAGCAAGGCGTACATAGGGGGCTTTCACCTTGGTGTGATCCAGATTAAAGCTCTCGACGTTCATTTTTTGCTCAGTCATGTGGGATATCCAATGTTTAATGTCTAGGGAGATTATTTTCTATTTCAACTGTAGGTGAAGCCGTACAGCGGTGTGGACTTAGATTCTAGGCGCATCGTAGTCATAAGGTTCGTCGCTATATACACAGACATTAGCGTGATCGATATCGCCGTCCTTAGCTTCCACGTGTTGGGCAAAAAACTGTTTTATCTCTTGGCGATTGCAGTGCGCTTCGAACGAATCACGATTAGCCCATACTTCGTGAAAGACAATGGGGTAACTCGCCCCTTTGGCATTCGGGTGATCAATATGGCGAGTCACCGTGTATGCTAGGCAGCCATCTTCTCGATGAGTATTTGGTTCTAGCCTTTGAAGCGCTTCAAATACGGCTTCCTCTTTTCCGGGCTTAGGTTTGAAGTTGGCAATGCAATATATCTTGCTTGACATATACGGCTCCTAGGCTGGTTTAGTTATTTTAACAACGCTGCTGCTTGACGTAGCGCTTCGGCTTTATCGATTTTTTCCCAGGGGAAAGCGGTAAAGGTTTCTACCTGCGCCGCGCCCTTATCATCGATCCAGTGGTAGCTATGCTCAAACGGCTCGCGCCCAAAGTGACCGTAGGCGGCGGTAAGCTGATACATCGGGTGCAGCAAGTCGAGCATAGTGGTAATGGCAAAGGGCCTGAGGTCAAAATGCTTCCGAACAAGGCTCACAATCTTGGCATCGTCGATGGTGCCAGTGCCAAAGGTATCAATGGCCACAGATGTGGGTTCAGCGACACCGATTGCATACGAAATTTGTATTTCACACTTATCGGCTAAACCAGCGGCAACAATGTTTTTGGCGACATAGCGACCCGCGTAAGCAGCACTGCGGTCGACCTTTGAGGGATCTTTTCCGGAGAATGCACCGCCACCGTGACGCGCCATACCGCCATAGGTATCAACGATAATTTTTCGACCGGTTAGGCCGCAATCGCCCACCGGGCCACCAATCACAAATTTACCCGTTGGGTTAATGTGGTACTGGGTGTTTTCATCCAGCCATTCATCAGGCAGCACTTGCTCAATAATTTCGTGCTTAATAATGCTGCGAAGCTCTTCCTGGTCGATGCTGGGGTCGTGCTGAGTTGATAGCACGACAGCATCAACGCCACAGGGCATACCCGCAGCGTTATAGCGGAAGGTCACTTGGCTCTTGGCATCGGGGCGTAGCCACGGTAGTAAACCGTGTTGACGAAGTTCTGCCTGACGCTCGACTAAGCGGTGCGAATAGTGAATCGGGGCGGGCATGTACGATTCGGTTTCGTTCGTGGCGTAACCAAACATTAAGCCTTGGTCACCAGCACCTTGATCTTCGGGCTTGGTGCGATCAACGCCCTGAGCAATATCAACGCTCTGTTTGCCGATTAGATTCATCACGCCGCAAGTGGCGCCATCAAAACCAACGTCTGATGAGTTATAGCCAATATTGGTAATAACGTCGCGAACTAGCGTTTCCAAATCTACCCAGGCAGAGGTGGTGATTTCACCGGCGATAATCGCCACACCGGTTTTAACCATGGTTTCACAAGCCACCCGCGCCTGCTTGTCACGGGCGATGATGGCATCTAAAACAGCATCAGATATTTGGTCGGCGATCTTGTCGGGGTGGCCTTCTGAGACGGATTCGGATGTAAAGAGGGTAAACGTGTTATGCATTAAACAGTCCAATTAATGAATAGTGAGTCGTGGCTTAATATTTTCAAACGCAAGCATCGAAAACGACTTAGCTAACGCGGTCGTAGCCACCGAGCACACCCTTTTTACTGAGCACAAATTGCCACAGTTGAATGTCGCGAGCGCGGAAAGCACCCGCACAGCTAAGCAGGTAGTAGCGCCACATACGGTAAAAACGCTCGCTGAACTGGTCTTTGAACTGAGGCCAGCTCGCTTCAAAGTTTTTATACCAAGCCATTAGCGTGCGGTCGTAATCTGCGCCAAAGTTGTGTACATCTTCCACCACAAACAGTGACTCCGCAGCGTTGGTCACTTGGCTCAAGGCGGGCAATTCACCGTTGGGGAAAATATACTTATCAATCCAGGGGTCTGGAGAGGTATTACGTACATTTTTGCCAATGGTGTGCAGCAAGAAAAGGCCGTCATCTTTTAAACAGCGATTGGCTACCTTCATGTACTCGCGATAGTTTTTGCGACCCACATGCTCGAACATTCCGATACTGACAATGCGGTCAAATTGCTCGGTTTCATCACGATAATCTTTTAACCGGAATTCAACCGGTAACCCGCTCTGCATTAGCAGCTTGCCGTATTCTGCTTGCTCTTTTGAAATCGTCAGGCCTACGCACTCAACGCCGTAATGTTCGGCGGCGTAGGCCATAAAGCTTCCCCAGCCACAGCCGATATCCAGCACGCGCATGCCGGGTTTGAGCTTAAGTTTGCGGCAAATCAGATCGAGCTTGGCTTCCTGGGCCTCGTCGAGCGTTTTGGCATCTTTCCAGTAGCCACAGGTGTAGGTCATGCGCTTGTCGAGCATGGCGGCATAAAAATCGTTGCCAAGGTCGTAGTGTGCCTCGCCGACCTGAAACGCACGTTTGGCGGTTTGTAAGTTGACCAAACGTGTTTTTAGGTGGTGAAACACTAATTTGCTGTGATTGACCTGATCGGGAAGACGGGCACGCATCAGTTTAAAAAAGAACTTATCGAGGTCATCGGTTTCCCAATCACCGTCCATATAGCGCTCACCTAGGCCGAGATTGCCTCGTGCTAAGGCATCTTCAATCACGCCATGGGCATTTAACCGCATATCCCAGGGACGGTCACCATTGATATGAATATCTGCATTTTCAAGCAGAGTCGCCACAAATAGCTGTGAGGAAGAGGTTTCGTCAAAGAACGCAGTGTGAGGGAGAGGTAGGTATTGCAATGAATTCGCCTTGTTTGAAGAGTAAAAACTTACCAACATGAGGTAAGTGCTTTAGTCTGAAAATCAAACAATGCTTAGGGTGGATTGGTTGTCATCGTTGCCAGCACTTATTGCATTAGTCCATAAGTAACTGATCGTTTTTCATGATATTTTCTCATGAGAAGCAATCAAGCGGAGTGCATAAATGTCGGGCAAAAAACTAGGGTGGGGTCATCAACTGTGAGAGTAGGTGTGGCATGGTTTATGATCCTGCTGATGTATTCTATCGACAGCGAAAAGCCTTCGTTAAGGAAGCCTAGTAGCCAGTAACCGCGCAGATAATGTTAGCAGATTAAATACCAGTTATCACCCTGGTGCCCTATCGGACGAGCGTCGTAGCGAAGCATTACCTTACCCACACTAAGGGAATTAGGCACATTTGGTAGCGACAGTGGCTAACCGGTGGCTTTACATGGCGATAACAATTAGTCATAGCATTACCCTACCTGATAGGTTAGGTGTTGCATTTGGTCATTGAGACCGCCCAGTTTCTGGCACCGCACAACGTGATGATCGCGTTTGACGTTAGTAACCGGCCGTAAAGGGGTGGAAATGCTAGCTAAAAGTCCCTTGTTTGAAGGCACTACTTGTCATGCCGTCATTGTGGGCGCAGAAACAGCTGAACACCGCTCGCAGCTTACCTGGGCGTTAGAAACGTTACGTGCACTGCGAAGGCGCGGGCGAAGTGGAAGAGAAGCTGCGTACCTATAAGCAGGAGCACAGTATCGTTATGCTGGTAATGGCCACCTATGGCCACTCGCGCATTCGCCACCTTCTAGTGATTAGTACTACGACCTCGGTGCAGCGTAACGCCCAACTGCCGGTGTTAACTTTGCGCTGAACACTTGCTTTCATTGCTTGCTACTTACTGCTCCGCCGTGCAGTTGGCTGCTTCCCGCAGCACGCGCTGTGCCAGTAGCCATCCGGCAACGATGAACACCAGCATACCTAATAAAAGCGAGTAAAAGGGTGCACCCACTCCAAGGGCTAACCCCAGTACCGCAGGCGCTATGCCGGTGGAGAACACCATGGATGCGCTAAGTGCTGAGCGTACCTTGCCAAGATGCTCAGCGCCCCATAGCTTGATCAGCAGACCAGAGGCGATAAGCTCCTGAGCGCCCATGGCTAACCCGCCGCCTACCATTAGTGCCCAAATGCTGATGTTCCCACCGATGGTTAACGCCATCACCATAGCGATGGCGTAGGGTAACAAGTAAAGGCGCGCTAGCTTCACGGGCCCCAATTTATCGATCCATCGACCGCCTAGTAACGTCCCCGGCAGTTTGGCGAACCCCATGCCGGTCAGCGCCAGTGCATAAACCGCCAGTGAGCTGTCGAGGGCTTCGGTTAATTGGGCTTGATAAATAAATAGCCCCGTCATGGTGATAGGCAGTGACATTAACAGGGGCAATAACAACCAGAAGCGTTTATCACGAAAGGGGCGAGGGCCGTGGGGTGTTTGTTTCGTCGGTTTAACGCTCGGCGCGCTGGGCCAGGGGGCTTTCATTAGCAGCCACAGCCATGGAAGTGCAATAGTCCCGCACATTAGCCACCAAAAAGTTTGCCAACTGCTCCAGATAAGCGCCGCAGCAACCAACGGTGGTAGCAGCGCTTCACCCAGTGGAATGCCTAAGTTTGCCAACCCAATGGCGCGGCCACGCATGGTGGAAAACTCTCGGGCGGCAAGCGTGTTACCCAAATGGGTCAACATACCCTGACCGCATAGCCGTACTATGCCAAGGCCGACTATCCCTAACCACCACCAGGGCGATAAGGTAAGCAGCACAACGCCGGTTAATAGCAGTAATAATATGATTGCTGCGAAACGTCGTGGGTTTATCCAATCAACAGATGGCCCAAAGCGCAGCATGCAGAAGCCCGCTATCAGAGTAACCACAGCATAAGCGGTGCCAAACTGGCTGACACTAAGCCCAAGGTGGTCTGAAAGAGGGGCTTGAAAGAGGCCAATGAAATAACTCTGCCCAAGGCTTGAGCTAAACATGGCCAAAAAAGCGATACTGAGTACGCTGCGGTGATCGCGCAGCAGGGTGCGATAGCCCATCGAATAGTCCCTTACGCGATCAAACAAATTAGTAGGGTAACGATTGTAGGCTAACTGGAGACGCAGATGAATCACCCCGAGGTGGATATAGCCGTTATCCGTGAGAAACTGATGACACTCGACACCACGCTTCGCGAGGAGAGCGCAAGCAGTGAAGACTCACGCGATACTGTAATGTTGGATCAAACGTCGGTAGGTCGGCTGTCGCGTATGGATGCAATGCAGGGGCAAGCGATGGCCAAAGCAGGCGAGCAGCGCCGCCAGTTAAAGCTAAAGCAGATTGCCGCTGCCCTGCAACGCATTGAGAGTGAGAGCTTCGGTGAGTGTATCGAGTGCGGCGAATGGATTGGGGCCAAACGCCTCACCTGGGATCCGTTAGTGCTGAAGTGTATTGAGTGTGCCGATTAGCCAGGGTATGCAGGCTCCTCTTGAACGCTTTGTAGCCCTCCAATTATTAACTGAATTTAAATAAAGCGCTGAAAGAGAAGTATATTAGAAGACTTTTAAAGACTGCTTTTGGCCGAGGCTGTGTGAAAACGTAGCTGTCGCTATACTTATCCCATGACAGAGTGTGGGAGGTAACGATGAAACGGTTCGTCGCAGGTGAACCCCGATCCCAAGCTACCTTGTTTCCTGAGCTTCTGGATGATTTTGTCTCTGAAGATAATCCGGTTCGAGCCATTGAAGCTTTTGTTGATGCCCTTGATCTCAAACAGCTGGGCTTTAATGGCGTTGACCCTCATGCGACGGGTCGGCCCGCCTACCACCCCGCCGTTCTTTTAAAAATCTATCTTTACGGCTACCTCAATCGCCTCCAATCTAGCCGCCGTCTGGAACGTGAGGCACAGCGTAATGTTGAACTCATGTGGCTAACGGAACGCCTAGCGCCGGATTTCAAAACGATCGCAGATTTCCGCAAAAACAACGGCAAAGCGATTCAAGCTACTTGCCGCGACTTTGTCATGATATGCCGACGTCTAGGGCTTTTTTCACATTCGGTAATGGCGATTGATGGCAGCAAATTTAAGGCAGTCAACAATCGAGACCGTAACTTCACCTTGGCTAAAATGAAGCGGCGGGCAGAAGAAATCGATAAAAGTATTGAGCGTTACTTACGCCAGCTCGACGCAATGGATCAAGGCGCCGCCGCTATCACAGAAATGCGCACGACTGGTTTGAAGGAAAAGATCGCTTCCCTAACAGAAGAAGTTCAGCAACTGCAATCCATTGAAATTCAAAGAACTGAGTCCCCTGATCAGCAAGTCTCTTTGACAGACCCTGACGCTCGCTCCATGACTGCGCGAGGAACGGGAATTGTAGGCTACAACGTGCAGACGGCTGTCGATAGCCAGCATCATTTGATTGTTGCCCATGAGGTAACCAATGTCGGCAGTGACCGGCGTCAGCTTTACCGGATGGCCCAACAAGCACGCGCTGCTAGTGCTGTTAGTGATCTCCACGTCGTAGCTGATCGCGGTTACTTTACTGGTGAGGAGATACTTGCGTGTCACAAGGCCGGTATCACGACGTATCTTCCTAAGCCTAAAACCTCGCCTAGCCAGGCTAAAGGTATGTTTCCCAGAGAAGCGTTCCACTACGTGCCTGAGCGTAATGAATATCGCTGCCCAGCAAGGGAGCGCCTGATTTGGCGCTTCAAGAACGTTGAAAAAGGCCAGACGCTTAATTGCTACTGGAGTTCGGCTTGCCCGAATTGCTCAATGAAGCCGCAATGCACCACAGGTATCTATCGGCGTATCAAACGGTGGGAACACGAAGATGTACTGGAGGCGGTAAAATTTAGACTGGATCAGGCGCCGGATATAATGCGCATCCGTCGTAAGACGGTCGAGCACCCCTTTGGCACGTTGAAAGCGTGGATGGGAGCGACGCACTTCCTGACTAAGGGACTTAAGAACGTCAGCACGGAAATGAGCCTCCATGTACTTGCTTATAACATGAAACGCGTAATGAATATCTTTGGCACCCAGGGGTTAATCCAGGCAATGCGTGGGTAAGGGCTTAAACCTGGTTCTGGCAAGTTTGTAAAGGCGACAATGCTCTTTAGCGGGTGTTTCTTAGTGATCATCTCAAACAGCTAGAGATGCGGAAAATAATAAATAAAGACGTTCTGAAACGTATTGATAGCCGATATTCGTGCCAAGACGGCTAGATACTGTCATCGGCAACTAATTTTTAAGTTTTCACACAGCCTCGGCCGATAGCGGCCAAGCCAACTTTGGTGATGCAGAGTTGCATATCTGAGAATCATGGCACTGAATGCATCTGGTGCCAGGGAGAGAATTGCTTAGCCTGTGCTGTTTAGGTGTGTTGTTATTATCTGTATCAACCTGATGGTCGAGAGGAAATTGAACTGACGCCTGATAGCGCCATCGAAGGAAATATCAGATAAAGGTCGGCTTTTGCTGACAAGCTATTACTACCCGTTCTTGCAGGATGGGGTCTTCGCGGAGAACTTTATGGACTACGAACATGCAATTGTGAAATTCGAAGACGGGATTGGCACCCTGTTCTGCAACGGCTGCGGCATTATCATCGCTGAGGGTACCCAGCATGAGGATAGAGAGCACTACTGTACCATGTGCATGAGCGGCAATTGTAAAGCAAAATTCAAGGAAGGAAACTGACATTCCCAGCCCGCCACGCTCCGCGTTTTAGGGAAGGGGGCGTGGAATAGATGTTGTGAACATCATTAATCTGAAAACTCTTTAACATCCGCTCTTGGCGGTTTGCTGAAGTAACGAAAAAATAAAGCCAGTTTGACGGATGGAGCTGCCTTTCCGGCAGCTCCGTTATATGAATCTGGGGCTCTACAAATACCCCATTTCGGCGAACGACCTACAACCATCACTCCCCACCACCACGTGATCAATCACCCGTATATCCATCAAGCCAAGAGCTTCCTTCAGTCGTTCGGTAATACGCCGATCCGCATCGCTAGGTTCAGGGTCGCCGCTAGGGTGGTTGTGAACGAGGATGACAGCAGCGGCGTTGTAGGCCAGTGCTGCTTTCAGCACTTCCCGTGGATAGACGCTTGCTGCGTCGATAGTGCCGCGAAACAGCTCTTCAAATCGAATTACACGGTGTTGGCTGTCGAGGAACAGCACGCTGAACACCTCGTGCTCATAGTCCTGCAGCAGTAGCTGCAGATGCTCAAACGCTTGCGAAGGCTGGGATATCTTGCGGCCTTTAGCGAGCTTGCGCCGTGCGAAACGCTTGGCCATGGTGATTATGTCAGTTTCCGTGACCGGTGAAGTGACTAAGTAAGTGCCCGCCACTTCACCGGCTTTAAGTTTGGCGTGTGTCATGGTTGTCTCCAAAAAATAAAAAATGCCGGGGTGATGGCCCCGGCGTCTATGTCGTTAATGATCGATTGGTGTAACTATGGGAAGGTCGTGTCACGCTGCCATCACTTGACTGATCCGCCGCTCCATCTCTTCATAAAAGGCCTCGACCCGTTCGGCAATGGTGCGAATCATGATGTCGTCACGGTAGGCACGTTTGATAAACAACGGCATGCCGGGCCAGTAGCTCACGAAGTCGATCCACTCCCGTTCGCTGACCCATAGCCCCCCCTGGCATTGGGGTATGTGTTCATCAGGTATTTCTCCATTCAACAGCACTTCGATTTGGAACTTGGGCAGTTTGGTTTTGATTTCCAGCAAGCCTTTATCACCCACCAAACTGTCAGGTGAGTAACCCACCTCGTGATTGAGGATAATGCCCACTTCCTGTGGCTCTGGTTCGCCAGTGGCATCGCGGTAGAGCTCTCTTGCCACACTTTCTAGCTCGTGGCCCCGTCGGGTATGGGCATTGCCTTGAAACGGCTCTGCCAGTTCACCGGTAATCCGCTCGCCGATTAGTTGGTGCATATACGAAAAGGCCCCAGTACCAAATCCACCAGGGCCTTTGCCGTTGACCAGCAGCGTTTTTAGCTCCGACATGGTGACGCGCCCTAAGCGCGCCGCTAGCCACTCAGGGGAGCCTTGCTCCATGTTGAGTATCTGCATGGATGCCTCCTTTACTCAGGTAGGATTGATACGCCGTTTTAATTAACCGCACGCTTGGTGAGGGATGCTCGCAGCTTGTCAAAATCAACCTGAGGCACCTGAACGGCGGAACCGTATTTACCACTGAACCACTCCTGGGTCGTGGCGGGGCATTGGCTAATCAGCCGCTGGATCTGTCCCGCCTGAAAGGGTGTTACTAGCTTTACTCTAGTGCAGGTGTTGCCGTTATCGTCCTGGCCTCGCGTCGTGATATTTAGCAGGGCACTCAGCACGTAACGTTTGCCATAGCTAGTAGACGAGCCAAAAGCCTGTACCGCGTTTTTGTTACCGCTCATGTCCGCAGGCAGCAGCATGCTGGTCTCTTCACGGTGGCCGTCCTTGTGCATCAACACACCGGTGACCTGAATGCCCCGTTCTTGGGTCTGAATACGGAAGCTCACTGCAAAGCCGTACTTCTGCATAATGGGCCGCACGGTATCGACGATATCTTCCAGCGTGGCGTACTTACCGTTATTGCCTTGGCCATGTTCTTCGATGCTGGGTAACTCGGTCTGCATGGCCGCCATGGCCGCGCTATAGGCCATCATGGCCTGGCGATCCATCACCCGTTCCTGCATCTGTAATAAGCGCTCCATCTTGTCGATATCAACGTCTGGGTTGAGCGCAGCGCGCTCAATGACTTGGATGATGGCCGTGCTTTCTGCAAGGTGAGGGGCAGGCACCGTAGGAACAGCTTGTAAAGAGGGTGCAGATAAGTCGTGATTTACCACATTAGTTTTAGTTGCCATGACGAAGTACCTTCAATAGGGATTAAAGATCGGCAGGAAGCTCACTAGGTGAAACGGGGCATAAGCGCAGCTCGGTGCGATAGAGCTGCCCCTTTGCCATGACGTAGGTCTTGGCATAGGTTTGGTCTTGGGTAAGCAGTCGTTCCGTTAGTTGGGTTAATGCGATATCTAAATCAAGGCTAAGATTGGCCATGGTGTGCTCCACGTAAAATGCAAAAAGCCCAGCCGTGTAGATGGCTGGGCTGATCGCGCTATCCAATAAGGGGTAAGATAAAAACCAAAAGAATTAGCAGTAAGATGATGAGAAACAGCATGTCAGCTCACCAGGGCAAGGGCCGTTTGCAATGCCTCCTGCTTTAACTGAGCCCCTTGACCAAACCACGCTGAATCCAATCGAGTATCGTTACTGCGCGCACGCTTGTCGTGATCCACGTACTCGGTAATAGCATTGAGCAAGCCCCACGCAGTATCTTTGGCAGTGTCGAGATGAGAACCGCGGCCTTCGCCGTGGTAGAGCTTCTGTACCTTGTTAAGCGCCCGATAGTTGGGCAGTTTGGAAGGATCGTCTATCGCCTTATCAATACCGCAGAGTACCGACTGAAAATACTGCTGTGCCTCGCCGTGGTCGACCTTGCGTTCCGCTAACGCCTTCATGCGATACATGAAGTCGTTCCACTGAGAAACAGAAATACCCAGTTGGCGTTTCACTGCACGGGGGTCGAACTCCGAACGGTGGGGCACCTTCACCGCCTGCGACGTACCATCCACGACAATTTGTAGCGTGTTATTGCACACTACCCGCACCGTGGTGGGGGTCGCCATAGTGGCTAGGGTGCCATCGCACGACGTCGCCAACAGCAAGTAGTCGTTCACCTCATCCTGGCCTTTCAGCGAGGTGCTTAAGCCGCTACGGGCCAACGCCCAGAATTTACGCCCACCTTTAAGCACGCCCGCTGTCTCCAGCTCATAACCGGCGTATTCCGTTAGGTCGCGGTAAAACTCCAGAATCTCCTCAGGCTGCACCACCTTATAACGCTGAGATACTACGGAAAGGGGAGCCTTGGTATCCGAGCGATAGAGCACCTTCTGTTCTGGGAACGAGTGGATGCTACCCAAGTGGCTGGCACCCTCGGCAATAAACCGCACTGGCGCTTCTTCAATATGCCAATTCATACCGGCCTGTTGCTGCCAGATTTCCAACGGTTGATGACGTGAAAGCTGCTGCCCCAGGCCATGCCAAGGGGTATCGCCAACGTAAGCCATTTGTTCAACTAGATGTGCCATGAGTCATTCTCCAGATATAAAAAAACGCTGACGAATCGCCAGCGCAAATAAGTGTTTAAGTAAGGGAGCCGCCCGTAGGCGAAGGTAAAAGACGAGGTTTAGTAGGCAGACGCTAAGGGAGGATAGGGATAGCGAAACGCTTGACCGCACGACAGGCATAGCCATGGGGTGCCGTTACCCAAGGGCAGCCACTGTTCAAGCAGCGAGTGGGCGATACGGGAGCCGGTTTGGCCACCGGCAACCGCACCCATCAATGCAGCAGGCAGCTTTGCAAGGGGAAAGCGAGTGACAGCAACCGCAAGTGGACCAGTCATGGCTGTCGCACGCCAGGCACCGATGGCACTCCCTAACAGGGTGCTACCCAAGACGCCAATGCGATGGGCAGTCTCAAGGTTCAACGTACTCAGTGACGCACAGCGTGTGCAGGATGGGGGCATAAACAGCGCTCCTATGCAGTGGAAAAAGGTTCCAGGGTGGTGGATGCATAGGAGTGATATAGATCTGAAATTGGTTGGGATACGTCGATGAGGTATTGCGTTAAGTAAGCACTTTACGGATACTGTTTTTATATACAGTTAATGATGGAGGTGCCCATGACTTTACCTGTTACATTACTGGGACAAGCAGACGTTTTGACGTTTTCGCAGCCCTTACCACTCTATTCCTGTGCCGTGCGCGCTGGCTTTCCCTCGCCCGCAGATGACCATTTGGATACCGATCTTGATCTTCATCGTTATGTGGTGAAACGGCCTGCTGCAACGTATTTCGTGCGCTCAGAAGGAGACTCCATGATCGGCGATGGGATTCACCATGGGGATTTGCTGGTGGTGGATCGCAGCCTCGAAGCCTTACCAGGGCGAATTATAGTGATTTGTGTTGATGGCGAGCTCACGGTAAAGCGCCTTGAGCGGGTAGGGCAGCGGACCTATCTCCGGGCCAGTAATCCCGCTTATCCTCCCATTCCTTTAGATGGACGTGAGTCCCACGTCTGGGGCGTAGTAACTCATGTGCTTCACAGCTTCCCAGGAGCGGCGTTGCAATGATCGCCTTAGTGGACTGCAACAACTTCTACGTCTCCTGCGAGAGGGTCTTCAATCCGTCACTGGAAGGTCGTCCTGTTGGGGTACTATCCAATAACGATGGTTGCGTAGTGGCTCGCAGTAACGAACTCAAAGCCCTAGGTGTGGAGATGGGGACGGCCATGCATCTGCTTGCATCGCATATTCGTCGCCAAGCGGTGTTGCTCTCCAGTAATTACGCCCTGTATGGCGATATGTCCCAGCGGGTCACCGAAGTGCTAGGCGAGTTTTCACCCCATGTTGAGATTTACTCCATTGATGAAAGCTTTGTAGGGTTTCAAGGCTTCGAACATAAGACCCTGGAGGCACGGGGCCAAGCCATGCGCGATACCGTTCGACAGTGGACAGGCATTCCCGTATGCGTGGGGTTTGCACCTACCCGCGTATTGGCCAAAGTGGCGAACCAAGCGGCTAAAAAACATCCCGCCTACAAACAGCACGGGGTGTGTAAGCTGACCGCTGATAGTGAAACGACCAAGGCACTGCTTAAGCAGTTGCCGGTGACCGAGCTGTGGGGCGTGGCACGCCGTACCGGTGAACGTTTAAGGGTGATGGGTATTGAGTCTGCCTGGGATCTGCGCGAAGCAGACCCTAAGCGTATTAGGCAGCGCTTTAGTGTGATGCAGGAGCGCATCGTCTGGGAGTTGCGGGGGCAACCTTCCATTCAGCTAGATGACATGAGCCAGCCCAGACAACAGATCATGGTTTCTCGTTCGTTTGGGCGACTTACCAACGATCCCCGTCAGCTAAGGGAGGCGCTACGGCATCATGCCGCCAGGGCGGGTGAAAAGCTTCGCAAACAGCGAAGCGTCACCAGCGCCATTATGGTGTTTATCCGCACCAACCCGTTTCGTAAAGATTTACCCCAATATCGCCAACGCGTGGTGATATCCCTGGAGCGACCAACTGACGACAGTCGGGAGATTATTGCCGCCGCAGTGCAAGGGCTACGCCGTCTCTGGCGAAAAGGATACGCCTATCACAAAGCCGGCCTAATGCTGCTTGATCTATCCCCCAAAGCTAACCGACAGCTCACCCTTGAAACCCCGCAAACTGACGAAGCGGCTAAGCGCAGCGAACGCCTGATGACGACGATGGACAAGCTCAACCGTGAGCTGGGTAAGGGAACGGTACAGTTGGGCCTGCCCCGTAAAGGAAATGCCTGGGCGCTGCGCAGTGAGCGGAGAACGCCTCGTTACACTACCAAGTGGAACGAGCTGTTGGTCGTTAAGTAGGCCTAACACGCTTGTATGGTGCTGGTCATGCTAGGGGAAGTGCCATTTTAGAAAGAAAATACTGACTGGTATCATTATCTGAGCAGATGCCGAGCCCAAAAGGCTTCTAGTTATCTTATTGAAAAAATGGAATTATTTTTATTGAAAGGAAAGATGAATAAAGTTGTCATGGTCGGCAGAAACCCGCTTACCATGCGGGTTTAGTCTTCTAAATACTAAACCATCGATCCGCTTTAAATGACGGTAATAGTATTATGCTCCTTTGAGGGATTAGGAATAGTATCCATGAAGGGGCCTTTAAGCCGACGCCCTTTCCTCAAGAAGATAGCCGTTAAGCCCTAATAAAACCAGCGCATCTCTTCATGACAAAGCAGTCAAGTGTCATGTAACGATAAGCAAGGCGTGTTAAAGGCACGCCTAACGAATAGTCCTAAATGCTAAAGCGATAAGAAGACAGTGTGACAGCGCTCGCATGATGTTCACAAATATCTGCTAAGGCATTTCCTGTTACGCCGATGATAACCGCGTTTACTAATGCGTTAACATTTCAGCGTTTTCTATTAATCCCATGATCACATTTTTGCTACAGGCATGGCACGGCATCAACGCTGTGTCTATTCCCGTGCGTGAGTTTTAGGAGTTTGATAATGAACACCACTATACAGTACGTAGGACAACACCCACGTAAACGTCATCAATGTAACCCAGCCCTTAAGCTCTGGTGGGATATGTATTACCAAAACATGAGGGTAAATATTGAGAAAGGCCCTTTAATTGAAAACTACCTAGCAACCTTGCTTCGCGTAATGGAGAATGCCCGCCGAGAATGTCCACGAATATTCGCCGTACGCATCGACCCGCGCTTTCCTGCACGGAATTATATTAGCAATACAGGCAATGACAATTCCTATATTCGCAACTTTATAAATCATTTGCAGTGGGAACTAGATGTCGCAGGAACCAAATATCCTCACAAAATGCGCTACGTATGGTGTCGCGAGCAAGTGACCAGCATCCACCATCACTACCACGTACTACTGCTGTTAAGCGGGGATGCGTATAGAAGCCTGGGAAATTATACTCATTCAACTGGTGGAAGCTTTGAGCGTGACAACCTTTACCACCGAATTGTCCGGGCTTGGTCAGTCGCGATAGGCTGGCCACTAGAAAATATGGAAGGGTTAGTACATATAGCCACCGATGACATGACTCATCAAACGTACACTTGGCATTATCAAAGAAATGACCAAGCTACTTTTGAGGAAGTATTTCGTGGGGCTAGCTACATGTGTAAAGAATATTCGAAGCCGATCGGACAAAGTATCCATTGTTTTGAGGGAAGCAGACGGTAGCCACGTAATCCGTCATTAGTCATAAGTCGCAATATCCCAACTCGACTAAAATCGAGCGTTCGAAGCACGCTTCGAACGCTCGATTACTTTGCTGTACTTAGTACCTAAGTGCGCCTATATCGTTAGCTGAGCAATTAATTATCATTCGCTCTCCCTGATTAATCTGATTCGGCAATACACCTTAAAAATCGTTCTAATGATTTTCTTCAGAGCATTCCGCCCAGGCGTGGGTACATCTTGGCCATCATCAAAAAGACTCAGAACCAAACATGGGTAATGTCCATGAATTCAGATAAAAATAAAAAATATGTTATGAAAGCTTGCTATTTTTGCTATTACTAGCAGAAATAGCATGTAAAATTATTAATTTTTATAATTATTCACAGTGAGAAACACAATGCAGACAAATATAAATAGTGAAGAAGAATGGCCAGCCTTTGATGAACAATCACTATTCGAGTCTATGAGCCGCGAGGTGAGCCAGCATGTCGAGGTGGCTCCGGAAATGGCACGAACGACTGCGCTTGGTGCAATGGCAATGGCATGTCAAGGAGTTGTTGATGTAGCTTTTCCTAATGGACATGTGGTTCCTACTTCGTTGAACCTTCTGACTATTGCTGAGAGTGGCGAAAGAAAAACAGCTTTAGAAAATTGGTTCTTTCAACCCATTCGTGATTTTCAGTCAGCACAAAAAAAGGAGCGGCAGCTATCCATTCAGGTATATCAACGAAATCTTAAAAACTGGAGAAATGCGGAAAAAGCACTTGAAAAAAAGCGGACCCAAACTTACTTGAATGGTGAATCCATTGAAGAGATTGAGCGGCAACAAGCCGAGTTAGATGATCAAAAACCTCAACCTTCGCGTCTTCGGCAGCTGATATATGAAAATGTAACACCAAGTGCCCTCGCATTTAGTTTGTACGAAAATATTCCGTTAGCTTGTCTGGTTTCTAGCGAAGCAGGCAACATTTTTGAAGGCCGTGCATTTCAAGATTTACCTATGTTTAATTCGATGTGGAGTGGTTCCACCCTGGATGTATCACGCCGTAGTTCTGAAAGCTTCACATTAGAAAATCCACGATTAAGTCTGGCTTTGATGGCGCAGCCGAAAGTAATTGATCGATTTTTAGAAAAGCGGGGTAGTGAAGCCAGAGACAATGGCTTTCTATCGCGTCTGATCGTAATCAAGCCTGTATCATTCATAGGGAATCGGAAAGGTGGGTCTTCTGTTGATGCCAAAAAAAGCAAGGAGTTTAGCGATAGAGTAACAAATTTGCTTACTGAGGCGTTTGCTATATTGGACAGTAAAAGCCGACAACGGAAGGTTTTAAGGTTTAGCTCATCAGCCAAAACACTTTGGCAACAAATTCAACTAAGCATTGAGCAAGATATGGCAGAGCATGGTAAGTATTACCATGCACGGGATCATGCTTCAAAGCTGATTGATAACGTCACCCGTGTTGCCGCTATTCTTCACACGTTCGAGGGGTATGAAGGAGACATTGAAAGTCATGTCCTTGAATATGCTTATCGGCTTTGTAAATGTCATTCTAACCAATACCTTAAATATTTAGCAGGCGAGCCTGAAATTGTTACCATAACTAATGAACTTATTAGAGAAATCCGGCGCCTGGGTTATCCGATTGGAGAAGATGTTTTTAACTTTAATAAGACATTGTTTCTTCAAAATGGCCGTGGCAAATCCCGCAACCGTAAAACACTTGACCAAGGTTTACAGCTGCTTATAAAGCTGGGACATGTAATATGGACTAGTCACACTAATTTAAAATTTTCCGAGGTAAGATTTTATAATGTCCCCTCCGTCTTAAAAAACGGTATTGATTATCATATTGAAGAGCTACCGAGTTACGAATCACAGTATTTCAGTACAGGCGATACAGGTAGGTATCCTGAAACCAGGATAAATGCATCTTTATAGCCTAAATGCTGATATTAAGCTGTTTCTAAAGATGGTTCGATGTTGTGCATTATCTACGCTTTGAATGAAATCGAACCATCTATTGATCTTTCCCCAAAGTCATCCCCCCGTTCAAGATACGCCTCAATCAGCGCTGATGATGTAGGCGCTTCACGCTTCCACTCTTTATCATTGTACGTTTTCAAAAAACCTAACGGCACATTATATCCCCGCTTCAGAGACGGCTGGTTTGGTATCGATGTCGCAAAGCTGGTCTACTCGGATGCGCAACATGGCGGTTTCGACGAACCACGGCAAGATAGGCGCTTGCGCCCAATTGATTTCGTTTTGGAGGAAAATCACAAAGATGCAAAGAGATTATTTTTATAAAAAATTTCACAGCTAAAGCCCCAGTATTTTTTTACATAGCTGTTTTTGTTGTCTTATTTTTCCAAAAAGCTAATTATTTCCATTGCGAGACTGGTGGTGTTGAGCGGATCTACACTGTCGACATCAACTCACAAGGAGCTCGACCATGAGTAATATCGAACCACCCATCACTGTTCTACGTATGAAGCAATTAGTAAAGAAAATTGGCATCAGCCGTTCTTCTGTGTACGAAAAAATGAATCCCAAATCACCTCGCTACGATAAGACATTCCCGCGGCCTTTCAAACTAGGAAAATCGGCAGTGGGATGGTTTGAAAGTGATATCAATCAATGGCTTATGCAGCGTCATGCATAAATGGTTTAGATGTTTGGTAAAGGCTACTTACGGCGGTGAGTAAAATATTGCTTTCTACATTGCTCATCATTTTTTAACCAGGTAGTTAGCCAAGTTTCAATATCAGTGACTGTTGTATCCGGATCTGCGTCAATTCCATTGTTCATGTGCCGCTCAAATATGAGCGGCGCTAGTTTGCTTGCCGCAGTTTTCATAGCTTTCCAACCATTGACAGGTGCTTGAGATGCTAAAAGCTCGAAAAAATAAGGTTTTAAGTATCGCCGTTCTTGGTGATTATTCTGTCCAGAGGCTCTATTACGATTCGATACTGAAAGTTTGTCTTCCTCATATAGAGCTATCTCTATTTTAAACTCTGACTTTTTGTATTCGATGAGAGTAGACCATGCATTTAGATCACGTCCAGATTGGAAAAGTAAGTCAGAACACAGCAACCAGGTCATTGCTTGAGAGAAATAGCTTTGTAAATAGGGGCTCTGAAACGCAGTACTAAGTGTGTTTTTTATATGCTCTTCGCAGGATGTTCCACTTTGGCCGCTTTTTAACGCTTTCAAGGCTGTTTGGTACGCATCTAAAAATGCAGGGTCTTGGTTTTCTTCAGGAGGTAGGTCGCTATTGATATGATTGCCTGAAAAATAAGCATTTTTCAAAACTATCTTCGCGTCTTCGATGTGCTCAGATAAAGATATCTTCGATTTTACATGGTAAAGGTCATCTACAACCATAACGGGGGTAGGGTATTTAGATGATTCTGGTCTTAAATGTATAGCATTCAGTGGGTAGGTCATGGCTAGTTTGTTGCTCTATTATGCAGATTTGCATATCAAGCCATGTAAAAATATGAATATCAATACGAGATTTAATTGCACGGTGCTAATCATTAACATAAAACCTGATATTAATGATGGGCGCACTCGATCCATCAAGCCAACCCAGCATTCCTGACATGAGGGTATAAAGGGGAAAGATCCATCAGGCATGCCAAATTTGACTTTGTCTTTTACTATTTTGTGATTTTAAGTGATTGTATTTAAAGAGTAAGTGGATTTTTGCCACGTTCAGAGCTATGAATTTAAAATACCTCTGTTCGCTACTCTAGCCTTTGCTGTGAAGCATAGAAGGTGCTCGGCTGGAGGCACAGATGTGTATGATAGTACCCAATTATTTTCATTAAACATGGGGAAGCATCCGTGAACACGGAAAGTCACTCTCAGCTTGCTGCTTTTATCTGGTCGGTCGCTGATCTTCTACGCGGCGATTTCAAGCAGTCCCAGTATGGCCGTATCATTCTGCCGTTTACCCTGCTGCGCCGCCTAGAATGCGTATTAGAGCCTACCAAGGCCGAGGTGTTGAAAGCCGCTGAGGATCACCAGAATAAGCCTGAGGCAGTGCGTGAGAAGCTGTTGCTACGTGCAGCCAATCAGCCGTTTTTCAATGCGTCACCCTTTAGCCTGATCAGCCTGTCTGACACCCAGACCAGCGACGACCTGATGAGCTATGTGCAATCGTTCAGCCAGAGCGCCCGAGAGATTTTCGAGCACTTTGAGTTCGAGAGCTTTGTTCAACAGCTCAGCGCCAATAATCTGCTCTACAAGGTCGTGCAGCAGTTTGCGGCGATTGATCTGAGTCCAGCGCGGGTAAGCAATCACGGTATGGGCGGCATCTTTGAAGAACTGATTCGCAAGTTTGCCGAAAGCTCCAACGAAACCGCCGGGGAGCACTTTACGCCTCGCGATATCGTTCACTTGACTACCTCACTAGTGCTGACCGGGCAAGAAGCCAAACTCAAGCCCAACAGCATCGTCACCGTGTATGACCCGACAGCGGGCACTGGCGGGTTTCTTTCCGAAAGCGACGATTACATTCAGCAGGTCAGCCAGAATGTCACCGTTTCGCTGCACGGGCAGGAGCTGAACCCCGAGTCCTACGCCATTTGTAAGGGCGATATGCTGGTCAAGGGGCAGGAGGTCGAACAGATCAAACTGGGCAACACGCTCTCGGACGACCAACTGGCGGGGGAGCGATTTGACTACATGCTCTCCAATCCGCCGTTTGGCGTTGAGTGGAAGAAGGTACAGAAGCAAGTCACTGACGAGCACAAGCACCGTGGCTATGATGGCCGCTTTGGCCCTGGCTTACCGCGTGTCTCTGATGGCTCGCTGCTTTTTCTGATGCATCTGGTGGCCAAAATGCGTTCCCGCCAAGACGGTGGCTCGCGCATAGGCATCATCCTCAACGGCTCGCCGCTGTTTACCGGTGGGGCGGGCAGTGGCGAATCCGAGATCCGCCGCTACCTGCTACAACATGACATGGTGGAAGCCATCGTTGGCCTGCCCACCGATATGTTCTACAACACCGGCATTGCTACCTATATATGGGTGCTTTCCAACAACAAGCCCGCTGAGCGTAAAGGCAAAGTACAGCTAATTAACGCCACTGGGCGGGCCAGCAAGATGCGCAAGTCGCTAGGTAGTAAACGCCAGTACATTACCGACCGGGATATTGACGATATCGTCCGCTTGTATGGCGCTTATGAGGAAAACGACGAAAGCAAGCTCTTCCCCGTAGAAGCCTTTGGCTATCGTCGCATTACCGTCGAGCGGCCGCTACGCTTGAATTTTGATGCCAGCGCAGAACGCCTGGCCCGGCTGGATGACGAGAAGCCTATTCAGAAGCTGGCAGATGCCGAGCAAGCCGCGCTTAAAACCGCCTGTGAGTCACTCGGTGAACAACGCTACACTAACCGCGATGCATTCACCAAGGCGCTGAAGGGTGCCCTCAAGGCCGAAGGGCTGAAAATCGGCGCACCAGTGCAGAAGGCCATTCTTAATGCGCTTTCTGAGCGCGATCCGGAAGCCGATATTTGCCTGGACAAACACGGTAACCCCGAGCCGGACACCAGCCTGCGCGATAACGAAAACGTGCCCTATGGTGAATCGGTATATGACTACTTTGATCGGGAAGTAAAACCCCACGTACCCGATGCCTGGATCGATGAAAATAAACGCGACGAGCTAGATGGCCGCATTGGCATTGTCGGCTTCGAGATACCGTTCAACCGCCACTTCTATTCGTTTACGCCGCCACGCCTGCTGGAAGAGATCGACGCCGACCTTAAAGCCTGCACCGACAAGATCAAGCAGATGATTGAGGAGCTATCGGCATGAGCTATCCCGCTTATCCCGAATACAAGGACTCCGGCGTCGAGTGGTTGGGTGAGGTGCCGGTGCATTGGGAAGTTACAGCTTTGAAGCGTGGACACGACGTTGTTTTAGGAAAAATGCTACAGCCAGAACCCAAACAGGAAAGTGACCAACTTCTTCCATATTTGCGTGCTGCTAATATACAACCCACGGGAGTTGACCTTAAAGACGTAAGGAAAATGTGGTTCAGCCCATCCGAAGCGCGTCAGTTGGCTCTTGAGTATGGAGATTTATTGATTAGCGAAGGAGGCGATGTTGGTCGTCCAGCACTATGGAGCAATGGCTCTGGTTATCACATTCAAAATTCAATAAATAGGGTGAGGCCAAATGCGAATAATTGTTCGTCTTTCCTTTTCTATTGGATGCTCGCTATTAAGCAAAAGGGCTACGTTGACGTGCTCTGTAATAAGTCGACTATTGCTCACTTTACTGCAGAAAAAGTAGCTTCAGTGCCTACACCTTTCCCTCCAGGTTCAGAGCAAACTCAAATCGCCACCTTCCTCGACCACGAAACCGTCCGTATCGACGCCTTGGTGGAAGAGCAGCAGCGTCTGATCGCGTTGCTCAAGGAAAAGCGCCAGGCGGTTATTTCCCATGCTGTCACCAAAGGGCTCGACCCCGAGGTGCCGATGAAAGACTCTGGGGTGGAGTGGCTGGGGGAAGTGCCAGCGCATTGGGCTGTTGGTCCACTTCGTTGGTATGCAACGATCCAAGGAGGTATCGCCAAAGGTAAGAGTTATGATGCTGAAACACCAACTGTAGAGCTCCCTTATCTTCGCGTAGCGAATGTTCAGGACGGTTACGTAGACCTATCAACGGTTAAAACAGTGGAAGTTGCTGTTTCTGAGATAGAACGCTATCGTCTTCGAGAAGGTGATGTATTGATGAATGAAGGTGGAGATAACGACAAGCTTGGTCGTGGTACCGTTTGGAAGGGGGAAGTTACTGATTGCCTCCACCAAAATCATGTTTTTGCTATTCGGCCGAACCACTTTTTATTGCCACAATGGCTCTCTATGTTCACTCGCTCCAATACAGCTCGTGCTTACTTTTACCTCTATTCCAAGCAAAGCACGAATTTGGCATCGATATCTTCAAGTAGCGTAATGTCATGTCCATTGCCACTTCCTCCTGTTCAGGAGCAACGGCAAGTGCTGGATTTCCTTGCTATTGAAGCTGCTCGATTAGATGATCTGATGCAAGAGAGTATAGAAACTATCAATTTACTCCAAGAGCGCCGTTCTGCACTCATCTCCGCTGCTGTCACCGGCAAGATTGACGTGCGTGGTTGGCAGCCACCAGAGGATTCGGTGTTGACTGGTGAGGCCTCTCAGATGGAGGTTGTATGACACAACTTCCACCCGATACTCAGGAAATGCTCAACAGCCTTCGCACCGCCGTGGCCGAAACCTTAGAGCGCAAGCGCCGCCTGGGCCAATACGCGGTGTTTTGGCAGGATGGCAAGCCCGTTTTAATCGGTGAAGACGCACCGTCCAATCCTGACGTCACAACCCCCGACGATAATCAACAGGCCAAGACGCGACATTGATCACCTGTTAGTTAATCAGTGCGGTAATCGTCATGTGATGGTATCGCCCTGCGTTTTTATTTGACGGGTATTTGATAAGCAGTGCCCTTTGATAAGCCATTCTTGCTTATGGCCCATTTAAATCAACTGCTTATGAATGTATTTCTTTTTGACAGGTATGTGATTAATGACACAGGGACGCAGCATCCGGCTATTTCTAGTGGATGGCACGCCCAACGGCTTGCTTACCGCTGAGATTATGAACTGGACCGGACACGTGCTCACCGGCCCACGCACCAAGCTGACAGAGCTAGTGCAGCGGCCCGAGTGCGGCCGCACCGGTATCTATTTTCTGGTGGGGCCTGACCTGGAAGGCAGCCCACGCCCACAGGTGTATATCGGCGAAAGTGATGATGTGGGAACACGACTAAAACAGCATAACCGGCCAGAAGATAAAGGCGGTAAGGACTTCTGGGAGAAAGTCTGTTTAGTGACCAGCAAGGATCAAAACCTCACCAAAGCCCACGTCAAATATCTGGAAAGCCTGCTGATCCAGTCAGCAGGCGAGCTAGGGCGCTGCAAGCTGGTCAATGGCACCGCGCACGAATACATCAACCTGCCAGAATCCGACCGTGCTGATATGGCGTTTTTTGTCGAGCAGATCCGTACCGTACTGCCGGTACTTGGGCTGGATTTTTTGCGAGGTCGGCCTATGCCATCTCACCCACCGTCGATATTAAAACCGTCGCCAGCTGCCTCTCCAAAGTTTGTAGCAGAAGTACCTCGTTACGGTATTAAAGCCTACGGGCAAGAACTGGACGGTGAGTTTTACGTGCTGGAAGGTTCTATCGCGAGAGGTACATGGACAGGTGTTGATGGTGGTTACCAAAGCCTCTATCAGCAGCTATGTGATGAAGGAGTGCTGGTTGAGGACGAGAACAAGGTGAGACGTTTCGCCAGCGATTACGCCTTTACTAGCCCGAGTGCCGCTGCTGCAGTGGTGTCAGGTCGAAGTGCCAATGGCCGAATACATTGGAAATTGGAAGGCACTGGCCAGACATATGGGGCTTGGCAAGATCAGCAAGTAAGTGCTGCTGCCTCAATGTCCAAGGAGGGCTAACATGACTCCGCCACAGCAACATCGTGATGCTGATATCCAACAAGCAATTGACGATTATCTCCTGGCGCGTCAGGCCATTCTAAAGCTAGGGCGTGAGGTGCCGGGTCGTATTGGTGGAAATGACAACATCATTGGCCGTATCGGTGAGTTTATCGGCCTACGCTTTTTAGAAGCACTCGGCCAAGAACCCGTCATGATGACGGGTAGCTCAAACCCTGGTTTCGATCTTATAGAAGGTGATCAGCGAACCCAGATTAAAGCAATTACCCATGAAAATAAGCGCGGCCGCAGCGTTCGTCTCACACCGGGTTGGACGCAATTCGTATTGATGGAGCTAGGTGAGCATTACACGCCCGAGCGGATTGGCTTGCTTACCTCGACACAGCAAGAGATAGCATTAGCGGATAACTTTGCTAAAACTGCTACCCCGATAGTTAGTCTCACGATGCTTGGGCCTAAAGGGCTCATTAGCCGCTATGGTCGCGTTTATAACCAAGACGAGCTTAGCGCTCTAATGGTTTGAAAAGCGTTTCTTCGAGCTTTGGCGTGAAATTATTCACCCAAGTTGTGGGCCTGGGAAAGGGTAAGCCTTAAAATTTATAGCTAGCGGCTCGTTTCGTTGAGCCGCCAGTTGCAATTTACAAAGCTTTAATTTCGATAACCCAAATCCGGAAAGTGGCATCGGCCACAGTGTCGTAATCTCGATTGATAAATGGTGTAAGGGGATCACTGTGAATTATTTTACAGCTCACCCCCTCGATGCCATCTAATTCTTCGAGTATTACCTGCTTTGCCTTTTCTAAGCGTGAGCCGCCCTTGGGGCATTTACGGGTTAGAACCAGGTAGTTTGTTTCCAGGCTTTTGTGGCCTGCGTGAAAGCACACTCTAGCTAAGCGTTTTATGTCTGGGCGGAGAGAATCCAACTTGGCGCCACGTTTGAATTCGATTACATGGGCGGGACGTTCTCGCTTGTTGTTGTAAAGCACTAAGTCAAAACGGCCGTTGTGACGAATATCTGGATCAGCACGCAGTGACTCGGCCTCTTCGTGCCAGAGATGAGCTTTCTTGAAGGTTCGTTTGACCTGAGGTTCCAACCGATAGCCGAAATCAAGAAAATTATCCGCGAAGTAATCGGCCACGCGCATCGCCATATAATACTCCGGCATGCGGTTCAACGATGTCCCGCATAGCTGCAGGGCGCTTTCATGGGCACGTACTAAGGCGTCTACAATGGCCTGGCGTCGGCTGTTAGGTGAGGATTTGATCAAGTGCTTGCGCCTTCATGGTGGTTTTTGACAACTATTGGAATATATCGGCTAGGTCGAATATAACTTAAGCTATTAATTCAATGGTGATATTAAGCGAGGAAACCAGTTGAAGAATCCAGCCAAAGTGCAAGAGCAGCTAATCTCGTCGACGCCGCAGGCTTGCTTAGTTGCCTTTCACGATGCGATATATGCCCAGGCCGAACTAGAAGCCAAGAGCAACATGTTTGAGATGGTAGGCCCATTAGCAATGAGAGACGATCACGATGCGATCATTTCAACTGCTCAAGCAAACCTTCGCGCTGTGGGCTATTCAGAGGCTGAACAAGTAGCGGTATCGCTTTTAATGCTATTGGAGGTGAAGCAACTCAGCTTCGATCATTTGACCAATGCGTTTGGTAAAGATATCGCTAACTTGGTGGAAACCAGTCGAGCGATAGGCGAGTCTGGCAATGTCGATGATTGGTATGCCTCGCTGGAAAAGTTTGCCCGCATGCCACCCAATTGCCAGACGGTCCGCATGGCGCTGCTGCTGGGCGTTATCGAGCGAGGCATCGAGCCATGTTCTCCCCACGAGTACTGGTACGAAGAAGCCCTTGCGCTACCCAATGCGCACCCGGGCCTGCGCCAAAGGGTTATTTCCCGGTTAGAAGAGAATTTAATTGGTTAACATCTATCCCCTAAGCGTCTGGCGTTCTTTGTGCCTGAGCGATCGCTAGCAGCTGTGAAACCGACAGAAATAGCGTCACATTAATTTGCGAAATACCAAAAAAATCAGCACGATAGTTCCTAGCTACTTGTAAGGTTCTAATAATAAGGTGAATCATGGAAACGAGTGCTATGCAGGCGTTGTTAGATAAAGCACGCTGTC
This sequence comes from Halomonas sp. XH26, assembly GCF_024138895.1. Lineage (NCBI taxonomy): Bacteria > Pseudomonadati > Pseudomonadota > Gammaproteobacteria > Oceanospirillales > Halomonadaceae > Halomonas > Halomonas sp. XH26. The sequence continues at coordinate 1,895,860 of NZ_CP071889.1, forward strand.
TAAAACAACCCGAACGAGAGCGGACCCTGTTTGATACAGGGGCGCGGGGTTACTTTGATACTGACAACAGACTTGCTCGCTTTCTTTCCGCGCAATAGTCATGGAGAGTGAAAATGGCTGATAGCAGGGAAGCCCAATTTCAACAAGACATCATCGACGCCATGGCCACCGGTGGTTGGGCAGTGGGCACTGCCAGCGGCTATGACCGTACCACAGCACTTTATACCGAAGATCTGCTGGGGTATGTGCAGGAAGCCTGGCCCGAGCGCTGGGAGAAGTTCTGTAAGGCTAACCCGCAAGCATCTGAAACGGTGTTTGTGCAGAAAGTGGTACGCGAGCTGGAGCGAGCAGGCACGCTAGAGGTGCTGCGCCATGGCTTCAAGGTGCCGGGGGTGTCGTTTGACCTGTGCAGCTTTAAGCCCGACCACACCATGAACCCCGAGGCGCTTTCTCGCTATCGTGCCAACCGCTTGCGCGTGGTGCCGGAAGTATCTTACTCGCCCCATGCCCAAGACAAAGCCAGTGGCGGCCAGAGCTACAACCCACGTTTAGACTTGGTCTTGTTTGTAAACGGTATTCCGACCGCAACACTGGAGCTAAAAAGTGAGTTCAAGCAGTCGGTAGAAAGCGCCAAGCGCCAGTACCGCAATGACCGCCCGCTGAAAGACCCCATCACGCGCAAGATCGAGCCGCTGCTGGCGTTTAAGCGCGGCGCGCTGGTGCATTTTGCCGTTAGCCAAGCAGAAGTGGCGATGACCACCAAGTTGGCGGGCAAAGAGACGTTCTTTCTGCCGTTCAACCTGGGCAGCGAAGGCGGCGGTGCCGGTAATCCACCCGCAAAAGATGACAATAGCTACGCCACAAGCTACTTGTGGGAGCGTGTGCTATTGCCGGATGCATGGCTGAAGATTCTCGGGCGCTTTTTGCACCTGGAGCAGAAAACCACCGAAGACTTTCACGGTCGACGCAAAACGAAAGAAACGCTGATTTTCCCGCGCTACCACCAATGGGAAGTGGTTAATCAGCTGATTGAGACCACCCAAGCCGAAGATGGCGGCCAGCGCTATCTAGTTCAGCACAGCGCTGGTTCGGGTAAATCCAACTCGATTGCCTGGCTGGCCCACCAGCTCGCCAACCTCTATGACGAAAGCGGCCAGCACAAGCGCTTCAACTCAGTGATTGTGGTGACCGACCGCACCGTGCTGGATAGCCAGCTGCAAAACACCATTTACCAGTTTGAACATGCCCATGGCGTGGTCTGCCCGATCACCCGCGATGTCGGCAACCAGAGCAAATCTGAACAGCTGGCGGAGGCGCTGGCGAGCAATACCCGCATCATCATCGTCACGATCCAGACCTTTCCTGCGCTGTTCGATGCGCTGGATAAGCGGCCTACGCTTGCCGAAGGTCGCTATGCGGTGATTGCTGACGAAGCTCACTCTTCACAAGCGGGTGATTCTGCGCGCAAGCTCAAGGCGCTGTTAGCGGCTGCTGGCGAGAGCGCGGAAGATGATGAGGAAATCAGTGCAGAAGCAATGCTGGATGCAGCCGTGTCTACGCGTCGCCCTAATGAGCGCATCAGCTACTACGCCTTTACTGCCACACCCAAAGCCAAAACATTAGAACTGTTTGGCCGTGTGCCAGACCTAAGCTTGCCGCCAAGTGCGGACAACAAACCTGAGCCATTTCATCTCTACTCAATGCGCCAGGCTATCGAGGAAGGCTTCATTCTTGATGTGCTGCGCAACTATGTGACTTACAGCACCGCCTGGAAACTGGCCCATTTAGAAGATGAAGAGCAGGAAGTAGACGCCAAGAAAGCCTCCCGTGCATTAGCCAAGTGGGTGCGCCTGCATCCTTACAACATTGCCCAGCGCGTAGAGGTCATTGTTGAGCACTTTCGCGCCAATGTGCGCCACCTGCTAGATGGCCAAGCCAAAGCGATGGTGGTTACCGCCAGCCGCCAAGAGGCGGTGCGCTACCAGCTGGCTATGCGCCAGTATGTGGAAGCTCAAGGTTATAGCGACGTGCATCCCTTGGTGGCGTTTTCCGGCAGCGTACCGGCCGATGAAGTCATTCCTGAAGAAGTCAGCGAAACCAGCAAACTGCTGAACCCCGGCGTGCGTGGGCGTGATTTAGCGGCGGCGTTAGATACTGACGACTTCAACGTGATGATCGCCGCCAACAAATACCAGACCGGCTTTGACCAGCCCAAGCTATGCGCCATGTACGTGGATAAGAAACTACAGGGCGTGGATTGCGTACAAACGCTCTCGCGGCTGAACCGTCTGTTTCCCGGCAAACAGACGTTTATTCTCGATTTCTTCAATGAACCACAAGAAATTTTAGAAGCGTTTGCGCCGTATTACCGCAAAGCAACCTTGGCTGACGTTTCCGACCCGCAGGTGGTGTATGACCTTAAACGCACATTGGATGCTAACGGCATTTATCACTGGCCCGAGGTGGAAGCGTTTGCTACTGCTTTCTTTGACCCTAAAGCACCCGCCTCACGATTAAGTTACTATTGCCAGCCTGCTCAAGATCGTTTCAAAAAGCGTTATGAAATCACTGTAGAGCAGCAGCAGACGTGGAAAGATGCCCGATATCAAGCTGAGCAGCAAGGCGATGATAAAGGCTCAAAGCGTGCTGAGCAGGAGCTGGAAGACGCAGGCAAGACCCGCGATGAGCTTGATCTGTTTCGTAAAAACTTACAGAGCTTTGTACGCACCTATGAATTTCTGAGCCAGATCATCCACTTCGATGATGCTGAATTAGAACAGCTGTGTGTGTATGCCAAGCACCTGTATCCCTTGCTACGTATTGACCGGTTATTAATTGACGACCCTATTGATGTCAGCGAGCTTGAGCTGGACAGTTACCGGCTGACCAAGCGCGCCGAACAGCGCCTCTCGCTTGAAGAGGAGAGCGGTGACTATGGCTTGAAACCGATTTCAGATGTTGGCTCCGGCAAACCCCATGACCCCGAAACTCAACGCCTTAATGAGATTATCGAGCGTCTGAATGACCTCTACGGCGCAGATATTAGCGATGGCGATAAGCTGCATTTTGCCAATGGCATTGCTGACCGCATTGAGCGTGATGATGCTGTTATGGCTCAGATTAATCACCATGATGAAACCCAAGTGATGCACGGGCTGTTTCCCAAGCGCGTCACTGACGCCGTGTTAGATGCCATGAACGACCATGAAAAGCTCAGTATGCCGTTGCTGGAGAGCGAAGAAACCGGTAGACAGTTTGCGCTGCTTATCCTGAAGCTGCTTACAGGTCGGCAGCTTGATGGTCGAATCTAGCGTATGATGATGAACTCAAACGTGATGGATTCATCACGATACTGCATAGATTTTACTGCCTGCGTAAGGTGGGTGATTTACATCTCATGGGCTGGAGGACACAGTGAATGGCTAAAGTTGGCTACCTCACGCACCTAGAAATTAATGGTTTTCGCTCTATCGAGTCTACCTCGCTAGAGCTCAAGCCACTGAACGTGCTCATTGGCCCTAATGGTGCGGGGAAGTCGAACTTCATCAATTTTTTTCGCTTCATGAATAAGCTGCTTCAAAAAGATTTGCAGCTATATGTAGCGGAACAGGGCGGAGCGGATGCGCTGCTTCATTTTGGCCGAAAACAGACTCCTACGCTTTCAACGTACTTGCGCTTTGATCCAAACAGCTATGGGGCAACCTTGATTCCATCGCAAGATGGGCGGCTAGTCTTTAAAGAAGAGTTTTGCGAGTTTTTTGCTGACGCCATAGGCTTTTCAGGTGGCGACAAAAAAAAAGCGCTTGCTAAGCCTGGTGCTGACGAATCAGCCTTGCCAGCACCGCAGGGTATGACTATTGCAGGTAATGTGGCTAAGCACATTTCTGACTGGAAGGTATATCACTTTCATGATACCAGCAGCAGTGCGCCTATGAAGCAGGCGGGAGAGCTGTTAGATAATGATCGCTTACGCGAACAGGGTGAAAACTTAGCGGCCTTCCTTTATGACATTCAGACCCATAACCCAGACATCTATAAGCGAATCGTGTCCACGATCCAGCGGGTCGCGCCGTTTTTTCACGATTTCATACTGGCACCTGAACGGCATAACGACAGTAAAATTCGGCTGCGTTGGAAACATAAAGGCAGCGACGCCTATTTTGATGCGCATGCGCTTTCGGACGGTACGCTGCGCTTTATTTGCATGGCTACTTTACTGCTACAGCCCAGCCTACCTTCCCTGATATTGCTAGATGAGCCTGAACTAGGATTGCACCCGTATGCCATACAGCTATTGGGTTCCATGCTTAGGCTGGTTAGCCAATCAACTCAAATTATTATCTCTACGCAGTCAGTATCGCTGGCTAATGAGTTTGGCGCTGACGATGTGGTCGTCGTTGAACATCACGAAAATCGCTCAACCTTTAAGCGTTTAGATGCGGGCGCGCTAGAAGCATGGTTGGATGATTATCGCTTAGGAGATCTTTGGGAGAAAAATCTGCTGGGAGGTACGCCAGCATGATTCGATTGGGTATTAGTGTTGAAGGGGCAACGGAACGTGAGTTTGTGACGCGGGTATTGGCACCGGTATTGGCACATAGCAACGTTTTTGCGTATCCCATTGATATGCATGGGCGTGTTTCGCTTGAGCGTGTTGAAAAAGAGCTTAGCAAGCTTCTTGCGATGTTTGACCATGTGACCACATTCTACGATTTCTATGGATTTCATAAACGGCCAGAGGGTAGTGTTGATGCGTTAGAAGCAGCGATCAACGATTTGATACCAGCCGATAAACGGCATCGATTCACGCCATACATTCAGCAGTATGAATTTGAAGCGCTGGTACTCGCAGTTCCCGACCGTGCAGAAAGTGTCATTGGCGTTAGTGGCCTGGGCGATAAGATCCGTCAGATAGTTGATCAGTGTGGCGGGGCTGAACAAGTCAACGATGGTTATGACACCTGCCCCTCACGGCGTATTAAAGCGATTGCCCCTCAGTATGATAAAAAATTCCATGGCCCAGTTACTTTAGAAGATGGTTTGCAGGAGGCGAGGGCAGCTTGCCCTCGCTTTGATGCTTGGCTGACTGCTATAGAACAGCTCAGAATAAAAATATGACTAAATAAAATTTAATTCTGGCCGATAGTTTCATTGCAGCATTCAAAAGCTAAAAAAGGATTTGCAATGAAATTAGCAAATGCTTTATCAGTTTCGTTCGTGATTGGGTTGGCGACTGTGCCTGTTACAGCTAATGCCTACTTTGGTGAGCCTGGTACCTGGGCAAGTGGTTGGGGCCAAGGAACGGCAGAATATATGGCGGTAAGTTCTGACGGCTCTGCTGAGTTGTACATTGCGTGTAATGATGAAAACCCAGTCAGCATGACGCTGACTATTGACGGTATCGCTTATGGGAATGATCGTCAGGGTGAGTTCAATCTCGTATTGGATGGTTATGAAATATCCAATCCACATTTCACCAATTCACGCGCGCACGCTGAAGGGTTCCTTTATGCTTGGGAGCGCATGCGTAAAGCCACAAGTATTATTGCTGTGACAGACGATGGTAAGCGTGTGGAGCTTCCAAGTCGTGGCTCTGCGGCAGCACTGCCAAGCGTTGACTCTCCTGCGATGGGCTTTTACACGCAATTCTACTCGTTCTAAATGATTTTAGGCGCTGCCTTAAACAGCGCCTAACTGTTACAGTTGATCACTCACGTGATGTAATTCGCCCATTCCTGCATCATTGCTCTCCGCTTTTCAAATAGATCTCCACGTCGATAGGCGGCTTCCACTTTATTTTCAATGGCATGTGCTAACGCCATTTCAGCTACATCCCTAGGATAGCTCGTTACCTCGCCTGTCCAATCCCTAAAGCTTGAGCGGAAGCCGTGGGGTACATAATTGCCTTTTTCACCACTAGGCCCGTAACCAAGCCCGCGCATAAATTGCAGAAGCGACATATTGGATAGCGGTCGACCCGCTTTCATACCTGGGAAAATAAAGCTATTGCCTCTCACGCGAGGGAGGCTCAACAACAGATCCAGTGCCTGCTTAGATAGTGGCACCCTGTGCTCACGATTCGCTTTCATACGTGTGGCGGGTATCTGCCAAGTTGATTTTACTATGTCGATTTCATGCCACTCAGCATTGAGTACTTCTGACGTGCGAGTAGCGGTCAATATGAGGAGCTGCAGCGCCTTAGAAGACATGCTGTTGTAATGCTGAATTGAGTTCATAAACGCCGCTACTTGCTCGTAAGGCATGGCAGGGTGGTGATTCACCTTTTGAACCCTCGACGGCTTAGCTAGGAGTTTGTCGAGATGGCCACGCCAGCGGGCAGGGTTAACCGGGTCGCGATATTCATGTGCCGCTGCGAAGTCTAATACGTTTTCAATACGCCCTTGTACACGCTTAGCGGTCTCGTTTTTGACCGTCCAGATAGGCGTTAAAATCTTCAATATGTCCTGAGTTGTGACTTCCTCTACAGGGAGGTTTCCTATCACAGGGCGCACGTATGTTTTAAGCGTGCTTACCCATTGACGCGCATGTTTAGCATTCCGCCAGCTGCGGCGGTGCGACTGGATATAGCGTGCTGCGCAGTGCGTAAACGTTACAGGCGCAATTTCTTTTTCAGTTCTCTGCTCACGAGCTGCTAACGGGTCGATACCCTGCTTAACGAGCTTACGTTGCTCAGAAGCTACATCTCTTGCCTCAGATAGAGATGTATCTGCATAGCTACCAAGACCCATATCTCTCAGCTTGCCATCCCAGCGAAAACGGTAAATCCAGCTTGCGCCGCCACCTTTACCAATTTTGAGGTACAGCCCATCCCCATCATTGGTCATGCCAGGGTTTGATTCCCTGACCAGCTTTTGTACGCCTTTTGTTGTCAGTTTTCCCATAGCCGCTATCCCCGTAGTAGGTTTTCAGCGTACCATATCCCAGCCCATACTCCAGCCCATACTTAGTCTCTGTTTTACGTAATATAAGAATGGATGGGACTGGACTGTTTTAGCTATTTTCTTATTTTAAATCAGTGGATTAATGGAAGGCATTGGATGCTGTTGGATATTTAATATACGGACTGTCCCTCCGCCACCTCGATTATAAAGCCCCGTTTTTACGGGGCTTTTTTCGTTTCTAGGCTTTCTTTTTCCTTCCTAGCAGCGCCTCGATACTCTCCATCGGTTATTTAACGTGATGAGAACGTGATCGAACTTGGCTACCGCGTCTCTTGCCCGGTATGGCGTAAGGTGCGTATTTCACTCGGTCATGTTGAGAGAGCTGACCTAAGCAAGCTGTTAGTGAATATCAACCGCGCCCGTAACCAGGTCAACGAGTATGCCTCATTGAAAATTCAGCTACTAAGAATTCGTTGGTAAAAAAAGCCATTGCCGTTTGAGTTTTTTTCAATCGCTTAAAGTCAAGCTATCTCTTTTAATTTGTAGCTTAAAAGCTACAATGCATTATGACTGAACTTGCCCACTACCTTACCGCTGATGGCTATGACCCTTTTCAAGCCTGGCTGGTTGCCACTAAGGCTAAAGATCGTCAAGCCGCCATGCGGGTGCTAACACGCCTTAACAGGCTAGCGGCAGGTGGTACCAAGACAGTAGGCGATGGGGTGTGAGAGCTGTGCATTACCATGGCCCTGGCTACCGCGTTTACTACGCCAAGGTAGGGGCGCGCTTAGTAATGTTGTTAATAGGTGGTACCAAACAGCGCCAGCAGTCTGACATCGAATAGGCAAAAGCGTTTTTGGCCGACCACAAAAGGAGAATACGTCATGAAACGTCATGATGAAGCAGTTATTGAGATGCTGCGCACTGACCCCGGTATAGTTCTGGACTACCTGCGAACAGCGTTTGATGAGCTGGACGAAGAGGGGGGAGAGTCAGCCTTCCTGATGGCGCTGCGTCATGTCGTTGAAGCTCAAGGTGGAATGGCGCTGGTAGCAGAACGTGCCAAAGTATCACGCGAAAGCCTTTATCGCGCCTTGTCCCCCAAGGGCAACCCAACACTTCGAACTATGACCGCGGTGATTAAAGCCACAGGCGTTAACTTCCGCGATCTTACTCATCAAGCGCCAGCAAACTAAAACCACTTAAAAGAAGTGTATCGAAGCGCACGAAGCTATGAAATATCAAAAACTGCACATAATTGGTGGTCCGGGAAGCGGAAAGTCATATATTGCTAGAAGGCTTTCAGAGAAATATGGTCTGCCCCAGCACGATTTAGATGACATATTTTGGGACCGAAACCATACGGATTACATCAGGTCTAGCGACGAGGCACGGCAAAGAAACTTAGAGTCAATCCTGTCGAATGACACCTGGATAATTGAAGGGGTCTATTATAAATGGCTAGAGAAGTCCTTTGAGGGCGCCGATAAGATAATTGTTCTCAATACGCCAGTGTTGCTGAGGCAATGGAGAGTTCTGCGGCGCTATTTGGGCTACAAACTTTCACGTAGCCACGAAAAAGACGAAACGTTTGCAAACCTTATTGAACTGATATCTTGGAACCAAAAGTACGACCGGGACAATCTGGTACGGTTTTATGCATTTTCCAAAGCTCAAGCTCATAAAATAGTAGTTTGCAGCAGTTTCTCTGAGGTAGAACGAGCAGTTAATGCATAACCAAACCATCAATTACGCTCCCTTCGGTCGTAGAACGCTCGTTCCTCGCGCCGTTTATGGTGGGCATTAGCCGGAAGCAGTGGCATCAAAGGGATCTATGAGAACCAGAGAAGCGGAAGCAACGGACCTAGAAGCATTATTGGTACTGAATGAGCAAATAGGTACTTTACATTTCGAAAATGCACCAGAAGCATTTACAAAGCCTTCCGCCGCTGACAAAGAGTTTTTAAAAAATGCTCTGAGTGATAAGTCAAGGCTGTTTTTGGTAGCAGAAGTAGAAAGTAGAGTTGTCGGATTTCTAACGGCAATAATCACTAAAAACGAGACAATACCGTTTCTAGTTAGCTGTCCGGTTTGTCGTGTAGGGACGATAGTCGTTGATGAAAAGTATCGTGCTTCAGGCGTTGGCACAAAACTTATGTCGGCATGTAGCAAGTGGGCTGCCTCGCAAGGCGCGGAGCAAATCAGGCTAGAGGTTATGGCCTTTAACCAATCAGCACAAAAGTTTTATCAGAAGCTAGGTTTTAAAGATCACTCCCACATCATGTGCAAACTTATCGGCTAATAAGTGGTTCAAACCGTTCGCTTCGCTCACTACTCCCCACGGCCTATTCACTCATAACGTTACATCGAAGCGCTCTCAAGCGCTTTTTTAGTTGAGTGAGATGTGGGGTGATTTTTTGTGACAGGTTTCGCTTCCTAAGCTACTGTCATCTTAAGGATTGTGAGTGATTGCGATGGACTGGTTTCGACCTTAAGTCACGTTGAGTAGCGCTAAAAAAGGGAAGTAAGCATGTTTAAAAAAACCAATTTATTCTCTATTTCGACCGCTGTAGCGCTTTCTCTGCTGCTAGTTTCCTCTACGCTGGCCAGTGAGGCCAGTGAGGCCAGTGAGGCCAGTGAGGCCAGTGAGGCCAGTGAGGCCAGTGAGGCCAGTGAGGCGAATGGAGTGTATAGCGAGACGGCAACAGGGATGGTTGAGCTCGTTGTTCAAGCAATCTGTGATGGTGATATAGAAAGGCACCTTGGGATGCATCAACGGAAAATTGAGCCGGATCCCTATTATGAAGAGAAATTTTCTGTCTTCCATGAAGCATGTAACGATGCGGGTATTGCGGAGATTGAAGTAACCTCGGATTTTGATGATGACGTCATGCAAGAGCAGAAGCGACGGTATTTAATTGACGCGAATATTGTGATGGGAGACGGGGCTGTTTACACAACGTCGATTCGAGTGGCTTGGGGCTCAATCCAGGGGGCAGAAGGCAGCGAGCCCGTTGAGACGTGGAGATTAGCTGGGCTAAGTAGAGTACAAGTACCCATTCTTAATGAAGCACTGTCTCGGAATTAGATTTAGATTTAGATTGTTCTCTACTTAATACAACGACCCCAGGGGTAAGCGTAGCGTGTTATCCCTGGGGTTATAGTTGTTGAGATAGTGACAGATCTTAGATCTTGATGTCGTAGTCGACGTATTTGTTCATTAGCTCGTCGTAGGTACCGTCTTGCTTGATTTCTCGCAGTGCCTCATTGAACTGCTCCGCCAGGGCTTCATTGCGAGGATGGAAGGCTGCCGCCACGCCATGTCCGAAATAGTGCTTGGGCTCGCGGATCAGCGGCGAGCTGGTAACAATCCCACTGCCTTCAGCGTTAACTTCAAGCGATGACAGCGCTAGTGGGTAATACATAAAAGCTGCGTCTAAACGACCTGTTCTAATGTCTACCGCGAGATCTTCGCCTGTTGCATAGCGCCGTACGTCAACGAGATCGCCATAGGTGTCGGTGATGTACTCATCGCGGATGGTGCCACGCTGAACGCCTACCGATATGCCTTCAAGGGCGTCGTGATCCTCAATATCGATCTCTTTGCCTTCCTGAGTCACCCAGACACTAGGGTTGCTGTAGTAGGGTTCTGAGAACAGCACTTGCTCGCGGCGCGCATCGGTGATTGCCATTGAGGACATGATGGCGTCGTATTTGCGTGCTAATAAGCCGGGGATGATGCCGTCCCAGCCTTGCTCTACCCATTCGCACTCACGCTCGATGCGTCGACATACTTCTTCACCCAGCTCCACCTCAAAGCCTGTTAGGGTGCCGTCGGGCAAGCGATACTCAAAAGGCTCAAAGGGAACATCAACAGCGAGGCGAAGTGGATCGTCGGAGTAGGCTGGAGCGGCAAATAGCAGTGATGTAAGCGCCGTTGCTATTCCTATGTGACTGCGGGGCATAGACTTTCCTTTTTTCGTTTTTATATAAGGTGTTGATTAAGTAATTTTGCATGATTCGCGTAATAGGTAAAGTGCTTTATAAAGACTTGTTAAATGCTTCTGAGGAGTCAGGGCCTTTTGTCGTTCCTAAACACTTAGCTTTCGCGATTTAGCCGTTTGGCTTTATGACTTTGATCGTAATGGCCACTACTGTGCATGCCAGGGCAGGTAAAACAACGTCTAATACCGAATCCAGCGTCCAGCCACGCCAAACACCCTCAAATATGCCCACCGGTAATGTTTGCCCCCATTCCCAACCACGTTGAACGGCTAACCTGTATTCATGTTGTGCAATCTCACGTCCAAGCAACAGTGCTACCGCGATGGCACCGGTGACTCTTGCGTTTGCAAAAGGAAGTAGAGCCATTTGAATCAGCAGCGCGACAAACGCATGCTCTAAATGGGTAATATTCACATTAGGCTCCAATATGGCGTTCGTGTGGATAATTCAGTGTGCACTATAATGCTCATTAATTCTTTGTTGTGGTAATTATGTGCGCTAAACTGCTCATAAGTAATCCTTGGAAGAATTTTTGAGCACTTTACTGCGCATCAATAATTTCGGACATCTGCGGCTTTCGACATGGGTGATTCGTGAAGTTAACGATACAGGTTCATTTTGAACAAGCGTGGCATGATGCGGCTGAATTGTCGTTGCCTAACCCTGAGCAGGGTACTCGCGGGGAGTCTCGGCTGCGCTATGTGACTGACTATGCCGTTGAGTGGCTATTTCAAGATGACCTGCACGCTTGCAGTATGCGGTTGCCTATCGAGTTAATGCTGACCCATGAATCGCCACACTGGTTCGGTTTCTTGGAAGACATTATGCCGGCCGGAGCTAGCCGACGTTTTTGGGTGAATTATTTAGGGCTTCACGATTTACCCGTCGGGCAACAGGATGCTGAATTACTGGCTCGTGGCACTATCGCGCCGGTCGGCAACTTACGAATCAAAGAATCAGTGCCTGACCTCACCGTAAAGAAAGCCTTAGAGGAGCGACGGTTTCCGCTGCAAAGCGTTGTAGAGCGTCAGGTGGACTTTTTAGAGTATGCCCAGCAGATGGGGGCGGCCAGTGGTGGTGCCACTGGGGCTGGCGGTGAAGCGCCAAAATTGCTGCTCAGATTGACGAACGACGACCACGTTTGGATTGATACCTGGCAGGATGAAAACCATCGACCTGACCTACCCATGCTGGTGAAATTCCCGCGCGGTAGACGTTCAGCTGACGATTGCGACATCTTGCGCGCTGAATATCACTATTATCAGGAGCTTGCATCGTTAGGGGTGGCTACGATAGATACCGAACAGATGCGTTTGGTGGAGGGAGAGCGTTATCCATCCCTGTGGTTACCCCGTTTCGACATGCAGTACCTCGACGGCACTTGGGTTCGCTATGGGCTGGAGTCGGTCTACTCCTTGGTAGGCGCCGCGCCGGGCACCTTTCTGCATCATGGCGAAACAATCCGCCAACTGATTAGTTTGCTGAGCGCTCAATATCGCGTGCAAGAACAAGGCGCTGTTTTCGAGGGCGAGCGCTTTGCTTTGGAGTGGATTAAGCGTGATTTGTTGAATATTGCTTTCGGTAACTCTGATAACCATGGTCGGAATACAGCGTTATTGAAGCGCCTCGACAGCATTGAGCTTGCCCCCGTATATGACTTTGCACCTATGAAGGCTGACCCCGAGGGGGTGACACGAACAACGCAATGGGGAACGCCCCTGGAAGTTGGCGGGGAGTACGATTGGCGAGGAATTGCCGACACCCTGGCAGACGTTGTCGATCCAGAACGAGTGATGGAAGAGCTCCGTGCGCTTGCATTGAAGCTAGAGGGCGTCGATGAACGCTTGGCTGCCCGTGGAGTTCCACCCCGAATCCTTGACATGCCTGCAGTCGGCCTACGCACTATCAACACTCGATTCAAGCGCTGGGGGTTGTTATGAAGCGTTATTCTGATGATCGCGAAGAGGCCCTGGTGGCTCTGTTGAAACGTTTCTATGCGGGGGAAATCACCGATGGTGCGTTATTGCGTGCGTTACGCCGCGATGTGCTGGGGTTGAACCAAACACGTTATGCCGCTTTGGTGGGTATCAGTCGACGAACGTTATCGGATCTGGAAGGCGACAAGAACAATGTCACCCTAGAGGTTAAGAATCGTGTATTCCGGCCGCTAGGGTTAGAAGTGAGCTTGCTGCCGCGTAAGCGTGCTCTGTTGGAGCAAGTTTTGGCGTTCACCGAGTAACTTGTTTCCTTTTAATGCCCTGCCATTTCCTCAAATCTCTACTGGTTATGCTGAAATAGTTTGCTGAGTAAAGAGAGCGAAACAGGGCGTTTACTTGTGCAGTATTGGAGAACAATATAGGCCGTCTGTTCTAGATACTAATGAGAACAATATTTATTAAGGATGTGTTATGCCGATCTATACCAACATTGAAGACCTTCGTCGCCATTACGCCCGCCGTACACCAAAAATGTTTTATGACTACGCCGAGTCGGGCAGTTGGACAGAGCAAACCTTTCGTGAAAATACCAGCGACTTCCAGCATATTCATTTAAAACAGCGTGTTGCGGTCGATATGTCCGGGCGTTCTACGCGAAGTTCTATGCTGGGCGAAGATGTGGCTATGCCGGTTGCGCTTGCACCCGTAGGGCTAACGGGAATGCAATCGGCAGATGGCGAAATTAAAGCAGCACGGGCGGCTGAAAAACTTGGTGTGCTGTTTACGCTGTCGACCATGTCGATTTGCTCGATTGAGGACGTCGCAGAACACACTTCGCAGCCGTTCTGGTTCCAGGTGTATACCTTAAAAGATGATGATTTTATGCGCCGCTTGTTTGAGCGTGCCAAGGCGGCTAACTGCTCAGCTGTTGTGGTCACTGTCGATTTGCAAGTACTGGGGCAGCGCCACAAAGATCTCAAAAACGGACTCTCTGCACCCCCTAAATTGACCGCAAAATCGATTGCCAACATGGCGACGAAAATTCCTTGGGGTTTGGAGATGCTGAAAACCAAGCGTCGCTCATTTGGCAATATTGTGGGGCACGCCAAAGGGGTTACTGACCCTTCCTCATTGTTAGCGTGGACAGTAGAGGCCTTCGATGTATCGCTGGATTGGAAGCGTATTGCGCAATTTAAAACGTGGTGGGGCGGTAAGCTGATTGTGAAGGGCATTATGACCCCTGAGGATGCGCGCTGTGCCGTAGAGATAGGCGCTGATGCCATTATTGTTTCTAATCATGGCGGACGTCAGCTTGATGGAGCAATGAGCTCGATCCGGATGCTGACAAGTATTATCGATGAAGTGGGTGACGAGATAGAAGTCCATCTCGATTCTGGTATCCGTTCGGGCCAGGACGTGCTGAAAGCGTTGGCGCTGGGGGCTAAGGGAACCTACATTGGGCGTGCTTTTACCTATGGGTTAGGGGCTGCTGGTGAAGAAGGCGTCACCAGGGCGCTACAGATTATCCATAAAGAGCTTGATACCACAATGGCGCTATGTGGAGAAATAGACGTTAGCCGCTTAGGCCCTCATAATCTTTATGTGCCGCATGGTTTTGCTGATCCTACTGTCAAGCTTTAGAGCGCACTCAGTGAAGCCTACGTTATATCCAAAGTAATAAAAGAAGGGTGCCTAAATGGCACCCTTCTTTTTTTGTGACAAGCAATTTGTGACAAGCAATCAATAGATTAACTGGTAAAGCGTTAATGGTACCCTTCGCCCACTTTTACCTTGCCGCGGAATACCCAGTAAGACCAGGCGGTGTAGGTCAATACGATAGGGATTACAAACAGCATGCCGATCAGCAAAAACAATTGCGACTCCGGTGCAGAAGCGGCATCCCAAATTGTATAGTTGGGCGGTACGATAACCGGCCATTTACTGGCGATGAGACCAAGGTAAGTAAAGATAAATAGGCCCAGTGTTGAGACAAACGGTAAGCCTTCCTGCTGGCGTTTTACGGCACGATAAAGAGCTCCAGCGCAGACCATGGCAAGAATGGGGAACAGCCAAATTAGGTGGATCTGGTTCATCCAGCGGTCACGCACTTCTGGACTAACCAGCGGTGTCCACAGGCTAACAATGCCAAATACCACCAATACCGCTAAGAGTAATTTTGGTGTGATGCGATAGGCCCACTGCTGGACATGGCCTTCTGACTTCAGGATCAGCCACGTAGAACCAAGCAATGCGTAGCCCGCCATTAGTCCAAGCCCCGTCAATACAGTAAAGGGCGTCAACCAATCCAGTGCGCCACCGACATAGCGAAAGTCTTCGACAGCAAATCCTTGGATGTAAGCGCCGACGACCGCGCCTTGAGCGAAGGTGGCAATGGCAGAGCCCCAACAAAATGCGCGGTTCCACCAACGGCGGTTTTTCTTAGACTTGAAGCGAAACTCGAACGAGATGCCGCGAAAAATCAAGCCAGCCAGCATTAGGAAAACACCGATATAGAGCGCGGGCAAAAACACGGAATAAACTAAAGGAAAGGCGCCGAGCAGCCCTGCACCACCTAGTACTAACCAAGTCTCATTGCCATCCCACACGGGAGCAACAGAGTTCATCATCACATCGCGTGACTCTTCATCAGGCGCGAAGGGAAACAAAATCCCAAGCCCTAGATCGAAGCCATCCATCAAGACATACATAATGACGCCAAAGCCAATAATGGCAGCCCAGATGAGTGAAAGATCAATACTCATGTGTTGGCTCCTTCCAAATCATCATCAAAGGGGGTGTGTGCTGCTGATAGGGGGCGTTTCGGGCGTTCAACCTCGCCTTCAACTTCAGCCTGTGTTTCTTCTTTCATGCCATTGCGCACAACGCGCGTTAGATAATAAATACCGGTAAAAAACACCACGCTGTAAACAGCGATATAGCCAATCAAGGTAAACAGCGCCATACCGCCAGTAAGGGAAGGCGTTAACCCTTCCGCGTGAGTCATGACGCCATACACTAACCAAGGCGCACGTCCTGATTCGGTAACAATCCAACCACCCAGAACCGCAAGGAAAGGGGATGCAATCATGACGGTAAGCGTTTTTAAGAAAAGCGGGTTTTCATAGACACGCCCTTTACGACGCAGAAACAATCCAGTCAGCGCAACAGCAATCATCAGCAAGCCAATGCCTACCATGACGCGGAAAGCCCAGAATACAATGATGACAGGGGGCTGCTCTTCTATCGGTACTGCGTTAAGCCCCGGAACTTCACCATCGACATGGTGCGTCAGAATCAAGCTGGCAAGGTTGGGGATGCCAATTTCAAAATGATTGGTCTGGGCTTCTTTATCAGGAATAGCAAAAAGCAGAAGTGGCACATTGGTTTGCGTTTCCCAGTTACCCTCCATGGCGGCTACTTTCGTTGGCTGGTGCTCCAAGGTGTTCAGACCGTGAAAATCGCCGACTACCGCTTGTGCTGGCGCTAAGATCAGCAGTAACCACAAACACATGGATAGCGCTTTTTTGTTAGCTTCAACATCACGCTTGCGCAGTAAGAACCAAGCGCTAACCCCTGCAACGACGAACCCGCCGGTTAGGAAAGAAGCCATGCCCATGTGAACAAAGCGATACCAGAAGGAGGGGTTAAAGAGTGCTTCCATCCAAGAAGTGATATGAAACCGACCGTCGATCAGCTCAAAACCTGCAGGAGTTTGCATCCAACTGTTGGCAGAAAGTATCCAGAAAGAAGATATAAACGTGCCTACAGCAACCATGATGGCAGCAAATAAATGCACACCTTCAGGTACTTTATTGCGGCCAAATAACAGTACGCCTAGAAAAGCAGCTTCTAGGAAAAAGGCCGTTACTACCTCATAGCTGAGGACAGGACCTAAGAAGTTAGATGTGGCGTAGGCAAAGTTGCTCCAGTTAGTACCAAACTGAAACGACATAACAATGCCTGATACGACGCCCATGCCAAACACAACGGCAAACACTTTTGTCCAGAAGAGCGCCAAGCGATCCCAAGCGGGGTTTTCCGTTTTGTAAAACAGGCCATGCAGTAGTGCGATGTAGGAAGCCAGACCGATAGTAAACACCGGAAAAATGGCATGAAAAGAGACAACAAAAGCGAACTGCAGCCTTGAAAGCAACAGAGGATCTAATTCCATGGCGACCTCCTAGATCGTGTGGCATGAAAGTATTGAAAATCAGTAGTTGTCGCAGGAGCTATATTCTTAAAGGCTATGGCTATATTTCTTTAATCATTAATAATAGTAGTTGAAACCACTCTGCGACGTAAGTTGAAAGTATCTAATGATGCATGGCGTATTGTCGCATCTATGAGAACGCTGCACACAAGTGGCTTCTGCTTTAGGCGAGCCCCAGGGCGATATTTCTGCCACAACCAAATCTGCTTACAAATTTTGCTAAGCTATTCAGCTGTTTTTTGCTGGCGCTTTTCCTCAATGTCTTCAATCCCGTCTTCAATACCGTTTCCACCTCTGCCTCCATTTCGACCTTCGCGCTGGCTGCCAGGCGGACATTTGCAAACGCTCTATAGCCCGCTATGGCGGACATCGCCCCAATTACAACGCCGGCGGGAGCGAATGAGGCTTCAAGATGGTGATTTTATCGATGTGGATTGGTATGGGCCTGAGGGTGAGTCGGCGAATTGTGTACTGCTGCTTCATGGCCTAACTGGCAGTTCTTCTTCACTGTATATACTAGGGCAACAACAAGCGTTAGCGGAGCGCGGTTGGCAGAGCGTGGCTGTCAATTGGCGTGGCTGCTCTGGTGAGCCAAACCATCGTGCCAGGGGATATCACTCTGGCGCGAGTGAGGACTTAGCGGATGTGGTTCAGCAACTAACGTTACGCTATCCATACAAATTGTTTGCCGCGATAGGTTACTCATTGGGTGGCAATGTGTTGCTCAAGTATTTGGGTGAAGAGGGTGGCAATACTCCGTTGCAGGCGGCGGTAGCAGTATCGGTACCGTTTCGGCTAGACCACTGCGCAGACCGAATAAGTAAAGGCTTCTCCAGAATTTACCAGGCCCGTTTCCTGCGAGACTTGCGCCAGTATGTTGAACATAAACAGCAGGTGTTTTTACGCCAAGGGCGAAGGGAAGAACTGGCGCGTTTAGCGGCGCTTGAAACATTACAAGGTATGAAGACGTTTTGGGACTTCGATGGCCGCGTTACTGCGCCACTGCATGGCTTTGAAAGTGCTGATGACTATTACCATCGCTGCAGCAGTGCTTTCTTCGTGGAGCACCTTCGTATTCCAACGCTCATTGTGCATGCGCTAGATGACCCTTTTATCTACCCACAGAGCGTTCCTAATGCGGAAACTTTGCCAAGCAATGTCACCCTGGAGCTTCATGCCTCGGGTGGCCATGTGGGCTTTATAGAGGGTCCTCCGTGGCGGCCGCGTTATTATCTTGAACACCGATTGCCTGACTGGCTGCAGTCGCAGGTTTGTAGCCAGGGTAAAACGCATAACACTAGCGCACTACTATCCAATTAACGTCAATCACCCTGAGGTTGCTATGTCCGTGTTCTTTGACCGATTAAACGGTGTCTCGTCTCCTCGTATTGGCTTGGGATGCATGAATCTTTCCCATGGCTATGGGCAGTATGTGCCAGAAACAGAGGCGCTTCGGGTATTGGAAGAAGCCTTTGAGATGGGATACCGCCATTTTGATACGGCGACGCTCTATGGTGGAACAGCAAATGAGCGGTTGTTGGGGCTCGCTTTAAAAACAAAAAGGCACCAGCTGTTTCTCGCCAGCAAGTGTGGAATGGCATTGGATGCTGAAACAGGGAAGCGCATTATCGATGGTCGCCCCGGCACATTGCGTCGCCAGTGTGAAGAGAGTCTGTCACGACTGAAAACGGATTATTTGGATATTTACTACCTGCATCGCCTAGATCGCAGTGTTCCTATTGAAGAGAGTGTTGGGGCGCTGGGCCGACTAGTGGAAGAGGGTAAAATTGGTGCGGTTGGTTTATCTGAGGTATCGGCAGAAACACTTCGTAAAGGTAATGCGGAATATCCAGTCGCAGCAGTACAGTCAGAATACTCACTCTGGACACGTAATCCCGACATTGCTCTGAAGGATGTATGTGCGGAGCTCGGTGCCGCCTTAGTGGCGTTCAGTCCACTTGGGCGTGGTTTTCTGACGGGGGCAGTGGAAGAAAGTACCCAGTTTTCGACAGGGGATATGCGCTCCGGAATGCCTCGCTTTAGTAAAGACAATTTACCTCACAATATAGCTTTGTTGGATGACGTTAAAACAATGGCTAGGCGTCTTGAGATCTCACCCGCACAGCTGGCGCTAGCTTGGTTAAACGCCCAGGGCCATCATATTGTGCCTATTCCTGGTTCCTGCTCAGTGACGCATATACGCGAGAACTTACGCGCTGAAACGGTCGTACTGGATGACGCAACAGTGACTCAGCTCAACGGTATGCTGTTGCCGAGCCAAGTCGCTGGCGCTCGTTATAGCGATGCGCAACAAGCCGATATTGACACTGAAGAATTTGCGGATTAATAGAGTAAATTGATAGGGCAAATGGTGATTTTACCAAACACCGTTGCTTTCTTTCCGCCTAGGACTATTATTCGCTACCAACGACGATGTTGTTAGCCCACCAAGGAGCACTGCCATGTTAAAAGGTCTGATTATTTGTTTTGCCGTGCTATTTGCACAGTTGGCGGTGCTGAACGTGATCGATGCACGTCTCTATAACGCTCAGGATGCGCGTCAAGCAGCGACAATGCAGCATTTACCTCACAAGGAAGAAGACGACGATAACGTTTCACCGCCAGCAGTGAAGCTGTAAGCAGAAGAGGCGAAGATAATCACGCCAAATGTGGCACGGTCAGGGGAATTTTATAGCGCATTTCTATGTCCAAAGTGGTGTGGAATGTTAAGCATAGTCAACGCTGGAGGAGCAAGTGCCTTAAAAAGCAGTTGTTTGCGTGGAAGACAAATACTTGCGTCTGGAACTTGGTAACGGCATCCTTGTCCGTTGTTAGTATTACCATTAGGGAGCATAGATAAATGGCTTTTAACGATTCGAACACGGCGAGAGCGCAAACGCGCAGCGAAGTAAGTAGTGTTAGCGCTAATAAAGTTCTGCGTAACACTTACGCGCTATTGGCCATGACATTGCTATTCTCTGCGGTCACCGCTGGTGCCTCTGTCGCAATGGGCATCCAACAAATGAACATTTTTGTGTTCTTTATCGGTGCATATGGGCTGATGTTCCTGGTTCACAAAACGGCCAATTCAGCAGCTGGTCTGCTGGCGACTTTTGCATTCACCGGATTTATGGGCTTTACGCTTGGCCCAATCATTTCCGCCTATCTTACGTTGCCTAACGGTGGCGCTTTGATAATGAATGCATTGGCAATGACTGGCTTGACGTTTATTGGCCTTTCTGCGGTTGCATTAACCACCAAGAAAGACTTCAGCTTTTTAGGTAATTTCCTAATGGCTGGTGCCATTGTGTTGATTTTGGCCATGGTAGCTGGGCTGATCTTCAATATTCCTGCGCTTTCATTGATGGTTTCCGCTGGTTTTGTGCTGTTTGCATCAGCTGCGATCCTCTACCAAACCAGTGAAATTGTTCACCGGGCGGGAGAGACCAACTACATCCTCGCAACTATTACGCTTTATGTTTCCATTTATAACCTGTTCATCAGTCTGCTCTCGATTTTAGGCATTATGAGCAACGATTGATCAACCCCTGCAGTACTATCGCGACAGACCCTACTTGCTAGGGTCTGTTTTTTTTAGGGCGGACTGTATCGAGATAATCCGATGGAGTATGGCTTATTGGTCATGGGGGCGCCGTATAGTAGTGCAGCCCCTCATTCCGCGCTGCGATTTGCCCAAGCAGTGCTAAATGAAGGACACCACATCAAGGGCGTTTTTTTCTATCAAGATGGCGTTCATAATGCCTCCCGACTAATGTCTCCTCCACAGGATGAGCTCAATATGCGAGATGCTTGGGTTGACCTGCATCATCAGCACGGGGTGGCATTAGATGTATGCATCGCGGCGGCGTTACGCCGTGGCGTGGTGAGTGAAGCAGAGGCAAAGCGGCACGGGAAAGTGAACTTCAATCTTGAGCCACCCTTTGAATTAACGGGGCTAGGACAACTGCTTGAGCTACAGCAGCGCTGTGATCGTTTGATTACGTTTGCTTAGTAGTGAGAACAGGGCTGAAAACAGGGCGACCAGAGTAGACAGGTAGGACTAAGATGGCTGAAGCAAATGAGCGACTTATCGTTATACGACATGCGCCCTACAGCTCAAATGAGTTGCGGGAAGGGCTGGATGTTGCGCTAGTGTCTGCTGCCTTTGGGCAAGCGGTTGATCTGCTGTTTTTAGGGCAGGGGATATTCGCGTTACTCAAAGAGCAACAGGTTGGCGCGCCTGGCCAAAAAGCCACGCTACCGACAATTAATATGTTAGAAATGTACGATATAGAAAACATATTAGTCCCTACCGAGACTCTACAAGCCTTCAATATAGCCACTGATCAGCTGGTTGAGGGAGTTACCCTAGTCTCGCCTTCAGACGTGCCAGACCTATTCCAGCGTTATAATTATGTTCTTAATTTTTAATTTTGCGCTCAATTTTTAGCAGAGTAGCCAATAACTATGCTGCATATTCTGAATAAACCTCCCCATAGCGATGCTGCTGTGCAAATGCTTAACGCACTCAGCAATGGCGATTCTGTTGTGCTGATAGAAGACGGCGTGCAGGCTGCGCTCTATCCTGAATGGCAAGGCTGGGCAGCCAATACAGCGTCGTTTTTTTTGCTAGCTGAAGATGCTATTTCGAGAGGGGTTCACTCTGTTGCCACAAGCCATGGGCTGCCTTTGATAGAGATGGATGGCTTTATTAGGTTGACCGAGCAAAATGAAAAGATCATTTCCTGGTATTGAATATGAGTAATCAAAGTTTATACCGTTATCTTGATTCATCGCAAAAGATTCAACTAGATCCTGAGGGATATCTAGTTAAGCAGGATCAGTGGAGCGATGAGGTTGCTCAGTTACTCGCTGAGGATGAAGGGTTAACCCTCACAGAAAAACACTGGGAAATTATTCAGCTGGTGCGCGATTTTTATACTCGATATGAAATGGCACCCGCAATGCGGCCCTTAGTGAAAGCCACAAAACAGGCGCTGGGTGATGAGAAGGGGAATTCGATTTATTTAATGATGCTGTTTCCGGGGAGTCCACCAAAGCGTATTGCTCGCATCGCTGGCCTTCCTAAGCCCACAAACTGTTTATAGCTATTTTTTGCGGTTATTTTGAGCAATACGAAATCTTGGCGTTAGACCGAGTCGCCCCGTGTGCAAACAGAAAGCACGACCGCATCTTCTGGGCTGGTAGAAACAAGGGCATGCCCCATGTCACTATCAAAATAAATACTATCGCCTTCGGCGAGCATGAGTGGCGCATAAAATTCTGTGTATAACAAAATATCGCCTTCTAAAATCATCAGAAATTCTTCACCGTCGTGTCGAACCCACTGATGATACTCATCAAAACTGCGTGCTCTAACAATGGTCTTGAAGGGAATCATGCGCTTTTGAGCAAGCTGATGCCCTAGCAGCTCATGCTCGTAGGTAGGGGTAGGGTGCACTTGGCCCTTGCCCTTACGGGTAAGATCTCTACGCCCCATGGTATAGCGCTCACGCTTCGGCGGCGTAAATAGCTGGGGCAGGTCGATGTTCAGGCCGGTAATAAGTTTTTGAACCACACTGAACGTAGGCGACACTTGGTCATTTTCGATCTTGGAGAGCGTTGACCGTGCTAAGCCTGTGCGCTGGCTGACGTCTTCCAATGTCCACTGGTTAGCAAGGCGAATCTGTTTTAAACGTTCCCCCAGGCGTAAAGGTTCGACAAAGGGCTTTCGCCCAGAGGCTATGCGCAGCGCAGCATGCTCTTCAGTAGTAGCGGTCATAAAAAGCCACGTGAGTAAACGTCAATAAAACCGCATGTTATCACAGACGCTCTTTATCAAGGTCGCCGTCGCATGACGTTTCACAATAGTGAGTGGCATACGTCATGGAACATCCGTAAAGGGCAAACCCAATAGCGCTTTTAAGTGAGCTTCTGCACCGCTAGCGAGCGTTTTCGGGTTATACCCCCCCTCAAGTACTGAAACTACTCGGTTTTCTGCATAGAGGGCCGCAATCTCCATTGCTAAGTGGGTTACCCAATAAAAGTCCTCGTCTTCTAAACAGATGTCTCCCATAGGGTCGTCGCGATGAGCATCAAAGCCTGCAGAAAGCATGACTAAGTCTGGTTTGAACGCATGGAGGGCGGGAAGCCACTGTCGTTCGATAATGCGTCTAAACTCTTTACTATCAGTGCCTACTTCCAGCGGCGTATTGACCACATTTTGCCATTCACTGCGTAAATAGCGCCAGGGGTAAAACGGATACTGGAAGCTCGTGCACACCAGTACCTCTGGATCATTTTTGAAGATATCAATAGTGCCGTTGCATTGATGAACATCAAAATCGAGTATTGCGATACGTTTGGCACCATATTTTGCTTTTGCATGGGCCGCACCGACGGCAATGTTGTTATAGAAACAAAACCCCATCGCAT
The DNA here is from genome assembly GCF_024138895.1 of Halomonas sp. XH26. Taxonomy (NCBI): domain Bacteria; kingdom Pseudomonadati; phylum Pseudomonadota; class Gammaproteobacteria; order Oceanospirillales; family Halomonadaceae; genus Halomonas; species Halomonas sp. XH26. The sequence goes on from NZ_CP071889.1 coordinate 1,919,349, forward strand.
CAGCCGCTTCTGCATGATGCCCAGGCGGCCGTACTGCGCAAAATACGTTGTCAGCTTGGCGCTTAAAGACTTGATCAACTCCGCGAATGACGGCTCCTGCGGCCACTCTTGCCGCTTTTAGGCTATCGGGATTCATCATTGTGTCGCTATCGAGTGTAACGATGCCTTCTTTCGGCAGGCACTTTTCTAACGCATTAAGGTGCCTTGTTGGGTGCACTCTTGCTAACGCCTCGTCACACGCCTCTTTGGCATCCGCCTGCATGGTTTGTTGAAGAAGGCCTGCTAGAGATAGGCGCGCACGAATCGCTTCAAGCCGTTGAGGGCTTTCAGGGTGCTCAGGCCCCATATGGTGCAATGCGCAGTCTGGGTGAGTAAGGTAGGCAGTAATCATGCAAGCGCTCCGAAGACAATATCGCCACCTTAATCGTCTCAGGGGCTTGCGCGACAGTGTCAATAAGTCGTACACAGTGGTTATTAATTTCAGGGGAGACGCATTCGTGAGCACACGTTTTTTGCATCATTTTTTCGAACCGCGCACAGTGGCCGTGTTCGGTGCCTCTGAAAAGCCAGCCTCGTTGGGTGGTTTAGTGCTCAGTAACCTTCAAGAGGGCGGTTTTAGGGGGAAAATATGGGCGGTCAATCTGAAAGGATATGACACAGTTTTCGGCGTGGATTGCGTCCGCACCGTCAATGAACTGCCTGAAATCCCTGATTTAGCGGTTATCTGTTCGCCAATCGATGGTGTTCCTAGTCTTATCAAAAAACTTGGGCAGTTTGGTGTTAAAGCTGCGTTGGTGCTTTCCGGTGGTGCCTACCTTGATCGTGAGACGGGCAACAAAGGCTCAATCCGGCAACGTATGTTGCAGTCGGCGATAGAGTCGGGTATCCGGGTGCTAGGGCCCGAGTGCATGGGGCTGATTGTGCCTGGGAAGAAACTGAATGCTTCCTATGCCAGTCAGCCAGTTCAAGCAGGCAAAGTGGCCTATTTAGGGCAATCGGGCATGTTGGCAAATGCCATGATCGATTGGGCAGCTGGCCGCGATGTTGGCTTTTCACACTTGATCACGGTCGGTGACAGTGTTGATGTGCTACTGCCAGATTTGATTGATTATGTGAATCAGTTTTCTCCAGCGCAAGCGATTCTGCTGCACCTTGAGCGCGTGATGGATGCTCAGCACTTTATGACCTCCGTACGTGATGCATCGCGTAACCGCTTGGTCGTCGCCATTAAGAGTGGGCGAACGCCGCAGTCTGATATTTCAGGTATGGCCCCCACACCAGGTATTGCTAATCGTGATGTGGTGTTTGACGCGGCCTTTGCCCGGGCGGGCGTTGTTCGCGTCAATGATTACGATGAATTGCTGGATGCGCTTGAAACCTTATCGCGCATGAAGCCGCTTCGCGGCGACCGATTGGCTATTGTGTCTAATGGCTTAGGGCCCGCCATGCTGGCGATCGATAAACTGATAAGTGCGGGCGGTAAACTGGCGGAGTTTAGCGAAGAGACCCAGCGGGTGCTGCATAAAAGCCAGGTAGATATGAGCAAACCCGGTGAGAACCCAGTGGATTTAGGCGGCAACGCGACGCCAGAGCGTTTTGTAGAAGCGCTAAAAATTGTCACTGCCGACCCAAATGTGGATGCCGTACTGGTGGTTCACGCGCCTACTCGTTTAGCGCCTTCATTGGCCACCGCTCAGGCGCTGATTGATCATCGAAAAACATTTAAACGTAACTTACTAACGAGTTGGATGGGGCTGAAAGAAGCCCTGAACGCTAGGCATGTGAGCAATTTGGCGGGTATACCCACCTATACATCGCCGGAAAAGGCAGTGAAAGCATTTATGCATATGGTGGACTACCAGCGTGTTCAGGCACTGCTGCATGAAATTCCGCCTAGCTTACCTTTTTCCACCAGCGCAGAGATTCGTGCGGAGTGTCGCGCGCTGATTAAAAATGCCAAAGCGGACGGGCGGCAAACGTTGACCCATTCAGAAACGGCCCAAGTGCTAGAAGCCTATGGCATTCCTGCCGCACCTAGTGTCTATTTGGCTAATCCGGAAGATGCCTTAGCGATGGCGGATCATTTTCCAGGTCCTAAGGCGCTAAAAGTCATTCACGAGGGCAATTGCCGCCCTTATCGCTACCGTAAACACCCCCATAAAATATCCGCGGGTCTACTGCAAGATTTAGAAACGCCGGAGCAAGTGGCCGAAGGGATCCGTCAGCTAGGCGATAAGGTGCGCGAGAAATTCCCCGAATATGCTATTCGCGAATACTGTTTGCAGCCAATGCAGCGTGGTAAACACTCAATGCAGATCTGTGCCGGGATCACTCGTGATCCTGTGTTCGGTCCGCTGATTGTTTTCGGGATAGGTGGCTATAAAGTGAACGTGCTAGCGGATCGTCAGATTGCGCTACCACCACTGAATATGAGTTTAGCCGCTGACGTGGTGGGTAGAACCCATGCGGCTTCATTGATTCGCGAGCATTCGGCCGATCCCGAACGAGATATCCAGCGGCTCTGCCAACTGTTGGTCAAGCTATCCCAAATGGCTTCTGACTTGGGCGACTTGAGGGGGCTCGAACTCAATCCTTTGCTGCTGAACCGTGATGGGATGTTAGCCGTGGATTTTGCCATGGACTTAGGCCCGCCTGCGCGTTTTGCCATCATGCCTTACCCTGAAGAGCTACGTGAATGGGTAACGCTGACAAATGGATGGCGGGTAGAGGTTCGCCCCATCCGCGCGGAAGATGCGCCACTGATTACGACGTTCCACCGGCAGTTATCAGAGGAGAGCATTCGTTTTCGTTATTTCCACAATAAATCCAACCTAACCCAGCGTGATTTGTCGATTCTGTCGCATATCAACTACGACCGACAGATGGCCTTTATTGCCGAACATCAGCACGATGACGGGAGCAAAGAGATGTTGGGTGTCGTTCGGGTATGGAATGATCCCGATAATATTCGCACGGAATTTTCGGTCATTATCCGTGACGACTTGCAGGGGCTGGGTATTGGTAGCCTGTTAATGAAAAAGATGATCGATTACTGCACCAACATTGGCACGCTCGAAATGATCGGCAAAATTATGGTAGATAACCATCCCATGCGCGCCTTGATGAAGCACTTGGGCTTTAAATGTCGCTACAACATGGAAGAGCAGGTGATTGATGCCGTGCTCAGGTTGAACGAGCCTGAAAGCGAATGGCAGCGTCACCGGTTGGAGAGCCAGCCTGACTAAGCTATTGCTGACCCAAATAAGCCTGCCTCAAAAGAGGCAGGCTCATTCATGGGATGGGTAAATCGAGTGAAAACAGTGTCTAAATTAAGAAACCACTAAATTAATAGATTTCTTAATTAAGGAGCTAAGCGGAAGCGGCTCCAATCGCCGCCGTCACGCCGTTCAAAGCGTAGGCGGTCGTGAAGACGACTGGGTTGCCCCTGCCAGAACTCAATCATTTCAGGATTAACTCGATAGCCGCCCCAGTGATTCGGACGCGGAATATCTTGTCCTTCGTAGGCTTGTTCAAAGCGTTTTTGCCGCTCTTCAATCCAATTACGATCAGGGATCACAACGCTTTGGGTAGCAATCCAGGCACCCAGCTGGCTACCACGAGGCCGGCTCGAGAAGTATTCATCAGACTCTTCTTGTGCCACTTGTTCTACGGGACCTTCGATGCGAACTTGCCGTGACAGCGAGGGCCACCAAAAGGTGATGGCGGCAAAAGGTACGTTGCTCAGCTCGCTACCTTTGTGGCTATGGTAGTTGGTAAAGAACACCATACCTTGCTCGTCAAACCCCTTGAGCAGAACGACACGGGCATGGGGGCGCCCCTGACTGTCTACCGTAGCAAGGGTCATTGCGTTACCGTCTTGACCTTCTGTTTCCAGCGCTAGGCTAAACCACTCATCAAACAGCACAAAGGGATTGTCGGGGGCTTGGGCTTCATCAAGGCGGCCACCTTCATAATCGCGCCTAATATCAGCTATATTGCGTGTCATTGAATACTGCTCCCTTTAAATTTTGTTCATGGTCGCTGGTCTTTCGGTAAAGCTCAAGCCCTGTCTCTAAGCTTTGCTGACAAGCTCTATTTAGAAGCCCAGCCGAGAAGTTGATGGCGTTACGGGTAATGCAAAGTTGCTTGATTGTATAACGCGTCGACTGTGCTCTGTAATGCGTTATATCAGAAACATTGAAGAAATGAGAAAATGTATGAATAGAAGATAAAGGGCAACGTAATGCAGAATGAAAGAAAACAGCTGGCCGTTTGGGACGTCTTTGTACGCTTATTCCATTGGTGTCTGCTGGCAGCGGTGATCATTTCGTTTTACACCGCAAAAACCAATGGCGCACCGTTTTTGTTTCCGATTGAGGCTCATGCCCAAGCAGGCTACCTCATTATTGGTTTATTGATATTTCGCGTGATATGGGGCGTCTCAGGTCCTGCCTATGCTCGCTTTAGTGCGTTTATCTATGGTCCAAAAGATACGGCAATTTATGCAAATGCGCTGCTGAAGCGACGTGCCCCCCGCTACGCGAGCCACAACCCCCTGGGTGGTTGGATGGTGGTTTTTTTGTTGCTCTCACTGAGTTTTCAGGCAGTGAGTGGACTGTTTTTGAGTGACGATATCTTCTTTCAGGGTCCACTTTACGGTTTGCTGGGCCGAGACATAAGTGGCGAGCTAGCCAGTTTGCATTCACTCAATAGTGATGTGCTGCTTATCCTGATAGGCATCCATGTTGCGGGCATCATTGTGCATGCTCTGCAGGGAGAAAATTTAGTCGCTGCAATGGTGACGGGAATCAAACATTTCAACAGTGAACCGATTGATATAAAACCTGCCCACCGAACTAAGCACCGCCTGTTTGCGCTAGGTGCTTTTTTAGTTGCGGCGGGCGTTTGTGGCTGGTTGTGGTTTTATCCTTACTGATAGTTCTAGCAAACAGAGCGTTATCTAAGCTTACTCCTGGCGCTGTTGACGACTGCGAAAACGTGCGTACGCCATACAGCCAGTAAATAGTGCCAGCGATACAACCGCTTCCAGCACACCGCGAACCCCTTGGCCGGGTAGGGTTGCCAGCATAGTGCCTTGAGTAAAGTACAGTAGGCTGACAAATGCTAACCAAGCATGGCCTCTGGCTCGCTGACCAATGATAGAGGGTAGGAATAGTAAGAGTGGCAGTACAAATGCGACAACAGGACGCCAGTTAAAGGTATCACCCTGAATAAAAAAGCCACGATAGATAACTAGCAGCAGCAGAATGACAAAGCTGACGAGTACTAACTGCCTTGCTTGCTGTGTGAGCTTATCGAGTCCATGGCGAGTCTCGAGACCTTCTAACCACTGCCTCATGCCGCTTCCTCCTGGCGCATTTTATGCAGCGCTCGCGCAAGCCTAGCCAACCGCTTGCCTTGAGCAAGACACAGTGCACGCTCGTGCTCGTCGACAGAGCGGTCACTTCGCGCACCGGCAACATGACTAGCCCCGTAGGGGGTGCCACCGGTTTGGGTGCTGAGAAGGGCGGTTTCATTATAGGGGATGCCGGCGTAGACCATGCCGTGATGCAGTAACGGAATTAGCATGCTAAGAAGCGTGCTTTCCTGGCCACCGTGGAGGCTGGAAGTGGATGTGAACGCACAGGCAGGTTTATCAATCAACGCGCCATTCATCCATAGGCTACTGGTCGTATCTAGAAAATACTTAAGCGGCGCAGCCATATTGCCAAAACGCGTAGGGCTACCCAATGCCAGCGCGCTGCAGTGGCGCAAATCCTCGAGGTCTGCATAAACCGCTCCCTCTGCTGGAATTTCGGGGTCAACGGCTTCACAGGTTGTGGAGACAGGGGGAACGGTGCGCAGCCGCGCTTCAATCCCCGTAATGCTTTCGACACCTGCTGCAATCTGCCTTGCCATATCCGCAGTGGCTCCTGAGCGCGAATAGTAAAGAATTAAAACAAACGGCGTGGAATCACTCATGAGGTATCCTAGAAATAACGACGTAAAGAGGGCACTGCGTTGTCTGCTTATGGTACCAGAGCTACCGGTTGTACAGGAGATGAGTTAAGCAATTGGCTAAGCGTGGGCAGGCGTAGATAAACCCATGCGGTTGAACCGTCCGTTAGCGTTTGTTTGACCCGCTCATAGCGAATACCTAGGCGCTCATAACGATCCAAGCGCAGTAGCTGATCCGCAGTGACTTCTAACCGTAACCCTTCTACATGGCTATGGGTATCGGGAGTCAAGTCCAGGCCTTGTTTTTTAAAGCCTTCAAGACGTGCTGGTTGTGGGTTGCCTGAACTTCCCATCACCACCCATCGCACAGGGAGATAGCGCAGCGTGCCATAGACGAAGACACTGTGGGTTCGTTCTTCAATGACTGGCAAGTGGGTGGGGCGCTCGTAAAACCACGGGCTCAGCATTGTCAGCCAAAGCCAACCTGCAGCACCGATTAGTAGTGCTGCGCTACACGCGATCAAACGTTTTAACCAAACCATGCCCACTCCTTTGATTATGTTGGCTATCAGCGTGGCGTTAGATGTTAATGAAAACAAGTCTTAAGCAATGTCGACGGGTTTGCTAGGATAAGGGCATTAGACCCTGTCAGAGGAGCCTGTTATGAATCAATCACTTCGTGATGAGATGGATTTCAGTGCGTTGGTCGGCGATGTAAAGCCGTTACCCAAGCATAACCGCGCAGATACAGGTACCCAGCGCCAGCGGCCTACAGAGGCCCAGCTTGCTCGTCGTGAAAGTGCTGAGCAGCGTCTGGAAGAGCGTAATTTCTTATCTGATGATTTTGTCGACTTGTTGCCGCCCTTTGATCCGATTGAATACCGCCGTGAGGGTATTCAGCAAGGTGTGGTCGATAAACTGAAGCATGGTGGTTACAGTGTTCAGGCCCAACTACATCTGCTACGACGGCCGTTGGCAGAGTGCCGTAGAATGCTGTTCCCGTTTATTCAAGAAGCTTACCTCCACGACCTTCGCTCTGTGCTCATTGTGCATGGGAGAGGTCGAGAAATAGATAGTCCTGCGAATGTCCTGCGTTCCTATCTGGCTAAATGGCTTGCTCAGTTCGACGAAGTGCAAGCTTATGTTTCTGCGCAGCCTTCCGAAGGCGGCCTTGGCGCCACCTGGGTCATGCTACGTAAAAGTGACCGTGCCAAAGCTAACAACCGTGAGCGCCAGCAAAAACGCCGCGGATAGCCTGCCATTGTTTATCAAGTAATTGTTTATCAAGCAAAAGGGCAGCCGAGGAACTGCCCTTTCTATCTCTACTTCTATCTTTTTACTTCTATCTCGATACCGTTTGCGGTTACTGCTTGGTGTCCGCCAGGCGGCGTTCGAACAATGCTTGGCGCTGCTCAACATCGGTTTGGTAGCGAACGCTAAACATGTTTAACGCACGGATAGCGTCGTCTGGATGCTGATCATCACGCAGAGCCATGGCGGTAAAGCCACAGCGGCGCATGTAATCCAACTGGTCGACCAACACATCACCGACCGCACGTACTTCACCAGTATAGCCGTAGCGTTCGCGAAGCAAACGAGCAAGCGTGTAGCCACGTCCATCCGTAAATGCCGGGAAATCAATGGCAACCGCACTGGTACTGCTTAGCTGCTGGCCAAGCTCCGTGGTTAACTCGGTATCACTTGAAAGTAGCGGTGCTAGCTCGGCATCGTCCTGATTCGCTTGCCAGAGTGCCAGCGGCACAAAGGCGGGACGCTGTTCAGGGAGCGTGTCTGCGTCATAGGACACACACCACGCATTCTCTGCTGCCAGTTCACCATCAGCGATCAGATGGTCGACATGTACCGGCGTGAGCTCAACCGCGTCAGTCTGAGTGTCATTGCTGGGCATAAACACGCTCCTTAAAGGGTTTTAAGCCAATACGGCGATAGGTGTCGAGGAACCGCTCGTCTGCGTGACGTTCGGCCACATAGACTTGAAGTACCTTATCGACAACGTCCGGCACGTCTTCGCGGTAGAAAGAGGGCCCTAGGATTTTACCTAACGAGGCATCGTCAGTTGAGTTACCACCAATTGAGATTTGGTAATACTCTTCGCCTTTTTTGTCGACGCCAAGTATGCCGATGTGACCAACGTGGTGATGCCCACAAGCGTTCATGCAGCCTGAAATATTCAGATCCAGTGGGCCGAGGTCATAGAGGAAGTCCAGGTCTTCAAACCGCTCCTGTAGTGCTTGAGCGATGGGAATCGAGACCGCGTTGGCCAAGCCACAGTAGTCGCCGCCAGGGCAGCAGATAATATCGTTCAGCGTACCTACAGTCGGATTGGCCATGCCCAGTGCATCAAGCTCTTTCCAGAGTGCTTCCAGCTCATCGACGGGAACGTCAGACAGCACTAAGTTTTGCTCGTGGGTCACGCGCACTTCACCGAAGCTATAGCGATCGGCCAAGTCGGCGACGGCTTCCATCTGATCCGCGGTGACATCACCAGGCGCGTGTTCGCGGCGCTTAAGTGAAAGAGTCACTGCTTTATAACCAGGGACTTTGTGGTCGGTGACGTTATTCGTCACAAAGCGGGCCAAACTACGATTTTCGCTGCGTAACTGTTCGAAATCGGCAATGGCGCTCTCAGCAACCGGACGACGCTCTGGTTCAGGGAAGTGAATCTTGGCCGCATCAACCGCTGCTTGGTTGAGTGTTTGTGGGCCATCTTTAAGATGCGCCCACTCTTCGTCAACGCGGCGGCGAAACTCTTCAATACCGAGCGCTTTGACGAGTATTTTAATACGTGCTTTAAACTTGTTGTCGCGGCGACCAAATTGGTTGTACACGCGAACACACGCTTCCAAATACGTTAACAGATGCTGCCAGGGAAGGTCTTCGCGCACCACGTCGCCAATCATCGGTGTGCGGCCAAGGCCGCCACCTGCTAGCACTTTAATGCGTACGTCGCCGTCCTCGTTACGCCATAGCCGCAGGCCGATGTCATGCACTTGAATAGCTGCGCGATCTTGGGCGGCACCGCTGACAGCAATTTTAAATTTGCGCGGCAGGTAGGCGAACTCTGGATGTAAGGTTGACCACTGACGAATTAGCTCACACCAAGGGCGTGGGTCTTCCACTTCATCCCCCGCGATACCGGCAAACTGGTCACTGGTGGTATTGCGGATGCAGTTGCCGCTGGTTTGAATAGCGTGCATTTGTACTTTGGCGAGGTCAGCCAAAATATCGGGCACGTCTTCCAATGCTGGCCAGTTCAACTGCAAGTTTTGCCGAGTCGTGAAGTGGCCATAGCCACGGTCATAGCGGCGGGTAATGTCCGCTAACGCGCGAAGCTGCTTGCCTGCCAGCATGCCGTAGGGGATGGCGATTCGCAGCATTGGCGCATGCTTCTGAATATACAGGCCGTTTTGGAGTCGCAGCGGGCGAAACTCTTCTTCTCCCAAACGCCCGGCGCGGTAGCGGTCCATTTGGTCACGAAACTGAGCGACGCGCTCGTCAACCAACGTTTGGTCGTGAATATCATAACGGTACATGTGGCACGATCCTGCTAAAAGCGAAATGGTCACGTCGAGACGGACGGTAATGTGCCGTCACCTTAACGCGGGCGTCATATTCTACAAAAGAATATATAATTATCTTTTTATCGCTAAATGGTATTTGGGATTTATAAGTCATAGCTCTTGAGCTAGCCAGCGTCGACGCTGCCACACCCATAAGAAGCTGCTGGAATTGAGCGCACGGTAGAAAAGCTGCACTAGCCATACACCGAGTAGCCCATATTCCAACTCAATGCCTACCCACCAGGCCAGTGGCAGAAACACTAGCCACTGCATGCTCAAAGTAAGCAACATCACTGTTCGCTGAGCGCCAGCGCCCATTAACGTTTGGGCCAGCACCAGTGCGGCAGCATCCAGCACTATCATTAGGCCAGTAATTTGTAAGGGAAGAGTGCCTAACTGAATGAGTGAGTGATCTTCAAAAAAAATAGCCAGAACAGTTGCTGGGAACAACAGCATAGGGAGTGCCAACACTGTCAGCAGCAAACCAGCGACGCTTAATGCGTCGATTCCCCAGCGGTGTGCTGCCTGTTGATCATCGCGCCCTAACGCTTCACCGACCAAGCTCATTGCCGCAACACCCACCCCGACTCCAGGTAAAATAAGTAGCAACGATAGATTCACTAGCACATGGCCGACAGCGACACTCTGCGTGCCCATCCTACCTAATAGCCAGAACAGCACCACATAGCCGGCGGCAAACCATACTTGTTGCAGTGAGTGTGGGATAGCCAAAAATAGTGTGGTCTGTAATGAACGCAATGTCAGCTTTTGTCGGGTAAGTGCGTGGGCGTTATACGTCACGTAAGCCCAAATAATCAGTCCCAGCAGTAGCGAAAGCGTCGTGCCAATACCTGCACCATTGGCACCCAGCGCTGGAAGGCCACCAATGCCATAAATTAATCCTGCACTAGCGATCACATTGAACACATGCACAATGACGATAATACGCAGGTAAAGGTGCGTGTGCTGCCGGCCGTTCCAGTAACCGCGAAAGCAAAGTGTTAAGGCAATCGCGGCTAACGATACAACGCGCCAGCGGAAATACTCCACGGCAATGGTCGTCACATCATCTGCTGGCGTAATTAATTGTATTAACCGGGGAGCCTGCCACCACGCGAGACACGATAATGGAATACCGACCATAACGGCGATCAGCAAGCCAGAGTGAAGTGAGCGTGTTAGCGGGAAGTGTTCTGCGCCCAGGTCTTGAGAGGTTTGCGACTGGACGCTGGAAGAGAGGCCAAAAACCAATGCCGTCATCATAAACATGGCATAGCCGCCGATACCAACACCTGCCAATGCCTCTTGGCCTAAATGGCCTACCAGCGCAGCATCAATAAGGTTGAGCATGCTCTGTGAGAGCATGCCCAGCATGATAGGTAAGGCTAAGCGTATGACCTTACCTTGGCGGCGGCCCACTGCTGACATTAGCTAGGGTCGTAAGAGAGTACCGGAGAGAGCCAGCGTTCCATTTCCACTAACGGCATCTGCTTGCGTTGCGCAATCGCTTCCACTTGATCCCGGGTGATTTTTCCAGTGGAGAAGTATTTTGACTGGGGGTGGGCGAAGTACCAGCCAGAGACCGCCGCCGCAGGCCACATAGCGAAGTTCTCGGTCAGTGCCAAGCCGGTATTTTCTGTCGCATCAAGCAGCCGGAACAGCGTGGCCTTTTCGGTATGATCAGGGCAGGCTGGGTAACCGGGAGCAGGGCGGATACCCTGATATTTCTCGGCAATTAGCGCGTCATTATCCAGCGTCTCTTCCGGCACATAGCCCCAGAACTCTTTGCGCACGCGCTCGTGCATGCGCTCGGCAAACGCTTCTGCCAAACGGTCGGTTAATGCTTGCACCATGATGGCATTGTAATCGTCACCAGCTGCTTCATAGGCTTTGGAAAGTTCATCAACCCCATGGCCTGTGGTAACCGCAAAGCCACCAATCCAGTCGGCTTTGCCGCTCTCTTTAGGCGCAATAAAATCCGCAAGGCTGTAGCAAATACCGTCACGCCCTTTGGTGGTCTGCTGGCGAATGTGGTGCAAACGCTCAACTACTTCGGTGCGACTTTCATCGGCATACACTTCAATGACATCGTCATCGACGCTGTTGGCGGGCCACAGACCAATGACGCCGCGCGCTTGAACACGCTTTTCGTCGATTAGCTTGCGCAGCATCACTTTGGCATCTGCAAACAAATTGCGTGCAGCTTCGCCGACTACCTTATCTTCAAGGATTTTGGGGTACTTGCCAGCGAGCTGCCAGCTCATAAAGAACGGTGTCCAATCGATGCGTTCAACCAGCTCTTCAAGGTCGTAGTTATCGAAAGTTTTTAGACCCAACACCTGAGGTTTTACTGGAGTAAAGCTGTTCCAATCCGTGCGAAAGCGCCGTTTACGGGCTTGGGTATAGTCCAGGTCTGCGGCTTTAGGGCGACGTTTGGCGTTACGCTCGCGCACTTTTTCGTACTCTTCGCGAATCTCTGCAACGTAGGCCGCTTTAAGGTTCGGCGCCAGTAAACGGCCTGCAACGCCAACCGCCCGGGAGGCATCGGTTACATAAATCACGGGGTGATCGTATTGTGGCTCAATTTTTACGGCTGTATGGGCTTTGGAGGTAGTGGCACCACCAATGAGCAGCGGCAGATCCATGCCCCGACGCTTCATTTCTTTAGCAACATGCACCATCTCATCAAGCGATGGGGTAATCAGTCCTGAAAGCCCAATGATGTCAGCATTATGGTCTTGAGCGGCCTGAAGAATTTTTTCGGTGGGCACCATCACGCCAAGGTCGATAACTTCATAGTTATTACACTGCAGCACCACGCCAACAATGTTTTTGCCGATATCGTGAACATCGCCTTTAACCGTGGCCATTACGATCTTACCTTTAGCCTTGGTCTCTTCGCTTTTTTCCGCTTCGATATAGGGAATCAGGTAGGCAACCGCCTGCTTCATGACGCGAGCCGACTTAACCACCTGGGGTAGGAACATTTTGCCGGCACCAAACAGGTCGCCAACCACGTTCATACCATCCATTAACGGGCCTTCGATCACCTCGATGGGCCTGGCGGCCTCGGCGCGAGCCTGTTCGGTGTCCTCTTCTATATATGCAGTTACGCCTTTAACCAACGCATGCTCGATACGCTTATTAACCGGCCAACTGCGCCACTCCAGGTCTTCTTTTTTGGCCGCACCGCTGCCATCGCCTTTGTACTTGTCGGCAAGGTCAAGCAGTCGCTCGGTACCATCGCTACGGCGGTTGAGTACGACGTCTTCTACCGCATCTCGCAGCTCGGCGGGTAAGTCATCATAAACCGCCAATTGGCCCGCATTGACGATACCCATGCTGAGGCCTGCACGAATGGCGTGATAAAGGAATACCGAGTGAATAGCTTCACGAACGGGGTTATTGCCTCGAAATGAAAACGAGACGTTCGATACGCCACCGGAGATCATCGCGTGAGGCAGGTGCTCACGGATCCACTGGGTAGCCTCAATGAAATCGACGGCGTAGTTATTGTGTTCATCTATGCCGGTCGCGATAGCAAAGATATTAGGGTCGAAAATAATATCTTCCGCCGGGAAACCAATGTCATCGACTAGTACGCGGTAGGCGCGTTCACAAATCTCGGTTTTACGCGCAAAGGTATCTGCTTGGCCTTCTTCATCAAACGCCATGACCACAATGGCGGCGCCAAAGCGGCGACACTTGGTGGCTTGCTCGCGAAACGCGGCTTCGCCTTCTTTCAGCGAGATAGAGTTAACCACCGCCTTGCCTTGAACGCACTTAAGGCCCGCTTCGATGATGTCCCATTTGGAGGAGTCGATCATGATCGGAACGCGAGCGATGTCGGGTTCACCAGCGATTAAATTCAGGAAACGAACCATCGCTTCCTGGGACTCCAACATGCCTTCGTCCATGTTGATGTCGATAATTTGCGCGCCGTTCTCGACCTGCTCCAAGGCGACTTCAAGCGCGGTGGTGAAGTCTTCTTCGACGATCAGCCGCTTAAAGCGTGCCGAGCCGGTCACGTTAGTGCGCTCACCGACATTGACAAACAGCGCGTCGGCTTCAATGTTGAAGGGCTCTAAGCCAGACAGACGGCACGCATGACTACGCTTTGCAACCTTGCGGGGCGCCATCGAGCTGACTGCCTCAGCGATGGCACGAATATGCTCAGGGGTTGAGCCACAGCAACCCCCAATAATATTGACCAGTCCACTTTCTGCGAACTCGCTGACAATGGCCGCCATTTCCTCTGGGGTTTGGTCATACTCACCAAACTCATTGGGTAGACCCGCATTGGGGTGCGCAGAAACAAAGGTATCGGCTTTAGTGGAAAGCTCTTCGATGTAAGGGCGCAGCTCTTCCGCACCTAGAGCACAGTTCAAGCCAACCGAGAGCGGCTGGGCGTGGCGAACAGAGTTCCAGAATGCCTCGGTGGTTTGACCAGAAAGCGTGCGACCTGACGCATCGGTAATGGTGCCGGAAATCATCACCGGCAGCCGCGTGTTCAGGTCATCAAACAACTCTTCAAGCGCATAAATAGCGGCTTTGGCATTAAGTGTGTCAAAGATAGTCTCGATCATAATAAGATCGGCACCGCCTTCGATTAACGCACTAGCAGCTTCGTAATAGTTCTCGCGAAGCTCGTCGAAGGTGACATTGCGCTTAGAAGGGTCGTTGACATCTGGCGACAGAGATGCGGTGCGTGAGGTTGGCCCAAGTACCCCAGCGACATACCGCGGGATATTCGTTTCAGCAGCCACGGCGTCACAGACATTACGCGCCAAACGTGCCGACTCACGATTTAGCTCAGGCACCAAATCTTCCATGCCATAGTCTGACTGAGAAAGACGTGTGCTATTAAACGTATTGGTTTCAATAATATCCGCGCCAGCTTCTAGATAGTCGCGGTGAATACGTGCCACTAAGTCCGGACAGGTAAGTGCTAATAGGTCATTATTACCTTTAAGATCCGAGGGCCAGTCACGAAAGCGGTCACTACGGAAATCGTCCTCGCTGAGTTCGGCGTTCTGCAACATGGTGCCCATGCCGCCGTCCAAAATCAGGATACGTTGGGAAAGGCGTTGGGTGAGGGAAGCAGTCAAATCACTAGCAGCCATGGCAGGGGGGAATCTCCAGCGTCTCAGTCGAAAGGATATTTTTTATAGTCGTCGTCATAGTGTGAGCGGCGCCTATCATAACAAAGGGCACACCATAGGGCAGCAAGTAAGGGCGTGAAGTTATTGCAGTATCTTAATGAGTCGCGCTCATATACATAGGCAATAGCCTACTAAAATAGTCGGGATTGTGCTGGCGAGCAGTTTTGCTTACCATAGGCGTTAATGAAATAGTTATAAATGACATGTGATGTGGCCAAGCCACAACCACGGGAGGATAACATCCCTTATGACCGCGACTATCGAAACTGATACCCAAGGTATTGATATTACTGACAGTGCTCAGGAATATCTTGCTGAACTGTTGGAAAAGCAGAATGTTGAAGGCATTGCTGTGCGTATTTTTATCACCCAACCCGGCACGCCTTACGCGGAAACATGTTTAGCCTATTGCCGTCCAGGTGAAGAAGAACCCACTGACGTTAAGCTTGAGCTTGAAAAAATTAACGTATTTCTCGATAAAAACAGTTTGGCGTTTTTAGACGAGGCGGTTGTTGATTTTAACGCGGATCGTATGGGCGGCCAGTTAACCATCAAGGCTCCTAACGCGAAAATGCCTAAAGTTAACGCGGACAGCCCGCTGGAAGACCGCATCAACTACACGCTTTACAGTGAGATTAACCCAGGACTGGCGGCCCACGGTGGTGAAATCAAACTGGTAGAGCTGACCGAAGACAAGGTGGCGATCCTTGCTTTTGGTGGCGGCTGCCAAGGTTGTGCAGCGGTAGATTTAACGCTTAAAGATGGCGTTGAGAAAACGCTGATGGAGCGGATTCCTGAGTTAGCGGGTATCCGTGACGTGACCGATCACACGGATACAACGAACGCTTACTACCGCTAACGCACTGTTGGTGGCACCGTGTTCGCTTCGAAAAGCTCAGCAGAAATCTGCTGGGCTTTTTTTATGAGTGGTAGGTTGTGAGTAATAGGTTATAAGTGCTAGATCATTCGTTGGGTGGATTATCTTCTTTTTCTTGCGAGGAGAGCGTCTCGGGCAGCGCTGTTAATTGTGCCTGAAGGGCTTCCATTCGTTGCCAAAGCTGTTGCTGCCAGTTTTCGTCCTGAAGCGCCGTTTTGTGCTGCTGTTCTAGTGCTTGGTGGGCCTTATCGAGCTCGCTCTGCAGGCTGGAGTGCAGCTCTTTTAGCGATATATTGTTGCGCTCAAGCTCGTCAATTCGTTGTTGCAAGCTGCTGTTGTCTAACTGGTAGTGCTGCAATGTGTCTTTTTTGAGCTGAAGCTCTTTCGCCAAGCTGTCTGAGCGCTGCTCGAACTGGAGTAGGCGCTTTTGTAGTGCTTTTTCTTCTTGGGCACGCTCTTGTCTTAGCGTGTCTAGCAACGCCATCAGTTTTCCTTCTGCTGCTTCGTTACGCTGCTCTTCCTGAGCAATGCGCTGTTCCCAAGCGGCTTGGCGTTGTTGCAGCTCCTCAGTGAAGCGCTCTTTCAGCGAAGCTACGTCATGCTCAGACTGGGTAAGCAACTGCTGGTATCGCTTAGCATCTTGGGTGGCTTGCTCTGCCTGTTGCTGCCACTGATGCTCGCTCGCTTGGCTAGCGGCCAGCTCACGATTAAGTGTCTCCAAGCGCTGTTCTGTATGTCGCAAATGCTCTGCAAGGGCGCTTTCGCGTTGTTCCGCATTGGCTGTCTGCTGAACCGCTTCGGCGGCTTCCTGCTGGGCGCTCTCTACCTGCCGTTTAGCATCTTCGCGATAGTGGATGAGCGCTTGATTGGCGACCTCTTGCGCCTCGCGCCATAGCTCGGTTGCGACGTTAACGATGACTTCTGGAACGCCCTTAGGTGGCGGAACATCGCGATTTTGCTCTCGTTCAATACGCCAATTACGGAAATGCTCACTGATTGTTGTGAAGCTGCCAGTTCCCAGTACTTCGCGAATGCGTTGCACGCTAGGGGTGTCGCCGCGAGCGAGCAGGGTATCGATTGCTTGCTGAACATCACTGTATTGAATCCCGCTGCGAGCCATGGTGCTTATCCCTGTCAGATTGGTAGCGCTATTTTCGTAGGGTTTGGTTAAAATTACAATAATTACGTAATACATAAAACGTAATATTATTTACATTCATCGCTATAAATTCAAGATTACTGCCATAATCTTGAATTTTAACGCTGATAACAGCACACTTAACCCATTGAAAAATCATGCAGTGGACATGGGGAAACGCAGAGATGCCCGGAGAGGTCGCGAAACAGCAAGAACAAGCATATAAAGGCCTAGAAAAGGGCGGTTGGCCTGATTTGCTGGCTAAGTCTTCCGTGCCTGCCCCCCCGGGAACTGACACGCAGTTAATTGATGCTCAAAACGACGTTGAGTCTGTTGCTGCGTGGCTTAGGGAGTATCAAGACAGCCCTCAGACATTGAAAAGTTATCGCCGAGAGGCGGAGCGCCTGCTGCTTTGGCTGTCCAGCCATAACACGTCGTTATGCGATATGAATCGTGAAATGTTGCGCCAGTACGAGGCTTTTTTGGCAGATCCTCAGCCAGCTGAGCAGTGGGTGGGGGCAAGTAAGCCTCGCTATCATGCGCAATGGCGACCTTTTCGTGGTGGGCTCTCGCCTGCAAGTCGGCGGCAAAGTCTGATTATTCTGCAGGGCTTGTTTAGCTGGCTAGTGGAAGCTGGGTGGGTACGCCATAATCCATTTGTGCTAATGCGCGACAAGGCTAGGCGGCTGAATAACCAGGCTCAAACCATTGAGCGTTATCTAGAACGAGATCTTTGGGCATGGTTTTGGCAGTGGCTGAATGCGCCAGTCGGGCACGCTAGTGAGCGAGAAGCGTATGAGCAAGCGCGACGACGATTTATATTCTGCTTCGCTTATCTACTAGCGCCTCGTATTAGTGAAATGGCTAACGCTCGGATGGGTGATTTTCAGGAAAGCGAGGGGCGATGGTGGTGGGTGGTGGTCGGTAAGGGAAGTAAGCTTGCACGTATTCCGGTGCCCGATGACATGCTTGAGTGTGTGCTCGAATGGCGGGAAGCACTTGGATTATCAGGCCTGCCCAGTTATCACGAACCCGACCCTCTTATCCGTGCGCTAGATAAACGTCGTGGCATTAGCGATAACCAACTTTATCGGCTGATTAAAGGAGTCTTTAGCGAAGCGGCTGATGCGCTAGAAGCGCAAAATGGCAAGCCTGCCTATGTGAGCGCGCTGCGTCGTGCAACACCCCACTGGCTGCGGCATACGGCGATTACACATCAAGCGCAATCGGGAGTAAGCCTGCGCTATTTAGCCGAGAGTGCCCGTCATTCTAAACTGGATACGACGAGTCGCTACTTACACACCGAAGATAATGAATGGCACCAAGAGCAGCAGCGTCATCGCTTGAAAACAGCCCCAAAAACGCCTTCTGACCCGTTATAATGCCAGTACATTGAGACACCAACCCAAAGGAAACGCCATGGCAACTTCAGGCGCTGAGCTGGCCCAGCAAGAACTGGTCGAAGAGTTTGAAATATTTGATAACTGGATGGATCGTTATCAATACATTATCGATATGGGGAAGCAACTGCCTGACTTTCCGGAGGAGCAGCGAACTGAAGAGTTTAAGATTCAGGGCTGCCAATCTAACGTGTGGATGTGTCACGAAGGGCAGGGCGACAAGCTTATCTTTAAGGCAACGTCGGATGCGGCCATCGTTTCAGGACTGATTGCGTTGCTGCTAAGAATCTATAGTGATCGCACACCTGATGAGATTAGCCAAACCGAGCCTCACTTTTTGAAAGATTTAGGTTTGGATAAGCACCTATCACCTACCCGCAGTAATGGCTTGCATGCCATGTTGGAGCGTATTTACCAGGTGGCAAAACAGTCTTAATTGTAAACGCGCATTGGAAAGCTTTATCAGTGATGATGGTCGCACTTTGAATGCGGCGGTGCTGTTAAGTCGGGGTCTTCACGACACAGTTGCTCGCTTCTGCCACCAGGCACGGGATCGATGCCACCGGCGCTGCCTGGGTGGCATCGCATAATACGCTTTATCGCCATCCAGCCGCCTTTGAAAGGGCCATGCACTTGAATGGCTTCAACGGTATAGGAGGAGCAGCTTGGCCAGAAGCGGCAGCGCGGCCCCAGTAGGGGGCTAATGGTGTATTGATAGACCTTGATACAGCCAATCATGACGATGGCGAGTGCCTTCAAGGCCCAGTGCTTTGCTTGGGATAGCGGCTTTACCACTATTTCTTTTACCACTATTTCTTGCCGTAAAGTGCCGCTGGGTCGATAAGCGGCTCGCTGGTAATCGCCGCATGCTCTTCACTTACCGATAAGTAAAAACAGCTGCGTCGACCGGTGTGGCAAGCGGGTCCAGTCTGATCGACTTGCAGTAATAGTGTGTCACCATCGCAGTCGAGAGCCGCAGATTTCAGCTGCTGTTGTTGACCCGAGGTTTCACCTTTGCGCCAGAGCTTTTTACGCGAGCGTGAATAGTAGCAAGCACGCTGCGTTGCTAGCGTTTCTTCGAGTGCCTCGCGGTTCATCCATGCCATCATTAACACTTCGCCTGAATCAAACTGCTGGGCAATGGCAGGCAGCAAGCCTTGTTCGTTAAAGCGCACTGCGTCAAGAAGTGCTTCCGTCCCGGGCAACGTGTCGGAAGGGCTGGCAGACTCTAGGGCTTTGAATAGGTCGCGCGGGGCTAATTGGTCAAAACGTGACATTACTCATTACTCGCAGATCGGCAATTTTGGCACAAGCCTTGAAGTTCTATCGTTTGGCGCTCGACGTTAAACCCTTGTCGTTTGGCTAATTCGGCCAGCTGAGCGCTTATTTCATCTAAGTGAAGCTCTTCAACATAGCCACAATGGCGACAAATCAACAGCTGAAACCCATGGGCATGCTCAGGGCAAGCGCAGGCAACGTAAGCGTTTTGTGACTCTATACGATGCACGAGACCTTGCTCGATAAGAAAGTCGAGAGCACGGTAAACCGTGGGGGGTCTTGCTGCGGCATGCTCAGTGGATAGCTGGTCTAACAAGTCATACGCTTTTAGGCCGCCACCATTCTCAGCAATCAGTTCTAGTACTCGGCGGCGAATAGGAGTAAATCTCACGCCTCGGGTATGACACTGGGATTCCGCTTGTTGTAATAGCGTATTAGCTTCTGTCATTAGGGCACTCGTTGAACGGTATATGCGTAGTCTACGCCGTCGCCGAAGAAGTGTCAGGCGTTTCTACTAGTTCGCTTTGGCGGGCAAAGTGGTGCTGTGCAAACGCTACCCGCTCAGCGACGGGAACACCGTCAGGCTGCTGTTCAATCAGGTCAAGCCGGCGACGAAGCCCTTCTCCATTGGTCATTTGGATAGCAAGCCCGGGGCGCGCATTAAGCTCAAGCAGCATGGGGCCATGCTTTCTATCCAGTACCATATCGGTGCCAAGATAGCCAAGCCCGGTCATCTCGTAGCAGCCTGCTGCCAGGTGGAGCAGAGTATCCCACTGTGGGACAACCAGACTTGCCAAGTCGTGACCTGTATCGGGGTGGCTGAAGCATGGGCGGTCGAACTGCACCCCGCGCAGAGCCGCGCCTGTGGCAATGTTCAACCCAACACCCACAGCCCCCTGATGAAGATTGGCTTTCCCATCTGATGCCGCGGTAGAGAGCCGCATCATGGCCATGACAGGATACCCTTTAAACACGATGACTCGAATGTCCGGTACGCCTTCATAGGTATAAGCCATCAGGCTTTCATCGAAATTGATCAGCGTTTCGATGACGGCGACATCCGGTGAGCCGCCTAGCGAATAGAGACCAGAAAGTATGTTCGAAACATGGCGCTCAATATCTTCAATCGACAAACTGACACCGCTTGGCTTGATAAAGATACCCTCTTGTACCTTTTCAATAACAAGTATGCCTTTTCCGCCACTGCCTTTGGCTGGCTTGATCACAAAGCCTGAATGGCCGCTCAGCATCTCACTGATATGCTTGACACCAAACTGAGTCGTTACCGTACCAATGAGTTCAGGCGTTGTAATGCCGTAACGCTGTGCAAGAAGCTTGGTTTTCAGCTTGTCGTCAACAAGCGGATATAAGCGTCGGGAATTATAGCGGCCAATGTAGCGAATATTTCGCCGATTCATGCCGATAATTCCCTTGTCTCTAAGTCGTGTCGGCCACGTCCAGTTCTTTAGCCAGCTCATGAGGATTTCTCTTCATCGGTAATTGGCTTAAAACGGCGTAGCTCCAATAAACGGTAGCCCGTGTAATTACCAAGCAACAAGATGAGCGCCATCAGAATGAACTGAACGCCAAGGAAGTTGAAAGTAATGTGGCGAACCCAGGGGTTGTTCATGGCAAGGAACGCTAATACAGCGGTTAAGAGGCTGCCTCCGCCTTGAACCAATACCTGCTTTGGCCCTTCCTCTTCCCAAAGAATCGACATCCGCTCAATCGTCCACGCGAGAATGATCATTGGGAAAAATGTGACGGTTAACCCCGAACTTAGGCCCATACGATAAGCAATGACAGTGAAAATTGAGATGATTGCTATGACAGTGATGATGACCGCCGAAACCCTCGCTACCAGCAATAGATTGAGATATGAAAGATAATTACGAATGATCAAGCCCATGGCCACAATCAGCAGGAAGCCAATTAAACCCGTTAGCAGGGTAGTTTGAATAAATGCTAATGCAATAAGCACCGGCATAAACGTGCCCGACGTTTTCACCCCAACCAGCACGCGCAAGAACACTACTACCAGTGCACCAATGGGAATCAGCAGAATCGTTTGGAAAAGTGCCTGCTCTTCCAAAGGAAGGCTATGGATAGAGAAGTTCAGTAGCGTGTCGTCAGAATAATGATTGCGAACCGCCGCAGACGCAGGCTGATAATGCGTCAACATAGAAAAGGTAACCCGTGAGTTGGTGCCGCCCTGAACTTCTAGGACAGCGCGACCGCCAGTTTCCCAGAGCAGAAGGTTGTCGGGCTTTCCTTGCTCGCCGGTCGCGGGATTAAATAGTGTCCATGTTTCAGCAGATTCATCGAACACTTGAATCCAACTGCTGAGGGTTTGTCGACGACGACCATCCTCCATCAATAGACCGCTGACTTCCCTTGCATGAACACCCGCTTGATTCAACAAGCGCACAATCAGCGGCGATGGCTGTTCTTGGGTTAAGAGTAGTCGTGCATTTTCCCCTTGGCGTTCGCCATTAATATCTAAAATCAATTCTCTCGCAAAGGTGGCGTTATTGGCGCTACGTGCCCAAGCGCGATCAATTAATTGGCTAGCAGCTGAGTCGTACGGGCTTTCCCAGGGAGGAATAGTCGATAATTCTGGTGGCGTTTGCACGGGTGAGCGCGCATCTGGCGAAACAAGCATCTGCACAGAATAGTAAAGCTGTTGGCTGCCGGCGGCATTGCGAATAGTCCACTCAGCCTGACGACCTAGTTCATCTGCTTTGTAGGCAAGCCCATAGCCGGAAGATGCGGTGTTTTCCGTCAACACCCGATATCCAGCCTGATGAGAAGGTAGCGCTAGATCAACCTGCACAGGGCCGTCCTGGGCATTAAAATTGATAACCGCTTCGATTTCCCACACTTGGCGCTGCTCACCGGGTAGCCAGGGGATTTCAAACTGAACATGTCGATGTACACTGGCGGCGATGCCAACTAACAGCAGTAATCCAACGATTAAATAAAATGGCAACCGTGACATCATGATTCCTTTCAGCGAAAAACGGCGGGGGAGAGCTGTTACTCTTCAGTATCGTCTTGATCTGCTGCTTCATCTTCAGCGGCTTGATCGGCGGGTTCACCACCCGGGAATTCTGGGCGTTCGTAAAGATAGGTTTGAGCAACATCAATGGTGGCAATATCCATCATGAATCGCCGTCCTAACAGCACTGGGTAGTCCAGATGGGTGCGATTATTAAGCGTGAACTCAACGTTTTCGCGGATTGGGCCCAGGGTCATTAACAGTGAGATCACTGGGCGAGACTCTTCACCAGATGCCTGAACAATACGCACCCTACGTACAATTGGCGCTTCGATCCATTCATCACGCACGCGATCTACGACCACGTCATCGTCATTTAGTGCCAACTTAAAGCGCACCCAATTTTCGCCATCACGTTCAAAGCGGGTAATTTCAGATGCTGATAGTGATGACGTGTTGGCTCCTGAATCAACGCGCGCCTTCAAATAAGTGCCAACGCTGGGTAAACCAATCCATTCACTGCGGCCTAGCAGCGTTTTGTTGTCTTGAGTGGCCTCAACATCGCACTCTTCACGAACAATAACGGGATCTTCACCGCGAGCTTGTATACCAGCCACATCTTGACGCAAATAGCGCAACAGACTGCCGACTTCGCGAACATCAGCTGTCAACGCTTGCTGCTGGTTAAGCTGCTGCTCGTGTAGTAGTGCAGACGCGGATGCACACTGCTGGGCAAGAGAGGTTTCAAGTTCAAGGATGCGGGTGTTAAAAGACGCTTCGCTTAATGGCGGTGGCTCATTCGTTTCTGGCGGTGTCACAGCACAGCCTGCAACCGAAAGCGACAAACCAGCCATTAGACACAATACACCTGAGCGCATAACGTGAGATATCCTTAAACAAGAAGAGCATGAATGATAAGGAGAAGGACACTGGATTGTCCAACTTGATCAGCTGGTTTTGGAACCTTTATCTATCTGATTTAACATAATATATATTATGCGAACCTATAGATTATGTAGAAACGCCTGTTAATGCTACTGTAACGCACCAATTTCTCCTACAATAGCTATACGATTAACATCCTTCGTGTAGGAATATTCTAATGATACGCAAACTCATAATTGCCACTACCCTATTTGTGCTTGCTGGCTGTGCCAATGTCGAGGTTGAAGATTATGCCAGCACAACTCCTCGCTTAGATATCGCTGAGTACTTCACTGGCAACACCCAAGCTTGGGGTATGGTGCAAGACTACTCTGGTGAAGTACAGCGCCGTTTCACAGTCGATATCACGGGAACTTATGACGGCAACAAGCTGACTCTTGATGAAGCTTTTTTGTTTGCTGATGGTGAGACGGATCGACGGGTGTGGGAGTTTGAGCAAGTAGACGATCATCACTGGGTTGGCACTGCGAATGATGTTGAAGGCCAAGTAGATGCGCGTCAGTATGGTCACGCCTTCCATATGCGCTACCCGCTTGATATCGAGGTTAGCGGTCGCACTATCCGTTTCTTAATGGATGATTGGATGTATCTGCAGCCCGATGGGCGTTTGATAAACCGCACCGCGATGAAGAAATTTGGCTTTACCTTAGGAGAAATCACCTTGGTTTTCGAGCAAGTCGATTCGTGAGCCTGATTTCTTAATACCTAATATCTTAGCAACTAATTCCATATCACCTATGCCAATCTTCCATTAAAAACAGCCTGCTTAATAAAGCAGGCTGTTTTGTTTTGTCATTAGCCAATTAGAAAGCTAACGTTGACCTTATCACTCACTAGCAGGTGCAGCGTATGAGCCGTCTTCCTGGTGTACTTCATTACCAGTAATTGCTGGCGTGAAGACGCATGCGACGGTCATGCCTTTTTCTTTACCGCGTAACAGATGTTCGTCGTGCTGATCCAGCAGATAAATATCGCCTGCTTTGATCGGCCAGATTTTACCATCGGCTAGGGTTTCTACTTCGCCTTCGCCTTCATAGCAAAACACAGCTTCATAGTGGTTTTTGTAATGAATATGCGTCTCAGTACCTGGGAAAATACGGGTAATATGAAATGAAAAACCCGCATTATCATTGGCTAGAACAAGACGCGTGCTGTCCCAGTTGCCATTTTCGGCAGTGACAAGACGATCTGTTTTACGTGCTTCTTCAAGATTACGAACGATCATAGAATTGCTCCGTTATGAGGCACTTGGTATTAACCGAAGCAGCCCAGTGCTGAATCGATGCTGCAAAATTAGCCTAACTCTACATCACGCTTGGATAACAGCATTGACTGAGGCTTCTAGAATATCCAGCGCTTCCAGCAAGTCCTCATCACTGATGGTCAGCGGGCATAGGCACTTCACTACTTCGCCGTCTTGGCCGCTGGTCTCAATAATAAGGCCGTGCTCAAATGCTTTACTGGTGATCTTATCGGCAATATCACCAGAGACAACATCAATACCACGCATGAGGCCACGTCCACGTTCAGTGGCAGGCATACCGTTCTCACTGAGTAAGGCCGCCAGCTTTTGGAAACGTTCTTCAACAATACGCGCTTTGCGCTGAACATCACGCTCAAAAACATCATTTGACCAATATTTTTTAAGCGCAGCCGTAGCGGTTACCATTGCCAGACTGAAGCCGCGGAACGTACCGTTGTACTGTCCAGGCTTCCATTTATCAAGCTCTGGGCGCATCAACACATGGGCAAAGGGCAGCCCGAATCCAGAGAGTGATTTTGAGTTAGTCACGATATCAGGCGTGATGCCCGCGTGTTCAAAGCTAAAGAACTTACCCGTGCGGCCACAGCCAGCTTGGATGTCGTCGATGATCAACAGAATATCATGGGCGTGACAGATGCTCTCTAAACGCTTGAGCCATTCAAGGCCTGCCACGTTAATACCGCCCTCGCCTTGCACAGTTTCGACAATAACACCCGCCGGAATATCGAGGCCGCCAGATTTGTCGTTAAGTAATTTCTCGAAGTAATCCAGCGTATCCGCATGCTCTCCCATATAACCATCGAAGGGTAAAAAGCTTGCGCCTTGTGTAGGAATGCCACCGGTCGCCTCGCGGAATTTGCGGTTACCCGTGGTTGCCAATGCCCCCATAGTGACGCCGTGGAAGCCGTTGGTGAAGGTCACAATGTTATGGCGACCTTTAGCAACACGGGCCAAACGGATGGCCGCTTCTACTGCGTTAGTTCCTGTCGGACCAGGCAAATGTACCTTGTAGTCTAAGCCGCGAGGTTTGAAAATAACCTCTTCAAGGGTTTCTAGGTAATCACGCTTTGCAGCGGTCCACATATCCAGGCCATGAACAACGCCATCTGTTGACAGGTAGTCGATCATCGCTTGTTTGAGATGTGGGTTATTGTGACCGTAATTGAGAGTCCCGGCACCGGCCAGGAAATCAATGTACTCACGACCATTCTCGTCTGTTAAACGAGCATTCTGGGCTTTCGTAAACACAACGGGGAATGAGCGCGAATAAGTACGTACGTTAGATTCCATGCGTTCAAGCGTCTGGGTCTGCATTAACGACCTCCTTTTTAAATCATTGAGCCAAGCGTAGGGCAAACTGGCGGAAGCAGTGGTAACAAATTTAAAAACGTAACCAGCTATGGAGAGCCGCGTACTGGGCGATAGCTGGTCCGTTCCGTTACATACTGTCTGTTTGAAATGGACCTATGCGAACTAGGTTTTCAGGATCATGCTCTCCACCGAGTTGTTCGGTAGAGAAATATTCACGGCTATTTAAAGGGGCTTGCCAACGTGCCGCTAGGCGGCGAAATAAGCCCCAAGAGGCCTGATTGTCTGGAGTGATCGTCGTTTCCAGATGATGCACATTATCAAGTTCTGGACGCGACATAATGGCTTCGACTAAGCGGCGTGCCAAGCCTGTGCCACGTGCTTTTTCACCGACGGCAACCTGCCATAGAAAGTAGGTGTCCGGCGCGTTGTCTTTCACATAACCAGATACAAACCCTACTATCTCGCCCTCTT
Organism: Halomonas sp. XH26; assembly: GCF_024138895.1. NCBI lineage: Bacteria > Pseudomonadati > Pseudomonadota > Gammaproteobacteria > Oceanospirillales > Halomonadaceae > Halomonas > Halomonas sp. XH26. Next base: position 1,945,732 of record NZ_CP071889.1, read on the forward strand.
CATTTGTTGCAACCGCACAAGTGTCACGAAACTGAGTTGCCAACAGTAGATAAGCATAAGCAGAATTAACATCAAGCGGCGGACAAGCTTTTATCAACTCGTAGACGCCCCAACCATCATCTGCATTCGGCTTGCGAATAAATAACGGAGTAGACGCATGCCCAACCACAGCATCAGCGACTGTCGGGCGGGCAAGATCTGCAGAAGGGGTAAAAGGTGTTATTGGCGTGCTCATGGTTATGCTTCGCTGTAGCGAATTTGAGCGCCATTATAACAGCTGATTATGAGCAATTCAAAAATCATATTATTCATCCTGTCCTTTTCCATAAATTTTGGTTATCAAAAGCGTCTCTACCTGCAAAAAAACAGCTGAAAGAACCGCTGTATTGGAAGAGTTTAGATCAACCTCACATAGCTGCGAGACAAAAAAGGCGAGCTGATGCTCGCCTTAAAAATGTGAATTTTATGTAATCAATTGCGAGTAGCTGTTCTCATTGTCACAAACTCTTCCGCACCTGTGGGGTGGATACCGATGGTACGATCAAAATCTTCTTTTGTAAGCCCAGCTCTGACCGCAATAGCGATCCCTTGTATTAATTCACCGGCCTCTTCACCTACCATGTGAGCCCCTACGACAACATCTGTCGCATCATCAACGATTAGCTTCATTAAGGTGCGTTCTTGGCTACCTGACAATGTGTGTTTCATTGCTTTAAAGTCCGCGCTATAAACGCGAATCTTGCCAATGTTTTCTCTGGCAGCCTCTTCAGATAGCCCTACCGTCCCAATATTGGGATGACAAAAAACAGCCGTAGGAATCGTGGTGTAGTCCAGCGGTTTAGGCAGTGTTTCATTGAAGTGGATATCGACTAGCTGCATCGCCTCAGCCAATGCCACGGGCGTCAATTCAGGCCCCTGGGTCAAATCGCCAAGCGCCAAAATCGAAGGGACTGACGTTTCGTAGCGCGCATTCACTGGGATTTTTCCCTTGCTATCAAGATGAATGCCCAATGCTTCAAGCCCTAGCCCCTGCGTATTGGCATTACGTCCTGTCGCTGCTAAGACGGCATCTACCTCTTGAACATCACCGTTAGTTAAATACACGTTAAACGCAGAGCCATTGGGTTCAATCCGTTCAATATTGGTATTGAAATGCAGATTGACGCCTTTTTTGCTCATTTCATCGCGGGTAAAAGCTCGAACTTCTTCATCAAACCCTTTTAGAAACAGCTCTCCACGATAAATCAAATGCGTTTCACTACCGAGGCCGTTAAAAATGCTCGCGAACTCGACTGCAATATAGCCGCCCCCCAAAACGAGAAACCGCTCTGGAAAAGCGTCAAGGTCAAATATTTGATTTGAAGTGACTGTATATTCACTGCCAGGAAAATCAGGTACCCATGGCCAGCCACCTGTAGCCAGCAGTATCTTTTGTGCTGTTACTTGGGTAACACCCTCTTCAGAGGTCAATGAAACGGTGTGTGCATCTGTCACGGTTGCTCTAGCGTGAAGCAATACGACCCCCGCGCCCTCCAACATCCGCTGATAAATGCCATTTAGGCGTTTTATTTCACTGGTTTTATTGTCGCGTAGCACTGACCAATCAAAGACAGCAGGCCCAGGCAACTGCCACCCAAAGCCCGCGGCATCATCGAAGCTGTCGTGAAAGTGGGCCGCATAGGAGTACAGTTTTTTAGGCACGCAACCGACATTGACACAGGTACCGCCCAAGTAACGATCTTCTGCTATAGCAACTCTGGCACCGGTTGCCGCCGCCATTCGTGCGGCGCGAACCCCCCCTGACCCTGCTCCAATTACCAGTAAATCGTATTCATATTCCGCGTTATCTGCCATGTGCTACTCCTATCCTGAACCATTGCATGTACTTATCGGTCATGCACTTGCCGACAACGGTCGCTAAGCACAAAGATTGACCTTAGATTCCGAGAAGGTTAAAACCCCTCTCTCTGTATCCTAGTTTGCTCTATCTTGAACCTAACAGCTCCTAACCTGTGACGGAGATCCAATGTCTAACGCTATTGAAACACTGCTTGATAATAATCGCGCCTGGGCAGAGCGTATGTGTGAGGAAGATCCTGACTACTTTAAACGCCTTTCCAATCAGCAAAACCCTGATTACCTCTGGATTGGTTGTTCTGACAGTCGTGTGCCCGCTAACCAGATTATTGCCCTTCCGCCAGGCGAAGTCTTTGTCCATCGTAATGTCGCTAACCTTCTCCACCATACCGATATGAACGCACTATCAGTTGTGCAGTTTGCGGTGGATGTACTCAAGGTCAGTCATATCATGATTGTGGGGCACTACGGTTGTGGTGGCATTAAGGCGGCAGTAACCGGCGGTGAATGCGGAGTCGTCGATTACTGGCTGCATTCGGTGCGCGAACAGTATAACCGCCACCGTGATACGCTTGAACACTTGCCATTGGAAGAGCAAATTGACCGCATGTGTGAATTGAACGTAAAGGCTCAAGTTAATAGCTTGTGCCGAACTAAAATTCTGCAACGTGCCTGGCAGAGAGGCCAGGATATTTCAGTGCATGGTTGGGTCTATGGGTTGAGCGACGGCCGTGTAAAAGATCTAAATTGCACCATAACCGGCCTGGAGCAGGTTGAGACCCTTTATCGTATCGACCGCCTTCAACAAAGCGACTGACACTATCTGTGCCTATCGCTCTAATGACATCGATCCCAGTTAGTTATAGCGGTAGGCGCGATGACAGCTTTTACAGCTTAAGCCAACATCAGAAAATGCTCGCGTAGCCGCGCGATAATCCTCTTGCTCGGCAGCATCAATCAGCACTGCCACCTTTTGTTCAAGATCTGTAAATCCCGCTGCGAAGTCTTCCCATTCCTCCCATATTTCTGGGCGAGCGTCAGACCCGCGTCCATGGGTGCCGACAATAAACGCGGGCAAAAAATGAGCTTGAGTAGCTTGTTCCTGAAGTGTTGCTAACCGTGGAGCGGCTCCGCGGGCATCCTGGTTATTCACCAAGTCAAAACGCAGCTGACGCAGAAGACTTTCTAGCTCTTTCAATTCATCCTGACGCCATATGACTGCTTCTCGTTCACTGGCAAACGGGCTTTCTTCAACCGTTTGAGGCATCGCTGGAACGGTGTCTTCAGTGACTTCCTCAGCCATGACCGGTGTAGCAATTACACTAGAGATAGCCAGAGCCCAAACCGAAGGCATGAGCCATGAACGTTTTAAAGTGTGTGGCATTTTACTGACCTTATGATGAATGATTTGGCCCTCACCACGACTAACCGATGGGACAAGTCACACCGGTACCTTTCAGTCCGCAGTAACCACCGGGGTTCTTGTTCAGGTATTGCTGATGATAAGCCTCTGCGTAATAAAAGGTATTCAGCGGCTTGATCTCGGTAGTAATAGCACCACGGCCAGCCTTATCGAGAGCCTTTTGGTAGGTATCGGCACTCTTTTCTGCTGCAATCAACTGCGCATCCGTTGTTGTGAAAATAGCAGAACGGTACTGGCTACCCACATCGTTGCCTTGACGGTTTCCTTGTGTAGGGTCGTGCTGTTCCCAAAAAATTTGCAACAGCGTATCTAAGGATGTGGCACTGGGGTCGTATACCACTCTAACCACTTCGGTATGGCCTGTTTGTCCCATGCACGTTTCTTGATAAGTTGGGTTTTGTGTTTCTCCCCCAGCATAACCTGCGGCAGTGACGTAAACCCCCGGTACTTGCCAAAACAGGCGCTCAACGCCCCAAAAACACCCCATACCTAACACAATTTCTTCATACCCTTCTGGAAAAGGAGGGTGAAGTGAGTGGCCAGTAACGGTATGTACGCTACTCGTTTCAATCGGCGTCACGCGGCCAAGTGGTGTTGAATTTGCTTTAGAAAATAGCGTCATAACGCCCTCTTATTGCCGTGGATAAATCGTAGGGTCACCGGGCCGGGTGAAGGTATAAATTAAGTCGACGGCTTGATTGGCGCCCGATACTGCCTGCACGTATAGATTACGCCAAAGTGTGTAGCGTAACGTCAGTTCTGCAATGGGCGAGAAAATGCCAACACCGTAGCTAATACGGATGTCATCGGTTAGCTGCCCAGTCAGCGCTACTTGACTGTTGTCACCTGCCCCAGTGGTATCCAAGGTTAAATCGCTAATACCAAAGGCTTCTCCAATTGAACCAACGGCTTGGCCTGTCCGTCCAAGAGACATTCCAATCAAGGCGGTAGTTAGCTCGCTGCCAATTCCACCACCAGCAGCATCTGGCGCCCGCCCTCTCAATAAATATGACAGTGCACGGGTTTCACTCATTCCTGGTTCTGAAAAAATAAGTACGTTAGGTTCTTCGGCATTGCCTCTGACGCGAAGGCCGGCAATAACCTCATCTTCTGTGATGTCTGGATTTCGAATGGCTTCGAAATCGAGGATTGGAAGCCCTGGAGGACCACTGAATATTAGCTGTCCACGGCGAATCAGGAGATCTTGACCAAAAGCTTGAAAGCGGCCATCGACTAAATTGACATCACCAAACAGCTGTAGTGCACCACGGTTTTGACGAATTTCTAATGTGCCACCCAAGCCAGAATTAAGCCCATATGCTGATATTTGCATATCACGACCCAAGGTTAGTGTGATGAGCACATCAAGGGCCATGCCTGATTGTGAGAGCTCGTCAGCCGCGCTTGAATCGTTATTGGCAGCTCGCTGCTGAGCCAGCCGTTCCGCTTTTCGGTCGTCACGCTCGGTGATAATGACTTCGTCAGAGCTTGGGCTAACAGCCGAGGCAGGAAGATCGCCAATCTCTAAGCGCGCCCAAGGTAGATCGACATTGCCACGCACTTGCAAGCGATCCGGCGTTACGCGAATGCGGATATCAGGGGCTGCTTCTAAACGCCCAAACTGTGGTAAAACGATTAATAGTGGCTCCTGGGTAGCGTTTACATCGACACCAATACGCCAGTCGTCACCTGCGGGCCAAAACGCATCCCCGGTAATATTTAAGCGGCCACGTTCAGCCGCAATAAAACCATTTATGTCCCCTTGCTCGCCGTCAAACGCAACGACTAGCTCGCCATTTTTAATATCAAGAGGAATATCTGGGCCATTAGCGCTTAGATTGCGAAGTGCAAGCTGCCCCTGTAAATCTGGCTGACTGGTTGTTCCAGTAATTTGTATACTACCATTTAAGTCGCCCTCTAAACGATCCATACCCACCACTAATGGGCGGTAAGGCGTTAAAGAAAGCTCTTGGGCCCTTAGCTCTCCACTAAGACCACCACGACCAAGTGGATCACTAATGGTGAGATCGAGTGTCAGCTCACCAGCATCTTCAAGCGACAGTACAATATCGGCATCAGCTTGAGCTTGGCTGGCTTCTAACTGCGTGTTTAAACTAATCACAGGAAGCTGTACGGGCTGGCCGTAATCATTGACTGCAGTAATCGCTAACTCACTTAATACCTGAACGTCGGCTTGCCACTGGGCTCCCCCTTGGCGCCAAGCTGCAACAAGATCTGCCGTCGTGTCGCCTTCAAAGCTCCACTCTTTAGGCAATAAAGGCTCCAGTGCTTCCATCGGCACTTCTCTGATGCTTAGCACTGTGCGCCCTTGATCAGCTGATGCAGTAACCGGTTCTTCTGAACAAACAAGCCCTCCTTCTTCGCGCCGTAAACAGAAAGGTGAGAGTTGTGCTTGGCCGTTAGCAAGGTTGTAACGAATATCAAGAGGGGCTTCTAAACGTAGGTTGCCAAACTCGGAGTCAACTTCCAGTGGGGTTAGTTGGCCATGATACTGCTGCGCTTGCTGATCAAAACGACCATTTAGCGTTAAAAGCGCACGGCTTAGCATGTTATCGGCCTGGCCATCGACACTAACAGCGAGCGCATGTTGAGATAGGCGGCCGTTAAGCTCAAGGGTAATACTTGAAAATGCCTGCCCACCTGCATTGACTTGCTGCAATCCAAGGTTAATGTCTAGCGATGGATCGTCGATACCCTCGATATTACTGGTCAGTGATAACGTTTCAATACGGTTCTCGGCAAAACGCAAATCGCGACCAGTTACTTCGGCCTCTACTCTCGGTTGGCTAATGCTACCTCTGGCAAGAATATTGCCTGTTAATGTACCCGCTAAGTCTGGATGCAGCGTCTGTAATTGACGTAATGCAATCTCAGTATCTAGCGACATTGCTTGTTCACTAACCTGGCCAGAGGCCGTTAATCGGTTGTCTCCCTGAGTGAAAAGTAGTTCTTGGATATCAACTTCAGGCGCACTGTTAGCCTCTAGGGAGGCTTGTAGCGTCAGAGGATACTCCTGGAGCTCCCCATTAATATCGAGGACTGGCAGACTGACTTCCCAGAGGTCGCCCGTTTGGCTCACACTAGCGGTAATATCGCCATTGAGATTGCCGTTGAGCTGTTCGACAAAGTGAGAAGGATCGAATTGATCCAGCCTGATGGTGGTATCAACTCGAAGTGACGAAGCCCAGTTAACTTCCCCTTCACTGCTAAGCGAACTGTCATCTATCGTTAGGGTTAGTGGCGCCCAGCGGAACGATGAAAGATCTCCGTCGCCACTGAGGCGAATGTTGGTGGCTGGCACTTGCGGGCCTTGAGCGTTTAAGGAAAGCGTTGTCTGGTACGCTTCCAAATTGCCGCTAGCAACGATGTCTATATCTTCAACAACATAAGGTTCTGCCGTTGACTCATCACTACTGGGCTGTGTGAGTGGCCACTGTACTCGGTTACTCTGTAGTCGTATATCAAAGGGTAGCGTCGGTGCTAGTGCATCGACTTGAGCCTCCAGTGTTGCATTAACGACACCGGATGCCCCTAAACTGGCTGTAAGCTCATCTAGGGATCCCGACAGCTCCAAAACAAGCTCTTCCCCACTTAGCTCGGGAAATATCTCGGGTAAAAACAAAGTTGACGTTAATCGAGCATCTATCGGATAACTGCCTGATAATGTAGCGTTGGCTGTTAAGTTTGCCTCGGCATCTGGCGTGAGCAACTCTAATGACCGGAGAGCTATTTGGTTGCCTTCGGCACTCGCAACCACGGCTAATCGTTCGACTTGGTAATCAACGGCTCCGCTGACAGTGACGTCAGTCACGGTGAGGGATGCTAAGTCGATATCAATGGGAAGCATTACTTCAGGTAGCTCAATTCGCTCCCGTGCTGTTAAGGCCTCTACTGCTTGATCAGGTTCTTCTATGAGGGGTTGGGTAGCCATAACAGCACCATCAATGCCAGATGCATGTAACGGCGTCTGAATACCTTCGGTCAGTTGAGTGCCTGCCGAGGGAGGTAAGTACACGGTTGGCTGCATGAGCGTAGTAGGCGCGATACTGACAAGATGCTGTTGTGCAGTGATCGCGGTTGAAAACGATTCCCAACCGATGCGAGTTCCATCAGCTAGCTGCAGTTGAACGTTATTGAACTCAACTGAGCGTAGCTCAATAGGAAAAGGAAGTTGGATGCTAGGCATCCCCTCTGATTCTGGTGATTCAGGGTCCGGTTCAGCGCTTTCCCCCAAACGTATATCTGCACCTTCTATATGAAATTGATCTAGGCAAAGCTTGCCTGACAGCACACAGTCTTCAGCCCAAGCGAGCTCTAGGCTGTCGACGTTGACGCGTGTCTCACCGAGCGATAGTTGAAAACCGCGCAATGCAAACTGGTCGAGCAGTGCGCCTTCTTGGTGTTCATACGTAAAGAACCCCCGTTGCTCGCCTTGAGAAAATAGTTGTCCTGTTCCCCAAGGAGAGAGCGCAATGCCTAATAGAAGAGCGACCAAACCAAATAGCCAGAGTGGTAGCACAATGGCTAACCGTACAAAACTCCACAAAAACAACCCGGCACGATGTTTAACTGAGAGCGGTTGACGCTTAATGGATGCTGCTGTTACAACCTTAGCCAAAATGCTCTCCTAAAATTCTGGACCGATGGAAAAATGCAGCCGCCAATCGTCTTCATCGTCAAATGGGTGTGCTACATCAAGTCGGATAGGACCCACAGGGGAAATCCAACGTACACCAACCCCGGCGCCCGTTTTTAATTCTTCTGGCCCCCAGTCATCGAAGGCATCTCCAGTATCGACAAAAGTGGCTCCCCACCAGTCTCCAGAAACTCGACGCTGATACTCGAGGGTCGAGGTCAGCATTTGCTGGCCGCCACGTAATAGCCCTTCTTCATTTCGCGGCGATAGGCTTTCATAGGAGTAACCCCGAACGCTTCGGTCGCCGCCTGCAAAGAATCGCAACGAGGGTGGCAGCTTATCGAAATTATCTGTTTCGATAGCACCGATACTTAGCCTTGCAGAAAAGCGGTTGTCATCGCCGATGGTGCGAATCCATTCAGTATCGCCTGTTACACGTGCGAATTGGGCGTCTGAGCCCCATAGGGTGTCTGAGTACTCAATCGATAATTGTTGTCTATCTCCCCAAAGCGGAAACCGCTGGGGGCGCGTTCTCGTACGAGACCACTGAATGCCTGGATAAAACAGTAATACTTCATCAGACACTCCCCCTTGGGTGAAGTCTTCGTAGGTGGTGCGGAAGTAAAGTGTTTGCACCCAACGGTTTTCAAATTCCCATCGACGAGCAATTTCTACGGTGCCCTCTAATGATTGGGTATCACCGTCATCCAGGTTACGCACACCATATTGAAGGCGATAGCTGTCACGTAGAGGGTCTTCTAATGGAATATTGTAGGTACCGGTGAAACGCTGGTCGGGTGCTGAAACATACAGATCATGATTTAAACTATGACCAAAACGATTGATCCATGGCTGTTTCCAGCCAAATCGCATACGCGGCCCTACGTCAGTTGCGAAGCCAACCCCGACTTCAAATTGATGGCGATCAGCAGGCTCTACACTTACGTCAATAGGCAAGCTGGTATCGTCTCGTTTAGTTATGCTAAGTGCGCTGGCAAACGCTACGCTGGAAAGTCTGGGGCGTTGGGGCTGTGATGCTGTTGCTTCATCCCACCACGGTGAGCCACCTGTTGGTGGCGATAAGGTCAGTTCGCGTGCTGTCGCTATACGTGGTCGAACCGTCACAGAGCTGAACCATCCTGTTTCAGCCAAACGTTGATTATAAAGGGCTACCGATTCCGCTAGATAAGGCTCTCCCGACGTAAAGGTCTGCATTTGAAGTAACCGCTCAGGCTCAATATGGCTGCCTGCAATAGTCGTATTGCCAAATTGATAGCGTGGGCCGCTGTTGAAATCCATATAGAGACGAGCGCTTTCAAGGTAGGGTCTTATTTCCATTCGGCGATCGGTAAACTCCGAGTCGAAATAACCACGTTCCAGTGCTAAGCCTGAAAACTGGTTGCGCAGGCGATCCCATGGGGCATGCCGCAATGTATCGCCTTCCTTCAAGGGAAATGCATCGAGTGCTTCCTGAAACGGAGGATCATCGCTCGCTTCACCGGCGATATTGACAGAAAGCACATCGATTTTGACCGGCGAACCGGGTTCGATACGGAGTGTGATGGGTGAGCTACCAACCTCAACCGTAATGTCTGGTTCGTAGTAGCCGAAAACGCGCATGGCTTCTTGCGCACGTTTCCGTATCTCTCCTTCTAACCTGACATCGGTGTATTGCTCTTCATTAATATTTTGTAGATAAGCATTAATATTGGCCTCAACTTCACTGCTAACACCATTGATGGAAGCGTTGAGTGCCCACAAAGGTGCTGACCACGTTACAAGAAGTGGTAAAACCACCCCACAAGTCGCTTTTTTAACGGTAGGCCATCGCCGTTTTCTTTCCATGCAATTCATCCCTAACCAAATCAGCGACTCGGTGGCTTTATTACTAATTGCCCTATGATACCGGCAATCTTTAACGGTGTATTTCTAGCGGAGCATCTCCATCTGGGCACTGAATGCCAGTTGGGCTTGCCGCACCTGACGGATATCACTTTCTAAGGTGTTTAACCGTTGTGCCCACTGCTGCTCAAGCGCTTCTAAAGCTTCTTGAGTAGCTGGGATATCAGTACTTCTTAGCGTTTCGAGAGCAGAGTTTACCTCAGTAAAGCGCTGATCGATCTCTTCTTGCCATGTTGTAACCTTTGTTGCCAATTCGCTGCTCTCATTTTCCAGTTGAGCAACCTCATCTAACCGGCTTGCAGTAGCAGACAAGCGTTGTGACAGCATTTCTTCGAGGTAAGTTACTTCTTCTGCTAAATTTTGCCGCCCAGACATGCCCGCTTGCTCAAGTGAATCAAGTGATGTGCGTATTGCGGCAAGCTGCTGGTCACGCAACGCTGCTTGTTCTTCCAGCAGACTAATACGGTCAGCAATGCTGCTCAGGGCATCACCATTAATGAGCTCTTCGTTTGACGTCAAGAGCCCGTACAGCTCTTCACGTGTGCTTGTCACCGCAACGGCTAATTGCTCTTGCTCTTGGAACAGTGTTCTCATCTGTGCTTGTAAAAAGGCTATCGCATCTTGTGTATCCGTGTCACCTGAGTCGAGTCTTGCATGAAGATTAGACACTTCTCCACTAACGCGATGCACCTCTTCTAATAAGCGTTCTCTTTCATACCAAAGGCCCCCTGCTGCGGCGCCCAGCGAAATGATAATAAGCATCATCAATAACCACAATGGCCACAGTTTGGGCCCCCTGCGATGACGCAAGTGTTGTGCGGTCAAGCTTTGATCCACATCGGGAACAATGCGAGAAGATGCAGTACTGTTGGGCATGACTTTTCCTCAATACGTTGTGGGATCTGCTCGACGCCCGATTCCTCTATACCGTAAGCCACAGCTAGCCACGAAGGCTGGATCATAAATATTTCGTCCATCCAACACCAACTTAGCGCTCAATAAGGAGGCTAAACGATGCCAGTCAGGGTTCCAATAAGATTTCCATTCAGTCACCAACATTAGTGCGTCGGCTCCTTCACATGCCAGATAAGGGTCACTGGTAAACGTAGTTAGATCGTTTCGGTCACCGACAGCGTTGAGCAGCGCGGGGGTTGCCGCTGGATCATGAAGCTTCACCTTCACCCCTTGTGCCCATAAGGCGGCAAGGAGTGTCAGCACTGGCGCATGATCGATTCGGGTAGTTCCAGGTTTAAAGGCAGCCCCCCAAATAGCAATTGTTTTGCCGGCTAAATCGCCCTCGAAGAACGTCCATAGCTTCCTAAATAACGTCTCTTTTTTCTGTTCATTGATGTCCATTACTTGCTCTAGCAATGCCGAATTACGACCACTGGCTGACTGAACATCAGCTAAGCGCATTAGGTCGCGAGAGAAATTGGGGCCACCAAAGCCACAGCCTGGATATAAATATTCATAACCAATGCGAGTATCAGCCCCCATGCCTTGGCGTACATGTTCAACGTCAACTCCGAGCGTGTCTGCTAGTCCTGCAATCTCGTTCATGTAGCTTATACGTGTTGCCAACATGCCGTTAATAGCGAGCTTAGTCAGCTCAGCCGCTCTACAAGGCATACGCTGGAACACATCATTGCGGCGATTAAAGGCACGTAAAAGCTCGCGCGCCACCTGTTCACCTGTTGCATCATCGCAGCCTAATAGCCAGCGTGAAGGACGCGTAAATGAGAGCCAGGCCCGCCCTTCTTCCAAAGTGTCGGGTAAGGCAACGCTACTGTGCTGGGGCCCCATAAGCGCGTGCAACTGCTCTGTTTCGCCTACTGGAAATGTTGAATTATTAATTAATACAGCACCACTATGGCGCTCAAATATAGAGGCTTCAAGCAGTGCCTTGGCCGCCTGACGCTGATTGGGCGACAGAGCCAACCAAACTACATCAGGAGAGTGAGCCTGCTCTGGCGCTTCAATGATTCTCAGTGTTCCACTGGCTAACGCTTGTTCAATATGCGTCATTAACTCAGGCTCACTGCGCAACCAGTCCGCCTTTAAAAGCTGTGGCCATGGTGCGCTTTCGTGTAGTAGCCACTCAACTTGATGGCCTACCCAGGCTAACGCTGCGGCGGCGGTGGCGGCACTTAGTTCACTTCCGTGGAGTAATACTCGCATTCATCACGCTCCCTGAGAAAATAAAAGTCGCGAAAATAGAGGGTTAAGATTCATGTCGCGTTCCTTTTCATGCGTTCCTTTCCAGGAGTGGTTAGAATGACATAATACTGAACGACTGGTTGGTTGCCACCTTCATGCCAACTTACCGACAATGGGAGTTAAAACATGCAAGCGATACCTCAGGATAGCACTACTCATCGCAACCACGACAATGTCGACGCAGCGGAAGTTGCGAAATTTGAAGCACTTGCTAGTCGTTGGTGGGACGCAGAGGGGGAATTCAAGCCGCTGCACGCTATCAATCCCTTGCGGCTTGACTTTATTGACGCGCGTGCAGGCTTAGCCGGTAAAAAGGTGCTTGATGTCGGCTGTGGTGGTGGGATTTTAAGTGAATCGATGGCCCATCGAGGTGCTAATGTTACCGGCATTGATCTTGGAGAAGCACCCCTTAACGTTGCCCGACTACATGCGGCAGAAAGCGGTGCATCGGTGGACTATCGGCTGATAAGTGTTGAAGCGTTAGCAGCAGAGCAGCCAGGGCATTATGACATCGTAACCTGCATGGAAATGCTTGAGCATGTGCCTGACCCTGCATCGGTCATTCGTGCTTGCAGTGAGCTGGTTCGCCCTGGGGGCTACGTTTTCTTCTCGACCCTAAATCGTACCCCTAAATCGTATGCTTTTGCGATTTTAGGTGCTGAGTATGTGCTTAAGCTATTGCCGCGCGGCACCCATGATTATGCAAAATTTATACGTCCTTCTGAGATGGCCGCATGGGCAAGAGCCTCAGACCTTGAGATTAATGAACAAACGGGACTGACCTATAATCCGTTGACTCGTCACTACCGCTTGGTCGCAAATGATGTATCGGTCAATTACATGATGTATTGCCGAAAAGCGAGCCAATAAATGTCCACATCAATACCTGAAGCCATACTGTTTGATCTAGATGGAACTCTTGTTGACACTGCCCCTGATCTTGCTGAAGCAACGAATGCATTGAGGCGGCATCATGGGCTGACACCACTGCCCTATGGGAAAATACGAGGTCAGGTTTCTAACGGAGGCAGTGCCTTAGTAACCTTGGCTATTGGTATCGAAAGTGGTTCAACTGAACATGATACGGCGCGACAGTATTTGTTAGATAATTATGAAAAAGCAGTTGCTGTTCACAGTCGGCTATTTGAACCCCTTGACCAATGGCTAGACCGCTGGCATTCAGCATCACGCTTGTGGGGAATCGTAACGAACAAACCAAGGCGCTATACCCTTCCGCTACTTGAGGCCCTGGCGCTCACGCCAGGAGCTCTTTTATGTGCAGATGATCTAGCGGTCAGAAAACCCGCTCCGGAACCTCTTTGGGAGGCTGCGCGCAGGCTTAACGTGGCGCCACAAGCGTGTTGGTACGTCGGTGATCATATCCGTGATATGGAGGCAGCAAAAGCGGCGGGAATGACGGCTGTTGCCGTTGGCTACGGGTATATCAGTGAGGAAGACGACTATCAGCAATGGCCAGCTGACTTATGGTTTGAAACCTGTAAAGACTTAGTCGATGCTCTGACTGCTTTTCATTGATAGCGTTAATTTAATGAAAACGCATAGAACATCGACAAGCGGTGCGGTACGTCAGAAAGTTATGGGCAAGATGCGTTTATGCACGTGGTGGTTGAGCGTCAAATTTATGGCCACTAACCCCCGTGCTGTCTGGCCCCATAAGCCATAAGTAAGTGGGCATAATTTCCTCAGGGGTACGCAGCGTCAACGGATCCTCCCCTGGATAAGCAGTTCGGCGCATTTGGGTACGTGTTGCCCCTGGGTTTAACGTATTGACCCGCACAGTAGACTGGTTTTCAAGTTCGTCAGCAAGCACTTCCACAAAACCTTCAGTGGCGAACTTAGAAACCGAATATGCCCCCCAGTAGGCCCGGCCTTTTCGTCCAACGCTTGATGAGGTGAAGACCACAGAAGCATCCGCTGACTGCTGAAGCAGTGGTAGCAACGCTTGGGTCATCCAAATAGGCCCATTGATATTGACCTGCATGACTTGTTCCCACAGCTCTGGATTGTACTGCTCAAAAGGCGTAATTCTGCCTAGCAAACCAGCGTTATGCAGCAATCCATCTAAACGACCAAATTCTTTGTCCAGCGTTTCAGCCATGTCGTGAAAATCTTTGAGTGTTGCACCCTCAAAGTTGAGCGGAAAAATTGCAGGCTGAGGCCCGCCTTCTGCTTCAATTTCGTCGTAGACACGCTCAAGCTTGGCTATCGTGCGGCCAAGCAGTATCACAGTTGCCCCATGGCGGGCGTAGGTAAGTGCAGCAGCACGTCCAATTCCATCACCCGCACCGGTTACCAACACGACGCGGTTTTCCAAAAGATTGGACGCTGGTTGATAGTCGATTTTGCAGCTCATGAGGTTTCCTTGATACAAAAGTGTAAACAGACGTTATCCTGCCGACTGACGTAAAAAGTCATTGGCAAGTCCTGCAGCGCTACTCTGCGGATAATCATCACGTACTTGTTCCAGCAGTTCACGACTGCGTTCAGCCTCGCCCTGCCGCGCTTTTACTAACCCTAGCTTATAAAGCGCATCGGGTACTTTACTGCTGCCGCTGTACTGCTCAATAACACGGCTAAATGATTCATCAGCAGCGCCAAGTTCACCTTCAGCAGCATAAAGTTCCCCCAGCCAGTAATGTCCGTTCGCGGTCAGACTGCTGTCGGGGTGATCAGTAACAAAGGCTTTAAATGCATTGATCGCATCTTCGAATTGACGTGCTTGAACGTGGGCAAACGCTGCTTGGTAGTCAGCCTGAGCGTCTTCGCTGACGTTCCGAGTAGAAGCTGCGTTGGCAACTTGCTCTGCCGCCTCGGGTTCCACTGCAGGAGTCGATTGTTCAATTTGGCTAGGGCCGCTATTCATCAAACGATCTTCAATATCCAGGTATTGCTGCTGTGATTGCCGGCGAAGCTGCTCTAACTGGTGTCGAAGTTCTTCAATTTGACCACGTAGTTGTTGAATCTCCTTCTGGTGTTCTTGTACCTGATTAAATAGTACTAAATTACCACCAGAAGCTTCATGGCGCTGAGCTTCCTGATAAAACCCGCCTGACCCCGATGATAAGTCATGCACTAATGGCTGCTGACCAAAGGCTGTTAAAGGCAATACGGACAGCGGGAGCACTATGGCTCCCGCACCGCACAGCCTCTCAAAATAACGTTTGAGACTGTGGATCATGATGACTCCGAACATTAAGGGTTGGCGCGCAGCGCGCGCCAATGCCATCAGTAATTAAAGACAACACGACGGTTCTGAGCGTAAGCGCTTTCGCTTTGACCGCTAGCCACCGGACGCTCTTCACCATAGCTCACAACGCTCATTTGAGACGGTGATACGCCTTGGATATTCAAGAAACGCTGTACAGCATTAGCACGACGCTCACCAAGAGCCATGTTGTATTCACGTGTGCCACGCTCATCGGTGTGTCCATGCAGGACAACACGCGAATTCGGGTTGGCGCGTAAATAGCGGGCATGTGCCATTACAACCGACTCATACTCACTCTTGATGGTATCGCGGTCAAAATCGAAATGAATGGTGCGCACTTCTGGAATGCGAGAATCGGCTTGTTGACCAGCGCCTGCGCCGGAACCAGATGTAGAACCATACTGGCCACCAGTGCCGGCACCTGAGGTGCTAGTTCCGGTACCGCTGCCATCCTGGCTTCCATAAGAGTCACCGTCCTGGGTTCCGCCGGTGCTGGAACAGCCAGCGATAACTACGATAGATAACGCTACTGCCAATGAGCGAGCCAACGGTTTAAGTTGCATAATCAGACTCCTTGCCTGAAAACAAAAAAATAAAACTTTTCGTCAATCAATTTAAAAAAGGTGACCACGCGGGATCGCGCACATCACCCTGCGCTGCGGGTAATCTAAATGACGAGCGGCCATCCGCTGAAACGGCACTTAACACCCCATTACTACCCTGTTGGGTAGCGAAGATTACCATGGTCCCGTTCGGCGCAACACTAGGGGATTCATCTCTTGTTGTTTCACTGATGACAACAAGGCGTCCTCCATCACGCTCCTGACGTGCAACTTGGTATCCACGGTTGGAGCGGTGAATTAAAAAGATATACTCCCCGTCAGGTGAATAGCGTGCGCGCGCATTGTAGTTACCGGTGAATGTGATGCGATTTGCTTCACCGCTACCTAGCGAATATTCATAAATTTGCGGCCCACCGCTACGGTCAGAGGTAAACAACAGACTACGTCCATCAGGTGCCCAAGCTGGCTCGGTATCAATGCTACTGTTTTGAGTTATGCGCTCTACTGAGCGATTATTGATATCTAGGATATAAATTTCTGGTTGTCCATCTTTGGACAGTGACATAGCGATTTTGCGCCCGTCAGGTGACCATGTAGGAGCACCATTGATACCGTCGAAAGAAGTTGCCTGTATCCGTTGCCCAGTTGAAACATCTTGAATATAGATAGCCGGACGCTCTGTTTCAAAGGATACGTATGCCAGTTTCCGACCATCGGGAGACCATGCGGGTGACATGATCGGTTGGTCGGAGGTAAGCACTTGTTGACTATTACGACCATCCGCATCGGCCACATACAGACCAAATTGCATATTATCGCCTAATCCTTGAGCAGTTACATAAGCAATTTGAGTTGAGAAAGCACCCCGGATATCAGTAATTTCTTCAAAAATTTGATCGCTAATATAGTGAGCAGCACCACGTAAATCGTTCGTGCTTGCAGTGACCGTTTCGCCAATCATACGGCGCTGTCCACTGATATCCATTAACTCAAATTGAATCTGATAACCACTACCTGTCTGTTGCGCTCTACCTACCACTAAATATCGCACATCTAGAGAACGCCAAGTGCCAAACTCAACGTCATCCGCCTGGCTTGGCCTATCAAACATCGCACTGCGTTCTAAAGGCGCAAAAAAGCCGCTGCGTTCGAGATTGTCCTGGATGATTTGAGCCACGTCTTCAGGCATGTTATCGCCGCCTGCAAAGGGAACGATACCAATCGGTAAGGCTTGGTCGCTCCCACGTGTTATTTCGATAGTTAGGTTTGCATTTGCATAACTACTAACGAATAGCAGCACACAAAACAGCCACACTTTGCTTATGGTTTGCATCAGCGAACATCCCCCGGGGTAAATCGCAGATTAAATTGACGTAAGTTACGCTGCTGCTCTGCGGGCAAATCCCTCAGCTCGCTGAACGGAGCAGCGTGTTCAACAGCCTGCATTGCAGACCGATCAAAGGCACTATCACCACTGGATGAAGCGATAGTGGTTAAAAGTACCTCTCCTGATGGGCCAAGCCTTACTTGAATCGTAGCACTCATTGCGTCACTGGCACCTACTGGAATTAACCATGCCTGCTCTACCGCTCGACGCACAATATTAATAAAATCATTCGCAGCTTGCTGCGCCTGCTGTGCGTTAGCAGCAGCCTGGGCTTCTCCCTCTAGCTGACGCTGCATGGCCGCCTCGGCTTCCCGTTGGCGCTGAGCTTCTGCCTCGGCTTCCCGCTGGCGCTGTGCTTCTGCTTCGGCTTCCCGCTGGCGCTGAGCTTCTGCCTCGGCTTCCCGCTGGCGCTGAGCTTCTGCCTCGGCTTCCCGCTGGCGCTGAGCTTCTGCCTCGGCTTCCCGCTGGCGCTGAGCTTCTGCCTCGGCTTCCCGCTGACGCTGTGCTTCTGCTTCGGCTTCCCGCTGGCGCTGAGCTTCTGCCTCGGCTTCCCGTTGAGCCTCTTCTCTGGCTTGAGCTTCTAATTCCTGCTGTTCGGCTAGACGCTGTGCTTCTTCTTCTCGTCGCTGCGCCTCGGCTTCGGCCTGAGCTCGAGCCTCCTGCAGCTCGCGAGCTTGCTCTTCTGCTCGCGCTTGAGCTTCTTCTCTCGCAGCGGCTTCGTCTGCCTGCTGCTGCAATGCTTCTTGCTCACTTGCATCAGGCTCAGGTGCTGGCTCAGCCTCATCGGGGTCGGTTGAACTATTGAGAGCTGCTTGCTGATCCGTCGTTTGCTGTGCTTGATCAGTGAATGTTTCAGTACTGACGAACGTCGCTTGCACAATAGAGGATGAGTCTGGCTCTGCCGTAGAGCTTGGCAGACTAACCAAACTAAAAAGCACAACTAATAGATGCACCGCAACCGCCAGGACAGTAGGCCACGTATAGCCAACATCCTGTGGGTCGCGGGGTGGTTTGATTGCCATTTGCGCGCTACGTTTAACCATCTTGTGGCGGCTCAGATAACAGACCTACATTAGCGACACCCGAGCGTTGCAGTGTGCTCATCAATAAGACTATTTGTCCGTATGGAACGTTGCGATCGCCGCGAACCATGACAGGCGTCTCAGGTCGTCGCTGTAATATCGCTGTTACTCGCTCTGCCATTTGCTCAAGAGAAACAGCCGTTGAGTCTTCGCCAAGCGTGATGAAATAGCCCCCATCCTGATCGACAGAGATAATGATCGGATCGCTTTCGTCTTGGCTTTCGATAGGCTCTGATGTGACTTGAGGTAGATCGACTTGCACCCCTTGAGTGAGCATTGGTGCGGTGATCATAAAGATCACCAGCAAGACCAGCATGACGTCAATAAAGGGGACTACGTTGATTTCAGCCATCGGCTTTTTATTGCCGCTGCGATTAAACGGGCCTTGCATAGCGTACTCCCTTAGCTAGCACTGGACTTACTTTCACGACCTTGCAAATTACGGTGCAAGATAGCGTGAAATTCCTCGGCAAAGTCTTCGTACTTGCCCAACAAACGAGCGGCATCATTCGATAGACGGTTATAGAAAATTACCGCGGGAATAGCTGCAAACAGGCCCATGGCTGTTGCAATTAATGCTTCAGCAATCCAAGGGGCAACGGTTGCCAATGTAGCTTGCTGTGTCATAGAAAGGGACTGGAAAGACCCCATAATCCCCCAAACTGTTCCGAACAAGCCAATGTAAGGGCTCGCGGATGCTACCGTTGCGAGAAATACAAGATGCTGCGTTAGGCGATCTTCTTCCCGTGACCAGGCGACTCGCATACTCCGCTGCACGCCTTCTAAGATGGTGTCGGGGTTACGGGTTTTTGGCATTAAACGATTAAATTCGCGAAAGCCCGCCTGGAAAATATGCTCTGCTCCATAGCGTGGGTCGTCAGCAGGAATTTCTCGATATAACTCGTTTAAATCGACACCCGACCAAAAGGATTCTTCAAATTGGTTGTATTCCTGTTTTGCCCTGCGCAGGGCAATGCTACGTTGGAAAATAACCACCCATGAGAGGATTGACCCCACCACCAGCAGTAACATCACCAGCTGAACAACCGTGCTGGCACTCATTATCAAGTGGGGGATGGACATGGTGTTATCGTTCACAGTTACCCTCATCAAGCTATTAATGTCGGAATTTCCGAACAGTGGTGGTATATAAAGGTCATGAAGTACGCACGCTACATCGTGCTATCTACTCCATAGGTTTACACATGTTATAGGTTTACACATGTCATAGGTTTATGCGTGTTTTCGATGTTCGTCTTAAACTAATCAACCAAGCGCTTGCAATGTTTTTGGCCATGCTTTTGGCCATGCTTTTGGCCGCATCTTATGCGCGCATAAGCAGGCTATCTCGACTGTAGCAGCGCATAAGAGTTCCTCATCTCGCTGCACTTGCTGCAAAAAAGTCATCCGGCATCGACCAACATTCTCAATATTTGTACTGACAATAAGTGCGTCATCCAAGCGTGCCGGCTTGCTGTAGTGACAGGCCAAGCGATATACCACTAGCTGGGTGCCATCGTCTAGCAAAGATTGCTGATTAAGGCCTAGCGTACGTAACCATTCGCTGCGGGCGCGCTCCATAAACTTCAAGTAGTTAACGTAGTAGACAATTCCACCGGCGTCAGTATCTTCCATATATACGCGCACCGGCATCGTGAACCCATTGCTCATGGGCGCCACTCTCCTTCTGGATCAATAGCATGTTCGTGAGGCGTTTTATTGAAGTGTAGCCACGCTTGTCGCGTCACTACGCGCCCCCTTGGCGTGCGCATCATCAGCCCCTGCTGTATTAGGTAAGGTTCGATGACGTCTTCAATGGTACCGCGTTCTTCACTAATAGCGGCTGAGATTGAGTCAATCCCAACAGGTCCGCCATCAAACTTATCAATCATTGCCAGCAAGAGCCGCCGGTCCATATGATCCAGCCCATGGTGATCGACATTCAGCATGTTGAGTGCCGCATCGGCGAGAGTAACATCAACGATGCCATTGCCCTTTATTTCTGCATAGTCACGTACGCGACGCAGCAGCCTATTGGCAATACGCGGGGTGCCTCTGGAGCGCTTGGCAACCTCCACTGCGCCTTCATGGCTCGTTTCAACACCTAGCAAGCGGGCAGAGCGAGTCACAATCTCAGTCAGCTCTTCAAGGTTGTAAAACTCCAGGCGTTGCACAATGCCAAAGCGGTCACGTAATGGAGAGGTTAGTAAGCCTGCGCGCGTTGTCGCACCTACTAAGGTAAAGCGAGGCAAATCTAGTTTGATTGAGCGGGCTGCGGGCCCTTCACCGATCATAATATCCAGTTGGAAATCTTCCATTGCCGGATAAAGTACCTCTTCTACCACGGGTGACAGCCGGTGAATTTCATCAATAAACAGTACATCACCTGGCTCTAGGTTCGTCAGCATGGCTGCTAAATCACCTGCACGCTCAAGCACTGGGCCAGAAGTTGACTTCAGCCCTACCCCCATCTCGGTAGCAATAATATTCGCAAGCGTTGTTTTACCCAGCCCAGGGGGCCCAAATACCAAGGTATGATCTAGGCTTTCCTGACGTAGCTTTGCGGCCCCCATGAAAATCTCAAGCTGCTCGCGTACCCGTGGCTGCCCAATATAATCCTTTAAGTGTTTGGGACGAATAGCATGATCAATACGCCCTTCCCCTTGTTCGGGCTCAGCCGCAATTAATCGGTCATGTTCTAACATAAAGTGCGCACTATCAGTCGTTCCATGAAATAACCCACGTTGTTACCCAGTCATGCGTTTTGTCAGCGCGGCTTTAATAATCGCCTCTGTTGACTGCTTGGGATTAATGTCAGCCAGCATTTTTGAGGCTTCAGTCAGCTTATAGCCCAAGCTCACCAGGGCAGCTTCCGCATCTGCTAATGAGTCACGGGGAGCAGGTTCACCATTCGCCGCTTCTAACGCGAGGGGCGCATCCGCCGCGTTCCCCCATTCAGGGAAACGGTCACGCATTTCAATAATTAACCGCTCGGCGGTTTTTTTACCAACGCCCGGAAGCTTCGTCAGTGCTTTGCTATCGTCGTCACGGACGCAGCGCATAAAGGCGGCTTCGTCCATTCCAGAAAGGATAGCTAGTGCTAGCTTTGGCCCTACGCCGTTGACTTTGATTAGGGCACGAAACAGTGCGCGCTCTTGTTCACGGCCAAAGCCGTAAAGCAAATGGGCATCATCACGAATTGTAAGATGCGTATACATGGATACGCTCTCACCTACGGCTGGAAGTGCCACTAGGGTATTCATAGAGGCTTCAAGCTCGTAACCGACACCATGCACATCAACCACAATCCAAGGGGGGTGCTTTTCTAACAAAAAACCATTAATACGACCGATCATAGGTATGCTCGCAATAATAAAAAGCAGTCATTTACTATAAAGACACTCTGTATAAATGACCAGTAAGCAGCTAAAGCCGCCACCGCCCTGTGCTGCGCCGACGACTGCCCTTAGAGGGTGCAACAAGTAAGCCATGTCCTGCATACGCATGGGTAAGCGCGATAGCTAGCGCATCCGCGGCGTCCGCCTGTGGCGTTGAGGAGAGCTGCAGAATAGCGGTGACCATATGTTGCACCTGGCTTTTCTCCGCCCCGCCTTGGCCAGTAACGGCTTGTTTGATCTGCCGTGCTGCGTATTCTGCAATGTTCAGACCGTGATTCGCGATGCAGACGAGAGCCGTGCCCCGTGCTTGGCCAAGCTTCAATGCTGAATCGGGATTTTTAGCCATAAAGACTCGCTCAACGGCGACGGCATTGGGCCGATGCAGCCCCACTACTTCGCTTAAACCTGCATAAATTTGCGCCAAACGCTGCTCTAAAGGGCCATCGGTCGTTCTAATGCAGCCACTGGCGACATAATGAGGCTTAACACCTATTAAATCGATGACACCATAGCCCGTGATACGCGAACCAGGGTCGATACCCAAAATCCTAATCGCGGGAGCGGGCTGTTTTTCATCCATGGCAGCTGTCCTATTGGTAGCGAGCGGTTCAAACAAAAACACCGACGCCTAAACGTCGGTGCTGAACTACTAGTTGGCGAACTTCTCGTTGCTGAGCTATAAAGCAGAGCTGAGCAATTACTCGCTGGCGGTCTCTGCTTTCGCTTTTTGGCGCAGACGGATGTTCAAGTCTTTCAACTGATCCGCGCTGACTTCACCTGGTGCATCAGTCATTAAACAGCCGGCGCTTTGGGTTTTCGGGAAGGCAATCACTTCACGAATTGTCTTAGCTCCAGCCATCAGCATCACTAAACGATCTAAACCGAACGCTAGACCGCCATGGGGAGGCGCACCGTATTGCAGAGCATCCAGCAGGAAGCCAAATTTTTCTTGCGCTTCCTCTTGGCCAATGCCCAAAATTTCAAACACAGTGCTTTGCATGGTTTGATCGTGAATACGAATAGAACCACCACCGAGCTCGGTTCCGTTAAGCACCATATCGTAAGCACGCGACAAGGCTTTTGCTGGGTCAGCTTTAAGCGCTTCTGGCGAGCAAGAAGGTGCAGTAAACGGGTGATGTAACGGGCTGAGGCGACCGTTGTCGTCCGCTTCAAACATCGGGAAATCGACAACCCATAACGGCGCCCACGCCTGGGTGTAAAGCTCAAGGTCGGCACCCAACTTGACGCGTAATGCACCAATGGCCTCATTGACGATGCGCGCTTTATCCGCACCAAAGAAAATGATATCGCCATCTTCAGCGCCTACGCGATCAAGCAGCTCTTCAACCACATTTTCCATGAACTTAACAATGGGTGATTGAAGACCTTCAAGCCCTTTGGCACGCTCATTGACCTTAATCCACGCCAGCCCTTTCGCACCGTAAATACCAACGAACTTAGTATATTCGTCGATCTCTTTACGAGACAATTTGGCGCCACCCGGCACTTTCAATGCCGCTACGCGGCCGTCTTCCGCACTTGCAGGTCCCGAGAAGACTTTGAAATCAACCTGCTGCATCAGGTCATCAACATCGGTCAACTCTAGCGGAATGCGCAGGTCAGGCTTATCAGAGCCAAAGCGATCCATTGCTTCTTGCCAAGTCATCCGTGGGAACTCAGGCAGCTCAACGCTCAGCACTTCCTGGAAGAGTTGACGAATCATGGCTTCGGTAATGCCCATGATATCGTCTTCTTCCACAAAAGAGGCTTCGATATCGATTTGCGTGAATTCAGGCTGGCGATCAGCCCGCAGATCTTCATCACGGAAGCATTTAGCGATCTGATAGTAGCGATCAAAACCAGCCACCATTAACAGCTGCTTAAACAACTGTGGCGACTGCGGTAATGCAAAGAAGCTGCCTGCATGTGTCCGGCTAGGAACGAGGTAGTCGCGGGCACCTTCCGGCGTTGCGCGAGTCAATACCGGCGTCTCGATATCCAGGAAGCCTTGGTTTTCCAAGTAAGCGCGGACGTTATGAGAAATACGCGAACGCAAGCGTAGCTTCTCAATCATATCCGGGCGTCGAAGGTCGATATAGCGATGCTTTAAGCGAACCTCCTCGCCTACTTTGTTGTGTTCATCCAACTGAAAAGGTGGTGTGGCAGCTGTGTTGAGCACCTCCACCTCTTTAGCTAATACCTCAATCATGCCTGTTGGCATGTTGGGATTTTGCGTTCCTTCAGGGCGCAACCGGACACGGCCAGTAATACGAAGCACGTACTCACTGCGAGCACGGTCAGCATTAGCAAATGCCTCGGCGGTATCAGGGTCGACTACGAACTGAGCGATACCATCGCGATCGCGCATATCCAGGAAGATGACCCCACCATGATCACGGCGGCGATGAACCCAACCGCAGACAGTGACCGTTTGTTCCACCAAAGTTTCGTTAAGCTGGCCGCAATAATGGCTGCGCATGTCTAATCCTGTTCTGTTGCGTGGCAATGAGATTGTCGTGGGCCGTTCTGACCCTGACAACCGCGGCTAAGCCGCGGCGCCCTTTTTCGTTGATGCGCTACTGGTATCGCTTGTGGCACCAGTGCTAGAAGTAGATTGGCCTTCTGCTGCCAAGTTTTTCTTACTTCCTGTTTTAAAATCGGTTTCATACCAACCGCCGCCAGCAAGGCGGAAACCAGCCGCCGAGACCAAGCGTTCAAGACTGGCTCGCTGGCACGCGGGACAATCCTTCAGCGGATCAGCGCTGATTTTCTGCAATTTTTCCATGCGATGACCGCAGGCCTTGCACTCGTACTCATAGATGGGCATGTTGATAACTCCTGAAAAGCTCAACTCCGACAGGCTAAGTTTGTATAAACTAGTGGCAAATCCAACGCTTGCCAGGCAAAGAATATGTGGCCTGCTGGGATAAATTCCAAGACTGCGGTTGATAGAGCAACACATTATACCCTTTTGTGCCCCCTGCTGAGCAAGGCCAAGTGCCTTTCGGCAGATAATGGAGAAAAGAAAAATGCCCAATGCGGTAATGCTGGATGCCGAGAGCTTAGGCGCGGATATCAATCTAACAGCAATTAGAGACCTTGTTAGTCATTTAGAGGTGTATCAGCAAAGCACTGCCGAACAGGCAAGTGAGCGCTTGTCAGATGCGGACATAGCGATCGTCAACAAGGTTGTACTGAACGCAGAAACACTATCAACTTTGCCTAAACTCAAGCTTATTTGTGTGTTGGCTACTGGGCTTAACAATATTGATCTCGACACAGCTAAAGCCCAAAACATTATTGTAAAGAACGTCACCGCCTATGGAACAGCTAGCGTTTCTCAGCACACATTAATGTTAATGCTGACACTGGCAAACCGATTGCCACGTTACCAAGCTGACATCGCACGAGGCGAATGGCAGCGCAGCGATTTCTTTTGCTTACAAGCTCACTCGACGCTGCAGCTTTCCAATAAGCATCTGGTGATGGTGGGGCAAGGTGAGCTTGGCTCAGAAGTGGCACGTTTAGCTGAAGCGTTTGGGATGAAGGTTACATTTGCTGCTCGTCCTGGCAATGAATCAAACGACAAGCGGCCCTCTCTCGACGATTTATTACCGACGGCAGATATTATTAGCTTGCATTGCCCGCTTAACGAAACAACCAAGCACCTTATTAATCGCACACGCTTGGCAAACGCTAAGTCATCACTGCTATTAGTCAACTGTGCCCGGGGCGGCATCATCGATGAAGAAGCGGCACTTGAGGCGCTTCGTGCTGGCAAGATTGGAGGGTTAGCGGTTGATGTGCTCCCCACTGAGCCGCCGAAAGAAGGTCATCCTCTATTAACAGCATTAGCAGAAGGAGAGGCACTTAATTTGATAGTGACCCCTCACAATGCCTGGATTACCCCTGAGGCTCGCCAGAACATTGTGGCGCTCACTGCTGATAATATTAAGCAATGGCAAACTGAGGCGAGTGGATTAAGCGCCAATTAGTAGGTTGCGAAATGATCAGGAGCGCGGTGGCCATCCAGCACTTCAATAGTGACATGGGTTACCTGCGCTCCTTTGGGCCCCTGCCATAACCATTCAGTAAGAGAAGCTACGTCAGTGGAATTACCGCATAGCACTACCTCTACCCGTCCATCGGGTAAGTTTTTGGCGTAGCCCGTTAGCCCTCGTTGAAGCGCTTGTTCCTGTGTTGAACGCCGAAACCATACTCCCTGCACTTTTCCTGTTACATAGGCGCGTACACAACAAGTAGACATAAACTGTCCTCTCAGTGTTTATACAATAGCATTTATAGACTTCAGCCTGGTAAATCGACAGGCTGAAGTCTGTTGATATCCACTCTTTTCAAACGAGCTCTCTATAGGGCTCTTTTTACCCACCTTTTTTAAACCAATTCTTGTCTTACACTAACTCTCGCTTCACCAGAACTGCACTATTACGTGGCACCAATGGCCGCCCACGACGAAGTAGCAAGGAACGAGTAAAAGCGGCGCCAAACAGTAGAATTAATGAACTGTAATATACCCATAATAGAATCATCACAACAGACCCCGCTGCGCCATAAGTAGACGCTGTGGCGGTATATGTTAAATAAATAGCTATAACGCTGCGTCCAATTGTAAACAGTACGGCGGTTACTACTGCGCCAATCAACACATCCTGCCAACGGAGAACAACATCCGGCAATACTTTGAAAATAGTAGCGAATAACAATGCCACCATCGCAAGTGAAATTAATGACTCAAGCGATGTCGTTAATAAACTGGCATAGGGCAATAAATTTCCAGCTCCGTGGAGCATCCCTCGCAAGGCAACCGCCAACACTAACGATATTAGTAGGATGAAGCCAATAGACAGTACGACCGTTAAAGAAAGTAAACGATTTTTTATAAAGATAAGAGCGCTGTTGGAGGTGGGCTTTGCAGTAACGCCCCATATGGTATTGAGCGAAAATTGCATCTGTGCAAACACGGTCGTGGCCCCTACTAACAAGGCCACAAAGCCAAGCACTGTTGGTAAGATACCTGACTCTTCTATACGTGATTGGACAACGGCCTGCTCAATCGCAAGTGCTGCGTCAGCGCCTAACGTGTCCTGAAGCTGAGCAACTATTTGACCTTGGGCAGCATCTTCACCCAGCACCACGCCTATCACTGTTACCGCGATAATAACGGTAGGCGCTAAGGAGAAAAGTGTGTAGAACGCTAATGATCCGGCATAGCTGAAGGCATTTCGTTCAAGCCATAACGCCGTTGCATCTTGAACCACGTTCCACCAAAAAATGATCGTTTTTTTCAGCATATTCATTCCCTTAACAAAAGAGTGTCCCTATCAAGCACTAGCGCAAGATACATCTAACAATCATACCGAACTAAAACGTTGAGCGCAGGCGGAGGCGCATTGCGCACCTTAACTGCCCACTTCATAATGGCTCTCTTTTCTCTGCTACTTTCTCACCCACGACCAAGGAAGCGTTATGAATTCGGATGCTGTTAAATCTACTACGGCTTACGACTTTGATTGCTTGGTGTTTATTGGTCGTTTTCAGCCTCCCCACCTTGGCCACCTTGCCATTATCCGAGAGGCGTTAAAACAGGCACGCCAAGTCATCGTATTAGTGGGCTCTGCTTGGCAGGCACGCTCTTTACGCAACCCGTGGACGTTCGATGAGCGACAGGCAATGATTCGTTCTGGGTTTGATGAACAAGACAATCAACGCCTGGAAATTACTCCCCTACTTGACGCGCTTTACAACGATGATGTGTGGGTACGTGATGTGCAGCGTAAAGTGCGTGATTTGACTTCCCCTGCTAACGCTCGCTTACCCCGTATTGGTTTGATTGGCGCAAGCAGAGGACAATCAAGCTACTATTTATCGCTTTTTCCTCAATGGGAGTCCATCAGTGTTCCACTCGTTGAAGGTATTTCAGCGAGTCAAATACGTGAGCGGTTGTTTCGCTCGCCTGGTTCTACCGATGACTATTTGAGTACAGGTGCATACCACGACTTACCACCAGAAGTCGTCAAAAGCGTTGACAAGTTTTGCAAAGGTATTGCCTACCACGGCCTACTGGAAGAGCAGCAGCTACTCGATCAATACAAACAAGCCTGGGCACAAGCCCCCTATCCGCCCATTTTTGTGACTGTTAATGCGGTTGTCGTCCAATCAGGCCATATTTTGTTGGTAAAGCGAATGGCTGCGCCGGGTAAAGGACTTCTTGCATTACCCGGAGGCTTCATCAATCCCCATGAGCGTTTACTAGATGCCTGTTTAAGGGAGCTCCGTGAACGATTAAGGCTTAAAGTGCCCGAACCCGTTTTAAAGGGCTCGCTACGCGGACAACGCTTGTTTGATGAACCTCATCGCAGTTGGCGTGGACGAACGTTAGCTGAAGCTTTCTATTTTGCTCTTAGACCTGATCAGCAGTTGCCCCGTTTAAAGCCAGTCAAGGGCGGCGATCATGCTCGCTGGGTCGCCCTTGCTGATCTAGAACCCGAAAGCTTGTTTGAAGATCACTTCTTCATTATTCAAAATTTTCTTGGATTGCCGGCAGATTTAGGCACATTTTAAAATCTAAGGTATTTTTCTAGTCGTTCTGCAGGCTAAGCCTGCAGAAAATCACGTGGCAATTTCATCATTTGGCGCCAGAGACGCTCAACGCCAGGTTTATGGACTAACGAACAGCGGTAAAGTCTAATTTCTAGAGGGATATCCCAATTTTCATCGCCAGCTCTTACTAATTTGCCGGTTTTGAGCTCTTCACGAATACAAAAATCAGGAATCCAAGCAACTCCCACTCCCTGAAGTACCATGCCTTTCAATCCTTCTGCCATGGCCGTTTCATAAACCGTACGCAGCTTCAGTCGTAATGGATCGTTTTTGAGCAGCATGCGTACGCTCCGCCCCAGAAATGCGCCCTGCGTATAAGCTAAATAGGGAATTGAACTGTCATTTTGAATCGAGAAAAGCGGTTTGCCCTCTTCATCTGGTAGTGAAACAGGCAACATTTTCACTTGGCCAATCGAGAAAGAGGGAAAGACTTCTGCGTCCAGCTGCATAGTGGCAAAGGGGTCATAATATGCCAGCATCAGATCACAGTTACCTTCGCGCAGAACATGGATCGCCTCTCCAACGTTCATAGCGACTAATCGTGTAGGCAGTTCACCCAAGCCTTTTTGTAAACGAGAAATCCAAGGTGGGAAGAAGCTTAATGCCAGTGAGTGTGCCGCGACGATATCAAGCGCTTCATTCGCAATAGAAACTCCCCGGAGATGGCTCAATGACTCGTTCAATTGCTCCACTAGGTTGCGTGCGGTGATCAAAAACAATTGGCCCTCTGAGGTCAGGCCAATCGGTGTTGTCGAACGATCTACTAAGATGACCCCTACCGCTTGTTCTAGCGCACGAATACGGCGACTGAAAGCAGGCTGAGTAACATGGCGCTGCCTGGCAGATGCCGAAAAACTTCGTGTATTGGCTAATGCAACGAAATCCTCGAGCCATTTTGTTTCTAAATTCACCCAAAACTCCTTTTGCCTAATCGTTGTTAGCGGCGTGCAGGGTTATTATTGATTACTGAATAGGTGCGGTTAAATATGCCGCACGAGAAACTACTTTCTTCCACATTGGGCGCTGGCTAATTTCGTCAATTGTAACGCGTCGACACTGAGCAAAATCTTGCTCTAACATGGCGTGTACTTTACTGGCAAACGCTGTGCTGGGTATGAAAGCTGTTATTTCAAAGTTGAGCCGAAAAGACCGATTATCCAGGTTTATTGTGCCGACAGTCGCTGCGTTGTTGTCAATGAGCATGACCTTTTGGTGTAAAAAACCAGGAAGATAACGGTATATTTTCACACCCGCTCTTAACATATCAGGCAAAAATGAAAACGCAGATAGAAACACCAGCAAATGATCAGGGCGCTCGGGAATCATAACCCGCACATCTACGCCTCGCATTGCTGCTAACCTAAGCGAATCCTGTACTCCTTGATCTGGTACGAAATATGGGCTAGTTACCCAGAGCCTTTCATTAGCACTATGAATTAACTGTTGAATTAAAAGGCTAGCCGTGTCCTGTTTATCGGCTGGGCCAGATGGCACAATAACCACATGATAATCATCTTGCGGATGACTATCGGCATGCCAGTTTAAGGTAATGACTTCCCCTGTTGCCCAGTGCCAATCTTCCCAAAAAGCTTCCTGCAAACCCAGCACACACGGTCCACCGAGGGCTAAATGGGTATCACGCCAGGGGCCATGCCGTGGATTTTGCCCAAGGTATTCTACACCAACATTAAAACCACCTACCCAGCCCTGCTTACCATCCACGACTGCTATTTTACGATGGTTGCGAAAATTAAGCTGAAAGCGATGTTTGAATCCGCGAGAAGAACGAAAAGCTTTTACTTCGATACCTTCTTTGATCATCTCATTTAAAAAGCCATCGTTTAGTTTCCGACTACCCACTTCATCGTATAGAAAATAAACACGCACCCCCCGCTGTGCAGCTTTGATTAAATGATCCTGCAATCGTTTGCCTAAAGCATCGTTACGCACAATGAAAAACTGCAGCAGAAGATACTCTTTTGCCTGATCAATACCCTCAAAAAGGCTTGTGAAGGTGGCTTCACCATCGATCAACAAGTCGGCACTATTACCTTTAGTCAGCGGCATCATTGCCAACTGTTCAACTGCCTGAATATCGATGCTAGTCGGCGATGAAAGGTGCGGCTTAATGTTATGGCGATAACGTACCAACACTCGACGTAATACGTTATCTCGTTCCCCTCTTGCTGTTACATAGCCATAGAAACGCGGGCGACCGAAAAACCAATACGCAGGCAGCGCAACATAAGGAAACGTTAATAGTGAAATAATCCAGGCGATAGCCCCCTGAGACGTTCTGCTCGACATAAGCGCCATGACCGCTGACACGATACCTAATAGATGTATCAACATAATGCCGGTCCCTAGCAACCATGAGGTCATTGCTTATTCCTCGCTATGAAGTGAGCTGTTTATCAGATTATTTCACTGCTAATGCACAAAAGCCCCGCGTGAGACGGGGCTTATTTGTCACTGATTGCAGTTCTACGCCATCAGTATGCTACGCCTTTTGGGCGATGATCTCCTTCCATTTGGCCGGGCCTGTCTGGTGGACGGAAGTTCCTTGGCTGTCGACAGCAACCGTGACCGGCATATCTTCAACTTCAAATTCGTAGATGGCTTCCATTCCTAGATCTTCAAAACCAACAACGCGTGACTTTTTAATTGCTTGGGCAACAAGGTAAGCAGAGCCGCCAACAGCCATCAAATAAACCGCCTGGTTATCGCGAATGGCATCAATGGCGGTCTGACCACGTTCCGCTTTACCAACCATGCCAAGCAGGCCGGTCTCTTCAAGCATGGTGCGGGTGAATTTGTCCATTCGAGTAGCGGTGGTCGGACCAGCGGGGCCAACGACTTCGTCACCTACCGGATCAACAGGACCCACGTAGTAAATAAAGCGGCCTTTCATATCAACCGGTAATGGCTCGCCTTTGGCAATCATATCGACCATGCGTTTATGTGCCGCATCACGGCCAGTTAATAGCTTACCATTCAACAGCAGCGTATCACCCGGCTGCCACGTTTTGACTTCTTCAGGAGTGACGCTATCCAGATTAACGCGCTTGACGTTATCGCCTGCTTCGCGGGTAATTTCTGGCCAGTCTTCAAGTTTAGGAGCAGGAAGCGCTACTGGGCCACTGCCATCAAGCGTGAAATGCGCATGACGCGTGGCTGCGCAGTTGGGGATGATTGCCACAGGCTTATTGGCCGCATGGGTTGGATAGTCTTTAACTTTAATATCCAGCACGGTGGTTAAACCACCTAAGCCTTGAGCACCGATACCGCTCTTATTCACTTTGTCGAACAGTTCCAGACGCAGCTCTTCAGCGCGGTTGCTAGGCCCACGGGCCTGCAAATCTTGAATATCGATAGGGTCGAGCAGCGCTTCTTTGGCAATCATCATCGCCTTTTCAGCGGTGCCGCCAATACCAATTCCCAACATACCCGGCGGACACCAGCCTGCGCCCATTTTAGGCAACTGCTCCATCACCCAGTCCACAACGCTATCGGATGGGTTTAGCATCGCAAACTTAGATTTGGCTTCGCTGCCACCGCCCTTCGCGGCGACGTGGATATCGACCTTATCACCCGGCACAATCGAATGGTGAATAATCGCGGGTGTATTGTCTTTGGTATTGGCTCGCTTACCGTCGGGATCAGCGAGAACAGAAGCACGCAGCACGTTATCAGGCAATTGATACGCACGGCGCACGCCTTCGTTAATCATGTCATCGAGGCTTAGCTCGGCGTCCCAAGTGACGTTCATACCCACGTGAACGAATACCGTCACAATGCCCGTATCCTGGCAAATTGGACGATGTCCCGTAGCACACATTCTTGAGTTAATTAAGATTTGTGCAATCGCATCTTTCGCAGCGGGGTTCTCTTCACGCTCGTAAGCGGCTGACATTGCATCAATGAAATCTTTAGGATGGTAGTAAGAGATGTACTGTAGAGCATCGGCAACGCTCTGAATGACGTCGTCCTGGCGAATCACGGTCATGGACTAACAGCTCCTCGGTTATCGTCTTGGCTGCGGCCTTTTTAATGGCCGTCTAGATGTACCGGTAAGTATACCGTATTGACCTTTATGCGGCAGCCACAACCACGGTTAACCTACGTATGATAACTAGGGCATTAGTCTGACGTTCATTAGAACATACAAGATAACGGTATAAAATTATAGGTGCTGGCACGTTGGACATAAATATAAACGGCGAGAGCCAACCATTATGCGTTCGATAACTGAGCCACAGCGATGACAGGAAAGGCCAGCGCGTTCAAACACACTAAAACGCCATTGTCGGCGTGGCTCACCGGAGGCAGTGGCCTGTTTAATCCATCCCTCACGATTAGTAACACCCGCTTCCAAATACGCCTGACGCGTCGTTTCCACAATCATAGTGGCGAGCAGGTCTAACTGATTTTCAGTTAAGTCACATGGGCGCTTCTTAGGGTGAACGTTAGATAAAAAAAGAATTTCAGAGCGCAAGTAATTTCCTAACCCAGCGACAAGCCCTTGATCAAGTAACAATGCACCCAGGCTTCTGCGCATAAACGCTGGATCAGTCAGGCGTTGTTTCACATCATCAGCCGATACGTTTTGACTTAATAAATCAGGCCCCAAGCGAGACAAGAAAGGGTGATGGCTCAACTCACTCTCATGCCAGAGCGAAATATCAGACGCGCTATAAAGACTAGCCACCTTGCCCTCAGCAACCAGCCGAACTCGTAATGACCTTTTCGTGCTTGGCGGCCTACTCTCGCTATGTAGCTTCCATACGCCATAAAGCTGATTGTGGGAATACAGCACACGATGGTCTGCAAAACGGATTAGCATGGCCTTGCCCCACGTATCAACTGCCTGAACCCGTTGACCAATCAATGAATCCGCTTGCACGGCGAGTTCAGGAAATGCAAACCACACATCATCAAGATGTTTGCCACCTATCTGCTTCTCAATTTTATCTGCTGCACGGCGGATTTCAGGGCCTTCAGGCATCGTTTACCCCAGCGCCAGCTGTTTTTCTTGCATTTGATGAAGTTGATCACGAAGCCTTGCCGCCTCTTCAAACTCCAGGTTCTGCGCGGCTTCAAACATGGCGTCCTCTAGCTTACTAATAGCCTCGAGCAGATCGTGTTTGCTCATCGTGGCCACATCATATTCAGCAGCACTCTCTGCCACTTTGCGCTCGTTGCCACGCCGACGACTGCTCTTCTTGCCTGGTGCCTGGGCGGCTTCAAGAATATCCGCCACGGAGCGCGTCACGGTGGTTGGCGTGATGCCATGCTCTTCGTTATGAGCGGTCTGCTTGGCGCGGCGACGTTCGGTTTCATCGATGGCTTTGCGCATTGAATCGGTGATTTTGTCACCGTATAAAATAGCTTTACCATGGGCGTTACGGGCTGCACGGCCAATGGTTTGAATCAGTGAGCGTTCAGCGCGTAAAAAGCCCTCTTTATCCGCGTCCAGGATAGCAACAAGCGACACTTCGGGAATATCTAAGCCTTCTCGAAGTAAGTTGATACCGACTAAAACATCGAACTTACCAAGACGCAGGTCGCGAATAATTTCAACCCGCTCAACGGTATCAATATCCGAATGTAAATAGCGCACGCGGATACCGTGCTCATCAAAGTATTCGGTCAGATCTTCCGCCATGCGTTTAGTCAACGTCGTCACCAGAACACGCTCACCTACGGCGGTGCGTAAGCCAATTTCTGAGAGCAGGTCATCAACCTGAGTGCTGGCGGGGCGAACCTCTATTTCTGGGTCTAACAATCCCGTTGGGCGCACCACCTGTTCGACAATTTGACTGGCATGCTCTGCTTCATACTTACCTGGCGTTGCCGACACAAAGATGGTTTGTGGCGAAATAGACTCCCACTCTTCAAATTTCATTGGGCGGTTATCTAGCGCTGAGGGTAGCCGAAAGCCATATTCAACCAGGGTCTCTTTTCTAGAACGGTCGCCCTTATACATACCGCCAACCTGGGGTACGCTCACATGAGATTCATCAATAAACAGTAACGCGTCATCCGGCAGATAGTCGAAGAACGTCGGGGGTGGCTCGCCAGGCGCGCGGCCTGAAAGATAGCGCGAGTAGTTCTCAATGCCGTTGCAGTAGCCAAGCTCTAGCATCATTTCAATATCGTAAAGGGTTCGTTGTTCTAAGCGCTGCGCTTCAACTAAACGCTCGTGCTTACGCATCCACTCAAGACGCTCCTTAAGCTCTGCCTTGATCGCATCAATAGCACCTAAAATAGTTTCTCGCGGAGTAACATAGTGAGATTTAGGATAGATGGTCATGCGAGGCACATGGGTACGCACCTCGCCAGTTAATGGGTCAAATAGGCGAATAGAATCAACTTCGTTGTCAAACAACTCGACCCTCACCGCTTCCTCGTCAGAGTCCGCAGGGAAAATATCGATCACATCGCCCCGTACCCGGTAGGTGCCTCGACGAAAATCCATATCGTTGCGGGTATATTGTAACTCGGCCAAGCGGCGTAAAAAGGCACGCTGATCAATTAGCTCACCACGGGTGAAGTGCAACCGCATCTTAAGATACTGATCCGGATCACCGAGACCATAGATTGCCGATACCGAGACAACGATAAGCGCATCACGGCGTTCCAGCAGCGCTTTCGTAGCAGATAAGCGCATTTGCTCGATATGGTCATTTATCGAGGCATCTTTCTCAATAAAGGTATCTGAGGAAGGGACATAGGCTTCCGGCTGATAATAATCGTAGTAAGAGACAAAATACTCGACAGCGTTATCCGGAAAAAACGATTTGAACTCACCATATAGCTGGGCAGCTAGCGTCTTATTGGGCGCCATTACAATCGTTGGGCGCTGCTGCTGCTGCACAACATTTGCCATAGTGAACGTTTTACCCGAGCCAGTCACCCCTAACAAGGTCTGATGGGCAAGCCCCGACTCAAGCCCACTAATCAGACTGCGTATCGCGGCGGGCTGATCACCAGCGGGCTTAAATTTGGACTGCAGCCGGAATTCCTTGCTCATCATTACTCCTTAAAAAGGAAGTGTACTACTCGGTAAACGTGGAAATTTCTACCGTCGCCTGGGTCATCAACCGCTGTATCGGGCAGCGATGGCTAATGTCTTCTAGCTTTGCCCGCTGTTCAGGATCATCAATGCCGTGGAAAGTCATCGTCACAGCTAACTTATAGACACCTTTTCGTTCCTCACTATCATCGCGCTGGACCTTAACGGTGATGCCTTCCAGCGGCCACTCTTTGCGCCTAGCATACATTTGCACAGTAATGGCTTTACAGGTACCTAGGGCAATATCGAAGTAGTCATGCGGGTCTGGTGCACTACCGTCTCCTCCGACTACCGGCGGTACGTCCCCATAGAGGTCTTCCAAACCATCGACTTCAATACGCTGACGAAATGTATGGTTACGCTCACTAATAATCGTGATTGGCTTATGCATCAGGAAACCTTTATACCGAGGTTTAACTTCTCGATCGCTTTTATAAGCGCTTCACGCTTAGCTCGCCCTTCTACTTCTGCTCCGTGGCGCCCTACCTCAGCACTATCGACGCCATCCAGCATCATCAGCGCCGTGGTAATCTTATTCACCTGATCTACTGTTGTGACACCTTGGAACGTTAATGATTGATATGCCATTCCTTGCCCTTTTCTACGCTGAATTGAAGTGAGTACGCTATTGAAAACTATGCAAAACTGATACAGGCAAAGAAGTCTAGCACGCGCCAGAGCCCTTGCAATCTACCCGCAGTGCCCGCACCTTTGATACAAATGCGATTACGTTACGTTTACCCTATCTTCCCTTATGGAGTCTATATGGCGACTGTCTCTTCGTTACTCAAGATGAATGGCTGCGTCCGTTTGCCTCACCTCGCCGCCTTAGATGTCAAAGGTCCAGATGCTGAGAAATTCCTACAAGGGCAAACAAGCGCACAAGTTAGTTTAGCCAATGGTTTTTTTGCGCCTCTTACCTGCTTTTGCACACCAAAGGGAAGAATGCTGGCCAATGCTCAATTACTGAAAATCAGCAACGACCATTATAGGCTACTGTTGAGCACCTCATTGATCGATATGCTCGCCAGTCATTTAGCCAAATTTGCCGCTTTTTATCGCGTCGAATTGCAGGCTCAGACATCGATGCTTATCGTAGGCGCCAGCGAAAGTGCCAACAAGATTGCTCAAGCGTTTGGTTTAGCGCTTCCTGATCAACCTTATACCCATCACAGCAATACCCAAGCGACAGCCTTATGCCAGCCAGGTGGCGGGCGTTGGTTAATCAGCATAGAAAACTCTGCTGAACAGAACGCCATTGCAATAAATGATGATGAAGATGCGCTTAACACGTGGCAATTAGCAGATATC
The DNA here is from genome assembly GCF_024138895.1 of Halomonas sp. XH26. NCBI lineage: Bacteria > Pseudomonadati > Pseudomonadota > Gammaproteobacteria > Oceanospirillales > Halomonadaceae > Halomonas > Halomonas sp. XH26. The sequence continues at coordinate 1,982,454 of NZ_CP071889.1, forward strand.
CGCAGTGGTTTGGCGTGGTTAACAGCCCCACAGCAAGATCACTTCCTCCCACAAATGTTGAACTGGGAAGCACTGGGGGGAATTAGCTTTAAGAAAGGTTGCTATACAGGACAAGAAGTCGTCGCACGGGCGCATTTCCGGGGCCAAGTGAAAAAACGCTTAGTGCGCGTTACTGCCAGTGTTAACAGCTTACCCCAAGTCGGTGACACGCTAGTGGATGAGCAGGATAAAACCGTCGGTGAAATCGTTAGCAGTGCATTTAGCGACAAGCAGCAAATTGAAATGCTCGCCGTTGCGAATACTAAAGCGATTGAAGCGCTCTCCCCCCTTTATTGGCAAGGGCATCCGGTCACGCTCTGCGACCTGCCCTATACGGTTGAGCGCCTCGACCCTGAACAACTGGCCAGCAGCCTAACCGCCTAGTAAGAATTGAAATAAGGAAGTTTAAATAAGCCAATAGCATTCGCACTGCTTAGTGTCGCTATTGTTTCAAATGACTGATGCCGGAGTGCTGCCACCACGCCAGCTACCTTTGCCACCCTGCATGGTTCATTACGTTGCCCCTGATAGCCGCTAAGCGGCATATCGGGGCTGTCAGTTTCTAACACAAAGCCATCGTCCGGTAAGCGTGACACCACGTTACGAAGTCGTTGTGCGCGCTCGTAGGTAATCGCCCCTCCCAAACCCAGGGTATAGCCTAGATCGAGAAACTTAGCGGCCTGCTCATAAGAGCCTGAAAACGCATGGATAAGCCCACCACTGGTAAGCGCCAGCTGGCGTAGGCGTTTGCTTACCTGATCATTGGCTTTTACGCAGTGCACCACAACAGGTAAAGCGAACTGTTTTGCTAGACCGAGCTGCGCATCGAAATAGGCCCACTGTTTATCTAATGACTCCGTAAAACGGCCATCGATACCGCACTCACCTATTGCCACTACGCGTTTTTCGGCTTCGACTTTCTGCTCAGCTAAAAGCTGTTCCAAGGCGACTAAATCGCGGTCAACGTGTTGATCAATGAAGTAAGGGTGAAGGCCAACACAACTACTTACCTCCTTACGCGCGCCAAGCGTCAACACATTCGGCCATTGGGAACGCGTCGTTGCTGGCACAACAAAGTGTTCGACGCCCACTGCCTGGGCATTTTCGATGACCGCATCGCGATCATCGTCAAATGCCTCGAAATCCAGGTGGCAGTGGGCATCAATCAACATAGCAAGGCAGTCAACATAGCAAGGAAGACTCGCTCAGTGCTCGCGAGTGGGCTGGAAACGAATATCCGGCCAGCGCTCTTGGGTCATCTGCAGGTTGACCCGCGTTGGTGCGATATACGTCAGGTAGCCGCCGCCATCGATAGCAAGGTTGGAGCTCGCTTTACGCTTAAACTCTTCCAACATCTTGGCGTCTTCGCAATAGACCCAACGTGCGGTTTGTACATTGACCCCCTCATACAGGCAGTCAACTTTGTACTCTTCCTTCAAACGGTGAGCAACAACGTCAAACTGCAGCGTACCGACAGCACCAAGAATCAGGTCGTTGTTATCCATCGGCATAAAGACCTGCGTAGCGCCTTCCTCAGAGAGCTGCTGGAGCCCTTTTTGCAGCGCTTTCATTTTCAACGGGTCTTTTAAACGAACACGCTTAAACAACTCTGGCGCAAAGTGAGGAATGCCGGTAAAGCGCATATCTTCACCAACGGTGAAGGTATCACCAATCTGAATCGTGCCGTGATTGTGCAAGCCAATAATATCACCTGGCCAGGCTTCCTCTACCTGAGAACGGTCTGACGCCATAAACGTTAGGGCATCGGCAATTTTCACATCCTTGCCTATCCGCACGTGGCGCATCTTCATATTCTTTTCGTATTTACCGGAACAGACACGTAAAAAGGCAATACGGTCACGATGGTTCGGATCCATATTCGCCTGAATTTTAAACACAAACCCCGTAAAGCGATCATCTTGAGCGGTTACTTCACGGATATCTGTCTCGCGTGGCTGGGGCGGAGGCGCGTACTCAACAAACCCATCCATCATCTCTCGTACGCCGAAGTTACCCATTGCGGTACCAAAGTACACGGGCGACAGCTCACCACGGCGATAGGCATCAAGATCAAACTCATGGGAAGCACCGCGCACCAACTCGACTTCCATGCGCAACTCTTCGGCCTGCTCTGCGCCAAGTACAGCGTCAACTTCCGGGTTATCTAAACCCTCAATTCGCTTGTCATCTGGAATACGGCTGCCTTGCCCCTGGGTATACAGATGAATGACATCGTTATAGAGGTGATACACACCCTTAAAGTGCCGCCCCATGCCAATCGGCCATGTCATCGGCGCACACTGGATATTCAGTACAGTCTCTACCTCGTCCATGACTTCGATGGGGTCGCGGATATCGCGGTCCATCTTGTTGATGAACGTTAAAATAGGCGTGGTGCGCAAACGGCAAACTTCCATCAGCTTGATGGTACGATCCTCAACACCTTTCGCACCATCAATCACCATTAACGCGGAATCTACCGCGGTTAATGTACGGTAAGTATCTTCAGAAAAGTCTTCGTGCCCCGGCGTATCCAGCAAGTTCACGATACGCCCACCATAAGGGAACTGCATCACCGACGTCGTGACCGAGATCCCGCGCTCTTGCTCCATCTTCATCCAGTCTGATGTGGCATGGCGATCATTACGCTTGCTCTTAACAGAGCCAGCTAACTGAATAGCATTTCCGAATAACAGCATCTTTTCGGTGATGGTGGTTTTACCAGCGTCGGGGTGCGAAATAATCGCAAACGTACGGCGTAGTTCTGCTTCGCGCGCTAATTTGGCGTCAGACATGGAGTTCTCTAAAAATGGTGCAACGTTATGACTGGGATGGCGCCTTAAATATCGGCGTTTACATGGATATATGGTACCGCAACTAAGCCGCTGCGGCATACCATGGATAGCAAAGGGGGAATCAAGAATGTAGGCACTAGCGTCGCAAAAAGAGGAGCTAGAGCAACCGCTAAAAGAGTAGTGAAGGGAAATTTAAAAAAGCGCCGAACTTGTCGGCGCTTTTTTCTTACTGACGTTTATTTGGCTAGGCGTAAGTATTGACCTGAGTCCCCACGCTACCATCTTGGGCAAGGTCTGGCTGAGCGCCCATATTAGCAGAGGCAAGTACTTCCGACACTTGCTGTGCTTGCATATCAAGAGACTGCTTAAAAAGCTGCATTTGTGCTTGTTCAGCAGATTGTGCTTGATTCATATAGAGCGCGGTGCTCACTGCGTTGCTTACGGCAACATCCATCTTTCACCTCACGATTGCGATATGTTGCACCAAGATAGCAAACATCATGCTTTACTACCAAGCAGCCTTTCCCATTAAGTACTTATCCAACAGTACTTATCCAACAGTACTAAGCCAACAGTACTAAGCCAACAGCTACCCACTGATTTAGAAACGGTCAGCTCTGAAAGGCGCCATATCAATCTCTGTCGGCTTACCTTCTATCATATCCGCCAGTAATTGCCCGGTAGCAGGACCTAGGGTAAATCCCTGATGCCCATGTCCAAAAGCTAACCACAGACCACGATGCTTGGGAGCCGGCCCTATAACAGGCTTCATGTCAGGCAAACATGGTCGCGCGCCTTTCCAAGCAGAGGCGTCGCGACGCTCAGCGAGAGGGAATATCGTGCGCGCAACTTTTTCTGCAGCAGCTAACTGCTGCTCATCAGCTGGCGACTCAAGCCGGTCAAGCTCAGCCCCGGTGGTTAACCGGACGCCTGCATTCATAGGCGCAAGCAAGTAACCCACCTCCGCATCCATTAACCAGTAATGAAGCTTTTTAGAGGGCTGTGTGGCGTAGTGCATGTGATAGCCACGCTTAACAAAAGTCGGGAAATGATAGCCTAAGCCTTTCAGCCAGCTACCTGCCCATGGACCTAGTGCAACAACAACCTCATCTGCTTCTAGGCACTCAGCAGCCGTATCGACTTGCCAGCGCTCTCCTTGTTGCTTCAACCCCTTAATATCAGTTTGCAAAATACGCCCGCCCTGCTGGACAAAAGCATCGGCATAAGCGGCAACCAGCCCACCTGGGTCGGCAACTGTCCAAGGGTCAAGCCAGTGAATAGCACCAATAATTTCGCTACCCAAATCTGGCTCTTTAGCCTCTAATGCAGCGCGGTCCAAAACGTCAAACTGAACACCAAAATTGTCACGGGCGTCTTGCGCTTCTTTTACGCGTTTTGCTAGCTCTTCAGGCGTGCGATAAATTTCCAACCAGCCTTCCCGGCGAACCAAATGATCAGCATTTGCCGCTTCAATCATGGGGCCGTGAGTCTTCAAGCAGAGCTGTATTAATGACGCATACTCAGGCACTATTTTTTTATAGTGTCGGCTAGAAGAGTTATGCCAGTAGCTCAACAGCGGCGAAGCAGCATTAATCATGCCTGCAGGCCGATAACGAATATCAACACGCTTGTTTGGCAGCACGCTCAGGATGGTTTTCATATCCCGCGGGAAAGCATAAGGACGAACCGCTTCGCGCTGGATAATGCCAGCATTGCCGAAAGAGGTTTCACGACCAGGTTGGCGACGATCAACCAGCGTTACTTGATGACCACGCTGCTGCAGGTGCCATGCAATGCTGACACCGACCATACCTGCCCCTAACACCACCGTTTGACGCGCCATTGCGTTGCACTCCGTAAAAGAAAATACTGCCTACAGTTCAAATGATTATTTTCAACAAACAACTCATTAAAAAATATCACTAACCAAACAGCATTAACATAGCTTAAAAAACTGTTTTTAGACCAAAAAGCAGCAACAAATATCGCATCAAAAAATAATATAGATGACTTCACTACACGTATCGCCAAAGCCATCAAAATGCACCAGCGCTTCTTACTAAAGACCTTTTTAAGCGGTTCATCAAGCGCAGGCCTGCTCCTCTACTAAGGCGGCATCGCGATAAGAAGCCTAGGGAAATTTCGCAGCAATTTCAGATAGAGAGTAATTTTTCGGGCCAGAAATGAATCAAAGGACAAAACCTAGGAAAGGCATTGCGTAGCAAATAAGGTAAAGAGGCTTAAAACACGAGCGACCAAAAACGCAAAAAAGCCGAACATAGGTCAGCTTGGTTTCAAACAAAATAATTAATAAAGGGGAAAAGTAATGACAATGGGAGAGGATTTTTTGAGGATAAATATCAAGGTTAATGGGGTGGATGATGGGGATCGAACCCACGACCACCGGAGCCACAATCCGGGGCTCTACCACTGAGCTACATCCACCACAACCTAAAACTAGAATTGCATATAATTAATACGTGTCATCAAATGGGGTGGATGATGGGGATCGAACCCACGACCACCGGAGCCACAATCCGGGGCTCTACCACTGAGCTACATCCACCATTGATGAAGTACTGACTTACATGTCTTACCGAAAGCGTCCAATAAAAAGCTTTAATGGCACGCCCAGCAGGACTCGAACCCGCAACCTACGGCTTAGAAGGCCGTTGCTCTATCCGGTTGAGCTATGGGCGCACATAAAGCATTCTAAGAGACTGAATACTGATGAGCACTTGACCACAACCAATGTTCGGAAAAGCAAGTTACCACCTTCCGCGCTAGGTATGTGGTCGGGATGGAGGGATTCGAACCCCCGACATCCTGCTCCCAAAGCAGGCGCGCTACCAGACTGCGCTACATCCCGATTTCTTACCTTAGACGCTGCTGCATGTCCCGTCTCAAGCGAGGCATATATTACTATTTCTGAGTTTAAAGTCAACACCTAAAGTGATTGATTCGTTAGAAGCTTTGCCTTGCCGCCCTAGCATGCGAAAATCAGGCCTTCTCGAAAGCCAGTGACCTCCTGCGCTCAGCCACACAATTCCAGGGGCTGAATTATAGATAGCAGGGTTTAAGTATCGGTGTTCGGGTACGATGCTCACGCGCCGCCCACATACTTTAAACGCCACGGCCTAGACATAGTCACTCAGCTTCGTTTCTAACCTTCACAGGGATTCTATTACATGACCGCCCAACTTATCGATGGTAAGGCCATCGCCGCTAATGTCCGCCAGCAAGTTGCCGAGAAAATCAGCGCGCGCCAGCAAGCTGGCGCTCGGGCACCTGGACTAGCTGTTGTTGTGGTCGGGGAAGACCCAGCCTCCCATGTTTATGTCAGCAACAAACACCGCGCCTGTGAGCAGGCAGGCATCCACTCTTTTCAACATGCGCTACCCGCTGATACGCAGCAGCATGAACTTGAAGCACTGGTCGATCAGTTAAACAACGATGCAACGGTTGACGGCATTCTTGTTCAACTACCATTGCCAGAGCATTTAGACTCTCGCCCTATTCTTGAGCGCATTCGCCCAGACAAGGACGTCGACGGCTTTCACCCATACAACATTGGTCGTCTAGCGCAACGTATGCCCTCGCTCAGGCCCTGCACACCTAAAGGTATTATGACCATGCTCGCCCATAGCGGCATTGCCGTTCGAGGGTTAGATGCCACTGTAGTCGGCGCGTCCAACATTGTCGGTCGGCCGATGGCGTTGGAGTTGATGCTGGCAGGTTGCACCACCACGGTATGCCACCGCTTCACGCTACAGCTTGAGTCTCATGTGCGCCGCGCTGACTTGGTTGTTGTCGCTGTCGGCAAACCCGGCATTGTCAAAGGGGAATGGATCAAACCAGGCGCCATCGTGATTGACGTTGGCATTAATCGCCAAGACGACGGCACGCTCACTGGTGACGTTGATTTTAAAGCCGCGGCAGAGCGTGCCAGTTTCATTACACCCGTGCCTGGCGGCGTTGGGCCGATGACCGTTGCCACGCTACTTGAAAACACGCTAGAAGCCGCTGAACGGCACGACAAAGGCCTAGAGCTGTAGTGTTACACACACCACTGCCGTTAACGATTTCTTAAGGAGTAATCACGAGTGCAACGTATTGGAATCATCGGCGCGATGGCGCAGGAAGTGAACATACTGGCAGGACAGCTAGAAGGCGCTGAACGCTACGAGCATGCTGGCTTCGTTTTTTATACGGGCACACGTCACGGCTTGGAAATTATTGTGCTGCAGTCGGGGATAGGCAAGGTCAATGCGGCGGTAGGCACCGCGATTTTACTTGAGCGACACCAGCCTGATGCGATCATTAACACCGGTTCCGCAGGCGGCTTTGCAAGCGACCTTGCTATTGGTGATGTGATTATTTCGGATGAAGTTCGCCATCATGATGTTGACGCAGTGGTCTTTGGCTATGAGCTTGGTCAGGTACCTGGAATGCCGGCAGCCTACCAAGCAGACAAACAACTTCGTGATATTGCCCGCAACGCCATTGCCTCATTAGGTGAAGTCAATGTACGTGAGGGGCTCATCGCCACAGGCGATGCCTTTATGGCCGATCCTGTTCGTGTCGCGACTACCCGTGAACAGTTTCCAACCATGCTAGCCGTCGAGATGGAAGGCGCCGCTATTGCACAAACATGTCATCTTTATGGCTGCCCATTTGTGGTCATTCGCGCGCTGTCTGATATACCCGGCGGCGGTGACAACCACCTGTCATTCGAGCAATTTTTAGACATCGCGGCTGACCATTCATCACGGATGGTGGATCAGATGCTGATCGAGCTTGGTAAGAACAAGAAATAGACGTTAAAAAAGAGTGCTTAAAGCGTTAAAGAAACGGAGCCAGTTGGCTCCGTTTTTATGATTTGCTATCCAGCTATACGAACTACGCTTTCAGCTTCCATGCCAAGCTCTCACCCGCCATTAATGGAATAATATGCTGACCAGCCGTATAGGGATAATGCGCTGGCAGACTCCATGAACGACGCTCCAACGTCACGCTATCAGCATTAGCCGGTAATCCATAAAAACGTGGTCCATTGAGGCTGGCAAACGCTTCTAACTTGTCCAAGGCACCCATTTCCTCGAAGGCAGCTGCATAGAGCTCAATGGCAGCAGGCGCTGTATATGCCCCTGCACAGCCGCAGCTAGACTCTTTGTCACCCTGGGCATGAGGCGCACTATCGGTGCCCAAAAAGAATTTAGGGCTGCCGCTGGTCGCCGCTTTTAACAACGCCTGACGGTGCTGCTCACGCTTTAGTATGGGCAAGCAGTAATAATGCGGACGAATACCACCTGCCAGCATTTTGTTGCGGTTAAACAGCAGATGATGGGCTGTGATCGTGGCCGCAATATTATCAGGCGCAGCAGCGACAAACTCGGCAGCCTGCTGGGTCGTAATATGCTCAAACACTACCTTAAGATTAGGGTGTCTAGCCAAAAGCGGTTTCATAACCTGCTCAATAAACACCGCTTCTCGATCAAAAATATCAATTTCATGATCGGTAACTTCACCATGCACCAACAGCGGCATACCAACGTTTGCTAGCATCGCAATAGTGTCATCGCAGTGCGCAATGTCGGTGACGCCCGATGCAGAGTTAGTGGTAGCGCCCGCGGGATAGAGCTTCACGGCTTTCACGACACCACTTTCAGCAGCACGCTCAATTTCTTCAGGGGGCGTCGTGTCTGTTAAATAGAGCGTCATCAAAGGTTCAAAAGAACTCCCTTCGGGCAACGCTGCTAAAATTCTCTGCCGATACGCTAGTGCTTGTGCGGTAGTGGTTATCGGCGGCTTTAGATTAGGCATTATAATCGCACGCCCCATTTGGGCGGCGGTATGACCTACCACAGCGCTTAGCGCCTCATCATCACGTAAATGAAGATGCCAATCATCGGGGCGAGTCAACGTAATAGCGTCCACGGCAAGTCCTGTGCAGAAATGAATTAAGTAAAAGGGTCAGAACAGTATACCCAATACGGGTAAGGGATAAATCTCCCCTATCCATCCCACAGTCGTTCCCAAGTGTCGTATCATGGCGACACTTTGTAAGATCAAGGACTCAGTTTTTTATGCAGAATGTGCGTCGCTATGCGGACATTATCGCCAGTATTGAAGGATTATTATGGCTTGGTCTTGCCTGGTCGATATCCTTTTCAATGTATTTTGGGAGTACCGAACCGACGCTGGCTGTCCTATTCGTTGTTGGTGCACTCGTGCTATTCGGTTGGGCGCACCGTCCATTGCGCTACCTGTTGAAACGCTATCACGTACGTAAGCGCCGTACTGACATGTGGATTCATACGCTAGCACTGCCACTCTTGCTCGCTATGTTTTTCCATATCATGTTAGAGGCTGTACTGGGCAGTGCCTGGCTACCTCCTAAAATGCTGCTATTCAACTTGCTTGCCTCGGCGGGATGGCTGACGTTCGTTATGACGTTATTTATAAAATATGTTATTCACAACGTGAAAGCATCGAGCAAATAAGCACGCTATGCCTACCGCCCTACCTCTCCCGCTTTCGACGCCAAACCGTAACCTCGTTCGATTAACGATCGTCAGAGGTATCACCTGGACCGGTTTTTTACTGGCCATTATTGTTGGCATAGAGCTACTCGCTTTCGACTTGCCAGTGACCGCAGTCGTCAGTGTTGTGATTGCCATGGGGATACTGAATATCGTCACATGGTGGCGCTTAGGCAGACCAAAAGCGGTTAATCATTTCGAATATCTTGCCCACTTATTGGCCGATATTGCAGGCTTAACGCTGCTATTTTATTTTTCAGGCGGCTCAACAAATCCCTTTATTACTTACTATTTAGTGCCTGTCACTATTGCCGCCGCAACTCTTCCCTGGCGGCATGCTTGGATCATCGCCGCGTGTTCAATGGCAGGTTACACCTACCTGATGTTCTTTTATCACCCGATACCTCAGCTGGGCCACATTAACAGCGACGGCCCACTAAGCCTGCACGTATTGGGTATGTGGCTTAATTTCGGCTTATCAGCCGGGCTTGTCACGTTCTTTATCTACAAAATGGCCCACGCACTGCGTAATCGAGATAAAGCACTATCTCGCACGCGAGAAGCGGCCCTGCGCAATGAACAGGTATTAGCCGTTGCTACTCAGGCCGCTGGTACGGCTCATGAGCTTGGCACGCCGCTTTCAACCATGGCCGTACTGCTAAATGAAATGTACCAAGACGCGCCTAATGACTCCCCCTTGCAACAAGATATAGCCATTCTTCGCCAGCAGGTAGACGTGTGCAAATCACGCTTACAACACCTTGTCACGACGGCTGATCGTCGGCGCATGGCAGAACCAGAGATACTAGATGCTGAACTGTGGTTAGCCACCGTTGTGCAACGTTGGCTCGTTATCAGGCCAGATGTTAGCCACTTTTTTGATGTTGCCGAGAAACGCGGCCGCCCCTGGTTGGCCGTCGATGCCACATTAGATCAAGCGCTAACCAATTTGCTGAATAACGCTGCCGACGCTAATCCAGAGCACATTGCTATTCGCTTGGATTGGCAAGATGAAAGCGTTGTTATTGATATACGCGACCACGGCCCCGGCATCGCCATGTCGATTGCTGACCAGCTAGGCGATACGTTTATTTCCACCAAAAGCAAAGGCATGGGGATCGGGCTGTTTTTAACCCATGCCACCATTAATCGTTTCGGTGGTGGAGTAAGCCTGTACAATCATCCTGAAGGCGGTACGTTAACGGAAGTGACTCTGCCGCTTTGTTCCGCCCCTGATAAGTAACAGCGACGCAGAGCATTCGCCAGAAAATCGAGGACATCATGCAGACGCAAGACCAACGCCTTTTAATCGTCGACGATGATGAAATGTTTTGTCACGTGTTAAGCAGAGCGCTTTCGCGTCGTGGTTTTGAAGTGCAAGTTGCCCACGATGCTGATCAAGCAATGACACTGATCACGCAGTTCATGCCAACGATGGCAACACTAGATCTAAAACTTGAGCATAGCTCCGGACTTAAGCTACTGCCCGACATGCTGGCAAGCGCACCGAATTGCCGCATTGTGGTATTAACGGGGTATTCCAGCATCGCCACAGCGGTAGAAGCCATCAAACTTGGCGCCGTTAACTATCTGTGTAAACCAGCAGATGCCGACGATGTTATTGCAGCTTTTGACCATCAGGATGGCGATCCAAATATTGAACTAGCCGACAATCCTCCCTCTATCAACCGTATAACGTGGGAGCACATTCAAAAGGTGTTGCAAGAGCATGATGGCAACATTTCAGCCACGGCTAGGGCACTCGGCATGCATCGGCGCACATTACAACGCAAATTACAGAAGCGCCCGGTACGTCGGTAATCCCCCCACTCTTTGCGCAACAACGACGCAAAGAGTGGGCGTCAACTTAATGTTATTGGGCGGTCCATCCTAGATCAATGTTCCAACTTGCGCCCGTTACAGCGCCTGCCGCATCGGAAGCTAAGTAAGCAACTAGTTGAGCAACCTCGGAAGGCTCGATCAAGCGCTTAACCGCTGCGTTTTTCAGCATGATTTTTTCAATCACCTCTTGCTCATCCATCCCATGTAGTTTGGCTTGGTCGGCGATCTGATTATCTACCAGCGGTGTTTTCACATAGGCGGGGCAAATAGTATTGGCAGTAATCCCCTGCTCGCCACCTTCCAAAGCGGCGGTTTTCGTTAGTCCGATCATGCCGTGCTTGGCACTGATATAAGCGGCTTTGCCAGGCGAAGCCACCTGCGCATGAACAGACGCAATATTAATCACACGTCCCCAACCTTTTTTACGCATATGTGGCCATGCTGCCTGGGTAAGCAAAAACGGCGCCGTCAGCATTAAATCAATGATTTGACGCCACTTCTCTTCAGGGAACGTCTCAATAGAAGCGACGTGCTGAATACCTGCATTATTAACCAAAATATCGACGCCACCAAAGCGTTTAACCGCGTCAGCAATCGCTCCACGGCACGCGTCGGGGTCGGTTAAATCTCCCTGATAAAACGCTGCGCCAGCCGCGTCAGCAACTTCTTTTCCAGCCGGGTTAAAGTCTACTGCTAACACTTGAAAACCCTGCTCACAGAAATGTTTCACCACCGCTTCACCAATACCGCTGCTAGTGCCAGTGACCACAGCAACACGGGGTGTGACAGCTTTTTCAGAGGACATAAACGTTCCTTTTGCTGAGATTATTCAGAGTAAAAATGTAAAAACAACAGTGTAGATAGAGATAGACGTTTCTGCCTAACCAACCTCTGAAGAAGATTTATCAGACACCATTAGCTGCATCATCATGCGTTGGGCTAGTCGCGCAGCTTCCTGCATACTTTCCAGATCACTTAGATCCTCCAGAATGACGCGCTTATAAAGCTCGCTGCCGCTGGGCAACTGTTCACATGAGAGCGAATAGTGGCCAGAAGGAAGGTTGAGACGCAATGCATTTCCCAGGGGACCATGCTGATTCAGGCATGGCACAGCAACTAGCCACATCGCACAAGGTGTTATTAACGCACCGACCAGTAGTGACGCATGCTCCTCTTCCCAAGGCTGGAAGCACAGTGCATCAACTCCAAGACGAGGGTTATAATGATCCGCCTGCTTCATTGAGCGCAGATGCGCATCTCGATAATGCAACGCTAATTCAGCTAAGCGCGCGTATTCTTGGGCAGCTAAGGTTCGCATACGTTCTTCCAAATTATTAAACATTCGCCCATAACACGGCTTAATGAAGCGTGTAGTGTAGCGCTATTAGCCAAACTGCATGAGCTACGCCACAATAGGCAACCCATTTCTAATAGATCTTTATCCTAAAGGAGTTTCTACGATGTTTGTGGTAATTTTTGGCCGCATGTCATGCCCTTTCTGCGTACGCGCAAAGCATCTCGCAGAGCATTTAGAGAGTAACGGAAAGATAGAAGGCTACCGCTACGTTGATATGCCTTCAGAAGGCGTTACCAAGGAAGATATTGCAAAAACGGCTGGCAAACCTATTCATACCGTTCCCCAAGTGTTTGTTGACCAACAGCACATCGGTGGTTTTACTGAGTTCGACCATTTTGTGCGCCAACAGCAGCTGCTGGCTTCTTAACCCAGGCGTTAAAACTGACGTTTACACCCGTTGAACAACCAAATCTTCGCTTGCCTATACTGAAGTATCACAGTTTATATGACAGTTCATGTGGCGTTCGATTAGGCGGCGAGGGTATCCCAATGCAGCGAGAGGAGTTTGTTCAACAGCTTTGGCTGGACTACGTGCATACACACCCAGACCTTGGCGGACTAAGATTGTGGCCGCTAAGTACGTCAGCCGAGTATTTGACCTTGGTGACGCTAAATTATGGCCCCTTTGCTGCTAGCGAGCTCAACACCAGCCTTGCACATATGGGCTACCGATCAGTTGGCCATTACGCTATGGCTGATAAGGGCCTTTTGGTGCATTTACTTGCACCTAATGACAGTAGCAGTTGGCTGGTATTAGCAGAATTGCAGCTGGGTGCGCTTTCAAAAGCACCCCGCGAAGCACTAACGCAGCTCGTGCTACAAAGTCATCCGGCCGATTGCCAAGGGCAAAATTTACTATGCCGAGGACGCCCATGGCCAATGCCCTCTTGGGCACTTTATCAGCAATTACAACAGGCACACCCCCTCGCTGCCTGGCTAGCGATCATGGGCCCTAGACTGCATCACGCAGGTTTCGACTGCTCAACGATTGGCGAGCCCCTAGACACCTTGCATAGTCAGCTTGAAGCATGCGGCATGCCCAGTTTTGAGGGGCAACAAAACGGCGTATTTGCCGTGTCACCGCTAATTGAGCATCGATTTTATCCTGCAATGCCATTAAAGACCGTTTTCAGCTCAGGCGATGAGCATCGCCTTTGTCTGGGGGGACTAGCACTCGTGCAAAAACATGTCGGCGACGACCATGAGCGTATTGCTGAAATCCTGCTACCTTTCCACACCCGCTGTGAAATGGCGTGAGCTGATCAGCTCACGCCTGCTAAAAGTAGTCGACTAAGGGTTATTCCGCGTCAAACGTCATTTCAGGAACGTGGTCGGGCACAATCAGTTTGCCAGCTGTTTTTTCAATAATTTCTTCAACACTGACACCCGGTGCACGCTCTTTGAGAATAAAAGCACCGTCTTTAATTTCCAAATAAGCGAGGTCGGTCAATACACGATTAATGCAACCTGCCCCTGTTAGAGGAAGCGTGCACTTTTCTAGTAACTTGGACTCACCGTGTTTCGAGGCGTGCGTCATGGTACAGATAATGTTTTCTGCGCCAGCAACCAAATCCATCGCGCCGCCCATCCCTTTGATGAGCTTGCCTGGCACCATCCATGACGCAATATTTCCCTCTTGGTCCACTTCAAAAGCACCCAGCACGGTCAGATCCACATGACCGCCACGAATCATAGCGAATGATTCTGCTGAAGAGAAAATAGCAGCCCCAGGACGAGCGGTGACCGTCTGCTTACCGGCGTTGATCATATCAGCATCAACTTCTTCCTCAGTGGGAAAACGCCCCATACCCAGCAGTCCATTTTCGGACTGCAGCATGACATCAATGCCGTCAGGCACATAGTTGGCAACCAGCGTAGGTATGCCGATACCTAAATTGACGTAAAAGCCATCTTCAAGTTCACGCGCAACGCGCTGTGCCATTTGCTCACGTGTTAAAGCCATGGTGTATACCTCTTATTGAGTGAAAATGTCTAAACCAGAGAGCGATCAGCTACGTACCGTGCGTTTTTCGATGCGCTTCTCGAATGAGCCTTGAATAATGCGATCCACATAGATACCGGGGGTATGGATCTGGCTTGGCTCCAATTCGCCTGGTTCAACAATTTCCTCAACTTCTACAACCGTTATTTTTCCAGCGGTGGCTGCCATGGGATTGAAGTTCTGTGCCGTATGCCGATACATGACGTTGCCGTAGCGATCCGCTTTCCAGCCTTTAACAATCGCGAAATCACCGGTAATGGCTTCTTCTAAAATATAGTGGCGGCCGTTAAATTCACGCACCTCTTTACCTTCACCAATAGGTGTTCCGTAACCGGTGGCGGTATAAAATGCGGGGATACCCGCACCACCGGCGCGCATTTTCTCGGCCAGCGTGCCTTGGGGTGTTAGCACAACTTCAATTTCGTCGTTAAGCATTTGCTGTTCAAACATTGCGTTCTCGCCAACATAAGAAGCGAGAATTTTACGAATCTGACGATCTTCGAGCAGCACACCTAGCCCGAAACCATCAACACCGCAATTATTAGATACTACCGTGAGGTCAGTGACAGCCCGACGTTTAATCTCAGCGATCAAATTCTCAGGAATGCCGCAAAGGCCAAAACCGCCAGCAATAACGGTCATGCCGCTTTCGATACCTTCCATCGCTTCCTCATAGGAAGATACACGCTTATCAAATCCTGCCATTGTTATGCCTCGCATTATTATCGGTGGTACGTTGCACGCGTCGTTATGATGCGGTTGGATCTGTATAGCCAGTGTTGTACCAGATGATATATTTGTTAAGTTTGTTTTTCTTATCAATTTATATAAAAAACTTATTAAAGGGTCTGTATGACCGTTAAGCAACTTCGCGCTTTTCTGGCGGTAGCCCAAACTCTGAGCTTTACCCAAGCCTGTGAGCGCCTGCACTTGTCTCAGCCAGCACTCAGCTTGGCCATCAAAGGGCTTGAAGATTCGCTGGGGGGAAAACTGCTGATACGCAGTACCCGTAGCGTTCGACTCACACCTGAAGGTGAAACCCTTATCCCACTGGCGAAGCATTTACTTGCTCAATGGGATAATACTGAAGAGCGACTACGCCAACGCTTCACTCTCCAACTTGGCCGTTTAAGCGTAGCAGCCATGCCCTCTTTTGCGTGTAATTTGCTTCCCAGCGCTCTGGTTACCTTTCGTCGGCAATATCCTAAAATTAATATTACTGTCCATGATGTTATCAACGAAGAAGTCATCGACATGGTGCGCTCTCGCCAAGTGGAAATCGGCATTGCCTTTTTACCCGAAGGAACCGGCAGCTTAACGTTTACGCCACTCTTTGAAGATCAGTTTATCGCTGTTGTCCCCCCCGAATCAGGCTTGGCCCAGGCCAACACACTGAGCTGGGCCACATTGTTACAACAGGATTTTATTACCCTTCAACGCCCATCAATGGTGCGTAGATTGTTAGAGCAGGGACTTGCCAAACAACACATTGACTTACCGGTCGCTTTTGAAAGCCATCAGCTCTCAACCGTTGGTAGAATGGTGGCAGATGGCTTAGGTGTAAGTGCCGTGCCTTCAATGTGTATTCAGCAAATGCACCAACTCGGCGCTCGTTGCGTTCCCTTAACCTCACCAGGCATTGCCTGCCGAGTTGGGATACTGACGCATCATGAGTTATCTGTCGCGGCACAGGCACTGAGTAAAGTGCTAATCGAAGGTATCAACACACCGACACTGACGCCCTAGCACATCCGTTAAGCATGCTAAGGTTTGGTAATATACTGGGCAGCGGGGGCGTGATCCTTTAGCATTTACTCGGGGTTGCCTTTAAATTGGTCACCTATCGCTAGAATTGCACCACTGGTGTCATCATACGTAAAAGGAACTGTGGTATGTCTACTGCCAAAGGAGTCGTCAGCCTGTTGTTGCTGACGCTAACGACGCTGTTTTGGGGCGTGCCACTCATTTTGTTAACGCTGTTAAAAGTCATCACCCCAGGACGACATCAAAAACAGAGAATTCTTGATGGCCTGTGCAGCGTTGCGCTCAATTGGATTGGCGCAAATCTGTGGTGGATGCGCCGGTGGATCAAGCCTGATGTCAATATCAGCATTCCGGACTCACTCAGTCCACATCAATGGTGGCTGGTTATTTCAAACCACCGCAGTTGGACAGATATCTTCATTCTGTTTATGGCATTGCATCGCCGCATTCCAATGCCTCGGTTCTTTTTGAAACATCAGTTAATTTGGATTCCTATCGTCGGGCTGGCATTTTGGGCGTTAGAATTCCCTTTTATGCGGCGCTTCAGTCGTGAGCAACTTGCAAAAAACCCTAAATTCGCCACTATCGACCGTGAATCAACTGAGCGCGTTTGCCGGCAAGCTAGAAATGCCCCCATTGCAATATTTAATTTTGTCGAGGGGACACGCTTTACCGTAGCAAAACGGGAAAAACAGCAAAGCCCATTTCGGCACTTACTGAGACCCAAAGCTGGCGGTGTCTCTCAAGTGCTTAGCCTGCTTGGTGACAAACTGGATGGCATTTTGGATGTAACCATCAGCTATGAAAATCCAACGCCAACTTTCTGGGGTTTTCTATGCGGAAAAGAGGCTTGCATTACACTTAACGCAAGGCAACTCGCTATTCCCCAATGGATGAACGAAGCCAACTATCACGAAGAACAGCAGCACAAGGAACGGTTCCACGCATGGATCAATTCACTCTGGCAGGAAAAAGACGCCTTGTTAGCCAAGCAAACCAACCACGACTAGCTCGGTGGTTAGCGGTCTGTGTGCTAGCAACGTTGTTAGTGGGATGTGCTGGCTCTCCCTCTTCAAATGATCAAAATAACCCTGTCCCCAGTAGTACTGCCGGTCAAATAAATGGTGAATGGGTAGAGGTACAGCGCGGCGATACGCTGGGAAAACTTGCGAACCGAGCAAATGTTCCACTAGAACGTCTTGAACGCTTCAACCCTGGAACAAATGCTCAACGCTTAAACGTTGGACAGCGTTTATTAATACCTACCCAGCAAGAGCGAGCGCCCTCTGGCGGGCCCTATCGCTACCAAATTCGGCCGGGCGATACCTACTCAAGTATCGCGCGCCATTTTGGCACCACATCAGGGCGTATACAGAGTGCCAATCCTGGCACCTCTCCCAGAGCGCTCAGAGTTGGCCAAATTGTCAGTGTACCGCTTAGTAGCAGCACCACCTCAAGCAGCGCCAGCAGTTCTAGCGTAAGCCGGCCAGCGGCGGCACCGACGCCAAACGCAAGCCTACCTGCATCTGCACGTCGTTGGCCTTGGCCCTTAGAGGATTACCGGATTGTGCGCCGTTTTGGTGCCGATAGCCGTGGTACGCTTCAACCTATGCTACTGGCCACCCAAGCAGGTGCCAAAGCACAAGCAGTCGCGCCAGGTGAAGTGCGTTTTGCAGATGGAATGCGCCAGCTTGGCGAAGTTGTCATTATTCATCATGCGGATAACTTACAAACCGTCTACGCGCTGTGCGAACGCATTTTAGTCCGTGTCGGCCAGCAAGTGAGTACAGGCGACCCGCTATGTGATGTCGGCCAAAGCAGTGCGACACAGCGCTACGACTTGCTTTTCGACCTGCGTCAAGGTGGCAAACCGATTGATCCTCGACAAGTATTAAGATGACGTAAAAAAGCCCCTGAATTTCAGGGGCTTTTTTCATGAACAATGGCGGTATTAGCCGCGATAATAGCCTGGCTTCACAAACGGAGTAGGTGTCACCACCATCGGCAGCTGTTTACCTCTCACCAACGCATAAACAGTGGTCTCAGGCGCTTCCCATTCACGCCCCACGTACCCCATGGCAATTGGCTTACCAACACTTGGCCCAAAGCCACCGGAAGTCACAACACCAATTTCATTGCCATTTGCATCAACTAAAAGCGCGCCCTCTCTTACTGGTGCACGCCCTTCTGCCACTAACCCTACCCGCTTACGCGTATGATCTTTGGCGTCTACTTGGTGCAGAATAAGATCCGCTCCAGGGAAACCTGCCGGACGCTCCCCACCATGTCGGCGAGGCTTACCAATCGCCCAAATAAGCCCAGCTTCTACAGGCGTCGTCGTCATATCCATATCGTGCCCGTACAAGCACAGCCCTGCTTCTAGGCGAAGCGAGTCGCGTGCACCCAAACCAATCGCTTCAACTTCGGGCTCAGCTAACAGCTGCTCTGCAAATGCCTGGCATGCATCAGAAGCTACTGATATTTCAAAGCCATCTTCACCGGTGTAACCGCTACGACTAATCCAGACTTCCTGCCCCGCCATCGTGAAGCGGCCATGCTGCATAAACGTTAGCTCACACGCTTGGGGGCACAGACGTTCCATGACATCGCGTGCTTGCGGGCCTTGCAGAGCCAGTAGCCCACGGTCGAGTACCTCAATGTGATGAGTAGCAGCAAGATTCGTACGCAGATGGGCAATATCCTGCTCTTTGCAAGCAGCATTGACGACCAGATAAAAATGATCACCTGCATTGACGGCCATTAGATCATCGATAATACCGCCATCAGTCCCGGTAAATAGTCCGTAGCGCTGTTCACCTTTGCTTAACCCCACTAGGTCTGCTGGGATGAGTGACTCAAGCGCTTCGGCAACATTGTCACCAGAAACCGCTATTTGGCCCATGTGAGAAACATCAAACAGCCCACATTGCTGACGTGTGTGCTCATGCTCTTTTTTGACACCCAATGGGTATTGCACCGGCATGTCATAACCCGCAAAGGGAACCATTTTGGCTCCTAGCGAAAGATGCAATTCATGGAGTGGCGTCTGTTTAAGGTCGGTCATGGGATTTCCTCGGTCGAGAAAGAGAAACGGGAAGCCATGACTGGCTTCCCGGCTCTATTACATCTTATCGGCCCATATTACGTTGAATAGGGCTTACTTATCATGATCCAGCGCTTCACCTGGCAGCACATCTTTGCCTGCAAAGTAATCACGGGTAAGTTTGAATACCACTGGCGAAAGTAGCGCCAGCGCGATCAAGTTAGGAATGGCCATCATAGCGTTAAAGGTATCAGCCATCAGCCAAATAAAACCAAGCTGCGCGATAGCACCCAGCGGGATTGCCAGAACGAACAGCACGCGATACAGCATAATCGAACGTGTACCGAACAGGAACTGACAACACTTTTCGCCGTAGAAAGACCAGCCAAGAATGGTGGTGAATGCAAACACAGCTAGGGCAATCGCAACAATCTGGTTACCAAAACCGGGCAAGGCAGCATCGAACGAAAGCGCCGTCAGTGATGCACCCGCCTCACCATCAATCCATACCGTGGAGGTCAAAATAACCAGTGCCGTAATGGTGCAAACGACGATGGTATCGATAAAGGTGCCCAGCATGGCGATGAGGCCTTGGCGAACCGGGTTTTTGGTCTGCGCTGCTGCGTGTGCAATTGGTGCACTACCTAAACCTGCTTCGTTAGAGAAAATACCGCGTGCTACACCAAACCGGATAGCTGCCATTACTGCCGCACCGGCAAAGCCACCCGCTGCTGCCATCGGATTAAAGGCGTAATAGAAAATCAAACCAAACGCTTCACCAATTTGGCTTGCATTAATGATCAATACCAACAGCCCGGCAATCACGTAAGCAATCCCCATGATGGGCACTAGTTTACCGGCTACTTTTGCAATGCGCTTAATGCCACCGAGGATAACAGCACCCGCCAGCACCATGATAATTACGCCGGTTAGCCAATGCGGAACACCAAAAGTAGAATCCATAGCATCCGCTACAGAGTTGGACTGTACGGTGTTACCGATCCCGAAAGCTGCTACCGCACCAAAGAATGAGAACAGCCCCCCCAGCCAGAGCCATTTCTTACCGAGGCCATTCTTTATATAGAACATCGGGCCACCGACATGGTAGCCAGTGCTATCGGTTTCACGATAACGCACAGCCAGAACTGCTTCAGAAAATTTAGTGGCCATCCCCACTAACGCAGTGATCCACATCCAGAACACCGCACCTGGGCCACCAAGCGCAATAGCCGTTGCCACACCCGCGATATTACCTGTGCCAATCGTGGCAGATAGCGCCGTCATCAGTGCATCAAAAGGCGAAATCTCACCGTCTTGGTCAGCAGACGCCTGGTCAGCATCTGCTTTGCTAGGCTTAGGGTCGCGGCCTTGCCACATTAGTTTGAAACCCACACCGAGCTTTCTAATCGGCATCAGTTTCAAGCCAATCTGTAAGTAAATCCCTACACCTAGCAGTAGGACCAACATTATCGGGCCCCAAACGACACCGTTAATTGCCCCTAGGAGGTTAGTTAGTATTTCCACGCGCTTCTCCTTACCCTGTTCGTTAGCTCGTTTATTATGGGTACTGGGCAGTCAAGCTGCCTTATTTAATGCTGCTGAGTTATCAAACATTTCCACCATAGCGCGTCTCACGCTTTGAAAAAACGCATGATCAGCATGTTTTACACCATTTTCCTAGTGCGCATCCATCGTGATGTCGCAACTCAGCAGAGAAAGCATCTGTTTTTACAAATTCTAACAGATGTAAAGCATCAGGAAACTCGAAGTGGCTTTTTTGCCGCCATGGGGTGTTGAAGAAATTTGTTTCCGATTGGAAACACGTTAACATATGGCACAGATCGCCTGACTTAGAACTGGCCAATAGTCGCCAAGGCGAACGACAGGCGTTAGTATGCTCCTGTCCAGACAACTGTTTCATAAAGGGAATCATCATGAGCAATCTTCCTGCCAATCTTCGTTATGCCGAAAGCCACGAATGGGTACTTGACCACCAAGACGGTACCGTCACGATCGGCATTACTGATCATGCCCAAGAAGCGTTGGGTGACGTTGTTTTCGTTGAACTGCCAGAAGTCGGTCAGGCACTCAACAAAGGCCAAGAGTTTGGCGTTATCGAGTCTGTTAAGGCGGCTTCTGACCTTTACTCGCCGGTTAACGGTGAAGTTATCGAAGTGAATGAGGCACTTGAAGATTCGCCGGAGACAGTCAATGAAGCGCCTTATGAAGGTGGTTGGATCATGAAGGTGCGCCTGACAGACACAGCCCTTGAAGGGTTGCTAGACGCAGATGCTTACCAGGCAACACTTAGTTCAGACGATTAATTAGTCGGAAAGCCTGCGTAAAGCAGGCTTTCTAGTTTCACCCTGCGCGGTTTTCTCATTACGTTCGGAACCCTCCCATGCCATTTGAAACACGCCGTTTGGCCGAACTGGCCGACCATGATGCTTTTATCAAACGCCACAATGGGCCTAGCCCCGCTGATGTCGACACCATGTTAAAAGCGCTCAATTTGCAGCGCATGGAAGATCTTATTGAGCAAACCGTGCCAAGCGATATCCGCCTTGGCCGTGAGTTAGCCCTGGACGACCCACGCAGTGAAGCAGAAGCTTTAGACTATTTAAGCCAGCTGGCGCGCCAAAATCGAGTAGCCAAAAGCTACATCGGGCAAGGTTACTACGGCACCCACATGCCGGCAGTCATTCAGCGCAATGTGCTGGAAAATCCGGGCTGGTACACCGCTTACACGCCTTATCAACCTGAGATCTCTCAAGGCCGACTAGAGGGCCTGCTCAACTTTCAGCAGGTCATTATGGATTTAACCGGTATGGAGCTTGCCAATGCTTCATTGCTGGATGAGGCGACCGCCGCGGCAGAAGCGATGGCGCTATGCAAGCGCAGCAACAAGAAAAGTAAGTCAACGGCTTTCTTTGTTGCCGATGATCTATTTCCGCAAACATTAGACGTTATCAAAACTCGCGCGGAGTTTTTTGGCTTTGAGCTAATCAGTGGCCCAGCAGAAACGCTGGCAGAACACGATGTGTTTGGTGCCCTGGTGCAATATCCTTCCGCCAGCGGCAACATCACGGACATTTCTCCTCTACTAAGTGCTGCCAAAGAACGCGGCATCATGACGTGCGTCGCCACGGATCTATTGAGCCTAGTGCTGCTCAAAGAACCAGGCGCAATGGGCGCTGATATCGTCGTCGGTAACTCCCAGCGTTTTGGTGTCCCTATGGGCTTTGGTGGCCCGCATGCGGCTTTCTTCGCCACATCCGACAAGCTAAAGCGCTCGATTCCTGGCCGCATTATTGGTGTATCCAAAGATAGCCGCGGTAACACTGCATTACGCATGGCTATGCAAACCCGCGAGCAGCATATCCGCCGCGAGAAAGCAACCTCCAATATTTGTACTGCTCAGGCACTACTAGCAAATATTGCTGGCTTCTACGCCACCTACCATGGCGCAGAAGGTCTTCGCAAAATTGCAGGCCGCGTGCATCGCCTCACTACTTTGTTAGCGGAAGGCCTTAAGCAAGGTGGGGTCATGTTAGCGAACGACAGCTGGTTTGATACGCTCCGCCTGACCCAAGTAGATGCTGGAAAAATACATGGCCGCGCCATGACGCATGATATCAACCTTCATTACTTCGCCAATGGCGATGTGGGCATTAGCCTGGATGAAACTACAACTGCTCATGACGTCGCGACGCTGTTTGATGTGCTGTTAGGCGATGAGCACGGCTTGTCCGTCGCAGCGCTGGATGGACAGGTTATTAGTGACGAACTCAGCGGCATTCCTCCACTGTATCGGCGTGAAAGCAGCTTTTTGGAACACCCCACGTTTACCCGTTATCGCAGCGAAACCGAGATGCTGCGTTATTTGAAACGTCTCGAGAACAAAGACCTTTCCTTGGCTCATGCCATGATCCCGCTGGGTTCGTGCACGATGAAGCTAAACGCTACCAGTGAAATGATTCCGATCTCCTGGCCTGCGTTTGCGCACCTCCACCCGTTCGCCCCCCGCGACCAAGTGGCCGGCTATCATCAAATGATTGATGAGCTAGCCGCTTTCTTAGTGGAAGTGACGGGTTATGACCATATCTCCATGCAGCCCAACTCAGGTGCCCAGGGTGAATATGCGGGGCTGCTAGCCATTCGTCGCTATCAGGCAGCACAAGGAGAATCCCATCGTGATGTGTGCTTAATCCCCAGCTCTGCCCACGGCACTAACCCAGCGTCTGCAGCCATGCTAAGCATGGACGTTGTCGTAGTTGAGTGTGATGCCAACGGCAACATTGACTTGGATGACCTGACGCGCAAAGCCGAGCAGCACAGTGATCGCCTATCTGCAGTAATGATCACGTATCCCTCTACTCACGGTGTATTTGAGTCCCATGTTCGCAAGGTTTGCGAGGTAGTACATCAGCATGGCGGCCAAGTGTATGTGGATGGTGCCAACATGAATGCTCAGGTGGGTTTGACACGGCCCGGTGACTTCGGTGGTGATGTCTCGCACCTCAATCTGCACAAAACATTTTGTATACCCCACGGTGGCGGTGGCCCGGGCATGGGCCCGATTGGTGTCAAAGCTCACCTTGCCCCCTTCGTTTCCAATCACGTGGTTACGCCTATTAATGGTGTTAACCCAGAAAACAGTGCGGTTTCCGCTGCAGCATTTGGCAGCGCGTCAATTCTGCCAATCTCTTGGGCTTACATTAAGATGATGGGCGCACGTGGGCTTCGCGAAGCAACTGAGCTGGCTATTCTTAATGCCAATTATATTGCCAAGCGATTAGAGAGTGCTTATCCGATTCTCTACCGTGGCCAGAACGGCAATGTCGCCCACGAATGCATCATCGATATTCGCCCGCTCAAGAGTGCTTCCGGTATCAGTGAAGAAGATATTGCCAAGCGTCTGATGGACTACGGTTTCCATGCACCGACCATGTCGTTCCCTGTACCAGGCACACTGATGATCGAGCCTACAGAGTCTGAGTCACTCTACGAAATTGATCGCTTCTGTGATGCCATGATCGCGATTCGAGAAGAGATTGCGCGCGTCGAAAAGGGTGATTGGCCGCTGGATAATAACCCGTTGGTGAATGCCCCTCATACCCAAGCAGATTTGATGGATAGCGAGTGGCAACGCCCTTATGACCGTAAGCTGGGCGCCTTCCCAACAGAGGCTGTAGCTGCGTCAAAGTATTGGCCTGCGGTTAACCGCGTTGATAACGTATTCGGTGATCGGCAACTTATCTGCACTTGCCCTAGCATTGACGAATACCGCCGTTAATACTCAACGCATACGCTATTAGACGACAAGACATCCCTGTCTCTTAAACGCCCTTGGCGCTCGTTATTCGGGCACCAGGGGCGTTTTTTCTTGCAGGCGTTGGTGATGAAACCCCTCCAGTAGCTTTTCATAACGTTTCGGCAAGACCGAATCTCGCCGGCGCAATAGATAAAGCACTTCATTAATCCCTTGAGGTAACGCCAACGCTTTTACTTGGCGCTGCCAAGGGGAGGTTTCTAACACCAGGCGTGAGACAACGGTAAAACCTAGCCCTCGCGCGACCGCATCCAGCACCATGCTCACTTCATTAGTAAATCCCTGATGCCGAAAGTGCGTCATTGAACGAAATTCGTCTGGATAATTGGCGCGCAGCAGTGCGTTGGCGTGATTAATGCCGTCGTAGTAATTAAGAAAGCCTATGCCCATCAGGTCGGTTAGCGTGCTACCAGCGAAATCAGCAGGCACGACTAAACATAATGGCTCTTTGTGCCATACCGTGCAGGTCAATTCGGTATGGTTGACCTGCTCAGTCACGATGCCAATATCGTAGCGGCCTTCAAGCAGGTCATTAACGATTTCGTGATTAAAAGCAAAACTGTAATTGACCGTTAAGTTGGGGTGCATCTGCTGCTGGCCAAGAATAAAAGGATAAAACATCAACCCAACACTTCCTGGGGATGCAATCCGGCATTCACCGCTATCCAGCGAGTCGTCATCTAAACCATGGCGAAACTGCTCATGCTCGGCAAATAGCTTCAACGCATAATCATAAGCCCTTCGTCCAGACTCCGTTAGCGTAAAACTTCTGCCCTTTCTCTCTATCAGCGGTTTATCTAAATAGCTTTCTAACTTGCGGATATGCTGGCTGACGCCAGGCTGCGTCATCTCCAAACGGCGCGCAGTTCGTGTGAAACTCCCCGTTTCCACTAACGTTATAAACGTCCGAAAATACTGGGCATTAAACATAATAAAGCGCCATCTTAACTAGCCACCGTGTGCTCTTAACGAGAGCACAGAGTAGCACAATCCGACTCTTAAACGGACGCTAAGGACCAGCACTACCCTTATTGCTTGAATTCAGTTAGTAAAGGCCATGATAGTATGTGGTTTCGTTAACAATATGATTAGGGACAGCCAGACTAATGACGCAACTCCCAGTGCCGCGCGCCACCATTTCCAGCATTATTTCCCCGGAAGGGAGCCTCGAAGTGCTTTCCCAGCATGAGGTCAACCGTTTAAAAAGCACCTCTAAAAGTGGCCTGCATGACCTGCTACGCCGCTGTGCACTCGCGGTGCTTAACTGCGGCAGCCCAACGGATGATAGTTTGGCCATCATGGAAGCCTACAAAGACTTTGATATTGAAGTTTTACAGCAAGACCGAGGCATCCGCCTGAAGCTAACCAATGCTCCCGCCGAAGCCTTTGTCGACGGACGAATGATTCGTGGTATACGTGAACATTTATCATCCATTCTTCGCGACATTGTTTATGTTTACAACGAAATCCAACACCACAAGCGGTTTGACTTAACCACGGGTGAAGGCACAACTAACGCCGTGTTTCATATCCTGCGCAAGGCGGGCACGCTGAAGCCTGGGCGCGACCCAAGTTTGGTGGTGTGCTGGGGTGGCCACTCGATTTCCAGAGAAGAGTATGAGTATACCAAGGACGTTGGTTATCACCTTGGCTTGCGGGATCTAGACATCTGCACCGGCTGCGGCCCTGGCGCCATGAAAGGCCCCATGAAAGGAGCTAACGTTGCCCATGCAAAACAGCGTCGTAAAGATGGCCGCTATTTAGGTATTTCTGAGCCAGGTATCATTGCAGCCGAAGCGCCTAACCCTATCGTTAACGAGCTAGTTGTCATGCCAGACATCGAAAAACGGCTCGAAGCATTCGTGCGTCTAGGGCACGGTATTATTGTTTTCCCCGGAGGGGTGGGTACTGCAGAAGAAATTCTTTACCTGCTGGGAATCCTGCTGCATCCAAGCAATCACGATATTCCCTACCCACTCGTGTTTACTGGCCCAGCTGATTCTGCCGAGTACTTCCAGAAAATCGATGAATTCTTAGTTTATACGCTGGGCGAGGATATCCGCCGCTACTACACGATTATTACCGGTAATCCTGTGGCTGTCGCACGCAAAATGCGTGAAGAAATTGACGAGATTGCAGACTTCCGCCGCAAGCATCAGGACGCTTTTTACTACAACTGGCGTCTTACCATTGCACGTGACTTTCAGGCCCCCTTCGAGCCAACCCATGAAGCTATGCGCGGTCTAGCGCTTCACCGTCAGCAGCCTACTCATGAACTAGCGGCCAACTTGCGTCGTGCTTTTTCTGGCATTGTGGCGGGTAACGTTAAAGAGCCGGGAATTCGAGCAATTGAAGCCCATGGACCTTTTGAGTTAACCGCTGAACCAGAACTCATGCAGCGCTTAGACGAGCTATTAACCTCATTTGTCGCCCAAGGACGCATGAAACTTGATGGACAAGCATATACACCCTGCTATGTTCTCAAGTAACTAATTTAGCAAGCACAGCCTTTATCAGGCGCAACCCAGCCACGCTGCGCCTGATACATCAGGAAACTCACAGTGATTATTGCTCTTTTAACGCTGATTGCAGCAGGCATCATCAAAGGTGCCATCGGTTCTGGCGTGCCAGTCATAGTCGTACCTGTTCTCACCATGCTCTACGACGTGAAGCTAGCCATTGCCGTATTAATCGCCCCCAATTTGTTCAGCAATGTTTTACAGGTTTGGCAATACCGGCATCATTTGTTGCCACTGCGTTTTCTCGCTGCCTTCTCTTTATCAGGTGGGTTAGGCATTGTGTTGGGCACATGGGGATTAGTCGTGTTATCACCCACTCTTTTATCGCTTGGGGTGGCCGCGTCGATCGTGCTCTATTTAGTCATCAAAATAGCTAGGCGAACGCTTGCTCTTCCTTTCGCGACCGCCAACCGCATCGTACTGCCTGTTGGCTTGCTCGCTGGCGTACTGCAAGGCGCGGCGGGTATGTCAGCACCCGCGTCTGTAACGTTTCTAAACGCAATGCAGTTGGAGCGACGCGTGTTTATCGGCTCTATCTCTGTGTTTTTTGTTGCCATCACCTGCGTGCAAATACCCGCGCTGCTGAGTGCGGAAATACTCACACTGGAACGCACGCTTTACAGCTTTATAGCGCTATTCGTCATTCTCGCCGCCATGCCCATCGGCGCACAGCTCGGCAAACGCCTACCGCACCGTTGGTTTGATAATCTCATCATGCTGTTGCTAGCAGGCATTGCAGTCAAAATTATTGTGGATGCTGCACTTTAAACCATGACGACCGCCTCACTGAGCAGAAAGAGTGTCAAACCGCTACACTGATGACGCAGTCGCAACTCCTTGCCTAGGCGTTAATGGCAAGGTGAAAACCACCACCAAGGAAAGGATAAACAGCATGGAAATGATCGATCAGCTTCGGGATGGAAAAACCAAAGCATTCGCCAAGCACTGCTTTGAACGCTACTCCCCTGAAGAGCTGAATGCCGCCTCAGAAGGTATGCCGGATCAGGACGAAATGGCGCACTGGGAAATTACCGCTGGCCAATGGGAAGAAGCCATTGCAGCAGCACTTGCGGATCACCATTCACAAGGCTAAATAGAGTGCTAAGCTAACGTGAGTATTATTAGCGCCGCCTATGATTTGTTATCCCCCTAGGTGGCGCTGATCTTTCACAAATAGGTATTGGCTTATTTCTGCTTAGCCTCGAGTATGCGCCAGCCCATTTTCTCAGCCTCAATTAGCAGATAAATCATTCCGCTACTTAAAATGATGGCTAGCCAATGCATAATGCTTAACCCTTCGCTACCGAAGATAAGCTGCATAAAGGGTAGATAGGTAAACGCCATTTGCAGCAGCATCACCATCATAATAGCGATCCATACCGGCCGACTGCCAAAAATGCCAGCAAACGACAGCGTACTATTAATTAAAAAGCGGCTATTGATTAAATAAGCGGCACTACCAGTGACCAGCATATTGACCGCCCCTGCCCGCGCTAGCGCTTCGCTGCCCCCTTGGTTGAGTATCCAAGAGAACATGCCGAAGACGCCAACAAGCAGTAGCACAGACACAAAAATCACTCGCCATAATAAAAACAGATCAAGCAGCGGTGCTTTAGGATCTCTTGGCTGGCGCGCCATTAAGTCTTTTTCCCCAGTCTCAAACGCTAATGCCAGACCTAGCGTAATCGCTACCACCATATTTACCCATAATGCCTGTAACGGCGTTACCGGTAGCACCGAGCCGGATAGCACGGCTAGCATGATCGCCAAGCCTTGAGCACCGTTGGTGGGCAGAATAAAGGTGATCGTTTTACGGATGTTATCGTAGACTTTGCGGCCTTCTTCAATAGCACTGACAATGGTTGCGAAGTTATCATCTGCCAGTACCATTTCAGAAGCATCTTTCGCCGCCTCAGTCCCCTGTACCCCCATAGCAACGCCGACATCAGCACGTTTTAAGGCTGGCCCATCATTAACGCCATCCCCAGTCATGGAGCAAACCCCGCCCCGCGCCTGCATCGCCTTAACTAAACGCAATTTGTGCTCGGGGGATGCCCGAGCAAAGACATCAATCTCTAAAATGATATCTTCTAACGCTGTATCGGACATCGCTTCAATTTCTCGCCCGGTAAGCGCTTTATCGGTTTGCGCAAAACCCAGTTGTTTAGCAATAGCCAGCGCTGTCGAAGCATGATCACCGGTAATCATAACGGGACGAATACCCGCGTGTTGGCAACGTTTAACCGCTTCAATGGCCTCTTCTCTTGGTGGGTCCAGCAAGCCAATAATTCCCAGTAAGCGCAACCCACCTTCAATATGGTGATGATCAAGCTCATCGATTGCAGCGGCAGGTTTATCCGCAATGGCTAGTACGCGTAAACCTCGCGAGGAAAGCTCGTGAATACGGTTTTCCCACTCATTACGATCAATATCGACAGTGCCTTGCTTGGTAGCAACGCTGTCGCACATTTCTATCAAACGATCAGGCGCCCCCTTTACGATGACACGCTGGCCATCAGCTCCTGCATGCAGAGTGGCCATATACTTAAAGTCTGACTCGAAAGGGATTGCATCTACCCGTGGAAACTGCTGGCGCACCTCTGACGTTTTTATACCTGCTTTTTCACCGGCAACTACTAACGCGCCCTCTGTCGGGTCACCATAAATCTGATACTGTCCCGCTTGCTGATGCAGCTCAGTGTCGTTACACAATACGCCAGCACGTAAAAAATCGCTTAACGGTTGGGCACTGTCCATATCGACACATTCTGTTTCTTGCTCACCGCAGGCACGCAGTCGATAAAAAGCCCCCTTGGGCGAGAAACCGATACCCTCGATGAAAAACTGCTCGTCACCCAGCCATACCGCTTGAGCCGTCATTTCATTGCGCGTCAATGTGCCCGTTTTATCGGAAAAAATAGTCGAGATGGAGCCTAACGTTTCTACAGCAGGAAGCCGACGAATAATGGCGTTGCGCTTCGCCATGCTTTGCACACCAAGCGCGAGCCCAATGGTAACAATGGCAGGTAGACCTTCGGGAATCGCGGCCACCGCTAGACCGACAGCAGCCATAAACATATCCGCAGCGGGCTGGTCATGAAGAAGCGTGCCTAACAGCGCGGTAATAGCGGCGGCACCCAAGATAAAAATTGCCAGCACCCTACCCGCACGATCAAGCTGCTGAAGCAGCGGTGTTTTAATTTTTTCTACACCACGCAGAAGTTCAGAAATTTTGCCGATTTCAGTGTAACGCCCCGTCTCAACGACCAAACCACGGGCATTGCCTTGCACCACAATTGTACTGGCAAACGCCATACTGCTTCGCTCCGCAAGATCCACATCTGCGCCCACTGGGTGCGACTGCTTCTCCACAGGAACCGACTCCCCAGTTAAAGCCGCCTCGTCGGTGCGAAAACGCCGCGCTTCAATCAGTCGCACGTCCGCAGGTATCCGGTCACCACTCTCCACCAGCACGATGTCCCCTGGCACTAACGCTTCGGCAGGAATGGTAGTGCGCTTCCCGTCACGTATGACATTGGCCTGGGGAGAAAGCATATTGCGGATGCTATCAAGCGCTTGCTCAGCTTTTCCTTCCTGGATAAAACCAATCAGCGCAATCACGGCTACCACCCCCACAATGGCCGCCGCATCAATGACGTGCCCAAGCAGGAAACTGGCAATAGCAGCAACCAGCAGTATAAGAATTAAAATATTATTGAGCTGATCTAGTAAACGTCGATACCAAGGTCGCCCCTGGGCCTGCTGAAGACGATTCGGACCATAGCGCTCTATACGCGCTTGAGCCTCAGTGGTAGATAGGCCGTCGGCAGTAACACCCTGCCACTCAAGCACTTGATCTATCGAGGCACTATGCCACTCTCGCGATGACTTGGCAGGTGTTTGAGGGTTTTCCATCCATAAGCTCCCTTGTTAAATATATTGTCAGCTTACAGCAGGTTGCTGCGCTGCAGTACTACTGTTATCCATAAAGTAACAAGGAAATGATGCAACGCAAAAAACGCCACGCCACCCAGGCTAAGTAGCGTCGCTCAGCATTTAATTAGCTATTTTGATCCGTTAATTTTTGGAATAGGTCGTAAGAATCAAACTAAAGAGCTAAACCTTCTCGTAGATAGTAAAAATATGATCAGCGTCAAAGGAGCAGCTACTAATGACAACCTTTATTCCGGGCGCGACTATGCTATTTCTAACAGGGTTCGACTCCTAACTGCACACAAGGAACCAATACAATGACAACGTTAATGTTTCCCAATCTGACAGCGAATACAACCAACAAGGATACGATACTGGTTCTTTGGCATCAGCCTTGGGTGGAAGCCACACATTCGGCCGCAAAGCTGCAACGCGTCTGGCTAGAAACTATTAACGAAGCACTTCGGTATGAGCTTGATTTCATTTCAACCGTGGCCCCCATCTACAGCAAGCTAACCTGCTGCATGCTCGGTTTTGAAGGACCTCAAACCCCAGCATCAATGGCAGCTTGCTACCACAGCAT
This sequence comes from Halomonas sp. XH26, assembly GCF_024138895.1. NCBI lineage: Bacteria > Pseudomonadati > Pseudomonadota > Gammaproteobacteria > Oceanospirillales > Halomonadaceae > Halomonas > Halomonas sp. XH26. Next base: position 2,014,205 of record NZ_CP071889.1, read on the forward strand.
CGCAGGAGACATGACAGAGGCCACTTTTAACCGCATGCGCAAGGTATCGGAACTCAGCGAGGACTTACGCGAGCGAATTTGGTGCGAGCTCTGATTCTGTGGCTTTTGCGCAGGTGTCTGACCACTGATGGCGCTTATGTTCTAGGCTTCGCCAATTTACCTGCTGATGGCCTCAGCATGACATCTCACTTAGGGGTTATTAGGAGGCTAGAACTTTAAGACCAGAACTTTAAGATCTTACCTATGAGGCCAAAGCTACGTGGCTACAGATAAGACGCTTTCTGCTTACCACTCCAGAAAACGGTCACCGCCAAATAGCTAAGCTCACGTCACCGGCTTGGCCAGGTAATCATAGTGTTTCCGAAAGCTTTACAACCTCAACCGCATGCCTACGCGCTTGGCAATATAGCTCCAACCAAGACGGCTCCAATACATCCATATGCTTTAACATCACACACCGCTCAATCTTGCGTGCCAATTTAAGCTGCTTGCCAAGAATGCCTGTTTCATTCACAACTGCGTCAGCAATCGCTTTACTGACGTTAACTGACTCGATAAATGTCGATGGATCAATCTTAAGCAGTAAGTCGACGCCCGACATCAGCCCCACCAAATAGGCATCAGCTCCTCGGCTGCCTCGAACTTGATGCGCTTTTGTCAGTAACTCGCACAAATGAGCACGAGTAAGAATTAACTCAGCATGTTCTCGCGTACTGTCTTTCAACACACCGAAAATCAGCATCCAGCGACGAAGATAGTCTAACCCAAGACGAGAAATTACATCATGCACGCTTTCGACCGGCAAATGGCCACGATAGAGCGGGCTATTGGCAATTTTAAGTAGCTTAAAGGCGAGGTTGGGATCTGCAGACACCATCTCAGCAAGTTCACTAATACCTACATTTTGATTGGATAGCGCACTCAAAATTCGTGTGAACTGTAGCGAAGACGGGGGTAACACTTTGCCATAAATAATAGAAGGTTTAGCAAAATAATAACCTTGGAACAGCTCAAAACCCGCATCGTAGTAGATTTCATACTCTTCTTTGGTTTCAACGCGCTCGGCAAGCCATGCAACCGGATAATGAGAAAGGGCATCTTTTTTTCTTAAAACTTCCTGCGGATTAGCGCCTAAAGTATCAACTTTAATGTAGGAAGCATAATCTAAAAGAGAGTGCCAACTGGGCTTAAATTCAAAATCATCCAGCGCAAAGCGAAACCCTTGCTGATACCAATGACGCACACTTTCGACAAGCGCTTGCGTCGGCTCTATGCGCTCAACGAGTTCGATGACTACGTTTTCAGGCGGCACAGGCAAAAATGCTCGCGACATAAGAAAATCTGCCGACACATTAATAAACACCAGTGTTTGAAAATGACTAATCTGCTCTGTGATACCGGTGCCGAGGTTATAAAGCAGCTCAGTGGTCGCCTGTTTTTCACCAACATCAAAAACGCTACGATTATCGTCGCTTCGATATAGTAGCTCAGCAGCAACCATTTTTTGGTGACGGTCAAAAATAGGTTGGGTTGCCATAAGCGTCGCAAGCGACGTTTGTTCAGCCATAACATCTCCATTACATTCGACTAGCAATCCCTATACGCAAGTCTACTTAAATAGCGGTAATGTACCTTAATTAGTTTTATTTAGCATGCCATATTGATTAACTAATGAGCACTAGCTGAACAACCTCGATCATTTGAATAAAAAACCTTACAAAACCCCCACACCGCTCAGCAGAGGGTGCAGCACAGGTCATCTCAAAACGGGCAAACTCTAGACGACGGACTTACCAAGTCAACGCAGAGAGCAGATCATAGGCTAGCTTTCACCGATTAAGCTGATGGCGACTTATGCTAATGAGTACTAGTGTGGAAGGAAGATTTAAAACCAAAAAAACGGCCACCGCTGTAATAGCTAAGTGACCGTTTTATCTGTTTGGTCGGAGTGACAGGATTCGAACCTGCGACCTTTGCAACCCCATTGCAACGCGCTACCAAGCTGCGCCACACTCCGATATCTTGGATTGGCAACGAATGTTAACCAACATCGTTTGCCTCAAGACGGTGCGTATACTAGCGCTTTCTTAACCAAATGAAAAGCTCTTTTTGCGCTTTCTTTTCAATTGGTTGCCGCTTGCACTTAATCGATGCTCTTAAGTAGCGATGCCATGGCATCATATACCTTGGGCGTTGTGACGAGCAGTTGCTCTGGGTAGAGGTCAACTGGCACGCCGTCAGGTACCTCAGTTAAGTGGCCTACTTTCGCGCCTGCTTCACGAGCAATGACCCAACCCGCGACAAAGTCCCATGGTGAAACGCTTTCGTAATACGCGTCTAAGCGGCCGCAGGCGACATCACAGAGGTCAATCGCAGCTGCGCCATTGCGACGAACATCCTGACAGTTCACCAACACGGCTTCCAAACGTGGTAGAAGCTGTTTGCGAGCCTGTTTATCGTAGGGAAAACCGGTAGCCACCAGAGTGCTTTCAAGCGTATCAGCGTCACTCGGTTTGATTGGTTGCTGATTGCAGTACGCACCTAATCCTTGCGCGGCACTGAAGGTATCACCCAAGAAAGGTGCATGAACAACGCCTACTTTAGCGATGCCGTTCTCTATCCAGCCAATCGACACCGCCACATGGCGCAGGCCTTGGGCAAAGTTGACGGTTCCATCGATAGGATCTACCACCCACAGCTGCTCGGCGGGGGTATGCAGCGCACGCTCAGGGCTTAGTTCTTCACTCAGCCTCGCTTCACCAGGAAAATGCTCCTCCAGGCGCTGGCTAATTAGCGTATCAACTGCCACATCAACATCGGTAACCAGCTCAATGCCGGCTTTTAAACGTTGACTGAAGTCTTGCTGTTCGCGGGCGCGGCGAATCATATCGCCTGCCTCCTCCGCAATACGCACTGCCAGCGCCAGCCGCTCTTCTAGGGTGTAAGCCGTCATTAACGCTCCTTACTTGATGGTTTCACATTGCCTGAAATAAGCTCAGCTTAAGCGGTGACGCATGGCATTACCATGACGCCATGCGAAACAATCCTTAACGAAGTGCATCCACCAGCACATCGACAACGATACGGGTAGCCGCCTCAATGAGTACGACATCGGCCCCTACGCGCTCCCATTCGTAGCCGGGATACTGGGGAAGCTGAGATGCCAACGGACCATCAAAGCGTTTTGCAATTCCCGGAGGAAGGGGTTTACCGCGTTCTAAGTTGCGCTGAATACCCGGCGGCAATGGCTGGGCACGTGGCGCATCGTATTGCCGCAAGAGACGAAGCAGTTCACGTTCGTTGATACGAGGAAGATCTACAACGCGTTCGTCGCGATGGCGACGCTCATGTCGGCCTATATCCTGCCCGCCACGCTGGCGCTCGGAATGTGGGCTGCTGTCTCTAGCACCATGGGCGGGTGCGTGTGCTGGCTGTGCGACTGCCGCCACTTGCCACAACAGGGTGCAAACTAACAGGCAAGCGCTAAGAGGAATTGATTTCATTATCGGCTCCTTATGACCAGGAGCATTGAGTATAGAGAGCAAATGCGCAGGCAGTGTGAAGATTGAACAATATTAAAAATACGGGCAAAAACCTGCAGATACGAAAAAACCATTAGCTGGCACAACGACCAAAGCTAATGGTTAAGTTTTAAGGTGCTGTACACTATTCCTCGGAAGTCATAGAAATTATCCCACCTCCAGATACATACACAGTTTCCTGACGATCCTGAGTTGAAACTTCAATAATTTCTGATAGTTGGATATCTGCAGTGCCTGCAAATACATTGAATAGCTCCACAGCATCAGTGCTATGGGCACATGACTGAAAGCTGATTTCAGGCGCGCCCTTTCCGAGAGATGCTTCCGCGATTGAAAGTGTTCGATATGAATTGAGTTCCCCAATACATGCAGAAGCCTCTGAGCGGTCCAAGTAGCTTCCATACTTGGGCACGCCGATGGCAGCCAGGATGCCGATAATAGCAATGACTACCATCAGTTCAATGAGAGTAAAACCACTCTGTTTGTGAATTGTAGTTATTTTAAAAAATCTTTTATCCATAACACTTCTCCTTTGTGTTATTAAATTTCCTCTTCAATAACATGAAGACCGAAAGTGTGTTAAACAAATAAATGCCACAATATTTAACAACACCAACAGCTTCTCAATGCTATATTTAACCAACGATAGCAAGCTCAGCGTTACATTTCCGTTGACCATTAATAATAATTAATATTTAACACAAAAAATAAAATAAACATGATTGAATTTAACCATGAACGATTTACCCCCCAGGCCGACGGTGAGCAAGGCGGCCATGCATAGCGGCCTGCACGGTATCGCTAAACGGCTGATAGAACATGGCGTGCTGACCGAAGCCCAGGCGACTGTCGCGGAAAGCACAGCAACAGAGCTTGACGTGTCGCTGTTACAGCACGTGGTCGATAGTGGGCTGGTAGAATCAGGCGCTGCAGCGCTGGCCGCTGCCTGGGAGTATGGTTTACCGGTTGTTGATCTAGATGCCATTCGTATAAACGCGCTACCACCCGCCAGCGACTACCCCGTTAAAATATTAGAGCGTCTAGATGTTCTTCCCCTGGCACGCCACGGGCACCGCCTTACTGTCGCTGTACCCTACCCCGCTACGCTAACCCAACTGAATGAACTTCAATTTGCTACCGGGCTAAGTGTAGATGGAGTACTGGCTCCCGCTGATCAACTTAAAAACACTCTAACGCAGTATCTAGCGCAAAATGAGCGCAGCATGCTAGATGAACTGGAAAATGTAGATGATGCGGTCAGCGCGTTGAGTATTGTTCAGCTTGACGAAGATGAGGCGACATTAGACAAGGCAGTAACAGATAGCGAAGATGCCCCCGTCGTTAAATTCGTCAATAAAATACTGCTAGATGCTATCAGTCTCGGCGCTTCCGATATTCACTTTGAGCCCTATGAAACCCAGTACCGGGTGCGCTTTCGTATTGATGGCATGCTGCTTGAAATTGCTCGCCCACCTTTTGCGCTGCGGCACCGCATCGCGGCACGTGTAAAAATCATGTCTCGGTTGGATATCTCTGAGCGGCGCCTGCCTCAGGATGGTGCAATCAAGCTGCAGCTTTCACGCACACGCTCAATTGATTTTCGAGTGAACTCACTGCCCACTGTGTTTGGTGAAAAAATGGTACTGCGTTTGCTAGATCCTGCCTCTGCTCAACTCGCTATCGAGCAGCTAGGCTTTAGCCCTGAACAGCAGGCCGTTTATGAACACGCGCTTAAGAAGCCTCAAGGAATGATTCTGGTTACCGGGCCTACGGGGAGCGGTAAAACAGTGACGCTTTATACCGGCATCAACATTCTTAACCAAATTGAGCGCAATATCTGCACCGCCGAGGACCCGGTAGAAATTAAAGTGCCGGGGGTCAATCAGGTGAACGTTCTCCCTAAAATCGGTCTGAACTTCGCCAGCGCTCTGCGCGCCTTTTTACGCCAAGACCCTGATGTTGTCATGGTGGGCGAAATTCGCGACTTGGAAACCGCCGAAATTGCCGTAAAAGCAGCCCAAACAGGTCACTTAGTGCTATCTACCGTACACACTAACTCCGCCGCTGAAACGCTAACCCGATTAGCGAATATGGGCATCGCATCGTATAACATCGCAAGCTCAGTTAGCTTGATTATTGCCCAGCGCTTGGCACGCAAGCTATGCAACCTATGCAAAACACCTGCAAAGATTCCTGCCGAAGCGCTGCATCAGGCTGGCTTTAGCCAACAGGAGATTCGCAACGGCACGATTTATTCAGCGGTCGGCTGTAAACAGTGCACACAGGGCTATAAAGGTCGTATTGGTATCTATGAAGTGGTGCCTATTACTGATGCCATGCGCCAGCTGATTATGCGCGATGGCGATGCGCTGGATATCGACCAACAAGCGCGCCGCGAAGGTTACCCTAGCCTTTATCAGCGTTGCCTACATCGTGTGCTGGATGGCAGCACTAGTCTGGAAGAAGTTAACCGCATCAGTAAGGAGTAACGCGCCATGGCCAACGCTAAAGCATATCGCACAAAGCCAACGCCGCTACACCGCTGGAAGTGGGAAGGCAAAGGGCCACAAGACCGAGCTATGCGAGGCGAGCTGATTGGCCGCACCAAGCCCGAAATCATTGAACAACTGGCTAAGCAGCGTATTGTCGCCACAAAAGTCCAAAAACGCAGCAGCTTTAGTGGTCGCAGCAAGGTAACCAACGTCGACATCATGATTTTTGCACGGCAAATGGCCACCATGGTGCGAGCAGGTATCCCTATTCTTCAGGCATTACAAGCCGTTTCTGAAAGCCTAAAAAAACCCGCCATGGTAGCACTAACCCAGAAAATCATGGAAGACGTATCTTCGGGCGATAGCCTTTCCAACGCCATGGCAAAACACCCCAAACAGTTTGACCACCTGTTTGTTAGCCTAGTCGACGCAGGAGAGCAGGCTGGTGCGCTTGACCAGATGCTGGAGCGGGTAGCCAGTTATAAAGAGAAAGTTGAATCACTCAAAAATCGTGTCAAAAAAGCACTCTGGTACCCCACTACGGTGATGATCATTGGTATTGCCGTTACCATGCTGCTACTCATCAAAGTCGTGCCTGAATTTGAGAGCATGTTTCAAGGTTTTGGCGCAGAACTGCCAGCGCTCACTCAGTTTACGGTTAACTTATCGGACATGGCCCAAAAGTACTGGTTACAAGCAACGGGTACACTAATCGGCAGTATCATGCTGCTGAAAACTGCAGCGCGACGCTCACCACGCGTCGCTTATCGGTTAGACAGCCTGATGCTTCACCTGCCTATCCTTGGCGATATTTTACACAAATCGGCTGTCTCACGATTTACACGCACTTTAGCGACTACCTTTACTTCTGGCGTGCCACTAATTGAGGGGCTCGAAACTGCCGCAGGTGCCGCGGATAATCGCGTGTACATCAGAGCTATTAATGAAGTGCGCCAAGATGTAACTACCGGACAACAGCTGCATTTCGCCATGCGTATGACCAACCGCTTTCCAGCGCTGGCAGTTCAAATGGTGAGTATTGGTGAGGAAGCCGGCTCACTGGATGCGATGCTTAACCGAGTAGCCGATTACTACGAAGAAGAAGTGGATAATAAAGTAGACGCCCTGACCTCGTTAATGGAACCGATTATTATCGTTGTCCTTGGCGCGCTAGTGGGCGGCGTTGTAGTCTCCATGTATTTGCCTATTTTTGAAATTGGCACCGCACTATAAATAAACCGTTCATACGCACTTCCTCAACAAACACTTCCCCAACAATTGGAATACCATGGGTTTATCACCAAGCTTTTACCTCTTTTTTGCTTTACTAATCGGCCTCTGCTTTGGCAGTTTTCTTAACGTTGTCATCACCCGTTTACCCGTTATGCTGATGCGCCGCTGGCGCAATGAAGCACGTGCCTCCCTTGAGCTGGCCGAAGAAACATCCCCCCGCTTTAACCTTGCTACTCCAAGGTCAATGTGTCCACGCTGCGAACACCCAATTGCTTGGCACAATAACCTACCCTTAATAGGCTGGCTAAAAAGAAGGGGGAAATGCGCTCATTGCCAAACCTCCATCAGTGTACAGTATCCATTCGTAGAGCTGATGGGCGGAATACTTGCAATCGTGGTTGTGGCCTTGCATGGCCCGACGCTAAGCGCAATGTTTATCTATGGTGCTTGTATAACGCTACTGGCTTTGGCAGTGATCGACTTTCGTACCTATTTACTCCCTGATATGTTGACCCTACCGTTGTTATGGGCTGGCTTAGCTTACCAATTGCTCTTTCAACCCCTGCTGCTCCCTGGCGCTGTTATCGGCGCAATGGCGGGCTATGTTGTGTTATGGAGCTTTTACTGGCTATTTAAGCTCATAACAGGCAAAGAAGGCATGGGATTTGGGGATTTCAAGTTACTCGCTGCCCTTGGCGCTTGGGTGGGTTGGAGCATGTTGCCGCTACTGATTATTTTATCTGCGGGTATTGGCGCAATCATAGGATTAGCCGCTCAAGCTATTTCTCCCCAGTTACGTGGCCAACCTCTCCCCTTTGGTCCCTTTCTTGCGCTGGCGGGCTGGATTTGCCTACTTGTAGGCAACGAGTTAATGACACTCTATACGTCGTTGCTGTATTAAGCCTAATGTCGGTTTTAATTCAATTTTTTTTAGGAGCATGCATGATCATTGGACTGACAGGTGGTATAGGTTCGGGAAAGTCTACTGTTGCCCGTGCGTTTGGAGAACTGGGGATTGGCTGGGTAGATGCCGATGATGTCGCTAGAGAAGTCGTTGCCGTTGGCGAACCCGCACTAGCTGCTATTGCCGAACACTTTGGCACAGACGTATTGAACTCCGACGGAACACTGAATAGATCAGCACTGCGTACCATCATTTTTGAAGATCCTGCACAACGGCTGTGGTTAGAGTCTGTCACTCATCCCAAGATACGCGAACGCCTTCTTTTGCATCTGGACCGTCTGCAGGCGCAGTCGCCTTATGTATTATTAGTGTCTCCTCTGCTTTTTGAGTCTGGTCAAGATAAGCTGGTCAATCGTACGTTAGTCATCGATGTGCCCGAATCGCTGCAATTATCACGCACACTTGCCCGTGATGGGGTGAGTGAATCCCAGGTGCGTGCTATCCTCGCCGCCCAACTTCCACGCGAAGAACGCCTTGCTAAAGGCAATGATGTCATCGACAACAGTGGTGACCATGCGAATATGATGCGCCAGGTCATCCAACTGGATCTTCGTTATCGCGCCGAGTGCACTTAACGACGTACTTGAGACGCACTTTTGAAACAGGAGTTTGTCATGCCCACACCGGCAAATGATTCACCGCTAGAGGTTGCTTGCCCCCAATGTGGCAAGAAAGTTATCTGGGGGCCAGAAAGTACTTATCGCCCTTTTTGTAGCAAACGTTGCCAACTGCTTGATTTGGGCGCTTGGGCGGAAGAGTCGCATCGCATTGCAGGTGAATCCGCCATGGATGAGGCAGACTTAGATACCCTGCTTGCTCAAGCAGATAGAGACACACCTCTTTCTTAAAGGCTCGCCCAACATGACTGACGCCACGCTGCCTCTATATCATCTACTGCATGAGCTTGATGCCCACTTTGATCAACTGGTAGCTACCATTGAGCGGGCTGCAGCGCTATACGAATTTAACCCACCACCTACTTGGCGGTTTCATCATGACGTTAGCGAGCCTATTTGGTTGCGGGATGCACTACTGGACATGTGGCATCAGCAGGGACAGGATGGCCGCGAAACGCGTAACTACATCGCAGTCATCGCCGCTAACGATGATTTATTAGCAGCGTGTCATCAAATTAACCACGCAAAGGCAAATATCAGCGACTTACTCGCGCGCATTAAGCAGTCTCATCCAAACGCGTTGAGCGACGCTAAGTCTCGTTTACCAAACCGTCATCCCCATATCGACGACATACTGCGTAAAAGCGGATTTGCAAGACTCCATCTAAAACAGTGCTGGCGACAACTCCCCATTGCCCCTGCGCCGGTGTCTAGAGTTAGGCTAGCGTGGTATAGCAGCGGTCGCTCAATCAAACGCGTTAGTGTTCAAGAGGCTGAGCAAAAATTATTACAGCTAGACAGTGATGCACCACATATCCGCATACAACTACGCAAGCTCGCCAGCATTCCAAGTGGAGAAATATTGGCGCAGGTGCAAACCCAAGCCCCTTTAATGCGCGCAAATCTGTTTTTTGTCGAACCGCTTGCGGATGGACACACGCGACGAGCACTTAATATTGCAATGCCGCTAATTGTGCCTGCAAATGAAGGACGATTACCACATCTCAAAGCCCCAGCAGAAACGCCTCCAACGACTCGCACAAGAGCTAAGCGGCGCGACGAAAAACTCGAAGATGACGTATATTTACCTAGCTTACGCATCTATCGGTATCGCTAGCGAGCTACCTCACCTCATAACGTCGCATTATCTACCTGCTACAGGCACGTCATCAAGCTTCCACTGCTTAGACTCCAGCAGCGCGTGTACGACCTCGCTTACATCTCGCTCCGATAAATCATATTCGCCAATCAGAGCTTTTAAGCGTTGATCAAACAGACGCTCTTGCTCATTTGAGTGTGCCGCTTCATCTGCTGCTTGGTCGTCAGCCTCCAACGCCGCAATTGAACGTACTGGCGGTCCCGTTGGAATATTGAAATCGCTGTTAGGATCTTCTAACTGGCGCAGCGCCTGCGCGAAGGCATCATCCAGCTCACGAAACTTGCGTAGCTTTTCACGCTCATCTAGCTGTTTTTGAACTTTTTGATATTTCATCGATGTTTCATTTACACCTTACTTGAAATGAATGACAAGTCTGCTGAAACAGACCTTTTCCGGCAAAACTGTGCCCAAACGCGTAAAGCCTCTGAGCAAACTTGCCTTTGCTCTATCTTCCCAGCATAAAGGCATCACAGCTTAGTATTAAATAAGCTGCTCACGATATAAAACAGGATGCTCAGCAAAAACGCCCAGTTAAGCAACCTAAGGTGGCGCATATAGCGGCAAATTCATCTAGTAGGCAAGCAGCAATGTTAATCGCCTATTAGATCACTAGCAACGCAAGCACCGGGATGGTGCATTACAGGTGAGATGAGTAGCGCGACCTGTACGACTTAAGCATAGGAGGCCAGATAATGTTCAATGCAATGATGCGAGCTGAGATCTGGCTGCAAGACACTCTCGATAAACCGCTTGGAATCGAAGACCTTGCTAACCACTTAGGATACTCAGCATCACAAATACGCCGGCAGTTCCGCCACTGCTTCAACATTTCACCTAGTGCTTACCGTGAAAAAAGGCGTCTTGAGCGAGCCGCTGTCTTGCTTTCACTCACCTCACAAAATATAGCGCAAATCGCTATTCGTTGTGGATATACTAATCACTCTTCTTTCTCACGCGCATTTCAGCGCCGCTATCGGCTGTCACCCCGCGAATATCGCCAAGTGGTAAGCAGCCTGTATCTTCTGAACAGACCTGACAAAAAATTCACAATCAGCATTGAAAAAAACCGTCCCGCACATGTGGTTTTAATGCGCTTGTACCAAGCACCAGACCACATTCATGGGCTAGGCAACACAAAGTATCACGCTAACCATTTAGAGCACCTACAAGCCCAACTAGAGACATCTACCCCAACCATGGTATTGCCAGACCTTTTAACAGAGAAAGTGACGGCCGCTGTAGAAGAACCTGCACCGAACCACACTAGAACTGATATCGGGCTCTATCTAGAAAATAGAGATACTGCCGAATATCTAGCACTGCCAGTCAACTACCGTCGGGTAGACATTCCTTCACGCTACTATGCAAAAATATACTTCGATAACATTTCACAATTATCTTATGTAATGTCTGAAACGCTAGTAGCATTAATGGATGAAAAAAATCGTTTAAATATCAGCGGTGATGCACCGCAAGTATTATGGCATCCAGATCATATTGAGCTACGAATACCTTTATCTGCCTAGCCAGCCTGAATAGTTTTTATCCGCTTTCATTAAACCAAAACCGGCACTTCTTGTTAGAAATGCCGGTTTAAAACGACTCAGTCTTCCATACGCTCTAGCCAGGATTCGACAGCCTCATCACCATGCTCATCTTTCCAGCTACGCAGGCCTTTATGATTACCGCCGCGGGTTTCAATCACTTCACCAGTATGCGGGTTCTTATAAATCTTCAGACGACGCTTACGACGCGTAGAGGATGCCGCAGCACCTTTGGATCCACGCTGATCCGCGTTAGGGTCCAGCAATGCAATAACATCAGAAGGGCGCTTACCAAACTCGTTCATTAACGCTTCAAGTTTAGCTTTAAATTCAAGCTCGCTTTTCAAGCGCTGATCACCTTCCAAGCGCTGTAAGTCTTCTTGTAGTTGTTTTAGCTGCTGTTCCTTTTGAATATACTCATTTAATAACGACATGGGGATTCCTTTTAGCATAGGTTTGACTGCGTGAGTTAATCAATCTACCAACTCAATACGCAAGAGTTCAGGATGCGCGCACATTATTGCTTTAAATGCGCCAGCTGACAATAGTCTAGTTGACTTTAGCTTAAATACTAATCAATTTTTATTGCTTAGTTGGAACTATAAAAACTAGCTTTATACGCAAGTCAAACATAGGCTTGTGATCTATTTCACATCATACAAATTCATAAAAAACGCCGCCCATTAGGGCGGCGTTTTTCTGGGCTATCAACTACTTAATTAGTCTTGGCCCATCTGCTGTTTGATTAGATCACCGATAGTGGTCGGACCACCTGCTTCCGGCTCTTGATCACGCAGCTTCTTCAGATTTTGACGAGTATCATCTTGCTCTTTCGCTTTAACCGACAGATTGATCTGACGACTCTTACGATCAACGCTTACGATACGCGCTTCAATGCTATCGCCTTCATTCAGCACGTTACGGGCATCTTCAATGCGATCAGCACTGATTTCAGACGCCTTGAGGATAGCAATAACATCAGTCGCTAGCTCAACGTGTGCTTCTTTGGCATCAACTTCTACGATACGGCCTGTAACGATGCTGCCTTTGTCGTTAACCGACAGATATTCAGCTACTGGATCGGAATCCATTTGCTTAATACCTAAGGAGATACGCTCACGCTCAGGATCGATTGAAAGAATAACGGCTTCAGCTTCGTCACCTTTCTTGAAGTTACGGACAGCTTCTTCGCCAGTTTCTGTCCAAGAGATATCAGACAGGTGAACCAGACCATCAATACCGCCTTCAAGGCCGATGAAGATACCAAAGTCAGTGATTGACTTGATGGTACCTGAAACACGGTCGCCCTTGTTGTATTCAGCGTTGAAAGTTTCCCAAGGATTAGCAGTACACTGCTTGATGCCCAGAGAAATACGACGACGCTCTTCATCGATATCAAGAACCATAACGTCAACATCATCGCCCACTTGGACAACTTTAGACGGATGGATGTTCTTGTTAGTCCAGTCCATTTCTGAAACGTGAACCAGACCTTCGACGCCCTCTTCCAGCTCAGCAAAGCAGCCGTAGTCAGTCAGGTTAGTGACGACTGCGTGCACTTTGGTGCCTTCCGGGTAACGGTCTTTGATGTTGACCCAAGGATCTTCACCCAGCTGCTTAAGACCTAGAGATACGCGGTTACGCTCACGGTCAAACTTCAACACTTTGACGTTGATCTCGTCGCCAACAGCAACGATTTCAGACGGATGCTTAATGCGCTTCCACGCCATATCAGTGATGTGCAGCAGACCATCAACGCCGCCTAAATCGACGAAGGCACCGTAATCAGTCAGGTTCTTAACGATACCTTTGATTTGCTGACCTTCCTGCAGGGTTGCCAGCAGTGCTTCACGTTCAGCACTGTTTTCGGCTTCCAATACAGCACGACGCGAAACAACGACGTTGTTGCGCTTCGGGTCAAGCTTGATGACTTTGAAGTCTAGCTCTTTGTTTTCCAGGTGCGCAGTGTCACGAACCGGACGAACGTCAACCAGAGAGCCCGGCAAGAAGGCACGGATAGAGTCGACGTCGACTGTGAAGCCGCCTTTGACCTTACCGTTGATCACGCCCTTGACGACTTCGTCTTTCTCGAAGGCTGCTTCCAGAATCTTCCAAGCTTCTGCGCGCTTGGCTTTTTCACGGGACAGACGCGTTTCACCAAAGCCATCTTCTACGGCTTCAAGTGCAACGTGCACGTCGTCACCGATAGCGATGGTCAGTTCACCGTTCTCATCGCGGAATTGTGACGCAGGGATCTGACCTTCAGATTTCAGACCAGCGTTAACGGTAACCCAGTCACCGTCAATGTCGACAACCTGAGCCGCGACAATTGCGCCTGGCTCCATGTTGATGTCGTTAAGAGACTGTTCAAACAGTTCAGCAAAGCTTTCGCTCATGGTTTTCCTACGTGATCAACGTTGTTGAGGCATAAATGCCTTCTCCGTACCACCAGCAAGTACGGGCCTAATGTCATTCTGCTTCTGGAGGTGTTAGCGCTGGTTAGACCTGACCGGGCTCTCTGATATGGAGTAATCGCCCTGCCACGTCGTGACACCTTTCCAAAAACGCCGCAAGGGAGAATCAGGTGCCGTTTACCATGCCACGCTGGGCCAGCAATTCGGTCAACTGATCAACCACTTCCGGTATGCTCAGGCATGTGGTATCAAGCGTTATGGCATCATCTGCCGGCTTGAGAGGAGCCACACTGCGCTGCGTATCGCGTGCATCGCGTGCCTGAATCTCCTTTAAAAGACTCGATAGACTAGCATCCACCCCGGCTTCCTGCAACTGTAGATGCCTACGCCGAGCCCGCTCCTGCGCACTTGCAGTCAGAAAAATTTTTAATGGCGCATCAGGGAACACGACGGTTCCCATATCACGGCCGTCGGCCACCAAGCCTGGCGATTGTTGAAAATCTCGCTGACGCTGAAGCAATGCTTCACGAACTTGCGGTAGAGCCGCCACACGGGATGCGCGCTCACCAGCCTGCTCTGTACGTATCGCTCGAGAAACGTCTTCACCTTCCAAAAGCGTGCGAGGCTGCCCATCAAGCACTGGGAAGGCAACATCCAGCTGTGTGGCAACCAACGCCAACGACACCTCGTCATCCAAGGCCACGTCATGCTTTAAAGCTGCCTGAGCAGTAAGCCGATAAAGCGCCCCACTATCTAATAGGTGCCACCCCAGACGTTCAGCGACCAGCCCACTGATAGTGCCTTTACCTGCACCACCCGGCCCGTCAATCGTTAGCACAGGGGCTTTAATCGGCATTAGCTCCCTCCACATTTACCTGCATTCCGATACGCTGCGCCAAAGCCACAAAATCAGGGAAAGAGGTAGCCACATTCGCGCAGTCATCAATAATAATCTCATCGCTTGCACGCAAAGAGGCTATTGCAAACGCCATGGCAATACGGTGATCACCTAAACTATCAATTCGACCGCCACCGTAGCTCGCCACAGCATCGTCAGCATTGCCAACAATATCAATACCATCTTCAACAACCGTGTGCTCAACGCCTAGTATCGCCAGCCCATCGGCCATTGCCTGAATTCGATCAGACTCTTTGACCCGCAGTTCTTCAGCACCGCGCAAGCGCGTTTTGCCTTGCGCGTTAGCAGCAGCGATAAACAGTGCGGGAAACTCATCAATGGCAAGCGGTACTTGATCAACCGGGATATCAATCCCTTTTAAAGGCGCATAGCGAATACGGATATCCGCCACCGGCTCACCGCCTACCTCGTGCTCATTTTCAAGCGCTAGGTCAGCCCCCATCAGGCTGAGGATGTTAATCACACCAACGCGCGTAGGGTTGATACCTACGTGCTCAAGGGTAATGTCAGCCCCTGGCGTAATAGCCGCAGCGACGAGAAAGAACGTGGCAGAAGAAATATCAGAAGGGACATCTATCGGGCCTGCCGTCAGCTTACCGCCACCTTGAAGCCAGCAAGTATCGCCCTCGCGCGAGACCTCGTAGCCAAAACCATTAAGCATACGCTCGGTGTGATCGCGAGTAGGCGCTGGCTCACGCACGCGAGTTTCACCTTCGGCGTACATACCGGCTAACAGCAAGCAGGATTTCACCTGCGCACTGGCCATCGGCATGTCGTAGTAAAGACCCTTCAATGCGGCGCCACCTTTAATTTTAAGTGGCGGACGCCCACCTTCAGCGGTGTCGATAGTCGCCCCCATCAAGCGCAGAGGGTCCGCAACGCGCCCCATTGGCCGTTTGGTTAACGACTCATCACCGGTTAGCTCACTATCAAACGCTTGGCCTGCCAATAATCCCGCAAACAGGCGCATGGCAGTACCTGAATTACCCACGTACAGCGGGCCTGCCGGGGCTTTCAAGCCATGCATCCCTACGCCATGGATAGTAACTCTCCCCTGATATGGCCCCTCAATGGCAACACCCATTTCACGGAAGGACTGCAAAGTCGCGAGGCTATCCTCACCCTCTAAAAATCCTTTAACTTCGGTAACACCCTCCGCCAGAGCACCCAGCATAATGGAGCGATGGGACATTGATTTATCGCCCGGCACGCGCAGACGGCCTTGCGCCTGGCCGCCCGGCTGCACCCGATAAGTCACTTTACCGTGTGGTTGCATATGATATTCCGCCTGATAGCTGGTTTTATTCAATAACGTATCGAAATAATGGCGTGCATGACTGGCACGATCAAACGTTGCAATAAGGGCATCGCTATCGCCACCTTCTACCGCCTTCCGCAACCGAGCGAGCCCCGCCTCAAAATCATCTAACGACGACAAGACGGCGTCCCGGTTGGCAATAAAGATATCTCGCCACATAACAGGGTCGCTGCCCGCGATTCGGGTAAAATCACGAAACCCACCGGCTGCATAGCGAAAAATTTCTAACCGCTCGTCTTGACGTGCCAGCGTATCGACCAACGAAAATGCCAGCAAATGCGGCAAATGACTGGTACGCGCCAACACTTGGTCGTGCCGCTCTACACTCATTTGCAGTACATCTGCGCCAGTGGCACACCACAACGCCTCAACCCGCGCAAGCGCTCCTGCGTCGACATTCGGCTCAGGCGTTAGTATCACTTTGTGATTGATATAGAGGGCGGGATCTGCTGCAGCAACACCACTTTTTTCAGAGCCTGCAATAGGATGACCTAGCACCACTGAAGGGGGCACCTCCCCAAAGGCACGCACAGCACAGTCACGGATCGTCGCTTTCGTGCTGCCCACATCGGTAATCACCACATTTTTAGACGCACGGTGAAGCGAACCTGCCAGGGTGGCCATCACACTCTCCATGGCCAATACCGGTACGGCCAAAATCACCATAGAGACGTCATCAAGCAGTTCTGCTAGCTGCGAACCACCATGGTCTATCAACCCTAAATCAATCCCCAAGGCGATTTCTGACGCATTGGAGTCACACGCGGAAATATGTCCTTTGAAACCTGATTGCCGTAGCGCGGCGGCCAGCGACCCCCCGATCAAGCCAAGGCCAACAATCAATAAATGTGACTCTTGGCAAGATGACCTAACGTCAGCGCGACTATCCAAAACTTGCAAAGTACACTCCGTCACAGCACGCCTAGAGGATAGGAGCCAAGCACACGCAGCTCAGAAGCACGTAGTCTTACTTCTTCGAGCACTGCCGCGACCTGCGGCTCATCCCGATGCCCTTTGAAATCGATAAAGAACACGTAATTCCAAACACCAGTCCGCGAAGGCCGTGTTTCGATCCGCGTTAAATCAATGCGGTGACGATGGAACGGTTCCAGCAGATCATGCAGTGCACCGGGCTGGTTACGCATAGCGACAACAATTGAGGTTTTATCCTCGCCAGATATCGGCACATCTTGATTACCAATAATTAGAAAGCGCGTGGAGTTATCAGGGCGATCTTCAATCTTTTCGGCAATGCGCTCTAGACCATACAGTTTGGCCGCCATATCTCCGGCAATTGCTGCACTGTGCCACTCTGTTTTGACCAGCTTGGCAGCTTCTGCGTTAGAGGAAACAGGCACCCGCTCAGCATGGGGATAGTGAGCATCAAGCCATTTACGGCACTGGCCAAACGATTGCGGGTGGGAATAGATGCGTGAGACCTTATCCCGACGCGTGGTTTCACTAATTAGCAGGTGGTGGTGAATGCGTAGTACTACTTCACCGCAGATCTTGATCGACGAGTCCATAAAGGTGTCAAGCGTATGATTGACAACCCCTTCGGTGGAGTTCTCTACCGGCACCACCCCATAATGAACAGCACCTGCCTCTACTTCACGAAAGACTTCATCAATCGCTGCCATCGGCATACTGACAGCACTCTCACCAAAGTGCTTAAGCGCCGCCTGCTGGGTAAATGTACCCTCTGGGCCTAGGTAGGCAACTTTGACAGGCTGCTCCAGCGCAAGACACGCCGACATAATTTCGCGAAACAGCCTCGCCATCTCTTCTGAGTCTAGCGGGCCTTGATTCAACGACATAATGCGACGCAGCACCTGCGCCTCCCGCTCAGGACGATAAAATACGGCGTCTTTATCTTGAGCAAGCTTAACGTGTGCCACCTGCTGGGCGCAGTTGGCGCGCTCACTAATCAAACGCAGAATATCGCCATCCAACTGGTCGATACGTTGACGTAAGTCGTCTAAATTAATCGGCGTATCGGACATGATGGTTAGCCTCTTCGTTGTTCAAAGTCCGCCATAAAGGCGATTAGCGCATCAACGGCCTCTTCAGGCACCGCGTTATATAAACTCGCACGCATGCCGCCAACACTACGATGGCCCTTTAGGTTAAGAAGCCCCGCCTCGTCAGCTTCTTGCAGGAATACGCTATCTAAACTGCTATCGGCTAGCACAAACGGAACATTCATGCGGGAACGGTTACGGCTGGCAATCGGATTAGTATAAAAATCACTGGCATCAATAGCAGCGTAAAGCTTCTGTGCTTTGCGCTGGTTAATGTCATCCATCACCTCTAAGCCACCGATGTCATCTTTTAACCACTGGAAAACAAGGCCAGCCAAGTACCATGCAAACGTTGGCGGCGTATTGACCATAGAGCCTGCGTCTGCAAGCATTTGATAGTCAAACAGCGACGGAATGGAGCTAGGCGCTTTGCCGAGCAAGTCATCACGAATAGCAACCAGAGTTAAGCCAGCCGGGCCAATGTTTTTCTGAGCTCCCGCGTAAATCACTCCAAACTGCGTTACATCGATAGGGCCAGATAGAATGTTCGAGGACATATCGCATACCAGAGGCACATCAGCACCATCTGCGCGCTGCACCCTTGGCGTATAGTCGAACTCTAAACCACCGATGGTTTCATTTGAGGTGTAATGCAAGTAAGCAGCATCGCTGCTAATCGCCAGTGCATTTTCATCCGGCACCGCCGTATGACCATTATCTTCACTACTCGCTGCCACATGACAGTTAAACCCTAACCGCCGGGCTTCACTAATCGCCTTTTTGCCCCAAATGCCTGTTTGGATAAAATTGGCGCTTCCCCCTTGTCCAAGCAAGTTCATCGGCAGCATCGCAAACTGCATGCTGGCTCCGCCTTGCAAGAAAAGCACTTTGTAATTACTGGGAATATCCAGCAAATAACGCAGGTCTGCTTCTGCTCGATCCGCAATAGCGACAAACTCATCACTGCGATGACTCATCTCCATAACAGACAAGCCACGCCCTTGAAAGTCCAGCAGTTCGTTGCGCGCACGTTCAAGCACGGCAACAGGCAGGGCCGCTGGCCCTGCACAAAAGTTATAATGACGTGTCATCGGTTCCCTGTTCCTGTTCGCCATCGTCAGCGCTATCTGGCTTGCCTGGATCAACAGCATCGCTATCGACGACATCGGTATCAATCGCACCGGTGTCTAGAACGTCTGTTTCTGAACTATCTGACTCAAGCTCATCTACTTCGGCAGGCTCATCCACACGGACAGTTTTAACTAGTTTTTCTTCTTTACCCAGGCGAATCAGCATAACCCCCTGAGTATTTCGCGAGGTCGTGGACACTTCTTCAACCCGAGTGCGCACCAAGGTGCCGCGATCAGTGATCAGCATCATTTCATCGCTGTCATAGACTTGCATTGCGGCTACCAGAGCGCCATTACGTTCGCTGGTTTGCATGGCAATAACACCCTGCCCACCACGACCACGCAGCGGAAATTCTTCTAGGCGCGTACGCTTACCGTAGCCATTCTCACTGGCCGTGAGAATATAGATTTGACCTTCCGCTTGAGCATTCTCGGCCGTGACAACCTGGCTATCAGCATCTACATCGGCGTCATCTTCAGCGTCAATTTGCTGGCTCTTAGGAATGATCAAGCTAATAACTTCAGCATCCCCCGCCAGACGCATACCGCGCACACCACGGGCGGTACGCCCCATGGCGCGCACATTGCCTTCTTCGAAGCGGATAGCCTTACCGTTAGAGGAAAGCAGCATGGCGTGATCAGAGCCAGACGTAATAGCAGCCCCCACCAAACGGTCGCCCTCTTCCAAATCAATAGCAATCAAGCCGACACTACGTGGGCGAGAGAATTGCTCAAGACTGGTGCGTTTAACGGTACCTTTCGCCGTGGCAAAGAAAATGTAGTGCTCAGGATCGTAATCACGCACTGGCAAAATGGCGTTGACGGCTTCGCCTTCTTCAAGCGGTAGCATATTGACCAGTGGCTTGCCCCGAGAGCCACGACTGGCGTTGGGCATCTCATACACTTTCAGCCAATACACCTTACCCCTGTTAGAGAACAGCAGCACAGTGTCATGGGTAGATGCGACCAGCAGGTGTTCAATAACGTCTTCATCTTTCATCGCAGTGGCTGATTTACCTCGTCCACCACGGCGCTGAGCCTGGTAATCAGACAACGGCTGAGTCTTGGCGTAGCCTGAGCGGGAAACAGTGACCACCATATCTTCTTCAGCGATGAGATCTTCAATCGACAAATCAAGGTGGCTCGCCTGAATTTCCGTACGGCGGTCATCGCCATACTGCTCACGTACAGCATGCAGCTCTTCTCGGATCACTTCCATCAGACGATCTGGAGAAGCCAGGATGGTCGTAAATTCCGCGATTTTCTCAAGAATCGACAGGTATTCGTCTAACAGCTTCTCGGTTTCAAGACCCGTTAGGCGATGCAGACGAAGCTCTAGAATTGCTTGAGCCTGCGCGGGCGACAGTCGATATTCCGTCGCCGCCGTATTTAGACCAAACCCTTCATCTAGCTCTTCAGGCTTGCATGAGGTTGCGCCAGCGCGTTCCAGCATCGCGGTAACCTGTCCAGGCTTCCACGTTTTAGCCAACAATTTTTCACGCGCTTCAGAGGCATTGGGAGATGCCTTAATCAGCTCGATCACTTCATCAATGTTGGAGATGGCAACTGCCAAACCTTCCAACAAATGACCACGCTCACGGGCTTTTTTCAATTCATACAAGGTACGGCGAGTAACAACTTCACGGCGGTGGCGAATAAACGCCTCAAGCATCTCTTTTATGTTCAGAGTGCGCGGCTGACCATTTTCCAGCGCCACCATGTTAATCCCAAACACATTTTGCAATTGTGTTTGCGCAAACAAGTTGTTGACGACGACATCACCCGATTCGCCGCGTTTGATCTCGATCACTACGCGCAGGCCGTCTTTATCCGACTCATCGCGGAGTTCAGCAATACCCTCGATTTTCTTCTCTTTTACCAGCTCAGCGATTTTCTCGATCAATCGCGCTTTATTCACCTGGTAAGGCAGTTCAGTGATAATAATGTGATCTCGACCACTCTTATCATCATGCTCAATCGTGTGGCAGGCACGCACATAGATACGCCCGCGCCCGGTGCGGTAGGCGTCTAAAATACCCGCGCGACCGTTGATAATGCCCCCGGTAGGGAAATCCGGCCCTGGAATGTACTGCATGAGGTCATCAACGGTGAGCGTGTAATCATCAATTAACGCCAGACAACCATCAATTATTTCCCGCATGTTATGGGGCGGAATATTGGTCGCCATGCCCACCGCAATCCCTGATGACCCATTGATTAACAGGTTAGGAACTTTGGTTGGCAGCACGGCTGGAATGCGCTCGGTGCCGTCGTAGTTATCGACCCAATCAACGGTATCTTTTTCCAGGTCAGCTAGCAGCTCGTGGGCAAGGCGTGCCATACGCACTTCGGTGTAACGCATGGCGGCCGCGTTATCACCGTCAATAGAACCAAAGTTACCCTGACCATCCACCAGTACGTGACGCATGGAAAAGTGCTGGGCCATACGAACGATAGTGTCATAGACCGCACTGTCACCGTGCGGATGGTATTTACCGATGACATCACCGACGACACGCGCCGACTTCTTGTACGGTTTATTCCAATCGTTGCTCAGCTCGTGCATGGCAAAAAGCACGCGCCGGTGAACAGGCTTGAGGCCGTCACGCACATCGGGAAGAGCGCGACCAATAATGACACTCATCGCGTAGTCGAGGTACGACTGTTTAAGCTCGTCTTCAATATTGACGGGCAAGATTTCTCTGGCGATGTCACCCATGAAAGTCAGATCCTTTGCACTGCATTGGCACTGCGAGAGTTGAAAGCGCTTAAAAAAGCCGCCCTTGATACCACACCAAGGCGGCGCGCAGAGTCAGCACCATCATACCACTGCATAAGCACCATGGGCAGTCAGTGGCAACGGCATTACGCTTTACGCTAAAAAGGCGCCTTTATCGACCACAAGCCCCTCAAACACCTCTCGCACGTCTCCTTCAATAGGAGCAGCCTTATTTGCCTTCGTATCTAGCAGCACAAAGGTCAAATCTGCCTGAGCAACCAGTACGCCGTCTTGACGCACAATTCGATGATGGCAAATCGCGCTACGATCACCCACATCTACTATGCCGGTCATAACCTGCAAATCATCGTTCTGAACAGCGGCTGCTCGATAATCAATATTCAGATTAACCACGACAAACGCTCGGCCTGCCTTATGAAGTTGATTTATCAGGCTCGGATGGTCATCAAAAAAAGCCCAGCGCCCCTCTTCCATAAATTCAAGATAGCGCGCGTTGTTGACGTGACCGTAGCCGTCTAAATGGTAACCACGTACTCGCAGTGCAACACTGGATATTGCTGTAGACATAACACCCCCATTTTTAAAAATCTGTTAACCATTCACAAAACCTCTCAAATCAAACACAAGTTTTAAACCAGTGCAACAACAAGGCAATCCCCTAAGGCGCTGGTAGGAAAGGCTTGGTTTCGCCATAATGTGCCACCTTTTTAATAGGATTGGTGACATGTGGTTTAAGCACCTACATTTATACCGCCTTCACGGCGCCCCTGAGCTTGATAGCGATACACTAGCGAATGCACTCGACGAGCATGCAGCCAAGCCGCTAGGCAGTGCGGATGCGCGTCGTTTAGGGTGGACAGCCCCGGCAGGACGACTAGGTGGTGGTCAGCGGCTGCATGAAATCCAAGGCCACCGACTACTTTCAGCCCTGCGCCAAGAGCGCTTGCTTCCTGCGTCTGTAGTAAAAGAGGAAGTGGACGATAAAGTCGCTGATATCGAAGCCAGCGAAGGGCGCAAGGTAACGCGCAAAGAAAAAACGGCGCTGAAAGAGCAAGTCACTGAGGAACTAATGCCCCGCGCATTTGTTCGCAGTCAGAAAATCGATTTATGGTGGGATACGCGCCGTCAATTAATTGGCGTCAATGCCAGCTCTCGTACACGGGCAGAAGACGTGCTGGATCTACTACGTGAAACGTTGGGCAGCTTGAAAGTCACGCCGCTCACATCACAAACACTGCCTATCCGTGCGATGACGCAATGGCTGGGCGAAGCGGAAAGCCGCCCTGCCGACCTTGTGTTAGGGGATCAGGTTGAGTTAAAAGCCAAAGGCGATGATGGCGTGCTGCGTGCTCGCCAAGTTGATCTAGACAGCGACGAGATCCAGCAATTGCTTGAAAGCGGACGTCAAGCCAGCAAGCTCGCAGTTAGCCTGGAAGGTCGTTTAAGCTTTGTTCTGCATGATGATTTAGCGCTGAAATCATTGCGTTTTGGCGATGCATTAATAGAGGAAGCTGATCACGCAGATGATGGCGATGATGCACTTGCTCGCTTAGAAACTGATTTTATTTTGATGGCGCAGGCACTTTCTGACGATATTCCTCGCCTAATCGAGTGGCTGGGTGGTGAAGCTCAGCGCGAAGCTGCTACGCAGCCAGACGCTTAATTCAGCCGTTAGCCTGCTGATATAAACTGTTTATTTCTGCCTATATCCAACGGATCGCATGACTCATCACAACAACGCACTTAACGCCGACACCGCCAACGACCCCTGGGCTGACATTCGCCCCTATATGGATCATGAAGTGGCCAATGTTCTTGAGCGCCTATCACATGATAGCGAGCTTTTAAATGCATTGACTCAGTTCAGGCTCCCGCGCATGGCCAAGTGGGCGCCCCCCATCGCCCGCGCTTTAGCAGGCCATGCCGTCCGTCGTGAAGTAAAGGGCGTTACATCCGTATATGACTTCCAGATGCGTATCGCCAGCTATATGGAGCGCATGATTCGCACCACCACGGATGCCTTCGAAGTCTCCGGGCTTGATAAGCTCGATAACAACAGCGCTTACCTGTTTATAGGCAACCATCGCGATATATCGCTAGACCCCGCCTTTGTGAACTATGCGCTTTATCTGGCTGGTCGCGATACAGTACGTATTGCGATCGGAGACAACCTCCTGAAAAAGCCTTACGTCACCGATCTGATGCGGTTAAACAAAAGTTTTATTGTACCGCGCAGCGCCCGAGGCAAGCGTGCGATGCTGGCGGCATATCAGCAGTTATCAGCCTATATTCGTCACTCAATTACTGTTGATCAGCACTCTATTTGGATGGCGCAGCGAGAGGGTCGTGCTAAAAATGGCATTGATCGCACCGATCCCGCCATCATCAAAATGCTGACCATGGCCAGACGCAACGCTGACCGGGATATGGTATTCGGTGACGCCATTGCCGAGTTAAAACTGGTGCCGGTATCAATTAGCTACGAATACGACCCTTGCGACCATCAGAAAGCTCAGGAACTCCACGATATCGCTACCGAAGGAAGCTACGCGAAAAGCGAATTCGAAGATATTCGCTCTATTGTGTCAGGAATCACCGGCTCTAAAGGTCGGGTGCAACTGCGCTTTGGTAGTCCGGTAGGCGCTGATATGGCAACGCCGGATGAAGTGGCAGCAGAGATTGATCGCCAAGTGATCGGTGGCTATCGCCTGTTTCCTAGCCATTATTTAGCACTGGAAGCCCTAGGCGAATCACCAGAACTGATCGCCCGCAAAACGATAACGCGTCAAGACAGAGAGCGCTTTAACGCTCGGCTGGCTAGCATACCTGAAGCGTTGCGGCCTTATTGGTTGGAACAATACGCCAACCCTGTCAAACACAAGGCTGGGCGCCTGAGCCTTTAAAGCGCAAGGGTACTGGAAACATACGTACTGGAACAGTGTGCTAGTAAAAGCCAATAGACTGCATCCAATGCTTCCAGGAACCCATGCTCAGCTGTAAAAAAAGTGCTATGGTCAAAGCATTCATTGGTCTCGCTTGAACATCCCTCAAGCGCGGTCTTAAGGAGAACTCCAATGTCCGCATCAGAAATTCAAAAAACACGTATTATTAATGAACTACGCGATTTTATTCGCAAGCTGCTCCAAGATCCAAAAATCTTAGAACAATCCCTAGCGATTGCAAGACAGCAGCTAGTCGAAGGCAACAGCCCTGCCGTAATGGCCAAAATTGCCAACGAAATCTCCGACACTACGAGCGTCCATATTCCCGAAGACCCCACTGAGCACTCTGAAGCTGACAAGCTTTTTTTAGAGCTTCTGCGTGAAGTCGTTCAGGAAGAGCAGGCACTTTACTAGCGGAGAAATAGCTGTAAGCAGCATGTTGACGTTACCGGCGAAGCGCACTCCTACTTCGCCGTCTTTATTTGCACTGCCTAACCGGAATTATCATTCACCATGTCAAATACTGCCCCGCGCAACATCTTGGTGACAAGCGCGCTTCCTTATGCCAATGGCGCCATTCACTTGGGCCATCTTCTTGAGTACATCCAAACCGACATTTGGGTGCGTTTTCAAAAAAGTCGTGGACAGCAGTGCTACTACGTTTGCGCCGACGACGCCCACGGCACTGCCATTATGCTGCGGGCTGAACAGGAAGGTATTACGCCCGAAGCCCTGATCGAGCGCGTTTCCCAAGATCATCAAGAAGATTTCGCCCGCTTTGGCGTGGGATTTGATAACTATCATTCCACCCATTCAGAAGAAAACCGCTATTTTAGCGAACTGATCTACACCCGCTTGCGTGATAAAGGCCATATTGCCACCCGCGATATTGAGCAAATGTTTGATCCGCAAAAGGGCCTATTCCTAGCGGACCGTTTTATTAAGGGCACGTGTCCTAAATGTGGTGCCGATGATCAATATGGCGATAACTGTGAAAAGTGCGGTGCCACTTACACGCCTGCTGACTTAATCAACCCTGTCTCAGCTATTTCTGGGGCAACGCCAGAAGTACGTAGCTCTACGCATTACTTCTTCAAGCTGCCAGACTTTGCTGAATTTCTTCAGCAATGGATTAATGATGGCCATGTACAGCCACAAATTCGTAACAAGCTGATGGAGTGGTTCGAGTCGGGCTTTAATGAGTGGGATATCTCCCGAGATGCGCCCTACTTTGGCTTTGAAATTCCTGATGCTCCAGGTAAATACTTCTATGTCTGGCTAGATGCCCCCATTGGCTACCTGGCAAGTTTTAAAAACTTATGTGATCGGGAAGGTATCGACTTCGATACCTTTTGGAAGAAGGGTTCCGATGCAGAGGTTTACCACTTCATTGGCAAAGATATTGTCTATTTCCACGCCCTGTTTTGGCCTGCCATGTTGCACGGTGCAGACCTTCGTACGCCGACTGCGGTCAACTGTCACGGTTTCTTAACTGTAGACGGTGCCAAGATGTCAAAATCTCGTGGCACTTTCATCAAAGCAGCTACCTACGCTGAACATTTAAATCCAGAGTATTTACGCTACTATTTTGCCGCTAAATTAACGTCCAAAGTGGATGACCTGGACCTTAATCTCGACGACTTTTCTGCGCGAGTTAACTCTGATCTAGTAGGAAAAGTTGTCAATATCGCCAGCCGCTGCGCCGGCTTTGTGAAAAAACTGGGCGGCGGCAAGCTGGCTGAACACTGTGCCGAACCACAAATGGTCGCGCGCTTTATCGCGGCTGGCGATGAGATTGCTGACGATTTTGAGGCGCGTGAATTTAGCCGGGCCATGCGCAAAATTATGGAATTGGCCGATGAAGCCAATACGTACATCGCCGACAAGGCCCCCTGGGCACTAGCCAAGCAGGAAGGCCGTGACGCCGAAGTGCTGGAAATCTGCTCAGTAGGCATCAACTTGTTCCGCCAGTTGATGGTCTATCTTGCACCTGTGGTGCCAACCATGGCCGAACAGGCACGTGAATTCCTGGCGATTGAGTCACTTGACTGGGACAGCCGCAATAGCGTACTAGTCAATCACTCAATCAATAAATTCAAGCCGTTAATGACGCGTGTTGAACGGGATAAGATTGACGCTATGATTGAGGCATCCAAGGAGGATTTAGTGGAAGAACAGAAGCTGAAAAACACTCCCAAAGGCCCATTGGCGGAAGAACCGATTGCGGCAGAAATCAGCTTTGAAGATTTCGCTAAAGTTGATTTACGCATTGCCCGCATTGCCAAGGCACAGTACGTTGAAGGTGCTGACAAGCTGCTCCAGCTTACGCTGGATTTAGGTGGTGAAACACGTAATGTCTTTTCAGGTATTCGTTCGGCCTATTCACCAGAAGCACTTGAGGGCCGCTTGACGATCATGGTAGCTAATTTAGCTCCTCGTAAAATGCGCTTCGGCTTATCAGAAGGCATGGTATTAGCATCTGCTAACAAAGAAGGCATTTACCTACTTTCCCCCGATGCCGGTGCGGAACCAGGACAGCGCGTAACTTAATTAGGTATACTTTGACAAAGGGGCTGAGCACGCAACCTCAGCCCCTTTTTCATGAGTTCGTACCGATATTTTAACCCTACTGAGTTCGCTATATGCACCAGCGTATCCCACGCTCATTGCGTTTTCGTTTTTTCGCTGCCCTTGGCGGATTACTTCTATGTGCAATAGCCGCGCTGGCATCAATAAGCGCATGGCTTATATTCCCGGCACTGCAAGCAGAAGAACGGGCTACGGTAAAACGGGAGCTGGACCGTGTTGAACGTAGCTTTGAGTTGGATCAACAGCAGCTACATTCGCAAGTACGGGACTGGGCTCACTGGGATGATACTTATCAGTTCATACAAGGAGAGTATCCACGCTATGCAGACGTCAACTTTAGCCAAGAAATGTTTGAAGACATGCGCTATCAGCTCATGGCATTTTTCACAGCCAGCGGAGACGTGCACTTTCTTGCTGGAATAAATCCAGTAACAGGCGACTACCAAACATGTAGAGCCCCTATCGATGACTGCAGTTGGATGACCCCATGGGTAACCAATATGCAGACAGCCATTGCCGAAAACAGAACCGATCAGAGTAGCATTTACCCTGACCGTCCTCCGGCAATAATGGCCTCTAGCCCAATTTTACGCACTGACAAAAGTGGCACGGCAGTTGGGTGGTTATTCAAGACGCGCTCATTAGATGATGATTGGTTGGCGTTTATGGAGGTTTATACAGGGCTACCTATCACCCTCAACCTCAGTAAGGAGACGATTTCTATCAGCGATGTTTTCAGCTTTTCAGGCAATACGGTATTTGCCGAACGTTACTTCCCTACATCGAGCTCTCTCAGCTCTGTATCGTTAGGCGTAGGCATTGAGCTTAATCGTACAAGTTATTTAACCAGCTTAACCACATTTCGTTATGTGCTGTTATGGACCGCTGGCTTGATGATCATGGTCATTGCCTTGGTACTACTGCTTCTTGAGAAAATTGTGCTAAAGCCGCTACGTTTATTAACTCAATTTACTCAGCAAGTAGGCATTGATGGGGCGGATGCCCATGGGCTTATCAAACGCAACGATGAGATAGGGTTACTGGCACGTACGTTTCAAGAGCAATTCGCCTGCCAGCAGCAGCTCAATGCCGAGCTGCTGAAGCTATCCACCCATGACGCACTAACGGGTCTACCTAACCGCCGGCTTTATGATCAGCGCCTAGAAACGGCCTTTTCAGACGCTGTCTCAACACCAAGTGAATTAGCGGTTATGATGTTGGATATTGATCACTTTAAGCTGTACAACGATCACTACGGTCATCAACAAGGCGATGAATGTTTGCAGCAAGTTGCTGGCGCTTTTAATAGCATCGCAACCAAATTCAACTTCCTAATTGCCAGAACGGGAGGAGAGGAGTTCAGCGCCATCTTGCCGGGAGCTTCTCCAGATTCTGCCAAGGGCATTGGCGAGCAACTGACGCGAGTGATAGACCAACTGCAGCTACCCCACGCCACATCACCCGTGAAGCCCTATGTAACGGTAAGCGTTGGTATCGCTACGCTGAAAGATAGCAAATCGCCTTCGCCAAGCGCCATAATGAGTACAGCCGACCAAGCGCTCTATCTTGCAAAAGCAGCCGGAAGACATCAGGTTGTGCTATTTACCCCCCCTAAAGCCAGTAACACTCTTTCTGCGCAAAATACGCCGCTATGAATGAACTCTTCTTGATTTTGGTCAGTACTGCGCTGGTCAACAACTTCGTATTGGTACAGTTTTTAGGGCTCTGCCCGTTTATGGGGGTTTCCAATAAGCTGGAATCCGCGATGGGTATGTCGCTAGCGACGACGTTCGTGCTGACACTAGCATCTGCCGCTAGTTATGTGGTCTATCATGGCTTACTTGTGCCCTTGGACGTTACCTATCTTCGCACTATCAGCTTTATCGTTGTTATTGCCGCCGTCGTGCAATTTACCGAAATCATGGTGCGTCAACTCAGCCCCCTATTGCATCAAGTGCTGGGGATCTTTCTACCGCTGATTACGACTAATTGTGCGGTACTTGGTGTTGCCCTGTTATCGCTTAACCGCGAGCTGAGTTTCTTTCATACGACTCTCTATGGCCTGGGTGCTGCGCTTGGGTTTTCGATGATTTTGGTGCTGTTCGCAGCGATGCGCGAGCGATTGGCCAATGCTGATATACCAACCCCGTTTAGAGGTGCCGCCATTGCAATGGTCACAGCGAGCCTTATGTCACTGGCATTTCTCGGTTTTTCAGGATTAGCACAGGGGTAACCGCCATGGGAGACATCTTTTCTTGGTGGGGCATTCTCAGTGCAGTGGGTGTGTTGACCGGAATTGGAATAACGTTTGGGGCACTACTGGGAATGGCCAGTGTGCGCTTCAAGGGCGAAGAAAATCCGCTGGTAGAGCAGATTGATGCGCTGCTGCCACAAACCCAATGTGGCCAGTGCGGCTACCCAGGCTGTCGGCCGTATGCCGAAGCCATCAATCAGGGCGATGCGTTAAATAAGTGCCCGCCTGGCGGCGAAGCGACTATTCACGCATTAGCCGACTTATTAGGCCGAGAGCCTGTGCCACTGGATGGCGAAGCAGCCACCGAAGATACCGTCGCATTTATTCGTGAAGCCGAGTGCATTGGCTGCACTAAGTGCATTCAAGCATGCCCAGTAGACGCCATTATTGGCGCTGCAAAGCAAATGCATACAGTGATAGAAGATGAATGCACCGGCTGTGATTTGTGCGTTGCGCCCTGCCCGGTCGACTGTATTGATATGTTGCCCAGAAGCAAGCCTCTCAACCAATGGCAGCCTGTCGTCACCAACGCACCTTTAATCACCAGCGATCGCCAGCTAACCAGGAGCCAGCATGCCGGCCTATGAATTTCCGGGCGGCATTACTCCGCCCGAACGAAAAGATCGCTCGAACCAATCGCCGCTTCGCAACGCGACTTTGCCTACCCAAGTAACACTTCCGCTTAAACAGCATTCAGGTAATCCCGCGATCCCCTGTGTTGCTATCAATGATACGGTTCAGGTGGGTAGCCTAATTGCCCAGCGAGACGGCATGGTATCGGCCAACCTGCACGCCAGTATTAGCGGGACAGTGACTCAGATTAGTGATAACGCCATCACCATCGACGCTGATGGCTTAGATCGCTGGCAAGTGCTGCCCTCTCTTAACTGGCGTGCCGAAGACCACCAAACGACCATTGCGAGACTAGACAGCTGCGGGCTAGTAGGCCTTGGTGGTGCCGGTTTTCCCGCTTATATCAAAGCCCAAATAGCGGATCATCACCGCATTGATACGCTCGTCGTCAACGCCGCCGAATGCGAGCCATATATCACAGCAGACGACTTGGCTCTTCGCCACTATCCAACCGAAATACTGGAAGGCGCGCAAATGGTCGCTAAGCTCTGCGGTGCCCGTCAGATTGTGGTGGGTATTGAAGATAATAAGCCCGAAGCGATCCATGCATTAAAAGAGGCGCTCTCTCACTTTCAAAAGTCTGACTGCCAGCATCCAGTGAGCATAACGATGAAGGTCATCGAGACCCGCTATCCCAGCGGTGGTGAGCGCCAATTGATCCAAAAACTGCTCAACCTTGATGTTCCCAGTGGTGGCCTTCCTGCCGATGTTGGTGTTCTCTGCCACAACCCCGGCACACTGCTGGCAGCGCTATATGCAGTACGTGATGGTAAACCTTTGGTCGAGCGAATTGTCACCTTAACGGGAGACGCCATCAGCACACCAGGCAACTACTGGGTGCGTATTGGCACATCTATTGAAACGCTGCTTCAGCAGGTAGGGTTAGCAAACCAACAGCTTCATCAAGTCATTGTGGGCGGTCCGATGATGGGCTTACCACTTACAACACTTGATGTCCCGGTGACCAAAACGACAAACTGCTTGATTGCAGCCACCCGCGAAGAACTTCCTCCAGCCCCCAGTGAGTCTCCCTGCATTCGCTGTGGTGCCTGTGAAAGTGTTTGCCCTGTTCAGCTTCTTCCGCAACAGCTGCATTGGTATGCCCGTGCAGAGAACGACGCTACATTGGAAAAATTCCACCTATTTGATTGTATTGAGTGCGGTGCCTGCAGTTATGTTTGCCCTAGTTATATCCCATTAGTACAAGACTATCGTTCGGCAAAGCAGCGTATTCGCGTTAAGCGCATTGAGTCCGCCAAAGCCGAGCACGCTAAACATCGATTTGAATTTCGTCAGGCTCGCCTGGCGCGCGAGAATGCCGAGAAGCAAGCTCGTCGCCAAGCGAGGCAGGCACAAAGTCGTCAGACGTCAGATAGCTCAAAGGCAACCGACAGTACAGTGCAAGTGGTGGATTTACGCAGCTTGCGCATTGCTCAAACCGCCGCTAAAGCGGCAGTGAGAAAAGCTGAAAAAACCCTCGCAAGGGCTGCAGCAGAAGACCCAAGTCAGCGCCACGATGATTTAGAAACTCAACTGGCCACCGCCCAAGAAAACCTTAAGGCAGCTGATACTCGGCTGGCTGAAGCTCGCGCCACGATGGCACAACAGGAATCGCCATGAGCATGATGCACGCCTCGCAGCGAACGACTGAATCATTAAATACGATGCCACCCACCGCCCATCTAATGCGATGGGTAATCGTCGCCACCGTGCCTGGGCTTGCCGCAATGACGTTTTACTTCGGCCTGGGCGTTATTAGCAATGTGCTTTTAGCAGCCCTGTTTGCACTCGGCGCAGAAGCGCTGGTGTTAAAACTTCGCCAGCGCCCGTTACAGCCTGCACTTAGAGATTCAAGTGCAGTATTAACCGGCGTACTGTTAGGTGCATCGCTACCACCTGCTAGCCCCTGGTGGCTCCTTGGGATAGGCGTTATTGCGGCCATCGTGGTTGCTAAACAACTGTATGGCGGCCTAGGCCAGAATCCTTTCAATCCCGCCATGGTGGGCTACGCACTACTACTCGTATCGTTTCCCACTTACATGACGTTATGGTCGCCGCCGCAGCCTCTAATCTCTGAAAACCTATGGGTCCAGATAAGCGGTACCTTACCGACTTCCACACTTGATGCGCTAAGTGGTGCTACGCCGCTAGATGCCTTTAAACATAAAGGTGAAACGGTACTGGCCAGCGAATTTTGGGCTAGTCAGCCTTTACCTGAAGGGACATTGAACGCTTGGCGCAACGTCGCGCTAGCTTGGTTAGCAGGTGGACTGCTATTAATTGCCAAACGAATTATTAGCTGGCATATCCCTGCTTCGATGCTTGTTAGCATGGCAGTGCTCGCCACGCTTTTTTATGCCAGCGACCCAAGCCACTTCGCTTCACCGCTGTTTCACCTAACCACAGGTGCAGCAATGTTCGGCGCATTTTTCATTGCCACCGATCCCGTCTCGGCAGCGACTAGTCGCCGAGGAAAACTGTTGTTTGGCGCGGGGATTGGCGCGTTGGTCATGATTATTCGCACGTTTGGCGGCTACCCCGATGCCGTGGCATTTGCCGTTTTACTAATGAACTTATGTGTACCGCTATTGGATCTCTATACCGTGCCACGCCCTACGGGCCAGCCTAAAGCACAGCAGCATGCAAAGCATGGTGACTCACCATGACGCCCCGCCAAGCCATGCTACGCGGCGCTTTCGCCTTAGGAATGTTTTCACTGGTCACTGCTGGCAGCGTTGCGTTGACCCGTGCGGTGACTGCCGAGCGTATCGCTGATCATCAGCTAGCCTATCAACACCGCCAACTGCAGGATGTATTGCCTGCCGCATTAACAGATATAGCGGTTCAAACGGTTTTAGATGGCGTATTCAAGCTCCCTAACCCGGAACAGTTGGGGCACCGCGAACCTCAACAGGGATGGTACGTCCAGCGCGATCATCAACGGGTCGTCATCCTGCCGGTCGTTACTCGCCAAGGTTACAATGGCGAAATTCGGCTACTGGTGGGCATTGACCAGCAACAACGCATTACCGGTGTGCGCGTTACCCACCATCAAGAAACGCCTGGGCTTGGCGATGACATTGAGCGCCAGCGAAGTGACTGGATAACCGAGTTTAATGGCTTGAGTTTAAACAGTCTGCCGCCAGGTGGATGGGCCGTACGTAAAGATGGTGGCCACTTTGACGCTTTTACGGGCGCCACCATTACGCCACGCGCAGTCGTCAACGCCGTCCATAGTGCACTGAGCTATGTCACCGAACATGTCGCCGAAAACGCCACCGAAACAGAACTCCCTATCACCTTCGAAGAGTCCACCCAATGAGTCAGTGGCGCGAACTAGCTCGAAACGGCCTATGGTCGAATAACCCTGCTCTCGTTCAGTTATTGGGGCTATGCCCCTTACTGGCGGTTAGTGGTAGCGTTGTCAATGCACTGGGATTGGCATTCGCTACTCTGCTTGTCATGGTGGGCGCTAGCACTACTATTTCACTGATTCGCCACCAGGTTCCCAGCGCAGTAAGACTGCCCGCCTTTGTCATGGTGATTGCCGCTTTCGTGACCTGCGCTGAGCTTTTAATGGCTGCATTTGCCTATTCGCTTTACCAAGTGTTGGGGATTTTTATTCCGCTGATTGTCACTAACTGCGCCATTTTAGGGCGTGCAGATGCGTTCGCTTCCCGCCAGCCAGTCATACCGGCTGCCATTGATGGCTTTATGATGGGCCTCGGGTTCGGTGCCGTATTGATTCTGCTCGGGGCGCTACGCGAGTTGCTTGGGCAAGGCACGCTGTTTAGCGATATGGCGCTACTATTTGGGCCTATTGCTACCAACTGGCAACTCACCTTCGTAGATGATTATCAGTTTTTGTTTTTCGTGCTGCCACCCGGGGCTTTTTTCGTTGCGGGGCTATTGATTGCGTTAAAGAATGTACTTGATCAACGCCGTAGCGCTCGCGCGCAACCTGCTCAAGCAGTGCCCCGAACAGATCGTCGAGTACGTGTTACCGGCACTATCAAATAACCAAGAGAGCATCCGATGAATGCCCAAAAGCGTTATGAAATTTTTGCTCGCCTACAGGCGGAGAACCCCCATCCCACGACTGAGCTAAACTGGAGCACGCCCTTTGAACTGCTAGCCGCGGTGCTGCTGTCTGCTCAAGCGACGGACGTTGGTGTTAACAAGGCCACTGACAAGCTTTTCCCTGTGGCCAATACGCCGCAAGGGATTATTGACCTGGGTATCGATGGGCTAAAAAGTTACATTAAAACCATCGGGCTGTTTAACACTAAAGCCGAAAACCTGATGAAAACCTGTCACTTGCTGATCAATCAACATGGTGGCGAGGTACCTGAAACACGCAAAGCACTGGAAGCCTTGCCGGGGGTGGGGAGAAAGACCGCCAATGTGATTCTAAACACCGCGTTTGGTCAACCCACCATCGCCGTAGACACGCACATTTTTCGAGTTTCTAACCGCACGGGTATCGCCAAAGGCAAAGATGTCGTTGAAGTTGAGCAAAAGCTACTACGCCATGTTCCAAATGCATTTAAACAAGACGCCCACCACTGGCTGATTCTACATGGGCGCTATACCTGCATTGCCCGCAAACCACGCTGCGGCAGCTGCATTATTGAAGACCTGTGCGACTATAAAGACAAAACCGAACTTGCTTAAGCCCACTGGTTGTTAACGTGAGCAAAGCAGGACCTCGACCAACAATTCAGTGATCAGTGCCCCATCAAAAGCGCACGGTAAGCGCGACGCCATTCGGGCCACTGCCACTGCTGGGTATTCAACAGTGCTGGTTGGCTAGCCGGATCGGTTAACCAAGCGTGCAGTCGTTGGTAAAGCCCCTCTTGCGTGCCATCAAAGCGATAGTCATTAGGGTAGAGTTCGGGGAAACACAGCCTGTCTGGCACTAGCGGAATCGCGCCGCGCTGAGCAGCTTCCATAATGGCTAACCCCTGGAACTCGTGCCACGTGGTCGAGACCACAATACCACCACCCGCTAGCAACGCTCGGTACTCTGCTTCTGGCTGCGGCCCCCAGCAAATCGTGTGCGCCGCCAAGCGTTCTTCTGCCTCTTCAAAAATAGCGGGTACATCACGAAATCGCTGCCCAAGCACCGCCAGCTCAAAAGGAACCTGCTGCTCACTCAGCTTGAACAGCACCGCAAAGAAATCCTCGGGGTTTTTATCGTACTCCCAACGATGATTCCAAATAATCCGCCGTGGGTGTGCGTTAGTTGGGGAGGCTTTACCTGACGGCATTATTGGCACAGGCAACACTTTTGACTGTTGGCGTAAACGCTCTAATGGTTTAGCTGCTGGCAGGTTTTCAGGCATCTTTTTTAACCACTGCCGCGCGCCGTCAAAAAAAGAGTCACGGTTGTAGGTGGTATTAAACACCAACGTATCCGCCGCCAACGCCGCGTATAAATTGACCATTTTGGCCTCTACCTGGGAGATTTGATCGCTAGACTCTGGGTAGGCAAACTGGTTTTCATGAAAGTAAACAATCTTTCTGGCACGCCCTAAATGAGGGAATAAGCCAACGAGCGTGGCAATATCGACCATCGAAGTGGCTAACACAACCTCATAGGGTTCACTCAGTGTCTCATACTCTTTTAACCACCAACTCAATGGGTTACCGCGGATTCGCCACGAAAAGTGGCGTGGCGGCAAGCTCAGCAACGTCCAAGAGACATCATTTA
The DNA here is from genome assembly GCF_024138895.1 of Halomonas sp. XH26. Taxonomy (NCBI): domain Bacteria; kingdom Pseudomonadati; phylum Pseudomonadota; class Gammaproteobacteria; order Oceanospirillales; family Halomonadaceae; genus Halomonas; species Halomonas sp. XH26. The sequence continues at coordinate 2,050,429 of NZ_CP071889.1, forward strand.
CTTCAGCCATCAGACTTTGTGCCCAATAGCGGTGACTAACAGCCTCATAAGCAGACAATAATAAAACGCGCATAAACACCTTAATAAAAGCCCATTAAGCGAAGTAAAAAGCAGCCACTTGATGAGAGACGTTACGAGCATTCGGCCAAGGTCGTCTTGGCCTAACCTGTCGCGCTACATACACTCTAATCAAACACCTAACAACGACCCCTTTAGGGAGGGCATCATGGCCAAAGTACTCGTGGTCGACGACGAGCCCAATATTGTACTGTCTCTGGAATTTTTAATGGAGCAGGCAGGCTTTCAAGTTGTCACCGCCTACGACGGAGAAGCCGCACTCGAACGTATCAACGATTCCGCCCCCGACCTGCTGCTGCTTGATATCAGCCTGCCCGGAATCAGCGGTTTTGATGTACTAGAGCATCTTCGCCGTTCAGAAGCGACGGCCCAACTGCCGGTCATTATGCTGACCGCCCATGGGCGAGATATCGAACGTGAGAAAGGCTTAGCGCTAGGGGCTGATGACTACATCACCAAACCGTTTTCGACCCAGTCGCTAATTGAAAAAGTTAAATCACTGCTCAATGGTAACCCACAATGACCCGTGACGGGCTCCCTAAACGTCAGCGACTCATTGGCCTATGGCTGCTGCTAAGCGGTATCAGCTTGCTGGGGGGCGCTATTTTTGCTGCGTGGCTGGATGCTCAGCTTTCGCCTACTGGCCCTACCCGTGTAGCGCTCTGGTTGGGCAGTTTTTCCGGCGGCACAACGATATTTTTAGTTGGCCTGCTATTAGAACGTATGCTGTTCACCCCTCTACGCCATTTACAGGTTCAGCTAGCCAGATTAGTGGCAAACCCAGATGCTCGTGATGAACACCCGCCAGAAGGCTGGCTGAAAGGGCTTGGCCCTGACCTACGAAGAGTGCGCGAGAGTTGGCGCATTGACCGCAATCAATTAGCTACGGCTCATGCCGATGGCGCACGTAGCGCCGCAAAAATACGCCGCGAATTAGAAACGCTGCTGCAAGTACTCGAAACCCCCTTATTACTATGTGACCACCACCGCCGTTTGATGCTATTCAACCAGGCCGCGGAAGATTTCTTTGTCGATAATACGGCGTTGGGCTTGGGTAAACGCTTAGAAGCGCTACTACCCGTTGCCAGCCTACAACAAGCTCTTAGCCAACTTCCCGCGGATGGTTCGCCCCGCGAACTGCTTGCCCCCTGTGATAACCGCTGGTTAAAGGTCGTGCTACGTCGAGTTCCTGGCAGTGATGGAGAAACACTACTAACGTTTAGCGATGCAACCGCGTCCTGGTCAAATGAAATGGGTGTTAGAGCAGAACTCGCCACCAAGCTACCCCTCCTACGCCAACATACGGCAAGCCTGACCAGTGCAGCGGATGCACTGATACAACTGCGCCATAACGGCACTGAGAACCCTATGTTACGCCAGCGGTTCGAGCAGGTAATCCAAGAGGAAGGCGCCACCCTAGGTGATAATGTTGGTCAAATCGGACAGTTATTGGATGATTTGCAACATCAAGGCGAGCGCTTAACCCCCATGTGGTCGAATGACTTCTGGCAAGCCCTGGATGAACGCTTAGATCCAGCGCATCGGCTCATCACCCCCGTCGGCATGCCTGCCTGGTTTAAAGGCGACGCACCGGCACTGATTGTTCTGTTTGATTCCTTAGTCAAGCATCTTAATTCTCACCTGCCGGTTAGCCATTTTGAAGGTGAGATATGCCTTGGCAACAAGCGGGTTTATTTGGACTTAATTTGGCAAGGCAGCCCCTTACCAGAGCATGAGCTAGCGAAATGGCGTCGCCAGCCTCTGCCATCGCTGCCGCTTAATCCGCTGGTGTCAGACGTACTGCGCCAGCATGCGAGCGATATTTGGAGCCTTGCTGACGATGATGCTATTCATGCGCGCCTGCGCCTGCCGCTACCAGCCATGGAGCGCGTCGGGGCGCCTCGAGAAACCGCACCTCCGCGACCAGAGTTCCATGATTTCGGCATTGCTGACCTGCCGCCACCCGATGAAGAATTGGCTAACCGCACGTTACGCAGTTTAGAGGTGGTTGCATTTGATACTGAGACCACCGGCCTTGAGCTTCGCCGAGGGGATACGGTGATTAGCCTAGGGGCTTGTCGGGTGGTCAATGCGCGGCTGTTGGCCAGCGAGGTCTTTGATCAAAAAGTCGATCCGAAACGTCCAATCCCCCCTACCAGTACAGCGATACACGGATTAACAGATGCTGATGTGGCCGGCGCGCCGCCCCTTGATATTGTCCTAACGCGCTTTCGAGATTACGTCGGTGAAGCGGTTTTATTAGCGCATAATGCCGCGTTTGATATGCTCGCCATTACTAACAAAGGGGTTGTCTTTGATATGCCTGTCATCGATACCTTATTAATCTCAAGAGCATTAGACGAAGCGTTAGATGGGCATGATTTAGATACCTTGGCACAACGATACGATCTTACGTTCCCACCAGGCACTCGCCACACGGCGCTTGGTGACGCCCGTGTAACCGCTGAGTTATGGCTAGCGTTGTTACCCCGGCTTGAAGCACGTGGCGTGGATACGTTAGAGCAGCTGTTGGCGCTGCAGGCCAACGCGTTTGATCGCCAGGATGCCAGTGCCTCATGAAACATCCAGGCTCACGGCAAATCGAGCGTTTAATAGCCTTATTCGCCCTAGCAACACTGCTCTTCAGTCCCCCACTGATTATCATGGTTGACCGGCTCAGCTCTTTGAGCATGAGCTGGTTACCGCTTTATCTCTTTATTGCTTGGGGCGCGGTAATTGGCCTCACCGCCTGGTTAATGGAACAACGTTCGGGACGCTGATCATGCGTACAGATGCAGTGATTCTAGGAACGGCATTTGGCTATTTGGCGCTGCTGTTTGTCGTCGCCGCGTGGGGCGACCGACGTGCCGAGCAGGGCCGATCATTAATTGGCTCGCCCACGGTATATGCCCTATCGATTGCCGTCTACTGCACCGCATGGACGTTCTATGGCAGCGTGGGACGCGCAGCAGACCATGGCCCCAGCTTCCTGCTTATCTATCTTGGTCCAACCCTAGCGATGCTTCTCGCCCCTGTCGTCATTCGCAAAATGGTACGCATCGCATCCCGCCAGCGCATCACTTCTATTGCTGATTTCATTAGTGCTCGTTATGGCAAAAGCACCAGCTTAGGCGCACTCGTTGCATTAATGGCCCTTATTTGTATAACGCCCTACATTGCACTGCAGTTAAAAGCGATCACCGTTAGCCATGCAGTACTTGTGAACTACCCCAATACAGCGGATGCCACCCTGGTTGATGAGCGTTTCTGGCTGGACAAATCGCTTTGGGTCGCCTTAGTGCTTGCGGTATTTATTATACTTTTCGGCACCCGCCATCTCGATGCCAGTGAACGACATGAGGGAATGGTTGCTGCTATTGCCTTGGAATCACTGGTGAAGCTAATTGCGTTTATGGCCGTCGGTATTTTTGTGGTGTTTGTGTTGTATGAAGGCCCCAGTGCGCTATTCGCCAGCGTCGCCACAATGCCAGAAATAGCGGAAAAAATGGGGTTGGAAAGCGTACCAGGCGGTGCCACTGGCTGGGCCGGAATGCTAATACTTGCTTTTCTGGCTTTTTTAACCCTGCCTCGTCAGTTCCAGGTGCTGGTTGTCGAAAACGTCGATGAACAGCATTTAGCCAGGGCGAGCTGGTTATTTCCGCTTTATATGTTGCTAATCAACCTGTTTGTTATTCCTATCGCCTTTGCTGGTCTTCTGTTAGGAGCTGGCGCGGGCGATTCCGATAGTTTTGTGCTGACACTACCCCTTTCTGCAGGGCTTGAAGGATTACCCTTACTCGTATTTATAGGCGGTCTTTCAGCAGCTACTGGCATGGTGATTGTTGAAACGATTGCACTTTCTACCATGGTGAGTAACCAGCTCATTATGCCCTTACTGCTAAGAACACAACGCCTTCACCTGAGCACGTCCGGCGAGTTGGCAGGTTGGCTGTTGGGCATTCGCCGAATTGCCATCGTTTTGATACTGCTGCTTGGCTATCTATATCACGCGCTGATTGGTGACTCCTACAGCCTTGTCACTATCGGGCTTGTCTCCTTTGCGGGGGTGGCACAATTTGCCCCAGCCCTGTTAATTGGCCTCTACTGGCGCGGCGCGACTCGCCAAGGAGCCACCGCTGGCTTAATCGCAGGCTTTTTAGTCTGGTGCTATACGTTACTGCTGCCAGGTTTTGCCCAATCCGGTTGGTTAGATGCAACGTTTCTAACTCAGGGGCCATGGGGCATTTCTTGGCTGATGCCTTACCGCTTATTTGGCCTGGAAGATTGGGATATTTATTCCCACGCACTGCTGTGGAGTATGCTGGCAAATGTTGGCTTACTGATTGGCGTGTCACTTTTTAGCCGCCCTACGCCACTTGAGCAAACCCAAGCCGCCCTTTTCACTGGCGCCTTACACCCTAACTTGCAAACGACCTCTTTATGGAGAGGACAGACGACTCAAGGCGCCTTAAAAGAATTACTTATTCGCTACCTTGGCAACCAAGTCACCCATCGGGTGTTTAACCAAAGCATTAATAAAAGCGACTACCGCTCAGACGAACCGGCAACGGCCGATCTAATTACCCGTTCAGAGCAGGCGCTAGCAGGTTCACTTGGCAGTGCATCAGCGCGCGTACTAATCAATTCAGTGGTACGCGGAGAAGCACTGGATCTTGAGTCAATTTTGAGTATTTTAGACACCACGTCACAAACCCTGGAGTACAACCGTCGGCTAGAGCAAAAATCACAAGAATTAGTCGCTGTAAGTGACGAGCTACGCAGTGCCAATGAACAGCTGCGCGAGCTTGACCGCTTGAAGGACGAGTTTGTCGCCATGGTAAGTCATGAGCTTCGAACCCCGCTAACCTCGATACGCGCGTTTGCCGAAATATTACGCGATAGTGATCAATTACCCGATGAAAAACGCCAACATTTTCTGGGCGTTATTGTCCATGAGAGCCAGCGTCTTTCGCGTTTAATCGAGGAAATTCTTGACCTTGCGCGCTTAGAGAGCGGTCGCTTGACGCTTCATCCTGTCACCCTCGACCTAGCAGTCCTAGCGAGGCAGAGCATCGATGCAGTTGCCCGCTTACATGAAGATCGAGGTATTACCCTCGATATCAGTTTAGCGGCTGACCCCGCCATGGTAGTCGGTGACCAAGACCGCTTGGAGCAAGTCATTATTAACCTGCTCGATAACGCCAGTAAATTTGCTGACCGCCAGCAGCCTCAAGTGCGGCTGGCACTTTATCGGCACCGTAATCATTTTCGTTTAAGCGTTGAAGATAACGGCCCAGGTATCAGCGCTGACGAGCGTGAGCGCGTATTTGAGAAATTTCATCAAATACAGCAAAGCGGTGAGACACCACGCGGGCGCCCCAAAGGTAGCGGCCTTGGCTTACCTATCAGTCGAGGCATTATTGCTCACCTTGGTGGAAGGCTTTGGGTGGAAGACGCTAAAACGCTAGGTGGCGCATGCTTAACCCTAGAGCTGCCAGCAGCCCCTAAGGAGTCAACTCTAAGTAACTCTTCGCAGCTTACAGGGGAATAGCCGTTATAAGCGCTTTACTTGGTTAACACACGCTTTGATTTGCTGTAAATCAAATTTCAGCAGTAACCGCTGATCATCACGAAGACGTCGCAGGTCCACCCAGCCGTCAGCTGTCTGCCCGTGATACTTATTGTGGCGCTGCTGCTCTAGCAGCAAGTGCTGCATACGGTTAAAAGCGGCTATCAGTAAGTCCGATTGCTCCTTCGTCAACGCACGTGTGAAATGGGCAAGTGCCGTTAGCCGTTCACGTGTTCCTATCTCACTTCGCTGGTATCGCACACAGAGTAATCGGGCAGCGCTTATTAGAGGCATCAATCCTTGTCGCTTAAGATCGATTGCTTGGTCATAGGGAGCAGCTAGCCCAGGATGTGAAGCAATGCGACCAAACCGGTCAAGCGCCACCGGCAACTCATCTAACAACGCCGCCATTTCATCCATGAACAAAGGCGCGCTTGAGAGAGTTGAACGCACCCGTTGGCCTAACGTTTGTGCGAGCTCAGGATTCCCTGCCACAGGATAAAAATCGAGCCATATATTGGTTTGCTGCACCCGCTTAACCTGACGATCCGCACTCCAAATTGCAAATTGCTGCTGCCATTCGCTCAAGCGCTTGCGCCACATTGGCCAACGCGCCATGACATGGCCACGGCAAAGCGGAATGCCCGCTTCATCTAAGCGTTGTGTAAAACGTTCGCCTAGCGCCTGAAAGTAGCCATCAATTTCAACGTGTCGAGCGTCAGGATAGTCGTCAATAATCAGCGCATTGTCCTGGTCAGGCCCAAGCAAGCTTTCAAAGCGTGCCGCCGAGCCGAGCGTAACAACGCAGTAATCCACCGGCGGCTTACCCCACCCTTGTGCCTGCATTTCATCTAGCGCTGCTGCTATCGATTGGCGATAAAGCCAAGCGATGTGGTCGCTAATGAGTTCGCTAATACGCCAAGCAGGCAAGTCATAACGCAGCAATGTCTCAACAAAAGAGAGCTGTGCGGCATAGGCGTCAGATAAGGATGGATTAAAAAGAGAGGTATGCGCGTAAAAATCGCGAAGTGGAGCACTTAGCGCCGAGATATCCAATGAGCCATGATGACATACCAAGGAGCGCCAAGGGGAAGCACGGTACACCATGTGCATACTCCGCTCCTCAACTAAACGAAAAGCTTGCTAGGTTTCACTAGCATTACGAGGATCAGCCGTAAACATCTCCTCACCCACTTCATCAATAAAGCGCTGCGCTTTAGCGACCATCATCGCATCGCAAGCATCACGACCTGGCAGCATGTCAGAGCGTTCAAAGCGGTGCTCGTGAGTAACGCCCTCGCCATCCAACTTACGGATCCAACCGCTAACCCGAAATTGTCCACTTTGGTTATCAGGCTGAGACACAATTAAATACTCTTTATATTCAACTGGCTCGGCCGCTTTGGTGCCTCCTTCCGAGGCGCCAGCCCCCGCGCCACCCAACAGGCCAGAAAATAGTTTTTTAAACATTCGGACTCCTTCGCAATAAAAGCGGCCAGACTGCGTCTGGCCGCTTAGCATGCTTAGCTCTGTTGACGACCTTTACCGGCAGCAATCCGTAGACGCAATGCATTCAGCTTAATAAAGCCTTCTGCGTCTTTTTGATCGTACGCGCCCGCATCATCTTCAAACGTTGCAATCGACTCATCAAACAACGACTGCTCGGACTTACGCCCTACAACCGTTGCATTGCCTTTATAGAGCTTCATGCGAACAACGCCCGCGACGTTTTTCTGTGTTTCGTCGATCGCCGCTTGTAGCATACGACGCTCTGGGCTCCACCAATAACCGTTGTAGATCACTTCAGCGTATTTAGGCATTAGTTGATCTTTCAAGTGCGCTTCTTCACGGTCAAGCGTCAGCGACTCGATGGCACGGTGAGCACGGAGCATGATCGTGCCCCCCGGTGTTTCGTAGCAACCACGGGACTTCATACCAACATAACGGTTTTCAACGATATCCAGGCGGCCAATACCATTATCGCCACCTAGTTTGTTAAGCTTTTCAAGCACTTCATGAGGCTTAAGCGCTTCACCATCAATAGCGACGATATCGCCATTCTCAAACGTCAGCTCTACATAAGTCGGCTGCTCAGGCGCGGCTTCAGGAGAAACACTCCAACGCCACATGTCCTCTTCTGCTTCGGCCCATGGGTCTTCCAAAATGCCGCCTTCATAAGAAATGTGCAGCAGGTTGGCATCCATGGAGTACGGTGATTTTTTCTTTTTATTAGAAAAATCAACGGGAATATTGTGCTCTTCGCAGTAAGCCATCAACTTCTCACGCGAAGTGAGATCCCACTCGCGCCAGGGCGCAATAACCTTCACGCCAGGTTTGAGTGCGTAGCCACCCAGTTCAAAACGAACCTGATCGTTACCTTTACCCGTTGCACCGTGAGAAATGGCATCAGCGCCCGTCTCATTAGCAATTTCAATTAAGCGCTTAGCAATCAACGGACGAGCAATAGAAGTGCCGAGGAGATACTCGCCTTCATAGATGGTGTTCGCTCGGAACATTGGGAATACATAATCGCGAACAAATTCCTCGCGAAGATCTTCGATATAGATCTCTTTAACACCTAGTGCTTGAGCCTTAGCGCGTGCGGGCTCGACTTCTTCACCTTGACCGATGTCGGCTGTAAAGGTCACTACCTCGCAGTTGTAGGTCTCTTGCAACCACTTAACGATAACGGATGTGTCCAGGCCGCCTGAATACGCCAGCACAACCTTTTTGACATCGGACATTCTTTGCTCCTTGTTCATGAAAAGTAGTTCACCCAACGACACCGCGCTGAGCGCAGTGCAATAACATAAACTACGAGTATAGCGCTCTCAATGCTCAGCGAATACCGTCAACGACGCCTAAGGGGTAAAGCTGCTAGAATCATAGCCAACAAAGGGGTTGCTTTAACCGCTTATTTTAACTACTTACTCGCTTTACTAAGGAGAGCTGCATGAGCGAGGCATTTGCCCGCGAATTGATGGCCCAACGTTTTCGCAGTTATCTGCCGGTTGTCATTGATTTAGAAACGGGTGGGTTTAACGCCCAAAGTGACGCAGTACTCGAAATTGCTGCCGTGACGCTTACCATGGACCCTGACGGTAATTTATTACCCGACGCCACTTACGCGTATCACATTCATCCGTTTGAAGGCGCGAACGTTGAGCAATCTGCGCTTGATTTCACAGGCATTAATCTAGATGACCCACTGCGTCGCCAAGTGGCGCTAAGCGAATCTGAAGCGCTAGGTGAAATTTTTCGCCCCATCCGCAAATCAATCAAGGCACATGGGTGCTCACGGGCAATACTGGTTGGTCATAATGCTGCCTTTGATCATGGCTTCCTAAATGCGGCGGCGAACCGCTGCAGCGTAAAACGGAATCCGTTTCACCCTTTTTCCAGCTTTGACACAGCAACCCTGGCAGGCTTTGTATACGGCCAAACAGTGCTTGCTCGTGCGTGCCGCGCGGCAGGTATCGAGTTTGATAACAAGTCCGCCCACTCGGCCCGCTACGATACCGAACGCACAGCAGAGCTCTTTTGTGCGATGGTCAACCGCTATAAAGACTTAGGCGGATGGCGGCTGGCTCAGCAGGAACAAGAACTGGATGACAGCGAGTAATGAGCCCCAAGATGCACCCACTGAGGCTTTGCGCTAAACTTCGCCGCTGCAAACCCCGCGTTTGCACAATTTTATATAGAAGCGTGCTCTAGCATTACACGCGTCTAAACGCACAACGATTAACACAGGCAAAGGATAATTATTGTCCTTTGCTTGACTACTGTTTTAACCATCCGTTTTCAGGAGATGAGACGTTTCCATGGCCCAGCATAATGCCTTTTACGCCCAGTCCGGTGGCGTTACCGCCGTCATCAATGCCAGCGCCTGTGGCGTTATCGAAGCTTGCAGACAAGCGCCCGACCAGATTGGCAAGGTATATGCCGGTCATAACGGCATTATCGGTGCCTTAACGGAAGACCTCATCGATGTGACTCAAGAGAGCGATGAATCGATTGCTGCCTTGCGCCACACGCCTGGCGGTGCATTTGGTTCCTGCCGCTATAAGCTGAAAGACATTGACACTCACCGTGCTCAATATGAACGCTTAATCGAAGTCTTCAAAGCCCACGATATTCGCTACTTCTTCTACAATGGCGGCGGTGACAGCGCAGACACCTGCCTCAAAGTGTCCCAACTGTCTGAAAAACTCGGCTACCCGCTAACTGCGATTCATGTACCGAAAACTGTTGATAACGATCTGCCTATTACCGACAACAGCCCCGGGTTTGGTAGCGTTGCCAAATATATCGCCACCTCTACGCTTGAAGCCTCATTGGATATTGCGTCTATGTGCGCCACATCCACTAAAGTATTCGTCCTTGAAGTGATGGGCCGTCATGCTGGCTGGATTGCAGCTGCAGGTGGTTTAGCGGGTGAAGGCGAAGGCGAGCCGCCTCACCTGATTATCTTTCCTGAAGTATCGTTTGACCGTAAAGCGGTCATGGCGCGCGTTGAAGAGTGCGTTCAGAAGTACGGTTATTGCGTCATCGTTGTTTCTGAAGGCGCACGCTATGAAGATGGCACTTTCCTTGCCGATGCCGGCAATACGGATGCCTTTGGGCACCGCCAATTAGGCGGCGTAGCGCCGACACTTGCAGGGATGGTGAAGCAAGACCTTGGTTACAAATACCACTGGGCAGTTGCTGATTATTTACAGCGCGCGGCGCGTCACTTGGCCTCTAAAACCGACGTTGAACAAGCCTACGCAGTGGGCCGCGAGGCGGTAACATTAGCACTTGCAGGTAAAAATGCCATGATGCCTGCCATTCGCCGTATTTCCCAGGAACCCTATCAGTGGGATGTCATCTCGGCGCCGCTGTCACAAGTGGCTAACCAAGAAAAATTCATGCCACGGGATTTCATTAGCGAAAACGGCTTTGCGATTACACCCGCTTGCCGAGCGTATCTCTCTCCGCTCATTCAGGGCGAGGATTTCCCTCCGTTTGAAAACGGCCTGCCTAAAGTAGCTAAGCTAAAGCTCGCAAAAGTGGAACAGAAACTGCCTAAATTCACGCTGTAAATAGTTAGCGTGTTGTAAAAACGGGGCGATGAAATCATTCATCGCCCCGTTTTTTATGGTTAGCGTTTATTAAGTGAGCAACGTTAAGCTTTTAGCGCAATAACCAAGAAAGCACCAATAAGAGCAGCAGAATACCCGCCACCCCCTGCCAAAAACGCCGTGACTCTTGGCGAGGCTCCTCCCGGCTGGGCACGCGCCCTAACGGGACTCTTAAGGCATGCAGAAATTCGGAGAGCCGTCTAAAACGTAGTGCACGCTGAGGATCTAGAGCACGACGCAACGCGTCATCAAGCTCAGTCGATATTTCTGGATTGGTTGTTCGGGCACTACGGTAGCTGAGTTCTTCAAGATCGGTATGGCTACGCAGTCGATTAGGCGTCAACGTATAAGGCAATGCCCCTGTCAGCAACCAATAGACCGTTGATGCCAATGAATACTGGTCACTGCGCCGACCTACGCTATCACCCAGTGCGTACTCAGGGGCCGTGTGTTCATTAAAACCAATTTGGCGAAGTAGCTCGCCCGAGTGGCGATGGCCATCCACCTCGCGCATATGGCAGGCACTGAAATCTGCCAACACGAGTTTGCCGTGTGGGTCGATCAGCACATTATCAGGGGTAATTTGCTGATGAATGATATCGCGATGATGCAACGCTTGAACCGCTTTACCCAGTTGATTGGCGATATCCAGACGCTGCACCAAACTCGCTTGTGGGTGCCTTTCTGCCCACTGGCGGAGCGTTTCACCTTCAACGTGCTGCATTAAGTAATAAAGGTAACGGCGTGGTCGTGACGACTGCATTACTTTGACGACAAAGGGCGAATTTACACGCTCTACCACCCATTGCTGCAGTAAAAAATGTTCCAGATAAGCGTTACGCAAAGAGAGTTCTGGGCTGGGTGCTTTCATCACCATTTCACGCTCTGAATGCACATCACGGACGCGATAAACTCTTGATTGCGCATTACGTGACAGCACCGACAGCACCTCAAGCCCATCAAACCGCTCTCCTGGCGTCAGCTCAGGGGGAATAGGCAGGTCACCATAAATAAGCCCTGGGTGATCTTCAGACTCTTCCGGTAGCTCATCAATACGCAGCAGTTGGAAGCAAAATTGATCACCTCCATACCCCCTATCTTGGGCACGCTGCTTTGCTTCGCTCGCGAGGCACTCACAGGCTGCGTCTAGATCACTGGCATTTTGGCGGATCAGACGAACGTAATCAGATGGCATTAAGGTGCCACGGACGCCCTGAGTAGTAAAAACAAAAAAGTCGCCCTGTTTAAGCGGTAAATGGGTATAGTCGATATCGACGCTTCCATCCATCCCCAAAGCACGTGAGGGGTAACGATAGCCGCCAATATCGGTCACATGGTCGCGGGTTAGCTGCTCGAACTCAGCGCCTCGCAATCGAAAAACTAACGTATCCCCCATATGAAATAGGTGCGCTTCACGCTCACGAAATACCATCGCGGATAGCGAAGATACGAAACTTCCTTCTTTAACATGCTTGCTTTGGCTGTAGCACCAACCATTAAGAGCACGAAGTACCCGGGTGGCCGACGTTTTCGTGTCCCAGTGGTCAGGCGTAGAGTAATAGTCAGCCAAAAAACCGCGAACACTTAAATCACCTGCCTGTTTAGCCAAGGTGTTACGAGAAATCGAGTCACTAATAACTGCGCAACCCCCTTTTACTTTCAACAGCTGCGCATCAGGCAACCGCACCGACATGGAGCTACGGTGTAGACGCCTATCAGGGGCCACAAAGGCTTGGCCATAACTAATTAGTAACTGGGCGTGCGCCAACTCATCCTCCTAGGCTTTAGGCTCTTCATGGGAACCACACAGTGGTTATGATACACGCTGATCAAGGGAAGCGATGCCCGCCAAACGTCGTGATGGCGAAAAACGACGCTTATTTTTGGATTCATCGCCATTGTTAGCGGCACACACCTATGTCGCATTGGTAATCCACTAGCCAACTTCGTATAATTCTCCGCCATTAATGCAATGCATCAACTGCTTAGCCTTCGCACTAAATAAGCCAAGCCAAGGAATAAACGATGAACTTCGATAACATCCCCGCTGGAAAGGATCTGCCCAACGATATTTACGTGGCGATCGAAATTCCCGCTAATCACGCGCCGATTAAGTATGAAATCGATAAAGATATGGGTGCCCTTCTGGTTGACCGCTTCATGGCAACCCCCATGTTCTATCCGGCTAACTACGGCTTTATCCCCCACACCCTGGCCGATGATGGCGACCCGCTGGATGCTTTGGTAGTTACCCCCCACCCAGTGGCTCCGGGCAGCATTATTCGCGCTCGCCCTGTTGGCATTTTGAATATGACCGACGAAGCAGGCGAAGATGCAAAATTGGTATGCGTCCCGCATCCCAAACTGAGCACTCTGTATGATGATGTTCAAGAAGTGACTGATCTTCCTGAACTGCTACGTCAGCAAATCGCTCACTTTTTCGAGAACTATAAAGACCTCGAAAAAGGTAAGTGGGTGAAAGTAGAGTCTTGGGAAGGTGTTGAAGCGGCACGCAAAGCGATTGAAAAATCAGTCGCGGCTTACCAAAAAGCTTAATCTATCGGGTTGAGCAATAACGCCAGACCGCACTTCCTCTTAAAGGCTGCCCATGTGGCAGCCTTTTCTATTATCTGTCGTTTAATTCCGAGGCCTGAGATTCAACATTAACGGAGCATGAAGAAGCGCGTCACGTCACCGCAGCATCTACGCTGACATCACAAGGTAGGATATGCTATTTCAAAATCTCCCTGATCCGTCTGCGTAAGGATACTTCGTGTTGCCTTTTAAGCGTTTAAGTCTGTTACTGTTACTCTGCTGGCTTCCCCTGCTAGCCCATGCTCAGTGGTTTTCCTCTTCCAGTAATCAAAGCGATTTTTTACCTGTTCTAGAAGCCTTTCAGCCTACTGCTTGGCATGATGGCAGCGCCATTTATATTGGTATCGATATTGCGGACGACTATTATTTATACCGCCACCAATTTAGCGTTAGCAGCAAAACGGACGCTGTATCCATTGATGAACCGCTACTTCCGCAAGGAACATTCACAACTGATGAATTCATGGGCGATGTGTATGTTTTTCGTGACAAATTAGTCTTTGAAACGCCATTTTCCCCCTCCTATAGTGGCCCGATCGATATTGAACTGACGTTCCAAGGTTGTGCCGACGCAGGTCTTTGCTATCCGCCAGAAACTATATCGCTTGAAGCCTTAGAGTCATCTCCTCCCACGGCCTTTGCTGACTGGGACGCTGCAGATCATGCACTGTCAGGCGCTGAAGGCAGCGATGACCAGCAAATTGGTCAAACCGCAGGCACCAATAGCAGCACTGAATTTTCAGCTCCACAAAGCGAAGACAGCCGCTTTAGCGCATTGCTCGGCAGCGCCAGCCTCCCTCTTGCCTTGGGGTTATTTTTTATCGCTGGACTGGGCCTTACTTTCACGCCCTGCGTCCTACCGATGGTGCCTATTTTGTCCTCAATTATCGTAGGACAAAAACCAACTCGACCCCGAGCGTTTGTTCTCTCAGCCAGCTATGTTTTGGGCATGGCGTCCACCTACGCGTTAGTCGGTGTGTTGATGGGTCTGTTTGGCGCGGGCTTAAATCTTCAGGCCCACCTGCAATCAGCGCCGGTGCTGGTTACCTTTGCTGTTCTATTTACGCTATTTGCCTTAGCTATGTTCGGGGCGTTTGATTTAAGGGTTTCGCCGCGACTGGCCTCAAAAATTGACGGCTGGCAAGCACGTGCACAGCAAAGCGGCCCTGCAGGCCTAGCCCTGGCAGGCGCACTATCGGTATTAGTGGTTTCACCCTGTGTAACAGCCCCACTTGCCGGTGCGTTGGTGTTTATTTCCTCGACAGGAAACGCTGCCATGGGCGGAGCTGTTTTATTTGCACTAGGCCTAGGCATGGGTGTGCCACTGCTATTAGTGGGCACCTTTGGGGCAACGCTGCTACCCCGCTCAGGCGCTTGGATGAACGGCGTTAAAATTGCTTTCGGATTGCTGTTACTGGGCGTTGCGATTTGGATGGTTGAGCGATTAGTACCGCCTTCGATAGCGCTTTTGCTCTGGGCAGCGCTGGCCATAGGTAGCGCACTCATGCTGGGCGCCTTAAATATGAATCAGTCACAAGGCTGGCCTAAAGCACGACAAACATTAGGACTGATGTTACTGGCATGGGGCATTGCTCTTGTCATTGGCGCTGCCCAGGGCGGCAGCAACCCATTGCGCCCCTTAACAGTATCCAGCTCCTCAACGGACAGCGGCACGCCGCAAGCAACGCTTGCTTTTCAGCAAGTTGATGAACTGAGCGCACTTGAAACCGCACTCTCTGAAGCCGCGAGCGCCCAACAGCCTGCCTTTGTTAATTTCACTGCTGACTGGTGTATCTCCTGCAAGCTAATGGAGCGCGATGTTTTTCCAGACCCCAATGTGGTCGCTGCATTGAACGATTTCCGCCTGATTGAGGTCGATGTCACCAATACGGATGCGCAAAGTCGGGAACTGCTAAACCGATTTAACTTATTCGGCCCACCAAGCCTGCTTTTTTTTAGCCAGGGCGAAGAAGTACGGGATGCACGCATTCAAGGTGAAATAACGGCTACCCAGTTGGTACAACACCTGGAAGCGTTACGGCGCTGGCAACAAGGCTGAGCTGAAGCCTATGACCACCTAGTGTCGCGAACGTCGTCAAACGGTTGTTTAAATAACCAGCAACGAGCTTATGTCGGCCGTCACTAGACATGCCCGTACTTTTTCGGCAAACTTCGCAGCCATATCAGCTAAAATCTTCATGTTTTAGGACTTAGCACCGGGTAACGTTCAACATCGTGCAGCGTTCTCTTCATTTTCAAACAAGGTTTACTGCGCTGTAACGGCGCTCAATGCAGTTGGCGATACAATACTCAACTGCATTGCGATTAACTTTCATCACTTTTGGGGCAACAGGTATGGATATTCGTAAAGTTAAAAAACTGATTGAACTCCTCGAAGAATCAAACATTAGCGAAATCGAAATTCAGGAAGGCGAAGAGTCCGTCCGCATCAGCCGCCATCCGAATGGTGCAACATGGCAGCCTCAGCCGATGCCACAGTACGCTCAAATGCCGCCTATGCAGCAGGCACCAGCTCAACCCAGCGCTCCGGCTGCTGATGCAGAGCCCCAAGGCGTAAGCTATCAAGGTGAAGCGGTTAATTCACCCATGGTAGGCACGTTCTACCGTAGCCCAGCACCGGGCGCCAAATCGTTTGTGGAAGTTGGCGATACGGTTAAGCAAGGCGATACGGTATGTATCGTTGAAGCAATGAAAATGATGAATCAAATTGAAGCCGATCGCGACGGCGTCGTCGAGGCCATCCTAGTGGAAGACGGAGAGCCGGTGGAATTCGATCAACCTATGATCGTCATCGCTTAATCTTTCACAACAACACGGGTGGATTCTCCCATGCTGGACAAGGTACTTATCGCAAACCGCGGCGAGATTGCCCTTCGTATTCTCCGGGCCTGTAAAGAGCTAGGGATTAAAACCGTTGCGGTTCACTCCAAAGCCGACCGTGAATTGATGCATGTTCGCTTGGCCGACGAAGCGGTATGCATCGGCCCCGCCTCCTCAGCGCAGTCGTACTTGAATATTCCTGCATTAATAAGCGCTGCTGAAGTGACAGATTCAAGCGCCATTCATCCTGGTTACGGCTTTCTCTCGGAAAACGCTAATTTTGCTGAGCAGGTTGAGCGCTCTGGCTTTACCTTTATTGGCCCGCGCGCTGAAACTATCCGCCTGATGGGTGATAAAGTTAGTGCCATTGAAGCAATGAAGATTGCTGGCGTTCCTACCGTGCCTGGCTCAGATGGCCCGTTAGGTGACGATGAAGCCACCAACCTAGCCACTGCGCGCCGCATTGGCTATCCGGTAATTATCAAAGCTGCTGCAGGCGGTGGTGGCCGCGGCATGCGGGTGGTGCACACTGAAGGCCATCTGCTTTCAGCCATTACTGTCACTCGCACTGAGGCGCACTCAGCGTTTGGCGATGGCACGGTTTACATGGAAAAATTCCTTGAGAAACCCCGCCATGTTGAGGTCCAGGTGCTGGCTGACGGCCAAGGCAATGCTATCCACCTTTATGATCGCGACTGTTCTTTACAGCGTCGTCACCAAAAGGTTCTGGAAGAAGCGCCTGCCCCTGGAATCGACCCGGAAGCGCGTGCAAAGGTGCTAGAAGCATGCCGCCAAGCGTGCCTCGAAATTAACTATCGTGGCGCGGGCACCTTTGAGTTTCTGTACGAAGACGGTGATTTCTTCTTTATTGAAATGAATACCCGTGTACAGGTAGAGCACCCTGTCACCGAGATGGTCACAGGCGTAGATATCGTTAAGGAACAGTTGCGCATTGCCTCCGGCCTGCCACTTTCGATTCGCCAAGAAGACGTAAAGATCAATGGCCATGCTTTTGAGTGCAGGATCAATGCGGAAGACTCGCGTACGTTTATGCCCTCTCCGGGCAAAGTCACCCTGTTCCATGCTCCGGGCGGCCTTGGCGTGCGTATGGACTCTCATCTGTACACTGGCTACACCGTACCGCCTCATTATGACTCACTGATCGGCAAGCTAATCACCTGGGGGGCTGATCGCGAGATTGCCCTGACGCGTATGCGCAACGCCCTAGATGAGCTGCTAGTCGAGGGGATCAAGACCAATATTGATCTGCAAAAAGATTTGGTGAGAGATAGTTATTTCCGCCAAGGTGGCGTCAACATTCACTATCTTGAAAAGAAACTCAGTAGCTAATACCAGAAATTAATATCTGCAAAGGCGCTGAGCTGAATAGATAGCTGATAATACTCAACGGGGTGGCCATAGCCACCCCGTTATTGTTTTTTACCTTTGCGTGAATGCACGTACGCAGTGGAGATTACTGATGCCCTGGCTCCAACTCAAAGCCCACGTTGCTCCAGAACAAGCCGAACTACTAGAAGATCTACTGTTAGAGGAAGGCGCGACGGCCATTGGCCTTCAAGATGCCCACGATGATCCTGTTTTCGAACCAGAGCGAGGTACTACCCCGCTTTGGCAAGATACAATTCTCACTGGCCTATATGACGACTTAGACGGCGTTGAAGCCATGCTTGAGCGCATTCAAGCCGCTTGGTCTGAGCAAGTCCCCGGCGAACCCTGTCCAGACATTGCGTATGAACTATTAGCCGATAGAGACTGGGAAAGAGAATGGATGGATGACTTTACGCCGTTGCGAATGGGCCAACGGCTATGGATCGTACCGAGCTGGCATGAGCCCCCAGAAGCCAATGCCGTCAATCTCATTCTTGACCCAGGCCTTGCCTTTGGCACTGGCACCCATCCCACGACAGCGCTTTGCCTGGAGTGGCTGGATAGCCTTGCGGTTAGCGGCGGACTGGAAGATAAAACCGTCCTAGATGTGGGCTGCGGCTCAGGCATTCTTGCCATTGCCGCGCTAAAGTTAGGGGCAACCCACGCCGATGCTACTGATATAGATCCACAGGCACTTCAGGCAAGCCGTGACAACGCAGCGCGCAATCAGATTAGCGACGCACAATTGTCCCTTTACTATCCTGAACAGCTGATCGACGGCCACTACCCAGTTGTCACCGCCAATATTTTAGCTGGGCCATTAGTTGAATTAGCCCCAATGATTGCAGGCCATGTCGCACCCGGCGGACAAATAGCATTGTCTGGCATTTTAGCGAACCAAGCGAATGAGGTCTTGCAAGCCTACGAAGCCCAGGGCTTGATAATGGAAGAGCCCACAATTCGCGAAGGGTGGGTTCGTCTATCAGGCTACCGCGCCGTTTAATCTAGCCAACGGCCTTCACCCCATCGCCGAGTAGGCGTATCATACGCCCCCTTGAAACGCCTACTCGGCGATTTTTATCTGTATCTACAGCGCAGCACAATGACCACACAAAACTTTCAGCCACCAATGATAGGGCCTCACCAGCTACCCAACCAAGTCATCTTGGCACCGATGGCTGGCGTTACCGATCGCCCATTTCGCCAACTTTGTAGGCGTTTAGGTGCTGGATGGGTGGTCGGCGAAATGGTGACAGCCGACCCCTCTCTTTGGCATACCCGAAAGTCCAAGCTACGCATGGATCACCAAGGCGAGCCCGACCCACGGGTTGTACAAATTGCCGGGGGTGACGCTGAAATGCTTGCCAATGCTGCGCGCCTTAACGCCGAACTAGGCGCCCAGGTGATTGATATCAACATGGGATGCCCGGCTAAAAAGGTCTGCAATAAGGCTGCTGGTTCGGCCCTAATGCGTGATGAAGCCCTAGTAGCCGAAATTCTGGACGCCGTTGTAAAAGCCGTTGATATTCCAGTTACCTTAAAAATTCGCACAGGCTGGTCTGCTGAAGCTAACAATGGCCTACGCATTGCTAAACTCGCGGAATCTGCAGGCATCCAAGCCTTAGCAGTACATGGACGTCATCGAGAGCAGCGCTATACTGGATGGGCTGAGTACGACACTATCGCTGACATAAAATCGCACCTGACGATACCGGTTATCGCCAATGGGGATATTACCAGCCCTCAAAAGGCCAAAGAGGTCTTGTCATATACAGGTGCCGATGCAGTAATGATTGGCCGCGGGGCGCAAGGCAACCCATGGATATTCGAGCAGATTACCCATTATCTTGCCCATGGAGAACTGCTAACACCCCCAACTCTTGATGAGCGCCGCAACGTTCTCAATGAGCACTTACAAGCTCTGCACACGTTTTATGGCGATACAATGGGTGTTCGCATAGCGCGAAAACACCTAGGTTGGTACTTGAATGAAGACCCGCGCTTCAACGACAAACAGCATTATCTGCTGAAGCAGCAATTTAATGCGCTTGCCACCCCAGCATCGCAATTTAATTGGATTAATGATGCCATGACGCAAGACGCTGCAGAGCGTCTGCTAGCTAAAGGAAGCCATGCTGCATGACTGAACGCGACCTGCTTTCGAACGAGCTCTCTCACCGTCTCTCAGGCACTCTGGCGGACCCCGCCGCGAGCGTACCGCCCCAACCACTTAGAGAAGCGGTTGAGACAGCGATACGCCGTTACTTCGAGCATCTCGATGGCAGCCAGGCAACTGATCTCTACGCGATGGTGATGGCCGAAGTAGAAGCGCCGCTACTTAGCTGCGTAATGGAACATACAGAAGGCAACCAAACCCGAGCCGCGGATGTATTGGGTTTAAACCGTGGCACATTGCGCAAAAAACTTAAGCTCTATGGATTGATTGAAGGTGACGCCCCATAAGGGGCGTTGTCGTTTGTAATTTTCGATGTTAACTCCTTGACTCTGCACACGAGCACTCTAATGGCTGATAGTACTGCTACCCCCGTCCGTCGCGCCCTTTTGAGCGTATCCGATAAAACCGGCATTGTTGAATTCGCCCGCGGTTTAAGCCAACACGGCGTAGAACTTCTTTCAACTGGCGGAACCTTCCGACTGCTTCAGGAAAATTCTGTTCCTGTTAAAGAAGTCTCTGAGCACACTGGTTTTCCTGAAATCATGGATGGCCGTGTAAAAACACTGCACCCCAAAATCCATGGTGGAATCCTGGCGCGCCGCGGTCAGGATGATGCGGTGATGGCAGAGAACGACATCACCCCCATCGACATGGTGGTCGTTAATCTTTATCCATTTGCTGCCACTGTTGCCAACCCAGACTGCACACTGGAAGACGCCATCGAAAATATCGATATCGGCGGGCCGACCATGGTGCGCGCATGCGCAAAAAATCACGCCTTTACCACCATCGTGGTAAATGCCGATGACTATGCTCGGGTACTGGGAGAACTGGCTGCGCAAGACGGTCAAGTGAGCGCCGCTACCCGCTTTGATCTGGCCGTGAAAGCATTTGAACACACCGCCGGTTATGATGGCGCCATTGCCAATTATCTTGGCCGTAAAGTGACTAGCGAAAACGCAACGTTTGCTCGCACTTTCAACCTGCAATTGGACAAAAAGCAGGACATGCGATACGGCGAAAACCCGCATCAGCAAGCTGCTTTTTACGTGGACCCCCAAGCAAGCGAACCGAGCGTCGCCACTGCAAAAACTCTGCAAGGTAAGCCACTCTCCTTCAATAACGTGGCCGACACAGATGCAGCATTTGAATGCGTTAAAGCGTTTGATGAAACTGCTTGTGTCATCGTCAAACATGCCAACCCTTGCGGTGTAGCTATTGGCGCTACTGCACTTGAAGCATATGACAAAGCCTTCGCTACCGATCCGACCAGCGCTTTTGGTGGCATTATTGCGTTTAACGTGGCGCTAGATGCCGAAACCGCTCGGGCAATTATTGATCGCCAGTTTGTTGAAGTTATTATCGCACCCGGCGTGAGTGATGAGGCAGCAGCTATCGTGGCAGAGAAGCAGAATGTACGCCTGCTTGATGTCAGTGCCCACTGGCCTGGCGAAACACAGCCTGCGTTTGACTTTAAACGTGTTAACGGCGGACTGTTGGTACAAGAGCGCGACCAGGGCATGGTAACCCGCGAAGAGCTGACCGTGGTTAGCGAACGTGTTCCAACAGAACAAGAACTTCGCGACCTCGGTTTTGCTTGGCGAGTCGCTAAATTCGTTAAATCGAATGCGATTGTATACGCCAAAGAGGGTCAAACAGTGGGTGTTGGCGCAGGCCAAATGAGCCGCGTTTACTCAGCGAAAATTGCGGGCATTAAAGCGGCAGATGAAGGTCTTTCAGTACCAGGCTCGGTAATGGCGTCAGATGCATTCTTCCCCTTCCGCGATGGTATTGACGCCGCCGCAGCCGCAGGCATTACTGCCGTTATTCAGCCCGGCGGTTCCATGCGTGACCAGGAAGTCATTGATGCCGCTAACGAAGCAGGTATTGCCATGGTATTTACTGGCATGCGCCACTTCCGTCATTAATCGCCTCGTCTTGCCATAAAAACAGGCCCCCAGCGGATTTTTCCGATGGGGGCCTGCTTGCTGATAGTGCTGTTTATTTATAGCACTATTTATTTGTAGTACTTGCGCCTGCGCTTAACCTAGATCAATACACAGATATTTTGTCTCAAGGTACTCTTCCAAACCTTGATGCCCACCTTCACGCCCAAGACCGGACGCTTTTACGCCACCAAAAGGAGCGGCTGCATTAGAAATAAGGCCGGTGTTAATTCCCACCATGCCATACTCAAGTGCATCGGCGACGCGCCAAACGCGACCCAGATCTTGTGAGTAGAAATAGGAGGCTAAACCATACTCAGTGTCGTTAGCCATCTCGATAGCAGTTTCCTCTTCATCGAAGGGAAAAACTGCCGCCAGAGGGCCAAAGGTTTCTTCGTGAGCCACCTTCATCTTATCTGTTGCAAAGCTAATCAGCGTCGGAGTAAAGAAGTTTCCACCGAGTGGATGCGGATGGCCACCTAGCAGCAGCTCAGCCCCATTGTCGACCGCATCCTGCACATGCTCACTGACCTTTTTGACCGCCTCACCATCGATCAAAGGACCAATGTTAATATTGGGCTCGGTGCCATTACCTACGTACAGCTCACTATTCATAGCAACCGCCAACTTCTCACAGAAGGCGTTAATAACGCTGGACTGCACCAAAAACCGATTAGTGCATACGCATGTTTGGCCAGCATTACGAAACTTCGCAGCCATGGCACCTTCTACAGCGGCATCAAGGTCTGCATCTTCAAAAACGATAAAGGGCGCATTGCCACCCAGCTCAAGGGATATTTTTTGCACGTGCTCAGCCGCCTGAGCCATGAGCTTGCGGCCAACTTCCGTAGAACCCGTAAAGGTAATTTTGCGCACTTTGGGTGATTGAGTAAGTGCACTGGCGATATCTGCAGCACTGCCAGGCACTACATTAAACACGCCACGGGGAATGCCTGCTCTTTCTGCCAACATGGCGAGAGCCGTTGCAGAAAATGGCGTTTGGCTTGCAGGCTTAACGACAATCGTACAGCCCGCTGCTAACGCGGCGCCTGCTTTACGCGTGATCATAGCAGCCGGAAAATTCCAGGGAGTAATAGCCCCCACAACACCGACAGGCTGTTTTGTCACCACAATACGCTGGTTCGCTTTAGCGGCGGGAATAGTCTCGCCATAAACACGGCGCGCTTCTTCTGCAAACCAACGTAAAAAACTAGCGGCATAGACAATTTCGCCCTCCGCCTCTTTTACTGGCTTGCCTTGCTCGTAGGTCATGAGCAAAGCGAGATCGTGTTTATGCTCCAGCATGAGATCATGCCACTTCAGCAGCAGATCAGCTCGTTCTTGAGCGGTCAACGCACGCCAAGCGGGTAACGCAGCATCCGCTGCATCGATAGCGCGCTCAGTCTCAACTTTACCCAGTCGAGGCATATCGCCCACGGACTCACCCGTCGCAGGGTTTAAGACATTAATTTGCTCACCGCTGTCGGCGGCCACCCAGCTACCATCGATATAGGCAAACGGGCAATACAGCTGTGTTTCTTTCAGCGCTTCCATGACAGACTCCTGACCAAATATTGGCCTCACGGGCTCATTGACCTGTTCATGCTAAGACGAAACCGCGTGTTTAACCAAATCTTTGCAATGAAATCTGCCAAAGATTCTTAGCCGATATTTCAGCTGATTAACGTTAAGAACTCCTGCCGCGTTGCTTGGTTGCTGCGAAAACTCCCCAGCATCACAGAAGATGTCATGCTTGAATTTTGCTTTTCCACACCGCGCATCATCATACAAAGATGGCGTGCCTCAATCACCACAGCGACACCTCTTGATTGGGTAACTTGCTGCACTGCCTCAGCAATTTCACGCGTCAAGTTCTCTTGAATTTGCATACGCCTAGCATACATATCAACAATACGGGCAAACTTCGAAAGTCCTAGTACTTTTCCGCTAGGCAGATAGGCGATATGGCATTTGCCAATAAAGGGTAGCAAGTGGTGCTCGCACATGGAGTACAGTTCAATGTCTTTTACAAGGACCATTTCATCTGTTTGTGACTCAAATACTGCGCCATTAACAATCTCCTCAAGTGATTGCTGGTAGCCAGCATTCAAGAACTGCATTGCTTTTGCGGCTCTTTTGGGCGTATCGCGCAGTCCTTCACGGTCAGGATTTTCACCGATTGCGGCGATAATGTGGCGATAGTGTTGAGCAATGTCGTCGGTCATTTGAAGCCTCATCAAAACTGTACGTGCTAGCCACTGAAAAACGTCTGGACTACTAAAGCGTTTAATCAACAGCGAAATATTGCTATCTATCAATAGCTGAGAGCTGTGCGCCAATCATGTACAAAAAATATACGCTAAACAACTTTTGCACAATAATAAACACCACATCCCGTTATTTTAACGCACCTAACCCTGCTGTGGCAGAGTGCCGCGCACCCCCCTTTGAGACTATTTAAGCTGTGCTATCATGGGTCGAACTAGTCAGCTTAATTCGTAGCGCTCATCTGAGAGTTCCTTATGTCATTCAAACCTGCACCGTTTTTCTTAACTGCCCTATTGGGAACTGCATTGGCAACACCCTTGTTAGCCGCCGAACAGACATTAACACTACCTAAAGGTGCCAGTGTCGGTGTCGAGGTCATCGAAGAGTTTGCTTTTACCGACAGCCAATCGCGTTATGAAGATATCTTACTTCATCCAACCCAAGCTGGCAGTGCCTCGCATCAGTTGCCCGAATACTGCGTTTTAGTCGCCAATGCACAGTACACTAATGGACGCATTCGCATTACAACTCAAGACGCAACCTGCATTGAAACACACGATGCTGAAAGCGCTATTTTCACCGGTTCATTTAGTGCCAGTGCGTATGCAGAAGACGGTCAGTATGGTCTTGCCTGTGATGAGTCGCCTTGCACCTTATCGCCAGGCCAAGCATTCGTGGTGACACTGGATGAAAATATCGATATCAACGCTCAAGATAACCCTTCAGCGGAGATTAATGCTGCTCGACGAGAGGCTGATGGAGAAGGCGTAGCCAACCCCATCCCATCAGATCGGCCTGACCCCGATGCAAGCGCTGAAAACCCACGCTCCGTCAATCAACCTGAATAAAACCATGTCACTCATCGTCAATGGGGGCGATGCTTAATTAACTATCGGTGCAATTGTTATGCTAGCCAAATAGGCTTTTCAAGCTGTAACAACTGCTGCTCAAGCTGGCGGATGTGCTGATCCCAATAACCGCTCTCCGCCAGCCATGGGAACGCACGAGGAAACGCTGGATCATCCCAGCGAGAAACAAGCCACGCGGTGTATCGGATAAGACGATAAGCCCGCAACGGCTCGATTAGCGACAGCTGGTGTTGCGGAAATGTTTGCTCCTCTTCATAGCCTTCAACAATTTCACTTAGCTGTGCTCGCCAGCCAGATGGATCATCAACGGGTAACAGCATCCATACATCTTGGATAGCGGGCGCCATAAGGCAATCGTCAAAATCCACCAAGGTAAATGATTCATCTCTTCCTAAAACATTGCCCAGATGACAATCACCATGCGTTCGAATCATTTGATCGCTGGCGATGGGGTGCTTTTCAAGATGACGAAGAATTTTCTGTACAACGTTGTGATAAGCGCGCTGCTGATGCTTGCTTAGCCTTTTACTTTCGATAACACGGGCCTCAGCATCATGAATATCGCCCTGCCACTCTAATGTTGGACGGTACTGAAACGCCTTTCGTGATGACACTGCATGTAACCGCCCTAACGCATTACCTAATGCAAAAAGATGCGAAGGGTTGTCTAACTCAGGCGCTTGACCACTGCATTGAGGGTAAAGTGTGAAGCGAAATTGCTGGTAAGTATGGAGTGATTTGCCCTGCTGATCCCGCCAGGGCGCAACAACGGGCACATTAGCAGCAGCCAACTCTTGAAGAAAATCATGCTCTTCCTGAATGACCTCATCTGCCCAACGATCAGGACGATAGAACTTCACAACCCAGCGCTTACCGTCATCGTCACGAAACATCAGCACTCGATTTTCATAGCTATTAAGTGCAAACGGTTCGCCAGCTGGCCAAATCCCAACAGACTCCGCAGCAGACATCACGGTGTCCGGAGAAAGCGTACTAAACGGGTGTGGCATATACCGCTCCTGTGCAAATTAAGCCTGCATTCTATCAATTATGCACCAGAGGTGTTCGAGCAACTGCCCAAACATCGACACGTTTAGCCCCCGCACGAAGCGCTGCTTCAGCAAGTGCTTGGCAGGTCGCGCCAGTAGTAACAACGTCGTCAATAATCGTGAGATGTGATGGGAGTGGACCATTAATATGAAAGGCACCTACTAAATTTTTTGCTCGCTCATTTCTGTTTAACGTCCGTTGAGAAGGCAGCTGTTGACGACATTCAGCCGTTAACACGGGCAGTTTGACCCGCTTGCCTAGTTGATCAGCCAACCAGCGAGACTGATTAAAACCACGCTGCCGCGCTCGAGTGGTATGCATCGGCACAGGCAAGAGACCTCCTCCCAAATAG
Organism: Halomonas sp. XH26; assembly: GCF_024138895.1. Lineage (NCBI taxonomy): Bacteria > Pseudomonadati > Pseudomonadota > Gammaproteobacteria > Oceanospirillales > Halomonadaceae > Halomonas > Halomonas sp. XH26. The sequence continues at coordinate 2,076,682 of NZ_CP071889.1, forward strand.
CTGGGAGCTTTACTCATCATCAGCTCTACCAGCAATATTCCCGCACGGGGCGACGCATTAAATTTAAAGTCATGAACTAACTCTTTTATAGGCTCTTCAAATAAAAGCTCCACCGTCGCGACGGTAAACGCTGGAGGGTTCTCTCTACAGTGCCCACAAACAAATTGAACGGATGCTATGTCCCCAACATCCAAAGGCTCTTTACACTGCCAGCAGCCATTGGCATTCCACGGCAACTGTGCAAAACACTCCTGGCACCAACCACCACTGGTTTGCCCAGGAGAAAGGCAAAACGCGCAGTAGCCTGGCAGCCCCTTTTTGGCCCAAGTGTTTGCACCATGTACCAACCGCGTCAGAAACATACTTTTCCCAGACTGGTTTAATTAACAATTTTAATGATACACCGTTGACATTAATACGAATGCTGTTAATATACGTCTCGTCTTCAGCGGATGTGGTGGAATTGGTAGACACGCTAGATTTAGGTTCTAGTGCCGTAAGGTGTGGGAGTTCGAGTCTCCCCATCCGCACCAATTTTTGATCCAACTTATACGGATCATAGCTTTCAGCGATATCAATCGCATTGCCAACCGAAGGTGTGACACTTAGGTGTGACATTCGGAATTTAAAAATGGCATACGGAAGCTACCTTTCAAGAAATCGTCATAACTCAATTTTCTACGCTCGTGTAATCATTCCTCTCGCTCTTCGAAGCCATTTTGGCGGGAAGCGGGAATTTCGGCTTAGTTTGAAAACCCCCTGCAAAGCAACAGCCAAGCGTCGTGCTATGGAAATTTGGCTCAGCTTCCAGGTTGTCTATGATGCCTTGAGGAATGGTAAGTCATTGAACGACATTCATATCCCTTATGGTGCCCTTGCGGCTTTAAAACCCCATCAGAAGTCGCAGCAAGCCCAGGCCCCTCTCTTTGCTTTATCTGACATACCCATACCCATGCAACGTCCGCCCTCAAAGCCACTAGCGCTTAAGGGACTGGTGCTTCATTACATGAAAGACGCCTATCTTGGCCAAGAGGTAGAGGTAGATTTTGGTTGTCCCGAAAAAGAAGCGGACATCATCATCAGGCTCAGGGATGACCTCGATCGGCGTATGGGCAGGTCCGCGCTCACTCAAACAGCTCATTCATCTTCACATACAGCCGTTGCTGACCAGAAGCTATTTACCGAGGTAGCTGATGACTATATAGAGCTGTATAAACGGAACCGTGAATACGACAAGACACTGCGGTCGAGCACTTTCGATAAAGAATCTCGAAACGTTTCTTTCTGGAAGTATTATTTTCAGGAGACCTGTCTTCATGAGATCGACATCAACGCATGTCGAGAAGCCGAACAGCACTGCCGTAACTACCCCAAAAATGTAGACGCAAAGATCGCCGCAACTATGTGCCGTTCGTCTCACGACAGACCTATCACAGGTTCCCAGGCGACCAAGAACCGCTTACTAGTGCTAAAAAACATATTAGAGCACGCGCGTAAATACGGCTGGATTGAGACCAACCCCGCCAGCGTTATAGACACAACGCAAAGACGGAGTGCCAGTGAAGTCGACAAGCACCCCTTCACCATTGAAGAGTTGAAGCTGATATTTCCTGGCTCAAGCTATGGCGACAGCTTCACTACCCGTTTCAAGAAGCGTGATACATCTTACGATTGCGCTAAATACTGGACGCCTCTTATCGCACTACTGTCGGGCGCTAGGCTTGGAGAAATCATCCAGCTTGAGCTAGACGACATCAAAAATGAGGCCGGAATCTGGTTCTTTGACATTACGACCGAAAGCAGCTCCAAAGATAGCGGCAAAGAGCTTAAGACCAAGGGATCACGACGACGTGTTCCCATCCATTCGGTGCTTATTAAGATTGGCCTGCTTGATTACGTTAAGCAAAGACGGGAGCACCCTCTTCGCCCCACTGGACTTTTTGATCAATATGTCCGAGGCGCACCAGGAAAAGGAAAAATAATCACCGAGTGGTTCAAAGGCGGGCCTAACGGAGTCGATAGACACGGTAAGCCACGTATTCGCTACGGCTATTTGGATAGATGTGGCGTTTTGTGCCGCCCAGATCAACGAGCTGATGGTTCAAGCGTGTCATTTCACTCGTTTAGACACACGTTTGCCGACGCTGCTCGACGAGGCAAACTGCCTAATGGCGAAATCTTGCGTGATGAAGACACCCGCTGGATATTAGGACACGCCAGCTCATTGATGACATCGCGGTATGGCAGGGGCAAAGAATTATCGTTTTTGCAGTCAGTAGTTGAAGCCGTCCAATATCCTGGGATTGAGTTATCGTCAATAAGATGGCAATCCTTTCAAAAGAAATCCGGTGTAAGCGCAGTCCATTCGTAAGCGAAACAACGAATACACACCGAAGCTGACGTCCAGCTTCGGTGCTGCTGCCTACTTCGTTAGGGCTTAGCAAGCTCTTCCTTGAGCCGCATAATGCTCATAAAACCCTTTCTCAACTCGTCGGTTATCTCGGGATCGCTACTGTCGGTAGCATGACGCCAAACCTCAAGTAGATTACGCTCATTCTGCGACGTAAACGCTCCAAGACTCTGCTCAATAGCTGCCAACGTATCCGGCACATACTCGCTCATCACTGCTCGGAATAACCACGCCAGGTCGACATCTAACACGCGCGCCATTGGCCGAACCTTATCCAGGGGCAGCCTTGTCTTACCGCTTCTTATCATGGTGATGACGTTATGGTTGCTGTAACCAAGCGCGTTGGCTAGATCTGCATTCGCCAAACCCAGCTCTTTCTGACGCTTCACAACAAAATCCGACACGCTGCTACCGTTCAACATCGCAATGCTCCTTCGTTAATGGACATGAGCATTATTTTCCGCTGAGGACTGGTGTGAAACGGAAAGTTAGCGGCGTAGTCAGCCCAATGTGAGCGGAAGTTTTCACAGCAATAATGTGACGTTTCGCCACTTATACTAAGGCCGAAAAATGTGACGTTTGTAAGCCAAGTATAAGAGTAAATGTGACGTTTTGTTTTGACCCTCTGAAACAACCTCAAACCCCCATGATACGGGGGTTTTCTTTTGCTCAAGATACCCTCAAAACGCCAAAAACAACGTCAACGTAACGTCACATTTTTGGGCGAATTTTCAAGACTTATAGTTAAGCGCAAAAGAAGCGTTTTAAGACGCTTCCCGATCCGACATATACGTTGACTAGCATCGAGCTGGGAAACGTCTCACAGACGAAATTTGACAGCTTCCCGACACACTCAATCGTCAATCGCTGACAGCAGGAAACAACATCACCCCGATCATGCTCAAAAAGCGCTCAGAGAGACGAACATCCAGGCAGAAGGCTCGGCGGCCGCCCGCTCACTCCGACCAATTTCCCTTACTTGTATTATTACTAATTACTTCGGAGAGGATATTTATATAGAGGGAATGAGGCATTCAATACAAGAACTCTGCCTCAACACGATCCTCGGAAATGAGGTGAAAGCCGCAGCTCCACATTTTCTCAACCTATTTTCTGCTTACAAGTAATACAAGTCCTTCGGAATAGGGGTTTATATAGATGGAGTGAGGCATTCAATACAAGAACTCTGCCTAAGCTGAAATCCTCGGAACAGGGGTTTCTCCCCTCGCAGGCTCAGGGAAAGCAGACCACCAAAGGCACGGTCTCTTCCGATCCAGGCTACCTCGTGTCTCAGGCTGTTCCGCTGACTTCGAGAATTCCGCCGAACACCACGAAAACAAGGTCTATTTTTTACAAGGCACAGCCTCGTCGGCACCCCCTCCCCGAACACCATGAAAACCAGACCGGTTTTTTCAAGGCACAGCGAATCAAACCGAAGAACCTCAGATAGAAACAAAATGCCAAGAGAGCAAAACAACAAGACCAGAACCGGAGAATCAACCGCTCATGGAGAAGCTTGAAGCCAGAGAAAAGGAATCTGATCGCGGAGACACCAGCCTATGAGAGAGCCGTGTAAGCAGCAGCCTACTCACAGAAGCCCGATTATTCACCGGTGAGAACTGTTTACGCCGTGTAAGTGGCAGAGCCTTGTGAGTTTTGCTCGTAGGCAGAGACCGTGTAGGAAAGACTGAGAGTGGCGAAAGCGTTAGGGAGGAGAATTTGGCGGGAATGCCGCCTCTGCCATCGCCACGCTCTTACACCGAACCTTGGCCGCCCACCATTGGGAAAGGCTTTGCCTACATACGCTCACCAAGCCAAGGCACTTCGGGAAAGGCTTTGCCTAGATTTTTCGAGAGAGCCACGGCGCTGCGGGTCTGCCGTTACCTGATTAGCTCGGCATTGAAAACGGCTCTGCCTACATTCATCTGAAGCTGCCAAGGCGTCTCCCTAATAACCGTGGGATCGGGAAAGGCTCTGCCTACATAGGATAACGGCTGCCAAGGGAGCTGCCTCACGACAACCGCCACGCACAGGGAAAGCCGAACGATTTCCAATCACGCCAAGGCAGTGATCACGGCAGTGTCCATGAGGTGCAAACCGAGGGGTAAAGGATGAGGCGAAGTTCTTGTATTGAATGCCTCACTCCATCTATATAAAACCCCTATTCCGAAGGTATTAGAATCTTGTAGCAGTAGAGATGGTTGGCGGAAAAAACGCCTTACTTAGATAGAAAAACAAACTCTCGGAGAAAGAAGAGAAAAACTGGCCAAGACGCCCCGCACCTGCTTCTCTTTGGCCATCACCTACTGACTCAGGTCGATCTCAGCCCCAAGGTGCTGAAAATACATGTCCGCCTGGAACACAAACTCAGCCTGATAACCTCGGAACTGAGCCTCGGTCATCATGTCACTTAGACTCTCAGGAAATTCGCCTCTCCAGATGGCAATCGCCTCGGCCATAGTGACGCTGCGGCTAACCTTTAACCGCGCACCCTTCGCCTTAACGAATAACCTTGGCCCTCTCTCAGGGTGCTTGGTCATGTAGACGGTAATTTCGGCGAGGTCGTTTGTCATCGTCGCTCTCCAGGATCTTGCTTAGGCAATCGACAGCTAGACCATCCAGCGGTGCTTTCTTCACCTTGAACGATCACAACACATTTGTTCCTCTGGTCTTTTCCGCTTCAAAACCCACCAAATTCACTCACCAAGACGTTTTCTCACGCTGATAGCTAGGTAGTCTTAGCTTTCTGCTATCGCGCCTTTAAACGCACTACAGAGCGATTGGTGAGAGATCGCAAGCTTCACAATAAACACCGGCTATGACTCTTGGCCCTGCGCTCGCGTCAATGTGATGTATATTCCGTCCTACTGGGACCGCCCATTCCGTTTGAACATGATTTCGTATCCCGTTATACAGTGACCGATTTTAAGTCGTCTCTGGAATCATTGGTCACGTTCATGAGAATACCCATGCGGAGGGCTTATAGTTTTTAGTGCCAGGGCGTCATCACAAAAGGAGCGAACAAGTTTACCGCTACCACACCGCCTAATCGGATACCCGCTATATCTATGCAGGTGCAGCCGATGACTTTACTGCCCATTTCGGGCAAATACGGAGTGGAAAAAATGCAACCAATCAAAGCAACAAAACCCTTACGAAGCCCGCACCACTGCTGGCTTTCGACCACCTAAGCAATAGTTAGTGTAGTAGCTGTTTAATTACACTAACTAACAGGTAATAAACGTGATTGAAAAAGAGACTGAACAACCGAGGTCAGTTACTCACTCTCTGCTGTGAAAGCATTGAAGATGAGGGAAGTGAGGGAATGAGCGCGCGGCGCGGCGCTCGTCAGATAGAGCTGATCACCCTTTCATGTCCGATCCAGCCTCTCCAGCACCAACGTATTGATACTGACCTTCACCCTCTTCGTATCTCACGTAGCTAGCTACGCTTTAGCCTTTCAGCATGAAAGGTGCAGAGCAATCCCGTCTCCGAAGTAGCAAAGACTATTTTCTTAACGATAACGGTCTTGCTCAGCGTTGACCTCACTCTCTCTGCTTCGGTGAGCAGCTACGGGATTAGGTTTTCCGTTTGCTTGAAGGAGTGTTTGCTGAAATCACTAGGATTAGTTTGCCTAGCGTTCTCCTTCGACTTTCCAGTTAATAAGCTCGGCACTCTCAGACAACAGCTCTAATCGAGTTACTGCTGGTTCAGATTTTCACGTCACCAGTCACACTCACCCTTTCACTGATGAATCACTCGCCGCTGTAAACAATAAAGTAAATTTAGATTAGAAAAGCGCGTCCTAGAATAAGCTGAGGAGCCAAGTCAGGAAGCAGACCGTTGAAAGATAAAACCGAAAAAGCGTTAGTGTCACCGGGCTGGATGCGTCTGTGGATGGTAGTCAGCGCACTCTGGTTCTTGCTGTGCGTAATCCTGTTCATCACTACTATTTTTCATCCCATCCTGTGTATTCCGAATTGCTTTTGATGGCTCTGTGGTCGGTGCTTCTACCAGCTCTGGCCTTTTGTTCCGGCCTCACCATCCGTTGGATTATTCGAGGTTTCCTTTCAAGCTAGCAGCAAACTACCATTGCTTTGCTTCCCATCCATAAAACACCTTCCAAAAGCCCTATTTAAGCCTTCCAGGACGTTCTTACTAGCGACCCAAGGAAGTCAGCCCCCTCCCAGCTTCGCTCCTTAAAACGCAAATTTGGAAGCGTTGGAGCTTAGTTGCAACGTAATCAATTCGCTGTTCACTTGACTCGGGCTATTCTTGAATCAGGCGAAGTAAGCAAGGAGCTTAAGCAAATGAAAATCTCAGTTGATGAGGCGCAGCAACAGTTAGAAGAGGTCATCGCGTTGGCACAGCAAGGACATGACATCACCATCAGCGGGGACGCAGGCACCGTGAAACTCACGAAGATCCCGACGACAGCGAATGGTGATGACCATGGCTGGCAGTCAATATTCGGCGTGATGAAAGATCAAATCACTTACGTGGAAGGCTGGGACGCACCGCTTACGGGTGATCAAGCAAAAGAAATATTCGGCGAGGAAAAAGCCTAGAGGTAGTGAGTGCAAGCCTCATCCATGGCCAGCAATGCTATGCTCCAGGCTTCCCTGATCAATGCGGGTGTTGAGGTTCGCGAGTTTCGGCCTCGCTACTACATTCACATCCCGCACCAAGTATAAGAACAGTCAAGTATAAGCGCCATTGGCTCAATTTAATCAGCCACTTACGATCTACCTCTCCGAAGCAATAATCTGCTTGCCATGTCTCCATCCCCTGTAGATAATATCACTGTGCATGCAGCCAGTTCGGAATGCACACACCTGCGGAGGTATCGGAGAAACATACGTTCGGCCACAGGTGAAAAGTCAGTGAAGTTATCAGTGATTCATGCCAGAGGGAGCCGACGAAAGGTGACCTACGCAGACAGCGATAAACTTACCGACGACAGCCAGAAGAGATCCGCGACAATAGGCTGTGCCTGAAGAGGTTCTCCTGATCACCATCAGGGGTCACTGAACGGGGCGTTGCGGGCGTTACATGGGATCGCCCGGATCTCACAGATCCATGTGACGTTGTTCAGTGCAGTGAGGGATGGCCCCATACGGATGTCGGATCGTTTGATCTTATACAAGCATGGGTGGCTGGAGGGGAAAAGCCTTACCGGAGCCTTGATGCGAATAGCGTCTGCTCTGGTAAGGAGTTTTCCACCCTCCCCACCGGATGCCATATTAAAAAGACTATTAAAAAAACTACTTTTATAGAAAAAACGAATAAACCCAAAAAAATCGACGATAACCAAATACCTCTGCTTATCACTGAAAATCACTTTACCTCTCAAGCCTTACTCTTAGCCAACAAGCGCACTAGACACCCAACACTAAGTCCTTACACCAAGTCATTTTAGCCTCTCTGCTCTCTGCCTAACTGACCTAACTGACCTAACTGACCTACTGACCTACTGACCTACTGACCTACTGACCAACCTGACCAACCTGAAAGTAACCGTTCAACAGCCGCTAATCCTAACTACCAAGTCAAAACTGAAATTCGCGAACGCGCGCGCCGACGTCGGGGACACTTTGCCGGAGAAGAGTTCGCCAATGAGTCGGGCCTGAACTGAAACCCCTAGGTTTTTTCGCGGATGCTGTGGGGAGTGCTGCCTATTCGAGAGACGAAATAGGCGCCTCCCTTATAGAACCAAGGGGCGGATTTTCTGGTGCCCCACTGCAACAAGCAATACCCTTATACATAGAAGCTAAGCGTCAGCTCTCTGGCTAGCGCTAGATCGAGCAGATAAGCGCCCTTGGGCGAGTTTGCATCCGACACATTCGCATACTAGCTCTACCCATTTCTTCTTAAGCTGAGCACAATATCATCCGCAATTGTTTGCCTGATCTCGATGAGCTCTCTTAAACGGTCTAGCTCTAACCTAACCATCATAACAGTGCCATCGGTCAAGTGTTTTTTTCCGTTGCCTCTGCACCATTCCTCAAAAACAACAGCCATATCCTTGGCTTCTACACCTTCAAAGTTGAAACCAGTTTCAGGATGAATATATCCAGAAAGACTACTCACCTGACTTGTGATCAAGTCTTGACAATGCCTGTAAATTTCGCCGCTGAGCGCATTGAAAACGCCCTCTTTTTGGATAATTTTAATAGTTGTCAAATAATCTTTGACACGGCCATCACCGTAATTATTGGATATACCGCCTGGATGACGCATCGACATTAAAAGAAGCATGCGATAAAGATTGACTCGACCCTCTTCTAAACCATTAATCGCTTTTTTAGCATCAAAAGTCAGCTCTCTAAGCTTAAGGCTGGCACCCAATACGTTTAATTCTGAGAACCCACCCCAGAGTGCGATGGATAACCCAATCACAAACGAGAGTCCAAGCATAGATACAAACGCTCCACCCTCTATTTGGCCAGCCAAAAGTAGAATCAATGCAAGGCCTCCAACGAAGACAGCTGACACAATAGCGGCCGTCTCACGCTCGTTTTTGTTAATCAGTGCTCTAAACTCAGCCCAAAGGCTCTTTTCCGTTTCCTGGCTCATGCCCACCTCGGTAAATTACGAATAAATTGATCGTCTTGAGTGCGACCAGTATCGACCGAGATAGGTAACGAACACAAAACCATCCCAATAGCTAAACGCTCATATTAGCCACCAGCTTCCGCCTTTCCTGAAATCCAAATGGCAACAGCGTTGTTGAAGGCTGGCTGACAGACACTGCATGCAGAGGATTTTACAGAGACCAGCAATGCTAATCATCCTGCCATCATCGGGATTAGTGGTTTTTCTTGCTGACGCGAAAACCTGCGGCTAAACACTTCGCAAAAGATGTTTAAAAGCGCGTAGCATTGCGCTGAAGGGTTTCACAGCGCAGAGAGGGAAAAGCGCTCACGGTGCAAATTTGAGCGCTTGAGGGCATCATTTATGTCGGCGTTAACTTGCTTGCTTACTCATTTGCAGGTTAGCTTCATCCAACCACCCCTCCTCAGCAGCCTTACGGCAAGCTCGCTTCACCGATGGAGTGGAAATTCCAAAATGCTTGGCAGTCTTGGCTATCGACTGCTTGTTTTGTGATCGCCACAGCGCCACTGCTCGATCATCTATGACCTTCTCACGACCAAACTGTAAGCCGTCTTTCTTTGCCCGCGCGATACCGGCCATTTGCCGCGCCTTTATGTTACTCCGTTCTAATTCGGCAATTGCAGCTAGCATCGTTAACATCGCCTTACCTATCGGAGTGCCCAACTCAAACCCCTCTCTAATTGAGATAACGGCCACTCCTTTCGCGTGCAGGGATTCGACGGTGTTTAAAACATCGATGGTATCGCGCCCTAACCTATCGATGGCATAAACAACCAAAGTGTCACCCTCGCGCACATAGTTCATTAAATTGCTAAAGCCCTCACGCTTCTCCGTTTTAACAACACCAGAGACAGCAGCATCTTCAAACCAACGATCAACTGAGTAGCGAGACTCTATTTCACTTTTTTGCGAACCAGTCTGTTGATCGTCAGTGCTCACTCTTAAATAACCGACAATAGCACCCATAAAAACTCCTTCGGCATATAGCTCACAACTTGGGTTAGCAGTATTATATATGGATCAAAGCTATTTTTACGTATAAGAGCCTGGCAGTCATGCACTTTTCAAACTGGATCTTAAAGTGAACCTTTCGATACAGGAACTATAAGAACTAAACATAAACCCAACGAATAAGTGACGCGTCACGCTTTACTTTGAAAGCATTAAATAGCAAACCAACTTGTTTCATACAGACATAAAAAAATGCCGACCCATAAGAGGCCGGCAATTGATCATTAGATAGGTATTGTAACATGAACCAGATAGCTTCGTGCGATACTCGCAACGGAAAAAATGCAACAAAAAGTGTAAGTAACAACTTACTTAAAACAAATACAAACGCAGAGCGGGTGCGCCTTTGGCACCTTAACAAGGTTATAGGGCAGCACCTTTGCCCAGTAGCTCTTCCCTTAGAGTCTATGATATTACCTAGATGGAAGGATAAGGAATTGCGCTGCCAACTGAACAGACATAGCCTCTCCTTAGAACTAAGGTTTTACTTTCTAGCCCTGGCAGATCTTGTTAGTCCGTTACAGGGATGGAAAATCGGTTTCATAACGGTCAATTTCTCTGAGTCAGTGACACAGGCGCTGACTGACAAAGACAAACGCTCCAAAGCAGGAGCCTACGCGAACCGGATAAACAGGCGCCTCAAATACCGAGGCGTTCAGGCTCATTGGTATGGCGTTCTCGAAGACCAGAAAGGAAACCTTCATAGTCATTGCATCATTGCCTACCACGAACGTGACGAATCCACCGTTAAAGAGTGCTTCAAGCAGGACACCGACATGGTCTACTCCGGCTGTAGACTTCAGCACAGATACAAACAGCGCTCTCGCAGTAATAGCAAGCCTCAACTTAAGAGCCAGCTTTTCTTCCATACTGACGCCCTCGGAGGGTTTGAGCTGGCTCCAATCGACATAGGCGCGGCTGATTACATGTCGAAGTCTCTGGAAAAGAAAAGCAGCTACATGGATATCGGAAGCTGCCGCATCTTCGTGCCTAACCAACTGCGTTCATCAGCAAGATCACTATATGAAGCCGCCTGGACACAACAGAAACGACTGAAATCCAACCAGAGCAAACTCACCGGCCTTAACTGCCATCAGTCGCTTACCTACTTGCTCAAAGGTTGGAAGCCAAACGTAAGCCCAGCTGACGATCGCCTTTATGATGAACATGCTACGGAAATCGACGATCAACTTGCTTGGAATGAATTTCGTAACAGCGAACCACAATACGATTGGGAGTATGAAGAAACCGATCCTGGCGTAGATGCCTATTGGGAAACCAAGAAGCTAGTGAAAGAGAAGATGCGGGAACGCGACTACGAGAACTTAATCACCGCTGTTGATTGGCTGCTCAAACAACTAGAGCTACGCGATGCACTGCATACCGAACTGGCCTATGAGCAAAATATGGCCGATGCCGAGCTGTTGTTTAGGCAGCAGCGACAATGTCATCAACCGAGAGAGCGTGATTACGAGAGGTCTGTGGCTGATGCTGAGGTCATACAAGATGAGCCGTTTGATCCTTGCTTCGCAACCGCGACTGATCTAACCACCAAGAAGCATGACAAGATGGCATTAGCAGATGCGACCATTCGAACAAGCGCCAAGGTAGGCCGGAAATGGCAACATGCTCCATCCCTATCACAGCGGATGTCGTCCACTGCTCTGCATATGTCTCGTATCGATCTAAAACTTGCCTTGGAGAGTAGGCAACCACAACGTGACACGCTGAGATACCTCATCAGCAAAACGTCCCTGAAGCGCTCTCCCAGCCTTCTAGCACCAGATAGAGCATGGAGGCGAAGAGAGGAATTACCGCAATTATTTAAGGGTGAACTCCGACACTCAAATACCACTGACCCACCCTTTTTAAACAGCGGGTAAATACATGCTAAGTAACACCGAAGCAGCGCTAACCATGCAATCAGCCTGCCTCGGCGCGATACACATTCAGACACCTTAAGGTTTACTTTTTGTAGCTTTTGAACGTCAGATCACGTATCCAACGCTGACCATCTATCACCGCTTCGGTGATATGAATAAACGCGTAGGCTTTCATCTCAACTATAGTCATCAGGCGAGACATTTGCTGGGAAGACACAGGGATACGTGCTTGAAAATACCCTGGCACTGGGCCTCCAAAGGAGTTGAGAGAATTTATTCGAGCCAACCCGCCCTCAATCTCATCAGCAAGCAAATGATCCCCAATTGTATTTGGCACGCTGTGAAGTGCCTCTGTGAATTCAGGGGATATATCGTAAGCACCCGTATCTAAGAAGGTCAGACTATAGTGCTCTTGCCCTCTTTCCTCAGGGTGGCGGCATTTTCCGGACATCACCAATTCGGTCGCGAAACGATGGAGCTGATCGCCCCACAAGGTTTTACCCGCTATTCTATGATTTAGGCTAAGCGGGATACACGAACTGGTAACTTCGTAACCAACTAACTCCATTACGATTTTTGATAAGCCGTCATTCAGCACTTCCGCGTCATTTTTTTCAAATGCAAGCATTTCGTCTACTCTCACTAACACCTGTTGATGACATGACCATACAACAGAGTTAATTTAAGATGGACCTGAAGGAAAAGCGAGCACATAAACTTGCAAAGGCTTGCTAATATAAAAGGTAGTCGAGACAGGTTAGTCAGGAATAGACCATGACTACTCAAAATTGGATTATGATAGCACCAGTGCTGGCCATGCTTGGAGTGGCGATACTGTTAATTCCAGTGATACTACGAGCTCACAAGAAATACGCAAAGATGGCCGCTGACATACGCCGTCAAGAAGCATCACAAAAAAGATCAAAACTCAAGAATGGTAAAACTAGAAAAGCTAAGTGAAGTGATCCGCAAAAACAGCTGTAACGTCGTCGCTTTCCGGACGAAATTCAAGAATATTCGCCAAGAGAAATACACTTCGTTTTGGAGCTAAGGGCTGAATTGATGAAGCCTCTAGAGGCTAGAAGTGATACGCGAGCCCAATATATATATTAGGCTCAGCAAGCCCCGAAGAGTTAAGATTTTTGCAATTTTTTCACTAACGACTCTTGAACTAAATTATATTTTTTTTCACGCTCTTTGAATGCTTTAACTCCTCCCTCAAGAATATGACAAACATGCTGCCTAATACCCATATCACTTAGATAGTTATAACTTTCATCACCTATTTTGCTGTAACTTAGCTCTAGACTTCCACCAACATACTCAAAGCGATATCGATCACCAATTAGATCTTCTTCATGTCCACGTTGGTCAGCAACTATCACACATTCGGCATCAGCAGAGACTACTAAATTAGCATTATGAGTAACCATAATTATTTGTCTTTTTGATTTACACCTTTTGACAAAATCTTTTAACTCAGAGTATATCGTCCTATTATCAAGATTGTCTTCAGGCTGGTCTATTAATATTGGATGAGTCGAGTTACTCAACTCAAGCATCAGATTCAGCAAAACCAAACCTCGTTTACCAGGTGACATTTGGACTACATTGTCATTCTTATATGTAACTATATAGTTAATTTCAAAATAGTCTTCAAATAAACGCTTAAAGGCATCTTTTTCTGTAGAATGCTTTCTAAGGGTTGGCGACTTTGGATCGCTTATTCTATTAGCAATAGCATTAAATATTTCGTCTATATTAGCAATATCAGTTAAAATAAAATCGCCATTTTCATCTACTAGGCCATTAAGCAGAAAAGATAAATTCCCTTTACGATTAAAGCAATCAATAAAATCATTAAATCTATGCGAATTAATTGATAAGTTTGCTTCGACAGAAATATCTTGATCAAGATTTTGATTAGCAACATCTTCACATATATCAATATAACAGCGAACCATTACATGAAATTTTTCTTTTATTTCTTCTCTACACTTTAAACCATTTGAAACAATTTCATTTCTGTAACGTGACTTTTCTTTAATTAATTTAAGTTTATTGCGCTCATTTTCAATTTGCGAATTTAGTCTTTTCAACTCAGAAAGACCATTCACCATCTCCTCCAGTGGATTTAGTGATTTTTCTACGCCTGAAATTTTTCCATCCAACTCACTAATTAAAGAAAAAGCTTTAGCACTTTTTAACTCTACTGCTTCTCTATAAACATCAAAACTGGAACTCAAATTCTTAACTAAATCATCATTTAAATATTTTAAAACTGTAGAATTACCGACAAACCCAGATTTAGACCGGAGGTCGCTCGAAATATTTTCTAACCAAGTTAATCTGTCAGTTTCTACTGTTTTTGCTATATTGATCAAACCTTTTCCAATATCCCAAAATTTATCCCTTGCTTTAAACAAACGCTTTTTTCTACGAGTTAATTTTTCGTATAAAGAAGATTCAGAAGGTTTAAACTTAGATTTTTCGCGAAGTTTTTCAGAAGTCTTCTCTAGGCGCGAGATTTCTTCTATTATTGCTTCTTCGCTGCCAATCTCAGCTATTTCTTTGTTTATAAAAGTCAATTTCTCGCGAAGTTCAAACCGATTATCAATACCATTAGATATTTCTTTTTTGAGCAACGTAATTTCATTTTTATTTTCATCGACTAATTTTTTATGCTTTTTATTTTGCATAAGAACACTAGCAACTAGCTCATTTAAATCTTCCTTACCATCTTTATCAGCCAGTTTATTTATGTATAGTTGAGGGATATATGTTATAGCCTTAAAACTAACTTCATTTTCTTGATTAAAGTCCTCTCCGTCACCAATGATAGACAATTCACCATTACCCCACTCGACCTCAAACCCTACACTTTTCAAGTCATCATAACTGGATGAGTTCGATGTAGTTATATTATGACGGACCTCTTCAGGGTTTATAGCTTTAGCAATATGATAAAGCAGCATAGATTTGCCAGATGATTTTCCACCTATAACGGTATTCAAATCTTCATTAAAATTTATCCAATCTCTCCCAAACAAATGTTTTCCTGATTTATCAACATACCTTACTCTGCGAATTATTTGATACGGAGGCTTACCCTCTGGCTTTAACTCTTGAATTTTCACTCGCTCTGGCTCAAATAAAACTTGTTTCAAACCGTCAAAGCAAGGGTCAGCTTTTATCCAACAAAAACGGTCAAGATCAGGTTTGAAAATTTTATCCTTTACGTGGGCATCAGAACCGTGAATACATGGAATTATCTTTCTATAATCTTGGATAACATCTTCAACACTTCGATTCTCACTACCCATAAAATGAGCAATATCTTTTGGTCGGGCTGAAAAAATAAAATCGGTAAAATAATATATATCTTTCCGAAGCTCCTGAAATCCATTCTCCCTAATACCAGAAGCACCATCTTTCGACGAATTAGCAACTACAACAACTGAGTTTCGTCTTAGCCAAGAATCTTCTTTTAACCATTTCTTAAAGCTGTCAAAAGACGGCTTAAACTGAAGAGCACCTGTCTTTAAAGCAGCCTCCGGACTTAAACTTGGATCGATTGCTTTTCCATAACTCATTAATCCCTGCTCAGTGCAGGCATAAGTTTGATCATCATAATCAATTGTAAATCTAGCTAAAGCTGCATCGATGCGTTCAATATGATCTTCATCATTGGGGCTAATGATTAAATGTATATTAATACCTTTATCTTTTTCTGTCTCCGGGCTAACCCTAAACTCAATATTTGGAAATATTGCTTCTATATTTTCCAAACGACCGGCAGCTTTATAATCAATGATTTTTTTATAGCCTGAAATAGTAAAATAGTCTGTAGCACCTAATACAGCCACTTCACTTCCTTTTTCTTCCAAAGCTTCAATATAATCATCCCATTCATTTTTAAATCGATTATCTAAAATTGAGTCTGGGGTGTGGACATGTAAATCCCAGCGACGCCATTCCGAACCATGCTCATAACGTTTCATACCTATCCTTTCCTTAATTACCAAATAGTCAATGTTTTATATATATTAAGTAGCGTATTAGTAGGAAATATATTGTTAATAACTTTATTTTTTTATTTGGCCACCAGGCGCCCAGTGGTATTATCTATTCGAAAATAAGTTATTGTGCCATTAACAATCCGGGTGACAATTTCACGAGCCGCATCCAGCTCCACATCAAACCATTCTCGGGGCCGGTAGGTGCTGCCATCGCGGCTGTGCAACAAGACATTCACCCGCTGCTGATGAAGCATGGCATGCACTAAACGCTCAAATCGGCGCGGATCGAGGTTGTAACACTCAAAAGAAGCGACAATCTGAACTGGCGCTTCCAAATACGTTTGCTGCCTTTCCGCTCCGGCAAGGCGCTTCTCCAACGCTTTTTCGGAGTAGCCGATCTTGTGAAGGTTACGGATGCCCGCTAGTGCTGGATCTTTACTCAGCGAGCGTAAAATGTAGATGACGCCAGTCCGCTTATCATGATGGGTAATGCCTTGCATCGAGTCGAATGTGCTATCGGGCCGCAAGATGCGACGCCCTGTTGCGTCTTTGTAAAGCGCTCTAGCAAGCGAGCGAAGTAGCAGGTTAGATTCGGTGCCGTTATCAAAGATCACGCGAAGGCGGGGATTGTAGCGGCCATTTTCGCCCTCGTTAGCCCCCACTTCGTCCACTAAGCACATCATGCCGTTAACAACGAAGAAGTCGCCCTTCTCGATTTGCGATTCACGCTGAAAACGGATGGCTTCGGCATCGCCTTCGGTAAGCTCGTCACGAACCTGGTCAAATAAGCCTGAGAACCGATAGAAATCAGAGCAATGCGTTCGCTGTGCAATCTCATCAGGCGAGTCGCGCTCGCTGCGTTCTGGAATATGAGTCATATCAAAGATTGACTCGACGCCCTCGTCACCGCTGCTCAACAGCCCTAGAGCATCACTGTTCCAAATGTCATCAAGCGAAGTAACGCTTTCAGGAGACAGGGACTCATCCGTCGTTGCAGATTTAATCGCCTCGGCCTCAACTAGCCAACCTTCCTCATAATGCGAGGCTTCAGCATCACGTTGTGCCGTCTCCCCAATATCCTTCTTAGCGCTATCTAACAGCCCGAGCGAATCAACCCCTGCCAAAGCCCTAACATGTTCAGGATCGCGCCTTAGCGCCGCTAAATGAACCGCTAACGTGGCCTCAGACAAGTCATCAGCCGCTTGATCCGGCTCACGCTCATTCTGTGTAACAAAGGACTCGACCGCCTTCAGCGTTGCTACCAAACGCTGGTCAGCAGAAGGCACAGAGGAAGAGATAGCTGAAACATCCAACAACCCCAACTCATCACTATCTGAAAAAATGTCATCTAGCGTTCGACGTTTTAACGGCTCTCGACGGGTTCTGATCATGCCGACGCCCCGCGCATCCTCTCTCTCTTTTTCTTTTGGATATAGGCCAGCGCTTCTGCGTAACGAACCTCCATGTGATCATCGCTGTGGATCGAAGGCGGGTGCCCTTTCTCTTGAGTAAAAGCAACAATCTTCGGCCACAAAACAACAGCTTCCTCCTCGGACATCTGCGTCCGATTCCCGACCACCGTATCTTGAATGACTTTAAGCACAGGTGCGGTTAACGCTTTGGACAGGATTTCGTAGGCACCCTGGAAGGGGTTGATTTGATTAATCAGGTCGACGTTGAGATGTTCGATATTGACGAACTTTTCGCCGATCTTGATGAACTGACGGCTACCCTTAACTTGGTCATTTCCAGCGTTATCAGCAAATTCTCGGCCATCTGGTGCCTGATCAGGATCTACCGGCTGACCATCACTATCAGTCTTATAAACTTGATTTGGCTCGTGAATTTCGGCCCCATCCGGTAGATCTTCTTCACTAAACAAGCCGCCTGATGAACGAGCACTAATGGTGGTCAGGACAGTCTCGCGCAATAGCTCCTGCTCGCCCTCATCTAAATCAGGATGCATCCGCTCGATGATCTTCGGTAGCTCAACCTGATTGATAACTTCTGGCTCGGCGTCTTCTTTAACGGCTGTAGCGGCTACTTCCGGCTTTTGTAGCAAAGCCGCAATGATGTCTTCCTGGCCTCCTGACTCCAAAATCCCCATTACCTTGTCGGATACTGGCTTCTGGGTGTCGTCAATGATGACTGTATTTGGAGCGACCTCTTCATTTGGCCTCATGCGTGAACGTGGCTTGAAGGACACGCTAGGAGCCAGCACCTGCTCCATTAAGAGCGACACCGTTATAGCCTTGAGCAAATTATTGACGCTGACTTTTACATCCGCATCGTCAGCATTCGGTTCGGCAATCAGGTTGGTAAATTGGGCGTGAGTTTTACCTTTGCTATCACGGGTAGCCCTTCCAATAATCTGAACAATCTCAGTCATGGAATTGCGGTAGCCGATGGTCAACACATGCTCGCAATAAGGCCAGTCAAAACCCTCTTTAGCCATTCCTAGAGCAATGATCACATCGACATCTTCAGGACGTTCGACATTGCGGAGATACTCTTGAACATCTCGGCGGACTGGCGTGTCAGTCACTAGGTCAGCGACCTTTAATACTTTGCCGCTGGGGTGACGCACCTTCACGATACCTGTCTGACTGTCTTGCACTTCTACTTCGCCCAGTGCATCCAGAATATGGTCGACCTCGCCATACTTGTCCTTGGTGCTTTCCATACTGTTTACGTTGGGAATATGAACGATGGTCTTTTTGTCTGGATCAAGCACCTCACGAATGGCATCCAGATAGCCACCTTGATAGAAGTGGTAGCCAATACCCAGCGATTTGAGGTAACGATAGCCGTTAAGCTGCTCGTAATAGGTGTAAGTCACCTTATCGAATGCGGCTTCATCATCAGGTAGCAATATGGGAGCAGCATCACCACGAAAATAGCTTCCAGTCATGGCGACGATATGCGCATTCGAGCCGCGCATGAGGTCATCAATCAATCCCCCCAGGCGGTTACCTTCGTCTACGGAAACATGGTGGAATTCATCAATGGCAACCAGACAACCATCAAAATCCGAGGCTCTAAGTTTGGCAAACGCATACCGCAAAGTGGCATGAGTGCAAACCAGCGTGCGGGCGTTAGGGTCATCCAGGAAGCGACAGAAGGTATCCACCTTACCGTTATCACTGCCCGCTCGGCATAGATCGTAGCGATCATCAACATGCCAGTCAGCGTCAAAGCCGTGAGAAGTCAGATCGGTGTTCTTAAACGATGCGCCAATCGACATCTCTGGAACGGCAACAATGGCCTTACGCAACCCCAGATGGTGCAGCTTGTATAGCGCCAGAAACATCAAGGCACGGGATTTGCCGGAGGCAGGCGGCGCTTTTAGTAGGAGATATTGGCTATCGCGCTTTTCATAAGCTCTCGCCTGCATTTCACGCATACCCAGGTCATTACTGGTCGCGCTCTTTCCGTTGCGGGCATATTCAACCTTGATCAGCTCAGCCATATCTTATCCGTGCGTGGTATTAGTTTTACGTGCTTTCTTGGTATTTCCGGCCTTGGCGACCTTTTCAGCCTCAATCAACTCCTCGTAGCGTGCCAGCAGATATTCTTGCCGTTCGGCGGTGTCACGGAAAGGACGATCGCGGTAGAGCTTCTCGACGGCACGATCCAGCGCCTGATGGGCCTCTAGCAAATTCTCGGGCATCTTGTCGGGGTCGTAGAGCTGAGCCATCGTCTTATCGGGATGGGCAGCTCGGGCAAGAATGACGACACGCCCTAACTTCTCAATTTCTTTTCTCTTATGTTCAGATACGTCGGGCCAAGGAAAAGTGTTATAGACAATAGTTGCTGAATAACGATAGCGACTCTCAAGACGACCACCGACAAGACGAAGCCAGTCCATATGCATCTGTGTTGATAGAATGGCAAACTCATAGAGCGAGCCATCAGGAATCATTTGCACCAGATTTGTGGCGATCACTGTGTGGTCAAACATGCCAACTGGGGCATACAAACGCCTTTCTGAAGAAACACTAGGAACGAGAATATAGCTCCCCTCTTCCGGCTGCGCGACCTGTAGAAACTGGTGTGGCCTTGTAGCGCCCAATAGTGCCGCAGCATGTCCTGCATCAACTCTTAAATCTCGAACCGCGTCGACCCTAGATTTAACCTCAGGAATGCTCAATATTTCTTCAGGAGCGCCCACCAGCCACAGACACCACCGCAAGCTACCACTGAAAAACTCCATAGAGCCAATTAAAGGCCGTATCCAAGGCTCAAGTCCTGGCTCTCTCTCAAGCAAAATCTCTTTTTCAGACTGAGAGAGAATAAAGTTCCCACCGTCTGTGGGCTTATTACCGAAAATCATTCTAGAGGCGCTTCCGAAAGGGGATCTGCGACTTGCGACAACCGTGCCTTTCCCCTCAAGTAGATAAGGGCTTATATTCTCTACTTGTCGAGCATGCCACCCGCCATCAATATTTTGATATAAAAGCTTTTTTTGGTCGTAGCATACTTTCCTCAAACCAATGATCACCACATGGACACCTGCATTTCCCTGTGCACTATTTCGCCAAGCAAACGTCTGGTAGGCGAAAAAAATCTCAACGCCCGACTCCATGATTGCAGGCCACAATGTGGCGACTTGCTGGCCTTGACAGATAGAGTTAGTGGCCACAAATGCAACTTTTCCACCCTCTCTCAAATACTCAGCCCCTTTATGAAACCAGCAGGCAACATAGTCTAGATAGCCGAGGGGCTTCTTTCCAAAAACCTTTTTCATGTCATGCGACTGCTCGACACTTCTACCCGTCGTTCCATGAAATGGAGGATTTCCGCAAACAAAAATCTCTACTTCCTCACTCCTAGGACACACATTGCTCCAGTCCATATCAAGGCTATTTCCAGCCACCAAATTAGCCGTATCTTTTAGAGGTAAAGCAGGCTGATAGTGACCAAATTCATTTGCAAACAACGTGTTCATTTGATGTTCAGCCAGCCACAGCGACAGCTGCGCCACCTCATGTGCGAAGTCATCGATCTCAATGCCGTAAAACTGGCTGAGACGAATCCCGCTCATGAACATCTCTTGCTGGCCGGATGCTTCTTGGAGTGCCCTGAACACCGCCATCTCCAAGCGGCGCAGCTCCTTGTAGGAGATTATCAAGAAGTTGCCCGACCCCATCGCCGGATCGAACACGCGAATCCGCGTTAGCCGTTCCAGCAGCGCCTCAAGCTTTTTCCGATTGCCTTTAGACTTGTTCAGCTCAGCGTATAATTTGTCCAGGAAAAGCGGTCGAATGACCTTCATGATATTCGGCACAGAGGTATAGTGCTGTCCCAAAGAGTCACGGCTCTCTTCATCCACCACAGCCTGGAACATTGAGCCAAAGATGTCAGGGTTTACGGCCTCCCAGGCGAGTTGACCGCACTCGATCATCATCCGTCGGCCCTTGCCGCGAATTTCGGGC
This sequence comes from Halomonas sp. XH26, assembly GCF_024138895.1. NCBI lineage: Bacteria > Pseudomonadati > Pseudomonadota > Gammaproteobacteria > Oceanospirillales > Halomonadaceae > Halomonas > Halomonas sp. XH26. Next base: position 2,098,055 of record NZ_CP071889.1, read on the forward strand.
ACGGGAAGGTCATCACGGAAAAGTCCGCCGTTGACGTAGGGGAACTGCTCAATGTGCTTGGGAAGATCTGAAGGTCGTTTGCCTTCTGGCTGGTTCATCACCCGAAAAAGCTGAGCCAACAGCTCAGGCAACCCTTCACCACTCTCATCGCTGGCCTCAGTAATGACCTTGGTGAAGGCATTTTTCGGGAAGATGCCGGTGTCCTCAGCGAAGTAACAGAACAGCAGCCGGGTCAAAAAGACGTTGAGCGCGTGCAGCTGCTCCGGCGTGCTGAACTCGTTGACCTCCTTCAGACGGTCGAACAGCCGCCCCATCTTGGCCGCCGCCTTCAGGTCGGCAGACGCCTCCTCGAAGTGCTTGGTGCGCTCCAGACCCGCCATAGGGGCAAAGAAAAGGTATTGCGTGGCCAAATCGCTAAACGGCACTTCAAGACGCTCACTGGACTTGGTATCCAGCGCTGTCAGCTCGTGAAAGTCTGTAACAACCAGAAAGCGGCATTTGTGTCGGGCTGGCTCATCTTCATCTGCCAACACTTGCAGGGCTTCATGGACACTCTCGCCATGCCGCACCGGCATGAAGTAAAGCCAGTTTTTTAACGCAACATGGCCCTCGCCCATTCGGCTGGCCACGTTTCGCTGCCCGCCATTACGAACTTGCGTGATGGTTGCCTTTGGAAAGCCGTAAGCGTCCATGAATGCATAAATAAATTCGTTACGGTCGGCGTCTGGCTGCGTTGCCGCTGTCAGCGTATCCATACAATAAGTCTGATCAAAAGCCATTCGCCTAACACTCCCCCGCAAGTTAGCTCCCACTGAGCTTTAGTTCATTTTCATTAGAGTCTACTTAGGCAACCACTGCGTGTCACTTGAAAGACACCCTTATTGCGAGCAGCCACTAGGGGAAGAAGTAACAGGAAAGCCTCTTTTGAAACGCGGGTTGTCAGCGGACGAATCAGCCGCTAGGATACGGAGCTGTTTTCACTCCACTTAGGTGTGACACTCTTGAAAATTGGTAAGCAAGCGCTATCCGATAAGCGATTGATTTGGAAGGGAGTTTTGGTGCCCTGTGTGTGGGAGTGATCTTCTCCCCATCCGCACCAATTTAAAGGTCTTTACCTTCGAAAAATTCGGTAGCTTCATGCTAACCGAATTTTTTTGTTTTACGACCCCAGCATTACTCAACTAGCTGACCCCAACCTCTTTTTGAGCTACGTTAGCAGTTATCAATGCCACTTTGATTTGAGAAGGACCTCAACCCATGGAATGGCTTAAAGATAACGCCCAAGCAATCTCTGCGATTGCCAGCATCTGCACCCTTCTTGTCTGGGTATTTTATGCCCAACTGCTTTACAACGGCTATGTCCGCCAGCGACGCCCTAGGATTATCGTTAACAGAGGCAAGGGTGTTGGCAAAGACGCGCTCTGCTTGATAAGCAACATGAGCAGTGAAGCCATTTATATTCAGCATTTAGTTGCTGTATTACACACGAATGAGCACAGCTATGAGCTTGATGTTGTGGAATATCAGCAGCAAAGCGGCGATGATGAAAAAGCAGGTTATCGGACACACCAAGGCCCCCTAGCGTCGGGCGACTATCTTCACATACAATCCTTTGGCGCTATCTTGCAGCAACTTATCCGCCACTATGGTATTGATGAGCACTCTTTAAGACAGCATACGCCTCAACTCGAAATACGCGTCATCGCTATTTATAGCTCTGAAGATATGCCTGTCGGCGCAACACGGCACTTTGAATTAAACTTGTCAGCCGACCCGCTTCAACAACTAACCCCGCTGCAGGTCGATACGAAACGTATGACCAGCCGCCGAGAAAGACAACGCGTACTGCAATGGGCTAAAGATATTGAAATGTACAAAGCAAAATAACAAGTCGCATTCGGACAACATTTTTCTAGGGACCCTTCGATGAAATCAGTGCTCGCTGTCGTTTGCCTTGGCGTATTTTGTGCACTGTCGCCACTCTCTTATTCTGCTGAAACCTCTATTGCTGGAGCTACCACTGCAGAGACCTATTCTATTGAGGAGGAAGATAGCGACTTACCGGAGTGGGCTGAAGCGCGCGTTGAGCCATTTCGAGCAAGCATTGGCAACTGGGTAGACAACACATCAAGAAACATTGACTCTTTTTTTGGTGGTGATCAATCAGCTTCTGTCGATAACAGATCTTACCTTCGCCTTGGCCAGGAAATTGACTGGATGGAAGGCGAAGGCACTAGCGGAGACATTAGCGTGCGCTATCGCATCGATCTTCCCACGACAGAAGACCGCCTTCGCTTAATCATCGAAAGTGATCCAGAAGAATCACAAGGCACGTTGGCTGATCAAGGCTCTGGGCGGCTCTATAACGATCAGCGCGATCGTAGAACATCGACATTCGGCCTTGATTGGTTAGAAAGTAGAGACAAACGTGAGAACTGGAGCAACCGCTTTGGCGCTGGCGTACGCCTTCGTCTGCCTCTTGACCCTTATGTCCGCTTTACCAGCGAACGCCTGTGGGACTTTAAGGATAGCCCCTGGCAGCTAGAATCATTTAATCGACTATCCTGGTTTAACAACTCAGGTTATTCAGCACGCACCGAGTGGGATTTTGGCCGCCCGCTTTCCACCAATCGCCACCTGCGATTTATCACCAATGTGCAATGGCGTGAAGAGGAAGACACGCTTGAATACAGTGAGGTAGTGCAGCTAAACCAGCGTTTGAACCGCCGTAGTGCACTTCGCTATTCAGCTATCGCTATTGGCGAAAGCCTGTCTAACCCACGAATGACAAACTACTACCTGCAAACTCGCTACCGCAGAGATATTCATAAAGGAATACTGTTTGCAGATGTCATTCCAGAACTGCATTTTCAGCGAGAGGTTAGCTACGACCCGCGCTGGGCGATGACATTACGGGTAGAAATGTATTTCCAGCGCGAACTCCAGCGCGATTACTTCCACTTCTAGCAATTAGTGGCCCACCGCGAACACGCGATAAGCCACTGGCAATTCAGCCAATGGCCTATTAGCTAGTTGCCACCGTTATTTAAAGCCGCAAACCGCCGTCACACTCGATAATTCGCGCCGTGAAGTAATCATTTTCAAAAATGAAGGCAACGCTTTTCGCGATGTCATCCGGATTACCCAACCGCTTAAGAGGCACACTGGAAGAGATTCTTTCCAACATGTCAGGCCGCATGGAAGCTGTCATGTCGGTTTCAACAAACCCTGGCGCTACGGTTCCAGTGCGAATACCGTAACGGGCAAGCTCTTTGCCCCAGGTAACTGTCAACGCATGGACACCAGCTTTAGCAGCAGCATAGTTACTTTGCCCCATATTTCCGGCTCGGGAAATACTTGAAATATTGACAATAACGCCCTGGTGCCCAGCTTCTACCATCTGCGTTGCCGCTTCCCGGCCGCACAGAAAAACGCCAGTTAAATTGACATCAAGCACTTTCTGCCAAGCAGATAGCGACATACGTTTTTCAACCACCCCTTCTTTTGCTTTGATCAGCAAGCCATCGTCAGTGATCCCTGCATTATTAATACAACCGCCTACCGGTCCCATGCGGGCCGCAATGTCAGCAAATGCCTGCTGCACTGACTGCTCATCAGCCACATTGGTCACAAATGCGTGTGCTTGAATATCTTGAGACGCTAACGCTGATACCGCCTCATCCAATGCTGCTGCACTCATATCCAAAAGCGCCAACCGAGCACCTTGCTTGCCTAGCCGCTCCGCCATAGCAAAGCCCAGACCGCGAGCTCCCCCGGTAATCGCGATCACTTTATTTGTCAGGTTCATCTGATTCTCCTTAGGCCGATACTTATAAAGACCGATACTTTAAATTGCTTGCTAAGCGCTACCTATATCGCCTCGTAAAATGGCGCCATTGTGCATCGCAGCATAGAAGCTATTGAGCGAAATATCGAGCATTAGAACACATACGCAAGCAAGCTAACCGAACGCTGGCTGCTTGTTTTCGTGAATTCTGCCACCATATTGACGAATTACGTTTGTTATGGAGTCTGTCATGCCCATTCTTCTTTTTATATCGCTGTTTACGTTAGTTGATTTTGTACTACTGTTTTCGATCGGTAGCCAAATTGGTTTATTAACCACTCTGCTTCTAGTACTGGGCACTGGTTTCATTGGACTACACCTAATTCGCAAAGAGGGTGTTTCCACTCTGGCGCGCGCGCGACAGCGCATGCAAGTGGGCGAAATTCCCTCTCAAGAACTGTTTACCGGGGCCGCTCTGATTTTCGGAGGCGCCCTACTTTTGGCCCCAGGCTTTCTCTCTGACGCGCTAGGCATCGCCTGCCTGCTGCCTAACGCTCGCCAGTTAATATTTAAAGCCCTCACCTGGCTAGGCTTAAAAAGCACTGCTGACCAACAGCAGCAAGCAAGCTACGAACAGGCCCAGACATCACGCTCAAGCAGTCAAGAAGGGCCGATTGAAGGTGAATTCATTAGCCGCGATGAAACAGCAAGGCGGCGCTGAAGGCTCATCGAAGAAGAATGCCAAAAAACCACATTTTTTTATCACTTACCCCTTGAAAGGCTACGAGCAGCCCCCACTTTTGAGTCAGCACACAAGTTCGGCGGATGCACTAGCTTTCGCCATTAACATGAAGGTGACTTACCTTCACTTTTCGCGGGCAAGAGGCCCACGAAAATCTCATTTAGCTAACTGCCCTTATGGGCTTTGACGATACTCAGGAGAACGTGAGCATGAATATCCGTCCTTTGCACGATCGCGTCGTTGTTCGTCGCGTGGAAGAAGAGCAGAAAACCGCTGGCGGCATCGTGCTTCCGGGCAACGCCCAGGAAAAACCCACTCGCGGTGAAGTCCTGGCGGTTGGTAATGGTCGCATTCTCGACAACGGTGACGTTCGCCCGTTGGACGTTAAAGTTGGCGACTCGGTGATTTTCAAAGACGGTTTCGGCGTTGAGAAACAGAAAATCAACGGCGAAGAAGTTCTGATCATGAGCGAAGCCGATATCTTGGCAGTTGTCGAAGGCTAAATCTCGCCTCGACTACTTACTTTTCCTTTTTAATTTCAATGTTTAGGAAATAACGAACATGGCAGCTAAGCAAGTTAAGTTCTCCGATGATGCCCGCAAACGCATGGCACGTGGCGTTGACGTTCTGGCCAACGCAGTAAAAGTTACCCTCGGTCCGAAAGGCCGTAACGTGGTACTGGACAAGTCCTTCGGCGCACCGACCGTTACTAAAGATGGTGTATCAGTTGCCAAAGAGATCGAACTGAAAGACAAGTTCGAGAACATGGGCGCGCAGATGGTTAAGGAAGTTGCTTCCAAAACGTCTGACGCTGCAGGCGACGGTACCACTACGGCAACGGTTCTGGCTCAAGCCATTGTCGCAGAAGGCTTGAAAGGCGTTACTGCGGGCATGAACCCGATGGATCTTAAGCGCGGTATCGACCAAGCGGTTAGCGCGGCAGTTAAAGAGATTCAGGCAATGTCTGTTCCTTGCACCGACACCAAGTCGATTGCTCAGGTAGGCACAATCTCTGCTAACGGCGACAAGCGCATTGGCGAGATCATCGCTGAAGCGATGGAAAAAGTCGGTAAAGAAGGCGTCATCACCGTTGATGAAGGCCGTGGCTTCGAAGACGAGCTGGAAGTCGTTGAAGGTATGCAGTTTGATCGCGGCTACCTCTCGCCCTACTTCGTTACCAACCAAGACACTATGGCTGTCGAGCTGGAAGACCCTTACATCCTGCTCGTAGACAAGAAAATCTCCAACATCCGCGAATTACTGCCGGTGCTGGAAGCGGTTGCTAAGCAAGGTAAACCGCTCGCGATTATCGCTGAAGATATCGAAGGCGAAGCGCTAGCAACGCTAGTTGTGAACAATATGCGCGGCATCGTTAAAGTTGCTGCAGCTAAAGCACCTGGCTTCGGCGACCGTCGCAAAGCGATGCTGCAGGATATCGCTATCCTGACTAACGGCACCGTGATTTCTGAGGAAGTTGGCCTGACGCTTGAGCAAGCGAACCTGGATCACCTGGGTACCGCTAAGCGCATGACGATGTCTAAAGAAAACACCACCATCATCGATGGCGCTGGTGTCGAAAATGACATCGAAGCACGCGTTAACCAGATCCGTGCGCAAATCGAAGAAACCTCTTCTGATTACGACAAAGAGAAGCTGCAAGAGCGCGTTGCCAAGCTGGCAGGCGGCGTTGCTGTTATTCGCGTCGGTGCGGCTACCGAAGTTGAAATGAAAGAGAAGAAAGCTCGTGTTGAAGATGCGCTGCACTCAACCCGCGCTGCAGTAGAAGAAGGCGTTGTACCTGGTGGCGGTACTGCACTGGTTCGCGTCATGGCTAAAGTACAGGGCCTGACTGGCGACAACGAAGACCAGAACCACGGTATCAACATGGCGCTGCGCGCTATGCAGTCTCCGCTGCGTCAGATTGTTACCAATGCCGGTGAAGAAGCTGCTGTTGTTATCAACCGCGTGAAAGATGGTGAAGGTAACTTCGGCTATAACGCACAAACGGGTGAGTACGGCGACCTGTTCGAAATGGGTGTTCTGGACCCGGCTAAAGTAACCCGTACTGCACTGCAGTCCGCTGGTTCTGTCGCTGGCCTAATGATCACCACTGAGTGCATGATTGCTGACGATCCTGAAGAGAAAGACGCTGCTCCAGACATGGGTGGCATGGGCGGAATGGGTGGCATGGGCGGCATGATGTAATGCAACCCTGAGCCTATCGCTCTGACGTTTAACGTCGTTAAGAACCCCGCCATGGCGGGGTTCTTTTATGTGGCAATGCCTCTCTCTAGCTCTAACGGTAGCTAAAATCATGCTACCATCAGCGCCTTTATCCGGCAGCTGTAGGTCTTCATTACCGTGCTCTCCAATATTCGCATCGTACTAGTGCAAACCTTCCACCCAGGCAACATTGGCGCTACTGCTCGCGCGATGAAAACCATGGGCTTATCCGAGCTCTTATTGGTTAATCCGCGCGCATTCCCAGATGACGAAGCAACTCGCATGGCAGCGGGTGCAACAGATGTGCTTGAAAATGCCCGTTGTGTAAGCAGCCTTGAAGAAGCGGTTAGTGATTGCGTACAGGTAGTCGGTGCAAGCGCAAGGCTCCGCAGCCTACCGCTCCCGCATTTCGATGAACCTGATGACATGGCGCAGCAGGTAATTGAGAACGCCGCACAAGCGCCGGTTGCACTGGTATTCGGGCGTGAACGCTCAGGTCTCACCAACGACGAAATACGTTGCTGCACACACCAAGTCAGCATACCTGCCAACCCTGAATACGGTATTTTAAATCTATCGCAGGCCGTGCAGATTTTAGCCTATGAAGTACACCGTGCTTGGCGGAAGCGCGATGATAGTCACTTCATGTACCAACGGCCACTTGAAGCCACGCCGCCCAGCCGCGAGCAGTTTGTGCACTTCCAGGAGCATCTTGGACGTCTGATGCAGCAAAGTGGCTTTCTTACCCAGCCCCATGCCCGCACTGAAGAACAGCTGCAGGCGCTGTTCTCCCGCGCCCAACCCAGCCGCAAGGAACTCTCCTTACTTCGCGGCCTGCTCAGCGCTTTCGAGACACATCTACCTGGGCAATAATCATGGTTTTAGTATAAAAAAGGGCAGCTCATGGCTGCCCTTCTTGGTCTGCGTGTTGGTTTGCGTGAAAAAACTTAAAGCGACATCGCTGCCAACCACCCAAAAGCAATCAGCGGTATATTGTAGTGCAGGAAGGTAGGCACCACGCTGTCCCACATATGATCATGCTGTCCATCAACATTTAGACCCGAGGTTGGCCCCAACGTGGAATCAGACGCTGGCGAGCCAGCATCGCCCAGTGCAGCCGCCGTACCAACCAGCACAACTGTCGCCATTGGCGAGAAACCAAACTGCACCGCCAGTGGTACAAAAATCGCTGCGATAATGGGAATGGTTGAAAACGATGAGCCAATTCCCAGGGTAATAAACAAGCCTACCAGCAGCATAACAAACGCCGCTAAACCGCGGTTATCACCAAACAACTCAAACGCACCTGTCACTAGCGACTCGATATCCCCTGTCGCTTTCATTACTTCTGCAAAGCCAGCTGCTGAAATCATGATGAAGCCGATTAACGCCATCATGCGCATACCGCTGGTAAATAGATCGTCTGCTTCACGCCACTTAAAAATGCCGCCCAGCGAAAGCAAACCAATCCCGACTAGCCCACCAATAATCATAGAGCCGGTATATAGCTGTAAACCTAACGCAGCCACAATAGCCACGCCCGACATCACAAGCCCAAACGTATGAGGCTTTGCAGGCGAGTGACCTTGGTGGGCATTAGTCGCCACTAGATCTTTATTAGCGTATTCACGCTGCCCACGGTAGCTGAAAAAAAGTGCTACGAGTAAGCCAATGGCCATTCCTCCTACCGGAATAGCCATTGCCATGGGCACCATGCCCCGGGTAATTTCCAAGCCCAGTGACTCGCCAGCGCTATTTAAATTTGCCAGCAGAATATCATTCAAAAAGATCGCGCCAAAACCAACAGGTAGCAGCATATACGGAGCGGTTAACCCAAAGGTAAGTGCACACGCCACCGCGCGGCGGTCAAGCTGGAGGCGATTCATTACCACTAACAACGGCGGAATCAGCACTGGGATAAACGCTATATGCACCGGAATGGCGTTTTGTGATGAGATAGCCACTAAGAGCACTGCGACGAGCAAAAACACCTTTACCCGTGCCTGATGTGCCGCAGTCGCTTCTTTTCCCAACATCGTAATCAGGCGATTGGCCAGCATATCTGGAAGCCCTGAACGGGAAATAGCCACCGCAAAGGCCCCAAGCGTGGCATAAGCAAGGGCTACTTGCGCGCCTCCACCAACACCATCATTGAATGCACTGAGCGTTTCATCCAACGAAAGACCGCCAACCAAGCCTCCAACCAGCGCGCCTACAACCAGTGCAAACACCACGGATACCCGAGCAAGCGAAAGCGCCACCATGACTAGCACAGCAAGAATTACCGCGTTCATTAAGATTCCCAGTTAGATAAGTGAGTGAGCTTACAAAAACTGGGGATTCTATCAGATCAGTGGTTTCTCGGTAGCGGTAATGACAGTAGTAATCACCACAACAATGACAACACTCAACCCTCTCTACGGTCAGTGGCTCAAGTAATCTCCTGGGCACTATCAGGTGGCAGAATTAAAACTCGGTTTAATCCGCCCTATTGAGAAGCGCTAGGCAATCACTGGCTATCACTCGCTCTTCATCGGTTGGAATGACCCAAACGCCCACACGGCTACTTGGCAAAGAGATGCAACAGGCATCGCGCTTATTGGCTGTTTCATCAAGCTGCATACCCAACCAGTCACACTGCGCCACAATACGTGCACGCACAGGTGCTGCATGCTCACCAATACCGGCGGTGAATACCAATTGATCAAGCCCGCCCAGAGCGCCAGCTAAGCTGGCGATTTCCCGCGCGGCGCGATAGCAGTAAAGCTCAACAGCCTCTTCGGCTTCAGGGGCATCACTTGCAAGCAACTCGCGCATATCGCTACTTATTCCGGAGACACCGAGCAGTCCTGAACGCTTGTATAAAAGCGTCGACACGTCCTCAACACTCATTTCTTCATGACCAATTAAGTGAAGCACCAACCCTGGATCCAAAGCACCAGAACGTGTCCCCATAGGCAGTCCATCAAGCGCAGTAAAGCCCATGCTTGAGGCTACGCTGACACCGTCGTGGATAGCACACATACTGGCACCATTACCCAAATGCGCCACCACCACCCGTGAACGGGGTGCATCATCCGGCAATACATTGGCTAGCGTGCGCTGAATATAATCGTAGGAAAGGCCATGGAAGCCATAACGTATCAACCCCTTGGCCGTCCATTCCCGCGGCAAAGCAAACTGCCGAGCCACCCAGGGCTGATGAGCATGAAACGCGGTATCGAAACATGCAATCTGGGGTACGTCTGGCAGACGTGCCATTAGTAGTTTGATAGGTGCAAGTCCATGGGGCTGATGCAGCGGCGCTAAGCTTGAAAATTTTTCCAACTCGATCACGTCGTTAGCGCTTAACCTAGTCGCTTCATAGTAGGTTTGGCCGCCATGAACGACGCGATGCCCAATGGCAACCAGGGTGCTTTTATCCTCACGCTGCTCAAGCCATGTCATCAACTTTGTGATGGCCTCTTCATGGTTTACTGCTGGCGTTAGCCCCAGCGCCTCCAGAGTTTGCAAATCATAGCGATACGGGGGCTGCCCAGGTTCGCGATGCGCTAACGACACGCTACATTGCGACGTTGCCAAGCCCGAAAAATGGCCGCTGTAGGCGAGCGTCAACGCCTCCTGGGATCCACCGTCAGCGCCTTCAGCAGTGATATGATAAAGAGCAAACTTGACGCTGGAAGAACCACTGTTAAGCACCAGTATTTCCTGCATGGTTATGCTCCTGAAGGGCTACTTAGTAGGCTCCGACGCTGATAGTCAGCTAGTAGTAACGCTAATGCACTGGATGCCATGCGCGTCAATGCATCATCCGCGCGGCTTGTCAGCATGATGGGTACCCTAGCGCCGACGACAACGCCCGCCCCCGTCGCATCCGCCAGGTGAGTAAGTTGCTTCATCAACATATTGGCCGCTTCAAGATCTGGTGCAAGTAGGATGTCGGCACGCCCTGCCACTGGCGAAATGATGCCTTTGGTTCTTGCCGCCGCTTCTGAGACAGCATTATCGAAAGCCAGCGGACCATCCAGGGTGCCACCGGTAATCTGACCGCGCTCAGCCATCTTACACAGGGCCGCCGCATCAATCGTAGACGTGATTTTGGGGTTGACGGTCTCAACAGCAGAAAGGATCGCCACACGGGGATTGTCGTTACCCAACGCGTGAGCCAACTCTATCGCGTTTTGAACAATATCGCGTTTTTCAGCCAGCTTAGGATAGATATTGATCGCCGCATCCGTGATCAACAATGGTCGCGGGTAGGTTGGCACATCAAAGGCCATCACATGACTTAGGCACCGCTCGGTACGCAACCCTGTGTCGCGCTTAAGCACTTCACGTAAAAGCTCATCGGTATGCAGCGCGCCTTTCATCAACGCACCTACGCGGCCCTGACGTGCTAATGCCACCGCTTGTTCAGCAGCCGCGTGACTGTGGGGAACATCTACCAGCTCAAATGCGCTGATATCCACCTCGGCTTTTTCAGCGGCGAGCTGGATTTTCCCTTTAGGCCCAACCAGCACAGGAATAATCAAACCTTGTGCCGCAGATTCAACCGCACCACAAATGGCGCTTTGATCTACTGGATGAACGACTGCGGTGGGCATTGGCTCTGGATGATCGGCAGCGGTTAGAATCTCATGCAACCTGCCACGCTCGGTTAAACGCACTTTGGGCAGCAACGCGCGAGGCCGTTGAATTTTTTTAATCGGTGCCAATACGCTAGCGTCACCTTCAATGACCGTATCACCCCGTTGATTTTCGCAACGGCAGGCAAAGGTGATCCTATGGTGCTGATCGTCTTTTTCGATAGCCCGCACGGATACCCGCAGTACATCCCCCAGCCTTACGGGTGCCTTAAACTGCAACGACTGGGTAAGATAGACCGTGCCCGGTCCGGGCAGCTGCGTTCCCAGCACAGTGGATATCAGCGCGCCGCCCCACATGCCATGAGCAATGACTTCCTGAAAACGGCTGCTCTTAGCAAAGTCGCTGTCGACGTGTGACGGATTAATGTCACCTGACATCACAGCAAACAGTTTGATGTCCTCCATGGTCAGGCGTTTTTCTAGGTGGGCTTCATCACCGACCGTTATTTCGTCATAGGTGCGATTTTCAATTAGATCATTAGCGTCATTGGCCGACATCGAGTGACTCCTTTAAACCACTTCCTTAAACTAGGAAACTTCCTTAATCACCCAAACGTTAGAAGCGAATATGGTGGCCTGCATCTACGTAGTGGGTTAAACCCGTCAGTGATGCTCCAGCATCAGAGGCGAGATAAACGACGGCATTGCCGACATCCTGCACGCTGGCCAAGCGACGTAATGGTGAGCGCGTTTCGCCGTCATAGGCCAACTCATCAAACGCCTTAAGTCCAGATGCTGCCCGTGTGCGAATAGCGCCAGGCGATACCGCATGAACACGGATACCTTGAGGGCCAAGTTCGGCAGCCATATAGCGCGTGGCAGACTCCAATGCGGCTTTCACGGGGCCCATTAAGTTGTAGTTATCAACGACCTTCTCCGCACCGTAGTACGTCATATTGAACAGACTTCCGCCCTCTTTCATCAGCGGCTCGGCATGCTTGGCCATGCGAATGAAGGAGTGGCAAGAGATATCCATAGCGAGTGCAAACCCCTCTTTGGAACAGTCAACTACTCGTCCGTGTAAGTCATCAAGGGGAGCATAGGCAATCGAGTGGACGACAAAGTCTAGCCGGCCCCAGCGCTTGCGCGCGCGAGCGAATAACGCATCCAACTGATCATTGTGTTGCACATCACACAGCATTAATTCCGGCTCCCCCATATCGCCTACCAGCGGCGTGACAAACTTTTCGGCATTGGGAGAAGCGTAGGTCACTAAGCACTCAGCACCGGCGTGATGCAGCGCCTGGGCACAGCCAAAAGCGATACTGTCTTGATTAGCAAGGCCAGCAACAATCCCGACCTTGCCTTGCATAGAAAAAGGATTCAGCACCACTGGCCTCCTACTAATCAATTATGAAAAATAAGCCTACACCAACAAATGAAGAGGTTCGTCGGTATAACCCACACCTACCTGTCCTAACGTAAGCATTTTTTATGTCATTTAAGCGTCGCTAATAAACGTGGATCATTTGTGATACAAAACGTACGACTTTAGTCAAAGCACACTTGTTGCTTTGCAACATACTACCTAGTATGCCGCCCTCAACTTATTACCGACACTGCTAATTCGTACGACAGTTGATAGCTTCTAAAAAAATCCGACCCGTGAGATAGTTAGTTAACGCGTTAACAAACTACATAATAAGGGACGTAAAATGGTATTGCCGCGACATCGCACGCTACTCTTTATCGTGCTAGCAAGCTTGGTTATTTCCACTGCTATGGGTCTTCGACATGGTTTTGGGCTTTTCCTTGAGCCGATGAGCAGCGATTTCGGCTGGGGGCGCGGCGTGTTTGCCTTTGCCCTTGCGGTTCAAAACCTTATCTGGGGGCTCTCGCAGCCTTTCACCGGTGCGCTGGCTGACCGTTTTGGAGCGGCGAGAATTATTGTCGTAGGGGCCATTTTATATGTAGCTGGACTGTGCTTTATGAGCCTTTCCACCAGCGCACTAGGCATGACTCTAAGCGCTGGATTCCTCATTGGCTTAGGCCTATCTGGCACTACATTTTCAGTAATTTTGGGGGCAGTGGGACGCGCTGTAGCTCCCGAAAAACGCAGTATGGCGATGGGAATCGTGAGTGCCGCTGGCTCTTTTGGACAATTCGCGATGTTACCCGGCACACTGGGGCTAATTGAGTGGCTTGGCTGGTCAGCAGCTCTTCTAGCTATGGGTGCCATTGCTGCGCTGATGATTCCCCTGGGGGCGATATTAAAAGACCGTCCAAGTCCCAGCGCGCTGGGTGATTTAAGCTTACGCGACGCACTCAATGAGGCGGTCGGTCAGAAAGGCTTTTGGCTACTATGCCTCGGCTTTTTCGTCTGCGGCTTCCAAGTTGTATTTATTGCTGTCCATCTACCTGGGTATTTATTCGATAACGGTCTGGCCATTCAGGTGGGCACCACAGTGTTGGCACTGGTCGGTTTGTTCAACATTGTGGGTACCTACACGGCAGGATGGATGGGAGGAATTTGGTCAAAACCGCGCCTACTTAGCTGGTTATACTTAATTCGCGGCGCGATAATTGCCGCTTTTGTCATGTTGCCGCTGACCTCTACCAGTGCTTATTTATTTGGTATCGCCATGGGTCTACTTTGGCTCTCAACCGTGCCGTTAACCAACGGCATTGTGGCGTCTGTATTTGGTGTTCGCCATTTATCCATGCTGGGCGGCATTGTATTCTTATTTCACCAGCTAGGATCATTTATGGGTGTCTGGCTTGGCGGATATCTTTATGATCTCACTGGCCATTATGACACTGTCTGGAAGATTGCCATTGTGCTCTCACTGGTCGCCGCTGGTCTGCACTGGTTTATTAGCGAAAAACCGTTAGCACGAAACGTCGCCCCTCAGGTGGTCTCATGAAGCAACTAACAGCGTTTACACTGTTGATCGTACTAGCAACGCTACTGCTGGGCGGAGTGGTGCTAGCCTGGTGGGGCTGGCACTCTTTAGATGGCTCGCTGCTGCTATTTGGCAGTCGATTGTGCTGAACATTTTCTCATAGCGACTTTGGGATTCTTACTACTTGACCATTCCATACCCCGAACATTTGGTCGTCGTAATAACTACTTTCATCGCTGTCGTACTAGCGGTGCTGCTTCACTACGAATCACTGTGGCTTATCTCACGACAAATTGAACGATCACATAAGCCTCATCGCCAGCGTATCCTTGGTATGGCATTTGGTGTTTTATTGACGCACGTTGCCGAAATTTGGCTGTTTGGCATGACCGGATGGTGGCTAACAGCGCTCAACGGTATTGGCGCCCTGCAAGGTTATGACAGCTTTAATCTATTAGATTATATATTCTTTTCTGCCGTCACCTACACCACAGTCGGTTATGGGGATATTTATGCAACGGGCCCCGTTCGATTCCTATACGGAACGCTGGCATTAACAGGCTTTGTCCTGATCACTTGGTCGGCATCGTTCACCTTTATTGAAATGCAAAAACATTGGCGAGTGGGAAGATAACCAAGCCACCTTTATGTTAAGGATTCAGCATGTTTGAAGTGCTTATTTTATCGTTTGCTCTTGTCTTCGGGATTATTGCCCGTCAGCTTAGCTTACCGCCCTTGGTGGGCTTTTTGGCCGCCGGGTTTGCACTCAACGCCTTCGGCCCTAGCGTTGGCCTGCCCAGTGAAGCAGGTCCATTACTAGAACATCTTGCCCACTTAGGCGTTCTATTGCTGCTCTTTACCATTGGCCTAAAACTTAACGTGAAGAGCCTTGCTGAGCCCGTCGTGCTTGGAAGCGCATTTATACACCTAGCCATTACCTGCTTATTTTTTACGATTGGCTTCGTCGTGTTTTTATCGCTATCTATGGATAAGGCAATATTGCTTGCCATTGCTCTGTCATTTTCAAGCACCGTTCTTGCCGCTAAGGTACTTGAGGCTAAGCGAGAATTGCGGGCTCTCCATGGCCGAATTGCCATCGGTATTTTAATTATTCAAGATTTGGTCGCCATTGCAGTACTCAGCTTTTATAGTGGCCAGACCCCCAGCCCATGGGCACTACTGGTATTTTTACTACCACTACTTAGACCCCTTCTTTATTGGTTAATGAGTATTGCCCAACACGATGAGCTGCTGGTGCTGCTAGGCGCTGTGCTAGCAATTGCTATCGGTGGAATGGGGTTTGAAGCCGTCGGGTTAAGCTCAGAGGTAGGTGCCTTAGTCATGGGTCTATTGCTTGCCAAACACCCGCGCGCCCAGGAGCTTTCAAAGGCGCTATGGGGAATAAAGGAAATGCTCCTAATCAGCTTTTTCTTACAAATAGGAATGGCTGGGCTACCCGACACCAATGCCTTGATTTTTGCCGGAGTTCTCGCCTTAGCACTGCCCTTAAAAGGACTATTATTTTTTGCGCTGTTGATCGCATTTCGTATCCGAGCACGTAACGCTTTTCTGGGAGGTTTAAGCCTAACTGCCTACAGTGAATTTGGCCTAATCGTTGCCTCTAGTATTTTAGAGGAGTGGTTGGTACCGCTCGCCATCGCTGTCGCATTATCTTT
The DNA here is from genome assembly GCF_024138895.1 of Halomonas sp. XH26. Taxonomy (NCBI): domain Bacteria; kingdom Pseudomonadati; phylum Pseudomonadota; class Gammaproteobacteria; order Oceanospirillales; family Halomonadaceae; genus Halomonas; species Halomonas sp. XH26. The sequence goes on from NZ_CP071889.1 coordinate 2,113,972, forward strand.
TGTCATTTCGGCACCTCTAAACCGCTTGGCTCATGGACTTTTCGATCGCTGGGAAAGGTCGTTAACACGCTTTGAGCGTGATACACGCCATCCAGATGAACAGCCCGTTAATATCGGTAATGCTACCGTGTTAATACTTGGCATGGGACGCACAGGTAGCGCTGCCTACGACTTTTTTAACGATAAGGGGGTGTCAGTTGCGGGTATTGATTCTGATCCTAATAAATCGGAACACAAACGCCACGTCTACTATGGCGATATAGAAGACGTGGGATTTTGGCATCAATTAGATATTTCCAAGCTGTTGGCAGTAACGTTGGCCACCCCAGAGCTTGAAAGTAAATTAATTGCAACTCGCGAGCTGCGTAAAGCAGGCTTTACTGGACAGCTGCTTGCGGGCATACACTTTCAGGATGAAGCAGCCCCATTACATGAGGCAGGTGTCGACCAAACCTACTTATTAATGACAGGGGCTGGTATTGGCATCGCAGAGAAGGCATGGGAAAGTCTCCAATCTCGCTCTTAAGCGTTATCGGCAGTACCGATCTTACGATGCCCCATAAGCGCATTAACACGCTGTGCCTGGGTGAAAACAACAGGGTCAGGAAAAAGCAGCAAGTCGCTACTAGCACAATGATTAACCAGCCATACTGCTTGGTCATTATTTCTTCCTCCTGTGCTAGGATCCCAATAAGTACAGCTGCAGCTCAACAAAAAAGCTTTATGCAAACAGTTTAGCCATGGCTAACAATTATCTAAAAAAATGCGCTACCATCACTAATTAACGTTTCCACTAACCTTGATAAATTTTGCCAATGAGTGAATACCAACAGCAACACTCTCCTACCGCATACGGCCAAGATGGAGATGCGCTACCGCCAGTGGAACAGCATGCGCAGCAGTATGAGACGGTGCGTAATGCCCACGAAACGGAACTGATCGAAGATTATGTCGAGTTAATTGGCGACTTATTACGCCACCGTGGAGAAGCGCGCGCAGCAGATATCGCTACTCGAATGGCCGTTAGCCAAGCTACCGTCTCTAAAATGATTCGCCGCTTGAATGAGCTGGGTCTAGTGACAAGCAAGCCCTATCGCTCACTTTTTTTGACCGAAGAAGGGCAAAAAATGGCCGAAATTTCCCGGTCACGCCACGATGTAGTGCTGCATTTCTTGCGTGCCCTTGGGGTCGATGACAGTACAGCGCGTATTGATGCAGAGGGCATGGAGCATCATGTTAGTGATAAAACACTCACGATCATGCAGCGCTTCACCGAGCAACAGCGAACATAATTACGCTACTGAATTCACTTGATGGGTACAGCTGAGAGGCGATTCACTTGGGCTATTCGCCCGTTCCAGATCATCTCAATATGAGTGGTCTGGATAATATCCTGGACGAACTGCGGCGTCATTAACGCCCAGCAAGTGGCATCTGGTTGCCGAACCGAATGATAACGCAAACCGGTACGTTGCTCTTTGCGAATCTCTCTGCCTAACGTGCGCGCTGCTCGATAATCGTCGGCATCATAAATGACATGGGACGATTGAAGCACTAAGCCATCACGACATGCTATTTCATCAAAAATGCACTTAAGCCCGCGGAAGATAAACCGTTCAAAATGTAACGATGGTACGTTTTTCCAATAGATTTCCTGATGGTGCCTCACTTCACTGATTGCCGTTGGTAGTGCATCCGCAATGTAAAGCACACCAAAGCTGCCGTCGCTAAAGCGAGAACCTTCCGGGTTAACGTGGGTAAAAGGCGCTGTCGCATAAGAGCATCCTCGGATCCCAAAGGGAATCTGATTGTGAGGAATGAGCCCCAAATCACCAGCCTCGTTACGCAGCCTTGGATTCGTCAGCGCCTGCAGGGCATAAAGCGCTTCAAACTCATCGAGGCTCGCAACATCGTCAAACAGCCCAATGGGAGGAAATTTACTGTTGACTAAGCGATACCCCACTACCTCTTTCGATTGACAAAGGGGCAGCGAACCTTCGCTTATTCCCGCCGAATCTACCACTGAGCACCTCGCAAGCTATCAATACGCTTGAAGGTTTCATAAAGTGCTGCGAAATCTCCAGTACCAATCACCTCAAGCGGCGTACGCCCGTTAAAGTAAGGATTGTGATTTGCCATAGAGACGAACCCGTAAACATTATCAGGGTTTTCAAACAGCATTCGCAGTGCCGCATGAATATTGAGCAAATAACTGATTCGTGCCAATTGATCACTGTCTAACTTGATCTCAGCTAAATCTCCCCGCCGCGCGCGGGCATAGCTGCTGTGGGAGACGCGTAGAATAGATTCGCCCTGCTCACCTGTCGCCCGCCATTTATCCAAAATACGCACAGCGGCTTTTAGACCAGCCGCAGCGGCGGCCTTGTCCTGAATAACATTGCTGGCTGTTTGCATAAGCACCTCGTACCCTGTCTGCATCCACCTATCCATAGATACTAAATCAAAAGATTTGTGTCTGCAAAGACTATGCCTGTCAATACCGTATCTACAAATACAACTTAATTCATAAGACTATTCACCTAAATGCGTAACCTTAGACTTATCAGGCACCTACACTCAACACTGCGGTAATCAGTTAGCAGTTCGGGCAGATGCCCAAACCAAGCTCTGTCAGGAGTATCTATTGACGAGATGGGAGTTCCCAATTAAAAGAACACTATTGATCAGCTTAACCTTATCGATAATAAAACAAGCTGACGATAGCTTGCGAATAATGAGCCGGCACATTAATCAATAAGGCTTAACAACATCAGCCACACACGATTAAAAAGCCAATTATCTGCAGGCAACAAGAACCCAAGCGCGATGACAATTCTTACTGGGAACTTGCTACCAGCGGCTTCTTCTCCCCCTTACCTCTTCTTTGCAGTGAATAAAAACGCACTAAAAGAAAATAGAACAGCAGCAATTATTGATCAGCATGTGTTGTTGCTTACGCAAAACGTAGAATCAACCAGACGGCTATCGCTAAAGAATAAAGCGCTGTCTTTCCCAGTACTGGATTGAGTGCCGCCCCATCTCGCTGCCAAAACACTACATTTAATCCTACGCCTATTAAGCCCAGGCAGCTCCATACCCCCCAGCGCCAAACTTCTGTTGAGTAAGGCAGAGATATCATCCAAGGGCCGAGCGTTAAGAAGCTAAAAAGCCATCGAGTGGCTCGTGGCCCGAGCCGCACCGCTAGTGTTCGTTTACCAGCCCGCGCATCAGTAAAGCGGTCACGAAGATTATTAACGACCAAAATAGCAGCCACGGGTAGCCCCATTAGCAATGCGCTGATGATGGCTCTTTCGTTTACTGGGCTTTGTTGGGCCAGCAGGCTACCTAACACGGCCACTGGGCCAAAAAACAGCCAGACGGCCACTTCTCCTAATCCCAGATTGGCATAGGGACTCCTACCACCGCTGTAACCCAGCACACCAAGCAGCGCTAGCCCTCCAAACACCCACAATAACCAATGCCCAAAGAGGGCTAGCCATACACCCGTTACCAAGGCAATTCCTAGCATTAGCAGCAGTCCTGCCCGCAGCTCACTAACTCCTAATAAACCAGACTGGAGTGCACGTGCTGGCCCTAGACGATCGTGTTGATCGACGCCCGAAAGCCCATCAAAAAGATCATTGGCCAAATTAACCGCAAGCTGTAGCGCTAATGCACTAACCAAGCATAAGAACGCGGTGAGCCAGGAGAAATAGCTTGGTAGGACTAACGCCTGCCCTAGCAAAATGGGGCCTACCGCTGCAGGCAAAGTACGCGGGCGAAGTGTTTGAATCCAGATGGCCAGTTTATTGCTGGAAAACTCACCTTGAAATGGCTTAGTACGCGTCATTAATTGTCTTCTTTGGGTTATTGATCATTCCTGAGGCATAGCAGCGATTCTAACCCCGCCCTAGTCGATTAATTTAACAAAGGTACTGCTTCGCTTACCGTTAGGACAAATGTTAACGCATACAAAGGCTCGCCATTAAAGACAAATTGGTGGCAATTTTTTATGCGAAGAAGACAGAGTTAACGACGGGACACGACAAAGCATCCTTTCACAGAACCACTGCCAAAACGGATGAAATCAAGAGGAAATTTATGCCAACTCAAGGAGGGTCGATTCAGAGGCTATCTTAAAATCCTCTTTACCGAAGCTCCTCATATTAAAAATATACTTAGATCACTTCTTAGACTCTATCAAGCAGATACAGTTTGAAGTAAAAACTGCTTTCAGCAATGCTTCACTAACCGCCAGTTGCATTCATAAATCGCAAAACCTGAACCTCACCATCGGTCGTAAAGTGGTGCCGCTCAGGCTTTTTCGTCATCGCCCCCACAATGGCTGCTTTTAGGCGCTGGATCTCCCCCGGATAACGTCGCATTACAGCGCGTAAATCTACCGAATGCTCATTGCCCAAGCAGAGGAGTAGTCGCCCTTCCGCCGTCACTCGAACACGATTACAGGCAGCACAGAAATTGTGGCTATGGGGAGAGATAAAGCCAATGCGCGATTGGCTGTCTGCCATGCGGTAATAGCGGGATGGCCCTAGGGTGGTCTCGGTGGTGGGTAGGAGTGGGTAGTGGTTTTCTATGGTCTCACGAACCGCATCAGTGGAAAGAAAGGTTTCACCACGGTTATGCTCGCTGATTGCGCCCAGCGGCATTTCCTCGATAAAGCTGATATCGACTTGTTCATCCCGGGCAAAGTTTACCAAGTCGATAATTTCGTCGTCATTACGCCCCTTAAGCAATACAGCGTTGAGCTTAATCGACTGAAAACCAGCGCGGCGTGCTGCACGGATACCCGCGATCACTTGGTTTAAGTCACCTGTTCGGGTTAATGCTTTAAAACGCTCGGGCTTGAGCGAGTCAAGGCTAATATTGAGCCGATCAAGCCCGCCTTGCCGCAAAGCATCGGCATGTTTGACCAGCCCTGAGCCGTTGGTGGTCATAGCCAGCTCGCGCAGTCCCTCCAATTCAGCGAGTTTTTGCACTAGCGTTAGCACGCCCTGGCGTACCAGCGGCTCACCGCCAGTTAGACGAATTTTTTCCACGCCCAGCTCGACGAATGCCTGCGAAAGGGTGGCTATTTCCTCGAGAGTTAGCAATTGGGCTCGAGGCAGGAAGGTCATCTCCTCAGCCATGCAATACACACAGCGAAAGTCACAACGATCAGTTACCGATATACGTAGGTAACGCACTGTACGGCCAAACCCATCGACTAGCGCACTCATTTTTCGGGCTCCTCTTGGGAACTGACATTAACGGGCAGCCGAGCAATGAGTCCTTTTACCTCAGCGGTCACTTCGATGATTGTTTGCTCATCATAAAACTGCCCCCGCCGCTTGCGCAGGCCGTTTTCATATAGCTTTACGTGCTCTGTAGGTATCACATCCGCGTTGGCGAGACAGTGGCTGGCACAGTGCATCTGGCACCCATCAATGGCTACGATAGGCCGCCCGGAGCGGGCAATGCGCACTAGGCCAGGCACACCACCACCGACGCCGGCAATGCATGACATTTCTGCCTCTCCTGCATGGTCAAGTCGCAGGGCAACACTATTGGCTAGTTGCGCAACATCAGAGCAGCCGGAACAAGCATAAATCAGTGCGCGGGGTTTGTGATGTGAAGACATACCCTCTCCTATAAACTACCAAGGTCAGTGGCCACGGCTGGAAAAGTGATTCAAGCGGCGAACTGATTGATGGGGTAGTAGTGATACGCCTCCCCTTCTGCCACATCGATTTCGGGGTTAATCATTAAATAACCATCAGCTTGGCTAGCCGCACCAAGCATATGCGAGCCCTGTCCGCCCGCTAACTGCGCCACCGGACTCCCCTGTGACCAATCCAACACTACCCGTAATAGCTCGCAGCGCCCTTTGGGCCCACGCTGAGAGAAGCCCGCTGTTACTGGAAAACACTGTAACGAAGCTAAGTGTCGACCCTGCATAGCATGAATAAACGGCAGCGCCAGCAGTTGCCAGCCCACCAGGGAGGCCACGGGATTACCCGGCAGCGCCATTAACGGCGTGCAAGTGGAAGGCTCCGCGCCTAGATAACCGAATGCAAAGGGCTTTCCGGGTTTCATCGCAACACCATGAAAATATAGCCCACCGTGCTGCTCGATCACCGGACGAACGTGATCCTCCTCGCCTACCGAAACGCCACCGGTGCATATCACCACATCTGCAATGGTTTGTGCGTGCTCAAAGGCCTGGTGCAATGACTGCGGCGAATCAGCGATGACGCCCAGATCCAGTACATCGCACTGTGCTTGTGCGAGCAGTACGTTAAGCATGGCGCGATTGCTGTCGTATACCTGTCCCGGCGATCGCACCGTGCCTGGGGCAATCAGCTCATCGCCGGTTGAGAGCAATGCCACCCTTAGGCGCCGCTGGACGGCAACGATATTGATCCCGTGGCTTGCCAGAAGCGCAATCGACGCTGCGTCAAGAAACTTACCCGCAGCGAGTAGCGGGGTTCCCATGCGGGTCTCCTCGCCTTGACAGCGAATATTAGCGCCTAGCACCAAGCTACCCTCGAGGTGTATATGCCCACGCTGATCAAGTGTCACCCGCTCTTGAGGCACCACAATATCCGCCCCTATGGGTACCGGCGCGCCGGTGAAAATACGCGCGCAGCCCCCTTCGGGTAGCAGCATGACACCTGCGCCAGCTGGCACGCGTTGAAGAATGGGTAGGCCTGCACCGAGAGGTGCCGCTTGGTAATCAGCCAGACACAGCGCGTAACCATCCATAGCGCTATTGTCCACGCCCGGCATATCGAGAGGTGCAACCACCATTTCTGCCAGCACTCGCCCCGCCGACTGTTCAAGGGAGACGTTTTCTACGGCATTAATCGGCGTGGCTGCGTCGATAACTCGTTGGCGTGCATCAAATAAATTTAATAAGCCGGGCGTGACTATTTCTGCGCATTGACAGTTCATAAGCGCTCCGAAACATGCGACGTCGTTTCTACTTGACGTCCACTACAAGCAGGAGCAGAAGGCAACACCATTGCTACAAAGTTGCAGGGCCGAGTGCGGGAGTCCAACTGCAATGAGATGATTTTTTCCCACGCCAATTCACATGCTTTGGGCGAACCGGGCATCGCAAACAACAGTGTCTGGTTGGCAACCCCCGCCACTGCCCTAGATTGAATAGTCGACGTGCCAATCGTTTGCAGAGAGTAGTAGCGAAACAACTCGCCATACCCCTCAATTGCTTTGTCAAAAAGAGGAACTAACGCCTCAGGTGTGGTATCGCGAGCAGTGAAGCCCGTACCGCCATTTACCAGGATCGTCTGAATTTCGTTACGCGCAATCCATTCCGAAACCACAGCACGAACCTGATAAATATCATCAGGCACGATGCGCCGCTCCATTAGGTTATGGCCGCTTTCAATAAGATGCGCGGCGAGTAAGTCACCACTGCCATCTTGATCGAATCCACGCGTATCGGAAACGGTTAACACCGCGATGCCAAGCGGAATGAAAAGAGCATCTACAGGAACATGGGACATCAAGCCTCTCCTATTAGCTTTCCTATTGCTTCAAGCTATTGCATCAAGCTGCCGCCAGCATCGTCATCCAGCACAATCCCTTCGACGCCTATTTCGCTCTCTAACATCAGCAAATAGTGACGCAGCGCACGTCGAGTTGCCTGCTCCCGAAGGCTATGGCGCACCCGGTCAATCACTTGATCGAAAGGTAACGCCCTACCTTCTCTGCGCTCGTCAATACTGACCACATGCCAGCCATAGCGAGACGCCAAGGGGCGCTCATGTAGACCTTCGGGCAGGTGCTGCAAAGCGCGGTCCAACTCTGGAACGGTTTGCCCCGACACTAGCCAACCCAAATCACCATCCAGCTCTTTTGAAGGGCACGCGGAGTGGTGTTGAGCAAATTCGGCAAACCGTTCGGGTATCTGATTAAGCTGTTCGAGTAGCTTTTCGCCAAGCTGGTAAGCATCGTCGCGACCCTGGGAGTCATCGGGTGCGGCCGCGAGCAGGATATGCCGAACGCGTAACTGCACTGGTTCGCTAAAGCGCTCACGGTGGGTGTCAAAAAAGCGCTGGCAATCTGCTTCCCCCGGTTCGGGCACCTCAAGCTCCTGTTCGAGCAAAGCAGCAATCGCCGCATCTTCCTGTGCCTCGCTAACGTCCTGTGTCAATAGTAGGCCCAGGACGCTAGCACGCTGGCGAAGCAGCTCTCTGACCACCAACGCACGGGCTGCCTGAAGCTGGGCCTCTCCCGCCGTTTCGGCGGGGTGGTACTGCATCTCCAACGCAATCGTTGCTTCATCGATAGGGGTATCACCGACACGTACCGGAGGCGCAGCAACGCCCCCAGGTAACTGTTCGATATCAATCATCTGCATATTATTTCTCCTCTAGGCCTGGCCGAGCACAAGCCAGTTTTTAGCCACGACGGCGGACAAGCTGATAACGCCGGGTCACATAGCCAAACGGCGCGCTCCACACATGCACCAAGCGGGTAAAGGGGAACAGCAGGATGATGGTCAGGCCGATAAAGATATGCAGTTTGTAGATCCACGACACTTCCTGCATGTAGTCCGCCGCACCGCCGCTGAAGAAGACAATCGACTGCGCCCAGCTGGAGAGCGTTAGCATCATCTCGCCGTCCATATGGCCCAACGAGAAGATGATGGTCACCATACCTAGGCACGCCTGTAAGACGATCAAGCCCAAGATCAAGGTATCCATCATGCTCGACGACGCCTTTACGCGCGGGTTGGCCAGACGACGATAGAGCAACATGGCGCCGCCCACCACGCACATGGCACCGGCAATACCGCCCACCACGATAGCCACTAGCTGTTTAGTACCGGCGTGCAGGAACGGCTCATAAACCCAGTGCGGCGTGAGCATGCCCACCAAGTGACCGAAGAAAATCACGATAATCCCGATATGAAACAGGTTGCTGCCCAGGCGCATGTTCTTTGAAGAGAGCATCTGGCTAGAACCGGTCTTCCAAGTGTACTGACCATGATCAAAACGGAGCAGGCTGCCAAGCAGAAACACCGTGCCCGCGAGATAGGGGTAGTAACCGTAGATCAGATGGGTTAAGTAATGCGCAATCGCGTCATACATGGTGATTCTCCTATTAACGATCGGCGGAAGGAGCGGAAGAGGCATTTAAAGACGGAGCAGGCATAATGCGTACCGGCTGGCTCTGAACGGTGTGCTTGCGCTCAACCAAGCGGCGACCTTCAGCAGACTGCAGCGCACAGTCTTCGTCAGAGGTCGCTGAGAAACGCACCGCTTCTTCTTCCCATACGGCGTCCAAGGCTTCGGGGGTGTTGTCCGGCACTTCTTTTTTGACCTGGGGCCGATGCTCCTCGACATCTCCCTCGGCGCCGATTAACGCCAATAGTGACAGCGGTACTAGCGCGTGATCCGCTCCCCGCTCCTCCAGCCGTGCCGTCAGCAACGCTAGAATATGGCGTATTTCGCCCAGCCAGCGGCCTATCTCGGCGTCGTCGCACATTGAAAGGTATTCAAGAAATACCGGTAGATGATCGGGCAGTTCACGGGCATCCAGCTCAAAACCGGCCGCGCTGTACTCGGCCATGAGATCCACCATGGCCTGACCACGATCACGGGACTCACCGTGAACGTGTTCGAATAGCAGCAGCGACGTAGCCCGCCCCTTATCGAACATGGCGACGTACTCGGCCTGTAGCTCAAGCAGGTCGCCCTCTTGGAGACGCTGACACCACTCCATTAGCGACGGTTTGAGAGCCGCCCCCAGGCGGCGCTCGGCATTGAGAATTTCGATGAGCTCGCCGCTGGCATCCTGCAGTTCCTGGGTCGGGTAATCGAGCAGGCGGGCCAGTACGCGTAGGCTACGCATACCCTGTAGCGGTTCGAGCGACGGCTCTACCGGGATCGGCGATTGGGTAGCGGCTTCAGTCATGACGAGACTCCTCAAGTTGTGGCTGCGGGTCGAAGACCTCTACCGGTTTCACCAACACGCTGGTCTGCTTACGGCCATTAAACAAGTTGGGCTGGCTCTCACCATGGCAACCATCACCAAAGGTAAAGCCGCATCCGCCCCGTTCCGGGAAGGCTTCGGTGGCCATTTCTCGATGGCTGGTGGGGATCACAAAACGATCCTCATAGTTGGCAATGGCTAGGTAGCGGTACATCTCCTCTACCTGAGCGACGCTCAGACCCACGGCATCGAGCACGTCGGCGTTGGGTGAACCCTCTACGTGCTTGCCGCGCATATAGACCCGCATCGCCATTAAGCGCTTGAGTGCCAACACCACGGGCTCCTCTTCACCGGCAGTCAACAGGTTAGCTAGGTACTTCACCGGGATACGCAGCGATTCAATCTTGGGCAGGATGCCGTCGAACTCGACATGCCCCGCCTCAGCGGCGGATTGAATCGGCGACAGCGGCGGTACGTACCACACCATCGGCAGCGTGCGGTATTCCGGGTGCAGCGGCAGCGCCAATCCCCAGTCGATAGCCATCTTGTAGACCGGAGAGGCCTGGGCGGCTTTGATGACGTTATCCTGGATGCCATCCCGCTTGGCCTGGGCAATCACTTCCGGATCGTTGGGATCTAGGAAAATCTCGCACTGGCGGTGGTAGAGATCACGCTCGTCAGGGGAGCTTGCCACTTCCTCGATACGGTCAGCGTCATACAGCAGCACGCCGAGATAGCGGATGCGGCCCACACAAGTTTCGGAACAGATAGTCGGTTGACCGGCCTCGATACGCGGGTAGCAGAAGATACACTTCTCGGACTTACCGCTTTTCCAGTTGTAGTAGATCTTCTTGTAGGGGCAGCCAGAGATACACATACGCCAGCCACGGCACTTGTCCTGGTCGATTAGAACGATACCATCTTCTTCCCGCTTGTAGATCGCACCACTGGGGCAAGCCGCTACACAGGTTGGGTTCAAGCAGTGCTCGCACAGGCGCGGCAGATACATCATGAAGGTGTTTTCGAACTGGCCGTAAATATCTGCCTGCACCTTGTCGAAGTTGGCGTCTTTGCGCCGCTTGGCGAACTCGGTGCCAAGAATCTCTTCCCAGTTGGGGCCCCACTCGATCTTTTTCATGCGCTGACCGGAAATCAGCGAGCGCGGGCGCGCCACCGGCTGGTGCTCGCCGATCTTGGCGGTATGCAGATGTTGGTAGTCAAACGTGAACGGCTCATAGTAGTCGTCCATTTCAGGCAAGTCGGGGTTGGCGAAAATGTTCGCCAGCACCCGCCATTTGCCACCAATACGCGGTTCAATCCGACCGTCGTTACGGCGCATCCAACCGCCCTTCCACTTGGCCTGGTTCTCCCACTCTTTGGGATAGCCGATACCGGGCTTGGTCTCGACATTGTTGAACCAGGCGTACTCCATACCTTCGCGACTGGTCCAGACATTTTTGCAGGTCACCGAACAGGTGTGGCAACCGATACACTTATCAAGGTTGAGAACCATGCCTACCTGGGAACGAATTTTCATTTCACGGCCTCCTGAGCACTGTTCTTTTGAACACTGTCATTGCCTTCACCATCCAGCCATTCAATGTGTTTCATCTTGCGCACTAACACGAACTCATCGCGGTTTGAGCCGACGGTGCCGTAGTAATTAAAACTGTAAGAGAGCTGCGCGTAGCCGCCGATCATATGGGTTGGCTTGGGGCAGACCCGGGTGACCGAGTTGTGAATACCGCCCCGCGTACCGGTGACCTCAGAGCCAGGCACGTTCACGTTGCGCTCCTGAGCGTGGTACATCATCACCATGCCCGCTTTGACCCGCTGGCTGACCACTGCCCGCGCAGCAATCGAGCCGTTGGCGTTGTAGACCTCGATCCAGTCGTTGTCCTCGATATCGATCTCAGCCGCATCTGCCTCGGAGAGCCACACCACCGGGCCGCCTCGGTTAAGCGTCAACATCAGCAGGTTGTCCGAGTAAGTGGAGTGGATGCCCCACTTCTGGTGCGGCGTGAGAAAGTTCAGCGCCTTGCTCTTGAAGCCGTTGTCGGCGGGAAGCTGGAAGCCTTTGGCCGCCTTGGTATCGATGGGCGGACGATAGACCAGCAGGCTTTCACCGAATGCGCGCATCCAGGCATGATCCTGATAGAACTGCTGACGACCACTCACGGTGCGCCATGGAATCAGCTCGTGAACGTTGGTGTAACCGGCGTTATAGGAGACATGCTCATCCTCAAGGCCGGACCAGGTCGGGCTGGAGATAATCTTGCGTGGCTGAGCGACGATATCGCGGAAGCGAATTTTCTCTTCGTGCTTAGGCTTAGCCAAATGCGTGTGATCACGCCCGGTAATCTTGGAAAGCGCATCCCACGCTTTTACTGCCACGGCGCCATTGGTTTCCGGTGCCAGGGTGAGAATCATCTCGGCGGCATCGATGGCGCTGTCGATCAACGGACGCCCTTTATGCGGACCATCCAGCTTGCGATGGTTGAGTTTGCCCAGCAGCTCGACTTCCGCATCGGTGTTCCAAGCGATACCCTTGCCGCCGTTACCGATGCTTTCCAGCAGCGGCCCTACGGAGGTGAAGCGCTCATAGGTTTCGGGATAGTTGCGCTTGACTTCAATCAGCGATGGCATGGTCTTGCCGGGAATCGGCGCGCATTCGCCCTTCTTCCAATCCATCACCGCCGGTTGGGCCAACTCTCCTGGCGAGTCATGCTGCATCGGCAGCGTGACCAGGTCGGTCTCTTCGCCCAGGTGGCCGACACACACCTTGGAGAATGCTTTGGCAATACCCTTATAAATATCCCAGTCACTGCGCGATTCCCAAGCTGGGTCGGTGGCGGCAGTCAAGGGGTGAATAAAGGGGTGCATGTCAGAAGTGTTAAGGTCGTCCTTCTCATACCAGGTCGCCGTAGGCAGCACGATATCCGAGTAGAGGCAGGTGGTGGACATGCGGAAATCCAGCGTCACCAGCAGGTCGAGCTTGCCTTCCGGCGCCTCGTCACGCCATACCACTTCTTCGGGCTTCTGGCCGCCGAAGTCGCCCAGATCTTTACCCTGAATACCGTGGCGAGTACCCAGCAGGTACTTGAGCATGTACTCATGGCCCTTACCGGAACTACCAAGCAGGTTGGAGCGCCAGATGAACATATTACGTGGGAAGTTCTCTGGCGCATCCGGGTCTTCCGCTGCAAAGCGCAGTTCACCCTTCTTGAGCTGCTGAACGGCATAATCGGCTGTCGACATACCCGCGGCTTCGGCTTTTTTCGCTAGGCGTAGCGGGTTAGTGTCCAGCTGTGGTGCTGACGGCAGCCAGCCCATGCGCTCAGCACGCACGTTAAAGTCAATCAGGCTACCGGGGTAATCCTCGGCCTTGGCCAACGGCGAAAGAATCTCTTTAATCTCGAGCTTCTCGTAGCGCCACTGGGAGGAGTGACTATAGAAGAAGGAAGTAGAGTTCATATGGCGCGGCGGGCGCTGCCAGTCGAGGCCAAAGGCCAAAGGCGTCCAGCCGGTCTGTGGGCGCAGTTTTTCCTGACCAACATAGTGAGCCCAGCCGCCACCGCTCTGACCGATACAGCCACACATAACCAGCATATTAATCAGGCCGCGGTAGTTCATATCCATGTGGTACCAGTGGTTCATACCGGCACCAACGATGATCATGCTACGGCCGTTGGTTTTATGGGCGTTATCGGCAAATTCACGGGCAATGCGGGTGCACTGCTCTGCAGGGACGCCGGTGATTTTCTCCTGCCACGCGGGGGTATAGGGACGAATCTGATCAAATGAGGTCGCGCCATCATCTTCGCCGTCGCCAACAAAGCCACGGTCGATACCGTAGTTGGCACACATCAGATCAAAAACGGTGACCGCCAGCATGTCGCTGCCATCGGCTCTCTTCAAGCGTTTGGCGGGCAAATTGTGGAACAGTAGGTCATCGGCGGCGCCTACACCGGCCCCTTTGACGTGCTCAAAGTGCTCGTGCTCGATGCCACCGAAGTAAGGGAACGCCACGCGCGCGACGCTATCGTGGTGGTTGACCAAACTTAGCAACGGCTTGATTTCAGTGCCTGCGGCGTCCAGCGATTCCAGATTCCACTTGCCCACTTCGTCGCCGGTTTCGCCCCAGCGGAAACCGATGGAGCCGCGTGGCACCACCAGCTGGTCACGGGTTTCGTCCCAGGCGACGGTTTTCCACTCGGGATTGTTTTCCTGACCCAGGGCAGCATCAAAATCACTTGCACGCAGTTGGCGACCCGGTGCGAAGCTGCCATCTTCACGCACTTCCAGTTCCACCAGGAACGGCATGTCGGTATAGCGGCGCACATAGTCCGTGAAGTAAGCACTCGGGTTATTGAGGTGGAACTCTTTGAGAATGACGTGGCCCATGGCCATCGCCAGGGCGGCATCGGTACCCTGCTTGGCGGACAGCCATTCGTCGGTCAGTTTGGAAACTTCGGCATAATCCGGAGTAATCGAAACCGTCTTGGTACCCTTGTATCGCACTTCGGTAAAGAAGTGCGCATCCGGGGTACGCGTTTGAGGCACATTAGAGCCCCAGGCGATAATATAGCCGGAGTTGTACCAGTCAGCGGATTCAGGTACGTCGGTCTGCTCACCCCAGGTCATTGGCGAGGCCGGCGGCAAGTCACAGTACCAGTCGTAGAAGCTCATGCAGACGCCGCCTATCAGCGACAGGTAGCGGCTACCCGCGGCGTAGCTGACCATCGACATGGCAGGAATCGGCGAAAAGCCAAGGATACGATCAGGGCCGTACTGCTTAGCGGTGTAAACGTTAGAGGCAGCGACCAGCTCGTTGAGCTCATCCCAGTTACCGCGAACGAAGCCGCCCATGCCGCGGGCACGCTTGTACTGTTTAGTTTTGGCAGGGTCTTCAACAATAGACGCCCAGGCGTCGACCGGGTCTGGATTAGCCTTGAGCGCTTCGCGCCATAGCGCCAGCAACGGCTTACGAATCAACGGGTACTTGAGGCGGTTAGCGCTGTACAGATACCAGGAGTAGCTGGCGCCGCGGGGGCAACCACGCGGCTCATGGTTAGGCAGGTCGGGACGGGTACGGGGGTAGTCAGTCTGCTGGGTTTCCCAGGTAACTAAACCGTTTTTGACGTAGATCTTCCAGCTACAGGAGCCGGTGCAGTTCACCCCATGGGTGCTGCGTACCACTTTGTCGTGCTGCCAGCGGGCACGATAGCTATCTTCCCACTGGCGGGATTCGCTGCGTAGTTCACCGTGTTCGTTGGCAAAAGGCTCGCGGGACTTGCGGAAGAAATTCAGCCGATCTATGAAGTGACTCATGGTCGATCTCCAGGCTCCTCGGAAATTTGCGTACCCGCCAGGCGGGCTCCATGGAGTGGATTCTGCGTGATCGACAAGGGAATTACTGCGTGATTACCTCCATATACACCCTATCTACCCCTAAGGTGATAGAGCGGCCAACGTAAAGGAATAGACGGTTGGCGCTGTTGAAATTACACCGTGCTTGAATGCTTGCTGTAGCGGAGCGGAATATGCTCGCAGGCCTTCAACTACGTTTACATTGCAACTCACTGAACATTCATACAACATGCTTTTTATAGCCGGATTACTCTCGGAGCAAAACGCACTCCATGCACCTCACCCGATTCACTGATTATTCGATACGCGTATTAATCTTTCTTGCTACCAAGGGAGAGGAGCGCTCTACCATTCACGAGATTGCCGAGACCTTTAATATCTCACGCAATCATTTGATGAAAATCGTTCAAGAGCTAAGTCAAAAGAACTACGTTACCGCTATTCGTGGCAAGAATGGCGGCTTACTGCTGACACGGGACCCCGCCACCATTGGGTTAGGCGAGCTAGTACGCGAGATGGAGCATGACATGGCGTTAGTGGAGTGCTTTCATAGCGACAACGCCTGCATCATTACGCCTGCATGTCGCCTTCAACCGATTCTTAATGATGCACTGTCAGCATTTATAGGTGTGCTAGACCACTATACGTTGGCCGACCTGCTGGGCAGTCAACGATCTCAACTGGCGCAACTTATGCGCATTCCTACCGTCAGCGCATAGCACTCCCTAGCCATCCTGACCGTCGACTCGCGCCTGCATCAGCGGCCAAGTGTAGTGCGCGAGAAATATTGCGTAGGCTAAGCACCAGAAGATGATGCTCAGCGTATAGGTCCAGTGGGTAATCTGAGGAAATAACGCCAAGACGGGTGAGCGCACCAAGGCGGCTATTAGCATTAAGCCCAGCGCCACACCAATACCAGGCAATGTGCGTATGGGGCGGCCCGTATGACCTAGCGAAACCCTGGCCATCATGGCCAGCATCATGGTGCCCATGCCACCAATGGTCAGAGCGTGCACGGCAAGTTCAACGCGCATCAGCCCCATGAGTGCCAAGACCCACATGACAAGCCCTAGCGGAATGCAGGCGTAACTACCATGGAGCCCCCAAAGTAAAGGTTCACGCCAGCTATGCAACCCACCCCAACGCGCCATGCGAACAGTGTTGGCCAACGCTGCTAAGAGCATCACCCCAGCCATTAATAAAGTAGGAATGGCAACCCCCAACATGATGACCAGCTGTAGCAAGACGACGCCAGCCGTGCTAACCAGCGTTACTCTTTCGAGTAAAGCAATCGGTTCAGGCTTGGTGCGGTTCAAACGATTGGCAGTAAACATGGCAATCACACGCCCGCCTACGACGGTCATCATTAGGGTAATTAACAGCACGGCTAAGTAGGCCGCTTGGCGGATCAGCTCGGCATCACCTTGCATGACTCCCAAGTGCATCGCCAGATTAGCAGTGGCAAACAGCAACAGCACAGGCACAAAGATCAAGTTGCGCCAACGCTTTGCGGTGATAACGAGACGCGCCATAACCACGGCAACCACTGGAAGAAATGCAAGGTCAACCGCCAGCAGCAGCCATTCTGGCAAATCCATTGGAAAAGCCATCAGCACCCTACCTAATAGCCATAGCACCACCAGACCCAGCAGCGGCCCGCCGTTTAAACTCGGCAACCCTGTCCAGTTACGCACAGCGGTTAGTAAAAACCCCGCCACCACCGCCGCGGCAAAGCCAAACAACATTTCATGCTGATGCCAGAAAACCAGACCGCCATAAGGTCGCAGCAAAATAGTACCGTGCCAGAAGGCCAACCACACCAAGAGGGACACCACACTAAACAGCGCGGCCAGCAGAAAGAAAGGCCTGAAAGCCAGGCGCATTAAGGGTAAATGCTCAAGCTTAGAAGCAGGCTGAGATGAGGTGGTCGTTGGCATGGCGTAATCCCGACTAATTTACTTGGAAATATGAGTGTGCGCCTAGCCACCAACAAAGACCATGACATGTATCAAAAATACATCTTATGGCTAGCATTTAAAGGCCTGTGGAATTAAGATGCATTTCTAATACATCTTAAATTATCGAGGTAGTAACAGTGCTAACACATGAGCAGGAAAAGCTGATTAACGCGACAGCCCCCATCGTGGCCGAACACCTGAATGCGATTACCCAACGCTTCTATCCACTGATGTTCACCCGCTATCCAGAGGTTAAGCCCCTCTTTAATGAGGTACACCAGCAAAGCGGTGGTCAGCCCCGCGCACTGGCCAACGCCGTGTTGGCCTATGTTCAATTGCGCAGCAACCCTGCTCAGGCGCGCGCAACCCTTGATGTCGTGGTCAGTAAACACATCTCGCTAGGCATTCTTCCCGAACAGTATCCAATTGTCGGTGAATGCCTACTGGCGGCGATTGGCGAAGTGCTGGGTGAAGCTGTCACCCCGGAAATCGCCGACGCATGGGGCGCTCTATATAACGAGCTTGCCGCCCTGTTAATTGACCTGGAAGATCAGCGCTATCGTGAGTTTGAACAGCGCCCTGGCGGATGGCGTGGCACACGCCGTTTCAAGATTGCCAGTACCCAGCAGGAAAGTGCTTTAATTCGTTCTTTTATCCTTGAGCCCGAGGATGGGGAGCGCGTGGCTGACC
The DNA here is from genome assembly GCF_024138895.1 of Halomonas sp. XH26. Classification (NCBI taxonomy): domain Bacteria; kingdom Pseudomonadati; phylum Pseudomonadota; class Gammaproteobacteria; order Oceanospirillales; family Halomonadaceae; genus Halomonas; species Halomonas sp. XH26. Next base: position 2,131,950 of record NZ_CP071889.1, read on the forward strand.
ATGAGCCGGGGCAGTATATCGGTGTACGTCTAACCATTAATGGCGAGCTGGTTTATCGGCATTACAGCCTCTCAGACACGCCGAATGGTCAAAGCTATCGAATCTCGATCAAACGCGAAGAACAGGGCCAAGTCAGCCGCCACTTCCACGATGTCTTACAACCCGGCGACACCTTGGAACTATTACCACCAGCAGGTGACCTCACGCTGATTGAAGGTGACGAGCCTCTGCTGCTTGCCAGCGGCGGCGTTGGGCAAACGCCCCTGCTCCCCATGGCACGCCATGCCCTGTCCCTTGGGCGGCAAGTTATCTATCTACACGCTGCCCTAGATGCCGAACATCAGGCCTTTAAAGGTGAATTAGAGACGCTGAAAAGCGAGTATCCTCAACGCCTTAAGGCTGTCCGCATTCATGAGCGTGGCAACGAAGCCGAACATATTGGTCGTATCGACCGCAGCTTATTAGCTCACTACCTGCCTGATCTTAAGGCGCGCTGCTATTTCGTCGGCCCTCAAGGGTTTATGACAGCGATTAATAATGCGTTGTCAGAATTGGGAGTCGACGAGGATCGCCGACACTTTGAGCACTTTGGCCCCTCACGCCCACTCGACGCAGCTTAATAATGGGCGGCCTCGGCATCTACCTGAGGCCGCTCATTAACAGCTCAGCCAACTGCGATCCTCTCGTTAGATGAAAGCAGAACTACCTTGACAGAACCGCCAGTAAGTCCTACTCCTTAAATAACATCACAACATGATATTTTAATTATCAGCTACGATCTCAACCGGCGGCGAGGCTAACACAATGACCCCTCTAAGCATTATTCAATTGCCCTTTACCCATTTAGCGGGATGGAAAGACCTCCAGCAACGCCATCCTTCAATCGCCACTCTGGCTTGGTGCATCGTGCTGCCCATGTCGTTACTCCCCCCGGTGATGCTCTATTACGCGGGCACACACTACGGAGATATTTTTGCTCCAGGCTTTGCTGACCGACAGTGGCGCTTCATCACTACCATTCTGTTCTTGGCTGAGCTGCTCACCTTCTTCGTGATGGGCTGGCTAATTCACGCGGTGGTCAATAGCGATCGGGATCTATCAATTAGCTACCACGACACTTATCTGGTGGCAGCCCTAGCACCTTTACCACTTTGGTCTGCAGCGATCGCCCTGCTGATCCCTAGCCTGTTGTTCAATACCCTGATAGTGCTAGTAGCACTTGGTATCTCTTGCAGTTTGGTCTACCACGGGTTGCAGGCTCTGTGTAAACGCTCAGCAAATGACGTCACAACAATGTCTGTAACTTACACCGTTATGGCCGCCGGAATGCTGGCATGGGGTCTACTGATGGCTATTGTTTGGGCTTATTAAACTTCAGGTAGAACGGAGGCTACTAACTCGCTAGGTTTAGAGGGCGATACAGTGACTAACGAGGTAACGATGAGTATCGAATTAAAGCGTGCCTACGAATCACCGCACAACAAGGATGGTTATCGTGTTCTCGTCGATGGTATCTGGCCACGCGGGGTGTCCAAGGAGGATGCTAAAATTAATGAGTGGCGTAAGGAAATTGCACCGAGCAGCGAGCTTCGCAAAGCGTTTCATACTGACTCACTCGATTGGAATGGCTTCCGCCGACGCTATCTCAAAGAATTAACGTCCTATCGCGAGACTCTTCGGGACCTTGCACAACGTGCCAGGAAAGAGCGAGTTACTCTGGTGTTTGCTTCTAAGGAAGAGCGCCGCAACAATGCCGAGGTACTTCGCCAGTACTTAAGAATGCTGAAATAATCAGCCCAACCAGGAAAGCGGGCTGTGGTGAATAGCAGCCCCCACCATATAGGCAAAGATGGCCACCGCCACTACCGCAGCTAGGGCTCGCACCGTTGGCGTAGCCCCGCGCTTAATCGCAATGGTGCCAATACCGATATAGGCCAGCAGCGCCAGTAACTTGGCGCCAAGCCAAGGAAGCTGCCAGGGCCATACGGAAAGCAATGCCATCAAAGTCACCCCCAGCCCCAACAAAGCCGTATCAATAAGATGGGGCAATACCTTGACCCAACAGGCGTTGAGTCGCGGGCTTTCCTGCACCGACCACCAGGCGCGCACTACGAAGAGCGTGATGCTCAGCGCAGCGGCCGTCATGTGCAGGTGCTTGATGAGGAAATAGTGCTCCATGGTACCGGCCCCTAGCCAACGTTAACCGCATCGCCGTGATGATCGAAGGCAAGATAGGCGGTGATATTACCCATTTGCAGCGACTCCATCATACGCTGAAGCTGGCGTTCAACCTCGGCGTCATCTTTTGGGTCGTCCATGGCAGCAGTGAAGACTAAATCCCATTCGATCTCGGTACGCCGTGACTCCTCGACCAATGCCGCCATACTGCTCAGTTCCTGCGTCGACTTATCTACGCATACTACCGGCACCAATACACCCCCTTCACCCTGTTCGAAGCGACGGCGCTGTTCAGCATCGGGGAAATCGGGCAGCTCTGCGCGAACGAACACAAACAGCAGGCGCTGGGGATTAGGTTGTTTACGTGCTTCCTGCAGTAAATCGGCAAACGTCGCTATATTCATAAAATCGGTGGTCATAACAACTGTGGTCATAAAGTGAGCCTTATCGCTAGTAGTTAAGAATCAGAAGGTGAGAGAGAGTAGTTAAGAATGAACAGGTGAGACTCATAGACGGCGTTACTCGGGTGACTCTACGAAAAGCCACAGCAGCAGCATTACCATGAACAGAGGGATCAACAGGCTAAGTGGCGCCGCGCGCCAACCATAGGCTTGGACGACCAGCGGTGCTATTCGCAGGGAAAGCCCGACACCTGCCGCTAAAGCCACACAAAGGGCGATACAAAGACACACCCAACGGCCAGGCATCCAGCCTTTGGCGTGGGCGATGCCGGTGGTAATCACCGCTCCTCCCAGCCCAAGCCCAGCCCCTACCAACAAAAAATCCCACGGCTGGCTAGCCATCCCAAATCCTCCCAGCGCCAACGCTAGCCCCAGTAATAGCCATTGCATCAAGCGGCAGGTGTCGCCCAGTTTGGCGATATACCAGGCCGGCCACGCCAACAGTACACCACTCATCAATGGTACCAACACATAGACAGGCTGCTTTGCAAGCAGGGCATAAAGTGTCCAGCTAGCCACCGCTAAAGCGCTTGCTAGCGGCATTAGCAGCATGGCTACCAGCAACTGATAACCATTCACTGGCTTTATTGATGTCTCCAACGTGGGAGGCGGCACAGATGATGGCATGGCGTTTCCCAGCGAGGGTATAAAGACATCGGAAGACATGCCAGAATTGTCGGTAAATACTGGGCTTAGGTCAAAAAGGCATCGGAGGTAGGCTGGCTAACCCCAAAGGAATAGCCCTCGTATCGAAATGCAGACAGTGCCACACTCGCTTACCTCTTTCGCGCTATCGGAAATGCCATGAAATTACTTCAGCGCTCCCTGGTTGCTCGCATCATTGCGTCCCTGCTTGCCATTAGCGGGATGGCGCTCATCAGTATCACCCTGACCATGACAATGTCTAACAGCAGCCGTGGCGATGCTGCCGCGATTAATGTCGCTGGCTCATTACGCATGAATGCCTATCAGATTATGGGAGCCTTGCAACGCCTGGAGTATGCTCCAGAGGAGACAAGCGCAGAACAGCTCGAAGGACTGATTTCGAGCTTCGATCAACGCTTGTATGGCACAACGCTACAACAAACGATCCCCATTGATGATCGTCATGAGCGCCGCCGTCAACTGGAAAAACTTCAGAGCTACTGGCAACACTCGCTTCGCCCGGCACTAGAGGCTCCGGCCGCTGCCACGGCGCTAGACCTCGCTACGCTAGAAATGATGATCGTTGAGATGGTCAGTGACATTGAAGTGCTAGTGACCTATCTGGAGCAGAGCACCGAGGCTAAGGTGCGGCTACTGGGGATGATGCAACTGCTTTTTCTGGTGCTGATCGCTATCGTGGTTTCGATAGCCCTTTACGATGTTCGCCATAACCTGGTAGTGCCGCTGCGCCAGCTGATGGTGCTTGCCCGCGAGGCGGCGCAACGTAATTTCAAGCCACGCTCAGAGCTACGCGGCAGTGATGAGCTGGCTTTGCTGGGCCACACCTTTAATAAGATGTCTGCCGAGCTGGCAACCAGCTACGCCGCATTGGAAGACAAGATATCGCGCAAGAAACAGGAGCTTGAGCGCAGCAATCAGGCGCTGCGAGTAATGCATGATGCCAGCCGTTCACTGTATGGCGGCGGTAACGACCTTTGCTCTAGCGCAGCACCTATGCTGCGCGAACTGGAAAACCTGCTGGATATCGGGCCGATTCGGCTTTCCCTCAACGATCCTTTCGACCAACGGGAAATGCCGGTTTTGGAAACCCACTCACGTACCCGGCCAGAGTATTGCCGTGACCAGGAGTGCCACGCCTGCCTGATTGATCCCCGCCCCTTGGAGATGGTGTCCAATAACCAGTCCCAATGTTTACTGCTACCTATCAGCGTCGGCGACACGCTGCTTGGCACCCTGGAAGTGTGGTATCACCAGGAGCGGCTCAACGATAGCACCCGTCGGTTGCTCACCATGTTAGCCGACCAGCTGGCCACGGCGGTGTACCTGCAGCGGCGTATCGAGGAGCAGCAGCACGTCACGCTGATCAACGAGCGGACCATCATTGCCCGCGAACTTCACGACTCGCTAGCCCAATCGCTCTCTTATCTAAAGATGCAGGTGGCGCGACTCGAACGTATGCAGCAAAAAGACGCCTCTCGAGAGATGCAGTCTGCGGTATTCGACGAGCTGCGTACCGGTTTAAACAGCGCCTATCGTCAACTGCGTGAACTGCTTACTACCTTCCGGCTCAAACTAGAGGGGCCAGGGCTGCAATTTGCCTTACGCCAAACCATCGAAGAGTTTAGCCAGCGCATGGAGATAACGGTCGAGCTTGACTACGATGTGCCGCCTTACCTACTTAATCCCAATGAAGAAATTCACGTGCTGCAGATCATTCGCGAGGCGCTGGCTAATACCCACAAGCACGCCCAAGCCCACTGGGCTGGGGTCACTGTGCATTTCGCCGATGCTCGCCTGTTAGTGCGTATTGAGGATGATGGTATCGGCCTGGAAGACGATAGCTCGCCGCCTATGCACTACGGTTTGGTGATCATTCGCGACCGAACCACTACCCTGAACGGGGAGCTAAGTATCACCAATCGCCCCGCAGGGGGAGCCAGCATTGAGATAGCCTTCACCCCGTTGACCGCTCGCTTAATTCAGCAGCAGCCTGTTACGGCTGCCTCAGACTCTCACTTAGGTACAGGGGCTTCTTAATGACGCTGACCACTGCCAACGATACACCCGCCACGCTAATGATTATTGATGACCACCCGCTACTGAGGCGTGGCGTCGCCCAGTTGCTTGAACTAGAGGACGATCTTGAACTGGTTGGCGAGACGGGCGACCCTGAAGAGGGCATTGCACTGGCTCTCAAACTGGAGCCTGACTTGGTTTTACTGGATTTAAACATGCCGGGCGTCAATGGTTTAGAAGCCTTGCGCCGCCTACGGGAAGCCAACTATAGCGGCCGTGTGGTGATGTTCACTGTTTCCGACCATGAGGATGATGTGGTCGCGGCGCTACGCAACGGTGCCGACGGTTATCTGCTAAAGGATATGGAGCCTGAAGACATGGTGCGCCAGCTGCGTCAAGCTGCTTTGGGACGCATGGTCATCAGCGAAAGTCTAACCGCCCTACTCGCTGAAGCGCTGCGTAATCAGCGCAATGCCCCCACCACTCCGGATATTCATAGTCTGACGCAGCGTGAACGCGAAATTCTACAACAGCTTGCTAGCGGACTCTCCAACAAGCTCATCGCGCGCAAGCTGGATATTACCGAAGGCACGGTCAAGGTTCACGTCAAGCATCTGCTCAAAAAGCTCAACTTACGGTCCCGTGTCGAAGCCGCCGTCTGGGCAGTCCAGGAAGGTATCGATCACTAGTCGATTCTGTGTGGTTACCTCCAAAGACTCACAGAGTACTTCTGCCCTGACCCGCCTTTACCCCCTCTCGATTTTTTCTCTTTAAAATCAACGAATCCAGGCTTTTCAGCGACTACCTCTCAAGAGGTATGTCGCTGTTTTTCATGTCATTTTCACCTATTTCCCAATGTCTTCCTCCAGCGTATCTTGCTTTCTAACTGCTAGATGCAGAAAGGTTCGATGCCAAGGGGAAATCGCCATGAGCAAGAGAAATGCCGACATTGAGAAATGGAATGTCGAAGACGCCCAATTCTGGGAACAGGAAGGCAAGCACATTGCCAACCGCAACCTATGGATATCCATTCCCAGCCTGCTGATGGGATTCGCTGTCTGGATGATGTGGGGAATGATTACCACCCAGATGCAGAACCTGGGTTTTTCGTTCACGGTTAACCAGCTATTTTCACTAACAGCGCTTGCCGGTCTAGCAGGTGCCACACTGCGCATCCCAGCATCGTTCATGATCCGCATCTCTGGCGGGCGTAACACTATCTTCCTGACCACCGCGCTATTGATGATCCCCGCTGCCGGCACTGGTATCGCCTTGATGAACCCAGGCACGCCGTTTTGGGTATTCCAGGCGTTGGCGCTACTGTCCGGTATCGGTGGCGGTAACTTCGCTTGTTCAATGAGCAACATTTCCACTTTTTATCCCAGCAAACAGCAAGGTTACGCCCTGGGCATGAATGCAGGCCTCGGTAATTTCGGCGTCACTACCATGCAGATTGTCATCCCACTGGTAATGACCGTCGGCATTTTCGGCGCTATAGCCGGTTCGCCAATGGAATTGCAAAGCGCTAGCGGTACGTTGATCGGCCGGATCGAAGCAGGGACCGATACCTGGATCCAGAATGCTGGCTTTATCTGGCTTGTATTTCTGATCCCATTAGCGTTCGCCGGTTGGTTTGGCATGAATAATCTCCGCACTATTACGCCCAACCCTGGTTCGCCGCTGGCGGCTTTCAGCAAAATATTAGGCCTCTACGGCGTCGGCATGGTGACCGCGGTTATCGGCATGTTGGCTCTAGGCTGGCTTAATATGTGGATTGCCTTGCCGCTAACCATTGTTCTAACCCTGGTGTTGTTGCGCCTGATTCCTGGCGATATCAAGCCCAATATCCAGAAGCAATTCGCGATATTTTCCAATAAGCACACTTGGTCAATGACCATTCTCTATATCCTGACCTTCGGCTCCTTTATTGGCTTCTCTGCAGCCCTGCCGCTCTCTATCAACGTCATCTTCGGCAACATGATGGAAGCGACTGCCGATGGCACGCTGATTCGCGTGGCCAACCCAGAGGCGCCCAGCGCTTTAACCTGGGCCTGGATAGGCCCCTTCGTGGGCGCTCTGATCCGTCCGCTGGGCGGATGGATCTCCGACAAAGTGGGCGGCTCCATCGTTACCCAAATAATCTCTGCGATCATGGTGGTCGCCTCTGTCGCCACTGGCTACGTAATGATGCAGGCCTATAACGCCACTGATCCTAATCAATTCTTTTGGCTATTCCTGCTGCTATTCATCGTGTTATTCGCTGCCAGTGGTATCGGCAACGGCTCTACCTTCCGCAGCATCGGCGTGATTTTCGACCAGCAGCAGAAAGGCCCGGTTCTTGGCTGGACCTCTGCCGTCGCTGCCTATGGCGCCTTCATCGCCCCGCGGGTAATGGGCGAGCAAATCCAGGCCGGCACACCAGAACTTGCCATGTATGGCTTTGCGGTCTTCTACACCATCTGCCTGGTCATCAACTGGTGGTTCTATCTACGCAAAAGTGCCTACGTAAAGAACCCCTGAGCTACGTTTAGAACCCCTAAATAGGGCTTGCTTCTTTACGCTCGGAGCCAAGCTCCGGGTCTTTACCCCCTACCCCAATGCGGGAGGACACCATGAAAATCATGATCGCCTATGACGGTTCGCGAAACGCCAAGCTGGCTCTTGCTCAGGTCGTCAATATGTTCCGCTGTAACCAACCTCTGCTGATACTCGTCGGCGTGGTGGAAAACCCACTCGACGCTACCGATAACAACGAGGTGCTTTTTCAGCAGGAGCACGATGAGGTTAAACAGCACCTTCAAGAGGGTGTGGCGTTCGCTATCGGCGAGGGCTTTCAAGCCGAGCAGCTTCTCGCCGAGGGTGACGCACGCAAGATGCTGCTTCAGGCCACTCGCAAACTCTCGCCAGACCTACTGGTCATTGCCCGCCATAGCCATCAACCGGATGGCGGCATCATCGCCAAGTCATTGACTTACTTCGTTGATGAGCTCGACTACATGACTTTTGGCAGCGTCAGTTCGTTCCTGGCCCGGCGCGCCGAGTGTCCCTTATTGATCCTACCCAGCCCTTGAGTAGCCTCTCCCTCCCTTTGGCATAGACCACATTTGGGACACAGGACGATACGACCATGAAAGTTTCCGCTGTATTCAAGTTTCGCAGCCCCGAAATTCGGGCCTTGCACCTGACCTGGATTGCCTTCTTTATTACCTTTTACGTGTGGTTCAACATGGCGCCGCTCGCGTCGAGCATGCTCAAGAGCGTCGACTGGCTAACCACGGATGATCTCAAGCTGTTCGCCATCTGCAACGTCGCCTTAACGATTCCCGCGCGTATCATCGTTGGTATGGCACTGGATCGATTCGGCCCGCGACGGGTGTTCTCGGTGCTCATGGTCACTATGTCGCTACCGGCGCTGGCGTTTGCTTTCGGTAACAGCATGACGCAGCTACTAGTAGCACGCCTGGTACTGAGCTCGATTGGAGCCAGCTTTGTGGTCGGTATCCACATGACGGCGCTGTGGTTCAAGCCCAAGGACATCGGCTTCGCCGAAGGCTTCTACGCTGGCTGGGGTAACTTCGGCTCCGCCGTCGCGGCCATGTCGCTGCCGACCATCGCCCTGAGCATGTACGGCGGCGCCGATGGCTGGCGCTGGGCAATCGCCCAAAGCGCTATTGTTATGGCCGCTTACGGTATTTACTACTGGTTCGCGATTACCGATGGCCCGGATGCTCAGGCTCACCGTAAGCCACGCAAATCCGCTGCCATGGAAGTGAGTTCCTGGGGCGATATGATCAAGCTGATCATCTGGACGATCCCACTGGTTGGCGTACTCGCCATTCTGGTCTGGCGTATTCAGTATATGGGCTACTTATCTGTTACCGGTGCGACCATCGCTTACCTAGCCATTATCGCTATCGTCATCTATCAAATTGTCCAGATACTGCGAGTCAACCTACCGATCCTGCGTAAGGGTGTACCGGAGGATGATAAGTACTCGTTCAACAGTGTGGCGGCGCTCAACAGCACCTATTTTGCCAACTTCGGCGCTGAACTCGCGGTGGTATCGATGCTGCCCATGTTCTTTGAGGAGACCTGGGGCCTGAATGCCGCTACCGCTGGCCTGATTGCTGCGTCATTCGCGTTCGTCAATCTGGTGGCGCGCCCCATGGGTGGCATGGTTTCCGACCGCATGGGCAACCGGCGTTTTGTAATGCTGTGCTACATGTTTGGCATTAGCGTTGGGTTCTTACTGATGGCTTTGCTCAATTCAAGTTGGCCACTGATTCTGGCCATTGCGGTGACCATCGGCACCTCGATATTCGTGCAAGGGGCCGAGGGAGCAACCTTCGGTATCATTCCCTCCATCAAGCGCCGCATCACTGGGCAGATATCCGGAATGGCCGGCGCTTACGGTAATGTTGGCGCGGTGGTGTACCTAACCATCTTTACATTTGTCACTCCATCGCAGTTCTTCTACATCATCGCCACCGGCGCTTTCATCAGTTGGGTTATCTGCTTGGTGTGGCTCAAGGAGCCAGGAGGCGCTTTCGATGACGAGTACTACGTCTCTTCTGTTGATAGAGACATCGAAGAACAGGCTTTAAAGAGTGCCAAGCACTAAAGAATTATCTGTAGCATCACGGCACTGTTCGCGTCGATTGGATTCGGACAGTGCCTCTACTGTTCAGCAACTAACCGAAATGCCATACAGCACACTTAAGAGCTATACACGGCAATCGCCCCTATCATTTCTGACAAGGGTACGGAATGTATACTGGCTATTTTAAACCTTCTAAGTTCTACATTAAGTGGACGTATTCCAGCCAGGAAATGGCGTCTCTTCCTGCAAATGACGCAATTCAGGTTGATGAGCTTCAGCAATCTGCGTCACCCGATTCACGCCCTCTTCCAATAAATGCACTTCTATTTGACGACGATCCTCACGCCCTTGCCGCCGCACAACCAATGATAGTTGCTCACAGCGGTCGACTAGCGCCACCACTCCATGATGTTTTGATTGAAGCCGCTCAGCAAGTTCCCCTACCGTTGCCCAATCTCTGCCATGGAAGCCACGAAGATGTAGCAGTAATTGATACTGCAATGGCGTCAGCCCATAGCGGCGACAGATATCTTCACTCTGGCGAAGAAAACAACGTAATCGATAACGAAATTGCGATAACCGCTCAAAGTCATTTTTATCAAGGGCTTGTTTTTTAGTCATTTTCCAACTCTGTTTACCACATACTCAACTATGGCTGACTCGCTAATTTATAGCGTCTTTAAAAAAACACAATATCACATCATGATATAAATAATCATTGAAATTACACCTTCAAGGAGACCTGGAATGAGAGCACTCACTTTTCTCAAATTACCATTTAATCATCGTGAAGGCTGGAAAGAGTTACAGACTTCCTGCCCCTCCATTCCTTTACTAGCGTGGCTGGTGGTTTTACCCATGTCGCTCTTACCGCCAGTAATGCTCTATTATGCGGGCAACCATTACGGCGATACATTTATGGTGGGCTTTGCTGACCGAGAGTGGCGTTTTATCACCACCATTATTTTCCTTGCAGAGATATTAAGTTTTTTCGTTATCGGGTGGGTAATCTACGCTGTAGTCAATGGCACTGAAGAGCTATCTATTAGCTATCAAGATGCCTATTTACTTGCCGGGCTTGCACCACTGCCTTTATTTGCCTCGTCGTTGGCACTCCTGGTACCCAACTTATTTTTTAATGTCGTGATTATACTCAGCGGGCTGGGCATCTCTTGCAGCTTGATTTACCACGGCTTACAAGCACTCTGTACTCAGCAAGAAGTTGATGTTGCTACTATCTCAGCCACTTACACAATTATGGCTGCCAGTGCTCTGGGATGGGGTATTTTGTTTGCGGTTATCTGGGCTTATTAAGCCATTAACATTAGGCGCACTGGCCTACAGGGGCGCTAAACCAGTCATCATCAAGCCAAATGATGACGCGTTAAGCAAACGGCCTAACGCTGGGAAGTGGCTAACGTGTGCGCTAGGCAGGGAGAGGAGCAAAATTCACGATCACTCGCGTCTTCCTCTGCAAGCGCTAATAGCGTCAGTTCTTTTATTACCGAAAGATGGGAATCGTCAATTTGACGAGCGGCAGTGAGTAGGGTCACCCGACCCGCGCGTGCGAATCTCATTAAAGGCAGTAGCTTATCAGGGCACGCCTTCAGCTCACTCCTGTATCGCTCAAGAAAGAGTGGTTTACTGATTTTTTGCTGACGATACTGACGGCATAGTTGAAATGCAGGTGCTATCTCCGGGTACCATTCATCTAGAGCAAGCAAGCGGCGTGATAGGCTTCCAGGCCATAAATCAGCCAATATACGAGTACCGTCACAAGCCTCTATCGGCGCATATATTTGCTTGAGCATGATTTCATAAGACATCGGCTATATACCTCTGCCGGCGAGCCCATGGCTTCAGCGAGTAATTCATATAAATATAGTACAGCAGAGATGCCCGACAAATTAACTAACAGAAAATCAGGGATATCGCTTTGTAGCGATGCGATATAGAGAGCGTCCAGGCTGCGCTTCGAAGATACAACAGCATCTGAATACTTAGAATGAAAAACAGTATCAAACTACGACGACAACAATTAGTACGCTAATAGCCTTTTTGCGCTAACAAATTTGCAGCGATTTTTGACGCGGGAGCGATGGGCATTACTTCTATGAATGGCATCACTATTTCTATAGCAATGTTACCAAGAAATAATCTATACCAGTGGTTTTAGGTAAGAAAGGCACTAGAAATGGAGGCAGCCCCAAAAGCCACATCCCGGCACACGCAGCCACCACTACCGTTGCTCCCTTCCGGGCCTGGCGGGGTTTGCAGTTTAGCGTTGCGGGAGGACCTAAGGGGCCACCATAGCGGCACACTCTGATATTTCTAAGTGAGTGTACTGATGCTGATGTGGTGGCTACGCCCTGATTTGAACAGGGGACCCCATCATTATGAGTGATGTGCTCTAACCAGCTGAGCTACGTAGCCTTTCCCTCATCAACGGGTGCAGATTATGCCTATCTTAACTATGAAAGGCAAGCCAAAAACGACCTGCCTTTCATTCAACTACCCTGTTAAGTGAATAGTGTACTTATAAAGCTGCTTGGACTGCTGGCAGCGCTTCTTCGCCAGCTCGAGTAGTCACCCCTTCGAGCCATGCTGCTAACACATCATCGTTTTCATTAAGGTAACTACGTGCTGCCTCTCGCGGGTCTACCCCATCGTCCATAATGGCACTCATCAATTGGTTTTCCATTTCCAGGGTGAATGTCATATTTTTTAGCAATTCACCGATATTAGGGCACGCTTCAACAAACCCTGCCCGGGTATTGGTATGCACGGTTGCGCCCCCTAGGTTGGGGCCAAAATAGTCGCCAGCATCAGATAAATACGCCATATCAAAATTAGTGTTCATTGGATGCGGTTCCCAACCTAAAAACACCATCCATTTTTCATTAGGCACCCTCGCGCGAAGCTCAGCCAGCATACCCGCCTCGCTCGAATCGATGACTTGCCAATCACCAAGCCCATAGGCGTTATCATCAATCATTTGCTCAATCAGCTCGTTACCATCATTGCCAGCTTCAATGCCGTGTAAACGCTGCTCAAACTGATCAGCATGCTCTGCCAGATCATTAACGGAGGTCACGCCCGCATCATAGACATATTGGGGCACTGCCAGGGTGTACTTAGCTCCCTCAAGGTTGACCACTAAGCGCTCAACCTCGCCACGCTCCACATAGGGGTCGCTGATAGAGGCCATCGATGGCATCCAGTTACCTAAAAAGACGTCAAAATCATTATTACCCATGCCCGCATAAGCAATCGGCACCGAGACAGTATCGACACGCGTTTCATAACCAAGTGCTTCCAGTACTTCACTAGCCAATGCTGTCGTTGCTGTAATATCAGTCCAACCCACTTCTGCAAAGCGAACACTACTACACTCATTAGCATAGGCAGCTGCCGGTAAACAGGCAGTCAGTAATAATGTACTTAGGCTTCGTGTGTATGTCCGTTTCATGTTGATCTTCCCCATTATCGGTTTTATATGAACACGCCCTATACGCAACAGTCGTAGAGACGAGAAAACAACGCAGGCTTTTATTGATTGAACGTTCAATAAAAAAATGTCATCATACTCAGGTAATCATGCCTACTCCTGGTTTTCAAGGACAGGAGCCAATGGGCATTCAACGTCAGTAGGAGATAGCTGTGCCTAAGGTGGGAATGGAACCGATACGCCGCCAGCAGTTAATTAAGGCTACCATGGCGGCCATTGACGAAGTTGGTTTAGCAGAAGCAACCGTCATGCGAATTGCCCGTCATGCTGGCGTTTCGGCGGGCATTATTAGTCACTACTTTGGCGGCAAGGATGGCCTGCTGGAAGCAACGATGCGGCAGATCTTAACCGATCTTAGTGACGCCGTTGCAGCACGCCGCCGTGCGTTAGAAGACGACTCCCCCCGGGCGCATATTGGCGCCATCATCGAAGGTAACTTTGATCGCACCCAGGTGACCGGCCCTGCCGCCAAAACATGGCTCGCCTTTTGGGCTAGCAGCATGCATAAGCCCGTGCTTCAGCGGCTTCAGAATGTCAACGATCGCCGTTTGTATGCCAATTTATGTCATCAATTCCAGCGCGTCATGCCCCGTGCAGACGCTCGCAATGCCGCCCGTGGCCTAGCCGCGATGATTGATGGTCTATGGCTGCGTGGTGCACTTACACCAGAAGGGCTCGACGCCGCTGAAGCGCGACATCTTGCGCACACCTATCTCGACCAACTGCTTATTCATCATGGATGCCAGCAACGTGCATCCACTGCAGAAACACAGTAAGGAGACCAACATGGCCGCTCAAGATATTCAGCCACTTTATATTGATGGTCGTCCGGTAGACGCCACTTCAGGCGAGACATTTACCGTTTCAAACCCCTACGATGGCAGCCTGCTTGCCACGATTGGCCAGGCAAGCCAAGCTGATGTTGATAGCGCTGTAGAAGCTGCTCAACGCGGACAGCGTCAATGGGCTTCAATGACGGGCATGGAACGCTCACGTGTTCTGCTGCGCGCTGTTGCACTGTTAAGAGAACGCAACGACGAGCTTGCCGAGTTGGAAACTCAAAATACCGGCAAGCCTATTAGTGAAACCGCCAGTGTCGATATTGTGACCGGTGCCGACGCCTTGGAGTACTACGCAGGCCTTGCCCCCGCTATCGAAGGCAGCCAGATTCCGCTGCGTGATAGCTCCTTTGTGTATACCCGTCGCGAGCCACTCGGTGTCATTGGCGCCATTGGCGCCTGGAACTACCCCATTCAAATTGCCTGCTGGAAAGCCGCACCTGCGCTGGCAGCGGGCAACGCCATTGTCTTCAAGCCCAGTGAAGTAACACCGCTAACCGCTATCAAGCTGGCTGAAATTTTCACTGAAGCAGGCCTGCCTGACGGTGTTTTCAATGTCGTTCAAGGCGATGGCCGCGTTGGCGCGATGCTGACTGAGCACCCAGGTATCGCCAAGGTATCGTTTACTGGCGAAGTCGGTACGGGCAAAAAAGTGATGGCCGCTGCTGGTGGCTCTACGCTGAAAGACGTCACTATGGAACTAGGTGGTAAGTCTCCGCTGATCGTGTTTGCCGATGCTGATTTAGATCGTGCTGCCGATGCCGCCATGATGGCCAACTTCTACTCCAGCGGCCAGATTTGCACTAACGGCACTCGCGTGTTCGTGGAGCGCAGCGTCAAAGACGCCTTTGAGGCGAAGCTGGTTGAGCGCGTTCAGCGTATCAAAGCGGGTAACCCGATGGACCCAAGCGTTAACTTCGGCCCGCTAGTAAGCTTTGAACATCAGCAAAAAGTGCTTTCCTATATTGCCCTGGGTAAAGAGCAAGGCGCGCGAGTATTGGCTGGCGGCGATGAGTGGAATAGCGGTGACTGGGCGAATGGCGCTTGGGCTGCGCCCACCATTTTCACCGATTGCACTGACGATATGCGCATCGTAAAAGAAGAGATCTTTGGCCCAGTAATGTCCGTACTCTTCTTTGATGACGAAGAAGACGTGATTCGCCGCGCCAATGACACCAAATACGGTCTAGCAGCGGGTGTGTTTAGCGAAAGCTTAAACCGTGCTCACCGGGTTATTCACCAGTTGGAAGCCGGCATTTGCTGGATCAACACCTGGGGCGAGTCTCCTTCTGAGATGCCGGTAGGTGGTTACAAAGAGTCGGGCATTGGCCGCGAGAACGGCGTCGAGACGCTCAATCACTACACCCAGACTAAGTCCGTACAGATCGAGATGGGGCCATTTGAGTCGGTGTTCTAAGCGAAGTAATGGACGCTCCCGGTAGGTATATCGAAGAGAAGTATCTCTTTTATGCCTACCGGCTCATTACCCATCATTCGGCTCCTCCAAGGTAAAAGCATGTCTCAATCACGCGAATTTGATTACATCATTATCGGTGCAGGCTCGGCCGGTAATGTACTGGCTACCCGACTCACCGAAGACAGCGACGTCAGCGTTTTGCTGCTTGAAGCAGGCGGCCCTGATTACCGTTTCGATTTTCGCACCCAAATGCCTGCCGCACTGGCCTACCCGCTACAAGGCAAACGCTACAACTGGGCATTTGAAACCGATCCCGAACCGTATATGGATGGCCGCCGTATGGAGTGTGGCCGAGGCAAAGGCCTGGGCGGCTCTTCACTGATCAATGGCATGTGCTATATCCGTGGCAACGCCCTGGATTACGATAACTGGGCCAAGCAACCCGGCTTGGAAGAGTGGGATTACCTCAGCTGCCTGCCCTATTTCAAAAAGTGCGAAACCCGCGATATTGGCCCTAATGATTACCACGGCGGCGACGGCCCGGTCAGCGTGACCACGCCGAAAGCTGGCAATAATCCGCTTTACCGCACGTTTATCGAAGCGGGGAAGCAAGCGGGCTATCCAGAAACCGAGGATGTTAACGGCTACCAGCAAGAGGGCTTTGGCCCCATGGACCGTTTCGTCACGCCCAAGGGGCGCCGTGCGTCGACTGCACGCGGCTACCTGGACACTGCCAAGCAGCGCAGTAACCTGACCATTGAAACCCACGCAGTCACTGATGTGATTGAATTTGATGGCAAACGTGCCGTTGGCGTGCGTTACGAGCAAAAAGGTCAGCCACACAAGGCCCACGCTCGCCGGGAAGTGCTGCTGTGTGGCGGTGCCATTGCCTCACCACAGATTCTTCAGCGCTCTGGCGTAGGCAACCCCGAATGGCTTCGGGAATTAGGCATTTCAGTCGTCCATGAGCTACCCGGCGTAGGCGAAAATCTCCAGGACCACCTTGAGATGTACATTCAGTACGAATGCAAAGAGCCTATTTCGCTGTATCCGGCGCTGAAATGGTACAACCAGCCAAAAATTGGTGCCGAGTGGTTATTTAAAGGTACTGGCGTTGGCGCCAGCAACCAGTTTGAATCCTGCGGTTTTATTCGTAGCAATGATGAGGAAGAGTGGCCAAACCTGCAGTACCACTTCCTGCCCATCGCGATCAGTTACAACGGTAAAAGCGCTGTTCAGGCACATGGCTTCCAGGCCCACGTTGGCTCGATGCGCTCGGAAAGCCGTGGACGAATTCGCTTAACCTCGAAAGACCCACACGCGGCACCCAGCATCTTGTTTAACTACATGGCCAAAGAGAAAGATTGGCAAGAGTTCCGCGATGCGATTCGCTTAACCCGCGACATCATCGCGCAACCAGCGTTTGATAAGTACCGTGGCCGTGAAATTTCCCCTGGCCCTAGCGTACAAAGCGATGAAGAACTCGATAACTTCGTCAAGCAACACGCTGAAACGGCTTATCACCCGTGTGGCAGTTGCCGCATGGGCGAAGGTGAGATGGCAGTGACCGATAGCCAAGGCCGCGTACATGGGCTCGAAGGCCTGCGCGTTGTCGATGCTTCGCTGTTCCCGGTGATCCCTACCGGCAACCTAAACGCGCCTACTATTATGCTGGCGGAGAAAATTGCTGACCGCATCCGTGGACGTGAACCTTTGCCACGCGCCAAGGTGGATTATTACGTCGCTCACGGCGCACCCGCTAAACAGGTTTAGTTGCAGCACCCAAACCTGCATGCAACATGTTAAACGCCATGGCCACTCGCCATGGCGTTTTTTTATGGTCTATTTACGCTACAGTAAAGAGACTATAGCGAATGTATAAGAGTGAAATGCTTGCACTGATATAGGTGACTCTGACAATATTCAAACATACGTTTAAATACGTCCACAATTAATCACCCACGGAGAAACATCCATGCTCACCTTACTACTCATTGTGCTTGCCGTTGCAGGCTTGCTCGTGGTGATGCGCCGCGAAGCAGGCGCTACGCCAGCACTCGCCCTGCTTGGCGTACTGGGCTTAGTAGGCTTAGTGCTTGGCGCAAGCGTTATTGGCACGCTGCTATTGATTGCGGCTGCCGCCGTTGCAATTGCTGGTCTACCAGCATTGCGCAGCAAGTGGCTGACGCCGCGCATTTTCGCCACCTTCAAAAAGGTAGCGCCGAAAGTGTCCGATACGGAGCGCACGGCATTAGAAGCGGGCAGCGTCTCCTGGGATGGCGAGCTCTTCTCTGGCAAACCTCAATGGGAGTCGTTACTTAGCTATAAAGACGACGGCCTGAGCGAGGCAGAACAAGCGTTCTTGGACAATCAGTGTGCGAAAGCCGCTGGCATGTGTAACGCCTGGGATATCGCCCAAGAACGCGCTGACCTCCCCCAACAACTGTGGGATTATCTAAAGAAAGAAGGCTTCTTCGGCATGATTATTCCGAAGGAGTACGGCGGCCTCGGATTCTCAGCTAAGGCACAGTCCATGGTACTGCAGAAGCTCTCCGCTAATGAGACGCTGATGGTCACCGTTGGCGTACCGAACTCACTCGGCCCAGGCGAACTGCTGCTTAAATACGGCACTCAACAACAGAAAGATCACTACTTGCCCCGTCTTGCTGATGGTCGCGAAATCCCCTGCTTCGGCCTAACTGGCCCGCGTGCAGGCTCTGATGCCACGTCGTTACCGGATACAGGCGTTGTCTGTAAGCAAGTTATCAATGGCGAAGAAGTGCTTGGCTTACGCCTTAACTTCGAAAAACGCTGGATTACCCTGGCTCCCATCGCCACCGTGGTAGGCCTAGCCTTCCGTCTTTTCGATCCAGAAAAATTGCTCGGTGACGAAGAAGACCGCGGTATTACCCTTGCACTCGTTCCCCGGGATACTCAGGGCATGGACATCGGTCGCCGTCACCATCCTATCGGCAGCCCGTTTATGAACGGCCCGATTAAAGGTAACGACGTGTTTGTGCCGCTGGATACCATTATTGGTGGCCCAGACATGATCGGCCAAGGCTGGCGCATGCTAGTCGAGTGCCTCTCGATTGGTCGCTGCATTACCTTGCCTTCTGGTGCGACCGGCACCGCCCGCTACGCGCTAGGCTGGAGCGGTGGTTTTACCCGCGTACGTCGTCAGTTCAACGTACCCGTCGCTGAAATGGAAGGCGTACAGGAGCCGTTAGCACGCATGGCCTCGCTGGCTTACATCTCTGCTGCTACGGTTTACCAAACCGCCAACCTGATCGACCATGGCGAAAAACCCGCCGTTCCTTCAGCCATCTTGAAGAGCCAGCTAACCGAGTTCCAGCGCGTGCTGCTTAGTGACGCAATGGATGTTCACGGTGGTAAAGCCGTTACCCTTGGTCCACGCAATTACCTAGGCATTGGCTACAGTGCTAACCCGGTGGCCATCACCGTGGAAGGCGCCAACATTATGACCCGCAACCTGATGATCTTTGGTCAAGGTGCGATTCGTTGTCATCCGTATGTGCTAGAAGAGCTGGCAGCGAAAGACGCCAACGACGTTAAAGCTTTCGACAAAGCCTTCTTTGGCCACGCAGGGCTGATTTTCGGCAATGCTGCCCGTGCCTTTACGCTTGGGTTTGGCTTAGGCAAAGCAAATGTACCTTTTAGTGGCCCTGCAGCGACCTACGCCCAGGATATTGCACGCATTTCAGCAGGCTTTGGCCTATGTGCCGACGCCGCCATGGCCAGCCTTGGCTCTGAACTCAAGAAGCGCGAAATGCTGTCAGCACGCTTGGGTGATGTTCTGTCCAATCTGTATCTAGCTTCCATGGTACTAAAACAGTGGCACACCGGTGACCAAGTCGAGGGTGAAGAAGCGCTGCTACACTATAGCCTGCGGTTCTTGCTAAACCGTGCCGAACAGGCGTTCGTTGAAATTTTCGATAACCTACCGAACCGCGCGTTAGGCAAGGCATTGAAAGTTATCATAATGCCGACCGGCCGCCGTTGGAATAAACCGCATGACGACTTGGCTCGCGATATCGCACAGCGCGTATCCACACATAGCGCCCTGCGCAGCAAGCTACTTTCCAATACATGGGATAAAGATGATGGCGCAGAGTCTAACCCGCTTGCCCGCTACAACGCGCTGCTGGTGGACTATGACCGTGCCGAAACCCTCTACCGCACGGTGAACAAAGCCTATGCCAAAGGTGAGCTGCCACAAACGGCACTACACCCTGAAGCACGCATTGAAGCCGCACTGGACAAAGGGATTATCAAAGAAGACGACGCACAGTTCATGCGCACTTTCGAGGCGGAAGTACTCGAGATGCTGACGGTTGATGATTTCGCCTATGACGCGTTTGCTAATGATAAATCGACGTTGATTAATCACAATGCAGCGCCTATGGCCACGCCGCAGCAAGCAGAAACCAGCGTTAAGTAGTCCTTTCTCGCTTTAACTAGCGATCCTAACCGGCCTCTCCAGGCCGGTTTTTTTACGTATATTTTCAAAAACGAAACAAACGAACATTCGCTTATCTCACTCAGCGGCTGCTTTCCTTCTCTAAACACCTCGTTTTAATGCCAATTTCTCACCAAAACAACCGTCATTCAGCACTCCCCACCGCCGGAGCAGCAGCGATATACGCCTAAAAGCGAATACAAACAGCTACAAAAGTCGTTGCAAGTTCGCAAATGATCAACTAGCCTTTCGTTATTGAAAATAAAGTGAATGGAAGTCCGCTTGATGGTTGGCTGACAATAAAGTGCAAACAGCCAAGGCTAACATCTCGAATAAGCGAGTATTGCTTCACTTTCATCAATAGCGATCAACGCAAGACCTCTACCAATAACATTTATCTATAACAATGACGTTAGCGAGATCGGCATGTCCTTACATCTGCAAAATATCGACCACATCGTCGGTGGTGAATCCCATATCAGTGGGGTGGACCTCGAGCTGGAGCCGGGTTCTTTCAATGTGCTGCTAGGGCGAACCCTGGCAGGTAAAACAACGCTCATGCGATTAATGGCGGGTTTGGAGCAACCTACCCGGGGGCGAATCTACATGGATGGCAAGGATGTCACGGGCGTATCCGTCCGCAAGCGCAATGTCTCCATGGTGTATCAGCAATTCATCAATTACCCAAGCCTTAACGTTTACGACAATATAGCGTCACCACTTAAGCTGGCTAAGGCATCCAAGCAGGAAATCGACAAGCGTGTGCGTGAAACTGCCGCCATGCTGGGGATTGACCACTTGCTGGACCGCTTGCCGCTTGAGCTTTCTGGTGGGCAACAGCAGCGTACCGCCATGGGCCGCGCTTTGGTTAAGGATGCGGACCTGATCCTGTTTGA
Source organism: Halomonas sp. XH26 (assembly GCF_024138895.1). Lineage (NCBI taxonomy): Bacteria > Pseudomonadati > Pseudomonadota > Gammaproteobacteria > Oceanospirillales > Halomonadaceae > Halomonas > Halomonas sp. XH26. The sequence continues at coordinate 2,153,011 of NZ_CP071889.1, forward strand.
TGAACCGTTAGTCAACCTTGACTACAAACTGCGTGAAGCGTTGCGCGATGAACTTCGCGGGCTGTTCAAGGCGCGTAACTGCATTGCCGTTTATGCCACCACTGAGCCCAACGAAGCACTAGCGTTAGGGGGCAACACTGCCGTATTGCATGAAGGCAAGCTGCTGCAATATGGCCCAACCGAGCAAATTTATCGCGAGCCTAACGGCATCCTAAGCGCTGAGATGTTTTCAGAACCGCCTATCAATATTGTGCCTGGGCATCTTACTGCCAATGAAATCACCTTCGACCAGGATATCCATTTCCCCTGCGATGTCGCGCTACGCAACCTACCCGCGGGAGCATACCGATTTGGAGTCCGTGCCTCTCATGTCAGCCTACAGCCGAATGCAGCAGATGATCTAGAGCTTGAAGTTGAAGTTGAAGTGGCTGAAATCAGCGGTTCGGAAACCTTCCTCCACGTGCGGCACAACCTATTTTCTTTAGTACTCCATTTGCTTGGTATTCATACACCTAAAGTCAATCAGCGCATAAAGATCTACTTCCCTACCCACAAGCTGTTTGTCTTCGATCAGCAGGGTTCTATTGTTCATACGCCGGAAACACGGGGAGTGAATCAACATGGCTGAGATCATACTAAAGGCTCTCGCGCATACTTATAGCGCTAACCCGACATCACCTGAAGATTACGCGATTCGCCAGATGGAACATATCTGGCACCAAGGCGGCGCTTACGCCCTGCTGGGGCCATCGGGGTGTGGCAAATCCACCCTGCTGAACATTATTTCCGGGCTGCTCGAACCTTCCGAAGGGGACGTGCTGTTTGATGGCCAGCGAGTTAACGAGTTGCCGCCTGAGGAGCGTAACATCGCTCAGGTTTTTCAATTCCCAGTGATCTACGACACCATGACGGTGTTTGATAACCTCGCCTTTCCATTGCGTAACATCAACATCCCAGGTCACCGCATCACGCCAAAGGTAGAGGAAGTCGCCGAGATTCTGGAGTTAACCCCACTGCTCAAGCGTAAAGCCAAAGGGCTGACCGCCGATGAGAAGCAGAAGGTTTCAATGGGTCGCGGCTTGGTGCGCGATGATGTCTCGGCAATTCTATTTGACGAGCCGTTAACGGTTATCGACCCTCAGCTCAAGTGGAAATTACGCCGTAAGCTGAAGGAGATTCACCAGCGCTTCAATATCACCATGATTTACGTCACCCATGACCAGTTGGAAGCGGCAACTTTTGCCGACAAAATCGCCGTGATGTATGAAGGTCAGGTGGTTCAGTTCGGCACTCCTCAAGAACTCTTTGAAACCCCAGCGCATACCTTTGTTGGCTATTTTATTGGCAGTCCCGGTATGAACATTCTGGATGTACACCACCATGCGGGGGAAGTCATCTTTGCTGATATACCGCTCCCCATACCGCAGGCGTTTGTTGACGCCATTGCCAATACCAAAAGTTCGAATATAAAAATCGGCATTCGCCCCGAGTTTGTAACCGTGCATGCCAGCAAACGTGAAGGTGCCCTGCCCGCTCGTAAACGGCAAGTGCAAGATCTAGGCACCTACTCAATTGTTACCTTTGAGTTGGGTGGTCAGGCGTTCAAGGCACGCTTGCCGGAAGGTCACCCTGAATTCGGAGACGATATTTATCTCACCTTTGACCATGATCAGTTAGGGCTGTTTGTGGACGAATACCGGGTGGAGGTTACCTCATGAATAATAAAGTCTATAACAACTGCGCTTGGCTATTAGTTCTACCAATGTTAGTGCTCGTGGCGTTTTCCGCCATTATCCCCTTGATGACAGTGGTCAACTACTCGGTACAGGACGTGCTAGGTCCCAACGCTAGCTTCTTTACCGGCACCGAGTGGTTTCGCACTATGCTCAACGATTCAGCGCTGCAAGCTGCATTTGGTCGGCAGATACTGTTTTCATTGATCATTCTGGCTATCCAGATCCCACTGGGAATAGGAATAGCGCTGATTATGCCAAAACAGGGCTGGCAGGCGTCCGCCGTACTAATTCTGATTACCCTGCCCCTGCTAATTCCTTGGAACGTCGTTGGCAGTATCTGGCAAATCTTTACCCGTGGCGATATTGGGCTAATGGGCTGGGGGCTGCGCGAGCTAGGCATTAATTACAATATTACCCGTAATGCTGGTGACGCCTGGGCGACCATTATTTTAATGGATGTTTGGCACTGGACGCCGCTTGTCGCAATGCTCTGCTATAGCGGGCTGCGCTCTATTCCTGAAGCCTACTATCAAGCGGCAAGGATTGACCGTGCTTCTAAGTGGGCAGTGTTTCGCTATATTCAGCTACCGAAGCTAACTAACGTTCTGGTCATCGCCGTACTGCTGCGCTTCATGCACTCCTTCATGATCTACGCCGAGCCCTTTGTGTTAACCGGAGGTGGACCTGGTAGTTCAACCACGTTCCTAACCCAATCGCTTGCCACCATGGCTATCGGCCAGCAGGATCTGGGGCCTTCCGCCGCCTTCTCGATCATCTACTTCCTCGTCATTCTGTTAGTCAGCTGGGTGTTCTATACCACCATCATGCATCTGCAGAAAGACAAGAATTCACAGGGAGGCGTGTAAGATGTCTTACCAACTTGAAAATACCCAGCAGGGTGAAAAATACAACACTATTTTCAGTAAGGTGCCAGCAGCTGAGCGACGCAAGCGCCACTCACGCTCTCGGCTGAGAAAGCGGCTTCTGCTTGGCACCTATATCGTGCTGCTGATACTGCCCCTTTATTGGCTGCTCAATATGTCGCTGCAGACTAACAGCGAGATCCTCGGGTCGATGACGCTGTGGCCGCAAAACCTGACCTTTGACAACTACATCGGCATCTTCACTAACCCAAGCTGGTACATGGGGTACGTCAACTCCATCATGTATGTGGTGATGAATATGGTTATCACCATGTTAGTGGCACTTCCGGCCGCCTATGCCTTCAGCCGTTACAAGTTCATCGGTGATAAGCACCTGTTCTTCTGGCTATTAACCAACTTGATGGCGCCACCCGCAGTATTTTTGCTGCCCTACTTCCAGCTTTATTACTCGGTCGGCTTATTCGATACGCACATCGCCGTAGCGCTAGCTCACTGCCTATTCAATATTCCGCTGGCCATCTGGATTCTAGAAGGCTTTATGAGCAGCGTGCCTAAGGAAATCGACGAAACCGCCTATATCGACGGCTACAGCTTTCCCAAGTTCTTCATCAAGATCTTCATTCCCATGATCAGTTCTGGCATTGGTGTGGTGCTTTTCTTCCTGTTCATGTTTTCGTGGGTTGAACTGCTGCTGGCACGCACACTGACGTCTACAGACGCTCAGCCAATCGGCATGATCATGACCAGAACCTCGACGGCATCAGGTATCGACTGGGGCACCCTTGCTGCCGCCGGTATGTTGACCATTGTTCCCGGCATTCTGGTGGTTTACTTCGTACGCAACCATATCGCCAAGGGCTTTGCCCTGGGCCGCACCTGAGTAGGAGGAAACCTTATGTCCTGGATGGTATGGACTTTACCGACGGCTATTTTCTTTTCTTCCATTGCGGCCATGCTAGCTGGCATGACGATCTGGGAACTACGCTCGCCAAGCATTGAAAGAAAGGGATTTTTACCCATTAGCACCACCCGCGGTGATCGGCTGTTTATCGGCTTGCTGTCTGCCGCGTTTATTCACTTGGGCTTCATTGGGTTCACGTCGCTTTCAATTTGGATTGCACTAGCACTTTCAGCGGTATGGCTGCTGGTGTTAATGCGCTGGGGTTAGCCAATCAGCAATTCCAGGAAAACCCTGGCGTTAAGTACGGCAGTATCAAGGACGCTCAAGATATCAGGGAAGAGCACAACAAAACGAGGTCAATATGCGCAACAACAAGTTCAAACTTACTACCCTCGCCGCCAGCCTCATGCTCGCATCGGGGACACTGATGGCAGACGATCACGATGCGCGGGCAATCGCGGAGCGCTTGGTCGACGAACACTTCCAAAACTCTACCTTGAGTCGTGAAGAGCAAATCGAAGAACTTCTGTGGTTTGCAAAAGCAGCTGAGCCTTTCCGCGGTATGGATATTCAAACTGTCGCAGAAGGCTTGACCACTCACGTCTATGAAAGTGAAGTGCTGGCAGAAGCATTCAGTGAGTTAACCGGTATCAACCTTACTCATAATATTATCGGCGAAGGCGACGTCGTTGATACGATGCAAAATCAGATGCAATCAGGCAACAGCATCTACGACGGTTTTGTTAATGACACCGACGCTATCGGCACGCACATTCGTTACGGCACCACCATCAACCTCACCGAGGCGATGGAAAACGAATGGGCTGACTACACACTTCCAACGCTGGACCTAGACGACTTCATTGGCTTGCAGTACGGCACTGGCCCCGATGGCAGCCTATATCAACTACCCACTCAGCAGTTCGCCAACCTTTACTGGTTCCGTTATGACTGGTTCCAGCGCGAAGACCTGCAAGATCAGTTCCGTGAAATCTATGGCTATGATCTTGGGGTACCCACCAACTGGACGGCTTATCAAGATATTGCCGAGTTCTTTACCGAACATGTTGGTGAAATCGACGGCACTACCGTCTATGGCCACATGGACTACGGCCGTCGTGATCCGTCGCTTGGCTGGCGCTTCCACGACTCCTGGCTCTCAATGGCCGGTATGGGTAGCCCGGGCGTACCATCAGGTAATCCAGTCGATGACTGGGGTATTCGCGTTAACGAAGATAGCCAGCCGGTAGGTGCCAGCGTTAGTCGTGGCGGTGCAACCAACTCGCCAGCGTCTGTCTTTGCCATGCAGAAAGCCGTTGATTGGCTACGTGACTTCGCTCCGCCTGAAGCACAGGGCATGACCTTTGGTGAAGCGGGTCCTGTGCCTGCTCAAGGTCATATTGCTCAGCAAATTTTCTGGTACACCGCCTTCACAGCAGACATGACCGATCCTGCCGTGGCTGTGACCGACGATGAAGGCAATCCACTTTGGCGCATGGCACCTTCCCCTACCGGCCCTTACTGGGAAGAAGGCATGAAAGTGGGCTATCAGGATGTAGGTGCATGGACGTTCTTTGACTCCACACCCGAAGACCGTCGAACCGCTGCTTGGCTATTTGCCCAGTTTACGGTAGCTAAAACTACCTCTCTTGAAAAACTGATGGCTGGCCTAACGCCGATTCGTGAATCTGACATTTTCTCTGAGCAGATGACCGAAATGGCACCCAAGCTTGGTGGTTTGGTTGAGTTCTACCGCAGCCCCAACGAATCCAACTGGACGCCTACAGGTACCAACGTACCCGATTATCCGCGCATGGCACCGTTGTGGTGGCAAAACCTAGCGCCGGTAATGAGTGGCGAAGTTACCCCTCAAGAGGGCTTGGATAAGCTGGCGGCAGATATGGATAACACCATGCACCGCTTAGCTCGCGCGAACGTCTTCGATAGCTACGCCCCAGTGCTTAACGAAGAGCGCGACCCGCAATACTGGCTGGATCAAGAAGGCTCTCCTAAGCAAAAGCTTGATGATGAAATGCCGCAAGGAACGACCGTTCCTTACGATGAAATGATGGAAGCCTGGATGGAAGCGGGTACCCGCTAATCCAGTTAGGGCGGGCTTCGGCCCGCCCTATTAAGGCTCAAAAACTAGGTTTCATCAGCGGCGAGCAAATAACAGCAGGGCTCGCTGGTCTACATAGGCTTATTGCTTTGTTGTCATGTTGAAACCGCTACCTAAACACGGGGCTTTTTCTTTGTTAATTGGAACCGCTATGAAACTGCGTAACCGGAATATCGAGAAATTGCACACTGACGACTTTGACGCACTAATCATCGGTGGCGGCATTAACGGCGCAGCAACTGCAGCCGCGCTTGCAGGCAAAGGCGCTAAAGTCGCCTTAATAGACCGCGGTGATTTTGCGGGAAGCACCAGTATGCACTCCTCCAACTTAGTTTGGGGAGGCATTAAGTATATGGAAAGCAAGGATTTCGCATTAGTACGCAAGTTGTGCAAAAGCCGTAATCACTTGATTAAAAGTTACCCATCTACCGTTCAGGAAATTCGCTTTCTTACTACCATCAGCAAAGGTTTCCGCCATTCACCCTGGTATTTGTGGGCAGGCACCTGGCTCTACTGGCTGATGGGAAACGGGTTTACTAAGCTGCCCCGCTTACTATCTCCCAAGAACATTAAGCAAGAAGAACCCATTATTGATATCGAAGGCTCAGTCGGTGGGTTTGAATACTCAGATGCCTACTTACACGATAACGATGCCCGATTTGTATTTAACTTTGTTCGCCATTCGCTTAACTATGGGGCAATTGCAGCCAATTATGTTGAGTCGCTTGGTGCTGAACGTGAAGGACAGCACTGGGTAACGAAAGCGCGCAATGTCATGGATGGCAGCACGTTTAATATCCGTTCCAAAGTATTAATTAATGCTGCTGGCCCCTGGGTAGATCAGCACAACGCACTTACCGGCGAGAAAACCACCCATCAACATCTTTACTCAAAAGGCATTCATCTGATTGTTCCGCAATTGACGGAAACTAAACGGGTACTGGCGTTTTTTGCCGACGATGGACGACTGTTTTTTGTTATTCCCATGGGGAATCGCACCTGCATCGGCACGACTGATACACATATGGAACATCCAGAGGTAGATGTCACCGCTGAAGATATTGAATTTGTATTGGAAAATATCAATAAGCGCCTAACGTTAGAAAAGCCGCTTACCCAAGACGATATTATTTCAACACGCTGTGGTGTTCGGCCGCTGGCTATCAAAGCGGATCAAGGTAACGATCGCGATTTTCTCCAGCTGTCGCGTAAACATGTCATCGATACCAATGCGGATAGCGCCCACATTAGTATTTTTGGCGGTAAATTAACCGACTGCTTGAATGTAGGTGATGAAATCGCAGAAGAAGTGGTCCGCCTAGGTGTCAATCTCAGCGATATCAACTATCGCTGGTACGGTGAGCCACCAGAGCCTGTTAAACAGCAGTTTATGGACCAAGCTAAACGGATGAATCTAGATGCGATGACCGCACCGACGTCTACCGAGCCGCTCTCTTCCCGGCTGTGGCGGCGTTATGCAGAACAGGCCATGCAAATGCTGGAAAAAATTCGTCAGGATCCTGCGGAAGCCGATATTCTCATTGAAGGTACCGAATATATTCGCTGCGAACTAGAGCATGCCCGAGACCACGAAATGATTACGCAACTGGAAGACTTCCTGCGCCGAAGAGCCAAAGTGTCACTGGTTGTTCATCATGAACAGCTGCGCCACTCTAAGGGGCTGAAAGAAGCTTGTCGTGTCCTATTCGGAGACCAAGCGGAAGAGCGCTTTGCTACCTACTTTGCTGAAAATCGTGACACCTCACAGCCTTTCGTTGCACAAGCAGAGCCACAGAACACTCACTGATTAACCATCAACAACATTAAAAAGCCGCTATCATCGATAGCGGCTTTTGCATATTGAAGTAGCCAATAAACGGTTGTTAATTACAACGCACGCGATTCACGGCATCTAGCCAACCCTGGTACAACTCCTCCCGAGTCGATTCTGGCATTTTAGGTGTAAAGCTCTTTTCGCAACGCCAGAGTTGCTCAATTTCTTCAAGCGTGTCATACCAACCCAAACGCAAGCCTGCCAAATAAGCAGCTCCAAGCGCTGTCGTTTCAAGAATAGTCGGTCTATCCACCTGGACATCGAGCATATCGGCTAAAAACTGCATCACCCAGCTGTTTTTCACCATGCCACCATCGACACGTAGGTTACCGGGCGTGGCTTCCATATCGTCGTTCATACAGTGCTGAAGGTCACGGGTCTGGTAACACACCGCCTGGAGCCCCGCCGCAACGATTTCGGCAATACCGGTATCCCGGGTGAGGCCAAAAATGGCGCCTCGCGCTTTAGGGTCCCAATGGGGCGCGCCCAAGCCAGTAAAGGCCGGTACCAAGTAAACGCTATGTCCGCTACGGGTTTCTTTAGCAAGCGCCTCTGTTTCTGACGCATCTGCAAACAGGTTCAACCCATCGCGTAGCCACTGCACAGTCGCTCCAGCAACAAAAATACTGCCTTCCATCGCATAGGTCGGCTTGCCATTAATTCGGTAACCAATGGTGGTTAGCAGGCGATTTCGTGATACCGAGGGTGTATCCCCAGTGTTAACGATCATAAAACATCCGGTGCCATAGGTGCTTTTACCCATTCCTGGCTGAAAGCACGCTTGCCCCACTAACGCGGCCTGCTGATCCCCTGCCACACCCGCAATAGGGATAGACGCCCCTAACCAATCTGCGTCAGTGGTGCCAAAATCATCGCTGGAATCTTTTACCTCGGGCAGCATGTTGGCAGGAACGTTAAACAACGCTAACAGCTCATCGTCCCATGTTTGATTATGGATATTAAAAATGGCTGTTCGCGATGCGTTGGTAGCATCAGTGACGTGTTGCTTGCCATTCGTTAATCGCCAAATCAAAAAGGTATCGATAGTGCCAAAGAGTAGCTCACCACGCTGCGCACGCTCGCGGGCCCCTGCTACATTATCGAGTATCCAGGCGAGCTTGGTGGCAGAGAAATAGGGGTCTATTAAGAGGCCTGTCTTCGCTTGTACTGCCTCTGTATGCCCTTGGTCACGGAGTGTTTGACAAAGTTCAGAGGTCCGCCGATCCTGCCAGACAATCGCATTATAGAGCGGCTTACCCGTCACTCTATCCCACACCACCGTGGTTTCACGTTGGTTAGTAATGCCAATTCCATCAATCTGCTCTGGCGAAATATTCGCCTTATCTAATACCTCACGACAGGTGGCGAGGACAGTCTCCCAAATATTTTCGGGATCATGCTCTATCCACCCATCTTGAGGGAAGTGCTGGGGAAATTCCTGTTGGGCAACCGCCTCTATTTGGCCTTGGCGGTCAAATAAAATGGCGCGCGAGCTGGTCGTACCTTGATCGATGGCGAGAATAAAGGAGGACATATCACGTTCACTTTGTTGTAGGTTCTTTCGGTTTTGTGTGTTTTGTTTCGCTTTATTATCATCCAAGGCTACTCTAGACGCCCCAAATGCTCAAGTATGAAACTACTCTCCTTCGCTCTTAAACTCGTCGGTGGCCATCTTCTGCCGTAGCTTACGCATCATGCTTAAGCGATATGCAATGCGACACCGTGCTGCGATAACAGCTGCAGAATCGATTCAGGAGGCTTCCGATCAGTGAACAGAGCATCAAGCTGGGAAATATTCCCTTGGCGCACTACCGGATTACGATGAAATTTTGAGTAATCTGCGGCGAGATAAATGCGTCGCGAATTGGCAATAATCGCTTGAGCAACGCGTACTTCCTGGTAATCAAATTCAAGGAGCGAGCCATCCTCATCAATACCGCTGATCCCGATGATTCCGTAATCCACTTTAAATTGATTGATAAAATCGATAGTGGCTTCGCCGATAATACCGCCATCGCGAGAGCGAACTTGCCCGCCAGCAATAATCACCGTGAAGTCCTCTTTGTGCTGAAGAATGGCGGCCACGTTCAGATTATTGGTAATGATTTCTAAGCCCTGGTGTTCAAGCAACGCCTGGGCGATCACCTCGTTACTGGTACCGATATTAATAAACAGTGAGGAGTGATGAGGAATTTGCTGCGCCAAGCAGTGAGCAATCCGCTCTTTCTCTTCTAAATGTAGCGTTTTACGCGTGCTGTAGGCGGTATTAACAGTGCTCGACTCTATTCCTACACCGCCATGCACACGACGAACCCGCCCTTCGTTTGCTAGCGTATTTAAATCACGCCGAATGGTTTGTGGCGTCACTGCAAAGTGATCGGTCAGCTGCTCAATGCTCATATAGCCATGCTGGCGTACTAACTCGACGATAGCATCTTGGCGAAACTGTTGGTTCATAAGCCCGGCCTGTTCGTTATTTATTGGTGTATAAGTGCTGTTCTCTATGGGCTGTAGAGTAGCAAATTTTCGAAATTCAATAATACGAACATTGGGCCTTCCCCATTTTCTCGCTAAGTACCTGCTCCATTAGAGCGGCCAGGCCCATAAAATGGCAGGAATAGCGACTACCATCACTACTAACGAAAGTGGAAGGCCGAGCTTCCAATAATCACCAAATTGATAGCCGCCCGGGCCTAACACTAGCGTATTGGACTGGTGTCCTATCGGCGTTAGAAAAGCACATGAGGCACTGACGGCCACTATCATTAAAAAGGGATCGAGTGATACATCAAAACCACTCGCAAGACTGGCGGCAATAGGCGCCATCAACAGCGCGGCTGCGGCGTTATTGACCACGTTGGAAAGTAACATCGAGAGCATAAACAGCCCTGCCAATGAAACAATAATGGGCCACTCAACGCCGAATCGTAGTAATGCATCAGCAATAATTTCAGCGCCACCGCTCGTTTCAAGCGCTTCTCCCACCGGCAGCATAGCCGCCAAGAGAACAATAACGGGACCATCAATGGCTTGGTAACCTTCTCTCAGCGGCAGTACACCAATCAGTAGTGATATCAACGCCGCGCTACTCATGGCAACAGCGGCAGGCAGAAGATCAAACAGCATTGCAATAATGGCGAGGGCAAAAATACCAATCGACAACGCCAATTTTCGCGGTTGACCTAAGTGAAGCTCACGATTAGCCAGCGGCAAACAACCAAGGGTCGCTAAGCTATCGGCGATTTCATTTTCACTACCTTGTAACAGCAGTACATCACCGGTTTGAAAACGAATATCTCGAAGACGCTGCTTTAAACGCCCCCCATCCCGAGCTACCGCCACTAAATGCAGGCCGAACTGCTGATTTAACCGCAGCTGGCGTACGCTTCGATTGACCATCATTGAATCGTTACGCACCACCGCTTCAATCAGTTGCAGACCTTCCGTATCGACAGGCTGGCGCTCATCCGACGGTTGTGAAGCCCCATTCTCACTACCGGCCTCATCGCTATCTTTTTCATCTTCTTCTGGTTCCGCAATGGCGCTCAACCCTACTTTATCTTCCAGCAGCTTAAGCTCATCAGGCCCTGCTTCCAGCAGCAAAATGTCCCCCTCTCGAAGCACCCCATGAAATGAGTACCCTGCGCGGCGATTATCTTCCCGTACCACGGCAAGTACTGGGATGGTCTCTTCTAGCTCATCATGTAGTTGCTGGAGTGTCAGACCATTAGCCTTTGACTCTTCTGAGACCTTTAGCTCAACCAAATAATTAGCAGTATCAAACATTTCTTCGGTTGAAGCCTGCCCACTGCGCTTAGGCGTTAAGCGCCAGCCCACAAGCACAATAAACACCAGACCGGCTAACGCAACAGCAATCCCCACCGGGGTAAAGCTGAACATACCGAAGTTTTCACCGGTGATATTACCCCGGTATGTGGCAATAATGATGTTGGGTGGCGTGCCAATCAGCGTGGTTAAGCCTCCCAGCAATGAACCAAACGCCAACGGCATTAATAACAGCGACGGGGATGTGTTGTGCTCTCGAGCAAGCCGCATGGCAACGGGCAACAGTAACGCCAGTGCCCCTACGTTATTCATAACCCCAGAAAGCACCACGACCGTGCCGACCAACACGAGTAATTGTAGTAGCAGCCGTTCACCTACTTTGAGCACTTGATTGGCGATGATATCGACAACGCCCGAGCGCTCAAACCCTCGGCTAATGACCAATACCGCGGCCACCGTAATCACGGCTGGATGCCCAAAGCCTTTAAAAGCCTCATCGCTAGGCACAAGCCCAAGCATTACCGAGCCAAGCAATGCCGCAAGCGCAACGAGATCATAGCGAAATCGACCCCACATAAAAGCGGCAAGCGTTAATCCCAAAACGATAAAGACCAGCGTACTGGGCGCAAGCCCGATGCTTTCCATTGTCATGCGATGTCCATCTCCTTGTGTTGGGTACGCTCGGCTGATGTGCCAAATAACTAGCAACACAGTAGATGATGACTATACGGCCGTATAGCCCTAGAAGAGCAGAGCAACAAAAGAACGTTAGGCCAATAAAATGCCTAGCCACGCCAGGCATTCATAAAAAGTGGTTAAAGGACCACTAAGCCACACAGCTCACTCCATGTTGCCAAAAATGGCGGCAAAGCGTGGCCGTTTAACCAAGCGCGTAAACGTATTAAGGAAGTAGCACCGTCGAGCCAGTTGTTTTGCGGCTTTGCAGGGCATCTTGGGCCTTTCCAGCGTCCTTAAGCGGGTAACGATTTGCTACGTCAATATGAAGCTTGCCGCTTTTGATCATGCCAAAAAAGTCATCGCACATCATTTCAAAGCGTTCACGGGTATCCGCATAGCCGTTCAAACTTGGGCGGGTTACAAAGAGCGCGCCTTTTTGGTTCAGAATACCTATATTAACCCCGTCTACTGGGCCAGACGCATTACCAAAGCTGACCATTAGCGAACGAGGCTTTAGGCAGTCTAACGACATTTCCCAGGTATCTTTTCCTACGGAGTCATAAACCACATCGCACATTTCGCCATTGGTTAGCTCACGTACCCGCTCTACCACATTCTCTTCGCTGTAGTTGATCGTTGCCCATGCACCGTTGGCCATCGCCAGGTCGGCTTTCTCTTTTGAGCTAACCGTTCCAATCAGTTTAACGCCTAGCGCTTTGGCCCACTGGCAGGCAATCGAGCCAACGCCTCCAGCAGCGGCATGAAAAAGAATGGTCTCACCGCCCTTTAGCGCATAAGTTTGACGCAGCAGATACTGCACGGTTAGCCCTTTCAGCATACTGGCCGCAGCGGTTTCAAAATCAATAAAGTCCGGCAGCTTAATCACCTTGGCCGCTGGCAATGTATGCATCTCTGCATAGGCACCCAATGGCCCTTGTGCATACGCTACCCGGTCACCCTCTTTTAGATGGGTAACGCCTTCACCCACAGCGTCGACAACCCCTGCACCTTCAGTGCCTAATCCAGAAGGCATAGATGGCGCAGGATAGAGCCCTGTACGAAAGTAGATATCGATAAAATTCAGGCCCACCGCTTTATTAGCAATACGCACTTCACCGCTGCCGGGTGCCTTAGGCGCTGTGTCGACCCACTCCAATACACCTGAATCGCCCGTTTTTGAAAACTGAATACGTTTAGACATCTGGGCATACTCCCATTATTAATTACTGGACACACATTAGCGGGCTATCCAACCGCGTTGTGCGTCTCAAATCAAGCGATTAGCCAGCCATACAGGACATATTGCTGTCATGCACTCATGCTAGACTATCTGAAAATGTTGATAACAATGCTTATCGATTACTCTAAAACGGACAGACTATGACGCACCCAGCAATCTGTTTGCCTACGCTTATAGCCCATCGCGGATACTCAGCCGCCGCACCTGAAAACACCCTAACGGCAGTGCGCGCCGCTCATCAAGTGGGCACTACTTGGGTGGAATTAGACGTTCAACTACTGGGCGATGGTACCCCTGTCATCTGGCACGATAGCGATATTAGCCGCTGCTCCGATAGCCGTGGCGACCTTGCTAGCCTGACGTGGCAGCATGCACAACAGCTTGACGTCGGCAGTTGGTTTGGAGATTTGTTTGCAGGTGAAAAAATGGCCAGTCTAGAGGCCATGCTAGCGCTGCTGAACGAACTCAATATGGGGGTGAATTTAGAGATCAAGGTAAACAAAGGCCGTGACCCCATCGCCTTGGTGGATACCGTATTACCAATCGTATTAGCAACATTGCCCCCTGAACGGCTGATTGTGTCCTCGTTTGATGCCCGAGCATTAGCTCGATGCCGCCGCTTCGCACCCAAAGAAGCCCTCGCGCTGGGCGTACTATTTGGCAGCACACCACCAACCTGGCGTGACCAGTGTGAAGCCATCGACGCCTTTAGTATTCACCCTCATTGGCCGCGCTTAAAACACACACAGGCCGCTGCCATGCGCCGAGATGGTTATGAAATTTTATGCTATACCGCCAATGACCCCAGCGCTTTTGAAAGCCGCTGGGGCTGGGGAATAGCCAGCGCGATCACTGATGAGCCTGAAGCATTTCAACGCTATTTGAATAATCGACGTCGACACGGTTAAATTCGTCAATATCAATATTCTACCTAAGGAAGACTATGCACTATCTTGGTGCCCACGTAAGCGCCGCGGGTGGCGCGGATCAAGCAGTGTTCCGTGCGGTAGAAATCGGCGCAAATGGCTTTGCTCTGTTCACCAAAAACCAGCGACAGTGGAAAGGTAAACCGCTGACCGATGAGGCTATTGCTGCATTTAAACGAGCCTGCCAAACCCACGGGTTTGGCCCGGAACAAATTTTACCCCACGACAGTTACCTGATTAACTTAGGCCACCCGGAAACCGCTGGGCTTGAAAAATCACGCGCTGCGTTTTTAGACGAAATGCAGCGCTGCGAGCAACTAGGTCTCACGTTATTGAACTTCCACCCAGGCAGTCATCTGAACAAAATCAGCGAAGCCGATTGCCTGAAACGCATTGCAGACTCCATCAACGAAGCATTACTAGCCTCACAAGGTGTTACGGCAGTGATTGAAAACACTGCCGGGCAAGGCACCAACCTCGGTTGGCGCTTCGAGCACTTAGCGGAAATTATTGCCCACGTCGATGATAAAACCCGTGTTGGCGTTTGTATTGATACCTGCCACGCCTTCGCCGCAGGGTATGACCTACGTACCGCCGAGGCCACCAAAGCAACGTTGGACGAGCTAGGCAAGGTAGTCGGTTTTGAGTATTTACGCGGTATGCATTTAAACGATGCCAAGAGTGCCTTCGCCAGCCGTGTAGACCGCCACCACAGCCTGGGTAAAGGCAATATCGGCCTGGACGCGTTCACAACGATCATGCGAGACGAACGCATTCATGACATACCGATGATTCTGGAAACCGTCGAACCCGGCATTTGGGCTGATGAAATCAACTGGCTACGTGCTCAAGTACCCGGTGCTCAAGTACCCGGTGCTCAAGTACCCGGTGCTCAAGTACCCGGTGCTCAAGTGCCTGAAGCAGCGCCTGGCAAATAGTGAATCACATCGTGAAAACGTAGCCGCGTCGTAGCGCTGTTACGCATGGCGTGGGGGCGATCGGCAAAAAAACGCAGCCCCTCGCCTACTCGTAGCGTTTGCCAGCGCTCGTCAATGCGCAGCTCCATCTCGCCTTCAACAACGACGATGTGTTCTACCACACCGCTGGCGTGGGGAGACGACTCACTGATCGCCCCTGGCGCTAGCTCAATCATAAACATTTCAAAGCCCAGCAGCGGGTCGTAAGGGAAAAGCAGCCGCGCTTGCATCCCAGCGCTATCATCGCCCCAAACGGACTCCCAGCCATCTCTGTGTAGTTCGCCTAACGCAGGCTTGTCACCATCAAACAGGGTTGAAAACGACACCCGAAAACCACTCGCGATCTTCCACAGCGTTGAGATGGTAGGGCTAGACTCACCACGCTCTATCTGTCCCAACATGGCTTTACTCACACCCGTTTCACCCGCCGCGCGATCTAGGCTCCAACCACGATCTTTACGTAGCTTTTTAACGGTTCCCGCAATGTGTTCGGCAATGGTATGAGGGTCACTCACTATGTGGTTCTCCATAGAATTTAGTGTCGTAGTTTACCTATCCGAACAGCGATGAACACCGGCGATGCCAATATTGTGCGCTATAACGCACAGTGATAGTCTTGCAGCATTGTGCGTTATAGCGCACGCCACCCAATGTAAACGAGGCAACACTATGGAGGCACCACCTACCCTACAGCCCACAGGAAGCCATAGAACTCCTTTCTGGCGAGACATTAGCCTCTCGGCCGTCACAGCAGGTTTCGTTGCTGTCACTATCGGCTATACAAGCTCAGCGGCAATCATTTTCCAGGCGGCAGCCGCAGCGGGCGCCAGCACTGCGCAAATCAGCTCTTGGCTGTGGGCGTTGGGCATTGGCATGGGCATTACCTCGATAGGACTATCGCTGCGCTACCGCATGCCTTTATTGACAGCGTGGTCAACGCCAGGCGCGGCGTTTTTGGCGACGAATCTTCCTGGCATTCCACTTGATGAAGCGATCGGTGCCTTCCTCTTCTCCGCGCTACTCATTACGCTCTGCGGCGTAACAGGGTTATTCGAGCGCTTGATGCGCTATATCCCCAGCGCAATCGCCTCGGCCCTACTGGCAGGTATTCTGCTGCGCTTCGGTTTAGAGCTGTTCAACGTGATGGAAAGCCAATGGCTACTACCACTGGCCATGTTAGCCGCTTGGGTAGCCGGTCGGCGCCTATGGCCAACGCTCGCAGTGCCTGGCGTACTGTTAACCGGCATTGCTATTGCCCTTTGGCAGGGTCAACTTAACGTACACAGCATTCCGTTAGCACCTACCGTACCAGTTTTCACTGCGCCTACCTTTTCGCTGACAACGCTGATCAGTATAGGAATCCCCCTGTTTGTCATTACCATGGCGACTCAAAATTTACCTGGCGTAGCCGTGCTACGGGCAGCAGGTTATCAGCCAAACAGTTCGCCGCTCATTAGTTGGACAGGGGGCGCAACGCTGTTACTTGCGCCCTTCGGTGGCTATGCACTCAATATGGCGGCCATTAGCGCAGCGGTATGCATAGGGCCTGATGCCCATGCGAATCCTCTTAAACGCTATACCGCAGGCGTTGCAGCGGGCGTGTTCTATATCGCGATGGGCATATTTGGGGGCACAGTTACCGGTGTTTTCAATGCGCTTCCCAGCGTCCTGGTCATGTCGCTGGCAGGTATAGCGTTACTGGGCACATTAAGCGGTGGGTTAGCGAATGCATTTGAAAATAGCGGGCAACGAGATGCCGCCATTGTTACCTTTTTACTAACCGGCTCAGGCATCACGTTGTTAGGTATCGGCGGTGCATTCTGGGGGCTTGTGGCGGGCTTGGTGGTACTAAAGCTGACAAAGGCTCCAAATCATTAGCGGTATGTTATTCATACAATAACTATTTATTTAATAACGATACGATAAAAAATGCCCCCAGAGCGTTCACTACTGGGGGCATTTTATTATTTCTGTTCAGCGCTATCTGCCTCTACATATGAGGCCATTACGCATTACATCGTAGCGAGGCGTTCTTCATCCAGTACGCCCGACATCCGCACCATGGCTAACGCTTCATCCAGGCTGGCCACTTCTTCCATCATCAATAATTCGTTTTCCAAGCTAACAGGCTGTCCCGCTTTATCTGACAGCAGCTTTTCCAGCGAAGCTACATCCATAGCGTCGTCTAAGTGGTGAATATCTACCGACGCACTGCTCGCACTTGGTAAGTAGATAGTGCCATTAGAGAAATCCACGGCATAAGCGATAACGCCTGGCACAATAAAAAACAGTAAGCCGACACCATTGGCGATCGCCACCACGGGGTCAACATTACCGCTCATTTGTCCTTTACGTTCAGGATGAAAAAGCGTCCCACAACCACTTAACGTTACAATGGAGACACCAACAACGGCCCCCGTTAACCAACGGCGTACTGCTTGCTGCATGAAGGTTCCCTCAAAGTCCTAACGTACCGATAGCTGAAGAAGATGCGCTTGTTTGCCCACTGCTATCGAGCCACAAAACTGGGCAAGTTTAACACATTTGATTACCAGCACACGCCAAGCTGTTAACGTAGGATTTTGCCGCCATACCCGCTTAGCCGTACAATGCCGCATTCAACGCTAGTTTAAGCGCTACGTTACTAAACGATTAAGCATCACCCCTACCAACAAGGAATGCTCACGCCCATGCGCGCCAGCCAATTATTGATTGCGACATTAAAAGAAACCCCGGCCGACGCTGAAGTCATCAGCCACCAGTTAATGCTGCGCGCCGGTATGATCCGTCGTCTTACCTCCGGCCTCTATACGTGGCTGCCGCTTGGCCTACGCACGCTGCGTAAGGTTGAAGCCATTGTCCGCGAAGAGATGAACCGTGCCGGCGCTCAGGAAGTATTAATGCCCGCCGTGCAACCTGCTGACCTATGGCAAGAGTCTGGCCGTTGGGAGCAGTACGGTCCGGAGCTACTACGCCTGAAAGATCGCCACGAGCGTGACTACTGCGTAGGCCCGACCCATGAAGAAGTCATTACCGATTTGGTGCGCAAAGAGATTGCCAGCTACAAGCAGTTGCCGGTTAATTTTTACCAAATCCAAACCAAGTTCCGTGACGAGATTCGCCCGCGCTTTGGGGTGATGCGTTCTCGCGAATTCATTATGAAGGATGCTTACTCCTTCCACCTGGACGAAGCCTCCCTCAAAGAGACTTACCAGACGATGTATGATGCCTATACACGCATCTTCACCCGCCTGGGTCTCGATTTCCGTCCTGTGATTGCTGATAACGGCTCGATTGGCGGCACGGGTTCACACGAATTCCACGTGCTAGCAGAATCCGGCGAAGATGATATCGTGTTCTCCAATGCTTCCGATTACGCCGCTAATATGGAAAAAGCTGAGGCTCTGCCCGCGCCGCTAGGCAGCAACGCCGAGCGTGCAGCCCCCAGCGAAGAGATGCACCTGGTCGATACGCCCAACGCTAAGACAATTGCCGCCCTGGTAGAGCAGCATGGCCTGCCGATTGAGAAAACCATTAAAACGCTGATGGTGCATGCCGCTGAAGGTGGTTTGATTGCCCTGCTAATCCGTGGTGACCATGAGCTTAATGAAGTCAAAGCTGAAAACCTGCCCCAGGTAGCCGCCCCACTTACCATGGCAAACGAAGAAGAAATCCGCGCCGTGGTTGGCGCTGGCCCAGGCTCACTTGGTCCAGTTGGTCTAAACATGCCGATCATTATTGATCACAGCGTGGCGCTTATGAGTGACTTTGGTGCGGGTGCAAACATTGATGGCAAGCACTATTTCGGTATTAACTGGGAGCGTGACGTGGCGCTGCCCCAAGTTGCCGATCTACGTAACGTTGTCGAAGGTGACCCTTCGCCAGACGGCAAAGGCACGCTGTCTATCAAGCGCGGCATTGAAGTGGGCCATGTCTTCCAGCTTGGACAAAAGTACTCCGAAGCAATGAACGCGACGGTGCTGGGCGACAACGGCAAAACCAGCCATCCGTGGATGGGCTGCTATGGTATCGGTGTTACCCGCGTGGTCGCTGCTGCCATTGAGCAAAACCACGATGATTCAGGCATTATCTGGCCAAACGCTATCGCACCGTTCCAAGTGGCATTGGTGCCGATGAATGCCCACAAATCACAACGTGTGCGCGAAGAGTCCGAACGTCTCTATCAAGCGCTAACAGCCGCAGGCTTAGATGTACTGCTTGATGACCGCGACACGCGTCCCGGCGTCAAGTTTGCTGACCTGGAGCTTATGGGTGTGCCTCACCGTTTAGTGATTGGTGATCGTGGCTTGGATAACGGCGAACTGGAATACAAAGGCCGCAGGGACAGCGAAGCCACCATGGTTCCTGCTGACACAATTGTTGATTTCCTACGCGAAAAAGCCGGACTGATCAGCGCATAACCGTTTATAACGGCCACGACTAGAACTGCATCGTGGCCAATAAAAGAGACACTGGCAGGCATCATCAGTTAGGTTGCCTCGCCAGTGCCAGTGCTAATCGGTGAAAGGCTGAACTAATCCCAGGCTGACTAATTGGCCCAATAACTGGCAGATATCTCGCTTGACACTTTGCCTGCTAGCGCCAACAAAAAAAGCCATCAAGGTATCAATAATTTCATCTTGGCATAGAGCCTCATGCTGCAGCAGTACCCACACGGCTCTACTCGTCACATTCAAACGATGAATTTCGCCGCCCTCTTTAGCAATGACGAACAGCTCTTCACCCAGTGGAAACTCGTGAGCCACCGGACTGATTTGCCACCTGCGCGCGTCGTTTGCTGCCAGCACCTGACTCTGTTTGAACGCCTCCGGCTCAGTTTGACGACGACACGGATTCGTCGCCACAGCACCGTCAAGAAACCCATCGCTATCTATCTCAGTTGCCAGCCATGTTGCCGCTTCGTAAGCATCTCGGTAACGCATTAAAAAACACGGTAAATCTTTTAAGAGGGGCAAAAAGCGCTCAATCAACGTTTGATCCGACTCATGCTCAGCGAAATTCTGCTGCAACAACTGCCACAACCCATCTCCCGGCTGCAGACGAACCAGCTGTAGCTCACTGAGCAATTCATCGCGCTCAATAAGCAGTACGGCGCCTAGCGGACAACGCATCCCATGCGATGCCAGTTGCTGCTCGCCTAACGCCAGATAGCCATAGCGATCATCATGAAGCCCTAGGTGGTTGGCAACAAACTTATGAAACTCCGGCGCAAGGGTCTCTGGCAACGGCAAACGCAATCTAGGTGCAACGCCCAGCGCTATCCCTTCACCACAGCTAGTGAGTGCCAGCACATCATCGCCAAACACCCGATAACCAGCCGCGGCGAACGCCGCCGTGAGCGTGCTTTTACCAGCTCGATGACTATCCGGAAATATTACTAGCTGTTGATTAACCTCTACCGCCCCACAGTGAAGCCCAATATGCTCAGGATGATGTCGAAGATAAGCCCCCGCTAAATCAGCAATCACGCTACATGCGGTTCCTGCCGGTGTATCTAATAACATGCCTCCCGGCAGGGCCGGCGCTTCCTGCCAGTAACCATTAGGATGACGCCAAACACAAATAGAGGGTGCGTGCTGTTGAGCCTCACAGGGCGTTAGCCGCCAACCTGGCATGGCTTGATGAATCACTGGCAGTAGGTCCTCTGCATCAATCAAGCGTATGCAAGGACCAACATTTTCCAGCGCATAATCGACAGCAATCGATGTAGTAGACATGGCACCTACCCATACCAGCGAGGTAATAAGCGGCTTATGCGAATTTCAATCACAGCGTCTCCATCCCAACGGGAGCGCTGTGGGCGAGCGTAGGAAGGACGTGAATAATGGGGACGTGAATGGCTGGGTTTAGAATAACGGGGTCTTGAATAGCTGGGTCTTGAATAACGGGGCCTTGAATAGCTGGGCCGCGAGTAACGTGAACGGGAATGGTGATGTTCGCGCGCTTCAGCTTGCCCCATGGAAAACAGCGTAGGGGCAACGTAAAGTGCAGCGGCGCCAAGGCCTAAACTTGCTAACACTTGTCGGCGTGAACGCCGTTTATTCAGCAGGGAATCGGCTTCATTGCTCATATCAGCACTCCGGATTAATCGCTAGAAAGGTTATGAAACACTGTTTTAAAAACAATCCTAGCCCCGAAGTACACATCAAACCACTGACTGAGCGTCACTTTCCCATTGTTTACTTTTTTTAACTATACTTCAGCGTTTTGTGAAAACATTATGCAGCTGCAGTAATTTGCCAATCATTACGGCCTGCGCTCTTTACTCGGTAAAGCGCCTTATCAGCAGCTTTGTAGGCATCTGGAAAGGTGGCTTCCCCTGCGGTAAAGCGCACTGCCCCAATACTCAAGGTGACCCTTTCATTATGCGGATGCGCAGGGTGTTTGAAATCAGCCTGCTCTAAAACAGACGTCAATTGATCACAGTAGCCAATCAATAACGCGTCATTATCACAAGGCAATACTGCGGCAAACTCATCCCCGCCTAATCGGTACAGTTTTGCTTTTGCTCCAAGTACATATTTCAATAGACTGGCTAGGCGCCGTAACAGTTGATCACCCTCTGGATGCCCCAATGAATCGTTGTACTGCTTAAAGAAGTCGATATCGACCAAGATCAAAGCAAGCGCAGCCCCTTTTTTGGCAGCGACATCCTGATGAAGCGCACTGCGGTTACCTATCCCCGTCAGCGGATCGCGCATCGCATGCTGCATCCAGGCTAGGGTTTGCTTAGTAGCGCGCTCTGTACGCCGCAACTGACGCTCATGCATTCCCCAAAACAGCAACCCTAGTGCAAAAATCACCATACTCGAATAGGTGAGAATCTGATTATGCCGCCGGGTGTTTTCAGAAAACTCATTAATTGCCATACCACGCAGGTCGAGCTGGTTCATCTCAATGTTTGTTAAACAATCAATTGGACCCAACAATTCAGCTGCGGCATCAAACGGCGTCACGGCATTTTCTTTAAGGCGCTCTGTTAGTAAATTGAGGGTTTGTAAACTCGGCTGGGTACAGCTGTACCTTTGACGATATACCTCGACATCAATTAGCCCATAGGCAAGATCGAGATTAAGCCTAACCATTTGTCGTTGTTCATCATCAAAGGGCTGTTTGCCTAACAAATGTTGCTGGGCAAGCTGTAAATATCCCCGTGACCTGGTGGCCAATTGCTGCCCTGTCAAATTGCCTGTTTGGCTGAAGTAAGCCTGTATTTCGGGATATACCCAGCGCGCCTCATAAACAATAACCACCATCAATGCCATAAAACTCATGAGGCTCAATGATAACCACGTTACATAGCGGCGCTTCCTCGCTAAAGGAGCGGGTGGTGGCAGTGGTACGGCAGGTGGAGAAGGGGGCGGCTTAGTGATCACCAACGGGCCTCAATACTTCGAATCATCCATATCCAGTCATTGAATTCACGTAAATTTTTGATATCACGCTGATCATTATAAGCCTGATCAACCAGCCGCAATGGCCCTCGCGAACGCAATGTGAGTAGCTCTCCATCCTCTTCCGTAACCATTAACCACTTGGGATCATCCCAGCCACCTAACGTCACTTCGTAATCATCCCATGTCGTAAAGTGCAATGCGGGGGGAACTTCACCAAACTGATTAATTAGAAAGCGACGGAACTCAAGTCCGTGCATATCTACTTCTCGCCCTTGAAAAGGATCAAATATTGACAAGGTAATCGTAGACTGTTGACGCAACTCGTTAAGAGAGAGCGCTGTGGTTTTCTCACCATTAATTACGCTTAATGCCTGAGCATAGACCGGCATTGATAGCCAGCTAAGTAATAGTAGGATGCAGGCAACAATGGCTTTGGGATAATGATAAGCGCAACAGCGTATGACAACGATTAAATTAACAGCATTCATGGCAAATGGCTTCCTAGCGGTACAATGCCTTATTGTGCTGCCAGATACTTTACCAGACGGTTAATGCGAATACTCGGAAACAGTTTTTAATCAACAAAAAAAGCCGGCCCAAATGGGCCGGCAACAGGAAGCTCGTTGTTAAAAGCAAGCTCCCTCCCCTGACGACGGTCACCACAACGGCGTTAATGCTTTTTACGTTCATCCTTACGGAGGTGGTCGCGTACAATAAAACCTACCCAACCAATCATAAAAGCAATCATTAACGCGACAGTAACTAGACCGAAAATAACAGCATCATCCCAGTACATGGTGATCCCCTCCTGCCGTGATGTATGACACCATCCTAGTGCGTTAATCGCGGCAGGAAGCTGACCTGGGTCAAGCTTTTCAGCGGGGTTATTTGCGGCCTGTCAGGAACTTGATATGGGTCAGTTTTTAACGCTCAAAATACGCTTCAGCATTAAAATACGCTGTCAATTTTGAGCACGCCGAAGATCTAAAGCCTGTAAAACTTGCAGCCCTTAAAACTTGCAGCTAAAGCACTTTTCGATCTTCTACTTTGCTGTGTTCGGTTCCCGGCGGTAGAGGGTGGCCTTTCGCCAGCTCTGCACGGGTTGCATCACGCACATCCAGCACGTTGACTTGATAGCGAAGCGTGTGGCCTGCCAGCGGATGATTTGTATCGACCGTTACCATGTCCCCATCAATACTCATCACCGTGACAATTTGCGGGCCTGCTTCACCTTCTGTTTGGAAACGGCTACCTGGTTCAAGTGCTGCGCTGCCAAATGAGGCACGACTCACTTGTTGCACCAAGTCTTCATTACGGATGCCGTAGGCATCAGCAGGCGCAAGCGTGACACGCAGCTCATCTCCAGCGGCTTTATCTTCCAGAGCACTCTCTAAACCGGGCAAAATATTATCGTGTCCATGAAGGTACTCTAAGGGCTTATCACGCGCGTTGGAGTCATCTAGCACGCGGGTACTGCCATCGCTAAGCACATCGCTTAACACGTAGTGTAAAGTGACTACTTGATGGGCTGTAATCGACATTGAAAACTCCTCTCCGGTAAGCTATCGGCTTTGTCATGGATATCAGGCCTAGTCTACCACTGAGCGGTTTTTAGCGGGCCTCGATGCAGACGTTTTCTTTCCTGGAGTGTTAACCAATATGCCCACCCCTACTCCCCAGCGCAGCTGGCTGGATGCGTTAGGTATTTACTGTCGTGCGCCTGTCATCACCATGCTGTTTCTAGGTTTTTCAGCAGGCTTACCTTTTTTGCTGGTGTTTTCCACTCTCTCTGCATGGCTACGCAGTGACGGCGTTGAAGTGGCCGCCATTGGCTTCTTCGCCTGGATTGGCATGCTCTACTCAATCAAGTTTTTTTGGGCGCCTATCGTTGACCGGCTTGCCCTGCCAATCCTGACCCGCACGCTTGGCCAGCGACGTGGCTGGATGCTGCTTGCCCAGGGGATGATTGCGGCAGGGCTAATTGGCTTAGCGGGAGTCAGTCCCGTAGGCAACTTAGGCTGGGTAGCAGCCTTTGCGCTGCTGATAGCCTTTGGTTCGGCCACCCAAGATATCGCCATTGACGCGTATCGCATCGAATCCGCAGATGACGATGTACAAGCAGCGATGGCCTCTACTTACATTATCGGTTACCGCGGTGGGCTATTAGCGGCAGGTGCCGGGGCGCTGTATGTGGCATCAGCGATTTCCTGGAACGCAGCGTATCTCTGCATGGCTGCGCTTGTGGGCATTGGCGTGCTCACCGTGCTGATTCGACCTGAACCAAAGCGCGCATCGTTGACGGTTCAGCTCATTCACGAACCCAAGGTACGCGCATTCATTCGTGCCAGCCGTGGCCAGCCAAAAGTTTTGCGACGTCTAGGTGCTTGGGTGATTGGTGCCATTGTGTGCCCTTTTACCGACTTCTTCCGCCGCTACGGGGTGAAGGCGTTGGGCATTTTAGTGTTTATCGCGGTGTTCCGAATTAGCGACCTTGCCATGGCCTCTATGGCAAATCCGCTGTATATCGATTTAGGCTTTTCACTGGCCACCATCGCCAACGTCACCAATATTTTTGGTATTGCCATGAGTATAACGGGGGGCATTCTTGGCGGCTTGCTGGTTGCTCGCTACGGCATTGGGCCATTGCTGGTCATTGGCGCAGGCTTTGTCATGGTGACCAACCTGCTGTTTGCCGCGTTAGCGTTGATAGGCAACCAACTCCCCATGCTGGTCGTCACCATTATTGGCGATAATCTTGCCAATGGCTTAGCCAGCGCCGTCTTTATTGCATTTCTTTCCAGCTTAACGTCGCGGGCTTATACCGCCACCCAATACGCACTGTTTTCGTCGCTAATGACATTACCAGGGAAGTTTCTGAGCGGTTTTGGCGGGCTGGTCGTCACGGCCCAGGGATACGCCACTTTCTTCGTAGTGGCCACCCTACTCGGTTTGCCCGCCATTCTGCTAGCCATCTGGATCAGCCGGGATAAGCAGTTGGTGCCTACCCCAGTGATCGCAGAGGCAAAATAAAGCTAGCGGTGATCCGCCAACCACGCCAGCGCCCCTGGCGTGGTGCGCCACTGGTCACGCATCAAGGTACGATACTGCCACGCTTCCGCACGGGAGCCAGGATCGACTTGCCCATCCGCGTGAGGCATTGAAGGCCGCGGGTTCTCGGCACATAACAACTCTATCGCATGGCGATTATGAGCGACCACATCCGCCAGCGCTGCTTCAGCGGCATCGTGCTTTTCCAATCGATACAGCGCCAGCGTACGGCCCATTAATAAACCCAACTCTAAAGAGCCATCATCTTTTTGGGGCTCATCAGTGAGCGCTAGCGCTTCTTCATTGCGGTCATCACGCAGCAATTGATCAAGTACTAACTCTCTTAAGCCAAGACTATCTTCCTGGTCTATGGCTAGCAGCTCTTCAGCCAACTCACGGGAGTGCTGGCGCGCGCCGCGCTCCATGCCCACCACCAGCGCAAGGCCGGTACGCAGCAGCATGGCGTTATCGGCATCATCCCAACACAGGCTACCGTCACCGGCTGCACGGGCCTGCTCAAGCCAGCGAGAAAGGCGCAGTGCCAGCGGTTCCAGCAGGCTCGGCGCCATCCACGGCAGGCTACCAAAGCGGCTGGTCAGTGCTAACGTTACATCTTGCACTACCTGGGGGGCATCTAACCATTCTGGGTGAGCACATAGCTCAGACATCCACTCTATCGCGTTGCCCCAAGGGTCATCGCGAAAGCCCAAGGCGACCTCTTCATCGACCATGACCTGAAACTGTTCGTGCCAAGCCGCAAACAGGGTTTCTTCACGAGCAGTGGTGGTGTAGTGCAACCTACCGGAATCGGCATCTTGCTCAATGGTCAGCTTCGGTGCGATTGGAAGTGCCGCCAACAGCGCCTGTAGCGATACTAGCGGAGTCGCCATATCTTCTTCGGCGCTCAACAGCTGGTCGGCCAAGGTGGCACCAGGATTTTCAGCTAGAGCAGCAAGGAATTCGAGCTGCTCTTCATCCAAGTCGCCCTGGCGAACCAAGCGGCGGTACCAGAAGTTAGCTCGCTCTTTGGCCTCTTCCTCATGACCTTCATGCAGCAGCAACATGGCTTCAATGTAGGCTAGCGTCGGTGAATCCGGTAGTGCCTGCTGGGCTTTTACGAACGCAGCGCGGGCGCTGTCCAAGTCGTCGTTATCCAGGTGCATGAGGCACAACCGCTCAAGCGCCACGCCGCGCAAAAACAGTGGGCCGCGCTCCATAACATCATCAAGCAGGTCAGCACGCTTGCGGGTAAACCCACGCTCTTGATAGATATCTAACAGAATTTCAAACGCAGGCTCGGCCTGCTCCGGCAAGCGCGACCAATCACTACCGTCGAACAGTGACTCAAGAATCTGCATTGAACGACCGGTTTGACCGCTTTCAGCAGCAATTAGCCCGGCTTCTAATAACGCCTGGGCAGGTGCTTGCTGACTTTCCAGCGCTGCTTTCAACGTAGCACCTTTCCACTCACGCAGGGAAAGCATCCACATCATCTGCTCAGGAATATCCGTGGGGAAGTCAACGCGGTAGCAGCACTGTTTGAATTTACGCCCTGAATCACACCAGCAAGGCTCGTTACGCCCTGGTGTGGCCAATGGTTCGTTCGCAAAATTAAGCCGCTCTAGCGGCGTTTGCGACCATAAAATAGGCGCAAGCGCCTGGGCAGTTGCCACATCGCCATTAAACGAATCTGCGCCTTCGGCACGTACCCAGGTCATAAAATCGGGGTAGTGTTCCTGTTTCCTAATTGCCGAGAGTGCCCCAGAGGCAAATCCCAGCAGTTGATCGACCCATACCGCCAGCATTGCCGTCTCCACTGTCTTCAAAACGCGATTGAAAAGCGCAATAGTCTAGCATGACAGGCAGCTCTCCCGCAGCGGCAATTAGTTAGGGTCTACGCGCCCAGGCTAGCAGCGGCTCGGTGCGCGTATGCATATCCAGACGCGCTTTCAGACGTACCAAGTTCCAATAGTGCCCATTCAGCGCCCGGGAGAGCAGCAAGGTATCCGCAGGCGGTTGCAGCCGATCCATGGCAGCCCACACTTTGGGCGTTAGCTCGCGCAGGCGGCGGTGTACCCGCACATCGCTGAAATCCTGCTCACCAGGGAAAAATAGTGGCGACACGCACTCAGCGGACTCTCGATAAAGCGCTAGCGGCGCACCCTGCCCCTGGCGGCCGCCCATTTTCATTAACGCATCATCCATTGCCATCGGGTCTTGCGCCAAGGTGGCGTCTAATAGCTGCATCATGGCTTTTAGACGCGCTTCGGGCACAGGTATCACTGCACCAAAATCGTAGATGACCAAGCGCCCTTCAGCATCCGCCGCAAAGTTACCGGCGTGGGGGTCGGCATGCAGCTCTCGATAGGTGAACAGCTCTTCGGTAATCCAATCAGCCAACGCCACGGCCACTTTCTGACGAGTGCCATCATCGGTGCTTTCTAAATCCCGCAGCGGTGTACCGTCTACAAAGCGCATAGCAAGGACATGCTGGCCAGATAGCTCAAACAGTGGCTCAGGTATGACCAACTGAGGATTATCCTGGTACCGCTCGCGATAGCGAGCCAGCGCTCGTGCTTCGGCGTGATAATCCAACTCTTCACGCAGCCCCGCCGCCAACTCTTCAAACAGCGCATCCAAACGCGCTTGGGGTACTTTGAACCAGCGGCCCAAGCTCATTATCCGTTTGACCTGCTTAAGATCGCTTTCCAACACATCCGCAAGCCCAGGGTACTGCACTTTTAGCACCACGGTTTCACCCTCATGGGTGACGGCTTTATGCACCTGCCCCATGGAAGCACTGGCAAACGGACGCTCTTCTATATCGCTAAAGTACTGATCAATATCGCCGTACTGCAGTAGCAGCGCTTCACGAATACGCGGCCAAGGCATTGGCTCTGCTTGACGCTGCAAGCGAGCAAGCTCATTAGCTAGGTCTGGGGGCAGCAGGTCATCCCACTGGGACATAATTTGCGCTAGCTTCATGGCCGGACCTTTCAGCTCCGAAAGCCCTTCAAACAGCGCTTCACCAAGCGCCCGCCAATCAGCTTGACCACCTAGACGAGTTTTCAGCAGCGCCCCGCCAGTGCGGGCACCCAGACCCAATAAACGTCGTGTTCTGCCGCGCTCGCGCATGGAAATCGCCTCATTAATTGCTTTTTGACAGCTTACTCAATTTGTTAATTTTATACAAAAACTATACACAGAAATAAATTCATCCATCTACAAAACAACCTACTAGCCATCTATCACACGAGCTAGACGCTAACCTGTTGCCGGTTCTGCTAAGATGGCAACTTGTTGTTACCAGACAGGGCTAGACACTGTATGCGCTTGATTATCGCCGAGAAACCCAGCCTTGCACGGGCCATAGCCGACGCGCTGCCCGGCAGCGCAAAACGCCAGGAAGGCGCTATGGTCTGCGGCGACACCACCGTCACTTGGTGCCTAGGCCACTTGCTAGAACAAGCCCCGCCCGAAGCCTACGATCCTGCCGATAAACAGTGGCGGCTAGATCGGCTACCCATTGTGCCGCAGCAGTGGAAACTGATGCCGCGCCCCAAGGCGCGAGGGCAACTGGCAGTGATTCGCAAGCTGATTAAGCAGGCCACTAGCGTGGTGCACGCTGGCGATCCAGACCGCGAAGGCCAGCTACTGGTGCAGGAAGTAATTGAGTACATGAAGTATCGCGGCCCCGTTCAGAGGCTGCTGATCAGTGACCTTAACAAACCCGCCGTGAGCCGTGCGCTGGCCAAGCTGCGCTCCAATATGGAATACCAGCCGCTGTTTCAAGCGGCCCAGGCGCGCTCGCGTGCTGACTGGCTGTATGGCATTAACTTAACCCGTGCCTGGACACTCACCGGCCGCCAAGCGGGACATGACGGCGTGCTTTCCGTTGGCCGTGTGCAAACACCAGTACTCGGATTGATCGTGCGCCGCGACAATGCCATTCGTGATTTCAAGCCTCACCCGTTTTACCCGCTATGGGTGGATTTACAAGTGGCCCAAGGCCAGCTGCGCGCCTGGTGGGCACCTAAAGAGCACCAGCCCTTAGATGAGCAAGGACGGCTGATTGATCGCACTCCCGCCGATGCCTTAGCAGCACAGCTTCCCGGCGCACGAGGCACCCTAACCACCCTCGATCAACAGGAAAAACGCCAAGCGCCGCCGCTACCCTATTCGCTTTCCGCGTTACAAGTAGACGCCGCGCGCCGCCACGGGCTCTCCGCACAGATGGTGCTGGATATTTGCCAGCGGCTTTATGAACAGCACAAGTTAATTACCTACCCCCGTTCCGACTGCCGCTACCTGCCCGAAGAGCATCTAGCGCTGGCCCAGCGCAGCTTAAGCAGCGCCTGCCAGAACGATGACACGCTGCGCCAGTGGTTGGGCGGTGCTGACTTTACCCTGCGCTCAAAAGCCTGGAACGACAAACAGGTAGGCGCGCACCATGCCCTAGCGCCCACCGGCAAGCCTGCAGACTTTAGCCAACTTTCCGCCACTGAAGGCCATGTATTTCGGTTAATTGTGCGCAATGTGATGGCGCAGTTTTATCGGCCGCTGCGCACCTTTGAGGTGAAAGCAGAGTTCACCCTGCTAGATGAAGCTTTCCGTGCCCGCGGCCAGAGCATTCTTGATCACGGTTGGAAGCCACTCTTCACCACCCGCGACGAAACTCCGCCGCTACCGCCGCTCACTCAGGGGGAAGCCTGCCAAGCGCTTGGCGCAGGCGTTGAGGAGAAAGAAACTCGCCCGCCGGAACCATTCACTGATGCCAGCTTGATTAAAGCGATGATGAACATTGGCCGCTACGTAGATGACCCTAACGTGCGCCGCACGCTGCGTGACACCGATGGCCTTGGCACCGAAGCAACCCGTGCAGGTATTATTGAAACGCTGGTGCAGCGTGGCTACTTAGTGCGGCAGCAAAAAGCCCTGCGTGCCACTAAACTCGGCTGCGCGCTGATTGCCGCCTTGCCAAGCGCCGTAAGCACGCCAGAACGCACTGCGCTTTGGGAACAGCGGCTTAGGGCGATCTCAGAACAGCAGGATGACCCCAGCGCATTTCAGCAAGCACTCCTGGATGATCTACGTGGCCTACTCACCCACAGCGATGCGGCCAAGCTGAGACACAGCCTACAAACTGCCCAAGGTGAGGCCGGAGGCCCAGCAAAACGTGCAACTAAGCCAAGAAAAAGTTATCCAAAAAGGAAAAGTGCCGGGGCCAGAAAGAAGACGAGCTAAAAGAAAGCTTATAAGCGCACATTGCTTACTTGACGCTGATAGATGAGTGGCAGGAGACGGCTTGAGATCATCCCAATTGATCACAACTCATAGCTGACTTTATTAGCCACCAGCAATCATCATATTGCCGACTAAACCGAGCAAGAAGCCAGTAACTGCTCCCACTGCGGGCATGCTTTGATGTACAAGCTTAGATTCTGGTGCAATATCCTGGAAAACTAAGTAAAGAATTCCCGCACTGGCGAACAGCATTAAAGCGCCCATCAACTCGTCATACTGGGACAGCAAATAATACCCTGTGGCGGCAGAGGCAGGACCTACTAACGCTAAACCGCTAAAAGCTAGCACGATTTTATTTGGTGAGAGTTGAGAGTTACTACTTAACTCCTCAAAGGCATTAAACCCTTCCGGTAAGTTTTGCAAAACCATTAGCAGCGCCAGCAATAAGCCAGCGCTTCCTCCAGCGGCGAAAGCTGCGCCTAAAGCAATGGCTTCTGGAACAAAATCAGAAAGCATCGCAACCAGTTGACCAACAGAGCTGTTCAGCCTACTTAAAAAAGCATCCAAAAGATAAAAGCATACCCCTCCCGCGGCAAAGCACAACGCGGCCAATAAAGGAGACAGCTTGCTCGCTCCCTCAGGAGCTAGCACCAAAGCGACTGCCGATATAAG
The DNA here is from genome assembly GCF_024138895.1 of Halomonas sp. XH26. NCBI lineage: Bacteria > Pseudomonadati > Pseudomonadota > Gammaproteobacteria > Oceanospirillales > Halomonadaceae > Halomonas > Halomonas sp. XH26. The sequence goes on from NZ_CP071889.1 coordinate 2,184,474, forward strand.
CGCACCCCCGCCAAAAGCAATGATGAAATGCCGCCAAGAAGCACCCAAGAAATAGGGGTGCACAAGATCAAGCCGAGCGAGCAATGCCCCCGTGGGCATTGCCGCGCCAGCCAGCAATGATAATAATAAGATATAGGTAATTTCAGTCATCGATATTGGCTATCACTTTTCTTATAGACCTTAATATTCAAACAATACTCTCTCTACTTTACAGAACTTGATAACTCGTCCGACAGCAGTGGCGGCATCGGGCAGTCGAGAATATCGGCTATTACCCGGAACAACTCTGCTTCGGCCGGGCGAATATGTCCGCTATGCTCAATGCAGCGCGCCATGGCTTGCAGAAAAACGGGCTTTTGCAGCGGCTTTAAACGTCGTAAACGCTCCACAGCCAAGCTTAATGCCTGCATATCACTTACTTCGTCAGTGGCAGACAAGGCGAACGGCAGCTCGCTTTCCGCTGCATTCAGCGCTGCGCTAATCTCTTCAGAATTATCCTGGCCAGCAGTTGCCAACACACTGAGCAGGCGCTGGCACTCTCGCTGTAAATCACTGAGTTTAAGATGTGAGAGCACGCTGTTCTTTTCGCCCAGATTGTTCAACAGCAGCTGATACAGCGCCCATTCAAACAAGCTGACGTGGCCATCCGCGTTGATTAATTGCTCCATACAGAGGCGAAAGTGCTGAGCCTGCTCAACGGACAGCAACTTTAAGGCTGGTAGTGCCAACTCAACCAGTGGTAGACGTAACCCGATATTCAGCCTCAATACCTCAGGGCCAATGTCCATCAGCGCTTGATAAGTATCTGGCAAGGCAATTTGTTGTAATGCATCTAACTGCTGCTCACGAACTGATGGTTCATCACTTAGCAGTAGTGCATAAATTAACGCTCGGGCGGTATAGGGTTCCTGGGCCGCAGTTTTGATTCGTTCTGGCAGCGCATTTAGCGTTGCCCTGGCTTGCGCCAGGTGGCGTTGACTGGGCTGGCCGATGGCGTTAATGGCCGCTTGAGCAGAAGCCGCGGTTAATACAGCAGCTAACGTCCCTCTGCTTAGTTTCGCATCAGAACGGTCTTTACTGCCATCTTCACTATCATCTTCATTATCTACTGAGCCAGGGGCGTCATGGTCAGTTTGCTGCGGGGGCCAGCGAACCTCGAAGCGACCATCCCAGTCTGGCATTACCCGCTGAATACGCTCTTTTAGTGGCGGGTGGGTCGCCATCATACGCGTAAATCCCAGCTTGATGCCCTGGCCGAAAAACAGGTGGCTGAATTCGGCTGCCTGCGGCGCTTTCAGGTAAGAACCCTGGCTATGCGAGCCAATCTTAACCAGCGCATTACCAATGCCATAGGGATTACGGGTGAACTGAACTGCGGAAGCATCCGCCAGATATTCGCGCTGACGACTGACCGCTGACTTAATCAGGTTGCCAAAAAAGGTGCCCGCATAGCCGACCACCATTAGCGCCGCTCCCAACCCCAAAATTACCGCCGCGGAGTTGTTACGTTTACTGCCCCCAGCACGCCGATAGCGCATGCTACGTAGCAAAGTACCGCCCAATAGCCCAATCAGCAGAATACCGTGGAGGATGCTGACCAAGCGTATGTTTAGCCGCATGTCGCCGTACAGAATATGGCTAAACTCATGCGCGACGACCCCCTGCAACTCTTCCCGTGTCAGGTTGCGAATGGTGCCACGGGTAATACCGATCACCGCATCGCTGGTTTGGTACCCTGCCGCAAAAGCATTAATGCCCTCTTCCTCTACGACATAAACGGAAGGCACCGGCGTGCCCGATGCAATGGCCATTTCTTCAACGACATTGAGAATGCGGCGTTCATCGGGGTCCTGGGTCATTAGATTAATCTCGCGCCCACCGAGCGCTTCTGCGACTGCCCGGCCACCACCACTTAGCTGACGTTGTTTGAATAGGCCGCCTAGCACCACAATAGCCAGCACCCCGACAGCCACACCAGCAACTAGCTGGAATGAGAGCGCGGACCATACTCCCTGCGCCGAAAGGCTGGTTTGTTCTGCGCCACTCATCAGCTGCAAAGCGATGGCAACCACCAGTGTCGTCACGGCAACCAACGCCAGCACTGCTAGTACCAGCAAGACAACCAGATGCCAAGTTTTGCGCCGAGCGTGTTCCTGAGCAGTGAAAAAATCCATCTAATCCTGGCTCCTGCGCAGTAGCTTAGAACGACACTTTGGGTGCCACTTGGATCTGGGCGCTGTCTTCAAATTCTAGCAATGAGGCATCTTGGCCATGCCCAAACATGCCAGCCACCGCCACTGGGGGGAAGCTCTGCCGATAAGTGTTGTAGTGCATCACCGCATCGTTAAATGACTGACGTGCAAAAGCCACCTTGTTTTCCGTGCTGGTGAGCTCTTCTGACAACTGCATCATATTTTGCGAAGCTTTTAGGTCTGGGTAAGCTTCCATGACGACATTGAGCCGTCCCATCGCTTGAGTTAGCGCACCTTCAGCACCACCAAGATCAGCAATCGCTTTGGCGCTACCAGGGTTCGCCGCCGCCGCTTTAAGTCCGGCCACTGCCGTGTTACGAGCCTCAATGACCGACTGCAGCGTTTCCCGCTCATGGCTCAGGTAGCCTTTGGCGGTCTCTACCAGGTTAGGAATTAGGTCATGCCGCCGCTTAAGTTGTACTTCAATCTGGGCAAAGGCATTCTCAAAGCGATTTTTCAACGAAACAAGACGGTTGTAGATTCCGATAACGTAAAACGCGATAACGGCAACGACTACCAAAACAATGATGAGTGTCAGCATTTGGGTCCATCCTTAGAGTTAGCGGAAAAGTGCTAGCGGAAAAATAATAGCATTTGAGCTTCAGATGCGTATTAACGAAAGCGCGCATTTGGCCGCACTACAAACCAACTGGCCAGCACCAAACTACCAAACAGGGTATAAACCACGATAAATACCCATTCCGGCAAAGTGAAATAAAGCAAGCTCTGCAACCAATATTGAACAAAAGAGCCCGCATAAGTGTCCGCCCCAGCCTTGGCCCGTAGCGCCATTTCCCACGTAGTTAATGGGCAAACGATGCCAAACCACGCCTGCACGACCACATAACCAATGGCACACAGATGAATGATCCGGAATGTCCGATGTCGCACCCACTGCCATTGCAGGAAATACCCTGCGTAGATGGCTAACAGACTGACGACAACAAACGCCACAAACAGCACATGGAGAACTAAAACCAAATCTGCCAGGAGTAACAGTAGCGTTTGTTGAGACATAGCCATCTACGTCATCCTCAAAAAGTGATCAACCTCCCTATCGACAAATGGCTAATTAAATTAGCCAATATTGAATAACGAACCCATGTACGCTGTGACCTGTATCATCGACTGTGGCCATAAGCCTGTCGTTATTACACTGACGCCGCTCTCTTTTAAACAACAATCAATAGCATCAAGGAGTTATTAATGACCACACCTGTCACACTACGTGAACTTTCAGGGCTTGAGCTCACCCCTAGCAAACTTTCTGAGTCTGCATTAATCCTTATCGATTGCCAAAATACCTACCGGGAAGGCGTCATGCAGTTAGAAGGCGTGGAAGAAGCCCTGGTAGAAGCCAAAAAACTCCTTGAAAAAGCGCGCGAGGCTGGTACTCCGATCATTCATATTCAGCATAATAGCGGGGAAGGATCGCCTTACGATATTAATGCGCCCATTGGACAGATCGCGGATATAGTGAAGCCGATAGACGGCGAGCCGGTTATCACTAAAGCGTTTCCCAACTCCTTCGTGCAAACCGACCTTGAAGCTCAGTTAAAAGAGATCGGCTGCAACAAACTGGTGCTGGCTGGTTTCATGACCCATATGTGCGTCAACTCCACTGCTCACGGTGCATTCAACCTTGGGTTTGAAGTAACAGTAGTTGCCAGCGCGACAGCTACCCGCTCGCTTCAAGCTGACCAAGGCAAGATGTTATCAGCTCAAGCGGTTCATGAGGGGGCGTTAGCGTCAACGCGAGATCTGTATGCCGCAGTGGTGGATACCGTCGACGACCTCCCCGTTTAATAAGCGGGGAGATCGTTTAACTTGATGCGCGGCGAGGAGGAGGTGTTATAGCGCCTAACTTGTTAGGGCGTTTGCGCTTCGTCGCGTATCACTCTGAGCGAAGTGATTTCAATGGTAAGCGCATCACGCGTTTTTTCTAAGTCACTTACCTGCTCACTGACCGCGGCAAGCTGGGTATTGGCCTCTTCAATCTCAGCGTTGAGCTCTTCAAGGTCTTCTTCTGCCTGCCTCCGAGCCTCTTCTGCATCTTCCTGCGACTGTTGAGCGGCATCGCGGGCTGCTTCAGCCTCTTTTTTATCCTCATCTACCTCGGCGTATGTTTCATTCAATTCTTCTAGGCGGCCCTGCTTTTCGTCTACTTGCTCATTTAGGGTGGCAACCTCTTCTTCGCGAGATTCACGCTCACCCCGTAAAGTGGTCAAATCGTCTTCAGCATTGGCAATATCCGCTCGCGTTGAAGCAAGCTCGGCTTCAGCTTCGGCTTGCTCAACCTCTAGCGCGTTCATTCTCTGCTGTAAGGTTGCTAGATCAAGCTCTGCGGCTTCGACCTCAGACATCTGCGCCTGAATCTGCTGATGCTCTCGCTCAGTTTCGGCCAAGCGCGCTTCGAGCGCTTCCTTACTGTCTTGTCGCGACCCTGCAATGGTGTGCGCAACGATAGCCCAGACCACCGCAATAATGGCGATGGCTAAGATCACCTTTACACGGTTGTCGCTCAACAGTTCAATCGTTGATGGTTTAGTAGTCCCTGTCATTGGTGCATTCCTCTCGCTTAAGGGCTATCGCTACTATGATGGCTAACATATGAACGCTAGCGGGTCTTTAACTGATCCATTGTTAATATGAAGGAAAGTTCATGGTTCGGCTAGGAGCGACCATTCAACACATACCAATTTAGCATTTGAATTAACTGCCCCAATTATCTCAATACGCCTAGCGGGCACTTCCCACTCATTGCGATCATTGAGCGCCAGCACCACCTCGTCAGGCGGAAAAACCAAAACAGCGCGTTGCCAGAAACTCCCCCTTACCAACAGGGACGGTACATGTGGTGAATTCTGGATCTGCCAACACCAGCGCCATAAAACTAGCCATTTCATCGGCATGAGAAGTGGCGTTATCCACCACAAGAAGCCCACCTTCTCTCAAGACCCGCTTAATATTCGGCCACCACTGTACATACTCAGAACGGTTAGAATCGAGAAAGAGCAGATCGAATGAAAAATCGTCCACGCTTTCCAGCAACTTGCCAGCATTACATTGCAACGGGGTAATGTAGTCAGAAAGCCCCGAGCGCTCGAAATTCGTGGCGGCCAGATCGAACTTGTATTCGGAAAGCTCTACTGTCGTGACGTGCCCGGAAATCTTCTGAGCTGCCTGGGCAAACCACAACGTGGAATAGCCATTAGAGGTACCAATCTCCAGCACTCGTTTTGCATCCGTGGTTTGGGTAAGTACTGAAAGAAACTCCCCCGTATCACGAGTGATATTCAGCATACGATGCGGACGATCAGCAATGGCAGCATCGTTTTCCTGGCCAAATTGCTCTAACTCAGTTAGCAACTCGCGTAATGATTCGACCACACTTGCCCCCTAGCAATCTAAACAGCTTTAAAACGAGAGCCGACTGGTCAGGCTCAAAAGATGGTAAAACATCATGCCCACTTAGCTTAGAAACGTAACGTTTTTAGCTTAACGCACATCATGCACTTCGCCAGATTGATCGAAGGCCTGAAATTGGCCAGGAGCGGATGTTAAAGAGTTTTCAGATTAATGATGTTCACAACATCTATTCCACGCCCCCTTCCCTAAAACGCGGAGCGTGGCGGTCTGGAAATGTCAGTTTCCGTCCTTAAATTTTGCTTTACAATTGCCGCTCATGCACATGGTACAGTAGTGCTCTCTATCCTCATGCTGGGTACCCTCAGCGATGATAATGCCGCAGCCGTTGCAGAACAGGGTGCCAATCCCGTCTTCGAATTTCACAATTGCATGTTCGTAGTCCATAAAGTTCTCCGCGAAGACCCCATCCTGCAAGAACGGGTAGTAATAGCTTGTCAGCAAAAGCCGATCTTTATCTGATATTTCCTTCGATGGCGCTATCAGGCGTCAGTTCAATTTCCTCTCGACCATCAGGTTGATACAGATAATAACAACGCACCTAAACAGCAAAGGCTAAGCAATTCTCTCCCTGGCAACAGATGCATTCAGTGCCATGATTCTCGGATATGCAACTCTGCATCACCAAAGTTGGCTTGGCCGCTATCGGCCAAAAGCGGACATTCACCGCAACTGAAATAACAGGTAATACAGCGACAGCGAAACCGTTAGCTACAATTTTAAGCTAGGTCTAAATCTCAGTCATCACTAGTCTGCTCGCCCGCTATCAACGGCCTTGACCTTCGAAGCAATGCTACCAAACTGAATTAATACCTATACACCAAGTGATCATAATTACCATCAATAAATCCAGCTTCAACACCAAATAGGCCTCCAATTTCTTTTAACGCACAGAGAACGTCTTGTTGAATCCTCTGCATGCTTCTTTCTGAGAAATCGTGCTGGAACTTTGCTGCAAAACTGAACCCTATATAAACTACCGGGTCCTTATAATGAACAAGATAGTTACGCATATCAAAAAGATTCTGAATACCAGCTCTCCAACTTGAATCCCCATAAGGCAATCGAGAGATTTTGTACAATTTTTTAAGCTTGTCTATTGTGTTTCCAGAGCTTCTTTCATCCTCTTCTTTAGCAATTGGGTGAGCATGCCAGACCAAATTTACAAATGCCTCAAATGCAATAGCCCAGCCAAGAATAGCTTCAATACAGAGCGCTATAGTTTCATCATCTTCAAACCCTGGACCTTTAAAGAAATAAGGCTTTCCAGACTCTGGCACGGAATCAGGAACCTTAACCATCCTCTTCTTAGCTTCATCAAAACAATTGTTTGCTCTCTTTAGCATGAGTTGTTCAACATTGAGCCTGTATCCATATGTCATATATTTCACTACGCTTCAAAGGTTAATTAAGCTGCCTTTTTTCGGCCACGAGCGGACATTTAGGCGACACTGATTAATGCCTAGCATAAAGGCAGTTTGTGGAGCAGAGGGAACCACAATTTACTAAACATATAGGCAATTGATTTCTTATGTAAATCCATTCTCATTCCTTGCAGCTAACATCACAACTAAATAACCAGCGCAGCTTTGCTGCGTCCAGCGCCGAAGGCGCGAAACCGATTAATTTGTTAGCTCACTCAAACCGTTTTAGATATTTCAGAGGCCGCGCTATGCCGACCTTCTCTTCCAGCTTCTTCTTCACCAACACTAATAATATCTTGTAAAACACCAGCAAAGCTGCGAGGATTTTTGTTTAAGTGAATGCCAACAAATGTTCCCTTAAAAGGCAACTCCGCATCAACTTTATTGCCATTTTCACATGTTAACTTTCTTACCCCACTTCCTACACAAAACCAACCAAAGCTATTTCCTAACTCAGACAGAACATATAAACCAAATCCCGAATTTTTATATATATTTTCTTTTTCAGACATGTTCTGAGTACGCGTAACACCTGGTTTTATAGCCTCTCTCAGCGCATCTTCTTCCTTTAATTCATATGCGGTGCAAAGGGTTTTGTGAACCCCACAACCTTCATCAATTATTGCTATTTCAGAATGACCATTTACCCATCGTTGTCCACATATGAAACATGAGTCTGAACCAGAGTGTTCCAAAGCATTTCTAATCACTTCGCGAATTGAATAACTAAAACCTTTTTTGGCTTCTGCATTGTCTTCACCGGCTAAAACATTAGCTAACCCATCAGATAGAAAAACGATTGCATCGATCAACTCCTCGCCCGTCTCAGCAATAGATTCATCTAACTCTGCACGTCTTATTTCTCGAATAGGCAAATATCTAGTATTTCCTTTTGCAACACCTACGTTCTTTCCAACATCTTTCATACCAGCATAATCAAAAAAACCGAGATGCATTAAATAAGAGTGAGCATTATTTTTTTCTGTAATACCTGATTTAGTAGTTCTTAAACCTAATTCACGGCGCCTACTTATCCACCTGCGGAAATAACTTCCCGCAACAAGCATTGCCATTGGTTTGGAGAATTCTAAAGGAGAGAAGTCAACGTTCACATTGTCTACAGTTTGACTTTGCGAAAGATCTTCCTGAAGTTTACCTAGAGATGAAGGTTGAAATTGACGTGGCAATCTAATTTCCATATTTTAAATCTCACCCTATGCTTAACTAATACCTGGCGGATGCAGACTCTGAGTGCAACACACTCATTGGATGGTTGATGGGCTTTCATGGTACTTGGCCATCAGCTCGCTCATCACTTCTATCGGACATTTAAAATCAAAGCGTTTTCGAGGCCGCATATTCAGCTCAAAGGCAATGGCATCCAGCTCTTCCTGGCTATGTACTGAAAGGTCTGTTCCTTTCGGTAAATATTGACGGATAAGGCCATTGATATTCTCATTGGCTCCCCGTTGCCAGGGGCTATGGGGATCGCAAAAGTAAATCGCAACACCGGTTTCTTGAGTAATTTTTGCATGGTGTGTCATTTCACGCCCCTGATCATAGGTCATGCTTTTTCGAGCGGTGGTCGGCATTCGGTTCAGAGCAGCACTAAAGCCTGCTACGGCGGATGTGGCGGTGGCATCGTCCATTTTTGCGAGGATCAGATAGCCACTGCTAAGCTCTACCAAGGTGCCTACCGCGGACGCGTTATTCTTACCTTTGATCAGATCGCCTTCCCAGTGGCCGGGCATTTCACGCTTACTGACCTCGGGCGGACGTAAGTGAATGCTGACCATGTCAGGGATCTGACCACGTCGATCCACTTCGCCACGGCGAGGCTTGCGTGTGGTTTTACCTTGTCGCAAGCAGTGAATCAGTTCCTTGCGAAGGTGGCCAACGGGCAAGGCATAAATGGCCGTGTAGATGGTCTCTCGGCAGACGTAGGCATCGCGCAAATCAGGTAGTTTCATCGTCTTGAGCTTGCCGCTAATTTGTTCAGGAGACAAGCGTCGCCGCAAAATATGCACGATGAGATCAAACCGCTCGGTGCCTGGCAAAAGCTTACGCGCAGGACGACAGACTACTCGACGCTTTTCTCGCTGACGTTGGGCGTGCCGGGCACAGTAACCGTTCTGGGCCATTTGGTTACGGCGTATTTCACGAGATATGGTTGAAGGAGCTCGCCCTAAGAGCTGGGCAATGTGCCGAAGGCTCATCCCTTGGGCTTGACCCACTTGGATGCTGGCACGTTCTTCAATGCTGAGTTCGAGGTAAGACATGGGACAACACCTTAGCGAAATGCTCAGGTGTTGCACTCAGTTTCTGCGGCCAAGCCTAAATCCGTGAAGCCGACACCGACACAGATCGGCTAGTGCCGTTTCTTGTGGCGTTGGTCGACGTTGACAGCCTGTTTTGCCCTGCATTTCAACCGATCGAGCACGCTGACTCAGGCTAACAGCACCCGTTAGCCCATGAATGCGCTGCCTTGCCCAATAAACGGTCAGCATGGCGACCTTTTGGGATAACGCAGTCGAGTGCGTAGGGTGTTGAGCACCGTCATCCGCCCGACAGTTTACTTTTTAAAGTTGCAAAAAATGATGAGCACTAATAAAAGCATTTCTACCAGTTAGGGCAGATTCCTGCGCATTAAAATCAACTGTTGTCGTTCGACCTTTCACGATCATTCCTATTACCTGATGAAAATCATTTATTACAGGCCCGCCACTATAACCTGCTCCTATTTCGGCATCTACCTCATAATTATCAACTGTTGAAATATTTACATGTGATGTTATAGATGTTTTGAGAACACTTACAGTAGTGTGTCCAGACATATTATCAGGAAAGCCCACCAGTGAAACCTGGTAACCAGGAAACATTTCTTCTTTATGATATATATCTAAGCTTTGAAATATTTTATTAGGATTATCAACAAATTCTAGCTCAACTATATCTCGATGCTTACATTGCTTCGCCACCTTCATTAAATATCTAACACTGCGTTTATTTATCCTCGAAATGTAACAATACTCGGCGTCATCAGCTTTACTAAAAACGTGTGAACAAGTTAAAACTTTTTGATCTTTAACCATAAAAGCTGTGCCTTGGATAGACTCAGCTTCTTCAGTAACGTTTTTAGCTCCTTCGAAATCCAGAATCCAAACACATTCTTGGAGCTCTCTCTGCTTTGCAATGTCTCTGTATTTTTGATCGGTATTAACAAGCTTAGAAGTTCGCGTAGGAAGCTTTTTCTTCAAAGGAAGTCTATTGAATTTTTTTGCAAGCATTTGATATACGGTAGAGTCTACTCCCTTAATCATACCTATAAAATTAATTCTACCGGCCACTACTTCTTCAAGCCTTTTTGGTTCTTTTTCAGGAAATTTTTCCCAAAAAACTACATTGGCAGCGTCAATATCACCAGACAACGCATGAATCATAGCCTTAGTTGTTCTTATATACCGTCGATCAACATTAACTTTTTTATTGACTTTCAGTCCTGTAACAACTTGACGGGACCGAGAAAATTCACCACGCGTTTTTTGTTTATTTAAATAAAATCCGCTTTTTTCTACAATATTAATGAATTCATTAGATGGTTGAAAAGCACCTTCTGTGGAAGAGCACACACCTTTAAAGTTATTATTTTTAAAAGAGAAAGTTATATCGTCAGCATAGCGTGTATAGAAAGCATGATTCTTTTTCGCAAGCAACGACAATCGACGATCAAGCTGCCGACTTATCATATTTGATATTACGGGTGATGTAGGAGCACCTTGAGGAATAGATCCATTCAAGCAACAGATTGTAGCAATAATTTGAGAGGTGTCTGAACGTAGGCTATATGGGGGAGCAGAAAGCAATCCCCTTACTCGACCGAAATTTATATGGCCATAAAAATCATTAAGGTCAACATTAAACACTAACGCTTTATTCACATGGGGACTAGCATTATAAAAGATCCCCCGATTCTTAATAAATGCTGTAGCGGCCGGGTGAGGAGTATATAAATCTTCGAGCAATGGCTTCAGCTTATTTTGAAGATATTTTAATCTCTTATCTGGGGCAGCAATAGCGCGCACACCGCCAAGTTTCTTTGCAATCTTAAAGTTAGTATAAAGATTATTTGGTCTAACTTTATAAACTGTAAAGCATAAATTTGGGTAAGTAGTTCCTAGTAGTGTAGATAGCTGCCTAGGTGTCGTATTAGTGTCTAGCATCAAGGCCGCCTTCGGGGTTTCACTTTACGCTATTCGAGATGCAACCGTAGACACTGAGGATACCATTTTAAGCTTACAGTGGCAGAGCTGCGATTAAGGTGCTAACTTCGTTGTCAATCAGCGGCATTTGTCTCCGCCAAGATTAACCCCCGTTAGGCGGCATCAACAAGTTAGCACCACCAAATATAAGATTCAATATTTTTTCGAAAAAAATAAGCGCTTACAATTAATCTGGTTAAATATTTTGCACTTCTTTTTCTTCCTATCCTTTCCTATAAGATGGGTTTTGAAAATCCATCGAGCGTGATATGTGATACAAGTATTAAACAACTCACCTTATAGCTGGATATAACGCTTTAGCATGTTTATCCACAAACCCCAGCCTAAAACACTCTATGTTATTGATATAAATAACATAATTTAAGCTGGATTACATATCCAAAATTCTAACGCCTGCTGCATCTCCCTACACGTCTGCTTTGGGTCGAAAACGGACTTCTAGCCAGGTGTCTAATCGCAGTAACCGTCTCCACTTACTTTTATTCAACAACCTGCAACTATCAAAATCCACTTAGCCTCAAAGCTAGCAGATAATGATTGCTGCCGTCATTAGAAATTGGTCGTCTAGCGCTGGTTTCACTATGGACAGGCGCGTGATGCCGCCACTAATTGTGAATACGGCATCCCTGATCATGATTAATTCGTCGGTTTCCTGACAGTCTAAAACCACCAAACGCCTATTACGCAGGCCGTTTGGCCAGCAGTGCCCACACGCCTGCTGAAGAAAGCAATGTTCCGCCGACAATATTGAAACGGCGCTGGGCGCGGCGTGAGGCAAGCATTTTGCGCACGGATGAGGCAAACACCGCGTAAAGCGTGGCATTGAGTGTCGCTAACGCCACGAACGTGACTGCCAAAATCCACAACTGCTGCCCCGCATTAGCACCAGGGCTAACAAATTGCGGCAAAAAAGCGACGAAGAAGATGATGCCCTTGGGATTCAGCGCCGTTACCAAATAGGTATTGGTGAACAGCTTCCAGCGCGACCCTGATACGGCGGGTGTTACCGGCTGAACCGACGATATCCCGGCACGCAACAGCTTTATGCCCATATAGAGCAGGTATAAACCGCCGATCCATTTGATAACGGTGAACCAAAACGCCGAAGCGGCCAAAACAGCACCCAAGCCAAGTAGCGAAAAAATCAGCGCCGTGGAATCACCTAGAGCAACCGCAGCGACAAGCGGAATATTAGCGCGTCGGCCTTGGGCGATGGAGTAGCTGACAACCGTCAAAATCGTCGGCCCAGGAATAGCGAGCAAGGCCACGGATGCAAGCGCAAAGGCAAACCAAATTTCGATAGACATGGGACAGCACCTTAGACGTGGTAATGACTAAGTTAGCATAAGCCGCGGCAGGCTGAAGTACCCCTTTAGCAACGCCCTCTGATATCCCCACTGTTTTGACGATGTGAGCTCCCCTTGCGGTCGAACCCGCACCATATTTTTAACTAAATAAATATAAAACGTTGACGAAATATAAAAATGTAGATATTTTTTAAGCGTAGGTTATTTATTCAGTCGGTTCTTTTTCACCCTTTTGCTAAAGAGAGGCGTCCAATGAACGCTCCAGCCACTATCCCCGCACAGCAGCATCATGGTTTCACCCTTGGCCGCTCACCGCAGTCGGACCGCTTACTGCAACTGAGCTTCCCTAAGGAAACAGTGAAAGCGTTTCTTGACGCCGTGTCGGAATGGCCGGTTCAGGCACTGGAATATAAGTCTTTCCTGCGTTTTCGAGTGGCCAAGATTCTTGATGACCTGTGTAAGAACACCCTACAGCCGGTGTTGATCGATACCATGGTGGATCGGGATACAGGGGCATTTCTGGTGACGCCAGAGGGGCTGGATCAGGTTGAGCAGGCCGACGAGATGGTGATATTCGCCACGGCGGTGGCTCACTTGATGGGACGCTCTAATTACGACGCTATGAGCGGCCAGTACTATGCACGGTTTGTGGTGAAGAACGTCGATAACTCAGACAGCTACCTACGTCAGCCGCACCGCGTGATGGAGCTGCATAACGACGGCACGTTCGTGGAGCAGGACACCGACTACGTGCTGATGATGAAAGTTGACGAACAGAACATGCAAGGCGGCAACTCGTTACTGTTGCACCTCGATGACTGGGAAGGGTTAGACAGTTTCTACCCTCACCCACTGGCGCGTCGTAACATGCGCTGGACCGCGCCGCCCAGTAAGAATGTTGATCGCGACATCTACCACCCCGTGTTCGATGTGGACACCGAGGGTCGCCCGATCATGGCCTACATTGACCAGTTCGTTCAGCCGAAGAACTTTGAAGAAGGTAACTGGCTAGCTGACCTGTCTGATTCGCTGGAAGGTAGCCAACATCAGCTATCGGTTCCGGTCGCTACTGGCAGCTTCCTGCTGATTAACAATCACTTCTGGCTGCATGGGCGTGATCGCTTCACCCCGCACCCTGACCTGCGTCGTGAGTTGATGCGTCAGCGTGGCTATTTCACCCATGCCAAAACACTACGTCAGCCTCGTCAGGTATAATCATTTAGAATAAGCTGGCCACCGCCATGACGGTGGCCATTTTCCCTTGGCTACCGAGACGCCTATGTACGACTACATTATTATCGGGGGCGGCATTCTTGGGCTGTCGACTGCCATGCAGCTTATCCGTGCCTATCCTGACAAGAAGATGCTGCTGGTCGAGAAAGAGGATGGCCCAGCCCGCCATCAAACAGGCCACAATAGTGGCGTGATTCATGCGGGGGTTTACTACACGCCTGGCAGCTTAAAGGCGCGTTTTTGTTTAGAGGGCAACCTCGCCACCAAAGCGTTTTGTGACGAACATAGCATTGCCTACGACGAATGCGGCAAGCTGCTGGTCGCCACGAATGACCTCGAACTCCAGCGTATGAAAGCACTGTGGGAGCGCACGGAGGCTAATGGCTTGGAGCGGTATTGGCTGACGGCAGAAGAACTGAACGAACGTGAGCCTAACATCACCGGCGTCGGCGGTATCTTTGTCCCCTCCAGCGGTATCGTCAATTATGCTGAAGTGGCTGCCGCCATGGGCCGCGACTTCGAAGCCGCTGGCGGTGAGATCCGCTACACCACGTCAGTCACCGGCTTAAGTGAGCAAACCAATGAGGTAGTGGTATCCACCAGCCAGGGTGATTTCTCTACCCGCTATATGGTGTCCTGCTCTGGCCTGATGGCAGACCGAGTGGTACGCATGCTGGGTATCGAGCCAGACTTCACCATCTGCCCGTTCCGCGGCGAGTACTTCCGCCTGCCCACGCAGCACAATCAAATCGTTAATCACCTGATCTACCCGATTCCTGACCCTTCGATGCCGTTTCTTGGCGTTCACCTGACGCGCATGATTGACGGCAGCGTAACGGTCGGCCCCAACGCGGTGCTGGCCTGGAAACGTGAAGGCTATCGAAAGACCGACATCTCGTTTTCCGACACGCTCGCCATGCTGCGCCACCGCGGCATCCGCCAAGTGCTGAAAGACAACTTGCGTCCAGGGCTTTCCGAGTTTAAGAACTCACTCTATAAAAAAGGCTACCTTCAGCAAGTGCGTAAGTACTGCCCAAGCTTAACACTGGCAGATCTTGAGCCTTACCCGGCTGGCGTGCGCGCCCAGGCGGTGTCCAACGATGGCAAGCTGGTCGATGACTTCCTGTTCGTCAACACGCCGCGTACTGTCAACGTGTGTAACGCACCCTCGCCTGCGGCGACGTCTGCTATTCCCATTGGGGCGTATATCGTAGAGAAAGTTAAGCAGCAGGTTGGCGATAGCGCCGCCGTAGTATGCTAGGAACTCACGAAGCTGCTTAGTAACGAGCCTGTTTCGGGCGCATAGTTTGCGTCCGAAATATTATTGAGCGGTTACTTAGCCAAAACTACGTAACGCCCTCACCATAGGCTGCATCATAAGAAATGAATCACTCCTAAGCGGCATCGGCTGCCCCTTCGCCATAAATCCAGACGACCGATACAAGCAAACTGCTGCCTCATTGCTGGTTGTAACGTCAAGCGCGAGACAATCGCACTCTTTATCTATCGCCCAGGTTTTAATTTCACCCAGAAGCGCCTTGGCGATGCCTTTCCCTCTTGCCGCAGGCGAAACCCACATTTGGTAGATGTGAGCGGTTTCCACCTCTGGCGCATGTACCACACCCCAAGCAAGCCCTACCGCCCAGCCCCCCTGCTCGGCCACTAACGGAAAAGCCACAAGCCCCCGTGCGCTAAGATCTAAGCGCGCCCGCCAATCAGCATCCGACAATACAGATTCCTGCTCGTAAGTGGCACCAAACGAGTCAGGGGAATCCTTGAGCGATTCCAGCCTAGCGGACTTGTACAACGTCCAATTCTCAGGGGTTAGTACTTTGATGTTGAAGTTTTTCATATAGGGGACTTGCTGCATGGTGCAGAGGTTTCGGGTGATTTAATAAGTTTGTTACCAGTCGCTTTGGTCAGTATCCGGGTAAAAGCGAACTTTCGGATACTTCTAATGTAATGCCATACTCAGTGGCTTGTTCGCTGCAATGCTTTGTTAAATATCAATCGGACTCAGAGCCAGCATCTAGCTTCCGCTATTACCGTTTCAATTCTCTTCTGATGTCCCCGGTGACGCCGGACGCAAAGGTATAGTGTCTCACTCACCGGGTTAGGAAGTCGGTGAGCCTTTATTTGTTCAGGCTTGTGAAACGCCTCAACCGCATGAGCCGGTAATGCTGTAAACCCCAGCCCGATGCTGACAGGCTCCAGAATCAACCCGATCTGGTTTGAGTACCCCTTTCTTAGAAACTGATGACTGTGCTGGAACTCAGGATAATTTTTGCTAAGCAGCAGGTTGGCGTGGTGACTTCCATCAGGATGGTCAATAAAACCGAGGGCCATCAACGTCTCCCAAGATGGCTCCTCAATGGTCTCAGGGGTCACCAATAACAATGATTCTTCCGCGATAGGCTTGCAACTGACCTCGGCCAGGGTAGATTTTGACGTCATGAAGCCAATATCCACAGAAGATTCGGCGATGGCGGTTTCTACGTCGGAGTTGGGTGCAAAGCGGTAATCAATTATGAGTTTTGGATACTTACTCTGCAGCGCCAATAAGCGTGGATATAGCTTAAGCCCAACACTCCCGGGTGACATCACCCGAACTACCCCTTCGTAAGGCGAATCTTCTTGGACTGCCTGCTCCAAACTCGATAACGCCTGCAGAATGTTCTGCGCTTCGATGTATAGCCTTTCGCCTGCCTGCGAGAGTGAGAATTTCTTCCCCTCCCGGATTAGCAACTCAACACCAAGTTGCTCTTCCAACTTACGCACATGCTGGCTCACCCCTGACTGAGTCATGTGGAGACGTTCGGCCGTACGGGTGAAATGTCCTACATCAACGAGGGTGCAAAAGGTAGTTAACCAGGTGGTGTTTATCATCACTATCCATAATTATCACAATCAAAAATGATAATTTTAAGTAATTAAAGGCGTTCTGTAACCTACTATCAGTCACACCAGAGGAGGACAGGCAATGCCCAACGTTTACCCAAGAAGTTTCTCACACATCGGTATTTCTGTACCGGATCTTGAGCGAGCCGTACAGTTCTACACCGAAGTGATGGGCTGGTATCTGATCATGGAACCCACCGAGATCAAAGAGGACGATAGCGCCATCGGAGAGATGTGCACGGATGTCTTCGGAGCCGGGTGGGAAAGCTTCAGAATCGCACATCTATCTACCGGAGACCGGATAGGTATCGAGCTTTTTCAGTTCAAGAATCAGACCAACCCGGAGGATAACTTTGAATACTGGAAAACCGGCGTCTTTCACTTCTCTGTGCAAGACCCCAATTTGGAAGAACTTGTTGACCGTATCGTAGCCGCTGGTGGTAAGCGGCGCATGAAAAAGCCACGCTACTACTATCCAGGTGAGAAGCCCTATCGCATGATTTACATGGAAGATCCATTCGGAAATATTGTGGAAATCTATAGCCATAGCTACGAACTGACCTACAGCGAAGGCGCCTACTAAATTATTAGCGATTAGAATTCGAGCAGGCTTGATAAGCCTGCTTTAAAAACGCCAGTTTCATTAACTTTTTATAAGTTAATTAAAATTAGGTAGCATTTCCAAACTTAGCGCCTTGCTGTATTTCCTAGCACGTTCGCTTAGGCTCGGTTACCCACCATTCAACACAGTCCCGCTTTTTCTTAAGCCCCTCATCCTGCACGTAGTCAGCCAGCTCGTTACGGCTCAGCGTCACATGGTTCACGGCATCTCCATATGCACTGCAATGATGGTCGCATCAGGAGCCGCCCGATGGGTATTCAGTATGTCTTCTATACCCATAATTGGGTGGCGCCAGTATTCAACACGACTACTTCGGGGTGCCTGTTTATGGTGCGCGAGCATTACGGCGCGAAGATTGCCAACAAGATTGCCCGTATCATGGGGTTCCCCCGCATCGCGAAGGTGGACAGGCGTACCTTCACTCGCCACCTTCAAGCCTCGTCGCGTTTTCGGAACTATCTCATGGATTAGTCAAACGACGGTTTAAGCCAAGCTGTCGTTATATGTCCAGGAACAGCCCTTAGGACTATGTACCCAAGTGTTAACAGTAATAGCTGGAAAATGGCTGATTTCTGTGTGCCGGGCAGTGGCCGTTATGATCAGTAAACTTTACATAACACACATAGGCGGTCATGAGTCTGAGTTTTAAGCCCACGATTCGAGTCATACCGAAAACGTCTAGACTAAAGTAGTCCTGTCATGCGTCCGATTGTTTGGACTAGCGAATTCAATGCAGATGAAGCATTTGTAACCGTGTTAAGGCGATCCCAGAATACGCTTTTCGTATCTTCACTCTGCACACCCTCTGGCTTAGACATCTCTTCAGTAAAAATTGCGATATCCGATGCTGCGGCCTGACGCTGCGCTGGCGTTAGGCTCTCATCTATCTCGATGCTACGGCGCAGCTCCGCCAAGACTGATTTTAGCTCGCGCTCAGCGTCAGAGCAGTAGGCATTAACATCCAGCGCGCGTATGTACCCATCCAAAGAGCTGTTGACGACTCCAACCTGACTCTGGATGAACGTTCCACCTGCCACTATATTTGTTACCGGTGTCATCGTCATAGCTACTCGCTGCTCATTGTATAAGTTAATCGCATATTCTAGGTCGTAATGACCGGTTGCTGGTTGATAAAATACGCAATCATGCTCTCGATTAAATAGCTCATGTTCTTGGATCTCATCGGTACGAAGTTCTGTACCGAGTTGCTGAATGAATTCTGGCCTTTCTGCGTAACAGTAAACTGCCACAAATGGAAATGGATCATTGCTCTCTCGGTCTATCACTAGTGCATGATTAAAAGCCTCTGCTTTTTTATCACCTCCAACCCGGGCGGCGAAAGCGATACGAGACTCACGGATTAACAACGAACATGTTGTGCACCTAACCATGGCATTACCTTTAAGTGAAGCAAGCTTAAAACTGAACCCACTTTTCTTTCTTGTAATGTGGCATTGGCAGCCCACTGCAACAAAAACATCGCCAAGATTTCAGACACCGAGGGCACTAATAGTGCTCCTCTACTGTTCAACAATGCTATGCTGCGCATTTAAACAACAACGTCTATTTACCAGAATAGACTACGTGTCGAGACTGCGTAATTAATTTCGCATTTCGGCCAAGAGCAGCCTTTTAGATAATTCTGATATATGTCAGCAGCGTGAAGATTGGAGCGTATATGAACCGTACTGATTAAATTTAGTTTTCGACTGCGAGACGGGCGCGCCACACTTTTAAAACAGCACTACCGACAACCTTAATCTCTGACGCGGATAACGTGTTACCTTTAGCCATATTGCAGACGAAACACGATAAGGCAAGATTACCAGCCGAATATCCCTTTTTCGGCTCAACACAGTCTATATCCCAGGACACGAAGTAGCCTTTACCTTTGCGAAGCCTCAACCGCTTAAGCTCTTTAAATGTGAGACCGCAGTAAGCACATTCATCTCTCTGTACGGTATACCACGATACAAAATCGGCTTTTTCAATATGTAGTCGTTGCTGAGCGCTCTTCTGTTTATCCAAGTACCTTGCTTTTGCCCGTTTTTCCATGTCGCCATATTGACACCACACACAGTCGGCGCGACCTTTTCGAAATGCGTCCTCTGGCGTATATTCCCCACATGAACAACACTCTCGTAATTGCATTTCTACTCGCAAAATTTAACGTTTAGTTATGGGCGGACTTTGGAATGAAGACGACGTTGCAACAGAAAATACGTCCTCATAGCTACGATTGGAGGATACCAGTGTTACTACTCTGTCCATTGCTTTGCCGTGAGTTTATTTATCACCTCTTGTCGAATGTGTGAGAGTTCTGGTGTTTCGTCTACCAATTTCCAATGATCTTGAATGCTCCAATTCTTACAGGAAATCTTCGTGCCGAAGTGGGTTTCAATCTCTATACCAGCGATATGGTAACGAAGAAACGGTCGCTCAAGATCATACCCAGATTTAGTAAGACCTAGGCTGCCAAACTTCTGATCTGAAGTTTTAGTAATTCGGGCTACCGGGAAAAATACCAATTCCTCAAATGGTGTGCCTGCCTCGTACAGAGAAACCATTGCTGTAACCGGAATAGCGTGCTCACAGACCACTGAATCCTCAGAATTTAAGCCTACTTCGCGATAGAGGCACCCAAATTTTCGTGAACCTGCCATACCCATGAAATCATGGCACCCTCTCAGCCTGCGATTGATTTCATCTCGCTTTTCTCTAGGCTTGCGAAAGACAGCAACTTTTTCAATGGTAAGAAGATTTGCTTTACAAAGCGCAATCTGTTCCGCGATCACATCCGCAGTTGTGGCGCCATGTTTATTTCTTATACTTGGGATAAAAATAACCATGTCAGCTAACTCTCCAAACGTCCGCTGCTGGACGTGAACCCCGTTCTTTGATAGCGCTTAGTAACTTTGACTTATTAAGTTTTGCCAGTCGAAATAAAGCGAGCACTGCCGTTCTTTGTATATGTGGCTTACGAGCTCCACCCTAGATAATAGTTCCCACCATTAGAAAATGACTTGAAGATGTCAGTTTTCGGCTGAGACTGTGTGAAAACGCTTGGGGAGTCTCGGTCCGGCCAAAAAATGATCAAAAATCGCGCTCCCTCGCTAAACTTGGTCATCTTCGTGGCAAAATTTCTCCAGATTTCGCGTACGGACGTCAACTTCTGGACGGTTTAAGAGTTTTCACACAGCCTCGGTCGAAAGCCGATATTGCATATACCACTTTACACAAGCCGCCCTCCCCCTGAGGCGTGACCCAGCCTCTCAAACAAAATCTTCTTAGCCTTAACGCTAGCAGATAAACCTCAGCCCCGTCATTAGTCATTAGCCGCGCATTGCGGTCTTCTGCCACGCCTAGAGCCTGTTCGCTCATAACACCTTTTAGCTTCTTCCATCACCAAAACAAAAAAGCTGATGCGGTGAACCAAGTTAGCACGGTCAACTGCATCGTCGCGTTACTGGTTTGTTTAATAAGGGGGTCTTGAAGCAACTGCTCTCCTCGGCTTCATTTCCTTATGCTGAACACGGTAAGCTTGGGGGCAACACCGCTGCTAATGGCTAAAAATCAACGATGACTTCCCATTGGATACTTGGCCCAGGGGCCATTGGTCGCCTGTTGGCGCATTCGCTTTCCCCCTTGACTGACACCACTTTAATTGGCCGACGTGGGCTACCTGAACAACAGCGCCTAACCTCCCCTGAAGGTGAAGAGCAAACTAAGCGACTGGCGAGCGTTACGGTTGCGGAACTGACTTCTCACCCACTGCCCGCACCTGGGTTTGTACATCTCACCACCAAAGCCATGGCCGCCGAGGCGGCGCTTGCCAGCATTGCCGATGTGGTTGCGCCCACGACCCCGCTGGTGCTGTGGCAAAACGGTTTTTTAGCACAACCACGTATTACACAAACGTGGCCTGGGCCAGTGCTGTGCGCGACCACTACTCAGGGCGCTTATCTCACTGGAGATGACAGTGTGGTTCACGCAGGGCGCGGGCCGACGTTTATTGGTGATTTAGATAATCAGCACGCGGGATTGGC
The DNA here is from genome assembly GCF_024138895.1 of Halomonas sp. XH26. Lineage (NCBI taxonomy): Bacteria > Pseudomonadati > Pseudomonadota > Gammaproteobacteria > Oceanospirillales > Halomonadaceae > Halomonas > Halomonas sp. XH26. The sequence continues at coordinate 2,205,962 of NZ_CP071889.1, forward strand.
GAAGACGTTAGCGGCGCTATTGAGTGAGGCAGGCTTTACCGCAACGGCGGTGAGCGATATACGCCAACGCTCGTGGCAAAAATTGGCGGTGAATGCGGCGATCAACCCATTGGTGGCGCTCAATGGCGTGCGCAATGGTGAGCTGCGCGGTGATGCTTATGCAGGCCGTTTGGCAGCGGTGGTCAAAGAGGTCGCGGCGATTCTAAAGCAGGAAAACATTGCCCCCCCGAATGGTGGCGAAAATGAAGACGCGTGGTTGGCGCTTGTGTGGCAGGTGGTGGAGAACACCGCTAACAATAAGGCCTCGATGTTGCAGGATGTTGAGGCTAAACGCCCCACCGAGCGCGGGGCGATTTTAGGGCCGTTGATTGATAGCGCCGAGCGCCATGGCTTGCCGTTTGGGGTGTTGAAGGAGCTCGATAGCGAATTGGCTAAATTGGAGGCGGAGTTTTAGGGAAAATTTAGTGGCTGAATCATCGCGCGCTAAAGCGCCTTCCCATAATATTAAATTGCCCTTATTTACGGTGCTGTCAGGGCTGTGCTGTTCCACTTACAACCGCTGCGCTGGTCTGCCATTGCGGGTGCGCTTCGCTTACCGCGCACTACAAAACCCGTATGCTCCATCGCATAAATGCACAATAAAGCCCGTGTATTTAGCCGTTTAGCAAATTGTAGCGCGCTAGAGCGCCCTCCCGTCATCAGGGAGGGCTGCTTTCTACATCACGTTACAGGAATCATCACTACGTTCTGAAAGGCGGGACGTTCTGCAAGCTGTTGGTACCAGCGCTCCAGGCTGGGGCGCCGCTGCCAGGTTAACCCAATGTTCCATAAATTATAGATAAAAGGCGCTAAGGCGATGTCGCCGAGGCCAAATTCATCGCCGGAAAACCAGGGTTGGCTTTGGTTTGCCAGCGCGTTATCTAGCAGTTCGAATGACCTTTCACAGGCTAGCATTCCGGCATCAATAGCATCGTTATCACGCTCTTCCGGCGGTGTTCTTACGAACCCCTGCAAAATAACGCGGTGCCTGGGCGAAAGCGTATTGTTCGCCCAGTCCATCCATTTCTCTGCCTGGGCGCGCTTGGCGGGGTCATCTATCCATAAGCTACCTTGGCCATACTGCGCGGCCAAGTAGCGGATAATGGTGTTAGATTCCCATAACACGCTATCGGTCGCGTCGTCTTTAAGTAGCGGCACTAGCCCATTGGGGTTCATGGCCAAGTACGCTGAGGTATTGTTGACCCCGTGCTGCATTCCTGCCGGAATTTGTTCAAACGCCAAGCCGAGCTCTTCAAGTACCCAGCGTACTTTTTTGACGTTAGTCGAGTTATTGCGGCCCCAAAGCGTAATCATGGCAGTCCTTTTTCTGGGCATACATCTGAGAATAGTGAAGAAAATGAGTGTGCCCGCCCTTGAGGCCAGTGGCAAGGGGCGGCTTATGCCGCCCTCTCGCGGGTGCCTCATGTTGATCGTTCCGCGCAAAACTCGTTACCACGCGCTAAACCGCCACTTGCTCCTCACCATTTTCCATTCACGCCTTAGCCTCACTCCTTATCTTGATAAAACTGCAGCAGGCTAGAGAAGTCGAGTTTGCCGTTGCCACCTGCTTTATGCAGGGTGAATAGCGAACGTGCGGCAGAGCCCATGGGCACCGGTGAGGCGCTTTGCTGGCTAACATCCATAGCGAGCCCCAGGTCTTTAATCATTAGATCCACCTGGAAACCGCCTTGGTAGCCTTTCGAGGCGGGGGCATTTTCCATCACGCCGGGGTACGGGTTGTAAACGTTTAGCGCCCAGTTTCCTCCAGAGCTTTGTTTCATTATTTCGGAAAGCACCGCTGGGTCCAGGCCGTTTTTGACGCCCATGTTGATCGCTTCGCATGTGCCCGCCATCAGGATGGAAAGCAGCATGTTGTTGCACACTTTGGCCACCTGCCCTGCGCCGTGGTCGCCAGCGTGGAAGATATTTTTACCCATCACGTCGAGTACGGGCTTGGCCTGTTCAAACTGTGCAGCGCTACCGCCAACAATGAAGGTCAAGGTACCCGCCTGTGCTCCGCCTACCCCACCAGACACCGGCGCATCAACAAAGCCAACGCCTTTTTCAGCGCCAGCGGCAGCCACGCTGCGGGCGGTATCCGCATCAATGGTCGAGCAGTCAATCACCAGAGCGCTCTTTTTGATGACATCAAACAGCGGCTCGTCGCCATCCACATACAGCCCACGCACATGTTTGCCTGCGGGCAGCATGGAAATAATAAAATCTGCGTCGGTGGCCGCTGCTTTTGCAGAGGCTGCCACTTCACAGCCTTGGGATTTCGCTGTTTCCAAGGCTTGTTCAGAAAGATCGAACGCGCGAACGTTAAAGCCCGCTTTCGCCAAGTTGGCCGCCATGGGGCCGCCCATATTGCCTAAACCGATAAACGCGACAGTGGTCATCTTTATTGTCCTTGTTAGAAAATTGATGGGGAAATGGGTTGAAGAAATAGCTTAGTGAAGATCCGCCAGAGGGCTCTTTTGCCACGGCGAAGCCAGCAGCTCATCGATAAAAGTTTGTTCGACGGACGCGACATCTGGGTATTTCCAGGCAGGCTTACCGTCTTTATCGACCAACAGCGCACGTACGCCTTCGGGGAACTCCTGATGGCGGCAACACTGCACTGAAAGCGCCAGCTCAAACTGAAACACCTCAGCCAACGACATGTGCTTGGCACGTTTTAGCTGCTCATCAATCAGCTTCACTGATACGGGGCTGCCGTGGGAAAGCGTTTTCTGCGCTTTGCTGAACCATTTGTCGTCACTGCGAACCGCCAGTACGGCATCCACGGTTTGCTCAACCGTATCGTGATCCATTAGCTCACGAATCAATGCGGCGGATTTTTGAACCGGCGATTCCAGCTCGGCGAATACCTCTTGAGACGCTTGTTCAAACTCGCGCAGCACGCGATTGACGACACCATGGGCGTCAGTTTGCTTTCCTTCTCCCCAGGTGGCATCCATCAGTTTTTGAGCCAGATCTGCGCGGTAATGGCTAGCAATCGCGCGATCAGCCAGGCCGAGATGAACGGCATCTGGCGCGTTAATTTGACTGCCGGTCATGGCTAAAAAGCGTCCGGTACCATTTGGCAGACGGTTTAAAAACCAGCTAGCGCCAACGTCCGGGTAAAGGCCAATCGTCACTTCTGGCATCGCCAGCCGAGAGGTTTCCGTCACGATTCGGTGGCTGCTACCGCTAAGCAATCCCATTCCCCCACCCATCACAATACCGCTGCCCCAGCAAATGACCGGCTTGGGATAGGTGTGCAGCAGGTAATCCAGGCGGTACTCGTGTTCAAAGAAGCGCTCAGGAAAATCTGGCTCGCTGTCACCTTTAATCGCTTTATACAGATTGACGACATCGCCCCCTGCGCAAAACGCTTTTTCACCAGCGCTATCCAACAGAACAGCGACAACTCGCTCGTCGGTTTGCCACGCTTTCAAGCGCGGCAGAATTTCTTCAATCATCTCTAACGTCAAGGCATTCAGCGAACGCTCGGCGTTAAGCTTGATCTCGCCAATAACATGGCCATCTTGGGTGGCGTGTTCAGCAAACAGTACGCTACTCATTCCATTGTCCTTGTAGTTGGCTACAGCTCAGAGGCACCATCAGAGAGCACGCGACGGGAAATAATCAGCCGCATGATTTCGTTAGTTCCTTCCAAAATACGGTGTACACGAGAGTCACGCACATAGCGCTCCATCGGATACTCTTTAATGTAGCCGTTGCCACCATAGAGCTGCAGCGCCTCATCACACACCTTGAAGCCGACATCAGTCGCAAAGCGCTTAGCCATGGCGCAATAGGTAGTGGCATCGGGGTGGCCAGCATCCAGTTTTGTGGCTGCCATACGCACTAACTGGCGAGCCGCGACAAGCTCAGTAACCATATCCGCCATACGGAACTGAAGCGCCTGGAAGTCTGCCAAACGCTTGCCAAACTGCTTACGCTCCAGCATATATTCACGGGCTTTGTTGATCGCCTGCTGGGCGGTGCCGATTGAGCAAGTAGCGATGTTGATACGACCGCCATCCAAGCCTTTCATGGCAATTTTAAAGCCGTCACCTTCGTTGCCTAACAGGTGGTTGGCGGGAACGCGCACATCTTCAAAGGTAATCATGCGGGTTGGCTGACTGTTCCAGCCCATTTTGTCTTCCTTACGGCCGTAACTAATGCCGCTTGCTTTCGCATCAACCGCAAAGGCAGAAACGCCGCTGGGGCCTTCGCCCCCAGTACGTGCCATCACTACCAAAAAGTCGGTGCTGCCCGCGCCAGAGATAAACATCTTGCTACCGTTGAGTACGTAGTCATCGCCATCACGCTTGGCGGTGGTTTTAAGCGAGGCCGCATCAGAGCCTGCATTGGGTTCAGTTAAGCAGTAAGAACCCAGCAACTCGCCAGTGGCGAGCTTTTCGCCCCACTGTTCCACTGCTTCAGAGGTGCCGAAGTCAGCCAGCATCCACGTCACCATATTATGAATGGTGAGATAAGCGGTGGTTGAGGTACAGCCCATGGAAAGCTGTTCAAAAATAATGCTGGCATCTAGGCGGGAAAGACCAAGCCCGCCAACGCGCTCTGGCGCGTAAAGTGAACAAAAACCTAACTCCCCCGCTTTGCGGATAACATCAACAGGAAAGAGGGCTTCTGCATCCCACTGTGCAGCGTGGGGCTCTAACTCGTTCTGGGCGAATGCCCGAGCCATATCGGAAAAAGCGACCTGGTCTTCACTTAACTCAAAATTCATGGCGAATCTCCGCAGCATGCGTCGCTGAACAGCCTTTGAGCAGGCTGGGCAGCTTGGCGTTTGCTATTATCTTTATTAGCCGTTGGCGTTATTGGCAATTGTCTTTACTGGCTATCGTCTTTACTGGCAATGTTGACGTTTACGTTAACTTATATTCTTACTCTGACAGGTGCAACCGGCTTAGCTCACTACCTTTGGCGTAGAGGCGTGATTTGGGCAGAAAAAAGGGTGCCCTAGGGCACCCAATCATCGAACAGAACCGGTTATTTGAAATTTTTGCGATACATTTTGGTGAGCTCACCCACAATGCCGCTGCGGAAGCTAAGTACGCAGACAACAAAGATAATACCCAGAATGACGCTTACCCAGTTACCCAACGGCGACTGTGCCAAAATGTGCTGCAGGCTAACCACAATGCCCGCACCCATAAGGGGCCCAAGCAGGGTGCCTACCCCACCCAGCAGCGTCATTAGGATAACTTCACCCGACATGTGCCAGTGTGCATCGGTTAACGACGCCAGCTGAAACACGACGGTTTTAGTAGACCCCGCTAACCCGGCCAACGCCGCAGAGAGAACAAACGCCAGCAGCTTGTAAGCATCAACGTTGTAGCCCAGCGAAATAGCACGCGGTTCATTTTCACGAATCGCTTTAAGCACCTGCCCAAAGGGGGAATGCACGGTGCGTTGGATTAGCGCAAAACCAAATATGAAGATGGCAAAAACGAAGTAATACATCGCCAGGTTGCTGCTCAAACTGATCACGCCAAACAAGTCACCGCGTGGCACGCCATGCAAGCCATCCTCACCACCGGTAAACGATGACTGAACAAAGACGAAAAACATCAGCTGAGCCAGTGCCAATGTCACCATGGCAAAGTAAATGCCCTGACGCCGGATCGAAAGCACCCCGAATAACAGCCCTAACAGGGTTGCCATTAAGGTGCCCGCAATAATCCCCACCTCTGGCGTTAGCCCTGGATAGCTTGCCAACAAGTAGCCGGTAACATAACCACCGGTGGCTAAAAATGCCGCGTGCCCGAACGAGAGCAACCCCGCATAGCCCAGCAACAAATTAAAGGCGCAGGCAAAAAGCGCGAAGCATAGAATTTTCATTAGAAAAACGGGATAGGCCAAAAAAGGAGCGACTAGCCCGATGGCCAAGAGCGCTATATAAAACATGTTACGGCGCATTTTGGCCCGCTTCTGTCGCTCTTTTACGGCTGATGGCGCATTGAGTGCTTGAGAATCTGCCATGGTTATGCCTCCTTACCGAACAGCCCAGCGGGGCGTAACATGAGCACCAATATCATCACCAAGAAGATCACGGTATTGGAGGCTTCGGGGTAATACACTTTGGTTAAGCCTTCGATGATCCCCATACCCAGGCCAGTAAGAATCGCACCTAGAATAGATCCCATTCCACCAATGACGACCACCGCGAACACCACAATCAGCAAGCTTGACCCCATGGTCGGTGATACAGGATATAGCGGCGCTGCCAACACCCCCGCAAAAGCGGCTAGCGCTACGCCAAAGCCATAAGTAAGCGTAATTAATAGCGGTACGTTTACCCCAAACGCTTGCATCAGCTGGGAGTTTTCAGTACCTGCACGCAGATAAGCCCCAACCGGGTGCGCTCAATCATAAACCAGGTAAATAGACACATGGCCAGTGCCGCTACCAGCACCCAGGCACGGTAGGTAGGCAGGAACATGAAGCCTAGATTCAGGCCGCCTTGCAGTGCTTCAGGAGTCGCGTACCGCGCACCCGAAACGCCAAAGAAATTTACCAGCGTGCCTTCAAAAATTAGTGCCAACCCGAAGGTGAGCAGCAGTCCATAAAGATGGTCTAAATGGGCAATGCGACGCAGTAAAAAGCGCTCCATTAACATGCCGAAACCACCCACCACCAGTGGCACCAGAAACAGCGCCAGCCAATAGTTGATGCCTAAATAGCGAAAGCCTAGCAGTGCGGCGAAGGCTCCCAGCATGTATTGCGCCCCATGGGCAAAGTTGACGATCTTCAGTAGGCCGAAGATGACCGCCAGACCCAAGCTAAGCAGTGCGTAAAAGGCTCCATTCACAAGCCCAAGCGTTAGCTGGCCCATGAAAACGGCTAATGGCACGCCGAATATCATCGTCATTGTATGACTCTCCTCGCCATCAAGCGGTTGGTGGCAAGTTGCCACCAACCAGTTCTAACGTCACTTGCGGTTGTTATTCGACTTAGTTTTGAACCAGTTTGCACTGGCTATCAGAGAGCGGACGGTAGGCTTCATCGGCAGGAATGGTGCTGAGGATTTCATACAGATCCCACTCACCGGTAGACTCTTCCGGTGTTTTCACTTGGGCAAGGTACATGTCATGAATCATACGACCATCTTCACGAATGGAGCCGTTACGCGCAAAGAAGTCTTCAATAGGCATATCAGCCATCTGGGCGCGTACAACTTCAGGGTCGTCGGTTCCCGCTGCTTCTACGGCTTTCAGGTAGTGCATGGTGCTTGAGTAGATACCCGCCTGAACCATGGTGGGCATACGGCCAACTTCTTCAAAGTAGCGCTCTGACCATTCACGAGACTCTTCATCCATGTTCCAGTACCAGCCAGTGGTTAGCAGCAGCCCTTGGGTGGATTCCAGACCTAGCGCGTGAACATCGTTGAGGAAAATCAATAGGCCTGCTAGCTGCTGGCCGCTCTGCGTGAGACCGAACTGGCTAGCGGTGGTGATCGCGTTAACAGTGTCGGCGCCAGCGTTAGCCAAACCAACAATCTTCGCACCAGACCCTTGGGCCTGCAGGATGTAAGAGGAGAAGTCGCTTGTCGGGAACGGGTGACGCACGCCGCCAACAATCTCGCCGCCATTGGCTTCAACTACGTTGGTCACATCAGCTTCCAGCGCATGGCCGAACGCATAATCAGCGGTTAACAAGAACCAGCTATCGCCGCCCTGCTCTACGACTGCCTTTGCGGTACCGTTCGCCAGCGGGTAAGTATCGTAAACCCAGTGGATGTGGTTTGGCGTGCAGTGTTCATTGGTAATGCTTGATGCCGCAGAACCCGACACAATGCCCAGGCCATTGTTTTCTTCAAGCACTTTAGTGACGGCAATAGACACCGAGGACGCCACTAGGCCACCCACCATGTCGACGTTACGCTGGTCGATCCACTCACGCACCGTGTTAGCACCGACGTCGGCACTGTTACGATCATCAGCACTAAAAATCACGATGGGCGAGCCGTTAACACTGCCACCAAAATCAGCAACCGCCATTTCCATGGCTGTTTCGCCACCTGGACCAGCTAAGTCACGGTAAGTACCTGACATATCTGCCAAATAACCAATGCGTACCTCATTATCGCTAATTTCAGCGTGAGCGGTTGAGACTGCCATAGTAGAAGCGGCGGCAACGGCGATGCTGGCGGTCAGCGTTTTTTTCATAAAGGTCATGTTCGTCTCCTGGCCCTTGAGGCCTTTGTTGTTGTGTTACGACGTACGAATGAAATACTTACAGAGCGTTTAGTGTTGTTAATGCTGTAGTGCACATACTGCGAAGCTGATGCTGCGTTTATGATCTAGATTGGCGTTATACCCCCAGCATAGTGTTGAGATGGTCTCGACGTGACGGAAGCTGCTCAGCGCTAATTTCTTCAACAATTTGGCCGTGATCCATTACAAAATGGCGATCTGCCAGCGGCGCTGCAAAACGGAAGTTCTGCTCCACCAGAACAATGGTCATACCGCGCTCTTTCAGTTGAATAAGCACTTCGCCAAGTTTTTGCACAATAACGGGGGCTAAGCCTTCGGTAATTTCATCGAGCAGCAAAAGACGCGCACCAGTGCGTAGAATGCGTGCCATGGCAAGCATCTGCTGCTCACCGCCAGAAAGCCGCGTCCCCTGGCTTCTGCGACGCTCGTAAAGGTTAGGAAACATGCCGTAGATTTCATCTAGGCTCATTCCACCAGAGCGAACTGTCGGTGGAAGTAATAAATTCTCGTGCACATCCAAGCTGGCAAAAATACCGCGCTCTTCGGGGCAGTAACCAATACCAAGCCTTGGAATATGGTGCGCCTTCATATTCAGCGTTTCGTTGCCATTAATCACAATCGAGCCGGTGCGACGCCCGACCATATTCATAATGGACTTCAGGGTAGTACTACGTCCCGCGCCGTTGCGACCCAGCAGCGTAACCAGCTCCCCACGCTTAACATCGAAGTTCACGCCGTGAAGAATGTGTGATTCACCATAGAAAGCGTGCAAGTCTTGCACTCTCAGCATTTCTAGCGTTTGGGAATCGGCTAGCTCGTTGGTTTCATAGGCTTCAGCGGTATTCATACGGCAGCCTCCTCTTCAGCAGCTTCACTGCCCATATAAGCCTCGCGCACTAATGGATTGCGGGAAACCTCTTCATAGTTACCTTCGGCCAACACCGCGCCGCGGGCTAATACCGTAATACGGTCACAAAGCCTGCTAACCACGCTCAAATTGTGCTCCACCATCAAAACGGTGCGCCCTTTCGAGACACGCTTAATCAGCGCGACGATACGGTCAACATCCTCAGCCCCCATGCCCTGGGTCGGCTCGTCCAACAGCATCATGGTAGGATCAAGCGCCAGCGTGGTGGCAACTTCCAGTGCGCGCTTACGGCCGTAAGGCATTTCTACCGTTAATGTATCGGCGTATTCACGCAGGCCTACCTCATCAAGCAGCTCTAACGCACGCTCATTAAGGTGATCTAGCGACTTCTCTGATTTCCAGAAGTGAAACGATGTGCCTAATTGACGCTGTAGCGCTACTCGGACGTTTTCCAGCGCCGTCATGTGCGCAAACACCGCTGAAATTTGAAATGAGCGCACGAGACCCAGCTGTGCGATCTCATTGGATTTCTTGCTGGTAATGGGCTTACCGCGATAAAGAATTTCTCCACGTGTGGGCGGCAGAAACTTGGTTAGCAAATTAAAAACGGTGGTCTTTCCAGCACCGTTGGGACCAATCAGGGCGTGAATATGCCCTTCCTGAACTTGAAGATTAACGTCATCCACGGCGGTAAAACCGCGGAATTCTTTGGTCAGCCCTCTGGTCTCGAGCACTGGCCCATTAAGAACATCGTCTGCACGCATGGAGTGGTAAGCCTCTTTTTGTTCTTGTGTTCGGGTGTTCTTGTATCCGGGTGTTGGGTGCTGACATTTCACCAACTGCGTCACCAAGTGAAACTCGTTAGCCGGCAACACACCCTTACCTGAACGTAAGGTGTAGGTGCAAACTAGCAATCACTTGAGGGGTATTACAATTACAACTTTGGTCTACGCTTCTTTAACGTTTCTTCACATTAACAATCTAAATTATTATTTTTCAATAGCTTATAAAAAAATCAAGGAAAACAAAAAAGCACAACTACTGCTTTACGTTAACGTAAACTTGTTTTAGCCTCATGGTCAGTGTTCCATAGGGACATTCCCCTATCGACGAGAACAATGATCATGAGCAAAACCTACACGATCAGTGAATTGGCCAGCGAGTTTGACGTTACCACTCGAAGCATTCGCTTCTATGAAGATCAGGAGTTACTCCACCCTGCTCGACGTGGCCAAACACGCATCTACAGCAGCAAAGATCGCGTGCGCCTGAAATTAACGCTACGCGGTAAACGACTCGGCTTTTCCTTAGCAGAAATTCGCGAACTCTTTGAGCTGTGGGATGAAACCCGCAGCGGCAGCGAAAAGCAGCTGCATTTGATGCTAAGCAAAATCAGCGAGCGTAAATCGGCTCTAGAACAACAAATGAAAGACATCACGATGGTGCAGCTGGAACTTGAAAGCGCTGAAATCCGCTGCCGCCAGGCTCTTGAAGAACTCAATGAAAAACCTTCTTTAACGACGAAAAGCTCCCTTTAACAATGACAAGGTGATTGACCATGTTTTCACACTATTCAGAACTCAATTTCGGCCTCGACGATGAACTGAACATGCTGCGCGAGCAGGTCAATGCCTTTGCCGCTAGCGAAATTGCCCCACGCGCTGCTGAAATCGACCGCAACAACGAATTCCCAAATGATCTGTGGAAGAAGTTTGGCGACATGGGTCTATTGGGGATTACCGTATCTGAAGAAGATGGCGGTAGTGGTATGGGCTATCTTGCCCACTGTATTGCGATGGAAGAGATTTCCCGGGCAAGCGCCTCTGTCGCACTCTCCTATGGCGCGCACTCAAACCTGTGCGTCAATCAGTTAAAGATCAATGCCAGCGCTGCACAAAAAGAGAAATACCTGCCCAAGCTGATCAGCGGTGACCACGTAGGTGCACTGGCAATGTCAGAGCCAGGTGCGGGGTCTGATGTCGTGTCAATGCAGCTACGCGCCAAGCTGGATGGCGATCATTACATCCTTAACGGCAACAAGATGTGGATCACCAACGGCCCTGACGCCGACGTATTAGTGGTGTATGCCAAGACCGACCCGGAAGCAGGCTCTAAAGGCATTACAGCGTTCATTATTGAAAAAGGCATGCCTGGCTTCACTACGGCACAGAAGCTCGACAAGCTGGGTATGCGCGGCTCTAACACCTGCGAACTGGTTTTCCAAGACTGTAAAGTACCGGTTGAAAACGTACTGGGTGAGGTCGGTAAAGGGGTTCGCGTTCTCATGAGCGGTTTGGATTATGAGCGCACCGTTCTGGCTGCTGGTCCTATTGGTATTATGCAAGCCGCCATGGACGTCGTGCTGCCCTACATTCATGAGCGCAAGCAGTTCAACCAGTCGATCGGCGAGTTCCAGTTGGTGCAAGGTAAAGTGGCGGATATGTACACCACGCTGAACGCTTGTCGCGCCTACTTATATGCCGTTGCCGGAGCCTGCGACCGCGGACAGACCTCGCGTAAAGACGCAGCGGGCGTGATTCTTTACTGTGCAGAGAAAGCCACCCAAGTTGCCCTAGATGCCATTCAGCTGCTCGGCGGCAACGGCTACATCAACGAGTACCCCACCGGTCGCCTTCTGCGCGATGCCAAACTGTATGAAATTGGCGCGGGCACCAGCGAAATTCGCCGGATGCTGATTGGCCGCGAACTCTTCACCGAAACAAAGTAAGGGCCGCGCCATGAGCACACTCTCTACACAGATCAATCCCCGCAGCGATGTCTTTCAAAGCAACGCAGCATCCATGCTGGGGGAAGTTTCTAAGCTTCGAGAATTGACCGCTGCCGTCGCCCAAGGTGGCGGCCCCAAGGCGCGTGAACGCCACGAAAGCCGCGGCAAGCTATTTGTGCGTGACCGTATCGATCACTTAATTGACGAAGGCTCGCCATTTTTAGAGTTTTCCGCCCTGGCAGCCCATCACGTTTACGATAGCGACGTGCCTGCGGCAGGCGTGGTAACGGGCATTGGCCGGGTATCTGGCGTTGAGTGCGTGATTGTGGCCAACGATGCCACGGTAAAAGGCGGTACGTATTTTCCGCTCACGGTGAAAAAGCACCTGCGCGCCCAAGAAATCGCCCGCAAGCACCGTTTGCCGTGCATCTATTTAGTCGATTCCGGCGGCGCTTTCTTGCCCCGCCAAGATGAAGTGTTCCCCGATCGCGATCACTTCGGGCGCATCTTCTATAACCAAGCCACGATGTCAGCAGAGGGCATCCCGCAAATAGCGGTGGTCATGGGCTCCTGCACGGCTGGCGGTGCGTATGTACCCGCCATGGCGGATGAATCAATCATCGTTAAAGAACAGGGCACGATTTTCCTGGGCGGCCCGCCGTTAGTGAAGGCGGCCACGGGCGAAAACATTAGTGCAGAAGACCTGGGCGGTGCCGATGTGCACGCCAAAATCAGCGGCGTAGCCGACCACTACGCTGAAAATGATGCCCATGCTCTGCAGTTGGCGCGCGCTTGCGTGTCCCGTTTAAATTGGCAAAAGCGCGGCAAATTAGCCATGCAAGCGCCCAAACCTCCCAAACTCGATCCCAGCGAACTTTACGGCATTGTTGGCACCGACCTTAAAAAGCCTTACGACGTTCGCGAAGTCATTGGTCGAATTGTCGATAGCTCTGACTTTGATGAGTTCAAGCGCTACTACGGCGACACCTTGGTAACCGGCTTTGCACATATCCATGGCTATCCGGTTGGCATCGTGGCGAACAACGGCGTGCTGTTTTCAGAGAGCGCGGTAAAAGGCGCGCACTTTATCGAGCTTTGCGCTCAGCGCAAGATTCCGCTGGTGTTCCTGCAAAACATTACTGGCTTCATGGTCGGCTCTAAGTACGAGCATGAAGGCATCGCTAAGCACGGTGCGAAGTTAGTGACTGCCGTAGCATGCGCCAAAGTACCCAAGTTCACCGTTTTGATTGGCGGCAGTTTTGGCGCAGGTAACTACGGAATGTGTGGTCGCGCTTATGACCCCAACCTGCTTTTCATGTGGCCCAACGCGCGTATTTCGGTAATGGGCGGCGAGCAGGCGGCAGGCGTACTCTCGCAGGTCAAACGTGAGCAGTATGAGCGCGATGGCCGCGAGTGGAGCAAAGAGGAAGAAGAGGCCTTTAAACAGCCCACTCGCGACCAGTACGAGCACCAGGGTCACCCCTATTATGCTAGCGCCCGCCTATGGGATGACGGCGTCATTGATCCACTTCAAACCCGCGACGTATTAGGGCTTTCTCTAGCCGCGGCCATGAATGCTGAAGTAGAAGAGACGCGCTTCGGCGTGTTCCGGATGTAAGGGCGAACACTATGGCTTACTCAACGCTACTGATCGAAGAAGGCGTGGCGCGCCTGACGTTAAACCGCCCAGAGGTGCATAACGCCTTTGACGACAGCCTGATCGCTGAACTGAACGCCCATTTAGACGAATTACACGCGCTGGCCAACGCCGGTGACGTTCGGGTGGTGGTGCTTGGCTCTGAAGGTAAGAGTTTCTCTGCTGGCGCTGATCTCAACTGGATGAAGCGCATGGTCGATTACGGCTTGGAAGACAACCTAGCGGACTCACGCAAACTGTCGGCGCTTATGTTCGGGTTAGACACCCTACCTTGCCCTACCGTTTGCCGAGTTCAGGGAGCGGCCTTTGGTGGCGCGGTGGGTCTAGCCGCCTGTTGCGATCTGGTAATCGCTTCAGATAAAGCTAAATTCTGCCTGTCGGAAGTAAAAATTGGCCTATCGCCCGCGGTGATTAGCCCCTATGTTCAGCGCGCGCTTGGCGAACGCCAAATGCGCCGTTACGCACTCACTGCTGAAGTGATGGATGCGCCAACGGCGATGGCGCTCGGCTTGGTTCACCAAGTGGTGGAACACGATGCCTTGGATAGCGCCGTAGATGCCATGCTCGACACCCTGCTGGGTGGTTCTCCCCAAGCCCAACGGGCAACCAAAGCACTGCTGGCAAGCGTGGCTCAGGCACCCGACAGCGACGCCACCCGAGAACACACCTGCCAAGTGATCTCCAAACTGCGGGTGAGCCAAGAGGGTCAAGAGGGCTTAGCTAGCTTTTTTGAAAAACGCCGCCCTGCCTGGACGCAACCGTCTGGCCTTCAAGAACCCAACACTGCTGCGGAGCCACGCTCATGACGCTTGACCTTACTAAATTCGACACGTTGCTAGTGGCTAATCGCGGTGAAATTGCCTGTCGCGTAATGCGCACCGCCCGCCGCATGGGGCTGAAAACGGTTGCCGTTTATTCAGATGCCGATGCCACGGCTCGCCATGTACGCGAGGCCGATGAAGCCGTTCGCTTAGGCCCTGCCGCCGCCCGCGAAAGCTACCTTAATGTTGATGCGGTTATCGATGCCGCCAAACGCACTGGCACTGGCGCCATTCACCCCGGCTACGGCTTTCTTTCAGAAAACGGTGGGTTTGTTAAAGCCCTTGAGCAAGCGGGCATCATCTTTGTTGGCCCCCCTGCGTCGGCAATTGCCGCGATGGGCGATAAATCTGCCGCGAAAGCGCGTATGGCCAATGCGGGCGTACCGCTGGTGCCTGGGTATCATGGTGACGACCAGGATGATGCGCTGCTGCGCAGCGAAGCCGACAAAATCGGTTATCCAGTGATGTTGAAAGCCAGCGCCGGTGGTGGTGGTAAAGGCATGCGCGTGGTTGAAAGCGGCGAAGGATTTAAGGCAGCGCTTGATGGCTGTCGGCGCGAATCCAGCGCCGCTTTCGGCGACGACCGTATGCTGATTGAGAAATACCTAGTGCAGCCTCGTCACGTCGAAGTACAGGTATTCTGCGACCGCTACGGCAATGGCGTGTACCTATTCGAGCGGGATTGCAGCGTGCAGCGCCGCCATCAGAAAGTCATAGAAGAAGCGCCCGCCCCTGGCATGACGCCCGAACTGCGCAGTGCGATGGGCGATGCTGCCGTTCGCGCGGCAAAAGAAATTGGCTATGTGGGCGCAGGTACTGTGGAGTTTCTGCTCGATGCCGACGGCTCGTTCTACTTTATGGAAATGAATACGCGCCTGCAGGTTGAGCATCCCGTTACTGAAATGATTACCGGCCAGGATTTGGTCGAATGGCAGCTGCGCGTTGCGATGGGCGAACCACTCCCCTGCACACAAGACGAGCTGACCATCACCGGCCATAGTTTTGAAGCGCGCCTGTATGCCGAAGACCCGGAGCAAGATTTCCTACCGGCTACCGGTTTGTTGACTCGCTTCGCCTTGGATTTAGAAGGTGCCGACTTAGATAGCGATCGGGTGCGTTTAGACAGTGGCGTGGAAAGTGGCGATGTGGTTTCCATGCACTACGATCCCATGCTGGCCAAACTGATTGTTCACGGCGCTGACCGGGATGCGGCGCTGGCCACTCTCAACCGCGCTTTGGCGGCGCTGGATGTACAGGGCGTGGTGACGAACCGCGCCTTCCTGCAACGCTTGGCAAATCACCCCGGCTTTAAAAACGTCGAGCTCGACACGCGTTTTATCGAACGCAACGAAGCCACCCTGTTTGCTCCGCGCAGCTACTCTACCGAAGCGTATGCCAGCGCCGCGCTGATCGGCCTGAACCAACTGGCCCAAGAGTGCGAGAGCGACTCTCCTTGGGATCGCCATGACGGCTTCCGCTTGAATGCCCCCCATACCATTCGTATTGCGCTATGTGACCCGGCAAGTGCCCAGGCAGCCGACAGCGACGCAGCGGTGGTGATTGTTGAAGGTAAGCGCGAAAGCGGCGAATCGCTGTGGAATCTGACCATTGGTGATCAAACGTTGACCGCTAGCCTACAATCGCTGACAGGTGATGCGGTAGCCGTCACGCTAAACGGCCACCGCCGCCGTCTACAGGCACGCCGCGATGGCCATATCGTGGTGATGGCTGAACCCAGTGGCGAAACACGCCTCTTCTGGCGACGCATCGATGCCATTGACCACGGTCACCATGAAGCGGAATCAACGCTGACTGCCCCCATGAATGGCACCGTTGTCGCGCTGCTGGTAGAGCCTGGCGCGGCGGTCGAGAAAGGCATGCCGTTGATGGTCATGGAAGCGATGAAGATGGAGCACACCATGACCGCGCCTGCCGACGGTAGCGTGGAGACGTTCCACTTCCAGTCGGGCGATACCGTGAGTCAAGGTGACGTGCTACTCGACTTTGCCCCCAGCGAATAGGAGCTAACCGATGGCACTACCTACGTCTATTAAACTGTTTGAAATGGCCCCCCGCGATGGCCTGCAAAACGAACCGGGCACCCTAGTGCCCACCGCCACCAAAATCGAACTAATCGAACGGCTGGCGAATGCTGGCCTTACCCATATTGAGGCCGCCAGCTTTGTCTCGCCAAAATGGGTACCACAAATGGGCGATGCCAGCGAAGTTATGCGCGGTATTGCCCGCAAACCCGGCGTGGTTTATTCGGCGTTAACGCCTAACCTGAAAGGCCTGGAAGGAGCACTGGCAGCCGGCGTTGAGGAAGTAGCGGTATTTGGCGCCGCTTCTGAGGCGTTTTCTCAGAAAAACATCAACTGCTCGATTGCTGAGTCGCTGACACGCTTTGAGCCAGTGCTTGCGCGAGCCAACGAAGCAGGTGTGCGGGTGCGTGGCTATGTGTCCTGCGTGCTGGGCTGCCCCTATGAAGGGGATATTTCACCGCAAAAAGTTGCCGAGGTAGCCAGCGCACTTTATGAGATGGGCTGCTATGAAATCTCTCTGGGTGACACCATCGGTGTCGGCACGCCGCTAGCCGCTAAGCGGATGATTGAGGCTGCCCGTCAGCAGGTGCCTATCGAGCATTTAGCGGCCCATTTCCATGACACCTATGGCATGGCGCTAGCTAACTTATATGCCGTAATGGAAGAAGGCGTGAGCGTGATTGACGCAGCGACTGCAGGGCTTGGTGGCTGCCCCTATGCCAAAGGTGCATCCGGCAATGTGGCCACAGAAGACGTACTTTACCTGCTGGAGGGGCTGGGCATTAAAACCGGCATAGACCTCCAGGCAGTGATTGATACAGGCGTCTGGATCACTCAGCAGCTTGGTCGCAAGCCCAGTTCTAAAGTCGCGTTGGCCATAAGTACGGTTAGCTAATAATAAATATAGAAGCCAACTGCTTTCTTCCCGTTGAGACAAAAAAAACAGTTCGGAGAGACATCCATGGCATCACCTGCACACACCCTACCTAGCTACACCAGCAGCACCGCAGATAAGCCGCTGCTGGGCATGACCATTGGCGATAAATTTGATCAAATCGCCGCACAGTATCCCGACAACGACGCGCTAATCGCCCTTCATCAGAACATTCATTGGAGCTACCGCCAGCTTCAGGAAGAAGTTAACCGTTGCGCACGTGCGTTGCTGGCCATTGGCGTAAAAAAAGGCGACCGGGTTGCCATCTGGGCACCAAACTGCTGCGAATGGACCCTAACCCAGTTTGCCACCGCCAAGATTGGCGCCATCTTAGTCAACATTAACCCCTCTTATCGTACTCATGAGCTGGATTACGCGCTTAATCAATCCGGTGCGCGCTTTTTAGTCACTGCCAATCAATTCAAAAGCTCTGATTACACCGCCATGCTGTTTGAGCTCGCGCCTGAGCTAAATAGCAGCGCAGAGGGTCAGCTAAAAGCACAAAAGCTACCTGATCTTGAGTGCATCATTAATCTGAGCACTGACAAGCATAGTGGTATGTGGCGCTGGGAAGACTTCATTAACGAAGCCAACAAGGTCAGCCAGACGGATGTTGATGACCTGCAGGCCACGCTACAGTTTGATGACCCGATCAATATTCAGTACACCTCGGGCACAACGGGCTTTCCGAAAGGCGCGACGCTCTCTCACCACAACATCCTCAACAATGGCTTCTTTGTTGCCGAAAGCATGGGCTTTACCAGCGAAGACCGCTTGATCATCCCCGTACCGCTCTACCACTGCTTCGGCATGGTGATGGGTAACCTGGGCTGCATGACCCATGGCGCGGCGATGATTTATCCGGATGAAGGGTTCGACCCCGGTAAAGTGCTAAAAGCGGTACACGAGCAAAAAGCCACCGCGCTTTACGGCGTACCCACTATGTTCATCGCCGAACTAGAGCACCCCGACTTTGCCACTACTGATTTTTCCACGCTGCGCACCGGCATTATGGCGGGTTCTATTTGTCCTGCTGAAATCATGAAGCAGGTCATCGAAAAGATGAACATGAAAGGCGTACAGATCGCCTACGGCATGACAGAAACCAGCCCGGTTTCCACCCAAACCGGCGCTAACGACACCATTGATAAGCGCGTTTCCACCGTTGGCCGCACCCAACCCCACCTGGAAAGCAAGATCGTCGATCCTGGCAACGGCGGCATTCTGCCCCGTGGTGAAATTGGCGAGTTATGCACCCGTGGCTACAGTGTGATGCTAAAGTACTGGAACAATGACAAAGCCACGGCTGAAGCCATTGATGAAGCCGGTTGGATGCATACGGGCGATCTTGCCACGATGGACGAGGAAGGCTACATCCAGATCGTTGGCCGCATTAAAGACATGGTGATTCGCGGCGGTGAGAATGTATACCCTAAAGAGATCGAGGAGTTTTTATACGCCCACCCTGCGATTTCAGAAGTACAGGTCACCGGTGTTCCGGATAAGAAGTATGGCGAAGAGTTAATTGCTTGGGTGAAACTCAACAGCAGCGCAGGAGAAGTCACTGGAGAAGACCTGCGCGAGTACTGCAAAGGCAAAATCACTCACTTTAAGATTCCTCGCTACTTTAAATTTGTTGATGAGTTCCCGATGACGGTAACCGGTAAAATTCAGAAATTTAAAATGCGCGAAATTTCTATCCAAGAGCTTGGGCTTGAGGATCAAAAATAACCCTTTAATTAACGCCGGCCCGTGGTCGGCGTTAATTTTTGTAAGGTATTGAGACACCAACATGTCCACTCAACAGCAGCTAGCAGAGCATTACCACCAAGGGTTACGCGATGACGCTATCCTTAGACAAATTCACACCCATTACCCCGATGGCCCAACGCTTCACCAACTTGCCCCGCTAGACCAGCTACATATCGGTGGTATTGCCGCCTCTAAAAAGCTGCTTAACCTACTTGATCCTTCACAACATACAAAGGTGCTTGATATAGGCTCAGGCTTAGGCGGATTAATGCGTCAAGGGGCAGCGCTAGGTTTTCAACTTACCGGTTTAGATATCACCCACCGCTTTAACGTACTTAATCAGGCACTGACTAACTTATCGGCTTCTCCGGCAAATTCGTCACTTAGCTGGGTTACCGGAGATGCCTGTGAATTACCCTTTCCGGAGAACACATTTGATGCCGTGCTATTTCAGCACAGCCTGATGAACATGCCCGACCCGGCCCGCGTTATTGCCGAAAGCCGACGAGTGCTACGCCCAGGCGGCAAGCTTGTCATGCATGAAGTCGTTAGTGGTAAAAACTTTGCCGAATTGCGCTACCCGGTTCCTTGGGCAGCATCGCCAGAGCATTCACACTTACTTTCGATGACTGAACTGACTGACTTGCTGGCAGCAAACGGCTTTCAGCTCCAGCACAGTGAAGATTGGAGCAGCACTGCGCTTGAGTGGCGTCAGCGACAGCGACAAAAAGAGCAAACGAATACCGTCGCCGTGCTTTCTCCGCAATGGGTATTTGGCGAGCGCTTTTTGAAAATGGGTAAAAATCTGCTAGAAAACTTATCAAATAACGCAATTAATGTGGTAGAAATCAGCGCCCGTTGCTAGGCTGATTAAGATAACTTCCTTAGTCAGGGACACGAGGAACGCCAATGAAACGCTTGGCAAGCACCCTGTTTTGTAGTGTTGCTGGTTCCATGCTGCCATTTATGGGCTGTTTAGCCAGCGGCGGAGATACCGACCTCGCCTATGCGTCTCCCAACAGCGAGTTTATGGCCCTGCGCAATGGTGTTGTTCTAGAAGGCAGCGACTTAAGCAGCCTCGATAGTTACACCACTGGCTTCCGCTTTACGGCCGGCTTTAGTCCATGGCAGTTACCACAGCTGGATATTGGCGCAGAAATTGCCTACCGCGAAAGCGAAGAAGTCCCCATCGCCTCCAATGTTGATCCTATTATTATGGATACTCTCAGCTTAGGCGGAGCGATCGTCGCAGGCGTGCGAATGGGCGCCTTTAGTATTTACGCTAAGTCTGGCCTCACCGAGTGGCGTGGCGAAACCGATCAACCACTGGCCGACGACGGCGGCACCGCCTTCCTGCAAGGCTTTGGCGCCACCATGACCATCAATCGCTTGGAAAGCCGCGTAGAGTACGAACGCATCGACGCTCCCACCCTCAGCCACCTCAATATGTTAAGCGCCTCTCTGCATCTGCCGTTTTAGCGGTTTTCTTCGGATGCCTGTTCAGGCGACGTCCATACGGGTTCTTCAGCTTGATTTGACTCATCCCAACCGTGCCGCATTGACCTACTCAGCGCCTCTTCCAGTTTCATAAACAGTTCGCCGTAACGCGGGCTAAAGCTAATACCCTCCTCAATCTCTTTCCAGGCTTCAAACAGCTCATCTTCATGAGCATTTTCGTGTTGCTCAAACGAGTCGATCATCTGCTTGGCACGCATAGGATGCACACCCATAGCCGTTAACGTATGGCCGCCTAGCTCCAGCGCAGAGTGATAAACCTCTCTGGTTATATCGTCAGCCCCTGCTTCGCGAAGCTGATACCCATGGCCACGGTCAAATGCACGCGCCAATACCCAAACGTTGGGATAGTAATGCTTGACGTGCTTCACCATATCAACAGCACGATCGCGATCATCAATCGCCACTACCATCACTCGCGCATGCGCAATACCCGCGGTTTCTAGAAGATCTGGGCGACTAGCATCGCCAAAGTAGCTTTTAATCCGAATATGGCGGAGGAGTTCAATTTGCTCAATTTCGAGATCCAAAGCCACGATGGGAATGTTATTGGCGCGCAACAAGCGACATACAACCTGCCCAAAACGACCGACACCGGCGATAATCACCGGCGCTTGCTCTTCGATCTTATCGGCATCGCGCGTATCATTTTTAGCTGTTTGGTAGCGCGGCAACACTAAGCGGTCGTAGGCAATAAACAATAGCGGCGTCGCAAACATGGAAAACGCGACAACAAGCGAAAGTAATTGCGATACATCAACAGGAATAACGTTGCTCTGCACGCTGTAAGTTAACAGCACAAATCCGAATTCCCCCGCCTGAGCAAGGCTTAACGTAAACAACCAGCCATTGCTATCGCGGACCCGGAACAACATGGCTAGCCCGAACAGAATAATGCCCTTTACAACAATAACACCAAGCACTAATACCAGCACAGCTGGCCACTGTGACGTGAGTACCTGAAAGTCGATACCAGCCCCAACCGTGATAAAAAACAGACCGAGCAAAAGCCCTTTAAACGGTTCGATGTTGGCCTCGATTTCGTGCTTGAATTCGCTGTTAGCGAGTACGATACCGGCTAAAAACGCGCCAAGCGCTGGAGACAAATTGACAATCCCCATTAGCGCAGCAATGCCAATGACCAGCATTAAAGCGGCAGCTGTAAATACCTCTCTCAAGCCAGAGGAAACCACATAGCGAAACAGTACTGGCCCAAGGTAATGCCCACTAATAATTACGATCCCGATAGCCCCAACCACCACCAGCCCGTGGAGCCATGCTGGCATACCCTCGACAAGGCTAAGGCTGCTATGTTCAGCATAACTACCACCTTCTCCCATTAGTTCAGGGAGCGCCAATAGTGGGATCAACGCCAACATCAGGATCACCGCGATGTCTTGAAATAGCAGCACCGAAAACGCGCTACGCCCACCTTCAGTTTTCGTGAGTCCTTTTTCGTTTAGGGTTTGTAGCACAATCGCCGTTGAGGAAAGCGCGAAAATCAAACCGATGGCCAAGGATGTTTGCCAAGCAAGTCCCAGCCACCAAGCAACAGCGGTACCTGCAGCGGCTGTTATCAGCACCTGTAAACCACCCATCCCAATCAAGCTTACCCGCATGGCCCACAACCCTTTTGGGTCGAGCTCCATACCGACTAAAAACAGCATCATCACTACACCAAACTCGGCGAAGTGCTGAATCGTGGTGGTTTCCTGGCCGACTAATCCCAGCATTGGGCCTATCACCACCCCAGCTACCAAATAACCGAGCACCGAACCAAGTCCAAACCGCTTGGCAAGGGGGACAGCGATTACCGCTGCAATGAGATAGATAAACGCTTGAATAAAATAGTCGGTCATCGGGCTTCCTCAAATTAACACGAATGGCTTGACTTCATTGCGTAATAGGATACCGTACTAGTACGCTAGTACAGCAACTTATTTCCTTACTTTTGTGGCAATACGGTGAACTCACTTTATGTCATTTGATGATGACCATCAGGCTGATTTAGTACGCTATTTACTTGCCATTGATTCGCCAGAAGCAATGGACGAGGCACTCGCCAGCTTGTTAACGCCCGCAGAGTACCAAGAAATCTGCAAACGCCTACAGATTTTTAAGCTTTTGCGTGAAGGAGTCCCCCACCGCAAAATCGCTGAAATCCTGGGCGTCGGTATTGCCACGGTATCCCGCGGTTCGCGCGCTTTAACCACATTACCCTCTTCAACGTTACCTTCATCACTACCGTCACCCACTTCACGGACCGATTAATCATGACGACGACTACGCCTGCTTCATCAGGCCCGCAGCCTTTTACGCTGTCGCGCAAGCCTCACTACGTCACCCTGGCGGCGGACTGTGACTTTTTTGCTCTGTTTCAAAAAATTGAACGCCAATTTGATACCTGCTATATGCTGGAATCACTAGGCGAAGATAGCCATATGGCTCGCCACTCGATTATTGGCTTTGATCCTGAGTACACGCTTTACGCCAATGGCGGCACATTAACTATTGAAGATCGTGACGGTAATGCAAACCACTATCCAAGCGATAACCCTTATGAGTTGCTACGCAGCTTGATTCCGCAGAATATTATTTCTCGTAAGTATGCAGGCGGACTAAGTGGTTATCTTGGTTATGACGCTATGCAATACTTTGAGCCTTCGTTATCGTTGAAAGCTAGCGACGATTTCGACACGTTTCGATTTGGCCTTTATAAAGATGGTTTGATCCTCGACAAAATGACCGGGGAAGTGACCTATTTTTATTACGACAACAGTCGCTACGAGTTTCTGCAAACCTTGATCGACGCTGAAGATATCCCGCCAGGCTCATTACACATCACTGCGCTGGGCGACACCATGAGCCGCGAAGAGCACGCCGAAGCGGTGGCCAAGGTGAAGCAGGACATCATCGACGGTAAGGTTTTCCAGTGCGAAGTCGGCTTTAAAAAGCGCTTTAGCATTAAAGGCGATACGCTAGCGCTCTACGATCAGTTGCGTACCATTAACCCATCGCCACAGATGTACTACGTGAAATTCGGCGAGCAAAAGCTGATTGGCGCAAGCCCCGAGCTTCTGTTCAGGCTCCGCCAGGGCGAGATGGAGACCTTCCCGCTGGCAGGCACTACCACTCGTGGCAAAACCCCGCAAGAAGACACGCAGTTAGCCCGCGCGCTACTCAACGACCCCAAAGAGATTGCCGAGCATAATATGATTGTGGATTTGCATCGCAATGATATTGGCCGGGTGGCGCAATTTGGCACGGTGAAAGTACGAAGCCTGATGGACATCAAGCGCTTTAGCCACGTGCAGCATATCTCCAGTGAAATTGTTGGCATTATTGCCGAGGGCGAAGATATGTTTACATCCCTTGCCAGCAACTTCCCTGCGGGTACGCTGACGGGCGCGCCAAAAATCGAAGCAATGAAAATCATTGATGATTTAGAAATTGACGGTCGTGGCCCTTATGGCGGCGCGGTTGGCCAATTCTCTTTTAATGGCGACTGCACCTTCGCGATTCCCATTCGTACGGTCTTTGTAAACGGTGAAAGCGCTTACGTGCAAACCTGTGGCGGCAACGTGTTTGATAGCAACGCCGAGGATGAATACGAAGAAATTCGCCGCAAATTTGCTGGCACCCGTAAAGCCCTTGCCCCTTTTATGAGCGCGGATATGGACATGGAGAGCCAAGCATGAAGGTGCTAATTATCGATAACTACGACTCCTTCACCTATAACCTGTATCAGTTTATTGGTGAGATTTTAACCACGCAGAAGAACCGCGGCGAGCTGCCCCATTTCGAGATTATTGTTAAGCGCAACAACCAAATCGACTTAAAAGCGATAGAAGCCATGGCGCCTGATCGGATTATAATCTCTCCTGGTCCAGGCTCGCCGGATGATCCGCGTTACTTTGGCGTCTGTGCCGACGTTATCGAGAAACTCGGCAAAACCACACCATTGTTGGGCGTTTGCCTGGGCATGCAGGGCATTGTTCACGTTTTTGGCGGCAAGGTGGTAAAAGCGCCTTTACCGATGCACGGCAAAATCAGTCCGATCAACCACAACAATTGCTCGGTATTTAATGGCGTACCCGACCAGCTTGAGGTGATGCGCTATCACTCATTGATTGCCGACGCGTTCACCCTGCCCGACTGCCTGGAAGTGACTGCAACAGTGGGCGCGCTAGGTGCTGAAAAATTTGAGCAACGCAGCCACTGGCAAACAGTGGGTGAGTTTGAATTGATGGGCGTTAAGCACCGTGATTACCCCATTCACGGCATTCAGTTTCACCCCGAATCGTTTGCCACAGAAGGTGGCAAAGAACTAATTGCTAACTTCTTATTTGCCTGATCCATCAGCTTGTAGGTATGCAATAGGTTAGGCGCTAAAGGCGGGCACCCAGGGCTGCCCGCCTTTCTATTTTTACCTAACGCTTCCCTTTCGCCCGACCAACACGGCCTTTACCAACTGGCTTAGCCCCGGCCTTACCTTTTACGCTAGGCTTACCCGCGCCAGCAGCTTTGGCCTTAGGGTGTGGCTTACCCGATGCACTAGCCTTCGGGCCAATACGCGCTTTTCCGCTGGCAGCTTTTTTGCCCTTAGGTGGCGGTTTGCTGCCAACCGCTTTAGCTCCTGGCCTAGCCGGCTTCTGGTGCCCCTGTTTCTGCCTCCCCTGTTTCTGCTTCCCCTTGGTGGCTGTTTTTTTAGGTTTGTTAGAGCCTGCCCCAGAATTGTAATCAGGCCGTGCCGTCTGGCTCTTGTCAGGAACTGCCTCAGAGCGTTCTGTCAGCGCGACAATCGTATCAATCTCTTTAGGGGTTAAATCCCGCCAATCACCTAGAGCCAAACCTTGCAGGGAAACATTCATTATTCGTGTGCGAACAAGCTGGGTGACCTCGTAGCCAAAGTACTCGCACATACGGCGAATCTGGCGGTTCAACCCTTGCACCAGCGTAATAGTGAACACAAACGTCGACGATTTGGTCACTTTACACTTTTTAGTCACCTGCCCAAGGATCGGTACCCCCTTCTGCATGCCTGCTACAAACTCATCGGTAATCGGCTTATTGACCGTAACCACATACTCTTTTTCATGATTATTATTAGCGCGCAGGATTTTATTAACGAGGTCGCCATTATTGGTTAGAAAGATCAGCCCCTGTGAGTCTTTATCGAGACGCCCGATGGGAAAGATGCGCGTGCCATGTTTCACGAATTCAACAATATTATCTTTTTCGCTGGATTCGGTGGTACTGACAATCCCCACTGGCTTATTCAGCGCAATAAGCACCAAATCCTCTTCTTCCTGAGGCTCTATCTCCTGACCGTTGACCTTAACCCGATCACCCGGCACCACTTGATCGCCTGTCGTTGCCCGACGCCCATTAATCCAAACGTTGCCTTGTTCAACATAGCGGTCAGCCTCTCGGCGAGAACACAAACCGCTTTCGCTGATGTATTTATTGATGCGGGTAGATTTTCGTAACGACATAAAACGCCATAGGCAAAAGTGTGGTGAAGTGGTTAAGCAAAATTCAAAAGCTAATGTTAAAAGCCTAACTAGAAGCCGGACCCAGGTTGTTTAAGAAACTCTATTTCGGCTGGCGTAGATACCCGGCCCAACACTTCGTTGCGGTGGGGATAACGACCAAAGCGGTCAATGATCGCTTTGTGGCGAATCTCGAAATCCAAGTTATTCTCTAATCCAGGTTGATCAAACAGCTGCATTGCCACCTCATGAATAGCGGCAGACTCACTGTGCATATAAGGCATGTATAAAAAACTACGCTCGACGGGAGCCAGTTCGTTATCCGCTGCTAAAGCAACCGCTTCCTGTGCAAGCGCTAAAGCTAACGCGTCACTGGCGAAGGCTTGCGGGTGGTCACGGTAGATATTTCGAGAAAACTGGTCCAACACAATAATTTCAGCCAGCCTTCCTCGAGCAGTACTGCGCCACTCATAACATTCACAGGCAGCCGCTTTGGTCAGCAGTGGGCCGAAACGCTGGGTAATCTGCTGATCCATCGACGTATCTTTTTTAAACCACTGCGCTGGCGTTAATTCATTAAACCAAAACGACAGTACTGACTGAGCATCCTTTATCATCACGCCCCCAATTCCTAATAAGGTGATGACGACGCCGCCACACGTAGTGGCGGCGTACTGTTATTTTTAACCCGTATTGCGTAAACCTGCTGCAATACCTGCCATGGTCACCATGAGCGCACGAGAGAGATCGGCACTAATGGCACCATCGGCGTCCCGATTACGCTGTAGAAGCTCCGCTTGCAAGCCATGAAGCGGGTCGATGTAAGGGTTGCGCACATCAATTGCTTGGCGAATAAGCGGGGTGTTTTCAAGCAGCTTCTCTTGCTGAAGGATATCCAGCACGACGTTTTCAAGCCGCTCAAAACGCTCACGTAGCTTCTTACCCAATGCTTTCAGCGAAGGCTCGTCGACTAGGCGATGCTCATAGTAAGCTGCAATCGCTACGTCCGCTTTGGCCAACAGCATTTCCAACATATCGAGATAGGTGCCAAAGAAAGGCCACTGACTGCGCATTTCTTGCAGCACTTCCCGGCCGCCTGGCTGCTCCAGGCGTCGCGAGAACGCCTCACCGCTGCCCAGCCAAGCAGGTAACATCAAGCGAATCTGTGTCCAAGCAAAAATCCACGGAATCGCGCGTAAGGTTTCCACGCCACCATCCTGGCGACGCTTGGTTGGCCGAGAGCCGAGCGGCAGCCTACCCAGCGCCCCTTCTGGCGTGACAGCACGGAAATACGGGACAAAATCAGGGTCTTCACGCACTACGCCCACATAGGCGGCATGGGCTACTTTCGCCAGTTGGTCCATCTCTTCACGCCACTCAGGCTCCGGTGCGGGCGGTGGCAAGAGCGTCGCTTCCATGACCGCACAGGCGTAAATTTCCATAGAGCGCAGCGCGATATCTGGCTGACCAAACTTAAAGCGAATCATCTCACCTTGCTCGGTCACCCGTAGGCTGCCATTCACTGAACCTGGCGGCTGGGAGAGAATCGCCGCATGCGCGGGACCTCCACCGCGCCCAACGGTACCGCCACGGCCATGGAAGAGCGTCAAATCTACGCCATGCTTGTCACATACATCGACTAACGACTCTTGGGCACGGTACTGTGCCCAGGCAGCAGCAAGCTGTCCGGCGTCTTTAGCAGAGTCTGAATAGCCAATCATGACTTCTTGACGGTCTTTCGCCAGGGCACGGTAACCGGGAAGCACCAGCAATTGGTCAATGACATCGCCCGCATGGTCAAGGTCGTTCAGGGTTTCAAACAGCGGTGCGATGGGTAGCGTGACTTGGCCACCCACCTCTTTCATCAATAACGCAACGGTTAATACGTCCGAAGGCTCGGCAGCCATGGAGATAATATAAGTACCCAACGCTTCAGCATGCTCTTGAGCAATCACTTTGAAGGTATCGAGCACTTCGCGGGATTCTGCCGAGCACTCCCAACGGCGTGGGATCAGCGGCCGGCTTGATTCAAGCTCTGCGAGCAGGAACTCTTGGCGCTGTGCTTCGTTCCAGTCCTGGTAGTGCCCCAAGCCCAACGCACTGGTGAGTTCTTCCATTACCTGGGCATGGCGACTGGCCTCCTGGCGCAAGTCAAGTTTGGTCAGCGTGACACCGAACACTGCCACGCGGCGCAAGGTATCAAGCAGCGCACCGTTTGCAATGGTATCCAGCCCGACATCACACAGCGAGCGGTAACATGCCAGCAGCGGTGCGTAGAGCTGGTCGCGGGTTTCAATAATTGGCCCGCCGTCATAGTTGCGGCCATCCAGCTCTGCTTTTGCCCAGTCGCGTGTGGCTTCCATTTTATTCAGCAGACGCTTGAGCAGCTCGCGGTAAGGCTCAGCAACTTCTCCCACCTCTGCCTTCAGGGCGCTGTTGGCTTTCCACATGGAAAGCTCGGTTTTCAGCTGCTCAAGATCGCGCAAATAGAGATCGGCGGCCATCCAGCGGCCCAATAACAGCACCTCTCGCGTCACCCGCGCGGTGACATTTGGATTGCCATCTCGGTCACCGCCCATCCAGGAAGCGTAGCGAATAGGCGCGGCATCTAGCGGCAAACGCTCTCCGGCAGTATCGAGTAATAAATTATCCAAATCGCGATGGAAGTCTGGCACTGCCTGCCATAAGGAGTTTTCGATAACCGCGAAACCCCATTTGGCCTCATCAACAGGGGTTGGCCGCTCATGACGAATCTCATCGGTATGCCACGCTTGACTGATCAACTCTTCCAGGCGCCCCTGGGCGCGAGTGCCACGCTCTGGATAGTCCTCAGAGCTTTCAATCGCGGTCAGGCACTCGTCGATAGCATCATATTTCTGAATCAACGTGCGGCGGATAACTTCTGTGGGGTGGGCAGTCAGCACGAGTTCAACGCGCATACTGGCCAGGGTTTCTACTAATTTACGGGGCGAATTACCCGCCTGCTGTGCACGGCTTAGCAGTTCACCAAGCACTGGCTGGGTACCAGGCTTGTAGTCTTCCACCCGGCGAAAGCGCGCCCGGTAGTGCTGTTCAGCAATGTTGGCAAGGTTCAAAAACTGGTTAAACGCGCGCGTCACTGGCAGCAGGTCGCGTTCGGGCAACTGGCGCAGATACTCAATAAGCTCACGCTGCTGCAATGAATCGCCCTGCCGTCCCCGCTTGGCATGGGCACGAATCGTTTCAATTTTATCAACAAATGACTGGCCTAAATCATCGGCAATCGTACGGCCCAGGCTATCACCGAGAATACGCACGTTATCACGTAGCGATTCGTGTAGGTCGTGACTCATTGGCATGGCCTCCTTACGGGGTCGCATTAGTTGTTAAAAGCTAGTTGTTAAAAATCAGTTGTTAAGGGGTAAGCGTTTTTTCTTGTGCTTTAGCGGCTTGCCAGTGTGTTTCCATTTCATCCAGCGAGGCGTCGGTTAGCGAACGCGCAGCGGCGGCAAGCTCGCGCTCTACGTAGCGAAAGCGGCGCTCAAATTTGGTATTTGTGGTACGCAAGCACTGTTCGGGGTCAGCACCCAATGTGCGCGCTAAATTAGTCACTGCAAACAACAAATCGCCGACTTCTTCTTGAGCGTGCTGTTGGTTACCCTCGGCAAGGGCTTCTTCAACTTCAGCCAGCTCTTCACGGATTTTGTCCAGTACACCGCTGGCATCCGGCCAGTCGAACCCGACCCTGGCGGCACGCTTCGAGAGTTTAGCGGCACGGCTAAGCGCAGGTAGCGTGCGCGGAACATCGTCAAGTACAGAGGGCGTGCTTTGCTGTGAACGCTCAGCACGCTCACCGGCCTTAAGCGCTTCCCAACGTGAATTAACGTGCTGGGTTTGTACGTCCTCGGCACTCACTCCGGGTGGACGCCGTGACGCTAGCGTGCCATCAGGAAATACATGCGGATGACGTCGCAACATCTTTGCGGTCAATGTATCGACGATGTCGTGAAAGTCGAAGCGCTGCTCTTCAGCACCAAACTGGGCGTAATAGACCACTTGGAACAGCAGGTCACCCAACTCGCCGGGCAATTCATCAAAAGCGCGCCGCTCAATAGCGTCAGCAACTTCGTAAGCTTCTTCCAGCGTATGGGGCACGATGCTGTCCCAATCTTGCTTAATATCCCAAGGACACCCCTGTTCCGCATTGCGAAGTACCGACATCAATGTCAGCAGATCCTCTACGCTATAACGCATCAGGCGCCTCCTTTACGGATGTTTTTCTCTGGGTCGGCATTACGTAGACGACGTACTTCCGTCACGTTGGGCAACTGCTGGATACGAGAAAACAAACGGCCTAACGATTCAAGACCGTCGACTTCCAGCGTGATGCGCAGTCGCGCAATCCCCTCGTCAGTATCTGTCAGCGTATTAACAGCTAATACATTAACCTTCTCGTTGCCTAGTAGCCCTGTCACGTCGCGTAGTAAGCCGGAGCGATCCCAGGCTTGAATTTCAATAGTGACGGGGTAACGGGTGTGGGCACGTTCGCCCCACTCTACTTCGATAATGCGCTGGGGCTCTTCCATGCGCAATTGAAGGATGTTGCTGCAATCTTGGCGATGGACGGTGACGCCGCGACCTTGGGTAATAAAGCCAACAATCGGTTCGCCTGGCACTGGCCGACAGCAATTCGCCATGCTGGTTTTTAAGTTACCGACCCCCAGCACGGTGATGTCGCTTTTGGTCGCTTTGCTTGGCTGGCGGCGTGGCTTCGCCAGCAACCGATCCAACTGCTCTTGGTCGTCCGTTTCACCAAACAACTGCTGGGCTTGATGAAGCACTTGGCCGATGCGCAGGTCGCCCGCACCAAGCGCCGCATACATATCGTCGGCGTTTTGGTAGTTAACAGCACCAGCAAGCTTAGCAAGGTCAAGCCCTTCAACATCCAAGCGGCGCATCTCACGCTCGAACAGCGCCCGCCCTTCGTCTAGGTTCTGGTCTCGTGCTTGGTACTTAAACCATGCCTGAATCTTCGCCCGCGCGCGTGAGGTGCGCACATAGCCCAAACTGGGGTTTAACCAGTCGCGGCTGGGGCCGCCTTTGGTGGCCGTTAAAATCTCGACCTGCTGGCCGGTTTTTAACTTATAGGTAAGCGGTACTATCCGGCCGTTAATCTTGGCACCACGGCAGCGGTGACCAATTTCGGTATGCACGCGATAGGCGAAGTCGATGGGTGTGGCAATACGCGGCAGGTCAATGACATGACCATCGGGAGTGAACACATAGATGCGGTCTGGCGCAACGTCGCTGGAAAGACCTTCACGCAGGTCGCCAAAGCCACCCACTTCATCCTGCCACTCAAGCACTTGGCGCAACCAGGCAATCTTTTCTTCATAGCTACGGCTTTTGGCGTTGGTATCATGCCCTTTATATCGCCAGTGTGCGCACACGCCTAATTCTGCTTCGTCATGCATAGCAAAGGTGCGAATCTGGATTTCCAACACCTTATTTTCTGGCCCCATCACCGCGGTATGCAGTGACTGGTAACCGTTTTTCTTCGGGTTGGCGATATAGTCATCAAACTCGTTGGGTACATGGTGCCAACGCGAGTGAACAATTCCGAGTACGGTATAACAATCGGCCACATCAGGTACCAGAATGCGCACTGCGCGCACATCGTGCACCTGGGAAAAATCAATCCGTTTGCGCTTCATTTTGCGCCAGATTGAGTAAATGTGCTTGGCTCGCCCATCGACGTCATAGTGGTGAATATTCTGGGCTTCCATCAAGCTCTTGATGGTTTCCACCACGTCATGAATATAGCGATCACGATCTAAGCGCTTTTCAGCCAGCAGCTTAGCAATCGCTTTGTACTCATCTTCATGCAGATAGCGAAACGATAGGTCTTCAAGTTCCCACTTGATTTGTCCTATCCCAAGTCGATGAGCAAGCGGCGCATAAATATCAGCCACTTCACGTGCGACTTGTAAGCACTTTTCACGGGGCGCATCTTTTACTTGGCGCAAGGCGCAGGTGCGTTCAGCAATTTTGATCAATGCAACGCGTACATCTCCAACCATGTTAACCAGCATTTTGCGCAGATTTTCCTGCTGATTATGCTGGCCCATACCATGGTTGGGCGCTAGTGGGTAGCTAATGGCCGCCATTTGTAAAACGCCATCAATCAGCTTAGCGACCTCTTCGCCAAACCGTTTGGTAACGGCGTCTATACTCAGCAGCCCTTCGCGAACCGCGCGATACAGCACGGCAGCCTCAAGGGTTGCTTGATCAAGCTTGAGCTCGGCCAGAATGTCGGCCATTTCCAGCCCCATTCGAAAACTTGAACCTGGCGAGAGCCACACACGGTGGGTTTGCGGCGCCTCTCGCTCCAACTGTTCAGCAAGCGCGCACGCTTGCAATAGTCGTTCGGGTTCACGTAGGCGCACATCCTCTTGAAGGCGCGCTAACCACTGCTGTATGTCCACCTTTCCGCTTTCGGTAAGCGGCTGGTCTTCACGCACTTTCACCATGACAATCATTCATCCTTTCAGGGTGACGGCTAGCCACTTTCCGTCACCGAGGCTTGATGCAATGGGCAGGCTAGCCCTCGTATTCAAATAGCATCAGCGTTTCCAGGTGAGCAGTGTGTAAAAACATATCGGCCACTGCTACTTGCTTGACGCGATAACCTGCATGCACAAGATGTGCCGCATCGCGAGCAAGCGTTGCCGGGTCACAAGAAATATAGGCCACCCGGGGTACATTGTAACTACCTAATACTTGGCAAGCTGCTTCTGCGCCGCTGCGCGGCGGATCCAGCACAATCGCATCAATTTGCTGATGCTCGCTCAATAGCATTTGCACCTTTTTGGCGTCACTTAAGTCTGCTTGCTGGGCATGCACATCCAGTAGATTAGCATCAGCGTTAGCGGTAATTCGCTCCACCATCGCTGGATTGCCCTCTACAGCAAGCACCTTTGCTCCTGCGGCGGCTAACGGCAAACTGAAGTTACCAATCCCTGCAAAGAGATCTACGAGCTGTTGCCCCGGCGCTGGCTTTAACCATGCTACCACCTGGGCTACCATCTTTTGGTTAACCTCAGCATTTACCTGTAAAAAGTCACCTGGTGAAAAACGTAACGTCACTAGGCTGGATGCTTTATCACCCGACAAACAGTGTTCACTTGTGGGTGAACTCGCTCTTTGAATTCCGAGTTCATCAAGATTAAGCACTTCTTGTAGAACGGGTGTAGCGCCTCCGTGTGCACCATTCCAGTGCAAAACAGGTGTTTCCCGCCCTAACCAAGTGCCGAGCGAGACCTGCTGCTGTTCCGCAAACTGCTGCCAGCGAGCTCTATCTTGATCATGGGCTTTTAACTGACGCACTAGCACGACTGTCGCCTCATCGGTCGCCAGTAATTCGACATGGCCAACGAGACGGGGCGAGGCTAATGTTGCCAGCAGTTGCCGTAACGGAAGAATCAATTTGTTCAGCGCTGGCACCAGCACATGGCACTGCTCAATATCAACTAATCGGTGGCTGTTGGGTGCTCGAAACCCCAGTAGAACATTCCCCTGACCATCTACCCTAACCCCCAAACGGGCGCGACGTCGGTAGTGCTCGCTACTACCATCTAACGCAGCAATAGGACCTAGCGTAAGGCCCTGACGCGCCATTAGCTCGGTGACAACGTCGCGCTTATGCTGGCGTTGTGCAGTAAGATTAAGATGCTGTAAATCACAGCCTCCGCACTGCCCAAAGTAAGCACAGGGAGGCTCAACCCGCTGTTCTGAAGAGGTGAGCCGATTTTTTATATGCGCTTCGTCATACCGCTTGCGCGTCACGTGTATCGCTACATCGACA
Organism: Halomonas sp. XH26; assembly: GCF_024138895.1. Classification (NCBI taxonomy): domain Bacteria; kingdom Pseudomonadati; phylum Pseudomonadota; class Gammaproteobacteria; order Oceanospirillales; family Halomonadaceae; genus Halomonas; species Halomonas sp. XH26. The sequence goes on from NZ_CP071889.1 coordinate 2,239,884, forward strand.
TGCTCACCGGGAAGCGCTTGATCAATAAAGACTGTTTTTCCCTCGACATTATGCGCCACACCACGACCATCATGAGCTAAACGCTCAACCACCAGCGTTGTCGAGATATCATCTTTTGACTCAGTTTTACGGCTTGGTTGGCGAACTAGCCCTGAGTGTCCCGAGGCGGGGCGAGATGGCCGCCGCTTACCCAGCATGGCCATCTATAACTCCGGGGCAAATAAGCCTGTGGAAAGGTAGCGATCGCCTCGGTCACAAACGATGAAGACAATGACCGCGTTCTCAGTTTGTTCTGCGATACGCAATGCTCCAGCCAAACTGCCACCTGACGACACCCCGGCAAAAATACCTTCTTCACGAGCCAAGCGGCGCATGTGGGCTTCTGCTTCTTGCTGAGCGATATCAAGGGTAATATCGACCCTTGGTGCTTCAAAAATCGACGGCAAGTACTCTTTTGGCCAACGACGAATCCCCGGGATGCTCGCACCATCCGCCGGTTGCAAACCGACAATTTGGATCGCTGGGTTTTGTTCCTTAAGATAGCGTGACACCCCCATGATGGTGCCCGTGGTCCCCATTGAACTGACAAAATGCGTCACTTCACCGCCGGTTTGCTGCCACACTTCGGGCCCCGTTGTGCGATAGTGCGCAAGCGGGTTATCTGGATTGGCAAATTGGTTTAGCGGTTTACCTTCGCCTCTTGCAATCATCGCATCGGCAATATCTCGCGCCTCTTCCATCCCGCCTTCTTTGCTCGCTGACACCAATGTGGCGCCGTAAGCCGCCATCGCCTGCTTACGCTCTTCAGAAGCGTTTTCAGGCATGATTAGCGTCATTTTGTAACCTTTGATAGCCGCGGCCATGGCCAACGCAATACCCGTATTACCCGAGGTTGCTTCCACCAGCGTATCGCCTGGAACAATATCGCCCCGCGCTTCAGCTTCACTTAACATAGAGAGTGCCGGGCGATCTTTCACCGAACCAGCAGGGTTATTGCCTTCTAGCTTGGCTAGAAGCGTGTTATTACGACCAGCCGTTATGCGCTTTAAACGAACCAGTGGCGTATTGCCAACCACATCTTCGAGCGTCGGATAATTCATCGTACATTCCTTATCATCACCATTATGCTGCATTATATCGGTGCTGCCGTTAGCTTGACAGGCAACCTCATTGAATCAACGAGCTTCTCTCATGTCTTTAAACACGCGCTTACTCTTTGCGTTACTCGGATTTCCGCTTCTTGTCTATGCCGTCATGGCACTATTGTTGGTGATGCAAAGCGAGACCACCGGCCATGACATGCTAGAAGAGCGCTTAGTTAGCGCCGGTGAATTACTGGCACCAAGCCTGGGTAACGCCATGTTAGATGGCGACCTGCCTCGCTTAGAAGCCATTGCCAGACAGCTTCTGGAGCACAAAGGGTTACGTGCGGTGACGCTTTTCGACGAGCAAGGAAGTCGCTTATTGGTACTGGGATATTCGATACCTCCACCACCTCGCCTAAATGCTCCTAATGCTACGACACTCACCATGGATGAAGCTATTTGGCGTTTACAGGTGCCTTTAACCACGTCTTACGGCCAACCATCTAATCTCGCTAATACTGGCTGGCTTGAAGCCGAAATGGACATACGCACGCTTAAACTGGAGCGCTATAAGCTCATTGCCAGTCTTAGCTTAGGCGGCATGCTGCTTGGGCTGCTGCTTTTTTTAGTCGCGTTTGCGATCAGCCGCTACGCTACTCGTCCAATTGAAGAGGCGAACCAAGCGCTTTATCGCCTATCCCGGGGGGACTACCGGCCTTATATGGTGGCTGCCCGCCCTACTGAGTTTCGGCAACTGGCAGAACATATCAATGGGTTAGCGGAACATTTCCGGCAAGCTCAGCATGATATGCAAAGCCAAATCGAGCAAGCGACCAGTGAACTACAAGAGTCCATGGAGACGATTGAAGAGCAAAATATCAAACTCGATCTTGCTCATCGAAGCGCTCTACGCGCGAATGCAGTGAAGTCCGAATTTCTGGCTAATATGAGCCACGAAATCCGCACCCCTTTAAATGGCATCATCGGTTTTTGCCGTTTATTAGGCCGCTCATCTCTCGACGCTCGGCAGAAAGAATGGCTAGAACACGTGCACCGTGCGTGCGATAACCTGTTGATGCTAGTAAATGATGTGTTGGACTTCTCGAAACTAGAAGCCGACCGGCTGACGTTAGAAGAAGTCGATATCGATCTTGTGTCGCTGATGGATGAAGTTGTTGGCCTTCATGCACCTGAAGCTCAACGCAAACGACTGCATTTAGTGGCGATGGTTTATGACGATGTGCCGTCAACGCTTCGCGGCGACCCGCTACGCATCCATCAAGTCCTCAATAATTTGACCAGCAATGCCCTGAAATTTACCCAGAAGGGAGAAATCATCATTCGTGCCATGCTGGACAGTCAGGAGGGCCAGCATGTCGTGCTGCGAATTAGCGTTAGTGACACAGGCATTGGCTTGAACGATAAACAACAAAAGCAGCTATTTAGTGCCTTTTCCCAGGCAGATCCTAGTCACTCCAGACAATTTGGCGGTAGTGGTTTAGGGCTGACGATTTGCAGGCAATTAGTTCAACGAATGGGCGGAGAGATTTCAGTTGATAGCGAGCCTGGAGAAGGTGCGACGTTCTCATTTACGTTGCCGCTACTTGCCGACATGACCAAGGAACGGCCGCAGGAACTCTCACTCGACGGCTCAATTGTTCGTTTACATGAGCCCCATCTACCCACTCGCAATGTGTTGGAACACTTAATGGAACGCTGGGGCGCAACTGCCGTCTCTTTTATTGAATCTGGCAACGAACAGCTGCTACTGCTGAGCCTAGATCATGATGACTTCATCGGTGAGCGAAAGACGTATTGGCAGTCAGTAATTGCTCAAGCGCCCTGCCCAACACTCATCCTTGCAAACGCCACTAGCTTTGAACTGCCTCACTGGGAGCTTCCTAATGGGGGGGATATACTGTGTAAACCATTTACCAGAACTCAATTGGTTGCCACGTTCAAACAACTATTAGAACCTGTCACAACCACTATTTCTGCCAACGCACAAACGATTAAAGCACTTCCTTCGTCAACATTCACGGTTCTGATCGTTGACGATAATGCGCCCAACCGCGAACTATTAAAAGCCATGCTCGAAAATGAGCATATCAACATTGTATTAGCTGCAAGCGGCCAGGAAGCGTTGGATTACGCACGTCAGAACGAAGCAGACATGGTGCTAATGGATATTCGTATGCCTGATATGGACGGTGTTCAAACCACCCAGGCTTTGCGGCGCATTAATAATAGCTGGGCGCGCTGCCCAATTATTGCCGTGACCGCACACGTGCTAAGCGATGAACGTCAGCAGTGGCTTGTGGAGGGTTTAGACGACGTATTGGTGAAGCCTATCAATGAAACTCAGCTGCAACAGCAGTTACAACGCTTCTTGGGTATTACGCTGCCAATCAGTCCGCTGTTACAGGCGACCCCAAAAGCCCCTGCTCTTGGATATACACCCGCCTCGTTATCCGTCATTGACCTTGAGCTGGGTACGCGACTAGCAGGCGGCAACCCCGAGTTCGCCAAACAGCAGCTAAAGCGACTGATCGATAGCCTAAGTGAATGCGAACAGCAAATTCGCAGCGCTTTCGAAGAAAACAACCTGACGGTCTTGCTCGATCATGTTCATGCGCTCAACGGTGCCAGCCGTTACTGCGGAGCACCCGAGCTCGCGCTAACGGTCGAAACGTTGGAGACACGTTTACGCACCGGGGGCTTGGAACAGGCTGAAAATTTACTTGATAAGCTGTATGCCGCCATCAAACGCCTCAGGGAGCAGCGAAGCACCTTGAATCAGCGCTAGTCCGTTAGCGCTCAAGTACTAACGTTCAAGTACCACAAATGCCACCGCGTAATCTGCTTCATCACTGAGCGTTATATGAGTAGCCGAGGCGCCGCTAGCTTGAAATAGACGAAGCGCCTCACCACTTAGCTGCAGGCTTGGCTTACCAAGTGAATCATTGAGAATCTGAATATCGCCCCATTGCATACCGCTTCTCAGGCCAAGCCCAAGCGCTTTAACATACGCTTCTTTCGCCGCAAAACGCTTTGCCAAATAGCTAGCGGGATGACCTTTTGTCTGCCACACAGCTTGCTCTTCAGGGCCTAAAATTCGCTGGGCAAAGCGTGGCCCATGACGCTTTACTGCCTTAGCAAAGCGCTCGACACGGGCGATATCCGATCCAATTCCGACAATCATCTTAGTGGCTACAGCAACCGTCATGCTTGTGTTCGTGCTCATGTTCATGCTCATGAGCATCTAACGCCGCCATTAATCCAGCTTCCTGACCAGCAATGATCAAGCGTTTCATTTCTTGAATGGCGTCCTTCAACCCGACAAAAAGAGCTCGAGCAATAATGGCGTGACCAATATTGAGCTCATTAACACCCGGCAGCGCAGCAATCGCCTCAACGTTGTGGTAGTGCAAGCCATGCCCAGCATTAACCACTAAGCCAGCAGAAACAGCGTGAATGGCCGCTGTACTCAGGCGTTCATATTCAGCAATAGCAGCCGTACTGCCAGGTTTTGCTTCTGCATAGGCTCCGGTATGAAGTTCAATCGTTGGTGCCCCTGCACGAATGGCAGCATCAATTTGTGCGTTATCAGGATCGATGAACAAAGACACGTCGCAACCGGCTGCGCTTAAGCGTTGACAGGCATTGGCAATATGATCAAAACCACCCACAACGTCCAAACCACCTTCAGTGGTTAGCTCTTCACGCTTTTCTGGTACTAAACACACGTGCGCCGGGCGTATTTCCTCAGCCAGCACTAGCATTTCTTCAGTGACAGCCATCTCTAAATTCATGCGCGTATTAAGCACTTCTGCCAATAGGCGAACGTCTCTAGGCTGAATATGGCGACGATCTTCACGCAGGTGAACCGTGATGCCATCAGCGCCGGCTTCTTCTGCTAGCAGTGCCGCTTGAACAGGGTCAGGGTAACGAGTACCGCGCGCTTGACGTAGCGTCGCAATGTGATCGATGTTAACGCCTAATAAAATCCTCGGAGGATGCATCACGTGTCTCCAATAAGTGATATCAAGATGCCCACCTAGCGCTGTCGGCGGCGGGCCAAATCGAGCATTAGTTCTCGGGAACGTAAAGCAGTCGCGCCCAAATGAGGCGCAAGTGCTGCCCGCATAACCGCTTTTAATGCACTTGCTAAGCCAACGGGCTGCCAATCGCCTTGATCAATATAGCGCAGCGTGCGGCCTTCGATGCCCTGCTCAGCAGGTACAAAAGCACGGCTTGCTGCATCAAATCGATAACGCGTTTGAGGATCGAGAGCACCGCCATCGTAGGTACAAAAACGCGGCGTTGCCTCAAGCGTCTCCAACAGCGCCCATTCAAAACGTCGCAGCGCCAAGGCGCGGTTTGCCGGTGTTGGCAATGCTTCTAAAAGCGCGCTATAAAATGCAAAAACCTCTGGCGCTGCAAGCTCCAAAGGCAGTAGACGCGTGGCTATTTCATTGGCATATAAGCCGCAGAGCAACCCTTCTCCGGCTAGCAGTGCCGTCTGGCCTCGCGACTCCATCAGCATTAATCGCTTTAGCTCACGCTCGCCGCGCCAAGACACAAACAAAGGGGTAAAGGGTTGCAGCCGTTGACGCGACTTAGAACCTGGCCGCTGCCCTCCATGGGCAACGGCGCGGATACGGCCATGGTTAAGGGTTAACAAATCCACCAGCGCACTGGTTTCACGGTAAGGCCTGCGATGCAGTAAAAACGCTGGCTCTGCCGACATGGAAGCACTCAATCGAGATCGTAGCCCAAGCTCTTTAATGCCCGCTCGTCATCAGACCAGCCGCGCTTCACTTTTACCCATAGATTGAGCATTACCTTGGTACCCAAGGCACGCTCCATATCTAGGCGGGCTTCGCGACCAATGCTTTTAATACGCTCGCCATTCTCACCGATCAAGATAACCTTTTGCCCCTGACGTTCGACCAGAATTAAGGCACTGATATGGGTCACACGCTCGGTTTCACGGAACTCTTCGATTTCCACGGTCATTTGATACGGCAGTTCATCACCAAGCTGACGCATGACTTTTTCACGCACCAACTCAGCCGCCATGAAGCGCAAGCTCTTGTCAGTGATTTGATCTTCTGGGAAAAAGTGAACGCTCTCTGGTAAGTATTTGGCAACTTCCTGTTCGAGCGTATCCACTTGGGTGCCATGCTTGGCAGAAATAGGTACAACCGCAGCAAACTCACGACGTGCACCTACTTCAGCTAACCAGGGTAACAAGTCACTTTTATCGTTTAAGCGATCTACCTTGTTGACCGCTAGGATCACCGGTGCTTTCACGTGCTCAAGCCGCTTTAGCACGGCTTGATCTTCATCCGTCCAACGGGTGCGGTCGATAATAAACACCACACAGTCAACATCACGCAACGCCTGTGTTGCCGCTTGATTCATAAAGCGGTTGATCGCTTTATTGCGGTCTTTTGACATGATGTGCATGCCAGGCGTATCAACATAGATGAACTGTGTCTCTTCTACCGTCTTAATGCCCATTACCTGATGCCGCGTGGTTTGAGGGCGACGCGAAGTAATAGAGATCTTTTGCCCTAGAATCCGGTTCATGAGGGTTGATTTGCCTACGTTGGGCCGCCCAACGATGGCCACGAAGCCGCAGGTTTGACTCATGACTTGTCTCCAGGTGTTTTTTCAAGGTGGAATAGCGCTTCTTCAGCTGCCTGTTGTTCAGCATGGCGGCGGCTGGGACCTTTACCAGTGGTATGCTCGGTTAGCAAATCAATGTAGCACTCCACGGTAAAGGTCTGGGCATGCGCCTCCCCCTTTACAGAGACTACTTCATAGCGTGGCAACGCTGCCTGACGCGATTGCAAAAATTCTTGCAGACGTGTTTTGGGATCTTTTTGTGTATCTTGTAGCGAAATATTTTCAAGCCGCTCGGCGTACCATGCCAGCACACGTTGACGAACTACGTCCATGCCCGCATCTAAATAAATAGCGCCAATCACAGCTTCTACTGCATCAGCCAAAATGGATTCGCGGCGATGCCCGCCGCTCTTCATTTCTCCTGAACCAAGCCGTAAGCATTCGCCGAACTCCATTTCTCGAGCCAACTCAGCCAATGTCTGGCCTTTTACCAAACGCGCTCTAAGACGTGATAACTGTCCTTCCCTAGCCTGAGGGAAACGTTGAAAAAGCGCCTCAGCGATTACAAAATTGACGATAGAGTCACCCAGAAATTCCAGGCGCTCATTGTTACGACCACCGTAGCTACGATGGGTCATGGCCAGTTCCATCAGCGTTGGGTCACCGAAGGTATGGCCGATTCGTCGGCAAAAAGCGGTTAAGGAATTACTCACAGTGCTCCTACGTCGTTGACGTTAACTAATATGACAGCATTAACAATTTCTAAACTATTTTTCATTCAATACGCCGCACGCTGGTAAAGCTAGGCAAGCCACCGTCCCAATGCATCCAAACAGCAAATGCTCTTCCAACAATATTATCTTCAGGAACAAACCCCCAATAACGGCTATCGTTGGAGTGGTCACGATTATCACCCATCGTGAAATAGTGCCCATCCGGAACAACCACTTCACGCATCTGGGGGCCAGGATCACGGGGGTTATTATATATATAGTGGCTAATGCTACCTAATTGCTCTTCCAATAATAGTTGCTGTGGCGAAAGCGCGGGACCTTCTTCAATTAAAGTTTTATTGATGGGTTCACCGTTCACATACAGTTGCTTCCCCTCATAACGAATACGGTCGCCCGGCAACCCTACCACACGTTTAATAAAGTTGACCGACGGCTCTTCTGGAAAGCGGAACACCATCACGTCTCCGCGCTCAGGATCATCAACCTCTAAAAAACGGCTGTGCAGCACCGGTAATCGCAGGCCGTAGGCAAACTTATTCACCAAGATAAAGTCACCCACTTCAAGCGTCGGCTTCATTGATCCAGATGGAATTTGAAACGGCTCAACAATAAAGCTCCGTACGACAAGCACCACCAGCAGAACTGGAAAAAAAGAGCGGGAGTAATCAATCGGCCACGGTTCTTTTAGCAATGTCTCTCGCGTTGTTTCATCCAAGCCTTCCGTGGTAGCTGCTTCAGCAGTGGCTAATCGCTCACGCCGCTTAGGTCTAAACCAAAGCACATCTAGCAAATATACTGCCCCAGAAAGTGCAACGGCGATCACCAGTAGTAATGAAAAATCCATGTGGGGTAAGTATCCCTAGTCGTTTACCTTGAGCACAGCAAGGAAGGCATCCTGGGGAATTTCAACACGCCCCACCTGTTTCATCCGTTTCTTACCGGCCTTCTGTTTTTCCAATAGTTTCTTCTTACGGCTTACATCACCGCCGTAACATTTGGCCGTCACGTTTTTACGCAGCGCTTTGACTGTTGAACGCGCAACAACCTGGCCACCAATAGCGGCTTGAATAGCCACATCAAACATTTGCCGCGGAATCAGCTCTTTCATTTTTTCCACTAGCAAGCGACCACGGTTATGCGCATGGTCACGGTGGATAATGACGGCCAGTGCGTCAACTTTATCGCCGTTGATCAGCACGTCCAGGCGAACCAACTTAGCCGCTTCAAAACGTTCGAAGTTGTACTCAAGTGATGCATAACCACGAGAAATAGACTTCAAACGATCAAAGAAATCCATGACCACTTCTGACATGGGCAGCTCATAGGTTAACTGGATCTGATTACCCAGGAACTGCATATCTAATTGCGTACCGCGGCGCTGCTCACACTCAGCAATCACGTTACCAACATACTCCTGAGGAACCAGAATACTGGCGCGCACGATGGGTTCACGCATCTCATCAACGTCTGCCATATCAGGCAATTTCGAGGGGTTCGATACGTATTGAATCTCGCCGTTTTTCATGGCGAGCTCATACACCACTGTCGGCGCTGTAGTCAGCAGATCAAGATCATATTCACGCTCTAAGCGCTCTTGAATGATCTCCATATGCAGCGTACCCAGGAAGCCGACGCGGAAACCAAAGCCCAATGCATCCGAGTTTTCCGGCTCATACTCAAGAGAAGCATCATTGAGCGCAAGCTTCTCAAGCGCGTCACGAAAGTCTTCGTAGTCATCGGCACTAACCGGGAACATACCTGCATATACCTGCGGTTTCACTTTTTGGAAACCAGGCAAGCGGGGAACATCAGGGGTTTTGGTGTGGGTGATTGTATCGCCCACCGGTGCTCCGTGGATCTCCTTAATGCCAGCGACAATGAAGCCTACTTCACCAGCGCGCAGAATATTGGTCTCTTTGCGAAGCGGTGTAAAGATCCCTACCTCGGTGGCCCCCCAATCACGCCCTGTGGACTTGATGCGGATTTTGTCGCCTTTGCGCAATGTTCCGTCGAATAAGCGCACTAGAGAGACAACCCCAAGATAGTTATCGAACCAAGAGTCGATAATAAGCGCTTGCAAAGGTGCTTCTGGGTCACCCTTAGGAGGCGGAATATCCCGCACTAACCGCTCTAACAAGGCGTCGATGCCGATACCGCTTTTAGCCGACACTTGGCAGGCATCGGTGGCATCCAAACCGATAATTTCTTCGACTTCCTGTGCGACACGATCAGGGTCAGCCTGGGGCAAATCAATCTTGTTAAGTACGGGGAGTACTTCCAAGCCTTGTTCAATTGCAGTGTAACAGTTAGCAACCGATTGAGCCTCCACGCCTTGTGCGGCGTCTACCACCAACAGCGCCCCTTCACAGGCGTAAAGAGAACGCGACACCTCGTAAGAGAAGTCCACGTGCCCAGGCGTGTCAATGAAGTTGAGTTGATAGACTTCACCGTCTGCAGCCGTGTAGTCAAGCGTGACGGACTGCGCCTTGATGGTAATACCACGCTCGCGCTCAATATCCATGGAGTCGAGCACTTGCTCCTTAAGCTCTCGCTCGGTCAAACCGCCGCAGGTCTGAATCAAACGATCTGATAGCGTCGATTTACCATGATCGATATGCGCGATGATGGAGAAGTTGCGTATGTGCTTGAGCTTTCCGCTGGAAACGTCTTGAGACATCGAGTGTGTTCTGCCTTATGGGTGTGCAAGGTGTAGCTGGCTTTATAGAGCCAATATGCGCAGGCAATAAAGATTGCCGCACGACTACTTTGCCAATGTTCGTCAAAAAGATAAGCGCTATTGTAGCGATATGCGCGGGATAGGAACAGCAGTCCGGCGAGAACCGCCGGACTGGAGAGACAATCAGTGGATTACTTTAGACGTAATGCCACAAATAGCGAGCGTCCATCTCGATACAAGCGCAATGGAATTGCACGATCATCTGGCAGTTCTTCAACAATTCTCAACAGCTCATCTGCTGAAGCAACGCTGCGATGATCAATGCTGACTAATATATCGCCCACACGCAGCCCCGCTTGCGAGGCAACACTGTCGGGGTCAACCTGACGCACTTCCACGCCACCACCAATATTTAGGCGCTCACGGGTTGCCTCATCAACTTCTACCACAGCCACACCCAGACGAACCTGATTATTGCTGCTCGAACTATCGCTATGACCAGCTTCTGAATCAGGCCAGCTACCCAGTTCAAGCGTTTCGGTCACCTCTTCACCATCGCGCATCAGTGTTAAATCCACATCACTGCCAGGAGCAACGCGACCAATCAGACGCGGTAACGTGCTGGAACGATCAACCTCTTCACCGTTCACTGCAATAATGACATCCCCTGCTTGAAGACCACCTTGCGCCGCGGGCCCATCCGGATCTAGGTCAGCAATCAGCGCGCCAATGGCTTCCTCCATGCCAAACGACTCAGCAAGATCACGAGACACAGGCTGAATCATTACGCCTAACCATCCACGGTTCACGTGTCCGTCTTCACGTAGCTGGTCAGCCACGTCCATGGCGACATTAATGGGAATAGCAAAAGAGAGCCCCATGAAGCCACCGCTACGCGTAAGTATTTGTGAGTTAATACCGACGACTTCCCCTTCAAGGTTAAATAAGGGGCCACCGGAATTACCTGGATTAATGGCAACGTCGGTTTGGATAAAGGGTACATAAACATCACGAGGCAGCGTGCGGTTAATAGCACTCACAATGCCAGCAGATACAGAGTGGTCAAAACCAAAGGGTGAGCCTATGGCAGCCACCCACTCACCGACTTTTAACTCATCGGAGTCGCCCAGATCAAGCACTGGTAAATTGTTGGCATCCACCTTCAGTAGCGCAACATCTGTTTGCGTATCGCTACCCACTAGCTCTGCGGTTAGTTCTCGACGATCGTTTAATCGCACAAGAATTTCATCAGCATCTTGAACCACGTGAGCGTTCGTCAGCACGTAACCATCCGCACTAATGACGAAACCAGAACCAAGTGACTGACGCTCTTCACTGCGGTTTGGCCCTCGACTAGGGGGAGGCGTAGGAAAACTATCGCCAAAAAAGTGGCGGAATATTTCGGGGATATCCTGGCCACCGAACCCTTGAATAGAAGGCCCAGAGCTACGCTGAATCGTCCTGCTAGTAGAAATATTGACCACACCAGGGGCAGCGTCTTCTACCAATTTGGTAAAGTCTGGCAAGTTCTGCGCGTGGGCATTTTGCCCAACGAACAAAAATATAATAAAGCACAACCAAAGTGCGGAAGGAAAAACCAAGCGCTTCATGCAACAGCTCCTAATCAAGCAAAAGTACTAACCACGTACTAAACACAAGGGAGTGCAACTCTCAGCGAGTTACAGGAGTATTAACTGACCAGACGCGGGCGGAAGCGTTCCACTCGTCCGCGTAGTAGATATTTCAGGATGACGACAGAGCCAATTAACGTACTAAAAAATAGCATCGCACAAACCCCATCACTCGCCCCCATTCCTGACGCCGTACCCGTAATGATGATGGTAAATAGGAGAGGCAATGCATAAACGAGCAGCGCCAGAATACTTACATCACTTTTAGTAACGGTGAACGAAACTGAGCTACCTATTGGATAAAGGCTTGAATATTGCGAGGGCAAACCGCCCGGATCAATGACGGTGCGTGGTTGACGGCGAGCTAACAACCCTGCGCCACATCCACGCCCTTCAGCACACTGTTGGCAAGCGACATTGCTCGACACATCTACCACTAATCCTGCTCCAGAGTGAGCAATGACGGTGCCTGAGCGTACGATAGCATTGCAATCTATAGTGTTCACAACGATGTACCTGGTTATTCAAATTGCACTGACTGAACAATGCGCTGCAACAATTCAACGGGCAGCTCGCCGATGCCCACTAATTGCCAGCTCTGATCTCCGACATCAATCAACAACACAGCAGCATTAGATACACCGACTCGATGAAGACCTTCCTCCAACGCTGGCTGACTGGCGGGCGACACAAACACGCTCACCGCCGCTAATCCGTCGCTATACACACGCTGGCCGCTTTGCTGCCCTGGCTCCAATGGCTGCTCGACAAATCCTTCAGGCAGCCAAGTTGCTTGCCAAGGCTGGTCAAGCATCTGCTCATCGGTGGGTCTGGGCACTTCACCACTATAGGCGGTAGGAGAGCGAAGCTGGGTAACTTGGAAGGTTTCAAGGACACGGCCTTGAGCATCACTAAGCACATGCTTAAGCAATAGTCCTGTCGCTTGATCGATCCACCAAGTATGTTGATATCGCTGGCTATCGATAGGCGAAAAGCGAAGCTCTACAGCATCACGCTCGGCGACTCGTGTTTCATCCTGAAGCGTTATGTCATAGTACTCGGCAACATGCTCTGCCCATGCTTCTGGTGCAGATACTGAGTCAGACTCGCCAGCTGGGAACCAAGCTAAATGCCCAGCGATGGAACGGCGCTCAACGCTAACGGACGGACCATCCAAATGCTGCACAACTTGTTGGCGAACGCCATCTCGCACACGGTGGGAGAGCGCCAGCGTTCTAACCCCTATAGCATCAATAGAAACCGCACGCGCTTGAAACTCAAAGCAGTGCCCAGCATAGACACTAGCCACTCATGAGCAGTAGTGAAAGGGGCTTGGCTGGGAGCATCTGCGCAGGAAAGCGATGGGTAGCTATCAGCTTTCAAATGGAGAGGCAGTAAACAGGTGCTCAATACGCACAGGCCAACTGCAAGCCTACCTCTACCTCTCCCGTAAAGATATTTACCTATCACGTTTCCAGCCACGCGGGCCCTCACTTGGTTAAAAAAGTTGGCCAACGCACCTAATATTAACGTTGTCCTAAAGGCTCCGTTACTGAAGAAGAGCGCATTAATGGCATCCAGCTATCACCACTTCCACCGGCAGCACCCTGCGCGTGCTGTTCAAGGTACGTCTTAAGCAGGCGAATCTGGTCAGCATCAATAGCCAGTGTCTGCTGGGCCATATCCCCCTGGGGCGCATGGGGTGTTGAGAACCCAGCGTCGCTGACATTCATAAAGCCGCCTTGTCCAGACTGACCATTCACACGAAACGGCGTTCGTTCAAACATCGGCATTTCTGATGGCGTCATGGAAGCGGGCTGAGAAGCCGCGAGATTAACAGGCTGAACCTGCACACCACTGCCGGTCTGGGCAGCAATGCTATCGCCTGCACTCTGCGCGCTACCTGACGTTGTGTTGCCGTTGTTAAAGAACTGCACCCCGGTAATCACCATCAGTGAAACGGCAGCCGCCACCCCGGCACCACGGGCAAAGGAAAGTCCACCAGAACGAGTGGGAATAACCACGGTGTCGTCTTCAAGGGCTGGAGCAGGTTCATCGCGCAATCGATCCATAATGCCAGCGGAAAGATCGATGCTCACATCAACATTTCTTTCACGCTGCATCATGCTGCGCGCCAAATGGTAGCGCCGCCATGTCTCTGCCGCATCAGAATCGTCAGGCAATGACTTCAACACTCGGCGCAATTCAAGCTCGTCACTTTCGCTATCCATCAATGCTGAAAGCGACTCCCGTGTGTTATGACTCATACTTCACACCCTCACACTGTGTTATTAGAAGCGCTGCGGTGGCACTGCTACCCAGTGTTTACCACCACAGCCACTCCACAGGCCAAGACCTCGTTTCAAATCGCCAATTCCTAAACGCTTAATTATCAGCAGATTAAACTGTTTGACTACTGAACATTGAACGTTCACTTGGCGCTTACTCGACCCAACTAAGATCGTCAGGTTCTATGACGCTTCACTTTCCAGACAGTTCACAAAAAATGTAAAAACGTAATCAAATGTGAATTTAAAGCTCTGCTCCTACAGCTCTCTGCCCCTTACTCATCACGACTATTCCGGGCCGTTGTCACTAATGGGCGTATATGCTCATCAACCGCCTCGCGGGCGCGAAAAATACGCGAACGCACGGTTCCTACGGGGCATTGCATCACTTGGGCAATATCCTCATACGCAAGACCATCCAGTTCACGCAGCGTGATCGCTGTACGTAAATCATCTGGCAGATTTTCGATGGCTTCGTAAACGGCTGCTTCCAACTGATCCCGAGCAATCGATGCCTCTGGCGACTCTGCGTCAGCCAACCGTCCACTTTGGTCAACCATTTCAGCATCGACAATATCCAGATCACTGCCGGGCGGTCTACGCCCCCGAGACACTAAATGATTTTTGGCAGTGTTAATCGCGATACGGTACATCCATGTGTAAAACGCACTTTCCGACCGAAATTTCCCCAGTGCTCGATACGCTTTGATAAAGGCTTCTTGCGCCACGTCTTGTACTTCGGAATGATCGTGAACATAACGTCCGATCAATCCAATAATTTTGTGCTGGTATTTTTTGACCAGTAGATCGAAAGCGCGTGTATCACCTTTTTGGGCACGTTCAACCAACTGCTGGTCTGTTTCACGAGTGCCCATTCACACCCCCCTCCCGCTCGTACGACTTACGCCGAGCGTTATCTCTCTTCGCCCTTTCATGTGGGCCTTCACAGCAAGCAGCATAGTGTCCCTTGGGCATTAGTTAATCTTAATGATGACAGATAATAATGAATGATTCGCTAACCACATTCAGTGTGAAAAAGTATTCAATGGTACTTAGTGTTGCGCGTTCTTAGCGGGGCATCAAGCGCTTACACACACTCCCCCCCTCATTCCGCTCAACTTGACCCACAGCCCCCGCAAATCTTGACCGTGACACTTTTCGTCTAGATCAAGTTCCGTAACAATTGATTTTTACCTGCCTGACACGCCATAGTAGAGCCACTTTTAGTCCATAGCGCACGCACAGGTAGCAAGATGTCAGATCAGCAGGTTAGTAATCTTAACGTCCTTGCACAGGATGTTCTCACCACCCCCGAAGCCCTTAAAGAGACTATTCCGCTGACAGAAGCTGCGGAACGCTCTGTTATTGAGGGCCGCCATACCATCCAAAACATCCTCGATGGTAAAGATCACCGGCTTCTCGTCGTTGTAGGTCCATGCTCCATCCATGATGTCGATGCCGCACTGGACTATGCCCGCCGCCTGCGTAAATTGGCAGATCAAGTGAGCGACAGCCTGTTCATTGTCATGCGCGTCTATTTCGAAAAACCCCGTACCACAGTAGGTTGGAAGGGGCTGATAAACGACCCTCATCTTAACGACTCTTTCGAAATTGATGAAGGCCTCCATATCGCGCGCAAGCTACTTGTCGATTTGGCTGAGCTTGGCCTGCCGCTCGCAACGGAAGCGTTAGACCCGATCTCCCCCCAGTATATGCAAGACTGCATTAGCTGGTCTGCGATCGGCGCACGCACTACAGAATCGCAAACCCATCGTGAAATGGCATCAGGGCTCTCCTGCCCAGTCGGCTTCAAAAACGGCACCGACGGCAGCCTCGACGTCGCTATCAATGCCCTGCAGTCTGTTGCCAGCCCGCATAACTTCCTGGGTATCAACAACGCAGGCCAAGTTGCGATTATCCGTACACGGGGTAACGCTTACGGCCACGTCGTGTTGCGCGGTGGTAATGGCAAGCCAAATTACGATAGCGTCAGCGTTGCTCTGGCTGAAAAAGAGCTTAAAAAAGCTGATCTTTCAGCCAACATTATGATCGACTGCTCTCACGCCAATTCTAACAAAGATGCTGGCCTACAGCCGCTGGTGCTCGAAAACGTCACCAACCAAATCCTAGAAGGCAACAAGTCCATCATTGGCCTGATGGTTGAATCAAACATTGGCTGGGGCAACCAGAAAGTTCCTGCCGATCTTAGCCAGCTAACGTATGGTGTTTCCATCACCGACGCCTGCATTGATTGGGACACAACGGTAGAAACCTTTACCCGCATGAACGACAAGCTTGCACCAGTGCTCGCCCAGCGTATCGCACAGTAAAAAACGGCTAGCAACGCTAGCCATAAGCGCCCCGCAAGGTAATTCGCCTTAGCGGGGCGTTTTTATTGCTACCTTTTATTACGGCATGATTTCTCGCTTGAACGGCGGCAGTGCATCTAGCAACGCCTGGCCATATCGACGCGTAATCACCCGGCGGTCCAACAGCGTAATGACACCGCGGTCGCTCTCCTTACGGATCAATCGCCCACAGGCCTGCACTAGCTTGATTGACGCATCTGGAACGCTAATCCGCATAAATGGGTTACCGCCCTGGCTTTCAATCCATTCGGCAAGCGTAGCCCCCACAGGATCATCTGGCACTGCGAATGGCAGCCGGGTAATCACCACATGGGTGAGATAGTCGCCAGGCAAGTCGATACCTTCAGCAAAACTAGCCAAGCCAAAAATGATGCTCCCATTGCCATCATCGACAGCCGCGCGATGACGCTCAAGCAATTCGTGCTTGGGTAACGCATCCTGCGCTAACACCCGCCCCTTAGCCGCCGCAGGCAAGGCTTTTTCCACTGCTCGCAATTGCGCCCGGGAAGAAAACAGCACCAGTGCAGCTTCGTCGTCTCCCAGTTGGGTCACGAAATTCACAATGGCGCTTTCATGGGCATCACGATCACTGGGATCGGTCGCCTCCTTAGGTACGCGCAGAATGGCATTGGCGTAATCAAAGGGGCTCGGCAACGCCTGATAGCGATAGCGGTTTGCTAGCCCAGCGCGCTCTTGGATTCGCTCAAAACGCCCCAGCGCGGTAAGTGTTGCTGACGTTACTACCGCGCCATGGCAGCGACCCCACAAATGTTTCGCAAGGGTATGCGCCGCGGATACGGGGCTTGCCGAAAACTCAATTTCCGGCTCTCCTGCCACACGACTAAGCGTAATCCAACGAGCACTGGGCGGCGCATTGGCAGCATCCTGCTCACTGAACGCTTGCCATAGTGAATGGGCATCAAGCGAACGCCCATGCAGCAGTGCAATCAGCGGCAACCACGTGTCGGCTTGATCCCTATCCAACCCTGTTTGCTTATCAGGGTCGAGGCTTTCGCGCAGGATATCGCTAATGCTCTCCAGACTGCGTGACAGCGTGGCGAACATAACCAGTAGTTGCTGAGCTTGTTCGCGAAGCGCTTCTGGTACCTGACCCTTTTCAAAACGAAGTTGATGATTAGCTTCTTCATCCGACAAGCCGTTTTCCCGCCCAGCCAGCTGGTGCCCCATGCTAAACACATCGCCCAAAGCGGGCTCTAAGCTATGCAGCAGCTCAGGTAGCCCAGCGAGCAAACGCGCAATCGTCGGCTGAACTGCTAACCCTTGATGCAGATCGGTTAGACTGCTTTTCAGTGTTTTTAACCAACGCAGGCAACCATGCACCGCAAAGCGATGGGCAAAGTGGGAAAGTGCCTTATCCGGCAGGTGGTGGCCTTCATCAAAGACAAAAATGCAGTCAGCGGGATCAGGTAGAATCGCCCCACCCCCCAGTGCTAGGTCAGCAAGAACCAAGTCATGGTTGGCCACGATTATATCGGCATCTTCCAGATCACGCCGGGAACGGAAAAAGGCGCAGGCACCGAAATGACCACAACGACGCCCGGTGCACTGACGATGATCCACCGTAAGCTGTCGCCAATGACCGTCGTCGATCGACGCCGACCATGTATCGCGATCACCTGCCCACTCACCTTTTCCGTAGGCTTCGGCCAGATCCGTGGCTAATAGGGAAAAGTCACTGCTGTGGGATTGAAGTGACTGCTCAAACAGCGACAGTGTCGGGTTCGGCTCAGAGCCTTCTAACGCCTGATCAAGGCGCGCAACACATACGTATCTGCCACGCCCTTTTGCCAAGGCGTAACGAAAGGCAATACCGCTATGACTGGCAAGCGAAGGCAAGTCCTGATTAAGCACCTGCTCCTGCAGTGCCACCGTCGCGGTGGAAACAATCAATCGCTTTCCCTGCGCCTTAGCAATCGGCAATGCGGCAATCAGATAGGCAAGCGTTTTACCGGTTCCAGTACCCGCTTCCAGCACGCACACATGATTATCGTTTGTGCGCTTGCCTTCACTATCCTGCTCAATGCCACCTAGCGTACGAGCGATTTCTGCGATCATCAGACGCTGGCCGTAGCGTGGTGTCAGCTCAAGCTTTTCCACCACGCGACGATAGGCGTCTTGAATATCACTTTTCAGCGCATTATCGAGCATGCGCGTTACAGCATGCCTTCCGGCGGATGTTCGCAGGGCAGCTTACCGTTAATGTAGCGCTCAATTTCTGGTAGCGAGAACGCATCTTCTTCGCCAACAAAACTAATCGAGACGCCTTTGGCACCCGCACGACCGGTACGTCCAATGCGATGAACGTAATCTTCTGGGTCTTCCGGCAGCGTGTAGTTGATCACGTGGCTGACATCTTCAATATGAATACCACGCCCTGCGACATCAGTTGCCACCAGCACTTGGATTTCTCCCTCACGGAAGCTCTCCAAGGTTTTGATGCGCTGATTTTGTGGCACGTCACCAGACAGCATAGCAACACTGACGCCTGCTTTTTTCAGCAAATCATCTAGCTTGCGCACGAGATCACGACGGTTACCAAACACCATCACGCGCTCGAAGCTCTCCTGCGTCAGCAGGTTAACCAACAGTCGCTGCTTGTCGTCATCAGAGACTAGATAAACACGCTGATCGATATCTGCCTGGTTCTCAACGGTGACTTCAATCTCTACATGAGCAGGATCGAGCGTCCATTGACTCGCTAGGCTTAAGATATCGTCGGTGAAGGTTGCCGAGAACAGAAACGTCTGGCGCTCCTCTTTCTTAGGCGTATAGCGAATAATACGTTTCACATCGGGAATAAAACCCATGGAAAGCATGCGATCCGCTTCATCCAATACCAACACCTCAACTTCGGAGAGGTCAATATCGCGCTTCTGGTGGAAATCCAGCAAGCGACCGGGTGTTGCCACCAGGATATCGATCTTCTTACCCAAGCTGTCGCGCTGCTTTTGATAGTCCATACCGCCGACAACACTGGCCACATTGAGCTGCGTGAAGCGAGCAAGCGCTTTAGCATCTTTTTCAATTTGCAGTGCCAGCTCCCGGGTAGGCGCAATAATCAACGCACGGGGTGCGCCTTGTTTTTGGCCATCAGGGGTCGGCTCTTCCAGAAAATAAGCCATTACCGAGATCAAAAAGGCGGCGGTTTTTCCGGTGCCTGTTTGCGCCTTGCCGACAATATCGCCACCCAGCAACGTGTGACGCAGTGCCTCTGACTGAATAGGCGTGCAGTACTCAAACCCTTGGGCATGAATGGCACGCATTAAAGGCAGCGGTAAATCAAAGTCATGGAAGCGCCACTTGCCGGCAACGGCGGGCACCTGAAACTGACGAAGATCCCAGTTCGATTGACGACGACGCGGCTTCCGACGGCGGCGTTTAGGCTTGCGGTTCTGGGCCGATGCTGTGGTCTGTTCCGACTCGCTCATAGGCTGTGTATCTGTCCATTGCTGTGGATGTTAGGCATCACGAAGTGCGCATTGTACCAGGGGTTGGCGATAAGAGCGCGTCCTGCTGTCGAAGGAGTGCGCTTGCCTGTTAGAATGAGGCATAAATTAACCCAAGGAGCGCGACATGACGCGTAAGAAAAAAACTCGTTCGCTAGCGGATAAGGTAACTATCCGCACTGGTCGCCGCAAAGATTACAAAAAATGGCGCCATGACAACCCTGACCAAGTGGCTCCTTCACGCCGCTTTGTGGCTAAGAAGCAGCAACAACGCAAGCTTCAAGCGGTGCGTAAACTGGCACGCCAGCAAGACGGGCAGAATATTGCCATCCATCCTGATAAAGAAGGAGACAACCCTTCAGGAGATCGTTCGTAATGCGTTTGGTCTCGTTTAATATCAATGGCATTCGGGCACGGCTTCATCAGCTTCAAGCGCTGATTGATACGCAGCAGCCAGACGTCATTGGCCTACAGGAAACCAAAGTACACGACAGCGAGTTTCCTCTGGCTGACGTTGAAGCCATGGGCTATCACGTTTTTTATTACGGTCAAAAAGGCCATTACGGGGTTGCCTTAATGTGTCGGCAAAAACCCCAAGCGGTATTTTATGGCTTCCCTGATGATGAGGAAGACGCCCAACGCCGGATGATTGGCGTACGGTTACTAGCCGATAATGGTGAACCGGTCACTGTTTGGAATGGCTACTTCCCCCAGGGTGAAAACGTTGAACACCCAACTAAATTCCCTCATAAAGCGCGCTTCTATCAGCAGTTGGCAAGCCTGCTACAAAACCAGCACCATCCTGAAGAACAGCTGGCGATCATGGGAGATTTCAACATATCGCCGGAAGATCAGGATATTGGTATTGGCGAACCAAGCCGCAAACGCTGGTTACGCGAGGGCAAAGCCAGCTTTCAGCCTATCGAGCGAGAATGGCTTGAAGGTATAAAAGCGTGGGGCCTCAGCGACAGCTATCGACTGTGCCACCCAGATAATAGTGAGTGGTTCAGCTGGTTTGACTATCGCTCAAAAGGTTTTGACCGCGAGCCAAAACGCGGCCTGCGCATTGACTACATTCTGGTGTCTAAACCGCTTGCCGAATGCGTCACCGGTGCAGGCATTGATTATGAACTGCGCGGTATGGAGCGGCCTTCCGATCACGCTCCTACCTGGAGTGATTTTGCGCTGATGCTTTCCCAGACAGACTAAGCACAAACAAGCCAAACACACATACGCCCCTTACGTTATTCGAGGGGCGTCTACCGAGGGCTTGTCACTTCACTCTTCAAAATTCGCCAACCACTGCTCTGCCTGATCATCACCCAGATTCGCCGCCTTGATAAGCGCTCCCTCGGCCTGATCATCTTGCCCCCAGCGATAAGCCAGCTGTCCATACTGCCGCCAGTCTTCCGCTTGCTGAGTGTTCTCAGCAAGTGCTCTCCAAGCGCTTAACGCCTTATCAACATGCCTCGCCTGCTGCCACGCCCCCGCCAGCAGCCGCAACGTTTCTTCATCACGCGCCAACACACCTTCTTGAATAGCCACTTCCAAGTGTTCACCTGCCCTAGCTGGCGTACCACCCGCTAAATGCAGACGAATTAACGTTAAGCGATCTTCGACCGTGGTGAACTTCCCCAGCTGCCACGCCATCTCCCACACGCCAGCCGCCACACCAGCCTGACCTGCTTGCTGGGCAAGCCCTGCCGCCTGACGCCAAGCATCAGGCTCGCTCTGCGCATTCAAATCACCCACTAGCCAACCGAGAGCTTGCTCGTTTTGTCCCGCATTGCGTAACACCACCGTGGTTAGTGCCTGCTGCGCGTCAGTCAATCCGCCTTTTTGCAGTAGCGGGGACAACCATTCAGCGGCGTCTTCCCAGCGCTCCTCTTCCGCTAATAAGCGAACGAGTCGCCACGCAGATTCATCGTAGTGCGGATTGCCCTTGGACTGGGTTAGCCACTGCTCATATAGCGTGATAGCTTCAGTGCTCTGGTTACCTGCACGACGTAGCGACGCCTCATCACGCAGCCAGCGTAGAATTTGGCTGCTAGGCACGCTAGGGCGCTGTCGTGCGCTGGCTAACTCATCAGCTGCCGCAACGTGATCACCTTGACGCACCAACGCACTCGCGGCGAGTTGATGATAGAGCGCACTCGCCCACTGGTCCGCACGATTGCCGCCAGCGAGGCGCTCTGCCTGGGATCGCGCATGTCGCGTAATACGGTTGAGCACATCGCTATCAGCCTCGCCGCTGGGCTGCTCAGCTAATTGGCTTTGCAACCCATTAAGATCGCGAACAATATCACCCGGCAGCGGTTCGTTCGCGTGCGCCATGACGCTTAGCGCGCTTAATACGGCGATTCCCACCCAACGCTGCATACTCTTTCCTCGACTGGCATTTTCAATGGACTGACTCAACGAACCATTCCAACAAACCATTCCAACAAACCATTCCAACAAACCATTTCAACGAACTATTCCAACGAGCTATTCCAACGAGCTATTCCAACGAGCTGTTCCAACGGACTAACTCAACGGGCTATCTCAACTGGAATTCAATACGCTGCGTGGCGCGACGAAGCTGCTGACCGGGTTCGAACTGCCAGCGCGCGATCGCTTCGCGGGCTGCGTCTTCAAACACTCGCCTCGGCTGTGCCCGCGTCACGCGAATCGTGCCGTTATCGACGCTACCATCTCGGCGAATAACAAACTCGACCTCCACAAAGCCCTCCATGCCCCGCCGCTGAGCACGCGGCGGATAAGAAGGGTTCACGCGACTGGTCGGAGCAACTTGCCCGACACTGACAGGCTCATTCGATGGCGCGGGCTCTGCCACTGGCGCGGCCTCACGCTGCGCTGTCGAAGGCGCAGGAGAAGGCGCTGCCGTTGCTGCTGGCTGTGGTGGCGCAGGGTCAGGTTGCGGCGCTGGTCGTGGAGACGGCTTCGGCGTGGGTTGCGGGGTGGGTTCGGGAGTAATTTCAGTCAGCTCTGGTAACTCACTCTCCAACTCAACCGGTTCCACTGGCTCGTCAGGAAGCTCTACCTCAGGTAGCGCAATCGTACTCTCAGCGATAGGTGCCGGCGCTGGCATAGGCATCGGCGGCGGTGTTACTGGCGCTGCCTCTGAAGGCGCAGGCGGCGGCGCTTCCTGCTCTGGCGCCATCTCTGGCGCTTCTATCATAGTCATCGACATTGACATTATAGGTTCTTCTGGCGAGCGCTCCGGGGCGCCACCAGTAGCGCCAACATCCAAAACAAGCCAACGGCTAAGGCAATGCCACCCAGTATCGAGAGGACATGACGAATCATGGTGCACTCCGGCTCGCTGCCACGGCGATCTGGTCAACACCCGCCTGCTTGAGGCGATCCATCACTTCAATCAACAAGCCAGTCGTGGATTCCCGATCGGCCTGGATAACAACGGAGCCATCATCACTCAACATGCCGGCGACCTGCTGGCCAATACGATGCACATCAACTGGCTTTCCATCGACCCAAACAGCCCCCTCCGGCGTCACAGCAATCAGTACCTGTGCGTCGGGGCGCGGGCTTGCCGCTGCCGCTTCGGGGCGTTCAATCTCAACACCGCTCTCTTTAATGAAACTGGTCGTCACAATAAAGAAGATCAGCATGATAAAGACAACGTCCAGCATCGGCGTTAGGTTAACTTCATTACTATCAGCCGTGGTGTCTATGGAACGGCGTCTACGCATCATTCTCCTCCAAGGCACGGGCTAAGCGGTCGTGTAACCGCTGGTCTTCGCGACGAATCACGTGCTCTAAACGACTAATAAACAGCAACCCCACCACAGCAATTGCCATGCCAGTTAGCGTGGGCAGCGTGGCACGGGCAACACCGTCGGCCATGGCCCGCGCCTGATGAGTATCACTAAGAGAAAGGCTATCGAACACGGTAATCATACCGGTGACAGTACCCAGCAAGCCTAGCAGTGGGCATAACGCTACAAGCAGTTTGATCCAGGGCAACGGGCGGCGTAGCTTAGCAACCAGCGCCTCTGTCCAGACATTGCGTAGCGTGCGTGCACTCCAGCTACGGTGATCACTGCGTGCAGCCCAGCGACGAATCAGTTGGCGACGGGCACGCCGCCAACTAAAGCGGTAATACCACCAGCGCTCAATTGCCATCCCAAACACCAGCACGGCAACGAATGCCAGCACCACTAAAACGGCACCACCGGCATCAAGCAGCCGCTCAACGGGCTCAAGCCAAAGAGGTAACGTGGGCATATTAGGTCACCGCTTGCGCATTAGCCGTCGACTGCGCTTCAAGATGGTCAGCTAAGGTGGCACTTGCTTCACCTTCAATGGCCTGGGTAATCAAGCGACTCCGACTCGCTAAGGCTGTCTGAGCAAATAGTAGCGGCACTGCTGTCACAAGCCCCAGCACCGTTGTTACCAGCGCCTGACTGATACCACCCGCCATTAGCTGCGGGTCGCCGGTACCGAACACGGTAATCGCCTGGAAGGTGACAATCATGCCGGTCACAGTACCCAGCAGACCCAGTAGCGGCGCAACGGCTGCCAACAGCTTAACAATCGGCTGGCCACGCTCGATACGCGGCAGTTCAGCCAACACCGCCTCATCCAACCTCGCTTCCAGTGCTTCCGGTGTTTGGTGCTTATCCATCTCCTGGAAACGCTGGAGCACGCGACCCAGCGGGTTATTAGCATTCGGTTGATCCAGCGCTTTACGCTGGCGGTGCAGCCGTGCACTGACGACGACCAGGTAAAGGTACTGCGCCAATGCCACTAATAGACCAAAGCCACCCAGCGCTACCACTACGTAACCGACATAACCGCCCTGCTGGAATCGCTCCCAGAGACTTGGCTGCTGAGCAAGAGCTTGCAACACGCTACCTTGGGTAGGATCAATGGCAAATACGCGGCTTTCACCTTGATGATAGGCCGCCAGCACATCACTGATTTCAGCAGGAGTATGCGGCACTTCAGCCAAGCCACCATCATCCTGGCCTTTCCTGAGCAACGCTGTGTCAGTAAACGCTGCAAAATCACCCAAGCGCACAACGCTTCTCGATTCAATCTCGCCACTGGCATCGGCCACCGGTAATTCAAGGCGCTCGGCACACCCAGTGCTCAGCGTTAGCGTCGCTAAACTGTCCACGACAGTTTCGATTTGTTGACGCTCCAGCACCTCGATCTCATTGAGACGCGGTGGTAACGCATTAGCATCTAGCGTCAACCAGCTATCACTGCCTAGTTCGTTACGCACCTCTTCGCTGTGCCGTGACAGATCCGCCAGTAGCGAGGTGAGCGCTTCGCCCTGCTCTTCCTGGCGCGCGGCCAGCGCTTGAGCCTGTTGCGCTTGTTCCTGCTGTTGCGCAGCTAATGCTACTTTCTGTTCTTCTGCAGCTTGATGCTCAGCCCGCGCCTCTGCTAACGCTTCATCCAGTGCCTCTTGATCTTCAAGGAACGACTGCAAGCGCGCTTGGTCACGCGCCTCAGCGGCTTCGCGAGCTTCACGTAACGAACCAACGCTGTCAGTTTGCGCCATTGCCATACTGCCGCCCAGAAGGCTTGCCAGTAATGCAAAACAGATTATGCTTCTGCGCGCGCCTCGCTGGCGTGTTAACAGACTCATTGCTGGCCCCCTGCGTGGTCGTTAGCAATAATGGAAAGCGGTAGGCGCAGCAGCTCTGGCGTGCGCTGATCGTCAGCAATACGTAGACCGTTACGCACCTCGCGGCGGGCGCTTTCATCAAGTGCCTGCCACTCACCGCTCGCCTTATCCCACATACCCCCTTCTCGACCATCAGGGGTTAGGTAATAAAAGCCGATTCGGCCAATGCGCAAATATTCCACTTCACGCGGATTACCTTCTGCTAATTGCAAACGACCACGCCAGCTATCCACTTCACGGCCATACGCCAATTCAGCACGCCAAGCTTCCAGCAAATTGGCAATGCGCGCCGCACTTTCTGAAGGCTGCTGCTCAGTGGGTTGAACACGCGCCAAACGCTCGGCTTTCAGAAACGGCAGGTCAGACTCGATCCAACTGATTAGCTGCTCTGTCATATCCTGCTCAACAGCAGGCAGCGCGGCGCGCGTGTCGCTTAACGTATCGAGCGCCTGACCAAGGCGCTGCTGGCGCTCGGCTTCACTGGCCAGGCGGCCACTTAAAGCAGCATTGGATGCTTCCATCTGGCGGGTTTCCCGCTCTAGGCGGCGTAGCTCTTCAATCGCTGAACGCGTGGCGTCATCAGCCTCATCAATTTGCTGCTGAAGTGCGGACTGCGCTTGCTGGGCCTCGACACTCTGGGCCGCTTGATCGACTGTCTCATCACTTGCCATTAGCGTACCGCTGACCAGCACTCCGGCAAGCCAGCCTCCATGCAAGGCAAAGAAAGGCCTTTTCAGCACGTTACGTCTCCGTTACTGATTAGCACGTCGCCATTAACGGCGCGCTAGAAACTCATTAGGTATAATGAACGATTTGCGTTTCGTTTAAGCAGTGCATAGCCTAACACTAATAGAATAAATGACAATATTTATCATTAGCATTCAATAGTGCTTCGCTGCAGACCGTCACTCCAGCATAAAAAAGGGCGCCAAGTGGCGCCCTTCAGTAAAGACATAGGGTCTGTAAAAATACAGGTTCAGTAAAAACACAGGGGCAGTAAAATACAGGGAAAGCGCTTCTAAGCAGCAACCACAACATGCTGTTTGGTCAGCGGTGCCAACGGCAGCTTTAATGCCTCTTCGCGGGTTACCCAAACCGTTTCAGCAATCTCCGCCCCAGCATGGACAGGCTGATCAATCACCAGACTGAACAACTGCGCTTCAATCACGGTGTCTGGCTCATTGGCTGCTAAAGCACGCTGCATGCCCAAAGGAAGTAACTGATCACTTGCTATACGTAAGCCAACTTCTTCCTCTAACTCACGGCAGAGTGCCGCTATGGCTTCCTCTCCCTGCTCAATTTTACCGCCTGGTTGCATAAAAAATCGCGCGCCCTGCTTGCGTACTAGTAGCAAGCGCCCTGAAGAGTCGCTCACGACTGCCGCTGCTATTTTCAGCAAATTCTGCGCCTTATCAATATTGCCCGACACTGCTCCCTCCTTGCCTCATCAAGCTATCAACGACGTTGAAAAGCCGCCGATGGTAAGCTTAAAACGCCCAGTCGTCGTCTTCGGTGGCAACGGCCTTACCAATCACGTAGGAAGAACCAGAACCGGAGAAGAAGTCGTGGTTTTCATCCGCACTCGGAGAAAGCGCGGCCATAATGGTTGGATCGACGTCGGTGACGCTGCTGGGGAACAACGGTTCAAACCCGAGGTTCATCAGCGCTTTATTGGCGTTGTAGTGAAGGAATTTCTTCACGTCTTCCGTTAAACCCACCTCATCATAGAGCGATTCGGTGTAGCGCACTTCGTTGTCGTAAAGTTCTAGCAGCAGCTCATAAGCGTAGTCTTTCACTTCTTGCTGGCGCTCGGGCGTGGCTTCTGCCAGCGCTTGCTGGAACTTGTAGCCAATGTAGTAGCCGTGCACGGCTTCATCACGAATGATCAAACGAATCAGATCAGCCGTGTTGGTCAGCTTGGCGTGGCTCGACCAGTACATCGGCAGGTAGAAACCCGAGTAGAACAGAAATGACTCAAGGAAGACGCTAGCCACTTTACGCATTAACGGATCGTCGGAGCGGTAACGCTCAAGAATCAACTCAGACTTCGCCTGCAGCGTCGGGTTTTCTTCACTCCAGCGAAACGCATCATCTACATCCCGCGTCGCGCACAGTGTTGAGAAAATCGAGCTGTATGAGCGCGCATGCACCGATTCCATAAAGGCAATATTGGTATAAACCGCCTCTTCATGGGGTGTGCGTGCATCCTCCATTAATACCGGCGCTCCCACGCTGCTCTGGATTGTATCGAGCAGCGTCAGGCCAGTGAACACGCGAATCGTCAGCTGTTTTTCCTGCTGTGTCAGGGTGTTCCACGATTGAATATCGTTGGAGAGCGGCACTTTTTCCGGCAGCCAGAAATTGCTGGTCAGGCGGTTCCACACTTCCAGGTCTTTATCATCCTGAAGGCGGTTCCAGTTGATCGCATCGACCCGCGATAAGCGTTGCATAGTGGTCATCAGAATTCTCTCACCAACATGATCTAATAAAAGCGATATACGATTACAGCGAGCAGGAGACGCAGCCTTCTACTTCCGTACCTTCAAGCGCGCTCTGGCGTAAACGGATGTAGTAAAGCGTCTTGATGCCCTTACGCCACGCGTAAATTTGCGCTTTGTTGATATCCCGCGTGGTGGCGGTATCAGGGAAGAACAGCGTCAACGACAGACCCTGATCAACGTGTTTAGACGCTTCAGCATAGGTATCGATAATTTTCTCAGGGCCAATTTCATAGGCATCCTGGAAATAATCGAAGTTCGCCTCGTTCAAGAATGGCGCCGGATAGTAAACACGCCCCAGCTTGCCTTCTTTACGGATCTCAATTTTCGCTGCCACCGGGTGAATACTAGAGGTAGAGTGGTTGATATATGAGATAGAACCCGTTGGCGGCACCGCCTGCAGGTTACGGTTATACAGTCCGTGCGCCATTACCGATGCCTTTAGCGCCTGCCAATCTTCCTGGGTAGGTAATGCAATACCGCTACGCTCGAACAAGTGACGCACTTTCTCAGTTTTCGGCAGCCACGCTTGATCTGTGTACTTATCAAAGAAAGCGCCCGATGCGTAGGTGGAGTCTTCAAACCCTGCAAAGGCTTCGCTGTGTTCGATCGCCAGCTGGTTAGACGCACGAATCGCATGGAATGCCACGCAGTAGAAGTAGAGATTGGTAAAGTCCAAGCCCTCTTCCGAACCATAATAAATGTGTTCACGCGCCAGGAAACCGTGCAGGTTCATTTGCCCGAGGCCAATGGCGCGAGACTTGGCGTTACCTTCAGCAATGGAAGGCACACTGCGCAGGTTGCTCATCTCAGAAACCGCGGTCAAACCACGAATGGCAATCTCAACGCTGGTGCCAATATCGCCTGAGTCCATCACTTTAGCGATGTTCATCGAACCAAGATTACAGGAGATGTCCTGACCGACCTGACGATAGCCAAGATCGTCATCGTATTCGGTGGGCGTATTCACCTGGAGAATTTCAGAGCAAAGGTTGCTCATATTGATACGACCGGCAATCGGATTCGCACGGTTAACCGTATCTTCAAACATGATGTACGGATAGCCCGATTCGAACTGTAGCTCGGCCAGGGTTTGGAAGAATGCACGTGCATTGATCTTGTGCTTACGAATGCGCGCATCCGCGACCATTTCATGGTACTTCTCGGTCACGCTGATATCCCCAAACGGCACGCCATAAACCCGCTCAACATCGTAGGGCGAGAACAGGTACATATCGTCGTTGCGCTTGGCCAGCTCAAAGGTAATGTCCGGAATCGTTACGCCCAGCGACAGCGTTTTAATGCGGATTTTTTCATCGGCATTTTCACGCTTAGTGTCGAGAAAACTCAGAATATCCGGGTGGTGAGCATTTAAATAAACCGCACCTGCGCCCTGGCGCGCACCTAACTGATTAGCGTAGGAGAAGGCATCTTCCAGCAGTTTCATAATCGGGATAATACCCGAGGACTGGTTCTCGATACGCTTAATGGGTGCGCCGGACTCGCGGATATTAGTCAACAAGAAGGCAACACCGCCGCCGCGCTTAGAGAGCTGCAACGCGGAGTTAATCGAGCGACCAATCGACTCCATGTTGTCTTCAATACGCAGCAGGAAGCAGGAAACCAGCTCACCGCGCTGCTGTTTACCGCAGTTCAGGAAAGTCGGCGTAGCAGGCTGAAAACGGCCGCTAATAACTTCATCAACCAGTGACTTGGCCAATGCCTCATCGCCACGCGCCAGCGTCAACGCCACCATGCAGACACGGTCTTCATAGCGCTCAAGGTAACGCTTACCGTCGAACGTTTTCAGCGTGTAGCTGGTGTAATACTTGAAAGCGCCCAAGAAGCTCGGGAAACGGAATTTATAGGCGTATGCCTGCTCAAACAGCGCCTTAATAAAGGCAAAGCTGTACTGGGCCAGCATTTCTGCCTCGTAATACTGCTCTTCCACTAGGTAATCGAGCTTCTCTTCCAACGAGTGGAAGAACACGGTGTTTTGATTAACGTGCTGCAGGAAATACTGGCGGGCGGCTTCGCGATCTTTATCGAGCTGCAATTCACCGTTGGCACCGTATAGATTCAACATCGCGTTCAGCGCATGGTAATCCAGGGTACGCGCCTCGGATGCCCCCGCAGTAGGCCGTTTTGTTTCTGCCGAGTTTTTTGTAGCAACGTTGTTAGAAGCTACGTTGTTAGAGACTGAGCTTGACGTTTCCAAAACTCTTCTACTCCTTTGCGGACCTTGGCGACATCGTCGTCAGTGCCAAACAGTTCAAATCGATAAAGCAGCGGCACTTGGCACTTTTGGGCAATGATTCGCCCTGCCAACCCATATGCTTCACCAAAATTCGTATTACCAGCGGCAATAACACCCCGTAAGAGATGTCGATTGTGCTCATCGTTTAAAAATCGGATCACCTGCCCCGGCACTGCCCCTTCGGCATAGCCGCCACCATAGGTAGGTGTCACTAATATGTAGGGCTGTTCTATGCGTGGTGTCGGTTCTTCACGGTTTAGTGGCAGCCGCTGAGCGCTTAAGCCAAGCTTTTGTATAAAACGGTGGGTATTGCCTGACTTAGTGGAAAAATAAACTAAAGAACGATTACGCCCAGCTTCCACATCAGCGTTTTGCATAGCGACGTTTTACGCTAGTGCTTGAATGCGGTCAGGACGAAAACCAGACCAATGATCCTCACCCGCAACCACGACGGGTAACTGACGATAACCCAGCGCTTCCACTTCCTCCTGGGCACCGCTTTCAGCAGTAATATCGATAACGGTATATTCTAGGCCCTGCTTATCCAGCGCACGGTAGGTAGCAGTGCATTGAACACAAGCAGGCTTGCTATAAATTTGGATATCCATGGCTATTTTTTCCTTTTCATAGCGGTGTTTTTCGGGTAGAGCATATCTTGTGCTCGCCCTCTCTGGAAGACACAACGCATACTATATATAGACCATGAGAAAATCAATTCAAGCATATATGGTATTTTTTTCATCCACAGGTTATTGACAGCTCGTACCCAATATCATACCCAGCAGCCTCTCAATAGCCGTCTAAAACACCCCTCCCCTAACCACCCCACGAACGCTCTCAATAGCTCTCATTAGGGCCATCACAAGAGCGGCTTCAGAAATAGCTAAACCTTCTCCCAAAAACAAAAAAACCGCTTCTCAATGGAAGCGGTTTTTTTCCAAGGCGCCAACGAGCTTGGCGCCTTTCTCACAGCGCGTGAGTTTAGGCGATAGCCGCCTGATAACGACGCTCAACATCTTCCCAATTGACTACGTTAAAAAAGGCTTCTACGTAATCAGGGCGCTTGTTTTGGAACTTCAGGTAGTATGCGTGCTCCCAAACATCCAGACCCAATACCGGCGTGTTGCCATGCATTAGCGGGCTGTCTTGGTTCAGGGTATTTTCAACGACCAGCTTTTTCTCAGGTGTAACGGAAAGCCATGCCCAGCCGCTACCAAAGCGACCCAACGCTGCTTTCTTGAACGCTTCCTTGAACGCATCAAGACCGCCTAGTTCAGCTTCAATAGCTTTTGCTACATCACCCTGAGGCTGGCCACCGCCATTAGGTGACATCATTTGCCAGAACATAGAGTGGTTGGCATGGCCGCCGCCGTGGTTAATAACGGCTTGACGCTTCTCTTCAGGTACACGATCAAGATTGGCAACCAGCTCTTCTACCGGCACGTCTTCAAGGCCCGTGCCTTCAAGCGCAGCATTCAGACTAGTGACGTAAGTGTTGTGGTGACGAGAGTGGTGAATCTCCATCGTCATCGCATCGATATGCGGCTCAAGTGCGTCATAAGCGTACGGTAATTCTGGAAGTGTATGTGCCATGCTAACTTCTCCTTAAGTGGCTTTTGTTACGTTCACTCAACTAGGTGTGGTCTTACCCCACCTTTTTCAACCATCACGGCTATAATTAATTACCGTGAGCAGCGATTATTGATAACCGATACGTTTTATACCCCAGTACCTTAGTCAACTATTGGCAGTTTATCGAACTCATCGCCAATAAAAAAGCCGACTTCTGGTGAAGTCGGCTTTTAGCCAGTTTAGATTCAGTGGCTTATAGCTTGCTTTCAAGCTCCGGCAGAACCTCGAAGAGATCACCCACCAAGCCGTAATCGGCGACTTGGAAAATGGGCGCTTCTTCGTCTTTGTTGATCGCAACAATGACTTTAGAGTCTTTCATGCCCGCCAAGTGCTGAATAGCACCAGAAATACCCACAGCAATATACAGCTCAGGGGCCACAATCTTACCGGTTTGGCCAACCTGCATATCATTGGGCACAAACCCAGCGTCTACGGCCGCTCGTGATGCACCAATGGCAGCACCCAGCTTGTCAGCAATGCCGTCAAGCAGCTTAAAGTTTTCGCCGTTGCCCATACCACGACCACCAGACACCACTACTTTGGCACCGCCAAGTTCCGGACGGTCGGATTGCGCCAGCTCTTGCTTAACAAAGCTAGACTGACCATTTTCGACCACTACTTCTACCGCTTCTACAGAGCCGCTACCCGTGCTCTCGACCGCATCAAACGCAGTGGTACGCACGGTCATCACTTTCAGTGCGTCGTCGCTTTTTACTGTGGCGATGGCGTTGCCCGCATAAATTGGACGCAGGAAAGTATCAGCACTTTCAACGCCAATCACGTCGGACAGCTGGCTAACATCTTTTAAGGCAGCCAAGCGCGGCAGTACGTTTTTGCCAGTGGTAGAGGCGCTAGCCAACACGTGGGTATAGTCGCCAGCCAACTCAACCAATAGAGCGCCCATTGGCTCGGCAAGCTGATGGGCGTAAACAGCGTTATCGGCAACGCGAACTTTATTGACGCCTTCAAGCTTTGCAGCAGCATCAGCCGCCGCCTGAACGCCTTCACCGGCCACCAGCACGTCAATGTCACCACCAATCGCCTTGGCAGCAGCAACTACGTGAGCGGTTGCGCCCGCTAACTGACCTTCATGAAGGTCGGCAAGTACCAGAATGCTCATGAGATCAGCTCCTATTAAAGCACTTTGGCTTCGTTTTTCAGTTTGTCGATCAATTCATCTACCGAGGCGACTTTAACACCACCTTTGCGCTCTGCCGGGGACTCCACTTTGAGCAGGCTCACCTTGGAGGCCACTTCAACCCCGTAATCAGCGGGCGTTTTGGTATCCAGCGGCTTCTTCTTAGCCTTCATGATGTCGGGAAGCTTCGCGTAACGCGGCTCGTTCAAACGCAAATCGGTGGTAACGATAGCGGGCAGAGAAAGCGCTACGGTTTGCAGACCACCATCGATTTCGCGAGTGACGTTGACCTTGTCACCGTCAACAGCAACCTCAGAGGCAAAAGTACCTTGGGGTAGATTGGTCAGCGCGGCCAGCATTTGGCCCGTTTGATTGTTGTCGGTATCGATAGCCTGCTTACCGAGAATCACTAAACCAGGCTGCTCTTCGTCAACAACCTTAGCTAGCAACTTGGCTACCGCAAGCGACTCAACGCGCTCGTCGGTTTCAATATGAATAGCACGGTCTGCCCCAAGCGCTAGCGCGGTGCGCAACTGCTCTTGAGCCGCCTTAGGGCCAACGGTAACGGCCACGACTTCTGTCGCAACACCCTTCTCTTTGAGGCGCACCGCTTCTTCTACGGCAATTTCGCAGAAGGGGTTCATCGCCATTTTGACGTTGGTAAGATCAACGTCAGAGTTGTCCGCTTTCACGCGGATTTTGACGTTATAGTCGATGACGCGTTTAACCGCGACGAGTACTTTCATAGATTCCTCGCTTGGCTTGTGATGGAAGCCGTTAGCTTGTCTCAGCATCGTACCAGCTGATGCTTCTAAAATAGGGGCGACGTGTATTTAAAACGACACCTTAAAAAATTCATGCAAGCGTTTGATAGGTCTGTAAATGAAAAACCCTATCAATTTGCCACAACCTAGTGACTAGCGACAACACCGATTAACTACGGCCTTGGTCGTAGCAGCGATGTAAACTCCATGGATAAATGGTGCTTTTGCCATCGTAGGGGTGACCTTACAGGGGTATTATGCCTATCATGGAGCATAACCAGAAGCAAACGACCGTTTAAAATTAAGGCCATCTTTTTATAAGCTAGTTCTCATAACGCTCATTTGACGTTTGTACAGGCTAGTTTTTGTAAATAATGGCTCTTATGAGAATAAGGAGAAGCCGGGTGGAAAATGTTGAACGCGATGTCATGGACTTCGATGTAGTCATTGTCGGGGCTGGCCCCTCTGGCCTAGCTTCCGCTTGCCGCCTAATGCAACAGGCAAATCAAGCAGAACAAGAGTTGACGGTTTGTGTAGTAGAAAAAGGCTCCGAAGTCGGCGCCCATATTCTTTCTGGTGCTGTCTTTGAGCCCCGCGCACTGGCAGAACTATTTCCTGATTGGGAAGAGCGCGGCGCACCGCTTAACACACCTGCCGTTCGTGACGATGTTTATCTATTAAAAGATGCTCAAAAAGCGCAAAAAATTCCTAATGCGCTAGTGCCAAAAAGCATGCATAACACTGGCGGCGATCTTACCCGCTATGTGATTAGCGCAGGCAACCTATGCCGCTGGCTGGCCGAGCAAGCCGAGGCTCTTGGGGTGGAAATTTTCCCTGGCTTTGCTGCCCAGGACGTAATTATCGAAGATGGTGCAGTACGCGGCATCCTCATTGGCGACATGGGTGTTAGCGCAGATGGCACTCCCAAAGATGGCCATATGCCAGGCATGGAACTGCGCGCGAAATACACGCTATTTGCCGAAGGTGCCCGCGGCCACTTGGGTAAACGGTTAATCAAAGAGTTCTCACTAGATGCTGGTCGTGACCCGCAGCACTATGGGATTGGCTTGAAAGAACTGTGGGATGTTCCCGCCGACAAACATGAACCCGGACTTGTGCTTC
This sequence comes from Halomonas sp. XH26, assembly GCF_024138895.1. NCBI lineage: Bacteria > Pseudomonadati > Pseudomonadota > Gammaproteobacteria > Oceanospirillales > Halomonadaceae > Halomonas > Halomonas sp. XH26. The sequence continues at coordinate 2,274,839 of NZ_CP071889.1, forward strand.
ACGGCTCGGGCTGGCCGCTTGAAAAAGACACTCACGGCGGCTGGTTCCTTTACCACGCAGAAAATCAGCAGGTCGTCGTTGGCCTCATTATGGATCTTGGTTATAAAAACCCCTGGCTGTCACCTTTTGATGAATTCCAGCGCATGAAGCATCACCCGGTGCTTAGCCAATATTTAGAAGGCGGCAAACGGGTTGCTTATGGTGCGCGCGCCATTACCAAAGGCGGCTTTAACTGCCTACCGAAAATGACGTTCCCGGGTGGTCTATTGATTGGCTGCGATGCGGGCACGCTGAACTTTGCCAAAATCAAAGGCCTGCACACAGCGATGAAATCCGGCATGGTCGCTGCAGAAAGCGTCTTTGAAGCCATTAAGGGGGGTGATGAAGGTGCTCAGGAGCTAAGTAGCTTCACTGAGAAATGGCAAGCCAGCTGGGCCTATGAAGAGCTAAAAGAGAGCGCAAGCTTTGGCCCTGCTATCCATAAATATGGCACGGTAGGCGGCGGTGCTTACAACTTCGCCAATCAACTACTGGGCAATAAGCTACCCAACGTTCACGACACCACCACCGACCACGGCGCGCTAAAACCTGCAGCCGAGTTTGAAAAAATCACTTATCCGAAGCCCGATGGCAAATTGTCGTTTGATAAATCGACTTCCGTCTTTTTGTCCAACACCAACCACGAAGAAGACCAGCCCTGCCATCTGCGCCTAGCAGATCCAGAGCTGCCGATTCGCGACAACCTGCCAACCTATGCAGAACCGGCCCAACGCTACTGCCCTGCGGGGGTTTATGAAGTGGTGGAAGATGATCAAGGCAAGCCACGCTTCCAGATCAACTTCCAGAACTGCGTGCACTGCAAAACCTGCGATATTAAAGACCCTGCCCAAAATATTACCTGGGTAGCACCAGAAGGCGGCGGCGGGCCTAACTATCCCAATATGTAACCATCCGACTATGTAATCCGCATCACTAGGGTGCCATACGGCGCGGCCAGTTACGCTGGCTGCGCCGGTGGCTCTAAGCACTCAATCGGCGCACGTCGAGCAATGAGACGACGCCGGCCAGCCTGTGCGAAGCGCACATCGATAACAGGATCGGAGGGGTTACCTTCTACCGAGGCCACCTCACCTTCTCCAAACACGGCATGCATCAAGCGTTGTCCTGGGTAAAAGTGTGCATCAGCCTGGTAACTTGCCGCCGCCTCATTGACCTGCGGCGCCGCCAGCTCAATGTCTGTTCGTCCTAACCGCTCAAGATAGCGCTTCACCAAGCTCGGCGATGTTACCTGCACAGCCGTTACGGGTGTATCTTGGCGCGACAGACATGACGCCACCCGCAAACTATCCTGCCAAGCGCTTTCCGCAATAAAGCGACTAGGCCGATGAACACCACCATCATGCAACACCAGCAGCTGCTCTTGAGCCCGCGTAATCGCTACGTAAAACAGTCGTCGCTCTTCTTCTAACCTCTCATCATTGAGCGGATTGTCTCGACTGTAGTGCGGAAAGTCCTCTTCGTTCACTCCAACAACGGCGACCAACGGCCACTCCAGACCTTTCGCTCCGTGAACCGTGCTAATCAGAACACCGCCAGCTTGGTTCTCTACTGGACGTTCGAGCAGTTCGATAAACGCATCTGGATCTTTCACGCTATCGGCTTGCTCGATAAGCACATCCAATAGACGAACGTCCTCTTCGCCCTTATCGCGTCTTGCCGCTGCTCGCTTTAAGGTTTTTTCCGCTTCGATCGTTTCCACCACATGACTCAGCAGCTTTGCAGGCGGCCAACCACTTAATTTGGGCAGCTCACATAGCAGCGCCCAACGCTTTTTAAGCGTGCGACGCTGCAGCGGCTTTAGAGAGGTTAGTACCGGCTCGTGGCGTTCAGGCCAGCGCTGGGTGCTGGCCAGCTGATAGGCGAGCTGCTGAAGCCGCTCACGGGCAACAAAAGGCGTTGGCTGAGAGAGCAAAAGCAAGAGTTGCTCTGGATCGTGCAGCAGCTCTGGCTGGCGAGACAGTTTCAAATAGCCAGCCAATGCCTGCACGAGAGGGAGTCGGAAAACGAAACGATCTTCTCGTTGAAGACGAAATGGAATACCCGCCTGCAGTAACGCCAACTGAAAAGGCACCGAAAGCGCCCAACTACGCACCAGCAGACTAACATCGCTCAACGCGCGCCCCTGCGCTTGCCAATCAACTAAGGCATCGAGCAGCAGTCGGCTGCCCTGGCCGACAGATATATGGGTCTCAGGATTATTAGCATCCGCCAAACAGAGCTGGTCTGGTCGGCGCTGATTAGCCATGATGGCATGGTTAGCGGTCAGCGCCAGCGCGTGGCCATGACGAAACGTGATAGAGAGCGGGTAGTCTGTGGCGCTGCCAAACGTGGCGGTAAAGTTCTCCAGCATGGTGTCAGGGCGTGCGCCCCGCCATTCGTAGATGCACTGATTCGCATCACCTACCGCCATCACATTGGCGCTGGACCCCGCCAACACCGCTAGCAACCGCTGCTGGGCAGTATTAATATCCTGATATTCATCAATGATCACATGATCGAGAAAACCTTCCACACGACTGCGCAAGGTCTGTTCAGCTTCTAACACTTGCAGGGGCCGGTAGAGCAAATCAGCGTAGGTCATGACGCCTTCAACGTGCAACAGCCGTTCAGCTTCATCAAATGCGCTGGGAAAGTAGTCAGTATCCGGCTCGTAATTAAGACGCTTGTAAAGTACATCAGCCGATAGCATTTCCGCTTTTACCAGCCCACAGAAGTGGGCAAGCGCTTCTAATCGGTCGCCTTCGATAGCCGCATCGCGACGCTCAACGGCATCGTGAAGCACATTCAAGCTCGCCTGACGCAACAGGCGCTCTAGCTGCCAATCAGCAGACAGCAGGCGTCTCGGCGCAAGCGCCCCCCAGCGACACAGACTCTGCGTCAACCGATTACCAAGGGAGTGAAAGGTGCGCACATCTGGCAATGGCTGCCCTTGAGGCGCCATGCTGATCAGGCGGCGTTGAAAATCGTCTCGAGCCGAGCGGTTAAACATCAGCACCAGCATACGCTTCGGCGACACACCAGACGCCAGCAGGTGGAGCACCCTTGCCGCCATGGTGGTGGTCTTACCCGCTCCCGCGACAGCCGCTACGCGGGCATGCCCCTCGCGATGATGGACAACGGCTTGCTGTTCAGCGGTTAACTTCACGTCACCTCGCCTGGCATCGCATCATTGGCATTAAACTGGCCTAAAACATACCAAGATCCTGCGCTGTAGAGTCGGCATTGGCATTCGCCGTCGTCTGCTTCGCTCAGCGTGGCCTGCTCTACCAATCGATAATACACATTGCGATGCAAGCGAGCCGCTAGCCCAAAGCGCACGGCACACTCAGGGGCAAGGACACCTTCAGGCGTTTTGGAGAGACTAAGCGGGTGCTCTGCATCCACACGAACAACGTCATCGAATTGGGTCGTCAGCCACCAGGCATCATCGTGAAAATCTGCTTCTACCGCCACGAACGGGCAGTCAACCACGGTGACACGCCAACGTTCAACAGGCGTTACTAGGCAATAGCCATCGGCATCGCGTCGTAATAGGCTCGCTAACAACCGTGGTATGGCAAGGCGCTCAAACGGCTTTCCTTCATGCAGCCACGTGCCATCAGCCTGAATAACGATATCAATATCGCCACTAAGTGCTGGCTGCCACTGATCAACGGGGGGAATCGTCGCCGAACCGTTAAATTGCTGCATAAGCCGATCAATATTCATCGCTTACCTCCCAAGCTGTGCTCACAGCCACTTATACCACTAAACCGGACTGCGCCAACGCTTCCTTTACGTTATCAGGTGCATCAGGCACGGCAGCGCGGAACAGATGATAAAAATTGGCGCTGGTTTGCATCGCCACTTCATCAACGCTGATCCCTCGTTCTTTAGCGATACACTCTGCCACCTCAACCACCCAAGCGGGTTCGTTGGGTTTTCCACGATAAGGAACAGGCGCCAAATAAGGGCTATCGGTCTCAATCAGCAGCCGGTCAAGCGGCAGTTTTCTGGCCAGCTCTCTAAGCGACGCAGCATTGCGGAAGGTAATAATACCCGATAGCGAGATATAGAACCCAAGCCGCACAGCTTCACGCGCCATGTCTAAATCTTCAGTAAAGCAGTGTAATACGCCGCCCACCTCCGGATTAGTGTGCTCACGCAGCAACGCTAACGTGTCTTCTTTCGCTTCACGGGTATGAATAATTACCGGCAGCTCTAGCTCATTGGCCGCAATTAAATGGCGCTTAAACCGCTCGCTCTGAACCTCTACAGGCACGCTGTCCTGATAGTGATAATCCAGCCCTGTTTCACCGATGGCGACGGCACCGTACTGCTCAGCAGCATCAACAATATCGCTTACGCTTGGTTCTTTCGGAGCCTGATGAAGCGGATGCAATCCCGCCGAAATAACCACGTCGTGGTGCTCACGAGCGATTGCCGCCAACCCCGGCATTTCTTCAAGCGTCACCGCAATAGCTAAGAACTGGTTCACATTAGCAGCACGAGCAGCCGCCAGCGTTGCGGCAATATCGCCGTCGTGGGTTAGCTCAGATAAACGGTCTAAATGGCAGTGGGAATCAACAAACATGCAGCTCTCTTAAATTCTCGTAAACAGGTGAAGGGCAGGCTTTGTTCAATGTTATTGCGGTGCTAAGCGGCTATCAAAGCGTAAAGGATGGAGGTGCTTGATCTAATTGGCCGGCCAACAACGTTTCAATGCGATCACGTACTGAGTAGTCCTGCTGGCTGAAATGCACCCCAATACCTGGCATTCGCTGTCCACTCACGCCCTCAGGAGAAACCCAAACAACATGGCCAGAGATAGAAAGACGTTCACTCTCTCCTGGCAGGGTCAGTAATAGATAGACCTGCTGTCCAAGTCGATAGAGCGCTTTAGTCGGGACAAAAATACCGCCTCTATCTAGAAAAGGCATATACGCGGAAAGTAACGTCGGTATATCCGGCATTGTCAAAGAAAGTGCTTTTTGAACCGTCATAACAGCCTCCTTGGCAACAACCCTATTTAGCAACAGCCCTAGGAGCGTAACAGCGCCGACCAGCGTACCAGCCACGCTTCAAGCACTAGCTGAGGGTTCGGGTTAGCGCCGACTGCGAATAAACGGCGCTGCTCTCGAGCATAATCCAGTAATCGGAACCAATCCTGCACCCGTCCATTTTTCATCGCTTGACGGTATAACGGCTCTAAATCGGGGTTATGCAGCACCGAGGTTTCGCCAGACAAACCCAGCCGGATCAAGTCTTCAAGCCAAGCAATACCGTACCACAAGATGGCATCAATGGCCTGACGATCAAGCCTGGCAGCTTCTGAAACAGGCTCAGCACCACGCACTAACTGCTCGAAACTGTCATGAATTTGATGGCGAAGAGCGCGCTCCTCAGGCGTTGCCAACTCCACAGCAAGCAGCGGCAAACCACCCGACACTCGCCACCAAAAATGTGCTTCGTCGCCGCCGAGTTTTTCAGTCAACCAGCCTCGGCAATCCTCAAAGGGAACACTGGCTAATGGCCACTGCTGACAGCGGGAGCGAATCGTAGGCAGCGTGCGCGAAGGCACGTCTGACAGCAGAATAAATAGCGTTTTATCGCCGGGCTCTTCAAGGCTTTTGAGCAGTGCGTTTGCCGCTGCAATATTCATTGCTTCCGCGGGAGAGATCACGATCACACGATACCCACCCTGCTGCGCGGTTTGCGAAACAAAGCGGTTTACATCACGTATGGGGTCAATGCGAATCTGACGCTTACCCTCTTCTGGAGAAATGCGCATCAAGTCGGGGTGGTAGCCTGAAGCCAACATGGCGCAGCTATGGCAGTGGCCACAGGCTAGCTCGCCAGGCTGTGCGCATAACGTTCGAGCGATCAACGCTTCCGCCAACTGCTGCTTGCCAACTCCGTGAGCACCGCTGATTAACAGCGCATGCGGCAGTCGCCCTTCATTGGAAAGGCGAATCAACTGCTGCCACGTCGGCTGATGCCAAGGCAGCACTCCCGTTATTGCCATATAGCCACTCGCTCTTCTAGCGCTTGAGCTAGAGACGCTTGCACTTGATCAAGCGCTTGCCCCGCATCAACAATTGCGAAGCGCTGGGGGGCGGCAGCAGCGCGCTCTAAGTAAGCCCGCCGCACTGCTTCGAAAAAGGTTACTTGCTCTTGCTCAAAGCGATCACGCTGCGTTTGCTGGTCTCTTAAACGCCCTTCAAGACGCTCTTTCGCAGCATCGGGTGACATATCGAGTAACAGGGTTAGATCTGGGGAGAGACCTTTTTGCACTAACTGTTCCAGTTGAGCAATCCGATCTGTCTCAATACCGCGGCCACCGCCCTGGTAAGCAAAGGTAGCATCGGTAAAACGATCACAGATCACCCAGGCACCGCGCTCAAGGGCTGGCACTATTTTTTGCGCTAGATGCTGGGCTCGCGCGGCAAACATTAATAGCAATTCGGCATCGCTGTGCAAGGGCTCATCGAAAGAGGGATCAAGCAGCAACCCTCGAATCGCTTCAGCGCGCGGCGTCCCCCCGGGCTCACGGGTTCGCACAACCTCTATCCCGCGCTCTTGTAGCCATGTCTCTACAAACGCCACGTTAGTAGATTTTCCGACTCCCTCACCACCCTCAAGGGTGATGAAGCGTCCGCGCTTGCTCATTGAAGCCCCTTACTAAGTAAATTCGAAAAAAAACATCGCAGTTAAACAATGACTCAACCTGATTAGCGATTGCGAATATAGCGATTAACCGCATTATTGTGCTCACGTAACGTACGTGAAAAATGGTGGGTACCATCACCGCGAGAGACGAAGTAAAGCGTTTTTCCAGGTAGCGGATTCACAGCCGCTTCAAGTGAGGCGCGCCCGGGTAAGGCAATCGGCGTTGGTGGCATACCGTCAATCACATAGGTGTTATAGGGGGTCGCCTCACGTAAATCAGCACGTGTGATCCTCCCTTCATAGCGTTCGCCCATGCCATAAATGACGGTGGGATCTGTTTGCAAACGCATTCCCTGTTCCATACGACGTTTAAAGACACCTGCAATCTCCCGACGTTCTTCCGGCGCGCCTGTTTCACGCTCAATGAGCGATGCCATAATGAGCGCTTCGTAAGGTGTGTCGATGGTCAGGTCATCATCACGCCCGTCCCAGACTTCTGCTAGAATCTGCTCCATGCGGGAAAGCGCCTGACGTAGAATATCAACGTCACTCATACCCAGGTGGTAGCGGTAGGTATCAGGGAAAAACCAGCCTTCAGGAAAAGTCCCCTCTCGATCCAGCAACGACATAATTTCGTCGTCACTTAACTCTGCCGTCCGATTCTCAAGTTTTGGCGCACTGTCCAACAGCTCGCGCATCTGGCGGAACGTCCAGCCTTCGGGAATCGTTAACGGATAAGTGACAACGTTATTGCTCCCCAATAGAGCAATCAGTTCAAGACCGCTCATGCCTGGGGTTAGCTGATACTCCCCCACCCGTAAGCGTGGTACACGCTCAGGTTCAACACGCGCCAATAATTGAAATGCCCAAGCATCTTCAATAAAACCCTGGCTTTCCAGCTCTCGAACGACCTGATTGAACCCAGCACCCGCAGGAACCTGGTAAAGCGCGGGCTCCTCAAGTGTGACCGGTGCCGATAAGCGCTGCTGCCAGTAAGCATAGCCGCCCACAACGGCTGCGAATCCAACCACGACCACGACACCTACGGCAGCTAAAAACCGTTTCACCATGACACCTCAATAATGTTGATAAAATTCTGCCTAACGGGATGTCGGCGAATAGCCAAGTAAGTCATGGCCTATTGCTTGCAGCCTATCTTGGCCTGTCAGCGACCAGGACTGCAGAACTTCACCTGTTTCACTTAACAGCTTATTCACTGGCCACACACCTTGTACCGAGTTAGCTACCCAAAGACGCTCAACTTCATGGATAGCGTTCAGCGCAATAGGGGCTTCCTGTACCACGCCATGATCCAATAATGCCGCTCGCAGCGTACCCGCCACGCCGCACTGCGATAATGGCGGTGTGAAGAGCACTCCTGCTTGCTGCCAAAAGACATTCATACTGGTGGCTTCCACCAGCCAGCCATCAGCATCTCCAAGCAACCCCTCGGCGATGTCGGGATCACTCCACTCCTGGCGCGCGAGTACATTTTCCAATCGATTAAGGTGTTTAATGCCTGCTAAAAGCGGCTGATGCCCCAAACGCAACTGACAAATCCGTACGTTAACTCCCTCATGCCAACGGTCAGCATTTACCACAAAAGGCGTTCTACGGCTAAGCAAGCGAGGTTGAGAGCTATCCGGCGTTGCATACCCTCTCCCACCGCTTCCTCGGGTTAGGATTAGTTTGAGTATTTCAAGCTCGGCGCGAGACGGAGATTGCCAGGTGGCGACCAGCTGCTCCATGGAGGGCAACGGAATATTCAAACGCTGACAGCCCAGCAGTAAGCGTGCGTAATGATAATCCCATAACACAGGGACACCAGCGCGCAGCAGCACTGTTTCAAATACTCCGTCACCATACGCAAGCCCTCGGTCGTCAAACGGCACCTGGGGCATTGGCATTGCGTGTTATACCTTTTTAAACAGCAGTGAACCGTTGGTACCACCAAACCCAAACGAGTTTGAGAGCGCTATTTCAATGGGCATCTTCCGCGCGGTGTGCGGTACGTAATCAAGATTACAGCCTTCCTGTGGGTTATCCAGGTTAATGGTCGGCGGCGCAATCTGGTCTCGAATAGCCAGAATACTAAACACCGCTTCAACCGCTCCTGCAGCACCTAACAGGTGGCCAATCATTGATTTGGTAGAGCTCACGGCAACCTGCTGAGCTGCGCTACCAAGCACTTTTTCAATCGCCCGGCTTTCTGCTAAGTCACCCGCTGCGGTAGACGTGCCATGCGCGTTAATATAATGCACATCCGCTGGATCAATACGCGCATCTTTAATGGCATTGCTCATGGAAAGTGCAGCACCACGCCCATCTTCCGGCGGCGCAGTCATATGATAGGCATCATCACTCATACCAAAGCCTGCAAGCTCTGCGTAGATGTTGGCACCACGCGCTTTAGCGTGCTCGTACTCTTCCAAAACAAGCACACCCGCACCGTCTGACAGCACAAAGCCGTCACGATCAGTATCCCACGGGCGACTCGCCGCCTGAGGGTCTTCATTGCGAGTAGAGAGCGCTCGCGCGGCCGAAAACCCGCCCAACCCTAATGGGGTAGTGGCCATTTCCGCACCGCCACAGATCATTACATCGGCATCGCCGTATGCAATCGTGCGAGCACTGTAGCCAATATTATGGGTACCCGTTGTACACGCTGTGGTAATCGCGATATTCGGGCCTTTGAAGCCGTGCTGAATCGCCATGTTGCCAGAAATCATATTAATGATTGAACCTGGCACAAAAAACGGCGAGACGCGGCGTGCGCCACCCTTATTCAGCGCATTATGGTTATGTTCAATCATCGGCAAACCACCAATGCCTGAACCAATAGCCACCCCAATGCGCTCAGCATTCTCTTCGGTACATTCAAGCCCCGAGTCCTGAACGGCCTGGGCTCCTGCCGCCATGCCGTACTGGATAAACAAATCCATCTTGCGTGCGTCTTTAGGGTTCAGATAGGGGCTAATATCGAAATTTTTAACCGATCCTCCAAAACGCGTGTTGAAGCCACTTGTATCAAAGTGCTCAATCGGCGCTATGCCACTTTTGCCGGCGACAATATTTGCCCACGACTCATTAACACTGTTACCCACTGGGGTCACCAGGCCTAACCCAGTTACCACTACCCTTCTTCGCGCCATTAGCTTTCCTCCAGGCATCCATGGTGACACGACCCATCTGGGTCATTTGCTGCAGAAATTCGGTGACTAGTATAACGGAGATTGAACGTTATATTCATTGTGACAACAAAGCAAAAAAGCCGCCCCTACTCAGGACGGCTTTTCATACGGGTGGGTAAGCACCCCACCCTGGTTCACTGCTTCGACTCAACCCTTACTGATGGGCGTTTACGTAGTCGATAGCTTCTTGAACCGTGGTGATTTTTTCAGCTTCTTCGTCAGGAATTTCAGTATCAAATTCCTCTTCAAGCGCCATCACCAGTTCAACGGTGTCAAGAGAATCAGCACCCAGGTCTTCAGTAAAAGAAGAGCTATTCTGGATATCTTCTTCTTTAACGTTCAGGCGCTCTGCCACAACTTTCTTAACGCGCTCTTCAATAGTACTCATCAACGTACTCCAGTCGTTCACATTAGCCGTTTTTGATAACCAGCCATTTGGAAACCGCAAGCCAAAAGCTGCGGGGTAGTTTATAGACGCCCTTAAGCTGACGCAACCGCCAAACCTAAGGCCATCAACGCATATTCATGCCGCCGTTAACGTGTAGCGTTTCGCCAGTGATATAACCTGCAGCATCACTTGTCAAAAACCCAACGGCAGCGGCAATTTCCTCAGGCCCGCCTAAACGCGAAAGAGGAATTTGCTTAAGCAGCATTTCATGCTGCGCTTCAGGCAACGCTTCTGTCATATCCGTTGCAATAAACCCAGGCGCAACCGCATTAACCGTAATAGCACGGGAAGCGACTTCACGCGCTAAAGCACGACTAAAACCTTCCATTCCTGCTTTGGCAGCGGCGTAGTTAGTTTGGCCTAGGTTACCCATCGTTGCCACTACAGAACTTATCGACACGATACGCCCAAAGCGCGCCTTTGTCATACCACGCAGACATGCCTTACTAACGCGATAAACAGATTTGAGATTGGTATCCATCACGGAGTCCCACTCATCCTCTTTCATGCGCATTAACAAATTGTCACGGGTAATACCGGCATTATTGACCAAAATCGTGGGCGCACCAAAACGTTCGCCAATTGTTTTGAGCACCTGATCAATACTCTGCTGATCAGTAACATTAAGGCACATACCTGCACCTTCAATGCCATGCTCTTTTAGATCCGCATCAATTTTTTCAGCACCCGATTCGCTAGTGGCAGTTCCCACCACAATACGTCCTTGACGCCCAAGCTCATGGGCAATGGCTCGCCCAATACCTCGGCTAGCACCAGTAACTAGCGCAACTCTTCGTTCTTGAGTCATAACGTTCTTCCTTCAACCTAACTAAGCAAGGGTAGCGGAAAATAGTGACTTATCACGCACCATTTTTCACGCACCACCCGCCGACGCCTCACGTGCTAACTCAAGGGCTGAATCCAGGCTATCAGGATCATTTACCGCCAACCCTTTGGCACTACGCACAATGCGCTTATTCAATCCGGTAAGCACTTTACCAGGCCCACATTCAATGAACACATTAGCACCTTGCTCGACCATCGCTTCAACGCAAGATGACCAACGAACGGGCTGATACAACTGCTCGATTAAGCGCGTACGCAATGTCTCAATATCAGCATGGGCTTGCGCATCGACGTTTTGGATAACCGCATAACGAGGGGCACGCAGCTCAATTTTTTGCATAGCCTCGGAAAGTCGCTCAGCAGCTGGCCGCATTAACGCACAATGGGAAGGTACTGACACCGGCAGTGAAAGCGCTCGCTTGGCTCCCGCTTCCTGGCAGGCTGCGATAGCACGCTCCACGGCATTTTTGCCACCTGCGATAACAACCTGCCCAGGCGAGTTGTAATTAACGGCAGATACCACTTCTCCTTCAGCCGCTTGGGCACAGGCCGCTTCAACTGCGCTATCGTCAAGCCCCAGGATCGCCGCCATGCCACCTTCTCCTGCAGGGACAGCTTCCTGCATGGCTTCACCACGCAGGCGAACAAGGCGCACGCCTTCAGCGAACCCCATCACTCCAGCGCAAACCATAGCACTATATTCACCAAGACTATGGCCGGCCATGACACTTGGGCGAGGCCCTTCCAACTCTTGCCAGATACGCCAGATAGCTACGCTGGAGGCAAGTAGTGCCGGCTGAGTGCATGCCGTCGCATTCAACGCTTCTTCTGGACCTTCCTGGACGACTTTCCACAAATCGTAGCCCAGAGCGTCTGACGCTTCCTCAAATGTAGTTCCCACCACACTGTAGCGCTCGGCTAGCTCTCGCAACATTCCAAGTTGCTGAGAGCCTTGCCCGGGAAAAATGAGGGCAAGGGGTTGAGACATGTCGTTCACCTTTGCTCTTGTAGGCATTTGCTCAGTTGAGCGATAAGCGTGCTATTGGCGCCGTTGCTAAAACAGCTTTTGGCACATCCTGCTACCACCAATAGCCCGCAAAAATATATAACGTCTTATTATCTACTGCGCTGATAGCGCTCAAGAACACGACCAGCGCGCTGCAATTCGTACAGGCAAATCATGCTCCACTTCTTGCAATGCACGCTGAATTGCATAATAAAAACCATCCGCTTGGGTGCTGCCGTGGCTTTTCACCACAATACCCTGCAACCCCAAGAGGCTGGCCCCATTATAACGTACAGGGTCTAGCTCCCGCTTAAGCCTCTTCAGTACAGGCCTGGCCAGTATACTTGCTAAACGCCCACTCAAGCGTGATTCAAACGCCATTTGTACGCGTTCCACCAACATACGAGTCAAGCCTTCACTGGCTTTCAACGTGACATTACCAACAAAGCCATCGCAAACCACGACGTCAAGATCGCCCTGAAAAATATCCCCACCCTCAGCATAACCAAGGTAATCAAAGCTTAAATCGCTGGCACTTTCACGCAGCAAACGATCCGCTTCGCGCACATTAGCACTACCTTTCGTGGCTTCAGAACCCACATTCAACAAGGCAACACGAGGCCGCCTAATGCGATCCATACACTGAGCCATGGCGGCACCCATCATGGCAAAATCAAACAGTCTGGATGCAGGGGAATCTACATTTGCCCCTAAATCAAGCAAATAGCAACGTCGCCCTCCACGCGCGGGGATTGCAGTACTGATTGCCGGCCTGGAGATACCAGGCAACATACCAAGTTCGCGCCTCGCTAAAGCGACCAAAGCTCCGGTATTTCCCGCACTCACGCCTGCAACCGCTTCACCTGAAGACAGGCTACGCAGCATACACGCCATGCTGGTAGCGCCTCCGCGGCGCATTGCCCAGGCAGCAGTTGCCGCTTGAGAAACGCTTTCTGGAGCATCGGCTGCCACCAAACGTGACGTTGCCGCAGCCAAAGGCTGCGGCAAACGCGAAAGTTCAGCATCAATCTGCTGACGCGGACCAAACAGAGTTAATGCTAGGTCGGGGCGTTCAACAACCGCCCTTGCGGAGCCTTCGATAATGGCACGGGGGCCTTGGTCACCCCCCATTACATCAATCGCTAGGCGCACACAGCACCCACCCTGTTTTGCCGCTCATAAAAGCGCTAAGGCTTAAACTTCGACCACTTTACGACCGCGATAGAAACCGTCGGGAGAAACGTGGTGACGCAGATGAGTAGTACCGGTTTCTTTGTCCTGAGACAGAGTCGGTGCGCTCAGCGCATCGTGGCTACGACGCATACCGCGCTTGGAACGAGTTTTACGGTTCTGTTGAACTGCCATGGGTGTTTACTCCAAGGTAATTAAGGTAAGTGATGCTTACTTTTTGCCTTTCAAAGCGCCACTGCTTTTCAAAGCATTAAGCACTGCGAAAGGGTTCTTGGCCGGAGCGGAGTCTTCCGCCGTGCCTTCGGTCTTGCTGACCAGCTGCTCCGCCGAGACATGGCATTCGGTCTCATCGTGATAGACCACCTGCGGCAAGCTAAGGATAAGTTCATCCTCTATTACCGTCAGCAAGTCCAGCTGTTCATTTTCCACCAGCACCGGCTCATGACTAGCAGGTAGCTCGGCAGCCAAAGCTTCGTCTGCAATCATTCCTAATAAGAAATCACTGGAAACGTCTTGGCTTAGCGGCACTAGGCAACGGCGACAAGGCAACGCCAGGGTCGCTTGCAAATGGCCACGAATTTCGCGACGGCCTTGGGCATCAACGCCAAACTCGAGTACGACATGACAGTCGCCGGTTTGGTCACCTGCTTCTTCAGCTAGGCGTGGCAGCTTGTTCAGCGCCACAATGCCTTCTAGTCGTTCGCGGCGGGCTGCAAGCTTATAAGGCTCAACCCGGCTGGGGATTTGTGAGGTCAACATAGGCGCGCAATGATAGGCACTCGCCCCCCCGCTGTCAAAGCTGTCGGTGCAATTCTTACGAGATTATCTCCCAAAACCACGCAAATAGGCAGGCTACCAAGGTTTCGTTACACTCGTTTAAACGCCGATTAATGCTCAACCAGGCCTATTAAGGAGAACACTGTGCCTCAAACCAATAACGCGCCACTTGTCCTGGCATCAAGCTCTCGCTTCCGCCAAGCGCTACTGGACAAGCTATTACTGCCCTATCAGTGCTGCTCTCCAGACATCAACGAAACGCCCTATCCTAATGAAACGCCCAACGCCTTAGTGCACCGTTTGGCGCTCAGCAAAGCCAACGCCGTTGCTGAGCGTTTCCCCAACCATTGCATCATTGGCTCTGATCAAATAGCTCTGTTTGAGGGCGACATTCTCGGCAAACCTCATACAGAAGAGCGCGCTAGGGAGAATCTAGCGCGCTTTTCTGGCCAAAAAGTGACTTTTTTGACGGGCTTAGCATTAGTTGATACCCGCCACCAACGGCATCACGTCCATATCGAGCCGTTTGAGGTGGTTTTTCGCTCACTGAGCCAGCAAGAAATTGCACGATATGTTGCCCTTGAGCAACCTTTAGACAGCGCTGGCAGCTTCCGCATGGAAGGACTGGGGATTAGCTTGTTTGAAAAACTCGAAGGCCGAGACCCAAACGCACTCATAGGGCTTCCACTCATCGCACTATGCGACATGCTTCGCCAAGCAGGCATGAACCCACTCGGCGACGCTTAGTCGTTACTGAGCCTGAAAGCGCAAAGGAGCATGCGCATGCTGAAGCCCTAGCACTTCAGCAGCTGTTTGAGTAAAGCGGCGTGTCAAACGCTCGAAGGGGTCTAAGCTAGGCGTATAGTTTTCCCATTCAGCATCGCCTACCTGCTCACGAGCGACTTGTTCAAGACTGCCCAGCTCATCTATCAAACCTAGCTCTAACGCTTGCTCACCGCTCCAGATAAGCCCTGAAAAAATCTCAGGGCTATTGCTCAAACGATCACCACGCCCTGCCTTCACATCGTCTATAAACTGCTCATGGGTTTGAGTCAGAACACCCTGCCAGAAATCAGCAGCCTCTTCATCAAGCGGCTGAAAAGGATCCAAAAAGGCTTTGTTTTCACCGGCAGTCATTACGCGACGCTCTACGCCAATCTGGTTGATCGCTTCCTGAAAGCCAAAGCCAGCATAGATAACACCAATAGAGCCAACTAAGCTTGCACGGGACGCCACGATGCTATCGGCAGCAGAAGCAACGTAGTAAGCGCCGCTCGCACCAATATCCTCTATCACGGCAATAATAGGCTTGTCGCCCTGATCACGCAGCCGCATAATTTCGTCGTAAATACGCTGCGATTGCACAGGGCTTCCACCAGGACTATCAATGTGCAGCACAACAGCAGCAGCGCCCCCCGATAACCATGCACGATTCAAACCTTTAATGATGCGTTCAGCATTTGCTGGTGCATCACTGGCAATCACACCATGCACTTCCACCAGTGCTACGTGGCTCTCGGTGGGCAATGAGGCCGTTGGCTCAGCGAGAAACACGCGGTATAGCACTGTTGTTAACGATACCAATACAATCGCCAGCAACATCAAACGAAAGAACAGTTTCCAGCGCCGAGTTCTGCGCTGTTCCGTTAAAACACCGCCAACCCAGCGGTCCATCATTTCCAACTGCGCTAACCGCTGGCGCTCGCGCAGTATTTCGGCATCATCACTCTCCGCTCCCGGTAGCGGTTGCTTTTTGGCCTGCTGGACAACCTCTGGCCCATCAGTCCAACGGTCACCACTCTCCTGGCCAGAAAAACCATCACCCGCCTGAGAGCCACCACCATTACCACTTTCATCGCGCTGCTGCTCATCACTCATATACGATTCCTAGTGTTCGTTTGATCGTACAACCACTACTCTCAGTGGCTGTTAACGCCACTAACCGTGAAGCCAGTCGAACAGGCTATCTACATCATCCGCCAGCCATACAGGCTGACTAGCCGCTAACCGAGCGGGGGTATGCACACCGTAAGTAACGCCCACACGATCCATATTAATAGACCTTGCCATTTCAAGGTCATACTCGGTATCACCCACCATCACAGCACGCTCAACAGGCACTTTTAGCTCTTCGAGCAGTTCAAGCAGCATCTGCGGATGAGGCTTAGAACGTGTTTCATCTGCTGTTCGACTGGCATTAAACCAACCACCTGACTCTGTTTCGGTAAAAACCCGATCTAGACCACGACGACTCTTCCCCGTCGCCACCGCCAAACGCTGATAAGGACGCTCACGCAGACGAGCAACTTGCTCTTTAACGCCTTCAAAAAAAGGCATGGGCGTCGAATCACCATGAACGAAATGGTAGGCATAGCGTTGACGCAAGCGCTCGGCCTGAACCGCTTCAATACCAGGGCATAACGTCGCTATCGCCTCAGGCAGGCCCAGGCCAATAATATTCTCGATAGCACTGACGTCTAACTCATTCCACTCGGCATCAGAAGCAGCGGCCTGCATGCAGGCGACAATTTTCGGCACAGAGTTCATCAATGTGCCATCCCAATCAAAGATAATTAGCTCATAGCGCATTTCGCTTCCTTATTTACGAGCGCGTTTTAACGTTTCTTCTAATGCCTCAGGCAGCGGTGCTTTCACCGTAACGGGTCGACCATTGCCAGGCTCGGGAAACGTTAATGCACGGGCATGAAGAAATAGACGCCCCAAACCAAGGAGCTGCGCCATATGATTACTTTCGCGGGTACCGTATTTATCGTCACCCAATAAGGCGTGCCCAGCATGAGCCGCATGGACACGAATCTGGTGGGTGCGGCCTGTTACAGGCTCCGCCTCTATCAGCGTGACCTTTTCAAAGGTTTCCACTACCGCAAAGTGAGTCCGTGAAACCTTGCCATTTGGATCTACCCGCACTCGCCTTTCACCATTACCCGCATCAAAGCGGTCTAAGCGAGCACTCACATAACTCTTCCGAGCAGGCCAACGACCACTCACTAACGCTAAGTAGCGTTTGTCCATTGCATGCTTTTTCAGCGATTCGTTGAGTGTGACGAGCGCATCACGAGATTTTGCCAACAGTAAGCAGCCCGATGTATCACGATCCAATCGGTGGACAAGCTCTAAAAAAGTAAGGTCATCGCGCACTTGCCGAAGCGCTTCAATGAGGCCAATTTTGACGCCACTTCCGCCATGGACTGCCAATCCGGATGGTTTGTTAATCACCATCCAATCGGGCCCTTCCATAATGACGCTACCAATTAATAAATCACGTAAGTTGTCACTCACCTCTTTAACCGCTTCTCTCGGCGCTAATCGCAGCGGCGGCACACGCACCAGATCACCCGCTTGAAGTCGATAATCTACTTTGACGCGTTTTTTATTAACCCTTACTTCGCCTTTCCGCACAATGCGATAAATCAATGCACGAGGAGCACCTTTTAAACGCGTCATCAGAAAATTATCGATTCGCTGACCTGCTTGTTCCGGGGCGATATCCACCCACTGTACTTCCCGCCCTTCGGACATTAACGCTCACTCCTGGTGTGATCTAATAGCGACAGGCTAAAAACGGCATTCTAGCGTAGACCAATGCGCATTGCGTCAATTGCTGGTAGTTGTCTTTACTGTTATATTCCAAAACGTTCAGCGGCCAAGTGTGGCTTACCCGTAAACAGACACGTCGTAACGGGAGCACTACCACTCTTGCCAAGCGCCTGCCCGACAAACACGCAGGCCAGAGCACAGGCAAAATGGCGTAGTGTACGCATTACCCACGCGCCTTACGTACTGGATATACAGTTACTCTGTCGCATGCTTTTTGACGGCAGAGACACTTTTGCTTCGCCCGCAATGGCAGGCAATTGAATTAACAAACGTCACGCCCCAAGCAGCCTATCCTGTTCGTCACAAGGTGCTGCTTGACTTGGGGCGCCAAGTTCAACGCTGTGCCGATGACCGGCGTTGACGAATCGATGAATGCCAGGTGTTGGCGGTGTCAGCAGAGCCGGATGGACGTGACAGCCACCGAAACATGTTCTGCCTCCGCCACGTACTCAACGCCCTTACGGCCGGGTCGGCATGATTGCCTTCCCGGCTTAATGCGTCAGCATAGCAATGCGCCGAGCACAAGCACGCAGCACCCAGCGATTCGTCTACGCCACGCCCAGACGGCTCGTCGGCTCGCAATGCTATGTGAGACAATATGAAACGGATGCTGATTAACGCAACCCAGCCAGAAGAGCTGCGGGTTGCGCTGGTAGACGGGCAACGCCTTTACGATTTAGACATCGAATCTGGCGCTCGAGAACAGAAGAAAGCCAATATTTACCGGGGTAAAATCACCCGGGTAGAACCCTCCCTTGAAGCCGCTTTTGTTGATTTTGGCGCCGAACGCCACGGTTTCCTGCCACTAAAAGAAATTTCCCGCGAATATTTTATCAAAGATGTGTCTGGTCGCCCCAGCATCAAAGAGGTGCTGAAAGAGGGCCAGGAAGTCATCGTCCAAGTTGATAAAGAAGAGCGTGGCAATAAAGGGGCAGCACTGACTACCTTTATCAGCTTAGCGGGCCGTTTTCTCGTTCTGATGCCGAACAATCCCCGTGCAGGCGGCATTTCACGCCGCATTGAAGGTGATGACCGCAGCCAGTTGAAAGATGCCATGGGCCAACTGACAGTGCCAGACAAAATGGGCCTGATCGTTCGCACCGCCGGTATCGGCCGTAGCCCAGAAGAGCTGCAGTGGGACTTGGATTACCTCGTCCAAGTGTGGGAGTCCATTACCACTGAAGCTGGCAAGCGCTCAGCCCCATTCCTGATTTATCGCGAGTCTAATGTCATTATCCGCGCCATGCGCGATTATCTACGCCAAGACATTGGCGAGGTGTTAATTGACAGCCCCGAGATTCATGCAGAAGCACTGGGCTTTATTCGTCAGGTAATGCCCTCTTACCAGCAGAAAATTAAACTCTACGCCGATGAAGTTCCGCTTTTCTCGCGTTTCCAAATTGAGTCGCAAATCGAAACTGCTTACCAGCGCGAAGTAAAACTTCCTTCTGGTGGCTCCATTGTTATCGATCACACCGAAGCGCTGGTCTCTATTGATATCAACTCTGCCCGGGCTACACGTGGCAGCGATATTGAAGAAACCGCGCTGCAAACCAACTCTGAAGCAGCCGATGAGATTGCTCGACAGTTGCGCCTGCGTGATATCGGTGGCCTCGTCGTTATCGACTTTATCGATATGGGCCCTGCGCGCAATCAGCGCGAGGTTGAAAATCGCATGCGCGATGCCCTGAAGCTGGATCGTGCTCGCGTTCAGATTGGTCGGATTTCTCGCTTTGGCTTAATGGAAATGTCACGTCAGCGGCTGCGCCCCTCGCTAGGCGAAACCAGCGGTGTTGTTTGTCCGCGCTGTAACGGCCAAGGCACTATTCGCGATGTTCGCTCGCTTTCGCTCTCTATCATGCGCCTGATTGAAGAAGAAGCTATGAAAGAGCGCAGCGCACAAATCCGCGCCATTCTTCCAGTACCTGTCGCGACCTACCTACTGAATGAAAAGCGCAGCGTTCTAGCAGACATCGAATCACGTCAAGGCGTACGCGTAGTTCTACTGCCGAATCCCGAAATGGATACGCCGCATTACGACGTTCAGCGACTACGTGATGACCACCTAGACGATGATGAAAGCCTGACGCTATCCAGCTTCGAGCTTTCGACTGATACTGAAGTAGGTAAAGAACCCGATCCTAGCTTCACTCCGCCCGCCATGCGTGCTGAAGCAGCGGTTAAAAGCGTGGTACATAACGCACCAGCGCCCGCCTCTCTTCAGACTGAAGAGAAGGCAGAGAGAGCTGCCAAAGCAGATAAAGCCGTTACAGCGACTCCCCCCTCCACTGAAGAGCAACCCAGTGTGATTGGCCGCTTTATCAGAGGCTTCGCCAAACTGCTAGGCGGTGAAGATACCAGCACGAGCCAGCCTGAACCGGAAGCTCCTGTTGCCCGCAAGCAGCCTGAGAGAACGAGCAAAAATCGCTCACAACGCAGCGAAAGCAAGCCAAAGCCTGCCCGTGAACGTGGCGAAAGCGCCAGCAGAAACGAGCAGCGCAGTCAGCAGCAATCGAGCAATCAACAGCCGAGTAACCCGCAGCCTAGCCAACCGCGCAACGCTGATAATAACGACGACGCTAACGATAAACGTAGCGGTCCTAGTCGTACTCGCAACCGTCGACGCCACCCTCAGCAAGACGATGCCAAGCTCCAGGACAATGATCAAAAGAGCAGTCGTCAAAAAGAGCAGCAGACAAACCTAGCGGCTAAAGAGTCACCTAAAGATGAGGCGGCTAAACCTACTGCTCAACCAGAAAATCGTCGCGACAAACCACGTGATGCCAAGCCGAAAAACGAAGTTACCCGTGAGTCTGCATCACAAACGGACGACAAACAGGATGACGGCAAGCCGAAACGCACGCGTAACAATCCGCGCAACCGCACGCGTAAACAGGCCGTTAATCCTCAAGCCGAAGCGGAACAGCTGAAACTGCAAGCCGCAGCGGCTGAAGCTCCCTCTGCAGACGCTCCTTCTGCTGAGGCTGCTGTTGAATCACCTGCTGTTGAAGCGCCTGCTGTTGAAGCGCCTGCTGTTGAAGTGAACAGCAGTAAAGCAGCGCCGGCCAGCCCCTCTTTACAAGATGGGGCCAGCACAACAGCTGCACCAACCGCCGAAGCAGTGACTGAAGCGCCTGAACCAGCTGTAGAGGAATCAGCAGCTGCCGATGGAACAACGGCTGAGCGCCCTGCCGAAAAGGCGGAGAAAGCACGCAAGGCTACGCGCCAGCGTCGCCAACCTCAGCAAGCGGCAGAGAAAGCGGAACCTGAAGCAGAGGAACGTGTAGAGAAAAGCGCTGAGGCCAAACCTCAACAGCCAACTGATGACGCAACTGCTGCTCAAGAAGCGCCCCAAGAGGCGGCTAGCGGTTCGTCTGAGGTTGTGAAAGCTGATGCGGGAGTAGAGCTGGAGGAAGAGAGTAGTTCAAACGTGAAAGAGTTTGATACCGCCAACAGCGAATCAGTAAGCTCACGTGGCGAAGAAACTGCAAAAGAGACTGACAAGCCCCAGCAGTCGGCATCTCAAGCTGCTGAGTCTCAAGAACCTTCTGAGTCTCAAGAACCTGCGTCTCAAGAACCGCAGGAGACGGCACAAGAGACATCCGCAGACGCCAACACACATGCAGAAGCGCCGAAAGCTGCTGAGACTGCTGAGACTGCTGAGACTGCCGACAGTGACGCTAACACTCAGACACTCTCGCAAAGCGTAGCAGCTAGCATTGAAGCAAGCTCACCAGAGTTTGCTGAACAGCCGGAAGCACCTTCTTTAGACAGTGACGCAGTGAGCAATACAACTGCTTCAGACACGACAGCTGCTTCAGAAACCGCGAATAACAGCGCTGCTGCTCAAGAAGGCACAGAGCAGCCTACATTGGCGACTAATGAAGAGGTTCAAACGCCCTCACCAGAGGCCCCCGTTGAAACAGTGGCACCTGAAGAAGCAAAGCAAGCGCCTGCTGCTTCTACCCAAGACGAGGCACCTAAGCCACGTCGCCGCCGTCGTCGCGCTCATAACGATCCTCGTGAACTGCGCAAACAAGCACAGAACACGACTAATGAGTGATCGCTAGCACTCGACACTAGCACTAAAAAACCCCGCTAAGCGGGGTTTTTTTATGCTTGTACCAAGCGTGGCTCAGGCTCTAACTCAACACCAAATTGATTATAGACCTTGTGGGCAATATGCTCTGCAAACTGCAGTAGCTCACACCGATCACCACCGCCAAAATGCACAAGCACCAAGGCCTGCCGCGCGTGAACACCGAAAGCCCCTTGCCGAATCCCTTTCAACCCACACTGATCAATCAACCACCCCGCTGCCAGCTTGCTTTGACCGTTAACCTGCGGAAAATATGGCATGCTAGGGAATGCCTGTAGCAAGCGCGATAACTGATCGCTGTTAACTAGCGGGTTTTTAAAGAAGCTACCCGCATTTGCGAGCACCTGAGGGTCCGGCAGTTTTTCCTGACGAATAGCACACACTGCTTGAGCCACCGCCAAGCAATTCGCCGAAGCGGCTACTCGGGCAGCTAAATCTCCATAACCCAGTCTTGGCAGCGGCGTTTTTGATAGCCGCAGCGCCAACTGAGTAATAACGACTTTATCCGCTAGCGATTTTTTGAAGATGCTATCTCGGTAACCAAATTGGCAAGCATCGGCGCTTAACCAACGTACATTACCCGACGCCAACTCTACTGCCTGCACCCCTACCAGAACGTCTTTAAGCTCGACACCGTATGCACCAATGTTCTGTACTGGCGCTGCGCCGCAATCACCGGGAATCAGCGCTAAGTTTTCAATGCCCCACAGGCCGCGAGCCGATAGCGTCATTACTAACGAATGCCAATTAACGCCAGCTCCCACATGAGCAACAACAAACTCTCCGCAACTTTCTAGCCACCACTGCTGCATAGCAGGCCGAATCGCAATGCCTTTCAGCTTAGCGGGAAGCAGCACATTACTGCCACCTCCCAAGAGCGTAATGTGCCACTGCTTAGCAACGGCTTCACGCACCACATGCTGGAGTGCACTTAGCGTTTTAGGGGCAACATACCGCTCCGCCTGACAGGGTAAACGCAGCGTGTTCGCGGAGGTTAAATCGACTGACTGGCAACGACTAAGCAGATCATTATTACTTCTTTCACAACTCGTGATTTCACAACCTGTCATTTCTCAGCCCGTCATTTCTCAGCTGGGCAATTAGCCCTGTAGAAGCCGCCTCAATTAAATTCAGGACATGTTCAAAGCCCTCATCACCACCGTAATAAGGGTCAGGCACTTCAGCATCAGGCAAGTCGGCAAAATCTAGCAAGAGCCCTACATGGGCACGACTGGTACTCGGCTGTAGCGCTCGCATTGCCTCGAGGTTGTCGCGATCCATGCCTAGCACATAGTCGAACTCAAGAAAGTCACTGGCGCTTAGCTGACGAGCGCGCAAATGACTAATATCGATACCACGCTGTAAAGCAGCTACCTGGGCACGGCTGTCTGGCGCTTTTCCGACATGCCAGTCACCTACACCACAAGAGTCAACGCTGATATGACGATTTAAGCCAGCCTCTTCAACAGCGTGCCAAAAGACGCCTTCGGCCGTTGGCGAACGACAAATATTGCCCAAGCAGACAAATAGGACGCGCTTCATTCGCTTCCACCTTCACTTTCACTCGCCAGAAGCGCTCTCACCCTGGCTAAGTCTTCCGGCGTATCCACACCAGGAGGATTGATAGTGCTGGCTAGCGCAACTTGAATGGCATAGCCATGCTGTAGCGCGCGCAGCTGCTCTAGCTGCTCCAACTGCTCAAGGCTCGACGGCACCAGCTCACGGTAAGCGGCAAGAAAACTGGCACGGTAGGCGTATATACCAATATGACGCAACCATGCATCGGTGGATAAAAGCGCGGGTTGGACTTTAAATTGCTCTCGATCCCAAGGAATGGGAGCACGAGAAAAGTACAGAGCACGCCCCTGCAAGGAGCGAACAACTTTGACGACGTTAGCGTTAAATAACGTTTCAACATCAGTAATAGGCTCAGCAAGCGTCGCAATGGCCGCTTCTCGATCTTCGGCTAAACGCATCGCCACTTGGTCAATTAAGGCCGGTGGGATAAGCGGCTCATCGCCTTGCACATTCACCACTAAAGTGTCGTCGCTTAGCCCGAGCTGCTCTGCCACTTCGGCCAGTCGGTCGGTACCAGAAGGATGATCCGCGCGAGTCATAACGACATCCGCACCGTAGGGCAACATCGCATCACGTATACGAGGATCGTCAGTTGCTACCACGACACGACTTGCTTGGCTTTGACAGGCTCTTCGCCAGACATGGGCAACCATAGGCTCACCCGCGATATCCAGCAGTGGCTTACCCGGCAAGCGGGATGAGCCAAAACGCGCGGGAACAACTGCAATAAATTCGGTCTTAGCGACTGACATTACACCTCTCCGGTACGACCAGGCGAGATAGGTAACTTTTCATCGGCATCCATCGCGCGCGCCTCTTCAGGAAGCATTACAGGGATGCCTTCTTGAATAGGATACGCCAAACCGTCGTAGTGGCAGCAAAGCTCCTGGGCTTCACGATTATACTTGAGCTTGCCATTGCAAAGCGGGCAAACCAGCATTGCCAGTAGTTCTTTATCCATCGGTGTATCCCTTTTCAGAAAGCGCTGACAATTTAGCTGCCAGCCAGTGTTCAAACTCTGGTGGAAGCACGGCTTCTACCTCTAGCACCCAGCTATCGGGTGGCGCTAACGCTTGGCACTTCACTGCGTCTTTGGCGGTCATCACAACGGGGCGCTGATGACTAAAACGGAAAGTCTGGTCATCAAAACGCTGATGATCTGCTAGCGGACGCATCTCGCCGTCCACCCCTAAACTGCGCAGCGTATTAAAAAAACGCTCAGGATGGCCAATTCCCGCCACAGCATTCACAGGTAGCGTAAATGGCAGAGGGGTAAGCGGCATACGTTGACCATCCTGCACTCGGCGCCAGCTTAGCGGCGCTAGTTGCATCGATACTCCCTCTATAGGCAGAGGGCGACACTGCTGACCATTAATAATCACAGCGTCAACTTGAGTTAATCTACTGGGTGATTCTCTCAGCGGCCCAGCAGGTAAGCAGCGCCCATTCCCTAACCCCCTGGCTCCATCAACAACAACCAACTCAATATCACGTCCTAACGCCAGATGCTGTAACCCATCATCACTGACAATAATGTCGCACCCACTATCAACCAGGGCTTGAACGCCTCGTGGACGGCGCGGATCAGCCACGACCGGGCAGCCCGTTTGTTGCGCCAACATTAATGGCTCATCGCCGCTTTGCGCAGGGTCAGTGATTGCGGTTACCAGTAACGGATAGTGCGATGCTTTACCACCGTAACCACGGGTAATAATACCTGGCGACCACCCTTGCCTTACTAGCCAGTTGACCAGCCATGCCACTAGCGGCGACTTGCCGGTTCCACCAAGGGTAATATTACCCACCACGATAACGGGTACGGATGCTTTAACAGCTAGCTTTTTACCAGCATGGTAGTGAGAGCTACGGCGCGCCATAAGATAACGGTATAAAGCACCCAGCGGATACAGTGGCGTTAGCCATTTGCTTCCGTGATAGGCCGCCTTAAGCCAACGTTGCTCCAGGCTCATTCACTCTCCTGAAACTGGAGCTGATGCAGTGCCGCGTAGGCCCCTCCCGCATCTAGCAACGCCTGGTGGGTACCCTGCTCAATAATGCGCCCTTGATCCATCACCAAAATACGGTCAGCCCGTTCGATGGTGGATAGACGGTGGGCAATGACCAATGTGGTACGCCCTTCACACACATGCTCCAGCGCTTTCTGGATATAGCGCTCGGATTCGGTATCCAGTGCCGATGTCGCTTCGTCCAGGATAAGAATAGGTGCATCTTTAAAAATCGCCCGAGCGATTGCTAGGCGCTGGCGCTGGCCACCGGATAACATCACACCGTTTTCACCTACCACCGTTGCATAGCCCTGAGGCAACTTCTCAATAAACTCACTGGCGTAAGCCGCCTGAGCAGCCGCTTCAATAGCGGCTGGGTCTGGGTTAGTAACGCCATAGCCAATGTTGTCAGCAATGGTTGCATTAAATAGCGTGACTTGTTGCGATACCAATGCAATATGCTGGCGCAAAGGGCCTAACGCATAATCACCGGCATTCACACCATCAATCAAAATGCGTCCTTCGCTGGGCTGATAAAAACGCGGCAGCAGGCTGACCAAGGTTGATTTACCGCTGCCAGAGCGGCCAACAATCGCCACTAACTCACCCGGTGCAACGCTTATATTAATATCGTGCAATACATTAGGCTGATCATCAGCGTAGCGGAAACTGACATTATCGATCACCACGCTGCCTGTTAGCTGATGGGGAATTGTCTTACCTTCATCCTGTTCAGGAGTCAAATCAAGCAAGCCAAATAGCTCAGAAGCCGCCGCAATGCCTTTTTGAATCTCACTATTCACTTCTGTGAGCTGGCGCACAGGCTTGATCATTAGCGCTGCCGCGGTAATAAAGGCAACAAACTCTCCCGGCGTCATGTTTTCCATAAGCGCAGGCGCCATGGCAAGCCAAACCAGAATAGCCATGGAAATCGCTACCAGCATCAAAATCACAGGTGAGCTAACGGCACGCGTCATCGCCTCTTTCATACTTTGACGACGATTTTCTTCACTTACTCGTTCAAAGCGCTGTTTTTCATACTCCTCAGCACCATGCGTGCGCACGACGCGATAGCCGGAGAGCGCTTCAGAAGCGACGTGAGTAACATCTCCCATAGAGTGCTGGATACGCTTAGAGATACGCCTAAAACGCTTACTAACGTACCCCACTACAACAGAGATCACTGGTGTTACACCTAAAAAAAGCAGCGTTAACATCCAGTTAGTCCAGAACAAATAGCTAATCAACCCAATAACAAATAATCCTTCACGAAGAATAATGGTAACCGCGTTGGTAGCTGCACCCGCTACTTGCTCCACATGATAAGTCACCCGCGATACCAAATGGCCGCTGGAATGGTGATCAAAGAACCGCCCAGGTAGGTGTAGTAAATGAGCAAACACATCACAGCGCAGCGTATGAATCACATAGCGCCCCACATACGCCATAAAGTAGGTACTTAAAAATGTCCCTAGCCCTCGCGCCGCAAACATAATCACGACAAACAAAGGCAAAAAGAAACGAAAGGCAGCATCAGGGTTCTGGATGCCATCAATCAATCGCTTCATCATTTCGGCCAATGCTGTACTCGATGCAGCATAAATAACAAACCCTATTATCGCTAACGCGAATGCGCGCCAGTGAGGTTTGACGTAAGTTAATAATCGCTTGTAGAGAACCCAACCTGAATCAGTCACACGCGCTCCCGGCCATAGTGTGCAGTTGCGAGAATTCTACCTTATGGTGACGCGCATCAACACCGCTTACGAACGCCCTGTTGCTTTCGCATGGGAATGATCTGAATTGGCTGAGTCGCTGTGAGGCTAAATTCGAGAGCGCCATCCTGGGCGGTACTCCACAAGCAGCTCTGTTGTTGCCGAAAGCGGCGCACTACCGCGTCGACCGGATGGTTAAAGGGATTATCTTTCCCGGCACTAAAAATGACATGCCGAGGACGGCTTACTTGAACGAACTGAACACCCGAACTTGTATTGCTGCCATGATGCCCAGCCACTAACACGCTAATCGGCATAGTAACATTCGCTAAGATTCTCCTTTCGATGTCCTTGCCCGCATCTCCCGTGATCAGCAAACTCTGCTCACCAACGCTTACCTGAAGCACACAGGAGCGATCATTTGAGGACAGTACGTTATCTCCCTTTGGGGGCCATAACATCTTGTAGCCAATGCCATCACGCCGCCACTGCTGTCCTTGAACACACTCTGTACTAGCAACAGGCAGAAGCTCTCCATGGGGAGCCCACCACTGCGTTATTTGATGGTCTTTTAAGAGCGCACTAATCCCTCCCGCATGGTCGGTATCGGCATGACTGACAATAACGTGATCGAACGATTGACCTGGAGGCCAAAGAGTTTGCAATGGCATAAAACCACTGCGAAAGCGAGGTCCTGTGTCGTACAGCAATCGATAGTTGGCGCTACGTAACTCAATCAGCTGGCCTTGCCCGACATCATAAACAATGACGCGTAGCTCACCTTGGTTAAGCTGCTCATCCGCTGACCACCACGGAAAGCTTAACAGTAGCAGGGTCGCGCCAATACGTAGCCACCCCGGAACATTAGGGAGCCCCCAGCACAGCGAAATTAATAACAGTGCACCTACCAACGGGAATACCAATATTGACGGTGGCTGCCAAAGCGGCGCCCACTGCACGGTAATGACTAGCAACTGATGAAAAATCTGCAGTGCCTGCTCAAAACACCACCACACAAAAAGCCCTATTCCAGGCAGTGGCGATAGCACCCACCCCAATAACGCACTGGGTACCATGACGGAGCTGACCCAAGGTACAGCAACAAGATTAATCAGCGGGGCCGCAGGGGCAACTCTGCCAAACGCCACCAGCACTGCTGCCGCCATCAGCGGTGCGATGAGTAGTTGAGAACGCAGTAGCGCCCAGCACCACCCTTTGAGCCCTTGTGGGCGGGGGCGGCCTTGCCAAATAATAATCAACCAACCTACCGCAATAAACGATAGCCATAGACCGGGCCGCCACGGTGCAAGCGGATCAACCACTAACACTATCCCAAGTGCAAGCCACCAACCTTGCCAAGTTCCTGGTGCATGCCGTCCGCTAAGCACCCACAAGCCTAACAGCGTCATGATCATAGCTCGCATGGCAGGAGGCGCTAGTCCAGCTAACATGGCGTACCCCACAGCCGCCGCTCCTGCTAGCCACCAGGGCCAAACACGCAGACGCCAATTGGTAGGCGTCATCAGCCTGGCACTAAAACGAGCCAGCAGCAGCACAAATGAAGCGACAAGCCCAACATGCAATCCAGAGATAACCACTAAATGCGTCGTACCTGTTGCGTTGAGTAAGGTCCAGTCTTCTTGAGACAACTGCTCACTATCACCCAGCGTTAGCGCCGCAAGCCAGCGTCGAGTTCGCTCATGCAACGGTTGGCTAGACAGCGTTTCAATTGCTTTCTGACGAAGTGTTTGCGTAGCCCCCGACAAGCGTTCAGGCGTAGGCTCTTGCCGCACATAGCCCGTTGCATGTATGCCTTCGCGCCACAACCACTGCTGGAAATTAAACGTATGTGGGTTAGTAAAGCCACTGGGAGGGCGGAGCCGCAGCGTCATCCGCCAACGCTCCCCAACGAGGTAGCGTTGGTTGCCATAGGCACTTACTCGCACGCTACGCAGTGCGCTACAGCTCGGAAGCCCTTCAGGAGAGAGGCAGGATTCAACTGCCAGACGTATGCGTGACGACCCCGCTTCCTTTTGAACATTGATTACTCGAGCCTGCAGAGTGACATCTTCACCACTGAGCCCAGATGGCAAACGGTACCCCCACTCTTGCTGCACGCTGATAAAAACCCAGCTTGAAATAACCAACCAAATTAATAAGCTACGGCGAAAAACAACCCCGAAAAGCGCCACCACCAACACACTAGGCAAGAGAACCTGTAGATGCGCTTCAGGACCGCTTAACCACGCTGCTAGCGCACCCATCAATGCTGCCAAGGCAGCAGGTAGTGCAGCGCCTAATTGCATATCCCCTCCTTGGAACTGGGTCATTCATACCCACGCCATAGCCGAAGCACGCTGCTATATGGATAATAGGATATACCAATTGAAAGAGTACCTGACATGCCGCGCCGTTTCCTGCAGCGCTACATGCCAAAACCCGACACATTAAGGCGACAGCGCTCACTACGCTTTATTGCGCCGTTAATTGCGGATCCTGGGTTATGGCTTTTAACACGTCGAAGCGTCGCAAACGCGTTCAGCGTGGGGCTTTTTTGCGCCATGCTGCCTATACCGTTTCAAATGGTAGTTGCAGCACTAGGGGCAAGATTTAGCCGTTGCAACCTGGCACTTTCAGTAGGGTTGGTGTGGATTACGAACCCGCTCACTATGCCGGTTATTTTTTATTTTAATTATCGGATTGGCACGTTTCTGTTAGAAGCACCAGTAAGGGAGGCGCCATCGCGCATATCAACACCCTGGATTGCAGAACAAATGCACGACATCCTGCCACCGCTAATGCTTGGATCATTAATTTCTGCCTTGCTATTAGCCATGATTGCCAATATCGTCATACGGCTAATTTGGCGCTGGCATGTTTCCCATCACTGGAAGCGCCGCCGCCTGAAGAGACGGCAGCGCCGAGCTTGTATTGAATCAGAGTTCGACGACTAACCCCCTAGGGTATTAGTCGTTGTTCTGCTCAATTAACTGCCCACTATCCAGCCTTAATACCCGATCCTGATGGGCAGCCAAACTGACATCATGAGTCACAATAACAAACGCGCAGGCGCTCTCTTTAGCCAATTCGTCCATAAGCGCTAATATGGTACTTGCCGTGGTTTGGTCAAGGTTCCCAGTAGGCTCATCCATCAGCACAAGACTAGGGTCTGTCACTAACGCACGAGCAATGGCCACCCGCTGACGCTCACCACCCGAAAGCTCGCCAGGCTTATGATCAGCCCGCGCCTTCATGCCCACCCGCTCAAGCAGCTGCATAGCGCGCTGCTCCGCTGCCTTTTTAGACTGGCCACGAATAATTAACGGCAGCGCGGCGTTCTCTACCGCAGTGAACTCAGCTAGCAAGTGATGAAACTGATAGACAAAGCCGATATAGCGGTTTCGAAAACGGCCTAGTGCCGCTTCGTTAAGACCGGCTAACGGCTCACCAGCAATCACTACGCTACCAGCGCTAGGCCGATCGAGCCCTCCCAGCAGGTTTAACAGCGTTGTTTTACCCGAGCCTGAGCTCCCTACAATGGCAACACGCTCTCCAGCATGTACCTTAAGCTCAAGCTGATCTAATACGGTAAGATCTTGAGGGCCTTCGCTATATACCCGTGTCAGGCTGTTACATTCCAACATAACTGTTGTTGAGTGCTGTGTACTTGAGGTCATCGTTGCTTCCTTATTCATAACGCAGTACATCGGCAGGCTGAACCCGAGCGGCCCGCCAAGCGGGATAAAGCGTCGAGAGGAAGGTCAGACCAAAGGCAGCGATGACAATATCACGCACATCACTCCACTGCAGTTGAGAGGGCAAGTCACTAATAAAGTAAACCCCGGCATCCAAGAACTGAATACCGAAAGTTGTTTCAAACCAACTGATCAAATCAGAGATAGTCAGTGCCAGGAGAACACCCACAGTAACGCCAATCGCAATACCTATCAGACCGATGGTGAGCCCTTGCACGATAAAAATCCCCATGATCGAACGTGGGGTGGCGCCTATGGTTCGTAAAATGGCAATATCCGCTCGCTTATCGGTCACTACCATCACTAGCGTAGACACTATATTAAACGCGGCAACGGCAATAATGACCGTAAGCAGCAATGCAATCATGCGCTTTTCCATCTGTATCGCTTGAAATAGACTGCCATGGGAAGCAGTCCAATCCGTACCGCGGTACCCTGCGCCAAGTTCGTTAACGATCGCTTGCGTTTCACTGCCAGCCACGAACAGGTCATCTAGTTCCAGCCGTAGGCCACCCACCGCGTCGCCCAGGCGCGCTAACGTTTGCATATCTTCAATATTGGCATAGGCCAGATTAGCGTCTAAATCAGCGCCTACACTAAAGATACCGCTAACAGTAAATCGCTTAAGTCTTGGAAAAACCCCCGCAGGCGTAATCGATGCCTCTGGAACAAGTAGCGTGACGCGATCACCTACCCCAACGCCCAACCGACGTGCCAGCATAGACCCCAGCACTACGTTCCACTCACCAGGCACCAGATCAGAAAGCTGACCTTGGCGCATATGCTCACCAATAATCGACACTTGATCTTCCCAGTCTGGATGGATGCCATTCACCATAGCGCCTTGGTTTCTACCACCCGCTGAAAACATTCCTTGCTGTTCAACATAAGGCGCTGCACCAATGACTCGCTCTCGCTCAACAAGCTGTTCTGCTAACGCCTGCCACTCAACTAACCCTGCTTGTGATTCAATTTTAGTGTGAGGCACCATTCCCAAAATTCGAGTACGGAGCTCGTGATCAAAACCATTCATCACCGACAGCACAAGAATGAGCACTGCCACGCCAAGCATCAACCCCAGCATTGAAGTTAGCGAAATAAATGAAATAAAGTGGTTCCGGCGTTTAGCGCGCACGTAGCGCAGCCCCACCAGAAAAGGCAAACGATCAAGCATGGCATCATTCCTTAGTAATAAGCGTCCATGGTACGGTTTTTTTAGCATGGGTGCATGTACGAACGCTGCGTTAGAGTAACAAGTCTGCCTACCGTTCCCTCAAGCACGGTAACGCTTGCATGTTGCTAAGCAAGCCCCTAAATTGCGCCCATTCTTCTTGTCGTTAGGGCAAGGATTTTTTCGACTATTAAGAGCATTCGTGACGTTGGCTAACAAGACTTACCGTTTATTGCCCGAGTGGTCCCCCCAAGACGGCTTGCAACTGACTTGGCCCCGCCCAGACGGCGACTGGGCACCGCTGTTATCGCGCATCGAAGCAACACTTGAGCGTATCGTGATTGCCGCGACACGCTATCAGCGCGTGTTAATCAGCGTTCCTGATGACACCACCCAGCGCCGCTTGGCTGAGACGTTTGAGGCCTATGGCATTGCCCAACAACAACTGATGCTCATTGTCGCTCCCACGGATGACACTTGGGCCCGAGACCATGGGCCGATCACCGTGGTGGACGAAGCGCAGCAGCCACTCATGCTGGATTACACGTTTACTGGCTGGGGCGGTAAATTTCCTGCCAAGCATGACAATCGCCTCACTCAGTGGCTGGATGATGCAGGGGTGTGGACCTGCCCCATCGCTCCACGCAGCATGGTGCTAGAAGGCGGTGCGATTGAAACCGACGGAGAAGGCACGCTGCTAACCACTGAGGCCTGCCTACTGAACCCCAACCGCAATCCGTCACTCTCGCGTACGGATGTTGAAGCCCAGTTAGCGGAAGATTTTGGCGTCGATCGAGTCCTATGGCTAGCAAATGGGCATCTTGAAGGTGACGATACTGACAGTCATGTTGATACGCTCGCGCGCTTTTGCAATCCCTTTACCATTGCGTATGTCCGCTGCGACGACCCGACCGATCCTCACTATCCAGCGCTAAACGCAATGAAGCAAGAGCTCATGGCGTTTCGCCAGCGCAACGGCGAGCCCTACCAATTAATTGCTTTGCCGTGGCCACAAGCCTGCTTTGATCCTGAAGATGGTCATCGCCTCCCGGCTACCTACGCGAATTTTCTAATTATCAATAATGCCGTACTGGTGCCCACGTACGGCGATCCCGCCGACCTGATCGCGCTGCAAGCGTTGAGTATTGCCTTTCCAGAACACACCCTGATTCCTATCGAGTGTAATAGCGTCATTCGTCAGCATGGCAGCCTTCACTGTTTAACCATGCAGCTACCGAAAGGCACCCTTGCCCCTGCGCTTAGTCAATCCTAAGGAGCCATCATGTCTAACAGCTTAACCGTCGGTGTTGTTCAACAGCCAGCGTGGCCAGATAAAGCACGTAGTCTTGCAGCCAGCGAAGCAGGCATACGCTCAGTTGCTAGCCAAGGCGCACAATTAGTGTTGCTGCAGGAGCTGCATGCCACGCACTACTTTTGCCAGTACGAAGACCCTGCACTGTTTGATTTGGCTGAACCACTAGACGGCCCTACTGGTCAGCACCTAGCCGAATTAGCCAAGGAGTTGAATATTGTGCTGGTGGGGTCGCTGTTTGAAAAGCGTGCGGCAGGGCTTTACCACAATACAGCCGTCGTTTATGACCGCGCAAAAGGACGTGTAGGGCAGTACCGTAAAATGCACATCCCAGATGATCCGGCCTTTTACGAAAAGTTTTACTTTACCCCTGGTGATTCTGACGACGGACGTGGCCAAGGCTTCACGCCTATTGACACCTCTGTTGGGCGGCTAGGCATTCTGGTTTGTTGGGATCAATGGTACCCGGAAGCGGCACGCTTAATGGCACTAAGTGGTGCGGAGCTGCTTCTCTACCCCACGGCCATCGGCTGGGATCCAAGTGATGATGACGCTGAAAAAGCCCGCCAGAAAGATGCTTGGACAATTATACAGCGCTCCCATGGCGTCGCTAACGGGCTGCCCGTGCTGGTCGCTAACCGAGTCGGCTTTGAACCCGACCACTCTGGCGTTGGTAACGGCATTGCGTTTTGGGGAGGAAGTTTTGTATGCGGCCCACAGGGAGAAATGCTAGCGCATGCAGGTGAAGAGACGCAGCAACTAGTCGTCAACATCGATATGGCGCGTAGCGAGAACACTCGGCGTATTTGGCCTTATTTGCGCGACCGCCGCATTGATGCTTACGGTGACTTAACACGCCGCTATCGCGATTGATAACCCACTCGCTAGATAACCAATCTCGACTGATAAAAACACAAGCTGGTAAAAACATAAGCAGGTAAAAACATAGACGCCTGCTCTCATCGAGAGCAGGCGCAGCGTTCAAAATGCTAACGTGTGGCGATTGGCTTTGGCTTTACTTCCAAAAATCACGAATAGACGCAATTCCCTGAGCGCCAACAGCGCGTGCATGGTTAGCATCAAAACGTGTCATACCACCCAGTGCAAATACCGGCATACCAGCACGTTCCACTAGCTGCTGGAAGTCATGCCACCCCAGTGGCGCCACTTCAGGATGCGAAGGCGTAGTGCGCAACGGCGACAGCGTGACAAAATCACAACCCAAAACCGCAGCCTGAGAAAGTTGCTTTTGATCGTGAGTCGACGCCGAGAGCCATTTATTTTCTGCAATCGGGCGACGCTCAAGGTCCATTAACCGTGCGCTGGTTAAATGAATACCGTCAGCATCAACAGCGTCAAGTAGTGCAGGCTCTCCATTCAGCAACAGCTTCGCATCGTACTGACGGCAAAGGCGCAGCGCGCGCTCAGCACGGGCAATGTATGCCGCTTCATCAAGATTTTTTGCCCGCAGCTGTACGAGTCTGACACCATCTTCACTAAGCGCTCTTTCTAACAAGCTATCGAAACGCTCTTCGTCAGCTTCTTCGCCGGTAATCAGGTAATCAGTGGGCAACATCACCGCACGCAAAATAGGCAAGTTAGCGGCAGGGAAAGGATAGTTCACCAACTCTTCCATAGGCACCCAGCGCACAGCCTGCCCCTCGCGGCCAAACGGCTCACCTGCAAACTCTTGGACTTGCCAAACATCTAGCAGGATGTGCTTATCAGGATACTCATGATGAACGCGGATAAGTGGCCGAGCCCGTACAATCTCGACGCCAAGCTCTTCGTGAAGCTCACGCTTGAGACCTTCCAACCCTGTTTCATAAGGCGCCAGCTTGCCCCCAGGAAACTCCCATAGGCCGCCTTGATCGACATTAGAGGGCCGACGCGCAATCAGCACCCGCTTCTGATCGGCGCTGATCATTGCAGCCGCCGCGACATGAACTCGTCGTTTTACCATTACACTCATTACGTCTTTACCCACTTTTTGCGCGCCGCCCTAACCAAAGACGACGCTATCTCGCTGCATTAGCACGTCACTGCAACTGTTTTGGCTACTTTTCAGTGCGCTTCAGCTACGGTAATCCGCGTTGATAGTCACATAGTCATGAGATAGGTCCGAGGTCCACACAGTGGCACTCTCTTCACCACGGCCCAAATTAATGCGAATGATGATCTCTTCCTGCGCCATGACAGCGCTGCCCGCTGCTTCTGTATAACTGTCGGCACGGCCGCCCTGTTCAACCAAGCGAACGTCACCTAAATCAATCACGACTTGATTAACATCGAATGCCTCAACCGGCGCGCGCCCAACAGCGGCTAGAATACGCCCCCAGTTAGCATCAGAAGCGTAGAGCGCAGTCTTCACCAGCGGCGAATGAGCAACGGTAAAAGCGACATCCAAGGCTTCCTGCCGAGTGGTCGCTTCATCCACCTGGAGCGTCACAAACTTAGTTGCCCCTTCACCATCACGAATAATCGCTTGAGCAAGCTCGGTCATGACGCATTGCAGCGCATTGCGGAAAATGGCCACCTGCTCTTCATTTTCGATGCGAGCGCCGGTACCTGTCGCTGCCAACATGCACGCATCGTTGGTTGATGTATCGCTATCGACAGTGATGCAGTTAAAGGAGTGATCTACCGTTTCACGTAACAAACTTGCTAACAACGGCTGCGCAATCGCCGCATCCGTTACCACAAAGCCCAACATGGTAGCCATATTAGGCTTAATCATGCCTGAACCTTTGGTAATACCGTTGATCGTGACCTGCTGATCGCCAATTGAAACGGTTGCCGTTGCGCCCTTGGCACGGGTATCCGTGGTTAGAATTCCCTCACCCGCTTGCTGCCAAGCAAGGCTAGTATCCGTTAAGGAATTTAGCGCATGGGGTATACCGGCAAGCAGGCGCGTCATGGGCAGAGGTTCACCTATCACGCCGGTTGAAAAGGGCAAGACCTGGCTTTTATCAACGCCCATTTGCTCAGCAAGCGCTTCACAGCTGGCATAAGCATCCTGCAAGCCTGATGCGCCAGTACCAGCATTGGCATTGCCAGTATTTACCAGCCAGTAGCGAGGCACACGCCCTGCGCTTGTACACGCTTCAAGATGCGCTTTCGCAACGACCACTGGGGCAGCGCAAAACGCATTACGAGTAAAAACCCCAGCTACCGTGGCAGTTTCAGGTAGCTCAATCACCACAACATCACGGCGATCCGGCTTTTTAATACCTGCCATTGCACTACCCAGGCGCACCCCATTAAGGGGTGGCAATTCCGGAAAAGCAAGATTTCCCACCGCCATGTTTTTCTCCTTTGCGCTCAATTTCGCCACGCGTGATTAGCTTAGTTTTCCGCAGCACTGCTTATATTTTTTACCGGACCCACATGAGCACGGATCATTGCGCCCTACTTTCGGTCCTTCACGACGCAGCGGACGACCATCAGTCCCTGGCGCTTCCTGTGAAACATCGTCCTGCTGGGCATTAGGGTCGTCGTGGCGGCTTGCTGCTGTCGCACGTTCACGTACTGACTCTTCACGGCGCTTTTGCTCTAACGCATCAACCTCTTCAGGCTGACGGACCTGAACATGGCTTAAAATACGCGTAACGTCAGCTTTGATGTTCGTTAGCAGATGCTGGAACAACTCGAAGGACTCTCGCTTGTACTCTTGCTTAGGGTTCTTCTGGGCGTAGCCACGCAAATGAATGCCGCGACGCAAGTGATCCATCGACTGAAGATGCTCTTTCCAACGGGTATCCAATACCTGGAGCATTACTTGCTTTTCAAAACGGCGAATCAACGTGGCACCAGCAGCCTCAATTTTGGCTTGATACGCATCGCGGTGCATCGCTTGTAAACGCTCACGCAGCTTCTCTTCACTGAAGCGCTCATCCTCTGCCGCCCACTGGGTAACAGGAGCCTCAAGATTGAATTCAGTTTTAAGATGCGCCTCTAACCCAGGCAAATCCCACTGCTCAGCCAGGCTCTGAGGTGGCACATAATCACTGATGGCATCTTCCATGACTTCTTCACGAATACCGATAACGGCGTCGGAAACCTCATCAGCGGAAAGAATTTCATTTCGCTGTTCGTAGATAACTCGGCGCTGGTCGTTAGCGACATCATCGTATTCGAGCAACTGCTTGCGGATATCAAAGTTACGCCCCTCTACTTTTTTCTGGGCGCGCTCAACAGCGTTAGACACCATCTTGTGCTCAATCGCCTCACCGCGTTCTAGCCCGAGAGCCAGCATCAAGCGCTTCACTCGGTCAGAACCAAACAAACGCATCAAACTGTCTTCTAACGAGAGGAAGAAGCGTGTAGAGCCTGGGTCACCTTGACGTCCCGCACGACCACGCAACTGGTTATCAATACGACGGGACTCATGGCGCTCAGAACCAATCACATGCAAACCACCCGCTTCTAAAACACCGTCATGACGCTTCTGCCACTCCGCCTTGAGAGCATCAATCTGTTCTTGGGTAGGATTTTGCAGCTTAGCTGCTTCTGCTTCCCAGTTCCCCCCCAGGACGATATCGGTACCACGACCCGCCATATTCGTTGCAATAGTAATGGCGCCAGGACGACCTGCTTGAGCGATGATTTCTGCTTCGCTTTGGTGCTGTTTAGCATTCAGCACATTAAACGCCAGGCCAGCTTCGCGCATAAGGCGAGCTAGGTACTCAGAGGTTTCAATCGAAGCAGTACCGACTAGAACAGGGCGTCCCGCTTCGGTTTCGGCCCTCACATCTTTAATAATCGCTTCGTATTTCTCTTCCGCACTCAGATAAACCAAATCATTCAGATCTTTACGAGCAAGCGGTCGGTTCGTTGGAATGACGACCACATCCAGGCCATAAATTTGCCGAAATTCGAACGCTTCGGTATCAGCGGTGCCGGTCATACCTGCGAGCTTTTCATACAAACGGAAATAGTTCTGGAAAGTAGTCGATGCCAGTGTCTGGCTCTCTCGCTGAACCGTCACCCCTTCTTTCGCTTCAACCGCTTGGTGCAGCCCTTCTGACCAACGGCGTCCCGGCATAGTACGCCCAGTATGCTCATCAACGATGACGACCTGGCCTTCAGATACGATGTAGTCAACGTCTAAATGATAAAGATGCCGTGCGCGCAGCGCGGAATGCATATGCTGAAGCAAGTTTAGGTTTTGTGCGGCATAAAGCGATTCGCCCTCGCCCAACAGCCCTTCGGCACGCATTAGCTCTTCAACTTTGTTATGCCCCTGCTCGGTAAGCTCTACCTGCTTTTGTTTTTCATCAAGCAGGAAATCTCCCGTGACCGGCGCATCACTGTCCTCAGAGGCTTCACCTTGCTCTAACTGTTGAGCCAGGCGATTCACAATGCCATACAAATCAGTGTTTTCATCCACTGCGCCTGAGATAATTAACGGCGTACGGGCCTCATCAATTAAAATAGAGTCAACTTCATCGACAATGGCGTAATGCAGACCACGCTGCACTTTATCCTCAAGCGCGAATGCCATGTTGTCGCGCAGATAGTCGAAACCAAACTCATTGTTAGTGCCGTAAGTGATGTCACACTGATAGGCATGGCGCTTCTCTTCACCCGTTTGACCAGCATAGATAACGCCTACCGATAGCCCAAGAAACTCATACAAGGGCCGCATCCACTCAGCATCACGGCGAGCAAGGTAGTCGTTAACGGTGACAACATGCACACCCTTGCTTGGCAGCGCATTTAAATAGACGGCAAGCGTCGCCACCAGGGTTTTACCCTCACCGGTTTTCATTTCCGCAATACGGCCACGATGCAACGTCATGCCACCGACCATCTGGACGTCAAAGTGGCGCATTTTCATTACCCGCTTACTGGCCTCTCGCACGACGGCAAACGCTTCGGGCAATAAACTATCAACAGACGCGCCTTCTGCTAATTTTTGACGGAGCAGCCCTGTTTTTGCCTGCAACTCAGCGTCACTCACCCCTTCAAGCGCTTGCTCTAAAACGTTAATACTGAGCACACTTTTTTGCATGCGTTTAACGTCGCGATCATTTTTAGAGCCAACGACTTTACGTAACAAATTATTAATCATGAAAGTTCCAAATCTTCACGAGCGCTCCATTCAGGCGCGCCCTTTATATAAGGCAAATAAGGGTAAATTTAGTAAACGGACAGCTGAGCTGGCGGGCCACGAGGGGTCAGCACATCAATCGCGGCAACCAATCGACGTGGGATATGAAGAAAGTAGCGGGAACAGTGCAAGACGACAGGATGGATACGCGCTTTTTTTCTTACCCAGCGGCGCAGCGCAAAGCGCTTCTTAGCGATCCATTCAGATTGGGCACGCAGCATTGCGGGTACCCAAAAGCAGATGATGACGCCGCGTTCACCACTACGAAATGCATCTGAAGGATGTAAACTAGCAGGTAACAAACAGCTCACTAAGAGGCCTGCCAGCCACCAACGCGCTAGGCCATTTCGGCGTTGCCGCCGCGGCGAAGCAGACAAAACATCTGGCGTTGATGACATGCTGTGGACTGGCTCCCGAGCGTGTTAGGCTCTATCAATTAAAAGACAATACAGAACGCTGGTGGCAACCGTGAGTGTGGCGCAGCCAGCAACGTTCCAGGAATCAAGTTAATGAGTATAAAGGTTAAGCGATCCCGCGCACAGCCCATTACCCAACTGCTGACCAAGTCGGGCAGCGCTGGACAGCTTATGCGACAGTCCCGCTTAATTGATCAGGCTCAGCGTCATTTACGCGCCCACCTTCCTGAAGCAATGCGTGAGCATATTTTCGTCGGGGGCTTTCGGGACGGCCGATTGACGTTAATAAGTGGCCAAGCAAGCTGGTTAACGTGGTTACGCTATGAACAGCCGCGATTGCTAACCCTACTGCATCAGTTGCCAGGGTTTGAAAGCGTTACCGGCTTTACCCTGAAAGTGCGGCCCGTTCGGCCAATTGAAAGCCCCAAACGCTACACGCGCACCCTCTCAGAAAATGCAGGAAAAACGCTGACCGAATGCGCTAAAGACACTGACAACCCCTCACTTAAAAACGCCCTGGAGCGCCTTGCGGCGCATGCACCTAATCATTCAGATGACAAACATTCATAGCCACGTATTGCCAGTGCCAATACGCAAAAAGCACCGCTAAAGCGGTGCTTTTTACTATTGCTGTATGCTTACTCACCCGCCCAACAAGCGTTCAATCTATGCCATTGCAGGTGCCGAGTAAGAGATAGGCGCAACCGCTTTATCTTCTTCAAAAGTGACGATTTCATAGGCGTCGGGCTGCGCCAATAGCTCGCGGCACAACTGGTTGTTGAGCGCGTGTCCCGATTTAACACCCTGGAACTCGCCAATCAAACTGTGGCCCAGCTGGTACAAATCACCAATAGCATCCAGCACTTTATGCTTGACGAACTCATCGTCGTAACGCAGACCACCTTCGTTCACGATGCGGTAGTCATCCACAACAATAGCATTATCTAAGCTACCACCAAGCGCAAGATTATTGGAGCGTAAAAATTCGAGATCGCGCATAAACCCGAAGGTACGTGCACGAGAAACCTCTTTAACAAACGACGTCGTTGAAAAATCGATCAACGCAGTTTGTTTTTGCTGCTCAAACACAGGGTGATCAAAGTCAATTGCAAAAGAAACTTTAAAGCCTTGATGCGGCAAAAAAACGGCTTCTTTATCGCCATCACTGACGGCAACGCGGCGCTTAATTCGAATGAATTTCTTAGGCGCATCTTGCTCTAAAATGCCCGCCGACTGAATTAAGAACACAAAAGGGCTGGCGCTGCCGTCCATGATAGGCACTTCAGGCGCACTTACATCGACATAGGCATTATCAATGCCCAATCCAGCAAATGCCGACATCAAATGCTCGACCGTCGCGACTTTCACACCCTTGTAAGAAAGAGCAGTGCATAATGTGGTGTCTTCCACCAATTCGGCACGGGCCGGTACGTGAACCACAGGCTCCAGGTCGGTCCGGATAAACACAATTCCGGTATTAGCTGGCGCCGGGCGCAAAGCCAAGTGGACTTTTTTGCCAGAGTGCAGACCCACTCCGGTAGCGCGAATGACGTTTTGTAATGTGCGTTGTCTGATCATGGGCAGTGGTCGAACTCTAATGACGGCGGTCACCGGCAAAAGTGCCGACAAGTACCGCTAGGGGAAAGAAGGTTAAGAAACAGTGTTCACTTTAACAGCAAACGAGCGTTTTAACCAATAAAACTCTCGTTTACTGTTTCAATGACCCCGATAGCGTCAGTTAATCTGCCTGACGGCGTAAAAATGCGGGAATGTCCAAATAGTCATCTGCATCAGGGGTGCGACGCTTCTCGGAACGAGGCTTCGCAGCTGGCTCAGGCGCTTCTTTACGCGCCGTTGCCTGCTGACGCATGACAGTTGGCTGTTGCAACTTGCGGTAATCTGATGACGCTTCAGCAGCAGACCGACGCACTGGCTCACGTGAAGCAACTTTACCTTTGTTACCATCCAGCCCAGCAGCCACCACGGTCACACGCAGCTCATCGGACATTTCCATGTCGATAGAGGTACCCACCACAATGGTCGCTTCCTGAGAGGCAAACTCTTGAACTGTAGCGCCTACGTCATTGAACTCACCGATCGACAAATCGGGACCGGCAGTAATATTAACCAAAATACCGCGAGCACCGTGCAGATCAATGTCTTCAAGCAGCGGGCTACGAATGGCTTTTTCAGCCGCTTCGCGAGCACGATTTTCGCCAGTTGCTCCACCTGTGCCCATCATCGCCATGCCCATTTCTGACATAACGGTGCGTACATCAGCAAAATCGACGTTAATAATGCCCGGACTGGTAATCAACTCTGCGATACCTTGAACGGCTCCCAACAACACATCGTTAGCAGCGCTGAAGGCGGTTAGCAGCGTGGCGTTCTTTCCTAGCACAGAAAGCAGTTTTTCGTTTGGAATAGTGATCAACGAATCAACGTGCTCAGAAAGCTCTTTCATACCTTCTTCTGCGGCGCGCATGCGCTTCGGCCCTTCAAACGGGAAGGGCCGAGTTACCACAGCAACCGTCAAAATACCTAACTCTTTGGCAACCTGAGCAACGACAGGCGCACCGCCGGTACCTGTACCACCACCCATGCCAGCCGTGATGAATACCATATCTGCACCGGTTAATAACTCAGCGATGCGATCACGGTCTTCCATGGCTGCTTGGCGGCCGACTTCAGGATTGGCACCAGCCCCAAGCCCCTTGGTGATTTCACCACCAAGCTGCAAGACTGTTTTTGCAGACACTCGCTTAAGCGCTTGAGCGTCGGTGTTAGCGCAGATAAACTCAACGCCTTCGATATTACTTTCGACCATGTGGTTGACCGCGTTGCCACCGCCACCGCCAACACCGACCACTTTGATGACCGCACTGCTCGAGGGTGCGTTATCTACCAATTCGAACATAAGCCCCGTCTCCTGAACCGCGCTTGCGGCCCTGTCAGAAATTTCCTTTGAACCAGCCTTTAATTCTTACCAGCGCCGATTGACCTTCCTTGATATCACGCCTGACGACTTCGTTGCGCCCTTTATGCGCAGCAACGACTTCCCCGTGGCTTTCTAGGCCTTGCCCATGTCGCGCTTCTTGCAATGCATAATGCAGTAAACCCACACCTGTTGCATAAATTGGATTGCGTACCACATCAGCCAACCCTTTGACATTTTGCGGACATGCAATACGAACAGGCATATGAAAAATCTCTTCTGCCAATTCGCTAACCCCTTCCATACGCGAGGTGCCACCAGTGAGCACAACACCAGCAGCCACCATATCTTCATAGCCACTACGGCGTAATTCGTCTCTCACCAACGTAAATAGTTCCTCGTAACGCGGCTCAACCACTTCAGCAAGTGCCTGTCGCGATAAATCACGAGCCGGACGATCTCCTACGCTGGGAACTTTAATCATTTCATCGCTTGCCGCTAGCTGTGTCAGTGCGCAAGCGTATTTAACTTTAATCTCTTCGGCATGCTGCGTTGGCGTGCGCAATGCCATTGCTATGTCATTAGTGACTTGGTCGCCCGCTATCGGTATAACGGCAGTATGGCGAATGGCACCTTCACTGAAAATGGCCATATCAGTGGTCCCCCCACCAATATCCACCATACAAACGCCTAATTCTCGCTCGTCTTCGGTAAGCACCGCCATACTAGAAGCTAGCTGTTCAAGAATAATTGCGTCAACGGCCAGACCACATCGCCGAACACATTTCTCAATATTTTGAACGGCGTTCAATGCCGCTGTCACAAGGTGAACCTGCGCCTCTAAACGAACGCCTGACATTCCTAAAGGTTCACGGATACCACCTTGAGCATCGATTGAGAACTCTTGGGGCAATACATGTAATACACGCTGCCCTTCCGAGACCGCACGTGCGCGGGCTGAGTCAATAACGCGCTCAATATCGGATGGTGTGACTTCCCTTTCTTTAATCGCAACCACGCCGTCTGAGTTCATTGAACTGATATGGCTACCAGCAACGCCGACATAGACAGAGTGAATATCACAACCAGCCATTAATTCCGCTTCTTCAACAGCGCGCTGAATAGATTGCACTGTTGATTCGATATTAATGACCACACCACGCTTCATGCCGCGTGATGGATGAGAGCCGATACCCGCTATCTCAATCCCGCCGTCATCGGTGGGTTGACCGACTATCGCGACGACTTTGGACGTTCCAATGTCCAGCCCGACAACCATATTGGATGCGTTGGGTGAGCCTGCCATGAGTCGGATAATCTCCTAGAAAAATTTTAAAAAAACTTGTTAGTCGTAACTGCGCCAACATTGTTAAAACGGCGATACAAA
This sequence comes from Halomonas sp. XH26, assembly GCF_024138895.1. Classification (NCBI taxonomy): domain Bacteria; kingdom Pseudomonadati; phylum Pseudomonadota; class Gammaproteobacteria; order Oceanospirillales; family Halomonadaceae; genus Halomonas; species Halomonas sp. XH26. The sequence continues at coordinate 2,319,110 of NZ_CP071889.1, forward strand.
ATCACACGTAATAACATTGACGCCTACCGTAATATCAAGCCAAATGCTGATCGTAATTAAATAAAAAAGCCCATAAAAAAACATCAGCTATAACATAGTATAGAAACAGTACTGACAATACGACTAGCGCACGCCTACGATAATCGCCTTTGTGTGCGATTTAAACCCTATTCATGGCTTTTCGCTGTTGGCAACCACTTACATTTACCTACTTTTTGCACATTGTAAGTCGCTTATTACTCATTCTCTTCTGCAAAGTCACTTTCTCCGTGCCAGGCAACTGCAACACCATTGGGGTAACGCAAATCGATATAGCGAATATGTTCCCCAACCTGAGCAAGCTCACGCTGCCACGATGCCGACAAACGAGCTAGTCGGATTTCATGCTGACGTCTTCCTAACATTACCCAGGCACCATTGCTTAACTGGAGCCGCCATGCACCACGGGGCTCTAAGCGCAATTGAGAAAGTGACAACGATAATCCCTGGAAATGAGGCGTTAAGCGGCGATAATAGGTAAGCACCTCTTCACCACTTCCCGTCGGCCCAGCCAAATCAGGAAGCCCTTGAGGCACGCCTAGTGGCGCAAACGCAAACGACTCACCTTTGGGGTTAAGTAGAAAATCATCGTTCCAGCGGGCCACTGGCGTTTGCTCTACCAGCTCAAATACAAGTGCATTTGGCCACTCTCTGGAAATTCTAACCTCATTCAGCCAGCCAATTCTCAACGCACGCCTACGCAACTCACCTAAATCTGCCGAGAGCCAAGTTGCCTCTTGAACGAGCGGCGCTAGCTGAGTACGGAGGTAATCAGCACTCACATACTCCCACTCGCCACGAATAGACACACGCTCAATAGGCTTATCTAACCATAGCCATAAGGCACGCCCACCAGCACCGAGCAACAGTGTCAGCAATATGAGGCCTAACCACGCATTACGCTTCTTCATGAGCAGCTGCGTTGAACCGCAGTATTCAATATACTCAACACCAACTGATCAAACTCTATGCCCGCATGCGCTGCCGCTTGAGGCACTAAACTATGATCCGTCATTCCTGGCACAGTATTAACTTCAATGAGCCAAAACTTGCCCATCGCATCGCGCATCACATCTACACGCCCCCAGCCTTCGCCACCTACAGCATCAAACGCTTTCTTGCATAGCTCCGCCAAGGCCTGCTCATCACTAGATGCTAAGCCACTGGGCAGGTGATACTGAGTAGTGTTAGCAATGTATTTCGCTTCGTAATCATAAAAACCGCCTGGGACTTCGACACGAATTGCCGGCAACACGTCATTACCAAGCAGAGCAACGGTATACTCTTCACCTACAATGAACCGCTCAGCCATAACACGGGCGTCATAGTTCGCCGCCTCGTGATAAGCAGCTTCTAATGCTTCCTGGCTTTTAACGATACTAATCCCCAGCGTGGAACCTTCGTGAACAGGCTTTACCATCATTGGTAAACCTAATTGCGACACCACCATAGACCAATCAGATGTGTCGCTGAGCATGATGCTTTCAGGTGTGGGTAACCCTACAGCCTGCCAAACCTGCTTCGTACGCTGCTTATCCATTCCTAACGCTGACGCCAGCACCCCACTGCCGGTGTAAGGCAGCCCTAAAAGCTCTAGCGCTCCCTGCAGCGTACCATCTTCACCACCACGACCATGAAGAGCCACAAAAACAGCCGTTGGGGCAAGGCGTTCTAGCCCTACCAAACCCTCTTCTTTTGGATCGTAGCCAATGGCATCGATACCTTGACGCTTTAATGCGTCAAGCACAGCTGCACCGCTTTTAAGCGACACTTCGCGCTCTGCTGAAGTACCGCCATAAACAACAACAACGCGTGCCAAGGGGTCATTCAATGACATTGCTGTACTCATAGCTCTACCTTATCTAGCGCCAACTTGGCTTGCGCGAAACGCAGCGAAATACCACCCACATCACCGGCACCTTGAGTAATAAAGATATCCCCAGGGCGCAGAAGTTTGCTTAACAGTGCAGGTAGCTCCTGTTTATGCTCAACGAACACTGGATCGACTTCTCCTCGCTGACGAATAGACCCAGCAAGGGTGCGGCCTTCGGCGCCTGGAATCACGGCTTCCCCAGCGCTATAAACATCCAATAGAACGAGCGTATCCACTTGAGAAAGCACACGAACAAAATCTTCATAAAGATCGCGGGTGCGACTGTAGCGATGCGGCTGGTACAACATGACCAGTCGACGATCCGGCCAACCTGCACGAACCGCCTGAATGACCATGTCAACTTCACGGGGATGGTGCCCATAATCGTCGACTAACATGATCTCGCCATCAGCCTTGGGGGCGCTGAAGTGGCCATGCACTTGAAAACGGCGCCCTACACCAGCAAAACTTGCAAGCCCACGAAGAATGGCATCGTCGCTGACCCCAGCATCCGTTGCTACAACAATCGCCGCCATAGCGTTTAACGCATTATGGCGACCAGGCATTGCTAGCCGAATAGCTAATGGAGCAGCTTCCCCAGGACGCACTGCGGTGAACGAGACTTCACCGCCTTGCTGAGTGAAGTCCACAATGCGGTAATCAGCATCTTCATCGAAACCGTAGGTGACAAACTGACGCTTCACCTGATCACGCATCGACCGAATGTTAGCGTCATCAATACACAGCACTGCCAGCCCGTAAAACGGCAAATTATGCAGAAACTCGATGAATGTGCTTTTTAAGCGCTCAAAATCCCCACCATAGGTCGCCATATGGTCTGCATCTATGTTCGTCACAATAGAGACCATTGGCTGAAGATGAAGAAAAGACGCATCCGATTCATCAGCCTCAGCGACTAGATAATCACCCTCCCCCAACCGAGCGTTAGCGCCAGCACTGGTGAGTTTTCCACCAATCACAAAGGTGGGATCCAATCCGCCTTCCGCCAGCAGCGTTGCCGTCAAACTGGTTGTAGTCGTCTTGCCATGGGTTCCTGCGACAGCAATACCATGGCGAAAGCGCATTAGTTCGGCCAGCATTTCAGCACGCCTAACCACGGGCACACGATGCTCATGAGCCCAACGGATTTCAGGATTTGTTGCATCAATGGCGCTGGAGACAACCACGACGTCAGCGCCTACCACATTCTCTTCAGCATGACCGATAGCAACGTTAACGCCACACTGACGAAGGCGCTCAACAACATTCGATGCCTTCATATCGCTACCGCTGACGCTGTAACCCTGATTCGCGAGCACCTCCGCGATTCCACACATACCTGCGCCACCGATACCAACAAAGTGCAAACGCTTAATACGGCGCATACCAGGGCCGCTTGGACGGACACCTGAGTGCAACGTATTATTAATAGAGTCGGTCACGCAGTCTCTCCTTGTTTAACCAGCGCTAAACATCCCTTTGTAAGACGCTCAGTCGCCTCTAAGCAAGCCGCTTGGCGGGCTTTAGAAGCCATATCTGACAAAACGCTCGGGACTAATAGCTCATCTAAATAGTGTGTTAATCGCTCGGGGGTCAGTTCAGACTGTGTGACACAAAGTGCCGCCCCGGCCTTTACTAAAACGCCAGCATTGACTCGCTGATGATCATCAACAGCAAATGGAAACGGCACTAGCAAGGCGGGCTTTGCAGCTGCGGCAAGCTCTGCCACTGTTAGCGCTCCGGCACGGCAAACGACTAAATCTGCCCACTTATACGCAGCCGCCATATCGTCAATAAAAGGAGTGACATCTGCCACAATTCCATGCTCGACGTAGGCGCTTGCCGTCGCCACATCTCGGTCTTTGCCCGCTTGATGGCGAACATCAGGGCGTCGTTCTGGAGGCAAGCCCGCCAACCCGGGCGGTAAACGTTCATTCAATGCGACCGCCCCTAGCGAGCCACCAACAACTAATAACCGCAGCGGACGAACGGCCAGTTCAGAATCACTTCTTGGATGCTCACCCAGTGCAGCAATATCTTCTCGCACCGGATTGCCAATCACTTCTGCCTTGTCACCAAAAGCCTCGGCAAACGCCGCGTAAGTGCGTGTCGCCAATTTCGAGAGCACTTTATTGGTCAGCCCAGCAATAGCATTTTGCTCATGTATCACTAATGGCACCCTGGAAAGCCACGCCGCCAGCCCACCAGGGCCACTGGCAAAGCCACCTAACCCAACCACCACATCAGGATTGAAGCGGCGAATTACCTTTCGCGCTTGCAGTACGGCTTGGGAAAGGTTCAGCGGCGCCTTCAGCCAGCCAGCTACTCCTTTGCCACGCAGACCGCTTATGTCGATGGTATGAAGCGTAATACCTGCTTCTGGCACTAGGCGATTTTCGATCCCTCTTGGGCTTCCCAGCCATTCAACGTCGACATTGTGGGCTTTGAGCGAACGTGCTAATGAAAGCGCCGGAATAACATGACCTCCGGTACCTCCCGCCATAATTAAAATGCGTCGACGTGCGTTCGTCGTCACAAACAACTCCTTGAGTAGTTACGGTAACCGAGGTTCATGGCGTGACTTATAGGGTGTTGATACACGACGCGGACGGTGACGCGTCTCTGCATCTACGCGCAACAACAAGCCCATCATCATACCGGTTACCAATAAACTTGAACCGCCATAGCTAATCAACGGCAATGTTAGCCCTTTCGTTGGCAACAGCCCCGAGCTTACCGCCATATTGATAAATGCCTGAGCTGCGATAACGAAACCTATGCCATAGCTGACATAGGCACCAAATAAATGGCCTGCCAATTCTGCGCGACGACCAATCAACATCGCCCTGGTAATGAGCAAGGTAAATAGTAGTACAACGAGAATGGCCCCTATCATGCCAAGTTCTTCTGCGATGACAGCAAAAATAAAGTCTGTGTGAGCTTCAGGCAGGTAGTGAAGTTTTTGCACACTATTACCTAAACCAGTACCGGTCACATGCCCACGACCGAAAGCAATCAGCGCCTGGGTAAGCTGATAGCCAGTCGCAAACTGATCAGCCCAGGGGTCCAAAAAGCTCGTCCAGCGCGCTAAGCGGTAAGGCTCCATAACGACCATCATGACGGCACCAACAGCCAATACGCCACCACTACCAAATAGCAAGGTAAGTGAAGCGCCGCTCATCATTAACATACCAATAACGCACACGGTATATACCACCATGCCGCCAAAATCGGGAGCAAGAAAAAGCAGCCCTGCCGGAATGGCAAGCACCGCTAAAGGTCGCCACATACTTAATGCACGTTGGCGCAGATCATAGGTAAAGCGAGACATGAAGGCGGCCATGTAAAAAATCAAACCGATTTTTCCAAGCTCCGAAACTTGCAGGCTCGGTAAGGGGCCAGGCAGTGAAATCCAGCGTTTACTGCCGTTAACTTCCTGACCAATCACGAGCACCAGCACTAGCATGATAATGCTCACTAGCAAAATTAGCGCTGCGTTTTGCCGCCATGCTTCCAAAGGAACACACAGCATAAAAAAACAAGCCAATATAGCCAGGAGTAGAAAAATGCCATGCTGCCGAGAGTAGTGATAGCTGTTTTCCAGCAGACCTACCGATGCTGAACTTACCATCACCCAGCCTAACCCAGCTAACGCTACGGCGGCGGCGATCAACCACACATCGGAGGGTAAATGTCGCGTTGTCAAAGTATCGCGGATACGCTGTACTCGGCTCATAACCTCTCTCCTGAGTGATTACGCTGTTTATGCTTTTGCTCAACCCAATCCCGAAAGGCATCGCCTCTCGCTTGGTAATTAACAAACTGATCTAGGCTTGCGCAGGCGGGTGACAGCAATACACAGTCGCCGGGCTCAGCTATTTCCCAGGCCACTTCCATAGCTTGAGTTAAATCGTGTACTAGATGCACTGGAACAGCAGATGACAAAGCGGCTTCAAGACGGAGTGCGTCAGCGCCAAATAGCACCGCAGTTTTGGCACACTCTGCTAATGGCATTGCCAGGGGGGTAAAATCAGCACCTTTACCGACACCACCGGCCAATAATATTACTTTCCCTGTCAGCGACGCGCTAATGCCTTGAATCGCGGCTAGCGTAGCGCCAACGTTAGTGCCTTTTGAATCATTCACCCACATAACGCCATTGATACGAGCGATAACTTCACTACGATGGGGCAGCCCCTTAAAAGCAGTTAATGCTTGGCACATCGGTGCTTTTGCGAAGCCCAACGCCTTACCCATTGCCAATGCTGCTAGTGCATTGGCATAGTTATGTCGCCCTGCCATATTGAGAGCTTCTGTGCTAAGCCAAGCAGTATCACCTTGGAACAGCGTTAACTCGCCACCTTTTTCAACTACTCCCCAGTCATTAGCTGCGGGTGCGAAGGCCGTAAAACGCTCTACATGATCAACAGGCGACTCTGGCCAAGTGAGCGCGTCATCCGCGTTGACAATGACTGATTGTGCACCGCGAAAAATACGCTGCTTAGCGCGGCGGTAACCCACCATATCTCCATGACGATCTAAATGATCTTCACAGAGGTTTAAAAAAGCAGCCGCTTTAGCACCCAAATGAGGCGTTGTTTCCAGCTGAAAACTTGAGAGTTCAAGGATGTAAAGCTCGGCATCTGGGTATTCAGCTAATAAATCCAATGCAGCCGTACCCAAATTGCCACCCACCGCAGCTTTAACACCAGCAACTCTAGCCATCTCGCCGAGTAACGTCGTAACAGTTGACTTGGCATTAGAGCCAGTAATAGCGGCGACCGGCGCATTCACCGCGCGAACAAACAAAGCAATCTCACCTACCAGCACGGGCTCCCCCGTTGCTGGATTATAACGCTCTAGCAAGCCATCAAGCCCTGGCGAATGAGGATCTACACCAGGGCTGACAACCACTTCGTAGGCATCTGTAAAATCAAGCGCCGTTAACGGACCACAATAAACCTCAACATTGGGGTTCTCGTTCTGAAAAGCGTGTAGCCCCGGAGGTTCAGCTCGCGTATCTGCTACCATAAATGGCACGCCTTGACGCGCCAAATGCCGACAAATAGCTTGCCCAGAAATCCCCAGGCCAATAACAACGGTGACTCCATTTGCGACTCGCACGATGACCGGCTCCTTTGTGCATCACGCTAATAGTGGCAACACTGCCGCTATTACTTTGCTAATCATCGAACTTTAAGCGTAGCCAACCCTAACAGCACCAGTACGACGGTAATAATCCAGAAACGCACAATTACCCGCGGCTCTGGCCAACCTTTCAGCTCGTAGTGGTGATGCAACGGCGCCATACGGAAAATACGCCGACCGGTAAGCTTATAAGAGCCAACTTGAAGAATCACCGAGACCGTTTCAAGCACAAAGATACCGCCCATAATAAACAGCACAATTTCTTGGCGCACTATAACGGCGACAACGCCTAGTGCGGCACCTAGCGCCAGCGCCCCTACATCTCCCATAAACACCTGAGCGGGATAAGTGTTGAACCACAAAAAACCCAGGCCCGCACCAGCAATAGTGGCACAGAAAACAGCCAACTCGCCGGTGCCATGAATAAAAGGAATATGTAAATAGTTGGCAAACACAGCATTCCCACTTGCATAGGCAAATACGGACAAGCCCATTGCCACCAGTACAGTGGGCATGATCGCCAGGCCATCAAGACCATCCGTGAGATTGACTGCGTTAGAGCTGCCAACGATCACAAAATAGGTCAACACGATATAGAACACGCCAAGCGGCAACGCGACATCTTTAAACATCGGGATCAATAAGCTAGTTTCAGCCGGTGTAGCGGCCGTGAGATAAAGCACCAAGGCAGCGCCAATACCCACCACCGACTGCCAGAAATACTTCCAACGAGCAGGTAATCCACGCGGGTTCTTTTCAACAACCTTGCGATAATCGTCGACCCACCCAATAGCCCCGAAACCTAATGTGACCAGTAGCACCACCCAAACATAATGATTGGTTAAATCGCCCCAGACCAGCGTACTGATAGCAATAGCCAACAATATCATTGCCCCACCCATAGTGGGCGTACCTGCTTTAGACAAATGAGATTGAGGGCCATCATCACGAATCGCTTGGCCAATCTGACCTTCAACTAATCGGCGTATAACCCAGGGCCCAAGCCACAGGCATAGCATGAGGGCCGTTAGCGCTGCGAGAATGACACGTAAGGTTAAATAGTTAAAAACTTGGAAAGCAGACTGATATTGGGCTAGAAAATTCGCCAGGTGAAGTAACATGAACGGCGCTTACCTTGTTTCATCCGCACGTAGCGCAGCAATGACATTTTCCATGCCTGCACTACGCGATCCTTTCACCAGCAGTGTGGTGTTAGGCGGCAGAGTATTAATAACATGACGCACTAGCGTCTCGTGGTCGTCAAAATGCAGCCCGCGACCGAAGGCTTCACTTGCTGAACGGGCGGCATCACCAAAAGTCAGCAATGTATCGATACCCAGTGACGCAGCGTAATGACCGATCTCAGCATGTAGGGCATGAGACTCGCTACCCAACTCCCCCATTGCGCCAAGCGCGCACCAGCGCGGTGTAGGAAAGTTCGCTAACGCATCCAACGCCGCTTTCACAGCACCAGGATTTGCGTTATAGGTGTCGTCTAACAACGTCGTATTGCGCACGCCGGACACGATGCTTAACCTACCAGATAATGAGGACAATTCGCATAGTCCCGTCACTACTTGCTCTGGTGTAACGCCTAATGCGAGAGCCGCTGCAGCAGCCGCCAAAGCATTACTCACATTATGCTTACCAATCAAGGGCAGTTGGACGTCACCCAGCACTTGGCCACGCTCAACAAGCGTAAAAGCATACCGCCCCAAAGAGTCGCACGAAAGTGCGGACGCGTGAACGTCCGCATCGCCATGTAAGCCGTAGCTTACAACTTTCTTGCTTCCCGCACAGGCTGACCAAAATTCAAAGTAATAGTCATCGCGATTTAGCACCGCGATACCACCTTCAACCAGCCCGGTTAATATTTCGCTTTTGGCTTGGGCAATTTGCCCCATACCGCCAAACTCTCCGACATGTGCGCCTGTTACATTGGTAATGATGGCGACATTAGGAGAGGTCAACTGGCTGGTCCAGGCAATTTCGCCCAAATGGTTAGCCCCTAGCTCAATCACACCTACCTGATGGTGCGTTGCTAAACGCAGCAATGTCAGCGGCGCACCAATGTCATTGTTTAAGTTGCCCTCTGTCGCCAGAACACCGCCTAATGGAGAAAGTAGCGCAGCCGTCATCTCTTTAACGGTTGTTTTACCGCTGTTGCCGGTGACAGCCACCAGCGGCAGTTTACAATGTTCACGCCAAGCCCGCGCCAGCAGGCCAAGGCCCAAACGCGTGTCTGCGCATACTAGCTGAGGAAGCAAACTGCTTACCGGGCGCTCAACCAGAGCAGCTGCAGCGCCTTTCTCAAGCGCCTGCTCAATAAAATCATGGCCATCAAAACGCGGCCCCTTCAAAGCCACAAACAGACACCCAGGCACAATATGACGCGTATCGGTAATTACCGCTGTGACCGACAACTCGCATAAAGTTTGCGGGACAGAAAGCTTTAGTGCTGAGGCAATACTAGCTAACGACCAGTTCATCACATGGCAGCCCTAAATTTGAAGGCTTTAATCACTTGTTCGCTATCTTGATAGTCATGACGCACGTTACCGATGTGCTGATAGGCCTCATGACCTTTTCCAGCCACCAAGATAACGTCCTGGGTATCAGCATGCTGAACCGCATGACAAATTGCCTGACTACGATCACCTATTTCCGTAAAGGCAGCCGCAGCAGAAAAGCCCGAAATAATTTGTTGGCGAATTTGCTCGGCAGACTCCTTACGCGGATTATCGTCAGTAACGATCACGTGGTCAGCTCGCTGCTCTGCTACAGCAGCCATTTCAGCTCGCTTTCCCGTATCACGCTCACCACCACAACCGAACAGGCACCATAGTTTCCCAGCGCTCCCTAAATGCTCTTTCAGCGCTTCAAGAGCATTAGCTAATGCATCCGGCGTGTGGGCATAATCGATAACAACGCTGGGCGCATCAACCTCGCGATATAACGCCATACGCCCAGGCACTGGGCTCAACTCAGTTGCTGACTCAAACAACTGATCTAAAGGCTCGCCCAACCCATAAAGTACACTAATGGCTAACAGCACATTGTCTAGGTTAAACCGCCCCATCAAACCGAGATTAAGCGTTTTTTCACCTTCCGGCGTAGCAACAAGAGCCTGTTGACCATATTCATGGGGATGCCAACCAATCACGCGCAGCGTCACTGCTTCATCGTCGCCTACTGCCAAAACACGCACACGGCTATCGCAGCCTGCCAGCATTAGCCGCGCAAGTGGATCATCTGCATTGACGACCGCAAGTACAAGCTCAGAACGCCGGAACAACTTTGCTTTTGCAGCGGCATAAGCCGCCATACTGCCATGGTAATCAAGGTGATCTCGCGTCAGGTTGGTGAATACGCCTGCGGCGACGTTCACTGCGTCTAAACGGCGTTGCTCAAGGGCATGCGAAGACGCTTCAAGCGCCACACGCTTCACTCCTTGGTTAGCTAAATCAGCCAAGGTTTCTTGCATTGCCAATGAACCAGGCGTAGTAAGGCCTGTGTCGACCAATTGGCCAAGGCGACCAACACCCAATGTCCCGATCACTCCAGCAGGCTTGCCAAGCAATTCGCTTAACGCTGCTATGTAATGGGTAACAGAGCTTTTCCCATTGGTGCCCGTCACCCCAATCACCTGGAGGTCTTCGGGAACAGAAAACAGTGTGCGACCTAGCTCACCAAGTCGCATAGACAGATGCGGCAAATAAAGTATTTGCCCGTCCAGAGAAACACCACCTTCTTTCGTGTGCGCCAAAACGAGTGATGCACCTGCCGCCAATGCTTGGTCAACAAACTCATAACCATCACGCTGACTACCAGGAATAGCCACAAATACATCGCCCATCGCTAACTTACGCGTATCCGTCACTAAGCGAAGCTGCTCTGGTAATTTAGGCAACTCCTCAGGTAATACAGCGTTAGGCCAAACCTGCTTTAGCGCAACCCATAGACTCTCTGGGGACAACCTCATGCAATCTCCTTATGCTACTCGACCTCGTGATCGGGCGGCACGTCCAGCAAACGTAGGGCATTACCTGTAACGCTAGAAAACACCGGAGCAGCCACTGCTCCACCATAAAATTGGCCAGCGCGAGGGTGATCAATCATAACGACGGTAACAATACGCGGGTCGGAAATAGGCGCAATCCCCGCAAAAACACTGCGGTAAGCATCAGTGGTATAACCTTGCTGCCCTATTTTACGCACCGTGCCTGTTTTCCCCCCCACACGATAGCCTTCAACGCGCGCTCGGCGACCACCGGTATAGGCGGCGACCGACGTTTCTAAAATATTCAGCAAATCATTGGCCACTGTGGGCGATATAGCAGGACTCCCCTGAGGAGGCTCAGAAAGCCTCAACAGCGAGGGCGGCAAACGCACGCCATTATTGGCTAGCGCAGTGTAAGCACTGGCCAATTGAACCGCTGAAACAGAGAGACCGTAACCATAGGAGAGCGTCGCTCGTTCACTTCGAGACCAGCGAACTGGCGCTGGCAAACTGCCTGTCGCCTCACCAGGAAAGCCGGTTCCCGGTGCTTGTCCAAGACCTAGCTGATTGTATTTTTCCCAAATGGCCGTATCGCTTAGCTGTAGCGCTAAACGAGACATACCAACGTTTGAAGATTTTTCTAGAATCCCCGCTAAATCTAAATCGCCATAATTACGGAAGTCTCGAATAGTGAACTGATCCAGGCGCATCCAGCCAGGCGAGGTGTCAACGATAGCATCACGATCTACAACACCACTTTCCAGTATTGCAGCCATTGCCAAAGGCTTCATAACAGACCCTGGTTCAAACACATCAACCAGTGCCTGGTTGCGTAAACCTCGCGGATCTAACCCAGCGCGGTTATTCGGGTTGTAAGAAGGCAAGTTAGCCATTGCTAACACTTCCCCTGTGCGCGCATCGAGCATTACTAACACTCCACCGTCCGCCTCATGCTCAGCGACAGCAGCGCGCAATTCACGGTAGGCCATATATTGAATACGCTGATCAATCGCCAACGTTAACTCACCGCCAGGTTGCGCTTCACGGATAACTCCGAGCTCACGAACTAAACGACCTCGTCGATCTTTTATGACTCGGCGTTGTCCAGGATGCCCCGCTAAGTAGGGCTGATAAGAGAGCTCTAGCCCCTCTTGCCCCACATCATCCACATTGGTAACACCCAGCAACTGCGCCGCCACTTCACCGGCTGGATAATAACGCTTGTATTCACGCTGCTGATAAACACCAGGCGTGCGTAAATCCAGTATGCGCTGGGCCGCATCGGGCGTCATTTGACGACGAAGGTACATAAATTCTCGACTGCTATATCGAGAGACACGGGATTCAAAGTCATCGAGCGACATGCCTAAAGCTTGCGCCAGCATTACTCGCTGAATGGCATCGGTAGGTAGCTCTTGAGGATTCGCCCAAAGTGTTACAACAGGCGTAGAAATAGCCAGAGGTTCACCATTACGATCAGTGATCATACCGCGGTGTGCGGGTATTGCCTCATGGCGAAGCGTACGGGCATCGCCCTGGCTCTGTAAAAACGGGCGATCAATTACCTGAAGCAGCGTAATCCTGCCGACTAAAATGGCTGACGCAAGCATTACAATAATGAGAATAAATAAAAAGCGTCCGCCAGCTAATGGCGGCGCAATAGGCATTTGACGGGATATCCCTCCCCGACTTTCGCGCTTCATGGTCGAATCACCTCGACATCATTCACATCGGGAATGCGCATTTCAAGCCGTTCCGTAGCAATTTGCTCTACACGGGCTGGAGTAGACCACGCCCCCTCTTCCAATAGCAGCTGCCCCCACTCGGTTTGCAGCTGATTTTTTTCCTGCTCTAACTGCTGTAGCTGCGCATACTGCACTCGCGTCATATGCGTGGTGGCAACCACTAAACCACCGGTCACGACACACGCCAAGAACAGCACGATAAGGATAACCGGCCAAGCTCGAAAACGTAGCTTGAAAGGCCATTCGGTGCGCAGCGTTGACGCCCAACGCTCTATCCGATCCATGCTCATGATCACACTCGTTTACGGGCGGCCCGCATGACGGCACTGCGCGCCCGAGGGTTAGCTTCCACCTCTTCATCACTTGGGCGTATTCCTTTACCCAAGGCTTCAAGACGGCGATTTAGCTGATCATCGCGAATAGGCACGCCTCGTGGCAAGTGCGTATCACCCCGCACATGGTGACGAATGAAGCGTTTTACACGACGATCTTCAAGCGAGTGGAAGCTAATCACAACCAGATGCCCACCAGGAGCCAGCACTTCCAATGCCCCCTCAAGCGCTGCATCCAGTTGATCGAGCTCACCATTTAAATAAATACGCAGCCCCTGAAACGCTTTGGTCGCTGGGTGACGACCCTTTTCCCAAGCAGGGTGAGCCTCTTTTAACACCTCGGCCAAGTCAACAGTATGCGTAAAAGGCTTTTCCACACGTCGCGTAACAACGGCTCGCGCCAAGCGCTTTGCGTAACGCTCTTCACCATAGGTTTTAAACACATTGGCAATATCATTTTCGCTAGCACGGGCTAAAAACGCAGCGGCACTCTCTCCTTGAGTAGGATCCATACGCATATCAAGAGGACCGTTGCGCATAAAGCTAAAGCCTCGCTCTGGATCATCTAACTGCGGGGAAGAAACACCAATATCTAGCAATACACCTGAAAGCTTTCCGTAAACCCCTTGCTCTTGTGCATATTCAACTAACCGAGCGAACTCTCGCTGCGTTATGTCGAAACGAGGATCATCGATATCTTTAGCGGCTGCTATTGCTTGAGGATCACGATCCATGGCCATTAAACGACCTTGTTCGCTCAGGCGCGAAAGAATAACGCGGGAGTGCCCGCCTCGCCCAAACGTACCGTCTAAATAAATACCATCAGGATTATGAACAAGTGTATCTACCGCCCCTTCTAATAAGACGCTGGTGTGGCGAAAATGGGAAGTAACCTGGTCAGCGTCAGGAGAAGGCATGTTAATCTCACACAGTGTTAAGAAAGGTGCGAACGGCGCACCTTTTATGGAAATGGGGAGTCGGCCGATAAGCCGGGTTCTGTCGTGGACAGTCATTCCTCTAGGCGCTGCGTCACCACAGCGCTCAAGCAACCTACCCGGATCCAGCGCGGGCCACGCCATTGGATCCCTATTTGGTCTTGCTCCGAGTGGGGTTTACCATGCCACGCACTGTTGCCAGGCGCGCGGTGCGCTCTTACCGCACCCTTTCACCCTTACCGGCCTCGAAAGGCTTAGGCGGTCTACTCTCTGCTGCACTTTCCGTCGGCTTACGCCGCCCAGGCGTTACCTGGCACTCTGCCCTATGGAGCCCGGACTTTCCTCCCCCAACACACTTTTACAAGTGTGTTAGCGGCGACTGTCTGGCCAACTCCGGCGGCAAGCATACCAGCGCCCCGCCGTCGCCTCAATGCCCACCTTTCAATGCTTGCAATCTTGCGTACCACTCCTGCTTTCGGCCGCCTAGCATTTTTGCAGCAACGGCTGCCCCCTGCTTGACGCCAACCCCCTCTGCTAGCATGGCTTTAAGCAACTCATCAGCAGCAATAGATTGCTCATCGCTTTGAACAACGGGCGGCGCCCCAGCGATCATTACGACAAACTCTCCACGACCTTGGTTAGGGTCTTGCCTAAGCTGATCCAACAATGATGACGGCGAGCCCTGCAAAAAAGTCTCATACGTTTTGGTCAATTCTCGGGCCAGAACAACCGCTCGCTCAGGCATTTGTTCACATAACGATTCGAGCGTGTGCTCAATACGGTGAGGTGACTCGTAAAAAACCAGCGTTTCTTCTCGACACTGCCATTTTTCAAGCGCTTGCCGTCGCGCACTTGGCTTAGATGGCAAAAACCCACCAAATGTAAACTTATCAGTCGGCAACCCAGCCGCTGAAAGTGCACTGACCAGCGCACAAGGCCCAGGAAGCGGCACAATCTGCCTACCCCGCAATCGCAACTCTCTTACCAATACAAAACCCGGATCGCATATCAGCGGCGTTCCCGCATCACTGATTAGGGCAATGCTTTCCCCCGCCATTAAGTAGCTATCCACGGTATCAACTCGTCGTGCCTCATTATGTTCATGCAATGAAAGCATCGGCTTATTAATGCCTAGATGCGCCAACAAGCGGCCGCTGTGGCGTGTATCCTCCGCAGCAATACGTGATACCTCTGCTAATACCCGAGCAGCGCGTGGCGATAAGTCTTCCAAATTCCCAATTGGTGTTGCAACCACGTACAATATACCCGGATGCTGGTGTGTCATCGTGACTCCCGATTTGTTAATAGCCTGCACTGACGGTGCGCCATGCTTGTGCAATGGTAAATTTATCTGCTCATTGAGCGACGGCAGCGCAAATGGAAACTAAGGAAGGATACATGAAACAGTCAATACGTGGATTACTAGCCACTGCCTTCATGGCGCTTCTGATTACAGGGTGCGCTATGCAATCCCCAAGTGTGGTTGACCGCGTCCCTGACCAGGATGCCAGCCGACTACTTAGTCAAGCTGAGCAGCAAGCACCTGAGCAAGCTGCCAAGACGCGACTGGAAGCGGCTAATATCCTTGCTAGACAAGGGCAACGCGAAAATGCTTTTGACGCAGCCGATGCGGTTGATGAAAACATGCTTTCAGAATCGGATCGGGTGCGCTGGGCAATGCTTTTCTCTGAACTTGCTCGTGGCATGGACAACCCCCGCGCGGTCCTGCGCGCGACCCAGGTGCTTGACGACGAACTCCCCATGCAGGCAAACCAACAAGAAACCCTTGCAGAACGGCAGCAGTGGGCACGCCAAGCCTTGGATCAGGCTGAATATACGAAAGTATCCATACCTGAATTAGAGGGTGTCGAAATACGCCGCATAGCAGTGGCCTTACCAGAATCTGGCCCACTAAGTAGCGTGGCTAACGCTATCGCTTCTGCAATGCGCCGTCATCACGAGTTGCGCGGAGATAATGTACAACTTAATTTCATCAATGCGTCTCAATATTCATTAGATGAAATTTACCAACGCGCAGAGCAGATGAATGCCCAACTTTTGATTGGCCCAATTGACAAAGGTCAAGTCACTCAACTTGAGCAGCGCAATAGTGTACCACTACCGACACTGGCTCTGAACTATGGCAACAGCGCAAGCAATCAAGCACCTCAACTCCTTCAGTACGGTTTATCCGCTGAAGATGAAGCCCGCCAAGCAGCTCGCCGAGCCTTTCAGGACGGCCATCGTCAAATGGCTATTATGGTGCCCGACAATGCCTGGGGACGCCGCGTAGGTGAAGCTTTCTGGAATGAGTGGCAAAGTCAAGGTGGTGAAATCACCAATGCCGTCCGCTACAACCCTAGCAGCGCCGTAGCCAACGCAGTCAAAACAGCCCTAAATGTCAGCGGCGATCGCGCCCGCCTAGGGAACATTGATGCACTATTCTTACTAGCACTTCCCGAGTACGCGCGCCAAGTGCCGCCGACCATGGACTACTACTACGCCCCCAGCCTGCCTGTTTATGCTACCTCCCACCTTCATGAAGGGCGTCTACAGACACGTTTAGACCAAGACCTAAATGATGTGATGTTTATCGATATTCCATGGCAAATCCCTGACGCAGCAGTTGGCGGGGAAGAAGCGCTGCCCTTCTATTCGACATATGCCGAGCTTCGCAACGAGTCAGAAGCGTCAATGTTCCGCCTGATGGCAATGGGCGTGGATGCTTACGAGCTTGGCATTCGCCTATCAGACTTATCAGCCCTTGACGGCATGAATGGAAGCACTGGCACTCTTCGCTTATCAGATGATGGCAGGGTTTATCGAGAACTACCGTGGGCGAAATTCCAAAATGGCGTGCCTTCACCCATTTTGATTCCCGGCCTACTGAACGATGACCAATAGTTATCAGAATCCCAATACACCGCAAACAGCACGGACGCGGGGCGCAGCCATTGAGCAATTAGCCGCTCAATGGCTGCAGCAACATGGCTTAACACTTGTCACTAGCAATCATCACGTTAAAGGTGGTGAGCTTGATCTTGTGATGAAAGACCAGGATATCCTGGTCTTTATCGAGGTCAAACATCGCACCACTACCCGTTACGGCCACCCCTTAGAGACCGTCACTGCACAGAAGCGACACCGCTTAATACGAGCAGCCAAGCTCTATATCGCTCGGCATGCTGTTTCAAGTCCGTGTCGCTTTGATATCCTAGCGATCACAGGCACGCCTCCCACGCTTGAATTCCAGTGGGAAAAAGCGGCTTTTGATGCTTACTGATACCTTTACCTAGGAAGCCCTAATGGACTTTCAATCACGCATACTTAATCACTTTAACGCCAGCATAGACACGAAGACATATGCCAGCGAAGTGCTGCCGCCTTTTATCGAAGTCGCCAGCCAAATGATGGTTCAGTGCTTAGTTAACGAAGGTAAAGTTCTCGCCTGCGGCAATGGCGGCAGCGCAGGCGATAGCCAGCACTTTTCGTCCGAGCTATTGAATCGTTTTGAGCGTGAGCGCCCAAGCCTACCCGCACTAGCACTGACAACCGATACCTCAACACTTACCTCGATCGCCAACGACTACAGTTATAATGAAGTGTTTTCCAAGCAGATCAGGGCGCTAGGCCAGCCCGGCGATGTCTTATTAGCCATTTCCACTAGCGGCAACTCAGCCAATATCGTTCAAGCCATCCAGGCGGCCCATGACCGCGATATGACGGTTGTCGCGCTGACTGGCAGAGATGGAGGCGATATGGCGTCACTACTAGGCCAGGATGACTGTGAGATTCGCGTTCCAGCAACATCCACTGCGCGCATTCAAGAGGTTCACCTACTCGTCATCCACTGCTTATGTGATTTAATTGACGAACAGCTCTTTGGCGGAGTCGACTAAATAGTCAGCACAAAACAAATTAAACTGAGCAGATCAAACTGCACAGACACAATCAAACGGGTAGATTAACACCTACTGACTTTACATTTTGAAAGGAGTCATCGCCATGGTCCTACGCTATTCTTTATACAAACTGACTGCCGTTGTGACACTGAGCGTTATTTTACTTACTGGATGTGCAAATAACGCAGCATCTAACCCTTCCAATTATGGTCAGCGCAGCAGTGATGTTGAAGCCATTGACACAACTATTGAACGTGAAGCACCACGTGCGCTGGAACGCTCAGATGCCCGCTTAAGGGATGCACGCATCAGGGCGCATAGCTATAACGGCTCACTACTTCTGGTAGGGCAAGTACCTAGCGAGGAACTACGCAATAAAGCAGGTGAAGTCGCCAGCTCTCTACGAGGCGTAGACCAAGTACACAACGAACTCAGTATTGCTGCAAACCTACCCGCTAGCCAACGCCTAAACGATACCTGGCTAACCACCAATGTGATGAGCCAACTCGCCACCAATGATCGCATCGACTCATCAAAACTGAAAGTCACCACCGAAAACGCGACTGTGTATCTGATGGGCATGGTGACTCGAGATGAAGGTAACCGAATTGCTAACGCGGTATCCGCGGTTGGCGGCATTCAGCGAATCGTTAAAGTCTTTGACTATATCGATTGATTAAACACACTGTCATAAAAAAACCTCGTCCTCGGCTTTTCACCGAGACGAGGTTTTTTATTCACCAACTGCTTTACTAAGAAAAACCGTCGCTCAAGAGCATAAGTTAACCACTTAGCTAAAAACCACGCTACTTAACCACGCGTAGCGTCGGCTTTTTCTTAGCCTTTTTAGTCGATAGTGCAGAAACGTCACCCTCTTTTTCAGGGACAGGCTCTGTTACCGTTAACTCAGGCTTGGACGATTCATCAAAAGCGTCTGAAAAATCGCCATCTAATTCGGCATCATCAAACTCTGCCGCATCCAGCTCTGGCTCATGCCCAAACACCATACCAGCACCATTTTCACGAGCGTAGATCGCGATAAGCGCAGGCGTAGGAATCATTACCTGCATAGGCTGGCCACCAAAGCGAGCGTTAAACCCCATGGCCTGATTTTCCATAAACAGGTCACGCACAGCGGTCGGCGCTACATTCAACACAATTTGTCCATTTTGAACAAACTGCCGCGGTACTTCCACGCCTGGCTGCGTAGCATCAACCACCACATAAGGCGTTAACTCATTATCCAACAACCACTCATAGAGAGCTCGGGCGAGATAGGGACGGCTCGATTTCATAAGACTCCCTCCTCCTGACAAATATGCCCCTTACCCGATTAAGGAGAAGAGGCAGCATGAATTCAAGCGCGCATCTCTTTTTCACGCTCGTTTAAAGATGCTTTAAACGCTTCGCGTTCGAATACCCGCGACATATAGCCCAACAGAGGCTTTACCTGCTTTTCAGGCAATTCGATATTCAGATCAGGCAAACGCCATAAAATCGGCGCTAAACAGCAGTCTACAAGCGTAAACTCCTCACTCATAAAGTAAGGCATATCTTCAAAGATAGGCGAAATCCCAATGAGGCTTTCGCGCAGTTCTTTACGCGCCTTTTCCGCTTCTTTTTTACCACCGGTGCGTATTTGCTCCAGCATTGGGCACCACTCGCGCTCAATACGATGCATCCACAAACGGCTTTGCGCCCGCGCCACCGGATAAACAGGCAGCAGAGGAGGATGAGGGAAACGCTCATCCAGATACTCCATCATGACCTTAGATTCATAAAGCACTAAGTCACGATCTAGCAGCGTAGGCACGCTGTTGTACGGGTTGAGGTCTGCTAACTCTTCAGGTGGACGCTCGTCGCTGACATCAACGATATCAACCGCCACCCCCTTTTCAGCCAGAACAATGCGCACACGATGACTAAAATGATCATCATTACCAGAGTAAAAGATCATCGACGACCGCTTGGCCACAACACCCATGAAAGCATCCTCGCATCAAAACAATCTTTGATAATAACACGCCAGCGCTAGCTTATGGGATGGTAACCCGCTTTGCATTACGACTGACTAAATAAACAAAGGGCGCACGGCTTCCGCCGTGCGCCCGACATGCCATTCATCACTTAATTATTAGTGAACATCTCGCCAGTACTCACGCTTAAGCAAGTAGGCAATCACACCAAAAATGAAAATGAAGATCAGCACTTTAGGTGCCAGCGCCTGAGCTTGAAGCTTTGAGGGTTCGCCCACATAAGCTAGGAAGTTAGTAAGATCATACATCGCTTCCTCAAACTCAGCAGGCTCCATGGAACCTGGCTGGGTCACCTGCAGCACATCACAAGACTGGTACTTACCCGACAAAGGATCGGGTGACTGACCCGCCACCGGATGATCAGTTTCTGAGCACACCAGCTCTTGTACGCCCTGCAGAGGCTCCAGCACGTTAGGCATCGCAACCAGATCAAATACCGTGTTGTTAACACCAGTGGGGCGGCTCGGATCTTTGTAGAAGCCAAGCAGATAGGAGTAGATCCAATCCGTTCCACGCACACGCGTTTTTAGCGATAGATCGGGCGGCGGAGCACCAAACCAAGATTCAGCATCGCCACTATTCATTGCAATATGCATCTGATCATTAAACGCCAGATCAGAGGAGAAAATCAGATTTTCTTCAACCAAATCCTGGGGCATCCCCAGATCTTCAGCCGCACGAGCAAAGCGTTGATACTTAAGCGAATGGCAGCCCATGCAGTAGTTAACATAGAGCTTCATGCCATTTTGCAGCGAGGCTTGATCATGCAGATCAGGATCCATCGAGTGCGGGACACTCGCACCACCGGCAGCCATCGCAGTTACTGGCACTAAGGCGAAAAGGAGTCCAAAAAGATACTTTTTCATTAGCCAGTCACCCTTTCCGGAACGGGTTTAGTCTTCTCCAGCTTGGTGTAGAACGGCATCAAGACAAAGAAGGCGAAATAAATCACGGTGCACGCCTGGGCTAGTAGCGTCCTGCCCTCTGTCGATGGCAACACACCCAAAACACCAAGGATGACAAAGCTGATAGCAAACAGCGTCAACATGGTTTTCGACATCCAGCCTTTATAACGCATTGAGCGTACCGGACTACGATCCAGCCATGGAAGGACAAACAATATCGCAATTGCAGCCCCCATGAATATAACACCAAGGAACTTGGCGTCTAAGCCGAACACCGAGAAAGTAATGGCGCGAAGAATGGCATAGAAAGGCGTCATATACCAAACGGGCGCGATATGATCAGGTGTTTGTAGCGGGTTAGCTTGATCAAAGTTTGGCTTTTCAATAAAGTAGCCGCCGCCTTCTGGGAAGTAGAACACCACCACACAGAAAACGAACAGGAATACCGCAACACCCACCAAGTCTTTTACCGTGTAGTAAGGATGGAAGGGAATTCCATCTAACGGCACGCCCGCCTCATCTTTCTTCTGCTTAATATCAATACCATCAGGGTTATTTGAACCCACTTCATGCAGCGCAATAATATGCAGCACGACGAGCGCTAAAATAACAATTGGCAAAGCAACCACATGCAGTGCAAAGAAACGGTTGAGGGTAATGCCTGAAATCAGGAAGTCACCACGCACCCACTGAGCCAGATCGGGACCAATGCCAGGAATCGCGGAGAACAGCGAAATAATAACCTGAGCACCCCAGTAAGACATCTGACCCCATGGCAACAAATAGCCCATAAAGGCTTCTGCCATTAGCACCAGATAAATAGTCATACCAAACACCCACACTAATTCGCGAGGCGCTTTGTAGGAACCATACAAGAGACCACGGAACATATGCAGATAGACGACAAGAAAGAAGGCAGAAGCGCCGGTGGTGTGCATATAGCGAATCAACCACCCCCACTCCACATCACGCATAATGTATTCGACAGAATCGAATGCACCTTCAGCAGAGGGGTTAAAGCTCATGGTTAACCAAACCCCGGTCAAGATTTGGTTAACCAACGCCAACAGCGCTAATGAGCCAAAGAAATACCAAAAGTTGAAGTTTTTAGGCGCGTAATATTTGGAAAGATGCTCTTGCCACATCTGAGTAGCAGGGAAGCGATCGTCTACCCAACGCATGAGGCCCTTTTCCGCCTTGGCTTTATTCGGATTACCCATTAGGCAGCCTCCTCATCTTCGCCGATGACAATAATGTCATCATTTTCAAAGCGGTAGGGTGGAACCTCAAGATTAGTCGGCGCAGGTACATTACTGAACACGCGACCGGCCAAGTCAAAGCGAGAGCCATGACATGGGCAGAAGAAACCACCCGGCCAATTATCAACCCCCACCCCTTCAGCATTCGGCTCAGGCCGGAACAGGGGCGAACAACCCAAATGCGTACAGATACCAATCAATACGCCTATTTCTGGCTTGATAGAGCGCAAGTCACCCTGGATATACGCTGGCTGCTGCGGCACCTCCGAATTAGGATCCGCTAAACTGTCGGCACCTAACGCTTCCGTTCGCTCAATCATTTCCGGCGTACGATTAATAATCCAAATCGGCCGACCACGCCACTCAACGGTCATACGCTGCCCAGGCTCAAGCTTCGATATATCAGCTTGAACAGGCGCACCTGCCGCTCTTGCCTTGGCACTAGGCTGCCAAGAAGCCACAAAGGGGACCGCAACCCCGACAGCGCCCACCGCCCCCACAACGGAGGTGGCGCCTACAAGGAAACGGCGCCGACCTTTGTTTACGCCGTTATCTGCCATTTCTGGTTTCTCCCATCAGCTTACCCGTTCCGCCGCAAAGGCGTCTTGCGACGACGAATATCAAATACGCTCTATGTTAAAAAAACAAAGCGCTCTGCACAAGAACAACCGCCCGTGACCATGGTGGTATAAGCGTTATAATTTTTTGATATTCCAATAAAAAGCGCCCAGGTCTTTGACCTGGGCGCTTTTGCCGCATAGCGTAAAATTAACGCTTAGAGAACTGCGGACGACGACGTGCTTTACGCAGACCGACTTTCTTACGCTCAACTTGACGAGCATCGCGGGTTACATAACCAGCGGCGCGCAACGTTGGACGCAGATCTTCATTGTAGTTCATCAGGGCGCGAGTAATACCGTGACGAATGGCACCTGCTTGAGAGGAACCACCACCGCCAGCAACAGTGACAAATATGTCAAACTGATTTAGCGTCTCAGTCAACTCAAGCGGCTGACGAACAACCATACGACCAGTTACACGACCAAAATAAAGGTCAAGATCTTTATCGTTGACGGTAATTTTGCCAGAGCCCGGCTTCATAAACACGCGAGCGGTGGAAGTCTTGCGGCGCCCGGTACCGTAATACTGCTGTGTCATGGCGAAGATTTCCTCAGATGTTCAGTTCAAGCGGCTGTTGGGCAGCATGCGGATGCTCGGCACCGGCGTACACTTTTAATTTTGAGTACATGGCGCGACCCAAAGGACCTTTCGGCAACATGCCTTTAACGGCAGACTCAATAATGCGCTCAGGGGCATGATCAAGCATTTTGTCGAATGTCATAGAGCGCAAACCGCCCGGGTAACCAGTGTGGCGATAGTAGGTTTTAGCCTTCGCCTTGTTGCCGGTTACGTGGACTTTTTCAGCGTTGATAACAACAATGTAATCGCCAGTATCAACGTGAGGAGTAAATTCGGGCTTATGCTTGCCACGCAGGCGGCGAGCAATCTCGGTTGCCAGACGACCGAGCGTTTTGTCCGTAGCGTCGACTACGTACCAGTCGCGCTGGACGGACTGCGGCTTAGCACTGAACGTCTTCATGGATAAAATCACCAGATTAAGTGTGTTGGGTAGCTTACACCGCTACGTAAGCGATGAAGCACCATCCCTATTTTTTTTGGTTGCCAGAAAAAACCAGCAACATGCAGCGAGGCGGCATTCTACAGCAAGTATCACCGCAAGTTAAGTACCGCCACTCTTTTTTATTGATATCGCTCTTATTGATATTATTCTTGCTTGCAGCGTACTTATCGGAGCACCCGATACTAGGGCTTATGGGGTAGCGCCAGATACTCTTTAGACTGCATTTCCTGCAGACGCGACAGCGTCCGCTGAAATTCAAAGGTCAGCTTACCATCGCGATACAGCGCTTCAACTGGCACCTCTGCTGACATCAACAGCTTAACCCCGCGATCATAAAACTCGTCAACCATATTAATAAAGCGGCGAGCCTGATCGTCTGTTTTAACATTCATCTGAGTGACGTTAGATACCAAAACTGTATGAAATTCTCTGGCAAGCTCAATGTAATCATTCTGGCTACGCGGCCCATCACAGAGTTCGACAAATTCAAACCATGCCACATCGTCGTGGAGTCGGCGCGTCTTTAAAACGCGATGATTAATCTCAAGAGGCGCCCCCTCCTCACCTTCATGACCGGCTATTTCTCTGAAGCTTCTGCTTAGCTCCTGCTCGGCCGCTTTATCAAGCGGTGCATGAAAAATCTCAGCCCGCTCCAAGGCACGCAAACGGTAGTCAACACCAGAATCGACATTGACGACCTCGCAGTGGCGATTCACTAGCTCAATGGCGGGAACAAACCGTGCACGCTGCAACCCATCTTTATAAAGGTCGTTCGGCACTATATTGGATGTCGCCACCAACACCACGCCACGCTCAAACAATGCCTCAAGCAAATTTGCCAAGATCATTGCATCGGTAATGTCTTTGACAAAAAACTCATCAAAGCAGATGACGCGCGCCTCAGCAGCAAACTTGCCAGCAATCAGCGTCAAAGGGTTCTTTTCGCCCTTATAGTGAGTCAACTCATTGTGGACACGCTGCATAAAGCGATGAAAATGGGTGCGCATTTTTTCAGGGAACGGCAGCGCCTCGTAGAAAGTATCAACTAGATACGTTTTCCCACGCCCCACGCCTCCCCAAAAGTAGAGCCCCTTAACCTCAGGCAGCACTGGCCCGCCGGCACTGACCTTTTTACCCAGCAGCCCGGCAACTTTTGCTTTTAACCCTTTGTTAGCAACTACAGTTTTAGGAGCACTAGCGGGTATGGCTAATAACTCATCATAAAGGCGCTGAAGATGCTTAACCGCCTGCTCTTGAGCAGGGTCGTACTGGAAATCGTCACGCTTTAAGTCTTCCTGATACCGCGCAAAAGGCGTTAATCGGCTCGCCTGCTCACTGTCTTGACGTGCAGATAATGATGACATCAACTCGCTCCCACAGCACACATCGTGAACGAAACTGTGACGTTGTAAGAACACAGCCTGCCCTAATAAAAAAGGAATATTATACGCTGCATAATAACTAAGCGCATGAGCGGATTGACCCAACCGACGGATACGCGCCTATAATGGTCACGCTTTGTTAAGCTGTTTGTTAAACTATTTGTCAAACCCCGCCATGCGCTTGGTGGCGTGCATCATCTCTAGGGAGAATACTGTGGAAGCAAGCTCGCCATTCACTTTTGCGATTATCGGTCTCGTTATTGGATTTGTTATCGGCTTAGCGTGTTATCGCCTGTTCAGCAAAAGCCAACGTGACCACGCCACATTAAAGCAGGCTTTACTTGAGCGTGAACATCAAATAGCCGAGCTTAAGAAAGGCATGGGAAGCCACCTCACCGGCATCCAGCAGCACATCATTAATATTCGCCAGGAAGCTGATCGGCTAGAACAGCAAATAGACAGCGAAGCTGCTGAATGGAGACTGGAAACGGCCATTACACCTTCCACAAACAAACTCGCGCCTAACACAGAGGACGAAGGTGATGTTAACACTCCGCGTGATTATGCAGATGGCAAAAGCGGTACGCTATCTGAAGACTTTGGCTTGAAGAGCAGTTTGAATGAGCATGACACAGCCACACCTCAACCTCCTCGTTATTAAGAAACAGCAAGGCTAATTGCTTTTAAAGCACCTGCATGACAAATAGCATCCGCATAGCCAACCGATGCGGATGCTTTGCACAAGTTAGCGCTAGGCGGGATTATCGATATCGACAAATCGGTGCTCTATACCATACTCACTCGCCAACCACTCACCCAGCGCCTGAACACCAAAACGTTCAGTCGCATGATGACCAGCCGCGATGTAATGAATACCCATTTCTCTAGCCAAGTGCGTCGTGCGCTCTGATATTTCCCCAGACACGAAAACTTGCGCCCCTGCATCGTAAGCCGCCGTAATCATGTCTTGAGCACCTCCAGTGCACCATGCGACCCGCTCCACAGAGCCAACTAAAGGCGACTCGACCACTAAAGGCGCTCGATGGAGCACTGCAGCCAATTGACCGCCCAGCTCAGCAACGCTTAGCGGCTCAGCCAACCGGCCGGACCACAACAACCCTTCGCCAAGCTCACCATCAATGCATCCCTCGACCTTCCACCCCAGACGCTTGGCCAGCTCGGCATTGTTGCCAAACGCTGCATGCGCATCTAATGGCAAGTGGTAAGCAAGCAAGCTCATTTCGTTATCCAACAGTGTTTTAATACGTTTCTGCTTCATGCCGGTAATAGCTACCGGTTCATTTTTCCAGAAATAACCATGGTGCACTAACACCATGTCCGCTCGCCAAGCGACCGCCTCCTCCAATAACGCCTGACATGCCGTCACCCCTGACATCACCCGCGTTACAGTGTCACGCCCCTCCACCTGAAGGCCGTTAACGGTAAAATCTTTAAATTGCGATGACCGCAATTGATGGTCGCAAGCAGCAACTAGTTGGTCGCGATGGATCACACTGACTCCTTAACCGATTAACAGGCTATCGTGAGGAACATCTCAATAAAGTGTTACGATGGAACTATTGTAAATCTCGCTTCGCGTTATCGCGAACCTCACGAACATTTAGACTATCACCCGCTGAGGAAATTTCGCATGCACCGCTCTGTGCTGCCCTATATATGGCCAATTATCACCGGGTTATTGCTCGCTGCCTTGGTGCTACTTGCTTTCCCAGAGTATTTGCCCAATCCGTTTCGGCAAACGCCACCCGCAACGGTCGAACCCCCCTCTTCGCTGGTGCCTACTAGCGGAGAGTCGGCAGCCAATCGACCTGCTCCTGAGATTCGCCAAGCAGAACCGCTCAACCGCAACCAAGGGCCTGCAAGCTACTCCAACGCCGTTAATCAAGCGGCGCCAGCCGTCGTCAATATCTATTCATCACGCATTGTTGAACGCGATCAGCATCCATTAATGTCTGATCCTTTTTTCCAGCAGTTCTTCAGCGGCGACGATGCAACCACTCATCAGCGAATGCTGTCGAGCCTGGGTTCTGGCGTTATCGTCAGCCATGACGGCTACGTGCTAACCAATCACCATGTCATTAATGGCGCCGATCAAATACAGGTAGCACTTCGCGATGGTCGGGAAACACTTGCCGAGGTAATTGGCACTGACCCAGAAAGCGACCTTGCCGTATTACGCATTACCCTTGATGACTTGCCAGTGATCGAACTTGCTGACTCAGAACAGGTAGCCGTGGGTGATGTAGCACTCGCTATCGGCAATCCTTTCGGTGTTGGGCAAACCGTTACCATGGGCATTATTAGCGCAACGGGGCGCAGCCACTTAGGTTTAAATGCCTACGAGGACTTCATTCAAACCGACGCCGCGATAAATCCAGGCAATTCCGGGGGCGCATTAGTCAACCCTGACGGCGCCTTAGTAGGCATTAATACGGCTATTTTCTCACGGTCAGGGGGATCACAAGGAATTGGTTTCGCGATTCCAGCCAACCTTGCCCACAGCATCTTGAATGAACTGGTTACCCGCGGTCGCGTCATACGCGGCTGGCTTGGCATAGAAGCACAAGCACTCTCCCGCGAGCTGGCCGCATCGTTTGGGCTAAGAACCCCTCAAGGCGTGATCGTCGCTGGCGTCGTGAAAGACGGGCCTGCCGCTAAAGCAGGCTTACAGCCCGGCGATGTTCTGCTGTCTATTGACGGTCAAGTGATTTTGGATGCTCGGGTAACAATGAGCGCGATTGCCTCCATTCCACCCGGCACAAAACTACCGCTGACGGTCGTACGAAGCGGTGAGCGCATGGACATGACACTGGAAGTAGGTGAACGGCCGGTACCCATTAATGCCACATCAGGAGAGCATCAGAGCGACTCGTAAGTCGCTCTGATGGTTATCGACGCTTGTTCAGACGGCGTTTTTTCAAACAAGACTCAATCGTTAATACGATACTCCGCTGAACGAGCATGGGCCGTCAGTGATTCGCCCCGGGCAAGTACAGAGGCTATTTTACCAAGCTCAGACGCACCACCAGGCGAGCACTGAATAATGGAGGAGCGTTTCTGGAAATCATACACCCCCAGTGGCGATGAAAAACGGGCTGTTCCAGACGTGGGCAGCACATGATTCGGCCCTGCACAATAGTCACCCAGAGCTTCCGAAGTATGCCGCCCCATGAAGATAGCCCCAGCGTGACGCACTTCATCAAGCCAGCCACCAGGCGCCTCTACAGAAAGCTCAAGGTGTTCCGGTGCAATACGGTTGATCAATTCAATGGCTTCGGCTTGATCTTGACATAGGATTAATGCTCCACGACGCTGCAGCGAAGCACGGGCAATATCTTCACGCTCAAGTGTCGGCAATAATCGTTCGATTGCAGCCTCTACGGCTTCGAGATGCGCAGCGTTCCAACTAACAAAAATCGCCTGGGCATCCTCGTCGTGCTCAGCCTGGGAAAACAAGTCCATCGCCAGCCAATCTGGGTCTGTCTGGCCGTCAGACACCACCATGATTTCAGAGGGGCCGGCAATCATATCAATACCAACCTGACCAAATACCGTGCGCTTAGCAGTCGCCACGTAGATATTTCCAGGCCCTACGATTTTATCTACCCGCGGAACGCTTTCCGTGCCATAGGCAAGCGCTGCGACCGCCTGTGCGCCACCAATCGTGAACACATAATCGACGCCCGCCAGATGCGCAGCTGCCAGCACAAGATCATTCAACACACCGTCCGGAGTCGGCACAACCATCACAATCTCGCGCACACCAGCCACATGGGCAGGGATAGCATTCATCAATACCGATGAAGGATAAGCGGCTTTCCCGCCTGGCACATAAATACCTGCGCGGTCCAGCGGGGTGACCTTTTGGCCCAGCACCGTTCCATCAGCCTCTTCGTATTGCCACGAGCTTGGCTTCTGGCGCTCATGATAACGCTTAATACGCTCAGCGGCGGCTGACAGCGCATTACGCTGCTCAGCAGGCAAACCATCAAAGGCCTTTTTCAGTTGCTCAGGAGATAGGCGTAGCTGCTCCATACTCTCGACTGACAGGCGGTCAAAGCGATTTGTCGCCTCAACCACCGCACTGTCACCTCGCCGTTTAACATCTGCCAATATCTCTTCAACACGAGCCTGTACTGCCT
Source organism: Halomonas sp. XH26 (assembly GCF_024138895.1). Taxonomy (NCBI): domain Bacteria; kingdom Pseudomonadati; phylum Pseudomonadota; class Gammaproteobacteria; order Oceanospirillales; family Halomonadaceae; genus Halomonas; species Halomonas sp. XH26. The sequence goes on from NZ_CP071889.1 coordinate 2,348,471, forward strand.
TATCAGACACCCCTTCCCAATCCAGCAGCGCATCTAAATGCTGATGGAATGCCCCATCAACAGTCGAGAGACGGGCAATGGTGGCTGTGGACTTATCGCTCATGGTAAACCTCGTGTCATTCAATAGGCTGAGTCTGACGCTTTTTAACCGCACTTTCCAGGCGGGCTAACAATGGCTTAATACGGTCATGCTTCATAGTCATGGCGGCTTTATTAACCACCAGGCGAGTGCTGATATGGGCAATGAGCTCACGAGGCTCCATGCCATTGGCGCGTAGCGTATTGCCGGTATCCACGATATCAACAATTTCATCGGCCAAATTCATCAGCGGAGCAAGTTCCATCGCCCCGTAGAGTTTGATCACTTCGGCTTGAATACCCTGCTCTGCATAGTAACGCCTCGCTACGTTTACAAACTTAGTAGCTACACGACGACGCGCTTCAGCAGGCAACTGACCTGTCACACCAGCAGTCATCAGCTTGCAACGAGCGATATCCAAGTCTAGGGGCTCGTATAGACCTTCAGCCCCATGTTCAAGCAGAACGTCTTTACCCGCAATGCCTACATCTGCGGCACCCAGCTGCACATAGGTCGGCACATCGGTTGCCCGTATAATCACCAACTTTACATCTGGCAAATTAGTATCAAACAACAGCTTACGGCTTTTACCCAAATCTTCTGCCGGGGTAATTCCCGCATCTGCCAACAGCGGCAGCGTTTCGTCCAGAATACGCCCTTTTGAAAGGGCCAAAATCAGTTGCTTACTCATTATTTAGGCCAATGGTTAATAACATGGCTTAGCCAGGAATACGGCGAATGCGCGCACCCAGCAGCTGTAATTTTTCCTCAATGCACTCATAACCACGATCGATATGATAAATACGATCTACAAGCGTTTCGCCTTCAGCCATCATTGCCGCGATCACCAATGACGCTGACGCACGAAGGTCGGTAGCCATTACCGGCGCACCTGAAAGCTTTTCTACGCCTTCAATCAGTGCCGTATTACCTTCAAGGGCAATATTCGCCCCCATCCGGTTTAGCTCTTGCACGTGCATAAAGCGGTTTTCAAAGATGGTTTCCACTACCCGGGAATGCCCCTCGGCGACAGCATTCATCGCCACAAACTGCGCCTGCATATCGGTAGGGAATGCAGGATAAGGTGCAGTGCGAATATTCACCGCTTTTGGGCGCTTACCGTGCATATCCAAAGCGATCCAATCATCGCCACTGGTAATCTCAGCACCCGCTTCTTCAAGCTTCGCAAGCACCGCTTCTAAAATATCGGCACGGGTGCGCTTCACTTTCACGCGACCACCCGTCATGGCAGCTGCCACCAGGAAAGTACCCGTTTCAATACGATCAGGCATGACATCGTGCTCGCAGCCGTGCAGCGTCGCAACGCCCTCAACCACGATTGTGTCAGTACCATGCCCGCGAATATTAGCTCCCATCTTGATCAAACACTCGGCGAGATCGACAATTTCCGGCTCGCGCGCAGCATTTTCAAGAATAGTGGTGCCCTCAGCAAGGGTTGCCGCCATCAACAGATTTTCGGTACCCGTTACCGTCACTGTATCAAAGAAGATAGTGGCTCCTTTCAAGCGTCCATCAACTCGGGCACGAATATAACCCGCTTCAACGCGGATCTCTGCGCCCATCGCCTCAAGACCACGGATATGCAAGTCCACCGGACGTGAACCAATTGCGCACCCGCCTGGTAGAGAAACATCTGCCTTACCGAAATGTGCTAACAACGGGCCTAACACCAGAATGGAGGCGCGCATCTTCTTAACGAGCTCGTAGGGAGCATGACACTGCGTTACCTGAGAGCCGTCAAGCTGGATACTGAGTTTCTCACCCATCACAGGTTCAACGCCCATTCGTCCTAGCAACTCCAGCGTAGTAGTGATGTCTTGCAAATGAGGCAAATTACCAATAATGACCGGACCATCTGCCAAAAGGCTGGCACACAAAATTGGCAACGCCGCATTCTTAGCGCCACTCACCCACACTTCGCCATCTACCGACCCATTGCCGGTAATGATTAATTTATCCATAGAGAAGCCGCTACTATGCGTTTTCCGGTGCAGTTTGCCACTGCGCCGGAGTAAACGTTTTGATACTAATGGCGTGCAGAGCGCCAGATGCAATTTCGTCATTTAGCGCCGCATAGACCAGTTGCTGACGCTTTACAGGAGAAAGACCTTCAAAAGCTTCGCCAACCGCGATCACCTGAAAATTGCAGCCTTCACCCTGGATATGAAAATCACATCCATCGATGCGGGACTCAAGCAGTGCTTTTACCTCGTTGGGTTGCATAAGACAGGAAACTCCTTTGGGCCATTGAATTAGGTAATTGAAATAGGGAGGACGTTGAATTAGTGAGGAACAGGAGAACATGATAAAGAAAAGCGACACGCTTGGCGATGCTAGACGAGCACTCACGCTTCAGCGTTGGGCGAACCTATTAGCGCGTCGAGTTCAGCGAGCGACGTTAAACGTTCAAGCGGAGCAGACAATGCAATCGACGTAACGACAATGTCTAGCGAGTGACACGCACGCAGCCATTCAAACAGAACGCTAATCGCCGCGCTACTTGCCTTTGAAACGCCTGAAAAATCGAGAACAACATCAGTTAATCGAGCACTTTCAAGCCATTTAACGCCTGCAGCGGCCACATCGGCCGCTGCATTGACATTGAGATCACCCTGAACAGCCAACGCGCAAGACTGCGCAATCAGCGAAACATGGGGCATAGATAACAGCGTCGTCACGCGTTGCCCCCTTGCTCAAGCTCGTCGACACCAATTTCAGGCGACCAACTACGAATGACTGCATCGTAGTCTCGGTTATTTTCGCGCATCGACTGATCAAACTGATTACGGAAGGTCAGCCCTAAATTGATGCCATTAACAATAACATTGACCACTTTCCACTCACCATTTGAAAGTCGCAGACTGTAGCTAACGGGGTAAATCTGACCATTTGTGGCAACAACTTCCATATCAACACTGGCTTGATCTTCATAGCGCTGACCGCGCTGGTCGGTCAACACTCGCAACTCATCGTAATCAAAGGTCACGAGACCACGCGTGTACGTGTCGATCAGGGTTTGACGAAAAACATCGGCGAACCGACTACGCTGTTCTGGCGTTGCGTTGCGAAAGTAGCTTCCCATCACGCTAGCGCCAATATAACGAAAATCCGCTACATCATTCAGGCTATCGTTGACTAACGCCTTAAGCTCATTAAGATTATTGGCGTAATAATCTTCTCTACCGTTAATCTGCTCCATGAATTCATTGACGTTTTCACGAACCAACGCTTCTGGCGATTTCGACTGGGCCTGGGCAGCAAAAGGCAGCAGAACGACCGCTAGCGTCAACAAAAAAAGCAAACGACGGGCCAACATTACGCTATTTTCTTTCATTAAAATCACCTCATGACAACTGACAGCACCCACGGTGCTTAGTTAGTAACCATATTGGATACAAATTGCTGGATAAGTTCTTCGAGCACCAGGGCAGACTGGGTATCACGAATAACATCCCCCTCCTCAAGCACTTCAGGAGCGCCGCCAACACTCAGGCCAATATACTGCTCACCGAGCAGCCCAGCCGTCAAAATAGCTGCGGTAGTATCTTGCGAAAGCTGGCCTTCAAGATCACTATCGAGGCTCAACACCACCCGCGCATCATACCACTCGGTATCAAGCTCAATAGCCTCTACCCGTCCCACAGTAACACCGGCCATGGTGACCCGCGCACGTGGTTTCAGGCTGCCAATGTTGGAAAAACTGGCCTCGAGACGAAACGTGTCGGAAGATGTTGAAAGCGTCATGCCACTTACGCGTAAGCCCAAAAAAACAAGCCCCAGAATGCCCGCAAGCATAAACAGGCCAACACCAAACTCCATGGTTTTACTGCGCTTCATGTTATTGCTCCACCCATTAAAGGCCGCCAAACATCACGGCGGTCAATACAAAATCCAGCCCCAAAACAGCAAGCGATGAATACACCACCGTGCGGGTTGTCGCACGCGAAATACCTTCAGAGGTAGGCACTAAGTCATACCCTTGGAACACCGCAATCCAGGTGACGACTACTGCAAATACAAGGCTTTTGATTATTCCATTACCAATATCATCAACAAACGAAACACTAGCCTGCATATTGCTCCAGTAAGAGCCTTCAAAAACCCCCAGCCATTCCACGCCAACCAAATAGCCACCCCAAATCCCCACTACGCTAAAACCAACGGTAAGAATAGGTAGCGCAACAAAACCTGCCCACAACCTTGGCGCCACAACCCGGCGCAGAGGGTCAACGCCAATCATTTCCATGCTGGTTAACTGCTCAGTCGCCTTCATCAGGCCAATTTCCGCCGTTAACGCAGAGCCCGCGCGCCCTGCAAACAGTAGCGCAGCGACCACTGGCGCTAGCTCTCGAAGAAGCGAAAGAGCAACCATCTGGCCAAGCGCCTGCTCTGCCCCAAAATCAACCAATATGGTATACCCCTGCAGCGCAAGCACCATGCCTATAAACAGCCCTGACACCAGTACAATAGCCAGAGACAGTACACCGACAAAGTGCACTTGGCGCAGCCACAACGACCACCCTTCCCGAGAAGGTACCCCTACTGCCGACTGGGCAAGAAAGACACCTGCACGCCCTAACGACTCTAAGGCATCACACCCTTTTTGCCCCAGCCGAGCGACATGCGAAATAGCATGTTTAATGTTTGATTGCATTTAACGCACCTTCCCTGCAGAGGCTTGGCCTAGAATATCGCGGTAAAGTGTCTCAGCGGGATAGTGAAACGGCACCGGCCCGTCTGGCTCACCATGGATAAACTGGCTTACTCGGGGATCTTGGTTCGTATCTAAGGTTCTTGGCGTGCCAGAGGCTACCACCTGCCCATCGGCAATGAGGTACAGATAATCCGCAATGCTGAGGGTCTCTTTGATATCGTGCGAAACGATCACTGACGTAAGCGACAGTGCCTGATTCAGCCGTTTAATTAGCTGTACAAGCACCCCCATAGAAATGGGGTCTTGCCCGACAAAAGGCTCATCATAAAGGATTAACTCTGGATCAAGCGCTACCGCCCGTGCCAGCGCCACACGCCTTGCCATCCCCCCCGAAAGCTCAGCTGGCGACAAGTGCCTAGCCCCGCGCAAACCCACTGCCTGTAACTTAAGAAGCACTAGATCGCGTATCATAGGATCAGGCAAGTCAGTATGCACCCGAAGCGGAAACGCTACGTTTTCAAATACATCAAGATCTGAAAACAGTGCGCCGCTCTGAAATAACATACCCATGCGCTTACGCAGCGTAAACAGGGCCTTACGCGACAGGCGATGGACATCTTGACCGTCGATTAACACTCGCCCCCGGTCAGGCGTTAATTGCCCACCAATTAGCTTTAAAAGGGTCGTCTTTCCGGTACCGCTTGGCCCCATGATAGCCGTTACCTGGCCTCGCGAAATCGTCATGTTGATTCCGCGAAAAATATCATGATCACCCCGCGAGAAGTACAAATCTTCAATTTCGATGAAGGGAGCATCGGTCATGGGCTGGCTGGCCTTGATGGTCGTCTTGCCGCAACAGCATTAGTATATGCTGGCTACGCATTAGTTAGTTAAAAACAGATAATTCAAAAAAACAGCTAGTTTATAAAGAACAGACAGTTTAAAAAACAGTGTTTTCGAAATATTATCGAACATCGTAACTTAACGCTACTCACAGTAACAGATGCGCTCATTGCAACCGCGCTGAGGAGTAGGATACGCGCCTTACCTACAAACCGCGCCAAGATGTTATTCTTACCGACCTACTTTTGACCGCTTATGAAAAGAGATGCCCTCATGCGCCAGCCACTATCGACACCTAGCCCACTGCGTGAAAGTGCGCTGCGCACACTGCAAATTGAGCAGGCCGCTATCGGTGGACTTCAGGCAAAACTTGATGAGAGCTTTGACCACGCTTGTGAACTTATCCTCGCCTGCCAGGGCCGCGTAGTGGTAACCGGCATGGGTAAGTCCGGCCATATTGCGGGCAAGCTGGCTGCAACGTTGGCAAGCACCGGCACGCCTGCTTTTTTTGTACACCCAGGTGAAGCCAGTCATGGCGATCTCGGCATGATCACCCGCGCAGATGTTGTACTAGCACTTTCGAACTCTGGCGAAACCGCAGAGGTCACTGCGCTGCTTCCGCTGCTGAAACGCCTAGGAACCCCCCTTGTCAGCATGACTGGACGCCCTGGTTCCACATTAGCCAAACACGCCGATGCTCACCTTAATAGCGGCGTTGAGCGCGAAGCCTGCCCTCTCGACTTAGCGCCGACCAGCTCAACCACAGCAGCACTTGCCTTAGGTGATGCCTTAGCCGTGGCATTATTAGAAGCACGGGGCTTCACCGCGGAAGATTTTGCGCTTTCACACCCAGGTGGAAGCCTCGGCAAACGCCTACTTTTGCGTGTAAAGGATTTAATGCACAACGGATCACGCCTCCCCCAAGTAGCATTAGGCAGCCCGTTACGGGACGCACTCTTGGAAATTACTCGCCAAGGGTTGGGCTTTACCTGCGTAATCGATAGCGAAGGACGCCTTGCCGGCGTTTATACCGACGGTGACTTACGCCGAACGCTGGATCAGTTTCATGACCTACGTGACGTCCTAGTTGATGATGTGATGACACGTCCTGGAAAACGTATCGGTCCCGATGTGTTAGCGGCTGAAGCGGTACGCATCATGGAAGACAGTCGAATCACCGCACTGGCGGTCGTGGATGATCAGCAGCGCCCCATTGGCGCGCTACATATGCATGACTTACTTGCTAGTGGTGTCATTTAATCAATCTTTTCAAACATTAATAATACGGAGGCTTCATGGCCCTACCTGACGCTCTACAAGACCGGATTCGCCGCGTAAAATTGCTTGCTATTGACGTTGACGGCGTACTTACCGATGGCCGCCTCTATTTTCAAGCTGACGGTATCGAAATCAAAGCGTTTCATACCCAAGATGGCCACGGCCTCAAACTTTTGAAACGCGTCGGAATCCATGTTGCCTTAATTACTGGGCGTGATTCTCCCATGGTCAGCCAACGTGCTGCGTCGTTGGGAATTACCCATGTGTATCAAGGGTGCGAGGATAAACTCACTACGCTACGCGCGCTTTGCCAACGCCTAGACATCACGCTTGAGCAGGTTGCTTATTGTGGTGACGACCTACCAGACCTTGCTCCAATTAAACGTTCTGGCGTAGGCATCACCGTCCCTAATGCTCCTGATTATATGCATACTCACGCTGACTGGATTACCGATCGGCTTGGTGGCCACGGCGCTGTACGTGAAATCTGCGATACCTTATTGATGTCTCAAGGTCATTGGGATGCTGTTTTAGATACGTACCTACACGGCCAATCGTAATGCGCTTTTGGGTTAAAAAACGCATTTGGATAACCATCATGGTGTTTGCCTTAGGTGGCGTACTGGTATGGCTGGATCCGCGCGGCCCTCAAGACCAATCAATCGACGCAGAGGCTCGTGCTCAAGAGCCCGGCCATGTACTAGAGAATGCAGAAATTACTCTGTTTGGTGACACCGGAGCCATCCAGCAGTCGCTGACGACGCCACGCTTAGTTCATACCCCTCAAACGGCGATGACAGATGTCCTCTCCCCCAGGGCGACACTATTTGATAGCGAAGAGCGTCAATGGCTAGCGACGGCGGAGACCGGCACCCTAAATACTGACACGCAGGCGCTCACGCTAGCTGGTTCAGCCCAATTACTTGCACCTGATGAGGGCTGGCAGTTGAATACTGAGTTATTACACTATGATGGCATCACCCGTCATGCTTGGAGCGATGCCGAAACCATACTTCAGCAACCGCCCCAGCGCATTGACGCTTCACGTATGGATGTATGGCTGGATGATAGCCAGATCCGCTTAACCAATAACGTGCGCGGCGTTCACCCGCCTGCCACTCGTTCTCAGTAGGAGTCGCGATGAACGTTCTTATTCGCACGGCACTCTTCGTCATTGCGCTACCCATTTCAGCGGCAGCGCTACCGGTTATGGCACAAAGCCAAGCCCCCGTAGAAGTAGAGGCTGACCGTTTAGATCTCGATCAACGCGCAGGCACCGCAGTGTATTCAGGCAACGTCGATATTCGGCAGGGCAATATGCAACTGCGCGGCGATCGCGTTGAGATTCAGCGCAACGATGCTGGCGAGCTATCGCGTGCCATTGCAACCGGTGGACGAGCCTACATACGTAACCAGCTCGAAGACCAAGCTAGCCCAATGGAAGGCTGGGCAAAACGTATTATTTATCATGTTGCCGAGCGTCGGGTAGAGCTCATTGACCAAGCGGAACTGACCCAGCAAGCAGATCGCTTTGAAGGTGGGCGATTAGAGTACTTTATAGACCAAGGTGTGGTTCAGGCGCGTTCTGATGTTAGTGGTGGTGAGCCACAACGTATCCGCATGACTCTTCAGCCGGAACAATAGGAGTGTCCAGTGGCGACCAATAACGCAGAGCCCGCACCTCAAACCACAGCCTCAGAATCAGCATCAGAAAGCGCGCCGATAAAAACACTTTATGCCCAACACTTAGCTAAAAGCTATAAACGCCGCCGTGTCGTTAAGGATATTAACCTAGAGATATCTCAAGGCAGCGTGGTAGGGCTACTAGGCCCCAATGGCGCAGGCAAAACGACATCGTTTTATATGATTGTCGGCTTGGTAAAGTCTGATGCGGGAAAGGTTGGCATTGATGAGCTTGATTTAACCCATGCCCCCATGCACGAACGTGCAATGGCTGGTATTGGCTACTTGCCTCAGGAAGCCTCTATTTTTCGCAAACTTACCGTCGCCGACAACATCATGGCAATCCTGGAAACCCGCAAAGAGCTCGATCGTAGCGCCAGGGAGCAGCGCCTTGAGTCGCTACTGGAAGATTTTCACATCACGCACATTCGTGACAACTTCGGCATGAGTCTTTCGGGCGGAGAGCGTAGACGTGTTGAGATTGCCCGCTCCCTCGCGACCGAGCCTGCCTTTATCCTGCTTGATGAGCCGTTTGCCGGCGTTGATCCAATCTCAGTGGGCGATATTAAAACGATCATTCGAGCCCTCAAAAAGCGCCATATCGGCGTGCTGATCACTGATCATAACGTCAGGGAAACACTGGATATTTGCGATATTGCTTACATTGTAGGTGACGGCCATATCATCGCCAGTGGCCCCCCTCAGGAAATTCTCAACAACCAGCGGGTAAGAGACGTTTACTTGGGGGCTGATTTCCGCTTGTAAACAGCCATCTGTAGAAAAAATAGTAGTGGTGGCATACTTATTGCACTTGCACCAAGCCATAACTCGCACTAGGGTGGAGCTTTCTGATTAACGAGCGGTTCTCAGATGGTCATGAAAGCTTCTCTTCAATTGCGTATCGGTACACAGCTGACCATGACACCTCAGCTGCAGCAGGCCATCGCCCTGTTACAGCTATCAACGCTGGACCTCCGTCAAGAAATTCAGCAAGCACTTGATGCCAATCCAATGCTTGAGCAGGAAGATGAGTTCGGCGAACAGGCCGTTAGTGAACCCCAGGAAGCTGAATGGTCCGAAAGCATTCCTAACGAACTCTCAACTGACAGTGACTGGTCAGACACTTATCAAGACCTTGGTAGCCATGGTGCCAGCAGCGAGGGGCCTGACTTTGAGCGTCAAGCCGCTGGTCAAAGTTTGCATGGCCACTTACTTTGGCAACTCGCCATGACAGATTTTTCACCACGCGACCACGCCATTGCTGAAAGCCTCATCGATGCACTGGATGCCAACGGCTACCTAACCCAGCCTCTCAATGACATTCGCGAAGGACTTAAAGCCCAAGGGCATGAAGGCCTTAGCCAGCGTGAAGTTGAAACAACCTTGCTTCGTCTTCAACAGTTTGAGCCCACCGGTGTATTTGCTCGCGACCTGCGGGAGTGTTTAATGCTGCAGCTCGCCTCACTACCGGAAGATACACCGCTGCTTATGCCTGCCAAGCGGTTAGTGCGTCAATTTCTGGAAGCGCTTGGTAAGGATGATGTGCGTTTGCTAAAGCGGCGGTTAAGTCTAGATGATGAGCAGCTTGATGATGTCATCCGCTTGATCCGCAGCCTTGATCCTCGCCCAGGAAGTGCCTTTGGCGACACTGATGACAGCTATGTAACGCCAGATTTAGTCGTACGCCATGACCACGAAGGATGGCACCTGGAGCTAAATCCTGAGGCATTGCCGCGCTTGCGCATTCAACCTGACTACGCAAGCCTGATCAAACGGGCTGACAAGAGCCAAGATAACCAATTTTTAAAAGAGCATCTCCAAGAAGCTCGCTGGCTCATCAAGAGCCTTTCAAGTCGAAATGATACGCTACTGCGGGTGGGCCGAGAAATCATAGCTCGCCAGATAGGCTTTCTGGAACACGGCGAAGAAGCCATGAAACCGCTGATTTTAGCCGATATCGCAGACGCCGTAGAAATGCATGAATCCACTATTTCCAGGGTCACCACCCAGAAATACATTCATACTCCGCGCGGAGTGTTTGAGCTCAAATACTTCTTTTCAAGCCAAGTAAGTGGCCAGGACGGCGGTGACAGTCACTCCAGCACCGCCATCCGCGCTCGAATCAAAAAACTGGTGCAAGATGAACCGCCCGGGAAACCTCTCTCAGACAGCCGCCTCGTGGCGCTATTGGAAGAGGGTGGCATTAATGTGGCAAGGCGAACGGTGGCCAAATATCGCGAGTCGATGGGTATACCCTCTTCAAGCGAACGCCGCCGTTTACGCTAATAAAACAGTGCTAACGAACAAAGTCTGTCTAAGGGCTTTGCAATAGCGCAAAAAGGGTTACAATCGAAGAACAGTCCGATGGATAAGGAGCACGTCAATGCAAGTAAATATCACTGGTCATCACGTAGATCTGACTGACGCCTTGCGTGACTATGTAAATGAGAAGCTGGAACGCGTTGAGCGCCATTATGACAATATCACCACCGTACAAGTGACCTTATCTGTTGAAAAGGAGCGCCAGCAAGCTGCCTGCACCCTGCATGCTGCAGGTGCCGATCTACACGCAGAAGCATTAGACAACGATATGTACGCTGCGATTGATGCACTAGCGGACAAAATTGATCGTCAACTCGTTAAACACAAGGAAAAAGCACAAGCTCGCGCCCAAGGCGCTGGCGTGCGTTAACTCAATGACGTTGGAAACTATTCTTCCCCCGGAGCGCGTGCTGTATGACGTCCCCGGGGGCAGCAAAAAAAGGGTGCTGGAATTTTTCAGCACCTTTATTGCGCAAAACACGCCAAGCCTAGATAGCCAAGAAGTCTTCAGCCGCCTGATTGGTCGTGAGCGTTTGGGTAGCACTGGAATAGGCAACGGCGTTGCTATTCCTCACGCCCGTAGCCCTCACTGCAGCTCGCCTATCGCTGGTTTTTTAAAGTTAGCTGAGCCAGTAGATTTCGATGCTATTGATGGCGACCCCGTCGACCTTGTTTTCGTACTTTTAGTGCCCGAAGAGGCGGACGACACGCACTTAGCCTTATTAGGGCAAGTGGCGTCCATCATGAACAACGTTGACACACGTCAGCAGCTTCGTAGAGCGGCTAGCCAACGTGAGCTATTGGACCTTATTACAGCAAAAATTCGTGAACAACCTGTTACCTAAATGGTCCACCGCTAGACACTGCCTACTAGTTTAACGTTTACCTCCATTTTTATTGGCATGCCAAGAGAAACTCTATGCAACTGGTGATCATTAGCGGCCGTTCAGGGTCCGGTAAATCTATCGCCTTACAAGCGTTAGAAGATCTTGGCTATTGTGCCATCGATAATTTGCCCGCCATGTTACTCGGCTCCCTTGTGGATGAGCTTCGCGAGCAAGGGGCACGCCCTCAACTAGCGGTAAGTATCGATGCGCGTAATTTACCAGCTGCGCTAAAGCAGCTGCCAAAAATGCTTGAATCTTTGCGTCAGAAAAGCATTCACTTCCAGGTTATCTATCTAACCACCGATGCGCGAATTCTTCTTGAGCGATACTCAGCCACGCGTCGTCGCCACCCTCTTACGCGTGATAGTGACATGACGCTTGAAGAGGCCATCAATAAAGAAGAAGAAACCCTGCTCGACATCCGTGATCTTGCCGACCTGATGATCGACACATCGCGTCTGTCGGTTCATGACCTGCGCCGCCGAATAACGGATCAGGTTGCCCAACAGCGTGAAGATAGATTAACGCTGACACTAGAGTCATTTGGCTATAAACGTGGCGTCCCACTTGACGCTGATCTCGTCTTTGACGTGCGCTGCTTACCAAATCCCTACTGGGACCCTACGCTGCGCCAATACACTGGGCGTGACGCGAACATCATCAACTTTCTTAAGGGATATCCCGTCGTAGAAGAAATGCGCAATGATATCCAGACATGGTTGGAAAAGTGGCTACCCGCTTACCAAAATAGCCAGCGCAGTTATATGACTATTGCTATTGGCTGTACCGGCGGGCAGCACCGTTCTGTCTATATGGTGGAACAACTGGCACAAATGCTGGTGAAACAAGCGGGAGAGGTTCAACTCCGTCATCGTGAGCTAGGCCTGCAGTACACCCTAAGTGAACAGCAGCCCTCCACATCCGAGCCTTCAACAAACGCGCAATAAGCAACGCCTTTTCTTCACGACCCCACTCGGCTAAAAGGAACCAGAGTGCCAGAAAGAACCTTAACACTCACTAATCAGCGCGGCCTTCATGCTCGTGCAGCGACAAAACTCGTCAAGTGTAGCCAACAGTTTTCGGCCAACATTCACGTTTACAAACAACAGCAAATGGCTGATGCGGCCAACATTATGTCGTTATTGATGCTGGCCGCCCCTTGTGGCACTGAACTTAGAGTCCATGCGGAAGGCGACGACGCCGAACAAGCACTAGAGGCCATTGAAGCACTATTCGACGCACGTTTTGACGAAGAGCACTAACATCAGTGAATACCACTGACATCATTAAAACAGCATCAGCCAACGTGTTAACTGAGCTGTTAGCTAAGGTGTTAGTTACCAGCGACGGTCATTGCATCAATTAGCCAGCTACCCGTGTGAATACTGCCACGGGTATCGATGTCATCACCGACTGCGACCAAGCCAGCAAACATGCTATTCAAATTACTGGCAATAGTGAACTCCTCGATAGGGTGCTGTATTTCACCATTTTCAACCCAAAAGCCGGCAGCACCTCGCGAATAGTCGCCAGTCACGCCGTTAACCCCCTGTCCCATTAGCTCAGTCACCCAAATGCCACGCCCCATCTGCTTCAGCAAATCATCTCGGGGCGTCAGCGGCGCTAACAAACGTAAATTGCGTGCCCCACCTGCATTACCTGTAGATTGCATACCTAAACGCCGCGCACTGTAAGCAGACAGCATATAGCTAGCCACACTACCCTGATCAATAAAGCGATTGTTGCGAGTTTGAACGCCTTCAGCATCAAACGGCGAGCTAGCCGTCGCACCCACCTCCATAGGCCGCTCTTCCAAGCCAAACCAGCTCGGGAATAGCTGGCTACCTAAACGATCACATAAGAAAGAGGATTCGCGATAAAGCGCCCCACCTGCCAACGCCCCCATCAAGTGACCTACTAAGCCGCTGGAAAGTGACGGGTCGAACAGCACCGGAAAGGTACCTGTTGGCGGCCGTTGAGCGCCTAACCGACGTAGCGTGCGTGACGCCGCTTCGCGGCCAACCTCCGCGGGATCTCGAAGCATGGCGGGATTACGTGCCGAGGTATAATCGTAATCGCGCTGCATGCCCTTCTCATCCTGTGCAATCAGCATGCAGGAAAGTGAATGACTACTGCCTTTCTGGGTGCCGAGGAAACCGTGGCTGTTAGCGTAAACTCGCACTCCCTCACCACTGGATAGCGAAGCGCCTTCCGACTGATGAATTCCCGCAACATCACGCCCCGCTTTCTCACATGCCAGCGCCAAATCGATTGCTTCATCAGTCGTCAACGACCATGGATAATGCACTTTAAGGTCAGGTAGGTCAGTTGCCATTAGCGACGCATCTGCTAACCCTGCGGCAGGGTCCTCCCCCGTATAACGGGCAATTGCCAGGGCTTTCTCTACCGTGGCTTTAATTGACGCGCTGCTGGCATCGGTAGACGAGGCGCTGCCCTTGCGCTGCCCAACATATAGCGTAATGGCAATTCCTTGATCACGTGAAAGTTCGACAGTTTCCACCTCTCCAAGACGCACGCTTATCCCAAGGCCTTGATCTACACTAGCGCCGACTTCAGCAGCATCTGCGCCTAATTTTTTTGCCAGCGCAAGCGCCTCTTCAGCACGCTGGGTTAACAGCACCTGCTGGGCCGCTGCATCAAATGCTTGTGCCATTTTGGCCTCCTTTTCGCCTGAATCGCATTGGCGGATCAATGTTGTGGTCGCAGCCTGATATAATGCTGCAAACGAAACTAATTAGTGAGTTCTAGTATGCCTAAGCAACGCCCCGAACCCCTCGATATTGATGAACAAGAAGAGCGCCCTAGTAAGTCTCAGCTCAAGCGGGAAATGCATGCTCTCCAGGCGCTTGGCGAAACGCTTATCGCGATGAAACCAGCCGAGCGCGCAAAATTTCCGCTCTCTGACGACATGTTACGCGCCATAGAAGAAACCTCTCGCATCCGCTCCCATGAAGGCCGCCGTCGCCATATGCAATATGTGGGCAAGCTTATTCGCAAAGAAGACCTTACTGCCATACAGGGTGTCTTCGACGCTATCGAGCAGGAAAAAGAGCAGCGCGATCATGCCTTTCACCGGCTAGAAAAATGGCGCGATCGGTTAGTCGAAGAAGGCGACAGCGCTGTCGATCTATTTATGGCGGAATACCCTAACGCTGACCGTCAGGTAATACGACAACTAGTGCGCAATGCGCGTAAAGAGCGTGAGCAAAGTAAACCACCGACCAGCTCGCGCAAGCTGTTCAAACACTTACGCGATACGCTGGCACTCTAACCCCTATATGTCTCAATGACTGGGCCATAAAGGCTAGTTCATAAGGACCAAGTCATTAAGACCAAGTCATCAAGACCAAGTGATGACAATCAAGTCACGAAGACTGAGTGCCGCCGACCGTCAGCTCATCCAGCTTAAGGGTGGGCTGACCGACGCCTACCGGCACACCCTGTCCCTCTTTGCCGCAGACACCGATACCTGTATCCATTTCCATATCATGGCCAATCATTGAAACACGCCCCATTGCCTCAGGACCGTTGCCAATCAAGGTAGCCCCTTTAACAGGCGCAGTAATTTTGCCATCTTCAATGAGGTAGGCTTCGCTGGCTGAAAAAACGAACTTGCCTGATGTAATATCGACCTGACCACCACCGAAACTGACCGCATAGATACCGCGCTTAACGCTTTTGATAATGTCGGCGGGTTCATCTTGGCCTGCCAGCATGACAGTATTGGTCATACGCGGCATCGGCAAATGGGCAAAAGATTCACGCCGCGCATTACCCGTTGGCGCCATATTCATTAACCGTGCATTAAGCTTATCTTGCATATAGCCAGTTAAAATACCGTCTTCAATCAGCGGCGTGTATTGCCCTGGCGTGCCTTCATCATCCACGCTTAACGAACCACGGCAGTCAGCAACGGTAGCATCATCGACGACCGTCACACCTTTCGCCGCAACACGTTTCCCCATCTGCCCTGCAAACGCTGAACTACCCTTACGATTAAAATCACCTTCAAGCCCGTGGCCCACCGCTTCATGAAGCAAAATACCTGGCCAGCCAGCGCCGAGAACAACCGGCATTTGACCAGCAGGTGCATCGACTGCCTCTAGGTTAACTAAGGCTTGGCGAACAGCTTCTTTCGCATAGCGTTCCGCTACGTTTTCATCTCGCAGCCTGGACATGGAGTAACGACCGCCGCCCCCAGCACCGCCTCGCTCTCGCCGACCATTTTTAGCCGCGATAACACTTACATTAAAACGGACTAATGGGCGGATATCTGCCGCTAAGGTGCCATCACTGGCACGCACTAACACCACTTCATAAGTGCCTGACAATGAGGCGCTCACTTGGCTAATACAGGGGTCAGCTGCACGCGCGATGCGGTCTGCTTCTTTTAACATTGCCACTTTTTCGTCAGCAGTAAGCCCCGCCAACGGATCAAGTCCTGCATAACGACCGGCAGCGCTGACAGCCACTACCGGCTGCCCAGGTAACTGCTTACCACTACGCACAATGCCCGCTGCTGTACGGCCAGTATCCATTAGCGCATCTGCGGTAATTTGATTGGAGTAGGCAAAGCCTGTCTTTTCACCTGCTAAGGAGCGCACACCAACGCCGCCATCAATGTTATAGCTGGCTTCTTTTACTTCACCATCTTCCAGCACCCACCCCTCTTGCCAAGTACGCTGGAAGTAGAGATCGGCATAATCAATACCAGCACCCAGGGCATAAGACAGCCCTGTATCAAGGGCATCCAAATCCAGGCCACTTGGTGTCAACAAAATGGAAACAGCGGTATTTACATCGCTCTTATGTGCGGTCATTAAGGGCCTTCTAGAGTGATCTGCGGCGACGTCCACGGACCTCGCACGC
The DNA here is from genome assembly GCF_024138895.1 of Halomonas sp. XH26. NCBI lineage: Bacteria > Pseudomonadati > Pseudomonadota > Gammaproteobacteria > Oceanospirillales > Halomonadaceae > Halomonas > Halomonas sp. XH26. Next base: position 2,365,128 of record NZ_CP071889.1, read on the forward strand.
GATAGTGAATAGTGGTTGCTTGATCTAACGCGCTACCAAAAAGCTGGTCCGCTACAAAAAGAGCGCCACCTACAATCGGAGCACCTACGGCTATGGCTGCGAGAGGCAAGCTTTGGCTAATAGGTAGTGTGACGCCTAGTCGCTGATCAAGTTCACGTTGTATAAGATTGACGCTTCCCGTCAGGGTTAGCGTGGTAGATGGCGCTTCAATGGAAAGTGGACCGCGCAGCAGTAATTGACCCGCGGCGACATCTGCCGTGCCATGCACCCGATCAAATGCAGTTCCTTGTCCCGTCACGTCCGAAAAATCGAAACGCAAACGACGCAGTATATTGTCAAAATTAAGCAGACCAACCAAGCGAGCCGGTGTAGATTCCAGCGTCACAAAGCGCCCATCACGTACATCGGTACGAATATCGCCTTCCGCCCGACTTAATTCAAATTGCCAGGGAGCGCCTGGCCATGCCAGCGTTGCGCTGACATCCGTGGAACGGCTGCGCATGGCTATTGGCTGGCCTAGACGCTCTAACGCAGTGCCCACATCACCACCTTGTATAGAAACATCAGCGCGGGTATGGCTATTGTTAGCGTCGCCTTCCCATACCAATTCTCCGCGGGCAGAGAGCTGCCCTAATGTCAGACCGACCGGGGAAAGAGTAAAACGTTGATCCTGGCTTTGCCAATAAGCGGTTAACGGTCCGAAACGTCCTTCGCCAACGCCAATATCGGCTAGTCTGAGCCTGCCATCCGGCAACTGGTTAAGCCATTCTGGTATAGCAGTTGGTGTGGCGTGCTGAGTTTCGACAGCATCCATCCAAGAGCCTGGTGTCGGCGCACTGCTGTCATGCGCTGCAGCAGGCATATCCAATAGTCGATCTACTTCCAGCGACGAGATAGCGATATCAAGCGGCAGCGCGCTACCGGGCTGATAATTCACTCGACCTGACACAAGGTCACCGCTTAACTGTATAGCCAAGCGCTTTCCTTCAATATTGCCTGTCGCTTCTAAGCGACCAAAACACGCATCACGGAAATGCACGCAAGGCGTACTAAGCATTACTGATATTGGCGTATCCTCACTATCGCCATTCGACGAAGATGACGCCTGCATCAACGGTGACAACGCCTCCTGCCAGTCATCAAGAGGCAACTCATCAACCTGCGCGACAACGCTCCAGCCTGGCTGCGTTGGCCAGTCACTCGGTGCGGCAGCACTGCCCAAAGCAATTACCCCTGCCAGCTCATTATGATCAAGCTGTACGCGAGCATTAACGATGTCGGCTAACTGTGTTGTTAAGTGGCCACTATCGACGTCCGCGCTTAACCGCCATGGCCATGGCTGTTCAGCGGACTTGCTAAATGGCGCTGGCAACCTGCTTGTAATACCAAGCAAGCGGCTTTCAAGGACGATCGACGGTGATGGCTGTAGGTTGACCTGCCCACGCCACTGAGCACGCCCTTCAAACAGCTGGCGAGCTTGTTCAGCGGGAATATTGGCCAGTTGAAATAAGGTGGCGACATCAATATTTCCGCCCAAGGCAATACCGTCGTCTGGAACATTGATATCCGCTTCTATGGAATTACCTGACCACAGACCCGAGACATGCCCGAGCAAAGCGCTTTTTTCGCCGTGCTGCTGCCACGTCATCTCCCCCTGAATATCTTCTAGCGGAATGTCGACAGGCTGAAAAGCAAGCGTTGTGACATTTGGTCGAGCATTAATCTCCAGCGCCAATGAGTCCGGCGCGCTCAGTGGTAACGATAAAGCGATGTCACCCTCAACCCGGCCCTCTGCACGAACATCGTTAAGCAGTGGCAGATCAATCTCAGGCATCGCCTGGAGAAACGCCAGCAGTGAATCACTATCACTGCTGACACTTCCCGACAAATTAAGCGTCTCATCAGCCATCTTTAGCACCCCATCAGAGACGTCAATGCCCTGGCTTTCAGCATGCTGAATAACCGCCTCCAACACCTGATCCTTCCAAACCAATCTGCCCTCGATCTTCTCAAGCATGGGCCAATCAGGCGCGATAGGTAATCGCCCCTGTGTGACAGAGAGGGCCAACGTGGAGGAAATTTGATCTGCAAACTGACTTTCTGAACCAGCCTCTTCCCCAGTAAAGGGAAAGCTAAGCTTGAGCGAGCCGTGGGGAACAACACCGCCTATATCGGTTAATAGCCACTCACGAAGCTCAGGCTCAAGAGCTTTAACGGGCAGCCACTGAGAGAGCGGGTAATTAAGCGCATCAACATTTGCAAACGCAATATCAAGCCCAAACTGGCCGCCCTGTTCACCCGCAATCAGACCAAAACCCCCACTCACCTCGGCACCATCCCAATCTAGGCGTAGATCCCTACCACTGATCATGGTGCTCGGGCCGTCATACACCCACTCCACCACACCCTCGGCATGGCTCAACAGCATGGGTGATTCAAACAATTCAGGAAAATTAAGCGAGCTGCTTCCAGCACTGTTAAACGTTACTCTGCCGCGAAAGTCTCTTGCCTGTACCCAAGCATCTAACGGGCCACCTCCTGGCGCTTGCTCCCAAGGCAGCACAGCCACATTGGTTAACGCCGCATCAACCCCCCAATGGCCTTCATGCTGACCTAAACGCAAACCTTGGACCTGACCACGGGGTGATAGTGTTTGTAACACTCGAGTAAGCGATTCAGGCAACAAAATATAGTCGCGCCAAGCCGCCAAAGAAGCCAGCTCAAATGCGCTGGTGCGCACCTCCCATCGATCAGGCTGGTGGGATAAGTACCAATGCCGCGGTAAGGCTGGGCCACCACTTCCACCTTCTGGACGCGCCCACTCGACGTTTTCAGCATCACCACTAAGCCATGCTTCGCCGCCCTCACCGTCTCGCCGCCAAAGGCCATTGGCCTGAATGTTTTGAAGTACGGCGTATTGAATCTCGTGGCGAAGGGTCAACTGTGGAACATCGACAGCCAAGCGAATCTCATCTAAGCGTCCTGCATGCCAGCGACCCCACAACGTAACCTCGCCTCCCATTTGCTCTAGAGAAGGCATGCGATCGGAACGTAAAACAGCGGCTAGTGCCACTAGATGATCCAGTTGCATGTCCAATTGGAGCGCCGCTGAAAAATCACGGAAACCCTGCTCTCCAGGCTGCATCTCCACGTTCATCGCAATGGCCGGCAGCGTTTCTTGTGCTTCTTGAGTCTCCTTTTCTTGAGACCCTGTTCCTTGCGAATCCACGCTTTGAGATTCTAAGATCGTGACGGCACCCTCCAAGCGCGTTCGCCGCTTATCGCCATTGAGCAGCAAGGTAGGCGCGTGCAAGGTGACGGCCTGTTGGCTTCCATGCAGCACCAGACGAGTATTATCTACCCACAATCGCTGGCGAAGAATAAGACCTGCCCAGGCGTCCAACGCCGCTAAATCAACAGTAGGCTCCTGAGACATAACGATCGGCAGCTCTGCTGGTGCAGGCCAGCCCCAAGCAGCGTCTCGCTGCTGATATAGATGAAATTCAAGGCCTGTGATGCGCGCATCATTAAATACGGGTGCAATACTTCTCAATGTCGCCCAACCATCAAGCCGTAAATGCGCACTTTCAAGGGATACTAATTGCTGCCCGTCAGGCGTCGCTGAATGCACACCTTCCAATTGCAAAACAAGATCGTTACGCGCCAACGACAGCGATAGGTGCTCGATAGTAACGGGCACCCCCACACGGGCCTCTAATAACGCTTCTATTTTCGGTGTTAGTAGGCTGGATTGGCTAATTAATAAGCGTGCCAATAATAGAAAGACAGCAAGACCTCCTAGTAACGAGGCGATCGCTACTAGGCACCATCGAGAGAATGAACGTAACGCTATCATTACATTAGTACGATGTCGTACTGTTCTTGGGAGTAGTGTTGCTCTACTTGAAAACGAATGGTTTTATTAATAAACGTTTCCAGGTCGGCGACCGCCGCAGATTCTTCGTCCAACAGTCTGTCAACTACCGGTTGAGAGGCAAGCACCATATACGTTTCGGCACTGTAGGCACGCTCTTCGCGCAATATCTCGCGAAAAATCTCGTAACAAACAGTTTCAGGCGTTTTCAACGTCCCGCGCCCACTGCATGTTGGGCAAGCCTCGCACAAGGTTTGCTCCAGACTTTCCCGCGTGCGTTTACGGGTCAACTGCACTAAACCCAGCTCAGTCACTCCGGTGCACTTCGTCTTCGCATGATCACGCTCTAGCGCTTTCTCAAGCACGCGTAACACTTGGCGCTGATGCTCTACATCCACCATATCGATGAAGTCGATAATAATGATGCCGCCAAGGTTGCGTAGCCTTAGCTGACGGGCAATCGCAGTCGCCGCTTCCAGGTTGGTTTTAAAAATCGTCTCTTCAAGATTACGATGACCGACATAACCACCGGTATTAACATCAATCGTGGTCATCGCTTCTGTCGGGTCGATAACCAGATAGCCACCGGACTTCAACTGAACCTTACGCCCCAGTGCTTTTTGAATTTCATCTTCAACGCTATACAGATCAAAGATGGGACGCTCGCCTGGATAATACTCGATACGGTCTACCGCATCTGGCATAAACTCTTCAGCGAACTCGACCAGTTTGACAAAGTTCTCGCGGGAATCGATGCGCACTTTTTCAATATCATCGCGCATGACATCCCGTAATGTACGCATAAATAACGGCAGGTCATCGTAGATCACACTAGGCGACGCCGCCGTTATTTTACGCTCACTGACTTTGCGCCAAATACGCAGCAGGAAGTACATGTCACCCGCCAGCTCTTCATCACCGACCCCCTCTGCCGCTGTGCGCACGATGAAGCCACCGGTTACCTCAATGGTCTGCTCGTCAATGCCCTTATCGAGCAGCGCTTTTAAACGCTCCCGCTCTCGCTCATCTTCAATGCGCTGAGACACGCCATGATGGGGAGAGTCAGGCATATAGACAAGATAACGTGAAGGAATCGAGAGATGGGTAGTGAGCCTGGCACCCTTGGTGCCAATGGGATCTTTGGTCACCTGAACGACAAGCGCCTGACCTTCATGTAGCAACTGACCAATAGTCTGCTGCTCATCATTAGGCGTCCCTGATGGCATTACCTCATGGGCATGAATAAACGCCGCGCGCTCAAGGCCAATATCAACAAAAGCAGCCTGCATACCAGGCAGTACACGCACTACTTTGCCTTTGTAGATATTACCTACAATGCCGCGCCTACGTGAGCGTTCAATGAGCGCCTCTTGTAAGACACCATTTTCCACCAGCGCAACGCGAGTCTCCATTGGCGTTAAATTGATGAGGACTTCACCGCTCATGCAAAATTCCTTATTGAGTCACAGTATCCTTGCCAACACAGCAGGCGGCGAAATGGCGGTTAGCTCTGCTGATAGCAGCCCGACCAGATTGGCACCCCTTGCTGGCACAACAAGCGTGTTGTTTCATAGAGAGGCAGCCCAACAACTGCTGAATGGCTGCCCTTAATTTCTTCAACAAACACAGCGGCTAAACCTTGGATGGCGTATCCTCCGGCTTTATCTACCGGCTCACCAGTTTGCCAATAGTCAGCTATTTCCTGCTGACTGATTACGCGCATCTTGACGACCGTTGTCACACAACAAGAGAGTACACCCTTGGGGCCAGCCACAGCGACCGCTGTTAATACATTATGACGACGCCCTGACAGCTTCTTAAGCATAACGGCTGCATCATGCTCATCAATTGGCTTGCCTAATATCTGATCATCAATCACCACGGCCGTATCTGAACCCAGCACAGGAAGGGCTGTTCTTGAAACAGCCGCTTGCGCTTTCGCACTCGCCAAGCGCTCCACATAAGCTTGCGCAGATTCACCCTTGAGCGGCGTTTCATCTACGTCACTTGGCATGACCTCGACCGCCACACCTATCGATGCTAACAACGCCTTACGTCTAGGCGATGCCGAAGCAAGGCATAACACAGGCGGCGATGCAGAACGTGAACTATCCATTACAGCAACTCCGGCAGCTTATTAAATGCTCAGCCGCATGAACTATAAATCATTACACGCTAGCTAAACGCTTTTCGAGCGCTTTAAGCATGGTAGACCACCAGGGCCACAGAACAGCACTGATCAGTGATGGAATCAAAAAAGACAAATGGATTGAAAAATCCCCCGTCAGCGTGCGTAACCACTGCTCAATCAACTGCACCAAGCCTAATAAGACCAACACGAGAACAGACTGCTGTACTAAAGAGTAAGCACGAAAGCGCGGGTAAACCAGGGCGCATAAGAAGGCCAACAGCGACAATATCAGAGCATGCTGACCTAACGCGGTACCTTCGATCAAATCCATCAGAATGCCGATAACAAAGCCATGAAAAACACCAACTCTATCCGGTGTTCGCATGCACCAGTAAATCAGCATTAGCCCTATCCACTCAGGCCGGTATACCTGCCACCCCTCTGCTAAAGGCATCACTTGCAAGCACAATGCAAGCACAAGCGTAAACCATACAAAGATAAGTGATACGACTGGCGTCTTAGCCATTACTGCACCTCTCGTGCAGCATCCTGCTGCAAACCAATACGCTGGGCAGCGTGCAGTGCAGCGGCTGAAATTTCCATACCCTCTCCCCAAATAGTATCCTCTATCTCTTCACGGGGCGGCGGGAACAGCAATAAGAAGTGACGTGAACGCTGCAACTGAGCAGAGGGCTCTGCGGTCACTTGAGCGAAAGGCTGACCTGGGTCGTGATAAACGTCGGTGACCCTAGCAACGGGATGGCCTGGCGGGAAGCGTCCTGCCAACCCTGATGTGGTCAGCAGATCACCTTCGCGAATGTCTGCTGTATCCGGCACATGCAAAACCTTCACGCTTCCATAACGACCAGCTCCCTGCACAATAAATCGCAGGCCATTACGGTTCACCTGAACAGGCAATGCATGGCTCGCATCAGCCAGTAACAGAACGCGGCTTGAATACGCCGACACAGCGGTCACTTGCCCCACTAAGCCAAAAGCATCAATCACCGGCTGACCGACATAGGCACCATTTCGATGCCCCCGGTCAACCACCATCTGATGACTAAAAGGATCATTATCTAGCGACAGTAGCTCAGCAGTTATGTACGGAATATCTCTACGCTGAGCTGCCTTCAGAAGATCACGTAATTCGGCATTCTCCGCGGTCAGATTAGCCAACCGCTGACCACGATGTGAAAGCGTCAAAATTTGCTCACGCAGGCGACGATTCTCATCGACGAGCGCTTGCTGGTCAGAAAGCGCAAGCGCGCCCCAGTTAAGTAGATCGCTAGGCACGCTAACGACCCACTGAATTGGGGCAACAATCATCGTCATTTGGGCACGCACATCTTCCATGCGGGTAAATCGCTGATCGGCAAACATTAAAATGCTTGCCAATAGCACACAGAAGAATAGCCGATACCCTGGCAATGACGCGTGCGAAAATAGCGGTTTAATAGGCAATCCCCCGCGATAAACCGCTACGATCAGTCGCTCGACAGCAACTCGAAGGTATGCTGATCAATCATTTCCAGTGCCTTGCCGCCACCGCGGGCCACACAGGTGAGCGGATCTTCAGCCACAATCACCGGCAAGCCTGTCTCTTCGGCGATCAATTTATCGAGATCACGCAACAGCGCGCCACCACCGGTCAGCACCAAGCCACGCTCCGCGATATCAGAAGCCAGTTCCGGTGGTGATTGCTCAAGGGCACTCTTGACCGCTGCCACAATAGAACCCAAGGTTTCTTGAAGCGCTTCGAGAATCTCATGGGAGTTCAGTGTGAAACTACGCGGTATGCCTTCCGCCAGGTTACGTCCACGCACATCAATTTCGCGCAGTTCGCCCCCGGGATAAGCACAACCGATCTCTTCTTTGATTCGCTCAGCGGTGGCTTCACCAATCAGGCTGCCGTAGTGACGGCGCACATACGCAGTGATGGCCTCGTCAAAGCGGTCACCACCGACACGAATAGATTCTGAATAAACCACGCCGTTGAGCGAAATAATGGCGATTTCGGTAGTACCACCACCGATATCAACCACCATTGAGCCCTGCGCTTCTTCAACCGGAAGCCCGGCACCAATTGCGGCGGCCATCGGCTCTTCGATTAAAAACACTTCACGAGCACCAGCACCTTCCGCCGACTCGCGAATAGCGCGCCGTTCAACCTGCGTTGACATGCAGGGAACGCACACCAAGACACGAGGACTAGGCGTTAAGAAGGTGCTTTGATGCACTTTACGAATAAAGTGTTGAAGCATCTGCTCAGTCACTGTGAAGTCGGCAATAACGCCATCTTTCATCGGGCGGATGGCGGTAATATTGCCTGGCGTGCGACCGAGCATACGTTTGGCATCGGTACCAACCGACGCCACGCTGCGCATGTTGCCAGACTGGCGGATAGCGACTACGGACGGTTCATCGAGCACGATGCCACGACCGCGTACATAAATCAGTGTGTTGGCCGTACCCAAGTCGATCGACAGATCGCTGGAAAACAGCCCCCTCAAACGTTTGAACATGGATGTTGTTACCTAGTGCAGACCGGGAACCCTGTGCGGATGCAAACGGTATCACCGCTACCCCTTGGCAGCAAGCACGAGTCGTGCCTAATACTGCCCGTTAGGGCCAATATGTGGTACCTTTTGCGGCTATTTTCTACGTCTGCTACACAAGACGAATTTAAGATGACCGTATGTATACCGCTGAACGCGGAATATGTTCCATCACGTTTGCGAGGAAAATTCGATCATGGCGCTTGAAGAATCTCATGTGCGCCGGGCCGCACACTTGGCCCGACTCGCCGTTAGCGATGACCAAGCCAGTGGTTTTGTCGACGATCTAAGCCGCATTCTGGACATGGTCGACCAGCTACAAAGCCTGGACACCGATGGCATTGCGCCGCTTGCGCACCCGCTGGATGCCACACAACGGCTGCGAGCCGACGAAGTCACGGAAACTAACCAGCGCGACGCTTTCCAGCGCTGTGCTCCGGCAGTAGAAAATGGCCTGTATCTAGTACCCCGCGTGGTGGAGTAGCCAGATTACCACGCACAGGCCGCTATTTTCTGCTCTTTCTATTCGCCCCCGAACGGAGCTTCCGGGTCATGCATGATAAAACCGTAACGCAGCTTGCCGCCGCCCTGAAAAGCGGTGAGCTTTCCAGCCGAGAGCTGACTTCACACTTTTTACAGCGTATTGAGCAAGCTGATGGCACGCTCAATAGCTTTATTACCGTCACCGCCGAGCAAGCACTTGATCAGGCAGAAGCTGCCGACAATGCGCGTGCTGCAGGCAAGGCTGGCAAGCTAACAGGCATTCCTTTCGCGCTGAAAGATATCTTTTGTACTCAAGGGGTGAAAACCAGCTGCGGTTCGAAAATGCTCGATAATTTTATCGCGCCTTACAATGCCACCGTGGTAGAGAAACTCAACGCTGCCGGCACCATTAGCCTGGGTAAAACCAACATGGATGAGTTCGCTATGGGCTCTTCCAACGAAAATAGCTATTTTGGTGCCGTAAAAAATCCCTGGGACCTTACTGCAGTTCCTGGCGGCAGCTCAGGTGGTAGTGCCGCCGCAGTAGCGGCAGGCCTTGTCCCTGCAGCAATGGGCACAGATACCGGCGGCTCTATTCGCCAACCAGCGGCATTTTGCGGCATCACCGGTTTGAAGCCTACGTATGGCCGCGTTTCTCGCTATGGCATTATTGCCTACGCGTCTAGCCTCGATCAGGCTGGCCCTATGGCGAAAAGTGCTGAAGACTGCGCACATCTGCTCAATGTCATTGCTGGCCATGATGTACGTGATTCCACCAGCGTTGCCCGCGGCGTTCCCGACTACACAGAAACGCTCAACGCACCGCTTTCCGGCCTCAAAATCGGCCTGCCAAAGGAGTACTTTGGCGATGGTTTAGACGCTGACGTCGAAAAAGCGGTCCGCGAGGCAGTGAAAGTATATGAATCATTAGGAGCGACCGTACGCGAGGTGAGCCTGCCGCATACCCACTATGCGATTCCGGCTTATTACGTTATCGCCCCTGCAGAGGCGTCCTCGAATCTCTCCCGCTATGATGGTGTGCGCTTCGGGCATCGCTGCGATGCACCGGCTGATCTTATTGACCTCTACACGCGGTCTCGTGCGGAAGGCTTCGGTGATGAGGTGAAGCGGCGCATCCTGATTGGCACACACACGCTTTCTGAAGGCTTTTTTGACGCCTACTACACCAAAGCGCAGAAAGTGCGTCGTTTGATTCGACAGGACTTCCTGGACGCCTTTGAAGACGTAGACGTACTGATGGGGCCCGCATCGCCAACGCCCGCGTTTGATCTTGGCGCCAAGAAAGATCCGGTGTCTATGTACCTACAGGACATTTACACCATCGCCGTTAACCTAGCCGGCATTCCTGGCATCAGCGTTCCAGCAGGCTTTTCCAATGGCCGTCCGGTTGGTCTGCAGATCCTGGGTACCCACTTTGCAGAAGCACAGCTGCTAAACGTGGCTCACCAGTTCCAGCAAGCCACTGATTGGCACTTACAACGCCCTGCTTTTGCCGAGGAGAACGCCTAATGCAATGGGAAACCGTGATTGGGCTGGAAGTGCACGTTCAGCTCGCAACTCGTTCGAAAATTTTCTCCGGCGCCTCCACCGCTTTTGGTGCAGAACCGAACACTCAAGCCTGTGCTGTTGACCTTGGCTTACCTGGCGTTCTGCCTGTGCTGAACGAGCAGGCCGTGGCCATGGCCGTTCAATTTGGGCTTGCGGTACACGCCGACATTCCTGAAGTATCGGTGTTCGACCGTAAAAACTACTTCTATCCCGATTTGCCCAAGGGCTACCAAACCAGCCAGATGTATCATCCGATCGTCGGCGCAGGTGATGTTGAAATCACCTTAGATGACGAATCGACCAAGCGTATTCGTATTCATCACGCCCATCTTGAAGAAGACGCTGGCAAGTCGCTACACGAAGACTTTCACGGCATGACGGGCATCGACCTTAACCGGGCGGGCACACCGCTACTGGAAATCGTCTCTGAACCGGATATGCGCAGTGCAAAAGAGGCCGCCGCGTATCTCAAAGCGATTCACTCTATTGTGACCTATTTGGGCATTTCCGACGGCAATATGGCGGAAGGCTCAATGCGCTGTGATGTTAACGTTTCAGTGCGACCTAAAGGCCAAGAAGCCTTCGGCACTCGCGCGGAAATTAAAAACGTCAACTCGTTCCGCTTTGTTGAGCGCGCCATTGCTTATGAGGTCGAACGCCAGATTGAGCTGATCGAAGACGGCGGCAAAGTCGTGCAGGAAACCCGCCTGTTTGATCCTGAGCGCGATGAAACCCGCAGCATGCGTACCAAAGAGGAAGCTAACGACTATCGCTACTTCCCCTGCCCGGATCTGTTACCCGTGGTGTTAGATCAAGCTTACCTTGATCACCTTCGCAGCCAGTTGCCAGAGCTTCCTGCCGATAAGCGGGCGCGTTTCCAGAATGAGCTAGGCTTATCGGCCTATGATGCCCACGTACTGTCTGCTAGCCGAGAAATGGCCGAGTTTTTCGAAGAAGTACAGCAAGTGTGCGGCGATGCTAAACAAGCCGCTAACTGGGTACAAGGGGAGCTTTCGGGTGCGCTTAACCGTGAAAACCTAAGCATTCAGAACAGCCCGGTTTCCGCAAAACAGCTCGGCGAGCTAATTAGTCGCGTACTGGATGACACCATTAACGGCAAAGCCGCTAAGCAAGTCTTCCAAGCACTGTGGAATGGACAAGGCGATAGCGCCGACGCCGTCATTGACGCAAAAGGCTTGAAGCAAGTAACGGATACTGGCGCGATCGAAGCGATGATTGACCAGGTTATCGCAGAGAGCCCGGCTCAGGTTGCTCAATATCGTGATTCTGAGCCAGAGAAACGCGGCAAGATGATTGGTTACTTCGTTGGCCAAGTCATGAAGGCATCTCGCGGCACGGCGAATCCGCAGCAAGTTAATGGCTTGCTAAAAGAGAAGCTGGACGCACTGCTGTAACGTCGACCGACGAGTGACAGCAGTGTCATAGCGGCTGCCTCGGCAGCCGCTTTTTTTGTGTCTATAAGCGTTATAACAACTGGCTTGGCTGGGTAAAGCGTTTTAGCTGCGCGCAACCGGCGGCCCACACGTCAGCCTCCAGCTCTGCAATGGCGGCGGTAGGAAAGCCAATCCCCTGGCTCGGCACTCCTTCTACTAACAGGCCCGCCAACTCACCCACCAGCGGCATATGGCTGACGAGCATAATCGGAGCATCTGCAGATTGATTTAGCAGCCATTCACTAACATCACTAGGTGAATCTTCCGGGGTAATAAACGCCAATGTATTAAGTTGCACACCCAAAGCATCACAGATCCGCTGAGCTGTCTGCTGAGCTCGTACAAAAGGGCTGGCATAAATCGTGGGGCAAGATAGTTCACCCTGCTCAATACGCATGGCCAGCCAGCGGGCCATTTTTTCGGCTTCAAGCTCACCACGAGGCGTTAATCGGCGCGATTGATCGGGAAACCCCGATGCAGCCTCACCATGGCGCATAACCAGCACACTAGGCATTCCTGCCTCCATTTTCACGGTGGGCTTGCTGAACAGCCTCACGAGGCAGAATAAATTCCACATCACTGCTTTGCTCGCCCATCATCAGAGTGCGTGCCATCTCCTGAGCCGGAACACCTTCAAACAGCACGCGATTCAGGCCCTCAGCCAGCGGCATATAAACACCCATTTCACGCGCTTTAGCGCAGACAAGCTTGACGGTATTTACCCCTTCAGCTACTTGACCTAATGCCGACACCGCCTCATCAAGACCTCGCCCTTCCCCCATGGCGTAGCCAACCCGATAGTTGCGGGATAGATTTGAAGAGCAGGTAACGATTAAATCACCGACGCCAGCCAAGCCTAAAAACGTCATCGGGTTAGCCCCCTGTGCAACTGCAAAGCGGCTCATTTCTGCTAGCGCTCGCGTCATCAGCATGCTGCGAGTGTTCTCTCCCATTCCCAGCGCTGCCGCCATACCTGCGGCAATGGCGTAGATATTTTTAAGCGCCCCACCCAGCTCAACGCCATGACGATCATTACTGGCATATACGCGAAAATAGCGACAGCCTAACGCTTGCTGCACCCGCGTTCTGGTGAGCGCATCGGCGCTGGCAATGACGGTGGCAGTCAACTGCTTATCAGCGATTTCGGACGCTAAATTGGGCCCCGCTATGACGCCAACGTGGGGAAACCCAGTTTCCTGTTCAAGCACCTGACTCATTAGCAAAAAGCTCTCTTGCTCAATACCTTTGGTGGTACTGACCAGAATTTGCTCCGGGGTTAACCAGGGTTTGGCAGCCTGAACAACACTTCGAAACGCTTTGGAAGGGATAGCAATCAGCACTAACTCAGCGCCTTCTAGCACCGATTGAAGATCCGTAGACGCGATGACGGCGGGATTAATTACATAATGTGGTAGATAGCGCCCATTGCGATGCTCGTGATTTATTTGCGTCACTAAAGCTTCATCGCGCATCCACTGGCGCACCTTTGCGCCATTATCTGCTGCAATACTCGCCAGAGCGGTACCAAAACTTCCGCCCCCCAGCACTGCCACATTCATCTGCTGTTCATCAGCCATGACGATATCCTGATCATTGGTCTCGTGCGTTTAGCACTTACTTTATCATCATCTCTATTAAAACAAGCGGCCCGCTTGGATATCCAAGCGGGCCGCGTCAATCAACTACTGATTCATCAAGCCGTTAAGACGTTATTAAGCCGCTTAACATAGGCAGCGGGATCATCAAGATGACCACCTTCAGCGATGATCGCCTGATCCAGCAAAATATGCGCCAACTGGCCAAACAGGTCGCCGTCAGCATTTTCCAGACGCGCCACCAGAGCATGGTTGGGGTTTAGCTCCAGAATCGGCTTCACCTCGGGCAATGGCTGGCCAGCGGCTTCCATAATCCGACGCATCTGATAGCCCATTTCATGCTCAGGAAGCACGACACAGGCGGGCGAATCGGTTAAGCGGTGAGTAATTTTCACCTCTTGAACACCATCGTTTAACGCTTCTTTGACGCGCTTAACCAAGTCTTCTTTGGCTTTAGCTGTTTCTTCCTGGGCTTTCTTCTCTTCCTCGTCTTCCACATCGCCAAGGTCCAACTCACCTTTAGCCACATCGGCAAACGATTTACCATCAAACTCGGTGAGATGACTCATTAGCCACTCGTCAATACGGTCCGATAGCAACAGCACCTCGATACCTTTCTTACGGAAGATCTCTAAGTGAGGGCTATTTTTCGCCGCATTAAAGCTGTCGGCGACCACGTAGTAAATCTTCTTCTGACCCTCTTTCATACGCTCAACGTAGTCGACCAGAGAGTGCTCCTGGGCGGCAGTATCGGTATGCGTTGAAGCAAAACGGAGCAGGCCAGCAATCTTTTCGCGATTGGCGGCGTCTTCACCTGGCCCCTCTTTTAGCACGCTGCCAAATGTATTCCAGAAGGTCTGGTACTGCTCATTGTCTTTCGCCAACTTCTTGAGCATATCCAACGCACGCTTGGTCAACGCACCCTTGATCTTATCGACTTTGGGGTCTTGCTGGAGCAGCTCACGAGAAACGTTCAGAGAGAGATCGCGAGTATCTAATACACCCTTGATAAAGCGCAGATACAGAGGCAAGAACTGCTCCGCGTCGTCCATAATGAACACACGCTGAACATACAGTTTAACGCCTCTAGCGCCATCACGATCGAACATGTCAAACGGTGCACGGCCCGGTACATACAGCAGGCTGGTATACTCCAGCTTGCCCTCAACCTTATTGTGGCTCCAGGTCAGCGGGTCGCTAAAATCGTGGGCAACGTGCTTGTAAAATGCCTTGTACTCGTCCTCAGTGACATCGCTTTTCGGACGAGCCCATAACGCAGTCGCTTCGTTAACCGTTTCCCACGTGGTGATTTCACTGCCTTCAATATCGTTGCCTTCGTCGTCCTTCGCCGTTTCGGTTTTAGGCATACGCACGGGCACTTCAATGTGGTCGGAGTATTTGCGCACTAGCCCTTGCAGGCGATAGTCGTCGGCAAACTCTTTAGCATCGTCTTTAAGATGCAGCGTGATTTCAGTACCGTGACGTTCACACTCAATATCAGCAACGGTGAATTCACCCTCACCCTTTGAGCGCCACTCGACCCCTGCTGAGGCGTCAGTGCCCGCTTTGCGGGTGCGTACCGTTACTTCATCAGCAACGATAAATCCAGAGTAGAAACCTACCCCGAACTGGCCAATTAACTTAGCGTCTTTTTGCTGCTCGCCAGAGAGCTGCTTAAGGAACTCTGCGGTACCTGAGCGTGCGATAGTACCCAGATTCGCAATGACATCATCGCGATTCATGCCAATACCATTATCACGTAGCGTGATGGTGTTAGCCTCGCGATCATGCTCAATTTCAATGCGCAGCTCGCTGTCACCTTCATAAAGCGCATCGTTATCAAGTGCGGCATAACGCAGCTTGTCACAGGCATCAGCCGAGTTAGAGATCAGCTCGCGTAAAAATATCTCCCGGTTAGAGTACAGGGAGTGAATCATTAAATTTAGGAGTTGCTTAACTTCCGTTTGAAAGCCAAGAGTTTCTTCCTGGGTTGCCGTCGTCATGCGCTTAGCCCTCATTAATCACGTTGTGCTTGGCGCTCCTGCCTAACGTTAGGCAGGAGCGGAAAAGGTTGTGAACTCAATATGGGGATAAGCGGCGGGATTTCAAGAAGGTGAGTGAGAAGAAGCGGCTGGCGTTTCTTCTGCATATTTCCAATTACGATATTCTGACAGGTGGGCATCGACACGATTAAGTAACCAACCTACGATCAAAACATCATCAACAATGCCAATCATTACGAGAAAGTCGGGAATAAGATCAAAAGGCATGACAAGATAAGCAAGTGCTAGCGCCATCAGCCCAAAGGCCGACCAGGGAATAGGGCGAAAACTGCCTCGCAGCACGTCACGCGTCATAGGCAGAAACAGCTTTAGTGCTCGGCCAATGCGTTTCACTGCCCATACACGTGTTTTGAGCCGTCGAAACAGCCACCACGTAGACATTCGTGCCATCGTTATTGAATCCTCCAGGTATCGTAATTGTCAGAACATTTTTTGCACATTTAGTTCATCATCAACCCAGCAATACAGTTCTAGCAACATAGCGGCTAGATACCATTAGCGAGCAAGAGGGAGTGCCATGCAAGCTTCGCCATTTCGATTAACATTTCGCAGCCTATGTGCGGCGATGCTCATCGGGTTACCAACTGCCTCCTGGGCAACGTCTGACTCAGCGATGCGCGAGGCACTTGAAGCTGCACGCCAACAGCAGTGGCAACAGATCAATGACCGCGCGATAGAGGGGCATATCCTTAGCGGCTATGTTGACTACCATCGCCTACGTAGCCAATTGCCTAATGCAGCCCCCAGCCAAGTGCTGCAGTTTATCGAGCGCCATGCTGATTCACCGCTATCAGAATGGATGCGTGGCCAAGCGATCGCAAAGTATGGCTATGCGGGTCGATTTGGCGACCTGCTTGCCGTTGCTGACGGCGTACCAGCAGGCACTGCTCGTCAGTGTTACTACTACACTGCTCTCTTGGATAGAGCACCTGCTGAAGCTCGCGAAGCGGGGCTTGAACTGTGGCTTGTAGGTAGCTCCCAGCCGGATGCCTGCGACCCGCTGTTCAATCGCCTTCGCGCGGATGGCACCATTGATGCCACGGCAATTTGGGAGCGTAAAATGCTCGCTTGGCAGGCGGGCGAAGAGCGCTTAAGCAACTATCTAGGCGGGTTACTGAACAGTCAGTGGCAAACAGCACTGAATACAGCCGAAACGGTCAATAACTCACCAAGCGCACTTGCCTCAGCGCCTACCTGTCTTGGCCCTGAATGCGCTGCCACGGCGGCGTTTTATAAAGCCGCCATGCAGCGCTACACGCGAGAAAACACCCCCGCAGCCTTCTCAACGTGGCAAGCCATTGGGCCACGCCTCAACTTAGCCCATACTGACCGCCAAGCGATCGAAGAAGAACTTGCGTTTTATGCACTCGTACGCAACGTTCCTGGCACCCTTTCCTGGGTCGACAGCGTACTGCCTTCGCTGAACAGCGAGCGCGTATTAGAACTGCGTGTTCGCGACGCTCTGGCCAAAAGACAGTGGACCGATGTCGTCCACTGGATCACCGAAATGCCTAGTAGCCAGCAGGAAAGTAGCCGCTGGCAGTACTGGCTAGCCAGGGCCAATGAGCAACTGGGTAATCGTGACGCAGCGTTAGCGCGTTACCAACAAGCAGCAACCGACCGAAGTTTCTATGGCTTTGCTGCTGCCGAAAAACTCAACCAACCCTACCAGCTCAACTTAGAACGCAACCATTTTGACGAAGCTACCAGGGCACAAACGGCACGCCTGCCGGTGGTTCAGCGCACCGAAGCACTCCTACGTATTGGCGAAGATGGTCTAGCCAACAGCGAGTGGCTGTATGCCGTACAGAATGGCACACCTTATCAGGCGCGGGCGCTCGCCGATTACGCCGCTCACCAGCAGTGGCATGCTCGCTTAGTGCAAACCACGATTGCAGCTGAAATGTGGGACGCGCTGGATTGGCGTTTCCCAGCGGCTTATCGTGATAGCTTCCTACATTGGGGCCGCATAACCGGCGTCGACCCTTATTTACTGATGGCCATTACCCGTCGTGAAAGTGCTTACAACCCAGTCGCCCTTTCTCCTGCCGGTGCTCGGGGGTTAATGCAATTAATGCCAGGCACGGCAAGCCAAGTTAGTCGTCAACTGGGGCTAAATGATCCAGGACCTTACGGCGTTTTAGAGCCTGAGCTTAATATTCGCTTAGGTAGCACCTACTTACGTGACAAGCTGGAACGCTATCAAGGCAATCGGTTGGCCGCCACCGCCGCTTATAACGCCGGGCCAGGCCGAGTAGATCAATGGCTAGGCAACAACAGCATGGAATCATTTGACCTGTTTGTAGAAAGCATTCCATTCCGGGAAACCCGAGATTATGTACAAGCCGTGTTGAGCTACCGGGTCATTTTCGAAAGCCTGGCAAACGGCGGCAACAGCGAGGGCGTCTCACTGCTTAGTGAGAGTGAACAGGCCGTTCGCTATGACCACGCGCTGCTTGTAAGCCGATAACCTCGACAGACCCTCCACTGATACAGCGCCCGGTTATACCGGGCGCTGCTCTAGCGCTAAACGAACGCCAAATACCACCAGCACCACACCGGTAGCGGCATTGAGCGTTTGTGCAAAACGAGCGCTGGCCAACCACTTACTTGCCCCACCCACCATTAGCACTACGCTAATTTGCCAGATATTGGCAATCACGAAATGAACCCCCGCAAGCCATAATGATTTCAGCAGTGCTGGATCAGAAGGCGAAATAAATTGGGGTAAAAATGCCATGTAGAACACCACGGTTTTGGGGTTCAAGACATTGGACAGCAGGCCTTCTTTGATAGGTTGCCAAAATGGCACTGGTGAGCCGCTTGTCATCACGCCTTGAACAGGCAAGGGGGTACCACGACGCGCCGCCAGCAAGCTGGAGACACCCAGCCAAATCAGGTAAGCCGCCCCCACCAGTTTTAGCATATGAAATGCCCAGGCCGACTGCAGCAGTATCAGTGAAATACCCAGCGCTGAAATAGTCGCATGGACGAACAGTCCGCAGCAAATAGCAATACTTGTTGCAACACCATCTCGAACACCACCGCGGGCAGTGTTGCGGATGACAAGCAGCGTATCAACGCCAGGGCTTATTGATAGCAGCGTTATCGCCACAAGGAACGAGACAAACTGAGCATCGATAAAGCCGATTTGCGTCATGAGAGGAAGCCCACCAAAAGTTAAAAAATCTTAAGTCCGCAACTGGACGCCTGAACTATTTGCTTCTACATTAATTTTGGCAGGCATTCACAATGGATGCTTGCCCAATCATTAAGCATGTTAAGGATATGGACGATGGCGACTGGCACTGTCAAGTGGTTCAACGAGACCAAAGGTTACGGCTTCATCTCTCCTGATGACGGCGGTGACGATCTATTTGCCCACTTCTCCGAAATTCAAGCTGAAGGTTTCAAGACCCTGCAAGACGGTCAAAAAGTCAGCTTTGAGGTAACACAGGGTAAAAAAGGCCTTCAGGCTTCTAACATTCGTCCGGTCTAACGCCAGAGGAATAAAACAAGGCCCACTCATGCAGCGGGCCTTATTCATATTCACTGATTATGTAAGCACATTACTCCTGGGCACGCTCAGCTTCTTGCTCCTCACCAACACTGTCTATACTTTCACTGATCGGCTGCTCACTCTCGAGGGCCTCAAACTGCTCTTCTAAACGCTTTTGCGCTTCTTCAAAACGTCTCTCAGTGTCTTCAATCAGCGCATCTACGTCGGTAGCTTCCAAATTATCATCTAAGTCAGACGTACCGGGTAAGCTGGACTCTGTTTCCCAACTTGGAGCTGGAGCGTCGCCATCCATCGGCTCCAAGGCCGGTGTCTGCTGCTCGACTTCTTTAAACTGCTCATCTAAGCGGCGCTGGGCTTCTTCAAAACGGCGCTCGGTCTCAGCAATAACGTCATCGACATCTGAACGAGTGGTTTCGCCAGGCATAGCACTGGCTTCATCGAGGGCATCTTCAGGGTCCGCTGCAAGCGTGTCTTCATCCGCCTGCACCTCTTCGTTATTGGGCGAGATTGAGGCTTCCGATGCATCATTACTGTCATCTCTCAGTGCCTCTGCTTCCTCTAGCTCCTCTGCCGCTTGGCGCGCTTCAATGTCCTCTTCGATATCATCCGCACTAGCGGCTTCATCCGTCTCTTCGCTGCCATCTGCAGCAGTAGGTGCTTGTTGAGCATCCACGTCACTGCTAGAGGTGTCCTGCTCATTTGTAGTCGTAGTATCTTCCTGTGCGTCGCCGCAGGCGCTTAGCAGCAGCGCGAGACTGGCTAGTAGCGGCATCCAAAAGCGATTTACCATTGGATTTTCTCCTTAACAGTGATTCAAATAATAAAAAACACTTAGTGGCGATCATTAGCCGTCAATAGTGAGCACCCTTCCGGCAGCAGCACTTTCAGCGCAAGCGGCACTACTTCGACGCAAAATCGCTCATAGCGACGCGCCTCTCCATCTAAGGTTAACGGCCAAGGTTCATCATCTGGCTGAGTCGTTACCGACAGCTGGCTGGCGGTAAAATAGCGCACAAAGCGCCCTTCGGCTGGAAACTGCTGCAACTCACTCAGCAACGTCGGCAACTCTGCCGCTGATGAAAAGTCCTTGACCAGTAGCACATCGAAACGGCCATCGTCGAGCTTAGCTCTTGGCGCTAATACTTGCCCGCCGCCAGATTGGCGACCATTGCCCAGCGCGAGAAGTAACAGCGACGCTTCTTGCTGCTGGTCCCCCCAATGCAACGTGCCGCAATAACTACGGTGCCGCCATGCTTTCAAAGCGCCCATCAGGGAGTATGCGCCACCACCTAACATGCGCTTTAGCGTTTTAGGGGTTGATGAGGTAATTTCGGCACCAAATCCGCCAGTTGTCATGTTGACGTAATAACTAACCGCTTCTTCTGCGCCTGACTGAGCGGTCATTCTGATCACATCAATCGGCGATGGAGACAAGTGCCTTGCAGCCTCAAGGGCTGGCCCTGGCTCCAGCGGCAAACCGAGGGAAGTAGCAAAATCGTTGGCACTGCCTAATGGCACAATGCCTAGTGCTGGTCGCAGATCATGAGCAATCCGCATGAGTCCGTTAACCACTTCATTAACGGTACCATCGCCACCACAGGCAATGACCCGCGTAGCGCCCAGCTCGACCGCTTGGGCAGCGAACTCAGCGGCATCGCCGCCTTCCCAGGTCGAACGTACGATGATCGACATCCCTGCCTTGCGCTGCTCTTCAACAGCTTCGCGCAGCGCCGGGTTACCGGCAGACTTACCGTTAATAATCAGTAAATAGTGCTGCTGTGTATCTGTCACCGGCGCATTCCCTCTCCATGGTTAGTTCGCTGGCTTACCTTATGCCAGCGCTTTCTCAACAACTTCGAATACGTTTGACGATAAAGGCTCCTGCTTAATACGCACAAGCTCATCGCGCATTAACTGCTGACGTTCTTCGTCGAAACGCTGCCAACGGGTTAACGGTGTCACCAGCCGTGCGGCTATTTCGGGATTCAGGCGATTTAGCTCAATCACCACATCGGCTAACAGCGCGTATCCTTTACCATCTAAACGATGGAAATTAATCCGATTTTGGGCAAATGCTCCGACCAGGGCACGCACTTTATTAGGGTTCTTAATTGAAAATGCTGGGTGCTGCATTAGATATTGAACACGTTCAAGAACATCTGGCTGCGGGCGTGACACCTGTATGGTGAACCACTGATCCATAACCAACGGGTCATGTGCCCATTTTTCGCCAAAGGCCTTCAGTGCTGGAGACGCGATATCATCACGGTCACTATGAACCAACAAGGTCAGCGCATGACGAACATCGGTCATGTTATGTTCCGCAGCAAACTGCGTTTCGCAAAACGTAATGCCCTCTTCGTCCTCAATCGCCATTAAATAAGTTAAGGCGACGTTTTTGAGGCTACGCTGGGCGATCTGTTCAGGCGTTGGCGCGTAGGGTTTATCGCTTTGGTTCGCTTTATACACGGCGATAAATTCATCACGCAGCGCAACGGCTAACGACTGGCGCACGAATTCGCGAGCGGCGTGTATTGCGTCCACATCTACAATTGGCTGCTGCTCGGCAATATAGGCTTCAGAGGGTAGCGTCAGCATTTCTGCCAGCACCGCTTTATCGCTCATAGCACTAGTAAGCAGCGTTCTAAAGGCTTCCACAACACGGCTGTCCATGACCTTTTCAACACCATTACGATGTGCAGCGATTAGATCATCTAACGCCAGCATAGCAAGCCGCTGGCCGGCATCCCAACGGTTAAAGCCATCGCTATCATGCGTCAGCAAAAACGCAAGGTCTTCACGCGAATAGGGAAAGTGTAGCTTTACGGGTGCAGAAAAATCGCGCAGCAGTGAAGGAACAGGCGCTTCAGCAACGTCAGTAAAGACAAACGTCTGCTCATCTTCAGTGAGATGAATAACAGCGTCGTTACCTAGCTTCTCACCTGACAGTGTTAATGTCAGATCCTGTCCCGACTTGGTGCCCACTAGCCCCATACGTACGGGAATGTGTAACGGCAGCTTGTCTGATTGCCCTGGAGTCGCGGGGGTACGTTGGCGCAGAGTGAGATGATACTCCCCATGGGCGTAATCGTATTCACCGTGCGCATCGATTTCAGGCGTGCCTGCCTGGGAGTACCAACGCATAAATTGGCTAAGGTCTACATCAGACACCTCAGCCATGCAGCCCACAAAGTCTTCAATGGTCACTGCCTGACCATCAAAACGTTCAAAATAAAGATCTGAGCCGCGACGGAAGTCTTCCCAACCCAGTAAATTACGCAGCATGCGCACAACCTCTGCACCCTTTTCGTAAATCGTCAGAGTGTAAAAGTTGGTGATTTCAATAAAGTGGTCTGGCCGGATCGGATGCGCCGTTGGCCCAGCATCTTCAGCGAACTGAGCAGTGCGGAAAAACGACACGTCTTGAATGCGCTTAACGGGAGCCGAGTTGGTATCGGCGGAAAAGCACTGATCACGAAATACAGTAAAGCCTTCCTTTAAAGAGAGCTGGAACCAATCACGGCAAGTCACTCGATTGCCTGACCAGTTGTGGAAATATTCATGGGCAACAATCCCTTCCACATTTTGGAAGGCTGCGTCCGTCGCGGTATTGGGATGAGTTAATACCGCAGCGGAGTTAAATATATTAAGCCCTTTGTTTTCCATTGCCCCCATATTGAAATCATTCACTGCCACAATCATAAACAGATCAAGGTCGTATTCACGGCCATAGGTCTGTTCGTCCCATGCCATAGCACGCTTAAGAGAGGCCATCGCATGTTCGGTTTTATCTAGGTTTTCTTGCTCGACCCATAACTGCAGCGTCACGTTGCGGCCGCTCACAGTCTCAAAAGAATCTTCCACTTTATGCAAATTCCCAGCAACTAAAGCGAACAGATAGCAGGGTTTCGGGTGCGGGTCTTCCCAGGTCGCAAAGTGGCGGCCATTTTCCAATGCACCTTGATCAACAGGATTACCATTGGCGAGTAGCACTGGTTCACTGGTGGCGTTACCAATCACCGTTACCTTAAAAGTGGCCATCACATCAGGACGATCGGGGTAATAAGTAATTCGCCGAAAGCCTTCTGCTTCACACTGGGTGCAATACATGCCGTTAGATTGGTACAGCCCTTCCAACGCAGTATTGCTGCTGGGAGCTAGCTCCACCTCACTCTCCAGCATGAAGGTCTCTGGCACATCCGCTATGTGCAGCACCTCATCCGTTAACTGATACGCAGCATCAGCCAAAGGGCTACCATCGATAGCGAGTGATATCAGCGTCAGATGTTCACCGTTAAGCACTAACGGCGCTTGTGAATCAGCGCTTGGATGACGCTCTATTTGCAGACGTGCTTTTACGCGGGTTGCTGCAGGGTCAAGATCAAACGTCAGCTCGGTATGGGTAACTAGGTAGGCGGGCGGCTGGTAGTCGCTTAAATAAACCGGCTGCGGATCAGACATAGTGCGTGACTCCTGTAAGCTTATAAATTATTTGATGAGGCAGCGCCTAACGCTGCACCATCGTATTACTGTCGATCGAGTTAATTAATCACGGAAGTTATCAAATTGTAATGGTAGTTCAGGCCCCTCTTCGCCACGTAAAAGCGCCATCACGCTCTGAAGATCGTCGCGTTTTTTACCCGTAACGCGCACTTTTTCACCCTGAATCTGAGCCTGTACTTTTAGCTTGCTGGCTTTGATACGCTTAACCACATCTTTTGCTTCAGCCTGATCAAGCCCCTGCTTTAGAACGACCTCCTGTCGGGCTTTCACACCAGACAACACCGGGTCTTGAATATCCATACAACGGGCATCAATTCCACGTGCAATCAGCCGATTGCGCAACACATCGAGCATTTGCTTTAGTTGGAAATCAACCTCAGCCTCAAGCTGAACTTTCTCTCCTTCAAGTGAAAAGCTGGCATCAACACCTTTGAAATCAAAGCGCGACTGCACTTCACGATTTGCTTGGTCGATAGCATTGGACGCTTCGTGCTGATCAAACTCTGACACAATATCAAATGAGGGCATGGCATCATTCCTAGTAAGACATGACCCACTATTCTAGAGCAGCTAGCCCCCACCCGGCCAATTTCTTACATAATGTGTCTTGCAGCGCTAACTTCGGCACCCCCAAAACTTGAACAGAATTATCCATTAACTATACAAAACTTAACCACAGCAATATTAAATTGCCGCTGGATGAATTAACCTAGCCATCATTTACTTAATCACTTACCGATGGATACCGACCATGAGCGATCGCGATGCACGTCACAAAGCGTCGATGGAAAAACTGAAAGCCCGCGTTGACGAGAAAGTGGCCAACGCTACCGAGCAGCGTGGGCTGTTGCTGATAAATACGGGCAATGGCAAAGGTAAAACGACTGCCGCCTGGGGCACCGTCACTCGCTCGCTTGGCTATGGCTATAAAGTTGGTGTCGTGCAATTTATTAAGGGATTATGGGAGTGCGGTGAACGCAATCGGCTAGAGGAAGACGCAAACCTCAGTGTTGCCATCATGGCCACGGGCTTTACCTGGGATACCCAGAATCGCGAGTCAGATACCCAAGCTTGCCAAGCAGTATGGCAAGAAGCTGAAAAAATGCTCGCAGACCCAGCGACCTATCTTGTTGTCCTGGATGAAATTACTTACATGTTGAAGTTCGGTTATTTAGATATTGATACGGTTAAGCAAGCACTGATCAATCGACCGCAAGAACAAACGGTGATTATTACCGGACGCAATGCTCATCGAGATTTAGTGGCAATGGCGGATACAGTGACAGAGATGCAAGAGGTACGGCACGCGTTTAACAATGGCCTGCAAGCCCGTCGCGGCATCGACTTCTAGTTTTAATACGGATGCTAAAAAGCAAAAAGGGGCGATTTAATCGCCCCTTTTTTCAGCTACTCAATTTTTTCAACTACTCAATCATCTCAGCAGCTTACAAACACACAAATTATTTATGCATGAATGCTAGCTTAGTCTTCAAACGGGTTACGCAGGACAATGGTTTCCATACGGTCAGGGCCAGTTGAGATAATATCAATGCTGGTACCTACCTGCTCTTCTAAGAAGCTGATGTAAGCACGTGCATTGGCAGGCAGATCCTCAACTTTCTTGGCGCCCAGGGTAGATTCTTTCCAGCCCGGTAGATCATGGTACAGCGGCTCAACAGCTTCGTAGCCTTCTGAATCAACCGGATTATCTAGCACATCGCCATCTTTACTACGATAGCCCACGCACACACGAATATTTTCCAGGCCATCCAAAACATCAAGCTTGGTTAAGCAGATACCAGAGACTGAGTTGATCTGCACCGCATGACGCAACGCTACGGCGTCAAACCAGCCACAACGGCGCGCGCGACCCGTGGTTGCTCCAAACTCATGCCCACGCTCGGCTAAATGACGGCCATGGTCGTCAAAAAGCTCGGTCGGGAATGGGCCAGAGCCAACGCGGGTGGTATAGGCTTTGGTGATACCTAGCACGTAGTCCAGGTAAAGCGGGCCAACACCTGAACCGGTAGCCGTTCCGCCAGCGGTGGTATTAGAGCTGGTGACGTAGGGATAGGTACCGTGATCAATATCCAACAGCGAGCCTTGAGCACCTTCAAATAGGATGTTCTCACCGGCTTTACGCAGATCGTGCACCATACTAACGGTGTCTGTGACCATAGGCCGTAGCTCTTCGGCCATCTGCATAGCGGTATCCAGTACTTCCTGGAAGTCCACCGCCGGCTCGCCGTGATAGTTCACCAACACAAAGTTGTGGTAGTCCAATACCTCGCCAAGCTTCGAGGCAAAACGCTCACGGTGAAGCATATCGCCTAAACGCAGACCACGACGGGCAACTTTATCCTCGTAAGCTGGCCCGATTCCACGACCAGTGGTGCCGATCTTAGCAATGCCGCGCGCTTTTTCACGTGCTTGGTCCAAACGCACATGGTAAGGCAGGATTAACGGACAAGCTGGTGACAGGCGCAAGCGCTCACGTACCGGCACGCCCTTCTCTTCAAGCTCACGGATCTCTTTGATCAGCGCTTCAGGCGACAATACGACGCCATTACCGATCACACAGGTTTTACCTGGACGCAGCACACCAGAGGGAATCAGGTGAAGAACCGTTTTCTCACCGTCAATCACCAAGGTATGGCCTGCGTTATGACCGCCTTGAAAGCGCACCACTGCTGAGGCTGATTCGGTGAGCAGGTCAACAATCTTGCCTTTGCCTTCATCACCCCATTGGGTACCCAGGACTACGACATTCTTACCCATTATGCACTCGTCTCTTGTGTCAGGGTCATTGTCTGCCAACGACCGTCAATAAACTCAAGACGGCGGTCACAACTGTGCTCCGCCGGCCCAGTACGCTGCCCAGGCAGCGCTTGAATCACGCGTTCACCCTGCTCACGCAGCGCAGCAATGGCAGCGTTAAGCGACTCTTCTTCTTGGGCAGGCGCCCAAACAGCCCCCTGGCTGGGTGAAGCCAGCGCCAGGGATGCCAATTGTTTTAAATCCATAGAAAAACCGGTCGCCGGACGCGCACGACCAAAAGCACGGCCAGTGTCATCATAACGCCCACCTTTGGCCAATGCATGGCCATAACCAGGCACATAGGCAGCAAACATCATACCAGTGTGGTACTGATAACCACGCAGCTCCGCTAAATCAAAATAGAGCGAAACGTCAAAGCGCGCCAATACACCTTTATAGAGTGCTTCCAACTGGTCAAGTGCCGCCCTCACCGGCGCGGGGGCACCGGCAAAACGATCTCGTGCTTGCCCTAACACACTTGCATCACCATGCAGCTCACCAAGCGCTATCAGCATATCTGCCAAGGCTGGGTCGCTGACACTACGGTGAACGAGCTCAGCTAACTGGCCCGGCGATTTCAGCGCCAGTGCTTCAAACAGCGCCCGCTCCTGCTCATCGCTAAGCGCAGCTGCCTCGACAAAGCTACGATAAATGCCAATATGGCCCAGCGCCAGGTGAATTTCATCAGCGCCCGCTGCTTTTAAGCTGGCCAGTGCCAAATGAATAATTTCACTGTCAGCTTCTAAACCGGCGTGACCAAACAGCTCGACCCCTACCTGCACAGGGCTTCTCCCCCCCTGATGCTGGTCGGCTTTAGCGCGCAGCACATTCGTGCAGTAGCATAATCGAACCGGCCCTTGCCGCTTCAGGGAGTGGGCATCCATACGCGCCACCTGAGGAGTTACATCGGCAGATGCCCCCATCATGCGACCCGTTAGTTGGTCAGTTAATTTAAACGTCTGAAGATCTAGATCGGTACCGGTACCGGTAAGCAAGGAGTCCAAAAACTCCACCGGCGGCGGCATTACTTGGTCGTAGCCCCAGCAATGGTAGAGATCAAGCAGCGCACGGCGCAGCTCTTCCATGCGGCTTGCCTGAGGCGGCAGCACCTCATCCATGCCGTCGGGCAATAGCCAGCGGTCAGCGATGGTCATGTGAACAATCCTGCGAGACAATGAAGGCCCAAACAAGCAGCTACATCATGACGCGTTTAGGCGTTCATGGACAAGCGCTAGTGAAATGAGGGCCACAAAAAAACCGGGCGACGCCCGGTTAATTAAGTCTATCACGTTTGTGCGCCAGATGAACCCCGCTAGGACTGCATAACCTTGCGGGGCTGGGCACACATATAACTACTCTCCGTTGCCAGGAACCGCACTACGCAAATAGCGGAAGAAATCACTATCAGGCTCCAGCACCAGCAGGTTGTTATCACCTGCGAAGCTTTCACGATAAGCGTTCAAACTGCGCCAGAAAGCGAAGAATTCCTGATCCTGACCATAAGCCTGGGAGAAAATTGCCGCTGCTTCTGCATCGCCTTCACCACGCAGCGTTTCAGAACGCTCATTGGCCTGAGCGAGCAGTACCTGACGCCGACGATCAGCGTTAGCACGAATACGCTCAGCCTCTTCCTGACCTTGTGCACGCCATTCACGAGCTTCACGCTCACGCTCAGAACGCATCCGATCAAATACTGCAGCCGAGACATCTTCTGGCAAGTCGATACGCTTAATGCGAATGTCACGTATCGCCACACCAAGCTCATCGCGCATCAGCTCATCTAGCTCAGCGGTAGGCCCTGTCATCAGATCATCGCGACGTTCGGCGATAATTTCCTGAAGATTCAAGCGACCAAACTCGTTACGTAAGCTTTCATCTACGCGCGGCTGAATCAGGCGAATCGCCATCATTTCATCGCCTGCAGTCGCCTCGTAGTAACGCGTGGGATTTACCACCTGCCACTTGACGTAAGAGTCGACAATAACCGCTTTCTGCTCAAGGGTCAGATAACGGCTGGTATCAGTATCAAGAGTCAGCAGACGCGTATCAAACTTACGAATCGTTTGCGCGATCGGTATTTTGACATGCAGTCCTGGCTGAATATTCTCTTCGATGACCTCACCAAAACGCAGCTTAACGGCACGCTGGGTTTCATCCACTACATACAAGCTATTACTAGCTAGCCAAGCCACAGCGGCCAAGCCACCTACGATTAGCAGGGATCGATTATTAATCATTTAGCGGCCCTCCCTGCGAATGGGGTTACTTGATGACGAGGATGACGAGCTACTCTGGCTTCCCCGTAACGAATCAAGCACCCGCGGATCAATCGATTCACTACTACCATCACCACTATTACTGGAAGAAGCATTACTGCCAGCAGCGCTACCGCCACGCATTTGATCTAATGGCAAATACATCAAAGGCGCATTTTCACTTACATCCAGCAGTACTTTGGGAGTATTACCAAAGACGTCTTCAATCGCATCCAGGTACATACGCTCACGCATGATGTCAGGCGCGTTGCGATACTCGGTCAACAATGCGTTAAAGCGGTTAGCCTGACCTTGTGCTTCAGCCACGACCGACTCTCTATAACCTTGACCTTGCTCAACGACACGCTGCGCTTGGCCTTGAGCTGCAGGGATAATGGCATTGGCGTAGGCCATCCCTTCGTTGATCGTACGCTGACGATCTTCACGTGCGCGAATAACATCATCGAAAGCATCGATAACGGGCGCAGGCGCAGAGGTTGACTCAATGTTAATTGTCTGGAGACGAATACCAGCGCCGTAAGCATCCAAATAAGATTGAAGGCGGCTTGCCACAGAGCTACCTAAAATTTCACGACCAGAGGTTAAAATGTCGATCATGTCAGTGCCACCGACAACGTGACGCAAGGCGGAGTCCAAGGCATTCTCGATAGAAAGTGCTGGATCGCGTACGTTTAATACGAAGTCACGGGGATTAGCCACTTGATACTGAGCAGAAATTTCCACTTCAACGATGTTTTCATCACGCGTCAACATAGACTGCGTTTGGGAAACTGACCGAACACGGGTCACGTTCACCATACGAACATCGTCAATTAGCGGCGGATTCCACTGCAGGCCTGGGTCTACGATGCCCTGATACTCACCAAAACGCAGCACGACGCCACGCTCAGACTGGTCGACCAGATAAAAACCGGATGCGGCCCAGATAGCTAAAGCGACAACGACCAGCAAACCAGGTAGCGCTAGAGAGTTACGCGGCTTACCACCACCGCTTTTACCACTCCCGTTACCGCCACTGCTTTTTTTGCCACCGCCACCCAGCATTCCGTTTAACTTATCTTGGAATTTCTTTAGTGCTTCATCGAGGTCGGGCGGACCTTGATTATTGCCACCATTATTACCTCCACCATTACTTCCACCGCGATCACCGCCGTTATTACCACGTCGGCCACCACTGCTCCAGGGGTCGTGCTGGTTGCCACCACCAGGCTCATTCCAGGCCATACATCTTCTCCACTCAGGTGTTCACCTGCACTTAGCCTCACAGTTAGCAAGGCACGGTGCTTTTAATATTATTACTATATAAATTTTGTACCATACTTCTACCCGAGTTCACATAGGCTTCACATACCCAAGCTCATTTATATTTAAGCCTATATATGCGATGCAGCCTACGTGACTACCACTCGTCAATTTCGCGTAAAGCGACGGGTAAATAGGTATTAGCACGCTCACCAAGTTGAGCCATGAGCTGATTGAAATCACGTCTAGGCAAGCGCACGTCTAAAACAGACTGTCCTTGCTCATCAAAATATTCTTCTCGAACTGCGTTCAACTCATGTAGACCAGCACGCAGCTTACCCTGCTCCGGAGACAGTGTAAGCGAAAAGCCAATAACATCATTTGCTAAACGTTCGGTTAGCGCCTCATGCAGCAAATCAAGGCCTTGCCCTTGCTGAGCTGAGAGCCACACAACCTCAGGAACGCCGTGGCCATCGCGCTCAATTCGCGGTGCACTATCAAGACGGTCGATTTTATTCATGACCTTGAGAACAGGCACGCTATCAGCGCCTATCTCTTTGAGTACACGATCGACTTGCTCAACGTTGGCATCACGATCAGGATCAGCAGCATCTATTACATGCACCAACAGCGAGGCTTCCGCAGCCTCTTGAAGCGTTGCTCGGAAAGCTTCAACCAACTTGTGAGGCAGATGGCGAATAAAACCAACTGTATCGGCCATCACCACAGGGCCAACGTCTGCAATTTCGAGACGACGAAGTGTCGGGTCAAGCGTGGCAAATAGCTGGTCAGCTGCGTATACCTCAGCATTGGTAAGCGCGTTAAACAGCGTCGATTTACCGGCATTGGTATAGCCAACTAATGAAACGCTGTGAATCTCGGCACGTGAACGTGCGCGGCGGTTCTGGTCGCGCTGGCTGCGTACTTTATCGAGCCGTTTATGAATCGACTTAATGCGCCCGCGCAGCAAACGACGGTCGGTTTCTAACTGCGTTTCACCAGGGCCGCGCAAACCGATACCGCCCTTCTGACGCTCTAAGTGGGTCCAACCGCGCACTAGGCGAGTGGACATGTATTCAAGCTGGGCAAGCTCTACCTGCAGCTTACCCTCATGGGTTCGTGCCCGCTGCGCAAAAATATCGAGTATTAAACCGGTACGATCAAGCACTCGACACTTGAGCTCATGCTCAAGGTTGCGCTCTTGGGAGGGACTTAAGCTATGGTTGAAGATCACCAGTTCTGCTTGGTGAGCTGCGAGCAGTGCTCGCAGCTCCTCCAACTTGCCTGACCCGATAAACGTTCGGGAGTCAGGGCGCTGTCGGCTAGCAGTGAGTAATGTCGCGGGCTCTGCGCCAGCAGAGCGCACGAGCTCTAAGAACTCACCCGGGTCTTCACGTGCTTGCTCATCATGAAAGTCAACGTGAACAAGTACTGCCGTTTCACCGGCATCTGGGCGCTCAAAAAACAATCAATACCTCGTGGACTCTCTAGCTATCCAACGGTGTTAGATGTCCGCGTCGGGCGCGGCTGGATCTTGTGCCGGCAAACGCACGTTGCGCGAAGGCACTACCGTGGAAATAGCGTGTTTATAAACCATCTGACTGACGGTATTGCGCAATAAAATGACAAACTGGTCAAATGATTCAATCTGGCCCTGCAATTTAATGCCGTTCACCAGGAAAATAGAGACCGGAATGCGCTCCTTGCGCAAAATGTTCAGGTACGGGTCTTGAAGGGACTGCCCTTTGGACATGTTGCTCTCCCTAAAACTGTCGTTGGGGTTGGTTATAAATGGCGCGCCCTACTGGTGCTGCGCCGCAATCTTGTTGCCCGAAAGGCCTGGGGTTGTCAAAAGAGCCAGCCGGCCACTCGAAAACACTTGCTTACGAAATCACTATCTTACGCTAAGCACCGCTTTCACGCACGAATTTCAGCACCTTATCCAGTACGTCAGGCTGCTGTGAGTCTACCCACGTAAGCGACGGCCAACTTCTTAACCACGTAAGCTGCCGCTTAGCGAGCTGGCGAGTTGCTATCACGCCACGTTCAATCAACTCGTTTTCGTCGTACTTACCGTCTAAGTGCTCCCATACTTGACGATAGCCAACACTCTTCATTGCTGGCAAGCCAAGATGAATGTCAGATCGTTGTTTGAGGGCGGCTACTTCATCTATCAAGCCCTCAGCCAACATTGTTTTGAAGCGCACCGCAATGCGGTTGTGTAGCAATTGGCGATCACTAGGGGCTAACGCTATCGACATCACCCGCCAGGGAAAGGTTTCTGGCTGCTGTTCCGCCCATAGCTCACTCATAGGACGCCCACTTACATAATATACTTCAAGCGCGCGCATTAAGCGCTGTGGATCATTGGGATGTATGCGCTGCGCTGAATCGGCATCCACTTCAGCCAGCATACGATGAAGCGCTGCCAACCCTTCATTCTGCCGAACAGCTTCCAACCGTTGACGTATGGCGGTGTCTGCGGCAGGCAAGTTAGCAACGCCTTCCACCAGACGCTTAAAGTAGAGCATCGTCCCGCCAACCAATAATGGCACGCTGCCTGCCGCGCTGATTTGCCGCATCTCCTGCAGCGCGTCTTCCCGAAAATCAGCGGCTGAATACGGCTCAGACGGATCACGAATATCAATCAAACGATGCGGCGCACGCGCCAACTCGGCAGCACTCGGCTTAGCACTGCCAATATCCATCCCGCGATATACCATCGCTGAGTCGACGCTGATCAGCTCATGCCCCAAACGCTCATGCAGAGCCATCGCCGTGTCGGTTTTACCAGCTGCCGTGGGCCCCATTAGAAAAATCGCCCAGGGGCGTGTGTCAACCATCTGCTCTTAGCACTCCCTTCGTTGTCTTAACTAACCACGCAGCTATTGTCCACGTAAGAACAGGCGGTCGAGTGCTTTCATACTCATTTGCGTCCACGTTGGACGGCCATGATTGCACTGATCGCTTCGCTCAGTGCGCTCCATATCTCGCAGCAAAGCGTTCATTTCATCAATGGTTAAGCGTCTATTTGCACGGACACTACCATGGCATGCCATGGTCGACAGCAACTCATGAATGCGTGCTTCAACCTGATGAGTTCGGCCAAACCGCGACAGCTCTTCGAGCATTTGACGTATCAGGGTCTCTGGATCTGCCTGAGCCAAAAGAGCTGGCAATTGCCGGACTAGCAAAGTTTCTGGACCCGCCACATCTAGCTCAACGCCTAACTGGGCAATGGCATCGCGCTCACTTTCGGCGGTTGCCACTTCGGCGCGACTGGCGGCCAGGGAAACTGGCACCAGCAGCGGCTGTGTATCAATCCCATCGGCTGCGGCCAGTTGGTTTTTCATGCGTTCATAAACAATTCGCTCGTGAGCAGCGTGCATGTCTACAAGCACCAACCCCTGCGCGTTTTGGGCCAAAATATAAACACCGTGCAACTGCCCTAGCGCAAAGCCCAACGGCGGCGCCGTGGTTGCATCATGCTCAGGCATCGCCTGCGTAACCTCACGCACTTCTGTCGCTTTTGATGTATTAATGCTTGGCGCGCTTGGCTGCGGCGTTAATAGCGACTCTTCATGATCCGGATGCAGCGCTTGGTAGCCCTGCATAAAACGACGCACTCGCTCTGCCCCAGGGTGGCGCTCAGGTGAGTCTGATAGCGCCATGCCTTGCTGCTGCCAACGGGGAGCCGGCGTTTGAACGTCGGCCTCATTAGTGTTGCCCGCAGCACCTACCTCTGCTACTTCACCTTCATGCCCACAAGCGGTGCTCTGTTCTTCTTCAGCAGGCTTAGAAGAAGCAAGACAATGGTGCAGGCTAGAGTAAAGGAAGTCGTGCACCATCCGACCATCGCGAAACCGCACTTCATGCTTCGTTGGATGTACGTTGACGTCGACGACATCAGGATCAAGTTCCAGGTAAAGCACAAACACCGGATGACGACCGTTATACAACACGTCGCGATAAGCCTGACGAACAGCATGGGCAACCAAACGATCACGAACGACGCGGCCATTGACAAAAAAGTATTGCTGATCCGCCTGAGAACGAGAGTGCGTGGGCAAGCCGACCCAGCCACTAATACGCAACCCACCCGCTTCACGTTCAATGTAGCGAGCATGCTCAATAAAGTTTTTACCCAATAGCGAAGCAATGCGCCGCTCGCGTGCGGCTGGCGTCACCCCTGGTGGCAATTGATGCACCACTTTCTGATTATGGCGCAGCACCCAAGCTACGTCGTAACGTGATAACGCCTGGCGACGAAAAGCTTCTTCAACATGGGCAAATTCTGTTTTTTCGGTGCGTAAAAATTTGCGCCGCGCGGGGGTATTAAAAAACAGATCCCGTACCGCGACACTGGTACCACGGGGGTGTGGCGCAGGCGTGACCCGCGCCTCCATACCACGCCCCTCAGCGACGACTCGCCACCCTTGGCGGGGGTCCTCTTCGGCATTAGAGATCAGCTCCAGTCGCGAGACAGAGCTGATCGAGGCCAGCGCCTCACCACGAAACCCCAGCGAACTCACACCCTCTAAATCTTCCAGGCTATTGATTTTGCTGGTCGCATGACGAGCAAGCGCCAGAGGCAAATCCTGCTCACCAATACCAATGCCATCGTCGCGCACTTTAATAAGCCGAGCGCCACCTTGCTCTATCTCTACTTCAATTCGCTGGCTACCAGCATCAATGGCGTTCTCTATCAGCTCTTTCGTCACTGACGAAGGGCGCTCGACAACTTCCCCCGCGGCAATTTGGTTTGCCAAACGAGGATCAAGCACATGAATGCGCGTTGGCGAAGAGATCAATTCAGACAACCGTCACCTCGGAAACCTATAATCATGAACGTGGGATGCGCAGCACTTGACCAACACGGATAACGTCACCGTTAATATCGTTGGCCTGCTTCAGTTGATTCACTGGCACACCATGGCGCACGGCAATAGCTGACAATGTATCTCCCGACTGAATACGGTACTCGTTACCGCTCGGACGACGCTGATTGTCGCGCTGCCATGCCAATAGACTTGCTGGCGGCGGATTACGCTCGAAGTGATCACGCAAACCATTGAAAATAGCCGTTGATAACCCACGCTGATGGACCGGATCCCGCAGGCGACGCTCTTCATCAGGGTTAGAAATAAAGCCAACCTCGATAAGTAGCGATGGAATATCGGGCGATTTCAACACCATGAAACCCGCTTGTTCAACACGAGACTTATGGAGACGGTTGATACGACCTAGTTGGTCGAGCACTTGGCCACCAATCGATAGCGAATCGTTTAACGTTGCCGTCATCGTGAGGTCTAGCAACACACCTCGCAGTACTTGATCTTTGTCGCGCAATGAAAGGTTGCCATCAACACCACCAATCAAGTCAGAGCGGTTTTCGCTATCAGCCAGCCATTGAGCAGTTTCAGACGTTGCACCTCGCTGGGAAAGTGCGTAAACAGAGCTCCCCTGGGGCCGCGGACTCGTAAATGCGTCGGCATGTATCGATACAAAAAAGTCTGCTTTTTGATCCCGAGCAAGCTGGGTACGCTGACGAAGACCCAAGTAGTAATCACCATCGCGAATGAGTACCGCTTTAAAGCCGCGCGTACCGTTTACCTCTGCGGCAAGACGTCGTGCAATCTCCAGCACTACATCTTTCTCGCGTGTTCCAGAAGGACCTATTGCGCCAGGATCTTCGCCGCCATGCCCAGCATCAACAGCAATAATAATATCCCGTTGCGGATGCGGTTGAGCTGGCTGAACCGCGGTAGTCGTTGGCTCTACCGCTGGCGACACCACCTCTTCAGCTACCACTTGCCCCTGTGACTGCCCCTGTGACTGCCCCTGTGCCCGAGCCTGAGCATTAGCTCTTTGAGCAAGGATTTCTTGGTCACGAATCATCGCCTCGATGGGATCAATAGGGTTTTCAACCGCGCTCTCGCCCGGGTACTCAAGATCGACCACCAAGCGATGCCCATACTGGTCGTTGGGTGGCAATGCAAAGTGACGTGGGGATATTTCACGGTTAAGCTCCAGAACAACACGAAGTCCACCGCCGTCCCGAACACCCGTTCGTACTTCATCAATAGCGCTCCCATCCAATGGCAGCGTAGACACATCGGTGTCTAGGTAGCTTTCATCAAGATCAATGACCAACCGCGACGGGTTCTCAAGGGAAAATACATTAGCGTTTGCTGCTGCCGTCAAATCAAACACCAAACGCGCATGATCAGGAGCCGCCCACAACCGCATGCTCTCTACCGTTGCCGCTTGCAGCGATGACACGCCTGCCACCATAAGAACACAGCCAAACGACACACCGCGTGCCAGATAGTTTAGTGCGCTGTTTATAGCCATTGAATCACACCACTTTCAAGCTGTTCACTGCCATGCTTGCTAACCATCTCGCTGATCACCCGTTCACCCAAGTCAGTTTCTGCGGTTAGCGTAACCAAGCGACCAGGATCAGCTACCTCCAGTGTCACTCGCAAATCAGGCGCGGGGAGCCAACCTTCACCTCGGCTCGGCCACTCAATTAAACAGAGCGCGTCATCGGCAAGCACATCTCGTCCGCCGATAAACTCAAGCTCTTCAGGATCTGCTAAACGATACAGATCTAAATGATAAATGCGCTGCGCCCCCAGTTCGTAGGGTTCTACCAGAGTATAAGTAGGGCTTTTAACCGCCCCCTGGTAGCCATAAGCTCGCAATATACCACGCGTCAATGTTGTTTTTCCTGCGCCTAAGTCGCCCTCTAAATAAACACGCCCGTGACCTTGCAGCGCCTGCCCTAATGCCTCACCAAAGGCAACGTGAGACACTTCATTATTCAATTGCACTTGCATGTAGGCCGCCTTCACGGGTTAATTAACACTCGTGCATAGGATGCCAGATCACTTGCCAGCAAGCCACGTTCACCCGTTGCTTTAGCCGCTTCATCGCCGGCCAGCGCATGCACCATCACCCCAAGCCACGCTCCACGCTCCATATTGTCGTTCTGAGCAACCAGTGTACCTAGCATACCGCTCAGCACATCCCCCATGCCGCCGCTGGCCATACCAGGATTGCCATAGGGGCAGATTACTAACCCGCTGGGGCCAGCCACTAAGCTACCCGCCCCCTTTAAAATTACGACGCCGCCCCGCGCTCGCTGTAAGGCTCGGGCAGCCGCTGGACGATCTGCTTGAACATCCGCGACGGAACAGCCTAGCAACCGAGCCGCCTCACCTGGGTGCGGTGTTAATACCCAATTATTACGACGCTCATCAGGCCAGCGGCTGGCCAACAGGTTGAGTGCGTCCGCATCAACAATTAATGGCACATCTAATTTCAAGGCACTCTGCAGTATCGCTTGCCCCCAGGCCTCTTGCCCCAGCCCCGGCCCAACAACGATTACATCTGCCTGGGAAGGCAATTGGCCTGCATCGGCGCCACCGCGAACACCATGGGCCATTACCTCAGGGCAGCGCATCAAACTAGCAGTCACATGCTCAGGTGCCGTTGCCAAGCTGACCTTACCGGCACCTAAACGCGCGGCCGCTTGAGAAGCGAGCAACGCCGCACCACCAAACCCTGGTGCACCTCCCATTACCACGACATGCCCCAGATCACCTTTATGGCTGATACGGGAGCGCGGCGTGAATACCTCACCCAAAAGCTCATCGTCCAAACGCCATGCGCTGGGCGGTATATCAAAAAACGCTTGCGCCTTGACACCTAACGGACGGAAGTCAATTTCGCCGGTATAAGCAGGTGCATCGCCAGTATGCAGGCCAATTTTGTCGCCTATAAACGTCACCGTGCAGGCCGCATTGACGGCCAGCCCCATGACGGCACCCGTGTCTGCCGAGATGCCAGAGGGAATATCCAACGCCAATACCGGTTGATGCGACGTATTGATCGCTTCAATCACCGGCCTTATTTCTCCGGCAACATCACCCGATAGCCCGGTACCGAGCAGTGCATCAACAATCACTTCACCAACCAAGGTGGTACTTGACTGCCACTGGTCCAAACCAACGCCCGCCGCCGATGCCAGCTCGGCAGCGCGAGCAACATCCCCCGTCAACGCCTCGAAAGGCCTAAGTGAGATGCGCTGTACTTTAAGCCCGGACTGCATGGCCAACGCCGCAAGCACATGGCCATCACCCCCGTTATTACCGCTACCACAAAGCACTGTCACGCTTCGTGCATGCGGCCAGCGGGAGCGGAAACTGTGCCATGCACTGGAGGCTGCTCGCTGCATCAAGGCAAAACTTTCAATACCGCCGGCAATCGTACGCCGATCAAGCTCGCGCACTTGAGCCGCTGTATAAAGGGGGCGTAGCGAGGAAGTACTTAACGTGGGCACGATCTCTCCTTAATCTGGTGACAGTTGGGCGCTAGTAGGTTGATAACCACTTATGCGTTAGCATAGCGCGCTTAACGCGCTACCGTTGA
Organism: Halomonas sp. XH26; assembly: GCF_024138895.1. Lineage (NCBI taxonomy): Bacteria > Pseudomonadati > Pseudomonadota > Gammaproteobacteria > Oceanospirillales > Halomonadaceae > Halomonas > Halomonas sp. XH26. The sequence continues at coordinate 2,403,649 of NZ_CP071889.1, forward strand.
TTTACCATGCAAAACTCCACTACCTTTTCACTATCTGATGATGACTTAACGCGTCTTGCAGCCCTAATCAAAACATGGGGTCGAGAGTTGGGTTTTCAGCAAGTAGGTATTACAGACACTCAGCTAGCAGCTCATGAAAAACACCTAGATGCTTGGCTTGAAAAAGGTCACCACGGTGACATGAGCTTTATGGCGAAACATGGTACCAAGCGCACCCGCCCGGAGGAGCTTGAACCTGGCACCCAGCGAGTTATCAGCGTGCGCATGGACTATTTACCCGCTGAAGTAGAAAGTACAAAAGTACTGGGCCAACCTAGCCGTGCCTATGTTTCACGCTACGCACTAGGACGCGACTATCATAAATTAATGCGCAAACGTTTGGCGCAACTAGCTAAAAAAATCGAGCAGCAAGTCGGCGCGTTTGGTTATCGCGCATTTGTAGACTCAGCCCCCGTTATGGAGCGCGCCTTAGCGCAAAAAGCAGGCCTTGGCTGGTTTGGTAAAAATGCCATGTTACTTAACCCCAAGGCGGGCTCGCTTTTTTTCCTCGGCGAGCTGTATACCGACTTGCCGCTGCCTATCGATGCACCGTTTACTCAGGAACACTGTGGCAGCTGTAGCGCCTGTCGAACCGCCTGCCCAACCGGTGCCATTGTAGATGACAAGGTCGTCGACTCGCGCAAATGCATTTCTTATCTCACTATTGAACTGCATGGCGCGATACCCACGGAGTTTCGCCGCGCCATGGGCAACCGTATTTACGGTTGCGACGACTGCCAGTTGGTGTGTCCTTTCACTCGCTTCACCCGCGTTACCCAGGAAGATGACTTTGCGCCGCGCCATGACCTTGACCGTGCCGACCTCCTTAGCCTGTTTGCCTGGGGCGAAGACGAATTTTTGGATAAAACAGCAGGCAGTCCCATTCGGCGTATTGGCTACGAACGCTGGCTGCGCAATCTCGCCATCGGCCTGGGCAATGCACCCTGGAGTCGCGCGGTAGAGGCAGCCTTGTGGGCAAGAAGAGCCTATCCCAGCAGTTTAGTGCGTGAGCACGTTGCTTGGGCGCTTGAGGAGCAGCGCCTCAAGCGCGGGGCGAAAATTGCCACTGACGGCGCTTAGCCACTTTTCTAAACTACCTTACTCCTCTTCATCTGTTACCGTTTCGAGGCGTAAGAACGTACTGCGATAGTGAACCAACTCGGCAATCGACTCCTTGATGTCATCCATTGCCAGATGGACATTCTGCTTTTTAAATCCTGCTAAGGCACCTGGATTCCAGCGTTTTGCCAACTCCTTAACGGTCGACACGTCCAAATTACGGTAATGGAAAAACGCCCAAAGATCCGGCATTTCACGCTCAAGGAAACGCCGATCCTGGTGAATGCTATTGCCACACATAGGCGATGAGCCAGAGACCACATAGTGGCGAAGAAAATCGAGCGTTTGCTGCTCGGCCTCAGCGGTAGTCACGGTGCTCGCTTTGACGCGCGCAACCAGACCACTCTCCCCGTGGGTCTTCTGATTCCAGTCATCCATTTGTGCCAACTGGCTATCAGGCTGCTTCACCGCAATCACCGGCCCTTCCGCTACGACGTTTAAATCGGCATCGGTAATCAATGTGGCCACTTCAATGATGCGCTCTTTGTTTGGATCCAGACCGGTCATTTCCAAGTCTATCCACACTAGCAAATCATCTCGCGGGGTGGCGTTGTCAGCAGTTTGCTCGCTCATTACATTCATTCCTTGGCCAGTACCGCCACTTAATACGGCGATTAGAGTTAAAGTGTGGCTTATATTGCCTTAACCAGCACCCAATACAGGACAGTAGACTGCCCAGGTGAGTACAATGCCACTATTGTACCGAGCATCAGGTGGTCATGAGCAAACGTAAATTAAGTCGCCAGCAACAGTGGCGAGTCGATAAAGTCCAAGCGGAACGTGCCCAACGTGCTGAAAAGCGCGATGTGAAAGACGCTGAAAAACTTGCCGCTGGCGAATATGGTGCCGAACAACCAGGCCGAGTTATGGCTCACTTCGGGCGAACACTAGAAGTGCGCGATGCCGATGGTACGCCCGTGCGTTGCCACCTTCGCGCCAACCTAGATGGCTTAGTCACCGGCGACCGGGTGATTTGGCGAGCAGGCCAGGACGGCTCTGGCGTCGTCGTGGCCCGCGAGGAGCGCGACAGCGTGCTAAAGCGCCCAGATCCGCGGGGCCAGCTTAAGCCTGTGGCGGCCAACATCGATCAATTGCTGATCGTCTTTGCGGTAGAGCCCGCTCCTCACCCCAATCTGATTGACCGTTATTTGGTCGCTGCCGAAGCAACAGGTATTGCCCCCGTGCTGGTGCTCAACAAAACCGACTTGCTGCCAGAAGATGGTGGCAAACTGGGAGAACTGCTTGAGCGCTACCACTCTCTGGGCTACACCGTGGTGCGCACCACCACTGCTAATGAAGCTGGCTTAGATGATCTACGCCAGCAGCTTGAAGGGCGAACATCTGTGTTTGTCGGTCAAAGTGGCGTGGGCAAATCATCACTGATTGATCTTCTGCTACCCGATGAAACTTTGCGTATTGGCGCTCTGTCAGAAGATTCGCGTAAAGGCACCCACACCACCACCACCGCTCGGCTTTATGCGATGAGTAGTGACGAAGTGGCTGACGGTGAGCTTATTGACTCACCGGGTATTCGCGAGTTTGGCTTAATCCATCTTGATGAGCAGGAAGTTACCGATGGATTTATTGAGTTTCATCCGTTCATTGGCCATTGCCGCTTCCGAGATTGCCGCCACCGCAACGAGCCAGGCTGCGCTTTACTTGAAGCAGTCGAGGCAGGCAAGATCCATCCAGAACGTTTTGCCAGCTATCGGCGCATTCTCGATAGCTTAAACGCATAATTTTTATTAGCTTGATGCCTGATATATCAATTGCTAAGCATAGGGAGCTGTCAATGAGCACCGCTAGCCATTCATCGGAAACCAACCTACTGCCGCTGATTGTTGAGCCCGAGCAGCTTCAAGAACACCTGGATAATCCACAGCTGCTGATTATCGATGTACCAGTAAATGGCGATAGCTATCGCCAAGGTCATGTACCGGGTGCTATTTACCTTGATTTTCGCTACCTAATGCGTGGCGAAGGACCGGTACCCAACGATGTGCCGAGCACTGAATTTCTCTCACGCCTGTTCAGCGCACTTGGCCTAACCCGGGATACTCACGTCGTCGCTTATGATGACGAGGGCGGTGGCTGGGCGGCACGACTGCTATGGACACTGGAGCTAATCGGCCACACCCGTTACTCGTATTTGAATGGCGGCATCCATGCCTGGAGAGATTCCGGCTTGGCAGAAAACACTGAATCCACCGCCCCAACACCAAGTGAGTACCGAGCGGAGATCTTAAGCCCGCACGCCTTAATCACCTGCGATGAAATCAAACAAAAGCTCGCAGATAAGCAGTTCGCCGTTTGGGATGCTCGCTCTAAAGGCGAGTTTGATGGTGAAAAAGGCAACAATAAGCACCTTGGTCATATTCCGGGAGCGGTCAACATGGACTGGCTCAATGCTATGGATCGCAATCGCGCACTTCGTATCCGCGATTACGCTGAGCTAATGACCGAACTAGGCGCGCTCGGCCTAACTCCCGAAATGGAAATTGCTACTCACTGCCAAAGCCATCATCGCAGCAGCTTCACATGGCTAGTCGGTAAAGCGCTGGGCTTTAATATACGTGGTTATGCGGGCTCTTGGGGCGAATGGGGCAACCGCGACGATACACCGATTGAGAAGTGAAAATACGACTGTGACTGTTTCCCAAAAAGCGTTTTCCCTAATTCAGTACCCGCTCCCCCACCATGCGCTTTCGCGTTTAACAGGTAAGCTTGCCCAGTGCGATGCTCCCGCGGTGAAGAACAAGTTAATTAAGGCGTTTATCAAACGTTTTAATGTGGACATGAGCCAAGCGCTGGAGCCAGACCCCACCGCTTATGCAACGTTTAATGACTTTTTCACCCGCGCTTTGAAAGCCGATGCTCGTCCATTGGGAGAGGGCCTGCTAAGCCCTGCTGATGGCACCCTGTCACAGTTCGGGCGTTTACAGGCAGGTCAGTTAGTACAAGCGAAAGGCCACACGTTTTCTGCCCAAACCCTGCTAGGTGGCGACAGCGCGCTAGCCGAAGAGTTTATGGGCGGCAGTTTTGCGACTGTTTACCTCTCTCCTCGAGATTACCACCGCGTACATATGCCGGTTACAGGCACACTGCGCGAGATGATTTATGTACCAGGGCGGCTCTTCTCGGTCAACCAAGCAACCGCTAACTACGTGCCAGGGCTGTTTGCGCGTAACGAGCGATTGGTGTGTATTTTCGATACCCAGCACGGCCCAATGGCCATGGTATTGGTAGGTGCAATGATCGTCGCGGCGATCGAGACTGTCTGGGCAGGCCAAGTGACGCCGCTTTCAGGCCACCCTCAGCGCATGCGTTTCGGGCAACCCATCACGCTTGAAAAAGGCGCTGAAATGGGCCGCTTCAAACTGGGCTCAACGGTGGTGATGTGCTTTGCCAAGCCGGTGACTTTTGAAGATAATCCGCTAGGCGCCAAGGTACAAATGGGCCAAACACTGGGCGAGCCTTAAAACGCGAGAAATTAGTGCTAACAATTAGCTGTTGAAAATGTAAGCACGTCTTCCAGGCGTGCTTTACCCAGCGCCAGCTGAATAAGCCGATCTATGCCCAATGCCACCCCAGCGCTTTCTGGCATTCCATGGTCTAGCGCTGCTAGCAATTGCTCATCAACATCCACCTCAGGTAAACCTAAACGGCGACGCTCAGCATTATCTTCACTGAAACGCAGCCGCTGCTCCTCAGCATCAATCAGCTCATCATAGCCATTCGCCAGTTCAACACCATTGAGATAAAGCTCAAAGCGAGAAGCGACCCACTCACCATCTGCGTCTTGATGGCGGCGCGCCAAGGCCGCTTGGCTGGCAGGATAATCCAACACAACACTAAGTTCGTTTTGGCCAAGCGTTGGTTCAATTACCATGCTCATTAACAGGTCGAGACAAGTATCGCGACTCTCTTCTGTTAGCGCATTTGCCGACATCTGGCCACGCTCTGCAGCCAAAGTACGCAATGTCTCAATAGATGTCGTGAAGGGGTCTACCGCTAAGTAGGTATGAAACAGCTCACGGTAACGATAGTGCACCACGGGGCCTACAAAACTCGGCAGCACGTTAGCAACCAGCGTGGTCGTCTCATCAATCAGCTGTGCCAGGGTAAACCCTGGGCGGTACCACTCAAGCATAGTGAATTCAATATTATGGCGGCTGCCAATTTCACCATCACGAAAACTTTTAGCTAGTTGAAATATCGGCCCACTACCTGCGGCCAGCAGGCGCTTCATATGAAACTCGGGCGACGTTTGCAGCCAAAGCCTACGCTGGCCTTTATCCGTACGCGCCATGCTAGACAGCGAGACTAAGTGCACATCGGTGCTGCCACCCTGCCCCAGTATCGGTGTTTCCACCTCCAGCACACCCCGCTCAGCGAAAAATGCACGCACCCCAGCGAGTAAGCGCGCACGCTCGCGCAACGTTTCGATACTTGCCGTTGGCTGCCAGCTAGCCGTCATTTACGTCCCCTCCAATGCTATAAAGCCACGCATGGTCATCACGTGGCTTTATAAAGTAGATGCTTTCGCGGCTAACTAACTACCGGTCACTCGGCAGCGCTTATGTTTGAAAAACGCTTAGGCACGAGAAACACTTATGCTCGAGAAACACTTATGCTCGAGAAACATAGTCGCCAGAACGCGTATCAATCTTCAGCACTTCACCCTGGTTGATAAACAACGGTACGCGCACAACCGCACCTGATGAAAGTGTGGCAGGCTTAGAACCACCCTGGGCAGTGTCACCTTTCAAACCTGGGTCCGTCTCAACCACTTCCAGTTCAATGAAGTTGGGTGGTGTAACGGAAATCGCTTTATCGTTCCAAAGCGTAATAATATAAGGCACCTGCTCCTTGAGCCATTTCTCAGTATCGCCCAACGCTTTCTTTTCAACGGCATACTGCTCAAAAGAGCCATCCGTCTTCATGAAATACCACATGTCGCCGTCGGTGTAGAGATATTCCATCTCCAAATCCATGACATCGGCACCTTCCAGTGAGTCACCGGATTTGAAAGTACGCTCGCCAACACGGCCAGTCATCAGGTTGCGTAGCTTAACGCGGTTAAATGCCTGCCCCTTGCCTGGCTTGACCAGTTCGTTCTCGACGATAGAACAAGGATCGCCGTCGAGCATTACTTTCAAACCGCCTTTGAATTCATTGGTAGAATAGTTCGCCATGATGCCTCTCAGTGTTTTATTTCAGTAACATAGTGCGCGAAGCCATGCTTCGCCGTTGATAATGTCGTTGTAAGCGTCGTCTAATAAGTGCGCGCATGATAACCCGAAGGAGGGCTTTTTTGCAGGAGAACATTATTATCGCTGATAAGCGCCCGTCTACCCAGATATACGCGTCATGGCAGCGGCAGCTTTCCCAAGCGATTCGCGACCCAGCCACTTTGTGCAAGCGCTTAAACTTGGACGACAGCTGGCTACCTGGTGCTGCTACTGGGCACCAGCTGTTTGAGATCTGTGTTCCCGACGCCTATCTTACGCGCATTGCCCCCAACGACCCCAATGACCCTCTGCTCCGCCAAGTACTGCCGGTACGCGATGAAGCCTCAACACCGCAAGGTTACGTCACCGACCCGCTAGAAGAAGCAGAGCATCAGCCTGTTAAGGGGCTCATTCATAAGTACGCTGGCCGCGTTCTGTTAATTGCCAGCCCCGCTTGTGCAATCAACTGCCGCTACTGCTTCCGACGCCATTTTCCCTACAGCGACAACTCCCCTTCCAGAGCGCAGTGGCAGGAAGCACTAGACTACCTGCGCGCCGACACCACCCTTCATGAAGCGATTCTTTCTGGCGGTGACCCGTTGGCCGCCAACGATCGTCAGCTGGCGTGGCTGGTGGAGCAGCTTGAAAATATTCCGCATCTCAAGCGGCTGCGCATTCATACACGTCTACCCGTAGTGATCCCCGACCGGGTTGATGATGCCCTTCTTGGCTGGCTAGCGGCGACACGCTTGCAAAAAGTCATGGTACTGCATATTAACCACGCCAATGAGATTGACCAAGCGGTCATTGATGCCTGCACACGCTTAAAGCAGGCGGGTGTGACGCTGCTCAACCAAAGCGTGTTACTACGCGGAATTAACGATAGCGTCAGCACGTTGGCTACCCTGTCCGAACGCCTATTTGAAGCGGGAGTGTTGCCCTACTATTTGCATGTGGTCGACCCCGTACAAGGTGCCGCCCATTTTGACGTCCCCGATGAGGAAGCCAAAACACTGGTTAAGCAGTTACTTGAACACTTGCCAGGTTTCTTAATGCCACGCTTAGTGCGCGAAGTGCCTGGCAGGACTAGCAAGACGCCGCTGTAGTTCCCATAACCATGCTAGCTGTCATCACCACATTAGCTAACGATAAGGAGGCCAACGCCTCCTTATCGGTCTGCTAGCGATCACGTCCAATCGGGTATTTACCCTAACGTCTCTGCAGTGACATTGGCAGCCGGCGCCTGGGTAGAGTGATGACGGTTAATGGCACTAAGCACACCTTTCATCGACGCGCTGGTGATGCTTTCGTCGGTGCCGACACCAAACACTGCTTTGCCATCAATGCGCACCTCAACATAGGCAATTGCTTCAGCATCGGCCCCTTGTCCGCGGGAGTGCTCATGGTAATCAATTATTTCCACCTCTTGGCCGCTAGCCACCAGCGCTTTCACAAACGCGGCCAAGGGGCCGTTGCCCTCACCGGTTACCGTTTGGCGCTCACCTCCGCGTTCCAGTATCGCTTCAAGCGCAACTTTTGGGCTTTCTGGTTCAGAGGAAAGGCGATGGCTTATCAGCGCCAGCGGCGAATGCTGCTCCAGGTACTCATCAGCAAACGCCTGGTAAATCATTTGTGAGGTAATTTCGCGCCCAGTGCGGTCAGCGACTTCTTGCACGACTTGGCTAAACTCAATCGACAGCCTACGCGGTAGTTCAATGCCGTGCTCCTGTTCCAGCAGATAGGAAATACCGCCTTTTCCAGACTGACTGTTAACACGAATTACTGCTTCATAGCTACGCCCCACATCCAGCGGGTCAATAGGTAAATAGGGTACATCCCAAGGCGCCTCGGGATGAGCACGACGATCTGCCATGCCTTTTTTAATCGCATCCTGATGCGAGCCTGAAAACGCGGTAAATACTAAATCGCCAACGTAGGGATGGCGTGGGTGGACGGGTAACTGATTGCAGTACTCGACCTCGCGCATAATGGGCGTAATGTTGGAGAAGTCCAGGTTCGGGTGAACGCCTTGAGTATAAAGGTTCATCGCAAGCGTCACGATATCCACGTTACCAGTACGCTCGCCATTGCCAAACAGCGTACCTTCCACCCGGTCAGCACCGGCCATTAGCGTCAACTCTGCCGCCGCTACGCCAGTACCGCGGTCATTATGAGGGTGTACACTGACAATCAGCGTGTCGCGCTTTTTAACATGACGACAGAACCACTCAATTTGATCAGCATAGTTATTGGGTGTTGCGACTTCGACGGTGGCCGGTAAGTTAACGATCATCTGGTTATCAATGCTAGGCCCGAAGGTATCCATCACCGCTTCGACAATTTCCACCGCAAAGTCCATCTCCGTGGTGGTGAATAGCTCAGGCGAGTACTGGAAGGTCCAGTGAGTCTCTGGATTAGCGGCCATTAAATCGCGGATTTGCGCCGTGGCATCAACGGCGATCTGCACGCACTCTGTTTTATCTACATTAAACACTACCCGCCGAAACATCGGGTCGGTGGCATTGTAGACGTGCACAATGGCGTTTTTAGCGCCTTTAAGGGCTTCGAACGTGCGTTCAATTAAATGCGGACGCGCCTGGGTCAGCACTTGAATCGTCACATCATCAGGAATTTTATCCTGCTCAATCAACGAACGGACAAAGTCGAAGTCAGTTTGTGATGCCGATGGGAAGCCCACCTCAATCTCTTTAAAACCAACGTTCAGCAGTAGATCGAACAAACGCTGTTTGCGTTCTTGATCCATGGGGTCGATTAACGACTGGTTGCCATCGCGCAAATCTACACTGCACCATATAGGAGGCATTTCGATACGCTGACTAGGCCAACGGCGGTCAGGCAATTCAACGGCCACGAAGGGGCGATATTTTTTAGAGGGATCGGACAACATCATGACGTCGCTCCTGTCGTTAATCTGTTTTTGGCAACCCTGTATTAGGTTGGTCGGTTTGGTCACTTGAAGCTGATAGAGTGCCTTTATGGGCCATGGCAGCCTCCATACGATCAAGCTGCGCTTTTAACGTATGCACGTCGCTACGCAGAGCTTGCAATTGAGCTGAGTCGCCTTCGCCGCTATCCAACTCCATCTGCGCACTCTCCTTTTGCATAACATCGAGCACGATACCAATCATCATATTGAGGAAAATAAACGCGGTAAGGAATATAAACGTCAAATAATAGATCCAACTCCAAGCATAGACCTCTTGGGTGGCATACATAACGTCAGTCCAATCTTCAAACGTAGCGATGCGAAACAGCGTGAGCATCGCTACGGAAATGTTACCCCATAAAAAGTCGTCAACGTTATGGAATAAAAAGCTACCCAGGGCAGCATAGATATAAAAGATGATAAACATCAGCAGTACGACATAGCCCATCCGAGGGACCGACTTCACCAACGCTCCCAGCAACATTTGCAGCTCAGGAATCATCGACACCAAGCGCAAAACACGGAAAATTCGCAGCAAGCGTGCCAGCAGTACCATCTCCGAGTCGTCCATGGGGATAAGGCTAGCGGTCACTATCAGAAAATCGAAAACATTCCAACCTTTCTTAAAAAAGCTGACTAAGTTGCGCTCGGCTGCCATTCTGATCAAAATCTCAATCAGAAAGAACACGGTTACGGCAATATCAAGATAAAGCAGCCACTGCTCTATTCGGGAGGTTTCCTCATAGGTTTTCGCGCCTATTACCAGGGCAGAAATCACAATGATGGAAATCACGGCGCCTTCAAACAGCTTGTTTGAGCGCAGCTTTTCGAAGCGGGCTTGCCAGGTATTGAATGGTTCACTCATGGAACAGGGAGTCTCTAAACGGTTAACGGCATCACTTTATACTAAAATCACGTACTTACTATACAAGTGATATCCTGTTGTTTCACTTGAAGTATCTCCGCCACCCAGGTAGCTATTGCCACCTTGGTGTTTCACGATTTTTTGCGCTGGATAAGCCCATGACACTGCTGTGGATAGCCTTACTGCCCCTGTTAGGCGTGCTGGTGCCGGCATTAAATGCCAAACGCGGCCGCACCCTGTGCTCGCTGGCGACAAGCATACTGCCCGCTGTTGCCCTGCTGCTGACACTGTTGCAGATCCCCGCCCTGTTAAAAGGCGAAGCACTGCGTTTTAACGCGGCATGGATGCCTGAGCTAGGCCTTGAGCTGGCATTTCGTTTAGATGGCTTGTCGTTGCTGTTTAATCTTTTGATTATTGGCATCGGTCTGCTGATTTTATTGTATGCACATTTTTACCTAGACAAAGATGAGCCATTCGGACGTTTTTATGCCTTTCTGATGCTGTTTATGGCATCGATGGTGGGCATTTCGATGTCTGACAACCTCATCTTACTCTGGTTATTCTGGGAACTAACCAGTCTTTCGTCATTTTTGCTGATTGGCTTTTGGTCGTATCGTAGTGATGCACGTAAAGGTGCCCGCATGGCGCTTACCGTTACCGGCGCTGGCGGCTTGGCCCTACTAGCGGGTCTCCTACTGCTGGGTGATATGGCCGGCAGCTATCGAATGGACGATGTACTTAGCAGCGGCGCTGCCATCGTCGCCGATCCTCGCTATCCGCTGATGCTTGGGCTGGTTCTACTCGGTGCATTTACCAAGTCAGCTCAGTTCCCTTTCCAGTTTTGGCTACCTCATGCCATGGCGGCCCCAACGCCAGTCTCAGCGTATCTGCACTCTGCCACTATGGTGAAAGCGGGTATTTTTCTGATGGCACGCTTACACCCTGCGATTGCTGGCAGCGAGCTTTGGAGCGTAGTGGTGCCACTCATAGGTACTATCACGCTACTCTACGGCGCTTGGTTTGCCCTGTTTAAGACTGACCTAAAAGGAATTCTCGCGTTCTCAACCGTCAGCCACCTAGGCTTGATCACCGTATTATTGGGTATTGGTAGCCCGATGGCGGTGTTAGCAGCCCTGTTTCATATTTTGAATCATGCGGCCTTCAAAGCGGCCCTGTTTATGAGTGCAGGAATTATCGACCATGAAACAGGCACCCGAGAACTCAAGCAATTAGGCGGTTTGAAAAAGGCGATGCCTGTTACAGCACTGCTGACCACATTGGCCGCTGCAGCCATGGCAGGTGTGCCGCTATTTAACGGATTCCTTTCCAAAGAGATGTTCTTTACCGAGACGTTAGCAACCCCGGTACTAGGTGGGCTTAGCTGGCTACTCCCTGCGCTGGCAGCGTTAGGAGGCATTCTTTCTGTGGCCTATTCGGTGCGCTTAGTGCATGCGGTATTTTATAAACCTGCAACAGAAGCAACGCCTAAAGCGCCTCACGAACCTCCTCATTTGATGCGGTTACCGGTGGAAATCCTCGTAGCGCTTTGTGTCTTAGTCGGGCTTTTCCCCGCTTTTTTTGCCACTGACATTTTACAACTAGCGACCCAAGCCGTATTGGGCGAGCCACTTGATTTCCACTTGGCTATTTGGCACGGCATCAACTTGCCATTGATGATGAGTGGGCTGGCCTTTGTTGTGGGCATCACACTCTACTGGCGCCATACGGATCTACGCCGTTTTGTGCAATCATTCCCCAGTATTGATGCGCGCCGCGTCTTTGAGCGCTTTATCGTCACTCTGGGTTATCGTGCCGAACAGCTTATCACCAAGCTTGAAGGCAACTCGCTTCAGCGCTATATGGGCTGGCTGCTTTTCGCGGCGTTGCTGATGGGTGTGATTGGCTTGGCAAGCATTGACGGCTTAACTGGCTCGAAAGGCAATCAGCCAATTGATGGTATTGTTTTATTAGGTGCTGGCATGCTGATATTCGGGGGAGTAGCAACGGCTGCTACCCATCGATACCGGTTAATCTCACTACTGATGCTTTCGGTCGTAGGCTTATTCGTTGCCCTCACCTTTGCACGCTTTTCTGCCCCAGACTTAGCACTGACTCAGCTATCGGTAGAGGTTGTTACCATGATACTGCTGATGTTAGCGCTATTTTTCTTACCCCAAAAAACGCCGCGTGAATCGAGCCCTAAGCGCAACGTACGGGATATGTTACTGGCAGGCGCATTAGGCTTAGTGGTGGCTAGCCTTAACTATGCGGTGATGACACGTGAGACGCTGTCGATTTCTGAGTTCTTCGTTGAAAACAGTAAACCTGGTGGCGGCGGGTACAACGTCGTCAACGTCATATTGGTCGACTTCCGTGGTTTCGATACGCTTGGCGAGATTACTGTGCTGGCCATTGCTGGCCTAGCCATCTTTAAACTATTAAACCGACTACGGTTGTTTATCCCACATAGCGATGGCGAAGGTCGTGTTTGGTCGCCTGATCGCTACCCCGCCATTTTAACGTCGATTTCTATGACGTTACTGCCGCTGGCGCTGCTGGTTTCTGCGTTTATCTTCTTACGCGGCCATAACCAACCTGGCGGCGGATTTATCGCCGGCTTGATTACGGCTGTCGCGCTTATCTTGCTGTATATGGCACGCGGCGTTGAGTGGGCACAAGAGCGCCTAAACTTCCCCTTCCAGCCAGTGGCCGTGGTAGGCGTTGCCATTGCAACACTTACAGGGCTGGGTAGCTGGCTTTTGGGCTATCCGTTCCTGACGTCATCATTCGGTTACTTTACGCTACCACTGATTGGCACCTTTGAACTGGCTACCGCTCTGCTCTTTGATCTTGGCGTTTATCTAGCGGTTGTCGGTGCAACGCTGATGATTCTGGCCAACCTGGGTAAAGTCACCACGCCACACCGCCCCGTCACCGAACCCAAAGCAAGCGATGATTCGAGTACGCCTAATAACAAGGAGTCCCACTAATGGAAATGCTCTATGCCATTACAACGGGCATATTAACTGCGTGCGGACTCTATCTAACACTGCGCGGGCGTACGTTCCCCGTTGTGGTTGGTCTGACGCTGCTCTCCTACGCGGTCAACCTATTTTTGTTTTCCATGGGAGGCTTAACCACGGATGGCGCTGCTCTGGTAAATGAAGGCACGAACATTGCTGACCCGCTGCCCCAGGCACTGGTATTAACAGCGATCGTGATTGGTTTTGCGATGACCGCCTTTGTGGTCATCCTGGCCATGCGTGCACGCAGCGAAGTAGGTAACGACCATGTCGACGGCAAAAAGGAAGACCACGAATGATCCAGCATCTGATTGTTTTCCCCGTGGTGCTACCGTTAGTCGCGGGTATTTTGTTGCTTTATCAACGCCAGGGCTTAGTGCGCTATAAGCGTATCGTCAGCGTTGTCGCCTCGATACTTCTGCTGTTCGTCTCAATAGCGCTGGTCAACCAAGCGGCGAGTGGTGACATTACTTACTACGCTCTGGGCGACTGGCAGCCACCGTTCGGCGTGGTGCTAGTGCTGGATCGCTTGTCGGCATTGATGGTGTTAGTCACCGCTATTTTAGCGGTCGGCGCGGTCATTTTTGCCTGCGGCGGCGACGATGAAAAAGGCAGCAACTTCCACGGCCTATTTCAATGGCAATTGCTAGGCATTAACGGGGCCTTTTTAACCGGTGACCTGTTTAACCTCTTCGTATTTTTCGAAGTGTTACTCCTGGCCTCTTACGCATTACTGCTGCACGGTGGCGGTAAAGCACGTATCCAAGCCAGCGTTCACTATGTCGTGCTTAACTTAGCGGGCTCCTCACTGTTCCTGATCGCCGTGGGCATTTTATATGGTGCAACGGGCACGCTGAACATGGCTGATATGGCACATAAGCTGTCCAGCCTGCCCGCTGAGCGCGAAGGCTTAGTCACCGCAGGGGCATTGATGCTGCTGGTAGTTTTCGGTTTAAAAGCGGCTATTTTGCCTCTCTACTTTTGGCTCCCCCGCGCTTATGCAGCAGCTCCCGCACCAGTGGCAGCGTTATTCGCCATTATGACAAAGGTGGGGATTTACGCGATTTTGCGCGTTTATTCGCTGATATTCAGCGATCAGGCAGGTGGTCTAGTCGCACTGGAACAGCCCTGGGTATGGTGGTTAGCGCTAGCAACGCTAGCCGCAGCGGGTGTTGGCGTTATCGCCGCACGTGATTTACGCCTACTGATAGCGTATCTGGTGCTTATTTCGGTAGGCACGCTACTGGCTGGCATTGGCATGCGTTCTCCTGCCGCGACATCAGCACTTCTCTATTATCTCATTCACACCACGCTGATTACCGGCGGACTTTTCCTGCTAGCGGAGATGATTGGCCTACAGCGGGGCAAACCCGGCACGCGCATCGTTAAAGGCCGACCATTGGTGCAAGGAAATGCACTAGCGCTTACCTTTTTTATCGGTGCCATTGCCGTGGCCGGGTTACCGCCACTATCCGGCGCGTTAGGGAAGGCACTCATGCTTAACGCCGCCGAAGGTGGTGAGCGCCTGTGGCTTTGGCCGCTATTACTATTAACGAGCCTTGCGTCGTTAATTGCCCTTTCTCGCGCAGGCTCTACGCTGTTTTGGCGCAGCCACCGTGGCAGCCCAAGCGGCAGCAACCTCTCTCGCTACCAATGGATTGGCATGCTGTGGCTACTTAGCGCGGCACCACTAATGGTCGCCTTTGCAGGGCCCGTGAGTAGCTATACCCAGGCCACGGGAGAGCAGTTGGCCAACCCGCAGCTGTTGATTAATTCGCTTCTGCCTGATGCTGGAGACGCTCAATGATTGCCCCCCGCGCTTGGCTCCCTACGCCGGTACTGTCACTGCTGCTGCTGTTGGTATGGCTATTACTTGTGCGTAGCTTTGCATTCGGTCAGATCGTGCTAGGCGGCGCGCTGGCCATCCTTATTCCGTTATTGACCCATCGCTTTTGGGACGCACGCCCCCGCATTGGTAAACCGCTTAAACTCTTGCGTTTTGCGTTTCGCGTACTAGGCGATATCGTCATCGCCAACTTCGAAGTTGCGTACTTAATTGCTAACCCCTGGCGTAAAGTCAAACCACACTTTATTGAATACCCGCTGATGCTTGAAGAACGCTTCACCATTACACTTCTCGCAAGCACCATTAGCCTAACCCCAGGAACAGTTTCAGCGAATTTGAGGATGGACGGAAAATCGTTGCTCATTCATGCACTTGATGTAGACGACGAGGACGCCCTAATTGCCCAAATTCGCGAGCGCTATGAGCGCCCCCTTAAGGAGATTTACGAATGCTAAGCGCCGCACTCGTGATCACTTTAGCGCTAGTGGTAATGGCGCTACTGATGAATCTTTATCGCCTAACCATTGGCCCCGACCTGCCAGATCGCGTGCTGGCGCTCGACACTATGTATGTCAATTCAATTGCGCTGATCGTACTGCTGGGGCTGTGGCTCAACAGCAAGACCTACTTTGAGTCTGCGCTGTTAATTGCCATGCTCGGTTTTATCAGCACGGTGGCCGTATGTAAGTACATTTTACGAGGGGATATTATCGAATGAACCGTGTAACGTCTCAGGAGATGCGCTAATGTCCTTTTTTGTCGAAGCGCTGATTTCACTACTGCTGGTAGCAGGCGGTATTTTCGTCTTTATCGGCTCACTGGGTCTCGCTCACCTAAGAGACTTCTACATGCGCCTCCATGGCCCTACCAAGGCCACCACACTCGGCATAGGCTGCATGCTTGTCGCCTCAATGGGTTACTTTTGGAGTATCGATGGCAAGCCTGACGTACAAGAACTGCTAATCACGCTGTTTTTATTCATTACCGCACCGGTTAGCGCTCACTTGCTCGCCAAAACGGGTCTTCACATGCAGCTCAAGCACGTAGATAAAACCCAGGGCAAACCGGTAGAACTCCGCTCAGAAGAAGTCGGTGAAAAACCTGTCCCGCACCCCGACAAGGGACATGGTTAAAAGGCAGGAACACCCGTTCTTGGTTACTTAGCGCTGGCTGAAACGCCAGCGCTTTTTATATGTCAACGACGCGAGATAGTAGTGGGAAGCGACACTTTCCGGTAAGCTCCTTGCGTTTTGTTAGCCTGTTTTGAGGTAATTATATGTGGAGCCTGCTTAGATTGTCGGCACTGTCATTAACCACGTTGATGATAGCGGGTTGCTCAGACCCCAAAATAGACACAAGCTCAATGCCAGCCGCCGTAGTTTCGGTTGAGAAAGTGCGCGACTCACTCCCCGCCTACAAGCGCGATGAGTTTGATCAAGCATTAACGATCATTGCCATGTCATCGTTTAGCGGCATCGATTTACTCAATGCCCAACGTATGAATGCCGCCGAAATTGCCGAGTCAGCGAATGCCTACATGCATGGCCTAACGGGTGATGAGATTATAGAGCGCGCCGATAAAATGCTGCGCGAACGCCGTGCCCGCGAACGCGAGCAGGCGCTGCAAACGCTTGATCGTCTAGAAACCAAACAAGCGCGGGCCGAACACGATCAACAACAGCGCGCCCAGGTGAGCATTGAAAGTGCCGATTACTACATCAGTACCAGCCCCTATGGCGCATTCGAACCTGTCATTGATCTTCAGGTAACGAATGGTTCTGACCAAGAGGTATCAGAACTGTTTTTACATGGCGTATTGACCAGCCCAGGACGCGAAACAGCGTGGGTCGATGAAACGTTTTACTATGTTATTGCTGGCGGCCTGGCACCCGGCGAGACCGCACAATGGAGTCTTGCCCCCAACCGCTTCGGCCCCTGGGGTAATGATCAGATTCCCCGCGATTCACAGCTAACCTTAACGCTACTGGGGATAAATAACGCGCAAGGTGAGCCACTTTGGAACTCACCATCGCTTAGCGAAAATGAGGTCGCTAAGCTAGAAGCCCTGCGTGCGGAGTATGGCGGTGTTAACGCTCAAACTGCCAACTAGGGCTAAGGCGGTGCTAAAGCACCGCCTGTTCACTTGGTAGCGCTATCAGTCAGTCGATCAAATCTGCTTCCCGATAGCCAATTAAATACAGTACCGCATCAATTCCCAACGTTGAAATTGCTTGACGAGCTTGTGCGCGAACCATCGGCTTGGCGCGAAATGCAATACCAAGCCCCGCTTTTGCCAGCATTTTCAGATCGTTGGCACCATCACCAACGGCAATGGTCTGCTCTAAGGTAAAACCTTCACGTAACGCAATTTGCTCTAAAAGGTCGGCTTTGCGCTGCGCATCGACAATCGGTTCTTTCACATCGCCGGTCACTTTGCCATTTTCAATGACCAGCTCGTTGGCGTGGATTTCGTCAAAACCGAGCTTTTCCTGAAGATGGCGAGCAAAGTAAGTAAAGCCCCCAGACAGTATCACCGTGCGGTAACCAAAGCGCTTTAAGTTCGCCATTAGCCGCTCAACGCCGTCCATTAATGGCAGCTCGGCAGCAATCTCTTTTAAGACCGACTCGTCTAAACCGGCTAGTTTACTCATACGCTCGCGGAAGCTTTCTTGAAAATCCAGCTCGCCACGCATCGCTCGTTCGGTCACGTCGGCGACTTCATCTCCGACCCCATGGCGGCGAGCAAGCTCGTCAATCACCTCAGTCTTGATCAGCGTCGAGTCCATATCAAAACACACTAAACGACGATGCCGACGCCAGATAGTATCTTCTTGAATAGCAATATCGACACCATGCTGGGCACCTAGCGCGAGCGCCTTTTCGCGTAGGGCTTCTAGCTCTACATCACTGCCTCTGAGCCAACATTCAACGCAAGCCCCGTTAGCAGGCGAGTCACCTTCAAGCGCTTCGCGGCCTGAAAGACGGTGAATTAGCTCAACAGTGAGACCAAACTCTGCGGTCAGCGATCCTACTTCAGCTAATATGCCGGCAGGCAGCTTGGGGGCTAGCAGGCTTAAGATTAGTCTTGGTTGGCTGGCTTGCTCACTCCAGCGCTGATAGTCGTCACCACTCACTGCAATTGCCTGCACGTCTAAGCCTAGCGTATCTCCTGCTTCACTAAGAGCGGCTTCCAAAGCGCTGTCCTGATCAAGCCCCACCAGCATTTCCAAAGAGAGCATGCCAAACGTCACGCTTTGATTAATATCCAACAGCCGGGCACGCCCAGCCGCCAATGCATTACCCAGGCCAGCTAACTGCCCTGGGCGTGCAACCCCGGTCGCACGAATCAAATAACGTGTTGCCATGACTTACTCCCCTGCCTCTAAACAATCTACTTTTTGGAAACCGCGAGGCAGTTTGCTGCCTCGCCTACCGCGTTCACCACGATAATACGCGAGATCGTCGGCTTTCAGGGTTAGCTTACGCTTACCGGCATGAATAATGAGTTCACCACCCTCTGCCACAACGGCAATATCGCGCACAAACTCTTCACGTCGAGCCGCACGCGGGCCGGGAATATCGAGCATTTTATTGCCTTTCCCTTTGGCCATTTCAGGCAGTTGATCTAACGGAAACAGCAGCAGCCTGCCTTCATTGGAAACCGATGCAACCCAATGGCCTTCGCCTTCCGGCACTTCCACTGGGGCCATAACGCTGCACCCTTTAGGAACACTCAGTACCGCTTTACCGGCTTTATTTTTGCCTGTCAGCGCCTCGAGCTGCGCGACAAAACCATAACCACCATCACTGGCCAATACGTATCGTTTGGTGGGCGGCGCCAGCATTAGCCCTGCCATGCGCGCACCTGCCGATACGTTGACACGGCCGGTAACGGGTTCACCCTGGCCTCGGGCACTAGGCAAATTATGCGCTGCTAGGGTGTAAGCGCGGCCAGTGTCGTCTAGTAACACCAAGGGTTGATTGGTTTTACCACGAGCCGCCAGTTGGAAACTATCGCCGGCCTTATAGGAGAGCCCTTCCGGATCGATATCATGGCCTTTCGCCGCACGAATCCAGCCTTTTTCCGACAACACGACGGTAATCGGATCAGCGCCTAACAACTCTACTTCAGAGAGCGCTTTTGCTTCACTACGCTCAACCAGCGGCGAACGACGCGCATCACCATGCTCTTTACCCGCCGCGCGGATCTCTTTTTCAATTAACGTGGTTAGCTTAGCTTCACTACCCAGCAAGCCTTGCAGTGACTTGCGCTCTTTCTCCAGTTCATCCTGCTCGCCGCGAATTTTCATCTCTTCCAGCTTAGCAAGATGGCGCAATCGCAGCTCTAGGATCGCCTCTGCCTGCCGCTCAGAAAGACCAAACGCAGCGATCAATGCTGGCTTAGGCTCATCCTCTTCACGAATAATACGGATCACTTCATCAAGGTCGAGGTAAGCCGTCAGCAGGCCTTCAAGAATATGCAGACGGTCTTCGACTTTACCTAAACGATGCTCTAAGCGGCGGCGCACGGTCGCTCGCCTAAAGCGCAGCCACTCGCTCAGCATATCGGGTAGCGGCATCACACGGGGGCGGCCATCCAGGCCGATCACGTTCATGTTCACCCGCACATTTTTTTCTAAATCCGTGGTGGCGAACAGGTGCGCCATCAGCGATTCAACATCCACGCGGTTAGAGCGTGGCTCAATCACCAGGCGAGTAGGCTCTTCATGGGTGGACTCATCACGCAGGTCGGCTACCATCGGCAGCTTTTTGGCCTGCATTTGCGCGGCGATCTGCTCTAACACTTTGGCACCGCTGACCTGATAAGGCACAGCGGTAATCACGATATTGGTCTCTTCGCGCACATAGCGAGCGCGCAGTTTGACCGAACCACGGCCTGATTCGTAGAGCTTGCGCAGGTCTTCTTTCGGCGTGATGATTTCGGCATCGGTGGGGAAATCGGGTGCGGGTACAAACTCCATCAGGTCGACAGTGGTTGCTTCCGGGTTCCGCAACAGGTGACAGGTCGCCTCTACCACTTCAGTCACGTTGTGAGGTGGAATATCGGTTGCCATCCCAACCGCGATGCCGGTACCGCCGTTGAGTAACACGTGCGGCAAACGCGCGGGAAGCACTACCGGCTCTTGCATCGTGCCATCGAAGTTGGGGGTCCAGTCCACGTTGCCCTGGCCTAACTCGCTGAGCAGCACTTCTGCAAACTTAGACAGCTTGGCTTCGGTGTAGCGCATGGCAGCAAAGGATTTGGGGTCATCAGGGCTACCCCAGTTGCCTTGCCCATCCACCAGCGGATAGCGATAGCTAAACGACTGGGCCATTAGCACCATTGCTTCATAGCACGCGCTGTCGCCATGGGGGTGAAACTTACCCAGCACATCACCGACGGTACGCGCCGACTTTTTGTACTTGGCATTGGCGTGCAGCGCCAGTTCACGCATGGCGTAAATAATGCGCCGCTGCACAGGTTTCATCCCATCGCCAATATTGGGCAAGGCGCGGTCTAAAATGACGTACATCGAGTAGTCGAGGTACGCTTTTTCGGTGTAATCGCGCAGGGACAGCCGTTCGACGTCACCCTCTGCTACCTGAATATCCATGTCAATCATATCCTACCTTAACAACAAAACCGCCCCAGTCGGGGCGGCTGATAAGCGGACACGCGGCCACTTAGCATGGCACGCTATGTTAATTGATACTTTTCATGCGATGCATTCGACAGTGCTGGAGCCTGGGATACCGCTTGCGCACCGCCGTGAAACTCGTCCAGCAAGCCTTTTAAGCGCTGGGCCTGTAACGACAGTTCATTAGCAGCCCCTGCGGCCTGGCTAACCAAGCCCGCATTCTGCTGGGTCACCGTATCCATCTGCGTTACCGCACTGTTAATCTCGTCAATGCCATTGGTTTGTTCGCTGGAAGCTTGGCTGATTTCGCTAATGCGTGCCGTTACTTCCTCAATGGCAACTACAATCTCTTTCATAGCGGACTCAGCTTCTTGAGCATAACCGCTGCCCGTCGCGATCTGCTCAGACGTGGTTTTGATCAGCCCATTAATGTTTCTGGCCGATGCAGCACTGCGCGAGGCAAGCTCACGTACTTCACTGGCAACCACCGCAAAGCCTCTTCCGTGCTCACCCGCACGCGCTGCTTCTACCGAGGCATTTAGCGCTAATATATTGGTTTGAAAAGCAATATTTTCGATTACTTGAACAATTGAAGCGACTTCAACAGAGCTTTCGTTGATCGCTTCCATGGATTGCGCCAGCCTCGATACCTGTTGGCCGCCACGCTTCACTTTATCCGCTGACTCTTTTGCCCGCAGGTCTGCCTCTTGAGCGTTATCAGCGTTTCGCTTCACCGTAGCTGCCATCTCTTCCATCGTTGATGATGTCTCCTGAAGAGAAGCCGCCTGCTGTTCTGTTCGGCCAGAAAGCTCCGTATTGCCTGCCGCGATTTCAGTGGACTCGCTGGCGATGGCATCGGCCACGCTCCGCACATCACCAAATAGCCGCTGTAGTTTCTCCGAGTATCGATTAACAGCACTGCGCAGCTCACCAATCTCATCCTCGCGATAGATCGTCAGCTCGCGACTCGAGTCGTCCTGCCCCAGCTGATCGATTTGGCGGGTAGTGCTGCGTATTTGCGCTAGCAAAATACGCCCACCCCACCATCCAAGCCCCAGTAAAAGTGCCAGCAAGGGGACAATAAATAGCAGTAGATCACGTGTTAACGTGCGAGCCAAAGCCGTGACTTGCTCGCTAGGCGTTACTAACCCCAGCGTCCATCCCGTACGTGGCATGTCAAATAAGCGCACCTCAGCAGCTTCTGCTAACACGCCTGCATTTTCGACACTCGCCTGTTCACGGCCAGCAGTTATCGCCGTTATAACGGGCTGAAGCCAGGGCATATCACGGGCAACGTCAGCTAAACCTTTCATCTCATCAGAGGCTTGCTCTACCCCCGGCAGGTCAATGACATTGCGCTCATTATCCAGCACAAAGGCGTAACCGCCTGTGCCACCGCCATTTTCTGCAAGAAACTCGGCCACGCCGCCTAGCTGCATATCAATGGTGGCGACTCCTGAAAAAGCGTCATCGATATAATACGGAACACTACAGGTCACCATGGCAACCCCTGTCGCTGGGTCGCGGTAGGCAGCAGACCAAACGCACTGCCCTGGCGTCGCATCGCGAGCACTGCTATACCATGCTTCGTCGTGGTATGGCGCAATAGTGCTTGCGTTGTAGTCATCCAGAAACTCCAACGCTCCCTGAGCATTACGTGCCCAGAAAAAACTGAAGCGCTCGACACCCGGCGAAAATGCGTCTGGCTCAGGCCAAATACCGCCTCCGGCAATTGTCATATTGCCGTTATCATCGACCACATTGGGCAGTGCTTGCCGGTAAATCGCTTCATCTTGAGGAAGCGACTCGGCCAACGCCGCTAAGCTCGAGGTATTCCCCTCGACGCGAGCCAGCTGGCCATTCAGCGCATTCACGATAGAGCCGCCCGTACGCTCAATCAATGACTGACTTGCATCGATCACCAGCGGCTGACCACGCCATGCCATCACGCCGTAAATACTTACAGCCATTAGTAGTGTGAGCACCACTGCAGACAACGTTAACTGCCGAGAGATTGTGTTGAACAAAGCTATTCCCCTGTCTATGAGCGTTTTTTTACGCGTCTTAGTATGTAAGCTACCTATTCAACTATCGGCCAAATAGCATGGCACTGTAATAATGCCTGTTAACGTTTGCCTAGCAGATTGGGCTCCCCCCTCCGGTCTTTATAACTGGCTTTGCAACTGTTGCGAAAACAGTCGCAAAAACAGTCGCAAAAACAGTCATTAAAACCAGACTGATGACGCTTCTATCTCTGTAACTACACCTCTACATCAGCGAGATTGCCGTAATCTTCTAGCCATTTTTTGCGGTCACCGGCGCGTTTCTTGGCCAGCAACATATCCATCATTTCCATCGTGCCATCGCCCTCTTCCAGCGTTAACTGCACTAGGCGACGAGTTTCTACCGACATAGTGGTCTCACGCAGCTGTAGCGGGCTCATTTCACCCAAGCCTTTAAAGCGCTGAACGTTAGGCGTGCCACGCTTTTTCGCCAGTTGCTTGAGAATGGCGGCTTTCTCGCTCTCATCCAGGGCATAGTGCACTTCTTTACCTAAGTCGATTCGGTAAAGCGGCGGCATGGCGACAAACACATGCCCGGCATCCACCAGGCTGGGGAAGTGTTTTACAAACAGCGCGCACAACAGCGTCGCAATGTGCAGGCCATCGGAGTCCGCATCCGCCAGGATACAAATTTTGTGGTAGCGCAGTTTTTCAAGATCTGCGCTGCCGGGGTCGGCACCAATCGCCACGGCGATATCGTGTACTTCCTGAGAGCCATAGATATCGTGGGTATCGACTTCCCAGGTGTTGAGGATTTTGCCGCGCAGCGGAAGAATGGCTTGAGTTTCACGGTTGCGTGCTTGTTTGGCACTACCACCGGCCGAGTCGCCTTCGACTAAAAACAGCTCACTCAGGGCAGGATCCTGGCCGGAACAGTCGGCGAGTTTGCCTGGCAACGCGGGGCCAGAAGTCACCTTTTTACGGGCGACTTTTTTGGACTTTTTCTGGCGCTGCTGAGCGGCGCTAATCACCATTTCGGCCAGCTGTTCAGCCTGTTCAATGTGGTGGTTAAGCCAAAGCGAGAAAGCATCTTTCAACACCCCAGACACGAAGCCCGCAATCGTGCGTGAGGAGAGCCGCTCTTTGGTCTGCCCGGCAAACTGGGGATCAAGCATTTTCACCGAGAGCACAAAAGAGGCTCGCTCCCATAAATCATCGGCGGTTAGCTTAATGCCGCGGGGCAACAGGCTGCGGTATTCACAGAACTCCCGCAGCGCTTCCAACAAACCTGAACGGAAGCCATTAACATGCGTGCCGCCCTGAGGCGTGGGAATCAGGTTTACGTAGCTTTCCAACAACGCGTCGCCACCTTCGGGCAACCACTGAATCGCCCAGTCAACGCCATGCTCATCGTCGCTAAAATGGCCGACAAAGGGTTCATTCGGTACCACTTCATAGCCATCGGTAGCTTCAGCCAGGTAGTCCTTTAAGCCATCGGCATAGGCCCATTCAGTTTTGGTGCCATCAGGCTCTACCAGCGTAACCGCCAGTCCAGGACACAGTACTGCCTTGGCACGTAACAAGTGCTTTAACTTTGAAAGGGCAAGCTTTGGGCTGTCAAAGTAGCTCTCATCTGGCCAAAAACGCACGAGAGTGCCCGTCGCTTTTTTTGCCGCTTTACCAATTTCGTGTAGCTCTTCGACTTTTTCGCCAAACTCAAAGGCCATGGCATGGCGCGCGCCATTACGAGTAACTTCAACATCTAAACGGCGCGATAAGGCATTAACCACCGATACGCCAACCCCATGCAAACCGCCCGAGAAGCGATAGCTGGAGGAGGAAAACTTGCCACCCGAGTGGAGCTTGGTAAAGATTAGCTCGACGCCCGACACGCCATGTTCAGGGTGCAAATCGATCGGCATGCCACGGCCGTTATCCTGCACTTCTATGGCACCATCGGAATGCAGCACCACGCTAATAGCCGATGCATGCCCTGCGAGGGCCTCATCGACACTATTATCGATAACCTCTTGAGCGAGGTGGTTAGGACGCGAGGTGTCGGTGTACATACCGGGACGCTTACGCACCGGCTCCAGCCCTGACAGGACTTCGATGGAACTCGCGCCGTACTGGGAGGCATCAAACTGGGTCATGTAACATCGGTTCCTAAAAAAATAGCGCTAGCAGCCGCTCTTAAGTACTTGAAACAAAGCGTACTGAAACAAAACTCATTGAAACGAGTCTTTGGCGGCTTACAAAAGGGCACAGGATAGCGGAAAAGCAAAAAGCTGTATATCCAGCCATGAAAATCATAATAGCGTGCTACTCCTGCTCTGCCGCCCAAAACGCCTCGATCAGGCCGCGGCTGGAAGCATCCATACGGGAAATATCACCGCCTCCATCAATGATCGCCTGGGTGTCGGTGGCAATTTTCTTACCTAGCTCAACGCCCCACTGATCAAACGGATTAATATCCCAAATAACCGCCTGTACAAACACTTTGTGCTCATACAGGGCGATCAGTGCCCCCAGCGTAAAGGGTGTTAGCTTATCCAACAGGACCGTTGTAGAGGGCTGGTTCCCACGGTAGCGCTTGTGCTCTGGGCGAGGGCCTTCATCCTCTAGAGCGTCATCCCCCAGCATCAGCACTCGTGACTGAGCAAAGCAGTTCGCCAGCGCTAGGCGGTGCTGTGCTTTTAGATGGCGACGTGTATCCGGGTCTTCCACTTCATCGTAGCGCTTCAGCGGTGCTATAAAATCGCATACGACCGGCTGGGTGCCCTGGTGAAGTAACTGATAAAAGGCGTGTTGAGCGTTGGGACCAAGCTGCCCCCAAAGCACTGGGCACGTTGAATAATTCACCGCTTGGCCTTGGCGCGTCACCGACTTACCGTTGGACTCCATCTCAAGCTGTTCAAGATAGGCAGCAAAGTACTCTAAGCGTCC
Organism: Halomonas sp. XH26; assembly: GCF_024138895.1. Classification (NCBI taxonomy): domain Bacteria; kingdom Pseudomonadati; phylum Pseudomonadota; class Gammaproteobacteria; order Oceanospirillales; family Halomonadaceae; genus Halomonas; species Halomonas sp. XH26. Next base: position 2,429,307 of record NZ_CP071889.1, read on the forward strand.
GTCGTAGGGCAGTATCGAATGGGCACGAATATCCAGGAAATTGACGTTCCAGATACCAGCTAACCCCAGCAGTACTGGTAGGTTTTCTTCCATCGGTGCATCACGGAAGTGGCAGTCCATTGCATGGGCACCCGCCAACAGTTCACGGAAGTTATCCATACCTACGACGAGCGCAATCGGGAGGCCGATGGTGCCCCACAAGGAGTAACGCCCGCCGACCCAGTCCCAGAACATCAGTTGGTGATCTGAGGAAATACCCCACTCACTCATCTTTTCAGGGCTCGCCGACACACCAATGAAGTGCTGGCGAACAATTAACTCTGCGCTTAATGGTGCGGCATTGGGAAGATCGCCATGCTCAGAAAGCTTTCCTAATAGCCAGTCTTTGGCCGTATTAGCATTGGAAAGCGTGTCGATAGTGGTAAACGACTTGGACGATAAAACAAACAAGGTTGTTTCAGGATTAAAGCGACTTAGATAATCCGCCAGCTGGGAGCCATCCATGGTAGACGCAAAGTGCACGTCCAATGGGTGCCCCTCTTTTGGACGATAATCTGCCAGCGCATGGGTGACCATTAACGGACCAAGATCCGAGCCGCCGACACCTAAATTCACCACATGCCGGATCGGCTTACCGGTTGCACCACGCCACTGCCCCGCCTGTAAGCGCTGCACCAAGCACTCCATTTGGGCAAGGCTGTCATGCACAGCGGCCACCACATCTTCCCCTTCTACTTCAAGCGTGGCATCAGCAGGTAACCGTAAAGCTGTATGTAGTGCGGGGCGATTTTCACTGACGTTGACACGCTTTCCGCTTAGCAGCGCATCAATCGCCCCAGGCATTCCCGCCTCATGCGCCAGCGCCAGCAAGTGTTCAAGGGTGTCATCATCCCAACGCTGTTTAGATAAATCCAAGGTTAAACCTGCCACTTGGCGCGTGAAGTTCAACCAGCGACTGCCATCATCACCGAACAAATTTTTTAAGTGTACCTGTTGTAGCGTGTCAGCATGATGCTTCAACGTCTGCCATGCGGGTAGTGTATCGGGGGTTGTGCGTGTTGCTGAAGCCATATGCCTTCTCCTGTGGCGCCATTCCATGCAGCAGGAATCTGTTATAAACAGGTCTGTTCTGGTGTATCAAGGGCGCGTAAACTACGCAGCCTCATTAATAATCCTGGCTTGCCCATGAGTGATGCATCTTACCGCGACGCTATCTTTTCAACACCCTTAGATAAGGTGGCAAGGTTCTCCTTCGACGAACAGGTCGTTGCGTGCTTCCCTGATATGATCCGCCGTTCAGTGCCCGGTTACGGGCAAATCCTCGGCATGTTGAGCTTAATTGCCCAACGCCATTTGCGCCATGGCGCTCACGTTTACGACCTAGGTTGCTCGCTGGGCGCATCCGGCCTGGCACTGGCGGGTGCACTTCCCGCCGATGCCTTTCGTTATACCGGTGTGGATCTTTCACCCGCCATGGTGGCTAGGGCCAAGCAAACCTTTTCAGAAGAGTGCCCAGACCATGCCATGCAGATCGAGGAGGCCGACATACGCACGCTTGAGTATGCACCTTCCGGCATGATCATTCTTAATTTTACGCTGCAGTTTCTGCCCCCTGCCGATCGCGATGCGCTGCTGAAGCGGCTTTACGATGCCCTTGAACCGGGCGGCGTACTGATTTTATCGGAGAAAACCATCGATGCCGATGAGCGGGATAACGCATGGCGAGTCGAGCGCTACCATGACTTCAAGCGTGCCAATGGCTACAGCGATATGGAAATCAGCCAAAAACGCACAGCGCTGGAAAACGTGCTGATTCCCGACACGCTTGATGCCTTACATGGCCGCTTAGCCCTAGCGGGCTTTCCTCGCTCAATGACTTGGTTCCAGTACTTGAACTTTACCTCGCTGATCGCCTTCAAGGAGGATTAAGGTGCCGCTGTTACCCGATGATCATCGCGCGCTTTATCAGGCATTTTTAGATCAAGCCAGCCAGGATGCCGCACTGACACCCTGGCTTGCCAAGCTGCCTGAACAGCTGGCCAATGGGCTAGATCGCCAGCGCCATGGCGACCTGTCCGCCTGGGAGAAGGCAGTTGCCAAACTACCTGCTCTACCCGAAGAGCGCCACGTCGATCTTACCAGCGATACAGTGAGCGTTGATGTCGCTTTGAGTGATAGCCAAAAGCGCCAGTGTTTTAACCTGCTGCGCAAACTGTCGCCCTGGCGCAAAGGCCCCTTTCGGTTGGGTGGCATTGATATCGACACCGAATGGCGCTCCGACTGGAAATGGCAAAGAGTCGCCCCGCATCTCGCGCCGCTAAAGTACCGTAAGGTATTGGATGTTGGCGGTGGCAGCGGCTACCACGCTTGGCGCATGGCCGGAGAAGGCGCAGCCTTTGTGCTAGTGATTGATCCTTCACCACGCTTTTATTGGCAGTTTCAGGCGGTGCGCCACTTCGTTGGCAATGCCGACGGCGGCCGCACGCAGTTTCTACCGGTAGGCATTGAAGATGTGCCGGAAAAGCTGGGATTTTTCGATACGGTATTTTCCATGGGCGTGCTCTACCACCGTCCTTCGCCACTTGAGCATCTGCAGCAACTAAAAGAGGCGTTAGCCCCTGGCGGTGAACTGGTGCTAGAAACACTAGTGGTGGAAGGCGATGAGCAAACCGTGTTTGTACCCGGCGAACGCTACGCCGCGATGCCTAATGTTTACTTCCTGCCCTCTTCAAAAGCGCTATGCCACTGGCTAGAACGGTGCGGTTTTACCAATGTGCGAGTGGTCGACGAAGCGCTAACAACACTTGACGAGCAGCGCTCAACCGAGTGGATGACCTATCAATCGCTAGCGGATTTCCTCGACCCCAGCGACCCAACCCGCACCATTGAAGGCTACCCCGCCCCACGTCGAGCGGTGATTATCGCCAACCGAAACTAATACGAATACGTTATGTCGTATTTTCAGCAGTATAGGCCTTAATGAAACAGTTCTTAATTACACAGCCAGTCATCACCTAGTTCATAATGACGTGCTCACTAATAGAACATCGAGGAGTAAAGATGGGTTTTTTAGCATGGATTCTATTCGGTCTTATCGCCGGTGTTATTGCAAAAGTGATTATGCCTGGTAAAGATCCAGGTGGCCTTATCGTTACCATTCTTCTCGGTATTGCTGGCGCCTTTGTCGGTGGCTGGATTGGCTCACTGGTTGGGCTTGGCACCATGGGTGACTTTAGCTTTGGAAGTTTTGTGACCGCTATTGTAGGTGCTTTGGTATTGTTGGCTGGTTACCGGATGATTAAGAAGTAATTTGTCTGCATCCAACGCATAACGCTGAAAAGCCGCTCTAATGTTGAGCGGCTTTTTTGTTACTCATCGTGGCTTCCCAAGCTCTAGCCAATCTCAACGCCGCAAAATCACCAGCCAGCGGCCAAGGTTCATCACGCTGGCTAACGAAGCAGCAACGTAGGTGAACGCGCAGGCGGTAAGCACATGGCGAGCGCCGGGCATGTCATAGGGCGGCACGTACTCTTTAAGCAGTGGCAGTGCACGGTTAAAGCTGGCATCGAACTCAACGGGCAGCGTCACTAGATGCACCAGCGCGGCGGTGCCAAAACTAATAACGGCCATGGCGATAACCGCTGCCAGCCCACCAGGCAGTCTTGTGAGCACAAACAGAAACGGTGCGGCCATCATTAAAATAGCGCCCAGCTTTTCTGCCTTTTGCGCTACTTGAACCATACGACTTCGGGCTAGCAGAGGCGCGTAGCCTTCATGGTGTTGAATAGCGTGCCCGACCTCGTGGGCAGCAACGGTCACTGCCGTCAGTGAACGGCCATCATAATGGTCCGGGGTGAGACGTACGCAGCGCGATTCCGGGTCGTAATGATCGCCAAACTCGGTACGCTCAACTTTCACACCTTCAACACCCAAACGGCGTAGCAGATGCTCGGCAAGCTCCGCGCCGGTACCCGGATAGTCATCCCGCCCACGGGTGTGGCGTTTCAACACCCATTTTGCCCATAGGTTAGGCAGAACAAAAATGGCCAGCGCCAATACGATTAACACAATGACCATGATCACACTCACCGCTGATTAAGAACCTAAATTAACGACCCGCTAACCCGTGTTTAGTTTTACCATGAGCACAAAATAGGCGCACTCACCTACAACTATTCAGGGTCATTGTGATGCGCGTCTACATCCCGTTGTACAGCCTGCAGCCCTCTGGCAGAAATATCGCCTTTAGAGTAGGCATGTTCGGCGATCAAAATACTGTCAGCAGCGAGTACTAATTCACAATCAGTATGGGCAAGTTCATCCCGTAAACGCTGAATCGCCTCTTCCCGTTGAGGATCCTTATCAACCCGACGAATATAGATCGCTTTGATTCGTGTGGGATATGCCTTCACCACCTCGGTATAAACCTCTGGGTCGTGCTGGCCGCTGTCACCAATCAAAATGCAGGGCATATCGTGATAGAGCGCTAACATGCGGTCGATCAAATCACGCTTGTGCGCTTCAGCCCGCCGCGGCCACGGGCGGCGCAGAGAAATCCCCCACTCGCGTAGAAACAGAATGGGCCCGACGGGTATGCGATTGAGTTGAAAGAAGGTTTCCAACATCTCATAGATTGCCCAAGGCCCTCTGGAAACATACAAAATAGGCCGTTCAGCTTTCTCAGTTTCCCCTCGATACAGCGCCTGATAAAGCGATGCCACCCCAGGAAAAGCCGTGCGTCGATGCGGCTTACGGACAAACAAGCGATACAGCATTTTGAGCTTTTCAGCGACACCAGTGAACATGACGGTGTCGTCAATATCACTGATCACCAACAGGTCTGCTTCGGGAGGCGGCACGTAAACTTCGACGCTGGTCCGGATTGGCGGGTGGCCGTCAGCATGAACCATGATATCGGCACGATGCCAGGAAACATCAACCGGTAACGCAGTACTGATCGGCAAGTGAGCGTCAAAGTAACCGTCGCGGTCAGTCGTTAGACACAGCTGATTATCGCCAATGCGTATATCCACTTTGGCATTAGCGAGGCCGCGTCGAAAGATACGTCGAGCAACATCTGCAGTGTCTCGCAACATACCTCGCCGAGGTATCGCCCTACCTAATGCGGCCTGACGAAACACGCGCCCCATCACAAACACCTCTTGCTGGGAACCATAACCACGGTAGGGGTGCACCATCATCCCCCCATGACCGCTGTCGCGCTTCATCGGCTGTGCCACCACGTGAGCCAACCGCTTGGCAAAGCTTGCCCACTGGTGGTACCACGCCATTATTGGCACCCACACGAAAAACACTCAGCCACGTCATCGGCAACCGCTATATTTTGCGTCATTCCTAACATTGTTCACTTCCTGTGATGGCTCTGTTAAATAGCTAAACGGTCACCAGTGTGGCGTAATGGCGGGTGTCCCTCAACCGCCAAAAGCCATATTGCTAAGCGTTGTACAACACTTCTCCCAAGCCGCTCACGTCATAGCCTTGCAAAGCCCCCGCCCGCTGGATAAAACGCTCCTGGCGAGTAAATGAGATAAGCGCCTGAACCGCTGGTTCGAAGTAACTTCGGCGGTGCATCACCAAGTCAAATGATTCTTCAATTAGCGGTATAAAGTGTAGGTGTTGACGGTGGGCTGCTGCTTCGACCCCAAGTCCAACGTCCGCTTCACCTTGAGCAATGGAAAGGGCCAGATCATCTTCGCTCAACGAAACGTTAGCTGCCAAATTTAGTGTATTCGGTTCAATCGCTGACCGCTGTAGCAGGCAACGCAGCAATTGAGCCGCACCTGCATCAGGCTGACGGTGGGCAAGCGTAGCCTTCTGCCGAGAAATATCATTAAGCGTTTGAATGCCCAGTGGATTTCCTGGTGCCACTAGCAACCCTTGCTGACGCTTCGCCCAATGCAGCACGATTAAGTCCCGCACCCCCCCCAGCCCTAGTGCCGCTGGCTCGTTATAGCGCCCGGATTCAAAGTTGAGTAAGTGAATACCCGCCAGCATCGCTTTTCCTTCCATCAAACGGCGCAGGCCATCGCCACTGCCGTGGCACAGTGAAGCCAAATCACTACCGCTTTCGCGAACCGCCCACTCCAACAGTGGATCTTGGCTACCCGCCACTATCAACGGCAGCGGCGAACGCAGCGCTTGGTCACCTTCTAAATGGCTAAGCACCCACATATCGATATGCTGACGAGGAAAGAGCAATTTTCCGGTAGCGCGGCTGCAAGGTATCTGCCCCTGGCGCACCAAGTCATACACCTTTCGCTCTTTTAAGCGCAGGTAGTCGGCCACCTCTGCCGTGGTGAGGAATTCCCTTAACATGCTCATGCGCCTCGCACTTTACTGCATATAGCTGCATATATTTCAGGCTAAAGTGCATTACATCAAGTTTGCGTACATTATGCTAGCGGATGCACCTAAGGTGATTGAACTCACATGATGTCGGTTGTTAAAACGATGCTGAATTACAAAAATGAGGGTGCGAACAGCAATGTCCCCAAGTGAGAACCCCTTTTACACAGCGCTTGCCTTGATTCTGGGCATGGATCAGGGGCTAATCGATATCGTGATGCTGTCACTGCAGGTATCGTTGCTTGCAGTACTGCTCGCTAGTGCACTGGCATTACCACTGGGCGCAGCGCTGGCTCTTTGGCGCTTCCCTGGCCGCAATGCGTTGATCGTGCTGCTCAACGCGCTCATGGGTCTTCCCCCAGTGGTCGCTGGGCTATGTGTTTATCTACTGCTTTCCCGCGCGGGGCCACTAGGTCAGTTTGGGCTGCTGTTTACGCCAACGGCCATGGTGATTGCACAAGTCATTTTAGTATTCCCGATTATTGCCGCGCTTACTCGCCAGCAAGTAGAGACACTGCATAACGAGTATGCCGAACAGCTGCGCTCCCTTGGCCTGAAGCAGCTACGGATGATGCCTACTCTGCTGTGGGACGCACGTTTCGGACTATTAACCGTGATACTCGCAGGCTTTGGCCGCGCTAGCGCTGAAGTCGGCGCGGTGATGATTGTCGGTGGCAATATCGATGGCGTTACCCGCGTAATGACCACCAGCATTGTGCTGGAAACCAGCAAAGGCAACCTACCCCTCGCGCTGGGATTAGGCATAGTGCTGCTTAGCCTTGTGACGCTGATTAATGCATTGGCTCACATGGTCAGTGAGACGGCTAAAAGGCGGTTAGGATGAACGCGTCTGTTTTTCCACCAGCTAGTTTTCCTCAGTCTCTTATGACGACCGTGCCTTCGCTGCATTTAGATCAGATCAGTTTTGAGCATCGCGGCCATCGTTTACTCGCCCCCACCACACTGACACTCTCAGGCTGCCAGCGCACACTGATTATGGGCCCCAACGGCGCAGGAAAGAGCCTGTTAATGCGTTTGGCCCACGGCCTGCTCACCCCCAGCAGTGGCCACGTTAGTTGGCAGGGAGAGCCGCCTGCCCAAGCCATGGTGTTCCAGCGCCCGGTGCTACTGCGCCGCTCGGCAATCGATAATTTGACCTATGCCTTGGCAGTTAGCGGAGTGCCACGTCGGCAGCGCAAACATATGGCCCTGCAGGCACTCGAAAAATTTGGCTTAGTCGCGCTTGCCAAGCGTCCTGCCCGGGTGCTCTCCGGCGGCGAACAGCAGCGCCTTGCGCTTGCTCGCGCCTGGTTACTTAACCCTGCCGTGCTGTTTTTAGATGAGCCTACATCTGCTCTAGATCCTGCTGCTATCAAGGCGGTTGAAGATGCGGTAAATGAATTTCATCAGAACGGCACCCGCATCATTATGACGACCCACGACCTGCATCAAGCACGCCGCCTGGCTGATGAGGTGGTGTTTATGTATAGCGGTCAAGTGCTAGAGCACACACAGGCCCAACACTTTTTTGACACGCCAGCTTCCACACAAGCGGGAGCCTTTATTCGCGGCGAACTTGTTTGGTAACCCCAGGAGCAACCCTATGAAAAAAACCACAACGTTGGCTACCGCTAGCTTATTAACCTCAGGATTAGTAGGCCTCTCGTGGAGTGCCTCACTGCTCGCTAACGATGATTTCATCACCTTAGCGTCAACCACCTCCACTGAAAACTCAGGGCTATTTGACGCGATTATTCCTACCTTCACCGATGCCACTGGCATTGATGTGCGTGTGGTTGCTGTAGGAACAGGACAAGCGTTTGAGATTGCCCGCCGAGGAGATGCCGATAGCCTACTGGTACATGACACGGCGGGCGAAGAGCAGTTTGTCGCCGATGGCTACGCCAGCGAGCGCCTGGACGTCATGTATAACGACTTTGTGATTGTTGGGCCCAGCGATGACCCTGCAGATATTAGCAGTAGTGCCAACGTCACCGAGGCGTTTGCACGTATCGCGGAAAGCGAATCACCCTTTGCATCCCGCGGAGATGATAGTGGCACCAACCGTGCCGAACTGCGTTTATGGGAAGGTGCAGAGGTGACCCCTCAAGGTGAATGGTATCGCGAGTTAGGTAGCGGCATGGGGCCAACCCTAAATACCGCTGCAGGTATGAACGCCTACACATTCACTGACCGTGCAACTTGGGTAGCGTTTGAAAACCCGCAAGACTTAACACTGTTATTTGAAGGCGACGATGCGCTGTTTAATCAGTACGGCACTCTGCTGCTTTCTGAACAGCGACACCCGCACTTGAAGCATGATTTAGCGGCCCAGTGGCACCAGTGGCTGGTGTCTGACGAAGGACAGCAAGCGATTGCCGATTTTACTGTCAACGGCCAACAGCTGTTCTTCCCTAACGCGCAGTCTTTCTAACACACAGTAGCACTGCTCCTTACGTAAAAGCCGCCTTGGTCAATGACCAAGGCGGCTTTTTGGTTCAGCTCACTTAACTGCTACCAGTACCTACTAACAGCACTTGCTAACAGTACCTGTTAACGCAGCAAGTCGCGCACATCCTTCGCTTCCCAGTGCGGAAAATGCTTACGCACCAGCGCATTCAAATCACGCTCAAAGGCTGCCCAATCAGTAGCGCCACTGACCTGCTCGCGGGCATCGGCAGTTCCGCGAATCATGCCAGCGCCAACCGTTACGTTAGTCAATCTGTCGATGATGATAAAGCTACCAGTACCAGGGCTGGTGCGATAGTCATCCACTGGAATCGCGGCTGTTAACTCTACCTCACAGCGAGCAATCGCGTTTAACCCCAGCGAATCAGTGGCATGTCTTTCAAGTGTATTAACGTCAATCTGGTACTCGATGGCACTTACCTGCCCAGATAGATCTCGAGTGGCGAGCTTAAAGTCATACAATTTTCCCGGCGCCAGTGCATCTTCATGCATCCATACAATATCCGCCATGAACGCATTAGAAAGCGGCAAGTCGGCGTCGGCACTAACAATCCAATCACCGCGGGAAATATCAATCTCATCTTCCAGGGTGACAGTGATTGCTTGGCCTGGATAAGCGGCGCTTAAGTCGCCGTCAAACGTCACAATTCGCTCAACCCGTGACGTTTTACCCGATGGCAGCGCTTTTACTTCCTGGCCTGGGTGCAGAATACCTGCCGCCAATGTGCCGCAATAACCGCGAAAATCCAGATTCGGGCGGTTAACGTACTGTACCGGCAAACGTAAATCAGTGAGGTTTTGGTCACGACTGATTTCGACACTTTCCAGCAGCTCAATCAGCGTTTTACCTTCATAATCCGCACCGAAATACCAAGGCGTCTGGTCACTTGGGTTGACGACGTTGTCGCCGTTGAGTGCTGACATTGGTACAAAGCGAATATCCGGCGCGCTAAGGTTGGTGGCAAACGCGCGGTACTCATCAACAATCTCGTTGAAGCGCTGCTCAGAGAACTCCACCAAATCCATTTTGTTTACCGCAATCACCAAGTGCTGAATACCCAGCAAATCGGCAATAAAGCTATGGCGACGAGTTTGGGTCTGCACACCATAACGGGCATCAATCAAAATAATCGCCAAGCTGGCTGTTGAAGCGCCCGTGGCCATATTTCGGGTGTACTGCTCATGCCCTGGAGTATCCGCAATGATGAACTTACGCTTTTCGGTGGAGAAAAAGCGATAAGCAACATCAATGGTAATGCCCTGCTCTCGCTCTGACTGCAAACCATCTACCAACAGCGCCAAATCAACCGTATCACCGGTAGTGCCACTGGTTTTAGACGCTTGGGTAATTGCCGCCAGTTGATCTTCAAAGATCATTTTAGAGTCGTGCAGCAGTCGCCCGATCAGCGTAGATTTGCCGTCATCAACACTGCCGCAGGTAATAAAGCGCAGCAGGTCTTTGTTTTCGTGCTCGTGAAGATACTGCTCGATATTGTCAGCAATTAAATTGGATTGATGAGCCATTAGACCTACTCCTTAAAAATAGCCTTCGCGCTTTTTCTTCTCCATCGAACCGACCTGGTCACGATCAATGGCACGGCCACTACGCTCACTGGTTTTGGTCAACAGCATCTCTTGAATAATCTCGGGCAGTGTAGCTGCCGTTGATTCCACCGCACCGGTCAGTGGATAACAGCCCAGCGTTCTGAAGCGCACAAACTTCTCTTCAGGCACTTCACCTGGTGCCAAAGGCAAGCGATCATCGTCAACCATAACCTGCATGCCATCACGCTCAACCACAGGACGCTTGGCGGCGTAGTAAAGCGGCACAATCGGAATCGACTCAAGATAGATGTACTGCCAGATATCCAGCTCGGTCCAATTCGAAAGTGGGAAGACGCGAATTGACTCGCCCTTGTTAACGTTGGCGTTATACACATTCCAAAGTTCAGGACGCTGACTCTTCGGATCCCAGCGGTGGTATTTATCGCGGAAGGAGTAGACACGCTCTTTAGCGCGTGAGGCTTCCTCATCACGCCGTGCGCCACCGAAAGCCGCATCAAAGCCATGCTTATCCAGCGCTTGCTTCAGCGCCTGGGTTTTCATGATGTCGGTATATTTCGCACTACCGTGGTCGAAGGGGTTGATATTGGCAGCCCGCCCCTCTTCATTGGTATGCACAATCAGCTCCATGCCCGCTTCTTCTGCCATGCGGTTACGAAACTCGATCATTTCACGAAACTTCCAGGTAGTGTCCACATGCATCAACGGGAATGGCGGTGTCCCCGGGTAGAAGGCTTTGCGCGCCAAGTGCAGCATCACCGAGGAGTCTTTACCGATGGAGTACATCATGACCGGGTTACTAAACTCAGCGGCGACTTCCCGGATAATATGTATCGATTCAGCTTCTAGCTGCTTTAGATGGGTCAAACGTGCCGCGTCGGGTGTGGCAGACACCTCACGCTGGGACGCCGACGGCGCAGAAAACTGGTTCATTACCTACTCCCTCATAAAACGGTGCTTGCACGTGCAAACGCTATTTTCCGACTAACGGCAACGCGGCCGGAAGACGGTTATTTGGGGATAGGGTAACGCCGAGTCAATAATAACCCAAAAGAATTAATAACTATCTTTTTATATCTTTATTGCCTAACAGTGTCATCACAGGCACAGACTATACGACAACACGCTCAATCCAGGTCTGCCAATCACTGCCATGAAGATCAATGATTCGATAGCCGGGTCGAGACGCTTCATCAATCGCAAACTGCTCTGCGCCGGGTAAGAACTGGTCTGCGATGGCAGGACAACCATACACGTCAATCTTGCCATCCGCGGTACGGTGCGACTGGGCATAGGCTTGGTGGGCATGACCAAACAGGATGATCTTAACCTGAGGGTGGCGGTTTAACAGTTGCCAAAACGCATCGCGATCTTGAAGGCCAATAGCGTCCATCCACACAGCGCCCACATCAACGGGGGGATGATGCATCACAATCAAGGTAGGGCGATCATCTTCTTCTAGGCGCTCAGCCAGTGCGTTTAAGCGCTCAGCGCCCAATTCGCCATACGGATGGCCTTCCACATGGGTATCCAACAGCAATAATCGCCATTGGACCAGGTCGACTTCCTCCACCAGCGGGTGCTCCGCTTGCATGAATGCCAACTGATCGTGATTGCCAGGAATCCAGAACCATGGGCACGGCAATGATGCCAGCGCTTGGCATGCCAACGCATAAGAGGCAGCCGTTTCATCTTGGCTTACATCTCCGCTAAATACGACGATGTCGGGCCGTTCAGCAATCACTGCTTCCAGCACACGCTCAAACTGCTGCCACGGAATTCCCGCCCGTGAGCGAGCCGCCTTATCGGCATGCAGGTGCGAATCGGTAATCTGAACCAGCCGCATCAGGGTAACTCCGGCATATCATAGGCATGACCATGGGCTAAGCCATGCGCCAGCCACTCACCTAGAAAGCGATTCAGTTGCAGCTTCTCATCTGGCTGGTGCATTCTGGCATTCGGGTAACGATAGCGACCACTAAAGTGGCGCTCACGCTGAAAATCAGTCACTTCTGCCATACGTACATCATGGTAGAGATGGACACGCATTCTGGGGCCTTCAATAACCGCATCTAGCGGCCCACTCTGGGTCACTTCCACCATCGTGGTATAGGGCGCCTGCTCCAGAATCTTAAGATGTAAATCGCCGAAATGCTGGTCATCGCCATGCAGCGCGATATCACGTCGCTGGCCACTTTCCATATCACCTACCAAACGAAGCATGCGCATATAGTTGGCGCTACACTCGCCCTGCAGGGACTTTAAATCGGTGACATAGGCGGTTCTAGCCATGTTCACTCCTTTTCAGATTCGCTTGGCATTGTCGCTGCTCGATGAGAAGCAGCACGCAGCGAAGCGCGCTGGCTCGCTAACCAATGTAGCCCAATCAAACACATGGCGTTATCGAGTCTTCCCTGCTCCAGGAGTTCCCATGCTGTTGGGAACGTCACCACATGAACACGGATATCTTCGTGCTCATCATCCAGGCCATGGATTCCCCCCATACCCTGGGTATCGACTAAGCCACAAAATAGCGTCACGCGCTCGTTACACGCCCCTGGGCTTGGATAATAAGTATGTAATTTAGTCAGCACGCCAACCTGGCAGCCAGACTCTTCCATGGCTTCGCGGCGGGCAACATCTTCAAGAGATTCGTCTTTATCTGCCAGCCCCGCCACCAACTCTAACTTCCAAGGGGAAAGCGGATCGTCAATCGCGCCAGCACGAAACTGTTCGACAAGTACTAACGCGTCACGAGCAGGGTCGTAAAGCAGCACACCAACAGCGTCGAAGCGGTTATGCACCTCACGCCGCATCGTGCCGCTCCAACCACCTTCAAACAGACGATGACGCAGTTCTAAGGCTTCCAAACGGAAAAACCCCTGATAAAGGGTCTCTCGCTGAATAAGCTCGACATCGTCTCGGCCTAACTGAGGCGGCGCTGACGCATCGGGCACTAATGAATTAGGGCTAGATGCCATGAAGCACTCCCAGTGTTAACAATCGTTCTATTATCAATGCTTACCACTGGGAATGCCAATGCGCCTATCAACCTTAGCGTTTCTATCAACCTTAGCGTTTCTATCAATCTTAGCGTTTCTATCAACCTTAGCGCTAGACGCCTTGGCTAACAGCCTACAGCTCGCCGAGTAATACCTCGGCATCCCGGCGCAGTGCTTCATCAGATGCTTGACGGGTCTCGCGTGCAGTACCATTCACCGCGCGCTGGGCATGCTCACGAGCAGCTTGGGTATTACCTTCTTCTTTCAAGAACGCCGCGTAGTAATAGTTCACATCAATACCGTCTGGGCGAATCTCTAGCGCGCGCTGAAACATGCGCTCAGCGGTATCGCTGTTGCCAAAGCCTAATGGCCTGCCTGGGGCGCGGTCGTATAGCGCTCCTAGCGTGACATAAGCCGAACCATTACCGCCTTGTGGGTCGATTTCAATGGCCCGCTCCAGCACATCGCGGGCATCGCCCGCGGTGCCTAATGCACCAAGCCCGCCGCGTTCACGTGCATAGGAAGCCAGCACGATGCCTTGCCAGATTAATACTTCCGCTTGATCAGGGTGTTGGCTAGCCAGTTGCTCAGCCTCACTGGCCAGCGCTTTAAGCGTGCTCTCGCGCTCGTTAGCTGGCATCTCAGTGACGGTGTGTTCCCAACGATTTTTTAGCGAGAATACGTCGCCTTCATAAGCCGACACACTTAATGGGGCTAGCGCTAAGGCGCTGCCTAACGCCGCTGCAATGAGTAACCGAGAAAAAGGGGGTGTGCGCATAATAAGCTCCTGGTTTATTTTTGTGCTTTCTAACAAGTAATACGTTTGGTTTTGGGGTCTGAAATCACCCACACCCATAATGTAACGAACGTTTGAATGAATCGCCAATAAATAAGCGCTTTGTTAACCACACTGCCATTAGCGTAAGCTGGTGCTCTTTGAGGAGGTGAAAAACGCAATGAAAGGCCGAAATATGACGCGCTGGCGCGATCCAGCGAAAGACCCGCGCCAACAACCTAAGAGCAACCTGATCACAGCAGAGGGTGCGGCTCGCCTGCGCGCTGTCCTGGACCATTTATCGCGAGTTAAACGCCCCGCCATTTCGGCCAAAGTCGGCGAAGCGGCCGCCCAAGGAGACCGCAGTGAAAATGCCGATTACACCTATAACAAGAAAGAGTTAAACCGCGTTATTGCGCGTATTGGCTACCTAACAAAACGGTTGGACGAACTGCAGATTGTTGATCGTCTGCCCGCTGACACCAGCAAGGTTTTTTTCGGCGCGTACGTAGATTTGGAAGATGAAAGCGGAGAGCAGGTTCATCTTAGAATTGTTGGCCACGACGAAATCGATACCAAAAAGCGCTGGATCAGTATCGATGCTCCCATGGCCAAAGCACTGCTCGGGAAAGAAGTAGACGACGATATCACGGTACTCACACCCAATGGCGAGACGTTCTACACCATCACGGCGATCCGTTATCCGGGCATGAAATCACCGTCTACTTGAGGCGGTAAGGACTACTCTTCTAACGAGTAATCTACCGTAGTGACAACTCTGATTCGCTTGATATGGGGTGTATAGCTATCGAGATCTTCAATGGAAAAGTAGCCCTGGGTCGCTTGGCGTATTCCCCCAACACCACTACCAGAATCTTCGGCAAACTGCTGGGCTGCATTGCGTGCATCAGCAGTCGCTTCAGCAATCATTTCAGGCTTAATCGCGTCTAGGCCAGTAAACAAAAACTCAGTGCGGTATTCATAGCTAGGCGACAACAGCACGCCTTGACGTACCAAAGCAGTGGCTTGGGGCACCGCCTCTATCACCCCACTAACATTATCAGTACGTAGCAGCAACGTAGCCTCAGCGCGATAGCGCTCGTCTGGGCGTTCGCCACCATACATATTGCTAAATTGATCAGTAATACGCGGTGGCGTTACGCTGACGTTGCCCATATCGAAACCACGGGCCTCCAGAAATTGGCGAATTAACTGCTCATTACTGGAGAGTTGCTGCTCTAAGTCAGAAAGCGAATTGGCATTAACAGTATAGTTAAGTGGCCATAGCACCATATCCGCCGCCACTTCGCGCTCGGCCAAGCCACGCACGGTGACACTGCGTGAAGACTGCTGCCAAACCTCCGCTGCCCCTTTGAAGTAACTGCCTCCCCACACGAGCCCCAGCGCCAGCAAACCGCCCAAGATCAACGCACTGCCAATAACGGCCGTCGTACGAACGCTTCCTGTCATTTCCATCTCCTTTACACGTAAAGCCGAAACGCGGCTTACTATTGGCAGCATAGACGCAAATAGTCGTCTCAGCAGTGGCGCTTGCTATTTAGCGGCTCGATACACTTTAAAGCGCCGATTATCTGCCAAGGTCTCAAAACCACCGAAGGTGCTTTCCAGCACATCAGGGTATGGAAGAAAGGCATTCGCCACTAACACAAGCTGCCCCTTGGCCGATAAATGATTGGGCGCTTCTGAAATAAGGCGTGCGCTAGGGCTATAGGTAATCTCTCGTTCCTGGTGAAACGGAGGGTTACTCACTATCAGATCAAACTGCTGACCTTCAAGCGCTGAATAAACGTCGCTCTCAAGCACCCGACCACTAAGCTGGTTGGCTGCTAGCGTTCGGCGGCACGCTTCCACTGCAAACGCACTGACATCCACAGCGGTGACCTGATGGCCTCGCGCTGCAAGCCAAGCACTAATAATGCCGTCGCCACAGCCCACATCCAGCACGTTGAGCGGCTTTTTGGGCAAGCTAGTCGCTATGCTTTCGAGCATTAAACGCGTGCCTTCATCAACCTTGCCGTGACCAAAGACGCCAGGATGACTCACCAGTTTTAAATCCAGCGCTTCAAAGGTTTGCCACGCATTATCTGGCTGCCCCATCGCTACCGTGCGCGTAGCAAACAACGAGCAACGACGAGCGTTATCAAGCTTATCGCAGCGCATGCCCAACTCACTCAATATCTTAGGCACGCGCTTGATGCCTCCCTGATGCTCACCGACAACATCAAGCGGAGTATTTTCAGGCAACACGTGACATAGCCATGTTAGCCACCAGATTCCCAGTTGATGAGCCTTCGGCCAAAACAGCACCACCTGCCCAGCCTGCTGAATAAAGGGTGCATCAAACGGGCTAGCGGCTGCTTTACCACTGGCCACCCACTGCTCACGCAGCGCTACATCACCACTTATCATTGCCGTAGAATGGGCTTGCAACCAGGCATCAGCAGGCGGCGCAACAGGCCATAAGTTAGCCGATTGGCCATAGAAACGTTCAAGAAGTTGGCAAGCAGGCAGTTGCGCGCTCATACATCGGCCTCGGGTTTGGTGAAGGTATAAAGTAAATAGCGTCCTAGCCGCCAGTGAGGATCTTGACGGCAATACTGCTTTTCAAGCGCCAGCAGCGTTGCCTGCTCGCTCTCTTCCGCAGAGGGATGGCGTAAATAATCCTGAAAAATTCGTATCCCGGCAACGGAATCCATGAGCAGGCCGTTATTCGCTGCCCACTGGCACACTTCGTCGTGGGTGACCGGTGAGATAGGCGTTAACCGCTGTCGCTTACCTTTACCCTCAAGCTGGTCGCTAAGCGCTTTTTTTAAGTTACCTTTGATGACGTTGGAAAAGCGCAACGCATCGCGGTTAAACACCATCAAACTTAACTGCCCGCCAGGGGCAAGCAGACTAGCAAGCGTTTGCACGGCCTGCTCAGGCTCTCCTAACCACTCAAGCACAGCGTGACAGGTGATGAGCGGCCAAGGCCCAGGCGCTTGCTGCGGCAGCGACTGAAGCGGCGCGGCAAGATAGCGAAGCTGTTCTGGTGGCCAAGCACCTGCAGCACGTCGCTCGTCATGCCATGCATTTGCATGGGCCAACATATCCTGGGAAGGCTCTGCCATGGTGACCGCGTGCCCGCGCTCAGCAAACCACCCCGATAGTTGTCCTAAACCACCACCAACATCAAGCACTGGCTGTGCCGTCAGGCGCAGCATTTGCGGCAGCAAATAATCCAGCATCGCCAGTCGCAGCTCGCCACGGGGCGCTTGATAAAGCGAACGGGAGAACTTATCGACCAAGCCATCGAAATAACGATCTCCCGCTTGGGTTAGCTCATAGCCTTTTGCAATATGGCTGTTTGAAATATGACTTGTTGATGTATCAAGGGGATGCATGCATGGCGCCAAGCGTTGACTCAAAGTCGCGTAGTTTAACCTGCCTGAGAGCAGAAGGCTTGCCTAGTCGCCTACCGTTCGAGCCACATTTAAAAGTAGGTGGCCAAATGCTCTTTCACGTTTAACTCGTCGTCTACCAGCAGCAGCTGGCGCCACTTATCAAAGGTTAAACAGGGATGGGAGGCACCAAAAGCGATGATATCACCGACCTCAACATCCTGAGATGCTTCAGGAAGGCGCACGAAGGTATGCTGATCCATAAGCTTCGTCACTTCCCAGCCAGCGACTGACAAAAGGTGCGAGGCCTCACTTCCCTCTCGATAACGGCGTAGAGCAATGGGGAACTGGTCGTGGCCAATATCGCGTTTGCCGAGCGCCACAATAGCAAGCCCAGGTTCAGGCAGCGACTGCACTTGAGCAAAAACTTCCAAGGCTGGTTCAAGCCCCTGCTGCAGATCTGGCCGACGTTTTAACACCGCAGATTGCGCGTCACGATAAAGGCCATGATCATGGACGATATAGCAACCGGGGCGTAACACGGGGGTAAATCGCCCTTGAAGCGGTGCGCTGTCAAAGGCTTCTGCAATCACGTCATACCAGGCAGAACCCGATGCGGTGACCATAGGATTTTCCTCTGAGAAACGTCCAGCGGCCTCAAGCTCTACCGCCACGTCCACCAACTGCTTGGCATAGTCACGAACACGGGGCTCCGGGTTATCGCCATGCATCACACCTTCATAGCCCTCTAGCCCCACCAGTGAGAGCGCGGATTCATTAGCAATGGCTTCCGCGAGCGAGAGAATCTGCTGTTTGCTGCGACAGCCACAACGTCCTCCGGGCACCCCTACCTCAATGAGCACCGTTAGCGTCAATCCTCGCTCGGCAAAGAAACGCCCAAGCTGACGTACGTTATCCTGGCTATCGACCACACAGTAAAACGTCACACCCTGCTCAAGCAGGCTAGCGATGATGGCCATATTAGCTTGGCCGACCAACTGATTCGCCATGATCAATCGGGTCACGCCGTTAGCGTAGGCAGCACGACACTGGGGCGCGGTTGCCAAAGTAATGCCCCACGCCCCCGCCTGCAGCTGACGCTGAAAAAGCGCAGGGGCCATGGTCGTTTTGCCATGGGGTGCCAAGTAAGCACCATGAGCGTCAGCGAATCGCTGCATCCACGTGATGTTATGCGCCAGCGGGCCTTCATGCACCACCGCAGCGGGCAAGCTGACGCCTGACAAAAGATTCGGCCCCAGCTCCACACCGCCTTTATCCATCGCTAACGTCGTTGTATGCATTTACCTATAATCCTTGAGAAAACAATCTGCTTTTTACGCTATACAGTTGCTGTATGCGCCATTGACCACCACACACCGAACCTTAATGTTGGCCTACACGACACTGCCAATCACCATGTCGCTCCATATCTGCCGCCAGCTGTAGCAGTTGCTTATCCTCACCCAGGCGCCCTACCACTTGCACCCCAACGGGCAACCCATTGGCCGCCACATGGAAAGGTACCGACATAGCAGGCTGGCCGGTAAGATTCGCCAATTGCGTAAACGGGGTACGGCTAAGCGCATCCACCGCCAGGTGCTTTAACACCCCCGCTTTCAGTGCCAGCGCTGATGCACCAGGAACCACTAACAGAGACATTAATCGCTCGCGAGCCGCAGAGGGATAAAGCTCGCCTATTTTGGGAGCAGTATCCGCGGCTACCGGCAACACCAGAGCATCATAACGCTGGTGAAACTGGCTCATCTGCTCGGCAGCCTCGTGCCAATAGCGCTTTGCTAGCTCGTAATCTTTTGCCGAAAGCTTAGCGCCCAGCCTACCAACGGCGCGGGTAGACGGCTCAATGGCTAACCGATGCACCGGCACACCGGTTTGCTGGCTTACCCACTGAAGGTCAGCGGCTAAATGGCCAAGGTAGAGCGTCAGGTAACTGTCGGCCAAGGCATCACCATCAACCGGTGGATCACACCACTCCACCTCGTGTCCCATATCGGCCAGTGCCTTTGCGGCCTTCTCAACCGCTATTTTCACATCTGCACTTAATTGGGTATCCAGTCCGTAACTTAAAAAATCACCCTGCGACACGGCGATGCGTAGCGGCTTAGTGGAGGCTGATAAGGCATCCACATAGCCCGTTTCCCGCGGCACTGGGTAAGGGCCAGAAGGTGCCATGCCGTTAATCTGTTCTAGCAACGCTGCACTATCGCGCACGCTACGGGTGATGGCGTGCTCGACCACCGCGCCCTGCCAGACTTCACCGTGGGCAGGCGCTAACGGCACCCGCCCGCGAGAAGGTTTAAAACCGAACAAACCACAATAACTGGCAGGAATGCGGATAGAACCACCACCATCGCCTGCCAGCGCAATAGGCACCATTCCGCTAGCGACCGCCGCTGCTGCACCTCCGCTTGAGCCGCCTGGGGAATAGCCCTTTCGAGATGGGTTTTGCGGGTGGGGAAATGCCTTAGGTTCTGTAATCCCCATTAGTCCTAATTCCGGCGTGGCCGTTTGCCCCACCACCACTAACCCTGCCATCCGCACACGCTGAATAAGCAGCGAATCTTGCTTAGGACACCACGCTGATAATGATGAACTTCCGAATGCCAGCGGCTCACCCGTTAATGCCATCAATAGATCTTTACTTAACGTTGGGACACCAGCAAATATCGAGTTTGCCGACACTTGGTCACGCTCGTGTTTCGCTTTGTCGAAGCGCGTTCTAACCACCGCATGAAGAGATGGGTTAAGCGTTTCAATCGCAGTCACCGCCGCGTCGAATACCTCAGTCTGGCTGACGTCTCGGCGGCGAATGAGTTCAGCAAGACCGGTGGCGTCGTACTTCTGGTAGTCCTTAAGTTGCATCGCATTAACTCCGTTTAATTAACAACGACGCTTTATGCGCATCTAGCGTCGCTTAATGACAATCGCTATCTCGCTATCTCGCCATACTTAAGTACGTTTTCCATCGCTACTGTCAAGGAGCGGCCAATGAACCGCAACGTTATTTTGACCTGTGCTGTCACCGGCGCAGGTGACACCACAAGCAAGAACCCCAATGTTCCTATCACGCCCGAACAGATCGCGAACGACTGTATTACCGCCGCAAAAGCCGGTGCCAGCGTGGCCCATATTCATGTACGTGACCCTAAAACCGGCGGCATCAGCCACTCTCTCGAGCATTTTCGTGAGGTGATGCAGCGTGTGCGCGAGGCCGAGGTGGATATCGTCATGAACATTACCGCCGGTGGAGGCGGAGATTGGATTCCTGACGCTCAGGATCCCACCCGCGGTGGCCCCGGCACGGACATTCAAACGCCCGCCCAACGCCATGAGCCAGTCGGTGAGCTTTTGCCCGAACTCTGCACCCTAGACTGCGGCAGCCTCAACTTTGGCGATATGGTCTACGTAAACCCTGCCGACTGGCTACGCGAGCACGCCCGCCTGGTGCAGGCTGCTGGCGTCAAACCAGAGCTTGAATGTTTCGACCTGGGCCACGTTTGGTTCGCACGCCAGCTACAGCAGGAAGGGCTGATCGATGGCGATCCTCTTTATCAACTCTGCTTGGGCATTCCCTGGGGCGCTGAAGCCGATACTGAAACGATGTTGACCATGCGCAATAAACTGCCAGAAAACGCTCAGTGGGCAGCTTTCGGCATCGGTCGACATCAGATGCCCATGGTGGCTCAGGCGGTTCTACTAGGCGGCCATGCCCGCGTCGGTCTTGAAGATAATCTTTATCTTAAAAAGGGCGTAATGGCGACTAATGGGCAATTAGTTGAGAAAGCCGCCACTGTCATCGACAACCTTGGTGGCCGAGTGATGACACCTGCAGAGACACGCGCTCACCTGTCCCTACGCGATCCACACACCGGGAATATCAGCGCGGGAGGTGACGTATGAGCCGCCAACTTAGCGTGATAGGAACCGGCGTCATTGGCAATGGCTGGATTGCTCGCGCCTTGGCACAAGGCTGGGATGTCGTGGCCTTTGACCCAGACCCCAATGCAACCGATCGCACGCGTGCCTTTATTGACAATGCCTGGCCCTCTTTACAGCGTCTTGGCTTGGCAGAAAGCGCTAACCCAAAACGCTTACGGTTCGTCGATAGTGTAGAAGAGGCGGTTATTGGCGCTGACTTAATTCAGGAAAACGTACCTGAGCGACTTGAGCTTAAGCGCGAAATGCTTGCGGCGCTGGATTCAGCTGCGGAAAAGCACGTCATTATCGGCTCTTCCACATCTGGCTTTAAACCCAGCGACTTGCAGCAAGACTGCCACAATGCTCCTGGGCGAGTTATCGTGGCTCACCCCTTTAACCCGGTCTATCTGCTACCGCTAGTGGAGCTCGTTGGCGGAGAAGCCACCACGCCTGACGAGTTAGAGCGTGCTCATGCGCGATACCAAGCACTCGCCATGCGCCCACTGGTCGTGCGCCGAGAAATTGAGGGGCATATTGCTGACCGCCTGATGGAAGCGCTCTGGCGTGAGGCGCTGCACCTAGTCAATGATGGCGTGGCGACAACCGAAGAGATAGATGCCGCCGTCGTCTACGGCTGTGGTTTGCGTTGGTCACTAATGGGCACCTTTCTCACCTTTCATTTGGCTGGTGGCGAGTCAGGGATGCGCCATATGCTTGAACAGTTCGGTCCAGCGTTAAAACTACCGTGGACAAAGCTTGAAGCTCCCGAGCTTACCAACGAGCTTATTGATCGCGTGGTAGAAGGCTGCGAGCATCAAGCCGCTGGTCGCTCAGTGGCCGAGCTGGATCGCCGCCGTGATGACTTTCTGGTAGAACTGCTCGGCTTAGTACAAAAATATTGGCCTGAAGCCGAAGGCTTGGAAGGACGTATTTAATGATTATTTTACAAAGCCGCGTTGCCTCGGAGTGGGTCGACTACAACGGCCATATGAACGACGCCGAATATGCCCGAGTATTCTCACTTGCGGTAGAAGCACTCATGGAACATATCGGCCTGGACACCTCCGGTCGTGCCCGCCATGGCTATACCATTTACACCCTTGAGACGCATCTTTGTTATCGCCGCGAGGCCCATGAAGGACAGCCACTCGGCGTGGAGCTGACCCTGCTGGATCGCGATAACAAGCGCCTGCATGTCTTTTTCAAGCTGAATGATGAAGCAGGCAACCTGCTAGCCACCAGCGAGCAGATGCTGATGGGCATTGATATCGATACCGCTCGCCCTGCGCCTTTCCCATCCCCCGTTGAGGAAGCCATCTCTGCGTTACCTTTAGCAGCGCCATCAACATGGCCAGAGCTGGCTAACCGCACAATTGCCATACGGCGATAACGACACGGCAAAACGGAATAGCAAAACCACATAGCAAAGCAAAACTAAAAATAATGAGAACCGTCCGCCAGCACGGACGGTTGACCGGGATTGCCGGCCCGACGTCCGGCCCAAGAGGACAAGCATATCGCTACGCCAACTCCCCCTCATCGATCCACGCCGCCTTCGCATAACAACTCACCCAAGGCCGAACTCAGTACAGACTACATGGTGACAGAGCTCGCCCAAGGCGGTTTCTTCCAAGGCATGCACAAGGGAATGACGCTAAGTGCTAGCGGCCTAGTGCTGCTCTTCGTACTTTTCACCGGGCTTGGCTCAGATACAGCTGGCAGCGTGTTCGGAGCAACACGCGCCTGGATTGAGAGCACGTTTAGCGGTTATTACCTGATTACCGTGATGCTGCTACTAGCGGTCTGCGCCTTCATTGTCTTCAGTCGCTATGGAAGCGTAAGGCTTGGCGCTGACGACAGCCGCCCAGAGTTCAGTAACTTTGCGTGGTTCTCGATGCTCTTCTCAGCAGGTATCGGCATTGGCATCCTGTTTTTTGGCGTCGCAGAGCCAATCTTTTATATTGACGATACCGGTGCGTTTGGCTACCCCAACAACCCCCATGCCGATATGGCCGGTGCCGTCGCCATCGGTCACGAGCGCGCTATCGATGCGTTACGCGTTACCGTTTTTCACTGGGGCCTTCACGGCTGGGCCATCTATGTGATTGTCGGTATGTCGCTGGCGTATTTTGCTTATCGAAAAGGGTTGCCGCTAGCACTGCGCTCGGCGCTTTACCCCTTTATAGGCGAACGCATCTTCGGCCCTATCGGCCACCTGTTTGATATCCTTGGGGTGCTCGGCTGCGTCTTTGGCGTCGCTACTTCGCTAGGGCTTGGGGTTAGCCAAATGGCCGTTGGCTTAGAACGGCTAATAGGTGTCGACCCAGGACTAAATACCCAGTTAATACTTATCGCGGGTATTTCAGTTATCTCAATACTCTCAGCCGTATCCGGCGTACGCGGCGGTATTCGTCTTATCTCCGAGATGAATATCTGGGTGTCCCTAGTGGTCGTGAGCATTTTCCTAATTGCAGGCCCCACGCTGTGGCTCATCATGGCGTTCGGCGAAACCATGCTCGACTACGCTATCAATTTTATTCCCATGGGACTTTGGTACGCTGATGAGGAAGGAACCGCCGCTTGGCAACAGGGTTGGACAATCTTCTACTGGGGCTGGTGGCTAGCCTGGGCTCCCTTTGTCGGTCTTTTCATCGCCCGAATTTCTAAAGGACGTACGTTACGCGAGTTTGTATTGGGCGTTCTGTTAGTACCTACCCTGATCATTTTTGTTTGGCTGATCATCTTTGGCGGCAACGCCATGTATCAGGAGTTATATGCAACGAATGGCCCAGGTAGCGCCGGTATTATTGAGCTGGTTAACGCTTGGAACCTACCCTCAGCACTGTTTGCCACGGCTGATGGCATTGTCGGCAGCGGCACGTTTGGCTGGATACTCTCCGCCATGATGGTATTTCTGCTAATGAGCTGGTTTGTCACCTCTTCAGACTCCGGCACGTTAGTGCTGACCACCATTTTATCATTAGGTGACAATGAACCGCCTAAACGCTTCCGAGTGTTCTGGGGCGTGGTGATTGGTTTGGTGGCGGCAGTGTTGTTGGTTGCCGGAGGCCTGAACGCACTGCAAACAGCGCTTATTGCTGCTGCCTTACCGCTAAGTGTTGTTGTACTCGTGATGACCGCAGGTGTACTACTTTCGCTATTCCGCGAGACGCTCGATGCACGACGCAAAAGACGCTGATCTAACCATCCCGATGACATCAGGCGTGCTTAACGGCAGCGCCTGATTGTCAGTGAGAGACAGCATCAAACCAACGCAGTAACGACTGACTGGTGGAGCCGCTAATGGACATAAACGCTTTTATAACCCGCTTCGATGCGGGCTTAAAAGATATCGAAAATGGCTCTCCTGCAGTAGCTCGACAGCGCTACGATCAATTATGTCAAACGTTTGCGCCGCCTAATCCGTCAGGCATGACAATCACTGACGAAACCTGGGAAAGCTTAGCCCTCCGACACTTTATCCCTGCATCCGCTGAGTCTGGCCAAGTGCTATACATTCACGGGGGGGGATTTACCCTGGGGTCTATCGACAGCCATCATGGCGTTGCAGCAAGCCTTGCAGAGCAGCTAAAGCGCCACGTTATCAGTGTCAGCTATCGCTTAGCGCCGGAGGCGGGCTACCACAACATGCTAGAAGACTGCCTCAAGGTCGCTGAGGTTATAAAGCCCATCGCAGTAGTAGGTGACAGCGCTGGCGGTCGCATAGCAATAGATTTAGCCCCCTTACTGCACCGTTGCGTGCCCCTAGGACTTATCTATCCGCCGGTCGGCAAACTAAACCAGCAAACGCTGGGGGCCGATGCGCCGTTACTTAGCCGACATGATGTCTTGTCACTCATTCCCTACTGCCCGTGGATTGGGAACCACTTCGATACACTTCCACCGGAAACGCAGATTGAGGTTCTTTCAGTTGAGCACGACCCTTTGACCGCACCGCTCGAAAAAGCCATTGCGGACTGGAGGAACAGCGGTATGCCGGTAGGCTATCGCTGTGCAAAAAACATGGTTCATGCGGCATTACATGCCCACGCGAACCTGCCTGAAATGCAAAGCGCTTGGCAAGATTTTTGCCAAGCGCTTAACAAACGGTTAACACGAAATATTGGTTACTGGTAAGTCGAACGTACCGCCTGTATCGCTGGCTGCCCATCTTTAGTCGTCACGCCATCCAGCCATGTCTCTACCGTGTCTAAATTAGCGCTAATCCACTCAGACGCTACCTCGTTGGCGGGACGATCCTCATAGCTGTAGTCATGCACCCACGCGTTTTGATCCTCAATATCCACTACATACTGTGAAAGAAAACGATGCAGCTGGGGATCATCTTCGGCCATATTGGCCGGAACGATAGTCCAAACAGTGCTCTCAATTTGGGCAATGCCCGCCTCATCGGCATCATCCAGATAAGCTATGTCGAAACTGACGTTCATCCAATGGGGCTCCCAACCAACAAAGGTCACCCACTCTTCATCCGCCATCTTTTGCTCTGCCTGCGCCAACATAGCGGCGGTGGAGCTTTCACGCAGACGCCAGTCTCCTAAGCCTGCAATGTCATTATCAATAGCTGCCAGAATGGCCGTGTTAATCCCGGTGCCCGCCTCGATGCCCTGAATATCACCGTCGAAACGGTCACGGTAGGCGTCCAGGTCGGCCACCGATGTCACACCGGCATCGTAAACGTACTGAGGAACCACCAGGCCAGAGTTCGCCCCCTGGATATTGGAGACCAGCTTTTCAATTTTATTATCAGCAACCAGTGGCTCAACCATATCGGTTTGCACCGGGTACCAGCCCCCTAGATAAACATCCACATCGTTACGCGCTAGCCCCTCAAGAATAACGCTTACGGCCAAATCACGCTGACTTGTTTGATAGCCCATCGCTTCCATCAGTTGCGCTGCCACTTCAGATTTCACGGTGACACCTGGCCAAGGGGGGACGCCCAAACTTACTTCGTCAAGTTCAGCGGCGGCAGGACCAGCAATCGCAAGCGCTGCCAGTCCTGCGGCGCCAAGCGTGTAAATACTCTTTAAACCACCGTGTGCGTTCTTCATTGTAATGTCCTCTTTTATCGATATACGACATCAGTTTGCCTGCTAAGCCGCAGCAGGAACGACACAAAGCGACATTACTTAAACACAAAGCGACAGTCACTCCGAGAACACTCAACTATCTGCTTGTTGGCGCGCTTCAATCGGTGAGCGGCCATAGTGTGCACGGAACGCACGGGCAAAGCTCGAACTAGAAGTAAAGCCGCAGGCCACACCTATGGCAAGTACGCTCATATCGGTCTCCGTCAACAACCGCTGGGCACGGCGTAAGCGAAGTTGTTGATACCACTGGCGAGGAGATACATTCAAGTGCTGTTCAAAAAGCCGCTGTAACTGGCGAGATGACACACCACTCCGGTGGGCAATATCAGCCAATGGAAGAGGCTCTTCTAGATGCCTCTCCATCAGTGCAACGGCCTCGACCAAACGCCGATTGTGGGTGCCTAAACGCTGAGCTAGCGACATTCGCTGCTGATCGCTACGGCTACGTAAACGCTCGTGAATAAGCTGCTCGGAAACATCAACCGCCAGCTTGGTTCCGTGACGCCTGGCGATCACTGCTAAGGCCATGTCCATGGCTGCGGCTCCCCCCGCACAGGAAAAACGTCGCTCCCCGATCTCAAATAACTCGTCGGTTGTTTCAATCGTTGGAAAACGCTCACGGAATACCGGCAAGCTCTCCCAGTGCAAGGTGATTCGCTCTCCCTTCAATAACTGAGCGGCGGCTAATATAAAGCCTCCGGTGTCCAACCCCCCCAGGGCACATCCGGCTTGATCAAGCCGATGCAGCCATGAAATGAGCGCTCGGCTTAAATGATCTTCAGGCTCAAAGCCGCTACACACCGCCAACGATGGCAGGTCGAGACCCTCGCCCATCGACTGATCGACTAATAGCGTCATACCATTGCTTGCGGTGACAGGCTCACCATCACGACTAAATAGCGTCCACTCAAACAGCGTTTGGCCGCTGATCCGATTGGCTATTCGTAACGGCTCTACCGCAGAAAAAAATGCCATCATTGAAAAGCGCGGTAATAATAAAAAACCAACGCGCTCTGGCAGTGATCCAGAATAGTTAAGGCGCAAAATAACTCCTAAAATAAGCGCTTTCTTATCGATGCTGACGATTACTAAGCGAATCAGGCAACGCCAATGAATCCTTGTACATAATACACGCCCAACCAGCAACAGGATGCCCTGGGCCTTTGCACAAGGTACACTGGAGATGGTTAGACATTAGATTCATTTGAAAGGCACTTCATGACCAGCGCTCCTCCACTTTATCTGCAAATACAGCAGCACCTGTTAGAAAAAATCCAGGGCGGTGCCTGGCAAGCACACCACCAGATCCCTCCCGAAGAGCAGCTTGCCCGAGATTTTGGGGTAAGCCGAATGACGGCTAATAAAGCGATTCGTGATCTCGTCCAAAAAGGCTACCTTACACGCCAGCCTGGGTTAGGTACCTTCGTGACAGATCGCAAGGCAGAGTCGTCGCTGGTCGAGGTCTACAACATTGCCGATGAAGTGCGCTTCAGGGGGCACCATTACAGTAATCACGTACTGGTATGTGAAGCCATTGAAGCGGATGACGAAGTCGCTTTGCGGCTAGGCGTTCGCTTGGGTAGCCGCGTGTTTCAAACGCTGCTGGTGCATTTGGAAGACGACACACCTATTCAGCTTGAAAACCGTTATGTTAACCCTCGCTGGGTACCCAACTACTTAACCAGCGACTTCTCACTGCACACACCCAATGAAGTATTGGTAGCGGCCTGCCCGATTACTGACGTAGAGCACACTGTTGAAGCTGTGCTTGTCGACCAGCAAACTGCCGATTGGCTTGCTATTGATACCGCAACCCCCTGCCTGAGTATGGTACGACGCACGTGGTCAGGCGAGCAGCTCATCAGCTATGCCCGTTTACTGCATCCAGGCGACCGCTACAAGCTGCGCTCCTCGGTGCATCGCCAAGCGTCATAAAGACTTAGATGGTAAAAACTTAGCTGGTAAAGACCTATATGGTAAAGACCTAGCTAATAAGCGCTTGTACCAAATACCCGGTGGGTACGGCGAGCATCAAGCTTAATGCAACGCGAATAAACCACACCACCACCATGCGCCCTACAGAAAGCGGAATGCTCGTAGAAAGAATGCAAGGAATTGAGGCTGAGAAGAACAGCACAGCGGATACTGATACAACGCCTGCAGCAAAACGCGAAACAAAGTCCGCTTCTGCCATTAACAGTGCCGGTAAAAACATTTCGGCAAGGCCAGCAGCGGATGCCTGGGCAAGCGCAGCCGCATCAGCAATGCCCCACACGGCCACAAAGGGGTAAAACAACCAACCCAGCCACTCAAATAGCGGCGTGTATTTAGCCGCAAGCAAGCCTAGCAAACCCACCGACATGATCGAAGGCAGAATGCTAATCGCCATCACTAGCCCTTCTTTAAAGTTAATTGCGACACTTTTATGCAACGCCGGTGCGCGGGCGGCCACTTCCAACCCGGTATGCCATGCCGTTAGCAAGCGTTTGCCTGCTACCGCCGTAGGTTCCCCGTCTTCAGCACTATCATCTATACGCGATAAGGGCGGCAAACGAACGGTGACAGCCGTGACGATAAACGTGATCAATAACGTTAGCCAAAAATAGGCGTTCCACACCGCCATTAAATCCAGCGTGCGCGCCACAATAATCATGAACGTCGCCGAGACAGTCGAAAAACCCGTGGCGATAATGGCCGCTTCCCGCGCGGAATACTGCCCCGCCTGATACACCCGGTTGGTAATCAATAATCCGATAGAGTAACTGCCCACGAATGAAGCGACCGCATCGATTGCCGAGCGTCCTGGCGTTCGCCAAATGGGCCGCATTACGGGTTGAACCAGCACGCCAATAAGCTCAAGCAACCCATAGCTGATCAACAAGGCCAGGAAAATCGCGCCAATAGGAACGATCAAACCAACGGGAATCACCAGCTTTTCAAACAGGAAAGGCAGCATATCGGGTTCATGCAGAAAGGCAGGCCCCCAGCCAGTCAGCGCCATCAGGGCAGCCATTACCCCGAGCAATTTTAGTGCGGTAAAAATGCGCTCGGTAACGTTTCGATTCCAGTAGCCTCGAATCAACGGGTACGCAGCCCCAGCGGCAATCAGCGCCAGCGCATAGAAGCCACTTGCATCTCCTAGCCAGCTCCGGGCACCGGTCACCATATGATCGAGCAATATAGTGCTGCGACCGCCAATTTCGACAGGCACGAAGAAAATCAAAATCCCCAGCGCACTTGGCAAAAACAGTTTGAGGATCAGCGCGGCGCTGGGCCGCTGACGGGTTGTAGTATTGGGAGGGAGCATGAGCATGCCTCTTGTTATGTAACAGCGTTTAGAGAGCCTTCCACGTATCTTCAACACTTAATGTATATACATATACACACCAATTGAAGAGCACCACCAGCCAATATAAATAGACATTAGTCTAATGAATCAGACTAAAAACAGTCTTCATTAACATCAAAAAACACATAACAAACTGTTTAAAATACCAAAAACAACAAAACCTCATCTTTTCATGCATTTCACCCTTCCCTCTATTTTGTAACAAGCAGCTTGACGAATCGGCTCATATTGACCTTAATTGTATATACATTAAGATTTGAAAATAAATTTTTGCACATCGCCTTTGAAAGGAGCTCCTCATGCCGAATGCAACGGATCGTCGCCTCTGGCGCGATATCAGCGTCTTCGATGGCTTGCGGACATTGCCCGACCGCATGGCCGTTATTACCGAAGGGGCACACATCATCACCTTGTCGCCCATGAGTGAGTTCGACGAGCAACTCGCCAATAACTGCACAGAGATGGGCAGTGGCGGTGTGATGACCCCTGGTCTTGTGGATTGCCACACCCACCTTGTATTTGGCGGTTCTCGGGCTGAAGAGTTTGAAGCGCGGCTTGAAGGGGCTAGCTATGAAGAGATTGCTAAACGCGGTGGCGGCATTCTCAGTACCGTTCGTGCCACGCGTGAGGCTAGTGAAGATGAGCTGCTAAGGCTCGCTAAACCGCGCCTTGAAGCACTGATTGCCGACGGCATTACCACCGTGGAGATTAAGTCTGGCTACGGGCTTACTGTCAAAGATGAACTCAAGATGCTGCGTGTCGCGCGCCGTCTCGGCAAGATGCTGCCAGTCAACGTCGTCACGACGCTGTTGGGCGCCCATGCCCTCCCCCCAGAATACAAAGATGACAGCGACGGCTATATCGATCTTGTCTGCCAGGAAATGATCCCCGCAGCAGTGGCTGAAGGCCTGGCTGATGCCGTTGATGTGTTCTGCGAAAAAATCGCTTTCTCGGTGGAACAGTGCGAGCGAGTGTTTGCAGCCGGCGAGGCCCACGGCCTACCCATAAAGGCACACGCCGAACAGCTCTCTAACCTGGGCGGAACGGCCATGGCCGCGCGCCACGGAGCACTATCTGCTGACCACATTGAGTACCTGGATGACACTGGCATCGCTGCCATGCGTGAGGCCGGTAGTGTGGCAGTAATCCTGCCAGGTGCTTTCCATACCCTCCGTGAAACGCAACAACCGCCGATTGCGGCGCTGCGCACCGCGGGCGTCCCGATGGCGGTGGCAACCGACGCCAACCCCGGCAGTTCCCCACTGTTTATGCCCACGCTAATGCTCAACCTAGCCTGCACGCTGTTCCGCCTGACTCCCCAAGAGGCACTGGCGGGCATGACCGCTCATGGGGCAACTGCGCTAGGCCTATCGGGCAAAGGGCGCATCCACGAAGGTGCAGAAGCCGACCTCTGTGTATGGGATATCGATGCACCCGCCGAGCTCGCTTACGCCGTACAACCAGGCCGCCTTCGTCAGCGCATGTTCCAGGGGGTGCTTACCCATGGCCATTAACAGTAAAGCCACTGCCACTGAACTCGACATGTCACTCTGGACGGGCCGAACAGACCCTGAGCCCAACAGTGAGCGTTGGCATCAAAAGATCCAACCGCTCAGCCCAACGGCAGCGCCGGGCTGTGCTTTATTAGGTTTTGAAAGCGATGCAGGTGTAGCCAGAAACCAAGGACGTACCGGTGCCGCGCAAGGCCCTTCGGCGCTGCGTAAAGCGCTGGCACCGCTGGCGTGGCACCGCACAGGCCCGGCCTATGATGCGGGAAATGTACGCTGCGAAGGCGATGCCCTAGAAACCGCCCAACAAGCCCTCGCCGATCGATTAGCAGCGTTAATTAAGGCTGAACACTTTCCCGTTGTGCTAGGTGGCGGCCATGAGGTGGCCTACGGCAGTTGGCTGGGGCTTGCCCAGCATCTCGCTGATAACGGTGAAAAAGCACCACGCATCGGCATTATCAATTTTGATGCCCACTTCGATCTGCGCGATCCCTCTCATGTGCGCTCTTCGGGCACCCCCTTTACGCAAATTGCTGATGAATGCGCCAAGCGCGGCTGGCCGTTTCGCTACGCCTGCTTAGGCGTAAGCCGCGCTGCAAACACGCGCGCGCTGTTTAGTCGCGCAGCAGAACTCGGCGTCATGGTTCGTGAAGACCGGGAGTTTCAACCGGCCCACCTTGAGTGCATTCGGCGCGACCTGGAGCGCTTCATGGTGCGTTGCGATCACCTCTATCTGACCATCGATCTGGATGTACTGCCCGCTGGGGAAGCCCCTGGGGTCAGTGCTCCCGCCGCTCGCGGCGTATCACTCGCACTGATTGAACCACTGCTTGAGGCCATTCGCGACAGCGGCAAGCTCCGCTTAGCTGATCTCGCCGAGCTAAACCCCGATCACGATATCGATAGCCGTACGGCCCGCGCGGCAGCACGGATTGTCTTTCAGTTGGCGCTCGACACCTAGCGCCTTGCATTAACGAATCAACTAACAAAAAACCGCCAAATCAGAGGAACCAAATCATGTTACCAAACGATAAACGTCACGACGCTTCCCGTAAGATTGCTGCTCCCACCGGTAGCCAACTCAGCTGCAAAAGCTGGCTGACTGAAGCACCGCTGCGCATGCTAATGAACAACCTCCACCCTGACGTGGCTGAACGCCCCGAGGACTTGGTGGTGTACGGCGGCATTGGCCGCGCTGCGCGTGATTGGGAGTGCTACGACAAAATCGTTGAGACTCTGCAGCGCCTGGAAGATACGCAAACCTTGTTGGTGCAATCCGGCAAACCGGTAGGCGTATTTGAAACCCATAAAGATGCCCCGCGGGTACTTATTGCCAACTCCAACCTGGTTCCCGCCTGGGCCAACTGGGAACACTTCAACGAGTTGGATCGTAAAGGCCTAATGATGTACGGCCAAATGACTGCAGGCTCATGGATTTACATCGGCTCTCAAGGCATTGTCCAAGGCACCTACGAAACCTTTGTGGAAGCAGGCCGCCAACACTTCGACGGTAACCTGACAGGCCGCTGGGTTCTCACTGCAGGCCTGGGTGGCATGGGGGGCGCTCAACCGCTCGCCGCTACCCTGGCCGGTGCCTGCTCGCTGAATATCGAGTGTCAGCAAACCAGCATCGACTTCCGCCTGCGCACGCGCTATTTAGATGAGCAAGCAGACGATCTCGACGATGCGTTAGCGCGCATCGAACGCTATACCGCTGAAGGCAAAGCTGTCTCGATTGGCCTGTGCGCGAATGCGGCGGATGTGCTGCCTGAGTTGGTCAAACGCGGCGTAAAACCCGATATGGTGACGGACCAAACCAGCGCCCACGACCCGCTACACGGCTACTTACCTGCAGGCTGGACCTGGGAAGAGTACGTGGCACGTGGTAAATCACAACCACAAGCCACCGTAAAAGCGGCCAAGCAATCGATGGCAGTGCATGTACAAGCCATGCTCGACTTCCAGAAGATGGGCGTGCCCACTTTCGATTACGGCAACAATATTCGCCAAATGGCTCAAGAAGAAGGCGTTGAAAATGCCTTCGACTTCCCTGGTTTTGTACCCGCCTATATCCGCCCCTTATTCTGCCAGGGAATTGGCCCCTTCCGCTGGGCCGCGCTATCAGGCGACCCGGAAGACATTTACAAAACCGATCAAAAAGTCAAAGAGCTGATCCCCGACGACCCGCACCTGCACAACTGGCTGGATATGGCCCGGGAACGCATCAGTTTCCAAGGCCTTCCGGCGCGTATCTGCTGGGTCGGCCTGAAAGATCGTGCGCGTCTTGGTCAAGCCTTCAACGAGATGGTCAAAAACGGAGAGCTTAAAGCACCCGTCGTGATTGGCCGTGACCACTTGGACTCCGGTTCCGTGGCTAGCCCCAACCGCGAGACCGAGGCGATGATGGATGGCTCCGATGCCGTCTCCGACTGGCCGCTGCTGAATGCCCTGCTTAACACCGCCGGTGGCGCGACCTGGGTCTCGCTACACCACGGTGGTGGTGTCGGCATGGGCTACTCCCAGCACTCTGGGGTGGTTATCGTCGCCGACGGCACCGATGATGCCCACGCACGACTTGGCCGCGTACTGCGCAACGACCCGGGTACTGGTGTTATGCGACATGCGGATGCAGGCTACGACATTGCCAAACAATCTGCCCGTGAAAACGGCCTCGACTTGCCGATGCTGAAGAGCTAATTCAACAACTACAAGGAGCACTAATAATGACCCATCTCGATATTCAGCCCGGCAAAATGACACTGGCGCAAGCGCGCCAGGTCTTTCAATCCCCCGTCACGGTCAGCCTGCCTAGCAGTGCTGACGAGGCGATCCAAAAAAGCGTCGATTGCGTCAATCGTGTGGTCGAGGAAAACCGCACGGTCTACGGTATTAACACCGGGTTTGGGCTGCTTGCTCAGACACGTATCGCCGATGAAGACCTGGAAGCACTGCAGCGCTCGTTGGTACTTTCCCATGCCACCGGCGTGGGTGCAGCGATGGACGACAGCCTGGTCAGGCTCATCATGGTGCTTAAGGTTAACAGCCTGGCACGCGGCTTTTCTGGTATTCGTCGTGAAGTGCTTGATGCCCTTATCGCATTGATTAACGCCGAGGTGTATCCGCATATTCCGCTCAAAGGCTCTGTGGGTGCCTCTGGTGACTTAGCGCCGCTGGCCCATATGAGTGTGGTACTGATTGGTGAAGGCAAAGCACGCTACAAAGGCGAGTGGCTCAGTGCCGAAGAAGCGCTAAAAGTCGCCGGTCTTAGCCCGATTGCACTAGCTCCGAAAGAGGGTCTCGCGCTGCTCAATGGCACCCAGGTGTCAACGGCTTACGCGCTACGCGGCCTGTTCGATGCCGAAGACCTCTATGCTGCCGCCACGGTTTGCGGCTCACTGACAGTTGAAGCCACCCTAGGGTCGCGCTCACCGTTCGATGCGCGCATTCATGAAGTACGTGGCCAACGTGGCCAGATCGATGCGGCGGCGGCCTACCGACATTTACTCGGCGAGAGCAGCGACATCGGCAACTCCCACGCCAACTGCGATAAAGTGCAAGACCCTTACTCCTTGCGCTGCCAGCCGCAGGTGATGGGCGCTGCGCTTACCCAAATTCGCCATGTTGCCGACATACTGGCCGTAGAAATCAACGCGGTATCCGACAACCCCCTGGTATTTGAAGACACCGACGACATCATCTCCGGCGGCAACTTCCATGCCGAGCCGGTGGCCATGGCGGCTGATAACTTAGCCTTGGCGATTGCCGAAATTGGCTCACTGGCGGAACGACGCATCTCGCTGATGATGGACAAACACATGTCCCAGTTGCCGCCCTTCCTGGTCGAGAAAGGCGGCGTCAACTCTGGGTTTATGATCGCCCAGGTAACTGCAGCCGCGCTTGCCAGTGAAAATAAAGCCCTAGCGCACCCGCACAGTGTGGATAGCCTGCCCACTTCCGCCAATCAGGAAGACCATGTTTCCATGGCCCCAGCGGCTGGCAAACGCTTATGGGAAATGGCCGATAACGTGCGTGGCATTCTCGCCATTGAATGGCTCGGCGCCTGCCAGGGGCTGGATATGCGCCACGGCTTAACCACCACTGCACCGCTGGAACAAGCCAAGCAGTTGCTGCGTGAACATGTCACCCACTACGAACAGGACCGCTTCTTTGCGCCAGACATTGAAGCCGCAAGCGAGCTGTTGGCAAGCAGAGCTTTGAGCCCGCTTATTCGGCCTGGCACCCTGCCAAGCCAACGTTAAATGACACTCGTTTTCCCGCTACGAGGGGTGGCGGGAAACTCTCGCATTCAATTCCAACGACAAGAGTAGCTATTCATGAATGCTATCGTTTTGGCCATTTTAGTGATGGTCAGCCTCAGCTTGGCTCGCGTTTCCGTTGTCTTTGCCTTAATCGTCGCAACGTTGGTGGGTGGGCTTTATGCGGGCATGCCGATCAATGCCATCCTTGATGCCTTTAACGACGGTCTCGGCAACGGCGCTACTGTGGCCCTGGCCTATGCCGTGCTGGGCGCTTTCGCCGTCGCGCTATCACGCTCGGGCATCACCGAAGTAATGGCAAATCGCGCCATTGCGCGTTTTCATGTTGATGATTCTGGCAGCAGTCGCCGCATGGTGACTTATACCCTGCTGGCCGCCTTGCTGGCCGCGGCGGTCAGTTCTCAAAACCTTATTCCGGTACACATTGCTTTCATTCCTGTGCTGGTTCCGCCGTTACTGAAGCTAATGAATCACCTCCAGCTCGACCGCCGTCTCGTCGCCTGCGTGATTACCTTCGGCATTACCGCCCCCTATATGCTGTTACCAGTAGGGTTTGGCGCTATCTTTCTGAACGATATTTTGCTCACCAACCTCAATGAAAGTGGTGCCGAATTTGGACTGGAGATCACCCGTCAGATGGTCCCCATGGCAATGGTGATTCCTATTGGTGGCATGGCATTGGGCCTTGCCGTAGCCGTATTGTTTAGCTATCGCAAAGGGCGTAACTACCAAGACCGAGACCTGGCCAAGGGTGATGAAACCCCAGCACAAGCGGCCCAGCATTTAAAAGGTTGGCAAAAAGCGGTACTGGCAATAGCACTGGTTGGCACCGTGGCCGTTCAGCTCTACACCGGCTCAATGGTTCTGGGTGGGATCTTTGGCTTTGCTCTGCTCTCTTTAAGCGGCGTCTTCCGCTGGCACGAACAGGACGGTATCTTCACCGAGGGCATGCGTATGATGGCCTTGGTTGGGTTCATCATGATCACCGCGGCGGGCTTCGCCAGTGTGATGCAGGCCAGTGGCGAGGTTGAAGCGCTGGTCAGCAGTTCTACAGAGATAATTGGTGATAACAAGGGATTAGCGGCATTGATTATGCTGCTTGTGGGCCTTTTCATTACCATGGGTATCGGCTCTTCCTTCTCAACAATCCCAATCATCGCATCACTTTACGTACCCCTTGCGCTGAATTTTGGCTTTTCGCCGCTAGCCACCGTGGCGCTGGTAGGCACCGCAGCCGCCTTGGGCGATGCAGGCTCCCCGGCCTCCGACTCAACGCTTGGCCCAACCGCCGGTCTCAATGCCGACGGCCAGCACGACCATATCTGGGACAGCGTTGTACCGACCTTCTTGCACTATAATATCCCGCTGATTGCCTTTGGCTGGATAGCCGCCATGATCCTATAACGCGCCCCCCCGCTTTTCAGCGCAATAACCATCCCCCAAAACGAAACCACCCCGCTCAGTTGAGCGGGGTGGCTTCGTCAGCAAACACAGTACATTACTACCTTTATTGGCAATAATTACTCGCTATCACTACCTGTACCTGTACCTGTATCGCTATCGCTTGGACGCAACACCTTCGGGTTGGAGTTTCCCCATACCGTGTAAAGGTCGGCGAGTAGCGCACTATTGAGGTCTTCAAGTTCACCAATGGTAATTCGCTCGTCACCCTGGAGCCCGTAAAGCACCACTTCATCACCCGCTGCCACTCCCTCGACATCCGTCACGTCGACCATGGTCGTGTTCATCGACACTCTTCCCATGACCGGCACTCGCTCACCGTTGACCAGTACAAAGGCAGCGTCACTGAAAACACGCCGATAGCCGTCAGAATAGCCAACAGGTAAATTCGCCAATAAGCTATCGCGCTCCAACACCCTGACATTATCGTAGCCAACGCCACTGCCTTGCGCGTAATCGTTGACCGACGCTACCCGCGTGCGAAACGACATCACCGGCTTGAACTGCTCATAATGGGGTAGATCGCCATACAGCAAACCACCCGGGCGTACCATATCAAGGCGAGCTTCAGGCACTTCCATGGTGGTAAATGAATTGGCGGCGTGAAGCGTTAGCGCCTCGCGATCCAGGTTAGCCGTCTCGATTAACCAATCACTTTGCTCGTGAAACGCTTCCAGCCCCTGGCGAACAAAATCTTCATCCTCAAAGGCAAAGTGGGTCATGATGCCCACCAGCTCTAACGACGCTAAGTCTTGAAGCTCTAACGCTTCCTGGCGCCCTGCTTCACTATCAAGCGCCATGCCATTGCGCCCCATACCGCCAGCATTCAGACCCAAATGATAGCGCAGTGTTACCCCTGCCTCAGCTGCATCGCTGGATGCTTGGCGGGCGGCTGTTATATCCCCGAATAACTCTTCCATGTCGTAATCAAAGGCACCGCGCACTTCTTCTGGTGTCGCACTGCGCACGCGCATTAAACGCCCATCGAAACCAGATGCCCGAACAACCCGCGCTTCTTCGTTACTCGCCACACCAATGCAAGGAATACCTAACGCGATCACGGAAGGCATTAAATTAGCAATGCCGTGACCGTAGGCATCGGCTTTCATAATGGCGCAAAGCTCCGCTTCTTCGCCCAATAATTCCAGCACACCGCGAACGTTCCCCTCAAAAGCCGATTGCGAGATTTCTACCCAGGCATTGGCACTCAAGTGTTCTGGGCTATCAACGAGCAATGCTTGGTCGCTCAGCAACGGCGCCGCATAGCTGGTAGTAGTAACGGTGGCAGCAACAGCGGCAGCTAACAGGGTTAGTGGATATTTCATTATCAGATCCTTGATTCGTTTTCATTGTTAAGACCCCACTGCTCACACTACCTCTACTAAACAATTCTTAACGATAGCGGGTGCCGCGTTTATTAAAAAAAGCAGCACTAGGACGCAATAACCTGATGAGAAGGAAAGATCTTTCGCTGATTGCTCTGACTGTCGGCGGGGCGCAACTCTTCTGCTCTGCGTGTATCCAAGCTCTGTTCCAAAGCAGGTTTAGGCCACTAACAGACTCGACGATCTGTTGGCTACACCGTTTATCAACGCTTATCTAATACATCTGATCGGCAATCTATCGCTCAAAAACACAATAACTCAATGAAAATTAATAAAAAATTAATTTATAGACGCAGTTTCGGTTTGGTTTGACATCAGTCAACGTAATGTAAAAATGTTGATGTTAGACGATTTTATAGAAATTTTTTATAGCCTGAGCACCATGCGTGTGATTAAACTGGGGGCGCAACATGGTTTCGAAACTGAAGCATGGATGCCCTCTATAACTCTAAACGCTATCAACAAAGAGGTTTTATGAAGCTCTCAACATCCGTGAAATGCGCTCTAGCGACGTCCATCGCCGCTTCCATCATGGCTAGCCAAGCGCTCTATGCCGATACCGTTCGTTTACGCATGCACACGTTTTATGGCACCGAAGTGGATCAGATTGCAGCTGATTTGCGGGAACGGGTAAGTGAAGCGAGTGATGGCACTATCAACATTCAATTTTTCCGTGGCGGCGAGCTAGTCAGCAGCGACCAGTTTGTCGAAGCTGTTGCCCGTGGGAGCATCGATATCGGCCATGGTGTAGGTAGTTACTGGCCTGGCACGGTGGGTATCGGCACAATCGAAGGGGGCCTACCTGGAGCATGGGTAAGCGCTGAAGAAGCACACGATATATTTGCCAACCAAGGTCTTGATGAGCTCATCGCAGAAGCTTACGAAGAGCAAGGCGTTAAGCTGATTGGCCGCGGCTTTGGTAGCGATTATGGCTTAGTCACCCGAGAGCCTGTTTCCAGCCTGGAAGATCTTTCCACCATGCGCATCCGCGCAACCAGCTCCATTGCAACAGTGCTGGAAAAGTTCGATATTCCAACAGCCTTTATTCCCGGTGAAGAACTCTACGTCGCGCTTTCGACTGGCGTTATCGACGGTGCCATTTACGGTGGCCCTGTTGAGTACGAACAGCTACGAATTAATGAAGTGGCGGGCTACTACACCGATATCAACTTACTCAACCCAGGCTGGACAGAAAACGCATTCATCAATCCTCGCACCTGGGAACGGATGAGCGAAGAGCAGCAGCAAATTTTGGTAGATGAGCTGGCTCAGTACCTGGAAGACGTTCACAACTGGCTGGAAGAAGGCAACCAACGCATCATCGATGAAGGTGAGCTGTTTGAATTCGCCACCCTGCCAGCAGAAGATTCACAACGCTTAGCCGAAGCATCTTTGCCGATTTGGGAAGAAGAGGCGGCACGCTCTGAGCGAAATGCCCAAGCCGTTGAAATCTTGATTAACAACGCCAAAGCGCAAGGAAGATTGAGTGAGTAAGATCAACCGATATCTACGCTTTCAGGATGGGCTTTCCGACTGGGTCGGACGAGTCACCGCTTGGCTGACGCTAGGTATTATCGGTGTACTGCTCTATGAAGTAGTCGCTCGCTATGTACTCAATGCCCCCACTGTGTGGGGGCACGAACTAGCGACGATGTTCTTCGGTGCGCTGAGTATCCTGGCTGGCAGCTATACCTTACGCCACCAAAGCCACGTGCGCAGTGATGTCATCTATCGCCTGCTGCCCTTCCGCATGCAGGCGTTGTGTGACGTGATTGTGTTCTCACTGGGTATCTTGGTGCTGAGCGTATTTTTCACCATGGCCGTGGAATTTGCCCACCGCTCCTGGCTAATTGGTGAGTATTCCAACCGAAGCATTTGGCGTCCAGCGCTTTGGCCGATAAAAGCGACCATTCCAATTGCTGTTGGATTGCTAATTCTGCAGAGCGTAGCAGAGCTAGTGAGGGCCATCGTGCGTTTACTTGGCATTCCCTATGATGATCCGCGAGACGACATTAGCGACGCTGACTAAATACAGCCCGACTCTGTTTAAACAGAGTGCTGCTTAACCCTCGCTCTATTTCAACGTGGTTTTACCGTGAAAAATAAGAGACACACCCCGGCACGTCCTTGTGGATATGCCATGCAAAGGGTATCCCTATGTTAAATTTAGACCCCATGATAATTACGGCGATCATGTTTCTCTCCATGATCGTCCTAATGGCAATAGGCGCTCCGCTAGCGTGGGCGTTGATGATATCGGGCATGGGAAGTGCCTACATGATGTT
This sequence comes from Halomonas sp. XH26, assembly GCF_024138895.1. Taxonomy (NCBI): domain Bacteria; kingdom Pseudomonadati; phylum Pseudomonadota; class Gammaproteobacteria; order Oceanospirillales; family Halomonadaceae; genus Halomonas; species Halomonas sp. XH26. The sequence goes on from NZ_CP071889.1 coordinate 2,470,198, forward strand.
TGGCCCTGGTGGCTTGGACTTCTTGCTATCGTCGGCATACAGCACCATGGATAACTTTCTCCTGGTGGCCCTCCCGCTGTTCATCTTTATGGGATTGGTACTGGAACGTTCCGGTATTACCGATGATCTTTTCGAGATGATGCATAAGCTGATGGGCAGCCTTCCTGGCGGGCTCGGGATAGGCACCATTCTGATCTGCGCCCTTATCGCTGCCATGGCGGGAGTCTCAGGGGCAGCTACCGTCAGCCTAGGGATCATTGCATTACCGGCAATGCTCAAGCGGGGCTATCACAAGCGGCTAGTCACCGGCACGATCATGGCAGGTGGGGCATTAGGTTTTCTCATCCCACCTAGCATCTTAATGATTGTTTATGCGTTTCTGGCCCGTGAATCGGTAGGAAAGCTATTTGCTGCTGGCTTAGTGCCTGGCCTAATGCTTGCCGCTATTTACATGGCCTATATATTGATACGCTGCCGCATCAACCCTTCCCTAGGCCCTGCTGCGCCAGTAGAAGAACGCTTTAGTGCCAAAGAAAAGCTGATGTCTTTGCGCCACGTTATTGCCCCAGGCCTTTTGGTCACTGCCGTATTGGGCTGCATTATCGGAGGGGTGACCTCGCCTTCCGAAGCCTCTGCAGTCGGGGCTGGCGGTGCCATGCTAATTGCAGCGCTGAGAGGCCGGCTTAACTGGAGCCTGCTGCGCTACGCGATGCTCAGCACGGCCAAAATAACCGGTATGTTGCTCTGGATTGCCATTGCCGCGGTATTCTTTAGCCGTATCTATATGGGCTTAGGCGCCGGTATGATCGTCAGTGATTTTATTAATGACTTCTCGCTGTCGCCCTATACCGTCATCATCATCATGCTGATTAGCTTTTTTGCACTGGGCATGTTTCTCGATGACTTTGCGATCCTGTTCATCACGATTCCGCTTTATGTGCCAATCGTGCGTGACTTAGGGTTCGATACTACCTGGTTTGCGGTGCTGTTTATTATAAGTATGCAGTCCGCTTATCTGACACCACCCTTCGGGTATAACCTGTTCTATATGCGATCAGTCGCACCAAAGTCCATTACTATCGTCGATATCTATCGCTCAGCACTGCCGTATGTTGCTCTACAAATAGTGGGCTTAGCACTTATCGTACTATTCCCAAGTATTGCGCTGTGGTTGCCCAACCTACTGTTCTAAACAAGCGTATCAAACGACTATCAACAGAAACCAAACTAAAAAGGCCCTAATGATTAGGGCCTTGTCTTTTATTCTTTCTCCGATTCATTCTTTTACCTTGCCTTACGCCACACTTTGTTGGCGCATCACCTGTGCAATAATCGGCACAGGAGACATCAAGTGTTCGTGCATCAATGCCACTGCTTTATCCTTCTGGCGCTCAAGGGTGGCGTCTACTAAAGCGGCATGCTCTTGGCGCTTTACTTCAAGGGCTTGAGCAGAAAACACAGTTTCCTTAAGCCACAAAAAGCGGTAGCGCTGAACTTTATCAAACAGCCCAGCGCGCACTTTCATCAAATGCGGAGAGTTACAACCAACGACCATCGCGGTGTGAAAATCACTATGTCGTCTATCCCAAATATCTAACAGCCCTTCTGCCGAGCTCATTTCCGTCAGCTTTGCTAATTGATAAGACTTTGCCAAGATATTAGCTTCCCAGGCATCATCGCCACGCTCTATCGCAAGCCCCAACATCATCGCTTCAACCTGCGCCCGGGCATCGTATATATCGTTAAGCTCAGCGAGCGACATGGGTGCCACACGATAGCCACGCTGGCTAATAGCCACCACTAGATGCTCAGCAACAAGCTGGGAAAGTGCTTCTCGCAGAGGACCAATACCCAGGTCATAGCGCGCTTTAAGCACACTCATGCGCAATTTTTCGTCAGGCTGAAAAATGCCTTTAATAATATCTATCTTAAGTAGCTTGTAAGCACGAATACCCAAGTTTTCCTTGGCATCCGCCTTTTCGTCTGGGAAGAAAGATGAATTCATGAGTATGCATTTCGCAAAATGGGCCAAAATAATAGCACAATTTGTAACACCTGTTTGAACGTATTCACCCACTCGCATTTAATAACAAATGCAACAAGAAATAAAAAGCCGATGCAGACTAGCTGCACCGGCTTCTATCAACACTCTCTATATATCAGCACACTTATCAGCGCCCTCTACAAACGCTTCTATTGGCGCTTAACTAACCAATAGACGCTAGATATTACGCTGTAAGCTCTTCGAGCAATTCTTCAACAATCGTCAAACCTTCTTCAAGGATGCTGTCTTCAATAGTGACCGGCATCAAGAAGCGGATCGTATTGCCGTAAAGCCCACACGACAGCAGGATAAGCCCCTTCTCCCGGGCACGTTTGCACATGGCCGCTGCGAGTTCTGGGTCGGGCGTTTGATCTGCGGCAACAAGATCCAATGCCGCCATCGAACCTAAATGGCGCACGTTTTCGACACAGGCAAAACGTTGCTGCCACTGGGTAAAGCGCTGCCCCAGCACTTCTCCTAGGGCTTGGCTCTTCTCAAGAATTTTTTCTTCTTCGAATACTTCAAGCACCGCTAAAACGGCAGCACAAGAAACCGGGCTGCCTGAATAGGTGCCACCCAGCGAGTTAGGGCCACACGCATCCATATGCTCAGCCGTTCCTACGACGGCTGAAATCGGCATGCCACCAGCCATGCTCTTGGCCATGGTCATAAGGTCAGGCTCAACACCACTGTGTTCAATGGCAAACAACTTGCCGGTACGACCAAAGCCAGACTGAACTTCATCGACGATCATCAGCATGCCGTGCTCGTCGCAAATTTCACGCACCGCTTTAAGGAAACTGGCCGGTGCAGGATAGAACCCGCCTTCACCCAACACAGGCTCGATCACGATAGCCGCGGTATCTCTTGGGTTGGCATCGGTCTTCAGCGTCATTTTAAGACCGCGGATGGCGTCTTCTTCGCTTACCCCGTGGAACGGAACGGGGTAAGGCGCACGGAAAACATTCCCAGGCATGCTGCCGAAATCAGCCGAGTAAGGCACCACTTTGCCGTTCATTGCCATGGTCATAAAGGTACGGCCATGGTAGCCGCCATCGAAGCAGATCACGTTATTCTTGCCGGTGGCGGCACGCGCAATCTTAACGGCATTCTCTAGCGCTTCAGCCCCGGAGTTAACCAGCATGACTTTGCCATGGCCGCGCACAGGCGTGAGCTGACTGAGTTTTTCAGCGACTTTCACGTAGCCTTCGTAAGGAATAACGGTTTGGCAAGTGTGCATCACCCGGCCCAACTGCTCCCTAACCGCTTCGACGACTTTAGGATGGCAGTGGCCGATATTAAGCACGCCAATACCACCCGCGAAATCAATAATACGGTTACCATCCGCATCCCAGATAATCGCGTTTTCAGCACGGTCCGCAAATTGCGTTGCAGGGCTGGCGGCACCATTAGCGACATATTTCTGTTTAAGCTCATTCAGCTGTGCATTGCTCATCTTCATTTACTGCATTCCTCAGTTAATTAGTGAAAATCGCTTATAGGCCGCCAACACAGACGTATTTCAACTCAGTAAACTCATCAAGGCCATGACGTGAACCTTCACGGCCCAGCCCAGACTCTTTCACCCCACCAAAGGGCGCTAGCTCGGTAGACAGAATGCCCTCGTTAACCGCAACCATTCCGTACTCCAGCCCTTCCATTACGTGCCAAATTCTGCGGTAGTCACGGGCATAGAAGTAAGCTGCCAACCCGAACTCAGTCGCATTCGCCATGGCAATGGCTTCTTCGTCGGTCTCGAAACGGAACACAGGCGCCAAGGGACCAAACGTCTCTTCACGGGCAACCCGCATGGTATCGGTCACATCAGCAATAATCGTCGGTTCAAAGAAAGTGCCGCCCAACGTGTGAGGCTTGCCACCACAGACCAACCGCCCACCCTTTTCCATCGCATCAGCAATGTGGGACTCGACCTTTTCAACCGCGGCCTGATTGATCAACGGGCCTTGCATAACGCCTTCATCCAGCCCATTGCCCACGTTTAGTTGCGCCACCCGCTTGGCAAACTTCTCAACAAATGCCTCGTAAACGCCGCTTTGCACCAAGAAACGGTTGGTACACACACAGGTCTGGCCAGAGTTGCGATACTTGGAGGCAACAGCTCCTTCAACGGCGGCGTCTAGGTCGGCGTCATCAAACACGATGAAAGGGGCGTTACCGCCTAACTCCAACGATACTTTTTTGACCGTACCGGCACATTGAGCTAGCAGCTTCTTACCCACCGGCGTTGAGCCTGTGAAAGAGAACTTACGCACGCGCGGATCGGTGGTTAGCACCTCTCCAATCGGTGCAGGCTGGCTGGCAGTGACCACATTGATCACCCCAGCGGGCAGGCCAGCAAGCTCAGCCAAGCGCGCCACCGCCAACGCCGTTAGTGGCGTTGCTTCTGCAGGTTTGATAACCACCGTACAGCCTGCCGCTAAAGCGGGGGCGCACTTACGGGTGATCATTGCCAGCGGGAAGTTCCAGGGCGTAACGGCGGCCACAACGCCAATGGGTTCGCGAAACACCAGAATGCGCTTATCGACACCATGGCCCGGCAAGGTTTCACCGGCCATACGCTTGGTCTCTTCGGCATAAAACTCGACAAATGACGCGCCATACGCCACTTCACCACGGGATTCTGCCAGCGGCTTGCCCTGCTCCAACGTCATTAGCCGAGCCAGATCTTCTTGGTGCGCCATGATGGCGTCGAACCAGGCGCGCAACAGCGTTGCACGCTCTTTCGCAGTACGCTTTTTCCAGCCCGGCCCTGCTGCCTCCGCTGCGGCAACCGCTGCTCGTGCACCATCAGCATCCAGGTCAGGGACTTCTGCTAATAGCTCACCATTTGCCGGATTAGTGACCGCAAAGCGCTTGTCAGCACCGCACCACTCTCCGCCAATAAATGCGTCAGGTATCAAAATATCGGGTAACTCACTCATCTTGTTTTCCTTTTTGCCATGACATTAGAGCGTGCTCTCAAACGCTGGCCGCGCCTCCCACGAACTCGCTACAACGCCATTGCCTGTACTTCCGAAAGCACTACCGAGCCAGCTTCTGCATTTTCAGATAGGCAGCATCAACCGTAATGACTAACAAAAATATCTACATTTACAAAAAACGTCAAAATATATTTTTAGCATATACACTAAAAACTGGACGATGGGGTTGGATGACACCGAAAATGATGGCTAAGCTGCGGGCAGAATTGGTACAAAAAGCGGTCAAGGCGTGTGCTGGAGGCCGCTGCCGGTATGCACGCCAGCGACATGGCCAACAACGACTACGCTAGCCATACCGATGCTAACGGCGCAGGAATTGAGCAACGCGCCAATCAACATGGCTACACGTGGTAAGCCGTGGATGAAAATATTGCTGCTGGGCATACATCTGTCGCCGCCGTGGTAAACGGCTGGTTAGAGAGCCCCGGCCATTGCCGCAATATGATGAATGGCACCTTCACCGAAATGGGCATGGCCAAGGCCAGCAATGCTGATTCGCGCTATACCACCTTTTGGACACAGATGCTGGGGAACCCCCGCTAGCCCTTCTTAAAACCCACCGTAATGGACCGCTGAAATCGCATTCTTTGGTGAACCATCCACCAGCTTGGTGCTGTAAGTTAAGTACACAAAGGTTTCGGTTTCAGCATCGTGCATGCGCACCACGCGCATATTCTTAAATAGCGCAGAGCGGCGTTGGTTAAAAACGACCTCTTGCTCGTCTACCTCGTCAGGGTCAAAGACGATCTCTCCCGTTTGCCGACAAGCCACGCTGGCCTCGCTAGCTTCCTCAGCAAGCCCTACCGCACCTGAAATCCCGCCCACCTGAGAGTAGGAAAGATAGCAGGAAATCCCCTGTACTTTTGGGTCGTCAAAGCGCTCCACTTCAATCGTACTGTTCGGGCCGATCAACCTAAACTCCGTTCGCACGCTGCCAATATGGGCATCCTGCGCCAAAAGCGAAGTAGGCAGCAGCAACGAAGACATCATCACAAGCGACGTAATAACAACCGGTGTAGAAAAACGCATAGAAATGTCCTTAGCAGGTGCAGCAGAAACGGCAAGCCAAGAGCATACCTGATACCGGTAGAGCCGGGGCAGTCAAGAAAGGCTGAATGTCGAAATGGAAATAGATGGCAAAGGAAAAATAAAGCGGGAGGACATGGCCATAACAGGATCACAACCTATCATTTAAGATGCTGATAAATATAATTTTCTATGATCATAAAAATCTCCCGCATACCATTTGTCATTCGTTAGGGCTTTTCTACCACCCTGCCTCCGAAAAGCCGTCTACCTTTTCATAGCGGCTATTTAGTGTAGGGAGACATCCCATACAAGAGCAATACCCAAGCCTGTTATCCGCAAGTTGATTACGAAGCTGGTTGAAAGCACTCTGTCACTGTCGATACCTCAGTGAAAATTACAGATTCGTACCAATCGCTCGTACCGTCATTCGTACTTTTATCCAGCCACCATCTCAAAGTGCTTACCAATCTTGTATGGTAACCATCCGTGGCCACTAGCCATTTGGTGGATACCAGCGTAGAAACCATTAGAAGAGACAATGGTCTATTTGACCCAATTTTTAAACGCTATCATTCTCATGATGACGGTCATGTTCGTGGTCACTGTTTGGGTAGTGACTCTGTCAATATCAATCTATCTAAAAGAGGCAAGCCATGGATGCAGATCAAAAAGCCATCGAAACTCTACTTATGACACAGCTTCAAGGGTTTGCAGATCGCGATGCTGCCAGCATGAGCGATATCTATGCCGAAGATGCCGATTGGACTAATGCATTCGGGCGAACTATTACAGGGCGCGACGCAATTATCTCTTATCTAGACGAGCTCTTTGCCGATTCGAATTTTTCTGATAACTCAATGGCCGGGCAGCCTGATATTTCTGTCCGTACGATTGGCGGAGATGCCGTTGCGGTCAAGGTCTACACTCAGATCGAAGGCCAGCGCACCATTGAGGGCGACTTACTGCCCACCCGTCACAACTATTCCCTCAAGCTGCTTGGCCGTCAATCCGACGGCTGTTGGAAGATTGTGTCGGAACTCTTTATGGACGCGCGCTCGGAGACGACCCATATCAAGGATTAGGAGCGACTAGGGGGAGTGATATGGCGTCCCTGGCAGGAGTCGAACCTGCGACCTGCCGCTTAGGAGGCGGCTGCTCTATCCTACTGAGCTACAGGGACTTATGGGGCGCATAGTATAGCGTGTTGGTGAGTGTCAGCCAACCGCGCAGTTAAATCCATCCTAGCAGGCGCAGCACAAAGATACCGCTGGTGACGGTGACGCTGGCCATTAAGGTGGTTATGGCGATGATATTGGCGGCCAGCGCTACATTGCCGTTAATTGCTTTTACCATCACAAAGCTGGCGGCGGCAGTTGGGCTGGCGAAAAATAGAAATAACAGCCCGAGCTGCTCTCCAGAGAACCCCACCGCCCACGCTGCTAGCGTGGAAAGCAACGGCAGCACAATCATTTTCATACTACTGGCGCTTAATGCGATTTGGCTGCCGCTGCGCATGCTGGCAACCGAGAGTGTGGCGCCGACACAGATCAATGCCAGCGGTAACGTTAACGAGGCGAAGTAATCGCCGGAAGTAATTAGCCAACTGGGCAGCGGAACCGAAAACGCTGTGAATGGCAGCGCGGCGATGACAGAAATAATCAGTGGATTAGTGACGATATGCTTTAACAGGCTGCGCCAATTTGTCGATTGCCCAGGTTGGTAGGCTGCCAGAGCCACCACCGAAAGTGCGTTATACATTACAATCACCACGCCAAGCAGCAGGCTACCGGCAGAAAGCCCGTAGTTACCGTACATTCCCGCCGCCAGTGCTAACCCTACGATGCCGCAGTTACCACGGAACGCGCCCTGAACATAAATACCGCGGTCTGCTTTAGGCACCCGATAGCTCGCCCATAGCCAACTGATCAGGAACTGGCCGAGTGTCGCGGCGGCAAAAAACAGCAGCAACGGCACATCTAATGCAACGCTTAAATCGGCTTTTATTAAACTCAAAAAAATCAGCGTGGGGAGCGTTGCTTTGAAGACGAGGGCTGACGCTGTAGAGACAAATTCTCTGTCGATCCACTTTAGGCGCTTTAAGCCGATACCGACGAACACCATGGCAAAAACAGGCAACGTGATATCCAGCGTGCGGGAAAATAGCTCAAGTAGGTTCACGAAAGCCCTCTCATTCGAATAAGCAGACGCTTATATTCTACTGTCAACCAAGGTTTGTCGACTAATGGGAATGAATAAGAGACGCAATATAGAAGGCGAACCCAAAGACCACGTGTTATTCAAATAACGACATTGGGTCTAGTGCCTTTGGCAGCTTGACCACCACACTATCACGCCCATGCCCTTTGGCTTCGTAACTGGCGGCATCCGCTCGGGAAAGTGCCACGTCGTAGTTAGTGTCGCTTTCATCGAAGCTGGTCACGCCAATGCTCAACGTCACGGTGTACTCTTTGCCTTCATGGGAAACCGACACTTCGCTCACCGCTTGGCGTAGCGATTCAGCAATGCGTTGCGCCTGGCCTAAGGTACAACTCGGCAGCAACACCCCGAATTCGTCACCACCTTGACGTGCCACGTGGTCGCTGCGACGAACCTCCCACGCGACTACCTGGGCAATACGGCGCAGCATTTCGTCCCCTAACGCATGTCCACCTTCATCGTTAATGGGTTTGAAGTGATCAAGGTCGAACAGCAGCAGCGCTGACGGTGTACTGGTTTTCCGGAAGTCGGCAAAGGCCTCTTCAAGACGACGATCAAAACCACGGCGGTTAAGCAAGCCAGTCAATGGATCATGCTCGGCTTCCCAACGTTGAAGCGCTTCCTGCTCACGCCGTTCGGTAATGTCTTTTACTACACCCACCAAGCCAAGCGAGTTCCCACCCTGGGAAAGCATGACCACACGGGCGTGAATCTCAAGCCAAAGCATCTCTTTGTCACTGCGTATAAAGCGCAGTTGACGCACGTAGTCATTGCCGGTTTTTAAGCTATGCATCCACATATCTTTCGCGCCGGAACGATCATCTATATGGATTTGCTCAAGCCAGGCTTCCATAGGCATATCAGGCTCAATACCCAAGATATCTAATAGCGCGGGGTTCATATAGGTAATGTTGCCGCCAAAGTCAGCCACAAACATTCCTTGGGGCGAGGCATTGAGCACCGAATCCAAAAATGCTTCACGCTCTTGAAGGTGACCTACTAGCAGCTGACGCTCATTCTCAACACGATTAAAGGTACTGGCCACTTGTTTTAGCTCTTGCATATTGGTCGCAAGATCAACGCCCGAACGGCGGCCAAGCCCTACTTCGCCAATTTGCGTTTCCAGCAGATTTAATGGCGTTAAAATACGTGCCAGCAACCACCATAAAACAGGCATCATTAATACCGCAGCGACGCACCAAATCCACCATAGCTTATGGATAAAACCAGATAACGGTAATTGAGCTTGCTTTAGAGGAAGATAAAGCCCTACCACCCAGTTCGCAGACCATACCTGTGCATAGGACTGTAGACCAACTCGGCCATCAAGCAACTTACCAACGCCATCGCCCTGCCAGCCATCGAGCGCTAAGTCCAACAACGGGATAGCCGTTGCATCGAAGCTATCGTTATTAATTAGCGCCCTATTCGGGTGATATAACATTTGGCCAGTTGCAGTAGAAACCGCAGCATAGCCTTCACTACCTAATCGAATGGTTGCAAGGCGGTTGAATAACCCACTGCTATCTAAACTAACCACGCCTCCGACAAAGCCCGCGAACCGCCCATCGCTGTCTAGCCGGGGCACACTTACTAATACCATCGGCATGTCGCTTGCCCGGCCCACAAACGGCTCGCTAACGTAAGGCCTTCGCGTGCCTCTGAGCATTTTAAAATATTCAAGCTCTGTTGTATCAAGGCCCACTCGCCCGACAACCGTTGGCCAATCTGCCACAATGGTCCCATTGCGATCACTAACAACAATCGCGTCAAACCAAGCCAGCAGTGCGTCGTTTTTGCGTAGCTCATAGCCAAGCCATGCCGGATCACCTGAGCTTCCAAGAATTTGACTGAGCCGCTCTAATGCTTGGAAACGGAGATCAATCTGCTGAGTAACTTCATCTGCAATCAGGTCGGCTTCGTAGCGCAAGTGGGCCATGTTGGTTTGTTGCACCATGGTTTTTCCCACCTGCCACGCCATCCCCAGCACCAACCCAGCCAGTATCAACAGCGCACACAAAAGTCCCAGCAGCAGCCGGCCTTTTAAGGAGCTGAGGATTGATTTACTCAGCATCGATTCCCTAAACATCGATCTTTTGCAGGTAGGAACCAGACGTACCAATCACCACCTTCTTATTAACGTTTGCTACCTTTGCGTCCAATGAGCCTATCCCAATCGCGTTATAAACCGATAACTTACCAAAATAGAGGAAAAAGTGCGCGTTGGTGAAATTCAATGTGGTTGTACTGTTGATATGTATCATTATGTAACAAGAAGCCCTCTTACCGTAAGACCACTTTAGGCTTAATTGATAAGCTAGACCTTTTCACGTATGTTCGCCGCTTTAATTATTTGCGTTTATATTTCCGCTTGTTTTTGACACTAATTCGGCTCTTTCATGGCAAAACTAATAGCAGGCTATACATCTCCCGGTATTACCAAGATCAACGCGTTTGCTTCTTTTTTGCCTGAATACTCGCATTTTTCACGCATTAGGCCACTGAGCTCGAAACCGAATGCGGTTATTGGCTGGGGGCTTAAGTCCACAAGTGATGGCGCGCGAAATTATGCCGCTCGTCATGGCCTACCGTATGTCGCTCTTGAGGATGGCTTTCTTCGTTCTTTAGGACTAGGAGTCGAAGGCTATCAGCCTCATAGCATGGTCGTCGATTACACGGGCATCTATTATGACGCCTCTCGCCCTAGTGATTTAGAAAACTGGCTCAATCATGCCACGTTCGACGCCGAAGAGCTTGCCCAGGCCACGCGCTGCATTGAGCAACTATCGCGTTACCGCTTATCGAAATACAACCACGCGCCTGATTATTCGCTTCCCATTGCTGAAACCATCAATGCTAAAACTAACAACGTATTAGTGGTAGATCAAACCGCAGGTGATGCTTCTATTCACCATGGTGGTGCGGATGCAGACAGTTTTCAGCAAATGTTAGCGTGCGCTATAAACAACCACCCTGATGCCGATATTCTAATTAAAGTACATCCTGACGTTATCGCAGGTAAAAAGCAGGGGCATCTAGCAGACGCTCACGATCACCCGCGTTGCCATATCATCAGCGATAACATTAACCCCTGGGCGCTGTTTGACCGAGTTAAAGCCGTTTATGTCGTCACCAGCCAGTTAGGTTTCGAAGCCCTGATGGCAGGTAAGCAAGTACACTGCTTTGGCCTGCCCTTCTATGCAGGATGGGGATTAACGCAGGATCAGCTCAGTTGTACACGTAGAAGAGTCTCTCGGCGCTTAGAAGAGGTATTTGCCGCCGCCTATCTTCGTTACACCCGATACGCTAACCCCTATACGGGCAAGGCTGCGACGCTGGAAGAAACGATTGCCCTGATTGCCGACCAAAAGCGCCAGCAAGAGCGCCTGCGTGGTGAGTGGTTAGCCTGTGGCTTCTCTTCATGGAAGAAGCGCTTCATTGGCCATTTCCTTGGCCCCGCGGCAAAGGTTGATTATCAAAAAGAGCTGCCAGCCGCTTTCTCAGCGGATGTTGAAAAACCAAATCTTCTGGTGTGGTCCAGCCGTATTAACGATGATTTTAAAGCCCGCCACCGTGACCATATAGCGGCACTATGGCGAATGGAGGACGGCTTTATACGCTCCGTGGGCCTTGGAGTAGACCTCACCCAGCCACTCTCTTTGGTCATTGATCGCCAGGGCATATACTACGACCCCAGCCAGCCCAGCGAGCTAGAAACGTTGCTGAATACCGCCGATTTCAGCGATGACTTATTAGAGCGAGCGGCACAACTGCGCGAACGGTTGGTCGCATTGAAGCTTTCCAAATATAATGTACCGGGCAAAGAAGCCATTGAATTACCCGCCAACAAGCACATTATTTTGGTGCCTGGTCAGGTAGAAAGCGATGCGTCCATTGCCACAGGTTCGCCAGAAATAAGTACTAATAGTGCGCTGTTAAACGCCGTGCGGGACACCAACCCCGATGCTTTTATTGTTTACAAAGCCCACCCTGACGTGATTACCGGTGCGCGTATCGGAGCACTCGATACCAACGCCAAACGCCTGTATGATCTCGACGCCAGCCATATCGATATCACTGTGTTGTTAGCACGCGTTGATGCAGTGCACACCATGAGCTCGCTCACTGGCTTTGAAGCGCTACTTCGTCGACGCCAAGTATGCACCTATGGCCTTCCATTTTACGCCGGCTGGGGGCTAACCCAGGATGCCATGCACTGCCCGCGACGCAACCGGGTGCTGTCACTGGATGCGCTAGTCGCAGGAACACTGCTTCTATACCCAAGCTATGTCGATCCCGGCTCTCGGCAGCTATGTAATGCTGAAACGGTAGTCGGCTTGTTGGAGCAGGCTAAATTAGAACAAGTTAAATCTCAAAAACACATGCTTACATGGAAGCAGCGGCTATATCGCTCCTATCGTAACTTATTCATTGGAAGTCATTAAGTTGAAGCAAAAGCGTGCATTCTTATTTCTCCAAGGCGTCTGCTCGCCCTTTTACCAGCGTCTCGCCCGTCGGCTAACCGACGATGGTCACCGCGTGGTAAAGGTTAACTTCAACGCTGGCGATATCGTCTACTGGCAGCGCACCCACAGCCAGAACCATTTGTTTCGCGGCCCGCTAAGCGAGCTACCGGCTTATATCCAGTCGTTGTGGCAACGTTACGACATTACCGATCAGGTGCTGTTTGGTGACAGGCGTCCGATTCACCGCCCCGCGGTTGACTTAGCATCCGCGGCTGGCATTCGCACCCACGTCTTTGAAGAAGGCTACTTTCGCCCTTTCTGGGTCACCCTTGAGCGCGAGGGTGTTAATGGTCACTCGCTGCTGCCCAGAGACCCCAAGTGGTTTTTTGAAACTGGCAAAGCACTGCCCAAACTCCCTGCACCGGTTCGCTTTCGCTCGTCTTTTAAAATCCGTGCCGCTCACGACATGTGCTATCACCTAGCGGGGTTAGCGAATCCCCTGGTGGCTCCCCACTATCGTAACCATGCACCCATCACTGCGCCGGTGGAGTATGCGGGCTACGCCAAACGCTTTACCTTACTTCGATACTGGAAAAAGCGCGATGCAGCGCGGATTAAAAATCTTATAGAAGGCGGAAAGCCTTATTTTATGTTGCCGCTGCAGCTCAACACCGATGCGCAGATTCGCGACCACTCACCTTATGCCAATATGGAAGAGGTGATGGATCACGTGATGGGATCATTTGCGCTACATGCCCCTAGTGATGCGCTGCTGTGTATAAAAAATCACCCGCTGGATATGGGGCTGGTTAATTACCCGAACATCATTAAACGGCTGGAAGATTTTTACGGCCTACATGGGCGCATCGTTTACCTGGAGTCAGGCAATCTCAATCCATTGCTGAAACACGCCACGGGCACCGTCACAGTAAACAGCACGGTCGGCATTGTTTCCCTTGAAAAACAGTGCCCTACCTTTGCGCTCAGCGATCCCATCTACAATTTAGCGGGCCTCACCTACGAAGGCTCTCTAGACGAGTTTTGGCACCAACCGCCGCTGCCTAGCCAAGCGCTCTTTGGCTATTTTCGCAACACAGTGATGTACACGACGCAAATTAATGGTGGTTTTTACTGCCAACCCAGTATCGATTTAGCGGTGAACAATGCAGCGGGTATACTAGAAGCTTGCCCTTCACCACTGGAGACGTTGCTGTGAGCGTTGGTGTGAACGTTGATGTAACGACCTCTTTCTCTTCTAATGCCCCCCGCTGCGTATTGATTACCGGTGCCACCGGTGCAATAGGCGGGGCGCTAGCCCTTGCTTATGCAGCCCCTACAACGCACTTGGTGCTACATGGCCGCAACCAGCAGGCGCTTGAAGGGTTGGCGATGGCGTGTCGAGAAAAAGGCGCACAGGTGTCGCTATCATCAGCCAGCTTGACCGACGAAAGCGAACTCAACGCATGGCTTGATGCGCTATGTGCCGAGCACGTTCCAGATATTGTGATTGCCAACGCGGGCATTAATACTCATCCAAGCGCAAGCACGCTAGAACCGTGGGACGAGGTTCAAGCGCTACTCGATGTCAACTTGAAAGCCCCCATTGCAATGGCCCAGCGTCTGGTTCCTGCCATGCAAGCACGCGGCAGCGGTCAATTGGTATTTATTAGCTCGTTGGCGGGCTGGCACGGCCTACCGACAACGCCAAGCTACAGCGCCAGCAAAGCGGGCATCAAAGCCTATGGAGAAGGCCTAAGAGGCTTACTCGAACCCCATGGCATTGGTGTGACCGTGGTAATGCCTGGCTACGTCACTTCCGCCATGTGCAATGCCATGCCTGGCCCCAAGCCTTGGGAATGGCCGCCAGAGCGGGCCGCCAACGCCATACAACGTGGTATCACCGCTAACCGCGCCCGTATCAGTTTTCCCTTCCCGCTGAATTTCGGTACTTGGTGGCTGGCCGTGCTACCGGCGGGCATTTCTCAATGGCTCATCAAACGCCTTGGCTTTAATCATACCGGGGGCGCGTAGCGTGGAGTTCTTTCTATCATCCACATTTATTAGCCCACTTTTAGTAGGCTTGTTAGGTAGTGTGCTGTTCGAGGCACTGCTGAGCCCTCGCCCACAACCGCTTTGGAAACGCGGCATAGCCGCAAACACGCTGCACCTTGGTAGCTGGTTACTGTTGTTTGGCGGCTTTATGCTGCTTCTGCAACGCCCTTGGTTTGCTGTTGTTTTCATCTTATCGCTGCAACTCGTGGTCGTGCAGTCCAGCAATACTAAATCACGCACGTTGAACGAACCCTTTATTTGCCATGATTTTGAATACTTCTGGGATGCTATTTTGCACCCGCGTCTGTATGTGCCTTTTTTCGGCATTGGTCTCGCCATTGCTGCCAGCAGCGCCGGTGCGGTTGCGATTGGTAGCTTTTTGGTTTTTGAACCATCGCTAATTCGCCAATGGGGCGGCACTGCGTTTCTAGTGAATAGCCTAATGCTGATAGCAATCGGTGCGCTGCTCGTTTGGCTGGGGTGGCGAAAACTGCCGCCTATCACGCTGACCCCTAACATTGACCTAGATCGACTGGGACTATTTTCAAGCCTGTGGGCATACGGCATTGCCCTGATGCGCTCACAACCGCCCACACCCGAGACATCGCCCTTTCAGCCACTTGCTCAACATCAGTCACTTGATCAACATAGCTTTGAGCTAGACGCCGATGCGGCAAAGCCAAACGTTGTGCTGGTACAAAGTGAATCGTTTTTTGATCCTCGCCCCTGGTGTAGCGAGATTGCCGCTGACTTACTGCCGAATTATGACGCTACCTGCCAGGAAGCTGTCGTGCAGGGAGCGCTGAATGTGCCCGCATGGGGGGCAAACACTGTGCGCACCGAATGCGCCGTTTTAACTGGCATAGCGCCTGACACCTGGGGACCGCGCCAGTTTAATCCTTACCGTACGCTGTCGCGCCACACACTGCCCAGCATTGCCAGTGCATTCAAAGCCCAAGGCTATCGAACTGTTTGTGTTCACCCTTACCCGGCTACCTTCTACATGCGTGACAGCGTTATTCCCAAACTAGGGTTTGAGACGTTTATCGACATTCGCGCATTCGAAAGCCAGGATAAGCATGGTCAGTATATTGGTGACCAAGCCGTTGCACGTAGAGTTGGACGCCTGCTTGAAGATAACGATAATAGGCCACTCTTTGTGTTTGTTATTACCATGGAGAATCACGGCCCTTTACACTTAGAAGCACCGGAAAAGGCCAGAGTAGCGTCAACATTGCCAGCAGCGCCGTGGCCACTACCGCATCATTTACGCGATTTGGCCGTTTACCTGCACCACTTAGGTGAATCAGATAAAATGCTCGGAAGCGTTAAAGCAGCGCTAAACTCTGCTATAAGACCAGGGCTGCTGGGCTGGTACGGTGACCACGTACCCATACTGCCTGCCGCATATAGGCACTATTCGCCTCCTGCTAGCAGCACCCCGTACATGATATGGTCAACGGAAGTAGATCGTAATTTGTGCGACCAGCCGCCAATTGAGCGCGCGTCGTACATGCTGGAAGCAAACGAACTTGGCGTCCACCTATTTAAACGGGCGTTTGGACGCGATATAAGTAGCGATGTGATCAAGGCAGAACCAGAACCTCAGGAGCAAGAATGACTAAACGCGTTGCCATTATCGGTGCCGCCCATCGTTTCCCCGGCACCACACCTGAAACGTTCTGGCAGGACCTGCAAGCCGAAAAAGACCTCGTCACCCAAGTGGCCTCCGACCGTTGGAGCCACGATGCTTTCCTGCATCCCGACAAACGCCATCCCGGCACCAGCGTCACGTTTGCCGCGGGTAGCCTAGGCGATATAAGCGGATTCGACGCAGAGTTTTTTGGCATTTCGCCCCGTGAAGCGGCGAACATGGATCCGCAACAGCGCATGCTGTTAGAACTTACCTGGGAAGCCATGGAAAGCGCGGGCATCGTGCCCAGCACCCTGCGCGGTAGCCAATGCGGCGTTTTCCTTGGCGTCGCCAGCCTTGATTATTCCTATCGTCTTGCCGATGACATGTCGGCGATTGATGCCTCGACCGCGACAGGCAATACATCAAGCATCGCCTCTAACCGGCTCTCTTACGTCTTTGATCTACATGGCCCCAGCATGTCGCTGGATACCGCCTGCTCATCTTCCATGGTGGCATTCCACCAGGCATGCCAATCGATACGCAGCGGCGAAACTAATATGGCGCTAGCAGGTGGCATCAGCCTGCACCTGCACCCCTATGGTTTTATTATTTTTTCTAAGGCCAGCATGCTCTCGCCCACTGGCCGCTGCCAAGTCTTCGATGAAGCCGGTAATGGTTACGTGCGCTCAGAAGGTGCTGGGCTGTTTTTGCTAAAAGATTATGATCAAGCCGTGGCCGATGGCGATAATATCCTGGCCGTGGTAGCAGGCTCAGCAGTTAACACTGACGGCCACAAATCTGGCCTTACGGTGCCCAACCCCAGCGCTCAAATTGAATTAATGCGCCGCGCCTACGAACAGGCTGGCATTTCGCCGGACGAGATCGACTACCTTGAAGCTCACGGCACCGGCACCGCCGTTGGCGACCCCATTGAAACTCGGGCTATCGGCGAAGCACTCGGCAAGCATCGTAAAACACCGCTGCTGATTGGCTCAGTGAAAAGCAACCTGGGCCATTTAGAAACGGCTTCAGGCGTTGCTGGGCTTGCTAAAGCGCTGTACAGCCTGCAGCACCGTGAAGTGCCCGCTACGATTGGCATACGCAATCTCAATCCACGCATCAAATTTGATGAGTGGAACATTAGCGTTGTCACCAAAGCCCAAGCGCTCAAAAAGCAAGGCCGCTTGGTCATTGGCGTTAACTCCTTTGGTTTTGGTGGCGCCAATGCTCACGTCATACTGGAAAGTGCCCCCGAAAAAGCACCAGCACCTCGCCAAGTGCCCGATGCTGCGCTACCCGTTCGTATTAGCGCACGAAGCCAGGAAGCACTGGCGGCCAATGCCCGTGCCCTAGCTAGTTTCCTACGCGAAAGCGACCATGCTTTCTATGATACCGCCCACACGCTGAACAGCCACCGCGAACAACACACGTTTGGCGCGCTCTGTTTCGCCCAAACATCGGAAGCCGCCGCCAGCGCGCTCAGCCAGTTTGCTGAAGGTGAAACCAACAGCGTTGTGACACTGGAGCGCTTAGCTAACGCCCGAGGCCCAGTGTTTGTTTACGACGGGAACGGCTGCCAATGGGAAACCATGGGTCACGACCTGCTAGACAGCGAACCCGTGTTTAGCGACGCCATTGACCGTGTAGATACCCTGTTCCAGAAGCATGGTGATTTTTCACTGCGTGACGAGCTTGCGGGCCGTAACCAGGAAGAGTCCAGCGAAGGTCGCTTTGAGCGCACCGAAATCGCCCAACCCGCCCTGTTTGCACTGCAGGTCGCGTTAACCGAATGGCTTAAATCCAAGGGTATCGTGCCCACCGCCGTATTCGGCCACAGCGTTGGCGAAGTTGCTGCCGCCTGGGCATCCGGCGCATTAACGTTAGAAGACGCCGTTAAAGTTATTTATTACCGCAGTTTCTACCAGGGCAAAACCCGTGGTCTTGGGGAAATGACGGCTGTCGCTATCAGCGCGGAAGAGATCGCTCCCTGGCTTGAAAAACCCGAATTTAGCAACATTAGCCTGGCAGGCATTAACAGTCCCAAAGGCATTACGTTAGCAGGTGATCGTGACCAACTAAGCGCCATTGAGGCAGCCCTTAGCGAGCAGAGCACCTTTGCAAAGCGCCTGCCACTGGATTACGCCTTCCACAGCCCCGCCATGGACAGTATCAAAGCAGGCGTCGTGGAAGCCCTGGCTGACATTCGTCCAGGCACCACGCAGATTCCTTATGTGTCCACCGTGACCGGCACCATCAGTGAAGGCACACAGCTGGATGCCCATTACTGGTGGCTCAATATTCGTGAGCCCGTCCTATTTGACAACGCCGCTACGGTGCTTATTGAGCAGGGTTACAACGTATTTGTGGAAGTCGGCGCGCACCCCATCCTGCGTCGCTATATGAACGACTCCTTACGCCAGCAAGAGCGTAGCGGATTAGTGCTAGGCACCATTGAACGGCATAAGTCAGGCGCAGATGGTTTAACCCGCTGCCTCGGCCAATTGTTGCTAAGCGGGTTAAGCCTCGATAGCCACCACTTCTTCCCTGTAGAAGGCCAGCGCGTCCTGCTGCCACACTACGCCTGGCAACGCACCCAACTTTGGGTGCAAGGCACCAACGATGGCCAAGGGTTGCTTTCCCGCTATTATCAGCACCCATTACTTGGCTACCCATTGGCGCAGCATGATCACACCTGGGAAAGCCAGCTGGATACCAAGCGCCAGCCATGGCTGGCCGACCACGTCGTTGGCGAAGGTGCAGTCTTCCCGGGTGCGGGGTTTGTGGAACTTACGCTAGCAGCAGCCCTACAGCAGAAAGATACACCGCTTTTAGACATTGAAGAGCTGGAGATTCGCGCTCCCTTACTGTTGGATGGGCCCAATGGGCGCACCATGCGCTTGACGCTGGATCCAGACGACGGCCGCTTAGCCATCCACTCCCGCGAGCCAGCCACCGGTAGCGAATGGCAGCTAAATGCCGTTGCTCGCCGCATGCGCGAAAGCCGCGGCTTCTTGCTCAACCGAAAAGCACCAAGCCTGCCAAGCCGCGCGCCAGACTATACCCTGGCCGAGCACTTGCAGATGGCTGAACGTATTGGACTGCATTACGGGCCTGCGTTCCAAGCCATTAGCCGTGGCTGGATTGAAGGCGACAGCGTCATTGGTGAAATTACCCTATCCGATAGTGTCCAGTCGCAGCTCGATACGCTGCACGTTCATCCGGGCATTCTGGATAGTGCTTTTCAGATGTTCATTCCGCTGCTAGCTCAACACAACGAGTTTGCAGCCCAGCTAGCCTTTGTGCCAGTTCGTGTTGGGCGCATCCAGGTGAACGCTGAAGCCGGTGCACCGGTGCTGGCGCGAGCAGTAATGGGTAAGCGCGCGCCCCACTCCTTCACCGCCGACTTCGAACTGTATGACGCCGCCGGTAACGCCGTGGCCGTGCTTAGTGAAACCCGCTTCAAGGCGATTCGCTTAAACCGCGCTCATCACCAGCATTTTAGCTACCTGGATGTTGAGTTAACGCCTGCTCCGCTAAACGCGGCGACGCTTTCGCTGCCAGGCAGTGCACTCGCCCGGCTGGCTGGGCTAAGCGATGCGTTTACCGCCAGCACCGGCCAACGCTATGCCCAAGAAGTATCACCGCTGCTCGATAGCCTTAGCGAAGCCTTTACTGGTGTTAATGTTAACGCCGGCAAAGATCAGCTCGCACCGGAAACCATTTGGCAGTTACTGGTACAGGATTACCCCGACTATTTTGCCCCGATTCATATGGTGGGTCGCTTAGGGCTACACCGTGAGCAATTGACCAGCGGCACCGACACCCTTGAAAGCCTAGGCATTACCACTGAGCACCTAGCAGGCATTAATCGCGTCCTTATCGGCGAAAACGGCTGGCAAGTGTTAGCCGCCGAGCTTGGCGCATTAATGGAAGCCACGCTAGCCACGCTGCCCACCGGTCAGCGGCTGCAGTTGTTAGAAGCAGGTCCCTGTACTCCCGCTCTGGGCCAGCGACTGCTCGAACAGCTAGCTAATACGACTATCTCTAAAGATGCGCACCACTACCGCGCCATCACCACCAGCGACACGGCTCGCCATCAGGCGGAACAGCTTCAAGAACGTTTCCCGCTGATGGATATTCAGCCACTGGAAGATTCACTGCCAACGCTTAGCCCTGCAGAGAAAGCCCAGCTGGCGTTTATCAGCGTGGACGTGACCCAGCCTGAACGCACCCGCCAGTTGATTGAAGCGCTGCCAGGCCAGCTTGCGCCAGGCGCTCAGGTAATGGTGATTGGTGTCCACCCGAGCCGTTGGCTTGATGACTTACTGGCGACACCCGGCATCGACCAAACCGCCCTGGAACAAGACAACCTAGTCGAGTGGTTAGCGCAACAAGGCCTCAGCGTTTCGCCGCCGGTTGAGCTGGAAGAGAATGGTGCTTACCTACTGCATGGCCAATACGCAGCAAGCAATGACTCGCTGACGCAAACGGCAGCAGAGGCCTACCATTTGCTTGTCTCTGACGCGGAGCACGAAGCACTTGCTGCCCAGCTTGCAGAGCGGTTAGGCACCGCCAACACATGGCTAACCGTCAGCGACGCAACCCCGCAAGCACTGTTAAATACAGCGCTAGGTGAACGCGAAGACGTACCTGCCGCACTCAATGTGATTGATCTGCGTGGGCTTAAGGGCTGTACAACCGCCGCTCAAACCCAACGCTGCTACATGGCACAGCAGTGGTCACTGGCATTAGAAGCAAGCGGGCTGGAAAGCCAAGGCAGCCGTGTCACGCTTTGGCTACCGACCCAGTCTGCCAGTACAGGCGATGACGCCGCGCTATGGGGCTTTGGTCGTTCGCTCGCCAATGAAGCAGTTGGCCATAGCGTCACACTGATCGAGCTACCAAACGTTCCCAGCGATGCGACGTTAAACGCCTTTGCAGCGTCGCTTGCTACGCCAGATAGCGAAAACGAGCTGGTAATAACGGTTGAAGGCGAGCGGTTTGCTACCCGCCTTCGTACCCTGCCCGCTCCTCACCCAGTCAAGCAGGCAAGCGCTGCGCCTCATCAGGCAATGACGCTGGGCTTTGCCCTACCAGGGCAACTGCGTCAGCTGCAGTGGCGGCCACGCCCACTGCCTGAACTTGGCGCGGATGACGTTGAAATTCGCGTCAAAGCGACCGGTCTCAACTTCCGCGATGTCATGTACACCCTTGGCTTGCTGTCTGATGAAGCGATTGAAAATGGCTTCGCTGGCCCGACTCTAGGGCTTGAGTTCTCGGGTGAGATTATCGCGGTGGGTGCCAATGTTCAGCACGTTGCGCCCGGTCAGGCGGTCGTGGGCTTTGGACCCGCCAGCTTCAGCGACCGTCTCATTGCTAGCCAGAATGCCGTCGCGCCCCTGCCGGAAGGCGTCAGCTTTGCTGCTGCCGCGACGATACCGACCACTTTCTTCACCGTGTACTACGCGCTAAAACATCTAGCGCGCTTGGAGCCCGGTGAGAAAGTACTGATTCACGGTGCCGCTGGCGGTGTGGGTATTGCCGCGCTGCAAATTGCCCAGTGGCTGGGCGCCGATATCTACGCCACCGTTGGCTCTGAAGAGAAGCGCGACTTCCTGCGCCTTATGGGTGAAGAGCGTATTTACGACTCCCGCTCGCTGACATTTGCCGAAGAGATCCTAGAGGACACGCAAGGCGAAGGCGTGGATGTCGTACTGAACTCATTGGCAGGCGAAGCGATTAACCAAAACCTCCGCGCATTGCGCCCGTTTGGCCGCTTCCTAGAATTAGGTAAACGGGATTTCTATGAAAATACTCATATTGGCCTACGCCCGTTCCGCAACAACTTAAGCTACTTCGGCATCGACTCCGACCAGTTGATGAAAGTGCAGCCTGCCCTCACCCAGCGCCTGTTCGGTGAAATGATGGCGCTATTTAACGATGGCACACTCAGCCCGCTGCCGTTCACGGCGTTCAGTCACAACCAAGTGATTGATGCCTTCCGTTATATGCAGCAAGCACGCCAGATCGGCAAAGTGGTAGTCACCTACGAACAGCCTATTGCTCCACCGCGTAACGAGCTATTAGGCACCGGCGCGATGACACTCGCAGCCGACGCCAGCTATCTAGTGACCGGTGGCTTGGGTGGCTTTGGCCTAAAAACGGCTCAATGGTTAGTCAGCAAAGGCGCACGTCAGCTTATCCTGCTAAGCCGCAGCGGTCCCGCTAGCGAAGAAGCCCAAGCTGCTATCGCGACCTTTGAAGCCCAAGGCGTGAAAGTACTGGCTGCGGCCTGTGATATTACCGATTACGACGCGCTAGCAAGCGTTATGGCGCGCGTGCAACGCGAACTTAGCCCGCTGCGTGGCATCGTGCATGCCGCCACAGTGATCGACGACGGCTTGATTCGTAACTTAGATGCCGAGCGTATTCAAAAGGTGCTGGCTCCTAAAATTGACGGTGCCCGTCACCTGGATGCTCTCACCCAGGACATCTCACTCGACTTCTTTGTGCTCTACTCCTCGGCGACGACGCTATTTGGTAACCCAGGACAGGCCAATTACGTTGCCGCCAACCACTGGTTAGAAGCCTTTGCTGCCCGCCGTCGCGCCGCTGGCCTTCCTGCGACCTGCGTACGCTGGGGTGCCATTGAAGATGTCGGCTTCCTGGCACGCAACACGCGCACACGCGATGCGTTGCAAGAGCGCTTAGGCGGTTCTGCGCTGCGCTCTGATGATGCCCTCAAAGTGCTCGAACAAATGTTGCTGACCCCAGGGGCAAGCCTTGGTGTTCTTGAACTTGAATGGGGCGCACTGGCACGCTTCTTACCCACCGCCCAGGCACCACGGTTTAACGAAATTGCCCGCACCAGCGATGATGATGGCAGCGTTGACCACGATGACGATATCAGTGCGCTACTGGCCGACCTCTCGCCAGAAGAGCTGCATAGCACCATTACCGACTTACTGCGCGCAGAACTAGCCAGTATCCTGCTGATTGATGAAGAGAAAATCGACATCAACCGTTCGGTATACGATATGGGGTTTGATTCGCTCATGGGCGTTGAATTGATGACCGCCATCGAGAACCGCCTGAACGTGCAAGTACCGGTGATGGTGTTGAGTGAAGCGTCAACGCTGAACAAACTGGCAGGTGTGCTGATTCAAAAATTACATCAGCATGACAATGATGTTGAAGAAGCGCCACAAGATGCGTTAGCCTCTCTGGCCGCTCGCCACGGGGCGGACGGGCTCAACAATGAGCCGGCTTCAACATCTACCACCGAGACACCATGACCGTAAAGCGCTCTGAACTGAAACGACAGCTGCTGGAACAGGCACGCAAGCGCCCAACGCCCCGTGCCACCAGCACCCAAGCCACTGCTATCTCAGGCGCCGAGGCAACTCGGACTGTTCCCGAGCGCTTTACACGATTTGATGCCCACCCGGGTTATCAGCAGCTAGTCATGATGCGCCAGGGCGCTAAACAGCTCGGGCTTATAGACCCGTTCTTTAAAGTCCATGACGGCCTCGCCGGTGCTACCAGCGTGATTGATGGACATGAGTGCATTAATTTCGCCAGTTACAACTACCTGGGTTACTCCGGTGACCCACGGGTTGTTCAAGCGGCATCCGACGCAGCGGCTCACTACGGCACCTCCGTCTCTGCCAGTCGCGTCGTCTCGGGTGAACGACCTATTCACGGCGAACTAGAGCAAGCGATCGCCAACATCTATGGTGTTGAAGACGCGGTTGTTTTTGTCAGCGGTCACGCAACCAATGTGTCTACCCTTGGCTATCTATTGGGCCCGAAAGACCTTGTGCTTCACGACGAGTACATCCACAACAGCTCGTTAGTCGGCGCACAGCTTTCCGGCGCCAAGCGTATATCTTTCAGCCATAACGATCCCGCCGCGCTAGACGCCCTGTTAAGCCGCCATCGCCATCAATTTGAACGCGTTCTTGTCGTCATTGAAGGGCTTTACAGTATGGATGGCGACATCCCCGACCTACCCCGCTTTATTGAACTGAAGCAGCGTCATCAGGCGTGGCTGATGGTCGATGAAGCGCATTCGTTTGGCGTCATGGGTGACACTGGCCTAGGCTTACGAGAGCACTTTGCGATTGACCCAACCGATGTTGATATATGGATGGGCACTATGAGCAAAACGCTATCAGGCTGCGGGGGCTATATCGCAGGCAATAAAGCGCTGGTCGAAACACTGCGCTACTTTGCACCCGGTTTTCTTTACAGCGTCGGCATGCCCGCTCAAGTGGCCGCGCCATCGCTTAAAGTACTGGAATTAATGCCCCAGGAAACCGAGCGCGTTACCCAGCTACAGGCAATTTCGCACTACTTCCTGGAGCAGGCGCAAGCTAGGGGAATGGACACCGGTCATAGCATTGGCTCTGCCGTCGTACCCGTTATTGTGGGTAGCTCGCCGCTCGCGGCACACCTCTCCCATGCGCTGTTTGCACAGCATATTAACGTGCAGCCTATTCTGTATCCTGCGGTTCCTGAAAAAAGTGCTCGGCTACGCTTTTTTCTTTCCTGTGAACACACGAAAGACCATGTTGACCAAACGCTGGATGCACTCGCGCTACTGCTCGCAAACGCCAAAGGGTGATTTATGGAGGAGTTCGAAACCCAAGCAGAGCGGGCTACCCCCTGCTGGTATGTAATTCAATGCAAAGGCGGCGAATCATTTCGCGCCGCAGAACACCTCACCAACCAAGGTTATGAGGTGTTCCATCCAGTGCTTAACGCTAAACGTAAGCGCCAAGGCAAACTTACCCTGGTGACCGAGCCACTTTTCCCCTACTACCTGTTTATTCGGCTGGATCAGACCGTCAGCAACTGGCGGCCAATTCGCTCTACCCGCGGCGTGCTGCGCCTACTCACCTTTGGCAACACGCCCATCGCCGTACCGAATGCCCTGGTAGATACCCTTCGCGCACAGCCGCATGATCAAGAAGGCAGCCACAGCTACTTCTGCGCAGGGGAAAAAGTGACGATCACCGACGGCCCCTTCAAAGATTTAGAAGCCGTTTTCAAACGTTGCAAAGGCGAAGAGCGCGCCATTGTGCTGCTTAACGTGCTACAACGCCCACAGGATGTTGAGATCTCTGTCGACAACTTACAGAAGCGCGAGGGGTGATACTTCCCTCTCTTTATCGATGAAACTGCTTCTCCCGCTCGGGCTGCCAGAAAATCGCATCAATGCGTAGGCGTACTTCGGTGTTGTTGGGTAGCGGCCACTCAATGACATCGCCCACGCGCAAGCCAATTAACGCTGCGCCTATTGGTGCCATCACCGAAATTCCATCCTCAACGCTTTCAAGCGCATGAGGATACACCAACGTTCGAATCATCTGACGCTCGCGGGTCAGATCAGTAAAGCGTATCTGGCTGTTCATACTAACCACATCCTCAGGAATATCCTGAGGGTCAAGCACCTCTCCGCGCTCCAACTCCTCTTCCAGTAGCTCCGCCACCATCATGTCTTTTTCAGATGCGTTATCAATCAGGCGCTGAAGTCGTTCAGCATCAAGACGATTAATGATAATAGAAGGACGCTGCCCCATCTCTACTCTCCTTGGAAAGCAATCAATAGTGATGTTAGTGAGCATAAAACGCACCAACGAAAACAGCCCTTCCCCAGAGGGAAAGGACTGTGTCACAACAGTGTATGTGGTTTAGCTAATAAAAGCGATTAGATAACGCCCTGCTCAATCATCGCATCGGCCACTTTGCGGAAGCCCGCAATATTGGCACCCAATACAAGGTTGTCAGGTTCACCAAACTCACTTGCCGTATCCGCACACTGACGATGAATATCCGCCATAATCTGTTTAAGCTTCTGGTCAACTTTCTCTAACGGCCACTGCTCCATACTGCTGTTCTGGGCCATCTCCAACTGACTCGTCGCCACGCCACCTGCATTCGCTGCTTTGCCGGGCCCATAGGCAATTTTGGCCTCCAAAAAGACATCTACCGCCTCTTTGGTGGAAGGCATATTAGCACCCTCGCTCACGCAGGTAACGCCATTCGCCAATAGTGTTTTGGCATCGGCTTCGGTCAGCTCGTTTTGCGTCGCACAAGGGAACGCTGCCTCGCCTTCAATACGCCAAACCGCGTGGCCATCCTGCGGGTAATCCCGAGCCGAAATATAGTGAGCTTCCGGGTGCTCATGCAGGTAGCTTTCCAACGATACACGCTGGACTTCTTTTAACTGTTTTAGCAGGCCTAAATCGATACCGCTAGGGTCGTGAATAGTCCCCTTGGAATCACTACAGGTAACGGGCTTGGCACCCAGTTCATAGAGCTTCTCGATCGTATAAATCGCCACATTACCCGCGCCAGATACCAAGCAGGTTTTACCACGCAAGGCTTCGCCTTTCGCTGCCAGCATGTTCTCGGCAAAATAAACCGCACCGTAGCCAGTCGCCTCTTTGCGACCGAGGGAACCACCCCAGTTTAGGCCTTTCCCTGTCAACACGCCCTCGTAACGGCCCGTTAAACGCTTATATTGACCAAATAGATAACCAATTTCTCGTCCACCAACGCCAATGTCCCCAGCGGGCACATCGGTATGCGGCCCAATATGACGATAAAGCTCCGACATAAATGCCTGACAGAAACGCATGATTTCGTTGTCAGACTTCCCTTTTGGATCAAAGTCAGCGCCGCCCTTACCACCGCCAATCGGCAACCCCGTTAACGCATTTTTGAAGATTTGCTCAAACCCTAAAAATTTAATGGTGCCCGACGTCACGCTGGGATGAAAACGCAAACCGCCTTTATAAGGACCAAGCGCCGAATTAAATTGCACGCGATAGCCTTTGTTGACTTGTACACGACCAGCATCATCCACCCAGCTCACCCGGAACATAACCTGACGCTCCGGCTCAACAATGCGCTCAATAATACTGTGCTGATGGTAATGCGGCGCACGCTCGAACAATGGGCGAAGACACTCAAGCACTTCCTCAGTGGCTTGATAAAACTCAGTTTGTGCAGGGCTACTTTTCGCTAAACGTGTCAGCGTATCGTGAACATAAGGCATATACAGTCACCCTTTTATAGTTAAAAACGTCGATTTGCTGGCCAGAGCGATGACGTATTTAACTGCGGCAACGAATATATGCATACCCTATGCAGGTTCGGTATAGGCCAGAAACACATCAACAATAGACTAAAGTGCTAGCTTTTCCGCCCAGTTTTGGTGCAATTAATAAATACTAATAAACGAAAAATAAACGACAGTGCTGCTTGGAAGTCAGTTTAAGTAAGTGTTTAAACACAGTTGATGTCGCCTATCCATTTTTTAATTCCCTAATACTCCAACAGTGCTTTTTTAGTATTACGTGCTAACTTAGAAATATGTGTGAACTTTAACAAATATTACTGAGCATTTTAGGTCTTGAGTCAGTTCTTGAGTCAGGTCTTGAGTCAGGTCTTGAGTTAGACCTTGAGGTAATAAAGCAAAATGCTCTTTTCTGCGGGCAACGCTATAAGCAATTAATCTCTAAGGAGTTGATTATGCTGACCTTAAACTACTCTCGCACAAGCTACTCTCGAATCACTGGATTAAGCACTGTCATTGCCGCACTCACTTTCTCTAACTCCACTTTAGAAGCCCAGACCGTTAGCGGAACCATCGACGCTTCAATTACTCTTGAAGACGCTTGTTCAGTTAATGGGGAAGAAGGCGCTGCAGTCGACTTCGGCAGCTTGGCATTCGGCACCCACTCTGCCCTATTCGATCAGGCAGATGCCTAAGTGGCTGGAGGAGGTGGTATTACAGTGCTCTGCTCACCTGGAGTAACCCCCACCTTCACTCTGCTCAGCGGCCTTCATGATAACCAAGCCTCACCTGCTACCCATGCCATGCAAGATACTGCCGCAACGGCATTTGTCGGCTACACCTTGTACACAGATACAGCACGAACGGCGGCGCTGGCTGTAAACGACACCATCATACTCAGCGCATTCGCCAGCGCTCCCCAGACAATCGATCTTTACGGAAGAGCCTTTGGCGACCCTGGCAACCTACCTGCAGGCACCTACGAAGACACACTGAATGTTGAGTTGTCCTGGTAGCTTCTCGAATGGCTCGGCGCTTGAGACTCACCGCCCCGATGATGATAGTGGCGGGGCTGACGCAGGCCTCTCCCACCGACACGTTCATGGTGTCAGCTACCATTACGCCTGGCTGCCTAATCAATAACGAAGTTCCTCCGGCAGGCACCCAGGTTGGGGCACTAGGAAGCCTAGCCTTTGGCACCGCCTCAGCGCTTTCACAGGAAACACGTAATGTATCGCTGCTTGCCTCCGGGTCTTTTACGCTTAGCTGTACACCAGGAATTTCATTAAGCATGCGTATTGATGGTGGACTTCAGCCGGATGGTGATCGACAGCTCAAGCGGGAAAATGGCAGCGAAACGCTGGCCTACCAACTCTACCAGGATGCCGCTTCACAGAACGCGATTGGTATTGACCAGCCCATCACCTTAGACACCACGACCAGTCCTAATGATATTACCCTCCCCATCTGGGGCAGGTTAACGCTGCCAGGCAACCGCCCAGCAGATAGTTACCGCGACGAACTCGTACTAACGCTGGAGTGGTGACATCGCAGCGAAGGGCACAAGCTCGATTTAGGAGAACATCTATGCTGGAAAAGCGCTTCGGCCACATCATTGGTATTTTCATCCTGCTAAGCCTTCTTGCGGGCCCTTCATCAGCTAACTCTCTGTTGATTTGGCCCATTTACCCTGTTATTGAGAGTCACCAGCAGGCAAGTGCACTTTGGCTGGAAAACAGAGGTAGCGAAACGGTCAATATGCAGGTGCGGATTTTTGCTTGGTCTCAGGTAGGAGGAGAAAATCAATACCAATCTCAACAAAGCGTTGTGGGTAGCCCACCCATGACGGCAATTGCTCCCGGGGAACGCCAGATGGTGCGCCTGATCCGCCAAGAACCCTCACCAACTGGCGAAGAGCAAGCCTATCGCATTATTGTTGACGAAATTCCGGCCCTAGCACCTAATAGCGGAGGAGAAAGCTCGCCTCGTGCCGCTGTGCAATTACAAATGCGCTACTCTCTTCCCCTGTTCGTTTATGGTGAAGGAGCACTGCCCCCTGAACGTATCGCCTCCAGTAATATCCCCTACCCCGGCCTAACCTGGAGACTCGTAACACATGAGGGACAGTCGCAACTAGAAATACACAACGCGGGTCAGCATCATGTGCGCCTAAGCCAAGTTACCTTTGAGCAACCAGGGCAGCGCAACGAAGTCACCAACGGGCTGCTTGGCTATGTACTGCCCAGGCAGGTACGACGCTGGCCACTACCCCAAAACATAAGACCTACTGGCGAGCTTCGCGCTCATATTTCGGGAGTCAGTCATCGCATTTCGGCCGAGTAGGCGCCAGCATGGTCCCGCGTATCCATTGGCATTTCCCGGCATGGCTTATGTTGGGCAGTTGCGCTTTACTTTTAACGGCGGCGTCTTTTCCTGCTATCGGCCAGGTATTGCCGCCACCACCTCGCGCGGGTGATCTCCAGGCAGTTTCGGAACTCTACCTAGAGATCATCGTCAATCAACGCTCCACCCAGCGTATCGAGCACGTTACCCAGCAGAATGGCGAACTGTTCATCAAGCGTGAGGTACTCCAACAACTAGGCCTTCCTAATGAACACCTGCAGCGTCAAGATAACATCATTAATATCAGCCAATTAGATGAATTAGAAGCGCGCTATCACAGCCCCAGCCAACGGCTATATCTGGAAGTACCTTCCCATTGGCTACCACATCAGTTTCATACTAATTTACCTCAAAACGAGACATTCGCACTTAACACCAGTCCTGGCGCACTGCTTAACTACGACGCTTATATCAGCGACACTCAGGGTGGCGCGACACTTGCCAGCTTAGGGCACGAAGCGCGACTGTTTGGTGCAGCGGGGACACTAAGCACCTCTGGCATTTACCGCGAGATAGTGACGGGAGAGAGTGGACAAGACAACGGCTACCGGCGCTTCGACACCCGCTGGGAGTACGCCGATCAACAGCGGATGCTTCAGTACAGCGCAGGAGACGTCATCACCAGACCACTGGGTTGGACAAATGCAGTTCGTCTTGGCGGCATTCAGGTTTCTCGAAACTTTGCCCTTCGTCCCGATATCATCACCCACCCACTACCTGAGTTCAGCGGCGAAGTAGCGATTCCCACGACCCTCGATCTGTTCATCGATGGCGCGCAGCAATCCTCAATGGAACTAGCGCCGGGCCCCTTCACTGTCACCAATATGCCCATGGTCACCAGCGCTGGCGAAGCCACCATTGTGACCACCGATAGCCTGGGAAGACGAGTTTCCACTAGCCTGCCGTTTTACGTTTCCAGCGAACTGCTACAACCCGGTTTAAGCACCTTCAGTTTCAGTGCAGGTGCCCCGCGCCGCCACTTCGGCCAGCGTGATTTTGCCTAGAGCGGAATGGCCGCCACCGGCAGCTATCGGCGCGGCATCAACAATCAATTCACCATGGAATTGCAAACTGAAGTCAGCGACGATTTAACCACTGCAGGCGCTGGCGGCACGTTTGGCTTATGGCAGCTAGGCACGCTAGAGACAGCCTACCGCCAAAGCCGCAGCGAAGGCGTCACCGGTAATGCCTACACGGCCGGATACCGCTACCGGAGCCGCCGCTTTAACATCGCTCTGCGCCACCAAGTAGAGCAGGCTGGTTTCACCGATCTATCTCGCCACATTCACAGCGCGACACGCGAAAATACGCAGCGGAAAGTTACCCAGGTTACCGGGGGTTTAAACCTTGGCACGCATGGGTCGCTTGCTGGCGGCTACTTTGACATCCAGACCGGTGACGATAGCCGTACTCAGCTGTTTAACCTATCGTACAACCGCTCTCTATGGGATCGCATGCATCTCTCGCTCTCTGCCAACCGTGAGATAGGCGGCGGCTGGAACACCCTAGCCCAGATAACAGTGCCACTAAGCAGCCGTCCTGGCACATTAAGCACCAGCGTACGCCGAGACAATAACGGAGAAATGACCAGCAGAGTCCAATATGCCCACACCCCACCCATACAAGGCGGCTGGGGCTGGAACCTCGCCTATGAACACCGCGACACCGAAAGCAGTTACCGTCAGGCCGAAGTGGCTTGGCGGGGAGCTTCCACTGAATTACGAGGTGGCATTTTCGGCACCGACGACAATGACACACGCTATGCCGATGCCAGAGGATCGCTGGTATACATGGACAATCAGTGGTTCGCGACCAATTACGTGCGCGATGGATTTGTCGTCGTCAGTACCGTTGGCCAGGCAGGCGTGCCAGTTCGCTACGAGAATCAATTAGTCGGCCATACCCGTGATAGCGGCCACCTACTCGTCCCCTGGGCCCGTGCCTACTACGCTGGTAAATACGAGATCGACCCACTGGTTCTTTCCGCCAACCTCAATGTCCCAACAATTGAGCAGCGCGTAGCGGTAAACCCAGGTAGCGGCTACCTGCTGCGCTTCCCGGTTGAACGTGTTATTGCCGCAACGATGGCCATTCTAGACAGGCAAGGCGAGCCACTGCCGTTAGGCTCTCGTGTTATCACTGACAACGGTTCAAGCGCGCTGGTGGGCTGGGATGGACTGACGTATCTCGAAGGCCTACAGAGTGACAACCAATTACAAGTGACACTGCCCGACGGTAGCGCGTGCGCGCTCAGCCTATCTATTGATACCCACATCGATGATATCCAGCAGCTAGGGCCTAAACCCTGTACTTAGAGGAGCGCCAACCAATGCCACTCACAACTCATCGCTGCTATCACCGCTGGCTGGCCGGAGCTCTATTGCTGGTTTTGTTATTGATTACGCCTACGGCTTGGGCGTGCACGGTAAGCCCAAGCACCAGCGCTAACTTTGGTAACATCAGTTCCTTCGCCATCACTAATACACCACACGACACATCCGCCCAACCCAATGCGGGTGCTGTTTGCCAGGGGTCTGTACTAGGGCTCGCGGTTGTGTCTGACCAATGGATTCGCGCAACGGTCACTAGTGCTAACCAAGGGGAGCTGGTCAATGTTACCAGCGGTGATGCCATTCCTTTTCGCATCTTCGCGCTGGCCTCAGAGAATGAAGAGATCTTTCTCAACACGACCTACAACTATTTCAACTCTGTACTCATCGACCTGCTCGGCCTGCTTGGCGGCCAAAGCGTCGACATCCCCATGGAGTTTCGCACCCAACCCACGGCCAATGTAGCCGCTGGCACGTACACCGACACCTTGACTGTCAATTGGAACTGGCGCATCTGTAATCTAGGTGTACTTGTGTGTCTCAGCTATCGTACCGGCTCGGGCACCAACACCATCACCATTAACCTGACTGTCACTCCAGACTGCGCCATTCAAGCACCCGACCTGAACTTCGGAAGCTCCCCACTGGTCGCCGGATTCAACCCAGTAACGCAAACCATCGATATTACCTGCACAAAAGGCAGCGACTACTCAGTAGGATTGAGCGATGGTCAGCATCCTGCTGCCAACATCCGCCGCATGGAGAACAATGGCCACTACCTGGAATACCAACTTTACAAAGGCACTACCGGCAACGACCGCTGGGGCAATACTGGCAGCGAACGACGCCCCTCCTCCTCCGCCGACACCAACCCCGGCACACCTAGTGGCATAACAAGCCAGGGCTTCACTTACCGAGGCGACATTCTACCGGGGCAAAACACACCACCGGCAGGTACCTACACCGATATGATTGTTGTCGATGTTATTTTTTAGCCAAGGCGCTTTTCGAACCCAAAATCCCCCGCGGGTGCGCTGACGCTTACGCCGCGCTACAAAACCACTAAATCAGCCTACGGCACCTACCGTAGCGCGGCGTAACGAATCTCGCGAGGAACGAGCGAATGAGGCACCCGCGTCGTAGCCACGGATGCAACGTTCCATACTCCCCCGCGGGTGCGCTGACGCTTACGCCGCGCTACAAAACCACTAAATCAGCCTACGGCACCTACCGTAGCGTGGTGTAACGAATCTCGCGAGGAACGAGCGAATGAGGCACCCGCGTCGTAGCCACGGATGCAACGTTCCATACTCCCCCGCGGGTGCGCTAACGCTTACACCGCGCTACAAAACCCGCTAAATCAGCCTACGGCACCTACCGTAGCGCGGCGTAACGAATCTCGCGAGGAACGAGCGATGAGGCACCCGCGTCGTAGCCACGTAAGCAACGCTCCATACTCCCCCGCGGGTGCGCTGACGCTTACGCCGCGCTACAAAACCACTAAATCAGCCTACGGCACCTACCGTAGCGCGGTGTAACGAATCTCGCGAGGAACGAGCGAATGAGGCACCCGCGTCATGGCCACGTAAGCAACGCTCCATACTCCCCCGCGGGTGCGCTAACGCTTACACCGCGCTACAAAACCCGCTAAATCAGCCTACGGCACCAACCGTAGCGCGGTGTAACGAATCTCACGAGGAACGAGCGAATGAGGCACCCGCGTCGTAGCCACGGATGCAACGTTCCGTGCCCCCCCGCGGGTGCGCTGACGCTTACACCGCGCTACAAAACCACTAAATCAGCCTACGGCACCTACCATAGCGTGGTGTAACGAATCTCGCGAGGGACGAGCGAATGAGGCACCCGCGTCGTAGCCACGGATGCAACGTTCCATACTCCCCCGCGGGTGCGCTAACGCTTACACCGCGCTACAAAACCACTAAATCAGCCTACGGCACCTACCGTAGCGCGGCGTAACGAATCTCGCGAGGAACGAGCGATGAGGCACCCGCGTCGTAGCCACGGATGCAACGTTCCATACTCCCCCGCGGGTGCGCTAACGCTTACACCGCGCTACAAAACCCGCTAAATCAGCCTACGGCACCTACCGTAGCGAGGCGTAACGAATCTCGCGAGGAACGAGCGAATGAGGCACCCGCGTCGTAGCCACGGATGCAACGTTCCATACTCCCCCGCGGGTGCGCTAACGCTTACACCGCGCTACAAAACCACTAAATCAGCCTACGGCACCTACCGTAGCGCGGCGTAACGAATCTCGCGAGGAACGAGCGATGAGGCACCCGCGTCGTAGCCACGGATGCAACGTTCCATACTCCCCCGCGGGTGCGCTAACGCTTACACCGCGCTACAAAACCCGCTAAATCAGCCTACGGCACCTACCGTAGCGAGGCGTAACGAATCTCGCGAGGAACGAGCGAATGAGGCACCCGCGTCGTAGCCACGGATGCAACGTTCCATACTCCCCCGCGGGTGCGCTAACGCTTACACCGCGCTACAAAACCCGCTAAATCAGCCTACGGCACCTACCGTAGCGCGGCGTAACGAATCTCGAGAGGGACGAGCGAATGAGGCACCCGCGGCATGGCCACGTAAGCAACGCTCCATACTCCCCCGCGGGTGCGCTAACGCTTACACCGCGCTACAAAACCCGCTAAATCAGCCTACGGCACCTACCGTAGCGCGGCGTAACGAATCTCGAGAGGGACGAGCGAATGAGGCACCCGCGTCATGGCCACGTAAGCAACGCTCCATACTCCCTCGCGGGTGCGCTGACGCTTACGCCGCGCTACAAAACCACTAAATCAGCCTACGGCACCTACCGTAGCGCGGCGTAACGAATCTCGCGAGGGACGAGCGAATGAGGCACCCGCGTCGTAGCCACGGATGCAACGTTCCATACTCCCCCGCGGGTGCGCTGACGCTTACGCCGCGCTACAAAACCACTAAATCAGCCTACGGCACCTACCGTAGCGCGGCGTAACGAATCTCGCAAGGAACGAGCGATGAGGCACCCGCGTCGTAGCCACGGATGCAACGTTCCATGAAGTGCTCGCATCACTCCACGGTGACACTTTTCGCCAAGTTACGTGGCTTGTCTACGTCGGTGCCTTTTACCAGCGCTACGTGGTACGACAATAACTGAAGTGCCACGACATGCAGCACAGGGGAAAGCAAACCGTAGTTTTCCGGCATAACCAGCACATTAATGCCCTCACTTGGCTTAACGGTACTGCCGCCATCGGCAAACACATAAAGCTGACCGCCACGGGCACTCACTTCCTGCATATTGGCTTTTAGCTTTTCTAACAACTCATCGTTAGGCGCCACTACCACCACAGGCATATCAGCATCAACTAATGCTAGCGGGCCGTGTTTCAATTCCCCAGCAGGGTAAGCTTCTGCATGAATATAAGAGATTTCTTTTAGCTTCAGCGCCCCTTCCAATGCAATTGGGAAGTGGCGGCCTCGGCCTAAGAAAAGCGCATGCTGCTTATTAGCAAAATGCTTT
The DNA here is from genome assembly GCF_024138895.1 of Halomonas sp. XH26. Taxonomy (NCBI): domain Bacteria; kingdom Pseudomonadati; phylum Pseudomonadota; class Gammaproteobacteria; order Oceanospirillales; family Halomonadaceae; genus Halomonas; species Halomonas sp. XH26. Next base: position 2,505,992 of record NZ_CP071889.1, read on the forward strand.
GACCACGCCTTGATGCTTGGCTCTAGTGCCAACACTTTTTTAACCGCGATGGGCAAGTGGCGCAGCTCATCCAGATAAGCTTTTTCATCTGCTTCATCTAGCCGATGATTCGCCTTTGCCAACAAGAGCGTAAGCAAAAATAGTGCGCTGAGCTGAGTAGTGAAAGCTTTCGTAGAGGCAACACCAATTTCCGGGCCAGCACGGGTAATAAAGCGCAACAGTGTTTCACGCACAATGGCAGACTCAGGCACATTACAAATTGCTAACGTATGAATGTGCCCCATTGATTTAGCGTGCTGTAACGCGGCGAGGGTATCAGCGGTTTCACCGGACTGAGAAATAACCACGACGAGCTGATTAGGATTCGCTACGCTTTGGCGATAACGGTATTCACTGGCAATTTCGACATTGCACGGGATACCGGCCACTTGCTCAATCCAGTACTTAGCCGTCATACCCGCATAGCTAGACGTACCACAGGCCAGGATCAATACGGAATCAACCTGCTCAAAAACACCTTGCGCTTCTGCGCCAAAAATACCCGGCTGCAACTGACCTGCGCCGCTCAGCATTTCCAGCGTATTCCCCAACGCTTGTGGCTGCTCAAATATCTCTTTTTGCATGTAGTGATTAAACTCACCTAACTCAACTGCATTCGCAGCAAGGCTAGAGGTAATCACTTCCCGCTGAGCGGGCTGACCAAGCGCATCGACTAATGTGATCGAGTCACGCGTTAGGCGCGCCACATCACCATTTTCCAGGTACATCATCTTCTGGGTGACCGACAGCAGCGCCGAGGCATCTGAAGCGGCATAGTGGCCGTCATCAGCAATACCTAACATCAGCGGCGAACCTTCACGAGCCACGACTAAGCAACCTGGTTCTTCTTCGCTTATCACCGCCAGCGCGAAAGCACCATGCAAATGCGCCACGGCACAACGCACAGCAGAAAAAAGATTTTCGGCTGGTTCGCCAATCTCGCCTTTAAAGCACGCTTGAATCAGGTGGGCAATGGTTTCAGTGTCGGTGTCTGAAGTGAACTCGTACCCTAACCCCTGAAGCTTTTCACGTAGGGTTTCATAGTTTTCAATGATGCCGTTATGCACCACCGCCAAGCCACTCGAAATATGTGGATGAGCGTTACGTTCAGCAGGAACACCGTGAGTTGCCCAACGGGTATGAGCAATGCCCACTTTCCCCTCAACTCCCTCCTCTTCAACGCGGGCTTCAAGAACTGACACTCGCCCCTTGGCGCGGGCACGCGATAGCGTACCAGAGTCACTTAGCACAGCTAACCCAGCAGAGTCATAGCCACGGTATTCAAGTACTTTCAAGCCTGAAAGCAAAAACGGGGTACATTCCATTGCGCCAATGGCGCCAACGATTCCGCACATACTCAATCCTTTAATAACGACTTATAACGACGATGGCTTTCATCGTATGTAAAGAGCCATGTGCAAAGAACTATTTGCAAAACACAACTAGCAAAGGGCCATTTGCAGAGAGCTATTTACAAAGACCCGTCATAGCGAGCATCCCGTGAACTGGCTCTTCTTTCTTAAAGGGGAGCATATTACACTCCCCCGTAGCTCAGAGTCTTTAAAACTCGGTCTTTAAAGCTCGGTCTTTAAAACATGGCCTTCACACATTTCCCCAAACAACAAAATACGGATTAAGCTTTTCGCTGGGGTTGGCGTAGCTAAGCGGTTTACCCTCTAGCGTTTCAACTCGGCCACCCGCTTGAAGCACGACCGCATGAGCGGCGCCAGTGTCCCAAAGACAGGTAGGGCCTAAACGAGGATAAGCATCGGCCTTACCTTCTGCAATTAAGCATAGTTTAAGCGAACTGCCCATGGGCAACATTTCGTGCTCACCTAGCTTTTCAAGCCACGCAGCCAAGTCCGGGCTGGGATGCGAGCGACTACCCACAACACGCCAAGTGGAAGCAGCTTCCGGCTCGCCCGCAACACGAATCTCATGGCGTTCGCCATTCGCTTCCACTTTAAATGCACCTAAACCTTCAGCGGCAACATAAGCGGTTTCAAGCGCCGGAGCGGTAACAACACCCAACACGGGCTTACCGTTTTCAATCAGCGCAATATTAACGGTGAACTCACCGTTACGCTTGATAAACTCTTTAGTCCCGTCAAGCGGGTCTACCAACCAATAGCGGCCATTGCCGTCTACCCCGGCAAAGCCTTCTGCGTCTTCTTCAGAGAGTATAGGCAACTGTAAAGAAAGCGCCTGCAAGCCGCTTACAATCACATGGTGAGCAGCTTGATCCGCTTCAGTTAATGGGCTTTTGTCTTCTTTTTCTTCCACGCTAAATTCGCGTGCATAAACCGCCATAATGGCATCGCCCGCTTCACGAGCAATACGTTCCACAGAATCCAATAACGCTTGATCAATCATTTTGTCATTTCCTTATGATTAAGCCACCAAACAACGACTGGCTGCTTGGTGGCTTATCAGTATTTACATTACGTGTTTAACCTACACTGCATGGAAATCAGCTAATTAGGCCACGCTCACGCAACGTCTTAATCACGCTATCAGCCGCTTCTTCGGCACTCATTTCTGAGGTCTTCAGATGAACATCTGGCGACTCAGGTGCTTCATACGTTGAATCAATGCCTGTGAAGTTTTTCAGCTCACCTCGACGGGCCTTTTTATAAAGACCTTTAGGATCACGAGCTTCTACTACATTTAGCGGTGCATCTACGAAAATCTCGATGAATTCACCTGCTTCCAGCAAATCTCGCGCTAGTTGACGCTCGCTGCGGAAAGGCGAAATAAACGCGGACATAACGATCAACCCAGCATCAACCATCAGCTTGGCAGTTTCCGCTACGCGACGCACGTTTTCAACCCGATCAGCATCAGTAAAGCCTAAGTCACGATTTAAACCATGACGAACGTTATCACCGTCCAGTAAGTAGGTATGCTGGCCCTGGGTAAATAGCTTTTTCTCAACCAGGTTAGCGATCGTTGATTTGCCAGCACCAGAAAGGCCTGTAAACCATAGAACTGCCGGTTTCTGGCCCTTCGCCAACGCACGTGCCTGCTTATCAATATCCACATGTTGCATATGAATATTCTGGCTACGACGAAGGGCAAAATGCAGCATACCTGCACCCACCGTATTATTCGTCATACGGTCAATCAGGATGAAGCCACCGGTATCGTGGTTATCTTGATAAGCATCAAAAGCAACCGCACGGTTGAGGCTAATCGTACAGACACCAATGCCGTTCAAATCAAGCTGTTTGCCAGCCGTGTGTTCCAGCGTATTAACGTTAACCTGATATTTAATATCGGTAACGGTCGCTGACACCATTTGGGTGCCTAGCTTCATTAAGTAAGGGCGGCCTGGCAGCAGCGGCGCCTCATGCATCCACACCAACGTTGTTTCGAACTGATCAGCCGTATGCGCAGGCTGCTCTACACCGGAGATGACATCGCCCCGAGAGATATCAATTTCATCTTCCAGCAGCAGTGTTACCGACTGTCCTGCCACCGCCTCATCCAAATCACCATCAAAGGTGTAGATGCGTGACACCGTGCTGGTTTTACCAGAAGGCTGAACACGAATCTGATCGCCAGGGCGAACAACGCCACTGGCTACCATTCCAGAAAAACCACGGAAATCCAGGTTAGGACGGTTCACCCACTGCACTGGCATCCGGAACGGAGAGCGCTGCAAATGCTCAGCATCCAACTCTACCGTTTCCAAATAGCCCATCAGCGTAGTGCCGTGATACCAGGGCATGTGGGGGCTTGGCGCAATAACGTTATCGCCTTTTAACGCCGACATAGGGATAAACGTAATGTTTTCCAAACCGAGCTGTTTGGCAAACGTACGGTACTCTTCAACGATCTGGTCGAAACGCGCTTTAGAGTAATCCACCAAGTCCATTTTATTGATGGCAACGACAACATGCCGCATGCCGATCAATGACATTAAAAAACTGTGGCGGCGCGTCTGCGTTAAAATTCCGTGGCGCGCATCAACCATTAAAATAGCTGCGTCTGCCGTGGATGCACCAGTTACCATGTTACGGGTGTACTGCTCATGCCCAGGCGTGTCAGCAACGATAAACTTGCGCTTTTCAGTGGAGAAAAAGCGATACGCCACATCGATAGTGATGCCTTGCTCACGCTCTGCTGCCAAGCCATCAACCAGCAGCGCGAAATCCATATCGCCGCCTTGAGTACCGAACTTTTTAGAGTCAGCTTCAATCGCAGCCAGCTGATCTTCAAATAGCAGCTTGGATTCAAACAGCAAGCGGCCAATCAGGGTGCTTTTGCCGTCATCAACGCTGCCACAGGTAATAAAACGCAGTAGGCCTTTATGCTCGTGGGCCTTCAGGTAGCCTTCGATGTCTTCGGCAATGAGTTCAGATGAATGCGACATTAGAAGTAACCCTCTTGCTTTTTCTTCTCCATGGAGGCAGCGCTATCGTGATCAATCACACGCCCCTGGCGCTCAGAGGTCTTAGTCAGCAGCATCTCTTGGATAATAGCTGGCAGCGTATCGGCGTCAGACTCCACCGCTCCCGTTAAGGGGTAGCAGCCAAGCGTGCGGAAACGAACTTTGCGCATCATCGGGACTTCGCCCGGCTCCAGCGGCATACGCTCATCATCTACCATGATCAACGCACCGTCACGCTCAACTACGGGGCGCTCTGCCGAGTAGTACAGCGGAACAATGGGAATATTCTGCAGATGGATATACTGCCAGATATCCAGCTCGGTCCAGTTAGAGATAGGGAACACACGAATAGACTCTTTAGGATTCTTACGCGTGTTGTACAGCTTCCACAGCTCAGGACGCTGATTTTTCGGGTCCCAACGATGCTGAGCAGAACGGAAAGAGAACACGCGCTCTTTGGCGCGAGACTTCTCTTCATCACGACGAGCACCACCAAAGGCCGCATCGAACCCGTACTTATCAAGTGCTTGCTTCAAGCCCTCGGTTTTCATCACATCGGTGTGAATCGCCGAGCCGTGCGTAAACGGATTGATGCCTTTCTCGATACCTTCCGGATTGACATGCACCAGAAGATCCATGCCGATCTCTTCGGCCATTTTATCGCGGAATTCATACATCGCGCGGAACTTCCAACGCGTGTCCACGTGCAAGAGTGGGAACGGCGGTGGCCCAGGCGCAAACGCCTTACGTGCCAAGTGCAGCATAACCGCAGAATCTTTACCGACGGAATACAGCATGACTGGATTTTCAGCCTCGGCGACCACTTCGCGCATAATCTGAATACTTTCTGCTTCCAGACGCTGCAGATGGGTGAGTGATGTCATCATCTATCCCAATGTTATATGAAAAAACCGTTCTCAAGTGGCCGCTCAGGGCGCTAACTCAAAAACCCTTAACTTCAGCAATTTACGCAACTAACATGGCCCTACTTAAAGCGCCAAATCAGCAGGTACTGGCACTAGCCAAAACGAAGGCTTTCGCTCTAACCAATCAGTCACTTCTGGGCTTGCCGAAAACAAAGCCCCATGAAATACCAGGGCAGCAGCACCGGATGAATTTAATGCACCAAATACCGCTAAGTAATCTTGCGCTTCAGGCGGCTTTTTAAAGCAACGCATTAATAACCTTCCCCTGGGGCCATGCAAATAAATCTGGTACAAAGAACCAGATGGACGAGCCACCCGCCGAACACCACCTTGCCAACGTTGGTCCGCATCTTTCAGCTTGGTAAAAACGGGAGCCACCGCGCTGCGAAACCAACGCCCTTCTTGGGAACGCTGCGTTGCTAAGTGGTTATTTGCTAGGTGGCTATTTGTTAAGTACTTAAGCTTCCAAGGCTTATGCTTCAACCCTTGCGCTTCCCACCAGTGCTCAATTGCCCGTTGAGATAGCACAACACCGTGGTGCGTAGTAAGCCATTCAGCCAAACCAGCACTGCTCCAACCTGGTGCTGGGTGCAATAAAGGGGGCAATAAACTATTTTGTGGCTCCTGATAAAGTGCCTGCCACAAAAGCGCCTGGACATCTGCCCCAAGGACGTTAGCCTGACCTTTTAAACGCCCACGAGGCTTGACGGGTACCGCCGCCCACCCGCCTTCACGAAAGGCCTTCCAAGCAGCCGAAACGGTCGGCGCGGAAAGCCCAGTTTGCTGGCAGGCTACCGCAACGGTATGGCCGTCTAAACGAAGCTTAACCGCCTGCTTACGGCGCTCATTTAGCAATTCAGGCGATAAATGTTTAATAGCCAATATTGATCACAAACCTTTGAATTAAAACAACTAACAAACTAAACATAACGCTATCGTTGGCAATTATTAGACACCATCATAAAAGCCTGCGTAAAATCCAGCAAGCACCTCACGTATTTTCTGGTTTTATAAGGACCCAACATGACCCCCTGGGCCGTTCTGTTATCTATTTTTGTATTGCTTGTAGTGTTAATTAGCGGAAAAGTTAAGCCTGCGATTGCCTTTGTTACCCTTGCTGGCCTGTTTTTGCTTTTTGGGTTTGTTGATACCAGCACGTTGCTAATGCAATACACCAACCCCGCCTTAGCTACGCTACTCTTACTACTACTGGTATCACTTGCATTAGAGCGCTCGCCACTGCTGGACTGGCTTTCCCGCCACTTACTCAAAGGCCACCCCCGCTTAGCCACGGCCCGGCTGATGGGCAGCACTGCAGTGCTTTCTGCATTTTTGAACAACACTGCGGTCGTTGCGGCTTTTTTAGGGGCTATCTCACGCCAGCAACGTATTGCACCTTCACGGCTATTAATTCCACTCTCCTACGCTTCAATTTTAGGAGGGATCACTACGCTGGTAGGCACATCCACTAACCTAGTAGTAAACTCATTTAATCTTAGCGCCAGCGGTAGTGAGCTAGGCATGTTTCAATTCAGCTTAGTGGGCGTGCCTGTCGCATTAATTACGCTATGCATACTGCTATGGCGGGCGAATGCCTTACCTCACCATCGCCTGGAAGACACCGACGAAAAACTCTCCTACTTTCTTGCTGCAGATGTAGAAGCCGACTCACCGATGATTGGCAAGAGTATTGAAGAAAATGGCTTAAGAAGCCTAAACGGGCTGTATCTACTAGAAATTGAACGCCAAGGCCGCCTAATCAGCCCAGTTGCGCCAGATGAGCGCCTTCAAGCGGCCGATACGCTAGTGTTTACCGGAGAAGTAAGCAAAGTTCAGGCGCTACAGCGCTTTCCTGGGCTCAATCTATTTGGCCATCAAGCCGATAACCTACTCGCCACCAATTTGGTAGAAGTGGTTATTTCCCACGAATCAGAGCTTTCCAGTAAAACACTACAGGACGTCGATTTTAGAAGTATGTTTAGCGCAGGGGTTGTCGGCATACGCCGTGGCGGGAAACGCTTAGAGGGACAACTCGGTAAAATCCCCCTGCGGGTGGGCGACTGCTTGCTCCTGGCTGTAAGTGCCGACTTCCGTCAACACCGCAATATAGACCGCAACTTCCATCTGCTCAGCGGCAGTTTCACTCGCCCGCAGCTCACGCGAAAAGAGAGCGCTATTACTCTGGGCGGGTTTGCAACGGTTATCGTACTGGCGACAGCCAACTTGTTGCCGCTGTTTCATGGCTTGCTACTGTTGCTTGGCGGCCTATTGCTATTAAAAGTAATTAGCTTGGCAGAATTACGCCGCCGCTTTCCGTTTGAACTTTGGCTGATCATTGGTTCTGCACTGGGGATAGCACAAGCGTTAGAAAACTCAGGAGCCGCCTCTGTTCTAGCAGGGGGAATGCAGTGGATGTTTAGCGGTTACGGCGTTTACGCTGCTTTTATTGGCTGCTATCTATTAACACTCTTGCTAACCGAAACCGTCACCAATAACGCAGCTGCCGCACTGGCTTTTCCTATTGCCTGGAGCACCGCCCAAGCCTTTGGTGTCGACCCTTTGCCATTTGTGATGGCAGTTGCCTATGGTGCCAGCGCCTGCTTTTTAATTCCCTTTGGCTATCAGACCCACTTGATGGTGTATTCACCGGGGCGCTACAAGATTACTGATTTCTTCAAGATTGGTTTACCCGTCAGCATCACTTACTCAGCCGCAGTCTTAGTGATTACCCCGATGGTGTTTCCTTTTTAAGAAAATCGCTTACGAGAACCGTCTAAAAGAGCCTTAAACAAAATAAAGCCGCTGCAGAGTGAACTGAGCGGCTTCTTTTCGCAATATGATTTGCCGTTGACCTTATACGTCGTAACCCGCTTCGCGGGCGAGCGTCGTGTTGGCTTTCAACCAACCTTCAATGTGCCCACAGTCAAAGGTGCGGCCGTGCATACGGAACGCCTGTACGGCTTTACCTTCCTGCATCAAGCGATCAATGGCATCCGTCAGTTGGATTTCATTACCCGCACCAGGCGGCTGATCGCGCAGCAGTTCCATGATGCGATATGGCAGCACGTAGCGGCCAATGACCGAAAGGCGTGAAGGCGCTTCTTCAGGTGTCGGCTTCTCTACAACACCTCGCATATTGGCGCTCTCACCGGCAGCAGGCTCGTCACAATCAACAATGCCGTAACGGTAAACATCTTCCTGGGGCACCGCTTCCACCATGATTTGCGAAGCATTATTTGCGTTCCAACGCTCTACCATGCTCCCCAGATCACAAGCCGTACTGCCAACTTGTGGCTTCACCAGTACATCCGGAAGAATAACCGCAAACGGCTCATCTTTGTCCAATAGGTGCGCAGCACAAAAAATCGCATGGCCCAAACCTTTGGCGTTAGGCTGACGAACGCTAGTCACCTTGAGTTTTTTGGGGGAAATCGCCGACAGCGTCTCTAACAACGCATCTTTGCCCTTGCTGGCCAGCGAATGCTCAAGTTCAAAGTGGGCATCAAAATGGTCTTCAATGGCTGATTTTCCCGCCCGAGTCACCAGAATGATTTCATTGATACCCGCCGCCAGCGCTTCTTCCACCACGTGTTGAATGAGCGGACGATCCACAACGGGTACCATTTCCTTGGGAATCGCCTTGCTGATGGGCAGCAGGCGTGTGCCAAAACCGGCTACCGGAATAATCGCTTTGCGCACTTGAGTCATTAACTACTTCCTTTATCGTTTCGTTGCTTACGCCACTCATTCACTTTGTGTAGCAACTGAGTAGTACTAGGGTCTTCTACATTTTGATGCTCAACCGGCTCATCTGCCAGCGTTTGGTAAAGGCTTGTTGCTAACTGCTTGCCAAGCTCCACCCCAGGTTGATCAAAGGGGTTTAAATTCCACAAAACCGATTGGACGAAGACCTTGTGTTCATAAAGCGCTAACAAAGCCCCCATCGACCACGCATCCAGCGTCTTTAACAGTACAACAGAATTGGGCTGATTACCGCGATACCCCTGCGCCATTAAACCACGCAGCGCTTGAGGGATCGCATCATCGCCTAACGCAAACAGCTGCGATTGAGCCAAACAGTGAGCTAAAGTTAATTGCTCTTGAGCTTCAAGTGCACGGGTTACTTTTTCACAGGCGACCACTGGGCGCTGCGCAACCGCCACAAAATCAGCACTAACCGTATGACTGCCTTGATGTAAAAGTTGATAAAACGCATGTTGACCGTTAGGCCCCACATCACCCCATAAAATGGGGCACGTAGCATGGGAAACAGAACGCCCATCCAAGCCAACACTCTTACCGTTAGACTCCATTTCTAACTGTTGCAAATACGCGGCTAAGCTCTTTAAACGACCATCGTATGGCAACACAGCATGAGTGGGAATATTCAAAAATTGCGAGTTCCACGCCCCTACCAAAGCCATTAGTGTGGGTAGATTTGAGGCAAAAGGAGTTTCTAGAAAATGCTTATCCATTGCATGAGCACCTTCCAACAGTTCATCGAAGCACTCCACTCCCAGTTGCATCGCCACACTTATTCCAATAGGCGACCACAGCGAAAAGCGCCCACCGATCCACTCCTTGAACACCAGCTGCTGCGCTTCAGGAATGCCAAAATCCGTCATCTTTTCAGGCTTAGATGACACACCAATCAACTGATAACGGCAAACGGTCGCTTCATCGACCTCTAGTGCGTGGCTTAACCACGCAAGTGCCGTACGTACGTTAAACTGAGTATCTGCGGTAGTGAAGGATTTGGAGGCCAGCACCAGCAGCGTAGTTGCCGGGTTTAAGTTCTCCATTAAGGGCAGCAGCTGGGCGCCATCCATGGTAGAAACATAATGCACGTCTACTTTAATGCTGCTGGGGCGATCAGCTAGGGCTTCGCTGATCAGTTTCGGTCCCAAGTCAGAACCACCCACACCGATATGCACAATATCAGTGATCGCTTGTCCGGTAGCGCCATACCACTCACCACGATGAACGCGATTAACCATCTCCGACATACGCTCACGCTGGTACTGACAAAAAGCCGCTGCGCTTTCCATACCTCTTGGTGGTACTTCGTTAGCTGGCCACCTTGCAGCTACATGAAGTGCCGCCCGCTTCTCAGAAGGATTAACCTCAGCACCAGCAAATAGCGCCTGCCGTTTAGCAGCAAGCCCGCAGCTTTCTGCCCATGCCGTTAAAAGCCCAATGGTTTCAGTCGTTAAACGCTGTTTACTGAAATCAACATGCAGGCTACCGAAGGTGAATACTAATGAAAGAGCACGCTGTTGAGCACAGGCAGAATCATTACCTAAAAGATCACTTAAAGACTGAGCATGAAGATGTTCTGCATGCATATACAATTCATTAATAGGGGTATATACACGCGGATTAACTATTGAAAGCGATGCGTTCATCGTATCTTCCTTGATTCATTTAGAGTTGAACTGACAAAGATAAGAAACAACAATCAGATCAGCCTCTCTATACATTCGACGCGCAAGTTTACAATAAGGCGCTAAAAATTGTTAAATCTAACTAGCAAAATGCATCGCTCTGACCAAAACGAGCCAATTGCAGCCACAATTAACCTTTCAGCACAACCGATAGCAGCGTGGTGGCACTATCAATTAATTCATCTAAATGCTGCGGGCCTTTAAAGCTTTCAGCGTATACTTTATAGAGCGATTCAGTGCCACTGGGGCGGGCGGCAAACCAGCCATTGTCAGTCGTTACCTTCAAACCTCCAATAGCCGCGCCGTTGCCGGGGGCATTAACCAACACCGCGGTGATCGGGTCACCAGCTAACGTGGTTTCCGTAACACTTTCAGCAGTAAGTTTCTTAAAAGCTGCTTTTTCTTCAGCTGTACAGGCAGTATCAACGCGCTTGTAGAACGGCTCACCGAAGCGTTCGGTTAATGAGCGGTAGTACTCACTGGGCGTTTTCCCTATGACCGCAGTAATTTCAGCCGCTAACAAGCAAAGCACAATGCCGTCTTTATCGGTAGACCAAGCCTTCCCATTGCGTGTTAACAAGCTCGCACCAGCACTCTCTTCACCACCGAAGGCGAGCCAACCATCGTGCAGCCCTTCAACAAACCACTTAAAGCCAACCGGCACTTCATAAAGCTCACGCTGATGGGAAGCCACAACCCTATCAATCATTGAAGAAGACACCAGCGTCTTACCGATGTTGAGCGTTTCTGCCCACTCAGGACGATGGCCAATCAAATAATCCACGCACACCGCTAAAAAGTGGTTCGGATTCATTAAGCCATTGGCGTCCACAATGCCGTGGCGATCAGCGTCAGGGTCGTTGCCAAAAGCGAGATCAAAGCGGTCTTTAATCTTTAATAGGTTAGCCATGGCATCAGGGCTAGAGCAATCCATACGAATCTTACCGTCATGATCCAACGGCATAAAATCGAAACTGGCATCTGTTGACGTATTGACCACTTCAAGATTCAAGCCATAGTGCTCAGCCACTGCCTGCCATACTGGCAGCGCTGCCCCCCCCATGGGGTCGACTCCAAGAGTGAGGTTAGCGTTTTGGATAGCGGCCATGTCCACCACGTCGCCCAACTGAGCTACATAGTGGGCGGTGAAATCATACTCTTGCGCATGTGCCAGCGCCTGCTCTAATGGCACCAGTGAAATATCACATAACTGACGTAGCAAATAGGCATTGGCACGCAGCTCAATCCATTTCGTTGCTTCAGTATCCGCTGGCCCGCCATGCGACGGGTTGTACTTAATACCGCCATCTTCAGGTGGATTATGAGAAGGGGTAATAATCAAGCCATCAGCCAGCGCAGTGTCTGGTGCTGCCTGATGGTTGAGTTGGTTATGCTGCAAAATTGCACGACTGACCAGTGGTGTGGCCGTAATACCACTATCTTTTTCAATTAACACGGGCACCTTATTGGCGGCCAGCACCCGCAACGCACACTCCCATGCGGGTTTTGAAAGTGCATGGGTATCGTAGCCAACGAACATCGGGCCTTGGTAGCCAGCCTCCGAGCGGTAATCCACCACCGCTTGAGTGATTGCAAAAATGTGCTCAGCGTTAAAGGTGCGATCTGTGGCACGCCCTCGGTGACCTGAGGTTCCAAATGCCACACGCTCTTTTGTGATATTGGCATCTGGGGTTTCATCAAAAAACGCCTTAACGATGGCATCCATTCTACTTGCTCCCTCATTTACATTTGATTGGTCCGCGCGCGCCTGCCAAAACCTTATTGCACGCTGCGGATTACCGATTTTACTGGCGTCTTTCGCGGCTTGCTTCGCCATTTTAGCCGTCGCCATTGGATTATTAAGTAGCTGCTCGATGGCAGCCTGCCATGCCTTCGGTGAATCTTCTACCAACAGTCCATTAACTCCATCGCTCACCACGTCGGTATAAGGAGAGCGGTTAGAATAGACACCTACTCCGCCCATCGCAGCAATATCGAGAAACTTAATAAACGACTTGCCCTGATTAAAGGGTGTGTTTAATAACGGCGCTAGACCAATGTGCAGCTGACACTTAGCCTGATAACTGCGAAAAGCGTGCCAAGGTAGCGGGTCTGGTGCCAAAACATTAGGTAATTCTACCAAGGCCTTTGGCGTATGCTTACCCAGCATCAGCTCAAGCTGTGTATCGTCGCGAGTTTGCTGAATAGCCTGCAACGCAGGAGCAATGTGCATTAAGTCATTCAGGTGCGCTCGAGTACCGTGGAAACCGATCCGCCACGGTGCTGAGGATGAAGGAGATGACTCAAAGTGAGTCTTTATTGGCAGCGTAGCGATAAGAGGCGGCGTTAAGACTGAGACGCAGCGGTGAAGAGGACGAAAACGCTCAGCCAAAACAGCGCTGCAAGCAATTACTTCATTGCTTAATGCCACTAAGCGGGGTTGCAGCTTAGCGATACGCGCCATACGCTTTCGATAAGCTGGTGGTAACGCGGGATCATTGGCGGCCGCCCCAATATCATCATCAATTAGATAACCGATATAGCCAAATGCTTGGCGATGCCGTTCTAGCCAGCGCAGCCAGCTCAACGGCAGCGAGCGGCATAGCAACACATTTGCACCAGCATACTGGTGTAAAAAAGAGCGGCCATGACGCCAAGCTGCACCAAAAGAGCGCGAAGCAACAGTGCGCTCAATCGCTGACCCCTGGCTTCGCAGCGCTGGAGCAGCAGATTCGAGAAAATAGATATCTTCAGTCGGTAGGCCACCATCGCTAAGGACAACCCAACGCGCGGGGTAACTCCTCCTCACTCTACCCCCTCACTTGAGCGAAAAATCTTCATGCACAAGCGTTAAATTGGGATTGTAAGCGGGGTCGCTGTCTAGGTGCTTTCCCCAGGTACGGCGCATATAAGCAACTTCACTCAGCCAGCGGGCGCGTTTAGTAGGTGTATCATCGGCACCGCGAGAGATAGACTCATGGTGGTAAAGTTCAGCAAACGGAGACCACAAGTTACGGTAACCTGCTTGTCTAACCTTTAAGCACAAATCAACATCGTTATAGGCAACGCTTAATTTCTTTTCGTTTAAGCCGCCCACGTTATTGAACACATTCTTGCGCAGCAGCAAGCAAGCAGCGGTCACCGCGGATAAGTTCTGAACCAACTTCAAACGGCCAGCGTAACCATCACTTTCACGTGGGAAGAAGCGATGCGCATGGCCTGCTACGTCTCCCAAACCAAGTATTACCCCACCATGCTGTAGCATACCGTTTGGGTAATAGAGTTTGGCCCCGACACAGCCAATTTCAGAGCGGCAGGCCTGGCTTACCATCTCGGTTAACCAATGCTCATTGACCGGTTCCACATCATTATTAATCAAACCAATGATGCTGCCATGGGAATGCGCCGCGCCAAAATTATTGATCGCTGAGTAGTTAAACGGATGATCCCAACGCAATACCCGAACACGCGGATCGCGCGCTGCCACAGCATCCATGTACGCAATGGTTTCCGGGCAGTCACTCTGGTTGTCCAGAATCAGCAGCTCAAAATGAGAGTAGGCGGTGCGCTCTAAAATGGCATCCACACATGGCCGCAAAATATCAACGCCATTACGAGTAGGTACCAACAAGCTCACTAGCGGTGCAGGGTTAGGAATTGGCCACTCAATTCGCACTGAACTTTCCAACAAACCCGGGTGTACTACCGCTTTTGCGCTAGCCACTTGCTGCTTCAGTACGCTGCTGACCAACGAAATAGCATCCTGTTGGTGAAGCGGATGAGGAAAATCTTCACTACGGTGATACAACATGGCTGGCAAATGACACACCGACTTTTCGTTACCGTGAGTCACTTTCCACATCATAAAGGTGAGTGCCAGCGCGTAATCAACCGCGGCTCGGCTGGTCAAATGAGACAGCAGATCCGTCTGCTCAGACTCCAATTGCCACAGCAATCGCCGTTTATAGAGCGCCACACGACCAATGTAGTTGGTCGAAAGCAACAAATCCGGATTCCAGCCCGGTTTGAAGTTTGGCTTGCAACGCTTACCATCTGCTCCCAGTACATCTTCATCACTATAAAACAACTGTGCTTCAGGATGATCATTCCAGGCTCTTGCCAGTTGGCACAACGCTTCCTTCGCTAACTGGTCGCCCCAGCTAATCCGCATGACCCCATCGCCCTGGGTTTGAATGAACCCTTGATGGTCTAACTTTGCCAAGGTGCGATGATAACTATGGATCAAGTTGATACGGCTAGTGGTGGGAATATAACGCTCTAACGCTTTTCGCTGCGCATCGGTGATCTCAGCGGAAAGCACAATAAAGACTTCCCAAAAAAAGTAACTTTGTGCTTTTAAAGAGTTAATGGTGGCAATGAAAGGCGCTTCACCCTGCTCTAAATCACTCAGCGTAACCGGCATGATAATTGAGAATAGCGGCGCGGTTTTCAGGCCCGCAATAATCGATTGAGGATCTTCAACAGCCTCTTTCTCGGTGGTACTTACCCAACGCGCATAATCTTCAGACACATGCTGCTTTGCGTGGGTTTGGTTATATTCCGCCAAGGCAATTCGACGCCAATTGCGCCCTTGGGCAACGGATTCAATGTGAAAGTGCCGCACAACGTCGCGCGTTTTCATGCCTTTATAACTGGCGTGGTTATTGATCAAACGTCGCGCCAAGCGGCTTCGGGCGAACCAGGGGGTTAGCCACACCCACTCTGCCGTTAAGTTTGCCAACGCTGCTTCACTGGCGAGAAACGAAAACGCAATTTTTTTCACCCCAAGCGGCACCCAAAGAATTCGCTTAGTGGTTTTACCGGGGCGCAGCGAAACGGATGTTTCGATAATGCCTTTACGGGTATAGAAAAGAATCGTGGCTGCGCCATGAGCATCTGCCCCTAACCCATCCAGTTCTAGCATATTCCAGCCGGGAAGAGGCTTTTCTCCTTCACTAACACAGTAGGTACTTGCCTTTACTGGCGTATTTACATTTGCTGCTGCTTCACTTTTAAAGGCAGGTGCAGCGGCCACACGAATACTGGGATTACGCCGCCAGAAAGAGGGAACAGCACTGTGCCTCCCAATAGCAGCCATCATTTCTTTTAAACTGACAATATGTTGCCTCATCGCCATCCTTAACCCATTCCGTTACCAAGGCAACACTTACACAAGATGGCTACTGGCAATCTGTTCCCAGCGCAGCAACCCCAAGGTTTGAAGGTAATCATTTGATGCGATGATACGCTTTTCATGGACACCTTCAAACGCCTTCTCATCCAGCTGTGCACACTTTTGGTGAATCACCTCATCCAGATTATGGGTAACCGTTGGTATCTGCACCACAAAACGGGCATTGGTCTGAGTTGCTAAATACGCTGGGGTAACCGCTTTTACCAGGTCCGGATCCACATTGCCCGCGCTATGCACAAACACAATGCGCTGAAACACACGGCATAAATAGTTAAACATCGAGTAACTAGAGGAAGAACCAAAAATCAAACACGTGCCTGTCATCAAGGCCTCTGGATACTCAATCACCAGTAATCGGCCAAAGTTGGGCAAGCCGTTATCATAGGTTTTATAGCGAGAATGACTAAAGGAAACCAGCACATCAACGCTAGATTTCTGCTTAGGGGTTAGCTTATTACCGAGATCACCGCCCATCGCTCTATTCTTATAGCGATCTTTTTTAAACAGCGCCATGCAGGCTTTCTTTTCGACACCCAGCTTCACCGCTAGCGCGATCGTTGCGGCCAACGCCCCCTGATGGGTCCAATGGGTATCAGTAGGAATAAACGCCCCATCACCCAGGGCTTTCAGTTCTTTGACAGGATAAACCACTCCAGCAGAAGCAATTAAGCTAAGCACCTGATGCATAGGACCAGAAGTGCCCTCTTTCCGAGGGTGATAACTCGCCCCCATCACGCTCTCTTTAGAAGGTGCCACCAATAACGCCCAAGGAAGTTCATCAGCAACATTTTCAAGCTGATGAAGATAATCATCCCACCCTTCTAAACCTGACTGGGTGAGGCGCATGCGCCCCATAAACTGGTCAACGCTACCGTTAGTGTCGTTATCCAAAAACAGCCAGCCCTGCTTGCCTTCCAGTACCTTGAGCTGCTGAGCGGTTTCTACGTCGCGTGTATCTACGCTAACTTCTTGAAGAAGCCAACGCGCTTCCTCAAGTGCCAGCCATAAACGAAAGCTGCCAAGCTTAGGGGGCACCGTAAAACGAAAACCACACACGCGCTGGGGGTGATCTTCCGCCGACACGGAAAAAATATTCTTAATAACATCCGGTCGATCAATTTCCAGAGGATGGCATAGCTCAAACGCAGGCTGCCATTCAGCTATAATGCGCACTTGAGCGTGCATTTCCACCAAGTCTTCGGGCAGTAACAACCAACCTTGCACTACCCGACCAGAAGGCTGAAAGCGCGAGCCACGTTGTTCTGAAGGATAATCCAGTGCCCAACGCTCAATAGGAGGATGCTCACTTGCGGTAGTGGAAGACCACTCTTTTAGGCGACGTCTCAGCCAGCGGGTTAACTCTGAGCCAGAAGAGGGCTCAGCAAGAGGTGTTTTACTAGCCTGCTCGTTGGTCTCCGAGCCGCTAATGGCTTGCTTTTTATCAGCAAGTTGCTGCAACCATTTCATTTGTTTTTTGACCTTAGGCGCGAGTTCAACGGCCAAATGACACGCAGCATCGTTGCGGTCATGGCGCATAAAATAATCGCGCTGCTTTTGATAATTAGGCGTAGCCGCACTGCCCCGCTTAGCTTTACCTAGTACAAATTCTTCAACCGACTTTACTAAATAGTGATTAATACGCGCCCCTTCCCAGGTAACGTTTTCACTTAACCCGAACCGTTGCTTGCCGTGCTTATCTTTACGCGGCAACAAGGGCTGGCCCACACTATTCACGTAATGACCGCGCTTTAAACGTGCATAGTGAGGGTTATCAAAGCGCTTAACATAGCGTGGACGAACCACACTTTTAAAATGATGATTGGGGCCGAATTCCTGATTAGCGCGCTGAGTAAAGCGCTCAATAACTAACCCATCCTCGCGGAATTTTGCGCCATTGGAACCAAAGCAGGCCCAATTCAACCCTAGCGCACCAACGTCAGGCGAAATAAAGCGCTCTTCTAACCACGCTAATAGTGTTTGCCCTTCAAGCGTTGGCAATAAATACTCATCAGCGTCAATAAAAGCAACTAAATCAATTTCCTTAGGGCATTTTTCTAAAAGCATTTGATAAGCTGGCAACTGGGGAGGCATCTCTCCTGTTGGCACTGAAATCAGCGTTACCAAGCCCTGCTCAGCCAGCATCGACAAGAATTCGTTAGTGCCATCGGTACTGTCGTTATCAGCCATTAAAAAATGGCTGACCCCCACCGTAAGATGGAACGCCAGCCACTCAACCAAGCTGTCTAATTCATTTTTAACAATGGCAGCAATCGCAAGCTTCAAATAAAACCCCTAGTCGTTCGATACCAAATCAGAAAATTCATCACACTGAGTGAGTGCGTAGGCGTTAGCCATGGCCTTGCGTAGCTCAGCGGTGCTAAAGCACACTTGCGCACGATGTCGAGCAGATTGCCCTAACCGCCTGCACTGAGCAGGATCATTCGCCAACATCGCCACTTGCTGGGCAGCCATCAATGAGTCGCCAAAGGGAACCAATATACCAGTAGTCGCATCGCCATTTTCAGCAGCAACGACAAGTTCACCCAATGCGCCCCAATCATACGCCACCACAGGCCTAGCCGCGGCCATCGCTTCTAACACGGTACGCCCAAAAGACTCCTGGAAACGGGATAGGTTCACCACGATATCCAGCTGAGCCAGGGCTGCCTCAGGATTTTCCACATAGCCAGCAAAACGTATATTAGTAGGCGCTTTACCTTGAGTTTGACGACGCAGCAGGTCATCAATAGCGGGCGTTTGCGCACCAAATAGCACTACTTCAACGCATGAGGCCAAGGTGGATAGATGACTAGCCATTGCTTCTACATCTTTCAAACCTTTTTTAGCCACATTGCTACTCAACATACCCACGCGAACACCGCTTTTCTGAGTAAAGTCGACTTCTGGCAAAGTAAGCAACGGCAGCATATCAATGGTGTTAGGGACAATCGCAAGGCGCGCAGACGAACCAGGCAATGCAAACGCTTCAGCCACACACTGAGAGTTTGCGATGACGACATCGGCAAGCTGATGCACGTGGTTCACAAGCTCATTCGGCGTCGCCCCGAGCAATGCACATAAGCTCTCATCGAAGGCAGGCAGTTCTCTCACATGCACAAGGGAAGGAATACCTGCACGCTTTGCCGCAAGGTATGGCTCATGCAGCACCGCCGTATTGCCATGCAGTGCCTTAACGTTATAGCGAGATAGTAGCGCTTCAAACTGGGCTACCGTTGTCTGGTCGGCTTGTTTGCCTACCTGCCACCAACCATAGGGCATTACGACCAGTGCACGACAACGTGTTAGCAGCGCCTGTTCGTAGGCCACGTTGCTGGCTTCCGGGAGTGTTACCACTACGTTCCAACGCAGTTCGCCCATCGCGTCTAGCACATCTAGCAGGCTGCGTTCCGCGCCAAACAGCGTACTGCCCGCCTGATGAGCACAAAGCATTACGGTAGGCCGGTTTGCAAAAGTCCGCTTACCCTGCCATTCGGGCAGTGGCTGATAACCCTTTGCCTGCCCCACACTTAGAAAATGAGCCAGCGGATTAAGGTTAGTTTCTGCAACCTCCGGATAACGGCGCATATAACCAGAGGTCGAAAAACCTGGGCCAGGATCACGCCCCTCGCCTGCACCACTTTCCATGTAGTGGCTTAACGGCTCTACCGGCGTCTGTTGCAAATCGATATAGCGGGTAAGGTACCAGCCCGCATCTAACAAGCCAGACTCACTCACCAGCTCAAACTCACTTGGTGGGGGATTCGGAGGAGCCGTCTCTCGAAGCATGCCTGCCGGAGCGGTAAACAATCGCTCCGTAGGCGCGATAGGCATATTCAGCTCCTGTCTCAACCCCTGTCTCAACCCCTGTCTCAACCCCTGTCTCAACCCCTGTTTCAACTCCTGTGCCGACTGATGCCAGCGCCCTGCCGCTTGCATATAGCGGAAACGGTCGCCGGTGAATTGGCTCACCAAATGAGACGAGGCATGCTGGCTTAACGAACCACCATCGGCGAGCCCAAAGGAAAGCGGTATGCCTGGCAGCACGTCACTAACGCTGCCTGCACCGAAGGCGGCTTCTACCCGCCAGCGCCATTCAGTATCCGCATTGACCTTTACCCCATCCCAATAGCCCAGGGCTTCAAACACCTCACGACGGAACATCAGCGACGACATGTTTGGATACACCCAGCCGTACTCATCCAACCGCCAGCGGTGGAACATAAGCTCAGGAGTCACCCGCACCCAGTGAGACAAACAGGCTTTTATGGTCGGTTGTTCCATTAACGCCCGGCATTGCAGCGAAAGCTTTTGGGGATGCGACCAGTCATCGCTATCGTGGGTGGTAATAAATGGAGCAGTGGCCGCCGCCATACCCGTATTACGGGCAGCGTAAGCCCCTTGATTATGGGAGTGACGCAGCAACACCAGTTCTATATTTGGCGGCAAACTGTTCTGAAGCTGTTCGACCTTAGCAACGCTACTATCGGGGCTAGCATCGTCCACCACGATAATTTCCAAGCGCACGTCGCGTTGGCAAAACAAGCTAGTTAGCGCCATTGTAATCGTACGTTCCGCGTTATACAGCGGAATAATGACGCTCACGTGAGGAGTGAAGGGTGAAGGGTGAGGAGCAGCTCCACTACCGCTTGATAAGCCTCCACCGAAGTCAGTATCGGAATAATCAGGCGCGAGATTATACAAATGCAGCGGCTGTTCGGGGTCAGCTAAGGTAATTGGCTGCAATCCCTGGGCCTGAAAATAGCGATTAATTACCGCCAACCGCTCCAGATCTGTGTCTGGGGTTAACCGTTCTTTCGATAAACTGAACGCATTCGCCTTGGCTAACGCGGTATCAGCATGGCCTGGATAATGCGCTTCTAAAAACACGAGCGCCTGAGCTAACGCGCTTTTACACTGAGAAGAATCG
This sequence comes from Halomonas sp. XH26, assembly GCF_024138895.1. Lineage (NCBI taxonomy): Bacteria > Pseudomonadati > Pseudomonadota > Gammaproteobacteria > Oceanospirillales > Halomonadaceae > Halomonas > Halomonas sp. XH26. The sequence goes on from NZ_CP071889.1 coordinate 2,526,915, forward strand.
TCAGACTGCTGGCAGCAAGCGTCTACCACCAGCAATGCTGGGCCAGCAAAGCCAAAATTCGGAAGTTTCCCTTCCGGCAGCAGAACCTCTAACACCGCTGACCAGTTCGCCTGCCAGGCGTACCACCGAGCAAGCTCCCAACGAGCGGTTAAGCGCTCAAGTGGCGTTGCATTATTAGCAGTAAGTAAGCGTTGCAAGCGTGGCAACACAACAGCTTCAGCCCCACGCCACAACGCGTGCCCCCAGCCAATGGCTTGATTGCGACATGGTAAGCGCCCTTCTGCCTTACCATGGTGCTGGTAATGCTGCCAAGGGTCGATACCGGCCTTGGCCACATCTGGATACGCAGCCAGGTACCACTGGGCATCAAAGACATCGTTATCAAGGAGCTCATTATTAAGCCCTTGGTTAAGCCCTCCCTTAGAAGCACTTTTAAGGGGGGCACTGGCAAGTGATTTACCGGTATGTGCCTTACGTAACCACTTAGCTAAAAAAGAGAGCATGGCAACCTATTATCAAAACACACTAAGCTTAATCGCTGCCGAACAGGTCACGGGTATATACTTTATCCGCTACATCCTGCAGCTCATCCACCATGCGGTTCGCCAAAATCACATCGGCTTTTTGTTTAAACACATCTAAATCGCGCATTACTTTCGAGTGGAAAAATTCTTCTGCTTCCAATGCTGGTTCAAACACAACCACTTCAATGCCTTTGGCTTTCAAGCGTTTCATCACGCCTTGCATAGCGCTGGCACGGAAGTTATCAGAGCCGGTTTTCATAATCAGCCGATACACGCCTACCACTTCTGGGTTTCGGCGCATAACGGATTTTGCAATAAAATCTTTACGAGTACGATTTGCCTCAACGATGGCCTGAATCATATTGCTAGGCACGTCTTGATAATTGGCCAGCAACTGCTTGGTATCTTTCGGCAAACAGTAGCCACCGTAACCAAAGCTAGGGTTGTTGTAGTGTTTGCCAATACGTGGGTCTAGGCCAACGCCTTCAATTATCTGCTTGGCATCTAGGCCATGAGATTCTGCGTAGGTATCCAGCTCATTAAAGTACGCCACTCGCATCGCCAAATAGGTATTGGCAAACAATTTAATCGCTTCAGCTTCAGTACTGTTGGTAAGCAGCACATTAATATCTTGCTTAATAGCTCCTTGCTTAAGCAGCTCGGCAAAGGTAGCGGCACGCTCGGAACGCTCACCGACAATAATTCGTGAAGGGTAGAGGTTATCGTGCAAGGCCTTGCCTTCACGCAGAAACTCTGGCGAAAACAGTAAATTTTGGGTATTAAGACGCTCAGCAGTTTCGGTGGTATAACCTACTGGCACTGTCGATTTAATCACCATCACCGCATCGGGATTAATACGCATTACCTGAGCAATCACCGCTTCAACGCTTTTGGTATTGAAGTAGTTAGTTTCAGGGTCGTAATCCGTCGGGGTGGCGATAATGACAAATTCCGCCCCTTGGTAAGCGGCCTCGGCATCCAGGGTTGCCGTAAAGTGCAGGTCTTCACGAGCTAAAAATGCTGAAATTTCAGCATCTTCAATCGGAGAAACACGGTTATTCAGCATCTCAACCTTTTCAGGCACGATATCAACGGCGACCACTTCGTGGTGCTGTGCCAGCAACATCGCGTTTGAAAGGCCCACATAGCCCGTGCCAGCAACTGCAATTTTCATCCTAGTATCCTCACCTAAAATCGTTACATCCATAACGCATTCAAACACCTGCCTAGCCCACAGGATTTTTTTCAAAGCGATGGGGTTAACGCAATTGTATCAAAATAAGCGCAGTCCGTTTTATAGCTTCCATCTTCGTTTCTAGGAGCCCACTGAGGGCTGCTGCCACCGTGGAAGGTGCTAAACAACAAGCGCTGGATCTGACTTGCCTCTGTAGCCTCGGCCCGGAAACGCAACCCCGTGTGGTCTATGACATGCCTGCCATCGACAGTTACAGATACGCGCCCGTTACTTTCTGAAGAAGGTTCATTTAACGCTACCTGCATTTCCACGTAGTGATACTGCCCAGGCACAAAGACAAAGTCTTGCGCGATTTGCGTATCACCGTAGCGGCCTGCCATTCCCTGATGGTAAACATAGGTTTGCAAACCACCATCACGGCGGAACATTAAACGTGCACTCCACCCTTCCGGTGTGATGGCATTTCCACCTGCAACTGGCTTGGCTGGCCCTAAACCATGTAATTTACCGCCACGGACAAAATCAAAGCCTTCACAAAAACGCACCCAAAATGAAAGCTCATACTCCAACGCAGGCGTAATACGAGGTGAAACAACCACACGGCGGCTACCACGTTCATAGCCTTCATAATCAACGCGAAGCGCAGTACTGTTTTCCACCCCCTCATCGGGCGCTAAGTGAGTAAAAGAGTGATCAACGATGGCCTGCCCCTGGGATGAGAAAGAGGCACTGTCGAAGGTTTCAATCTCGGCATCAGGAGATGATTTCGAAGACCAGGGCTGCCATACGAAAACAACCAGCAACAACAATATAGCCAATGCAACCCATCGCTTATTCATGGCATACCAACCCAGTACATGTTAGCTAATTTGGTAACAATAACTCATGGGCACGCTTCTCTTTAAATAGCGTATCCCACTGACCCTCATGCTCAACCACGTTATTTAGCATATTTGCCCAAAATACACGAGGTGCACTCTTATGCCCTTTACCCCAATCACCAACATGAGTTAATAATTTTTCACTAAGTTGATAGCTTCCAAACTCGTTGGGCGTACTCAGTTGCAGAGATGATAAAAATTCTGAAAAATGGGTTTCAAAATGTCCTGCATCTTCTCTATTTTGAAGGTAGATAGTGAAATTATTTAGCGTGCCTGAGTAGAAGTCCATTATGTTGGTAGTAACCCCACCCAAAACTTCTGGATTTTTTTTTGCAGTTTCAACTCCTCGAACCCCTAAGCACTTTCTCAAATACCTATTCACATGATGTTTCCGATATTTTAAAATATCAGTTTGAGGGTTTGAAGTTATACAAAATGCACCAGGAAAGCACCTGGCATAGAATAGGCTTGCTGTACCTCCAGCAGAACCACCTACGAAAATCAAACTAGAGGCATCGATACCTTGGCGAATCTTATTTATTATCTCAGGTATAACTTGATGCTGTAAATTTAGAAATTTACTGCCTGCATACCAACCTATTTTTATATTTTCCCCCATATATAAAGAAGGATCACCAATACATAGCAAGGAGGCTTTTTCAAGAGGCGTTACTCTAAGCCCAGAAAAAGCAGGAAACCGATATTTGTCGCTTCTATTTTGAGCCCCATTAAAAAAAACAACTAGAGGTTTGCCAGACTTAGCTTTCAAATGAATGTCAATAATAGACTGATTTTCGATGATACTATAAGTCTTATCCCCTATGAAAAGCTCAGCACTATATTCTTCAAATTCATTCAGACTATAAAATAATTGAGGGTCACCCCACCGAGAAAAGTCTTGATCATCGCTGACACTTTTAGCTGCCCATATCATATTGTTTCACCAGTATAAAATCAAACAACGTCAAAACTATTAAAATTAGATACTTTTACTTCTTTAAAGCTTAGAGATGACGGGCTTGATTTTGCGGGCCCTATAGCACATAGTCTTTTCATTTCATCAATAGAAGCGGGGCTTCCCTCAACAACCACTTTCACCCCCCCGCCCTTAATATTCTCACAGCTACCCGACACACCTAATAACATAGCTTGCCTTTGAACCCAGTTGCGAAAACCAACCTTTTGAACACCCCCTTTAATCAATATCTCGTATGCTTTTATTTCAAAGACTGGTTCATCAGGAAATAAATAATCAGCTAAACTTTTCGCCACATTTAAGGGCTGGCCAACTGTAGGAAAATGATGGATGGAAATATCACAATTCACATTAACTTCAACTACCGCATGCTGCTGTTCAGCTGCAGGCCTCGAAATATCCTCAGCGATGAGATCAACACCACAATAGAAAAGGTCACCAAATGCTTTCCAGCAATTGACAGCAGTTTCAATAAAATCCGGATGAATTTTATGAGTTATATCTTCACTGTCGCCACCTGCTCCAATATTTGCAACACTTCTAATCTGTAGCTTTTCCCCTTTAGAAAGTACCGAGTCTTTTTTCAGTCCTTTAGCTTTCAAAATAGACTCTGAGTCTTTATTAAACGACAACAAATACTTTCCATTATAAGGATTTTTCACTCTACCTTTATTTTTTTCCTCAACCAACTCATTAATTGTACTAACACCATCACCTATTACAAAGGCTGGGTGCCTAATTTGTACAGCAGCAACCTTGCCACCAATGACAAGAATTCTATGATCGTTACCAGGTATGTGCTCTTCAATAATTGCTTGTTTACTAGCATCTATAAGCTTTAGCGCATCAAGCATACCTTTTTGAGAAGTTATTCCTGCTGTAATACCTTTACCTCCAGAACCATTACGCGGCTTAACCACGACTGTTGAATCTAGGCTTTGGTAAAACTTTATTGCCTTATCTTCTTCATTTGGAAGCAAAGAGATTCCTCTAGGGACTTTAACACCAGCCTCAGAAAGAAATTTCTTTGTTTCAACCTTATTATCAACTATTCTTTTAGTCTTTTTACTAGTTAAGGATGGCACACACCTGATAAACCGCAATGACTTTAAAGCACCTTGCGCCACCCACACCGACTGCCCTTTGTCATTTTTCCAACTATCAATTTTGACATTTTTTTGCCATAATGCACGCTTTAAAATAGTACTATTAGTACCTAATGGACGTGTGTGCTTTTGATTTAAGTCAAAGCTAAGATTTTCTATTTGACCTTGGTAGCTTGGCAACATACTAATTCCTCAACAAAAGTATTATGAGTTAAAAATTTCACATACACCAAGCAGAACACCAGACTTTCTCAACTTAGAGCCTTTGTTGAAAGAATCTATTTCATTTACAGCTTGCTTAATATAAGAATCATCAAATCCAAGGTCTAAGGCTACCTCAGTCATAACTTTCTTTTTATTAGCAAGGATATTTTTTATATCTCCGTACCAGTTTGCCTCTAATGCTTCTCCCGCTCCTTTAAAATTAAGAGTTTTATCCACATCACCATAAAAGCAGGTGTACTCTTCTCCCTCAACCTTAGACAGCTTTTCTGTAAATTTAGGCTTTTTAACTTTTACTTTATCGGGAGTATCAAATGGAACATTGAGAAGATTTCCGCTTGCTACAGAAATTATATCTCTGACCACTCCATTTCCCTCAACATATTCTTTATCAGTGAGCAAAGGAATTTGGTGCAAACGGCTATCGAGTAATGGTTGAACCTGAATTGAACCAAATCTCGTATATACTTCATTACCGTAATGATATCGAGCACGAAAATTATAGTAATGATGGAACATAGCCCACGGATCTTTTCTATCTATACCTAGAGACTTAAGCGATAGCAAAATCTCGTTCCCAACATTTTCTCCAGCTTCTCCAAATTGCTTTATGAGTCTTTCTGCTCTAGCCTTATAGGAACTCTTCATATAGAACGACCCAATAGCACATCCACCTATGAAGTGAAACTGAGGGTCTTTTATAGCATTCCTTCTAAAACCAAAATTTGTTTTAATGCTAGCATTAGCAGACATTGACAGTAGATAAGAGTCTTCTGCGGATAAAGCTGTTGAGCTAAGCCCTTTCATACCTGAGCCAAAATTCTGGCTTGATAGAACACATAGCTTTTTTGCTATTTCATATTCAGTCTCATATTTTTTATGTGAGTGGCAATTAATTTTTTTATCAGCCAAACTATTTTCCCATAAAGCTAGTATAGCTCTACTATCAACTCCTCCAGAAAGAGCCAAATAACTCTCTTTGTGCATTTTTGAAATAGCTCCGAGTCTTCCACGCCAACTGCTTACCAGATCGCATAGCAACTCTTCGTAATCTGTGTAAGATTTCTTTTTTGGAATCTTTTTAATTGAGAAACTATTCTCAACTTTCACCCATGACAACTCTATATATTCATCGAGCCCTAGTGTTTTAACATTTTTCAAAGCTGTGTTATTCGAAACAAGCTGCCCGCCAATGAGGCTCAGCCTTTCATTTTTAAAGACATCAACAGATGGCTGGTATACTTTTCTTTTCAGGCCGGAGTTTGCAATAACTTCAGATATCTTTAGCAAACTATCCGAGATAGCCCAAAAATCGTCCTGCTTATAATAGTAAATTATATATTGCCCTGCTGGATCTGCTCGCAGTCTAAAAGCATCTCCATTTTTCTCGAACAGTAAAAATCTTCCATCTTCGATATTATCGAATAATGAGCCTTTCTCCTTCTTATACTTCTCGTAGCCACCATAATTCATCACAAGCGAGCGGTCAGCAAAAGCATACCCATCGAAATAACTATTCGATTTACGTTCATTACTCGTTATACAAAAAAAACTCATACATATTCCTTAACTGAATTCAACAACCGCCCTTCAGCACTCAGGTAGCACTCCCCCAAATACCGATCAAACGTCTCATTAAATGAAGAAAATTGGCCAGGCCTTGGGGTAAACTCTCCAAATGAGAAGTCATTTTTACTCTTGATAAAATCAATGCGCATAAATGGCGTAGGGATTGCCTTGCTGATCCGCTTTGCTGTTTCAAGCTGTTCGTTGGAAAAACCATTGCCAATGAATGTTTTTCCAGGGTAACGGCCTGTTGCTGCTAAACGTCCATCAGGAAGCCACTCGCAGTAACGCGTTTCATTGGCACGTTCAACTTCCAGGACAAAACCGACCTCACCGAAAAAGCAGTAGAACTTAAGATCTACAGTCGGTAGAGGCTTGCCCTGTTCGAAATCACCAATGAACTCTTCTAACAGCCACGAATCCTTTTTGATGACACCTGAAGTGATAAGTTTTTTTGCTTTCAGCAATGCATCTTTCGTAGAAGAGAGCGTCTCACCGGTTCTGACCTCGAAAGCTCCATCTTCTTCATCGAAAATAAAAACACCATGACCTGAAGAGCCATTTTCAGGCTTCAGAACGGTGCTCTTTCGAATCGCGATGTCTGCTAACGGCTTATTGAATGCGTATGTCTCTGGCCTTTTTACACCAAGCTCATCGATGAACTTATAGGCATAGCGCTTGTTATTAAGCTTCCACTCTGGCTGAAAGTTAAATAGCTGCCTTCTACGGGTAGCTTGAACCAACAGCTGTTGAAACGAGGCTACATTGGTCAGTGGAATTTTATTTTGACTTAGCAGCCGTGTAAATTTTTCCGTTAGCTCATCAGCAGACAGTAATGCACCAAACCGCTCAAGGACTGGTTGCCGCTCTTCCGGCGGCAACTTTAGTGCTGCGGCGGCCAGTTGATTGGCAAGCTTCATTTTTTCCGCTTTTTCGCTCTTAACTTTCTCTTCCGCTTGAGCTAGCGCTGCCAGCAGACTATTTACTTCTTTTTCACGTTTGCTCACAGTGCCTTCCATGCTTCAAATCCTACAAAATCTGGCGAACCATCCAAGGGATACTCTACAAGCTCTTTGTCTACTACATTAAAGGTCTGTGCTTCAACCGTTTGCCCCATTACGATCGGTTCAATTTTGCCTTGCTGTAATAACTCAAAGTATAGATTACACAGTGACTCCGGCGCTTTATGGAAACTCGGCCAATGGAATAAAGCTACCTTTTGCTTGGAGTTCTTACTGATAAATGAAGCAGCTTTTTGGCAATCTTCCAGGCGTGAAAAATCTCCAGCAATGACAGAGTCAAACTCAAGCGGATCGCCCCCACGTTCAAACATGCTTCGAGGTGCAGGAAAAGCACGTTTGGTTTTGGCATCTTTCACATGTAAATGTTTCTGAGAGGCATGCCACCAAGCGCAAATCTCACGGTAAATATGGCGCAAACCAAAATAGACCGTGCGCACATGGGTAGCCTTGGTTCGAGTTAATGAAGACTCTTCATCCAAAGCAAACGCGAGTGGCGTTTCTAGATGGATCTTAGCAAATGACTTTTTGCCAAACTGCGCTTGCATACGCCAAATGTATTCTGTGTCGCCACCAATGCGCACATGGTCCCATTCTCCAATCGTGTCTAGCACTTCACGACGAAACATAAAGGAGGATTGGCTCCAATGCGTAAGGCTGCTGTTCGGCCGCCAATTTTGCGTGAACGCAAGATTTTCCTGGGCACGAATCCAATGTGCAGAACAGCCTTTGATATCTTTATGTTTTTCGAGGTAAGCGACCTGGGTAGCAATCTTCTGAGGATGAGACCAATCATCGCTGTCATGGGTAGTTAACAAATCGCCTTTTGCAAAGGTAAGGCCATAATTACGCGCTGCATACGCACCGCCATTTTGTGGGGGCTGTACAGCTTTTACGCGAGGGTCTTGTTTCTCAAGCGCCTTCAATATTTTAAAGGTATCATCCGGTGAACAGTCATCCACCGCAATAATTTCAATATTTTCGTAGGTTTGCGCTAACAGCGACTCAATGGCAATGCGCACCTGCTCGCCTGCACTATAAATAGGCATTACGATAGAGACTTTATTAGCCCCTTTTACTTTAGCGGCGGGCAAGCCAACAACATTTCCAATCGAAAGAGGCTTGCTTTTATCTTTGCGACGGATGCCGGCGAAGCCATGGATAGCATAGGCTTGATTAATGAGTTCAATACGTTTGCCGTCATCATTTACCGAATTGGACAAGGCAAAATGTGCATCAGCATCCTTCGGGTGCTGCTGAACAAACGCTTGTAGCGTTTTATATGCCTCCTCGGAACGCCCAAGCGTAAGAAGACAAAAGTATTTCAAATATACGGTTTCTTTACGTGATTTATTAGCGCCGACTAATTGCTGCATTTTTTCTGCAAATGCCAATGCACCTTCAATGTCGCCGCAGAAATATAGCCATCTAGCCGTGTGCCACATTGCCCACCAACGCGAAGCCTCTGTTGCCGCTTGGTCGCTATATACGTCTTCTAGTGCCTTCAGAGCCGTAATCGAGTGACCATTCCACAGCTGAACAGCCAAATTCGCAGTGCCGTTCGCTTCTTTATCTTTAATCTCGCTACCTTGCGCTTTACCTTTATAGAGGTAATGCAGCAGTGGGATTTCGTTGGGGCGCATTTGCGCTTCGTGGCTTTCGAGATAAAAGTCGTTATCAAACCGCTTGCACGGATTGAGCCCTAAACGACACCCTACCACCAAGTAATGTAGGATTGGGTCTACCTTCTTAGGTAGCCATACCGCGTGTTCAACGACATACCATTTTCCATTCACCAAGCGAGACTTTTTCACCAGGGAGAGATCTTCTTCTACCTTTCCTGGCCGAAGCACCGAAAATGCACTTTTAAGCAGCCTATCGCAGGTGGCTTTATTTTCTATCTTGCGTAACGCTAGTGCCAAATTCACATAGCAAGGCTTAAACCCACTTTGGCGTTGAAGGGCCTTAACATAATAGGAAGCCGCCTGTTCATATGCCCCCTGCCGATAAAGTTCGTTTCCTTTCTGAAAGTCCATAGTGTGGTTTAAGCTCTCTGTTTGCTTAGTGTTCATTTTGCAAGACGCAGTTATAAATGCAAAGGGCCCAACTCAACGTAGGCCCTTTGCAAACAATTAATAGTGGATAAATTCTACCATAAGGTAGCTAGCAGCATTGTAGGGCTATTGATCGTTATGAAGAAGGTAGAGCACTGGCAATGTGATCGGCACACCATTGCGCAAGCTGCGCGTCGCTGGCTTCTACCATCACACGAATTAACGGCTCAGTGCCTGACTTACGTAACAGCACGCGCCCATTGCCACCAAGCTTCTCCTCTGCTTCGTTGAGTGCCCGCTGTACCGGCACACTTTCAAGTGGATCTTCGTTTTTACTGGTTTTAAAACGCACGTTAACCAGCACCTGAGGCAGCTTGTTCATGCCCTGTTTAGCCACATAAAGCGTCGTGCCCAGGTTTAGCAATGAAGTCAGTACGCGTAGGGAAGCAATCACCGCATCTCCTGTAGAGGCATGATCCAGGCTCAGCAAATGGCCAGAGCCTTCTCCACCTAAGCGCCAACCTGTATTTCTTAGCTGCTCCATCACGTAGCGGTCGCCTACTTTTGCGCGCACAAAGGGGACTTCAATCGCAGCCAATGCTTGCTCAAGCCCCAGGTTGCTCATCTGGGTGCCAACAATGCCGCCTGTGTAACCAGCGTCTTTGGCATCTTTCGCCAACAAAAACAGCAATTCGTCACCATCAACGACCGCCCCCGTATGATCAACCATCATCAGACGGTCAGCATCACCATCCAACGCGATACCAAGGTCGGCTTCATGTTCTAACACTGCTGTGCACAGGCTGCGCATAGAGGTCGCGCCACAGTTCGCATTAATGTTCACACCGTTAGGCTGGTCATGAATGCTAATAACCTCAGCACCTAACTCTTTGTAAACAGCAGGCGCAACTTTGTAGCCAGCACCATTCGCGCTATCCACTACAACTTTCAGCCCGCTCAAACTTAATGTGCTGGGCAGCACGGCTTTGCAGTATTCGATATAACGACCAGCCGCATCGTCTACACGGCGCGCTTTACCTAATGCTTCTGAACTTACACACTCCATACCGCCTTCCAGAGCAATATGGAGCTTATTTTCAATTTCCTGCTCTTGTACATCGGTTAGCTTATAGCCGCCCTGTCCAAATATTTTGATACCGTTGTCGTCAAACGGGTTATGAGAAGCGCTGATGACTACCCCGGCATCTGCGCGGAAAGTAGAGGTAAGGTACGCTACCCCCGGTGTAGGAAGAGGCCCAACCAGCGCCACATTAACCCCCGCCGCTGAAAAACCCGCTTCCAACGCAGATTCCAACATATAGCCACTGGCCCGGGTATCCTTACCAATCAGCACCTCTTTAATACCTTCTGCCCCTAGCACTTTGCCAGCGGCCCAACCCAGCTTCATTGCAAAGTCTGGGGTCATGGGGAATTCGCCAACACGGCCACGCACACCATCGGTGCCAAAATATTTACGCATAAAATCAAACCATTAAAAATATTATGATACGCGAGACAGGTTTAGAGATATTTTAAAACCCCGTCACTCCCGAATGCCTAAACCAAACTGGATTCCCGCTAAGGGCATGCGGGAATGACAGAAAAGCGGAAATGCCCCACATTCCTACTAAGGCACCCGCAGAGGCGGCGAAGCCGCCCCTGGACTACTCCACCGTGACGCTTTTCGCCAAATTACGGGGCTTGTCTAGGTCGGTGCCTTTTACCAGCGCTACGTGGTAAGACAACAGCTGAAGAGCAACCACATGCAACACGGGCGAAAGCAGGCCATAGTGTTCCGGCATCACCAGCACATTAACGCCTTCACTCGGCTTCACGGCGCTACCACCATCAGCAAACACATAAAGCTGACCGCCACGGGCACTCACTTCCTGCATATTGGCTTTTAGCTTTTCAAGTAGCTCATCATTGGGCGCCACCACCACTACCGGCATATCCGCATCAACTAATGCCAGCGGGCCATGCTTCAACTCCCCAGCAGGATAAGCTTCTGCGTGGATATAAGAGATTTCTTTTAGCTTCAGCGCGCCTTCCAAGGCAATCGGGAAGTGGCGGCCACGGCCTAAGAACAGCGCATGATGCTTATTGGCAAAATGCTTCGACCACGCCTTGATACTTGGCTCTAGCGCCAGCACTTTTTCGACCGCGATGGGCAAGTGGCGCAGCTCATCCAAATAGGCTTTTTCATCTGCTTCATCTAGCCGCTGATTCGCTTTTGCCAACAACAGCGTAAGCAAAAATAGTGCGCTGAGCTGAGTAGTGAAAGCTTTCGTAGAGGCAACACCAATTTCCGGGCCAGCACGAGTAATAAAGCGCAACAGCGTTTCACGCACAATGGCAGATTCAGGTACATTGCAAATCGCCAATGTATGGGTGTGCCCCATTGATTTAGCATGCTGCAACGCGGCGAGGGTATCAGCGGTTTCTCCCGACTGAGAAATAACCACGACGAGCTGATTAGGATTCGCTACGCTGTGGCGATAACGGTACTCACTAGCAATTTCAACATGGCACGCAATACCGGCGACTTGCTCAATCCAGTACTTAGCCGTCATACCCGCATAGCTAGACGTACCACAGGCCAGAATCAATACGGAATCTACCTGCTCAAAAACGCCTTGCGCTTCTGCGCCAAAAATACCCGGCTGCAACTGGCCTGCGCCGCTCAGCATTTCCAGCGTATTCCCCAACGCTTGCGGCTGCTCAAATATCTCTTTTTGCATATAGTGATTAAACTCACCCAGCTCTACCGCATTCGCAGAAAGGCTAGAGGTAACCACTTCCCGCTGAGCGGGTTGGCCAAGTGCATCGACCAAGGTGACCGAGTCACGCGTTAAGCGCGCCACATCACCATTTTCCAGATACATCATACGCTGAGTGACAGACAGCAGCGCCGAGGCATCTGAAGCGGCATAGTTGCCGTCATCAGCAATACCTAGCATCAGCGGCGAACCTTCACGAGCCACGACTAAGCAATCCGGCTCTTCTTCGCTGACCACCGCCAATGCGAAAGCACCATGCAAATGCGCCACAGCGCAACGTACCGCAGAAAATAGGTTTTCCGCTGGTTCACCAATCTCACCTTTAAAGCAGGCTTGAATCAAGTGAGCAATGGTTTCTGTGTCGGTGTCTGAAGTGAATTCATACCCCAGCTCCTGAAGCTGCTCACGCAGAGCCTCGTAGTTTTCAATGATGCCGTTATGCACTACCGCCAATCCACTCGAAATATGCGGATGGGCGTTACGTTCAGCAGGAACACCGTGGGTTGCCCAACGGGTGTGAGCAATGCCCACATTTCCCGACACCCCCTTCTCCGCAACACGGGCTTCCAGTTCCGCTACACGGCCTTTTGCGCGGGCACGCACCAGCTCACCGGAAGCATCTAGCACCGCAAGCCCAGCAGAGTCATGGCCGCGGTATTCAAGAACCTTCAGGCCAGAAAGCAAGAAAGGGGTACATTCCATTGCGCCAACGGAGCCGACGATTCCGCACATAATTGTTCTTATATTTGGTAATAAAAAATTTAGAAACCTTTAAAAGCGGTGATAAAAAAATGACTAATTTATTAGCAACAAGAACACACCTCTCAAAAAAACAGCAATCATATATACAGCTAAAGCAAAAAAAATTAAAACTTAGTCAACTCAGCTACATTAGAAGGTGATAATAAAAAACTCACTCATCAAATAAGTAAATTTTAAAAATTAACTCATACGACCTAGGTGAGAAGCCCAAGAAAAGAAATTTAAACATCTAGCTGACCAAAAAAGAAAAAAAATGACAGCCATCCCAAGCTCAACGATAAAAATTACTTCTATGGATGCAAGGTTAACTCAGCGTAAAATTGATCAGCAGTTTGACATTAATAACAACATCTTGAGCATTTAAAAACCAAGAGATAACACAAGCGTAGCGTTACAGTAATCACGGAGTAACATCGGAAGAGCGCTAAAATTTCCTGTTCATAACAATAACCCCCTAGCAATATATCAGCAGTATAGGGTTTACAATTACTAGGCAATATTAAGGTGTTTAATAATCCTGTAAATTTTATGCTGACAAAGAAATTCCTGATTAAAATCCTGTATAATGAAATTATCACTGATGCATTATAGGTAATAATAATTAAAACCTACTGATCTTCAGGGAGAGAAAAATCCAGACCTAAATTAGCCTCCGTTGAAAACTCAGAAAAATCTGGACAGTGAAAACCATCAAGCTCTACGCTTTTATGCCACAGGCGGCTCATACCTTTTTCAAGCGAAATAAATTCCATTTCAAAGCCATATCGTTTAGCCCACTCTTCAGTAATTTCTTTTTCTTCCTGGCGGTTGGCGTCATCCATCCAAACTTCAGCATTGGGAGAAAGTCGATTAAAAAGAGCAGGTAAAGCAGGGTAACGGGCAAACAGGCATGTATTACCAGGCGGACCATCCACAATCAAAATGTCGATATTGTTGATATTTTTAAAATTTAAGGAATACCATCGAGAAGGTTTATCAGCGTCAGAAGGATTAAGATGATCACCTGTCCAGGATTCCAGCGGACAAACACGTAAATCAACCCAAGTTGTCAGGTTCTCATCAAGCAGTGTTTGGCTGGTTTCATCAGCATAAAACTGTAAATGCTCAAGGCTAATCAGTTTCCCAGCGCCATTTTGGCGTAGAGCATCTGCAATCACTAAAGTGCTTGCACCACTACCGGTTTCTACAATCAACTTTGGCTTATGCTTTAGAATCCAGGTATGCAGCTTCAGCAAAAAATCAGGGGAAGTTGGCCAGCCTCTCAAGGGTGGCAGATGACCTTTAATTGTCAACTGACGTTGTAACCAGCTTAGACTTTCTAACTGCGTATAAAGCTGGTCGACGCTTTTCTGGTGATTTAAACGGCTTTGGCTAAACCCCTTCTTAACCTCTTGGCTAAGAGATTGATAGAACGCTTTATCAGCCACACTGGCACCTCAATTTTTTAAATTACTTATAACCTGTTGGGTTCATCTCTTGCCATCGCCACGCATCTTTACACATATCTTCTACGCCAAGATGTGCTTTCCATCCAAGCAACTGCTTGGCGCGCTGCGCGTCAGCATAACAGGCAGCAATATCCCCCGGTCTTCTATTTACAACCTCATAAGGAATTTTTCTGCCGCTTGCTTTTTCAAATGCGTTGACCAATTGCAGAACTGAAATTCCCTGCCCTCGGCCGAGATTAAAGGGTGAGAAGCTTTCAGCCTGCTCACTGTAAAGATAATTCAAAGCTGCCAAGTGCCCTTTAGCCAAGTCAGTAACATGAATATAGTCTCGAACACCGGTACCATCAACAGTAGGATAATCGTTACCAAATATACTCAACTTCTCCCTCTTGCCAACCGCCACTTGAGAAATATAGGGCATCAAGTTATTAGGAATATCTTGCGGATCTTCACCAATCATACCCGAAGAATGAGCTCCTACAGGATTAAAATAACGAAGGCAAGCAATCTTCCACTCCGGATCAGCTTTAGCCAAATCCTCAAGGATATGTTCAACCATTAGTTTTGATTGCCCATAAGGATTTGTTGCACTACGAGGAAAAAACTCCTTAATAGGCAGCGTTTCTGGGTCACCATAAACAGTAGCAGAAGAAGAAAAAACCAGCTTTCTAACATTGTACTGAGACATGACATCCAGAAGGTTCAAAGTACCCAAAACATTATTTTGATAATATCTAACAGGATAACTTACCGACTCTCCTACCGCCTTTAATCCTGCAAAATGAATAACCGCTGAAAAGTCTGATGCTTTAAAGACCTCTTGAAGTGAATTTTTATTACGAATATCGACTTCATAAAAAGATACTTTCTTACCAGAAAGCCTCTCTATCCGCTCTAAAGACTCGCCAACACTATTAGAGAAATTATCTATAATCGATACGTTAACACCAGCGTTGATTAACTCAAGGCATGTATGAGTACCGATAAAACCACTCCCTCCTGTAACCATAATACTACACATAACAGTAAAGCCTTTAAGTAGGTCTATCAAACAGGGCTAAAAAACTTACAAATACTGCCCAAAATTATTTATTGAAAAGTAATTTTTGATAGCTTTTTCATAAGCCCAATTTTCCCAACCCTCTACCTCGCTCCAATCGCTTAGAAATACGAAATCCAGCCCTGCGGCGCTAGCCGCCTGATAATCGTACTTACTATCACCCAAAAACAGTGCAGGTTGTAGAATGTTGGAAGCCGCCTGTTCACGAGCCAGTATCTCATCTTTGGTGTCAGGGCTGCCGAAAATGCCCCCATCGAACCACTCAGCAATACCCCGCTGGGCAAACACGTCACGTAACTCAGTTTGATCGCCGCCGGAGACAATCAGCCAACGCGAGTTAGGTGTTTTTTGTCGCAAGAGTTCAATGCCAGGCGCTATCGCACAGTTCAGCAGCCCTTCACGCACATGATTAGCATAGGCTTGCAGCAGGGCTTCCAAATCAGGGACTTGTTGTTGGCTGCTATGGACTGGGATAATCTGCTCAAGAAAATGAGCAAACTTTTTGTAGCGCGACACTCCACCATTGGTAACGTGGTAATCGACCATGGCTTGGGCGACAGCTTCGCCATAGGGCAAGATAGTTTGGTAGAAGGCCTCAGTCTTGACTTTATTGGAGTCAAGCACTACACCATCGCAGTCGAAGACATAGCTCACATAGTAGTCAGAGGGTATCATTGGATATATCCAAGTTCTTTCAAGTCACATGCAACAACTTCCTGAAAACTAATATTTGAAACTAAGTAATGATCAAATATTTTTCTTCGAAGAGCTTCAGTTAAAGTAAGTTTTCCCGGAACATGCTTTTCAGACTCATTATCCCACAAACTCCAAGAGTCACTTCCTGTTGATTTTTTATTAACACGAGCTGAGTTTTCAGGCTCGCTTCCAAAAGTCTCAATCCCAGTAAACTGCCTGAATAAAAGTACATTCTCATTACTCATAAGCTTCTCATAGGGTAGCGCCATTACACGCCTTTCACCAAGAGCATCAGACAGGGATTCATACAAAATATCATATTTCAAGACGTGATCACCGTACATCCATGGTCTATCTATCATCAAATCCATTCTATTTTCAAAATCTTTTTGGCATGGATTCTTTAGGACCTTACTCATTTCGCTGTACATAGATGCCATCCATTCCGGCTGCCTTCTAAAGAAAAAAACAACCTGCAATTCCATATCATAATTTCCTAACAAATCTGAGATAACTTTTATATGGTGTGAAAACGAAAATGGCTCAACTCCTGAAACCCCTCTATCCATATTTTGTTTAAATATTTTTGCGCGATACAAATTCTCTGCGGAATATAGCGACTTTTCTAAGAAAAGGGACTCAACTAGCTCTACGCCTTTTTCTGTTTTCCACCACATCGGAGAAGCATTCATAAATGCTTGGTGAAAACTTAGTTCAAGCTCTCTAGGCGAGATATGCATGCCAGCATACTCATCCCCTTTAAATATCTTTTTTTGCAAAAAAGTTGTACCAGTTTTCCACAACCCCATATGCAGTGTAATTTTTTTCATTTCGCATCCAGATTCACAAAAATAGCATATAAAAATGGTTAACTTCAGACCCCTACCAACCCTTTTTCCACCAGACATTCCGCCATCACGAAATCTTCTGGCCAGTCGATATCGAAACCAGTGAGTTTATCCATTACGTAAAGGTAGGGGTGGCGCCCAATACGATCATCCATCTCACGATAAAGAGAGGCAGGCGCCATAAAAGCCCCGCTATTCACCTCATGAACCGGTTTCAGCGTCTGGGTACGTGGCCATTTCTCAATCGTGCGATCATAATTTATGGGGTGCTCATCCTGCCAAAGAAACCCGTGAATGGCCGTGGTGGTCATTAAAGAATCGTAGCCATTTTTGAGCTGTTGAAAATAGGTTTGTATCACCTCATCGTAGCGTTGGGCGGTGATAAAAGGTGAGGTTACATGTGTCCAGAGTATGTGGCCTTCGGGGATCAGCTCAAGCGCATGGGTAATCAGTTGATCCGTACTGGTTGCGCTTGACGATAGCTCCTCAACTCGGCGATGAAGCCGCAGATGGGGAACCTCCAATGTTTCGGCATAGGCCAAGATATCAGCGTCGTTAGTGCTCAATACTACTTCATCAATCCTCTCCGCCGCGAGCAGCTGGCGAAGTTTGACTTTAATCAGACCATGATCATAGCCAGCAAAAGGCTTGATATTTTTTCTCACAACACGCTGACTACCCGCGCGGCAAGGCAAAAAGCAGGTAACCTTCTTTTTTATCATGAGACCATCCCATAGACACTTTGTTTGATGACATCGTAGCGCGACGGTGTAATGGCAACCAGGGGCAAGATGTCATTAAACTCTTGAAATTGCTTTACTACGTGGTTCATTTCAGTATTACGTGGATCTTCACCTGCATAACCATCGAAACCTGCAAGATAAAGAGTATGCGCTTCACCGCTGGCCGCAATGGCAAAAGCATAAGCCATCACGAGGGATGTTGGCGCTGTGCAGTGCATCTCAGAAAACGCAAAGCTACCCACCTGTACATTTAAACCAAAATCCAGCACTTCCTTGTTGGCCAAGGAATCACGTACATCTGCCGGAAGCATAGAATAGGGCGTGATCAATGGCTGTGGCAACTTAGTATGGGCCTCACAGTCTGCCAAAAGGCGCACCGGATGGCAGGCCACGCGTAAGTCAATCAGCTCAGCGTTGATAGCACTCTGAGTATTGAGCGCCAACACCAGTGGTTTGTGATCGCGGATGTAACGCTCTAGTGCCTCCCGATGACGAGCAACACCAGGCCCAGTGCCTAGTAGCAGTACCTTACGCCCAGCAAAGCGCTCCTTAGGTGACCATTGCCCTTTGGGTTCGCCATGATAGAAATGCCGAGCCGCATCCAAGGTGTTGAGGCTGAACTTCTTACCTCCTTCTACCCGCAGATGTTCAATTACGGCCAGCACGTCTTCTTCACTATAGCGGGTATCGCTGAGCATCTCCTGAATATAGGTAGGATGGATACCGTATTTACCAGCCAGATAGTAATAAGGATTGGTGCCCCAACCATAATGCGCCTGCATGGGTTTGAAATGCTCACGCAACAGCACCATCAAGGGCACCATATTGGCTTGCTGACCACGTAGCTCTGCCATTTCAATGGCCAATTCCTCGGTGCGGGCATTGCCTGGCCCTCTGCCCATCCCTGTAACGGTAGAGTCCACCCATGTCACGCCTTCATCAAGAGCACGTAGGGTATTAGCAAGCGCTAGACCCAAGTTATCGTGGGTGTGTATGCCCATAGCTCCCGTCCATTCACTACGGAACCACTGAATGATCTGCGCAGCCTGATCTGGGTTCATGCTGCCCATGCTGTCAGCGAAATAAAGCGCATCCATTGGGTAAGCCTTAGCAACGCGGGCAAGGGCTTTTACTTCCTCTTCCGTGCGGTCTGCCACCTGCATCAGGTTAAAGCCGACCTGATAGCCACGTTCTTTTAGCCAGGTAACCGCTGGAAGTGCTTTTTCAAATTCGTGTACGTGGCAGGCAATACGTACCAACTCAACTGGTGAATCTGCTGCCGCGTTGGGAAAAAGCCGCTCCAGAGCTTCTTGCTGGGGCACCTCTCCCACCAATTCGCTACCATTAACCATCACACCTACAATCAAGCCAGTAGGAATTGTCAGGCTACGGATGAACTCGTCAGTAGTAAAAGCGCAAGGGCCTTGGAAGCTCTGGTTCTTCAATGAACGCAGGCCCAACTCCACCACATCTACCCTTGCGGCTTGCATTGCATCAAGATATTGATTAATAAGTTCAGGAGAGAAATCCCAGGCGTTGTAATAGCCACCGTCGCGGAGAGTGCAGTCGAGATAAAAAAGATTCATAATGCATACCCTTGCAATTTTTTAAACTTACCCAAACATTTATCTGAAATTAAAGAAGCGTATGTTTCTGGAATAACTTTTCCTATACCTATATTCTTAACTGATTCACTGGGATTAAAACTTTTATAGGCATCAACATCAACCAAACACAGCCTGTCTTTAATCTTTTGCCTTATACTTGACGAAAGGACAAGCTCGTTGAAATCAATAATCAAAACACTTCCATCAATACTGTCTATAACACTAAAAAACTTATCTACTTTCTGGATATACTGCTTGCAAAATTTTTCGACCCCATTTTCATCAATTTTATTACCATAAAAAGGCAACCATTCTGCTGCGGTGTCTATGGGGTCCCTAATAGAAACAATTTGGTAGTCATAGTTAATGTATTTTAGTAGATGCAGGCCACTTGCAGCGGGGTCATTTCGAAATACGCAATATCCATCTAAACACCCACTTTTCACTCTTGCCAAGTCACATACTTGATCGATAAAAAAATTATAGCTTGAAGAAAATTCTTCCATATTTTTCTTATTTAAAAAACAACCATAACTTTCAACAATGCCATCTACAAGCTTTTCATAAACCTCACCCAGATACGTCCTTATCCTCCTATTTCTAACAAAATCATCTTTAACTGGTTTCTTGCCCTCATATCTATCATAATAACTCATATCCCCTAACAACAGAGCTCGCAAACTTTCAGGGTGCACTTCCCCACCACGCTCCTGACTGTTTGCTATAATTCCCGAAAAACCCCAAGTACTTCTTACAATAGACGACTCACTGTAATTATGCCCTACCGGGAAAGTATTACTAAATTCAGATATAAAATCCAATACTGCTGTGTTCCCTGAGTGCCCAAAACCACCAATATTAATCCTCATTACTACCTCTCTTAAAAAAGTCTTTATAATAAAATGGAATACTTTTTACATCAAATTTTTTTTCTAAGTATTTATCGACTTCACTCCAGTGTTTCAGATAAACTTCTTTTTCAATCTCTTCCCCGAATTGGCTTATAATGTAATCAAACTGAGACAAAAATTTACTTTTTAGATTAATCATTTCCACGTTATATACTTTATTACTAACAGCAGAGGGTTCAGGGTTAAGCCTTACAAGAGCTTTTTTTATACTTTCCACTTGATAGCTCTCAAAAAAACGTATATTGAACTCTAAATCCTGGTGTCGACGGTAACTTTCATCAAATCCATTCAAAGCAATAACGGCTTCTCTTTTATAGGTCGCTGTATTGGTATGTAAATAGTGTTTTTTATAATCTAATAGCAAAATATCTTTGGTTAAATCACCTTCTTTATAACGCCCCAAGTCATTTTCAGGAGAGTTCCAACCTAAAAACCCACAATATACAGCACCCACTTTATATGAAGTTTCTTTTAATTTCAGTATAGATTGCGAAATTCTTCCTGGCAAATAGATATCATCATCATCTAAAAAACTTATATATTCACCTGTGGAGTTGAGCACCCCAGTATTTCTTGCAGCTGCACCATTTCTATTATCCTTATGCTCTATGTATATAATATTACAGTCAGGACTATCACTTCTCACTGTGTCAACAATATCTTTAGTTTCCTTGTTAAACTCTGATCCAACTCCGTTGTCATTTACAACAACAATTTCAACATCACTATAATCTTGCTCAACTACAGATTTTAAAGCACTCAATAAATTACCTGGTCGCTTATAAGTAGGAATAACAACACTTACTCTTCCATGTACAATTTTTTTTCCTTCAACTAAACTGTCATCAATTTCAAAAAAACTAGAATTATTTTCTTTTTTTAAACCAACTTTATATTCAATAAAATTTACCAGCTCGCTTTCTGAAACAGCGCTCACTTCATCTAAAGAAAGATTATAGTCTGCTGGGGGAAGAGATAACTTTTGATCGTTAAATTTTAAAAAATCATCGTCTATAAGGGATGAAATATTATGTACTGGCCTAACACCATCTGAAGAGTTATAGTAAATCCTCAACAAAAAGGGCTGAGAAAAACCCTTATCAAATTTGTCCAAATATTTAAGCTGTTTTTTATTATTTACTAAAAGGTTTACTATTGGCTTTTGGGGAGGATAGTCAAAATCACTTAAGCGCCACTTTACACGTTTACTGTGCTCTATCTGGCAACGAGCGCCTCGAATTGTGCTTTCGCCTACATCCGGCATCACAATATTGGGATATGCAACAAAGCATTGACCAAGATACCGTTCATAAATTTCACCCATTGGTAAGTGGTCAAAGGGTGCCTCAAAAGCACTTTCTGCTTCAATTAATTCATCAACAACAGACTCATCGAAAGCAATTGCAAAGGATCCACATGTATTACAACCATCGATTCTTCTTGGCAAATAATACCCTTGGGATAGAATTTTTTCTTCGTCTAAACCTAACCAACCGTATTGAGAAGCCCCCAACTGCAAGATCTTCCAGTCTGATCCAACCTTTCTTAAAAATTCTTCAATTTTTTTTTCAAAGCCATTCGCAAGAATAATATCATCTTCAATAATTAAAAATCTAGAATACCCTTTATACTTAGCGTCTTTCAATATTTCCAAATAAGTATATATATAACCTATCGCACCAGCCGATTCTATATAAGGACTGCCTCTTTTAACTTCCTTTTCTTTCTCACTTACATAACGTACAAACTCCCCTAACGGCCTCTTGCTATACTCTTCCCATTTCTTGAAAGCTTCACCTTTATAGCCATTCACAGCCTCATAAATTTCAAACTTTATATTATTTTCTTTAAGATGCTTTGATACGACAATTTTATCTTTTATATTTTCTTTTAGATTAACAACATATACATTATCAAAGTAATGATTAATTAAACTCTTCTTAACTTTAAAGTTAACCATCTTTTCACAGATGCTAACATTCAACTTGACATTTTCTTTTCCTATAGTATCGCCCGCACGCTTATATAATGACAATGAATTTTCATAATCACCTTCTTCGTACAGTTTATATGCTCTTTCAATTATAGATACAGCCACTTATGAGCCTCCTTTGTATCCAGATAAGTCGTCGATTCAAATTTTTAACAAACAGAGATTATAAGTTGATAGCCACTGACCAGGGCGTTGGCGGTTTTCTAGCAGCTTATTCCAGTTTTCTTGCAACCTAGTTTCCTGTAGTTTGTTGCTGCCTTCCAGCACAATATCCAAGCGCTGGGTGAACAGCTGCTTAAGCAGTAGTGGTAGGACAGCTTCACGGCTGTGGCCTGCCTGGGGTAGGGTTTCCCCCACAATGACCAAGATACGAGCATTTTCGGGTAGCCATTGATTAAGGCGCTGCAAGGTGGTGTCTACCGCGTAAAACAGTGCTACTGGCGCGTTAACGCTCTGGCATTCCACCCAAGGGGCGTTTACCACATTCACTGCAGGGCTAAGCCGTTTATTGTTGAGACTTTCTTTTAGGCTTTCGCAGGCCGCTTTATTGTGCTCGATACTGATGATTGTTTGTGGCAAGTCGTCATGCGACACGGTCACTTCTTTGAGAGTTTCTTGTCTGTGGTCACTCTTACCAATGCGACTAACTTCAGCACGGGTATGGATGATTCGCTGTGCTAATAGTTCTGTGGTTTCCGCTGCACCAAAAATCACCACAACATCAGGGTTGTGAGTATCATAATGCTCTAACAGAGCGGTTACGTAGCTGGGCGATAGTTGGGTAGTTATTGGGCGCTGACCATACTGCAAGTAGTTGATCATCGCTTGCTCGTCTCGCTGCTGACGGGCGCTACGGGTGACATGCTGGCCAAGTACATTCGTGGTTTGCTGAATGTAGGTACGCTGTTCACTGAATAGTGATTCCAGCTTGCTTTCTAACTGGCCGAACCGTTCGTTACTGTGTTGCAGTGTGTCTAGCTGCTCACTTAGCTGACGAATCGTTGTATCTTTCTCATCCGACATTTGCTGAGTTTCGGCTAGCTTGGTCTCAGCTTCTTCATGCTTTTTTTTACGGTTGGCAAAATAGCTTTTGTATTTGTCGCGCTCTTCTTCGCGGGCCGCCAGCCCTTCTTGAAGGTTTTCGACCTGCACTTGCTGTTTTTTAAGCTCCGCTTGAAGACTAGCAACTTCTTCAGTGCTCTCTTCGATTTTTTTCTGAGCTTTTTTGCCAGCATGTTCAGCGTCTTGATACTGCTGTTCAAGTATTCCTAGCTTCTTTTGCGTTTCTTCAAGCTGCTGCTTGATTTCTTCATGCTCTTTCTGGTGCTGCTGGCTGCTCTTGAGCGACTGGTTGAGTTGCTTTTTCAACGTATCGCGTTCTTCGGTGATCTGGTTAAGCTGTTTTTGAAGCTCGGCTTGCTGGGCTTCTTTCTCTTTCACTGCCCGATCATTATTGGCTGATTTCTGTTGCTCAGCTAATTGCTGCTCTAGATTTTTATATTTTTGTTGCAGTTGTTCATACTTGCTGTGTTGCTGATGTAACTGTTCTTCGCTATCGGCTAGGCGCTTTTGAGATGTCGCTTCCCGCTGCTCCAGCTCCTTTATGCGTTCGGCTTGCTCTGTAGCTTGCTGAGCCAACTGTTGTTCTGCTTCTTGCTGCGCTGTTTTTAGCTGTTTTGCTAGTTTTGCGCTGCGCTTGGCTTCTTCTTGCCAACGGTGATAGTAGGCATGACGCGTCAACTGAAGCAGGGGGAGATCTGGGTCGTCCTCATTACGGGCCTGCAGCTCAAAACCGTGCTCTTGACACCAAGTCAGTATCTCGTCTGTTTCTGGCATGCCGTGATAAAGCGGAACTGCCCCCACTCTTAACCACAGTGCCTTGATATGTTGGTAGCGTTGGTTACTCGCTAACACTTGTAATACCGGCCACACCAGTTCTGGTTGTTCAACCACCAAGGCGCCAATTTCTTGAATTTCCGTCTCTTTCTCTAGTTCGCCTAGCTGAGCTTCCACCCCCACCAGTGGTTGTTTGGCACTTTCTATTAGCTCTAACCCCGGATAAAGCGTATAGAGGCCCGAGGCGGGTCGACTGGCGTTGAATTCCGGCAGATTAAATTCGTAATACGGTAGCTCACCGCTGTTTTCTGCTAGCTTTATGACTTGCTGGCTAGCGTGGGGAATTGCTTCCTGCACTTCTTGCCAATGCGCTTCATTTTCTGAGGGCGTTATGAACAGCGCGTGTTCGGCTTCATTCTGGCTGAGTAATGCAAGCGTTTCTGGCCGAATGGGGCCAATATAAAGAAAGTTAGCGCGGGTCGTTGGCATAATGATCACTTCTATTTGCTTGTGCCTGGCTTATTTATTTTAAAGCCCAACATTACTGGTTATGGGGGGCTGGCAGCTGCTGTTGCGGCCTGGCGGGCAGGCGTTCTTCATGCTGACCGTGGCGCAAATAGTGGAGTAATGGGTTCTGGCCTGATTCAGCAACATCCGGGTATTCACTGAGATAGAAGTAAGTATCGAATTTGTCGCTTGGGTTGCGGCCTTCTATGGCTCCAAACTTTAGGTAGTGTTCGGCTGGCGCAATGCCCGACGTTTGTACATCGGGGTATTGTTCGTAATACCACTGTGCATCAAAGAAGGCACTTTCATTAATAATCGAGACTTGCTGCGGTAAGGCCCGCTTAAATGGACGACTGTAGCGGTATGCCGCCGCTGCATTGCGATGCCCGCTTACCCGTAACCATAGAAGAACGCTTTCGTACTGGTGCCGCTCTAACTGGTATTGCTGTTTTAGCACATTAAGGGCTTTTTGGCGGGTTTCTGCTTGCTGCTTGAAGTGGTCGTGGTTCTCAGCGGTTTGAATCAGTTGCTCTTGAACGTCGTGTAATTGAGCAACAATGAGCGCTTTTTCCGAACGCTCTTTCTCGAACTGACGTTGCTGCTGCTTTGCTGCCTTCTCCTGCGCTGTTAGCTGCTTATCAAGCACTGTTTTGTCTTTCAGAACAGCTTCTTTTGCGTTTTGTTCGTGAGCAAGGGTCTCTTGAGTGCCATGCAATTGCTCAATTAAGATAACTTTTTCCGCTTCTAGAGCAGTAAGGTCTTTTTGAAGCTGGTTGGCTTGCTTTTCAACGTCGGTTTGTAGCTTGTGAGCTTGCTGTACTTTCTCAATCAGTTGCTGTTCTTTTAACTTAGCGCTAGCCGTTACTTTGCCAAGCTCTTCGCTATGTTTTTCAGCCGTTAAGGTGGCTGCTTTTTCTAGTTTGGATATGCTTGCCTTGAGTGCTTGCGCGTGCTGATCTTTCTCTTTGCTTTCTTTTTTCAGCTGGCTGATGGCTTGCTTATACTCTTCAAGCTTTTCTTGCTGCCTTTTGGTTTTATTTCTCAACCAATTCAACTTGACCTCTTTTTCACCAAGGCCTTCTGACTGCTGCTGATTTTTGAGAATGGTTTGTTCCAGAGCTTCTTGTACTTTCATTAGCTGTTCTAGAAGCGCTGCATTTTCTTCTTCCATGCCGTGTGCATGGTCTTGAAGGCGTGCTTTTTCTTGTTCCAGCTTAGTATTTTGCTGCTGATGATCTGCTGTGTTCTCTTCTATAGCTTGCTGCACGCTGGTTAATTGCTCTAATAACGCAGCATTCTCTTTTTCAACACTATAAACATGTTTCTGAAGGCGCGCTTGTTCTTGCTCCAGCTTAGAGCTCTTCTGCCGATATTCGAGCGCACTTTTTTCTAGAGTTTGCTGTACTGAGGTTAGTTGCTCCAATAAGGCAGCCTTCTCTTTTTCAACACTATGAACATGTTTCTGAAGGCGTGCTTTTTCTTGTTCCAGCTTAGTATTTTGCTGCTGATGCTCTGCTGTGTTCTCTTCTATAGCTTGCTGCACGCTGGTTAATTGCTCTAATAGCGCAGCATTCTCTTTTTCGACGCTGTGTGCATGATTTTGTAGCTGATCTTTGGCTTTTTCTGTTTCAAGTAGCTGGGCATTTTTTTCGGATAAGCGCTGGCTTACTTCTGTTACTTGTTTCTGGGCCTTTTGACTACGTGACTGCTCGTTAATGTGCTCTTCTTTAACTTGTGCAAGCTGCTGTGTTAGCTGCTCACTGCTTTCCTGTGCTTTTGTTAGTTCAGTTTTCACAGCGTGCAACTGAGTTTCCAGCGTTTGATGCTGCCGCTGTTCGCAGCTCAAATAATGCAGGCTTTGTTCAACCATATCCACTGCTGGCATTTGCCAGGAAGCGGTACCTGAACTGCTTGCTTTAAGATAATTATGAGCTTGCTGGAGCAGGCTGTCTTCTTGGGTAAGTTGGGAGGCCATTAAGCGGTAAAGCGGCGCAATATGTTCAAGCGACAGGTCAACCACTAAGGGAAGCTCTTCGCCGACAGGCGCACTGGGTACATAACCAATCAGTGTAATCTGGCGACGTTTTGTCTTATAGAGCTTGAGGATAAGGTCTGCTTGGTAGCTCCATTGCCATAACGCTTCTTTCGGGCGGCGTTCAGCTTGTAGGCTAGCCGCTAGCCATGCACTCGGGTGCGGCCAGGCAATAATGCATTCGTGAGTGGTATCTTTTCTTAGCCAATGCTCTAAGGTGGCTGAGGCTTCTTCATTAAACGCCGCAAGCACAAGCGATGGGCTTTCAGAAGCGCTGGCATCATCGATACTGTCTTGACTGATGCTGGGCTGCCCCTTCGCGATGTCGCTTAACGTTATTTCAGTCGCGTTTTGTTCGCGCACGGCGGCAACTGATTCGGCCTTGAATTTATCGATTCCTACGTACACGACTAAGGACATGGTGAGAGCAGCTCCATTCTCTTCTTTTTCAATCATTAATTTTAATTAAAACGCGGGGCGTGTAGCAAACTTAAGCCCTGTGTATCTTTCGCTGAAAGCACAGGTGGCTGGCCATTTGCCAGAGGCCACTGAATATTAAGGGTAGGATCGTCCCAACGCAGCGACACTTCATCCCCTGGGGCGTAGTAATCGGTGCATTTGTACTGAAATTCGGCTTCTTGACTGGTTACATAAAAGCCATGGGCAAAGCCGGGGGGCACCCAAAGCATTTGTTTGTTCTGTTCGCTGAGCGTTACACCTACCCACTGGCCGAAGGTTGGCGAACTTTGACGCATATCTACCGCCACATCGAAGACTTCACCTTGCGTTACCCGCACTAGCTTACCTTGGGGCTGTTGGTGCTGATAATGCAGCCCTCGCAAAATGCCATGGGCGGATTTGCTGTGATTATCCTGCACGAACATGTGTTGACCGCAGTGGGCTTCGAATTCGCTTTGGCGAAAGGTTTCCATGAAGAAGCCGCGCTCATCACCGAAGACTTGGGGGGTAATGAGCACGACGTCAGGAATGGCGAGTTTTTCGTATTGCATATCTAAACCGTGAGGGGTGAGGAACTCGATGTAAGGCGTGAAGGGTGAGACTACTTTCTCCTCACTACTCCCCCCTCACTTATTACCTTTCGTTTTGAGTAGGCGTTGCAGGTATTGGCCGTATTGGGTTTTGGCGAGTGGCTTGGCTAGTTCGGCTAAGCGCTCGTCGCTAATCCACTGCTGCTGCCAGGCGATCTCTTCCAGACAGGCGATTTTAAGGCCTTGGCGGTGTTCAATGGTTTGCACATATTGGCTGGCTTCTAGCAAGCTGTCGTGGGTGCCGGTGTCTAACCAGGCAAAGCCGCGGCCAAGGCGTTCTACGCGTAAATCACCACGCTTTAGATAGGCGTTATTCACACTGGTAATTTCTAGCTCGCCACGCTCTGATGGCATTACGTTTTTGGCGATTTCAACAACATCGTTATCGTAGAAATATAAGCCAGTAACAGCATAAGCCGACTTGGGCTTTCTCGGTTTCTCTTCGATAGAGATCGCGTGGCCTTGCTCATCAAATTCCACCACGCCGAAACGTTCAGGGTCTTTCACTAAATAGCCAAATACCGTCGCGCCCGACGTGTGTGAACTGGCGCGCTTTAACTGGTCAGAAAAGTGCTGCCCATGGAAGATGTTGTCGCCTAGTACCAAGCAAACGGGGCTTTCACCGATAAATTCTTCCCCAATGATAAACGCTTGGGCCAAGCCATCGGGGTTAGGCTGTTCAGCGTATTGCAGGCGAATGCCAAAGTCTTCGCCAGTGCCTAGTAGGTTTTGGTACTGGGGAAGGTCTTCCGGCGTTGAGATAATCAGAATATCGCGAATACCTGCCAACATAAGCACCGAGATCGGGTAGTAGATCATCGGCTTGTCATAAATCGGCAGGAGTTGCTTGGATACACCGCGGGTAATGGGGTGTAACCGCGTGCCCGAGCCACCGGCTAGGATAATGCCTTTTCTTTGTGAGCTTTGGCTCATAGTCATTCATTAACCTTTTGTTCTGTCATTCCCGCGGCCTGCCGTTCTGTCATTCCCGCGTACCTTTAGCGGGAATCCAGTTTGATTTTAGTACTCTGGCTTCAGTGGGTAAGGTCAAGATGGATTCCCGATAACCCCACTCGGGAATGACACCTTACACCTCGTCATTCCCGCATGCCCTTAGCGGGAATCCAGTTTGATGTTAGTACTCTGGCCTCGGCGGGTAAGGTCAAGGTGGATTCCCGATAACCCCGCTCGGGAATGACACCTTACACCTCGTCATTCCCGCATGCCTTTAGCGGGAATCCAGTTTGATTTTAGTACTCTGGCCTCAGTGGGTAAGGTCAAGGTGGATTCCCGATAACCCCACTCGGGAATGACGGGGGTGTGGTTTGGCGGGAATGACGCCTACTGACGGTCACTCCCGCATGCCTGCCGCTCTGTCACTCCTGCATGCCTGCCGCTCTGTCATTCCCGCATGCCTGCCGCTCTGTCACTCCCGCATGCCTGCCGCTCTGTCATTCCCGCATGCCTGCCGCTCTGTCATTCCCGCATGCCTGCCGTCCTGTCATTCCCGCATGCCTTTAGCGGGAATCCAGTTTGATTTTAGTACTCTGGCCTCGGCGGGTAAGGTCAAGGTGGATTCCCGATAACCCCACTCGGGAATGACGGGGGTGTGGCTGTCGGGAATGATGCCTACTGACGGTCACTCCCGCATGCCTGCCGTCTTGTCATTCCCGCGTGCCCGACCTTCTGTCATTCCCGCGTGCCTTTAGCGGGAATCCATTGTGGTTCTGCTAGCCAGGCTAAAGTATGTCAGGGTAGAGGTCTTTCCAATTTGGGTTGTGGTTTTCGATTAACTGGATTTTCCACGCTCTGTTCCATTTCTTGAGCTGCTTCTCACGTTTTATAGCCGCTTCCATATCACTTGCTTGTTCAAAGTATACGAGTTGGTTGGTTACATACCTTGCTGTGAAACCGTCGTATGACTGCTGCTTGTGCTGCCATGCTCGCTGGACTAAGTCGCTGGTCACACCGATATAGAGTGTGCCGCGTTTTTCGCTGGCCATTATGTATACGCAAGGCTGTTTCTGCATGGCTTGTTAATGATCGGGCTATTGATCCAGATATTCACGTAATGTCAGTCCCAGCTGGCTTTGCCAGGCGGGCATTGTAATGCCTAGTGCGCTCTCTAACTTACCCAGCGCCATGCGTGAATTCAGTGGGCGTTGGGCGGGCGTTGGGTATTCTGCCGTGGGAATACCAGCCGTTTTTTCAGATGTAATCGCCAGTGCCTCCCCTGCTTCACGCGCCTGGTTGAAAATTTCGCTGGCGAAGCCGTGCCAGCTGGTTTCACCGCGTGGTGCGAGATGATAAACCCCTGACGATATATTGATGGTCAGTGGAGAGCCTTGGGTGGTGAATGCCAGCGCGGTGACTTGAGCGATTAGCCGTGCCGGCGTAGGCGCGCCTATTTGGTCGTTGACGATGCTTAGCGCTTCCCGTTCGCGGCCCAGCCGCAGCATAGTTTTCATGAAGTTGTTGCCGCGTGCGGCGTAGACCCAGCTCGTGCGAAAAATCAGGTGGCTGGCACCACTTTCAAGCACCGCTTTATCCCCTTCCAGCTTGGTTTGGCCGTAAACGCTTAGCGGGCCTGTGGGGCTATCTTCCTGCCAAGGTGTTTCGCCGTTACCCGGATAAACATAATCCGTTGAGTAATGTACCAGAGGAATACCCTGCTTCGCGGCGTAATCAGCTAGCTGCGCGGGTAGCTCGGCGTTTAAACGCTGTGCCTGCTCTGGTTCACTCTCGGCTTTATCAACGGCGGTGTAAGCAGCGGCATTGAGAATCAGGTCAGGCTGGTGTTTCTCAAGATAAACATCGACGGCTTCGGCGTTGGTTAGGTCAAGCTCTTGGCGCGCTGGGGCCAGGATAGTGCCGAACGGGGCAAACTGGCGCTGGAGCTCAAAGCCTACTTGGCCATTTCCGCCGGTGATGACGATATTCATGAAATACTACCCAATCGCTGACCTTGATAACTGCCATCTTGTACGCGCTTCCACCAGGTTTCGTTGGCGAGGTACCATTCGACGGTTTTTCTTAGGCCGGTTTCGAAGGTTTCTTCTGGCTTCCAGCCCAGTTCACGTTCAATTTTGCTGGCATCAATGGCGTAGCGTACGTCGTGGCCGGGACGGTCTGTCACGAAGGTGATGAGCTCACGGTACGAATGCTCTTGTGGCACTAGCTCTTGAAGCAGGTCGCACAATGTTTCAACAACGGTGAGGTTGGCTTTTTCGTTATGCCCGCCGATGTTGTAGGTTTCGCCGATTTCACCTTCTGTGGCCACTTTGATTAAGGCGCGAGCGTGGTCTTCTACATATAGCCAATCGCGGATTTGCTGGCCATTGCCGTATACCGGTAGCGGCTTGCCTGCTAGGGCATTGAGGATCATTAGCGGGATCAGTTTTTCTGGGAAGTGATATGGCCCGTAGTTGTTAGAGCAGTTGGTGACCAGTGTGGGCAGGCCGTAGGTGCGCTGCCATGCACGCACTAGATGATCTGAGCTGGCTTTGCTGGCCGAGTAGGGTGAACTGGGCGCATAAGGCGTAGTTTCGGTAAAGAGGTCATCGGTGCCTTCCAAATCGCCATACACTTCATCTGTACTGATGTGATGAAAGCGAAAGGCTTCTGCCTTGGCTGCATCTTGCTGCTGTAGGGTTTTCCAGTACGCGCGTGCGGCTTCTAGCAAAACTGCAGTACCAACCACGTTGGTTTGAATAAACTCGGAGGGGCCGTCGATAGAACGATCTACGTGACTTTCTGCTGCGAGATGCATTACTACATCGGGCTGGTGCTGTTCAAACAGCTGCTGCATCACAGGTGTATCGCAAATATCTGCTTGCACAAACGTGTAGCGCTCACTGTCGGAGACACTTACCAACGATTCTAGATTGCCTGCATAAGTGAGTTTATCAACATTCACGACTTGGTTGTCGGTGTTATGGATTAACTCACGAATAACGGCAGAACCAATGAAACCTGCCCCGCCGGTAATGAAAAACGTTTTACTCATGCTGCAATCTCAATAACTGTCTTATTGGCTATCTTATTAGCGCTGACACTAGCGTGTGCTTTGCCGTAGCTCTAAATTTTCACGCGCTTCTTTTGCTCTACTGCTAGCTTCTTTAACTGCCTTTTTAGCTGCAGCGAGCGCCTTTTTGTCGTCCTGCTCTTTGGCATCAGCTAGGGTTTCTTGAGCGGCTTTTAAATCAGCGTGACAGGCCTGCAGGTATTTACGAGCCCCTATCACATCGCTAGGCAATTCAGACTGACGTTTCTTTTTGTCTACATCTGAATGATAGGCGGCAATGGCATCGTTGATATCGTCGTACCAAAAGGCGCTGCCTTTTTTTAAATAAACTCCTGCCTGGCAGAGATCTTTCAAAATGCCTTCTGAGTGGGAAACCATTATCAAAGAGGCTTGGCCCGTTTTCGATTCAAATAGCTCTTTAGCTTTGGCTTTAAACGCACGATCGCCAACGGCAGTGGCTTCATCGGAAATGTAGACATCAAAATCAAACGCGAGCGATAAACCAAACGAAATACGTGACTTCATGCCCGATGAATAAGTACGAATGGGCTCATCAAAAGCTGGGCCAATTTCTGCGAACTCTTCTACGAATTTGATAACCCGTTTGACTTCTTCGGAGCCACTGCCTTGCACACGCGCAACGAATTTAACGTTTTGGCGCCCCGTCATGTTTCCCTGCATTCCCCCAGAAAGCCCTACCGGCCAGGAAACACGGCTGTGACGAATAACCTCGCCACGTTCAGGGGTGTCCATGCCAGCAATAAGACGCAAAAGTGTCGATTTACCTGCTCCGTTCGCGCCTATTAAGCCTACACTAACGCCCAGAGGGATGGTGAAATTGACGTCTTTTAGTACCCAATCGCTACCATGATGGTTGTGGTAACGCTTGTAAAGATGTTTGATTTCAATCATTTTAAATTCGTGAATAGTGAGTGGTGAATAGTGAATAGGAAATTCATGGGCAAGTAAGTTTCACCGACTCTTTAGGTGTTTAATAGGTAGCGCGCGGTAAGCGAAGCGCACCCGTGAGTGCAGTGCGAAGCGGTACTATACTAATCAGCAGTCTAGGACTTCGCTGTGGTTGCGGATACTTTGGTTTCGCTCGTTCCTCGCGGCCTTGTTACACCGCACTACATATTGATATTAAGCGGTTTGCTAGTGCGCTGATAAAGCACTTCTAGCTCATGTTTGAGCGCGCGTTTGGCGGTTTGTTCACCGTGCACCAAGTGTATGGTGTAGGGCCAGCGCCGCATACGTTTTACGAAATTGAGCAGGCCTTTTTGATCGGCATGAGCTGAGTAGCCGCTGATGGTGGTAACCCCTGCTTTAATGTCGATACGTTGACCATCAATTTCCACCCAACCGCCCTGCGGGCCATATTGCTGTATCGCTCGCCCTGGTGTGCCTGCGCCTTGATACCCCACGAACAATACCTGGTGGCGCTCATCACCTAGCATGGCTTTTAGGTAGTTCATGATGCGCCCACCCGCACACATGCCACTGGCAGCAATGACTACCGCTGGGCGACCGGTTTTTGCTAGGTATTGGACAGTTTGCTCGTGGGCTTCGTGGCTTTCTACGGTGTAGAGATTTTCGAAGTTGAGCGGGTGGCGGCCACTGCGTACGCGGCGTTGGGATTCCTTGTCCCAGTAGGGTTTTAACTGGCGGTACACACGGGTAAAGCGCGCTGCCAAAGGGGAGTCGACGATAATTTCTAGCTGTTGCCACTGGCTGTTTTTGTTGCGCTTGGCTTCATGGACAATGCCTTCTAGCTCGTATAACAGCTCTTGTGTACGGCCTATACTGAAGGCTGGCACCATCACTGTACCGCCGTTACCAAGGGCTTTTTCTATGGCATTTTTAAGCGTGGCACGGCGCTTGCGGCGGCCTACGTGCTGGCGGTCTCCGTAGGTGCTTTCGAGAATTAGCTGGTCGCAACCGTAGGGTGATTTAGGTGCAGGTAGTAGTGGTGCGTAGGGTGCCCCTAAATCACCGCTAAAGATAATCCGTTCTTTGGCTCCATTGGCGCGCCGATGAGCTATTTCTACGTAACTAGAACCGAGTATGTGGCCTGCCCGTTTGAGCTTGACGCGGGTAGTAATGCCCTGCTTACCCTTTTCGTAATCATTCACAACCGTGTGCCATTTGCCGTAAGGCACGCTGACGATTTGTGATTCGAGCTGCGCTTGAAAGCGTTGAATCAGATCTGCATTACGCGTGAAGCCGATTTTTAAGGCATCTTCAATCACTAGCGGTAGCAGTATGGCCGAAGGAACCGAGCAGATAATGGGGCCTTTATAACCCGCCGCCAGCAGGTAAGGCAGCCGCCCCACGTGGTCAATATGTACGTGGGTAATGATCAGAGCTTTAACGGTACTGATATCAAATTCAATTTGCAGCTGTTGGAAATGGTCTTGCGCTGCGTCTTCACCTTGAAAGAGACCGCAGTCTACTAGTAACGAGTGTGTACTATTGAGGATGAGCTGATGACAGCTACCCGTTACGCCTGTTGCGCCACCGTGGTGGATGATATCTAACATCGAAAAGTCCTTTTTCGGTGGCGCTAGCCGCCGTTGCGGGTGCCTCGGTTTCGCTCGTTCCTCGCGACCTCGTTACACCGCACTACGATGTGCATTGATTTTGTAGCGCGGTGTAAACGAAGCGCACCCGCGGGGGCATCAATGCGGTGCTGACTGCAAGCCTTTGGGCGGCTTCGCCGCCGTTGCGGGTGCCTCGGTTTCGCTCGTTCCTCGCGACCTCGTTACGCCGCACTACGATGTGCATTGATTTTGTAGCGCGGTGTAAGCGTCAGCGCACCCGCGGGGGCATCAATGCGGTGCTGACTGCAAGCCTTTGAGCGGCTTCGCCGCCGTTGCGGGTGCCTCGGTTTTGCTCGTTCCTCGCAACCTCGTTACGCCGCACTACGATGTGCATTGATTTTGTAGCGCGGTGTAAGCGTCAGCGCACCCGCGGGGGCATCAATGCGGTGCTGACTGCAAGCCTTTGGGCGGCTTCGCCGCCGTTGCGGGTGCCTCGGTTTTGCTCGTTCCTCGCGACCTCGTTACGCCGCACTACGATGTGCATTGATTTTGTAGCGCGGTGTAAGCGTCAGCGCACCCGCGAGGGTATCAATGCGGTGCTGACTGCAAGCCTTTGGGCGGCTTCGCCGCCGTTGCGGGTGCCTCGGTTTTGCTCGTTCCTCGCGACCTCGTTACGCCGCACTACGATGTGCATTGATTTTGTAGCGCGTGGTAAGCGAAGCGCACCCGCGGGGGTATCAATGCGGTGCTGACTGGAGGCTTTTGGGTGGCTGCGCCGCTGTTGCGGGTGCCTCGGTTTCGCTCGTTCCTCGCGACCTCGTTACACCGCACTACGATGTGCATTGATTTTGTAGCGCGTGGTAAGCGAAGCGCACCCGCGGGGGCATCAATGCGGTGCTGACTGCAAGCCTTTGGGCGGCTTCGCCGCCGTTGCGGGTGCCTCGGTTTTGCTCGTTCCTCGCGACCTCGTTACGCCGCACTACGATGTGCATTGATTTTGTAGCGCGGTGTAAGCGTCAGCGCACCCGCGAGGGCATCAATGCGGTGCTGACTGCAAGCCTTTGGGCGGCTGCGCCGCTGTTGCGGGTGCCTCGGTTTTGCTCGTTCCTCGCGACCTCGTTACACCGCACTACGATGTGCATTGATTTTGTAGCGCGTGGTAAGCGAAGCGCACCCGCGGGGGTATCAATGCGGTGCTGACTGCAGGCCTTTGGGTGGCTGCGCCGCCGTTGCGGGTGCCTCGGTTTCGCTCGTTCCTCGCGACCTCGTTACACCGCACTACGATGTGCATTGATTTTGTAGCGCGGTGTAAGCGTCAGCGCACCCGCGGGGGCATCAATGCGGTGCTGACTGCAAGCCTTTGGGCGGCTTCGCCGCCGTTGCGGGTGCCTCGGTTTTGCTCGTTCCTCGCGACCTCGTTACTCCGCACTACGATGTGCATTGATTTTGTAGCGCGGTGTAAGCGTCAGCGCACCCGCGAGGGCATCAATGCGGTGCTGACTGCAAGCCTTTGGGCGGCTGCGCCGCTGTTGCGGGTGCCTCGGTTTTGCTCGTTCCTCGCGACCTCGTTACACCGCACTACGATGTGCATTGATTTTGTAGCGCGTGGTAAGCGAAGCGCACCCGCGGGGGTATCAATGCGGTGCTGACTGCAGGCCTTTGGGTGGCTGCGCCTCCGTTGCGGGTGCCTCGGTTTCGCTCGTTCCTCGCGACCTCGTTACACCGCACTACGATGTGCATTGATTTTGTAGCGTGGTGTAAGCGTCAGCGCACCCGCGGGGGCATCAATGCGGTGCTGACTGCAAGCTTTTGGGCGGCTGCGCCGCCGTTGCGGGTGCCTCGGTTTTGCTCGTTCCTCGCGACCTAGTTACGCCGCACTACGATGTGCATTGATTTTGTAGCGCGTGGTAAGCGAAGCGCACCCGCGGGGGTATCAATGCGGTGCTGACTGGAGGCCTTTGGGTGGCTGCGCCGTTGTTGCGGGTGCCTCGGTTTCGCTCGTTCCTCGCGACCTCGTTACTCCGCACTACGATGTGCATTGATTTTGTAGCGCGGTGTAAGCGTCAGCGCACCCGCGGGGGTAACAATGCGGTGCTGACTGGAGGCCTTTGGGTGGCTGCGCCGCCGTTGCGGGTGCCTCGGTTTCGCTCGTTCCTCGCAACCTCGTTACGCCGCACTACAAGGGGCACCGCTCGGCTACAACGGTACTCATCAATCCCTATGATCTTTCACAATCATCATAATCATGCTGAAAATAAAGGCTAGGAAGATAGTGATGATGGCGAACACACTGCTGTTGTAAAGGCGGTTTGGTTCGGTTGGGTATTCTGGGAATAGCGGACTTTGCAGCACACTCACCTGTTTGAGCTGGCGGGCGGCTTCTAAGCGCGTGTTTTCCAACGCGGCTAATGCGCTTGAATAAGTTTCTTGAGCAAATTGAGCTTGAAGTTCTAGTGTTTCGTACTCAGCCGATACGCGGTTTAACGAATCACCCGTTGCCTGGGCTAAGCGGTCGCGCTGCTCAACAATTTGGTCGCGCAGTGCCGTGATACTGCGCTCTACTTGGCGCAGCTCAGCTGACTGCGAGCTTTGAAAGCTTGCCAATGCATTGCGTTGCGCTTGCAGTCGAGCTAAGTCACCTTCTAGCGTAGCGACAACTTGGTTAATACTTTCTACCGTTGAGGTGGGCGATACTAGGCCGTACTCGTTTTGAAATTCGAGTAGTTCCGTACGCGTTTCGCGAAAACGATCTTCCAGGCGAATCATCTGCTGTTCTAAAAAGCGAACCTGCTCTTCGGCTAAGCGATGACCCATTTCATTCATATGGTTTTCGCCTGCTTCTAGCAGCAATGCAGCCATATCATGAGCAAATTCCGGTGTGTAACCTTGCACATGAATATTTAGAACACCCGCATACTCATCAAGCTCTACCTCTACCCGGCGCAGGTAATATTTATGTAAGTCTTCAATCGGGACATTAGGGTCACGCAATTTGGCAAAAATATCGCCGTGTTCGTTGTAGTGCTGGCGAATATCGAGCTGTTCATCTAGTAAACGCAGCATATCGACAGACAGCAGATGCTCACGTAGCAATAGAAGATCAGCTGTATTACCAGCGCCACCGCCCATCAATGAAGAAAGACTAAATTCTGGTGTGGCGACCTGAGGGCTTTCTAGCACCACCGTAGCCTGGGATACATAGCGCTCTTCTGCCCATACAAACCAATAAAAAGACACCAGCAGAATAGCAACAAACGCTACTGCCCACTGGGGCGATGTTTTTACAAATCGACGTAGGGAAGCTTGCATGAATTATTTTGCCTTTAACTTATCAACAAAGCGCAGGTGCATCAGTAGCCCTACCGAAATCAAAGTGAGTGTAAACAACCAAAAATAGAGCATACTGGTGCCGTGAACCACCTGGTAGTTTTCAAAAAAGCCTAGGCGCAATGTCTCTAGCCCATGAGGAATGGGGTTGAGCATTAGGTATTCCAACAGCCAGTGAGGCAAGCTATTTAGTGGGATTATCACACCCGATAGAATCATTAACGGCATGGAGAGCATTCGTATCACTTTGCCAACTTCAGGTACCAGTGTTGCGGCAACAGACGTTACCAGCCCCAAACCTAACCCCAGACTCCAAAGCGATAGCCACGCCGCCATCACGCGAACCGCATTGTCTGGGTACATATCCAACCCCAGCATGAGGCCGCCTGCGATAAAAACTAAAAAAACGAAGCTACGCAATGCCCCTTCTAAGAAATTACGTACAATAACAGGATCAACGGGTTGTACTTGGCGATAGGCGAACAGTGCTTTATTACTGTCAACCGCACCCATACCACGCATCATTCCTTCCCGAACTAACATAAACCCCAATAGTCCCGCAATTAACCATGGGATAAATTCAGCGTTTACAATTAGCCTACCACCGCGAATAAAGCTTCGCATGGACACCATAATGCCAACAAAGGCAACTGGCTCAAATAGCATCCAGAACCAGCCCATGCGATCGCCCATCGTACGGGAAAGCGCTTCCCGTATGAACATGGCGTACCAAACGCTACGAGTGACTTGCCAAGGCGTACGGGCGCCCTTAGGCGCACCTTTTACATTTGCCATAGCTCTACTTTTAAATAAGTGAGATGTGAGGTTTGAGGCGTGAGGTGTTAGTGGTTTTACCCCTCACACCTCACCCTTTACAGATCAACTGCGACGCGGGTAGCGACGGCAATTTGGAACAATATCTGCGTGAGCGTAGAAGCTAGCTGCAGGTTGTGGGTAGGTGCGGCGGGCATGACCAGAATTTCATCGCCTGGGCGCAGGTTAACGTTGCGGGCATTTTCTACCGCGCCGTTCTGACGAACCACTAGAATGTGGTCTTCATCGGCGCGGTTAGTGAAACCACCAGCGCTTTCGATGTAGTCAATCACGTTCATGCCAGGGCGATAAACAGCGGCTTGGGGTACGAGCACTTCACCACTAATGAGCATCGAATCGCTCAATTCAGGAATAGTGATAACATCGCCATCTTGCAGGCGAATATCCGAAATTTGGTCGTTGTAAGCAACAACCAAACGGCCGCTAGGCTCTAGCTCTCGGGCACGCTCAATGAAGTTTTGGATCAGTTCGGCTTCTTGGGCACGAATTCGCGCTTCTTCATTAGTGCTGGATTCAGCACTGAGATAGGTAGTTTCTAAGCGACGCAGGCTGTCTTCCATAGACTGCTTTTGCTGCTGCCTAACGCTTTCGCGCTGTAGCGAGATACTTTCTACCGCGGTCATATTTTCTGGCACAGGGATGGCATCTAGCAGTTCGCTTAAGCGTGCATCGCGGGGTAACGCGTAACGCGAAGGCCCGTAGTAGCTGCCCTCCACTTCAACCACGATGGTTTCACTACGCTTGTCGGCGCTGAACAGGACTTCATCGCCACTACGAATGGTTTGACCGTAGAACATATCAATAGGGAAGTATTGAGCAATGGGTCCTTCTTCCCGGTTACCGCGTAGCAGAACATGGGAAACACCGCTTCTTAAGCGCGCCAGATTCACTAACTCAGCGCCGCTTAGCTGATTGCCCAGTAATTCATAACGGTGTTCGCGATGCACATCGCCCCCCACCGCAATCGCCGGGCCGCGCTCTTCGACCACAATGGTATCGCCATCTTCAAACTGCGGCCGAGCAATAGAACCATTGATAAGAAAGTCGTATAGGTCGACCGTGGCAACCGTACGGTCGTTACGCATCACGCGAATTTGACGATAACTGCCCAAGTCTTGGTCGATACCGCCTGCTTGATCAAGAAAATAGAGTACTGAGTCGTTCGGTGTACCTGCGAAACGGCCTGGATTTTCAACATACCCGGTGACAAAAACAGCAACGGGCTGAACACCCTGCACGTTGGTGTAAACTTGTACGTTTTCTGGGTAAACCGATGTGATGGCACCGCGCACACTGCTTTCTACCTGCTGGCTGTTTTGGCCCTCTACATTTAATGGGCCAGAACCAGGAATAAAGATATTGCCCTGGGCATCCACCGGTAGCACGCGTTCAAACTCAAACGCACCCCAGGCACGCACGGTAATTTGATCACCGGGCTTTACTTGGTAGCTAGCATTCAAGCCATCGCCCATCGCGCCACGAAAGCCACCGCTAAACAGGTTGGCCCCGAACGGGGGTAATTCATCTGGGTTTTGCGGCTGTGCGCTGATAGGCCCATAAGTGCCGCTACGCCAATCGGCACGTGGCGTATCATCTACCTGTTCTTGCTGCTCACGGGTTTGCCCTTCCGGCAAAATAGTATTAGGTAGGCTAATGCTTTGTGCCCAGCCCGTCGTGCTTACGGCACTACTCATAATAACCAGCGAAGCAACGGCAAGAGGGCGTTTAAACGAGAGCCGTTTAAGAAGACGAATAGCGTTCATTTTTAGCGCCCTTGTGCTGCTGTTGATGTCGCGGAAGTGCTTTGGCTTAGCACTCGCTGATTAACCCAACCATTGGGAGTCTCACAGGTAAGTGCAGTACGGGCAGCGCCACTTCCTGACTCTACTACTCGCAACTGCCGACACGCTCTACCACTGGCCGCGAGGTAGGGGGCATCTGCAATAATTTCGACATTATCGCCCCAGGGGCTGCGTACTAGATTCATGACTGCCCCAGCAGGCGCTTGAGATAAAAAGCCATTGAGGTTGTCGTCGCTCAGCAGTTTGGCTGAGTCGGTATTCAGCACGTACTGCGCTTGCTGTTGTGTGCTGTTGGGATAGGTAGCGCAGCCGCTTACTACGGCAACGCTTAACGCTGCCAGCAGCATGCGAGCCGGCCGCGTTAGAAAAAATGGGCTATTTGACATGATGATTTCCAGTAAAAAGGCACGCTACCGCCCAGGGATTCTAACGGGCGCATTCCCTTGCCCTACGCTGTGCGGCTTAAAAAGTGGTTAACCTGTGCTATCGAAGCGGAGCCATTGTAAGGGATTAACTGGCAAGGCTCTACGTTGACAAACCTTATACAGTTAATTCATTAAATTTTGCTACATTACCCATGAAACACATAAAAAAAGCCAGATCTGTAAGAACTGGCTTTTTTTGTTACGGGATCAATGACTTAAAAGTTAACTTTGGAACTTGGTATGACTTGCTTCTCTCGTAAGATTTGCATAGATACCCCAAAACGAGGCTAGTAAAAAAGCATACATCATCACACCGCTGTTATGAGTTAAGAACGCTTGAGAGAGGCCAAAGTCGATATAGGTGACTGAGAGCAGCACGCCCGCGGTAGCAATAGATCGAATTGCTAAATGGTCGGCACCTAGCTGCCTAGCAAACAAGCGCATTGGAATGATGTAGAGCGCTAATAGAACAAACAAGCCAATCAAACCACGCTTGGCAAAAGCATCTATAAATTCATTATGTGCGTGGCCGTACGAAGCGGCCTCTTGCTCAATAACGCCCTCCTCCCCCAGCACTGCCATCGCCTGCTCGTAGCCATTGCTTCCCCAACCTATTAACGGTTTTTCTTGAATTAACAGCGTAGCTCCACGCCACATTTCAAACCTAGAACCCAATGAGGTGGAACGGTTCTCACCAGAGATATACAAATTGACATCATTGAACGCTTGATGAACGCGGCTTTGC
Source organism: Halomonas sp. XH26 (assembly GCF_024138895.1). NCBI lineage: Bacteria > Pseudomonadati > Pseudomonadota > Gammaproteobacteria > Oceanospirillales > Halomonadaceae > Halomonas > Halomonas sp. XH26. Next base: position 2,568,427 of record NZ_CP071889.1, read on the forward strand.
ACACCAAGCTGAGGCACGGCATAGACCGCGACACCGGCGATTAACACCGCGACTACAGCCGCGACCTTTAGCTTCGGTGAAAACCCTGTTCCATAAGCACGGTATAGCACCATCAATACGATAGGGAAGCCTACCCACCCCCCTCGGCTACCTGAAAATAGCGAGCCTAGTATGCCGCCCATCGCACCCAGCATCATGAAAACCACCCACACGTTGCGCTGTCGCTGAACAACTGCCCATCCAAGCCCCGCCAAACAAAGCACCCCAAGTAACATACTTAGGTTACCGAATTGGATAACGTGGGTATGCCCCTGGGCACGATCTACTCCTTCGAATAGCTTCTGCCATCCGGCCCAGGTGCCAGCACTGATCGCCCCCACGGCGATGCCGCTCCAAAGAAAAGCCAAGTTTGGGGGGTAGCGTAGCACCCAGAAGAGGGCCGGAATGGCCAGGATGAAACGGCTAGGCTTGTCGTAGCCTTTACCACCCTGACCACCCAGCCAAGCTTCCAACATCGTAATAGCTGCATAAACCAGTAGCACGGCGATGATGGCACCGTCCTGGCGCGTCAGAATGGGAACTCTGCGAAGGGCGATAAGCACTAGACCCGCCAGCACCAGAAGTAACGCACCCAGTGAGTAACCGCTGGGCACCACCAGTGCGATGGCGGCCAATAGAAAGACGGCCACGCCGGTGAATAGTTGTGGGGGCTGACTGCCTGTTGGTGACGAAAAACTGGGCGTTGACAACATTGAAACTGGCTTCCTTTCATGGCCTTGAGGCGGCAATTCATTAAGGCAGCCGATAGTAGCACAGGCAACGACGTTGCTCGCCAGGAGTTCACTTGACGGGCATTACCTCATGAGGCTGCTTGCTGCTGCCAGCGCCAGGTGTCGATCATCATATCGTCGAGAGTTCTGGTAGCTTGCCAGCCCAGCTCTTGCTGCGCCTTTTCAGCACTGGCCCAGAAAGCAGCCAGATCACCATCGCGCCGAGGTGCATAGCGGAAAGCCACGGGCACCTGTGTGGCCTGGGTGAAAGCATCAATCATTTGCTTGACCGACACCCCCTGCCCCGTGCCCAGGTTGTAGTGGCGGGCACCCGGCATTTCTAGTGCCTTAAGCGCAGCGCGATGCCCGGCAGCGAGATCAACCACGTGCAGGTAGTCGCGCACGCAAGTGCCGTCTTCAGTGGGGTAGTCATTGCCGTAGACCTGCAGCGCGGGCAGTACGCCTGCCGCCACTTGGCTGATATAGGGCATCAGGTTGTTGGGAACCCCTTGAGGTGACTCGCCGATCATGCCCGAGGGGTGCGCCCCAATGGGATTGAAGTAGCGCAACATAGCCACAGACCACTCCGAGTCACTGACGCACAGATCTTCCAGCACCTGCTCAACCATTGCCTTGGAGGTACCGTAAGGGCTGGTACAGCTGCCGCGCCCCATGGTTTCCACGTAGGGCGGGATAGCTTCCACGCCATAGACGGTGGCTGATGAGCTAAAGATCAGCTTTTTAACACCAGCCTTATGCATGGCATGGCACAGCGCAATAGTGCCGTATACATTGATATTGTAATACGCCAGCGGTTGGGTAACGCTTTCGCCCACAGCCTTCAGGCCCGCACAATGAATCACTGCTTCGATACAATGGCGCTCGAAAATAGTAGCCAGCAGTGCGGCATCGCGCACATCGCCCTGGTAGAACGCAACTGTGCGCCCGGTGATTTTTTCAATACGCGGCACTACAGAAGCCACACTATTGGAAAGGTCGTCCAGCAGTACTACCGTGTAACCTTCTTCCAGCAGCTCAACGGCGATGTGCGAGCCAATATAGCCTGTGCCACCTGTCACTAGGATCATTCAGAGGCTCCGGTTAGTAGGCATTGGCATGTTTAAAGCCTTTAAACACGGTCATGAAAATTATCTTGAGATCGAGCCATACCGACCAGTTATCGATGTACCACAGGTCGTATTCGACCCGTCGCTGCATCTTTTCAAGCGTCTCGGTCTCTCCACGTAGGCCGTTGACCTGAGCCCAACCGGTAATACCGGGCTTCACCTTGTGCCGACGCATATAAGACTCCACCAGCTCCTTATAGTACTCGTTGTGGGCTAGCGCATGGGGGCGCGGGCCGACAATGGACATACGTCCTTGCAACACGTTGTAGAACTGCGGCAGCTCATCCAGGGAGGTGCCGCGTAAGAAGGCGCCTATCGGGGTTAGGCGATCGTCATTCTTGGTGGCCTGTGTGACGGCACCGTCCTTCTCCTGATGTACCTTCATTGACCGGAACTTGTAGACCTTGAACATCTTGCCGTTGGAACCCGTGCGATGCTGCTTGAACAGTACTGGACCGGGCGAGGTCAGCTTGATCGCGAGGGCAATGGCCATGCACACCGGAAGGATCATCAGCGTGATCATGCTGCCGACGAGGATGTCTTCGGCGCGCTTGACGATACTCGCCATGCCGTTGATGGGCGATACGCTGAGGTCGATCGCCAAGTGACCCGCCACTTCGCTGGTGCGGTGGTTGAGTAGGCGCATGTCTTTGAATTCCGGGATCAGGCGAATCTCTTCGGTGTGGTTGCGCAATGCATAGAAGAGGCCATGCACGGTCTCGCCCATTTCCAGCGGTACACAGATCCACACTTCGGCGGCGCCCGCATCGCTGATGCGGCTGGCGATGCGCTCCAGGTCCTCTTGATTCGGCGCTTCATTACCTAGGCGCTCAATACCCGCAATGGAGTGCCCTTCCCAAGAGGCCGCCCGCATGCCTCTCGCCACGTGCAGCACATTCTTGGCAGGCCCCACCAGAAAAACCGGGCGGCGCGCGCCACCGCGAATGCGAATACGCCGTAATCCATACTGCACCAGTGCTCGGGCGCTGGCGGTCAGCACGAAAGAGAACAATAAGGTAAGGCCTACCCATAGCCGCGAGTAGCGCTCTGCGGCGTGAGCAAAGTAAATAGCGGAGGTGACGATGATGCCAATCACCAGCCAGACCAGCATCAACTTAGTGATAATATAAAAGGTGGATGAGATACGCCAACGCTTGTAGCTACCCGTCGAGCTGTTGGCCACCACCACCAGCAAGGACATGCACGCAAGCGCCAGTACGTAACGCTCATGCAAGTGAACAGTCTCGAAACGCAGCAGGTACGCCAGTACCCCCGAGAGGACGACGATGGCAACATCGAACACTGGGAAGATGATTTTGGGTGGATAGCGCTCGGAAAAGATTACACCTCTTTTCTGCGCCCCTCCCGATTTACTGTCTGAGTGCATAGTACGGTCTCTATTCTACGATCTAATTATTGAGCGCTTTATAAGGCCTTTCTGGGCGCATTCAAGCCGTCTTGTCGCCGGACGCTTCCGCGGAGGAAGCCGAACCCTGCTCCCCTATCCCATAAGAGAGATAGAACATCATGGAAAGCATGGCAAACACGCTATTGAATGCCGATACAGAAAGCGATGAGGCCATCAATACGCCCAGTACACACAGAGTGTCGGCCCAGCTATAGCCGCTCTTGCGCAGCGCAAATACGGTAAACGCCACGAGAAAGATCAGCCCCAACACGCCATGGTCGTAAAGCACGCGAATGATGTAAGAGTGCAGAATGACCGAATAGCAGGTACCGTCTCCCGAAAAGCTATACAAGTCGCTCCAGTAGGAGAGCGCTTCGCACGTTTGCGTAGAAAGCGGGGTCAATGGCTGGGTGCCCAGCATTACGTTCCACCACTGCCAACCCTCTACCTCGTCGAGAAAGTAGAGCAGAAACCGAACGCGGTCGATGGAAGCGCCCCGCTCCAAAAATGAGCGGAAGGTGAGCGGCTGTTCGATGACTTCTCTATCCGAATCCAACGTCGTGGCAGGTGAACGTCCTTCTTCCATGGAAAGCGAACGTCCTTCTTCTATGGCGGGCATGCTGGAGTTCTCACCAGCCGTATCGGCCCCACTTCCCAACGTGATATCCATTCGGTCATTGACGATGCCGTAAGCCAATAACACTAGCAACGGGAAAAGCAGCAACCATGGCTTGATAAAGCCCTTACCCACACGAAACACACTGAAGACATACACCGCCAGAAAACACAGGAACGCGCTGCGCGATCCAGACAGAAAAATGATCAGCATCACGGCGACAATCGAAACGAACCGCCAGCGCATTACGGGTAGCACCAGGTAAAGTAGCAGTATCAGCAGCACTAACTCGAAATTGTTCTCTGTGAAGATGCCAGGACGCTGACTGACCCAGGCGTCCAGACCAATTAATCGCGAGTAGGCGTACTTGAGAAAGAACAGCCCCAGCAACACGTAAAAAAATTTGACGACCTGCACCTGCTTGAACAGTGGCCGAGCGATGAATGAGCACAGTAACAGGACGTAAAAGAACGCCTTGTACGCTTGGACGTAATCGAGAATATGACTGCCACTCATCAGCTGGGCGATGGCCAAGGTAACGACCAGATAACCGCCAGCCGCCAGCATAAATAGCCAGGCCGAACGACTTTTAGGAGGAAACACCAATGCGGATACGCCAAGCACCGCCAGCTCCAGCAGCGGCACGGCAGGAAGTATGTTGTAGTGCCAAGGCGACATCACCCCCACCACGCCCAGCACCAGGATGACGGCCATCAATAGCATCGCTGCCAGCGGCTGTGCCTTGCTGCGATAAGTTAATAGGGTATTGCCCAGCGGGTAACGACCTTGCATCCCTTGCTCCCGAACGCATCTAGCTAAAATGAAGACTTTTGCCGCTACGGATCACTTAAACAGCTTTCTAAAAGCTTTTTCCACCAACCCCATTTTCCACCCCTTTCCCCAGTGGTGGATGAGATAAGTATCGCTTTCGATATAGCAGTACATCAGTTGCTTGCGATCGTGCGCCTTAGCGTAGGGATTGTAAGGGTAAAAGTAGTGCCAGGGTTTGAGATCGATATCTCTGGCGTCCTGTTCAACACAGGCATTGGCCACTTCAGGGGCAATCAGAAACGGTTTTTTTTGCTGATGACGGGTTTCGATTAGTGTCATAGCACTCTTGAAGAAGTGATGCCCGGCCACGCCACCTACCACAGCGGTATTCAGTCGACCTTCATCCTCATAGCCTAGAAAACAGGGACTTTGCAGTAGTGGTTCCAGCGAACGCACAACCTCCATGTCAACATCCAGATACACGCCGCCATGCTCATGAAGTGCCGCCATACGCACGTAATCAGACAAGAAGGCCCACTTATTATTTGCCAGACAGTATTTAATGAACGGGTTCTCATGATCAATTGTGGACTCGTTCCACTCGATGATCTCAAAGTCAGGCATTTTTTCTTTCCATGTGGCGATGCACTCTTTGTAGAGTGTGCCCATGGGGTTACCGCCAAACCAGCAAAAATGGATCTTTTTAGGAATCATGATTCACTCAATTTTGTTACCGTATTTGATCAAAAACCGAGGGTAGTCTTTCAGGTAGCGTTTCAGCAACCGATTGGGCTCTTTGATCATTCGGTATAGCCAGCGCAGGTTGAGGCGGTCTACCCAGGCAGGGTAGTAATCTTGCCCCTTTGCCTGCACGAACTGATCTAGATAGCCGCCGCAGGTGAAACCAGTGCCTTGCCAGCCGGCAGCGCGCAGATCCAGCAGCAAACGCTCCTGTTTGCCTGCGCCCATTCCTACGATGACGATGTCTGCACGGGCAGCGTTCACCAAGCTCTGTTGGCGCTCCTCCTCGCAGCTAAAAAAGCCTGAGCGTACGTAGCTGATCTCCAAGCCAGGATATTTCTGCACCAGTAGCTCAGCCGCCTGACGGATGTTCTCTTCCGTGCCGCCCACTAGCGCAACGCGCTTCTGCAAAGCCTGTGCATGTCCCAACACCACTGGGGCAATCGAGGTATCGTCGAAGCTGGTACGTTCGATCTTTTTGCCCTTGAACAGCCGGACATAGAGCACTACAGCAATACCGTCGGCGTAAAAGCGAATCTGTCGGCACTCTTGTTCGCTCAGACTTTGCGCCACAATGCCTAGAGAAAATGGATTAATAAAGCTGTAATCAACCCCTTCTTCCAGGTGAAATTCCCTTTCAAGTCTAATCATTTTAGTTCACCATCATTGTTAAGCTTGGTTTCGCGGCGCTATGACGAAACGCCAATCGGTCATCAGGAAACCAAACTTTTTCTTCACCACGTAGACCGCCACGACGTTCTGAATCAATAGGCACAGCAGCAGCGCATAAGCCGCCCCCTCTGCGCTATAACGTGGTATCAGTACCAGCGAGGCAATGCCCCCTACTACCACCGACCAGATTAGTATATTCCGCGCTGCGCGCTGCTGGTCAGCCATTAAAAGCAGCAATATGACCGAGCCAGTCATTACATTGACCAACTGTCCGACCACGAGAATTCTTACTACGCCTGCAGCACCGCTGTAATCACTGCCAAACATGGCAAGCACAGCTTCGGGCCAGATAATGAATACCAGCGAAGGCAGCAAGGCAAAGCAGGTCATTTGGAAGGCGCTTTTCTGAGCAAGCTGCTTGAGTCCTTCCCTATTCCCTTCGTGTTGAAGCCGAGAAAAGCGCGGCCCTAGAATGCTGTCATATACCGTCAGGATGAAACCAATGATCATAGCCAGCCGTAACCCAAGACTAAACAATGCTACGTCGCTTTCGCTATGGAAGGCACCTAGCACCAGCCCAACACCCCATTGAGTGTAATAGAAGATGATGCCTACCAACAGGAAGTCAGGCAAATGGCGGTAGAAGCTTTGGCTAAAGCTGACACTTTCACTTTCGACCAGCGTGCTGCGGCGATACAGCCACCAGACTGCCCACAGCGCCACCAGCAGGTACACTACCAGGATTACACCCAGCGCAGAAATTAGTGCCCGCGCACCCAACGGAATACCCAGCCAAGCACATATAAGTACAACGCCACTGAGCACTATAGAGATACACCCTATTTCGAACAGGCAGGAAACATTAGCCTTGCCCCATCCTTTCATCAGGAAGTTGCATAAATAAATCACACTGTATAGCGGCGACAATAGCGCGGTAATACGTAGGCTCTCAACGGCGTGCTCGGTTGATGAAAGCAGCATCCTTGCCACACTAGGGGCTAATATCCACAGCACTACGCCCAGCAGGACTCCCACCAATACGTTAACCGTCATGGCATGTTTGTAAATCCACGCGACCTCTTGGCGATTATTATTAGAAGTAGCCACCCCCATATATTTGAGTGTGGCCCGATCAGTTCCCAGGCTGGCAAACACCTGCATACCAATCATAATCGAGAGGCATAACATGAAAGCACCGAAGGACTGGATACTAACAAACGTGGCCAACACGTAGGAAAGCAGGAAAGTACCGCCTGCTGCCAACCCCCTTGCTCCCAACGTTGTAAGAAGCTGGTTTTTCAATACTCTATTAATCATGTAGAACTCTTGAGACAATCAAAAAACTGACTTAATGGTTGACTTAGATTGCTATCGCAAAAAATTACATCATCAAAACTATTTACATCTAAATGCTTACTGAGCTGGCAGGTCAGATGCAGTGATCTTCCACTATTTCAAATTAACCGCCTCTGTTTAAGAAGACAAACAAGCTCTCACAAACCTTAGTAAACCTCTGATTAGGCTTGCTCGTTTACCTCCTTCCTCAATATTGATTATTTAACAATTACCATAAGAATATTCATAAAATAACTCACTAGCACACAATGAAACCTCTTTACCATCAGCAAATAAACGAATCCTGCACTTCAGGAGATCATTTTTTAGTCTTATACATAAGGACGATTTCAAGCGCAGCAAGGATTCCAAAAAAGCCTATCTTAACAAGGCATAAGACCATGCTTTAGTAGCGAGCTGCTTACGTGAGAGAGTATACGCTTGATAGGTATCATATTGCAGCGGTCAACGGCACTCACACTGATTGGAGGTGCTTAGCCAGGGGTCGCACAAACGTTTTCTGGTCTATAGGCATTACTTTTTGACAGCGCCTCTTTCATAATTTTGACCTGAATAAACTTGCCAGGTAGGTAGTTTTTATTTCATTGCTTCTCTCGCCTCAAGACAGTCATGATTTTAAAACTTGCATTCCACTTTACTGCTCTGAAATCTAACTAATAATAAAAAACCGACCTCGCAATGAGGCCGGTTCTATATTACTTACAGGGGTTACCTGCTAAGCATGGCGATAGAGCCAAGCTTAGAAGTGGTAACGTGCGCCTGTTAGGTAGTAGATGTCATCACCATCGGCACGATCAACACGTACACCATCACCACCACCGATAGTTACGTCGATAGACTGCTGGTCACGCTGGTTCAGCTCAAGGAATACGTCGAAGTTGCTGGAAACTTTGTAGTAAGAACCAAGCGCCCAAGCAGTACGGCTATCATCGTCGCCGTCGTTATCAACATTATAGATATCAGCAGCAAATGCCCACGGACCAGTGGTGTAAGTACCACCCAGACCAAAGGTGTCGTAACCACCACCACGAGTGCTGCTGTTTTCACGACCTTCATAACCCAGACGAGCAGTTAGCTGATCATTGATCTGGTAAGAACCGATCAGACCGCCCATGATTTCGCCGTTACCGCCGCCACGTACGACGTCGTCAACAAAACCTAGACCAACAGTAATTGGGCCTTGCTCGTACCGAACACCACCCTGTGCAGCAACAACGTTGCCATCGTCACGCACGCCGTCAGCACCGCCAGGTACGTTCTCAAGGCGGCCACGCTCGCTGTAGTACTTAAGCTGCAAGAATGCAGTCCAGCCTTCCAAGTTCGGCGTGTAGTAACCGATAGAGTCACCACGAGACTGTTTCGTATGACCAGCGAATTCTAGACCACGATCGATTTCCCAGTCGAACGGCAGAGAAACGAACTGGTTGTAGAAGCTGTCGAAGTTACCAGCCTGAACGGTACCATACTGCTTGCTTTGCAAGCCCAGGTAGCTCTGACGAACTTCAGTGAAGCCAGACTCTGTGTAACGCTCGTCACCTTTGAAGCGCCACTCTACACGACCAAAAGCAGTCAGGTCAGAGTTAACTTCTTGGCTCATGCGCAGGCCAAGACGAGAATAAACGTCAACAAACTCAGCGCTGTTGTCGATTTTCTCTTTATCGTCGTTGTACTCAGCACCGCCGCCAGCGATACCCATGGCGATACGGCCATAGACGTCGAGCTTGGTACCATCCTGGTCATAAACGGTAGCTGCTTGAGCGGCAGCAGATGCACCGAGGGCGCCAATGATAGCAGTCGCTAAAAGTGTCTTTTTCATGATGTAGGTTCCTTAACTAGCTTACTGTTTCGATCGTTACCGCAAACTTATTGTGAAGTCTGCAGCTGGCTTGCGGGCCATGCTCTTTATGCCATCCTCCGGTTTTTCCCGGTGGTATGCGGCACGTCCTCAACTAAGCCTTGTTATAGTCCAATGCTCGCAGGTCAAACTCTATACTGGGATTCCAGTGAACGCAATAGAAAAAAACAGTGTTTTTTTACGATTTGCATTTTTTTAAGGAACCCATGGACAACTGGCTGGTCTCAGCGACCGGTAAATTTTTGCTGAAGCCCTCTTAATTTATCCTCTAAGCTAAGCGGTTTTGCTGCTTCAACTTTTTCTTTCGCTTCATTCGCCCCCCGCTGTTCATGCTCTTTCACAGCTGCGGGGGTAGCATTTTTTGGTGCCTTTTGAAGCACTTGTTTCGATGCTTGTTTTGAAGACTGCCTTGAAGATTGTTGCGACTTTCTATTTTCTAAAGACTGTGCTTGCTTTGGTGTATTGCTGTCTTGCTTATCTTTTCGCCGCTCACTGGCATGTCGCGCCGCTTCTTTATCGACTTTGCCTGCTGGGTTTCCATCCAAATCGATTCGCTCAGCACCTTCTCGCATGGATTTCACATAGCGTGGCAAATTCACATAGTTAGCTAATGCTCGACGAATCAACTTCCCCGACCAGGGTTCTCGCTGGGCTAAATCCTGATGAATGCCCACTTTTAGCGGTTTAGTATGTCCAGTGAAAAACGCTTGCGGGTAGCGTTTGTACCACTGACGCAAAAGCGCTTGCGGGGAGGGTGGCTGAGGCGCAGCTGCTGTTTCTGCCGTTACTTTCTCTTCACTCATGGACCTTGAGGCTAACGCTTCTTCTGGTGTTTGCTCTACGGCCATTGAGTCGGACTTTTCTGAAGAGGGCTTTGCATCTACTGCAGACGGCTCAACGGCAGACACATCAGACTGGGCTGGGTCTTGTAACGGCTGCGAAGGCGGCTGGATTTGTGCTGTTTGATCAAGCAACTGCCTTTTGAGCATTTCGTTCTCTTCACGCAACGCGTTCAATGCGGCTTTGGTCTGCTCAAGGTGCGTTTCCAATGTTTCTAGCAGATCCAGTACTGTTGCGGCCATAACCCCCTCCTTCTTTGCGCTGATCAGTCGGCGATCCGCTCATAGACTACAAAGTCATATTGAGGCTGCCCTTCTACTGGCTTGCCCGCGACACGCTGAACTTCCTGCCACTCTTCCGTAGAGAGTTCGGGGAAAACGACATCACCATCGACATCAATATCCACTTCAGTGATATAGAGGCGCTGGGCATGAGGAAGCGCTTGTCGATAAATTTCTCCCCCTCCCATCACCATAATTTCTTCGGCGGCCTCAATGGTGGCCTGCTGGTCGGCCAATGCCAATGCTGCTGGTAGCTCATGACATATCCGCACGCCTTCGGCGGCAAAGCTTGTATCACGGGTTACTACAATATTGAGCCGATTGGGCAGCGGTTTGCCTATTGATGCGTAGGTTTTGCGCCCCATAACAAGCGGCTTGGCTTGAGTCATGCGTTTGAAGAACTTTAGATCTTCAGGTAGGTACCAAGGTAACTTACCTTCGACCCCAATCACTCGGTTTTTGGCCATCGCCACAATCATCGCTATCGGCACCAGGGGGTCATAAGCATTTTGCTGCTGACTCATACCGCCACCTCCGCTTTGATATGGGGGTGCGATTCATACTCTTCGATGCTGATGTCGTCAAAGGTGAAATCAAACAGATTGGTTACCTGAGGGTTAAGCGACAGACGCGGTGGCGCTTTAGGCGTGCGGCTCAACTGCTCCTGAGCCTGCTCTAGGTGATTGCTGTAAAGATGGGCATCACCCAACGTATGTACAAACTCGCCGGGCTCCAGGCCAGTTACCTGTGCCACCATGCTGAGCAGTAGCGCATAGCTTGCAATATTAAACGGCACACCTAAAAAAATATCCGCACTGCGTTGGTAAAGCTGGCACGATAAACGCCCATTAGCCACATAAAACTGAAACAAACAGTGGCAAGGCGGCAATTTCATTTCATCAACTTGACCTGGATTCCAGGCTGAAACAATCAGTCGCCGTGACTGAGGCGTCGTACGAATCTGCTCCAACACATTAGAAATCTGGTCGACACCACCGCCATTGGGGCTCGGCCAACTACGCCACTGATAACCATAGACCGGACCAAGATTACCGTTTTCATCGGCCCACTCGTCCCAGATACGTACGCCATGCTCTTTGAGATACCCAATATTGGTATCACCCTTAAGAAACCACAGCAGCTCATGAATAATAGAGCGCAGGTGCAACTTTTTAGTGGTTAGCAGCGGAAAACCACGGGAGAGGTCGAAACGCATTTGATGACCAAACACTGAGCGTGTACCAACACCAGTGCGATCATCCCGATCAACGCCTTGCTCCATCACGGTGCGCATTAGGTCGAGATACGGCTGTTCTAGCGCTTCTTTCGGCATGGGCGTTATTGCAGTCACAGAAATTCCAGATTAACAGGCAATGTAATTGGGTATTCTAGGCTGGTAAAGGGGGGTAGGTCGAGCCTAATTAGACCACTTTCGCGGGTGCGCTGCGCTTACCACGCGCTACAAAACCTTTAATGTCAATCTATTGCGATTATCGTAGCGCGGCGTAACGAATCTTGTGAGGAACGAGCAAATGAGGCACCCGCGACGGGAGCCGCCGCTCTGCTTAATAACAGCGTCGCTTCGCGCTGGAGCACCATCGCGGGTGCGCTGACGCTTACACCGCGCTACAAAACCACTAAATCAGCCTACGGTACCTACCGTAGCGCGGTGTAACGAATCTCGCGAGGAACGAGCGAATAAGGCACCCGCGTCGTGGCCACGTAAGCAACGCTCCATACTCCCCCGCGGCTGCGCTGACGCTTACGCCGCGCTACAAAACCACTAAATCAGCCTACGGCACCTACCGTAGCGCGGCGTAACGAATCTTGTGAGGAACGAGCAAATGAGGCACCCGCGACGGGAGCCGCTGCTCTGCTTAATAACAGCGCCGCTTCGCGCTGGAGCACCATCGCGGGTGCGCTACGCTTAACACGCGCTACACCTTGGCATCGATGGGTTGATGACGCGACCAGGCGATAAAAACGAGGCCTAACGCGATCATCGGGAGCGTAAGCAGCATGCCCATGGTGAACCAGCCAAAGGCGAGATAGCCAATATGGGCATCCGGCATACGTACAAATTCAACCATAAAACGGAAGACGCCGTAGCCTAACAGGAATAACCCCGAGACCAACCCTCTGGCGCGCGGCTTGGCAGATACCCACCACAGGATGGCAAACAGTACGATACCTTCCAGAAAAGCTTCGTACAGCGCTGAAGGGTGGCGTGGCTCTGGTCCCATACCAGGAAATGGCATGCCCCAGGGTAGCGACGTCACCCCTCCCGGCAACTCATGGTTAATAAAATTACCAATCCGCCCAGCGCCTAACCCAATGGGCACCAGCGGGGCGATGAAGTCGGCGAGGGTGAAGAACGCCAGTTGTTTACGACGTGCAAATAGCCATGCGGCAATCAGTACCCCTAATAAACCGCCATGGAAACTCATACCGCCATCCCATACGCGGAACACCCATAGCGGGTCAGCCGTCCACTGCCCTAGGCCGTAAAACAGTGCGTATCCTAATCGCCCCCCCACCACCACACCAATGGCGCAGTAAAAAAGCAAATCACCGATATCATCTTTCGTAAGCCCAATACGTGGTGCCCGTTTACATCCTAGCCACCATGCCGCCACAAACCCCACCACATACATTAAGCCGTACCAATGAACCTGCAGCGGACCAAGTGAAATCGCTACCGGATCGATATCTGGGTAATTAATCATCGAGACTCTCTAAAGCAAACAGGAAGAAAACAGCAGCGTGGCATAGGTGAATTACGCCAATATGAAGCGCAAGCCCACTATGGCCAACAGCGTTGCAAATAAAAACCTCAATACAGTCGCTGGGAGCACGTGAGCCAAACGAACGCCAAGCCGTGCAAAAGGTACACTGGTTAGCACAATGCCGATAAAGGCAGGCCACATGACAAAGCCAGTCGCCCATTGGGGAAGAAGCGGATTACCCCATCCCACAACAATAAACGTTAACGCACCAACCATCGCTATTGGTAAGCCACAGGCAGCAGAGGTTCCCACTGCTTGGGTCATGCTTGCACCACACCGTGAAAGCCAAGGCACTGTCATTGTGCCTCCTCCAATACCAAACAGTGCTGATATGGCTCCTACTACGCCGCCAGCAATGGCCATCGCAACATTTCCTGGTGGCGAACTACCGGGCTTTGGCGAAAGGCCAAACACCATTTTGGTTGCTAGCAGCAATACAAACACCCCGAATAACGTTCCCAAAACGGTGCCAGAAAGGTTGTCTGCGATAAATACACCACCGATAGCCCCCAACATAAGTCCGGGTAACAGCGCCATAAACCATGGCTTATGAATACTGCCTTTTCGGAAGTGCCCTAATGCTGACGAAGCCCCGGTGACGACGATCGTCGCCAGTGAGGTGCCTACTGCAAGATGCATGGTAATTTCAGGAGCAACCCCCTGTAGACCAAATGCAAAGACAAGCGCAGGCACAATAATTAAACCGCCCCCCACCCCAAACAAACCAGCCATGGTGCCTGCCACTGCGCCTAGCAACAAATACCCTGCTAAAATACTCAATACTGTCATTTATCCTGCACCTGGTTATTCGCGCTGGGTACCCACTTAGTAATCATGCTGAGTAGTGTTTCAGGCTTGTAGGGCTTAGCTAGCACGTCATCCATACCGGCAGCGTTATAAGCGCCATTACCAGCACTATCAACGTTTGCGGTGAGAGCAATCAAGACACTGCGTCGCTGACCGCCACCAAGACGCTCAAAGGTCCGCCAGCGACGTGCTGTTTCTAGCCCATCTAAGGTCGGCATAAAAATATCCATAAACACGAGATCATAAAAAACCGTTTGCTGGCAGTCCAAAGCTTGCTCCCCACTGCTGACACCGTCTACCTGCAGCCCCTGGGTTTCCAGCATTTGGCGTGCCAGCATTAAATTAACGGGGCCATCGTCTACCACCAAGATACGTAGTTTGCGCTCAGAAGCTGGAAGCAGCTGCTCATAAGCATCTGTTTCGTTAGCACTTTGCTGAACAAAATTAGTAAGCAGTGCGCGTATATCCGCCAGCCGCTCTCGCACGTGAGTAATATTTTTGTGACATGTTTCTGAATTATCCATCTGCAACATATCGCCCAAATGATCAAACAGACTGTCGGCCTCACGCTGAAGTAACGTTAGATAACCAGACTTCAAGCGTGACTCTTCCCGCGCACGGTCGCGCCCAGCAATGAGGTGCTTCAACTGTTTTTGCTGGTGATGAAGGTCATCAAGCAAGGTTTGATCGGGTCGGAACGGCTCGCTTAAAGAAGCCGGATGCTGGACATCCTCACCTGCGCGAATGACATCCGCCAACAACTGATTGACCATCGCCAAGCGATTAAGTGGCAGCCCTTCACTGACGTCTTCCACCTGTGAATCAGCCTGCTCCGCTTGTCGATTAACCAATTGGGCTGCTTGGCGCTCTAACTCGGCCAACTCTTGCATGCAACTGGCGTCTTCTTGCTTTGCGCGACTTTTAACCAGCATCAAGAAAACGCCAACGTTTAAACAGCTACCCAGGAGCAACGCGAGGGTCAGCCATAGGGTGGTGCTCCATGACGTTTGACTAGGGGAAAGCCCCCAAACCACCAGCCCTACCAGCACACAAAGCAGTACCAAGGCCGCCTGAATGAGTAAAAGAGGCCACAAAGTAGGCCAGACAATCGCATTCCAGAAGTGCTCTCGCTGATAGCGTTGCATAGTATGCGCCTTCCTAGGTGGCTTCTAAAATATTGCGCCTCAACATGCTGGCAGCCATAGCGTGGCTAAGCATATTTATATTAATGTTAAGTGTATGTCTACGCCTCAATACTGTCATGCCACACTGGCTAATTGGGTTCCTGTTACTATTCGTGAGCCTTACTTATGTGCTTAATCACTTTTTCTTGGTCCCCTGGCTCTTCTATACCATTACGCTTGGCAGGCAACCGAGATGAATTCCACCAGCGGCCCACTGCCCCTCTTGCTCATTGGCAAGAACACACCGCCGTACTGGGTGGACGCGACTTGGAAGCCGGTGGTACGTGGTTAGCCGCTAACTCCCAAGGCGTTGTTGCAGCGTTGACCAATGTGCGTGACCCAGCACTGGCAACACCCGTCAACGCACCCAGCCGAGGCGAACTCGTTGCTAGCGTGTTACAAAGCGACGATGTCGAAGCATGGCTTAAAGCGAAAGAGCGCACGACCGCGCATCGCTATACCGGATTTAATCTCTTGGTTGCGACACAACACCGCATGTGGCACCTGCACCGTGGCCGCCATGGGGTAGCACTTAATAGCGTGCCCCCAGGGGTACATGGCTTGTCAAATGCAACCCTGAATACCCCCTGGCCAAAATTAAGCCTGGTTCGCGACGCCTTGTTAAATAGTAATGACGAACAGTGGCAGGCCGCGACGCAATTTGCACTGCATAACCCGCAAACCGCACCTGATGAGCAGTTGCCAGATACTGGTGTAGGCTTAACGCTGGAGCGCCAACTCTCTGCCGCGTTTATTGTTGGTGAACACTACGGCACCCGGGCAACCACATGGTTAACGCTAAACCACCAAGGGCAAGTGACGATTACCGAGCAGCGGTTTGGGCCACTCGGTCGTTTTGAGGGAGAAACCACGTTGACGACACCCTCCCCACTGATACCCAATCAGCCTCGGCATTAATCTCGCGGCGGCATTAAGTGTGATAGCTGCCACTCATCCATACGCTGATTGAGATGTTCATGCACCAATGCTGGGGTATCCAGATCCATGATTTCTTTAAGCAGCATTTGCGCATCTTGCATTGGCACTCGGCGAATAGCAGCCCGTACCCTGGGCAAACTAGGGGCATTCATAGACAGGCTGGTAAATCCCATGGCCATTAATAGCAACGCACCAGCAGGGTCACCCGCTAATTCGCCGCAAAGCGATATAGGCTTTTCTAGACGAGTGGCATCCTGAGCGAGTTCTTGCAGCGCACCCAGCAGCGCTGGGTGCAACGCATCGTACAGACTAGATACGCGAGGATTATTGCGATCCACCGCGAGCAAATACTGCGTAAGGTCGTTACTACCCACCGAGAAGAAATCGACTCGCTTTGCCAGTGCATCCATTTGGTAAATAGTCGCAGGTACTTCAATCATCACGCCTACTTTAGGCCGCTCGACATCAATGCCCTCTTCACCTAGCTCTAGAATGGCACGATCCAGTAGACGAATCGCTTCGTCCACCTCTTCCACATTGGTAATCATCGGGAAGAGCACGTAGAGATTATTCAAGTCATGCGATGCTTTCAGCATGGCACGCAGCTGTACCATCAATACTTCTGGGTGATCGAGGGTTACCCGCATTCCCCGCCAACCCAAGAATGGATTAGCTTCCTCAATGGGAAAATAGGGAAGGTCTTTATCGCCACCGATATCCAGCGTTCGCATGACTACCGGTAGTGGCGCAAAGCCCTCTAACTGCTCGCGGTACATACGCATTTGTTCTTTCTCACCGGGGAAGCGCTCAGTAATCATAAATGGCACTTCGGTGCGGTATAGGCCTACGCCGCCGATTCGGCTTTTCAGCAACGCTGAGGCATCAACCGCCAGCCCGGTATTTACCATCAGCGGCATGGCATAGCCATCCGGTGTTTCGCTGGGCAGGTCTTGTTCGTGCTCCAGCAACTCGCTCAGCGCTGCTTCTTCAGCAATCAAGCTTTCGTAGCGAGTTCTTAGCTCTGGCGCTGGCCGCACAAACAATCGCCCTCGGTGGCCATCAATCACTACCGGGGCGCCATTTAAGCGCGGCAGCGGGAGATCCATCATCCCTAGCACCGTCGGAATCCCCATAGCCCGGGCAACAATAGCAACATGCGAGGTACTCGAACCACGTACGGATACCAAGCCCTTTAGCTTGTCCCTTGGCACCTCTCCCAACATGGCAACGCTGATTTCATCACCTACTAAAATGGCGTTTTCTGGGTAGGTTTCTGGGGTCGAAGGCGTGTCTTCTTGCAGATGAGCCAACACACGACGACCAAGATCGCGAATATCCGCCGCACGCTCACGTAAATAATCGTCGTCTACGCGTTCAAGGTATTGCACATGGCGGCGCACGACATCGGCTAACGCACCAGGTGCCCACTGCCCTTCACGAATACGCTTTTCCACTTCTTCAGAGAGCGCCGCTTCGCCAAGCATTTGCTGGTAAACGTCGAATAGCGCCAGCTCTTGGGAAGAAATACGGTTAACCAAGCGCTCTGCCGCTGCGCGGATTTCATCGCGTGTTTTGCCAATGGCTTCTTTTAGCCGTGCGACTTCATAGTCTTGATCGCTCGGAATAAGATCAGGCACGCTGTTCAGATCAGCGGGCGGCGTGATCACTACCGCTTCCCCCATCGCCATTCCTGGAGAAGCCGCTACGCCTTTAAACATGGCCTGGCCACCCGGCAGCGCAGGGCGAGCAAGGTTACCGGTAGCGAGTGCGTGAGCCAGCACACCTGCCAACTGAGCAGCCATAGTGACCAGAAAAGCTTCATCTTCGTCGTCGTACTGACGTTTTTCAGCTTGCTGTACGACCAAAACGCCCAGCATGAGGCGCTGATGGATAATCGGCACCCCTAAGAAGCTTGAGTAACGCTCTTCGCCAGTTGCTTCAAAATAACGAAAGTGAGGGTGGCTTTGCGCATCTTCTAAATTAAGCGGTTCGCTGCGCTTAGCCACTAGACCTACCAAACCTTCGCCTAGCGGTAGCACAACGCGGCCTACCGCTTGCGTGCGAAGGCCAATCGTCTCCATCAATACAAGCGACTCGAGCTCCTTATCGTATAAATAGAAGGAGCACACATCCGTCTGCATGGCCTTTCGTATGCGGCGTACCATCGTTGACAGCGCGGCGTCGAGGTTTCGTGCGCCATTCACTTCTTGAATAACGCGTCGCAGCACCTCAAGCATGGACGTTTTCCTATTCACTATTATTTGCCTCGCTGAGGGATTTTCGGCCAACTGTCACTATGTCCTTCGAAGCGTCGCCTTTGAACTGTTTCTTTTGAACAGTTTACCTAGAACAGCTTCCTAGAACAGTGGAGCGCACGTTATCCATCGTGATCTTGTTGCGCCAAGCGCTGAACGCGAGGAGAGAGCTCCCGTAGCGCGCGCCGATATACCTCTCGTTTGAACGGCACCACTTGCCCCAGTGGATACCAGTAACTTACCCACCGCCAACCATCGAACTCGGGTTTAGGCGTTGCCGTCATACAGATTCGATTTTCTTGGCAGCGAATCTTGAGTAAAAACCACTTCTGCTTCTGGCCGATACAAACCGGCCGCGAGTGGGTGCGAATCATGCGTCGTGGCAGACGGTAGCGCAGCCATCCCCGGGTACAGGCGACAATATCGACATCATCGGCGGTTAGACCGATTTCCTCAAAAAGCTCACGAAAAAGCGCTTGATGTGGTGTTTCGTTTGCCTTGATGCCTCCCTGGGGAAACTGCCACGCGTTTTGCCCTACACGACGCGCCCAAAGCAGCTGCCCCTGGCTGTTGGCAATAATGATGCCAACATTGGGGCGAAAGCCGTCAGCGTCGATCACGGACATCACCTTATAAATTTTCAGTTGTCCCCATTTTTCCACAAGGGAGACAAGCGTATCAATACAATATCACCCTAAGTGGTTAAACCATGGTGACTCTGCGATAATCCGCCGCTTTGCAAACCGTTACTGACGTTCATTACTGAGCTAACGAGCAGCACAATTAACCAACACCATAAGGGGAGCGCCGTGAGTCTGGCCATTTTCGATCTGGATAATACGCTGATATCCATCGACAGCGATCATGCCTGGGGCGAGTTTTTGCTCGAACAGGGGGCAGTTGACCCAGTTGCCTACCGCGAGGCCAATGAGCGCTTTATGGCGGATTACAATGCGGGCACGTTAGACATGGCGGCTTTTTTGGAAATGGCATTGAAGCCACTGGCTGAAAATACGCCGGAACAGTTAGCCGCTTGGCATCAGCAGTTTATGGTCAGCAAAATCGAGCCGAATATCTTGCCTAAAGCAGAAGAACTGCTGGCTCGGCACCGCACGAAAGGCGATACGTTACTTATCATCACCGCCACTAATCGCTTTATTACTGCCCCCATCGCTAATCGTTTGGGCGTGGACGACTTGATTGCAGTTGACCCAGAAATAGTAGACGGCCGCTATACCGGCCGAGTAGCGGGCACACCCAGCTACCGCGAAGGCAAAGTGACTCGCTTAAAGCAATGGCTTGAGGGCCAAGAGTTCACCATGGATGGCGCATGGTTTTACAGCGACTCTCACAACGACCTTCCCTTGCTTGAACAGGTAGAACACCCGGTTGCCGTCGACCCCGATGATACCCTGCGCAAGGTGGCCGAAGAACGCCAATGGCGCATTATGAGCCTGCGAGATTGAGCCAACTGATTCGCGGGTGCGCTGACGCTTACACGCGCTACAAACCCGTTAATTCAATACGTTAACCGTAGCGCGTGGTAACGCATCTTGCGAGGAACGAGCAAATGAGGCACCCGCGAACGGCGCAGCCGCCCAATAAAAAACCCCGCAAGCACTATGCTTGCGGGGTTTCGTATTACTGAGCATTATTCTTAAAACAGTTTTTAGAACAGCTCAAAGAACGCCAGCCAGCGTACTTAGCCGAGCAGGTGCTCAACAGCTGCGCGCTCTTCACGCAGTTCTTTCTCGGTAGCCTGCATCTTCTCTTTGCTGAACGCGTCCAACTCAAAGCCTTGAACGATTTCATACTTGCCACCCTGACAACGAACTGGGTAGGAGTAGATGATGCCTTCTTCAATGCCGTAGCTGCCGTCAGACGGGATCGCCATGCTGACGATACCATCGCAACCCAGCGCCCAATCACGCATGTGATCAATCGCTGAAGACGCCGCAGACGCTGCAGAAGATGCGCCGCGTGCTTTGATAATCGCCGCACCGCGCTGCTGTACTGTCGGGATAAAGTCGTTTTCGTACCAGTCACGCTCGACCAGATCGAAGGCGGCTTTGCCGTCTACTTTGCACTGCGCCAGATCCGGATACTGGGTAGCACTGTGGTTGCCCCAGATAATCATGCTGTCAACGTCGGTAACGTGCTTGCCGGTTTTCTGAGCCAGCTGTGTCAGCGCACGGTTGTGATCCAAACGCGTCATCGCAGTGAACTGGCCTGCATCGAGGTCCGGCGCATTGCAAGAAGCAATCAATGCATTGGTGTTAGCCGGGTTACCGACAACGAGTACACGCACGTCACGGCTAGCGTGATCGTTCAGCGCTTTACCTTGTACAGAGAAAATCGCGGCGTTGGCTTCCAGCAGATCTTTACGCTCCATACCCGGGCCACGCGGACGTGCACCTACCAGCAAGGCGAAATCGGCATCTTTGAAGGCAACGTTCGGATCATCAGTGGCAACGATGTCTTGTACCAGCGGGAAAGCACAGTCGTTAACTTCCATGACAACGCCATTCAGGGCGTCCATGGCTTGGGGAATTTCGAGAAGCTGGAGAATGACTGGCTGATCCGGCCCCAGCATATCGCCAGCGGCGATGCGGAAAATAAGAGAGTAGCTGATCTGGCCGGCACCGCCGGTAATCGCAATACGTACTGGATCTTTCATCATTGCTCCTTGATGGTTCGCCTAGGGTGGGTTCTCGCCTGAGAGTGAGACGACAGAACTCAAGACGCAAAGATGGTATGCCCAGATGTGCAAAAACTCAATCATACATGAGACTACTACCCATTCTCTCAGCGGCTTGGTACTCGCTGCCAGACGCCAGTTACGCTATGGTGTGTCGGTCAGTAAGCTTAACTTTTAGTACGGCCTACCCTTCAGCATGACTTGCCTTGTGTGATTTTTTTGGGTTAATACGGATATAACTACCCCATGCGACGAATCCCCTACTCTTACGCGCTTGCTAGCCTGCTAGTTCTGGCGCTTGTGATATGGCTAGCGGTTGGCGATTTTCAACGTTTCCAAAGTAGTCCACCTGATGTAGATGCCACTGAACGCGACGCAACACCTCGTGTAGAGGTGATGACCCAGCAGAGCGCGCCCTATATTCCTAAGCACGTGCTGCAAGGCCAGCTAACTGCTGAAAAAGAAACACTGCTGCGCGCCAATGTAACTGGCTATGTCGCAGAAAAACCGGTGGCCCAAGGAGAAACCGTCAGCCGAGGCGAGACACTGCTGGTACTAGACAACGACGCGCTCCCTCAACGCCTACAGCAGGCACGTGATGAGTTAGCGCTTGCTGAAGCGGAGTACGCGGGTGCTCAAAGCCTACGCCGCCGCGAGCTGATTTCTCAGCCAGAATTGCTGCGCCTGCAAAGTGCCTTAAGCGCCAGCGCCGCCCAGGTGGCTCAGTTAGAAAAGCAGTTAAGCGATACTCGCCCTACCGCGCCCTTTGAAGGCGTGCTGGACCGCGTCCAGGTTGAACTTGGCGACTTACTGCAACCAGGCGAAGAGTGGGCACGACTGATCTACGACCGACGCTTAATCGGCACCGCTTGGGTGGCTCAACAGCAAATCGGTGAGTTAAGCGTTGGCTTGCCTGTCACCGCGCGACTGCTCAATGGCCAGTCGCTTTCAGGCGAAGTGTCTTACATTAGTAGTCGCGCAGAAGAAGCCACTCGCACGTTCTATATCGAAGTAACGCTCGACAATCCAGACAGGCAACGCCTAGCAGGGAGCAGCGCTGAATTCACCATAACGCTGCCACCTCGCCAAGTGCATACCCTATCGCCTGCTCTCTTTAATCTGAACGAGCAGGGTCAATTAGCCATCAAGCATGTTGTTGAAAATAACCGCGTTGCCCAAACGGCGATTGAATTGGTCAGTGCTGATACCGAACGCGCCTACGTTACTGGCCTACCCAGCTCCGTGCAGTTGATCACCCTCGGCGCAGGTTTGGTCAACCCAGGCGACACCGTAACACCAGTGTCTACCCAGGAAGGTGGTCATGCGTCAGTTGATTAATGCGGCGCTAACCCACACGCGAACCACCCTGCTGCTCCTGGTTGGCCTGCTGCTGGCGGGTACAACTGCCTGGCAGATGATTCCCAAGGAAGCCAATCCAGACGTCACTATCCCGATTATTTACGTCTCGCTTTCGCTGGAAGGCGTTAGCCCGGAAGATGGTGAGCGCCTGCTAGTTCGCCCAATGGAGCAGGAGCTGCGTGGAATCGAAGGGCTGCGCAAATTTACCGCCCAGTCTAGCGAAGGTCATGGGTCGGTAACGCTGGAGTTTGATCCTGGCTTTGATCCGGATACAGCGCTTTCTGATGTACGCGAACGCGTGGATATCGCCCGCAGTAGCTTACCGGATGAAGCGGACGAGCCTCGGGTCATGGAGGTTAACGTCTCTGAGTTTCCAGTGTTGAGCATCGGCCTTTCCGGCGAGTTGGATACTCGAGAACGGGTAACCATTGCGCGTCGCTTAAAAGAGGAAATAGAGGGCATTGCCGACGTTCTAGAGGTCGATATTGCTGGCGACCGCGAGGACTTACTCGAAATTGTCGTTGATCCACTGGTACTGGAAAGTTACGGCGTTGATTTTGATACGCTGTTTAATCAAATCTCACGCAATAATCGCCTAGTTGCTGCGGGCAGCTTGGATACCGGCGCCGGACGGCTAGCACTAAAAGTACCGGGCATTATCGAATCGTTAAACGATGTCATGGACATGCCGGTGAAAGTTGACGGCGACCAGGTGGTTACGTTTGGCGATGTTGCGTGGATTTTACCGACCTACAAAGATCCCGAAGGATTTGCCCGCATCGACGGCCAACCTGCGGTAGTGCTGGAAATTTCCAAGCGCGCTGGGGCAAATATCATCGCCACCATTGACGCCGTCAAAGAGCGCTTTGCCCAGGCAGGCGACCTGCTGCCGGAACAGCTGCGTATTACCACGATTTTGGACGAGTCGGTTACCGTTCAAAACATGCTCTCTGAGCTGTTAAATAACGTGCTCACCGCAGTGGTGCTGGTATTAATTGTTGTCGTAGCCGTGATGGGTTGGCGCATGGCGCTGCTGGTGGGCCTGACCATACCCGGCGCGTTTTTAACCGGCATTCTACTGGTTTGGGCATTTGGTTTTACGCTCAACATTGTGGTGTTATTTGCGCTGATCTTAGTGGCTGGCATGCTAGTGGATGGTGCGATTGTAGTCAGCGAGCTCGCTGACCGAAACCTGCACGAGGGGCAGTCTCCCCACCAGGCTTGGCTGAATGCCGCAACACGCATGAGCTGGCCGGTTATTGCCTCTACCGCGACAACGCTTGCGGTATTTATACCGCTGCTGTTTTGGCCAGGCGTGGTAGGCCAGTTTATGAAGTACCTGCCTGCCACCGTCATCTTGTGCCTTCTTGCGTCGCTAGCCATGGCTCTGGTGTTTTTGCCTACCCTGGGGCGATTGTTTACCCGCACATCCCATACAGCAACTGCGGGTGCTGGCCCGGTCGACGAAAGCACGTCGCTTGGGCGCGCCTATCGCCGCGTACTCGGACGTTTACTGCAGCATCCCACCTGGGTGCTCGTGTTTGCGGTGCTGTTAATTGGGTTGATTTATACCGGCTATGCTCGTTTTAATCATGGCGTTGATTTCTTCCCCAGCGTAGAGCCGGACAGCGCGCAAGTGCTGGTACGTGCCCGAGGCGATTTTTCCGCTGAAGAAACCGACACCATCCTGAAGCGGGTGGAAAGCCGGCTGGGCAGCATGGGAGAAGTCGAAGCCCTTTATGCACGCTCTTTTGCGGTGCCTAACCAGCAAATGGGCAATGATGTGATCGGGATGTTGCAGTTTCAGTTTGTCGACTGGTACCAGCGCCGCCCTGCCCGCACGATTTTGGCTGACATGGCCAAGCGCACTCAAGATCTACCGGGGATAACGCTAGAGTTTCGCGAGCAGGAGATGGGGCCTGGCGGCGGCAAACCTATTGTGCTCGAAATCAGCGCCACAGATCCAGACATCGCAAACGCCGGCGTTGACCAGATTACGGCACTAATGCACGAGCTAGGCGGCTTTACCGACATCCAGGATAATCGCAGCCTGCCCGGGGTCGAATGGCAGGTAAAAGTTAACCGTGAAGCCGCTGCCCGCATGAGCACCGATATCACCACCATTGGTAGTGCTGTACAGCTACTGACCACTGGCCTTCAAGTGGCCAACTACCGTCCCCCCACCGTTACTGATGAGGTGGATATTCGCGTGCGCTTACCGGAACACTGGCGCACGCTCAACCAGCTTGAACGACTGACGATCAACACCCCACGAGGCCAAGTGCCTATTGCTCACTTTGTAGACATTACGCCCGCCCCCAAAGTAGGCACCCTGAATCGTATTGATGGACGCCGTGCGATTACCGTTGAGGCAGATTTAGCACCAGGCTATTTAGCGGACGAGCGATTGCGAGCGCTACTAGATGCAGGCCAAAGCCAACTTGACGATAGTTTGATGGTTAATGTGGCGGGTGAACAAGAAGATCAGCAGGAATCCATGCAGTTCTTGATCAGCGCTTTCTTGATCGCGATTGGGCTAATGGCACTGATTCTGGTGACACAGTTCAATAGCTACTATCAAGCAGCGCTAGTGCTATCGGCCATTGTGTTCTCCACTGCGGGCGTTTTGATGGGGCTGCTCATTACTGGCCAAGCGTTTGGTATTGTCATGGTGGGCATGGGCATTATCGCCCTGGCAGGTATTGTCGTTAACAATAATATCGTTTTGATCGACACTTACAACGAGTTGCGCGGCCAAGGCATGCCCCCAACCGAAGCGGCACTAGAAGCAGGCACCCTGCGCTTACGCCCAGTGCTTCTCACCGCCATTACCACCGTGCTGGGGTTAATGCCGATGGTGCTGGGAATCAACGTTAATCTTTTTGCACCCGCGCTAGGGTTTGACGCCCCTTCCGCCCAATGGTGGACACAAATGTCCAGCGCGATTGCAGGTGGCTTAACCTTTGCCACTGCCCTAACGCTCTTGCTAACGCCTTGCATGTTAGTAATAGGCGGCAAGGTGAGGCGTGAGAAGTAATAGGTGAGGTGTGAGACTGCATAGCAGGGGCGGCTGGGGCACCGTTCGCGGGTGCCTCATTTGCTCGTGCCTCGCAAGATTCGTTACGCCGCGCTACAAAACATACTGAACTCACAGGGGTTGTAGCGCGTGGTAAGCGAAGCGCACCCGCGGGGCAGCGAAAAGCGCTACGCTGGTGACTTCATCTGCTGTGGGCTGTGGGCGGCGTGCAGGCGGGCGATTAGCTGGTCTTCAAGGGCAAAGCGCTCTGCCAACCCTTTCGCTAAGCGGTCAATCCAGGCGGGCAAACGCACTAGATTCTGCTGACAGCGTACCGGTGAGGCGAAGTCTTCATCGAATTCCAGCACCATGGCCGTTGACAATTCTAAGCGCTCAAGAAGCTTTGCCGCGATTTGTAATGCACTCTCATCGTCGAATGCCTTCGCTTCCTCAGCAAGCTGGGGGTAAATCTCGAAGTGCCCAGCGCTGATGTAGTCCATCAACAACTCACTAAAGGTGTCAATGCGCGCTTTACTAATCGCCTCTAATTCGGCGTCACAAGCTTCTTTCAGCTCAATGAAGCTGACTAACAGCGAGCGGCGCTGATCAAGCCAGCGATCAATCAAACTGTGCACGCCCCCCCAGCGCTCCAGGGCATTTTTGCAATCTTCGAGCATGGGGCTTTCTCCTTACAGATAGCCGTCTTCAACTGAGCTAGACTCGCGCGTCCGTGGACACCTGTCAATCCTAGCGGGTACGGTTTACTTAATTAAATGAGGCCAATCAATTAACGTAAACCATACCACTTATTTAACTCTTTTTTACAGACCATGTTTTTACAGACCATGTTTTTAAAGACTATGTTTTTAAAGACCACAGAATACGCAGAGGCGCAATCGCGAGCAATAAAAAGCCGATCAAGGTCCATGCAGGCAGCGACAGGCCTAAGAACATGAAATCGATGTCAGCACACTCACCAGAGCCGGTAAGCACCATGGCAACCACTTCTTGCATCGGCAAGATATCCATCATGTACTCAAGGCCTGGGCCACAGGTTGGCACTTCGTCAGCGGGCAAGCCTTGAAGCCATACATGCCTTCCGGCAACAAAAGCACCGGTACCTACTGCGGCTAAGCTCAGCAAACCGTAGATAGCTTTGCCTACTTTGCCACTTGGGTTATGAAGTGCAGCGATACCTAGCACCAGCCCTGCGGCAATCACCGCGACCCGCTGAAAAATACACAACGGGCAGGGTTCCAACCCCATAATATGCTCAAGCCCCAAGGCTACCGCCATCATCAAAACACAAAAGGCGAAGCCCGCTAACGCGATAGGGCGAACTGCTAATGATGTCATTGACCATCCTCTGGTGAAATAGCAGACAGCGCTCTGGACTCACGCGCTTTGGCAAAGTAAGTGCTTAGGAACTCACTAAAGCTCTCTTGATCGGCTTCTTCAATATCGTGCTGTTGTTGGTGCGAGGTCTCGATCAACTGAGCAAGCAGTGCTTCACGAGAACGTAGCATGGGCGTGGACTTAAGCTTGTCGGCTTGCTCTTGAGCCAATTGCAACAGCGTATCGCTGAGCGAGCCATTACCAGCTTCCAGGCGCGCCAGTAGTTGCGCTGAGGGAGTTAGAGAAGGATCTTTCAGCCGCGGCGATAGCTCAGCGAGTGCCGACGCATGAGGAGTACTCTCTTCTACAGCATCCAATAGGCGTGCCACTTCAGCCATTTCCGCAAAAATCTGCTCGCCCCACTCCTTCACAGTCGTCGTTTTGCCGTTATGGATCAGCTTCAGCGCTGGGTCACGCCCACGCTCAACGACGAAACGGCGATTGTCGTCTAAGCGGTCGCACTCTTCGTCTGAAATCCACGGGCTATCGCTTAATAGACACCACATTAAGAAGGTATCAACAAAACGCATCTGAGCCTCGGTGACACCTAGCGGGTCGAATGGATTAAGATCCAAACAGCGTACTTCGATGTACTCCACCCCACGCGCTTCCAGGGCTTGACTGGGCGTTTCGTTGTGCTTGGCGACTCGTTTAGGGCGAATATCGCTGTAGTATTCGTTTTCAATCTGCAAAATATTGGCGTTTAACTGCTGCCACTCGTCGCCGTTCTTCACGCCCAGCTTTTCGTAGTCTGGCCACGGAGTGGAAATAGCGTGCCGTAGCGTGTTGACGTAGTTGGACAACGAGTTAAAGCAGATTTTAAGCTGCGACTGCACTTTATTCTGATAGCCCAAATCCGACATACGTAGCGTGGTCGCATAGGGGGCGTAATAGGTGTCGTCGCTCAGCGACTGCAGTTTTTCAGGCACTGTACCAGTTGGCAGGAAGCTTTTGTCGATGGCGGGTGATGCGCCAAATAGGTAGAGCAGCAGCCAGCTATGACGACGAAAATGCCGAATCATGCCGAAATAACGCGTAGAGCGATAATCGTTAAAAGGAATATTGGTGGCTTTTTCAAGCTCACGCAGGGCATGCCACATATCATCGGGTAGCGATACGTTGTAATGCACCCCGGCGATAGCCTGCATAATACGCCCGTAGCGCACATCCAACCCTTTACGATAGACATGCTTCATGGTGCCCACATTGGAGCTGCCGTAGTCGGCAATCGGTACGCTATCGTTACCGGAAAGCCGGGACGGCATGCTGCCTGGCCAAATCCACTCATTTTCCAAGTGGTGATAGGTAAACGTGTGCAGGTCTGATAAAAATGCCAACGCCTCTTTTGGCTCTGAATACACCGGTGTGATGTACTCCAATAGCGCTTCGGAGTAGTCAGTGGTGATATGCGGGTGGGTTAGTTTTGAACCCAACGCGTAAGGGTGCGGCGTTTGAGCAATATGGCCATTGGCGTCAACGCGCAGGCCCTCTTTTTCCACCCCGCGACGCAGGCGACCTAGACGCCCTAAACGCGCGCTAGGGAGCAAACGCTCAACCTGGGCGGTCAGTGTGGATGGCACAGTGAGAGGTTCAGACAAGGTGAACACTCCTTGTTAGTAAGGCCTGCTTAAAGCAGGCCTTGTTGAAATCAGCTGGCATCGCCATGCGGTTTATCACGTTTTTTTACCGAGAATAGACAGCAGGATATGGCGGCAACCATTAAATATTCAAGACGCGCGACTATTTGCCCTGCTTTGCTTTAAGCAGTGCTGCGCCGAGCGCGCCCATTGGTGCCGCTGCTTCGCTGGACTTTCCTCCCTGGCGTTGACCACGACCATTCTGTCCAGAACTAGCCGACCGCTGGCTACGTGCAGGCTTACGAGACTCGTCGTTAGTGGAGTTTGCAGCGGCTTGCGCCTGTTCTGGCTCATCATCCAAACGCATTGAAAGCCCTACCCGCTTGCGGGGGATATCCACGCTCATCACCTTAACGGTAACGATATCGCCTGCTTTGACTACACTGCGGGGGTCATCGATAAAGCGGTCAGAGAGCGCTGAAATATGCACGAGCCCGTCTTGATGAACGCCAATATCTACAAAGGCACCGAAGTGGGTCACGTTGGTGACGGTACCTTCCAGCACCATGCCCAGCTTCAGGTCTTTGAGTGTTTCGACGCCTTCACGGAATTCAGCCGCCTTAAACTCAGGGCGCGGGTCGCGTCCTGGCTTATCCAGCTCTTTGAGAATATCGCTGACGGTAGGAACACCAAAACGCTCATCAGCGAAGTCAGCGGGCTTCAGTGCTTTTAGCGTTGCACTATCACCAATCAGGCCTTTTATATCTCGACTATTCTGCTTGGCAATACGCTCTACCAGCGTATAAGCCTCTGGGTGAACAGCACTGGCATCCAGCGGATTTTCGGCGTTGCTAATGCGTAAAAAACCAGCACACTGCTCAAACGTCTTTGGTCCAAGGCGGCTAACTTCTAACAGCTCTTTACGGCTCTTGAAGGCACCTTGAACGTTGCGTTGGGCAACAATATTTTCAGCAATGGCAGCACTTAGCCCAGCAACACGTGAAAGCAATGCGCTAGATGCCGTATTGAGATCCACACCGACGGCGTTAACGCAGTCTTCTATCACGACTTCTAGACTACGTGACAGCTGCACCTGGGAGACATCGTGCTGATACTGACCAACACCGATAGATTTCGGCTCGATTTTCACCAGCTCTGCAAGCGGGTCTTGCAGGCGGCGAGCAATAGAGACAGCACCGCGCACAGTGACATCAAGATCCGGCAGCTCGCGGGAAGCGTATTCCGACGCGGAGTAAACCGACGCACCAGCCTCAGACACCATGACTTTACTTAAACGATGCTCGGGTGCTAACGCCTTCAGCAGATCACCTGCCAGCTTGTCGGTTTCACGACTGGCGGTGCCATTGCCAACGGCAACGAGTTGAACGCCGTGCTGTTTAACCAGCTTAGCGAGCACATTGAGCGATTCGTCCCAGCGATTCTGCGGCGCATGGGGGTAAATCGTCGCTTGGTCGATAAATTGACCGGTAGCATCCACCACCGCAACCTTGCAGCCGGTTCTTAGACCCGGGTCAATCGCGAGAGTCACTTTTTGCCCTGCAGGCGCTGCCAGCAAAAGGTCTTTCAGGTTGGCGGCAAACACCTCGATAGCAGTCAACTCTGCCTGCTCGCGCAGGCGACCCAACAACTCGGTTTCAAGCGCGGTATAGAGCTTCACACGCCACGTCCAACGCACTACTTCGCTCAACCATTTGTCGGCGGGGCGGCCTTCATCGCTAATACCCACTTGTTTGGCAATAGCGACCTGGGCCGGATGAATTGGCGCGTCCTCTTCGCCAGGCAGACGAATCGCCAGACTTAGAATGCCTTCGTTGCGACCACGGAACATAGCCAGCGCACGGTGAGATGGCACCTTGGCAAGTTTCTCGTCATGTTCGAAGTAGTCAGAGAACTTTGCGCCCTCCTGCTGCTTGCCATCTAGCACGCGGGCACTTAGTTCGCCCTCTTGCCATAACCGTTCACGCAATCGGCCAATAAGTTCAGGGTCTTCGGCGAAGCGTTCCATGAGAATTTGCTTAGCACCATCAAGGGCGGCTTTGGCATCTTCAATGGCTGGAATATCGCCTTCTGCAGGGCGCAGGTACTGCGCTGCTTCGCTTTCGGGATTAAGCTGCGGATTGGCCAACAGGGCATCAGCCAGTGGCTCTAGGCCCGCTTCACGGGCAATTTGAGCTTTCGTGCGGCGCTTTTTCTTAAACGGTAGGTATAAGTCTTCTAGGCGCTGCTTCGTCTCAGCTGCCTGAATCGTTGCTTTTAGCGTGGCATCCAGCTTGCCTTGCTCATCGATAGCCGCTAGTACGGCTTCACGGCGCTCTTCCAGCTCGCGCAAATAGCGCAGGCGCTCATCCAGTTGGCGCAGCTGAATATCATCGAGGGCACCCGTTACCTCTTTACGATAACGAGCAATAAACGGCACGGTAGCGCCACCATCCAGAAGCTCTACCGTTGCGGAGACCTGTTCAGGCCGTACGTTTAGCTCAGTGGCTAAGCGTGAAATAATGCGTTGTTTGACATCCATAACGTGCAACTAACTCATGCAGCATTCGAGGTGCCGACAAGGTACCACAATCGCACGATGCTGGCATGAATTGGCCACGATGGGGAAGCTGCCCTCGCGGGTGCGCTTCGCTTACCACGCGCTACAACACCACTGAGTTCAATGGCTGCATCCCTGTAGCGCGGTGTAACGAGTCTTGCGAGGGACGAGCAAACGAGGCACCCGCGACACTCCATGGGCACATGATCAACTCCAGCACCGCTTCGCACTACCCTCGCGGGTGCGCTTCGCTTACCACGCGCTACAATCCCACTGAGCTCAATGTTTGCGTCCCTGTAGCGCGGTGTAACGAGTCTTGCGAGGGACGAGCAAGCGAGGCACCCGCGACACTCCATGGGCACATGATCAACTCCAGCCTTCGCACTACCCTCGCGGGTGCGCTTCGCTTACCACGCGCTACAATCCCACTGAGCTCAATGTTTGCGTCCCTGTAGCGCGGTGTAACGAGTCTTGCGAGGGACGAGCAAGCGAGGCACCCGCGACACTCCATGGGCACATGATCAACTCCAGCCTTCGCACTACCCTCGCGGGTGCGCTTCGCTTACCACGCGCTACAATCCCACTGAGCTCAATGGTTGCATCCCTGTAGCGCGGTGTAACGAGTCTTGCGAGGGACGAGCAAACGAGGCACCCGCGGATAGTGTTTTATGCAGGCACAAACCGCAGTGCTACACCGTTGTTGCACCAGCGCAAGCCGGTAGGCTCTGGACCATCACCAAAGACATGACCTTGATGACCGCCGCAGCGCGCGCAGTGATATTCTGTGCGTGGCCACACCAGTTTGAAATCCAACTTGCTTAACAAATGGCCCTCAACATGCTCGAAAAAACTGGGCCAACCGGTGCCAGAGTCATACTTCATCGCGCTGGTGAAAAGTACAAGATCGCACCCAGCACAGCGGTACTCACCTTCCCCAACCTCTCCGTCCAGTGGGCTTGAAAAGGCGCGCTCAGTTCCCTCTTCGCGGAGCACGTAAAAGGCTTCATCAGTCAGGCGTTCACGCCATTCGTCTTCGCTTAATTCAAGCTTTTCAAGGCCAGGAGCTGCTTTAAGGTCTAATCGCGGAAAGCCAAACGAGACGCCAGGAAGAACACCTGCCAATCCCGTTAGCCCCGCAAGACCCAAAAAGTGACGACGCTTCATTTGCGCACCCCTTTAACACGTCAAGGACATAGACACAAAAACGGGACGGCGCCTTAGCACCGTCCCGTTTTGACTACTTGACTGCCTAAACGTTCGATTAGTTATTCAAACGTTTGACAACCTTTACCCTATCGTACATATCAGGTTAACTGCGGACCTGCCTTGATAATTGCCTCGTTAACACCTTCAAACTTCTTAAAGTTATCAACGAATTTGGTGGCAAGATCTTGCAGGTGACGATCGTAGGCATCTTGGTCAGCCCACGTTTCGCGAGGATTGAGCAGGCTAGAGTCGACACCCGGCACGGCTACAGGCACTTGAAGGTTAAGGCCGTCGATGTGCTGGGTTTCAACATCACGCAGCACGCCGGACTGAATAGCACTGATTATGGCGCGAGTAGTTGGGATAGAGAAACGTGAGCCACCTTCACCGTAGGCACCACCTGTCCAACCGGTGTTGACGAGATAAACCTGAGCATCTTTTTTGTCTACCCGCTTGATCAGCAGGTCGGCGTATTCACGCGCAGGACGCGGGAAGAACGGCGCACCGAAGCAGGTAGAGAATGTGGCAGCCAAGCCTTCAGATGAACCCATTTCGGTAGAGCCCACTTTCGCAGTGTAGCCTGACAAGAAATGGTACGCGGCGGCTTCTTTGGAAAGAATCGATACGGGCGGCAATACGCCAGACATATCGCAGGTCAGGAAGACGATAGCGTTAGGCTCACCAGCCAGGTTCTCCGGTACACGCTTTTCAACGTGCTCTAGCGGATAGGCGGCACGAGAGTTTTGAGTCAGGCTGTCGTCGGCGTAATCCGGCTCGCGACGATCGTCAAGAACAACGTTCTCCAGCACGGTACCAAACTTAATCGCGTTCCAGATAACTGGCTCGTTCTTCTCAGAAAGGTCGATACACTTAGCGTAGCAGCCACCTTCCATGTTGAAGACGATACCGTCGCCCCAGGCGTGCTCATCATCGCCAATCAGGTAGCGCGCTTGGTCAGCGGAAAGCGTGGTTTTACCCGTACCTGAAAGACCGAAGAACAGGCAGGTTTCGCCGTCTTCACCAACGTTTGCAGAACAGTGCATCGGCAGAACGTCAGCTTCTGGCAACAAGTAGTTCTGCACAGAGAACATTGCTTTCTTCATTTCACCGGCATAGCGCATACCAGCAATCAATACTTTGCGCTCGGCAAAGTTAATAATGACACAGCCATCAGAGTTGGTGCCGTCGCGGCTTGGGTCGCACTCAAAGCCCGCAGCGTTCAGAATCGTCCACTCATCTTTAACCGCTGTGTTGTATGCCTGCGGGCGCACAAACATGGTGCGGCCAAACAGGTTTTGCCAAGCCGTTTCTGTGGTAACACGAACGGGTAAGTAGTGTGTGTTATCACTGCCGACATGCAGTTCGGCTACGAAGTGCTCACCGCTACCCAGATAGTCTTCTACACGTGCCCACAGCGCTGAAAATTTCTCAGCATCAAACGGGCGGTTCACGCTTCCCCAGTCGATGCTATCGCGAGTAGAGGGCTCGTCGACGATATAGCGATCTTTCGGTGAACGCCCTGTGCGCAGACCGGTGTTTACCACCAGCGCACCGTTAGCCGACAGGCGGCCTTCACCACGGGCCACGGCGCGCTCGATCAGTTCGGCGCTGCTAAGATTAACGTGGGCTTGGGGAGCGGCTTGAGTCGTGGTCATGTCGATTCCTGGGTCTCGAATTTACCGGGCGTCAACGACGCCTTGAGAAATCATCTCAGCCGCTTATTGTTTCCAATACCATGGGCTGAGTGCGCTGAAGTCCGGCGCATTATGGCAAAAAGAAAGCCCCCAGGAAACGGGGGCTTTCATCAAATATCTTGTAGTTAAACTACTACAATGACACTACATTTTGTGTTGCAGCGCAGTATATTTTCAAACAACCGTTCGGCAGACATCCTATAGGCTTTGCTATGACTAGCGCGGTATCTATACGACTTCAATACTCATGCCATCATCTGCGACTACACAATCAATGAATCACCGGGGGTGGCGCGTCCGGATTTTCTAATAAAATTTCAATATCTGCGGCTGTGTAGTGATATTTCGTGTGGCAAAAGTGGCATTGCGTATCGATTGCGCCTTCTTCACGCAAAATATCGCGCAGTTCCTGTTCGCCAAGCGTGTATAACGCATGACTCATTCGCTCCCGCGAGCAGGTGCAACCAAAGCGTAGTGCTTTCGGCTCGAACACTCTAACCGTCTCTTCGTGATAGAGCCGATACAGCACTTCGCGCTGCTCCAGCCCCAGCAGCTCTTCAGCCTTAATGGTTTCAGCGAGATGAACGCTGCGCTCCCAAGCATCAACATCTTGATTTTGTGAGGCGTCAGGCAGGCGCTGAAGCAGCAGCCCACCTGCACGCTCGCCGTCAGCCGCGAGCCAAAGGCGTGTTGGCAACTGTTCTGATTGGCCAAAGTAGGCTTCTAGGCAGCCCCCCAAGGTAGCGTGATCAAGCGCAACAATACCTTGATATCGATGCCCTTCCCTTGGATCTAGGGTAATCACAATTTGGCCTTCCCCCACCAGTTCTCGGAAACTGGCATGTTCGCTGGGCAGCACAGCGTCTTCCGCGATTCGCGCGATCGCACGCAGCTCACCACCGGGGTTGGACTCGGCCATTAAGAGTGCAAGCGAGCCTCGTCCACGCACTTCAATGCTTAAGGTGCCGTCTAGTTTTACCGTGTCCGTTAGCAAAGCGACCGCCGCCAGCAGCTCACCCAGCAATTCATTAACCGCTGGTGGATAGGCGTGACGGTCTAACACCTCATGATAGGCAGTGCTGAGCGTGACAATTTCACCACGCACGTTGGTTTGGTCAAACATAAAACGTTGGATTTGATCAGACATAAGGAAACCGCCGGAGAAGTAGAGAGAAGGCTTACCGCCATGACGAATAAATGCGTGTTCAATCGCCCTGTTGGCGCTGGAAGCGCTGGATATCACGCCGCTGTTTTTTATCAGGGCGTTTGAGTGGGTGCTGCATGGCTTCATTGGTGAGACGACGAGCTTCAGCTTCTTTGGCTCGACGTTGCACGCTTTCCTCGGTTTCAGCGTAGAGCTTACGCGCTTCTGGCGCGCCGCGACGCTGGTCGGAAAGCGAAATCACTTCCACCTCAAAAATATCCCACCCTTGGGGAACGCGAATAAGCGCCCCCAGCTCGACATTTTTGCTGGTTTTTACGCGGCCACCGTCATAGTGGACCTTACCGCCTTCTATCGCTTTTTTAGCCAGGGCACGGGTTTTGAAAAACCGTGCGGCCCATAGCCACTTATCCAAGCGAACGCTGTCGCTCATTAACGCTCTCCTCGCTGCCCTGGCAGGTTATCTGGCAGCAGTTGGGCAAACCGGTCTAGGGCAATAAACTCCTGCAGTTCTTTTTCAGGCCGCTGGCTATTTGGCTGCTTAATACCCAGTAAGTGTTTAATACCAAACTCACGGGCACTTTCGAGTACGCGTGCGTTATCATCGATAAACAGCGTACGCGCTGAATCAAACGGTTCTCGCTCTTGAAGCGCAAACCAGAAAGCCTGCTCCTCTTTAGCAGCCCCCACATCTTCTGATGAGATGATGGCGTCGAGGTAGTTTTCCAACCCTGTCAGCGGTAATTTTAGCGCGAGGCTGGCACGGTCTGCGTTGGTCGCTAGAATGACACGGGGGTGGGCTTGCTTAAGCCAGGTTAAAAAGTCTAACGCGTCGCTACGCAGGCCTATCAAGTGTTGTACTTCGCGTTTCAGCGCCACGATATCCACACCGAGCTCGCGGCTCCAGTACGCAAGGCTGTACCAGTTCAGCGTGCCCTGTTCACCGATAATTCGCGCACGCAGCGCTTCTTGGCTCGCTGCGTCTAGCTGATGAAGCTCAACATAGCGTTTTGGCAGGTGCTCTAGCCAGAAATGGCTATCGAAGTGCAGATCCAGCAGCGTGCCATCCATATCGAGTAGGACAGTATCAATCTCGCGCCAATCAATCATTGCCGCTCCAGTATGAAAGAGTAAGCATGCTATTGTAGCGTAACCCGTTTTTTGCAGCCACGGAGGCATGATGTCACTCCACGACGCTTCAACAGGCAATACCCCACATGACTACCTGAAAAAGCCGCAAATCTTGGCGCGAACCAACGTCGCCAAAAGCCGTTTATTCCAGATTGAGTCGCTTGACTTGCGCTTTTCTAATGGTGAAGAGCGCCAGTTTGAACGTTTAACCGGCGCAGACCGAGGCGCGGTAATGATTATTGCCATGCCCGATCCAGAGCATGTACTGCTTATTCGTGAATATGCGGCGGGCTTTGAAGATTATGTGCTGACGCTGCCAAAGGGGCTAGTTGATCCCGGCGAAGATATTGTCACTGCAGCCAACCGCGAGCTAATGGAAGAGTGCGGCTTTGGCGCGCATCGCATTGAACCGCTGGTGGAGTTATCGCTTGCGCCTAACTATATGCGCCACCGCATGCAGGTACTCATCGCCACCGATCTTTATCCCAAGCGCCTGCCGGGCGACGAGCCAGAGCCGTTGATTGTCGAAACCCATGCCATTGAAGAACTGCCGGCACTGCTATTACGTGACGACTTCCACGAAGCCCGCGCCATAGCCGCGCTCTATATCGCAAGGGATAAGCTACGCGAAGAGAAGCGCAATAGCGCAATGGATTTACTGTAAAGCGTTAACGGTCAACTCCGTTAGCGCGGTCGCGGGTGCGCTGACGCTTACGCCGCGCTACAAAACCCGTCAACTCAATAAGTTATGTAGCGCGTGGTAACGAATCTCGCGAGGAACGAGCGAATGAGGCACCCGCGGAAGGTAGCGGAACGACGCCCAGAGGCAGCCGTCCCAACTGCTTACAAATGGTGTTTTAGCGGTATCCAGCGGCGTTGGCGGTGGCTGTCTAGGCCAGCTTCCAAGAGCGTCATGCTCCGTAGCGCATCGTCAATATCAACAGGCAGTGGCGTTTTATCGCGGATCGCGACGGCCACGCCTTGATAGTAAGCCAGGTAGTCACCCGCCTGGGTAGCATGCTCATGACGCACTAGCGGTGCTTCTTCTCCGTCGCCCTCGCGAAGGGTCAGCGTACCAGGGGCGTCAGCACCCCAGGCAGGCGTTGGCACCTCTCCCGCTTTTAAGCGATCCTCTTGAGGGTCTAGACCGTATTTAAGGTAGCTACCTTTCGTTCCATTAATGCGGAAGCGCGGTGTTGATTCGGCAACCAGCGTGCCAGCGCTGAGGCTAACGCGACAGCCGTCGTACTCCAGCAGCGCTAAAAAGTCATCATCGGCTTTAGCGTCATCTCTGCGCACACCCAGATCTAGCATGATGGCATTTGGCATCCCAAACAGCTCACAGGCTTGGTCAAGCAAGTGAGGGCCTAGGTCATACCAAATTCCCCCACCTGGTGTGGCTTTTTCGCGCCAGCGGTCACGAACTTCAGGACGAAAACGATCAAAACGCGACTCAAGCCCAGTGACACGGCCTAACGTGCCGGCTTCAAGCAGCGCTTTAATAGTAAGGAAGTCACTATCCCAACGGCGGTTATGAAATACCGACACCAAACGCTCTTTATCAATCGCCAGCGCTTTTAGCTGCTTGGCTTCTGAAAGTGTAACGGTAAACGGCTTATCGACGACTACGTGTTTACCCGCCATCAACGCTGCTTTGGCGAGTGGAAAATGCGTGTCATTAGGTGTCGGGATAACGATGAGGTCAATATCGCTGCGCTGACATAACGCCAGTGCTTGGCGCTCAACCTCAACATCCAAGTCAGCATGCACTTTGGCGGCATCGCTAGAGGATACTGCGACTAAATCCAGGCCTGCCGTTGCCTGAATGAGTGGCGCATGAAACGTTTTACTCGCAAATCCATAGCCAACGAGGCCAACGTTGATAATCGCCTTCATTACATTCCTTAGTCGTTTTGACGGTTTGCATTGGGCATAAAGCAGCTCACATAAAGCAATCCACATAAAACAGCCCGCTTTGCACGGGCTGTTTTACATAGTACCTACACCTAGTCGAGCTTGGAAAGGTCGCGAACCGCACCTTTGTCTGCTGACGTGGCCAGCAATGCGTAGGCTTTCAGTGCGGGAGTTACCTTACGAGGCCGCTGCTCGACGGGCTTCCAGGCGTCTTTGCCTTTAGCTTCCATCGCCTCGCGACGCTTCGCTAATACTGAATCAGGTAGTTGCACGTTAATCGTACGGTTGGGAATATCAATCAGAATGGTATCGCCCTGC
Organism: Halomonas sp. XH26; assembly: GCF_024138895.1. Taxonomy (NCBI): domain Bacteria; kingdom Pseudomonadati; phylum Pseudomonadota; class Gammaproteobacteria; order Oceanospirillales; family Halomonadaceae; genus Halomonas; species Halomonas sp. XH26. Next base: position 2,606,862 of record NZ_CP071889.1, read on the forward strand.
TCAACCAAACCAATCGCGCCACCTGCCGCCGCTTCGGGGGAAACATGGCCAATGGAAAGCCCAGAAGTCCCGCCAGAGAAGCGGCCATCCGTCAACAATGCACAGGCCTTACCCAGCCCTTTGGATTTTAAGTACGAGGTCGGATAGAGCATTTCCTGCATGCCAGGACCGCCTTTAGGGCCTTCGTAGCGAATGACCACTACATCGCCCTCTTTGACCTTACCGTCCAATACATTGGCCACTGCTTGATCTTGGGACTCAACGACGTGGGCTTTGCCTTCGAACACGAGAATCGAATCGTCAACGCCTGCCGTTTTAACCACGCAACCATCGAGGGCGATGTTGCCGTAAAGCACAGCCAAACCGCCTTCTGTTGAGAACGCATGCGCTAGGTCGCGAATACAACCGGTAGCACGATCGCCATCTAGGCTTGGCCAGCGGGCGCTTTGTGAGAAAGCGGTTTGGGTTGGAATACCACCAGGGCCTGCTTTAAAGAACTCGACCACCTCAGCGTTTGGCGAGCGCATAATATCCCACTCTTCCAGCGCCGCTTTTAGGCTATCGCCGTAAACAGTTGGCACTGACGTGTCCAGCACTCCCGCACGATCCAGTTCGCCCAGAATAGCCATAATGCCACCCGCACGGTGAACATCTTCGATATGGTATTTCTGGGTATTGGGTGCCACCTTACATAGCTGCGGCACTTCCCTAGAGAGCCGATCAATCTCCGCCATGGAGAAGTCGACTTCCGCTTCTTGGGCCGCCGCCAGCAAATGCAAAATTGTATTCGTAGATCCGCCCATGGCGATATCTAACGTCATGGCATTTTTGAACGCTGCTTTGTTACCAATCGCACGGGGCAGCAGGTGGGCTTCTTCGCCTTCATAGTAGCGCTTGGCCAGCTCTACAATGCGATGGCCAGCGGTTTCAAACAGGCGCCGACGGTCTGAATGGGTCGCCAGCACGGTACCATTACCAGGTAGCGCTAAGCCTAATGCTTCCATTAGACAGTTCATCGAGTTAGCGGTAAACATACCCGAGCAACTGCCGCAGGTGGGGCAAGCACTGCGCTCGACTTCAGCCAGAGTTTCATCATCAACGCTATCGTCAGCCGCCATAACCATGGCGTCGACCAGATCTAGGCCGTGATCTAGCAGCTTGGTTTTGCCCGCTTCCATGGGCCCACCCGAAACAAAAATGACCGGAATATTGAGGCGCATAGCAGCCATCAACATCCCAGGGGTAATTTTGTCGCAGTTGGAAATACACACTAGCGCGTCGGCACAGTGGGCATTACACATGTACTCAACGCTATCAGCGATAATATCGCGGCTGGGCAGCGAATAGAGCATGCCGTCGTGCCCCATAGCGATGCCATCATCTACCGCTATGGTGTTGAACTCTTTAGCCACACCGCCGGCTTTTTCAATTTCACGGGCGACCAATTGGCCCATGTCTTTTAAGTGAACATGGCCCGGTACAAACTGGGTAAACGAGTTCGCAACCGCAATAATAGGCTTATGGAAGTCGTCGTCTTTCATACCTGTAGCGCGCCAAAGGGCGCGGGCGCCGGCCATATTACGGCCGGCGGTGGTCGTACGGGAGCGATACTCGGGCATGGTGTCCTCTTCTACGTCTTTATCGTGGCCTACCGCATTCTTGGCGACAGGCAAGTGAATCCAGCGGCCTTAGATTGTGGCATGAGCGCACCGTGGAGACTAGATGGTGAGAGCAACCTCCCTTGCCAATTTGTCAGAGTTAAAACGTCTCCCACTGTGCAGAGTGATCTTGACTAGCCACTTCTCTTGCCGCAGCGCCTGAAGGCAGTTTCAGTGATGCTTTACGCTGCGCTTGATTAACCTGCTGTAGCTTTTCCCGGGCAGAGTGAATATTTTCTTCCTGGGCGCCTTCCAGACGGAAGGCATCCACTACATTCGCTAGCTCAAACGTCTCTAGCGCTAAATTATCCGCAGAGGCCGCGATGGTTTGTACTTTGGTGGCGTTTTGCTGAGTCACATTATCCATTTCAGCAATCGCGGAATTAATTTGGCCAATACCGCTGCTTTGCTCGCTTGAGGCGGTGCTAATCGACTCCATCAGCTCACTGACACGGCTGACCTGCTGCATCACATTATCGATGGCTCGCTCAGCTTGCTCGACCGCGCCACGGCCGCCACTGACCTCTTGCGTCGTACTTTCAATCATCTTGCGAATTTCTTGGGCCGCATCAGCACTACGGCTCGCCAAGTTACGCACTTCACTAGCTACTACCGCAAAGCCTCGACCATGCTCTCCAGCACGTGCAGCTTCGACCGATGCATTGAGTGCCAGGATATTCGTTTGGAAAGCGATTCCGTCAATGACGCCAATCATCTCCGCCATTTTTTCAGCACTTTGGGCAATACGCTGCATTCTTGCGACCAACTGCTGCATTTGCTCTCGGGTATCGCGGGTGCTTGAGGCATTCTGCACCGCCAGCTCCGTCGCTTGGCGAGCATTCTCAGTATTTTGCTGCACCGTGGACGTCATTTCTTCCATACTAGAGGCCGTTTGCTGCAGTGATGACGCCTGCTGCTCGGTGCGAGAAGCAAGCTCTTCATTTTCAGCGGCAATTTGCTGAACAGCAGGCGTGACAACCGACACTCGATGTTCTACATCACCGACAATACTCGCCAAGCTAAAGCGCATGGTGTCCAACGAATAGAGCAACTCGCCCAGTTCGTCTTTCGTTTCACGACGTTCGCGAGCAGCCAAATTACCTGCTGCAATCTGAAAAGTAATATGTCGCGCCCCTTCTACGCTGCGCAACACTGACCTTAGAATTACGGTACTGAGACCTACCATCAACAGCAAACCAATGACCATCAACACCACTTGAGCAATCAACATTTGCTGGCGTCCCTGCTGAGCCTGACCAACCAGCGCTTCAGCATTTGCTCGCTCATCGCTAACTAACTGGCTACTGCTCTCTCTTAGCTGCTCTGTGGTAGGTTGTACACCGTCGTTAAAGGCTTCGAAAGCGGCAAAGCCATTTGCGTCACTGACCGCCGTCATCGTGGTATCGACACTGTTTACCCAGGTCGCTAATCTTGCACTAAAAGCTTGCAGACGCTCAGAATCGGCATTGCTGTCAGTAAGATACTCGTTCCAAAGCGTTTGTATTGATTGAGAATATTCGCTAATTGATGCGGCAACTGCATCAACATCAACCCGCCGAGGGTTACGAACAGCAGGTTCCAACTGAGTTACAACCTGTCCGATTTGGCGGTCTATTCGCTGAAGATTGGCGACGGCTTCTAGCCCTGAGCGATTTAACGTATCGAGACGCTCACCAGAAACCATTAAGCCGTACATCCCTAGGCCGCCTGCCAATCCCATTAGAATAATGGAGGCTACGACCATACCCGTTAACTTAGCTTTTAGGCTATTAAACTGAAAGCGAGCAAAAAAGCCTCCCACACCACGGCGCCTTAGCGCCCCTTGCGCTAGCGTGTAGCGGCGAGATTTACCTTTTTCGCGTATTTCTTTATAGACGGTTTCTGCCAGCGCAATACTTTGAGCTGGGGCTTTGCGCCGCAACGAGGTATACCCTACGATGCGATCGCCATCCCTGAGCGGTGCTACGCTAGCTGTGACCCAATAATGATCACCATTTTTACGACGATTTTTGACCGTACCCTGCCAGCTCGCACCTGACTTAATCGTCTTCCAGAAATCTGCATAAGCTGCTTCCGGCATATCCGGGTGGCGAATTAGATTGTGAGGGCTTCCCATCAATTCATCACGGGTATAGCCGCTGACCTCGACAAACGCTGCGTTAGCGTAGGTCACATTGCCCTTCAAATCGGAACGTGAAATCAGCACAGTCTCATCGTCAAGCGTGTACTCACGCTGAGTGACGGGTTGGTTGTTGCGCATGCAGAGGCTCCCTAGGGGACTTTTAATTTTGATTTGCCTCTATTATCACTTGCTGCAAGGGAATTTAACCTCTGAATAACCCTAAAAAAACGCCGCACTCTTTGGTGCGGCGGCTTAACTAAACGGTTGTTTAACGATCGATTGAAGCGCCTACGTGAAGACCACATTGGCCACATCACGATAGCGGTTTGCAAAATGCACCGTCATTCCCTCTTTCAAGTAATCGGGAAGCTCTTCGTAATCACGCTTATTAGCTTCTGGTAGTATCACCTCAAAAATATCGCTGCGGCGTGCGGCAATAATTTTCTCTCGAATTCCCCCCACCGGTAAGACTTGCCCGGTTAAGGTCAATTCACCGGTCATTGCCAAGGGTCGGTTAATCGCCTGATGCTTGGCCAGCGAAAGCAACGCCGTAGTCATTGTGACCCCTGCCGACGGGCCGTCTTTGGGTGTCGCCCCTTCGGGCACGTGCAGATGCACAAATGCTGAATCAAAGAAGTCGGCATCGGCACCATACTCTTGCAAGTGACCCAGCGTGTAGCTATAGGCAATATTGGCGGACTCCTTCATCACATCGCCAAGCTTGCCGGTGAGTTTAAAACCGCGATCCAGAGCATGAACTTTGCCCGCCTCAATAGGCAGTGTTGCGCCTCCCATGGAGGTCCAGGCAAGCCCGGTAACAACGCCTTCGCCTTTCAGCACTTTCTCTTTGCGGAATAGCGGTGCTCCCAGGAACTCTTCCAGGTTTTTAACCGATATTTTTACCGTTTCCAGCTGCTCTTCCAGCAGCTTTACGGCTGCCTTGCGAACAATACGATGCAGCTGTTTTTCAAGCTGACGAACACCTGCCTCACGGGCATAGCCGTCAATAACCTGCTTGAGCGCGGCATCCGTTAAGTTGATACGCTTCTTAGGCAGGTTGTCGCGTTTCAACAGCTTCGGCCATAGGTGGTGCTTAGCGATCTGTAGCTTCTCTTCCGCGATATACCCAGAAAGGCGAATCTGCTCCATACGGTCAAGCAACGGCCCTGGGATAGAGTCCAGAGTATTCGCGGTGCACAAGAACAGCACTTTGGATAGGTCCATGCGCACATCGAGATAGTGATCCAGGAAATCGACGTTTTGCTCTGGGTCTAACACTTCAAGCAGCGCTGACGCGGGGTCGCCCTGGAATGATTGGCCCAGCTTATCAATCTCATCGAGCATAATCACAGGGTTCTCGACTTCGACTTCTTTAAAGGCCTGGACTAGTTTGCCGGGCATTGCGCCAACGTAAGTACGACGATGACCTTTAATTTCAGCCTCATCGCGCATCCCGCCCACAGAAAAACGATAAAACTCACGGCCCAGTGCTTCAGCAATAGAGCGCCCAATCGAAGTTTTACCGACCCCGGGAGGGCCGACCAGCAGCACAATCGAGCCACCTACATCGCCTTTGAAAGTACCTTCGGCAAGAAACTCAATAATCCGCTCTTTCACATCTTGTAAGCCGTCGTGATCGCGGTTGAGAACTTCCCTGGCATGAGCCAAGTCAAGCTTGTCCTGGCTGGTAACGCCCCAAGGCAACGAGGTGAGCCAATCAAGATAGTTACGAGTAGTGCCGTACTCTGGCGAGCCGGTTTCTAGCACGCTGAGCTTATTGAGTTCATCGTCAATACGCGCTTGGACGCGTTCTGGCACCACCAGTGACTCTAGGCGGTTCCTAAACGTATCGACGTCGTTTTCACGGTCGTCTTTGGAAATACCCAGTTCACGCTGAATAACCTTAAGCTGCTCACGCAAGAAAAATTCTCGCTGCCGCTCCTGCATCTGAGCATTTACCTGCTCACTGATCTCGCTTTGCAACTGTGCAACATCGATTTCTTTGCGTAGCAGAGGGAGAACTTTATGCATACGCTCAGCCACCGACAGCGTGGCGAGTACATCCTGCAGCTCAGGGCCTTTGGCAGATGTGATAGCGGCTGCAAAGTCAGTTAGCGGACCGGGCTCATGAGGACTAAAGCGATTGAGGTAATGTTTAAGCTCTTCGCCATAAAGTGGGTTAATCGGCAGCAACTCTTTGATGCCGTTAATAATGGCCATCGCATAAGCGCGGGTTTCTTCGTTTTCAGCGTCGACTGGTTCTTTGGGATAACTTACTTCCACCAGATAAGGCGGCTCTTTAGACAGCCAGCGCTGAATTTTAAAACGCCTAACCCCCTGAGCGATAAACTGGATCTGTTGATCTTCGCTCTGGAGTTTATGTACTTTGACCGCCGTGCCAATCTCAGGAAAATCGTTGTGATCCAACGACTCAACACCTTGCTCACCAACAAAGGCAACGCCTATGGTGTGGTGCGGGGTATTACCTACCCGACGCATAGTTTCTTCCCAGCGCTCGCGGTTGATGACCAGCGGCTGTACCTGAGCGGGAAAGAATGGCCGATTATGAATCGGTAATAGATAGATGCGCTCTGGGAGCATATCGCTAGCAGGCACTAACGAATTAACTTTCTCACCGTCTGAACGGTGCTCTTCACTGTTCGAGGTATCGTCTTGCGGTGCATCGGACTCATCGTCCGTCTGCCAATCGAGGTGTTCGTGATCGCGGTCGTAATCCTGGTCGCTCATGCGCCCTCCCATAACAGTGACTAGCGGATTGATCCGCTTAGCAATGTCTAAGGAATGTGGGCACAGGGGGTGAACTTCAACCCTTGGCACCATTTGTAGCAGTGTATTCGAAGAGTGGTAACAGCTTCAGAGCTCGTCGCTGTTTAGTAGAAAGCATTGATGCTCAAAACAGTGATACTCAAAACGATAATGCTCAAAACACTTATGGCCAAAGCTGGGGCATCGGGCGTCCATTAACACGCAACTCGCCACGAACAACATCAAACTCCAACTCTCGCGTACCAAGAGGGAGGCCTAGCCAAAGCGCTGCCACGGTTGGTGCATCGTACCAAGTGAAATCACCATCAACTCGATCCAACCAGCGAGCGCGCTCTTCTGGCTTATCCAGCCTCGTCATCATAAGCTCATCAAGCCCACGCGCATCAAAAAACAGCGCACCATCTGCATTAACATTGATACCTAGCAGCGGACTTTCAATCGCGATCGTTGTAATGTCTAAACGAGGTGAGTCACTCAACACACCTTTTAAATCAGGGGCTAAACGCACCAGCAGCCCTTCTGCCATTGGTAGGCTAGCGTCGCCCCATGAGGCTTCTTGCCGCAAACGCAAGATTGTTGCGCGAACAGCATCCGCATTTAAGCGTGAAAGCTCGGCCTCAATCCGACCACTTAACAAAGGTGTATCGGGCGCTTCGCTTGGGACGCTCACCTCGCCAATGATCAGTTCGCCATTCAAGCGAAGCTCTTGCTCGTCGAGTACCATGTGGCTGTGAACATCAAGCGGCGACACACGAATATCATAGGCAGGATAGTGAAGCGATAACGACTCAACATGCAGATGGTCACGCTGAGCAAAATGATAGGCATCGTCAATGTAGGTATAACGGCTTTCAAGAGACGAAGGCCCCATCGTTAATTGAGCGGGACCATCCGTTAGCGTGAGCTGGTCGAGCAGCGCACGCAACCGCCAATCACCAAATACGCCTTCTAAGCGCATACGGGCACCACGAACCGATAGCTCACGACCATTTTGCTGGATCACAAAAGGGGCAAGTGCCAGACGCAGTTCACTGTGCCCACTTAGCGTATGGTAGCGTCCTTGCCAGCGCGGTATAGACGGGGCAGAGACCTCTCCCACGGCTTTTTGCAAAACGCTATCTAAGCGGGGCAGTAGCGTTCCTTCAACGTCAGTACTTAACGCACCATGACGAGCACGGTAAGTAAGCTCTAACCGCCATGGCCGCCCTAATAAGGGCGATAAAAGCAGTTTTCCCTGAGACGTCAACCACCCTTGGCGGCTCTCCGTCCGACTAACCCGCCACTCCCCTCGCGCTTCCAAATCTTCTAATGCTTGACGAAGGCTGCGTTCAAACAAAATGCTTGATAGCAGTTGTGCCGCCACCCACGCCACCACTAAGGCCGCGAGAATAGGCACGATTAGTCGTTCCTTGCGCATGCGATCTCCTTGAACACCCCCACGATTGGAGCCATTCGCCAACGACATTGCGTGATCAGTTCCCAGTAATTAGCTAAGTCCATTTATTATATAGGTGACCCACCTGCCGGTTTGTGCAGATAGGTTATTAGTGTAGCCAAAACCATAAATGCATCGTACTCCACGCGTAGATGCCCGCCATAACGTCATCAATCATAATGCCAAATCCCCCGGCAACACGCCGGTCTGCCCACCGGATAGGCCACGGTTTGAAGACATCGAAAATACGAAAAACAATGAATCCCCAGAGAGCGGCCTCCCACGAGAAGGGCACTGCCGCCATGGTTATCCAGTAGCCAACAAACTCATCCCAAACAATACCGGAGTGATCATGCACGCCTAAGTCATGGGAAGTTTTGTCACACAACCACACCCCAACCACAAACGCCACAAAAACAATGCTGAGATACCAGACCAAAGGGAGGTCGGCCATCATCCAGTAGAATGGGATTGCTGCTAGCGTCCCGAAGGTGCCAGGCGCCCAGGGCACCGCACCACTGCCTAGGCCAAAGGCAAAAAAATGGGTTGGCCGACGCCAAACGCTCGCTGGTGCTCGGTTCATGGCGCTTCCCCGCTAAAATGCTGCCACCCTTCGTAGTCACTGGCGGCAACGCCAGTGACACCTAGCGTTTCGGTACAGTGACCTATCACCGTCAGCGAGAGACCGAGATCGGCGAGCCGCTGTTGGGCAATAGCGAGACTTTTGGGTGATAGCGTCACCAGCAGCTCATAGTCATCACCACCCGATAGCGCGGCTTTAATCGCGTCATCGTGGCCTAACGTTTCTTGCAATCCTATAGCCAACGGTAGCGCGTCGACGTCTAGTGCACAGCCTATACCAGATGCCTTACGCAAGTGCGACAAATCTGCCAGCAAGCCATCTGAAATATCTAATGCCGCCGTTGCAATGCCGCGCAGTGCAACACCCGCGGCTAAGCGAGGTTGCGGCAACAAATAGCGAGCCAGCAGAGGGTGCGACAATTCGCGTTCGCCCTGACGCCAAAGTGCTAGGCCACCGGCACCACCACCCAAGGCACCGGTCACGGCGATAACATCGCCGACCTGCGCACCTGAGCGAGTTAGCGCTTGGCCAGATGGCACTTCGCCCATCACCGTAACACCGATGGTCAGCATCCCAGAGGTGACATCGCCACCAACCAGCGCGGTGGAGTGCTGCTGGCAAAGCGCGTGAAACCCTTCAGCGTATCCTGCTAACCAGTGTTCAGCAGCTTCGCGGTCATTAAAGATGCTCTTATCCAGCGTCATTGCCATCAGGCACCAACGAGACTTAGCACCCATGGCTGCTAAGTCGCTGAGCGCCACCGCCAGCGCGCGATGTCCTACCGCGTGCGCTGGGGCATCGTGAGGAAAATGCACGTTACTCACCGACGTATCAACGCTGACCACAAGCTGCTGACCTGCTCGGGGCACCAAAAGCGCTGCATCGTCGCCATTTTCAAGCGCTATGCCAGCTGTCGCGTGCGCCTCCTGCGGCGACATGAAGTAGCGCTGAATCAGTTCAAATTCGCCAAGCACAAAGGCCCCTTAAACGCATTATCAGGAGGCTCGCCTTACAGACGGCGAGCGCTGACCTCAGCACTTCGTAAGCGATTTGCTAACTTATCGAGAATGCCGTTCACGTATTTATGGCCGTCGGTGGCACCAAATGATTTGGCCAGCTCAACGCCTTCGTTAATCACTACTCGGTAGGGTACTTCCATCCGCCGAGAAAGCTCATAGGCACCCAAGCGCAGGATGGCTAGCTCAACAGCATCAAGATCTTCGAGGCGTCGGTCGAGCAGCGGCGCAATTTCACGATCTAACTCCGCTTTGAACCGGACCGTGTTATGCAGCAGTTCATGGAAAAGCGCCTTATCAGCGATTTCCATTACTTTCACCCAATTTTCGTAATCTTCCAGGTCATCATCTGCCACCTGGCTACGAAACTCAGCTTCGATAGTGGTGATCGATTTCCCTGTCATTTGCCACTGGTAAATCCCCTGAACCGCTAACTCACGCGCGGCGTGGCGCCCTAGCTGCGCGGCAGAGGGCTTACGCTCACGACGTTCGCTCATTGGTTGTCTCCTAGCGGCAATGCTCGCAGTAATGAGACCATCTCCATCGCTGCCATTGCGGCTTCCGTACCTTTATTACCCGCTTTGGTGCCCGCCCGCTCAATCGCCTGTTCGATAGACTCAACGGTCAACACGCCGTTTGCGACCGGCGTATCGAACTCAAGCTGGAGGTGGTTGATGGCGGTGTTGCAGCCGCCAGCTACATATTCAAAATGCGGCGTGCCACCACGAATAACAGCGCCCAGCGCGATAACAGCGTCGGGCTTCATGACGTTAAGTACACGCTTTACTGCCAGCGGTAGCTCCCAAGCACCAGGTACATGGACAAGATGAATATTGTCCGCATCAACGCCGTGGCGTGTCAGGCTATCAATAGCACCTTCCACCAGGCTATCCACTACATGGTGGTTAAAACGGCCTACAACGATGACATAACGGCCATCGACATCCACAAAAGTGCCTTCAACTTGCGAAAGGGATTGCATCAATTTATTCCTGCTGAGAAGTTGGCTCATACGCCGTGTCATTTGGCCCTAGACGCTCGACAACTTCGAGATCAAAACCGGAGAGCGCCGAGAATTTCCACGGTGAGCTGAGTAGCCGCATTTTGCCCACCCCTAAATGGCGTAGGATTTGCGAGCCAGTACCAATCGTTAAGTAGTTACCTGAACCGTCCGAATCGCTGGTGCGCGGTTGACGCACGCGATCCAGAAAAATATCGAGCTGATCTTTCAAGTCTTGGTGAGGACGACCATCGTCAATCAGCACAAAGACCCCCGCAGACGCATTAGCGATCTCTTTCAGCGCACGATGGGCATCCCAACGGCACTGCTCATCTTTCATTAACCCTACGATATCACGCAGCGTATCCGCCAAGTGAACACGCACCGTTGTCGCCTGCTCTGGCGTCGGTTGCCCCTTAACTAACGCCAAATGATGGGCACCTTGTATACGGTCCCGGAACACATGCAGCGCCAGTTCCCCATGGGCCGTCATCACACTGGTCGTTTCAACCGCATCAACCGTTTGTTCATTGACGATACGGTAGTGAATCAAGTCGGCAATCGTGCCAATTTTAATACCATGCTTTTTAGCAAACACTTCAAGCTCAGGCCGACGCGCCATACTGCCATCATCATTCATGATTTCACAGATGACGCCGCTGGGGTCGCAGCCCGCTAAAGAGGCTAAATCACAGGCTGCTTCAGTATGCCCAGCACGACGTAGAACACCACCAGGTTCAGCCATTAGCGGAAATATATGCCCTGGCTGTACGATATCCGTCGGCTTGGCATTCGCCGCCACTGCCGCTTGAACAGTACGCGCACGATCAGCTGCTGAGATGCCGGTGGTCACACCTTCGGTCGCTTCAATGGAGAGCGTAAACTTAGTGCCAAAACCAGAGCCGTTATCACGCACCATCAGCGGTAGGTTTAGCTGCTCGCAACGCTCGCGAGTCATGGGCATACAAATAAGCCCACAGGCATAACGCGCCATGAAGTTGATATGCTCGGCCTGAACTTTTTCGGCCGCCATGATGATATCACCTTCGTTTTCGCGATCCTCATCATCCATGAGAATCACCATTTTGCCCTGGCGGATATCTTCCACCAGCTCAGCGATAGGGGACAAACCCTCTGAAGAGGAATGCGCCATGGAATCTCCAAAATAAGTGGTCGCAACACATGCGATTTCGCGCGTCAGGGTACCTTGCTCTGGCCCGGCGCGCTAGTCAGTGCACGGTTTAGCGATGATGCGCCAGTCACTCCCAACGGCTCGAATTTCTTTAATAGTTAAACGCTTTTGGTCGGCCATGCGGGTCATCCCGGGCAACGCAAATAGTGGTCGAGCCTCGCCACCCAAAAGCGTGGGAGCAACAAATAACTGCAGTTCATCCACCGCATTTGCATCTAGCAGCGCGCCTGCCAGCGTAGCGCCGGTTTCCACCAGCAGCTCATTTACCAGCTCATGCTCAGCCAACCAGTTCAGCATGTCTGCAAGGTCGATTCGGCCTTCTTGAGCCGCGGGCAGTACCTTAATGTCAGCGCCTGCAGCTTCCAGCTTTTGGCGTTTTTCTTCACTGTGGTGTTCAGTGGTAATAATCAATGTGCGGCCGGGTTCACGAAGACAAGCTGCCGCTAACGGTAACCGCAGACGCGAATCCAAAATAACGCGTAGTGGCTGCCGCTGACTAATTGTATCCGCGTTATCGAGCCCCAACTGGTCTGCGCGCACTGTTAGCCGTGAATCATCCATAATGACGGACTCAACGCCGCTCAAAATAGCGCTTGAACGCGCTCGCAGACGCTGCACTTGGCTACGAGCTTCTGGGCCAGTAATCCATTGCGACTCTCCAGAGCCCATGGCAGTGCGGCCATCCAGGCTCATGGCCATTTTTAAGCGTACAAAGGGACGTTTGTGCTGCATACGGGAAATAAAGCCAGGATTTAACGCACGGGCATCCTCTTCCAACAGTCCAACATCTACCTGAATTCCTGATTCCCGAAGCCGCGTGATACCGCGTCCACTAACGCAAGGGTTAGGGTCAACCATTGCGACCACCACGCGGGCAACGTTGGCATCCGCTAACGCAACGGCACAAGGGCCAGTGCGTCCTGTATGGGAACAAGGTTCCAGCGTGACATAAGCCGTTGCGCCTTCTGCCTTTGCACCAGCGGCGTTAAGCGCGTGGATTTCTGCATGAGGTTCGCCAGCACGGAGGTGAAAGCCCTCGCCAACCACTTGCCCTTCCGCGTGTTGATCGTAGCGGACAATAACACAGCCTACCCGGGGGTTGGGGTCTGTTGTATACAGCCCTTTCGCCGCCAATTGCAGAGCACGCGCCATAAATTGATGATCAGCGCTGGTAAAGCCTCTCTCCATCAACTCGTTCATCAAGCCTCTCCGCGATGTGGATCGCTGTGGGCTGATGCAGGGTGATCGCCAGGATCTTGAGAAAGACGGTCTATCTCAGCGCGAAATTCGTCTAAATCCTGAAACTTACGATATACCGATGCAAAGCGAATATACGCCACCTGATCCAGGTTGCTTAATGCCTTCATAACGGCCTCACCGATATCCCGCGCATTTACTTCGCGGTCCCCGCGGGCACGAAGCGATTGGCGAATACGCTCAACGGCGGCTTCTATTGCCTCGGCACTTACCGGACGCTTCTCCAGCGCTCGCAACATGCCTGCACGCAGCTTGCTCTCGTTAAAGGTTTCGCGTGAGCCGTCGGATTTTACGACCCTCGGCATAATCAGTTCTGCGGTTTCATACGTGGTGAAGCGCTCTTGGCAGCTAGCGCATTGGCGACGACGGCGCACCTGGTCACCGTCGGCTACCAGCCGCGAGTCGGTCACTCGAGTATCATTAGCACCACAAAAAGGGCAATGCATGGCAGTCAACCTGTTGTCAGTACGTGCAGCGTGTCAGCTTGTGCGGATAACGGCACATATAAGCATATTGTGAACTTTTATTAGCAGCGGAGTAGCCACGCGCTACAACGACATGCAGTTTAAGGGCGCTTGCAAGCAAAAATAGTCGCTTCTTTAAACGCGGCGTTAACCTAGCATTGTAACGATTTGGCACACAAGCTGCAGCGTTTGTCGTAGGTTGTTTAAGAGGAAACCCCTATGACCCCATTTGAGCAGACAGTCCACCATTTCCTTTCGCACCTCTACGGCCCCCGCGCCAGCGAGGTACAACGCCGTCTTGGACAACACATTGACCACTTTCGCAGTGCATCACAGGCGCCAGCCATAACAGAAAATACCGCGGCTGAAGGCGATAATGCACCAACGTGGAGCGAAAAAGATCAATGGGTCATTAGCTACGGTGATTCCATTGTGGCAGAGGAAACGCCTCCTCTTGCTGTGCTGAATGAGTTTCTTCAACGCTATTTGGGGGAGCGTATTAGCGGCGTGCATGTGCTGCCTTTTTTTCCTTGGAGTAGCGATGATGGCTTTTCAGTCATTCATTACCGCGAGGTTAATCCAGAGCTAGGTGATTGGCAGCACATCCGTGAGCTAGCAAGCCACTATGACGTGATGGGCGATTTAGTGCTAAACCACGTGTCTCGCGAATCCCTGTGGTTTGTGGATTATTTAACCGGAAGTTTGCCAGGTCGTGATTACTTTATAGAAATAGACCCAGAAACCGATGTTTCTGACGTGGTTCGACCACGTAGCAGCCCATTGCTAGTGCCCATTTCCACGCGCCGGGGCACGCGCCATGTATGGGCAACCTTCTCAGAAGATCAGATCGATTTAAACTTTGAAAACCCTGACGTATTGCTCGAGTTTGTTGGCATCCTGCTGTTTTACCTCCAACAGGGCGTGCGTATCATTCGCCTGGATGCAGTGGCATTTTTATGGAAGCGTCTGGGAACGCCATGCATCCACCTTCCCGAAACCCATACGGTGGTCCGTTTACTGCGCGCCATTGTGGATGAAATAGCGCCGGGCACGCTGATAATTACCGAGACCAATGTCCCTCACGCAGAAAACATCAGTTACTTTGGCCTAGAGCGGTTAGCCAACGGGGCACCAGACGAAGCTCACATGGTCTATCAATTCGCCCTGCCCCCTTTGTTATTGCACACGCTCACCCGCGGTGAAGCCACTACCCTTCAAACATGGCTTTCCAGCCTGCCGATATTGCCCAGACACTGCACCTATTTAAACTTCACCGCGAGCCATGATGGTATTGGCGTGCGCCCTTTAGAAGGGGTGCTACCCGATCATGAGCGAGATGCACTGCTAGAACTGATGCATCGCTTTGGTGGCTTTGTCAGCATGCGCAGCAATCCCGATGGCAGTGACTCGCCCTACGAAATCAATATTACTTGGTTTGAGGCCATGCGCGGCACGCGCAGAGGACCAGACCCCTGGCAAATTGCCCGCTTCCTGTGCAGCCAAGCTATTATGCTGACGCTCCAGGGCATTCCCGCCCTCTATATTCATACATTGACCGGCACGCTTAACGATGTCGAAGGAGTGGAGCGCAGCGGCCGATTGCGCTCAATTAATCGACGCCGCTGGCAGCGTGATGAGCTAGCACTGTTACTCGAAAGCCCCTCAACGCCGACTCACGATGTGTTTCATGCGCTTAGCCGCTTGCTGGAACTTCGGCGCACAGAGCCCTGCTTCCACCCCAACGCCACACAACGCGTACTGACCACGCCGCCTGACGTGTTAGCCATTGAGCGAGGCCCGCTAAGCGACGGCCGCCGCCTGCTTGCCCTGTTTAATGTCACCGATACGCTACTGCCATTAGATAATGTAGGAGAAGCACTTGAGCAGGCACTTAGCCAACATGCTTGGCGTGCTTTAGATCTGCAAAACGCCCTGGAGGAAACCGCGCTTCCTCCCTATGCAATAAGATGGATGGTGACAGACACGTGAAAGGTGCATTGCGGCATAATGTCTCAGCAATTAGGCAATATAATCGTCAAATAATCGACTGCTGAGATACTGCAGCATTCAACATTGACTGAGATAATAGTTAATTATGCTGCAACAAAGCATTGCAATTGGCCCTTTGGGCTTCAGCCTCCATCAGCTAGTTTTAATAGTGACATTTCTGATAGCGCTTTTGGTGGGGGCGTTACTAGGGCGGCGACATAGCGTAGCGGTCAGCGATACGCTTATAACGATATTTTTTATTGCTCTCCTGGCTGCGCGAGTAGTATTTGTAGTGCGTTACTGGGAAGCGTATGACGGTATTATTTCCCGATTAGATATTCGTGACGGTGGCTTTGATTTAGCAGCCGGTCTTATTGCTGGACTCGGTTACGCGAGTTGGGTTCTATGGCGCTCTTCTCGCCAACGCTGGCCTTTAAGCGGTGCTTTACTTGCGGGAATTTTCACATGGGGGATGCTAGTTGGTAGCACTCTATTAATTGAACAACAATCGCGCCCACTACCACACACTGCTTTATTAGATCGGAACGGCCACTCTGCCAACCTGCCACAACTTGCCAAGCAAACGCAGCAGCCTCTTGTTGTTAATCTTTGGGCGAGCTGGTGCCCCCCTTGTATTCGTGAAATGCCTATTTTTGAGGAAGCTCAAAATACCGAGCAGGACATCACATTTGTGTTTGTTAATCAGGGGGAAAGCGCCCAGCACATTGAGACATTTATGAATCAACATGACCTCTCACTCGATAATGTGTGGCTTGACCAAAGCAATGCATTAGGGAGCGCAACGGGTGCTCACGCCATGCCCACTACCCTTTTTTATAACGCAGAAGGAAAACTCGTGAACACGCATTTTGGCGAACTTTCTAGAGCAACTCTTCAACAAGGCTTGGAACGTTTGCGCTGAGACAGCCTCCTACCTTTGCCCATAACATCAACGAATTACAGTGCTCATCTTTTACATATAAGGATTTACTTATGAAACACTTTTCCCTGTCTCGTTTAAGCACTTTGTTACTATTAACGAGCATTGGCAACATCTCCACAAGCTATGCCGAAGAACTGCCTGCACCAGTTCAAGCGCTCACCAACCAGGGGATAACGATTCACGGTCAGTTTGAGGCGCCAGGGGGCATGCGTGGTTACGGTGCTAGCGTACAGGGCCAAGAGTTGGCGATTTATTTAACTCCTGATGGCCAACACACCATTATCGGCACGCTAATGGATGATCAAGGCAACGACCTCACCGAAGCACAGATAGAGGAGCATGTTCGGGTTCCGCTTGAAGCGCAAACCTGGGCGTTACTGGAAG
Organism: Halomonas sp. XH26; assembly: GCF_024138895.1. NCBI lineage: Bacteria > Pseudomonadati > Pseudomonadota > Gammaproteobacteria > Oceanospirillales > Halomonadaceae > Halomonas > Halomonas sp. XH26. The sequence goes on from NZ_CP071889.1 coordinate 2,623,692, forward strand.
AGAGCCACTGGATTCAAGATGGCGATGAAAACGCGCCGCGGGTTATCTATACCTTTACCGATGCTAACTGCCCCTACTGTCGCCAACTGTGGCAACAAAGTCGCCCTTGGGTAGAGGCTGGAGAGGTACAGCTGCGCCATATTATGGTGGGCATCTTGGCACCGAACAGTCCCGCCCTGGCGGCCACCCTGCTGGGAGCAGACGATCCTGCTGCCGCGCTACATGACCACAGCAACGGCGATTCGCTTTCAGCAAGCGCCCAGCCTCGAGATATTGAAGAACAGGTATATGCCAACAATCAGCTTTTTGAGGAGCTAGGCCTGTACGCTACGCCCACCAGCGCCTTCCAGCGCGAGACAGACAGTGGCAATTTACGTATCGACAGGATTCAAGGCTTACCGAGCGAGGAGCGTTTAATTGAAATGATGGGCGGTGAAGCGCCTTAAAGCAGACAATATAAGCAAGTTTTAAAGCGCCCATCCAGCATCCTCAAACCAATCAGTAGCCCGTGGGGTTATACCACCACGGGCTACTGTTTTTTCCGGATACGTTGGTTGCGATGCTTCTATCGCTGCTCCTTAGCTAGTTACTCGTCTGTCAGATTTTCAAAACGAGGCATACCGACGTTCCATGGTTCGATATCGCCTTTTTCGCCAAAGTTCGCATGGTCACCAAGTACATGGCCGTCATGCTCACGGACCTGCCCATAAAGCGAACGTTTATGGAAAGTAGGGCCAAAGCGCTCTAGTGTCTCAGCAACGTCACCCGTGTAACGGGGGTCTTGCGGTCGCTCTTGGCTACTCATGTAATAGGCAATGTCCCAGGCATCCTGGTCACTTAACGAGCGTGGCTGTCCTAGCGGCATATTGTTGTAAATAAATCCTGCGGCGGTATCGACTCTGACAATGCCTGCGCCCCAGTTATTAGAGCCATCCCCCCAGGGGGCGGGGAACACATACTCGCCGTTCTCATAGTGTCCAGCGCCGTTGTCTTGATGACAAATAGCGCAGTTTTCTTGGTACGCCGCTTCACCACGGGCGTAATCGGGGGATTCATCTGGCTCGTCTGGCGCAGGAAAACCGCGGCCATAAATAGGCTGACTGGGGTACATTGGCGCACCGGTAGCTAGCCATTGGTGGTAAGCGCTGAGTGCGAGCATCTCATCACTGCCATAGGCAGGCGGCGTTCCATTCATCGAGTAAGCAAAGCAGCCAGCAATGCGCTCTTCAAGATTGTTAACGTGCTGATTTTTACCCCTGAAGTCAGGAAGCGTGACCGCCGCTGCCCAGACCGGTGCACTAAACGGTTGACGCCCTTCGCCTAAGTGGCAGCTTGAGCAGTTCATGTCATTGAAAACGTTTTCACCGCGGAGCTGCTGCGTGTTGGTAAATAGGTCGTAGCCATACCGAATGACCTTTTTTAGCTCTGGATGGATATCAGCGTCTTCCAGGTCTGCCATGGTCGGTGGAACATGAACTAGCTCGCCCTCTTGCGGTGCAGGAAAACCAAGTTCCACTAACTGCTGATAGGGCGCTTCGTTAGAGGGATCGGCAACATTGTCAGCAAAAGCGCTGACGGCTAGTCCGGTAGCTAATGAACAGCCTGTTAGTGCTAGCACGAGACGTTTTTTATGCATAATCATTGCGCTGCCTCCTCTTCACTGCCGGTTTGGGCGCTAACGTCCTGGCCGGCATACCATGCTGACACCGCCTGGATATCCTCATCGCTCATACGCTTAGCAATAGCCCCCATCAAATTTTGGGGATCATTACTGCGCTGATCATTTTGCCAAGCATGCAACTGGTTGCTTATATAACCTGCGTGCTGGCTTGCAATACCAGGGAACGTCTCCCCAACGCCAGTGCCGCCCGGGCCATGACAGCTCTTGCATGACACAATGTAGGCATCCCAATCTCCGCGCTCAGCCAACTGTTCGCCACGGGCTAATAGCGCCTCGTCCACGTCATCGCCACCTTGGCCAGGGGTGATAGGCATTTCGCTATAATAGGCGGCAACGTCCACTATTTGCTGGTCATTAAGCATATTAGCAAAGGGCATCATGGTGGCGTTTTGGCGACGTCCCTCTTTAAAATCGTGTAGCTGCTTAACGATATAATCGGCATTAAGCCCAGCCAAACGCGGCCACGATTCGCCTCCAGGTATGTTCATCCCACTGCCGTTAGCTTGATGACACGCTGTACAGGTTGCCGCGGCGGCCTGGCCACGCTCGGCATCGCCTGTTTCGGCAAAGGCCGTGCCTGCGAGCGTGCTGGCCCCTATAAGGCTGGCGCCCATCAACAAGCTGAACTTGCTCCATTGTTTTTTATTCATATATCCCCCTGACTGCTGTTCGTTATTTACTTACCTGCCCGTTATTTACTAGTCGTAGCCCATTTACTGCGATGATGCAGCGAGAGCTATCGAATAGCCTCAGGTCTTTCTCGTTGCTCATCCCCTACCGTAGGAATGGTTAAATGGGCGCTAAACCCGCCGGCCTGGACATTTTCAAAATTTACCCAGCCCCCAAAACGCTCAACAATTGCCGCCACAATCGCTAAGCCCAAACCGCTACCTTGCTGCTTGCTCACGCGCCAGAAACGCTGAGTTAACTGCTTTAGTGTAGCGTCATCGACGCCGCTACCCTGGTCATGCACTGTGAACGTTACGTGACGCTGATCAGGGGTACACTGCACGCTTAGCGCGACAGGCTGCTCACTCGCCCCATGATGCAATGCGTTATCCAGTAAATTACGTAGTGCGGTTATTGCCAGCTCTCTAGGCATGGCAACGCACACTTGGGGTAATTGAGAGGGAAGCTGGCACTGCCCTGCAGTTGCCATGCTATCGGCGATCGCAACATCAACAATCTCACCTACCTGACTTAGCTCGCCATCATCAAAGCGCATGCGCCCTTCAACTCTTGCTAACGTCAGTAACTGGTCTAGCGTATGCGCTAGTCGAACCACCCCCGCCTCTGCGTATCTGAGTGATTCTTTCGCCGTTTCGCCGTCGGCTCGCTGCGCTACTTGAAGATGGGTTTTAATCGCCGTTAAGGGAGTGCGTAACTCATGAGCGGCATCGTTGGTAAAACGCTGTTCACGGACAATGGTTTGTTGGATTCTTACGAGTAACCCATTGAGCGTCTCAATCAACGGTTTAATCTCTTTCGGCACACCATAGGTAGATACGGGTGCCAGCGCTTCCGGATGACGACTGGCAAGCGACGCGCGCAGCCTGGTTAGCGGCGCAAAACCAAGCCAAACAACCACCCAGAGCGCAATTAAACTGCCCGTTAATGCCACCACAAACGGCACGACAGCGACGCGAAACACATCGCTAAGCAATATGTCCCGCTCATCCATCCGGTCGGCGGTGGTAATGACCAGATTGCCACGTTCATAGGTAAAGACACGCCAGGTAGTATCGCCTTCCTGCCGGTAAGCATGACCACGCTCACCCGGTGCCAGTATGGTTTCCATGTTGGCATGAGTACGGGCAATGATATCGCCACGCGGGGAGTGCACCTGGCAGGCCAACCCCTCGATGGGCGGGATAGACAAAGCGCGAGCTTGGCTCTGTTCCCAGACATCTTCAGGCAGTTGAAGCACGAGCCCGGCGACCATGCGTGCCGACTGAGCAAGGCGCTGATCGAGTGTTTCTACGAATTTTTTTTCTAAATCATTGAGCAACCAAGCCGCAGCAACACCCCATAGCAATGCCAATGTCACCCCCAGGGTAAGCAATAGGCGGGCTCGTAAACTCATTGCTGCCCCTTATGAGGCGTGCCTGGAATGTGGACAGCCTCAGGCTTGCCTAACCGATATCCCAACCCACGAACCGTCTCAATGATGCCACTGCCTAGTTTTCGACGTAGATGGTGGATATGCACATTCAGTGCATTGCTCTCTACATCGTCACTCAAACCATAGAGGCTATCTTTTAGCTGGTCGGCAGAAAGCACGCTGCGCGGCGAATGCAGAAAGGCCTCTAAAAGCACCAGTTCTCGGCGCGATAGCGTTACCAACTGACCGGAGACTCTCACTTCACGCGCATGAGGATCCAGCGTTAGCGCCCCATGTACCGTCATACCCTGGCTACGGCCCGATACTCGCCGAAGCAGTGCATGAAGACGGGCCACTAACTCGTCAAGGTCAAAGGGTTTCACCAGATAGTCGTCGGCTCCGCACTGCAGGCCGTCAACACGGTCTCGTACCGCATCCCGCGCTGTTAGCATTAACACTGGGGTAGCGTTACCTTGGTCACGCCACGATTGCAGCAGTTGCAAGCCGTCGCCATCGGGAAGACCGCGATCAAGTATCACAACGTCACTTACCACTGACTGCATGATTTGTCCCGCTGCTTGAATCGTGGACACATGATCGACGACAAAGTCGTACATCATTAAACCGGAGCGTATTCCTGATGCGACCAATGGATCATCTTCAATGAGCAAGACGTGCATGACGGTTTTCCTTTTATTGCTACCAGCATGGCAAACGCACATTAACCCAACATTAAGCTAGCGGGCTGTGCCATAAACTCATTTACCAAAGCTCATTTACCAAAGCTTATTTACAAAAGCTCATTTACAAAAACGCCCTTGCCTAAAGAGACAAGGGCGATAACAGTGGTTTATACATTAACGCTACTGGCTAATACGTTTTGCGATAAACCAGCCTGCCACCATCGCGGCCAACAACGCCAATAACGGCAATGAGATCCCACCGATGGAGGCGATGGCAGGGCCAGGACAGTAGCCAGAAAGCCCCCATCCAATGCCAAATAGCGCTGCCCCCCCAGCAGCTTACCGTCTAACGCTTGCTTAGTTGGAAGCTGAAAATTAGCGCTAAACAGCGGCTCGCCACGTGCAAATACCAACCGATAGCCCACAAACGTTGTGCCTACCGCACTGCCTAGCACGAACATCAGCGTTGGATCCCAAGCGCCGGCTACATCAAGGAAGCCAAGTACACGGGCAGGATCAGTCATACCCGAGATAGCTAACCCAAGCCCGAATAGCAAACCAGCGATATAGCCAGCAGCGGTTTTTACTGTTGCACTATTCATATCACGCGCCTCATACACCACCTCCAATCATATGACGCATCACATAGACCGTGGCCACCGCTGTGAGTAGAAACACCCCAGTGGCGGCCATAGAGCGGGGGGATAAGCGTGCCAAACCGCAAACGCCATGGCCGCTGGTACAGCCGCTGCCAAGCCCAGTGCCTAACCCAACTAACAGACCGGCTATCAACATTAGCGGCACACCGCCAGCTGGCGCACCGATCACCGCCCCGGGAGCATCGGCAACGTTGCCTAGCCCGCCTCCCATTGCCATGACCAATAACGGGCCACTCACCAGCCCGAACAAAAAGGCTATGCGCCAAGCACTGTCGCCTTTAGGTCGCTGGGTTATTAAGTTCCCAATAATGCCGCTAATACCGGCGATGCGCCCCAAGGCTCCCATCAACCACACAGCGGATAAGCCTATCAATACACCACCAACGAGCCCTTGCAGGCTTGCTATCCAGTCCACAGGTGTCTCCTTGCTGTGTTAATGCTTGTTTTTACAGGTTGAGATGCCCAGCAGAGGATACAATGGGCAAAAATTAAACAGCCCAGTGGCGAGTGGTACGACGCCAATCCATCCCCATGCGCCAATGGTGCCGGTAAGCGCCAGTATGATCAGAATAAGACCAACTACGATTCGTGCCACTTTGTCGATACCGCCGACGTTTGCTTTCATTTTCTGCTCCTCGATAATCAATATCAGTTAAAAACGGTTGATAGGGACTTTTAGATAGACAACGCCATTGTCGTCGGCAGGCGGCATCTCGCCCGCGCGCATGTTGACCTGTACAGAGGGAATAATGAGCTTAGGCATGCCTAGCGTGGCATCACGCTCCGTGCGCATTTTCACGAACTCATCTTCTGAAATGCCTTCATGCACATGGACGTTCGCATCACGCTGCTCTGCCACACTGGTCTCGTGCTGATAAACGTCTCGGCCTGGCGCTTTATAGTCATGACACAAAAACAGCCGCGTTTGCGTCGGCAGTGCCAACACCTTTTGGATAGAGCGGTACAGCGTACGTGCATCGCCACCGGGGAAGTCACAGCGTGCGGTGCCGTAATCTGGCATAAACAGTGTGTCGCCAACGAAGGCCGCGTCGCCTATCACATAAGTAAGGCAGGCAGGCGTATGGCCTGGCGTATGAAGCACGCGCGCTTGAAGACTGCCAATGGTGAACGTATCGCCTTCATTAAACAGAGCATCAAATTGGCTACCGTCCCGAGCAAACTCAGTCCCTGCATTGAATGCTTTACCAAAAATTTCCTGTACGTCGACAATGTGCGCGCCAATCCCAGTTTTTCCACCTAGCATTTGGTGTAAATAAGGCGCCGCAGAGAGGTGATCAGCATGTACATGGGTTTCTAAAATCCACGTTACTTCAAGGCGGTTATCGCGAATGAATTCAATGATCTCGTCAGCAGAACGTACATCCGTATGCCCCGCGGCATAATCAAAATCCAGTACCGAATCTAGAATAGCGCAGGCATTACTATCTGGATCCTGCACCACATAGCTAAAGGTGTTAGTGGGCTCATCAAAGAAGTGAGTGACAATCGGGTGTTGCATTCTGTGCCTCCCGCTAATGGCAAGTAATGATGTTGCTATGCAACCATCATAGACCATAAAATGTTATATGTTTATACTTATTTGGAATTTAAAACGATTTCTTGAGCATGATCAATATTGCTCGTCGGCCAATAGCCGCGAAACAAAAAAGCACCTCGCTGCCAACGAGGTGCTGTGAAGAGAATGACATGGTCGGTTAAGCGAAATTCATCAGCTTCTATCGACTTAAAGCCTTATACACTTTGAGACTTGATACGCTTAAAGGCCCGATAAACTCAAAGCACTTATAAACTTAAAGCACTGATAAACTTAAAATTTATAGAAACAAACAAGCATTGAGCGTTAAACCTTACCCTGATTATCAAGCTCTACCGCTTCATGCATACGGGCTAGCACATCAGGCATCGCCGCTTGTACACGGTTCCAACTGGGAATAAAGGGGCGTTCACGAGGGTTATCTAAAAACAGATTGCCAGCTTCTAGCAAATTGCTGGCAAATAGCTCAACTGCCTGTTCTTCACAGTGGCGATCTAAACTTAGTCCATTCATCGTCGCGTCGTGATCATAGGCTTCAATGAGGTCTAAGGCTAAACGGTAGTAGGTTGCTTTGAGCGTCCGGAAATCTTCGCTGCTAAAGCTAACCCCTTGGGTAGCCAGCTTACGATAAAGCGCTTTTGCGATATCCAGACTCATTCGGTTCAAGCCACTGGTCGCATCCTCTTCACTAACGGGCTGATGCTTATGGTCATAGGCGTCGGCAATATCGACCTGACATAGCTGACGGTGTGAGTAGTTGCGCTGCAACTCGGACAGTACGCCGATTTCCAACCCCCAATCAGCGGGAATTCGAATGCCCTCTAGCACATCACTGCGCATGGCAAATTCACCAGATAACGGGTAACGGAAGCTGTCTAGATAATCCAAATAAGGTAACGGACCACAGACAGTTTTCAAGGCACGTAGCAGCGGCGTCACCATCAACCGAGAAACACGCCCATTGAGCTTTCCTTCGGCGATACGCGGGTAATAGCCTTTACAAAAACTGTAATTAAAACGGGGATTCGCGACAGGATACATAAGGCGCGCTAGAAGGCCACGGTCGTAGGTAAGAATATCGCAATCGTGAAGACCAACGGTGGTGGAGCGACCTGAACTAAGCACATAGCCAGCGCAATACCATACGTTTCTTCCTTTTCCTGGCTCTAAAGCCCCTAAACCATGACTTTCTAATTCTTGGTCGATAGCACGTAAACGCGGGCCGTCATTCCATAGAATTCGAGTGTGCTGGGGCAAGCGTGAAAAGAATTCCCGTGCATATAAAAATTGACCGCGGTCTGCTCTGTCCAAACCAACGACAATTTCATTGAGGTAAGGCACTTTCACCAGCTCATCAACAATCGCCGACAGCGCAGGCCCTTCCAGTTCAGAAAAAAGCGAGGGTAAAATTAGTCCCATTGGGCGACGTTTGGCAAACTGGCAAAGCTCTTGTTCAAGGGCTTCAACTGGCCGGCGCGTTAAGTTGTGAAAATCGGTTATCACACCATTTTGATGGAAATCACTCATACGCTAGCCTCCCGTGGCTTGTAATCTGATGCAGCGGCGTCATTCACTGGCGCCATTTCTAGACGCCCGTCATCTCGCCCCCACCAGTGGGCTACCCCCTCAGCCCAGCCAGTTGGCCCAGTTGCATTTGTTCGATATAACGCGCTGTTGTGCGGCTCAACGTTAAGTGCGTGGCAACCTCGAATCACCACAGCTTGATCGACAGTTTCCAGCATAGTGATATCGTTTGGGCCATCGCCCAAGCCCAATGAAAGTGGCGAACTGCCTCGTAATGCAGTAAATCGCCTGATTAGCCACTCTACCGCTCCACCTTTGTCAGATAAGCGCCCAATCACATGCCAAAAGCGCCCCCCTTGCGTAAGTTCAAGGCCATCGCCTTCAAGCGCAATACGAAACGTTTCAAGTGCGGCTGCATTATCTTCCCAAATAAGCGGCTCACTCCCCTCCCGCTGACGCGCTGCTTTCGCACGGGTTTCATCAAGCCCAGTTAACGCCATTACCTGTTGAAGGCTTAAGTCGCCCATTCGAGTAAACCGAATCCCCAGGCGCTTACGCCAAACGTTTAGTCGCGCTTTAATGAAACCACTATCAACTCCGGTGTGTTTAATAACGACGCCATCTCGGCCATTACCAGGGCGATCTAAACGCGCATGACACCAACCTGGCGGCAGACCAATAACAGCACCATTCTCGGCAATAAAGGGGGTCGCCGTTAGCCCAAGGGCTTCTCGTAGGGGAATGAGTTCAGCGCGAGTTTTACTGGTAACCGGAATGACCGGAACCCCTAGCTGTTTAAGGCGGGCAAGCCAGGGCTTGGCAGGTGAGAAATCATAACTGTGGTGATCTAGTAATGAACCGTCCAAGTCGGTGACTACCAAACGCGGTTGAAGCACTGGGTCTAAGTCGCTTGGTGACTGAGCATCACTGGGCAACGCAGTACGCTTGTATTCGGTCATAGCACCACCCTTTTGCAATCTTAAAAGTCGTTACACACGTCCACTTTTAGATGAGCAACCAAGCAGTTTGTATGCCAATACAATTTTATTTTTAATAATCAAAAATTTAACTCATAAAAAGCAGCCACTTTCTTATGAGCCCCAAAACAACGCAACTTCGGCGCACCAAAATAGCGCGCGAATAAATTGAAAAAAATTCGACAAGCCCTTGGAAAAAGCTCATAAATAGCTATACTGAAATTGTACCCACTGGCAACCTTGTACACCCCTCACCTGATGCCAGTGGGCTGCAGTGAGCCAAGCCCTTTCATACCCGCCTCCCCCGGCGGGTTTTTTTTGACTTATCCCCTAGTCCACATGAATAACCACCTCAACGCGACGATTTCGCGCTCGCCCTTCGACAGTATCGTTATCTTCTAGCGGCTGAGTTGCGGCTAGTCCAACGGCTCGCAAACGCTCCGGAGCAACCCCTGCGGCTTCAAGTGCCTCAACGATCGCAATCGCCCGCGCACTTGAAAGCGCCCAGTTGGACGAAAACTCTGGGGTATTGATAGATTGGCTATCGGAGTGTCCCTCTACCCACACTTCCCCCTCGAAGCGCTGGATGGTATCCATCAATGACCCTACTAACGATGAGCCACCTTCTGTCAACTGAGCATCGGCAGAGGGAAATAGCAACCGATCTTGTACACGCAGGCTGATACCTTCAGCGACTCGGGAAACTTCAACGCCTTCCAGGTTAGGTAGGTACGTCGAAGCCTCCACACGCTCAGACAATCTCTCATCAAGTGCTAATGCGCTATTAATCGCCACGTCAGATACTTTTTGTACATTGATAGGTGGACGGTCGGTGAGCACTACCATGTAATCGGCCAACGGCGAAACAGACTGACGCTCATCGGTGGGCAGTAGCAACTGCGGAAGCCTACTATTGGCAGTCAATGGCTGGGTATCTATCGATACTTCTTCAATCCGCGCCAATAAAGGAGGCACCTCCACAACAGCAGTGCGAGCTTTAGGCAACCCTGCCACACCCAACGCAGCGCTAATCGCAAACGGGCTGAGCGTATCACTGCTAGGTGATACGCCGAGTACTGTGCGCTGCTGACGGGCTTCAGCAAGCGCATCCGGCAAGGGTATTTCTCTAGCAGGTGACGACTCATAGCCGTACTCATCGGCTGTTTCTTGCTGAAACAATGATGGGCTTGTCACATTAGCCGCAGCAATAATAATGACGAACAGGGCTACCAGTAGCGTCATGATGTCAATATAGCTAATCATCCAACCGCTATTACTTTCATCTTCTGGATAAGCGGTTAGCAATGAATCATGACGCGGACCAGCGCGGTGGTCTTCAAGCATGGGTGTTTTCACTCATTCAAGTTTTTAACCTCGTGGCCGATCTAGGGTAAGCGTGGCAAACTAGTCTATCAAAAGCCGTTTCGTAGCGAGAAGGAACAATCAGGTGCGCACCCGACCTATGTCATCAAGAGCTCATTTATTAAGAACTGAGCCATCATCGACCCAATCGTCCATTGGCCGACTATTTCGCCCTGTCGGCATTGGACTGGCGAGCCTGATGCTAAGCGGCTGCTTTTATGCCAATACATCGCAGGCTCCCATTGCGACTACCTATCCTTATAGTGAGCAGCAGCGCATGCAAGCGGCCCAGCACTGGGAAGTGCTAGCCCAACACGAAGCGGCTGGCATTCTTCGCAATGAACGGGTTCGCTTTAGGGATCTCCATATCCCAGCACAAGAGCATACGTCAGTTAGCGCCTATTACGGTGGCGAATTTGAACGTGGCTTTCGCACGCTATTAACAAGCGAACTGGTGTCACGCGGGGGAAGCGTGATGACGCAACCCAACACTGGCGGTGCCACCGTTCAAGTGGACGTAGAAGTTGTTGAGCATCGTGACCGCGGCTATATACGCCCACCGTTTGGTGCATACACCGCCCTTGCCGGTGGCGTGACCGTGGCTAGCATGGCACTAGGAAACTGGAGCGAGCCTGCGCTTGCATTAATTCCCGCTGCGATGGTGGCAGATACGACCAGCGGCAGTTGGACTTATGAGGGCAAAGAGGAGGTTATCATCACTACCCAGATCGTTGATAGTGAACGCATTCTCTACTCCTCTTCTAATATTTATTACATAAATGCTGGTGACCGACGTCACTATGCGCCACATCGCGTTCCTCAAGCGCCTGCAACCCCAACTGTTTCTATCACCGATACTTGGTAATTACATGCTTTCACTCTCCCACTCTCTGGCTCCACTGCGCGGCTTAGCAGTTGGTGCACGTCTGCTTATCGTTGCGTTGTTTATGCTGTTTTTGGCTGGCTGCACTGCACTTGGCAATAACAATAGCATGCGAAATGCCGAGCCTCAGCCAGACCTTTCCGAACTAGCCCATGAAGCCGCCGCACAAATGGTGGCCAGCAATCCAGATCTTACACGCCATAGCCCGATGATTGCGGCTACCTTTGTAAGTATTGATAACTTAAGCCAGTCGTCTACGTTTGGCCGTATTAGCTCTGAAATTATGGCGTCCGCCCTCGCACGGCAAGGCATGCAGGTACGCGAAGTCAAAATGCGTGACAGTATGTTTATTGAAGAAACCGTTGGCGAATTAATTTTATCCCGCCAAGTCCAACGTCTTAGCGCCCAGCACAACGCACGCTCGATACTGATGGGTACTTATGCACAAGGCCAGGACTATCTCTATGTGAGTGCACGGGTAGTTCGCGCTGGTGATGCGATGGTGCTTGGCAGCGCTGACTTTAAGCTGCCGCTGGATAATAACACCCGAAGCTTATTGGAAGGCCAAGGCGGTTGGTAATCGATTCACCTCTTGCCGCGACACGAATGAAAAGGATGAACATGCCCACCCGCACAAGCAAACCACTTATCGTGGCCACTAGTCGCTTGATAAAGCTATGCGCAAACATTACCAAGCTGCTTAGCTATATTTTTCATGCCGTGCTGCCGAACAAGCGCTTCACGCTGCCAGCCTATGCCGCGCCTTGGCTGGCACCTAAAAATGATTCGACTATTCCACAGATTATTTGGCAGACCAACTTCACTAATAGAGTGACCCTTCCGGTTTACCTGAACTACTTGTTTAATCGTCTCATGGCTCCTCGTTTCGAATATCGTTTCATGATTACCGAGGCGCGGAGTGACTTCATTAAAGAAAATTTCGACGACACCCTATTCACCAGCTATTCAAAGTTACAAATTGGTGCGGCGCAGGCTGATTTTTGGCGCCTCATGGTGCTTTACAAATACGGCGGCGTCTACCTCGATATTGACGCACATGCCATCTGGCCGCTTTCCCGCGTTGTTCCTGCCAACATTGACGAACTCTATGTCACGACACGCAAGGGTGAGCTGAGCAATTACTTCATCGCCAGCAAACCAGGCAACCCCAACCTACGCAGACTGATTGATCAAGTGCAGCAAAACATTGAAGAGAACACGCTCACCAATGTGTTTGAGCTCACAGGTCCTGGTGTATTTATTCAGCTATTAGATCAACACACTGTACCCACGGTGTCTTACCGCCACGCCTGCAATCAAGGTAATTTCACGAACGAGCACTTCCAATACATTGATAAAAAAGCGGGCAAATGGACCAGAGAGCAGAAAAAAGTCAGCATCATTCGCCAAGAAGAGCCTTGATCTTCAGATCGACTTGATGCCAATAAAAAAGCGCTAACCTATATGGTTAGCGCTTTTTTTATCGCTTCTTGCTTTATCTCTATTTGCCATGCCATGCCACTACTATTCGGCCTGGCAAATTAAGCACATGTTACTTGTAAACAGGGAAGCGGCCACATACTTGGGCCACTTTATCGAGCACTTGGGCTTCGATTGAACTGGTGTCCTCACCTTTAGCAAGTACATCTAAGATGTCACAAATCCAACCGGCCAGTTGACTGCACTCATCTTCACCGAAACCACGGGTAGTAACGGCAGGCGTACCAATACGCAAACCAGAGGTCACGAATGGGCTTTGCGGATCGTTAGGCACCGCGTTTTTGTTCACAGTGATGTGAGCGCGGCCCAGAGCGGCGTCTGCATCTTTACCGGTCACGCCCTGCTTGATCAAAGACAGCAGGAACAGGTGATCTTCAGTACCACCAGACACGATATCGTAACCGCGGTCGATAAACACCTTGGCCATCGCCTGGGCGTTTTTAACCACCTGCTGCTGGTAAGCTTTGAATTCAGGCGCCATGGCTTCTTTGAAGCAGACTGCCTTGGCGGCAATAACATGCATCAACGGGCCGCCCTGGCCACCAGGGAAGACAGCAGACTGCAGCTTTTTCTCGATATCCGCATCGTTTTCAGCGGAGAGAATAACGCCGCTGCGTGGGCCACGCAGGGTTTTGTGAGTGGTAGATGTTACGACGTGAGCATGGGGCAGCGGGCTTGGGTAAACGCCTGCAGCAACCAAGCCAGACACGTGCGCCATATCAACCAGCAAGTAAGCACCTACTTCATCAGCGATCTCACGGAACTTAGCCCAATCGACAATTTGCGAGTAGGCAGAGAAACCAGCAATAATCATTTTGGGCTTGTGCTCGCGAGCAAGCTCAGCCACCTGATCATAATCGATCAAGCCCTGCTCGTTCAGCCCATACTGAATAGCGTTATAGTGCTTGCCAGAGAAGTTAGGCTTGGCACCATGGGTTAAGTGACCACCGGCATCCAGGCTCATCCCCAAGATGGTGTCGCCCGGCTTTACCAGCGCTTGGAAAACCGCGCTGTTGGCCTGGGAACCAGAATGAGGCTGAACATTCACGTAGGTCGCGCCGAACAGCTGCTTGGCATAGTCGATCGCAAGATTTTCAGCGATATCAACAAATTCACAGCCACCATAGTAGCGCTTACCTGGATAGCCTTCGGCGTATTTATTGGTCAGCTGGCTGCCTTGCGCTTCCAGTACGCGGGGGCTGGCGTAGTTTTCAGAAGCAATCAATTCAATGTGAGCTTCCTGGCGTGCAACTTCTTTTTGCATCGCGTCAAAAAGCACATCATCGAATCCGGCAATTGTCATATCGCGGCTGAACATCGGCGGGAACCTCGTTACAAAAGGATCATCATGGGGAAACTAGGGCGCTATCATAACGCAGCCTGACGCGACTTTCATCGCATCCGCGTCAGGTCGTGCATGAGCGTATTTCATGTTGCAGTCGTCATTAAAAAACTGACTAACTGGTCAACCGCGCTACTTTAGCTCAAAGGTGAGCGTAAACCGCTCAGCGCTCCCCATCGGGTTCATCATGAATTGGTTAAAAGTAAACGGATTAGGCAATGCGACATTGACCGTTAAGGCTTGGGAATGGCCAGCCATAATGTCGATCATCCCGGTCATTAATTTGGTTACTTGCGAGCCTAACAAGGGCTCAAGCTGACGAGCCTGCCCCACCGCCATAGAGACTGCTTGCGCTTCGGTAATATTCTCGTGCGCGGCGATCTCGGTAGTTAATCGCGGTAGCAATCCGTCATCGGTATAAGCCACAACGACCTCACCACCATGCAACGTGGCTGATTCAAACAATGCAGGGTTTTGCATTGCCTGCTCAATGGAAACGCTTTTTGGCAAACTGATCGGCAAATCAAGGCTGTATTCAATTCCTGCAGCACTACTCAAGCGCACATAGCCATCAGCGATCAAGCGGTCGGTTTCCCCCCCTTCCTCCCAGCGGGAATGACTGCGCCCGTCAGCCTGTAACTGACCACTTCCCCCTGTGAGTATTTTGTTAAAGGTTTCGAACTCTCGTCGTTGCTCGAGTGGCAATAAAGGCAGCAGCCCTCCAATATCAAAAAATGCGCCTTCGAAGCCTGCATCACCCACATAGGAATTGCCTTCTACCCAGGCGCTATCCAACGCTACGCGCCAACCATCCCCGGACAGATCCATGCCATTCAACGCGGCATGTTCCACGCTCTCTTCCCCAGGCGTATCAATTCCGGTTAGCTGCTCAATGCGCAAATTAGCGAGCGAAAGAACCGAACTAATCCCACTTTCCAAGTCATTAAAATCGGCACTGACGCCCTGCATATCGAACAAGCCAATGGCGCTACTGCTGACCTCTTCAAGCATGAGCGTTTCAATGTGCAACTGCCCCTCAAGCGGGGGAGAGTCTAGCTCACTAAAAAACTCATCCGCTGCCTCACCCTGTAGGTTTAGCGTGATGTCACGCGCATTCAGCGCCTTCCATACCATGCCTGGCGCACTCATTTCATCAATCGACGGCACTGCTTGCGAAGCGTTAGGCAATTCAATGGAGGCAACGCTGAGAAAAGGCAATGAGTTACCTGCCTCGCTAATGGCCATACCGTCAATGACTACATTGTCTGGACGATGATAGTCACCCTCAACGAGGTAACGTTCGATAGTAAACACATCGCCATTGGCATAAGTGATAGCAATATCCTCAGCGACAACAGCGTCAGGCTGCTCATACACTTGGGCAACTGTGAATGCGCTCGACTCACTACCTAGCCGCTCACGAAGCTCTGCTTCAAGCTGCTGAGGTGAAGCATTCACCGTACCGGAAAGTAGCAGCAACAAAACCCCAGCAGTAAGCTGGCGATGACCTACAGACACAGACATGTCATGACCTCCTTGTGAGAAGCGCTAAGCATAGCACTTGGTAAAGTTTTGTTAAGCCTCACCAAGCAACCCCAAGCTCGCCGCAGGCGCTTGACGCCGCAGGCTATAAGAAAGGGCATGTCCGATAATGCCAATCAGTAATGCGCCCCCTAAGGGCAGAACTAGCCATAAGCTCACATGCAGGCGCGGTGTTAAATCAAGCCAATAGAGATAAAGCGCGGCAGTGGCAAACTCTGCAAGGAAAGCCCCCATCAAACCGCTGGCAAAACCGAGCAGCGCATATTCAGCACCTTGTACCCGTGAAATCATTCGGTTACCTGCACCAAATACACGCAGCAAGCCGCTCTCATGGGCGCGTACCGGCCGACTAGCCGTCAGTGCTGCATAAAGCACGCTAACGCCAGCCATCAGAACCAGAATAAGCACTAGCTCTACCGCTCGGGTGACCTGGGTAAGCACCTCGCGCACTTGGCCTAAGATGGCATCCACGTTGAGCAGTGATACGCCTGGAAAATCATTAACTAATTGTCGGATTAAGCTCTGCTCTTGTTCTGGCAAGTGAAACGCGGTGATAAAACTATGGCCAAACGATTCAAGCACGCCCGGTGGAAAAATAACGAAGAAATTTGGGTTAAAACTATCCCAGTTAAGGCTGCGCAGGCTCTCAATACGGGTGGTGATGGTATCACCGCCTACAGAGAACGTTAGCTCGTCCCCTAACCCAAGGCCAAGACGCTCTGCTAGTCCATCTTCCACAGAGATGGGCACAACGTTAGAGGCTTCCTGAGGCGTGGCCTCCACCTCACTCAACCATCCCTGTGGCTCACGCGGTTGTGAAAACCACTCTCCAGCGACGACCTGATTACCTTCGGGCAACGCTGATTGCCAGGTAAGATTCAGTTCACGGCGCAGCGAGTTATCGCCTCTGGCATCAGGAGGAACGGCTTCTATCGGCGGCTGACCGTTAATAGCACTGATTCTTCCGCGCACCATTGGGTATAGAGTGCTTTGAGTCTCCACCCGCGGAGCAACCGCATCTTCGAAAGCATCTCGCTCACTGGGCTGAATATTGATAGCAAAGTAATTAGGGGTATTCGCCGGCAACTGATCTTGCCAGGTGGACAATAAATCCCCCCGCACTAGTACGATCATCGCCATCGCAAAAAACGTGACCGAAAACGCCAGCAGTTGTCCAAGCCCTGCTTGCTTTCGACGGGCCAGCTGCCTGCCGCCCAACCGAAACGCTTGGCCCCACTCACTTCCACCGGAAAGCCGTTGAACAGCTTTCAACAGGCCGTTTAGCAACAGCGTGCTAGCCATCCATAGAAGCCCTAACAGGGCCGCACCGCCAATGAGTAGCGCCAGTGCAAGCGAAAAACTGCCTGAGTAAAGCCACAACAGGCCACCAAACACTAGACTCGCCACTCCCACTACTAACCAAGCAGACGGTGGTAGTGGGTCAAGCTCACGACGCAACACTTTCAGCGCACTAACACGCTTAATGCGTAACAGTGTGGGGCCAGCAAAACCAACCAGCACCGCAAGCGCAGTAAAAATGCCCAGCCAAAGCGGCATAATGCCGGGGGGTGGTAAAGTCATAGGCAGAAAACTTGTTAACAGCCACAGCAGCACAGCCTGACCAATAAGCCCTAACAGCGCGCCAATAATTGCGGCCATCAGTGCGAGTCCCATTAGTTGCAGGGTAAAAATAGTCACCAGTTGATATTGACTAGCGCCGAAGCAGCGCAGCAACGCCGCGGTGTCCAGATGGCGTTCAACGTAACGACGAGTCGACATAGCCACCGCGACGCCCGCTAATAATACCGCCGCCAATCCGGCAAGCCCAAGATAACTCTCAGCGCGTTGAAGCGCGTTGCCTAACTGAGGACGGTCAACACGTACATCACGTACGTCTACCCCATTACGTTTTAGTTCGGCCAGCAAGCCCTGTACTTGCTCCAGTGCTGTAGGAGGCCCAGCAGCAAGCAGTTCAAACTCGAGCCGTGACCCTAACTGCACCAATCCTGTTGCTTCCAAGTCGGCGGTATTAAGCATTAAACGAGGATTAAAATTACTAAAACCAGCCGACTGATCCGCCTCGCGCTCGATAATCCCACTAATAAGCAGTTCTGCTTGGCCTACTTGAACACGGTCGCCTATCGCAATGTCAATCAGCTGCGCTAACCGTGGGTCTGCCCAGGCTTCCCCAGGCGGTGGGCCTGATGCAATCTGCTCAACCCCGTTACCACGATCTACATGAGAAACGCCATAGTGAGGATAGACATCATCCACCGCTTTCAAGCTAGCTGGCTGGAAGCGCTCACCACGACTAATCATTGACACTAGATCAACCTGATCACTCAGCGTAAAACCCGCTTGCTCTAGCGTCGTGCGTAGCTCCTCAGAGAATGGCTCGCGCTGCTCGAGGACTAGATCTCCTCCCAGCATCTGGCCTGCTTGGCGCTCTAACCCACGCTCTAGGCGGTCTAAAAAAAAGGCGATCATGGTAGAAGCGGCAACTGCCAACACCAGCGCGACAAACAGAGCGCGAACATCAGCGGCACGTAGGTCACGTTTCAAACTACGTGCCGCAAGCCGCCAGTTTATATCACTCATCGCCACCCCCGCTGACAGCAGCGGTTGGCTCGAATGGCATCAACTGCCCGTTAGCCAGGCGCAAACACCGGTCGCAGCGGCGGGCAAGTGCGTGGTCGTGGGTCACTAAAATTAGCGTCGTGCCCGCTTCACGGTTCAGCGTGAAAAGCAGGTCAATAATCTGTGCGCCCGTATCGGGATCAAGGTTACCTGTTGGTTCGTCGGCAAAGACTAGTTCAGGGTCGGTAACGAACGCACGTGCTATAGCTACGCGCTGCTGCTCACCTCCCGAAAGCTGCTTAGGCAGATGTTCTGTGCGCTCACCAAGCCCGACTCGCTCAAGCCATTGAGCCGCGGCCTGAGTTTCTCCTGCTCGGGGAGACAGCTCTAACGGCAATAGCACATTTTCCAATGCACTTAACGTCGGTAGCAGCTGAAAGTTTTGAAATACAAAACCGACTCTTCCAGCCCGCAACGCAGCACGCCCATCTTCATCCATTTGGCTTAGCGGCTGGCCAAATAGCGTGAGTTCACCATCACTGGGCGTATCCAACCCTGCCAACAGCCCTAGCAAGGTCGACTTACCAGCACCGCTTTTACCAAGAATGGCAACACTTTCTCCCGCTGCTACGCTAAGCGCAAGGTCGTGTAAGATAGTTAGCGAACGTTCACCGCTTTTCACCTGTTTAGAAAGTTTCTCAGCATGCAGGACTGGCTGGTGAGCTTGCTTGTGAGGAACATTACTAGCGGTGATGGTGTCGGTGGTGGGCTGATGCGAAGAGGCAGCATCGGTTGGCAAATTAGCGGTTGGGTCCAAGTGGGCTTTTGGATCCAAATTGGCTTGTGGATCAGAGGAGTAAGACATGAAGCATGGCATCCCTATAGCGAGGCAAAGACTGAACCGCATGGTAACCGGAGGGTTGCTGGCACTGATAGTCATCTTTAGCGCGCCGGCACTCAACGCCGACCAACCCCCAACACTTTTAGTCATGGGCGATAGTCTTAGTGCCGCCTATGGTATAGAGCAAGAACGGGGCTGGGTCACGTTATTGGCTGAGCGGCTAGAAGGTGAAGCCCAGGTTATAAATGCCAGTATCAGCGGTGAAACGACGTCCGGCGGTGCACAACGATTGGCTAACATCATCGGACAGCGACAGCCTGATATCGTTCTGTTAGAGCTCGGTGGCAACGATGGATTACGTGGCCTTCCGCCTACTCAAATGCGTTCCAATCTAGCTAGTATGATTGAACAAAGCCAACAGGCAGGTGCTGACGTACTGCTTCTCGGCATTGATATTCCGCCCAACTATGGCCAAGCCTACCGTGATGCCTTCACAGGCGTTTTCCATTCGTTAGCTGATGAGTATGACGTGTCTCTCGTCCCTTTCTTGTTGGAAGACGTAGCACTTAACGAACAACTGATGCAAGACGACGGCATTCACCCCACCGCCGAGGCTCAGCCAATTATTTTAGACAACGTTTGGCCAGCACTGGAACCACTGCTCGACAGCGTGTTTCAAGCATCCGCCAAATGAGGTGACGACAGTCCTCCCTCCGCGTTTAAAGCTAGTACTTTCTAATGAGAAGATATTACTGAGGAGATAGTGCACTTCAACGCAGTAGCTTGTAGGCTTAACGCTTATTAACTATTACTCATGGGGTTTATGCCTGCCTCCTCTCGCTCCCAACTTAAGCAACTTTCGCGTCGACAGTTTTTAGCTACTGTCGGCGCTGTTGTGCTGAGCTCAGGATTAGGTTTTCACGCCTCGCCTGCAACAGCCTTCAACCCCCAACGATTACGGCAGAGCATGCAACAACAGTATGGCCAAAGCGGTCTTGCTGTTTTAGAAGAGTGGTTTGCCATGCTGGAGCGTTTGCGTGGGCAAGAGGTGCAAATGCAACTTCGCGAGGTCAACGACTTCTTTAATCGCCGAGTACGTTGGATTGATGATATCCACGTATGGGGACAAGAGGACTACTGGGCGACGCCATTAGAGGCCATGGGTAAAGCACAAGGCGACTGCGAAGATTACTCCATTGCCAAGTACATCACCCTGAAGCAACTAGGTGTTCCCGGTGAACGCCTGCGCATGATTTATGTTCGGGCACGCATTGGCCGCAGCCAGATCACCCAGGCACATATGGTACTTGGCTACTACTCAACGCCCAGTGCCGAGCCGTTAGTACTTGATAATATTGCGCCTTCTATTACCCCTGCTTCTCAGCGCACTGACCTAGACCCAGTATTCAGTTTTAATAGCGATGGGTTATGGGCTGGTAGCACAACGCAATCACGTGCCGACCCGTTAGCGCGACTATCACGCTGGCGCAATGTCGTTGAACGGATGCAATCACAAGGTTTTATTTAAGAGGATTAAGCACTATGTCGCTGATTAAACAGCTCTGGCTGGCCATTATTGCGCTACTGTTGCTTTCGTTTATCGGCAGCCTTGCGATCAGCATCACCTCGAGCCGTGACTATATCGAGCAGGAAGTGCGCATTAAAAACGAAGACAATGCAACGGCATTGGCACTTTCCATGAGCCAGCTCGATAAGGACGTGGTAACACTAGAACTGTTAATCTCCGCACAGTTTGATACTGGCTATTATCGCCGCATTACCCTGCGAGACACCGAAGGCCAGGTGCTCATTGAGCGTTCGGCCAACGAATATAGTGGCGATGTACCCGCCTGGTTCCGCAACGTTATTCACTTTGATGTACCGATTGGCACGGCAACGATTCAAGACGGCTGGCGGCAATTCGGTACGCTTGAACTCGAAAGCCAGCACAGTTTCGCCTATACCTCTTTGTGGCGCATTATGCTTGAGCTTGCAGGCTGGTTCTTGCTGGCCGGCGCTATCAGTCTCGCCATTGCCACCGTTGTGGTGCGCGGTATCAAGCATCCTCTGGTACGGGTTGTCGCCCAGGCAAAAGATATCAGCGCCCGACGCTTTACCACCATTAAAGAACCCCGCACGTTAGAGCTACGCGAAGTGGCCCAAGCAATGAACGTTCTGTCTGCTAGTGTGCACCAAATGCTCAGCCAGGAAAGCCAAAAACTGGATGAGCTACGTCGCCACCTGCAACACGATCGTGTCACAGGGGCGCTCAATCGCGATGTGTTTATGAGCCGTTTATCATCGTTACTGGGGAGTGAAGACGCCCGTGCCACGGGGCTGATGATAATGACCAGAGTGGAGTCGCTTGAAATCCTCAATGAACAGCTAGGCCACCAAGCTACTGATCAGTTACTCAGTGAGTTAGTGACACAACTCTCTCAGTTGGCCCCCACGCCAGAAGAAGCACTGGTTGGGCGATTAAACGGTAGTGACTTTATCCTCATGCTGCCTTTAGAAGCAGAGACTAGCGCACTCATACCGCGTCTTCGTCAAGCACTTGATAGCATCGCGCTCAAGGCGCCCAATATCGGCATGCGTTTACCAACCGCTGTGGTTGCCTACACACCTCATGATGATCGAGGTGGTTTATTGGCTACGTTAGACGACGCCCTTGCCGAAGCCGAAAGTGCGAGCGCCCACACCACAGTTGCTATACGAGAGCATCAGCATAACTCTCTCTTTGGCAATCATGCCGAATGGCGTTCGGCGCTAAATGCCGCGATTGCGCTGGGCCCCCAGCTCGCTTATTTCCCAGTTATTGATGCCCACCACGACGTACTACATTACGAATGTCCTGCTCGCCTAGAGCTTGCCAATCACTGGCAAACAGCTGGCACGTTTATTCCCTGGATCTCGCGCTTTAACTTAGAGCCCGCGCTCGATATTGCCGTGGTTAAGAAAGCCCTTGAGCAACTCGCTTACAATCCAGCGCACGCCATTGGCATTAATCTTTCAATTGCCTCAATTACTAATGCTGAGTTTGTTATTGAGCTAAGAATGTTGCTCGAAAAACAACCGCAACTTGCCAAACAGCTGTGCTTCGAAGTGCCCGCTATGTTGAACAGCCACGCTATTGGTAGCCTTCGCGGCTTATGTGCCGCGCTAAGGCCATTAGGTTGTCAGTTTGGAATTGAACATGTCGGGGCAGAATTCACCAAACTTGCCGATTTACACGACATCGGGCTTGCCTATCTAAAAATAGACAGCAGCTTGATTGGAGGGATTCATACCTCTCACGAACAGCAAACCATCGTGCGAGGTATGGCCACGCTATGCCACTCCCTTGGCATTCAGGTGATCGCAGAAGGGGTGACTGAACAAGCTGAATTGGAAAGCCTCTTCAGCGTAGGCGTTGACGGAGCTACCGGCCCAGGCGTACGCGCATAAGCACCTTCGATAAGGAAGCCATGAACAACAAGGCGTTACAGAGTAACGCCTTGTTAGATAATACCGCCATCATCACTAATCAAATTGACATCATTCTTCGCACGCAACGATTTACGTTCCATGATTTTACTCTGCGCCGCCGAAGGCAAGTCAGTAAAACTAAGCACGCCCTTCTCTAGCAGCACTTCCAGCATATCTTCCACCACCCGCACAAAAGCCAAGTCGGATGCAATAAACTGCGCCGACTGCCCTGTTTGCTCAGCTAAAAAAGCGAACACTTCTGGTGAATCATCATTGATAGTGTCATTACACTCAGGCGATGGCTCTTTGCTGAGCATCACAATCTCCCCTTGGGCGTTGCGTTTGATGTAAAGCATGGATTACTCCCTTACGGATTCACTGGCTACGAAGGATGGTTGGATCGAGTCTTTATTTTTTTGCTGAACGACTATTTATTTCAATTGCTAAATTTTTAAGATAACCTTCGTAGGTTTCATTATGGGTAATTTTTCTTACTTCTTTTCCCACCTGACACGCCCATTTATTTCCTCCACATATTAAAGCAGCCTGCGTAATTAGATCCACGTAGGAGGAACGTAGTATAAATGCAATGCTTTTTTCGTAGTCTTCTCCCTCTCTTTCCAGCTGGGTTGCCACTTGCCAATTAGAGATTGCATTCATTAGCACTGAGTTCAAATGATCAAAATTCTTACGATAAAAGGTATTTCTTGGGAGCTTAATCAGCACATCAAAAAAAAGCTTATTAATAGCATCATCACTGATCACTTTATCTTTATCAATCAAATCATCCCACTTATGGGCAACATCGCAGATAATCTCTATATATTCAACAGCTAATTTATCACCTTTCATCCAACGTAAAAGCTGTATCTCATCAAAATACATACTGCCTCCCTTCACAATTGAAAAACCCCACACATAGCGTATGGGGCATTTCTTTTTTGCTAAAACAGTTCTGATTATTGATCTATCTTAAGTTGGCCATCATCCAGCATGCTTTGAATAAAGTCTGAAGAATTACTACCTTGTGGAATTTCCACACCCTTCAACACGATACGTTGATCCGCATTACTGCCATCTGATGCTAAGCCTCCATCCGATTTGACATGCAATACCGCATCAGCACCCTGCTGCTCCGCCACAATATACTGATCGAGGTTCTCTGCATTTTCTCCCTGCAGAAGGTCAGCAATATCTAGCCGATCCGCAGAGGCATCTGAACCGAACGTTCCTACGTTAAAGTCCATTACCTGATCAACTGCCGGAGAGAGGCTTTCTCCTTGGTCGCCCGACTCCCATACGAAGTTATTTGCGCCACTACCTCCATACATAATGTCATCTCCAGCCCCACCAATTAGCGTGTCATTCCCACCTTGTGCAAACAGAATATCATCGCCATCCCCTCCAGTCAGGATATCGTTACCGCCCGTCCCTGTGGAGTTATTAAACTCCCCATGATTATTGCTAATGTATTGATGGATCTGCTCAGCAGAAATTTGATTAGGATCTGCGATACCCAACTGACCTGCAATGTAAGCCTTAATCGCAGGTAAGCCGTTACCTTCTATCCCTCCGAAGGTAACCTGATCTCCAAACAAGATATCATTGCCATCACCACCGGAAATAATGTCATCACCAGACGGCAGCTCGACATCTTGCCCAAGTATGGCGTCAGCAAGTTGCTCCGGATCGATATTCGACTGGACAATGCCATCAGAGTCATATGCCTGAAGGCTATTTTCATTTAGCTCGTTGCCCAAACCTATTGCATTGACCGACGACATACCGTCTAGCTGTGCAAATGCTTCCTGTGAGTTCTGGACTACCGTTTGTGTGGTGCTACTGCCATTGCCACCAAGAACAGAAATCTCGTATGTGCCGTCTCCTTCGGGTTTTACTTGTCCAACAATTCCATCTTTAGACCAGCCACGACCAATCCAACCCACAATGGGCAACCATATCCCAGAGTTATAGTTCCAATTAGAAACATTACCGTTCACATCGATGACCTCTCTGTCTTGGCCATCAATATTCATCGAATAAGCTTGTCCAGGAACGTAATCAATGTCATCAATAGTCAAGTTCCAAAGACTATTTCCTCTGGAGCCTACAACCACACTCTCCTGTTCGTTGGCTTGATAATACGTCGGTAAACCATCGGTAATAAAGTAGGTCTGGTTGGTACCAGAATTGGCTTGTACGGCGTCTGTATAGAACCAGTTGGCAGTGGTTTTAAATACATCTTCATAGTTGGTGCCCCCACCACGCTGGAATCCATCCAAAACTGCTTGTAGCTTGGGCAGTGCTTGTGGATCCGACAAATCAACACTAACACTTCTTCCTGCCTGAGTATCAAACTCTACCAAGAAGATGTTCACCGTGCCGGCGTTATCCTCACCTACACTCTCTTTAAGTGTATTGAATACTTCAGTCAATGATGCCTTAGCATTGGCGATATCGGCATTCGACATACTGCCCGATGTATCCACCATAAACGCCAGGTTGTAGTTTTCACCTGGTACTAACTGCAGACCAGCGACATCACTAATAATAATGTCGTTTGCACTGGTACCGTCAATGGTGTCGCCACCAGGCGAACCAACCACAATATTGTATTGCTCAACGTCGGTGGTATCAGTGCTGGTTTTACTGTCTGTAACTTGCTGGTCTCCAGCTGCATCCTGGTAGACCTCGCTTGAAGTTACCGTAGCAGTAATATCAAAAGCTCCGGCGTTCACAGGCACTTTCATCGTTAACATCAACTGATCGATGCTATCCCCTGTAGGATTAGTCACCAGCCAACTGCCATCCGACTGGCTAACCACACCCTCTCCGGTCAGCACCACTCCCGCAGGAATGTCTGTCAAGATAACATCCGACAGTACCTCACTGCCGTCAGTGTCGGTTAATAGAGCAGAGAGCTCGACCTCGATAATGTCATAGCCAGTCTGGGTAATAGTGGTAGTAGCATCACTGGGCAACATAGTGGAGCCATCGCCATAGATGATCCCACGAATATTATTAACACTAATAGTCACACCAGTGTCCAAATCGGTGATGGTTCCATCATAGCCCGAGTTTTGATGCTGGTCGCCTAGGTTAAATGCATAGCTTGTTAACGGCTTGTTTAAGTAGATATAGTCTTTGTCATCACCATTGATCGAATTAACTGGCTGGTTACCATTCACCAACTTATTGAAGTCACCGATGAGCGCAATAACATCAACACCGTTGGTATTATTGGCACTCCCAGGGTTTAGGTTGCCATCACTAAACGGTGGTTTGATTACCTCACCGCTGATTCCGGCAGCGCTGATTTCAGTACCCTCAATGGTGATAGTAACGCTGCCATGCTCAACCGTAATGACTGATGCTCGTACCGACTCAAGTGTGTCACCCAGCGATACAGAGATAGTGGGTGCATCGGCAACAGGCTTGATATCGATTTTGAGGGTAGCTTCCACTCCTTCATTGCGAGCATCAGTGGGTACGAACTGCAACTGAGCATAGTCAACTTGCTGGTTACCTACACCCTCACCACCATAGCTATCGAAGCCTGACTCATTAGCTTCTGGCATAAAGCGCAGTTGCCCAGCATCTATTTCCGCTCTGGTGAAGTTTGCATCCACTGCCACGCTCTGCCACTGCCCACTGGCATCTTTGAATTCCAATGTTCCAGAGGAAGGCAAATCGGTAATCACAATTCCCTGTTCAGCAGCAGGTGAATCGTCAGTGATATTAAAATCACTCCATTTCAGTATTAAAGCGGTGTCTTCCTCACCTGTTACTTGTCCACCCGCAGCCTCTGGGGCGGCGTCGACGTTGTATTCCTTCTCGGCGGTGACGTCGCCCACGTTGCCGGCTTCGTCCGTCGCGGCGATCACGCCGTCGATGGTTTGGTCGGCGTCGGCGACCAGGTCACTGCCCTGTACGTTGACGCTCCACTCGCCCGCTGCGTTAACGGTGGTGGTGTAGCTGTCATTGCCGTTGATGGTCAGGGTGACCACGTCGCCTTCCGCGTATTCGCCGGTCACGCGGCCGGTCACGGTCACGTCGCCGTCGGCTTCCTCGGCGTTAACGGTGTTGTCGTCCGTCACGTCGTCGATGATCAGCGTGGTGCTGCTGTCAGTCGGGGCGTCTACGTCGACGTTGTAGACTTTCTCGGCGGTGACGTCGCCCACGTTGCCGGCTTCGTCCGTCGCGGCGATCACGCCGTCGATGGTTTGGTCGGCGTCGGCGACCAGGTCACTGCCCTGTACGTTGACGCTCCACTCGCCCGCTGCGTTAACGGTGGTGGTGTAGCTGTCATTGCCGTTGATGGTCAGGGTGACCACGTCGCCTTCCGCGTATTCGCCGGTCACGCGGCCGGTCACGGTCACGTCGCCGTCGGCTTCCTCGGCGTTAACGGTGTTGTCGTCCGTCACGTCGTCGATGATCAGCGTGGTGCTGCTGTCAGTCGGGGCGTCTACGTCGACGTTGTAGACTTTCTCGGCGGTGACGTCGCCCACGTTGCCGGCTTCGTCCGTCGCGGCGATCACGCCGTCGATGGTTTGGTCGGCGTCGGCGACCAGGTCACTGCCCTGTACGTTGACGCTCCACTCGCCCGCTGCGTTAACGGTGGTGGTGTAGCTGTCATTGCCGTTGATGGTCAGGGTGACCACGTCGCCTTCCGCGTATTCGCCGGTCACGCGACCGGTCACGGTCACGTCGCCGTCGGCTTCCTCGGCGTTGACGGTGTTGTCGTCCGTCACGTCGTCGATGATCAGCGTGGTCGTGTCGCTCGTCGGAGCCTCCGCGTCGACGTTGTAGACTTTCTCGGCGGTGACGTCGCCCACGTTGCCGGCTTCGTCCGTCGCGGCGATCACGCCGTCGATGGTTTGGTCGGCGTCGGCGACCAGGTCACTGCCCTGTACGTTGACGCTCCACTCGCCCGCTGCGTTAACGGTGGTGGTGTAGCTGTCATTGCCGTTGATGGTCAGGGTGACCACGTCGCCTTCCGCGTATTCGCCGGTCACGCGGCCGGTCACGGTCACGTCGCCGTCGGCTTCCTCGGCGTTAACGGTGTTGTCGTCCGTCACGTCGTCGATGATCAGCGTGGTGCTGCTGTCAGTCGGGGCGTCTACGTCGACGTTGTAGACTTTCTCGGCGGTGACGTCGCCCACGTTGCCGGCTTCGTCCGTCGCGGCGATCACGCCGTCGATGGTTTGGTCGGCGTCGGCGACCAGGTCACTGCCCTGTACGTTGACGCTCCACTCGCCCGCTGCGTTAACGGTGGTGGTGTAGCTGTCATTGCCGTTGATGGTCAGGGTGACCACGTCGCCTTCCGCGTATTCGCCGGTCACGCGGCCGGTCACGGTCACGTCGCCGTCGGCTTCCTCGGCGTTAACGGTGTTGTCGTCCGTCACGTCGTCGATGATCAGCGTGGTGCTGCTGTCAGTCGGGGCGTCTACGTCGACGTTGTAGACTTTCTCGGCGGTGACGTCGCCCACGTTGCCGGCTTCGTCCGTCGCGGCGATCACGCCGTCGATGGTTTGGTCGGCGTCGGCGACCAGGTCACTGCCCTGTACGTTGACGCTCCACTCGCCCGCTGCGTTAACGGTGGTGGTGTAGCTGTCATTGCCGTTGATGGTCAGGGTGACCACGTCGCCTTCCGCGTATTCGCCGGTCACGCGGCCGGTCACGGTCACGTCGCCGTCGGCTTCCTCGGCGTTGACGGTGTTGTCGTCCGTCACGTCGTCGATGATCAGCGTGGTGCTGCTGTCAGTCGGGGCGTCTACGTCGACGTTGTAGACTTTCTCGGCGGTGACGTCGCCCACGTTGCCGGCTTCGTCCGTCGCGGCGATCACGCCGTCGATGGTTTGGTCGGCGTCGGCGACCAGGTCACTGCCCTGTACGTTGACGCTCCACTCGCCCGCTGCGTTAACGGTGGTGGTGTAGCTGTCATTGCCGTTGATGGTCAGGGTGACCACGTCGCCTTCCGCGTATTCGCCGGTCACGCGGCCGGTCACGGTCACGTCGCCGTCGGCTTCCTCGGCGTTAACGGTGTTGTCGTCCGTCACGTCGTCGATGATCAGCGTGGTGCTGCTGTCAGTCGGGGCGTCTACGTCGACGTTGTAGACTTTCTCGGCGGTGACGTCGCCCACGTTGCCGGCTTCGTCCGTCGCGGCGATCACGCCGTCGATGGTTTGGTCGGCGTCGGCGACCAGGTCACTGCCCTGTACGTTGACGCTCCACTCGCCCGCTGCGTTAACGGTGGTGGTGTAGCTGTCATTGCCGTTGATGGTCAGGGTGACCACGTCGCCTTCCGCGTATTCGCCGGTCACGCGGCCGGTCACGGTCACGTCGCCGTCGGCTTCCTCGGCGTTAACGGTGTTGTCGTCCGTCACGTCGTCGATGATCAGCGTGGTGCTGCTGTCAGTCGGGGCGTCTACGTCGACGTTGTAGACTTTCTCGGCGGTGACGTCGCCCACGTTGCCGGCTTCGTCCGTCGCGGCGATCACGCCGTCGATGGTTTGGTCGGCGTCGGCGACCAGGTCACTGCCCTGTACGTTGACGCTCCACTCGCCCGCTGCGTTAACGGTGGTGGTGTAGCTGTCATTGCCGTTGATGGTCAGGGTGACCACGTCGCCTTCCGCGTATTCGCCGGTCACGCGACCGGTCACGGTCACGTCGCCGTCGGCTTCCTCGGCGTTAACGGTGTTGTCGTCCGTCACGTCGTCGATGATCAGCGTGGTGCTGCTGTCAGTCGGGGCGTCTACGTCGACGTTGTAGACTTTCTCGGCGGTGACGTCGCCCACGTTGCCGGCTTCGTCCGTCGCGGCGATCACGCCGTCGATGGTTTGGTCGGCGTCGGCGACCAGGTCACTGCCCTGTACGTTGACGCTCCACTCGCCCGCTGCGTTAACGGTGGTGGTGTAGCTGTCATTGCCGTTGATGGTCAGGGTGACCACGTCGCCTTCCGCGTATTCGCCGGTCACGCGGCCGGTCACGGTCACGTCGCCGTCGGCTTCCTCGGCGTTAACGGTGTTGTCGTCCGTCACGTCGTCGATGATCAGCGTGGTGGCTGCTGTCAGTCGGGGCGTCTACGTCGACGTTGTAGACTTTCTCGGCGGTGACGTCGCCCACGTTGCCGGCTTCGTCCGTCGCGGCGATCACGCCGTCGATGGTTTGGTCGGCGTCGGCGACCAGGTCACTGCCCTGTACGTTGACGCTCCACTCGCCCGCTGCGTTAACGGTGGTGGTGTAGCTGTCATTGCCGTTGATGGTCAGGGTGACCACGTCGCCTTCCGCGTATTCGCCGGTCACGCGGCCGGTCCGGTCACGTCGCCGTCGGCTTCCTCGGCGTTAACGGTGTTGTCGTCCGTCACGTCGTCGATGATCAGCGTGGTGCTGCTGTCAGTCGGGGCGTCTACGTCGACGTTGTAGACTTTCTCGGCGGTGACGTCGCCCACGTTGCCGGCTTCGTCCGTCGCGGCGATCACGCCGTCGATGGTTTGGTCGGCGTCGGCGACCAGGTCACTGCCCTGTACGTTGACGCTCCACTCGCCCGCTGCGTTAACGGTGGTGGTGTAGCTGTCATTGCCGTTGATGGTCAGGGTGACCACGTCGCCTTCCGCGTATTCGCCGGTCACGCGGCCGGTCACGGTCACGTCGCCGTCGGCTTCCTCGGCGTTAACGGTGTTGTCGTCCGTCACGTCGTCGATGATCAGCGTGGTGCTGCTGTCAGTCGGGGCGTCTACGTCGACGTTGTAGACTTTCTCGGCGGTGACGTCGCCCACGTTGCCGGCTTCGTCCGTCGCGGCGATCACGCCGTCGATGGTTTGGTCGGCGTCGGCGACCAGGTCACTGCCCTGTACGTTGACGCTCCACTCGCCCGCTGCGTTAACGGTGGTGGTGTAGCTGTCATTGCCGTTGATGGTCAGGGTGACCACGTCGCCTTCCGCGTATTCGCCGGTCACGCGGCCGGTCACGGTCACGTCGCCGTCGGCTTCCTCGGCGTTAACGGTGTTGTCGTCCGTCACGTCGTCGATGATCAGCGTGGTGCTGCTGTCAGTCGGGGCGTCTACGTCGACGTTGTAGACTTTCTCGGCGGTGACGTCGCCCACGTTGCCGGCTTCGTCCGTCGCGGCGATCACGCCGTCGATGGTTTGGTCGGCGTCGGCGACCAGGTCACTGCCCTGTACGTTGACGCTCCACTCGCCCGCTGCGTTAACGGTGGTGGTGTAGCTGTCATTGCCGTTGATGGTCAGGGTGACCACGTCGCCTTCCGCGTATTCGCCGGTCACGCGGCCGGTCACGGTCACGTCGCCGTCGGCTTCCTCGGCGTTAACGGTGTTGTCGTCCGTCACGTCGTCGATGATCAGCGTGGTCGTGCGCTCGTCGGAGCCTCCGCGTCGACGTTGTAGACTTTCTCGGCGGTGACGTCGCCCACGTTGCCGGCTTCGTCCGTCGCGGCGATCACGCCGTCGATGGTTTGGTCGGCGTCGGCGACCAGGTCACTGCCCTGTACGTTGACGCTCCACTCGCCCGCTGCGTTAACGGTGGTGGTGTAGCTGTCATTGCCGTTGATGGTCAGGGTGACCACGTCGCCTTCCGCGTATTCGCCGGTCACGCGGCCGGTCACGGTCACGTCGCCGTCGGCTTCCTCGGCGTTAACGGTGTTGTCGTCCGTCACGTCGTCGATGATCAGCGTGGTGCTGCTGTCAGTCGGGGCGTCTACGTCGACGTTGTAGACTTTCTCGGCGGTGACGTCGCCCACGTTGCCGGCTTCGTCCGTCGCGGCGATCACGCCGTCGATGGTTTGGTCGGCGTCGGCGACCAGGTCACTGCCCTGTACGTTGACGCTCCACTCGCCCGCTGCGTTAACGGTGGTGGTGTAGCTGTCATTGCCGTTGATGGTCAGGGTGACCACGTCGCCTTCCGCGTATTCGCCGGTCACGCGGCCGGTCACGTCACGGTCGACCGCCGTCGGCTTCCTCGGCGTTAACGGTGTTGTCGTCCGTCACGTCGTCGATGATCAGCGTGGTGCTGCTGTCAGTCGGGGCGTCTACGTCGACGTTGTAGACTTTCTCGGCGGTGACGTCGCCCACGTTGCCGGCTTCGTCCGTCGCGGCGATCACGCCGTCGATGGTTTGGTCGGCGTCGGCGACCAGGTCACTGCCCTGTACGTTGACGCTCCACTCGCCCGCTGCGTTAACGGTGGTGGTGTAGCTGTCATTGCCGTTGATGGTCAGGGTGACCACGTCGCCTTCCGCGTATTCGCCGGTCACGCGGCCGGTCACGGTCACGTCGCCGTCGGCTTCCTCGGCGTTAACGGTGTTGTCGTCCGTCACGTCGTCGATGATCAGCGTGGTGCTGCTGTCAGTCGGGGCGTCTACGTCGACGTTGTAGACTTTCTCGGCGGTGACGTCGCCCACGTTGCCGGCTTCGTCCGTCGCGGCGATCACGCCGTCGATGGTTTGGTCGGCGTCGGCGACCAGGTCACTGCCCTGTACGTTGACGCTCCACTCGCCCGCTGCGTTAACGGTGGTGGTGTAGCTGTCATTGCCGTTGATGGTCAGGGTGACCACGTCGCCTTCCGCGTATTCGCCGGTCACGCGGCCGGTCACGGTCACGTCGCCGTCGGCTTCCTCGGCGTTAACGGTGTTGTCGTCCGTCACGTCGTCGATGATCAGCGTGGTGCTGCTGTCAGTCGGGGCGTCTACGTCGACGTTGTAGACTTTCTCGGCGGTGACGTCGCCCACGTTGCCGGCTTCGTCCGTCGCGGCGATCACGCCGTCGATGGTTTGGTCGGCGTCGGCGACCAGGTCACTGCCCTGTACGTTGACGCTCCACTCGCCCGCTGCGTTAACGGTGGTGGTGTAGCTGTCATTGCCGTTGATGGTCAGGGTGACCACGTCGCCTTCCGCGTATTCGCCGGTCACGCGGCCGGTCACGGTCACGTCGCCGTCGGCTTCCTCGGCGTTAACGGTGTTGTCGTCCGTCACGTCGTCGATGATCAGCGTGGTGCTGCTGTCAGTCGGGGCGTCTACGTCGACGTTGTAGACTTTCTCGGCGGTGACGTCGCCCACGTTGCCGGCTTCGTCCGTCGCGGCGATCACGCCGTCGATGGTTTGGTCGGCGTCGGCGACCAGGTCACTGCCCTGTACGTTGACGCTCCACTCGCCCGCTGCGTTAACGGTGGTGGTGTAGCTGTCATTGCCGTTGATGGTCAGGGTGACCACGTCGCCTTCCGCGTATTCGCCGGTCACGCGGCCGGTCACGGTCACGTCGCCGTCGGCTTCCTCGGCGTTAACGGTGTTGTCGTCCGTCACGTCGTCGATGATCAGCGTGGTGCTGCTGTCAGTCGGGGCGTCTACGTCGACGTTGTAGACTTTCTCGGCGGTGACGTCGCCCACGTTGCCGGCTTCGTCCGTCGCGGCGATCACGCCGTCGATGGTTTGGTCGGCGTCGGCGACCAGGTCACTGCCCTGTACGTTGACGCTCCACTCGCCCGCTGCGTTAACGGTGGTGGTGTAGCTGTCATTGCCGTTGATGGTCAGGGTGACCACGTCGCCTTCCGCGTATTCGCCGGTCACGCGGCCGGTCACGGTCACGTCGCCGTCGGCTTCCTCGGCGTTAACGGTGTTGTCGTCCGTCACGTCGTCGATGATCAGCGTGGTGCTGTCGTCGTCGGGGCGTCTACGTCGACGTTGTAGACTTTCTCGGCGGTGACGTCGCCCACGTTGCCGGCTTCGTCCGTCGCGGCGATCACGCCGTCGATGGTTTGGTCGGCGTCGGCGACCAGGTCACTGCCCTGTACGTTGACGCTCCACTCGCCCGCTGCGTTAACGGTGGTGGTGTAGCTGTCATTGCCGTTGATGGTCAGGGTGACCACGTCGCCTTCCGCGTATTCGCCGGTCACGCGGCCGGTCACGGTCACGTCGCCGTCGGCTTCCTCGGCGTTAACGGTGTTGTCGTCCGTCACGTCGTCGATGATCAGCGTGGTGCTGCTGTCAGTCGGGGCGTCTACGTCGACGTTGTAGACTTTCTCGGCGGTGACGTCGCCCACGTTGCCGGCTTCGTCCGTCGCGGCGATCACGCCGTCGATGGTTTGGTCGGCGTCGGCGACCAGGTCACTGCCCTGTACGTTGACGCTCCACTCGCCCGCTGCGTTAACGGTGGTGGTGTAGCTGTCATTGCCGTTGATGGTCAGGGTGACCACGTCGCCTTCCGCGTATTCGCCGGTCACGCGGCCGGTCACGGTCACGTCGCCGTCGGCTTCCTCGGCGTTAACGGTGTTGTCGTCCGTCACGTCGTCGATGATCAGCGTGGTGCTGCGTCAGTCGGGGCGTCTACGTCGACGTTGTAGACTTTCTCGGCGGTGACGTCGCCCACGTTGCCGGCTTCGTCCGTCGCGGCGATCACGCCGTCGATGGTTTGGTCGGCGTCGGCGACCAGGTCACTGCCCTGTACGTTGACGCTCCACTCGCCCGCTGCGTTAACGGTGGTGGTGTAGCTGTCATTGCCGTTGATGGTCAGGGTGACCACGTCGCCTTCCGCGTATTCGCCGGTCACGCGGCCGGTCACGGTCACGTCGCCGTCGGCTTCCTCGGCGTTAACGGTGTTGTCGTCCGTCACGTCGTCGATGATCAGCGTGGTGCTGCTGTCAGTCGGGGCGTCTACGTCGACGTTGTAGACTTTCTCGGCGGTGACGTCGCCCACGTTGCCGGCTTCGTCCGTCGCGGCGATCACGCCGTCGATGGTTTGGTCGGCGTCGGCGACCAGGTCACTGCCCTGTACGTTGACGCTCCACTCGCCCGCTGCGTTAACGGTGGTGGTGTAGCTGTCATTGCCGTTGATGGTCAGGGTGACCACGTCGCCTTCCGCGTATTCGCCGGTCACGCGGCCGGTCACGGTCACGTCGCCGTCGGCTTCCTCGGCGTTAACGGTGTTGTCGTCCGTCACGTCGTCGATGATCAGCGTGGTGCTGCTGTCAGTCGGGGCGTCTACGTCGACGTTGTAGACTTTCTCGGCGGTGACGTCGCCCACGTTGCCGGCTTCGTCCGTCGCGGCGATCACGCCGTCGATGGTTTGGTCGGCGTCGGCGACCAGGTCACTGCCCTGTACGTTGACGCTCCACTCGCCCGCTGCGTTAACGGTGGTGGTGTAGCTGTCATTGCCGTTGATGGTCAGGGTGACCACGTCGCCTTCCGCGTATTCGCCGGTCACGCGGCCGGTCACGGTCACGTCGCCGTCGGCTTCCTCGGCGTTAACGGTGTTGTCGTCCGTCACGTCGTCGATGATCAGCGTGGTGCTGCTGTCAGTCGGGGCGTCTACGTCGACGTTGTAGACTTTCTCGGCGGTGACGTCGCCCACGTTGCCGGCTTCGTCCGTCGCGGCGATCACGCCGTCGATGGTTTGGTCGGCGTCGGCGACCAGGTCACTGCCCTGTACGTTGACGCTCCACTCGCCCGCTGCGTTAACGGTGGTGGTGTAGCTGTCATTGCCGTTGATGGTCAGGGTGACCACGTCGCCTTCCGCGTATTCGCCGGTCACGCGGCCGGTCACGGTCACGTCGCCGTCGGCTTCCTCGGCGTTAACGGTGTTGTCGTCCGTCACGTCGTCGATGATCAGCGTGGTGCTGCTGTCAGTCGGGGCGTCTACGTCGACGTTGTAGACTTTCTCGGCGGTGACGTCGCCCACGTTGCCGGCTTCGTCCGTCGCGGCGATCACGCCGTCGATGGTTTGGTCGGCGTCGGCGACCAGGTCACTGCCCTGTACGTTGACGCTCCACTCGCCCGCTGCGTTAACGGTGGTGGTGTAGCTGTCATTGCCGTTGATGGTCAGGGTGACCACGTCGCCTTCCGCGTATTCGCCGGTCACGCGGCCGGTCACGGTCACGTCGCCGTCGGCTTCCTCGGCGTTAACGGTGTTGTCGTCCGTCACGTCGTCGATGATCAGCGTGGTGCTGCTGTCAGTCGGGGTCTACGTCGACGTTGTAGACTTTCTCGGCGGTGACGTCGCCCACGTTGCCGGCTTCGTCCGTCGCGGCGATCACGCCGTCGATGGTTTGGTCGGCGTCGGCGACCAGGTCACTGCCCTGTACGTTGACGCTCCACTCGCCCGCTGCGTTAACGGTGGTGGTGTAGCTGTCATTGCCGTTGATGGTCAGGGTGACCACGTCGCCTTCCGCGTATTCGCCGGTCACGCGGCCGGTCACGGTCACGTCGCCGTCGGCTTCCTCGGCGTTAACGGTGTTGTCGTCCGTCACGTCGTCGATGATCAGCGTGGTGCTGCTGTCAGTCGGGGCGTCTACGTCGACGTTGTAGACTTTCTCGGCGGTGACGTCGCCCACGTTGCCGGCTTCGTCCGTCGCGGCGATCACGCCGTCGATGGTTTGGTCGGCGTCGGCGACCAGGTCACTGCCCTGTACGTTGACGCTCCACTCGCCCGCTGCGTTAACGGTGGTGGTGTAGCTGTCATTGCCGTTGATGGTCAGGGTGACCACGTCGCCTTCCGCGTATTCGCCGGTCACGCGGCCGGTCACGGTCACGTCGCCGTCGGCTTCCTCGGCGTTAACGGTGTTGTCGTCCGTCACGTCGTCGATGATCAGCGTGGTGCTGCTGTCAGTCGGGGCGTCTACGTCGACGTTGTAGACTTTCTCGGCGGTGACGTCGCCCACGTTGCCGGCTTCGTCCGTCGCGGCGATCACGCCGTCGATGGTTTGGTCGGCGTCGGCGACCAGGTCACTGCCCTGTACGTTGACGCTCCACTCGCCCGCTGCGTTAACGGTGGTGGTGTAGCTGTCATTGCCGTTGATGGTCAGGGTGACCACGTCGCCTTCCGCGTATTCGCCGGTCACGCGGCCGGTCACGGTCACGTCGCCGTCGGCTTCCTCGGCGTTAACGGTGTTGTCGTCCGTCACGTCGTCGATGATCAGCGTGGTGCTGCTGTCAGTCGGGGCGTCTACGTCGACGTTGTAGACTTTCTCGGCGGTGACGTCGCCCACGTTGCCGGCTTCGTCCGTCGCGGCGATCACGCCGTCGATGGTTTGGTCGGCGTCGGCGACCAGGTCACTGCCCTGTACGTTGACGCTCCACTCGCCCGCTGCGTTAACGGTGGTGGTGTAGCTGTCATTGCCGTTGATGGTCAGGGTGACCACGTCGCCTTCCGCGTATTCGCCGGTCACGCGGCCGGTCACGGTCACGTCGCCGTCGGCTTCCTCGGCGTTAACGGTGTTGTCGTCCGTCACGTCGTCGATGATCAGCGTGGTGCTGCTGTCA
The DNA here is from genome assembly GCF_024138895.1 of Halomonas sp. XH26. NCBI lineage: Bacteria > Pseudomonadati > Pseudomonadota > Gammaproteobacteria > Oceanospirillales > Halomonadaceae > Halomonas > Halomonas sp. XH26. The sequence goes on from NZ_CP071889.1 coordinate 2,660,651, forward strand.
GTCGGGGCGTCTACGTCGACGTTGTAGACTTTCTCGGCGGTGACGTCGCCCACGTTGCCGGCTTCGTCCGTCGCGGCGATCACGCCGTCGATGGTTTGGTCGGCGTCGGCGACCAGGTCACTGCCCTGTACGTTGACGCTCCACTCGCCCGCTGCGTTAACGGTGGTGGTGTAGCTGTCATTGCCGTTGATGGTCAGGGTGACCACGTCGCCTTCCGCGTATTCGCCGGTCACGCGGCCGGTCACGGTCACGTCGCCGTCGGCTTCCTCGGCGTTAACGGTGTTGTCGTCCGTCACGTCGTCGATGATCAGCGTGGTGCTGCTGTCAGTCGGGGCGTCTACGTCGACGTTGTAGACTTTCTCGGCGGTGACGTCGCCCACGTTGCCGGCTTCGTCCGTCGCGGCGATCACGCCGTCGATGGTTTGGTCGGCGTCGGCGACCAGGTCACTGCCCTGTACGTTGACGCTCCACTCGCCCGCTGCGTTAACGGTGGTGGTGTAGCTGTCATTGCCGTTGATGGTCAGGGTGACCACGTCGCCTTCCGCGTATTCGCCGGTCACGCGGCCGGTCACGGTCACGTCGCCGTCGGCTTCCTCGGCGTTAACGGTGTTGTCGTCCGTCACGTCGTCGATGATCAGCGTGGTGCTGCTGTCAGTCGGGGCGTCTACGTCGACGTTGTAGACTTTCTCGGCGGTGACGTCGCCCACGTTGCCGGCTTCGTCCGTCGCGGCGATCACGCCGTCGATGGTTTGGTCGGCGTCGGCGACCAGGTCACTGCCCTGTACGTTGACGCTCCACTCGCCCGCTGCGTTAACGGTGGTGGTGTAGCTGTCATTGCCGTTGATGGTCAGGGTGACCACGTCGCCTTCCGCGTATTCGCCGGTCACGCGGCCGGTCACGGTCACGTCGCCGTCGGCTTCCTCGGCGTTAACGGTGTTGTCGTCCGTCACGTCGTCGATGATCAGCGTGGTGCTGCTGTCAGTCGGGGCGTCTACGTCGACGTTGTAGACTTTCTCGGCGGTGACGTCGCCCACGTTGCCGGCTTCGTCCGTCGCGGCGATCACGCCGTCGATGGTTTGGTCGGCGTCGGCGACCAGGTCACTGCCCTGTACGTTGACGCTCCACTCGCCCGCTGCGTTAACGGTGGTGGTGTAGCTGTCATTGCCGTTGATGGTCAGGGTGACCACGTCGCCTTCCGCGTATTCGCCGGTCACGCGGCCGGTCACGGTCACGTCGCCGTCGGCTTCCTCGGCGTTAACGGTGTTGTCGTCCGTCACGTCGTCGATGATCAGCGTGGTGCTGCTGTCAGTCGGGGCGTCTACGTCGACGTTGTAGACTTTCTCGGCGGTGACGTCGCCCACGTTGCCGGCTTCGTCCGTCGCGGCGATCACGCCGTCGATGGTTTGGTCGGCGTCGGCGACCAGGTCACTGCCCTGTACGTTGACGCTCCACTCGCCCGCTGCGTTAACGGTGGTGGTGTAGCTGTCATTGCCGTTGATGGTCAGGGTGACCACGTCGCCTTCCGCGTATTCGCCGGTCACGCGGCCGGTCACGGTCACGTCGCCGTCGGCTTCCTCGGCGTTAACGGTGTTGTCGTCCGTCACGTCGTCGATGATCAGCGTGGTGCTGCTGTCAGTCGGGGCGTCTACGTCGACGTTGTAGACTTTCTCGGCGGTGACGTCGCCCACGTTGCCGGCTTCGTCCGTCGCGGCGATCACGCCGTCGATGGTTTGGTCGGCGTCGGCGACCAGGTCACTGCCCTGTACGTTGACGCTCCACTCGCCCGCTGCGTTAACGGTGGTGGTGTAGCTGTCATTGCCGTTGATGGTCAGGGTGACCACGTCGCCTTCCGCGTATTCGCCGGTCACGCGGCCGGTCACGGTCACGTCGCCGTCGGCTTCCTCGGCGTTAACGGTGTTGTCGTCCGTCACGTCGTCGATGATCAGCGTGGTGCTGTCGCTCAGTCGGGGCGTCTACGTCGACGTTGTAGACTTTCTCGGCGGTGACGTCGCCCACGTTGCCGGCTTCGTCCGTCGCGGCGATCACGCCGTCGATGGTTTGGTCGGCGTCGGCGACCAGGTCACTGCCCTGTACGTTGACGCTCCACTCGCCCGCTGCGTTAACGGTGGTGGTGTAGCTGTCATTGCCGTTGATGGTCAGGGTGACCACGTCGCCTTCCGCGTATTCGCCGGTCACGCGGCCGGTCACGGTCACGTCGCCGTCGGCTTCCTCGGCGTTAACGGTGTTGTCGTCCGTCACGTCGTCGATGATCAGCGTGGTGCTGCTGTCAGTCGGGGCGTCTACGTCGACGTTGTAGACTTTCTCGGCGGTGACGTCGCCCACGTTGCCGGCTTCGTCCGTCGCGGCGATCACGCCGTCGATGGTTTGGTCGGCGTCGGCGACCAGGTCACTGCCCTGTACGTTGACGCTCCACTCGCCCGCTGCGTTAACGGTGGTGGTGTAGCTGTCATTGCCGTTGATGGTCAGGGTGACCACGTCGCCTTCCGCGTATTCGCCGGTCACGCGGCCGGTCACGGTCACGTCGCCGTCGGCTTCCTCGGCGTTAACGGTGTTGTCGTCCGTCACGTCGTCGATGATCAGCGTGGTGCTGCTGTCAGTCGGGGCGTCTACGTCGACGTTGTAGACTTTCTCGGCGGTGACGTCGCCCACGTTGCCGGCTTCGTCCGTCGCGGCGATCACGCCGTCGATGGTTTGGTCGGCGTCGGCGACCAGGTCACTGCCCTGTACGTTGACGCTCCACTCGCCCGCTGCGTTAACGGTGGTGGTGTAGCTGTCATTGCCGTTGATGGTCAGGGTGACCACGTCGCCTTCCGCGTATTCGCCGGTCACGCGGCCGGTCACGGTCACGTCGCCGTCGGCTTCCTCGGCGTTAACGGTGTTGTCGTCCGTCACGTCGTCGATGATCAGCGTGGTGCTGCTGTCAGTCGGGGCGTCTACGTCGACGTTGTAGACTTTCTCGGCGGTGACGTCGCCCACGTTGCCGGCTTCGTCCGTCGCGGCGATCACGCCGTCGATGGTTTGGTCGGCGTCGGCGACCAGGTCACTGCCCTGTACGTTGACGCTCCACTCGCCCGCTGCGTTAACGGTGGTGGTGTAGCTGTCATTGCCGTTGATGGTCAGGGTGACCACGTCGCCTTCCGCGTATTCGCCGGTCACGCGGCCGGTCACGGTCACGTCGCCGTCGGCTTCCTCGGCGTTAACGGTGTTGTCGTCCGTCACGTCGTCGATGATCAGCGTGGTGCTGCTGTCAGTCGGGGCGTCTACGTCGACGTTGTAGACTTTCTCGGCGGTGACGTCGCCCACGTTGCCGGCTTCGTCCGTCGCGGCGATCACGCCGTCGATGGTTTGGTCGGCGTCGGCGACCAGGTCACTGCCCTGTACGTTGACGCTCCACTCGCCCGCTGCGTTAACGGTGGTGGTGTAGCTGTCATTGCCGTTGATGGTCAGGGTGACCACGTCGCCTTCCGCGTATTCGCCGGTCACGCGGCCGGTCACGGTCACGTCGCCGTCGGCTTCCTCGGCGTTAACGGTGTTGTCGTCCGTCACGTCGTCGATGATCAGCGTGGTGCTGCTGTCAGTCGGGGCGTCTACGTCGACGTTGTAGACTTTCTCGGCGGTGACGTCGCCCACGTTGCCGGCTTCGTCCGTCGCGGCGATCACGCCGTCGATGGTTTGGTCGGCGTCGGCGACCAGGTCACTGCCCTGTACGTTGACGCTCCACTCGCCCGCTGCGTTAACGGTGGTGGTGTAGCTGTCATTGCCGTTGATGGTCAGGGTGACCACGTCGCCTTCCGCGTATTCGCCGGTCACGCGGCCGGTCACGGTCACGTCGCCGTCGGCTTCCTCGGCGTTAACGGTGTTGTCGTCCGTCACGTCGTCGATGATCAGCGTGGTGCTGCTGTCAGTCGGGGCGTCTACGTCGACGTTGTAGACTTTCTCGGCGGTGACGTCGCCCACGTTGCCGGCTTCGTCCGTCGCGGCGATCACGCCGTCGATGGTTTGGTCGGCGTCGGCGACCAGGTCACTGCCCTGTACGTTGACGCTCCACTCGCCCGCTGCGTTAACGGTGGTGGTGTAGCTGTCATTGCCGTTGATGGTCAGGGTGACCACGTCGCCTTCCGCGTATTCGCCGGTCACGCGGCCGGTCACGGTCACGTCGCCGTCGGCTTCCTCGGCGTTAACGGTGTTGTCGTCCGTCACGTCGTCGATGATCAGCGTGGTGCTGCTGTCAGTCGGGGCGTCTACGTCGACGTTGTAGACTTTCTCGGCGGTGACGTCGCCCACGTTGCCGGCTTCGTCCGTCGCGGCGATCACGCCGTCGATGGTTTGGTCGGCGTCGGCGACCAGGTCACTGCCCTGTACGTTGACGCTCCACTCGCCCGCTGCGTTAACGGTGGTGGTGTAGCTGTCATTGCCGTTGATGGTCAGGGTGACCACGTCGCCTTCCGCGTATTCGCCGGTCACGCGGCCGGTCACGGTCACGTCGCCGTCGGCTTCCTCGGCGTTAACGGTGTTGTCGTCCGTCACGTCGTCGATGATCAGCGTGGTGCTGCTGTCAGTCGGGGCGTCTACGTCGACGTTGTAGACTTTCTCGGCGGTGACGTCGCCCACGTTGCCGGCTTCGTCCGTCGCGGCGATCACGCCGTCGATGGTTTGGTCGGCGTCGGCGACCAGGTCACTGCCCTGTACGTTGACGCTCCACTCGCCCGCTGCGTTAACGGTGGTGGTGTAGCTGTCATTGCCGTTGATGGTCAGGGTGACCACGTCGCCTTCCGCGTATTCGCCGGTCACGCGGCCGGTCACGGTCACGTCGCCGTCGGCTTCCTCGGCGTTAACGGTGTTGTCGTCCGTCACGTCGTCGATGATCAGCGTGGTGCTGCTGTCAGTCGGGGCGTCTACGTCGACGTTGTAGACTTTCTCGGCGGTGACGTCGCCCACGTTGCCGGCTTCGTCCGTCGCGGCGATCACGCCGTCGATGGTTTGGTCGGCGTCGGCGACCAGGTCACTGCCCTGTACGTTGACGCTCCACTCGCCCGCTGCGTTAACGGTGGTGGTGTAGCTGTCATTGCCGTTGATGGTCAGGGTGACCACGTCGCCTTCCGCGTATTCGCCGGTCACGCGGCCGGTCACGGTCACGTCGCCGTCGGCTTCCTCGGCGTTAACGGTGTTGTCGTCCGTCACGTCGTCGATGATCAGCGTGGTGCTGCTGTCAGTCGGGGCGTCTACGTCGACGTTGTAGACTTTCTCGGCGGTGACGTCGCCCACGTTGCCGGCTTCGTCCGTCGCGGCGATCACGCCGTCGATGGTTTGGTCGGCGTCGGCGACCAGGTCACTGCCCTGTACGTTGACGCTCCACTCGCCCGCTGCGTTAACGGTGGTGGTGTAGCTGTCATTGCCGTTGATGGTCAGGGTGACCACGTCGCCTTCCGCGTATTCGCCGGTCACGCGGCCGGTCACGGTCACGTCGCCGTCGGCTTCCTCGGCGTTAACGGTGTTGTCGTCCGTCACGTCGTCGATGATCAGCGTGGTGCTGCTGTCAGTCGGGGCGTCTACGTCGACGTTGTAGACTTTCTCGGCGGTGACGTCGCCCACGTTGCCGGCTTCGTCCGTCGCGGCGATCACGCCGTCGATGGTTTGGTCGGCGTCGGCGACCAGGTCACTGCCCTGTACGTTGACGCTCCACTCGCCCGCTGCGTTAACGGTGGTGGTGTAGCTGTCATTGCCGTTGATGGTCAGGGTGACCACGTCGCCTTCCGCGTATTCGCCGGTCACGCGGCCGGTCACGGTCACGTCGCCGTCGGCTTCCTCGGCGTTAACGGTGTTGTCGTCCGTCACGTCGTCGATGATCAGCGTGGTGCTGCTGTCAGTCGGGGCGTCTACGTCGACGTTGTAGACTTTCTCGGCGGTGACGTCGCCCACGTTGCCGGCTTCGTCCGTCGCGGCGATCACGCCGTCGATGGTTTGGTCGGCGTCGGCGACCAGGTCACTGCCCTGTACGTTGACGCTCCACTCGCCCGCTGCGTTAACGGTGGTGGTGTAGCTGTCATTGCCGTTGATGGTCAGGGTGACCACGTCGCCTTCCGCGTATTCGCCGGTCACGCGGCCGGTCACGGTCACGTCGCCGTCGGCTTCCTCGGCGTTAACGGTGTTGTCGTCCGTCACGTCGTCGATGATCAGCGTGGTGCTGCTGTCAGTCGGGGCGTCTACGTCGACGTTGTAGACTTTCTCGGCGGTGACGTCGCCCACGTTGCCGGCTTCGTCCGTCGCGGCGATCACGCCGTCGATGGTTTGGTCGGCGTCGGCGACCAGGTCACTGCCCTGTACGTTGACGCTCCACTCGCCCGCTGCGTTAACGGTGGTGGTGTAGCTGTCATTGCCGTTGATGGTCAGGGTGACCACGTCGCCTTCCGCGTATTCGCCGGTCACGCGGCCGGTCACGGTCACGTCGCCGTCGGCTTCCTCGGCGTTAACGGTGTTGTCGTCCGTCACGTCGTCGATGATCAGCGTGGTGCTGCTGTCAGTCGGGGCGTCTACGTCGACGTTGTAGACTTTCTCGGCGGTGACGTCGCCCACGTTGCCGGCTTCGTCCGTCGCGGCGATCACGCCGTCGATGGTTTGGTCGGCGTCGGCGACCAGGTCACTGCCCTGTACGTTGACGCTCCACTCGCCCGCTGCGTTAACGGTGGTGGTGTAGCTGTCATTGCCGTTGATGGTCAGGGTGACCACGTCGCCTTCCGCGTATTCGCCGGTCACGCGGCCGGTCACGGTCACGTCGCCGTCGGCTTCCTCGGCGTTAACGGTGTTGTCGTCCGTCACGTCGTCGATGATCAGCGTGGTGCTGCTGTCAGTCGGGGCGTCTACGTCGACGTTGTAGACTTTCTCGGCGGTGACGTCGCCCACGTTGCCGGCTTCGTCCGTCGCGGCGATCACGCCGTCGATGGTTTGGTCGGCGTCGGCGACCAGGTCACTGCCCTGTACGTTGACGCTCCACTCGCCCGCTGCGTTAACGGTGGTGGTGTAGCTGTCATTGCCGTTGATGGTCAGGGTGACCACGTCGCCTTCCGCGTATTCGCCGGTCACGCGGCCGGTCACGGTCACGTCGCCGTCGGCTTCCTCGGCGTTAACGGTGTTGTCGTCCGTCACGTCGTCGATGATCAGCGTGGTGCTGCTGTCAGTCGGGGCGTCTACGTCGACGTTGTAGACTTTCTCGGCGGTGACGTCGCCCACGTTGCCGGCTTCGTCCGTCGCGGCGATCACGCCGTCGATGGTTTGGTCGGCGTCGGCGACCAGGTCACTGCCCTGTACGTTGACGCTCCACTCGCCCGCTGCGTTAACGGTGGTGGTGTAGCTGTCATTGCCGTTGATGGTCAGGGTGACCACGTCGCCTTCCGCGTATTCGCCGGTCACGCGGCCGGTCACGGTCACGTCGCCGTCGGCTTCCTCGGCGTTAACGGTGTTGTCGTCCGTCACGTCGTCGATGATCAGCGTGGTGCTGCTGTCAGTCGGGGCGTCTACGTCGACGTTGTAGACTTTCTCGGCGGTGACGTCGCCCACGTTGCCGGCTTCGTCCGTCGCGGCGATCACGCCGTCGATGGTTTGGTCGGCGTCGGCGACCAGGTCACTGCCCTGTACGTTGACGCTCCACTCGCCCGCTGCGTTAACGGTGGTGGTGTAGCTGTCATTGCCGTTGATGGTCAGGGTGACCACGTCGCCTTCCGCGTATTCGCCGGTCACGCGGCCGGTCACGGTCACGTCGCCGTCGGCTTCCTCGGCGTTAACGGTGTTGTCGTCCGTCACGTCGTCGATGATCAGCGTGGTGCTGCTGTCAGTCGGGGCGTCTACGTCGACGTTGTAGACTTTCTCGGCGGTGACGTCGCCCACGTTGCCGGCTTCGTCCGTCGCGGCGATCACGCCGTCGATGGTTTGGTCGGCGTCGGCGACCAGGTCACTGCCCTGTACGTTGACGCTCCACTCGCCCGCTGCGTTAACGGTGGTGGTGTAGCTGTCATTGCCGTTGATGGTCAGGGTGACCACGTCGCCTTCCGCGTATTCGCCGGTCACGCGGCCGGTCACGGTCACGTCGCCGTCGGCTTCCTCGGCGTTAACGGTGTTGTCGTCCGTCACGTCGTCGATGATCAGCGTGGTGCTGCTGTCAGTCGGGGCGTCTACGTCGACGTTGTAGACTTTCTCGGCGGTGACGTCGCCCACGTTGCCGGCTTCGTCCGTCGCGGCGATCACGCCGTCGATGGTTTGGTCGGCGTCGGCGACCAGGTCACTGCCCTGTACGTTGACGCTCCACTCGCCCGCTGCGTTAACGGTGGTGGTGTAGCTGTCATTGCCGTTGATGGTCAGGGTGACCACGTCGCCTTCCGCGTATTCGCCGGTCACGCGGCCGGTCACGGTCACGTCGCCGTCGGCTTCCTCGGCGTTAACGGTGTTGTCGTCCGTCACGTCGTCGATGATCAGCGTGGTGCTGCTGTCAGTCGGGGCGTCTACGTCGACGTTGTAGACTTTCTCGGCGGTGACGTCGCCCACGTTGCCGGCTTCGTCCGTCGCGGCGATCACGCCGTCGATGGTTTGGTCGGCGTCGGCGACCAGGTCACTGCCCTGTACGTTGACGCTCCACTCGCCCGCTGCGTTAACGGTGGTGGTGTAGCTGTCATTGCCGTTGATGGTCAGGGTGACCACGTCGCCTTCCGCGTATTCGCCGGTCACGCGGCCGGTCACGGTCACGTCGCCGTCGGCTTCCTCGGCGTTAACGGTGTTGTCGTCCGTCACGTCGTCGATGATCAGCGTGGTGCTGCTGTCAGTCGGGGCGTCTACGTCGACGTTGTAGACTTTCTCGGCGGTGACGTCGCCCACGTTGCCGGCTTCGTCCGTCGCGGCGATCACGCCGTCGATGGTTTGGTCGGCGTCGGCGACCAGGTCACTGCCCTGTACGTTGACGCTCCACTCGCCCGCTGCGTTAACGGTGGTGGTGTAGCTGTCATTGCCGTTGATGGTCAGGGTGACCACGTCGCCTTCCGCGTATTCGCCGGTCACGCGGCCGGTCACGGTCACGTCGCCGTCGGCTTCCTCGGCGTTAACGGTGTTGTCGTCCGTCACGTCGTCGATGATCAGCGTGGTGCTGCTGTCAGTCGGGGCGTCTACGTCGACGTTGTAGACTTTCTCGGCGGTGACGTCGCCCACGTTGCCGGCTTCGTCCGTCGCGGCGATCACGCCGTCGATGGTTTGGTCGGCGTCGGCGACCAGGTCACTGCCCTGTACGTTGACGCTCCACTCGCCCGCTGCGTTAACGGTGGTGGTGTAGCTGTCATTGCCGTTGATGGTCAGGGTGACCACGTCGCCTTCCGCGTATTCGCCGGTCACGCGGCCGGTCACGGTCACGTCGCCGTCGGCTTCCTCGGCGTTAACGGTGTTGTCGTCCGTCACGTCGTCGATGATCAGCGTGGTGCTGCTGTCAGTCGGGGCGTCTACGTCGACGTTGTAGACTTTCTCGGCGGTGACGTCGCCCACGTTGCCGGCTTCGTCCGTCGCGGCGATCACGCCGTCGATGGTTTGGTCGGCGTCGGCGACCAGGTCACTGCCCTGTACGTTGACGCTCCACTCGCCCGCTGCGTTAACGGTGGTGGTGTAGCTGTCATTGCCGTTGATGGTCAGGGTGACCACGTCGCCTTCCGCGTATTCGCCGGTCACGCGGCCGGTCACGGTCACGTCGCCGTCGGCTTCCTCGGCGTTAACGGTGTTGTCGTCCGTCACGTCGTCGATGATCAGCGTGGTGCTGCTGTCAGTCGGGGCGTCTACGTCGACGTTGTAGACTTTCTCGGCGGTGACGTCGCCCACGTTGCCGGCTTCGTCCGTCGCGGCGATCACGCCGTCGATGGTTTGGTCGGCGTCGGCGACCAGGTCACTGCCCTGTACGTTGACGCTCCACTCGCCCGCTGCGTTAACGGTGGTGGTGTAGCTGTCATTGCCGTTGATGGTCAGGGTGACCACGTCGCCTTCCGCGTATTCGCCGGTCACGCGGCCGGTCACGGTCACGTCGCCGTCGGCTTCCTCGGCGTTAACGGTGTTGTCGTCCGTCACGTCGTCGATGATCAGCGTGGTGCTGCTGTCAGTCGGGGCGTCTACGTCGACGTTGTAGACTTTCTCGGCGGTGACGTCGCCCACGTTGCCGGCTTCGTCCGTCGCGGCGATCACGCCGTCGATGGTTTGGTCGGCGTCGGCGACCAGGTCACTGCCCTGTACGTTGACGCTCCACTCGCCCGCTGCGTTAACGGTGGTGGTGTAGCTGTCATTGCCGTTGATGGTCAGGGTGACCACGTCGCCTTCCGCGTATTCGCCGGTCACGCGGCCGGTCACGGTCACGTCGCCGTCGGCTTCCTCGGCGTTAACGGTGTTGTCGTCCGTCACGTCGTCGATGATCAGCGTGGTGCTGCTGTCAGTCGGGGCGTCTACGTCGACGTTGTAGACTTTCTCGGCGGTGACGTCGCCCACGTTGCCGGCTTCGTCCGTCGCGGCGATCACGCCGTCGATGGTTTGGTCGGCGTCGGCGACCAGGTCACTGCCCTGTACGTTGACGCTCCACTCGCCCGCTGCGTTAACGGTGGTGGTGTAGCTGTCATTGCCGTTGATGGTCAGGGTGACCACGTCGCCTTCCGCGTATTCGCCGGTCACGCGGCCGGTCACGGTCACGTCGCCGTCGGCTTCCTCGGCGTTAACGGTGTTGTCGTCCGTCACGTCGTCGATGATCAGCGTGGTGCTGCTGTCAGTCGGGGCGTCTACGTCGACGTTGTAGACTTTCTCGGCGGTGACGTCGCCCACGTTGCCGGCTTCGTCCGTCGCGGCGATCACGCCGTCGATGGTTTGGTCGGCGTCGGCGACCAGGTCACTGCCCTGTACGTTGACGCTCCACTCGCCCGCTGCGTTAACGGTGGTGGTGTAGCTGTCATTGCCGTTGATGGTCAGGGTGACCACGTCGCCTTCCGCGTATTCGCCGGTCACGCGGCCGGTCACGGTCACGTCGCCGTCGGCTTCCTCGGCGTTAACGGTGTTGTCGTCCGTCACGTCGTCGATGATCAGCGTGGTGCTGCTGTCAGTCGGGGCGTCTACGTCGACGTTGTAGACTTTCTCGGCGGTGACGTCGCCCACGTTGCCGGCTTCGTCCGTCGCGGCGATCACGCCGTCGATGGTTTGGTCGGCGTCGGCGACCAGGTCACTGCCCTGTACGTTGACGCTCCACTCGCCCGCTGCGTTAACGGTGGTGGTGTAGCTGTCATTGCCGTTGATGGTCAGGGTGACCACGTCGCCTTCCGCGTATTCGCCGGTCACGCGGCCGGTCACGGTCACGTCGCCGTCGGCTTCCTCGGCGTTAACGGTGTTGTCGTCCGTCACGTCGTCGATGATCAGCGTGGTGCTGCTGTCAGTCGGGGCGTCTACGTCGACGTTGTAGACTTTCTCGGCGGTGACGTCGCCCACGTTGCCGGCTTCGTCCGTCGCGGCGATCACGCCGTCGATGGTTTGGTCGGCGTCGGCGACCAGGTCACTGCCCTGTACGTTGACGCTCCACTCGCCCGCTGCGTTAACGGTGGTGGTGTAGCTGTCATTGCCGTTGATGGTCAGGGTGACCACGTCGCCTTCCGCGTATTCGCCGGTCACGCGGCCGGTCACGGTCACGTCGCCGTCGGCTTCCTCGGCGTTAACGGTGTTGTCGTCCGTCACGTCGTCGATGATCAGCGTGGTGCTGCTGTCAGTCGGGGCGTCTACGTCGACGTTGTAGACTTTCTCGGCGGTGACGTCGCCCACGTTGCCGGCTTCGTCCGTCGCGGCGATCACGCCGTCGATGGTTTGGTCGGCGTCGGCGACCAGGTCACTGCCCTGTACGTTGACGCTCCACTCGCCCGCTGCGTTAACGGTGGTGGTGTAGCTGTCATTGCCGTTGATGGTCAGGGTGACCACGTCGCCTTCCGCGTATTCGCCGGTCACGCGGCCGGTCACGGTCACGTCGCCGTCGGCTTCCTCGGCGTTAACGGTGTTGTCGTCCGTCACGTCGTCGATGATCAGCGTGGTGCTGCTGTCAGTCGGGGCGTCTACGTCGACGTTGTAGACTTTCTCGGCGGTGACGTCGCCCACGTTGCCGGCTTCGTCCGTCGCGGCGATCACGCCGTCGATGGTTTGGTCGGCGTCGGCGACCAGGTCACTGCCCTGTACGTTGACGCTCCACTCGCCCGCTGCGTTAACGGTGGTGGTGTAGCTGTCATTGCCGTTGATGGTCAGGGTGACCACGTCGCCTTCCGCGTATTCGCCGGTCACGCGACCGGTCACGGTCACGTCGCCGTCGGCTTCCTCGGCGTTAACGGTGTTGTCGTCCGTCACGTCGTCGATGATCAGCGTGGTGCTGCTGTCAGTCGGGGCGTCTACGTCGACGTTGTAGACTTTCTCGGCGGTGACGTCGCCCACGTTGCCGGCTTCGTCCGTCGCGGCGATCACGCCGTCGATGGTTTGGTCGGCGTCGGCGACCAGGTCACTGCCCTGTACGTTGACGCTCCACTCGCCCGCTGCGTTAACGGTGGTGGTGTAGCTGTCATTGCCGTTGATGGTCAGGGTGACCACGTCGCCTTCCGCGTATTCGCCGGTCACGCGGCCGGTCACGGTCACGTCGCCGTCGGCTTCCTCGGCGTTAACGGTGTTGTCGTCCGTCACGTCGTCGATGATCAGCGTGGTGCTGCTGTCAGTCGGGGCGTCTACGTCGACGTTGTAGACTTTCTCGGCGGTGACGTCGCCCACGTTGCCGGCTTCGTCCGTCGCGGCGATCACGCCGTCGATGGTTTGGTCGGCGTCGGCGGCTAGGTCGCTGCCCTGTACGTTGACGCTCCACTCGCCCGCCGCGTTAACGGTGGTGGTGTAGCTGTCATTGCCGTTGATGGTCAGGGTGACCACGTCGCCTTCCGCGTATTCGCCGGTCACGCGGCCGGTCACGGTCACGTCGCCGTCGGCTTCGTCGGCGTTGACGGTGTTGTCGGCGGTGACGTCGTCGATGATCAGCGTGGTGCTGCCGTCAGTCGGGGCAGTAGCATCGATGCTGCCAGTATCAGTCGCCGTGGCTTCATTGCCGGCCGGATCGGTAATGCTGGCGTCAGCGGTGTAGTCGCCGTCAGCCAGTGGCGTCGTGACGTCAACGCTCCAGTTGCCATCATCACCTACTGTCGCATCAAGCTCTTGGCGATCACCATTGGCATCGGTAACGATCACTGTGACCGTGCCGCCAACTTCATTTGAAGTGCCGGTGATGGTGGGCGTGGTGTCATTGCCGTCCGGTGCGTCTACCGTCAGCGTTGGCGCGGTGGCGTCAATGCTGCCAGTATCAGTCGCCGTGGCTTCATTGCCGGCCGGATCGGTAATGCTGGCGTCAACAGTGTAGTCACCGTCAGCCAGTGGCGTCGTGACGTCAACGCTCCAGTTGCCATCATCACCTACTGTCGCATCAAGCTCTTGGCGATCACCATTGGCATCGGTAACGATCACCGTGACCGTGCCGCCAACTTCATTTGAAGTGCCGGTGATGGTGGGCGTGGTGTCATTACCGTCCGGTGCGTCTACTGTCAGCGTTGGCGCGGTGGCGTCGATGCTGCCAGTATCAGTCGCCGTGGCTTCATTGCCGGCCGGATCGGTAATGCTGGCGTCAACAGTGTAGTCGCCGTCAGCCAGTGGCGTCGTGACGTCAACGCTCCAGTTGCCATCATCACCTACTGTCGCATCAAGCTCTTGGCGATCACCATTGGCATCGGTAACGATCACCGTGACCGTACCGCCAACTTCATTTGAAGTGCCGGTGATGGTGGGCGTGGTGTCATTACCGTCCGGTGCGTCTACCGTCAGCGTTGGCGCGGTGGCGTCGATGCTGCCAGTATCAGTCGCCGTGGCTTCATTGCCGGCCGGATCGGTAATGCTGGCGTCAACAGTGTAGTCGCCGTCAGCCAGCGGCGTCGTGACGTCAACGCTCCAGTTGCCATCATCACCTACTGTCGTATCAAGCTCTTGGCGATCACCATTGGCATCGGTAACGATCACCGTGACCGTGCCGCCAACTTCATTTGAAGTGCCGGTGATGGTGGGCGTGGTGTCATTACCGTCCGGTGCGTCTACTGTCAGCGTTGGCGCGGTGGCGTCGATGCTGCCAGTATCAGTCGCCGTGGCTTCATTGCCGGCCGGATCGGTAATGCTGGCGTCAACAGTGTAGTCGCCGTCAGCCAGTGGCGTCGTGACGTCAACGCTCCAGTTGCCATCATCACCTACTGTCGCATCAAGCTCTTGGCGATCACCATTGGCATCGGTAACGATCACCGTGACCGTGCCGCCAACTTCATTTGAAGTGCCGGTGATGGTGGGCGTGGTGTCATTACCGTCCGGTGCGTCTACCGTCAGCGTTGGCGCGGTGGCGTCGATGCTGCCAGTATCAGTCGCCGTGGCTTCATTGCCAGCTGGATCAGTAATGCTGGCGTCAGCGGTGTAGTCGCCGTCAGCCAGCGGCGTCGTGACGTCAACGCTCCAGTTGCCATCATCATCTACTGTCGCATCAAGCTCTTGGCGATCACCATTGGCATCGGTAACGATCACCGTGACCGTGCCGCCAACTTCATTTGAAGTGCCGGTGATGGTGGGCGTGGTGTCATTACCATCCGTTGCGTCTACCGTCAGCGTCGGCGCGGTAGTATCGACTGGGTCATTCACTGCCGAAACAGCGGCTACGCCACCATCAAACTCGACGAACTCTGCTCCTTCAAGGCCTCCTTCAGTGCTAAAACTAAGCGGGTCGGTTTCTTCGGCGATACGGGCAAGGCGCACAAAGCTGTTACCGCCACCACCACCGCCGCCAGCGCCGCCGGCTGCGGTAGCATCTAGCAATTCAAGTAAATCGCCATCTTCATCATCAAGAGCGGCGAGCAGTGCTTCTAAATCGTCATCTTGGGCGCTAGCATCAGTGGCTACAATCGCGTCAAGGTCAAGCTCAGGAGTAACAGCAACTTCTTGGCCACCTTCGATAACATTGGCACCGCTTCCGTCTGCAAAATCTAGCTCAACACGACCATTGGAAGAGGTAATAAGTGTTTCACCCTCTTGAAGCACATCGCCAATACGCAATTCGCGTAGGTTGCCTGCTTCATCGCGCGCCCAAGCTTGGCCTGAAATTGCAATAACGGTTGCAGTTGCCATGTATGCATCACTCCTAGGATCAATAGGTAGCCGCTGATCTAGCCTGTTTACGCTAGATTAAAATGGCGGCATATACCTTAATCATAGGAGGATGGAAAGTTAAAAAGTATTGTACCGATGGTCAAAAAGTATTTCTTTACACGGTTATTTGCTGGGGTAATCACCTTCCAGCTCGGAAATAGAAGTTAACTTTAGAATTAACTGCAGGCGATCACGAACGGATAACTTCTTAAATATCGCGCTTAGATGAGCTTTTACCGTGCGCTCAGTAATATCTAATTGACGAGCAACTTCTTTGTTGGTTGCACCGCGGGCAACCGCTAGCGCCACGCCTCGCTCGCGCTCTGTGAGCAGGTTCAAATATTCGCCGTGCTGATGACCTTCACTGCTCTGGCGATTTTGCAGAGCCTTAAAGGCCCCACCCATCACTTTGGCAAGCAGCTCTTGACCTACCCATACGCCTTGATTGGTCACCACAAGGGCAACTTGGTTAAGTACATCTGGTGCCGCCAGTGTGTGCGCGTATCCACGCGCCCCAAGATCAAGCGCCTTTAATGCCTCGCGATCATTAGGTGCATAGCTGAGCAACACCGCAATTGCTTTTTTTGCGGCTATCGTCGAAATCAACTCATCCCAGTTTTCGACCATCGTTGTCAGCCATACCACATCACCCGACCGCACCTGATCCAACACTTTATTTGGCGTAGTGGCTACGCTTTTAGGAAAAGCTCTTTCCCAGCGTGCTTTCAGGCTACCATCCGTTGTTACAAACCAATGTTTCATTAGCGCTCCCCCATGGAATCTCGCCACGCCCTTAAAACAGGTTTTAGTAAGAACTGCATGACCGTTCTTTTGCCTGTCACAATATCTACCTGTGCTGTCATCCCTGGAATCACCTGAAGGCGCTCAGCAATACTTTCATCTTGTAAACTGCGAACCCGAACCAAATAAAACGTATTGCCATCATCATCAGTAATCGTATCTGCGCTGATGTGATCAAGCTCAGCCTGCAAGCCACCATAAATGGCATAGTCGTAGGCAGTGAGCTTAATCGTCGCGGGCTGACCGGGGTGGAGAAAAGCAATATCCTGGGGAGCAATGCGCGCTTCAACCAGTAGTTGGTCATCGCTGGGCACGATATCCAACACTTCTTGTCCTGGCTGGAGTACTCCGCCAATCGTATTAACATGAAGACGCTGAATCACACCATCGACAGGCGAGCGTATTTCGGTAAGTCGCACTCTATCTTGAAGGCCCGTACCTGACTGCTGAAGCGCATTTAAGTCGCCTAACGTCTGAGCAAGCTCATTTCGCCACTCACTTCTACGTTCGGCACCTAACTCTAGTAGCTGCCCCTCTGCTTCTTCTACTCCCGCTTCCAGACGTGAGACAGCAGCAGCAGCTTGGTTGCGCTCACCTGTGGCACGCGATACTTCACGCTGTAAGCGCAATACCTCAACTTCTGAAACAGCACCTGAGGCAAGTAGCGGGCGCGTCAAATTAAGCTCTTGCCCTGCCATACTTGCTTCGCGTTGGGCAGTATCAAGTCGAGACTGCGCTTCTCGGAGTTCTTCTTGACGCTGTCGGATACGATCGTTGAGCACATTTTCCTGCTCGCGCAGCTCTTCACGGCGACTTTCGTACACTTCTCGTTCCTGCATTACGATATCGGGCACTTCTTGACGCAACTCTTCAGAAGGCTCAAAAGTAGTGCCAGTGGCCAACGCCCGTAGCCGCTCAGCGCGCGCTTCAAGTGCAAAACGCTGTGCACGGTTTTCGCGAAAATCAGAAACGAACCGCGTTGGGTCAATTTGCATTAACACTTCACCAGCACTGACCACCTGCCCTTCTCGCACCATGATCTGTTCTATCGCACCGCCGTCAAACGATTGAATGCGCTGCAATTGGCTTGCCGGAATAACGCGTCCCGCGCCACGGGTTACTTCGTCGATGGCAGCAACTGATGCCCAAACCACCAGCACGATGATGGTTAATAAAACAGTGTAGAGAAATAGACGCGCACGAATCGGCTCTTGCTGCATACGCGCCCAATCAGTGTCGCTTGCCCAGTCACGATTAAGATGCGCAGAGGTGACACGGCGAGCAAAGAGTCGATCCATAAAAGGACGAAACGGCTTCTTCCCTTTCTCAGAAAATCGCCCAATGGCCTCAAAGCCTTTTTGCTCACTCGTGGAGGTGGTTTTTTTCGCCATTATGACGCCCTCCCGATCTGGCCTTTACGTAATGCCTCTACAACCGTATCGCGAGGACCATCTGCCACCACTTTTCCAGCATCCATAACGATAATGCGGTCAACGAGGGATAGCAGCGATGTACGATGAGTAACAACCAAGATGGTTTTTCCTGGCGCAACACTCGTTAGATTCGCTTTAAACGTTTCCTCACTGGCGTTATCCATTGAGCTGGTTGGCTCATCAAGCAGCAATATTGGTGGATCTTGGACAACGGCCCTTGCGATGGCTACGGCTTGTTTTTGCCCGCCTGAAAGCGCCTGCCCTCGTTCACCTACTTCAAGATCAACGCCTTTGGGGTGGCTATTAACCAGTGAATCAAGACCAGCAATTTCGATTGCTCGGAGTAACGCCTCATCATCAACTCGGTCGTTTCCACCACCAGCAACAATATTATCCCGTAGCGTGCCAGCGAATAGGCTGACGTCCTGAGGCACATAACCAATATGACGACGAAGTTGCAGAGGGTCTAACTGACGAATATCAACGCCATCCACCAGCACCGCGCCGGATGTGGGCTGATAAAAACCAAGTACAAGCTTATTCAGCGATGATTTTCCGCAGCCAATACGGCCGAGCAACGCTACTTTTTCACCGGCTTTGATAGAAATCGAGACATCACGCAATGCCTCTCTTTCTTCATTGGGATAGCGCAAGGTGACTTTCTCTAAGCGGATGCTGCCGGTAAAACTGGGCTTTTCTACGTAAGCCTTGCCTTCATGGCGCTCCACGCTCTTGGCCATCACGCCATTTAAAGATTCCAGGGCAGTTGAGGACTGATGATATTGAGCCAGTAAAGCAGCCGCTTGGCTAACAGGCGCCATCGCTCGAGAAGAAAGCATATAGGCAGCAATCAACCCACCTTGGGTCAAGTTGCCTTCAATAATTTGATAGACCCCGATGATAATGACGCATACAGCTACGCTATGCTGAGCCCACTGAGCAACGCTTGAGACCGATGAACTCACCATTTTGAGCTGAGCACCGGTTCTCGATAAAAAGGCAGATGCTTTTTCCCAGTGACGTTGAATACGGCTTTCCGCCCGCAATGCCTTGACGTTTTCTAATTGGGAGACAGACTCCACCAGTAAAGCGTTACGCTGTGCACCTACCTCCCAAGTCGTTTGTGAAAGCTCATGCAGTTTCCCTTGTGCTGCAAGGGCATATAACAGCACGAAAACGATACCAACGAGCACAGGTAACACAAGCCAAGGATTGATCAACGCAATGATGGCCGCGAAAAGCAGTACAAAGGGTAAATCGACGATACCAAGAATGGTTGCAGAGCCAATAAATGCTCGCACCGATTCGAAAGATTGAAGCGTTGAGGTAAAAGACCCTGTCGATACTGGCCGCTCCTCTAAACGCAACCCTAACGTTCTCGCCATAATAGACGATGAAAGCTTTACGTCTGCCCGGCTGGCTGCTAAATCAACAAAGCTGCTACGCATTAAGCGCAGCGCCAAGTCAAAACACAGCACGATGAAAATACCGATTGCCAGCACCCAAAGCGTTTCAGTGGCCTGATTAGGGACAACACGGTCATAAACGTTCAACACAAACAGCGGCATCGCCAGCGCGAATAAGTTGATCGCTACTGAACCAAGAACGATGTCGCGATAGAGGCGTCGATTTTCACGAATAACGCCCCAAAACCAGTGCTGATCCCGGCGTTTTTTCACACCAGGTTCAGAGGTGCTGTCGGCTCTAAACTTTGGCCGCACATAAATGGCTTCACCGCTGTACCCCGCGTGAAGCTCGTCTAGCGATATTTCCGTATCAGCCTCTGACAGCTCAGGAAAAATTACTTTTGCTTTTTGCTGCTTGAGATCCAGCCCGAGCAACACACAAGCACGCCCTGGTTCCAGCAATAAAATTGCCGGAAACAGTGCAGGATTTAGCGCCGAAAGCTTACTTTTCACAATATGCGCAGTAAGCCCAGCTCGCGAGGCTGCCCGCCCGAAGACAGAAGGAATCAGTTTTCCTTGCTCTAAAGGCAGGCCCGCTTTTAAGGCCTCGGATGACACTTCGTGCTGATAATATGAAGCAACTGCCTTTAAACACTCCAGTAGCTCATCGTGTTCTTCCTGGCCGTTGCTAAGGTCAGTCCGAGATACTTCCAGCTTACGTTGCGTCACTGAGACCTCATTATCCTAATGAATTCGTCGGAAAACCATTCACTGAAGTTTCACCAGTGGGCATGCCTAAGGCGGCGACTTAATAGCCGCCACTCATCAGCAATTAAATGCCACTGGTGAAATCTTCAAGCGTGAAGCCACGCGGCCCATCGACGGCGCACGCCATCTCTGCACGAGACGCAGCATCCTCATAGCCAAGCTCGTCAAGGCTAGGAATATCATCACGGGCTACTTGTAGGGTTTGCATTAGCTGCCCCATCGCCGCCAGGGTTCGTGCTTGGGCCAGCGTTAAGTCGAACTGTGCGTTCGCATAGGCACGACTCGCTTCAAAAAACTCGTTCTCACTATCCAGCACGTCTAAAAGCGTGCGCTGGCCAATATCGAACTGCTGTTGATAAGCACCACGAACACGGTCAATTGACTGCCGGTGTTCGTTTAAATACTCCAACTGTTCGTTGAGACGCTGCGTGTCGTTATAAGCGATTTGTGTCGTTTGTCTAACATTGGTACATGCTGTTTCGCGCTGGCTATCGGCTTCTTCAATTCGCGTGGTTGCCGCATTGAAGGCAGCATAGTCAGAACCACCCCGGTAAAGATTCATACTCGCAACGAGCTGGATACTGTGCTCATCACGACGGCCACCAATGGCATCATCTTGGTTGTTAGTGCCTGTACGTCCTTGAATATCTAGGCGAGGCATAAAGGCAGCGCGGGCACCTTCACGCTCAGCGCGTTGCACTGCGATATTCTCAATTGCCGCATGAAACTCAGGATTCCCCTGAAACGCCAGCTCAATGGCTTGGCTGACATCTGCGGGAAGTTCAGTGGCAAGAGACGGCGCGGGCGCCATAGTTTGTGCTGGCAGCGCACCAACAATTCGTTGGAAGCGAGCAGTAACATCGTGAAGGTTTGACGCTTCAGACATTAGGTTTGATTCGGCTAAAGCTAAGCGGCCACTGATCTGTTCAAGGTCAACACCCCGCCCTGCACCAGAAAGCGCACGCTCTTCAATCTGAGCAAATACTCGCTGGTGTTCACGATAGTTATCCTGCGCTAAACGCACCAACTCGCGATAGCGCAATACATCGAGGTAACTACGAAAAGCCTCAAGCGCAACTTCTTCGCTGACACCCAAAAGTTCGAAATAGGCGACTAACCGAGCACGATCCAAGCGCTCAACCTCACTGCGCGTTGCAAAACCATCAAAAACCATTTGGGTTAAGGTCAGCTCAGCAAAATCGCTATCGTAGCTGCCACGCCCATCATTTTGCTGGTCTTGCCTACCGATACCCGCGCTGACATCAATCGTAGGCAAATAACCACCTTGAGCAACCCGGATATCACTTCCAGAGGCGCTAAAATTGGCCCAAGATGCATTTACCTGAGGATTGGTAACGATAGCCTGCTGAATGGTGCTCGATAGATCGGTGGTACCCGGCGCGTAAAGCGTCGCTGGTAACGACTGAGCCAAAACAGAGAGGGGAAGACAAGCCAGAGTAGTCACCGTAAGCGGTCGAATAGCGCGCTGTAAAAACAAAGTTTTTAGTGTCGTTTTAATACCGTCTTTCATCGCCATAGATCCCTAATGAATATTTACGCTGCTGAAGAAATAGCTGCTAAACGCCACCCACCCTGGGGCACCCTTGACTCTCTTGCTTCGCCCTCTGGTCAACACCTCATACTAATTAGTATTGATACGACTCAGTGATACGAATTAGCGCATTTACTTAGCTTAATTTAACAGCATTAGCCGCTAGGCCGATGCTATGAAGCCAAGAGTCACAAAATTTTACAATAAAAATCCTAAAAAAACATTACAAAGCAGTTTTTTGCTTTGCTTAACGTGCTGGATTTTAAGAACTAGGTTTTAAGAACTAGGTTTTAAGAACTAGGTTTTAAGAACTAGGTTTTAAGAACCAGGTTTTAAGAACTGGACTTTAAGCACCAAGCCCTAAGAGCTAGGCTTTCGAAGATTGCAGCTGCTGCAGCGCCAGCCCTGAAAGGATCAGCATCAATCCTACCAACGTGGATGCCAACAATGGCTCATTGACAACCAGGTAGAGCAGCAGCAGCGAAACGGGGGGGGATAGAAAGATCAGATTAGACACCTTGGCCGTACGCGAGACCTTGCGCACCGCCATCTGCCAAAGAATAAAAGCGACTCCCATTTCGAAAAGACCGACGTAGACACCCGCGCCTAAGGCTTGCCAGCCATGCCAACTGAACCCCGGCCCCACAATCAATAGCAGCGTTAAAACAGGCAAGCCGACGCTGAAGTTCTGCCATTGTGCGACTAAAGGCGCTCTTTGATCCCGCGCGTTGAGTAACCAGTAGAGAGCCCATAACAGCGTCGACACAAGTGCAAACACGACACCAAGAGGGTCTGCGAAATCAACATTGAAAACATTACCGCGGGTTGCTATCACCCAGACACCCGCGTAGGCAATAAGCCCCGCAACCACATCCATACGCGTGAGCCGTTGCCCTAAGATCGGTACCGCCAGAAGCGCCATTGCCAGCGCCCAGGTATAATTGAGCGCCATTGCCTCTTGCCCAGGCAGCCTATCGTAAGCAGCAAACAGCACTAGATAGTAGGCAACAGGATTCATCAACCCAGCCCATGCAGCGGTTCGCCAACCATAGCGAAGGGCTTCTGTTAAATGCCCTTGCTTTACTACCAACACAAACATAAACGCCCAAGATACAAGGGCCGCGAGCCACATCAATTCTAGCGGACTCATCCAGGCAAGAGCGACCTTAAAAGCCGTAGCAACTGTCGACCATAGCGCCACCGCTCCAAGACCATACAGTATCGCTTGACGATCTTGATTCATCGGTCGATATGCCCCAAATCCCGGACTGGCTCGATCTTATCCCGCACGCGTTGCTTTAGGACCTTGATATCTGGAAAGCCACCATCGCGTTTTCTTTCCCATAGCAACGCCTCGTCGCACCATATCTCAAAGGTGCCACCATGGGAGGGAGACAATGCAACCTCTGCAAGACTTTCGCCAAAGGTTGAAAGCAGCTCTTGGGCATACCAAGCACTGCGCAACAACCACTGGCACTGCGTGCAGTAACGTATTTGAATGCGTGACATACAGAGGTTCCTAAACGTTTTAATGTGGCATCCTTGTTTTTCATTCTGTCACCTTACATTAGCAACTGCCAAGGAAACGTAATGAACAAGCAACATGTTTCTCAAACCCGAGTGTACGAGTGGCTAACAGGTGATGATGACAGCCGAATGTGCGATGACATTCCCGATGAGGCATGCCATGAGCAACCGCATAACTTTTTTCTGCATCTTTGCGCCTCGTTAGGCAATAAACTCGCTGACGAGCTCTCCAGCGCCCGCTTGGTATTGCCTTGGTTAATGGGCATTATTGGTGCTCCGGTATGGATGGTTGGTCTACTGGTACCTATACGCGAAGCAGGCGCCCTGTTACCACAGCTGTTTGTGGCTGGCTTTATTCGCTTAAAACCAACGCGTAAGTGGGCATGGGTAGCAGGCGCGTTGATACAGGCATTGGCGGCATTAGCGTTAGCACTGCTAGCACTCGTGGGCAGCGGATCTTTAGGGGGTGCGATGGTGCTAGGAGCACTAGTGTTGCTATCGCTGGCCAGAGGACTCTCATCCATAGCAACGAAAGATGTGTTGGGTAAAACCATCGCTAAGCGACGCCGTGGAACCTTAATGGGGTGGAGTGGCAGCGTAGCAGGCGCCGCAACCCTGGTAGCTGGCGGCGTTCTGATGTGGTTTAGTGATCAACTCGGCAACGTAGCACTCGCTATTTTACTGGTTGTTGCCGCCGCAGGATGGCTACTAAATGCCGTGAGTGCGGCGCGCATAGCGGAAGTGCCCGGCGCTGTGGAAGGCGGGGAAAATGCATGGGACAGCATTAAGCTAGGGTTTTCTTTACTCAAAGAAGATCGCAATTTTCTAAACTTCAATCTGGCTCGTGCTCTACTCCTCTCCAGCGCACTGGCACTCCCCTACTTAGCCCTACTCGGCCAACAACAAAGCGGTACTAACTTAGGTGGCCTTGGCCTGCTGGTAGTGGTATCAGGCATTGCAGCGATGGTGGCAAGCCCTGTATGGGGAAAGCGAGCAGACCAATCGAGTCGCCGTGTGATGAGAGATGCAGCCATCGGCACTGCCATTTGCTGTCTGCTGGGCGCAAGCCTGGCATGGCTCCCCAGCCAGTGGAGTGAAAGCGTTTGGCCTTATGCGATTATTTACGCCTTTCTAGTTATCGTTCATCACGGCGTACGACTAGGCCGTAAAACCTACTTAGTCGACATTGCTACCCAGGAGAATCGCGCGCTATATGTGGCACTATCTAACACCTTGACTGGGGTGTTGATGCTGGTGGTAGGCGGGATAATCGGTGGGTTGGCTCAGTGGCTTGGTAGCGCTCCGCTGTTGTTAATACTCGCTGGGACAGCATTCGGTGCCATGTTATCAGCCCAACAATTACCTGAGGCAGAATAGCGCTGCCGATTGCAATGCAACACAACGCTCGCCATGATGGTAGGTAATTAGCGGTGATTAGCTGGGTTTTTGCTATTCTACCTTTATTGAGCAATATGAAATGCCGCTTAGCTCCGCGTTGATGGACAGCGCATAGCTTCGGAAGAACGAGAGCAGCAACAGGAACCCATTGATGAAACGATCTCCTTTGATCAGCCCTGAGTTACTCGAACGCATTATTGACGCTTCCGAGGATGGCATCGTCGTTGCAGAGCAAGAAGGCGATGAAAACATTCTCATTTACGTCAACCAAGGCTTCGAACGCCTCACCGGCTACAGTGCAGATGAAATTCTTTATCGCGACTGCCGTTTTTTGCAAAACGAAGACCGTGACCAAGATGCACTGACCTCTATCCGAGAAGCGCTGAAAGAGGGTCGCCCTTCTCGTGAAGTACTGCGCAATTATCGCAAAGACGGCACCATGTTCTGGAACGAGCTCTCCATTACACCCGTTTTTGACGAAGCTGATAACTTGATGTACTACATCGGCGTACAGAAAGACGTGACGGAGCGCGTAGAAGCACAGCAAGCATTGGCCGCCCTTCAGAAGCGCCAAGAACTGACAGAATAAATAAAAACGACAATAAAGTAGCCTCAGGGGCTTGAACTTCAACCTAAGTGGCGGTATATAGCGGCTAAGCGCATAAAAGCGCTAGGCGCTTCTTGTTTCATCTATCGATTGAAAGAAGAAGCCGTTGTGATGCCGGTGCGCCGGCTTGGGTTGGAGGGCATACCATGAGCCGTGACCCCTTAAATCGTGAATCTTATACCAGTGATGCAATCGATGCCGATGAGTTCGATAACTTAGACGCTGTGAACGATGACCATTACGGCAAAAGCAAACCCAGCAAAGCAGATACGCTTCGCGCCCGCCGCCAAGTAGAAGCATGGCTTGAAGAGCGCCGTTTGCAGCGCGCTATTGAAGATGATTGGGATGAAGAGGAATAACCTGATCGCCTCAATCACTTTCATTGATTGGCAGCTTAGTTACGATGTCTAGTTACTCACCGTAATTGTCGCGCACGGAGCCTTCACTAGGCTGCTGATCAACGTATCAAAACGACTTATCTTCTGTGCTTCTGGCCTTTGCCCGCGCGGAGCACTATCATCTTAGCCCTACGCCAGCACACAGCTGCGACTCTTTTCTCCAACAACCTAACGGATTTCCATGGCGCAATACGTATTCACCATGAACCGGGTTGGCAAAGTTGTGCCGCCCAAAAAGCAAATTCTCAAGGATATTTCGCTATCGTTCTTCCCTGGCGCCAAAATTGGCGTACTTGGCTTGAACGGTTCCGGTAAATCCACACTGCTACGCATTATGGCCGGTGTCGATAAAGAGTTTGAAGGTGAAGCTCGTCCGATGCCTGGTATTAATGTGGGCTACCTTCCCCAGGAGCCACAGCTTGATGACGAAAAGAACGTCCGCGATACGGTAGAAGAGGCGTTAGGCGCCATTAAAGAAGCACAGGAAAAACTAGATGCGGTGTATGCTGCGTATGCTGAGCCTGATGCAGATTTTGATGCCCTAGCGAGCGAACAAGCACGCCTTGAAAATATTATCGAAGCCGCCGATGCGCATAACCTTGAGCGTAAGCTGGAAGTTGCAGCTGAAGCGCTGCGCCTGCCACCTTGGGATGCCAAAGTAGGCAATCTTTCTGGGGGCGAGCGCCGCCGTGTAGCACTGTGCCGCCTGCTGCTTTCCAGCCCCGACATGCTCTTACTTGACGAGCCTACCAACCACTTGGATGCTGAATCCGTTGCTTGGTTAGAGCGCTTCTTGCACGACTATAACGGCACTGTCGTGGCCATCACCCACGACCGTTACTTCCTGGACAACGTTGCCGGATGGATTCTGGAACTTGACCGCGGCCAGGGCATTCCTTTTGAAGGCAACTACTCTCAGTGGCTGGAGCAGAAAGAGCAGCGCCTGAACCAAGAAGCCAAACAGGAAGTATCGCGCCAGAAAGCTATCAAGCAAGAGCTTGAGTGGGTGCGCAGCAACACTAAAGGACGCCAAGCGAAGAGTAAGGCACGCCTTAATCGCTTTGAAGAGATGCAGTCTGGCGACTTTCAAAAGCGTAATGAAACAAATGAGATCTATATTCCGCCTGGCCCGCGCCTGGGTGATAAGGTCATCGAGTTCCATAACGTGACCAAGCGGTTTGATGACAAACTGCTCTACCAGGATCTCTCTTTTACCATCCCTCAAGGGGCGATTGTCGGGATTGTAGGTGGTAACGGGGCCGGTAAATCGACACTGTTCAAGCTAGTCACCGGCCAAGAACAGCCGGATGCTGGCGAAGTAGTGATTGGTGAGACTGTCGATATTGCCTACGTTGAGCAGTTGCGTGACGCACTAGACGACAAGCAAACTGTTTGGGAAGCCGTCTCTGACGGACAGGATATTCTCAACATTAACGGCTACGAAGTTTCTTCGCGCGCCTACGTTGGCCGCTTTAACTTTAAGGGCAACGATCAGCAGAAGCGTCTAGATGAGCTTTCTGGTGGTGAACGCGGCCGCCTTCAGCTTGCCCAAACGCTCAAACAAGGCGCGAACGTACTGCTGTTAGATGAACCTTCAAACGATCTGGACATCGAGACCCTACGCGCCCTGGAAGAAGCGCTGCTGGCGTTCCCAGGCTGCGCGATGGTGATCTCTCACGATCGTTGGTTCTTAGACCGTATCGCTACGCACATCCTCGCCTTTGAAGGCGATTCTGAAGTCGTCTTCTTCGATGGTAACTACACCGAATATGAAGAAGACCACAAGAAGCGCGTGGGTAACGACACACCTAAGCGGATGAAGTATAAGCGCATCGACGCCTAACGATTTGTTGCTATACCGCTAGTACGTAAAAAGCCCCTTGTACGCTAAAACGCACAGGGGCTTTTTACTTTTGTTGGGCTATAAAATAAACAGAACCTGCTATCAGCCTGCCGGCCAAGTAAACTGCCGACCTCCCAATAAATGCATATGGATGTGGTAAACCGTCTGACCACCCATTTCATTGCAATTCATCACAACACGATATCCATCTTCCGCGAAGCCTTGTTGCTTGGCCAGCTGTGCGGCAGTGTGCTGCAAACGCCCAACCAAGGCTAGGTCTTCAGGGGCAATATCGTTAAGCGTAGCAATATGCTTTTTAGGAATAATCAACTGATGCGTTGGCGCCTGAGGACTAATGTCATTGAACGCTAGCACATGCTCATCTTCAAACACGATATCTGCGGGAATTTCGCGGTTTATGATTTTGCAAAACAGGCAATCCATACGGCCTCCTTCATTTTTGTAAGTGCCGAAAACTAACGAGCGAAAACAGCCTTAGCGAAAACGGCGCTGAGACAGCAAATGGCGAACCAGCGGCGCTAAAATCAGCTCCATCGCTAACGACATACGCGCCCCAGGCACCACTAACGTGTGCGGGCGTGTCATAAATGAATCTTTGATCATCGCCAATAGCCAAGGAAAATCCACCGTTGAGGGATCCCTAAAGCGAATCACCACAAACGATTCTGCATCGGTCGGAATATCCTGAACCTCAAAGGGGTTCGACGTATCGACAGTGGGCACACGCTGGAAATTAATATGGGTACGCGAGAACTGCGGCTGAATGTAGCGCACGTAATCATCCATGCGCCCTAATATGGTATCGATGACCGCTTCCTGGGAATAACCGCGCAGCTTGGTATCACGATCAATTTTTTGAATCCATTCAAGATTCATGGTCGGTGCAACGCCGACTAACAAATCTACGTGACGAGCAATATCATACTCTTGTGTCACCAAGCCGCCATGCAGTCCTTCGTAAAAGAGCAGATCAGTACCACAAGGCAGTGACTGCCACTCAGTGAACGTCCCTACCCTATAACCTGCCTCAATTTTTTGCTTATCTTCTGCATGAATGTAGTG
Source organism: Halomonas sp. XH26 (assembly GCF_024138895.1). Taxonomy (NCBI): domain Bacteria; kingdom Pseudomonadati; phylum Pseudomonadota; class Gammaproteobacteria; order Oceanospirillales; family Halomonadaceae; genus Halomonas; species Halomonas sp. XH26. The sequence goes on from NZ_CP071889.1 coordinate 2,688,722, forward strand.
ACGGAACGTACCCGCTCCATGCTCACCGTACTCAACAAAAAGCCCTTCAAGCCGATCAAGCAGATTAGCTTCTACTGCAAAGTGAGAAAGCTCATCTTTGCGTTCGGGCTCGTCACGAAAAATCCGCTGGAGATCATCACGGGTATAGCGGTGAAAGGCATCGCCGTCCACCATGGCAGCGTGCACATCTTCACGCAGGAACATGCGCTCAAAGCTGCGACGCACCGTCGTAGTACCCGCGCCTGAAGAGCCCGTGATGGCAATGATTGGATATTCCCGCGACATTAAGCACCTCTCTCCTGAGCAGTCGCGCGAGCAATCGCCTGCGCAACTTCATCAGGCACTTTGACAGGCCGCCCAGAAGAAAGGTCTAAAAGAAGCTGGTTAATCCGAGCAGTTGCCACCACCTTATCGGTTTCTGCATGACAAATGCGCTGATAAACCGTCAACGCTTTGCCTTGTGGTTCAGGGACAGCGGTTTCAATTACCAAAGCATCTGGCCAGCGCGCCTCACTCTGGTACTGAACGGCTAGGTCAGCAACAATGCTCGGGTAGCCTTTCATATCCCACTCAGGCAAACCTAGCGCAGCGAACGCATGCACGCGAGCTTCATGTAGCAGCGATACTAAAGCGTCATGCCCCAAGTGGCGACCGTAATTCATATCCGTGACGCGCACCGTTAAAGGATGCCGATGAATAATCGCTGCCGTGGGGAAATCTAGCGTGACACGCTCCATGCTTAGCTCCTTGTCAGTGGTGGTTTAGCTCCGGCGAGATCATCGCTGATCGCTATTTTTCTCGGGCGATAGCACGGAATGCGATATCACGGCGGAATTCAGCACCCTCCCAGTGAATCGCTTTAACCCCTTGGTAAGCTTGCTGTTGAGCAGCAGATACTGTGTTGCCTAATGCGGTTACGCATAGCACTCGCCCGCCTGCGGTTACGATACTGCCGTCAGCAGCCTGAGTAGTGCCTGCATGGAATACTTTGCACTGCGCCTGGCCTGCCTGCTCCAAGCCATGAATGACATCGCCTTTGCGGTAACTGCCGGGATAGCCACCTGCCGCTATCACAACACCCACGGCTGCGCGGGAGTCCCACTCACACTGCTTATCGGCAAGCTCGCCCTTAGCGCCAGCCAAGCAAAGCGCGGCTAAATCTGACGTTAACCGCATCATGATTGGCTGAGTTTCGGGGTCACCAAAACGGCAGTTATATTCGATTACTTTTGGGTTGCCTTCAGCATCAATCATTAGGCCCGCATATAAGAAGCCGGTATATGCATTCCCCTCTTCCGCCATGCCCCGCACGGTGGGAAGTATAACCTGCTCCATGATGCGCTCGTCGATCTCTGGGGTTACCACCGGCGCCGGAGAGTAAGCTCCCATGCCGCCTGTATTGGGGCCGGTATCGCCGTCATAGGCACGCTTATGGTCTTGGCTAGTGGCCATCGGCACCACATTCTCACCATCAACCATGACGATAAAGCTGGCTTCTTCGCCTTCCAGAAATTCTTCGATAACAACGCGCGCACCCGCATCGCCAAATGCATTCGCCTCTAACATATCGCGAATAGCCGCTTCAGCTTCGGCTTCACTCATCGCTACAATGACACCCTTACCCGCCGCCAAGCCATCAGCTTTGATGACAATAGGCGCGCCCATCTCAGCTAAGTAAGCCAAGGCTGGCTCTACCGCTGTAAAGGTTTGATACGCGGCAGAAGGAATCTGGTGGCGTGCCAGAAAATCTTTAGTAAACGACTTAGAGCCTTCCAACTGTGCGGCGCGTTGTGAAGGCCCAAAAATTGTCAGGCCAGCCGCCTGAAAACGATCAACCACCCCTTCAACTAACGGCGCTTCTGGCCCTACGACTGTTAGCGCTACCTGCTCGCGCTGGGCAAACGCCACCAACGCGTCTAAATCTGTTGCTTCAATAGCTACGTTGATCAATTTAGGCTCAGTGGCAGTACCTGCATTACCTGGTGCTACAAACACCTGCTCGACGTCACTAGACTGCGCTAGTTTCCACGCCAGTGCATGCTCGCGACCACCGCCACCTATCATTAAAACGTTCATCATCATCCTTCTCAAACGGGAGTGCCTAGCTGAGATTAGCTGAAAGCGTAACTACGTTAATCGGCATATTATGCCACAACGACTCAACCAGCGGCGTCAGGAGCTTTTATCCGGCGTATCGTCATCGTCTGTTTGATTAGGCTGATTAAGCGTTTTTTGCCAAAAACGCATATTTTCTTCGGCCAGCTCACGCATGAACTCCATAGGAGAGTGGCGTATCGCTTGTTGCCACTGACTCTGCATCCGCTTTTGTTGCTCCAGCATGAGCTGGGTGCCCTGCTCTAAATAACGTGCTAGCGGTAAAGGCGATGACATATCGTACACACGGATCAACTGAGCCAGCAGGTCATTTGAGAAAACTTCGGCTTCACTATCAGCCTGCTCTTGCTCGATAATGATCGACAGCAAAATGGTCCGCGTCAGGTCTTCACCGCTTTTTGCATCCTCGACGCGGAAGGGTTCTTCTTCAATAATCAAACGCCGCAGATCCTCAAGCGTCACGTAACGACTTTGTTGAGTATCGTACAACCTACGGTTGGCATATTTGCGAATTACGCGCACAGCGCATCTCCTTAAACGCGGTAGAGGCTTTGTCGCCGTTGCTGCTATTGTGCCTGCAACATGCGCCTATGCAAGCCAGCTTAACGGATTAGTACCGTTAGGCGTGCCTTCCTTATGACCAATAGACGACAATCATGAATCTTATTCTGCTTGATCCGAGCGAAGTGAAGGGAGCTTATGCTTACCTTACTGACACACGACGTATCACCCATTTACGCGAGGTGCACCGCGCTTGTGTAGGGGACTACTACACAGTCGGCCTACAGGGTGGCAAGATGGGGAAAGCGCAGTTAACTGAACTGCTCGATACTCAGGCAACCTTTACGCTGGACAACCTGAATGAGCCTCCCCCGCCGCCCCTACCAGTACACTTAGTATTAGCGCTTCCTCGCCCCAGAATGCTGGCACGTACCTTAGAGCATGTCACGGCTCTTGGCGTAAAAAATATTACACTGCTACACAGTAAACGGGTGGAAAAAAGCTACTGGCAGTCCCCAGAACTCCGTACAGAAAAAATTCATCACCACTTAGTGCTTGGCCTGGAACAAGCGCGAGACACACAGTTGCCTAATGTGACGTTGTGCAAAGGCTTTCGCCCCTTTTTAGAAGAACAACTGTCCGAGCTACTCAAAGATCGACGCGGGCTGGTGGCACACCCTGGCATGCCGAATGCCTGCCCACGAAATATTGATGGAGAAGTACTGCTTTTCGTTGGGCCGGAAGGCGGCTTTATACCATGGGAAGTTGAAAAACTACTTGAGGCAGGCTGCGAGGGCATGCACCTAGGCCCTCGCATTTTACGGGTAGAAACTGCCGTGACCGCGCTTTTATCACGACTTTTTTAATCGCTGATTAGCCCCGTATGCAGCATAACGAGACTGATATGCTCAGAGAGCCCTGATCAGGACTGCTCATCTTCTGGGTCGTGGGGAACATAGGCCGCATCGTCCCCACATTCAGGGTCTTGAAGGAAGGTATCGCGCACATCTAATAACCCTAGGTGGCTAATTGTGCGACGCCCCAAGAGCAGTGGGTAGATCATCTCTTCACGATCTCGCAGACTAAACTGCTCTTCATATACCGTATTGCCCATGCAAACATCCATTAGCACCACTGGACGTTCATCACGGCCACCTGCGCCACGCACCGCTAACTCTCGATAGAGGGGACGCTCAATTCGATCGCTAAACGTTTCACCGCTTTCCTGATCTTCGAGCTTCAGGCGGAAGCGAACCCACTCCTCCCCGTCTTTCTCGAACATCTCAATATTACGCGCGTCTAACGAAGAGGTTAGCGCGCCACTGTCTAGCTTCGCTTTTACAGCGATACCCCACGGTTCAATTGAGGCATTTTCAACCCAACCAAACACTTTATCTTCTGCTTGGATGGCTGTGCTCACTGACAATGTACTGACCATTACACTGGCAGCCAGCACACCTAAAAAAGTTTTTCCCATTAGCTTTCGTCCTTGGTGAGAAGTTTGCCTAGCGTGAGACATTTGACTCGCTAAAGAGACTCATCGAAACGAAACATTAACGCAGCCGTTCTAACAGCGCCTGAGTGGCAAAACCATCGGGCGTAAGCCCTTGGTCACGCTGAAAAGCACGTAGGCCCTCACGCGTATTAGGCCCCATGATGCCGTCCGCAGTACCCACCGAATATCCAGCATTATTTAGGCGTTGCTGTAAGGTACGCACATCATCACGTGTCAGTGGTGCCTGATCTCTGGGCCAGGACTGGGCTATGCCGTCACGCCCAGCAATAGCATCCGCCAAGGTAGACACGGCTAACGCATAACTAGTTGCGTTGTTATAGCGCAAAATTGCCCGAAAATTAGGCCCTACTAAAAATGCTGGGCCATTTGCTCCTGCTGGGACAATGACCGCAGCGCTATCGAACGCGGGCAGCTCACCACTCAATGCGCGAACGCCTTGTGCTGCCCATTCAGCACTGCTACGACGTTGCGTTTGTGAGTAATCGAAGGAGTCAGGCAAGTTCACTTCAACGCCCCAAGGCTGACCAGCTTGCCACCCTGCCCTCGCAAGGTAGTTAGCCGTAGAAGCCATAACATCAGGAATACTGCCCCAAATGTCTCGGCGGCCGTCATTGTCGCCATCCACGGCATAGGCTTCAAAACTGCTAGGTATAAACTGCGTGTGCCCCATGGCACCAGCCCAAGAGCCTTTCATTTGATCGGCAGCAATATCACCTTGGTCGATAATACGTAACGCAGCTAACAGCTCACCTCGTGCGAAATCACGCCGACGACCGTCGTAGGCAAGTGTTGCCAGTGACTCAAGTGTCGAGAAATCGCCAAAATTACTGCCGTAGTTACTTTCGATACCCCAAATAGCGACGATGACTTCCGCGGGAACACCATAACGTTGCTGCATTTGTTGCGCGGTATCGCGGTGAGCCGCAAGCTTCTCTAGACCGTTATTAATCCGTGTGCTGGAAACCGCTGTATCTAGGTATTGCCAAATGGGACGAACAAACTCTGGCTGATACTGATCAAGCTCAATGACGCGTTCACGATAGCGAAGACCATCGAAAGCAGAGGCAAGGGTTGCCTCACTGATACCCTGCTGAGCAGCATAGCGACGAAAATCAGCCAACCACTGGTTAAAGTTGGCATAGCTAACTTGTTCTGCCGCCTGTGCATCCACCTCGCTCATCAGTTGCTGATTAGCGACTGCATTTGTGCTTAATGCCCCACTGCCTGCTGCGAGTGCAAACGATAAATACAATGCAGGGCGAATACTCACTGAACCTTTAACTTTCAAAGACATAGCATTAATCTCTTGGCAATCCTTGGCGTGCGTCCGATAATGGCTCAGAAATAGCTTAGATACTAGCCCTACCTACCTAGCCGCAGCAAAACAATCAGATGAAACACCACCACGACGCCAGTCAGTACACAACGAAGCTTAAGATACCAACGTGGAAATCCTTCTCGGCCATCACGACTGAGATCATAGCCACCGATTAGAACAAATCCTGCCAGTAATACCCATAGCCCAGTCATGACGTTGAACATTAACGCAGGCCAAGCGATTAAGCTGGGCACCATTGCAATGATCAAACGTCGGGTATTACCTGGGCGAGGCACTTGAAGAGCACTCCCCCAATGAACGCCACCCAAAAAAGACAGAATAACTGCACTGTAATAGCTAAACGCGTATACCGCCGTTACCTGCCATACAGGAGGTGCCCACCAGGCTAGGAGCCCTCCAGCAATAAAGGGTACTAAACCCGCAAGGCCTAGAAACCAAGCAACGCGGCGGTCACTACTTATCTCACTCATATTGCACAACCTATCTTTTGGGCTCTATCGTCCGTGTTTGAGTGAAATCTTACTCATCCGTTTCTTGAAGCTCTGTTTTAGCCACTAGCCAACGCTCCCACTCAGCGGGCTCTACGCAAGGTGCATCAAACTTAGAAGACGCTACTCGCCAGGGTTGGTGTCGCTCCATTCCTAACGGAAGCGAATCCAGCTCAGGCAGCCAATAGGCAACGTAAAGCCCGTTTGGATCATAATGCCCTGCTTGCTTCAGCACATTAAAGTAACGGTCTTGGCGGGGATCACGACCAACACCGGCAATATAACGCCAGTTGCCCCAGTTACTCGCCACATCGTAATCAATCAGGCAGCGCTCAAACCACGATGCACCAAGGCGCCAATCGACGTTTAGATCTTTCACTAGAAAACTGGCGACATTTTGGCGTGCTCGATTAGATATCCACCCGGTAACTTTCAGTTCTAGCATGGCAGCGTCTATAAATGGCACGCCGGTTGTAGCGTTGCGCCACGCATCAAAAGCACTGTTAGCGGGCGGTAACTCTTCATGACCAAATAATGCAGCACCTTCCAGTTGAGCCGCTCGATGGAAATAATCTCGCCACATTAATTCAAAAATAATCCAATAACTTGATTCACAGCTTCCGTGAACGGCCTCCCAGTTTTTTACTTCTTGGTACGCTTGGCGAGCGGATAAACAACCTCGCGCCAGCCACGGTGAAAAACGTGTGGAAAAATTAGCCCCCAATAAGCCATTGCGAGTTTTCTTGTAAGATTCCGCGCCGTTTTGCCGCCAGAGATACTGTTGTAAACGATCACTAGCCGCCGACTCACCTCCCACAAATACAAAGCCCTGGCGATTATCAGGCTGCCAGACAGCACTCTCTTCGCATACTGCCTTGAGCGGGGGAAACCCTCGGGGAGCAGATTCTGGCCAGGGTGGTAGTGTCACTGGCGCTGGCAAGGGCGCTAAAAACGTACAATGCTTTTCAACACGTCGCCGAAATGCCGAAAAGCTGGGCGGCAACTCATTCAATGCAAAGGGAAGCTCGTCTTCGTCAATTAAATAACCGCTATCAGCACAAAATAACTGACAGGCCGGCGGGAGCTGGTCAGCGACCCGCGCAATATGCTGTGACTCTTCATACCCAGAATGCGCTGCCACACGTACTTCTCTTGCACCAAGCATGGCAGCAGTCTCTAGCACGATGCTGGCAGGATCACCGATGCGGACTAGCAAATCACTGCCACGCTGCAGCAGCTCACCACGTAACTCCATCAAACTTTGCCATAAAAAGCGTATCCGAGCAGGCCCCAGCCTGGGAGAAGCATCACCTGCAATCGAACTTTCAAACCATCTCTGGTCTAGCACATAGAGACAAAGCATCTGCTCAGGAGGGGAGTCAAAATTCAACAAGGGATTATCAGCTATCCGCAAATTATCCTGAAGCCATACAATATCAGTTGTGCTGCTCATGCATTTGCCTCCTTGGTGCGTTGGACTGCTTAGCTTCGCGACGGCAGCGTTCACTGCAATGGCGCACTTCATCCCAGCAACGCGCCCACTTTTTCCGCCAAGTAAAAGGACGCTGGCATTGCACACAGTATTTTTGCGGTAAATCCTGCTTACGTCGCATACACTCCATCTCGCTGCCTAACACTTACACGGCACGCATCAAAAACATAGACACATTATCCTTCACGGTATAACTATTGTACATAGATAAACATGCGTGTTTTTAACGTCATGTTTTTTCCTGAGCCCCCTTTCCTAATGTTTACCCGATTTTTTTCACGCTTATCTCTGCAACTTTTCCCCAAAGCACTGCAAATAAAAAAAGCCATCCTGGCTGGATGGCTTTTCGAACAGGTACTGGAGCAGCAATTAATAACTATGAAAAAGAGTGTGATACGAGATAAAGCACCGCAAGTCCTGGTCAATCAGGGTCTGTGGCGCGAGGATGCCGTTTGGCATTTTCATGGGTTTCTAGGCCACTTTTAAGCTCATGAGTAAGCGGGTCATAATTGGGTCTCAGCTCATCCTTAACGGTACCGCTCCAGAGGCGCGAGCCAACAAAGTAACCAGCCCTGCCAATCACATGGGCAGCAATCGGTGCCGTTATTAAAATAAACACAATAATCGCGAACGAGCGCGCAACCACACCAACTTCGGCAAAATGCATGGCCGATGCCAGCATAATTAAAATAACGCCAAGCGCTGCAGCCTTAGTGGTCGCGTGCATGCGGGTCAGCAGATCCGGCAGCCGCAACAAACCGATAGCCGCCAGCAACATAAAGCTTGACCCCGTTATCAATAGCGCGCCTTTGATAAATTCAATCATCTCGCGGTCCTCCACGTTCCAGAAAGCGTGCAAACCCAATCGCGGCTAAAAAACCCATCAGAGCGATCACGATTGCCGCATCTAGGAAACTCGCCACACCCGATTGAATAGCATAAACACCCACCAGCCCCACCACGGTAGTGGAAAACAATTCAAGCGCAACAACACGATCAGGTAAACTAGGGCCACGAACGACACGTACGAAAGTAAGTACAAGCGTCAGCCCCATAATTATCTGGCTTATCAGAATAACGGTATCCATTAACGAAATAACTCCAATGCACGGTGCTCCATCTCTTTTAAGTTATTTCGAAGCTCTTCTTCATCATCTAAAAACATCGCGTGAATATAGAGCACCTTTCGATCGTCAGAGACATCAAGGCTCAACGTGCCAGGCGTTAGCGAAATCAGGTTAGCGACGATAGTAATTTCCATTTCCGTGCGCGCCGAGAGAGGCAGCGCAATAACACCGGGCTTCATGTGCCAGGGAGGGGTCAATATATCGAAGGCGACGCGCAGATTTGCCCGCACCAACTCCTTAATAAAAAAACCAATAAAACCAATAATTCGTGGCACACGAGCGGGGTAGCCTTTTAACGCGTCGACTTGAGGTTCGATTAACAGCAACGCAATATAGCCAAAAATCATTCCGACCAGCAGATTAAGTCCGGAAAAATCGCCACTTAGTAGTACCCAGGCTAACCCGAGCAGAAGGTTCCAAATCGCACCAGTCATGGGGCACCCTCCGCACGGTCACCTATAATCTCCGCCTGCAACTCACCCCGGTCAAGCAGCGCATCTTCAGCACTAGCAGAGACTCCCAGCACAGCTTCAATATAACCTGATGGGGACATTAGCTGATCACCAATAAGCATCATCACCTGCATGATAGCTTCTGCGAAAACACCGATTAACAATGACATCATGGCCAGCACAGCGACGGGTGTATACATCATCCACAGGCTTGGTTTTAGTAATCGACCATCATCACCGACGGAGGTTTGTGAGGCGGGCACTTTATTTTCTTCTGGCAACGCTTTCCAAAACACGTCATTCCAAATTTTCACCATGGAATAAAGTGTCATGAGCCCTACTGCCAACGCAAAACCTGTTGCTACATACGCCTCCGCCTCTAGGCCAGCACGAACCAGCACAAACTTGGCAAAGAAACCTGATAGTGGAGGAATGCCCGCCAGCGAAAATGCTGAGATAAAAAACGCCACGGCTAACCAAGGGCGTTCTCGGTAAAGCCCACCCATCTTCTTAAGCTGATAAGTGCCTTGCAAACGGTGGGTAATACCGCTGATTAGGAACAGGTTCGTTTTAACAATAATGTTATGCACGATAGCAAATACACCGCCTGCAATCGCCAGCGGTGTATACAGCGCCAAACCAAGGATCATGTAGCCAATCTGGCTCACAATGTGAAATGAGAGGATCCGTCGGAACTCATACTGAGCGGCAGCGCCAAGCACGCCTGTAACCATCGTCAACACAGCGCCCCAAAGCATAATGTCCTGCAGATACCCCATCGTTTGGTCAAAAATAAGAGTGAACACGCGGAACAACGAATACACCCCCACCTTTGTCAGCAGACCAGCAAACAACGCCGATACCGCTACTGGCGGCGTGTGATAAGAAGCAGGCAGCCAGAAAAAGAGCGGAAAAGCGGCTGCTTTAATACCAAAAGCTACCATAAACATAACGGCAAGCACTTCGACCATTCCGCTGTGCTCAGCCTCGTCCATACGCAGCGCAATGTCGGCCATGTTTAGCGTGCCTACCGTGCCATACAATAGCCCCACAGCCGTTAAAAAAATCACCGAAGCCAACAGGTTCAACGTGACGTATTTAATTGCGCCTTCCATCTGCGCCCGTTCACCGCCCAGAATCAATAGCGCAAACGAAGCAACCAGCATAACCTCAAACCAAACATATAAATTGAAGATATCACCGGTTAAAAAGGCCCCTGCCACACCTGCTAACAACAAATGCATCAGCGGGTAATAGCCAAATTTTTCATGCCCCCGCCCTGTGGTGGCCAGCGAATAAATCCCCATTGCCAAACCAATGATCCCCGTCATTAAAATCATAACGGCACTCAACATATCGGCAATGAGCGTAATCCCAAACGGAGCTGGCCAGCTGCCCATCTGCATAGTGATGTAACCATCAGCTAGCACGGCGACAAACAGCCATACACTCACCAGTAGCAGCGCGACATTACCTGCTACCGCAATGAAACGTTGAACGGGTCGAGAACGCCAAAAAAGTAATGAAAGTGCGCCAGAAAGCAGTGGCAATAGGACGGGCAGTGCAACTTCAGGCCTCACGTGTCGGTATCCTTCATTTTGTCCAGATCATCTGCTTTTACAATTTCGTAGGCGCGGCGAATTAACACAACAGCAAATGCCAGCACCCCAAATGCAATGACAATCGCCGTCAATACAACAGCTTGAGGCAGCGGGTCGGCTACTTCACCTAACGGCTGTAGCATACCTTCCGGTATTAATGGTGGGGCGCCGCGCGTCATGCCTGCGGTAGTGAAAATCAGCAAATTAGCAGCGTTCGACAGCAGCAGTAGACCAATCACCAATTTCACAATAGAGCGACGTAACATCATAAAGATTGCGGCAGCGTAGAGTAGCCCAATTGCTAGTGCCATTAGCGGTTCCATACGGAGCCTCCTGATGCATTAGGGTTCATCCTTATCCACCTCCATCAGCGCCATCACCATGCCCATCACCGAGCCAAGAACGGCAAAGTACACCCCTACATCGAAAATGAGCGGTGTAGATGCTTTAAAATCGATCACGGGGATAGTCCACCACTGAGCGGTTAAAAACGGCTGGCCCATGAACCAAGCAGGCACCACCGAAATCATCCCCAACAATAGCCCTGCCCCAATTAAGTCGCGTGGGTCGACCATACGCAGCACCTCTTTGGTGGCACTGACACCAAAGGCAAACAGATAGAGAGTGAAAGCCCCTGCTGCTACTAGCCCAGCAATAAATCCACCACCGGGCTCATCGTGCCCACGCAGCAATAGGAAAATTGAAAACATCAGTTGTAGCGGCATCAAAAACCGCGCCGCAGTGTTGAGAATAATGGTGCCGGATTTAACCATCGTACGGCTCCTTAACACTGGCTTTCTCGCCGTTTTCGCCTTCTACTGATTTGCTTTCATTTTCGCCGTGGCGCAGTTTAAGCATGGCGATAACCCCTATAGCGGCAAGTGCAAGCACAAACATCTCGCCTAACGTGTCGAGTGCTCGATAGTCCACCAAAATGACGTTAACGATGTTGCGACCATAAGCCAGGGGCGCACTGTTCTCTACCATGTACATTGAAATAGGCTCAAACTGATTAATACTCCAAGCGGTCATAATCAGTAGAAAAATCAATATTCCCATCATTGCGGCCACTGCGCCGTCACGAATACGCTCCAAGGTTGTGGAAAGGTTTGAAAAACGCGGCAGCCTGAAGAGCACTAAGACCAACAAGATAACGGTCATGGTCTCAACCAACAGTTGGGTAATGCCTAAATCAGGTGCACTAAAGAGAATAAAAATCAGCGCAATCGAGAACCCCATAATGCCGACCGATACCACAGCACCAAGGCGTGAACGAGAAATAGTGGCAAACAAAGCCCCCATCACCATGGTGCCAGCGACAATTACCTCATGGAAGCGCACGTCCAGCGTCAGCGCCAGTTGAGGCGCATGGCGCACAAGTATTGAGTTGCCAATCAAGGCAATCAGCACCACCAGCATGACGAGAATATAGTTGCGCATATAGCCGTTTTGCAGCAGGCGTGTTTGCCATTCAGAAAAGCGCACAATACCGTTCATTAAACCTTCGTAACCCGCTTCGGGGCCATGCCGCATCGCTGGTGCCAGCATTGCCAGCTTGCTACGCACACCATCCCAGCGCTTAAACAGTAAAAAGCCTAGCCCAAGACTGGCAATCGACATGATCAGCGCCATATTGATGCCATACCAAAGCGATAATGACACTTGCAGCGGCTCACCTACCACCGCTGTCGCCGCTGACGTAAGCAGCGCATCAGCACCAAGCATGGCTGGCGCCAGCCCTAACACAAGTGAACCAAGCGCCAATACAGCGGGCCCAATCAACATACTAACAGGCGCTTCATGGGGTGTTTTGGGTGTTTCAATTTGCCGACCATAGAAGGGGCGGAAGGCGATAATGGCAGCCACTGCAATCGTCAAAATAGCGGCCAGGAAAGCAAACAGGACTAACAACATATCGAAGCGCTCCGCCCCCAGCGCTGCCTCTAGCATTAGCTCTTTACCAATGAAGCCAAATAGCGGTGGCACGCCTGCCAACGACAGTGCCGCGACAAAAGCAATCACCGCAGTGATTGGCATGGCAGACCTCAAGCCGCCCATTGCGGTGACATCTTTGGTGCCTGTCTCATGGTCCAGAATACCGGCGACCATAAACAGTGCCCCTTTGTACATTGAGTGGGCAAGCAAGAACGTTACAAATGCCGTCATGGCGTACTCAGAACCAATGCCCAGCAACATAGTTAGCGTGCCAAGCGCCATAATGGTGGAATAAGCCAACAGCTTTTTAATATTGGTGTGATGAATCGCTAAGAAGGCGCCTGTCAGCATGGTAATCGCACCGACGACCGACAGTATTCCGATCCATAGCGCTGTGCCACCCAATTCAGGGTGTAAGCGCGCCAGCAAGTAAATACCCGCTTTGACCATGGTGGCCGAGTGGAGGTATGCCGACACTGGCGTTGGCGCCGCCATGGCGCTGGGTAACCAAAAATGAAAAGGAAACTGGGCTGATTTTGTGAATGCCCCCAGCAGCAAGCAAATGAGCATCGGGGTATAAAGCGAATGTTCACGCAGATCGCTTTCCATTTGGCCAATCTCATAAAACGACCAGCTTCCGCTTGCCCCCCCTAACAGCACCAGACCTGCCATCAGCGCCAAACCACCGGCAACCGTTACAAAAAGCCCCTGACGTGCGGATTTTCTTGCCTCCATATCGGTATGGTTAAAGCCAATCAGCAAATAAGAGGTGATGCTGGTAAGTTCCCAGAATACGAAAAGCGTAAGCAATCCATCGGCAAGCACTAGCCCCAACATAGAGGCCATAAACGCAACAAGCGCTAAATGAAAGCGTGCAATATCCGTATGGCCTTTGAGATAACCACCAGCATAGATCAACACGAAAGTGCCGATAACGGTAATCAACAGCCCAAATAACAGTGACAGCCCATCAAGCAGGAAGCTCAGGCTAATGCCTAAGGATGGCACCCAAGACCACTCCAACAGAAGTGACCCTTCACTCATAACAATAGGTGCCTGACTGAACAGCCAGATAGCCATTAAGGCAGGAAACAGCGCCAGTACGAGGCTCGTCCGTTCTCCAAACCAGCGGTTGAGCATAGGCGACGACGCTGCCAGCACAAAGCCCATTAATACAGCGAATTGCATCCGGTGGTTTCTCCCTATAAGAACGTGTCAGTTAACCCCAAGGCAGTAGCAAGACCAAAACGGCCCTAAGCGTTGAATAAATGTGATTATTAATGCACAAACCTTATACCAAGGTTGATTACGTTTCTATAAAACTAGTCACCCATAAAAAAAGCCGCCTTAGTTGAGCACTTTTGGGGTGCAGTTCACTTTGGCGGCTTTTGACAAAACGCGCTATTAAGAAGCGGACAACCACCCCGCCAACTCGTTGTTAACAACCGCTAGCAGGGCATCAATGTGATCGTCTCGATCATTCAGGCAAGGAATATAACTAAACGTCTCCCCTCCTGCTTCCATAAAGCTATCGTGAATCTCTTCTTTGATCTCTTCCAGCGTTTCAACACAATCGGAAGAGAAAGCAGGCGACATAATCGCAATATGCTTGTGCCCTTGCTTGGCAAGTTCAGCCACATGATCGACGGTTTGCGGGCCAACCCACTTTTCTGGGCCAAACTGAGACTGAAAGGCGGTGTCTACTTCCTCTTTGCTTAGCCCCAGTTTTTCACGCATCAAACGCGTCGTTTTCTGACATTGGCAATGGTAGGGGTCACCTTCTAATAAGTAACGTTCGGGGACGCCGTGGTAGCTTGCTACCAGTTTCGTCGGACGCGTTTCAAAACCTTCATAAGCTTCCTGAACTGAATTCGCCAGCGCCTGAATATAGGCGGGATGCTCAAAATAAGCGGGCACCGTACGAATATAGGGCTGCCATTTCATTTTCATCAACGTACGAAATGCCTGATCATTTGCCGTTGCGGTCGTAGGCGAGCCGTACTGGGGATAAAGCGGGAAGAAAACAATCCGCTCACACCCCTTCTCTTTCATGCGGTTGAGAACACTTTCAGTCGACGGATTGCCATAGCGCATACAGAAATCAACTTCGACGCTATCGCCGTAGAGCGCTTTCAAACGTGCAGCCATTTTTTCAGTTTGGGCACGCGTCGTCGTTAACAACGGACTCTCGTTCTTCTCGTTGTTCCAAATACTTTTATAAGCGTTACCAGAAGAAAAAGGACGTTTGGTCAAAATAATTAGTTGTAAAAGCGGCTGCCACTTCCAATTAGCGTAATCAACAACACGCTTATCGGACAAAAACTCACTAAGGTAGCGCCGCATAGACCAATAGTCGGTTGCGTCCGGGGTGCCCAAGTTAGCCAACACCACGCCGACTTTTGCAGGGGGAACGGCAGGATGATCACTTGGCGCATGGACCAAGCGCCCTTCTCCCGGCTGATCTTTCACAACGCTATCGACCATGTCGCTAACTCCTCGGATACTTTAAATAGTTGGCAAAATCTTAACACTTTTCGGCAAAGTTGCGGCATAAAGTTATACTATCAACATTATTTGTATAACTGCAGGCCAACTCATGTCGAAGCCTTTACTGTTAGTCCTTGGTGATCAGCTTTCGCTTTCATTGGCAACCCTGCGCAATGCGCCAACTGACGCAGTCATCGCTCTTTGCGAGGTCGCCGAAGAAGCGCGCTATGTGCCTCACCATATACATAAAGTCGGCTTGTTTATGGCCGCCATGCGGCACTTTGCTCAAGCGCTGCGCGATAAAGGCTACAACGTTCACTACAGCCGCATTGATGATGCTGACAATACCCAGTCACTCATCACGGAAGCTGAACGTATTGCCACTCAGTACGGTTGCCATGAAGTGCGTGTAGCAAGACCTGGTGAATGGCGACTTTGGGATGCCATGCAACAGCGCCAAGCAGCCGCCCTACCCTGGAAAGTGATCGAAGATGATCGCTTTTTCAGCTCGCCTGATGACTTTGCCAACTGGGCTAAAGGACGTAAACAGCTGCGTCTGGAGTATTTCTATCGGGAGCAGCGCAAACGAACTGGGCTACTGATGGAGGGCGATACACCTGCTGGAGGAAAATGGAACTTTGATCACGACAACCGTGAGCCGATTCAAGCAACGCTCAGCTTTCCATCGCCTCCCACCCATCGCCAAGATGCACTGACCCAGGAAGCGCTCAATGATGCCAAGCAGCATTTTAGCGAACACATGGGATCCCTGGATAACTTCAACCTCCCCGTCACCCGCCGACAGGCGCTGGTGGATTTAAACCACTTCCTTGACCATGGGTTGGCCGACTTTGGGCGCTACCAAGATGCGATTAGCGATAAAGAACCGTTCCTTTTTCACTCCAGACTATCGGCGGCGCTCAATATCGGCCTGCTTACACCTCATGAAGTCTGTGAAGCCGCTGAGCAGCGCTACCTAACAGGTCATGCGCCTATCAATGCAGTCGAAGGATTCATTCGTCAAATACTGGGTTGGCGAGAGTATGTTCGAGGGCTTTATTGGACACAAATGCCGACTTACAAGCGAGAGAATCGGCTTGGCTTTGAGCGAGAATTGCCAGCATTTTACTGGGATGGCAATACCGATATGCGCTGTTTACAGCGCGCCATTCAAATGACCATCGATAACAGCTACGCCCACCATATTCAGCGTTTGATGGTAACCGGCAACTTTGCCCTACTGTGCGGTGTTAAGCCTGAAGCACTCTGTGACTGGTATCTAGCGGTGTATGCCGATGCCTGCGAATGGGTAGAGCTGCCCAACACCTTAGGCATGGTACTGCACGCTGACGGCGGCTTAATGGGCTCCAAACCTTACTGCGCTTCAGGTAAATATATCGACAAAATGTCTGACCACTGCCAGCACTGCCGCTACTCTCCAAAACAGGTAACAGGTCCAAAGGCGTGTCCGTTTAACAGCCTTTACTGGCACTTTCTGGAAACCAACGCTGAACAGCTGAACCGCAATCCGCGCATGAAGTTGATCTATGGCTCACTCTCTCGCATGAAAGACGAAAAGCGTGACGCGATGCGTCAGCAGGCTGAACAGTTTCTTGCTTCACTACCCACCAGTCCAGGCTACGGCCAGACCTCCCACACACAAGGCTATCTATCAAAGGGTACTCAATGAGCCGTTTCTCTACGCTTCACGCAACGTCACCTGTCACGCTATATCACGATGGCCACTGCCCTTTTTGCCGCGTGGAAGTCGCCTGGCTTGCAAAGCATCGCCATCAAGAACGTGTCACGCTAGTGGATATTCAGAGCAGTGATTTCAATGCAGCCGATGTAGGACGCAGATTTGACGACATGATGGGGCTGCTGCATGTTAAAGATAGCCAGGGAAATTGGTATATCGGGATGGATGCCAGCCGGGCCCTCTATGCGGTACTGGGCTACCGGTGGCTAGTATGGCTTTCTTGCTTACCAGGCCTGCGAGGAGTAATGGATGCAGGCTATCGTTTTTTTGCCCGTCGCCGTGTACGGCTAGGGCGATGGTGGGAGAAGCGTCACGCAAACAAGTGAGGACGCCATAGGATGTTGCAATGCTTGTAGTGTTAAAACACTAGCGGCATACGTGATGTTAACGGCGAACTGTAATGAGCATCGCGTCCAATCACTTCATCCTGGGGTACATGCTGTACTAAGTAAGCACGGTGAATGCCTGCACGCTTTAGCTCAAGATAAACATCATCTAGCGAGCGAAACAGCATTGGCTTACCGCGCTGGGTCAACATATGCCGCTCGCCCTCTACATCTTCAAGCTCTAGTTGATAAAAGCGGCTGCCCGAATGCGTGATAACGCGTATTTCAAAATTATCGTGACCCGCAACAAATTGCTTCAGTTCTTTAAGTTCCATGGTTCCCTCCTGTGATTGTTCATCATCATGGGGCACAGCATGACGATACCCCATGACAATTTTATTACCTTGGCACTAACTGCCTACGACGGCAACATCACAAAAGAGTTCCTGACCAAAACGTCAACTTATTCGTCGAATTATTGATACTCAGAGGGGTCGATTGCTTTACCTAACGAGTTGCGGTCTATCCAGTTGCCGCCTTTAGTTTCCTTGTAACGGAAAACTACTTTATCGCCCACCGTTACCGGTAGTTCTGAATCTTCAGTTTGGTAGCTATATTTTTCCCCTTCCACTACCAGGAAGTAACGGTAGAGGTCAGGCATTCCCAACCACTCTTTAAATGGCCCTTCTCGCTCTAGTGACTGCAGTTCCCCACGGCCTTCCAGCTTAGGAAGACGTTTACGGTTACCACGTCTAAAACCACCTGCCATTTGCTACTCCTGTCTATCTGCTTGGTCGGGGAGGAGCATTATACGTTCTCCCCCCTAACGCTCAAGTTAATCGCCGAACGCTTCGCCATAGCTATCGGGCGCAAGGTCTTCGAAGCGTGTGTATTTACCAATAAAGGCCATATGTACCGTACCGATAGGCCCGTTACGCTGTTTACCTATAATCAGCTCGGCAATCCCTTGGTTGTCAGGATTGTCAGGGTTATACACCTCATCTCGGTAAACAAACGCAATGACGTCGGCATCCTGCTCAATCGCGCCGGATTCACGCAGATCCGACATGACAGGACGCTTGTTGGGGCGCTGCTCCAACGAACGGTTAAGCTGTGAAAGTGCTACAACAGGGCATTGAAACTCTTTTGCCAGCCCTTTCAGCGAGCGGGAAATCTCCGATATCTCACCGGTACGGTTTTCAGAGAAGCCAGGAATTTGCATTAGCTGCAGATAGTCAATCATGATCAGCGCCATATTGCCGTGCTCACGCACCACTCTGCGCAGGCGTGAGCGCATTTCATTAGGCGAAAGCGCCGCAGTATCATCGATAAATAGCTGCTTGTCTTTGAGCAGGTTGACCGCTGACGTCAGTCGCGGCCAATCTTCATCTTCCAACTGCCCCGAACGCACACGGGTTTGATCAATCCGACCCAACGAAGAGAGCATACGCAGCATCAGAGATTCTGCCGGCATCTCCATGGAAAACACCATCACCGGCTTATCGCTAGCAATAACCGCGTGCTCCACCAAGTTCATGGCAAACGTGGTTTTACCCATTGACGGGCGGCCCGCGATAATTACCAAATCTGAGGGCTGTAAGCCTGAAGTCATTTCATCGAGGTCACGAAACCCCGAGGAGAGACCTGTCATTTCACCCTTTAGGTTGAACAGCTCATCAATGCGATCAACGGCTTTGGTTAGCAGTTCACTCATGCCGATAGGACCGCCCGTTTTCGGCCGCTCTTCGGCAATCTGAAAGACTAGTCGCTCAGCTTCGTTAAGCAGCTCATCAGCAGGACGGCCCTGGGGCGAAAACGCCCCGTCAGCAATTTGATTGGCCGCACGGATTAATTTACGCAGCGTTGCCCGCTCGCGAACGATATCCGCATAAGCACGAATATTACTGGCAGAAGGCGTGTTGCGGGCCAGCTCAGCTAAGAATGCCAAACCACCCACCGTATCCAACTGATCACGCGCTTCTAATGCCTCTGACAGCGTTATAACGTCAAGCGGCTGCCCGGATTCGGCCAAATGAATCATCACATTGAATACCAAGCGATGCTCATAGCGGTAAAAATCATCCGCCACCAACCGTTCCGAGACATTGTCCCAGGCTTGGTTATCCAACATTAGCCCACCTAGCACCGACTGCTCCGCCTCAAGAGAGTGCGGCGGCAGCTTTATCGCTGCCGTTTCCTGATCAGCAGAAGGCTGGTCCTGCATAGTGAGCTCCTTAATCATAAAGCGTAGCCAATAACGATGACTATCTTAGCGGGACAATCTCAAACCCACCATAAGCGACCTATCTACGCCAAGCGACGTTCAAAAAAATTCGACCCACACCTCAAACGTTTTTGACCGCGCTTAGGACGGTTTAGATTAAAAAGACAAAGGGCGCGGGAAGACCCGCGCCCTTTGAGGCGTCAGCGTTGGCGAGAGCGTTTACTCTGCGACAACAACCACGCGAACAACAGCATCTACTTCTGCATGCAGGTGTAGAGCGATGTCGTATTCGCCAGTTTGGCGAATCGGACCTTGCGGCATACGTACTTCGCTCTTGGCAACTTCGATGCCAGCAGAGGAAATAGCGTCGGCCAAGTCACGAGGACCGATAGAACCGAACAGTTTGCCTTCATCGCCTGCTTTAGAAACCAACGACAATTCGATGTCGTTAAGCTGCTCAGCACGCGCTTCAGCTTCTGCTTTACGCTCAGCGGCTTGGGCTTCAAGCTCAGCACGCTGGGCTTTGAATGCTTCAACGTTATCTTTGGTTGCCGGCACGGCTAGGCCGTAAGGAACCAAATAGTTACGACCATAACCGGGCTTTACAGTGACTTTGTCACCCAGGCCGCCCAGCTTACCAATGTTGTCGAGCAGAATGACTTCCATCTCGTAAACCTCTTGTCAGTTGCTGCGGGCAAGGCGTGCGCGAACGTTCGCGAATGTATCAATCAGCCCCAACAGCAGCACAATGAGAATCGTGGGCCAGGTCGTGATCAGTAGCACATAAAATGCCACCAGCCACAGCCCGTTCATCCCCTTTATTCCAATAAACCCATGCACTAGCGCAATGCCAGCTACCAGCAGTGGAATCCAACCAAGCATTGCCAGAGCGTGCGCTCCCAACACCATACCCCCCACACCAAGCACGACTAAAACAGCCAGCTCTTTGGGCGATAGGCGCAGTGCGTGAAACTCTTCGCGGAAGCCGCCTGGGTTATAAAGCCCAGCTTGCCAGCTTCGCGCCAAAGCCAAACACGCAATAGCGGCCAACAATACCACCAAGCCTGTTACACCACCGATCACCATAGCGGCGAGCGTGGGTGCATCAATACCTTGGTTAGCAAACTCTGTCAGCATGCGATCAATCTCAGTAGAGCTTGCTCGCAGTTGCTCCAGCATCAACTCTGTTCCACCTGGCGGTATAAAGATGCCGAGTTGAACCATAACCGCTGCCGCCAATGTGCCAACGATTAACGCTTCACTCCAACGCATCCTCTCACGCAGGATAACCGCCATCAGCGTTACTAGCAGTACGCTAGCAAGTGGAATGACGTCACCTTGAGACCACCAGAAACCCGCAGGTAGTGCAGCAGCGATAATTACCGGAAGCGCAGGTGCAAAACCTTTGCGTAAGGTAACTAGCGCGGCGATGGCTGCCCCTAACCAGAACAGCCAAGGCACTAGCGTCGCTAACGCCGCCCCGCCAATGGCATAGGGCGTGCTCCGCATGAGCCATCTCGCCAGTGCCAGCATCACGTTAAACGCTTACTGATGGCTATCGGAGTAGGGCAGCAGTGCCAGGTAACGCGAACGCTTGATAGCAGTCGCCAACTGACGCTGATAGCGTGCTTTGGTGCCGGTAATACGGCTCGGAACGATCTTGCCGGTTTCGGTGATGTAAGCCTTCAGCGTATCGAGATCTTTGTAGTCGATCTGCTTGACGCCTTCAGCAGTGAAGCGGCAAAACTTACGGCGACGGAAAAAACGTGCCATGGACTAGCTCCTTAAAACGTGCGGTGGATGAAATTAGGCAGTTTCTTCTTCAGCTTCTTCTGCGCGCGGTTTATCTTCGCGACGCGGACGCTTTTCTTCTGCCGGCTTCATCATCGGAGAAGCTTCGGTGATCGCTTCTTTGCAGCGAACAACCAAGCTGCGGATGATGGCGTCGTTGAAACGGAAGATGTTCTCGATTTCTTCGAGAGTCTCGCCGGTGCACTCAACGTTCATCAGCACGTAGTGGGCTTTGTGGATCTTGTTGATCGGGTAAGCCAGGTGACGACGGCCCCAATCTTCCAAGCGATGCACAGTGCCACCGTTTTCGGTAACAATGCTGGTGTAGCGCTCGACCATAGCCGGCACTTGCTCGCTCTGATCCGGGTGGACCATAAACACGATTTCATAATGACGCATGGAATCTCCTTGCGGTTTGACAGCTTCCGGTGTGTATTGACACAGCTGTATCAATGA
This sequence comes from Halomonas sp. XH26, assembly GCF_024138895.1. NCBI lineage: Bacteria > Pseudomonadati > Pseudomonadota > Gammaproteobacteria > Oceanospirillales > Halomonadaceae > Halomonas > Halomonas sp. XH26. The sequence goes on from NZ_CP071889.1 coordinate 2,710,331, forward strand.
CGACAGGGAAGCAAGGAGTTAACTGAAATGCCCGTTGCTCACCGCGAACGATGTCATTTGGGGCATCAAGCAGAACTGTTTTTCGTATTAACTGTTAACCAATACGAGCGCCCGCTTAAAGTTAAACGGGCGCAAGCATTCTAGTGGGCTAGTGCTTAACTTGCAAGCCGCCTCTGCCGAACAGCTTCAAACAAACAAATGCCTGTCGCGACCGATACGTTCAGGCTGGACACCTGTCCGGCCATAGGCAACTTTGCCAAGTTATCGCAGGCTTCCCTGGTTAACCGGCGCATGCCCTTCCCTTCAGCGCCCATCACTAATGCAGTCGGGCCAGTCATATCAATCTCAAACAGGCTAGCCTCAGCTTCACCAGCAGTACCAGTAATCCATACACCGGCATCTTTTAGCTTAGCCAATGTACGCGATAGGTTAGTAACCTGATAAACAGGCACCACCTCGGCTGCGCCGCAAGCCACTTTCCGCACCGTCGCGTTCAGCGGCGCGGCTTTATCCTTAGCCACAATCACACCGTGAGCACCGGCGGCATCCGCGCTGCGCAGGCACGCACCAAAGTTATGGACATCGGTAACACCATCCAGCACTAACAATAGCGGAGGTGCAGACGCTTGCCATGCGCGTAGCTTCAACCACAACGACTCTTCCCCTTCGGGAACCAGCGGCGGGCAAAATGCCACAACTCCTTGGTGGGCCGCACCCTGCGTAAGCTGATCCAGCAAGTCGCGAGACTGCTCTTTAATCCGCGCACCACGAGCCTGAGCGCTCGCAACCACTTCCTTCAAGCGGTTACCCGCTCCTTGCTGCACCCACAACTCAAGGGGCGTTTCGCCCCGTTCCAGCAGACTTTCCAGGGCGTGAACGCCATACACTTGGTCTAGCCCATCCGGAGTACGAACAGCCGGACGCGAGCTACGTCGAGACGACGATTTCATGCTCAACCCTTATTCGGTGATGGTTTACGCGGGCCATTACGCGTGCGTCTTGGCCCACGGCGCGTCGGCTGCTTATCAGCTGATGCTGCTTTGCTAGCTCCCCCTTCTACTCCAGCACCACCTTCTCCACCGCGGCGTTTGCGCGGCTGGCGGCGTGGCCGGGGTTTCTCGTCAGCTAAACCAAAGTCGATCTTACGATCATCCATATCTACCCGCGCAACCTGAACCGTAAGCCCGTCACCCAAGCGGTAGGTCGTGCCTGTGCGCTCACCTTTGAGGCGATGCTTCTCTGCCTCATAGTGGTAGTAGTCAGAGGGCAGCGAGGTGACATGCACCAACCCTTCGACATAGAAGTCATCCAGTCGCACAAACAAGCCAAACTGAGTCACTGAGGCGATAGTACCTTCGAACGTTTCGCCCAGCTTGTCGGACATAAACTCACACTTAAGCCAACTTTCAACATCACGGGTTGCTTCATCAGCCCGCCGCTCGGTCATTGAGCAGTGCTCACCCAACTCAAGCATTTGCTCGAAGGTATAAGGGCACCACTTGCTTGGCGGATCAACCGGCGCGCCTTCTACCCGAACAACCGTATTGGTTTGCCGTGGCCCGCGAATGACTGAGCGAATGGCGCGATGCACCAATAGATCAGGGTAACGACGAATCGGTGAAGTGAAGTGCGCATAGGCCTGGTAAGCCAAGCCAAAATGGCCCTCATTCTGGGGCGAATAAACCGCCTGGTTCATTGAGCGCAGCATGACAGTTTGGATGATGTCAGCATCTGGGCGATCAATAATCGCCTCACGTAACGCTTGATAGTCTTGAGGCGTCGGCATGTCGCCACCACCAACGGAAAGCCCCAGCTCACTCAAGAACAGACGCAGTTTATCAAGACGTTCCGGGGTCGGGCGCTCGTGAATACGGTAAAGAGCGGGCAAGTCATGCTTATCCAGGAAGCGCGCGGTAGCCACATTGGCCGCCAGCATACACTCCTCAATTAGCTTATGAGCATCGTTGCGAGTACGCGGGACAATTTTTTCAATCTTGCGCTCATCATTGAAGATAATCGCTGTTTCGGTGGTGTCAAAATCAATCGCACCACGCTCTTCTCGGGCACTACGCAGCAGGCCATAAAGCTCGTGCAAATTTTGCAACGGCTTCACTAGCGCCTTGTGCTCATTGCGCAGCGCTTCCCCTTCATCACTCTCTTTATCGAGGATGGCCGCCACTTTATTGTAGGTCAGGCGAGCGTGGGAGTTCATTACCGCCTCATAGAATGAGTAGCGGCTAATAGCGCCCGTCTTGGAGATATTCATCTCGCAAACCATCACAAGGCGATCTACTTGGGGATTTAACGAACACAAGCCATTTGAGAGCAGCTCAGGCAGCATCGGCACAACCTGGCCTGGGAAGTACACCGAGTTCCCCCGCGTACGCGCCTCATCATCAAGCGCAGTCCCCGGGCGCACGTAGTGCGATACATCAGCAATCGCTACCAGCAGCTTCCAACTGCCCGACTTGGTCTTCCAAGCGCATACCGCATCGTCAAAGTCTTTGGCGGACTCATCGTCAATGGTGACCAACGGAATCTCACGCAGATCGACACGGTGTTGCTTATCTTCCTCTAATACTTCTGCTGAAATACCGCTGGTTTGGTCAAGCACTTCTGGCGGAAACTCAGCGGGTATATCGTAGCTACGAATCGCGATATCTATTTCCATGCCAGGATCCATCCGTTCACCCAGCACTTCGATAACTTCACCAACTGGCTGAACTCGCGTAGCCGGCTGCTGAACGATTTTCGCTGATATCACCTGCCCATCTTTCGCGCCAGCGCTTGCCGTATGAGGAATGATAACTTCCTGGGTAATGCGGGGATTCTCAGGAATCAGCACACCAAACTCAGGTGAATTACTACGGTATACACCCACAATCGTTTGGGTATTTCTCGCAATCACATCGGCAATAGTCGCCTCATCACGACCGCGGCGGTCGCGGCCACTAACACGCGCCAGCACATAATCGCCGTGGAAAACACGGCGCATCTGACGAGGGGGCAATACTAAGTCTGGCTTTTTACCATCATCACGCAGTAGGAAGCCAAAACCATCTCGGTGGCCCAGTACCTTCCCTTTAATAAGGTCAAGTTTATCAATTAGTGCATAAGCGCCGCGTCGATCGCGCAGCACCTGACCATCACGCTCCATGGCAGCCATACGACGGCGAATAGCTTCAAGATGATCTTCATCTTCAATGCCGAGCATGCGGCTCATATTTTCGTGGGTTATTGGCTTGCCGTACGTTTCCAGGGCAGCTAATAAATATTCGCGGCTGGGCGCAGGATTATCATACTTTTGCGCCTCGCGCTCGGCGTGCGGATCATCACTCAACGTCCAGTACTTCATGCGATCAACATCCTTGATTGCGTTTGCGGGAGGCAGACAGTTTGCGCAGGCGCAGTGCGCTGCGGGCGGGGGGATTCAGCCATTGATCGACTGAAAAACATCATGTTTGGTTTGGTCATAACTGCATTATAGCGCTGCCCGCTCAATCACCCAACCACCTAGCACGGCAATTGTACGATTTTAATGATAAAAAACAGTTACCGGGTCTTGCATTTAAGCGTGGCCTCGGTATCATACGCGCCACTTGCCCAGATGGCGGAATTGGTAGACGCGCTAGCTTCAGGTGCTAGTGTCCGTATGGACGTGGAGGTTCAAGTCCTCTTCTGGGCACCACCTTATGTCATGTTATCCCCTTTTCATGGTGTAAAATGGTGTAGCGGCAAGCAGTACTATTTAGAAATAGTATTGATAAAGTATTAGCAAAACGTTTGTATTCGCCCAGGTGGCGGAATTGGTAGACGCGCTAGCTTCAGGTGCTAGTGTCCGTATGGACGTGGAGGTTCAAGTCCTCTCCTGGGCACCATACGAATACAAACAGCAGTAAGATCAGTAGCGAAATATGATATGCCCAGGTGGCGGAATTGGTAGACGCGCTAGCTTCAGGTGCTAGTGACCGTATGGTCGTGGAGGTTCAAGTCCTCTCCTGGGCACCATTTCATAGATTCAGTTTACATCAGCGCTGATCAACACTTCACCACTCGCCGTTCAGCAACTAACTTCAACGCTTCCTGCTTGATGCTCCCACTATCTATCTAGACTATTTGTTTAGCCCCTCCCTATTCAGAAAATACTATTCAGAAAATCCTGCCTAGAAAGATCCGCTCAAAAAAACACCGCTCAAGCGACCGTCTTCGCCATCGCGGTATTTTTGCATTATTGGAAACGCCCAGGACGACGCGATACTTCTTCTAGTGCCCAGCCTTGAGTACGCAATTGCCCTTCCAATACAGCTTCACGCTCTGCCGCTAAATCAGGGAAGAAGTTTAGCCCTGTGCGCGACTCGATCTCATCGATAGTTACCAGATAATCATCTAACGGTTCATTACCACGAACGTCTTGCGGCATGATAAAGGCAAGCGCCAACGGAGCCTCTTCATCCGGCACAACAATGATCTTATAGAACGCTTCTGGCACTTCCACAAAACCAACGCGATTAAACACATTGTCCATGTAGCGCTCAGGAAAAATAGGCCCAGTAATCACCTGCAAGCGATCAAAGCGCGGTGCAAAATGATCCATCACCGACTCTTCAAGACGCTGCCAAAGCTGGCGATTCAGATTAGGTCGCTGAGGCGTCATGTTACTCATCAAGAAGGTATCGACCTGAGCGTTACGACCATGCACCGCTGCAATGGCATAGTTAGGTGCCAAGTGTCCGCGATCATAGCCACTGCCGGAATAGCTATCCGTACCTATTGGCCATAACGTTCGCCAGTCGGCCTTAAAATTAGGCCGTGGGCCAATACGAGTATCATCGGACACCGCTTCAACTTGATAACTGACCCAAAGTGGGTTTACCCGCACATCAGACCATCCCGCTAAGAAGCCATCGTTTCTCAGCACACGGTGAAACGTTGTTAGCTGAAACCCATCCCAGGTAGGCACACCCATCCAGGTATAGTCATCCTGATGCTGACGCTCCTGAAACTCCCAAAGCCCCGTTCCTACTATGACAAAAAGCACAGCGATACCCAGGCGTTTTCCCTGACGACGCCAGCGCGAAAGCGATTTCCCCAACAGACTTACTCCCTACAATAATGATTCTGCATCCTGCTTTTTATGTCAGGTAATTTATTGGTTACCAGCCCAGGGAAAACATCGTTTCTAGGTCGTGACGGGAGTGCACCTGCATGGCATTCAGCGTTTCGGTATCGCTAATACCCTCGACAGCGTTTAGACGTTCCGTGACCAGTTCTGCAAGGCTTTCAAAATCAGGGGTCCGGGCAATGGCGACCAAATCATAGCGACCACACGTCGAATAGACTTCACTAATACCGTCTACATCAGCAAGGCGCTCGGCGACTGCTTTTACCTGGCCTTTCTCAGTATTGATTAAAATCACAGCGTTTTGCATAGCACCCCCAACAATAGCGTTAACAACAATCTAATCAGCAATCAGAGGCGAGTATAACAGGCTGCTTGATAAGACCAAGCACCACTCAGTGACGTGGTTAATTGTCGCGCTTTTCATAAGGTTATTCGCACTAATTTTGAGCATGCGCTAGCATGGCTTAGAGAACTCCGGCTTATTAGCTCTGTCGGAGTATTAGAGGTGGTTCACCACCCAATAACATAAGCAAAAAAACGTCAAACCGTGACGCTAAGGAGACACCATGGCCAATCAGAGCCGTCGTAAGTTCATGCGTAATAGCGTAATGGGTCTAGCCGCCCTGCCATTTGGTGCTGGCATCCTGTCAAAGACTGCTTTTGCCCAGGAACTGCCTCGCCTTGACCCATCTAACTCTACTGCCCAGGCACTTAATTACGTAGAAGTAGCCAGTGACGCAAGCGACCACCCGGCCTACGAGGAAGGGGAGCTGTGCTCAAACTGCATGTTCTTTAATGCAGAAACCGCAGGTTGCCAGCTGTTCCCGCAAAATAGCGTTGAAGCAGGCGGCTGGTGTCAGTCCTGGACTGCCAAAGGCTAATATTAGTAGCCAACTGATCTTGGTGAAACAACCAAGCTTGACCACTACCCCGCGCTTGCCGCGGGGTAGTTATTTAACCTTAACTCACCTCTTTGTTTTCCTCCTCAATCGGCCACTGGTAACGGCGCGTCACACGCCCCTCTTCCATTGAGACCAAATGCACCGGAAATCCCCATAGCTGCTGCAAATGGCGAATCACCGGATATACGCTGCGACCAAGGGGCCGACGGCTATCTTGTACATGGTGTAACGTCAACGAACGATCCCCGCGTATAGCCGCTTCGACAACTTGAATATTGGGCTCACGCACCGATAGCGCATATTGAGTTGACAGCGCCTCACGCACTCGCCGATAGCCTCGCTCATTATGAATTGCTGCGACTTCCAGTGTTTCCATCTGATCATCATCAACAATTAAGAACAGCTTGAGATCGCGTATTACCTTGGGGGATAAAAACTGCTGTATAAACGACTCATCCTTAAAGTTCCGCATTGCAAACTCAACGGTATCGCGCCACGGGCTACCCGCAATATCGGGAAACCACTCCCGATCTTCATCCGTTGGCGCATCACAAATCCGCTTAATGTCCATAAAGATCGCAAACCCTAACGCGTAGGGATTAAGGCCGCTGTAGTGTGGGCTATCAAAGCCTGGCTGATTGATAACCGCGGCATGGGATTGCAAAAACTCCAGCATCAAGCCTTCATCGACTTTCCCTTCATCGTATAAACGATTCATCAGCGTATAGTGCCAGAAACAAGCCCATCCTTCGTTCATCACCTGGGTTTGTCTCTGGGGGTAAAAGTACTGCGCCAGTTTACGTACGATACGCACAATTTCGCGCTGCCAGGGAGCTAGAAGCGGCGCATTTTTCTCAATAAAGTAGAGCAAGTTTTCCTGTGGCTCTGAGGGATAAATACCGCCTCTGTGCAGGCCAAGTGGATCTGCCTCGCTGTGCAGGCTACCCGGCAGTGGAGAAACGCCATCGGGCGCGCCAGGGATCGTGCGCCACAACATATTGACCTGGGTCTGCAGGTAGGCTTCGCGCTCTTCTTGACGCCTTACCTCTTCTTCAGCAGAAATGGGTGAGGGGCGCTTGTAACGGTCTACACCGTAGTTTTGGAGAGCGTGACAGGCATCTAACAATTGCTCTACAGCATGGACACCGTGGCGCTCTTCGCACTGAGCAATATACTTACGAGCAAATACTAGGTAATCAACGATGGAGTCGGCATCGGTCCAGGCACGGAACAAGTAATTGCCTTTAAAGAAAGAGTTATGCCCATAGCAGGCATGCGCAATGACCAATACCTGCATCATTAACGTATTCTCTTCCATTAGATAGGCAATACATGGGTTGGAGTTAATCACCAATTCATAGGCAAGCCCCATCTGGCCGCGCTTGTAGGCTTGTTCAACGGCAAGAAACTGCTTACCAAACGACCAGTGGTGATAACCTACCGGCATCCCCACGCTCGCGTAGGCATCCATCATCTGTTCAGTGGTAATCACTTCTATCTGATTGGGATAAGTATCTAGGCGGTACTCATCGGCGAGCCTAGCGAGCTCCTCGTCGAAGCGCTCCAACACACTAAAATTCCAGTCGGAACCAGTCGCTATTGGCTTACGGGCTACACTCATGGCGTACTCCTCGGTTCGCGTTACTGCTCTTGACTCAACCGACGTTTAAACAGCTCACGGAAGACCGGGTAGATATCCCCAGCATCGACAATTTGGCGCATCGCAAACCGTTCGGGAAATTGCGCGGCGACCGTTTCGTATTCATGCCATAGCGACTGATGCTCATGGGGAGTAATTTCCACATAAGCGTAGTACTGCAACTGCGGCATGAGCTGTTTAACCAGTAAGTCTCGGCAAATATTCGAATCATCATCCCAGTTATCGCCGTCCGATGCCTGAGCGATATACAGATTCCACTGACCAGCGGGATAGCGTTTTTCGATGATTTTATTTACCAGGGTGAGCGCGCTGGAAACGATGGTGCCACCAGTTTCACGGGAATAGAAAAACTCCTCCTCGTTTACCTCCCGCGCAGCCGTGTGGTGGCGCACAAATACCAGCTCTACTTTCTCGTAATGCTTTTCCAAAAATAGATAAAGTAATAGGAAAAACCGCTTAGCAATGTCCTTATGGTTTTGGGTCATGGAACCAGAAACGTCCATGACACAGAACATCACCGCCTGACTGGAAGGCTGAGGCTGCGCTGCCAACTGGTGGTAACGCAGATCATAGGTGTCAATAAATGGCACCGCCTCAATGCGCTTTTCCAAGCGGTCTATTTCTGCCTTTAGCTCAACTATTCTCGCCGGATTGCGCAGCACCGGATCCTTGCGTTCTTCTGCGGCGAGCGCCTCTTGAGCCTCTTTCAACGCTCGCTTAATGGGGGCACGCATGGCAATGCGACGTGCGTAAGCTTCCCGCATTGATCGGGTGATGCTAATTCGCGACGGCACCCCGTCACGCGCGAGCCCCGCACGCACCATTTTTATCTCTTCGAGTGACTTCAATGGCTTGCGCTGCAAATTAGGCAACTCAAGACCATCAAATACAAACTCCAAAAACTCCTCGCGGCTCAGGGTAAAAGCAAACTCGTCGTCACCCTCGCCTTGATTGGAAGCACCACCTTCGCCCGCGCCATCTCCGCCGCCCTGGCCACCAGGGCGGCGAATTTTATCTCCTTCTAAAAACTCCTTGTTGCCGGGCGATACGATATTGCGCGCACCGCCCGGGCCATGTTGAAACACCGGTTCAGAGATATCCTTGGTAGGAATGGATACCTTTTCCCCTCGCTCCATATCGGTAATGGAGCGGCGGTTAACCGCCTCCTCCACCGAACGCTTGATATGTTTGCGATAACGTTCCAAAAAGCGCTGCCGATTGACCGCGCTTTTATGCTTAGCGTTAGGCCTTCGATCAATAAAGTAGGTCATACGACCTCCCGATTATCCGCTACTGGGACTTGCGCACGCGTAGGTACCACTCGGAAAGCAACCGAACCTGTTTCTCGGTATAGCCACGATCCACCATGCGCGCCACAAAGTCCTCGTGCTTCTTCTGATCCGACTTCGACGCCTTCGCATTAAACGAAATAACCGGTAATAGCTCTTCAGTGTTCGCAAACATCTTATGCTCGATAACGCCTTTGAGCTTTTCATAAGACTGCCAGCTGGGGTTCATGCCATTGTTTTGTGCACGCGCCCGCAATACGAAATTAACCACTTCGTGACGGAAGTCTTTCGGGTTAGAGATGCCTGCTGGTTTCTCAATTTTTTCGAGCTCGTCATTCAGTGACTGACGGTTCAACAATTCGCCCGTTTCGGGGTCGCGATACTCCTGATCTTGAATCCAAAAATCCGCGTAGGTTACGTAGCGATCAAAGATGTTCTGCCCATACTCGCTGTAAGACTCCAGGTACGCTGTTTGGATTTCCTTACCAATGAAATCGACATAGCGCGGTGCCAGAAACTCTTTGATAAAGCCGATATAGCGCTCAAATACTTCTGAAGGCAGTTGCTCGCGCTCTAATGCTTGCTCTAGCACATACAGCAAATGCACAGGGTTCGCGGCGACTTCAGTGCCATCGAAGTTAAACACTTTAGAAAGTATCTTGAAGGCGAAACGGGTAGACAACCCCTGCATGCCCTCATCCACCCCCGCCGCATCACGATACTCCTGGATCGACTTTGCTCGAGGATCGGTGTCTTTCAGGTTTTCGCCGTCATAAACGCGCATCTTGGAGTAGATGCTGGAGTTTTCTGGCACTTTTAGCCGCGAAAGCACTGAAAACTGCGCCAACATACGCAGCGTATCAGGGGCGCAAGGGGCTGCGTTAAGCGAGGAGTCTTCGAGCAGCTTTTGGTAAATCTTGATCTCTTCGGAGACCCGCAGACAGTAAGGCACTTTGACGATATAGACACGATCCAAAAATGCCTCGTTGTTGCGGTTATTGCGAAACGCCTGCCATTCCGATTCGTTTGAGTGGGCTAAAATCACACCGTCAAAGGGAATTGCCCCCATGCCTTCGGTAGGGTTGTAGTTACCTTCTTGGGTGGCGGTAAGTAATGGATGCAGCACCTTAATCGGCGCTTTAAACATCTCAACGAACTCCATCAACCCTTGGTTAGCGCGGCAGAGCCCACCAGAGAAGCTATAGGCATCGGGGTCATCTTGCGAGTAAAGCTCCAACTGACGAATATCGACTTTACCCACTAACGACGAGATATCCTGGTTATTTTCATCGCCAGGCTCAGTTTTGGAGATGGCAATTTGATTTAACCGCGAGGGATAAAGACGCACCACCCGGAACTGAGAAATATCGCCGCCCGCTTCTTTTAAGCGCTTCGCCGCCCATGGCGACATAACACTGCGCAGATAGCGCTGGGGAATGCCGTACTCTTGCTCCAGAAGCTCACCATCTTCTTCCGGCGAAAAAAGCCCTAGCGGTGACTCATACACGGGTGAATCTTTAATGGCATAGAACGGGATACGTTCCATCAACAGCTTCAAGCGTTCAGCCAGCGACGATTTACCACCACCTACTGGCCCTAGTAAATAGAGGATTTGCTTACGCTCCTCTAATCCCTGCGCGGCATGACGGAAGTACGACACAATTTGCTCGATAGCTTCTTCCATGCCATGGAATTCAGCAAAAGCAGGATAGCGGCGAATCACCTTGTTCGAGAAAATGCGTGATAGACGCGGGTCTTTCGCCGTGTCGATCACTTCAGGCTCGCCAATGGCTTCCAGCATACGCTCCGAGGCGCTGGCATAAACCTTTGGATCACGGCGACAAAGCGCCAAATACTCCTCTAGGCTCATGTCTTCTTGCTGAACGCGGGCAAATCGGTCTTGAACGTGATCAAAGATGCTCATGGAACTCTCCTGTGGCCCATCCCCCAGCAGCTACCGCCAAGCCCAAACATCAAGCGGTGCGCAATACGAGGTGTTGCTCTATCAGCGTAGTCAGCATTAGCAAAAAGTGATGACTAAACCTTCAACGCACAATGTTTAATAATTTGAGCACGGTAGGAGAGATTAAGTTGCGTTGAATGTGCGATGGCCCTAAAAACAGTGTTCAGAACGCATAGCGCCGCCTGAAAGGCGGCGCTATGGCGGGTAACAACGCGTCGAGAAGGCACCGTTTAGGCAGTATTATCCCAGCACTTCTTTTACATCTGCCAACAGTTGATCCAGCAATTCAACGGTAGTGTTCCAAGCGCAAACAAAACGCGCACCACCCGCTCCAATAAAGGTATAGAAGGTCCAGCCTTTGGCTTTCAACGCCTCGATAGCATGAGGAGGAAACTCAACGAAAACACTATTCGCCTGAGTCGGAAACATCAGTGAAACGCCAGGGAGTGCTTGCAGTCCTTCGGATAAATACCGTGCCATGGCATTGGCATGCTCAGCGTTGGTTAACCACGCGCCGCTTTCCAACAACCCTAGCCATGGGGCAGAAACGTAGCGCATTTTCGAAGCCAGTTGACCTGCCTGTTTGCAACGGTAGGAAAAGTCCTCAGCCAAATCACGGTTGAAAAAAAGAATCGCCTCACCAAACGCTAGCCCGTTCTTGGTTCCTGAAAAGCACAACGCATCGACGCCTACCTGCCACGTTAGCTCAGCGGGGCTTGCATTAAGACCAGCGCAGGCATTGGCGAACCGCGCGCCGTCCATATGTAAGCGTAAATCGTGCTTGTCTGCCATGGCACGTATTGCCAGTAACTCTTCCCGAGAGTAGACCGTGCCAACTTCTGTCGCTTGGGTAAGCGACACTACTTTAGGCTTGGGATAGTGAATATCACTACGCTTAGTGACCAGCGCTTCAATGCCCTGTGGCGTTAGCTTACCGTTAGCCCCTGGCGAGGTCAGCAGCTTCGCGCCGTTAGAAAAGAACTCAGGGCCACCACACTCATCGGTTTCAATATGGGCCAGTTCATGACAAATAACGCTGTGGTAGCTGCGCCCCATTGCAGAAAGTGCCAGTGAGTTTGCTGCAGTACCGTTAAACACAAAAAAAACATCGCAATCGTAGTCAAACATTTCACGAAAACGATCTGCGGCACGGGCAGTCCAACGGTCATTGCCGTAGGCCAAATCATCAGCTTGATTGGCTTCAAGCAGGTATTCCATAGCCTCTGGGCAGATACCTGAGGTGTTGTCACTGGCTAAAAATCGTGGGGTACACTCCGAGGTCATGACGATAGTCCTTTTATCTGACGATCTTACGGCGCGAGCTGGGTGCCACTCGCGCCTTAATTTGTTAACTGTGGTTAACAGCCACCTTGATCGACCAGTCTATCGCCATTGCAGCGCTTACGTCACCCGCCTGACTCGCTTGGCCCTATCGCTACAGGGAAGCGGCAAGACGCGTGCCTTGATCGATGGCTCGTTTAGCGTCTAGCTCCGCAGCTTCATCGGCACCGCCAATCACATGAAAGCATGTTCCCGCCTGGCTTAAGGGCGCGATAAGCTCGCGAACCGACTCCTGCCCAGCACATACCACGACAGTGTCCACCGCCAGCACCTGCTCCTCGCCATCGCGGCGAATGTGAAGACCGGCATCATCGATTTTCAAATACTCGCAGCCAGTCAGGGTTTTAACTCCCCGCTGTTTTAGTGATGCACGATGTACCCAGCCCGAGGTTTTGCCCAGGTTCTTACCTGGCTTAGAGCTTTTACGCTGAAGCATAATAATGTCACGGGGAGACGCTGGCGGCATTGGCGGCTTTAGACCGCCACGATCGCCCACGGCAAGGTCAACGCCCCACTCATCACACCAGGCTGCCACATCCATTTCAGGATGTCCCTGGTCAGCGAGCAGCTCTGATACATCAAAGCCAATACCACCAGCGCCAATCACCGCTACACGTTGGCCCACACGTTCAGGGTGCTCAATAGCTTCAGCGTAGCTAAGCACACTGGCATGATCGGCCCCCGGTAGCGCAAGCTCACGGGGGGTAACGCCGGTGGCAATCACCACCTCGTCAAATTCAGCTAGTGTATCGAGGGTAGCCGCCGTATTTAGGCGAACATCTACCGCGTGTTTTTCTAACATCACCCGGAAGTAGCGCAACGTTTCGTTGAACTCCTCTTTACCGGGAATTTTACGGGCGTAATTAAACTGCCCACCCAACTCGCTACGTCGCTCAAACAACACCACATGATGCCCCCGGCTAGCAGCGGCCACGGCGGTGGCAAGCCCCGCGGGACCGCCGCCGACAACCGCTACCCGCTTGGGTGTTTGCGTGGGTTCGAGGGTCAGCTCGGTTTCATGGCACGCTCTGGGGTTAACCAAACACGATGTGAGCTTGCCCATAAAGGTGTGGTCTAAGCAGGCTTGGTTACAGGCAATACAGGTATTAATTTCGTCTGAAAGACCCGCCTTGGCTTTACGCACCCATTCAGGGTCAGCCAAAAACGGGCGTGCCATCGACACCATATCCGCATGCCCATCAGCCAACACACGCTCCGCCACCTCGGGCATATTGATACGGTTGGTGGTAATCAGCGGGATGGATAGTGCCGATCTAATGCGTTTAGTAACTTCGGTAAACGCTGCACGAGGCACGCTGGTTACAATGGTTGGCACCCGAGCTTCGTGCCAGCCAATACCAGTGTTGATCACATTCGCGCCCGCAGCTTCAATGGCTTGGCCAAGTTGCACCACTTCTTCCCACGTGCTGCCTTCTTCCACCAGATCAATCATCGATAGGCGAAAGATCATCAAAAAACGCTCGCCCACTGCCGCGCGAATGCGTTTCACAATTTCGATCGGGAAGCGAATACGTCGCTCAAAATCACCGCCCCACGCATCATCACGCTGATTGGTGCGACGACAAATAAACTGGTTGATCAAGTAACCTTCAGAGCCCATTACCTCAATACCGTCATAGCCCGCCTGCTGGGCAAGCTGCGCACAGCGCACATAGTCGTCTATCTGCTGCTCAACCTCGTCACTTGAAAGTTCCCGAGGCATAAACGGGTTGATCGGCGCCTGCAGCGCAGAGGGAGCTACCAGTTCAGGTGAATAGGCATAGCGCCCGGCATGGAGAATCTGCATACACAAATGCCCGCCCGCGTCGTGCACAGCGTCAACCACGCACTTATGCTCAGCTAGCTGAGACTCGTCGGTAAGGGCATTAGCCCCTTGGAACACAGCGCCTTCAGCATTCGGAGCAATACCGCCCGTCACAATCAGGCTGACACCCGCACGAGCGCGTTCAGCATAGAAGGCTGCTAGACGCTCAAAGCCGTTGGGAGCTTCTTCTAAATTGGTGTGCATTGACCCCATCAACACACGATTAGGCAGCGTTAAATGGCCAACGGTCAGTGGTCGAAACAGATGCGGGTATGCGGGCGTATGGTTCATCACGGTACTCCTTTATATTATTAAGCACATTCAAACAAGCGTATGACATACACCGCCTCACGTACAGTCCTTTACACCCCTTAATCTGTCACCCTTTAGCCGCCTTGCGAAACCATCAACCTTTGTGGCAAAGCACTTGCTCCTCTTGCGAAAGCACGTCACATTACCAGGCTAACGATAAGGGAACGCGCTATGCCATTGATTTACTTTTTACCGCCACTGGCCACTGTGTTGATTTGGTCAGGGAATATGACAATTAACCAATTAACAGTGGGTGCCATTGCGCCCAGCAGTATCGCTTTTCTACGTTGGTTGCTGGCACTGGCGGTAATGACACCGTTTGTGCTTCCTGCGGCATTACGTCATCGCGATGAAATACGCCGCCACTGGCCGAAACTGGCGTTGCTGGGGCTACTTGGCATGGGGCTGTGGCAAGGGTTGGCGTATATGGCGGCGGAAACAACGACTGCTACTAATATGGGCATTTTGGCTGCTATGGTGCCGCTTCTCACCGTACTATTAAGCGCTCTTATTTTGCGCGAGCCGCCTACGTTAGGCGGTATTGCCGGGGGCGTTCTGGCATTCATTGGCGTCACGGTACTGCTTGGGCGAGGCAACCCTTTGTCTCTGCTGCAACTGCAGGTAGCCGCCGGCGACGCATTGATGGTGATTGCTGCCACCTGCTACGCCCTATACGGTGTAATGCTGAAGCGCTGGGCGATGAACTTACCTCCTTGGGTAATGCTCTATGCCCAGGTCTGCTTTGCGGTTTTATTCCTATTGCCGCCCTATTTAATGGGCCCGATGACACCGGTAGATAGCCACAATATATGGCTGATCCTTTACGCAGGCATTCCCGCATCCATCATTACCACTTTTTTATGGATGCGCGCGGTGCGCCAAATCGGCGCGAACCAGTCGAGTATATTTATCAATTTGATGCCGCTATTTAGTGCCCTGATTGCCATGGCGTTTTTAGGCGAGCAGATCGCAGGGTTCCACTTTATGGGTGGGCTACTCATCCTTGCGGGGGTCATCATGGCGCAAACGCTGACACGCCCCCTGGTGCGCACTCCCGCGACGGATAAAACGAGCAGCGCTCAGCAATGATACAATAGGCTAACTTCATTCGACGGCTGGGAACCCCTGAATATGTCCCTAGAAGAACTGCACCTTAATCTTCGCAACCTCACCAGCGATGACTACGACCAGCTCAAAACGCTGATGGATGCGGTATATCACGACATCGGCGGTGCGTGGCCAAAGCACACTATTGACAAGCTCATTCAGGAATTTCCTGATGGCCAAATTGCCATTGAGGACGATGGTACGCTGGTGGGCGTTGCGCTAACGGTACAGGTCGATTACGACGAGTTTTCTAACCCGCATAAATATGACGACCTGATCGGCCATCGTGAAACCATCCTTAACGACCAAGATGGTGATGCCATGTACGGGCTGGATGTGTTGATCCACCCCGACTACCGTGGCTACCGCCTGGGTCGGCGTTTATATGAAGCCCGCAAAGAGTTGTGCCGCTCGCATAACCTGCGTGCCATTCTGGCAGGTGGACGCATTCCCGAGTACCACCAGCACGCCCAAGAACTCACCCCAGCAGAGTACATCGAAAAAGTCTCTCGTAAAGAGATTTACGATCCGATTTTGTCGTTCCAATTGGCTAACGACTTCCAAGTAAAACGCTTACTACGTAAGTACCTGCCAGAAGATGAGCAGTCTCGCGGCTATGCCACTCTGTTGGAGTGGAACAACATCCTGTTCGAGCCTGCTGAGAGCGTGCTAGATACCCGCCCGACTCAGGTACGAGTGGGAGCAGTGCAGTGGCAAATGCGTGAATTCGCTTCAGTGGAAGCAGCCCTTCAACAAATTGAATACTTTGTTGACGCATTATCAGATTATCAAAGTGACTTTGCGGTATTTCCGGAGTTGTTCAATGCGCCACTGATGGGCCTACAAGACCGCTCGGCCCAGCAGGATCAAATGGGCGCGATTCGTTTTTTAGCAGGCTTCACTGAGCGTTTTAAAAGCGAGCTTTCGCGGATGGCGGTGTCGTATAACATCAACATCGTTGGTGGCTCGATGATTGAAGTCGGTGACGATGACCGACTATACAATATTGCCTATTTGTTCCACCGGGATGGCGAAATCGAAAAGCAGTCGAAGCTGCATATCACCCCCCAAGAACGCCGCGACTGGGTGATCGAAGGGGGTGATAACCTGCAGGTCTTTGACACCGACGCAGGTCGCGTGGGCATTTTGATTTGCTACGACGTTGAGTTCCCGGAGCTTGGCCGTCTGCTAGCCGATCAGGATATGGATATACTGTTTGTACCGTTCTGGACAGATACCAAAAACGGCTATCTGCGGGTACGCCACTGCGCCCAAGCAAGAGCCATTGAAAATGAGTGCTACGTAGTACTGTGTGGCAGCGTCGGCAACCTACCTTCGATTGAAAACCTGGATATCCAGTATGCCCAATCAGCCGTGTTTTCACCGTCTGACTTCGCTTTCCCACACGATGCAGTGCTAGCGGAAACCACGCCTAACACCGAAATGATCTTCTTCTCGGACCTAGACCTGACTCGCCTTACTGTTGTGCGTGCCGAAGGCTCAGTAACCAACTTGAAAGACCGCCGCAAAGATCTATTTGACCTGCGCTGGCGCGACTGGTCCTGGAAGTCTGGGGCTAATCTGGAAGAGTAAGAGGTGTGAGATAATAAAATAGCCAAGTGCACGGCCTCCCACAATATTATTGTGGGAGGCCGATTTATCGGTGGTCCGACATCTCGGCGATGGCGGCGTAGCCGCCCTTGGCAAACATAAGCAGCAAAGCCTGAATCATCGCAAACTGAAACTCTCTCTTACAGCGTTGGCTCAATCAGGCCAGACAAGATGGGCAGGCACACGCCCTTTGCTATCAAACATAACGCCTTCATCGCGCAGTTTCTGATGCTGGCGGTCAGCACCGCCGTGGTCGGCTAGCGTTAGCGACGCAGCAATGACGCGATGCCAGGGTAGCTGATGCCCTTCTGGTAAGTGGCGCATCGCCGAGCCAACCATGCGCGGCGTGGCGCCTTCCGTCATCGCCGCGATACGCCCGTAGGTGGTTACCCGCCCAGCAGGAATCTGATCAACAATGGTATAAATCTGTTCGAGCAGTTCAGGGCGTGGCATTACCACCTCTTGTAAATCAACGTGTTACTAGAGTGTTTCGACTAGTTGATCGATCGCTTGAAACGCTTCTTTTAGCGCAGCATCACGCTTAGCGTCACCCATATTCAAGCCTTCCGCAAAGACAACATCCACATCGCTAATGCCCATTAAACCGAGCATGGCTTTAAGATGTGGCGTTTGGCTGTCTAATTCAGTCCCTGCGTACTGGCCACCGCGAGCAGCTAAAATAATCGCACGCTTACCTTCAAGCAAACCCTGCGGGCCATTTTCAGTGTAGCGGAAGGTTTCACCAGCGCGCAGTACGCGGTCAAACCACGCTTTCAGCTGGGACGGGATACCTAAATTATACAGCGGAACCGCCAGTACCAGGACATCACTCGCCCATAGCTCTGCCAACAATTCGTCAGAGTGAGCTGCTAGTGCCTGCTGATCGGCGTTGCGCTCGTTTGCTGGCGTCTGCCATGCACCGAGCTCTTCGATCGCAAGGTGCGGTAACGCGTTAGCCACTACATCGCGATGAGTAACCACTACATCGTGGGCTTCCGTTTTGGTTTCAAAATGGTTGGCCAACGCATTGGACTGGCCGTTTTCGCCTAAAATAGAAGAAGTTACAAGCAGTGCACGTGTGGACATGGATAATTTCCTAACGTATTAGTGGGAACTCTGGTTACTATTTTACGGCGCTTTTCGATTAAAAAAAGCGCAACGTTTCCCCTATCTCATTCGAAAAAATCGAATTTATAAACAACAAAAAGCCCCGCCCTGCTGTGCTCGCAGTAACGGGGCTTTCGTCTATCGCGTCAACAAATAGCGTTTATTTCCGCTTTGGCCACGCGCTAGGATCTACTTTATTTACCAATTTAGGGAATTTACTGGGATCAAACACAGGCTCTTGACCTGCTTTCAACTGAGCGTCGTAATCACGGAACAGTGCGAAGGCAATCGGCGACAGCAGCAAAATAGCCACTAAGTTAATCACTGCCATCATACCCATGGAAAGATCGGCAAAATTCCAGATAGCACCTAAGCTCGCAACCGAGCCTATCATCACCATGCCGAGTACCGCCAAGCGATAAATCAGCACCGCAATAGGCGCGCGACGGCCTGCCAAGTACTCAATATTAGATTCACCGTATGAGTAGTTAGCGATCACCGAGGTGAATGCAAACAGCAAGATCGCCACGGCAATAAACATACCGCCCCAATCACCCACATGGCTAGAGAGCGCTATTTGGGTAAGCTGAATGCCGTTGTTTTCTTCGCCAGCCAGCAGTTCAGGCCCAGCCATAATGATGATGGCCGCAGTGGCAGTACAAATGACCAAGGTGTCTAAGAACACGCCCAGCATTTGAATAAAGCCCTGTGCAGCGGGATGGTCTGGCCGAGTGCTTGCGGTCGCGGCAGCATTGGGCGCCGACCCCATACCCGCCTCGTTAGAAAACAGACCACGCTGAATACCGTTCATAATGGCTTGAGAAATGGCATACCCCATTGCGCCACCAGCCGCTTGCTCTAAACCAAACGCACTTTTAATAATGGTCATAAAGGCAGCGGGCAAATCGCTGATATTGAGCGCTACCACCGTGAGAGCCAGCAGCAAATACAACAGTGCCATCAGCGGCACCACTAACTCAGCTACTTTAGCAATCGACTTCAGGCCGCCAAATATAATGGGCGCAACCACCGCCATCAGAACTAACCCCATGGCCCAGGTGGGAATGGCAAATGCCTGTTCCATGGCCTGGGCGATGGAGTTGGCCTGTACGCTGTTAAACGCCAACCCGAACGCGATAATCAAGCAGATTGAAAACAGCACTGCCAGCCAGCGAAGCCCCAGGCCACGTTCAATATAGCGAGCCGGGCCACCACGGAAGGTGTTATCACCGTGATCAACTTTATAGGCCTGGGCTAGAGTGGACTCCACAAAACTGGTCGCCATACCCACCATGGCGGTCATCCACATCCAAAAGATCGCGCCGGGACCACCAAAATAAATCGCTACCGCCACACCAGCTAGGTTACCGGTACCTACCCGTGCCGCCAGACTGGTGGAAAGTGCCTGAAAAGAAGAGATACCGCCGTTAGATTGACGTGAACTGCGCAGCAGTTTGAACATGTGCCCGAAATAACGTACTTGGATACCGCGGGTCATGATAGTGAAGTAGAGGCCAGCACCGATCAGCAGGTAGATCAGCACACTGCCCCATAGCAGTCCGTTGCCGCGATCAACCATCGCCGTCAACAGAGGAGGAAGAGTAAAATCCATATATAACGCGCCTTTTGTATAACAGTGGAGGCGCCTCATTCTTCACGGCTGCACCAAAATGGCAAGAAAAATGGAAAAATTCCTATCAGACAGCAATTACCACTAACTAAATTGGTCTCATTAGCCGCGCTTAAACGCCGAATATGATTTCATCCTGTTACGCCTCTAACGTATGCTGTCGCTTTTTAGTACCAGCGACGAGGAAACAGATGTCACGCACGTTACTAAAAGGCATTGGGCTAGTCGTTGTAGTAGTAATGCTGGGTATCATGTGGCGCTGGCTTCAGCAGCAAGGCTTACTCACCGAAACCCACCTGACCGAGCTAGCGTCCACCATCAGTCAATGGAAGCAAGCTCCCTGGATGTTTGTCGCCGTGATAGCCGTTTATACCGGCTCGCTACTGATCATGTTTCCATTAAGCCTGCTAGTCGTATTGACCGGCCTACTGTTTGGACCGCTTTGGGGACTGGCTTATGCCACGCTGGGTACGCTTAGTTCTTCGGTAGCGTCTTACTGGGTAGGCCATTGGATGGGGCGCGATGCACTAATGCGCTATGGCGGACGCCATTTGCGTGGGCTTTCCGGCTACTTATCCAGGCGCGGCATTCGCACCATGACGGTGATCAATCTGTTGCCCTTAGCCCCTTTCACGCTCACCAATATGCTGGCCGGCGCGTTTCATCTTAATTTTCGCGACTACATGATCGGTTCGACCTTGGGAATTGTGCCTGGGCTCGCGGCAGTAATACTGCTAGGAAGCCAATTGGGCGCACTATTCACCGCGGCGTCTCATCAAGAATTAGCGTGGGCGGTAATAGGCCTTGGCGCTGGCGTGGGGCTGCTATGGTCGCTAAAGCGCGTAGCGACCTCTCGGTCTAGCAAAAACAACAACGACACAGCCTGAAGTGTGGGCTATTTCGCGTAATACTTGGCCAGTACCTCGGCATAGAAATGCGCGACCGCCCCTGCAAACTTAGCGATATCATAGTCGTTAGCAAATATTTTTGCCTGCTTGCCCAGGGTAACCCGCAACGCGTTATCCTCGGCTAACGCCATCACCCGCTGACCCCACTTTTGCCGATTTTGCGGCGTTTTATAGCCATTAAAGCCATCACGCACTACGTCATCAATACCACTAGAGCGTACCGCAACAACTGGCAAGCCTGCGGCCATGGCTTCTAAAATCACCATGCCTTGAGTTTCAGAAGTAGATGCAAACACAAAGATGTCACCTAAGTGGTAATAGCGTGCCATATCCTCCGGCGGCACAGCGCCCACCAAGGTCACTTGCTCCTGCAACGCCAACGCTTCTATATGCTGCTGAATGGTTTGTCGATCTGGGCCATCACCAATTAACAACAAGCGCAACGACTGGCTCCCCTGGCTTTTCAACTCCGCCAATGCCTCCAGCATAAAACCAATATTTTTTTCTTGGCTAATTCTCGAGACACTCACCAACACCGTATCGGCTGGGTCGATGGAAAGCTGATGGCGCAGCTCTTCCAACGCATCACGATCTGTGTCGGCGAATCGCGCCGCATCAATGCCCGTAGGCTGTATCAGCGTCGGTGTTTTCACCCCAATCATGCGCAGATACTCTTCTGCCGAGTAGGTGGGCACGATGACGCCTTGGCAACGGTTAGAGAAGTGTTTGATCAACGAATGGGAAATCAAATTACGAAACAGAGCCCCAGGAAGCGGCACAAAGTGTGCGTAATGCTCTAACCGCGTGTGATAGGTATAGACAACCGGCACACGTAGCCGGCGCCCCATCCATAGCCCCATCGACCCCAGCCAAAAAGGATGATGGACATGGATAATATCCGGTTTAAAGCGGTGCAGGCAGCGGCGAAAACGTGCACTAAACGGATTGGTCAAACGGAACTCACGCTTTTCACCAAAGGCCATCATAGTGGGTACACGCAAGATCGTATCATCGTCTTGCCACGCTTCCCGATAACGGGGCACCAACAACTGCACCTGATGTTTTAACTCGCTAAGCCCCTGACGAAGTCGCTCCACGGAAACCGACACACCGGATACGAACGGGAAATAGTTATTCGATATCATCGCCACCCGCAGGGGCTTCTCTAGATACGGTGTTGGATCGATATCAAAATCTGGGTAATAGTGGCGCTCTTCAAAAATCAGTCGGTACAAGCGCATCGCCAGTAGTGACAACACTCCGACAATGAGCAGGAAGCGAGGGTAGCTGACGTAAAAAAACGCATAAACCGTTGAGGCAACGCTGCTTAGCATACGCCACCAGCCTGGACTATCCACATTCAGCCGAACGGGCGTTATTGTCACATTTTCGCCATTTACCTCGACCACCACATAGTGATGAAACCTGTCATTTGCATCCATCAAAATGCCGCCAGCACCACCCGTGGTGACGTAATCCACCCCATTTACCGTTTGGTGTGAATAAAGCGACAGGTTTGCCGAAAACACGCTGTCCACCGCATACTGCTCCGACAGGCGCATAATACCTTCACTCAACCGTGGATCATTGAGGTAATTATCGGCTTCAAATAAGGGCGCATCGCTAATCACGTTATGCAGTGGCAAGCCAATGAACAAAAACCGATGCTGCGCTTCCGAGGCAGCCAGCTCGCGCTCTAACCAATCTAGCTGCCATGAGGTAGACGACTTACCCGTGCCATCCAAAAAGATGAAATGGCTGTTACCCGCAACAAAGGAATAAAAATGCGGGCCAAAGTATTCATAGAAAAGATAACTGCCAAAATCATTGCTTTCATGGTCACCGTAAGTCAGCACATACGGCACGTTTAACTGCTCTAAGCTTTGGTAAATCGCCTTGTAACTCTCCTGCTGCCCCCCACTCACTGCGTTCCCCGCTGACACCATAAAATCAATATCGCTTTGGTTCAGCCTGGGAATAATTTCATCCTGAAACACATTCACTGAATTATTGATATTACCTACCACCGCAAAACGGTAGGTGTTTCGTCCAGCGAGTTGCTCACGGATATCCGCTACTTCTCTAGTGTGCAATGCCTCAAATTTAGGCTCAGCCACATAGAGCCATATTTGGTGAATAACCAGCCCCGCCACCAGCGCGAGGTTGAGCACAAACAGAAGTCTCAGCCAGCGCTGACGAGTCAGGCGAAAAGAGCGTCGAAGCATGTAGAGGCGCTTATTGAATAGAAGACGTTAGAAAAGAAAGAGATCGGATGTTCAATTCGCTTCACGACCGTTTATCGTTGCCAACAAACGGCGCGAACCTCCTTGCTCTCGATG
Organism: Halomonas sp. XH26; assembly: GCF_024138895.1. Lineage (NCBI taxonomy): Bacteria > Pseudomonadati > Pseudomonadota > Gammaproteobacteria > Oceanospirillales > Halomonadaceae > Halomonas > Halomonas sp. XH26. Next base: position 2,733,447 of record NZ_CP071889.1, read on the forward strand.
CTCACCTAACCACAACCCCTGCCAGGTGCCCAGCGCCAAGCGGCCATCACGTATGGCTAGCGTCAGCTGAGTACCCAGTAAGCTAGAGGCGACATGAGCAGGCATATCGTCGGGGCCTTCAAGAGTGTGGCGAAAATAGCTTAGTCCTTCAGGTACTAAGCGGCGGATAAAGGCATCCAGGTCGTGACGGACATCAGGATCGGAGTTTTCATTTAGCGTAAGTGAGGCAGAGGTATGCATTAACTGCAGGTGCAGTAGCCCTTGACTGCACTCGGCCAAGCACGGCAGTGCCCTGGCGATTTCATCCGTAATTAGATGAAAGCCCCTAGGCATTTCGGGTAAGTGAATCTCTTGTTGATGCCACATAAACACTCCTTTGTTGTAGGTATTGTAAGGGCTTACTCGGTACAGAAATACCATAGCCTATTTTCACTTCCTTCCGGCAATAGCACCTCCAAAAGAAACCGTTAATAGCGCTTATTTCGCCATACTGATAGATTTAACACTTATATACCATGCAGTCATTAGGAGCGTGTAATGCTCATTTCCGCCCAAACACCAAAGAAGAAAGTGGGGAAAATTGCTGGGCTTATGGCCTTCAGTAGCCTTGTATTAACTGGCTGCACCGGCATTCCTGACGGCACCGAGCCTGTCACAGGCTTTGAACTTAACCGCTATTTAGGTCAGTGGTATGAAATCGCCCGCCTGGATCACTCCTTTGAACGAGACTTAGACTGCGTAACGGCTAGCTACAGCCTACGTGACGATGGCGGCGTGCGCGTTATCAACCGGGGCTACAATCTCACAGAGCAAGAATGGAATGAAGCTGAAGGCCGCGCCTACTTTATTGACGAAGAAAACATCGGGCGGTTAAAAGTCAGCTTCTTTGGCCCTTTTTATGGCGGCTATAACGTTTTAGAACTGGATGAAGACTATCAGTGGGCGCTGGTATCAGGCCCCAACCGCGATTACCTATGGATTCTCTCGCGTACGCCAGTCATGGAAAGCGCGGTGGAAGAGCAACTACGCCAGCGCGCCGCCGAGCTTAATTTCCCCACTAATGAATTGATTGACGTCGTACAAGATCATACCTGTCCCGAACGCTAACCACAGAAGGAGCCACTATGGCCCACCGCATTGCAGTCATCGCTGGTGACGGTATTGGCACCGAAGTCATGCCCGAAGGCATTCGCGCCCTGGAAGCTGCCGCAAAGCGTTTCAACATTGACCTAGCATTCACAACGTTTGAATTTGGCAGCTGTGACTACTATCTAGAGCACGGTAAAATGCTGCCCGACGACTGGTTCGAGCAGCTCAAGGATTTTGATGCGCTGTTTTACGGTGCCGTCGGCTGGCCCGACAAAGTGCCCGACCATATTTCACTGTGGGGCTCGTTGCTACAGTTTCGTCGCCAGTTTGACCAGTACATCAACTTACGCCCCTGCAAACTGATGCCGGGCATCAAAAGTCCATTAGCAGGCCGCGAGCCAGGCGATATCGACTTTTACGTAGTGCGCGAAAACACCGAAGGCGAGTATTCAAGTGTCGGCGGCAAAATGTTCGAAGGCACCGAGCGTGAAATTGTTCTTCAAGAGACGGTGATGAGCCGCGTCGGCGTCGACCGAGTGCTGAAGTATGCGTTTGAGCTTGCGCAAACCCGTCCGCGTAAAAAGCTCACCTCGGCCACCAAGTCCAACGGCATCTCAATCACCATGCCCTACTGGGATGAGCGGGTAGCCGAAATGGCCAAGCAGTATCCCGACATTGCGGTGGATAAATTCCACATCGATATTCTGACCGCTAATTTTGTACTGCACCCAGACTGGTTTGATGTGGTGGTCGGCAGCAACCTGTTTGGCGATATTCTTTCAGACCTTGGCCCCGCCTGCACCGGCACTATCGGCATTGCGCCCTCTGCTAATATCAACCCGGAAGGCACGTTACCCAGCCTGTTTGAACCGGTTCACGGCAGCGCACCAGACATCGCTGGCAAAGGTATTGCTAACCCTATTGGCCAAATCTGGTCCGGTGCCATGATGCTAGAGCACCTGGGCTATCAAGAAGCCGCTGATACGATGGTGAAAGCCATTGAAGACGTGTTGAACGAAGGCAACAGCCAAGTACTCACACGAGATATTGGCGGGCTAGGCAATACGCTAAGTCTGGGTCAAGCGATTGCTGAACGCATTAGCGGCTAACCAAAAATGCCTCACTGTAAAAACAGTGAGGCATTGCGTTTCAAGCGTGTTGGCAAACGGGCGTTAGCTCGCCAGCTTCGCAGCAATTTCCGCGACATGCTTACCTTGGAAATGGGCAATTTTTAGCTCACGATCATCCGGCTGACGTGAGCCGTCGCCGCCGGCAAGCGTGGATGCGCCATAGGGTGTTCCACCGCTCACTTTGGAAATATCGAACTGCTCTTCAATACCATAGCCAATCGGCACAATCACCATGCCGTGATGGGCCAACGTTGTCCAGGTGGAGGTAATGGTCATTTCATCACCACCGCCGGTCCCGGTAGAGGTAAACACACTAGCCACCTTGCCGCGCAGCGAGCCCTTGGCCCACAACCCACCGGTTTGATCTAAGAAGGTACGCATCTGGCCAGCCATATTGCCGAACCGCGTTGGCGTGCCAAAAATGATTGCGTCGTAGTCAGCAAGCTCTTGTGGCGTCGCTTCTGGCGTCGTGAAGTCCTGCTTACCGCCAGCGTTCTTGAAGGCTTCTTCTGGCATAGTCTCGGGCACACGTTTAACGGTAACGTCAACACCATCAACGCTTTCAGCGCCCTCTGCCACCGCAGCAGCTAGCGTATCAATATGTCCGTACATGGAATAATAAAGAACTAATACCTTTGTCATTACTCACTCCTTGTAGTGTTTTCTGGTAGTGCTGTGTCTTGCCCCTCTCAGGTTTATGAAAAGGGTTTATGAAAAAGGCTTATGAAAATCTCTTAATAAAATAGCTCAGCCTAGCGTAGAAAAAAGCGAATGTTTTCGATGCTCTCCTTCGATTTTATCGATTAGCACCCTTTAATATACATCAATGAGCATGGATACTTTTTGCGCTTAATTTTCATGTTCGCACCTGCGTTTTTCATGCTATCGACGTCCCCCCTTGTGGTTAAGCTTCAGCGTGTTAAAGGTACAACATTACAAAAAGCTGACGCTCCCTGCTCAAGGAAAACTTCATGCTTGGCCAATGGCTTGATTGGACTCTCGATGACAAACACCCTTCTCCGCGGTCCGGCCGCTTTGGCAGCGGCACCTACCAATTACATGCACCGGGGATTTTAGAGATAACCCCGGCGACCGTTCGCCCAGCGGCTCACGCTTGCGTGTTTTCTGCTGCGATACACGGTAACGAAACGGCCCCCGTGGAACTGTTGGGTAACTGGCTATCTGCGATAGAGGCCGGCACGGTCACCATTGGTGCTCCCGTACTAGTGATTTTAGGCAACCTACCTGCCTTAAAGGCCCAGCAGCGGTTTATTAAGACGAACCTCAACCGCTTATTTCAGCGCGAACTCGCCGAAACAGGCGAAGAACCTGATCGGGCTCGCGAGTTAATGTCAGCGGTAGACGGTTTTTATAATCGTCATCAGGCACTCCCTAAACTCCACTACGATTTACACACGGCTATTCGCGGTAGCCTATATACTCGCTTTGTCGTAGAGCCGTTCGCAGAAACCATGATCAATCCAGAGCAGTGGGAATGGCTTGCGGCGGCGGATATGCAAGCGGTGCTACACCAACACCAGCACAGTTGGACGTTTTCTCACTACAGTAAGCACTACCATGCTGCCCAAGCCTTCACTTTCGAATTAGGCCGCGTTGCGCCCTTTGGAGAAAACGATATGGCTGCATTAGCGCCGATGTTAACGCTTATTAGCGCGCTTAGCGCTGGGGAGCAGCCACCTAAAAAGCCCGCTGACACGATGAGGTTTTTCCAAGTTCAACATGAGCTAATGCGTCAGGCAGAAACCTTTTGTCTCTGTTTCGATGAAGATGTCCCCAATTTCAGCCGCTTTGAGCCGGGCACTTGTCTCGCCAAAGATAGCGTAGCGGGTGATTTTATTGTTGGGGACACGCCTTTGCATGTGGTATTTCCCAATGCAAAGGTAGAGATTGGTGCACGGGCAGCACTACTAGTTGTCCCCTCTCACGCCAGCTAACGACCTACGCATCATATCAAGAAAATTTGTTAAAAAACGCTTTAACAACAATAACGTAGAGGCTTTTCAAGGCTTATCAATGTATGTTGAAACGAACGTTTTTCTTATTAATCGCATAAGGAAAGCACGCAATATGCACAAGGCCTGATAGAATCGCCCCTTTTTTCGCGCCAGCCGTCTATCAAGCACGTGTTTTAAACCTGTTGCTGATGCGGCAACCCTGTACTGGAGCCACTGTTATGGCTGATACGCCTACCCCTCTTGAAGTGCGCAATATAAAAAAGCGCTTTGGCGATACAGAAGTTCTCAAAGGCCTCTCTCTCGAAGCTCAAAAGGGTGATGTCATCACTCTCATTGGTGCATCAGGGTCTGGCAAAAGTACCTTCTTGCGCTGTATGAACCTCCTGGAACAACCTGACGAGGGTGAATTGTTCGTTCATGGCGAGCAGATTCGCTTTAAAACGACCAGACATGGCCGCGAACCTGCCGATTGGAAACAAGTCGTGCAAATGCGTGCCAAGCTGTCGATGGTTTTCCAGAGCTTCAACCTATGGGCCCACATGACGTTGCTTGAGAACATTATCGAAGCACCTATTCATGTCTTGGGAAAACCCAAAAAAGAAGCTATCGAACACGCACGTGCACTGCTCGAGCGCGTTGGGCTAAGCGCACGCGCTGATGCCTACCCGGCGCAAATGTCGGGTGGACAGCAACAGCGCGGTGCAATTGCCCGAGCGCTCGCGATGGATCCCGAAGTAATGCTGTTTGATGAGCCAACGTCGGCGCTTGACCCAGAACTGGTCGGCGACGTTTTGAAAGTAATGCACGGCTTAGCCGATGAAGGGCGCACCATGGTGGTGGTCACTCACGAAATGAGCTTTGCCCGCGATGTATCCAGCAAAGTAATTTACCTACACCAAGGCTTGGTAGAAGAAGCTGGCGCGCCTGCTGATGTGCTGGGCAACCCACAATCACCGCGCTTAAAGCAATTTCTGGCCCCCAAATATTGATCAGCGAGGCACACCATGCTTGATTTGCAAGGTTATGGCCCCCGCCTGATCGAAGGGGCGGGTGTTACCATTCAATTAGCGGTTCTGTCGCTTATTCTAGCCATTTTACTTGGCTTGTTAACGGCGACTGCCAAAATGTCACGCAACTGGTTCCTGCACCGCACTGCGACGGTATACACCACCGTTATTCGCGGCGTACCGGACTTGGTGCTGATGATGCTGCTGTTCTTTGGTGGTCAGATCGGTGTTAACGCCATTAGCGATATGCTTTATGACCATTATGACATTGATATCTATATTAATTTCAATGCGTTCGCGGCGGGTGTTCTCACTATTGGGTTCATTTTTGGTGCTTACATGGGTGAAACTTTCCGCGGCGCTTTCATGGCAGTGGATAACGGCCAGATTGAAGCGGGAAAAGCGTACGGCATGAGCAGCGCTTTGGTATTTCGGCGTATTCGCTTTCCGCAAATGATGCGCCACGCACTCCCTGGCTTATCTAACAACTGGATGGTGCTGCTTAAAACAACGGCACTGGTATCAGTGATCGGTTTGACGGATATGGTTCGCGTCGCTGCGGAGGCTTCCCGAGCCACCCATGAACCCTTTACTTTCTTACTTCCCGTCGCAGCGGCTTACTTGCTGATTGCTAGCGTATCCGAGTGGATCTTCGTGCGGCTACAAAAACGTTACGACATTGGCTTTGGGGGGCAATGAGATGCTGGATATTTCTGCGTGGTTCAACGACCTGCTAGCTGGCAACGTAATTTTCACCCCAGATACGTTAGGCTACTACTGGGAAGGGCTAGTTACGACAACCCAACTGGTATTCCTTTCTTTGGTAGCGGGCTTAATACTGGCAGTGCCACTTGCCGTTATGCGCAGCTCAAAGCATAAATGGATTAGTTTACCCATCTATTTTTACACCTATGTCTTTCGTGGCACGCCACTGCTGATTCAGCTATACATCATCTACTATGGCGTGGTGTTTGTTGACGGTATCCAAGAAACATTTTTGTGGCCAATCCTGCGGGAAGCTTTCTACCCCGCGCTGATTGCCTTCACGCTTAACACGGCGGCCTATACGACTGAGATTTTCCGAGGGGCTATCAAAGCGACATCCAAAGGGGAAATTGAAGCTGCCAGGGCTTACGGCATGTCACAAAACCTCATGATGCGGCGTATTATTCTGCCCAGCGCTTTCCGACGTGCCCTGCCCGCCTATGGCAACGAAGTTATCTTTATGCTGCATGCCAGCGCCATTGCCAGCGTCGTCACGCTAATGGATCTGACTGGGGCTGCACGCTTCGTTTATGCCCGCTTCTACGCACCGTTTGATGCTTTCTTATTTGTAGCAGTGATCTATCTTTGCCTCACATTTGCCATTTTGTACTTCTTCCGTTTCCTGGAGAAAAAGCTGTTGGCCCACTTAAGGCCGCAAAACACTTAGTACCAAGAGCACCGTATCAACAACACCGTATCAAGAGCACCGTACCAAGAGCACTTAACAACAAAAGCATCGAGTAATAAAAACAGCCTCGTTTGTTGTACCGTCAAACAAACGTTGGTTCATAGCAACGCTCCCTCTTTTCGTTCGCCCTAACCTAGGGTACGTTAAAGGGGATCACCTCTAGTGAACCTGCTTTCTACGGAGTATAAGAATGAAGAAACTACTAACAGTATCTGTGCTTGGTTTAGCCATTGCTGCCGCCTCTTCTGCCCAAGCGCGGGATTACGATCATGTGCGCATTGGTGTTGACGTCCCCTACGAACCAATGGAATACCGCACAGCCGATGGTGAACTGACCGGTTTTGATATCGACCTTGGCAACGCCCTTTGTGATCAGATGGGCGTGACCTGTGAGTGGGTCGAGCAAGAATGGGATGGCATTGTTCCTGGCCTTCTATCGCGCAACTACGATGCCATCATGTCGTCGATGACCATCAACGAAGAGCGGCGCCAGACACTGCTCTTCTCCGACCCCTATATCACCATGCCCGGCGCCTGGTTCGCTCCAGCAGACAGCGACCTTGAAGAGGCTACAGTGGAAACCCTTGAGGGTTTATCCATCGGCGTACAGCGCGGCACCACCTATGACAACTTCGCCACCGATACCTTTGGCGATACCGCTACTATCAACCGCTACTCCACCGCCGATGACATGGTGCTGGATATGGATGCAGAGCGCCTGGACGCTGTCTTCCTGGAGTTTTCAGTGGGCAAATCTACCCTGCTTGAAAACGAAGATAGCGACTACAAAGTGGTCGGAGAGATGGTTACCGAGCCCAAGGAAGTTTTCGGTGAAGGTTTTGGTATCGCCTTCCGTCAGCGTGACGAAGCCCTTGCTGAGAAATTCAACGAAGCCCTTGCTGAGTTGAAAGAAGACGGCACTTACGACGAAATTTTCGCTCGCTACTTTGGCGAAGAGTAAGCGCTAGCAGCATGTGTATGCCTCCCCCTATCGGGGAGGCTTATACCGCGAGAAGCTATCATGCACACTTACTCTTCTTTCAGTGCCATTATGGTTGCAAATACCAGTTCTAGGCACTCTCCTCCCAGGCACTAGCGGTGATATCGCCTGCTTTTAGCTGAGCGAACGGTTCGACGAATAGCCTTCCCCTCTTGGCACGCCCGTGCCATCCCACGCACCTGCGCGTGATTCTTTAATGCACAATTTTACAGACAAAAGCTGAGATTTAATTGCTAAAAGTCGGCTCATCCCGCTGCTAGCGTGGCCAACTTTTGTAGCGCCGTTCTCATATGGTCAGTTCGACCCTCCCCTGTGCCCGTGCCACGGCTTCGGCACGTGCGAGCGCCTGGCGGGCGATGTCGAGGCGGCCTGCCTCTTGGGCCAGCCCAGCACGCAGTCGGTGAAGCTCGGCGAGGTACCAGCGCTCGCCGCTCGCCCGGACTATTGCGAAAGCCTGACGCAAGGCGTGCATCCCTGCGACTGGATCACCCATGTTCCCCGCAACCTCTGCGGCGAGTCCGTGGCAGAAGGGTAGCGTGATCCTGACGCCCATCGCACTGAAGGCCGAGAGCCCCTTCGCAATCCGCGAGGCCCCGGTTGTGTCGCCGGACATTGCCTGCGCCCAGCCTGCCAGCATCTCGCCTGCATCGCCCCAAACGGGCACTGCCTCAGTCCGGCACAGAGCGACTAACGCTTCTGCCCGGTCACGGGTTAGCTCAATATCGCTACGTAGACGTGCGCAAACCGCTCCGCACCAGAGCATCTGGGCGCGCCCGAAGGCGGCGCCCAATCGGTCAGCACGCGCACTGCCAGCGGCGAGGTGCCGCTCTGCCTCTGCCGAGGCGCCGGTTAATTCGGCGACACAGGCCGCGTACTGGCGACATACAACCTCTGGGTCCTCACCGAAGAGGACATTACCGTCCTGCTCGGCATATCGCGGCGCGATCTCCAGCACAGCGGCAATTTCCACGGTGCAGGCCGGTAGGGCGCCGGTGAAAAACCGGGTCTGTCCGACGGCATTATGGGCTACCATCGCCATATGGGCCGGTGCCTGCCCCGCGAGTGCCTGCAGCCCTAGCGCGAGATCTTCGGCACGGGTCAGTTCAGCCCTCGTCAGATGATCGTTCCAGAGCCCTGCGAGAACTGGGATCGTCGTGGCGGGATCGCCGACTTCGGCGGCTAGTTGACCCGCGCGGCGGTAGACCTCCCGAAGCTCTTCCGCAGTAAATCCATCTGAGGCGATGAGCGCCGCCCCGAGCCCGAGCAGGGCGTCGAGTTCGGTCGCTTGGTCGGCCTCAGGCTTCGCCGTACCGGTCCCGCTGCCTCGAGTCAGCAGATCCCGTGCACGGCGGAACTGTTCTGCTGCATCCATGGGGGCGCCGCGCGCCTGCGCACGCCGCCCGGACAGCACGCGATAGTGTGCGGCGCGCGGCCAGTCGGCGCCACGTTCAAAGTGATCGGCCAGCATGGGGGCGATCTCGCCCGCTGTGTGACCGTGGCTGATCTCCAGCCGGAGACCGACCCTTCGGTGCGTACCTTGCCTGTTTGCTGCCGGCAGCCCATCGTAGAGCGCTTCGTGATGTAGCGCGTGCCGGAAGGCGTAGCGCGTGGCTACCGTTCCGTCAGGCCGATGGCTGAGTCCCGCGCGGGTGATAAACCGTCGGTTCCGCGCGAGGTGCTCCAGCTGCCGCTCCGCCGCTTCCACCCCGTCGCGGTTATCGGCTAGATCGATGGCGGAAAAGGTCGGTCCCGCCACGCTGGCGGTTTCAAGCAAGCTGCGTTCCTCGGCCAGCAGGCGGCTGGTGCGTTCGGTCTCGATCAGGGTGCGGACACTTGGAGCGATGGCTGCGACCAGCGCTTCGGGTGTGGAAGAAAGCTGCCAGCCGGCCTCGCTGCGCCACACAAGGCCTTGCGCCTGCCAAAAGTCTGCCGCAGCATCAACGAGCATGGCATGGCCCTCGGTTCGGTGGGCGAGGGCCTGCGCCAAATCGGGAGGAAAGGAGTTGCCCTGGAACCGTTCTGCAAGGTATCCAGACACTGCCGACTCATCGAGACCGCCAAGGGTGATCAACCTGCAGTCTGGCTGCCGACTTAGCTGACTCAGTGTTGTCGCAAGTGTCCCAGCTCGATCTAGTTCGTCATCCCTATAGCTACCCAGAACCAGTAATCGCGCCGGTGTGCGTTGTAGCCCCCAAGCCGCTAGCCAGGCTAGCGTGCTGGGGTCTGCCCAGTGCAGATCCTCTAGCACGAGAACGCCAGGGCGGCCACGGGTCAGCCGCTCCATCAGCTCCGAGAACTCCCGCAGCATTGAGTCGCGGTGAGTACGATCCAACGCTTCCGCCTCCAAGCGACGCCCGGGTTGTTGCTTGACCCAAGAGGGAGCGACGAGTGGCAGAAGTCGCGCCAGCGTGGCCCCCTCAGGCCCGACCATGAGTTGCGTCAACATATCCATCAGCAGCCCGTAGGGTTCGCGTGCGCCAGGGTGAGCGATGGCCTGACCCCGGGCGATCCACAGCGGCGTGCGCTGGGATAAACTAGCCTCAAATGCTTCCAGAAGGCGTGTCTTGCCGGCCCCTGCTTCGCCCGCAATAAAAGCCAGCGCTCGTCGACCGCGCTTGGCGGCGGCGGCCCTTTCATTCAAGGCTTCCAGCTCTTTATCCCGCCCGAGGCAGAGCGTTTTTGGCGCCACCACGAGATCCTCCGACGCAGCGCCGATCAGCGGGATCGGACGCGTCAGCCGGTAGCCCCGACGGCCCACTGTCTCGATCAGGCCGATGGCCTGGGCGTTGTCGTCCAGCATCCGGCGCAATTCGCGGATGCATTGTTTGGGCCCCGCCTCGTTGCCATGGCTGTTGCCCCATATCATGCGCCGCAAATCAGCCGTGCTGACCACTTCGCCCTGCTGCTCTACCAGTGCCACTAGAACGGACAAAGTCTTGGGGCGCAGGCGCATCTGCACTTCGCCGCACAGCAGGATGCCTTCGCATAGGTTGACCTTGATATCTTCCGAAATCATGCCGTAGGGGGCCTCAAGGCTAACTGCCGCAGGCCATGGCGCGAGAATGGAGGCAGCGGCAGCAGCTAAGTAAATGGCTTAATAAAGCGCAAATTATACCCATATTGCACCTTAATTGAACTTTACATTTCTTTGTTTGCAATCATAAATGGGCTATCTTCGCTTTCGAAGCAATCCAAGCAGCAAGTGCATAACAGACGAGGGACAGGCACATGACAGCGATCAGACTCCATCACAGAACGGCCCGCCAGTTTCGGCCTGGCCTCTCGGTCTGCGCCATGGCTTTTGCCCTCGCTGCCCCCGTTACAGCGCAGTCTCAGGATCAGGCGCAGCAGTTCTGCGTGGCCGACCCGGCGGCAGTAACGGCCCGTGCGGCCATCACGCCACCCGACGCGCCACTGCCTGAGGCGCTGATCCGCGCCCTCGATGCGGCCGTACGTGGGGCGTTGGACGAAGCCGCTGCGCCGGGGGTTATTGCCGGCGTTGTCACACCCGAGGGCCGATGGAGCGGTGCTTGGGGCGTCGCAGACCCCGAAACCGATGCTGCGATGGAAGTCGGCATGCATACACGGATCGGATCGGTCACCAAGACCTTCACCGGCACCGCCCTGATGCAGTTGGCCGAGGCTGGCAAGCTATCGCTCGACGATACGATCGACCAGTATGTGCCTGGCGTTCCCAACGGCGACATCATCACCCTGCGCCACCTGGCAAGCATGACCAGCGGCTTGCTGAGCTATACTCAGGCGGATCCCTTCCTTGATCTTTTTTTCTCAGATCCTAGCTTGCACTATACTCCGCAAGACCTGCTTGATTTTGCCTTCCCCGGCTCGCCGATCTTTGCACCAGGTGAGAAGTTCAATTATTCGAACACCAATACTGTGCTGCTGGGCCTCGTGATCGAACAGGTGACCGAGCAAGATATCGACACTGTCTTTACTTCGATGATCCTGAACCCACTGGGCCTGACAGAGACCACCGGCCCTGACGGTGCTGCCCTCATGCCAGAACCTTATCCGCAGGGATTTACTCTACAAGGTGATGCTGCCACGCCGGCTGCGCCCTCGAACGCGACGCATTGGGACCCGTCCTGGGGATGGACAGCAGGCGGAATGATCTCAACCCTCGATGACCTGCTGGTTTATGGACGCTCCCTTGGTACAGGCAAGGGCCTGCTGGGCGCTGAGGCGCAGCAGGAGCGTCTGCGGTCCTTCCCAGAGCCGGCGGGCTACGGCATCGCCATGGGGTGCGTTGACGGCTGGGTCGGCCACACGGGTGAGCTGCCCGGTTACAACACGACAGTGTTCTACGACACGACGACGGATACAACGGTAGTCGTACAGGCCAACAGCGACATCCCTTCGGGGGATTGCGGGGACGAGGACGTGCTACCGGACAACCCCGAAGACCTTGCGTGCAGCTCGCCCGCGAGTCGCGTGTTTGAAGCGCTATCCGTTGCCCTCGGGCATCCGTTTTCTATGACACCGACGGCCTCAGCAGAGTGAGCGCGCTGACATTGCTGTTCCAGCACAGCCGTTCCTCAGCTCTCCGCTTGGGTGCTGCTGCTCTGCTTTGTGCCTGTTATGCGGGCCCAGCATTGTCGCAGGGCTTGCCAGACGTCAACCGCATCCTATCTGGGCAAACTGTCATCCTACAACGCTACGAACCGCCGCCTCAGGTGGGCCGTGTCGCCATCGGCGTGCAGGACGAGCGCGACAGGATCGACTTAGAGCGCGCCAAAAGCATCCGTATTCGCCTGGCTTCGGTGCGCGTTGATGGGGCGCGGACCCTACCTTTGTCGACGTTGACACCGATCTGGCAGGGCCGAATCGGTGCCGAAATTACGCTGGCTGATCTTTACCGCATGGCAGATGCTGTTGACGCGGCCTATCTCGCTGCGGGCTATTTTTCCAAGACAGTGGTGCCGGTGCAGGATTTTTCTGACGGACAGATCCGGCTGCAGGTATTTGAAGGCTATGTCGACCGCATCGAGATCAACAGTCATATTCCTGGCATCGAGACACGGTTGGCACCCTACCTGCAACGTATTCTCGACATGCATCCGATTCGGGTAAAGGCGGCCGAGCGTGAATTGTTGTTGATGAGTGATCTTGCCGGACTTTCGATTGAAGGGACTTTTGTGCGCCCCGAAGGCGCGACGGGCGGCGGGGTGCTGCGCCTGGAGATCGGACAATATCGCAGCTCAGGAATGATCGGACTCGACAATCTGGGATCCGACACCGTTGGCCCATTACAAATGGCCGGTGTGGTGACCTTTAACGATGTCCTGAACCAGTTCGAGACCACCAATTTGACCGGTGTCATCACACCGCAACACCCTGACCGGATGACCTTGCTTCAAATGATGCAAAGCTATCCGCTCGGATCGAACGGCCTTAACGCGGGCTACAGTTTTGTTTACCTGCGCCAACACCCCGACGGGGGAGCCGGCGCGCCGGACATCGATGTAACATCCGCTATGGGCACGGCGTTTATGTCCTACCCGTTTCTGAGGACGCTGGACCGCTCGCTCTGGGGGCAGGCTGAACTGACGGTGCGTAACGATGACGTCGACGTTCTTGGCTCGGCCGCTGCCCGTAGCCGGATCCGCTGGGTGACGAACTCACTGCAATATAGTCAGAGCTTTGAGACATCCGAGATCAACCTCGAAGGAGCGGTGAATCTCGGCACGAACTCGGATATTGATATGGGCGCGGTGCCGGATGATTTCCACTTTGTTACCGCCGAACTGGACTACACACAGGCTTTCAGCGAGACGACGACAATGACATTACTGGCTCGCGGCCAATACGCTGGCAGGCCCCTGCCGGGCGCTGTTCAGTTCGGTATCGGCGGCGAGACTTATGGCAGAGCCTTCGATAGCGGCACTATCTCTGGCGACAAAGGTGCAGCGGCCTCGGCCCAGGTAAGCCACGAGGTCGATATCGGGCTGGCATTCCTGCCCACGCTTTCAACCTCGGCCTTCGTGGATTACGGCGCAGCCTGGTCCGACGACGTCACCGGACACATGTATCTTGGCTCCTATGGAGTAGGCCTTGGTGGAACGTTAGAGGAACGGCTGAATTTCCAGGTTATCGGTGCGCTTCCCTGGACCCGTTCTGACATAGTGGAGGACAAGGGGGGCAAGCTAATTTTCCAGCTGGCAATGCCATTCTAATCCGGTAGGAGGCATCGCCTCGCCCGTCGCGCTATCCATCCCACAGGAGACCCTGATATGACCACACCGAAAGCCGCACGCCCCCTTCTGAGGTCGGCCTTGGGCGTTCTAAGCGCTGCCGCAGCGTTGCTTGCACTCAATGCCCCGCTCCATGCGGGGACGCTGCCGACCATTGCCTTGCCGGACCCGGCAGTCTCTCCTGCGCGGGCGAACCTGTTGCCGGTGCCGCAGGCGCGGATCGACGAAGCAGTCGCCTCGCTGGATGAGCTGGTGCAGGATATGTTGGAGCGGACCGGAGTACCGGGTCTCGCCGTTGCCGTGGTGCATGGGGAAGAGACACTGCTGATGCGCGGCTGGGGGCTGCGGGCGGAGGGCGCGGAGGAACAAGTTGATGCGGATACAGTCTTTATGCTCGCTTCGTTGTCCAAATCTGTCGGAGCCACAGTGGTGGCCACGCAGGTCACAGATGGGATCGTCAGTTGGGACGATCCGGTGCGCAACCACTTGCCCTGGTTCGACCTGGGCGATCCGTGGGTCAGCAGTCATGTCACCATCGGGGATCTCTATGCGCACCGCTCGGGCCTGCCGGATCACGCTGGTGATGATCTCGAGGATGTAGGCTATGACCGTCGCGCGGTGCTGGAGCGGCTGACGCAGCTTCCCATGGGGCAGTTCAGGGCCGATTACGCCTATACGAACTTCGGCTTGACCGCTGCGGCAGAGGCGGTAGCCACCGCAACCGGCAAGGACTGGTCAACGCTCTCGGAAGAGGCACTCTATGGTCCGCTCGGCATGGAGGTGACCAGTTCGCGCCACTCGGATTACATGGCGCGCGATAATCGCGCGGCAAGCCATGTGCCGGATGCCAACGGCTTCAGAGTGGCAGATCTGCGCCAGCCCGATGCGCAAAGTCCAGCGGGCGGGGTGAGTTCCAGCGCTCGAGACATGGCGAAATGGATGAAACTGGTGCTCTCCAGCGGGCGTTTTGAAGGGCAGCAACTGATTGCGCCCGAAGCTCTCGTGCCCGCGCTTTCGCCGCATGCCATCAGCGGCCACCCCAGTGACGCGGCCGATAGGGCTGGCGCCTATGGCTACGGCTTTGGTGTCGGCGTGCGCCCCACCGGGCGCGTTGTGCTGAGCCATTCGGGGGCCTTCGCCCTTGGTGCGGCGACCTCCTATTCGATGCTGCCAGACCTAGGGCTTGGGATCATCGTGCTGACCAATGCCAGCCCCACCGGCCTCCCCGAGGCATTGACTGCCAGCTTTCTTGATCGCGCAGAGTTTGGTGTGGAACAACGCGACTGGCTAGCGGCCTACGGGCCGCGCATCGCACCGCTCTCGGCCCCGGTCGGGGATCTGGTGGGCGTGACACCTCCGGCTGAGCCCACCGAAGCCCGGCCTGCCGAAGCTTATACTGGGGACTATGACAATGCCTATTTCGGGGCGGCTGAGGTACGTGAGACCGCTGACGGCTTGGTGCTCGAGGTTGGCCCCGCACCACAGCGCCTGCGGTTGACCCACTGGGACGGCGACCGCTTTGTCGCCTTCCCGGTGACAGAGAACCAACCAGAGGGCTCGGTTTCGCAGGTCGAATTCACCATGGGCGTGGACGGGAAGGCAGAAACGATAACCGTAGAACATCTGAACGAGGCGGGCCTTGGAGAGTTTCACCGGCCATTTAGCTGAAACGCTCTGCCACCCCAGTACTTAAACGAGTACTTAAACTAGTACCGAACTTGCTCAGCCAAATCGAGTCTGTAATCCAGTAAGGAAACTCACAAGGAAGTCTCATGGCTGAACAAACCAATGCAAACGTCTCCACCGAGGCGGCTTACAATGCGCGCCCCTCTTCTCATTGGACCGCCTGGGGGCAATGGCTGGCGCTATTCACCATGACCGTGGATCACCTTACTCGCTATGTGTTGCCGGGTGACTGGGATTTAAGTTGGGCAGGCTCGTCCATTGGCCGTATCGCCTTTCCCCTGTTTGCGGCAATGGTAGCCTGGCACGGGCTGTTTAATACCCGCAACCCACTACGCTACTCGCGCCGCATACTGATCATTGGTTTAGTGGCTCAGTTGCCTTATATGCTGATGCCACGCGCGTCTGACGATTTTATTCTTAACGTCTGCTTCACGCTTGCTTGTGGACTAGCGCTGGGGGCGCTGGTTCGCCAAGGTTGGCAGCACTATCAACAGCAGACGCTAGGGTTAGCATGGCTAATGCTTGGAGCAGCGGTAGGCGTAACCGTTTGGTATTTGTTGGGCTTCTGGGTGGAGTACGGCCATAACGGTTTGCTACTGATTCCGCTATTAATGTTCGCCATGCAGGCACTTAACGAAACCCGCGACGCACTAAAATCGCGCTTGTGGGCAGGTTTAGCCGCGTTTCCCGCACTTTGGATAGCTGGTCAAATGAATGCTTCAGACATGGCAAAGTCGTTTACCGTTGGCACTTGCGTGGTGGTATTGATGCTGGCAGCAGGCGTTGCCCAACGCGTACCACCCGTAGCCCTGGCCATGCCACGCCGTCTATGGCTTGCTTGGTATCCAGGACACTTTGCTTTAATTGCGCTGTGGCTATTGCTTAGCGGCCAACTGGCGGGGTAATCAACAACGAAGCCGCCCTAATCAGGCGGCTTCGTAGTGATAATCCATCAACTTTACAGTGAGCGTTCGAAACTCCACGCCACCGGTGGTGCATCAGGTAGTAATGCCTGGCAAGCACGCACTTTTTCAAGCAGCTCGGCATGCGTGTCAGCGACGACATTGACATGCGCCAGCTTACGCCCTGCACGCTCTTCTTTGTCATAGCGATGCAGGTGAGTATTGCCAATCGCCAACATCGCGGCATTGTCACCTTCCTGGCCAATGACGTTCACCATGCAAGTAGGCGCAATAGCTTGGGTGCTGCCGAGCGGTAGGCCTTGCACAGCGCGTAGATGGTTTTCAAACTGGCTAGTGACCGCACCGTCCATGGTCCAGTGGCCAGAATTATGCACGCGTGGAGCCATCTCGTTAGCCAACAGGCTACCATCCCGCGTTTGGAACAGTTCCAACGCCATCACGCCAACATAATCAAGCTCATCTAACAGCATGCGAATGTAGCTGTCGGCTGTCTCTTGAACGCTGGCAGCCAAATCCGGTAGCGGCGCAACGGAATAGCGCAAAATGCCGTCTACATGCTGATTTTCCGCCATGGGATAAAACACCACATCCCCATCACGACCGCGCACGGCAATCATCGAGACTTCCCGTACAAAATCGACAAACGCTTCAACGATCAGCTGACGGTGACCAATGCTCTTCCAGGCCGCTTCAGCTTGCTCTGGCGCTTTCAGCACCGCCTGCCCTTTACCGTCATACCCCTCTGTCACTGACTTGGCGACCACCGGGCAGCCCAATTCATTCGCTGCCGCTTCAAGCTGTTCGGCACTCTCAACGACGCGGTAAGCCGGTGTAGGAATACCTAAGCGGTCGAATAAGGCTTTCTCTTCAACACGGTTTTGGCACACCGCAATTGCGCGGCTTCCTGGGTAAACGGGCTTGTGCTGCTCAATTTGCTCAACCAGCGCTACGGGCAGATGCTCAAATTCATAGGTTACTACATCGACCTTATCGAGAAATTCTGCCAAATGCTGGTTGTTGGGATCGATAACCACGTCGCCAATGCCCGCACTCGGGTTGCCGGTCGTGTCTAAAAAGGTGAAGCGATTACCTAGCGGGTAGCCAGCCAATGCCAGCATGCGACCAAGCTGGCCTGCACCTAGCACACCGATGTTCTTTGAGATACCAGAATTCATGGCCGGGATTCCTTATTTCGCTTCCGCATCGGGGCGAGGGTCTGGGTTATCCAGCACCATTTGAGTTTGCTCAGCGCGGAAAGCCTCGACCGCTTCACGCACGGTGGTGTCTTGCAAACCGACAATCTGTGCTGCCAACAGGCCTGCATTGGTCGCCCCTGCTTTACCAATCGCCAGTGTGCCAACAGCGATTCCACCAGGCATCTGCGCAATTGAAAGCAATGAATCCAAGCCTTTAAGCGCTTTGGATTCTACTGGCACGCCCAGAACCGGCAACGCCGTTTGGGAAGCCACCATGCCGGGCAAATGGGCGGCACCGCCCGCTCCTGCTACAATTACTTGCAGGCCACGTTCAGCGGCGCTTTTAGCATAATCAAACAACAAGTCAGGGGTACGATGAGCGGAGACGACGCGAGTCTCATAAGGGACGCCCAGCCGCTCTAACATCGCCACCGCGTGTTCCATGACGGGCCAATCAGATTTTGACCCCATGATCACGCCCACTTTGGGTGCGCTGTTTGACATGCAAAAACTCCTCGGCCAAAGGGCCTACTAAAGCAATCAAGCGTTTAATGTGCCGTGTGCCGCAAGCGGCTCACCAGGAAATTAGAAGGCGCATAGTCTACCAGAGCTAGTCGCTTAGAGCGCGTTTGTAAATAGATCGAATTTTTAATCAAAGTAGCATTGAAATGCGCGCGACTTGGCGGCATTGTGTGTTTGTCATTTCAGACTGATGGAGTCCCATGAGTACGGCATACTCAACTGCTCACGCAGAAACGCTAGATCCTCCGCGAAGCAGCCCTGACCTCGATGTCAGGGATTTAGAAAAACGTACGCGCCTCATGCGTATCATTACCCGCCTGATCGCCGTATCAGATCTGGGAAGCCGCGAAATAGCCCGCCGGGCTGGGCTTCCAGTACAAAAGATCAGCGACCTGCTCGCCGGAAGGCTAGAGCACCTAGATGTTGATGAACTCAATGTCTTGCGTCGCACGTTAGAGCTGGAGACGCCATAGCAATAGTTGCTACCTAACGTAATCATTCATCCCTTTTGTTTGCTAACAGGCTTGCCCGCTGGGCAGGCCTGTTTTTGTTTTAAAACAGCCAATTAGCGTTTCAAGATTAAGGGAGCATTAAGAAACCATCACTAACTCATTGACACGTATCAACTTTTTATAATACCAAAGGCGTAACCTTAGCGTATCCAGATCATTCGCTGTGAAACAACGGCTTGTTTCTATCAGCGACATCTTTATCAGCTAAGGAGGCGTTATGGACGCCGTACGTCGGTCGTTGCTAGGCCAGTTGGCCCGACTAAGCGCGGGCGCTGCGCTAGTCCCGCTATCCAGCCTTGCCCCAGCCAGCCTTGCCCAAGCAGGCATTAATCAGCAGCCTGACCGCCGCGAGGGCGACCCTAGCAAACGCTACGGCATGCTAATCGACCTTCGCCAATGCATCGGCTGCCAGGCCTGCACGGTGTCGTGTCATATCGAGAATGCTGCACCGCTTGGCCAATTTCGAACCACCGTCTCTCAGTACGAAGTGCACCACCAAGAAAGTGGTGAACTGGCGACGTTTATGCTGCCGCGGCTATGCAACCACTGCGAAAATCCACCCTGTGTGCCGGTTTGTCCCGTTGAGGCGACCTATCAACAGCAAGATGGCATCGTTGTCGTAGATAGCGACCGCTGTGTCGGCTGTGCTTACTGCGTCAATGCCTGCCCCTACGATGCCCGCTTTATTAATGAGCGCACTCAAACTGCCGACAAATGCACCTTCTGTGCTCACCGTTTAGAAGCAGGGCTACTGCCTGCCTGCGTTGAAAGCTGCGTGGGCGGCGCCCGCATTATTGGCGATATGCGCAATCCAGACAGCCAAATCAGCCGTCTGATCAACGAGCACCGCGACGCACTCATGGTGCTTCAGCCAGAAAAAAATACGTTCCCACAGGTGTTCTACCTCGGCATGGATGAGCGCTTCACCACGCGCCCCGTGGCAGAACCCGTGGCGCTTGAAGTGCTCGACCCCCACGGCCAGGAGATGGGCTATGAATTCCACCATTGAACTACTCGCCCCACGCTATGACATCGCCTGGTATCCCTGGGCAGTTCAGTACTTTTTTATGATCGCGGTCTCCTATGCAAGCCTTTGGCTGGCGGCGCCCGCACTAGTGTTTGGCAAGCAATCCTGGTTGCCTACAGCACGTCTAGCGCTCATCGCCTGCGTCAGCACAACGTTAGTCGCACCGGTGGCCTTATTGGCAGATCTACACCAGCCACTGCGCTTTTGGCATTTCTACGCCTACGCCAATACGCATTCGTGGATGTCGATTGGCAGTGTGGTACTGCCGCTGTATCTGATCAGCGTTTTAGGCTTCGCCTGGCTGGCTTGGCGTCCCGCACTGCAAGCTCGGCAACAGGCAGCGGGGTTCAGCGGGTTGATCGCCAAGTGGCTGAGCATGGGCAGTGGTGCAACACCCAAAGCACTGGTTGCCCTGGTGGGGTTGGCCGCGCTGATGCTCTCAAGCGGCATTATGCTCTACACCGGAGCGGAGTTAGCTATCGTCAAAGCTCGCCCCTTATGGAACACAATTTGGCTACCGCCCATGCTGGTAGCGAGCGGATTTATTGCCGCCGCTGGGTTAATACTGGTCCTCAACCGCGTAAGCAGAATCTGCGCGCCCGACGCCACCCGGCAGATGCTCTATGTCCTGCTAGCCTTCTGTGCGCTAGCGGGGCTTATCGCGCTCAGTTGGTTGTTAGATGGCTTGAATGCCCACGTTGGCTCAGTGGCGGCGGCATTGGAATCTGTCCGTTTCAGCCCCTCTTGGCGCAGTACCGCACTTTGGGGTGGCCTTACCGGCGTTGCGCTATTTGCCAGCGTGGTATTTCTGTTAACGCGTTCGGCTCAACGCCAACCAGAACTGTTTGCCTGGGCATGGTTGCTAGGCCTGGTGGCTATCCACATGGGCTGGATGTTCCGTTGGGTAGTGCTGATGGATGTTCAACATGTAGCCCGTAACAGCGCAGGTTTCCATCACTACGGTATCCCTGCTGGCTCTTCCGGCATCTTAGGCATTGTCGGCACTTTCGGGCTGTGGCTGGCGGCCATTTTACTGATCGAGCTATTTATTCCATGGCGACAGGCCCAACAAGGCAGTCAGCTACCAGGCAACGACCAAGCTGCATCTCGCGCCCCACTCACTGCTAACAAAGGAGCGCCTAGTCATGGCTAAGTCTGCTCAAGATCCCTCACGCCGTCGCTTTCTAAAAGGTGCAGCTGCCGCTGGTGGTGCTGCTACCTTTGCCGTGGGCTACGCCGACCCGTTGGCTAAAATGGCCAAAGGCATTACCGGCAGCGCAGGTGAAAAACCGCAGCATAATATTCATGGCAATTCGCTAACGCCTGAATATCGTGTCGATTTAGCGACCGGCGAACTAAAGCTCACCCCCGATCAACGGGTCGCTTTCACTATTTGCTACGGCTGCACCACCCAGTGCGGTGTGCGCGTGCGGGTCGATGACACTCGCGGCGAAGTGCTGCGAGTAGCTGGCAACCCCTATCATCCACTTTCTGCCGATGACCATTTGCCAATGCGCACATCGGTGGCAGATGCATTACGCAGCGTGAGTGCTTACCAAGAACAAGGGCAAGTTAACCGCTCTACCGCATGTGCCCGTGGCAACGCAATGATGAGCCAGATCACCAACCCGTTCCGTATTGATCACTGCCTTAAACGGGTCGGTGAACGAGGCAGTCGCGAGTGGCAAAAAATATCGTTTGAGCAACTTATCGAGGAAATTTGCGAAGGAGGCGATCTGTTCGGTGAAGGTCAGGTAGACGGCCTACGTGACATTCGCGACCACGACACGCTGATTGCCCCCGACAACCCTGAGTACGGCCCCAAGGCTAATCAACTGATGGTCATGGAAGCCACCGACTACGGGCGCTCGGATTTACTTAAACGCTTCACCTTGAACGCTTTTGCGACCCGCAACTATGGCCACCATGGCGCTTACTGTGGCCTAGCGTTCCGCATGGGTTCTGGGGCAGTGATGAACAACATTGTCACTAACGCTCACGTAAAGCCAGATATACAGAACGCACGCTTTATCATGTATATCGGCTGCGCGCCCAGCCAGGCAGGCAACCCGTTTAAACGCCAGGGCCGCTTGCTTGCACAGGCACGCGCCGCCGGCACGCTGGAATATGTGGTGGTGGACCCCGCGCTTAATGCTGCTACTTCCCATGCCGCGGACAACAACCGCTGGGTACCGATCCGCCCTGGCACCGATAGCGCCTTTGCCATGGCGCTTATTCAGTGGCTACTGGATAACGACGGCTATGCGCAGGAATTTCTTGAATTACCCGGTCAAGCCGCCGCCGATGCAGCGGGCGAAACCACCCACTCCAATGCCACCCATTTAGTGATTGATACCTTCGAGCACCCGCGCCGAGGCTACTTTTTGCGCGCCAGCGACCTTGGTTTTGCCGAGCCAGGTAGCGATGCCGACCTACCCGTCGTGGTGTCAGGGGGCGACCTTGCACTAAGCGAAGAGGTAATGACCGCCGACCTGTTTGCCGAACGCCCAGTGGAGCTTGCCGACGGCACCACCGTCACCGTCAAAACCAGCCTTGCGCTACTGCGTGAATCCGCCAATGAGTACGACCTAGAAACGTACGCTGAACATTGCGGTATTCCCAAGGCAACGATTATCGAGCTTGCCCAACGTTATGCTAGCCATGGCAGAAAAGCCGCCGTTAACTGCCACGGTGGCATGATGTCAGGCAATGGCTTTTACGCCGCCTTTGGCGTGCAAATGCTTAACCTGCTGGCTGGCAACTACAATATGAAAGGTGGCAGTGCAGTGGGCGGCGGCACCTACAGCGGCACCGGCGAAGGCCCCCGCTACGACCTCGCCAACTTCCCTGGCAAACGTGGGCCCCAAGGCGTATTCCTCTCTCGCTCACGTTTCCCCTATGAGAAATCATCGGAGTACCAGCGCAAAGTCGCGACAGGCGAAAATCCCTATCCCGCGAAAGCCCCCTGGCGCTCTTTGGCACCGCCAACGCTTACCGAGCATTTACCTTCCGCGCTGGATGGCTACCCCTATCCGATCAAAGCGGTGATTGGCTGTATGGCTAACCCAATTTATGGCCAAGCGGGCCTGAAAGGGGTAATTGTCGATAAGCTGAAAGACCCCAAACGGTTAGGGCTATTTGTTGCAATCGATGGGTTTATCAACGAAACCAACCGCTATGCCGACTACATTGTGCCTGATTCGGTGATGTACGAGGTATGGGGCTTTGCAGGCTCCTGGAAAGGCACGCTGGGTAAACTCTCCACCGCCTGCTGGCCAGTGGTAGAACCCCGCCAGCAAAAAACCGCCGAAGGTGAGCCTGTCTCTATGGACAGCTTCTTTATCGCCGTTGCTAAACGGCTAGGGCTGCCGGGCTTCGGCGACAACGCTATTCCCGATGCAGACGGCAATCTTCACCCGCTCAACCGCGCTGAAGATTATTACCTACGGGCGGCCGCCAATATTGCCTTTCAAGATGAACCGCTGCCAGAAGCGAATGCCGAGGACATTGCCCATGGCGGAATTACCCCACTGCTGCCCAAACTCGAACGTACACTTAAAGCTGATGAGCGCGGCCGCGTTGCCTACCTTTACGCCCGGGGTGGGCGTTTCGAAGAGGCAAGCGAACACTTTGTCGGCGAACACCTGAAACATCAGTGGAAAAAAACGCTGTGTATTTACAACGAAGCAGTGGGCACCAGTATTGATACCACTAACGGGCTTCCCAACAGCGGCGTGCCCTGTCACAAGTTGCCCCAGCTCGCCAACAAGCAACCCATGCGTGAGGTATTTTCAGAGCAGGAGTGGCCGCTGCTAGCGTTTTCATTCAAGTCCAACCTGATGAACTCTTACGCCATTGGTAACGAGCGGCTAAGAATGATCAAGCCGTATAACCCGGTGCAAATGCACCGCCAAGATGCCGAGCGCTTCGGCATCCAGCATGGCGACACCATCCGCATTGAAAGCCCAGGCGGAAGCGTGGTGGGGCTTGCGCTGGTTAGCGAAAGCGTTGTGCCCGGTGCATTGGGTATTGAACACGGCTACGGGCACAAAGATTTAGGTGCCACGCCACACATCATTGACGGTCAATCCCAGCCAGATATGCCCTGGATGCGCGCAGGTATCAACATCAACGACCTGGGCTTTCAAGACCCTACACGGGAGGTAGGCGGCACGTGGCTTGAACCGATTAGCGGCGCCAGCGTGCGCCAAGGCCTACCGGTGAGAGTAAGCCGCATTTAAACCGGTTGGGGTAGTGACACTACAGCGTGATCACTACCCCACCCAAGGCGATTACGATCACCACAATCCACGCCGGTAGTTTCCAGACGGTCAGCAGTAAAAAACCCGTCAGCGCCAGAACAAATTCATAAGGCCCAATAATCGCGCTGGTCCATACCGGCTGATACAGCGCCGCGCCTAAAATACCCACCACTGCCGCGTTAGCCCCGCGCATCAACGCCTGAGCGCTCTGCCAACGGCGAAAATGATTCCAAAAGGGCAACACCCCCACCAACAGCAAAAAGCCAGGAATAAAGATCGCCAACAATGCCAGCAGCGCGCCAACCACGCCATTCATACCGGGCAACAGCGCTCCTAAATACGCTGCAAAGGTGAATAGCGGCCCTGGCACCGCCTGGGCAGCCCCATAGCCTGCCAAAAACTCATCTGCGGTAATCCAGCCGGATTGCACCACTTCCGCTTCCAGCAGCGGCAGCACCACATGCCCACCGCCAAATACCAGCGCGCCAGAACGATAAAACGCATCGGCCACCGCTAGCCACGCAGCGCTGCCTGCCAACAGCGGCAGTAATATCAGCAGCGCAGCGAACAGCCCCAACGCCACAGTGCCTGCACGGCGAGATACTGGAAACTGCAGTGGCTCGCTGGACGTAGCCGCGGCAACCATGCGACACAGTGCCAACCCGGCGATACCGCCTAGCACAATAGCAGCGACCTGCCCCAGCGGCCCGCTGACCATCACCACAATAAACACTGCCGCCAGCGCAATCCCCACCCGGGTTTGATCGGGACATAGGTTACGCGCCATGCCCCACACCGCGTGGGCCACAATAGCCACCGCGACAACTTTTAAGCCATGAATAATGCCGCTGGCAATCGGACCATCCAGTACCGCCGCGCCAAATGCGAACAGCACCAGTACTATGGCGGAAGGCAGCGTGAATGCCAGCCACGCCATGGCCGCCCCCCAAGGCCCGGCGCGCATTAATCCCAAAGCAAAGCCCACTTGGCTACTGGCTGGCCCCGGCAAAAATTGGCACAGCGCCACAAGATCCGCGTAGGCGCTTTCGCTTAACCACTGTCGGCGCTCCACGAAGGCCGTACGAAAATAGCCCAGGTGCGCCACCGGCCCACCAAATGAGGTCAAGCCCAAGGCCAAAAACGCCCAAAACACCTCGCTTACCCGCCCGTTCAGATGGTGCTTTTCAGCCATGGCGTAAGCTTCCCCGTGTGGACAAAAGACCTAATCTACTGATTAAAGCTGACACAGTGATGACAGTGTGCACGATCATTCGCTGGGGCTTCATCAACGCGGGTGCGCTGACACTTACACCGCGCTACAAAATCTTCCTATTCAATGATTTAAGTAGCGCGTGGTAATGAATCTCGCGAGGCACGAGCGAATGAGGCACCCGCGGGCTGATCCAGGCACCTTCACGTATTGATATGCAGGTTAATCGGTTACCGCACCGGTACTGGCAGAACTGACCAACTTGGCATACTTCGCCAACACGCCTTTGCGGTAGCGCGGTTCTGGCTGCTGCCAGGCGGCGCGGCGGCGCATCATCTCTTCATCGCTGATGTCCACTTCAATGGTGTCGGCTTCCGCATCAATGGTGATGGCATCGCCATCCTGTACCAGCGCCAGCGGGCCACCATCGAAAGCTTCCGGCGATACGTGCCCGACAACAAAGCCATGGCTGCCACCGGAGAAGCGCCCATCGGTAATCAACGCCACATCATTACCCAGGCCACGCCCCATAATCGCAGACGTTGGCGTAAGCATTTCGCGCATGCCGGGGCCGCCTTTCGGGCCTTCATAGCGAATCACCACGACATCGCCCGCCACCACGGTACCGTCGTTAATGCGCGCCTGGGCCTCTTCTTCAGAGCCAAACACCCGCGCCGAACCGCTAAAGCGCGTCCCTTCCTTACCGGTAATTTTGGCCACTGCACCTTCCGGCGCCAGGTTGCCAAACAGAATACGCAGATGGCTTTCGGCTTTAAGCGGGTTACCCAGCGGCGCAATAATCTGCTGATCCATAGGATAAGTCTCAACATCTTCCAGGTTTTCGGCCAGAGTTTTACCGGTCACTGTTAAGCAGTCGCCGTGCAGCAACCCAGCATCCAGCAGAATTTTCATCAGCGGCTGAATGCCACCAATCGCCACCAGCTCGCTCATCATATAGTGGCCACTGGGACGCAGGTCAGCGACCACCGGCACGCGCTTGCCGATCTCGGTGAAATCGGCAAGCGTCAGTTCCACGCCAATGGTGCGCGCCATGCCAATCAAATGCAGCACCGCATTGGTAGAGCCACCCAGCGCAATCACCACGGTAATCGCATTCTCAAACGCTTCGCGGGTCATGATGTCAGAAGGCTTGATGTCACTGGCCAGCAGTGCCAGCACGGCCTCACCTGCCGCTTTACAGTCATCGCGCTTGTCTTGGGAAATAGCGTTCTGCGCCGAGCTACCTGGCAGGCTCATACCCAATGCTTCAATGGCAGATGCCATCGTATTGGCCGTGTACATACCGCCACAGGACCCCGGGCCAGGAATCGCGGTTTCTTCGATGTTTTTCAGTTCGATCAGGTCAATATCACCACGGGAGTGCGCGCCCATCGCCTCAAATACCGACACGATATCGGTATGGCCCTTACCGGGCATAATGGTGCCGCCATACACAAACACGCTGGGGCGATTCAACCGCGCCAAACCCATCACGCAACCCGGCATATTTTTATCGCAACCGCCGATAGTCACCAGCCCATCAAAGCCTTCACAACCCGCTACGGTTTCAATGGAATCGGCGATCACCTCGCGGGAAACCAGCGAGTACTTCATGCCTTCAGTGCCGTTAGCAATGCCATCGGAAATAGTGATGGTATTAAAGATCACCCCTTTACCACCCGCCGCGTCGGCACCGTCACGGGCGAACTCTGCCAACTCACCAATATGGCTATTGCACGGGGTCACCATGCTCCAGGTAGACGCAACGCCCACCTGAGGCTTGGTAAAGTCATCATCGTTAAACCCCACCGCCCGCAGCATTGCGCGGCTGGCTGCCTTGCCAGGGCCATCCACCACCTGGGCTGAATGGCGGCGGGTATTCGTAGTAGGCTCGGTCATGGGGAATTCCTCTTTGCTTGACTCACATCGCGTTACGCACGGTATCTACATAGCTTGGCGATGCCATGGCGTTCACGCAAGCAAAGATGAAAAACCCAAGTGACTCACTTATGGCGTACTATTTACGTTAAATAGCGGTTTTATGTCGCTGAGCCTGAACAGACAGCTCAAACCCGCAGGCATCCGCATAGCGTTGCAGCGTTTTCCAACCGGGATTGCTATCTCCACGTTCTAGCCTACTGATGTTACTTTTCTGGGTATGCAAGCGTTTGGCTAACTCCTCCTGAGTTAAGCCAGCATGCTGGCGCATAGAAATAAGCGTTGTCGCCAGCTCAAACTCTGGCGCCAAACGTTCATACTCTGCTTTCACCTCAGGGTTTTGAAGCGCCTGCTCTTTCAATGCTTTTAAGTTAATCACGACTGCACCTCGCGCTGTCTTGATCGAGCCAGCATCAGCGCCTGACGAGGCGTTTTTTGGCTCTTTTTGACAAATGCATAAAGAATCACGACCTGTCGTCCATGCACATAGCAAAACAAAGAACGCCCGATGCCCTCTTTCGCCTTTGCTCTAATTTCGAAAAGACCATCGCCCATCGACTCTGTATGCGGTGGCCCCAAGTTCGCGCCATGCTCCTCTACCATTTCCAGCAACCGGAGCATTCTAGCTTGTATTTTTGGCGGCATGCCGAGAATCTCTTTCTCCACGCCGGGGTAAAAACTAACCTGCCATTCCATTGCCAAGCTCCGATCAAGTTATCCTTTATGATAACTCAGCTTCTGTAAAAGTTCCTAACTCTGATGCACGCGAGTTCCTTTAACTTATGGCACCATAGCGCTACGCGCTATTCCCAATGCCTAATGCCGCGAAGGAACATCACCGCATGTCTGCCAATTCACACTGCTCACCAACACCGTTCTCGCCAACGTCGCTTACCCCTGGCTTTATGGTGGTGCACGCTAACCGCCTGGAAGACTTGCGCGGGCTGGCGGTGCAGTGGATGCGCTTGCACCCATTGGGGCCGCTGGAAAACGAGACCATTCTGGTGCAGAGCAACGGCATTGGGCAGTGGTTAAAGCTGGCACTGGCGGAAGACCCGGAAAACGGCGGTGCGGGCATCGCCGCCGCGCTGGATGTCATGCTGCCTGCGCGGTTTTTATGGCAGGCCTACCGCACGGTGCTCACCCACGTTGATCAAGATGGCGACGCGGTGCCTGAAACCTCGCCGTTTGATAAATCGCGCTTGGTGTGGCGGCTACTGCGCCTGCTGCCCACGCTAGCGGGGCAAGAAGTGTTCGCGCCGCTGGCGCAGTTCTTGGAAGTCGACCGCGACCAGCGCAAGCACTACCAATTGGCCGAGCGGCTGGCGGATTTGTTCGACCAGTATCAGGTCTACCGCGCCGACTGGTTGGATGCCTGGGCCAACGGTGACGACGTGCTAATTACCGCTCGGGGCGAGCCCCGCCCGCTGGAAGAGCACCAGCGCTGGCAGCCTGCGCTATGGCGCATTCTGCGCGAGGATGTCGCCGCCACCCAAGGCGATGCAGGCCTTAACAGTAGCCGTGCCCAGGTGCATCGGCGCTTTTTGAAAGCGACAGAACAGCTGGAAGGCCAGCCCTGCCCGCGCGGCTTGCCTCGGCGGCTGATTATTTTTGGTATTTCATCGCTGCCCCAACAAACCTTGGAAGCGCTGGCGGCGCTCTCTCGCTGCTGCCAAATCGTGCTGTGTGTGCACAACCCCTGCCAGTTCTACTGGGCAGATATCATCGAGCACAAAGATTTACTGCGCGCCAAACGCTACCGCCAGCGGCGCAAAACCGGCATGCCCGAAGCGTTGGATGTACTGGGCACTGGCGACGCCGACGATGCCCTGCATCTGCACGCTCAACCGCTACTCGCCGCTTGGGGCAAGCAGGGCCGCGACTACCTGCGCCTGCTGGATGAACACGACGATTCGGGCAATTATCAAACTTTGTTTGAGCAGCAGGCGCTGCGCATTGATATGTTCGAGCCGTTTAACGGCGTTGATCGCGACTGCCTGCTCAGCCAACTGCAAGATGATATTCGCGAACTGCGCCCCGTAGCGGAAACCCAAACTCACTGGCCAGCGCTAAACGCGGCAGATGACTCCATTGTGTTTCATATTGCCCATGGCCCCCAGCGGGAAGTTGAGATTCTTCACGACCAGCTGCTGGCCGCCTTCAGTGCCGACCCCAACCTGCGCCCGCGGGATATCATCGTCATGGTGCCAGATATCGACCGCTACGCGCCGCATATCGCCGCGGTGTTTGGCCAGCTACAAAATGACGACCCGCGGCATATACCCTATACGCTTTCCGACCAAGCCAGCCGCCACCGCCTGCCACTAATGATTGCCCTGGAAAAGCTGCTGCGCCTGCCAGAGCTGCGTCTTTCGGTCAGCGACTTACTGGATCTGCTCGATGTGCCCGCTCTGCGCCAGCGCTTTGGGCTGGAAGAGCGTGACCTGCCGGTACTAGAGCGCTGGATGGAAGGCGCAGGTATCCGCTGGGGGCTAAATGCCAAGCAGCGCCAGACTCTCGAACTTCCCGGCGGGCTAAGCCAAAATACCTGGGCGTTTGGCCTGCGCCGCTTGCTGCTGGGCTACACCGTGGGTGAAGGCCACGCATGGCAAGGAATCGAGCCGTTTGACGACATCGGCGGGCTGGAAGCGGGCCTTGCCGGGCCGTTAGCCACCTTACTGGAAAAGCTCGAAGAGACCTGGGAAACCTTCTGCCAGCCCACCGATGCCGCTAACTGGGTAGCGCGCCTACGCACGCTGCTGGAAACCTTCTTTCTGACCGACAACGCCCAAGAAAGCGTGATGCTCACCAAGCTGGAAAACGGCTTGCAGCAAACGCTGGAAAGCAGCGAGGAAGCCCAGTTAAACGAACCGCTGCCGCTCTCCATGGTGCGCGAACATTGGCTGGCACAGATTGATGAACACAGCCTTTCCCAGCGTTTTCTAGCCGGTGCCGTTAACTTCGCTACGCTAATGCCCATGCGCGCCATTCCGTTTAAGCGCGTGTGCCTGCTGGGCATGAACGACGGTGAGTACCCCCGCTCTCAGCCACCGCTAGATTTTGATTTAATGGGCAGTGACTACCGCCCCGGTGACCGTTCCCGCCGGGAAGACGACCGCTACCTGTTTTTGGAAGCGCTGCTCTCTGCCCGCGACCAGCTCTACATAAGCTGGGTAGGCAGAAGCCAAATCGACAACACCCCGCTACCGCCTTCGGTACTGGTCGGCCAACTGCGTGACCATCTGGAAACAGGCTGGCAGATCGAGAACGGCACGCCGCTGCTGGAAGCGCTAACCACCGAGCATCCGCTGCAGCCGTTTAGCCGCGCTTATTTTGATGCCAACACGCAAGTCACTCGACTGTTTACCTATGCACATGAATGGCGCGAGGTACACGCACCGCGCACGCCTCAAGCTGCCCAATCCACACTTCCCCCACCGGAAAACATCCCAACCAGCCTAACGCTTGGCCAGTTAGGCCAATTCCTACGCGAGCCAGTACGCGCCTTCTTCAATACCCGGCTGGGAGTATATTTCGAGCAGGAAGCGATTGCCGAGCTAGACGAAGAACCGTTCGCCCTGGATGGCCTGCAAAACTGGCAGCTACAAGACCAACTTATCGCCGCCCAGCGCCACGCCATTGACCGCGGCGAGCCACGCATTGAAGCACTGCACGCAGCCCTTGAGCGTTTTCAGGGCCAAGGTGTACTGGCCATGGGTGCCTTTGGCGAGCGCATGCGCAATGCCTTAGCAGAACCCATGGAAGCTCTGTTCAGCGACTACGAAGAAGCCCTGGGCGCTTGGCCGATTGCGCTAGGTGACCCAGCAGCCATTCACCTGGCAGGCAGTAACGGTATTACGTTGGAAGATTGGCTGGGCGAGCTACGCCAGGATGACGCGGGCAACCGCTGCCGCCTGTTATTACTCAGCAGCAGCCTGATCAAGAACAGCAAGTATCAGTGGCATCTGCTGCTACGCCACTGGGTTGCCCACCTAGCGGGTAACCTCAGCGGTCCGATGACCACCCAGCTGCTTTCCAAGGCCGGCAACATCACCCTGGAACCTATCGCTGCCGACATCGCCCGCGCCCACCTGGAAACCCAACTAAGCGCCTGGCAACACGGCCTGGAAGTACCGCTTCCGCTAGCCCCCCAGGCCGCCTTTGCTTGGCTAACAAAACTGGGCACACCTGACCTTGCTATTGAAAAAGGCAGGGAAAGCGACGCCTACGCCGCGGCCGAAAAAGTCTATGAAAGCGGATTTAAAACTACTGGCGAAGCCGACCAAAGCCCCTATCTCGGCCACCAATGGCCCCGCTTCGAGCGGCTGTTTTTCGACCGCACCGCCAACGAAAAGCACACCTTTGCCGAACTCACGGAAGCGCTGTACGCCCCGCTGTTTTACGCCGTGAAAGGTAATGCGAAGAAAGATAATGGGAACAAAGATAACGCGAAGAAAGCGGCATCGTAATGCGTTAAGCGCTTCTTCTAGCCCCTATTCAAGCTCAACCGTGTCCATGGGGTGATAAGGGTTTATTCCCTTTCTGCTTGGCACGGCTGTTTTTCTGCGTAAGGCGCTTTTTTTGCTCAGGCCTTCGCCCAGTCTGGCGAGCCAATGCGATGCGCATTAGACGCTGAAACGTCGGGCACTCCAGATGACTCGGCGCAGAGCAGGTCGCCACATGACGCAAACCGTCACGAAGGGCTGTCAGTTCGTTAATGTGGCGGTCGAGAAGATCTGCCTTAGCACTCACCGCTTCACGGTCGATTTCCGGCTGCCGTTGCGTGCCGAGCATGTCGCGCATCTCGGCCAGTGAAAAACCCGCGACCTGCCCCAACGCAATCAGCGACAAGCGTGTTAAAACGCTGGTCTCAAAAACCCGCCGCAGACCATTACGTCCCACCGACCTAATCAGGCCAACTTCCTCGTAATAGCGCAATTTCGAGGCAGGAACACCACTTTTTCGAGACAGTTCGGAAATATCGAGCATGGCACTTGACTTAAAGTTGACTTGAAGTAATAGGCTACAACGCTTCTCCCCTACGTATCCATCCACGCTTCTAGCCACACGTCTATCCACACTGTCAGGAGTCTAACAAACATGCCTGTTTTCAATACGCACAGCCGCCCATACGCCGTTGCTAAACCGTTAACAAGAGCAAAGATAACAAGCACAGAGATGACCGGCGCAAAAATGCCAGGAGTGCAACAATGAGTGGGCTGCTGACCGATGCGCTACTGCTCGGCCTGGGAGCAACCGCTTTTATGGACATAGTCGCACTGCTGCAGAAGCGGCTGCTGGGTATTCCCTCGCTGAATTACGCCATGGTCGGGCGTTGGCTAGGGCATTTGCCGAAGGGCAGATTCATCCACCGGCCGATTGGTGAAAGCGCCCCGATTCGAGCAGAAATGGCGCTAGGATGGCTGGCGCACTACCTGATTGGCATCGCTTTCGCGATCATATTCTTAGTGCTGGTTGGGCCAAACTGGCTGGCACGCCCCACACTCATAGCTGCGTTAGGCTTCGGTGTGATAACGGTAATTGCGCCGTTTCTATTTCTGCAGCCGGGTATGGGCGCAGGGGTTGCCGCCCGCAAGACGCCGCAGCCAACCACCGCCAGGCTGCGTAGCATTTTTGCGCACGCCAGTTTTGGCGCTGGCCTATGGCTGACAGGCGTCATAGTGATGCGGGTTCTGTAGGCCAGCATAAAACCGACTTAAATACTCGTCTCGCTTAACGAGAGTATCCGTTTTGCTAACGAAATCATCTCCGGGTCGCCGGTATGCTTATCCGGCACGTCGGAGAGTTTGATCACCGGTAGCCAGCCCTGCCCTTCAGGGCGCGCCTCGACCATTTTGATCACCATATTCATCGGCTCAACGCCGACATCGTTAGTGAAGTTGGTGCCGATGCCAAACGCCATCCCAATCCGGTTCTGACAAAACGCTTGAATGCGCTCGACCTTTTCCGGCGTTAAGGCATCCGAAAAAATAATGGTTTTGCTCAGCGGGTTAATACCCAGGCGTTCATAGTGAGCGATGGTTTGGGAGGCAAACTCAATCGGGTCGCCGCTATCGTGGCGTACGCCATCGAACAGCTTGGCGAATTTTTTATCGAAGCTGTCGAAGAAAGCGGACGATGTGAAGGTGTCCGTTAGGGCAATCCCCAAATCGCCACGATACACATCCACCCAGTGCTCTAGGGCAAGACTGTTGGCCATTTTGAAGCCAAAGCGGGCACCATGGAACATAAACCACTCGTGAGCGTGGGTGCCTATCGGCTTCACGTCGTGGCGCATGGCCAGCAGTACATTGCTAGTGCCGCTAAAGGCTTCACCGCCGTAGTGACGCAGCGCTTCCACCACTCGATCATGAACCTCAAATGAGAAACGGCGACGCGTGCCGAACTCGGCAATTTTCAGCCCTAAGCGGCGATAAAGCTCGATCTTCTCCTGGGTGCGTTGCTCGATCAGTGCATCGTCATCATGGGTCACCGAGACGCCGCGTAGCCGATACCAAAGTTCGCTGATCAACGCCATCAGCGGCACTTCCCATAAAATAGTGCGGTACCAAGGCCCCTCGATGACCACCGACAGCTCACTGCCCTGCTGCTCGATGATTACCTCGGAGGGTTCGTAACGGAAGCCGGCCAGAAAATCGAGATAGGTCGGGTCAAGATAAGGGCAGGTAACTTCCAGGTAGCGCTTTTCCTGGTCGGTCAGGCGAAGCGTCGCCATTTTATCGACCTCGTGACGAAGCGCAGCGCCAAAGCCTTCAGGAAACGCGTGCTGGCCACGATTGATAAATGCGTAGCGTGCATGTGCATAGGGAAAGCGTTTGATCACGGCGTTCTGCATCGTGATCTTGTAGAAGTCATTGTCCAGAAGCGAGGTCAGCATGAGATCCCTTCGTGTGAGTGAACCGAAGCCGCTGGTAGCGTAAACTGAGCGTCCTAAGAGTGGCTTGGCGACAAGATTATCAGGTGGCGGGGCACTCATACAGTCTAGGCCCCGCGCTGGGGCGCTTTACTTTCGGAGACCCGTGATGAGTCAGCCCGCCCCGCTTAACCCACTTACGCTACCGCTTCACGGCAGCCGCCTGATTGAAGCCAGCGCGGGCACGGGCAAAACCTTCACCATCGCGCTGCTCTACGTGCGCCTGGTGCTGGGCGGGCAGCACAGCGAAGACCACAGCGCCTTTGTGCGCCCGCTCACCCCGCCGGAAATTCTGGTAGTCACCTTCACCAATGCCGCCACCCAGGAACTGCGTGAACGTATCCGCCACCGGCTGGTAGAAGCCGCTGCGGTGTTTAGGGCCACTGATGATACTGGTTCAGACTCTCTGCTACTCCAGCTCCGCGAGCAATATGCAGAGGCCACTTGGCCCGCCTGCGCCCGCCGCCTGGAGCTAGCCGCCGAATGGATGGACGAAGCCGCCGTTTCCACCATCCACAGCTGGTGCTACCGCATGCTGCGCGAACACGCCTTCGATAGCGGCAGCCTGTTCTCGCTCAACCTAGAAAACGACCAGCGCGAACTGGAGCAAGAAGTGGTGCGCGACTACTGGCGTACCTTCTACTACCCGCTGGATGCCGATGCCCTGGGCAGCATTACCCGCTACTGGAAATCGCCGGATAAACTCCACGAAGATGTACGCAAGCTGCTCCACGAAAGCGACGCCCTCGGCAGCCAACGCCCCGCGCCAGCCGACACATTAAGCGCTGCCGAAGCCGAACGCAGCGCCACGCTCAGCACACTAAAAGCCCCCTGGCACGCTTGGCTAGATGAACTGGTGCCCGCAATGGAAGAGGCCGCCAAACGCAAAGCCTTCAAAGGCCAAAGCTTCAACGCCAAAAGCCGCGCCAGCTGGCTTGGCGCACTGCGCGAATGGTGCGAAAGCGACCTTGAGCGCCCCGCGTTGACGCCCGCCGCCTGGAAACGCCTGACCCCAGACGGCATGGCCGAGATATGGAAAGAGGGCGCCCCCCCCTGCCCAGCCGCCTGGGAAGCGCTGGCGGATATGCCCGCCGCCCTCAACGCCTTACCGGAACCGCGCAACGACTTGCTGATTCACGCCGTGCAGTGGTGCAAAGTACGTATGGAGCGCGAGCAGGAACGCCGCGCAGAAATGGGCCCCAACGACCTGCTCACCCATTTAGACCGCGCCCTGCAAGGCCCCAACAAAGATGCCCTGGCCGCGCAGATTCTGCGCCAGTTCCCCGTGGCACTGATTGACGAGTTCCAGGACACCGACCCGATTCAGTACCGCATTTTTAACGCGGTCTATGACGTCGCCAACCCCCGCCGCGATGCCGCTATGCTATTGATCGGCGACCCCAAGCAGGCCATCTACGCCTTTCGCGGTGCGGATATTTTCACCTATCTGCAAGCCCGCCAAGACACCGCAGGCCGCCACGTCACGCTGGGCACCAACTTCCGTTCCAGCCGCGCCATGGTGGAAGCCGTCAATCACTGCTTCCACTACGCCGATCAGCACTCGGCTGGGGCGTTTCTATTTCGCGAAGAAGGCGGTGAGAACCCGCTGCCGTTCTTATCGGTAGATGCCAAAGGCCGCGACGAACAATTGGTGCACCAAGGCAAGCCGCTGCCCGCCATGACGCTCTGGCCGTTAACAAGCGAAGAGCCACTTTCCAAAACCGCCTACCAGACCGAGATGGCCGAGCGTTGCGCCTCTTATATGGTGGAGCTGCTCGCGGCAGGCCAAAGTGGCAATAAACAAGGCAAAAGCGGCTTCCAAAAAGGCGATGACCTAAGCCCGCTAAAACCTTCCGATATGGCAGTGCTGGTCAACGGCCTGCAGGAAGCCCGCGCCATTCGCTTAGCGCTGGCCAGCCGCGGGGTGAAGAGTGTCTACCTTTCCGACCACGACAAGGTGTTCAGCTCGCCCATGGCGAAGCAGGTAGAACGCTGGCTGCGCGCCTGCGCCGAGCCACTGGCTAGCTCCCGCCAGGCCGAAGCCCACCTGCGCGCCGCTTTGGCAACGCCAGTGCTGGGGCTCAGTTTGGCCGACCTTGATCACCTGCAACAAAACGAACTGGCCTGGGAAGCGCGGGTGGAGCAATTCAGCCACTATCATCGCCTATGGCAGCGCCAGGGTGTGCTGCCGCTGGTACGCCGTATGATGGTGGATTTCGATATTCCCGCCCGCCTACTGGGGGAATTCGAAGAGGGTGAGCGCTTGCTCACCGACCTGCTGCACTTAGGCGAACTGCTGCAGCAAGCCAGCGCAGAACTGGATGGCGAACACGCGCTGATTCGCTTTCTGTATGAAGCCATTGCCGACCCGGAAAGCCACGGCGACAGCCACAAACTGCGCCTGGAAAGCGATGCGGATTTGGTCAAAGTGGTCACCATCCACAAATCCAAAGGCCTTGAGTACCCGCTGGTATTCCTGCCGTTTATCGCCAACCACCGCCCGGTGAGCGATAAAGACATACCGCTGCGCTGGCACGACGCCCAAGGCAACCTTCAGCTCAGCCTAAGCGCCGATGAAGAAACGCTGGCCACCGCCGACCGCGAACGTTTAGGGGAAGACCTACGCAAGCTTTATGTGGCGCTAACCCGCGCCCGCCACGCGACTTGGCTGGGGCTAGCCCCGCTGCAAGGGTTGGAAAATAGCGCCCTCGGCTACCTGATTAGTGGCGGAAGAACCATTGCACCGGCAGAGCTAACCAGCGCGCTGGAAGCGCTGGCTCAAGGCAGCGAGATTGCTGTCAGCGAGCCACCGGCACCCACTGCCCAGCACCTTGGGCTCTCTGCACAAAGCGCCGAACAAAACGCCGCGCTTGGCCACGCCCGCACGCCCACGCGCCCAGCCAAGGAACACTGGTGGATTGCCAGCTACTCGGCGCTGCGCCTTTCCGGCACGCTCACCGCCCCCACGGCAACGCCCCTGGAACCCACCACCGCCCAGGAAGCCACAACATTTGAAGTACTGGATGAACCACAAGATATTTCGCTAATGCCTGATGACATGGAAAGTCTTCGAGCGAAGGCCAGTCTAGGCAATCTTTCGCGAGAAAGCGGAGTTTACGAGGGGTTAAATGAGCATTTCGAGCGAACGATTAACAACGAATGGGCGAGCGCAGACACTTTCCACCTGCATAAATTTCCCAGGGGACCAGGGCCGGGCACTTTCCTGCACGGGCTATTGGAATGGGCAGGCAGACAAGGCTTTGCAGCCGCTGCCAACGACCACGATTCACTCAACGATATGCTATGGCGGCGCGTTCAGCTACGCGGCTGGCAAGCATGGCAGGAACCGCTGGCTGGCTGGCTTTCAGCGCTACTCAACACGCCATTACCGCTGGCCGCGCCAAACCAACAAAGCGTCGCGCTCACCGAACTCACCAGCTACCAAGTAGAGCTAGAGTTCTGGTTGGCCGCCCAACGGGTCAACACCCAAGCGATTGATGCCCTGGTAAGCAAGCACTTACTGCCAGGGGTTGAGCGCCCAGCCCTGGACACTGACACCCTAAACGGCATGCTCAAAGGCTTTATCGATTTAGCCTTCGAGCACCAAGGGCGCTTTTACGTACTGGACTGGAAATCGAACTATTTAGGGCCCAATGACAGCGATTACGAACCGGAAGCCTTGCGCCATGCGCTACTGGCCAAGCGCTACGATCTCCAGGCCGCGTTTTACCTACTGGCTATGCATCGGCTGCTAAAAGCGCGCCTGCCCGACTACGACCCGCACCAGCACTTGGGCGGTTCAATGACGGTATTTCTGCGCGGCAGCCGCAGCCCTGGGCGCGGGGTATTTTCCGAGCCCGCCCCGGTTGAACTGATCGAAGCACTGGACAGCCTGTTTGCAGGCGCATCGTTTTCAAGCCCCGCACAGGAAGCGACGGTATGAGTAAGCCCAAAGACACCCACACCTTCGACCTGTTTGGCGATGCCATCGAGACACAGGATGCCCAGCCCTCCACAGCTTCCACGCCAGTGAGCGCTCACCCTGCGTTAAGCGATACCGCTGAATTGTTAACCCTATGCGAGCGCTGGGTAGCAAGAGGCTGGCTGCGTGATTTAGACCGCGCTCTGGTGCGCTTTTTAGCGGCAGAAGCACCGGATGCCCCCGCACTGCTACTGTTAGCCGCCGCGCTGGCCAGCCACCAGCTAGGCCGAGGCCATGTGTGTCTAGATTTAAACGCCACGCTTAACGCACCGGATTTCGCCCTTTCGCTACCGCCAGAAGGGGATGATTTAAGCGACCCGCCACCGCTGCCCAGCGACGTGCTGGCAACGCTCACGCTAAGCGAATGGCAAGCTGCGCTGCATCACCCACTGCTCACCAGCGAAGGCCCTGGCAATACACCGCTGGTGGTAGTAACGACTCACTCAGGCGCCGGTGATAAGAGCCACACGCGGCTCTACCTACGCCGCTATTGGCAGTATGAGCAAACCCTGCACCAGCAAATCGCCAGCCGCCTAGAAGATGAAAACACCACGCACACACAGGCGGTGAATGATAACGCCACGACGGCAACTGATAACCGTTGTAGGAGGCCAATTTATTGGGCGATGGGTGACGATAGTCACCCTGGCCTTCTCCCCCAGGCCCTGCATATTCTGTTCAAGCCAAGCGACGGCCTCGACTGGCAAAAAACCGCCTGCGCCCTGGCCGCCCGCAACCGTTTCGGCATTATTACCGGCGGCCCCGGCACCGGCAAAACCACCACCGTGGTGCGCCTGCTCGCCCTGCTGCAAACGCTGCAACTGGCTCACTCACCCAGCCAACCGCTGCGCATTCGCCTAGCCGCCCCCACCGGCAAAGCCGCCGCCCGCCTAAATGAATCCATCGCCGGGCAGGTAAGCAGTTTGCCATTGGCACAGTTAGAAAAACTCTTAACGAATTGCGTTATGAGCGAAGATGAGACAAGGCGAAGCGCGACGAAAACGCGGAGTTTACATCCTGTAAATGAGCAGTTTGAGGAGCGCTTCAACACAGTATCATCAAGCGCAATAGCAATTCCCACTGAAGTGACAACACTGCACCGCCTTCTGGGTGCCCGCCCCGACACCCGCCACTTCCGCCACAACGCCGCCAACCCGCTAGCGCTGGACGTACTGGTGATCGACGAAGCCTCCATGGTGGATATCGAAATGATGGCCGCCGTGCTGAGTGCCCTGCCCGCCAATGCCCAGTGTGTGCTGCTGGGGGATAAAGACCAGTTGGCATCGGTAGAGGCTGGCTCAGTACTTGGTGATTTATGCCGCCGCGCCGAAGCCGCCCACTACACCCAAGAAACCGCCCAATGGCTGGAAAGCGCCACCGGCCAGCCGCTGCCGCCAGAGTACCTGGATGCTGACGGCCAGCCGCTCGACCAAGCCATTACCATGCTGCGAGTAAGCCACCGCTTTAACGAGCACAGCGGCATCGGCCAGTTGGCCCAGGCGATTAACCAGCCCAGCCATGCCCAAACTGACCGGGAAAAACAGCAGGCCGTTAGCGCCGTGCTGCGCCATGGCTACCCAGACTTACACCACCTAACGCTTGCTGATGACACCGCGCTAGATAAGTTGGTAATTCATGGCAGCGCGGATAAGTTTCTCAATAGTGGTGAAGGCCGCACCAACCATAAAAGTGAACCTATCGCCCCGCCCACTGGCTACCGCCATTACATAAAGGTGTTAAACGCACAGCGCCCGCGCGGGGAGTCGTTTGAGGACAACCCAGCGGCCTATAACGCCTGGGCCTCTGAGGTGCTAAGCGCCTACAGTCACTTTCAACTGCTATGCGCGCTGCGCAAAGGCCCCTGGGGGGTAGAAGGCTTAAACCTGCATATCGCCAAAACCCTGCGCAGCGAAAAGCTGCTGTTTGGCAGTGATTACACGTTAGAGAAAGGCTGGTATGAAGGCCGTCCGGTGCTGGTCACCCAAAACGACTATGGCCTAAAACTAATGAACGGCGATATCGGCATCACCCTGGCGGTGCCGGATCCCCGCAATCCGCAACAGAAACTGTTGAGAGTTGCCTTTCCTTCATCAAGTGCCACGAGCGAGGCCGATAACCCCATCCGCTGGGTGCTGCCCTCCCGCCTGCACTCGGTAGAAACCGTGTTCGCGATGACGGTACACAAATCCCAAGGCTCGGAGTTCCTGCACACCGCCCTGCTGCTACCGCCCACTATCAACCCGATTCTCACTCGCGAGCTGGTCTATACCGGCATCACCCGCGCCCGCGACTGGCTCACGCTAGTGGAAGCTAAACGCGGGGTGTTGAATGAGGCGGTGACTAGAGAGGTGATGAGGGTGAGTGGGATGTAAAAGGTTGTAATCAAAACCGACATTAGCGGCGGTGGTAATGTCGGTCTTCGGCCATGAGCGGACGTTGAGGCAATGCTGATTAACGTCTAAGCTAGGTTACGAGGCGTTAGCCGCCTCCGGTGGAGCGCAAAGCGCGGAACAAACTTGAGCGCCTAGTTAGCCTCATGACCTGGCTCCTTTGTTCCAGGTCGCTACCACTCTTCCTCTATAAAAACCTGCCGCAAAAGCGTTCTATCAACGGATTGCGGCTTTTCGAACCACTCCCCCTTTGGGTTCGCAAAATCCGAGTATATCGTCGTCATTAACGCATCAGGGCTAGTCTTACGCCCATGAATTTGCTCAAGCGACCGACTTCGCGGCTCCCAAAGGTATAGTTCGCCAGGGAGTTCCCTGAATTGGTCACCATCGTTGCCAAACATCACTACACCACTGGTCTGCATTTCGACCACTCCATTTCGTAACCGCAGATCATTTCGTGTTCGAAACTCGACTGTTTCGCTCTCAAACGCACCCCATCCGCTATTTACTTCACTGTATGGCTTGTCTAAAGCCAAGTGCACGCCACCGTCATCAAGCGCATAGACTTTAACTGACTCGCCGAGTGTTCCTGTCCCTGTGATTGATATATATCTCACCATTACCAGAGAATGCGGAGACCCGCCCGTGTCTTCAATGAACTTTATATCACGCACACCTAACGGATATTCCGAGTCTGCTAACACTACCCCGCCGCTCGCTGAATCAATGAAAATCACAAACCCTTCGATATTATACTGGTCGACGGTTGATATAACCGTGATTCCACCGACTGTTTTCGCAAGCAGATTGGCGTCAAAATCCATCGGTCTCAGAATATACTGGAAATCTTCACTCTTATTTCTGAGGTACTCGCGCAATGCCTCATATGCCGCTTTAGATTCACCCGTCTTTTGTTTTGATATCACCTGAACCACTGTAGCGAGGTCACTCCCCCCAAATACTGGCTTGGCGAATGAATAGACAGACTTTCCAAATAGAGTCAATTTCTCAATGGCTTGGGTCACATTAGCTAAGGCAATGATAACCACTCCCACAACAACCACAAACGACAAAGCTTTGTGGTTCTTCAGTTGGCTCAGAATAAAATCTACTTTGCTTTTATCGCTCAAGCTTCGCACCTTTTCTCAATTACAATGCCGCCCACGTGAGATGCTAGCGGCTCATATAGGATGGGCATTCTGGTGTTCTATTCGATGCATGGCTAACGCCGCCAACACGTGAAGCTTTGAAGTGGAGACGAAGCCGCAACGGAAAAGCTGTCGCTGTGCTTGGCTTTGTTAGCGCCAGTATCCGGCTCAAAAAACATTAATAATCAACTATATTAAATATTTTCATAAAACTAAACTGGCGAAATAGCAAACGTTTTAATTGGCTCCGAAGCGTGAGCAAAATCACGCCTGTCAACACAAGTCATCTCGGCAATGAGGTAGTAGTTGCCACCAGTGTGTGCCTTGAACTTTTCAAAAAATTCTTTGGAAACTGTAAAATACGTTCCGAAAGAGTTTCCTACACCTCCGTGATGGACTGGATACCATTGGTTTACCCAGTATCTCCAAGCACCATTACTTATGCTGCCGCCGAAATACTCTACGCTAGATTCGCTTTGGTTTACTGTGTTGATTGGTAAGTCTCCTACGGAATAGGTAGGTCGAAAATAGCCTCTCGATAGCCAATCAGTTTCCCACCTACCAAAGGAGGAAGGCCAGGTCCATTTGGCTAAAGGAAATATGCCTCGCTCAGAATTCCGCGTATGATCTATTGAATCAAAAATTAACTTAGGGTCGTCAATTTCAGGACTTTGAAGAGCGAACAGAATGACCTTTAGATCAAGACATACGCCAGTGTGGTTTCTTAATATGGGACCGTTGGCATGAAGCAATATTTCATTAGGATCAGCGGCAAAATCTGCTAAATATCGCTCAAGTTCATTCTGTCCAGGCAAAGAATCATCTTTGCTCAAATTACCAACTACGGGCCAGCTGTAGGGTGGATGGGAAGGAGATAGATTTACAGCAATAGAGCCAAATGGTAGTGCCTCTAGTGCATATGAATAGCAAACCTCGGAAGGGATTGAGTGCTTGTGCATAGCATAAGCTAATGTACGAAGGAATGCAGACACTATGGAGGTCTCTGCACGCCATGAGAAGCTTATTTGGATTTTATCCTGACGGTAAAACTGATCGCCGCAAAAATCATATGGGTCGAACATGTAGCATGGTCTTCTTTCCCATACTTTCTCCCATTCAAGAAGGAAATGCTTCTCAAGCGGTACATTGTGCTCCTTTTCAAGCTCTTGAATAATAGCTATAAATCTCAAGGGAACGCCGTTGGCAAACTTGTCATACTTGGCTTTGTTTGGAGTTAAGTTATCGGAGAACATAGAATAGAGAATTGATAAGTCATCTCGGTCCCCACCCATCAGATCTAATGACGTCAATAGTGTATCGGAAATAGTTGAAGGGTATTGAATTGCTTTTGTAACCTCTTCTTCGGTAAAGGGGGGAGTTTCGACTAGCAACAATACAGATAAAAAATCTACGATATCAGCCTCGTAGGGTTGCTGATTCAAATAGTGTAAATATAAGGCGCGAAATTCGATATTTGAGTCATCTTGCAAGAGGGCTGCTATTTGCTTGGCTGTTAGGAGTCGGGCGTATCTATCGGGCCACTTGAAGTGCAATAGAGTTAGATGGAATGGAACATTCTGGATTGATACAGGGTCGTCATACCAATACAGTTTGGTCAAAGGAAGATGCGCTATATCACCTTCAAGGCTAGTTACCATAGTTTCAGTGATCTCGGCCGCTAGGACAATCTGTCCTGCTGAGACCAAATAAGTAACAAGCTGAGTAGAAGGAACGACTATATTTTCATCCCTCTGTAGGCTGGAAGAGCCTGGTGCCATCGTGTCGCGAAGGAGGTTTTCCCAATGCCTGCTGTAAGTATTGCCATACTCCCTTAATGCCTCTTCTGATCCAGAAGAAAAATAAGGGCTCCAGCAATTGTTTAGTTTGATATTCCTGACAGCCCACTTATAAGCAGCCTTCTTTCCCTCGGTATTTTTGCTTAGCAAGAAAATATGATGTAAGCACCTATTCAGCTCGTAATCTGATTTGCTTTGGTCATAGTAGTCGCTGAATGTAGTGAGAATGGAACTCGCTTGGCCTTGAACAGCCCAATAGTTAATCCAGTCCGAAACAAACTTTTCACGGATCTGGTATGAAACAGAATGTAAGGCCGCTGCCAAATCAGTGAGGTTGGTGGGGTGTATAGTAGATGCTTCAGGACATTCTGTTTTGACATCTTCGTTAGTGGAAGAGCGCTCTCTTGGCGATGGAGGCATGCCTCCAAGAACGTGGCACTGGTCTTCGAAAATACCTCTAAGAATATCATTATCTGTGCTTCTTTCATCTAATGCTGTCATTGCATCAAATGTTGTAATGCATCTTAAAAAAGAGTGCTCTGGCTGCGTAGAAAGTGGAAATGACTTTACGAAACTTTCAAGTATTAGATGTGTTATATGCCAATTTTCTTCTGATAGATGATACTCAAATTCGTCTACAAGGCGTTCTGGGTTGTGCTTTGCCAATAATTTAGTGAACCATCCTGGAATATGTCGAATTTCTCGCTCTGAAAAATCAAAGACATCAGTTGTGAACGTTGTTACTCGTTCTAGCCAATCAGAAACTTGGGGGCAGTTTGAATCAGAGCATTCCTGTATCGCCTCAAACACCTCATGTAATGTAATGTCTTTTCTATGGCCATAACCGACTGTATTGAGCGCGGTACGTTCTAGA
The DNA here is from genome assembly GCF_024138895.1 of Halomonas sp. XH26. Classification (NCBI taxonomy): domain Bacteria; kingdom Pseudomonadati; phylum Pseudomonadota; class Gammaproteobacteria; order Oceanospirillales; family Halomonadaceae; genus Halomonas; species Halomonas sp. XH26. Next base: position 2,777,714 of record NZ_CP071889.1, read on the forward strand.
AATTTCGCGGCTTCATCGTAAAGGCCAAGGTTGACTGCCAACTTTGCCAGATCAAGACTGTCATTTGCCAATGTTGCAGTATCATCTCTACGGAGTATCTCGGCATCAAACAATTTGGAGAATTCTAGAGATGCAGCTTCTTTAGGGAAATTGAAGATTGAGTTTTGAGTGGCAACATCGAAAAATACGCGAGAATCCCACCAAATACTTTTGGACAGGGCGCCTAGCTGATCTTGATTGAGGTTTCCGAATTCATCAAGAGAGTTGTATAAAATATTTAGATGAATCGATATTTTGGCTAATACCTTTCTAATGCTGAATAGGACTGCGGTGATTTTATAGCCCATTAAAAAATCATCTGGGCGCTCTAGAATGGCAAAAGAGTCATACAAATCAGACATCTTTAAATCTTTGCCTTGCTTTAGGGTTTTAGCAGTATTCAATGATGCAAAACGGAAGGTTAACCATGCGTTTTTGAGAAACTCCTGAAGATTCGTTGGATTGGTGAACTTCGGAGTTTCAATGTCTGGGCAATTATTGAAGTTTGATACGAGTGTGCTAAAAAAGTATTCATAAAACGGAAGATGGCGGGTGTCTTCATACTCAACAGGGCATTCAATTTCTTCAAGTGCGACTATTTTAGGTTCGTTTCCAGCTAAAAGTTGATAGAGCAAATATATGCTGGACTTCGCGTCTCCAACTTTAGGGTTAGTGGCTTCGAGTGCGGCGCCTTCAACACTTGCCGCTAAAACTATTTCATCGTAGATGATCGGAGCAATATCTTCTGGAATTTCAAAGCGGGATAAATCAAGGAGTAAGTGCCTATGCCCATATTGAACAAGTAGTTCAACGATTTTCAGGAAGGAAGAAGCCTTATCATTCAGCCTGCTATAGAAATCGTTTATGCGCTCTAAATCAGGATTGTTATAGCTAGTCAGCGTATGAAGATAGTCATCGACTAGAGCGTTTAGAGTCTGGTAATGATTTGAGTCTTCTTGGCGGGCATAAAAACGAATTCTTCGATAGATTTCCTGGGCACAGGCATCAACGACCCTTTCGTCTTTGTCTTGGAAATGTTTGGCTACGATTGCGATTTCATTGTCTGAAATAATTCTTAGATTGTCGGCTCGCCAAAGAAGACCGAAATTGTCTCGCGAGATACTAAGTGAGCAATCGAGAAAATCACTGAAGTCCTGAATCTGAAACTGCGGTCCATTCAGCAGTCTCATTTTTAATATCCGTAGTCTTAATAGTTCTGGATATAGACTTCTTTCAAAAGCGATGCGTTCGGCGATGTTAAAAATGTGCTCTATGTGCTCTAAGGGGTAGCCCTTACAAAGCGATTGTACCAGCCAGTCTCTAGTGGTTCCTTGTAATAGCGGGGCTTCATTCCCTAGATTGGCTTCAATAATCCACTCCCAGCCCCACTTCCAATACTCAGGCGCATGCGTATTGATCCACGTTTGAGAGATTCTATTTAGCCTATCTCTTGATTGAGTGAAAACATCCTTACGCTTTAAATATACGAATAGACTGCTATGAAAAGGGTTTATACCACTTAGTCTCTGCTCAACGAGGTGTTGAATTTCAGAAAAGCTGTTTTGAAAAATAAGGCTGTCGTGTAAGCAGTAGCCTAGGTGGGTTTTGTCTGGCCAGGAAAAATCGGCATTCGCTATAAGAAGAAGAATTTCTTTTGCGCTCTCAGAAAGCTTCACCCATAAATGCTCGTAGTACGCATGTATGTCTCCGTCTGGGCAGGTCGGAAGTTTCTCCACATCATATTTATTTATTTTGTCATTTTTTAGCTGCAGGCTATTCAGGGAATAAAGAATATGGAGAGGGTATCCATGAGAAATGTCCAACAACGCTTGTGATATTTCTACAATTTCACTACGTTGATGCTCATCATCACCAATTACATTAAGTTCTTCGCTAGACACTAGGAAGTCAATTCTTGACTTAATTGCTTCAAGACCCATGGAGGGGATGTCTAGCCAGGATTTATCCCTTGGTGCTGAGCGTAACAGTGAATTGGGAAGATGCGAGTCGCTTATCGGCTGCGTTCCGAATAGCAAAGAAACCTTATCTTTGAAGGGGATAATCCGATTAACTAAGTGTTCGAGTTGGCTTATATCTGATCTTGCACGATAAACATGATCTAGCCCATCAATAATGATAACTAGGGTTTTGTTGTCTTCCGCAGCTGTATCTGCCGCCTTACTTATCCAGGCCTCAAGCTGCTGGGGGTCAAATTTTTCACTATCGAAGTCGTTGGGATAAAGGGTTTTGATCTGACTTTGTAAAGACTGAGCTGCATTATTAAAAGCAATCCTGTCGCCTATAAATTGGGGTGATAAATAGTAGTGGTGTCTAATTACAGGTGTCTTCTTCTCAATTAGTTCGTCAGTTAAGAATGATAAATATGTGCTCTTTCCCATGCCCGGAAGGCCTGAGATAACTGAACTACCTTGCTTGGCTGTTCTATTCAATATTTCGGTATGAAAATCGTCTGTGGGAGGTGTATAACCGCCTGGAATTTCAAAAAACTGGGAAATTGTTTTTCTAGTTCCCAGAGATAAGATTTCGTTTATATGTCTAAGATAAATTTTGCCATCTGGTGATGGTTCGTTTTTTCTTGTAGCCCAGCGTTCAATAGCTTTCAATAATTGAAGCCAGCTTTCATTGCTAGCATGGTCTGGTACAAGTGAATCATGTAGTTTAATTTCTAAGTCATCAATTTCCTTTTGGCTATGTTCAAAAATTAGTGTTGCGAAAAAATCCCTAGCCTTTTGTTCTGTTCCTAGCTGGCCAGATATTTTGGACTTAATATCATCTGGTATGAGTGAGTAATCTACTTTGTCTTCTTTTAGACAATTTGAAACAATCTGATCAGGTATTCTGTTTGTAATAAGCTTGGCAATAGATATTGTGCTGGAAGTACCAAACTTCTCGATGTCGGCAGACCATTTTTCTATAAGAGATGTGCCATTGCTCTTCTTCTTGAGTAGCCAGTCAAAATCTAAACGCAAATCTTCACGTTCAGAATCAATTGTGAATTTGACTTGGTAGAGCTCATATTCTCCATTGGCTGTACAGCAAATAACATCATCAAGGCTCTTGACATGGCCAAGCCCTTGATTACCCTCTATGCTCATCCATTGATACTTCTCTGGTTCGTGAAACCAATTTATCAGTGTGCGAATACACATAAGGTCTTGGTATGTGTATCCAACGCGAGTTAGTTGTGATGGTTTAATTTTAGAGGATGTGACCAAAAGAAAAATCCTACTTATGACTTCGGCTCGCTAACAGTGTATTAGACGGCGCGTTTTATGATTGGATGGACGGGCTGGCACTTTTTTGCGGAATGTCCGCTCAGGGCCGAAAGGCATCATTCGCTCAATTCCTCATAAAACGCCACCTTCCCTGCTATCGCCTCTATGCCTTCAATCGGCTTCTTATAGCTCCAAGCGACATCCTGACTTTCACCCAACGAAAAATACACCGCATGCCCTTTGAACGGGCAATAAGTGGTGGTTTCTGAAACGCTGAGTAAGTCCATCCGCACGTCTTCACGTGGAAAGTAGTGACGTGCCGGGTAGCCTCGTTCATGGAGTTCGATGGTGTTAATGGAGTCGGCGATTAACGTGCCATCAACATGCGCCTGCACGCGTTGGCTAATAGGGTGAAGCTCAATGCGTGGGAAATTTGGCATTAGGTTGTTCCCTGCGGCGTTATTCGCTCTAATGCTTCGATCCTAGCAGTTAAATTATATTTAGCCCACTTTGCAGACTTAGTTTTTAGTCGATATTGGTCACTTCATGACCTAGATCACTCATCACTTCCACGCCGCCGCCCGGCCTACTCCTCCAGTGGGAAAAGGTGGGCATCGGTCAAGGTACGTGGCCGGTACTCGCACGTGGTATCGGCCCAGCGCTTCCAGACACTCTCATCGACTGAAATATTCACCGCAGGCAGCCCCTGCATGCCCTGCGAATATTGTCGGTAAAACCGACCGTCGCCCTTGTACCTAAGACGTGCATACTTGGCATAGAGCCCTTTCAGAAAATCAGCAAACGAATCTTTGGGTGCCATTTTCCAAGCATCCTCAGCAACATCAAAGGGCGCCACTTTTAGGCCTGCCTGTTGCGCTTTGGTTAACATCCAGCTCAGCGGTATGTCGGCCAGCGTGTCGTCAGCGCCATAGCCGCCGCCTACATTGGCGTGGGCGCCGATAAACCAGCGCTGTTCTACGTTGCGATTACCTGTTTTCTGCTTGCCATCCTTGCTCGTCCAGAGCGATACGTTATACGCCGACCTGTGTTCGTCCAGCGCGACCGCTTGATAGGCATGATCGACAATGCTGGAAAGCTCGGTATCGTGCCAGTCGTATTCGCTTTTGAACAGGTTGGTTCCGGGCACGCCCAGTGCGCCAACGGTATCCCACACGCCAATAAAATGAATCCTGGGCTGGCGACTGAAGCGCTCCTTGAATTCTTTGCACACCTCAGAATCGGGGTGACAATCACGGTTTCGATAAATACGTTCGGCCTTATCGAGCAGCCCTGGCGTGACGACATGCACTAGCCCGCATTTACGAATCATCCCTACTAGGCTTCTGGCGGTGTAGGCACCGCGGCTAAATCCGAATATCCAGATTTCATCGCTTTCACTGTAATGCCTTGCCAGCCAGTCATAGCCTTCCCGTAGGTTTTTGCTCAGCCCGTAACCGAAGGCTCCGCCGAAAAAGCGCTGAAATTTGGATGTCCCTACGCCGGGGTCGTAATAGAACCGTTGCCTGATACCGTCATCGTCATCATGGAGCAGCCGGGTAATACGATAAACATTGGTTTGATCTTCAGGGTCGTTCCAGGTGCCATCGAATAGCAGAATCAATTTTTGTTTCGTCATTGTGCCCCCATGATGATGCACGCCTTTGAACAGTGCTCATGATCACTAAATGAGGGGCAGACGATGCGCGATGCGCTCTTGGGCAACGCGTACCTGCGACCTCCACATTATTTAATGAAGGTTAGTCGACAATTCATCCCGCCACCTGTTGATAGTCAACTAGAAGCAGCGCCCCCGATGTGGGCGCTCTTACTATCTCGCTTTTGGATAAACCAAGCCGTGCCGAAGTAACGAAAAGGTGTTGGTCTATAGCATCAAAGGCACAGCTGGTTGGGCGTGGAACGGGGAGCGCTGTGTTTATACCTCAAGGAGGAAAGCATCAGCTTCTATCGGATGCGGAGACGTCATTTCAGAGCATCGACACATTCGATGCTGCCCCTGCGCTATACCACGGAGCTGCGGATGCGTCTTGCCAGTCAATGGCTAACCCACGAAAGAGTGTCCATCGATGTTCTACTTGCTGTGCTTGTTATGGATTGTCGCCATGCTCAAAACTCCCATTTTTTAGGTAGTTAACAACTTGAGCGATGACTCTATCGTTCTTCATCATAAAAGGGTGCGTAACAGGCATTTCGATATGGTCATTCATGCCGTCTAGTTTCGTGCTTTCTATCGAGACCTTTCCATCATCTGTGCCCGGTATCAGCGAGGACAGTATCCAATTGATGCTGCTTGTCCCAGCAATAATACCCACGTCGAAGTTAGCCTTGCCTAGGGTACTGGGAATGCTTAACTCATCTGTTCCAAGCTGCATACCTGCATCACCGTTGATGAAGTGGAAGCCAGGGACATCTCGGAGTTCATCGACGACTTCGCTGCCTTGGTTTGGAGGGCCAAGCATCACTACACGGTTTAAGTTGGCTACATCATGCCTGCTCAGATACTGCCTTACCAAAATTCCGCCAAGGGAATGAGTCACAAAATTGACTTTTTCACCCTTTGGGCACTTTTCAAGGGCAGGTATTATCGCTATTTCTGCAAGCTGCTCAATTGGGTATTCCCTTGATGGATACCCTTCATTAATAGGCAAGAAGCCTTCTTCTTTCAGCGCATTCTCTAGTGGCTCCATTGCGCTGTGTGTTCGTGCTAAGCCGTGAAGGAGAATCACGCATGACGCTTGGACACTGTTGGAGAAAACCAGCAAGAAAGCTAACAATATAAGCTTCATACGTAATATCCATGATGCGCGCTATAAATGGCGCGAGAAACGAGCGTCCGGCGACCGTAGGGAGCAAATTTAACTTCCTGGTTAGGCATTTACTACTAACCTTGGCCAGATTTCCAGCCACCTCTTAGTCGTCAATCGCTCATTAAAATCCTGTGGCTTTGGCCTTTTGGAATTCATAGTTACAGTATAATTAAACAGAGAGTCGAAACCAAAAGGTGGCACTAGTATAACGTCTCCAGAGCTGTTCAAAGCGGCTCCGAGCGCCGTTTCGACTTCAACCCAGTAGCTCATAGCTTCTGAAATTGACTTCTAAGGTCTATCCTAGTTCCGCTTATGCTAAGACCATGCTATTACCTACTTAGCACACTGCTGTGAGGCTGAAAACACACAACCACTAATGCCAGCTTTAACTAAAAATACCAAATGTTTGAAATTCTTCTTAAACAGGGTGTTAGGAGAGCTCTTTAGCCATGCAGAAAAACCTATCGTCTTCTGCAACCACTCTGAAACCAAGCCGCTTATAAAGATGATGCGCTGGACTAATTTTAAACGCCCTTAGCCGGAGCTGTATTGCCTCGGACTCTATCGCCAGCCTTAAAGACTCGCCCAGGGCAGATGCACCAATGCCTTTATTTTGAAATTTGTCACGAACTTGAAGATCTCGTAAATAACAGCTCTCATGGTCGAATTCTAGGCGAATTACACCAACCATTTCACCATTCAGCAAAATGTCCCAGTTTTTCAGCTTGAGAATCTGTTCCAATATTCTGGCTTGATCCCAATCAACAGAGTAATGCTCATAGTACGAACGCATATTGTCGTATGTCATCTCTGCTGACTTCGCAAAATCAGTAGTTGGTTGATATGAGATCACTATAAATCTCCTAACAGATATTGGGTGGTACGTTCTATGGTGGAGTGAGTACGCCAGCATATGGATCAACCACATGCAGCCTAGTTAATGCCCTCTCCAATATCTTAATTTCCAATAAAAACAATTATTATGAACGCTTTGTGCTAACACAAACTGCCGTATATTCAGGCTTTTTTGACAAACTGGGCGGTGACCATCATGTCGCCAGCGCCATCGACCTTGCAGTCGAGCTGGTGGTCTTTGCCTTCCTTAAGCCGCTTGATAACGGCCTTGGTGCCAATCTTAAGCACGATTGAACTGCCTTTGACTTTGAGGTCTTTGATAAGCGTTACCTTATCGCCTTCAGCAAGCAGGGTGCCATTGGCATCTTTCACCGTGACGGTGTCTTCCGCTTCAACCTCGGAAGGGTTCCATTCGTGGGCACATTCTGGGCAAATAAACAGGCTTTGATCCTGGTAAACGAATTCAGATTGGCAATTGGGGCAAGGTGGGCATGACATGGGGGGAGACTTCTGTGGTTGGGTTGACTGCTTATGATACTGAGCCTTTGCAGCCTTGGCGAATGCATCCCGATAAGGTGTTCATAATCGAATAGCGCCGTTACGAAGTCAGTTTCCCCCTGCCGTGAAGCTTCAGGACTACGCCATCTTCTGCCAGTGCTGGATACTAGAGAGATCCTCGTGCTCTAGCTGCTCTGCTTTGAAGAGATCCCAGCGCATTTGTAAATTCAGCCAAAAATCTGCTGAAACATCAAAAAATCGTGCCAGCCTTAGTGCCGTGCTGGGCGTAACACCCCGTTTTTTATTCACCAGCTCATTGATCCGCTGGTAAGGAACGTGGATAGCAGCGGCCAGCTCACGCTGGGTAATGTCCATGGGCTGCAAAAACTCTTCCAGTAACATTTCGCCGGGGTGCGTCGGTTCGCGATGTGTGGGAACACGAATCATACCTTTCTCCTTTTAGTCTCCTGTTAGTGGTAATCGACTAACTCGACCTCATCAGGCCCAGCCTCTGTCCACCTAAAACAGAGACGATACTGTCCATTGATGCGAATACTATGCTGTCCGGCTCTGTCGCCTGATAACGCTTCAAGCCGATTACCAGGCGGTACCCTCAGTTCATCCAGCTTTTGTGCCGAATCCAGTAGATCGAGTTTTCGTGATGCAATTTTCCATAGAGATAGAGGACATAGCTTGCGAGCAGCCTTGGTATGCTCGCCATTGAATAAGTCTTCTACCGCTTTGTCTTTGAAATTTACGATCATAAATACACGATAGCACGGAATCCGTGCTATTCAAGCCTATTTGAGTTTTTACTCTACACCAGCCAGTGCTTATTGAAGGTCGAAAAAGTCAGAGTTATTCATAAAACCGGCTCCAAGTGCCAGCCTTGTTTGGTTGCTAGCAGGCGGTCTGTCAGGGCTAGGTTTTCCAGAAAGGTATCGTCGTGGGATACCACCACTAACGCGCCTTGGTAACTGCGCAGCATGGTTTCCAGTGCTTGTGCTGAAGGCAAATCAAGGTGGTTATTTGGCTCGTCCAGGAGCAATAGTCGCGGTGGGGAATCGGCGAAGAGAATGCAGGCCAGCGCTCCTTTCAGGCGCTCTAACAGAATCTTAGCCTGGTTGGCTTCCTTGCCCAGCCGATTGCCGCGAGCCTGTCGTTTCTCCTGACGTTCACGCTGCTTGCGCATCGCGCGCTCTTCGCGTTGGCGTTCGAGCTTTTACTGGCTGAGCTGATCAAGGGCAGCCTGCTGCTCGTGCGCCTTCGCTTGAGCATAAAACGTGTAGTTGCCGCCGTAGCTGTGCAGCCCTAAGGGCGACAGTTCCACGATACGTTCCATGGCTTCCAGCAGTTGCCGGTCATGGCTGGCCACTATTAGCCCACGCGGCCAGCGCTGCAGCTGTTCGATGAGTGCCTGCCGATTTAGTCGATCGAGATGGTTGTTTGGCTCATCAAGAATCAGGCAATCCGCCCCAGAGAGCATGGCGCCCATCAAGATTAAGAAGATTTTAGCTCACCGTTCCCTAGCACAATGCCGAGCCCCCATCACTAGGCAAAAGATAATTGTCTGAGCTATCGCTATACAGGCAATTACCCCTTTCCAGGCCCATATCGCAAAGGCATACGCCGCAAGGCTTGCGCCCGTTGCGCCACCTAAATAGTAGCAAGAGAGGTAGATGCCAGCGGCAACACCGGCGGGTACGCGGCGCGTGCTGCTTAATAACTGGGTCGTCACTGTTTGGAACATATAGGTTCCTATGGCAAACAGCGCAACGCTCAGCATGATAGACATGCGTGTTGTGCTAATCAGCCACAGCGCTGCCCAAATCAACGCTATGAGTGATATGGCAATCGCTACTTCGCTTAGGTAGCGCCGCAATACGCTGGCAGTTAGCACGCAGAAAAGTGCGGGCAGACACGCCAGATAGATCGTGCCGATCTGCTGTGAATCCCAATGATAAGGCTCTTGGGCAAGCCATAGACCCAGTGCCGTAAACACCGCGCTTTGCGTGAAGAGCAGTGCAAAACCTGCGAGATAAGCAATGATCAGCGTATTGTCAGTCAGCGCGCGCCTTGTATATGTCACCGACGTTTGATGCCGTTCCGTACGCTGCATTAGTTCAGCGCCAGTCGCTTTCGAAAGAAGACAAATCGCCACCGCCGATAGCACCATCAAGCATGCGGAGCTTAAGAACCCCAGTTCCCACCCCATGGCATCAACTGACCAAGCAGGATAAAACCGGCTGAGTGTGCTGCCAACTATGGTACCGGTCACGTACAGCGGCACAAAACTGCTTGGTCGCTGAGAGACCAAATTCATCGTCGCGGTTAATAGGAAGGGAATGACAATGCCTTGGCCTAGCCGCAGTACAAAAAGCACGTCTTGGCTAGTCGTCAATGCCATTGAAGCGTTAATCGCGGCCAATGCGAAAAAGCCAACGACTAATAAGTGCGAAGGGTTGGCATGTTTTGTTACAGCGCCAGTCAGTGGCGCGGTAACCATCATTCCTAGCAACGAGGCCATCGTTAACCAGCCAGCGCCAGTGGCTGTTGTTCCGAACCGCTCTACTAACGCTGGAAACAGCGCCTGAAGCTGGTACAAATTAAAAAAAGCGCCGAGCGATCCAATTATTAAGGCCGTACGCATGGCTTATTCCTGTTTAGACAGGCATTACCATACGTACGCTCAAGGCTCGAATGAAGGTCGGAATCGCTATCTCAGTGATAGCTGTTTCGACAGAGTGCAGCATCAGAAATCAGCGTATGTTGTGGTCACCGGAGGAGCGACGAGATGGTCGAACTGAAACAGATTAAGCACTTTGTTGCCGTTGCTGAGGAGCTTAACTTCAGGCGCGCTGCCGAGCGATTGCATATTACCCAGCCACCGCTGAGCCAGAGCATTAAGTCATTAGAAGAAACCGTGGGTGTGAAGCTGTTTGAGCGCAACACCCGAGGTGTCCATCTCACCAAAGCAGGCGAGGCCTTTCTTGGTGAAAGCTTGGAGATGCTCAGCGCTGCACAACGAAGCATCAGCGTTGCCAGGCAGGCAGCCCAGGGTGAAGTCGGTACGCTGCGCCTTGGTTATTCGGCCAGCGCGATTTTCTCTAAACCCCTCACCTCTGCCCTGGCTAAACTGCTCACCGAGCGCCCGCTGATCGAACTGCAGCTGTGCGAAGGGAATGCCCTCTTACATATCGCATCGCTGAAAGCGGGTAAGCTTGACGCTGCGGTATTACGAGCCGACCTGGACGAGAACACCCTAGCGGGTTTATCGGTTTCCAGGCTGGGAGATGAACCGCTGCTCGTGTTACTCCCCCCAGGCCATCGGCTGCAGGCAAAGCCTTCCATCAATTTTGGCGAAATAGCCAACGAGCGGCTTTTACTACAGCCCGCCACGCAAAGAACATTTCTGAGGCGCCAACTGGAGACATTGGCCGATAAAGCAGGGGTTTCTCTCAGCCATGTTGTGGAAGTACCCGATATCGGCAGTATGCTGTGCTTCGTTGTCGCCGGTATTGGCATTACCATCCTGCCCGCCAGCGCCGCGTCGATGGCTCACGGCCTGATGGCCATACCGCTTGCTGACGGGGACTCTTCCCCGCCGCTACTGTTAGCCTGCAAGCAAGGCAACCCTCTGAGTGAGCAGCTTAGGGATCTCGTTGAGGCGCATCTCTCATAAGCTTGGAGAATGGCGTGATAGTAAGCCCCAACACTTACGCTGTTTTTGCCCAACCAGACAGAAATTAAGGTAGATGTGTTTGGCTTATCGCGGCATTGGCTCCTAGACTGAAGTCTCGTTTCTTTTGAGATACCCGACCTATGCGTGTGTTTTCTAATCCGGTCGGTGCCGGTTCACTTTGGTTTGATAATTTGGTGACTGCAGACGGTGTGCCTGTGGCTTACGACCCGCAAGCACGTGCCTTTCTGCCGATGCCGCCCTTCTGCGCCAACCGCGAAGTCATTGGTTGCAACTGGATTGCGCCTAAGCAAGGTGAATTCTGCCGCGCCTGCGCGATGACAGCCCTAGCACCCGATCCTTCCATTTCAGATGCCATGCCCAACTGGGCGCAAACGGAGGCTGCTAAACGCTGGGTAATCGACAACCTTGGCCGTTGGAACTGGTTTCGCCCGGAAGACCCTGGCGCGCCACCAGTGTTTCATATGCTGGCCGAAGGGGGAACGCCGGTGCCCATGGGGCATGTGGGCGGTGTGGTTACCATCAGTGTCGCAGAGGCTGATGCGGTGTTACGCACAACTCGCAAAGAAGCACTGGCAGAGCCTTATCGCACGATGATTGGCCATATGCGCCATGAAATCGCCCATATGCTGTGGTGGCGGCTAAGCTTACGGGATGACTTTCTTGATGCGTTTCGTGAGATGTTTGGCGATGAGCGCGAAGATTATCCAGCAGCGTTACAGCACTATTATCACAATGGCCCGCCTGCGGATTGGCGGCAGCGGTTTCTGTCTACCTATGCGTCCTCACACCCTCATGAGGATTGGGCGGAAACCACCTCGCACCTGCTGCACCTGACCGATATCACCGATAGCTTTGTGTCGGCGGGCATGACCTCTCCGGCCTTGCCCAACACCTATGGTTGGGATGCTTACGCCGAACCGGATGCTGAGCGCTTGATTCACATCGCGGCATCATTAGTCGCCGGGGTTAATCATGTAAACCGCTCGATGGGGCTTTCGGATCTTTATCCGTTTGTGCTTTCAGATCCGGCGATGCGCAAGCTAGCCTTCGTGCATAATTGGCTACGGCGCGGCGCTCAAGGGCTTTAATCCGCATCTGCAACAGGCCCTGGGGAAGTCAGCGCTTTAGCCAGGGCCTGCCATCGATAAACGCGTTAGCTTAGTTGCAAAGCGTCAATCGCCGCCGCCACCCTTTTCCGCGCATCGCCTTGCAGCGTTTGTAGCGGCTGGGGCAAACAGGGTTGGCTTACTGTTCCGGTAAGTTCTGCAATGGTAGCGACTACCCTCAGGCTGCCGCCGAAATCACGGTAGAGCGCCCATAACGGTTCAAGCGCAGCGGAAAGCGCGTTGGCGTCTTTTGCGTCTCCCGCTTGGGCGGCACGGGTTAGCACCAGCGCAGTTTCAGGGTATAGCCCACCAATTACCGAGTACCAAGCATCGCAGCCAGCAAGCATGCCCGTGGCGGCCGCTGGGTCGCCGCTAATGCCAATGGTTACGTCGCTGGGAATTAACCCACGCAGCCGTGCCACGCGCTCCTGTGCGGCGGCTATATCATTCTGCACTGGAGGAATTTTAATCGAGCGAACCTGGGGCAGTTGGGCGATGCGACCATGCAGTTCATCACTGAATTCAAAGTGCGTTGTACCTGGGTTGTCATAGACACATAACGGCACGCTCAGCGAACGACAAACCGTCTCGAAAAGGCCAAATACCTCATCCTCGGTCAGCTTTTGATAAGACACTGGCGCCAACAGCACGCCACTAGCGCCTGCTTGCTGGGCGCTTTCTGCATTGGCCAGTACATCACGGGTGCGGAGCGAACCTATGCCTACCACCACTGGCACGCTGGCGGCATGCTCAACGCACAGCTTGGCGACGCGGGCGCGTTCTTCACTACTTAAATAAGCGTAGCTGCCCGTCGACCCCAGCACGCCGATAGAATCCACCCGCGCCTCCACCAAGCGTTCCACTAAACGAGCAAACTCATGCTCATGTATGCCCTGCTCGTTCATGGGGGTTAGCGGAAATGCACTCAGGCCGGTGAACATGGTGAATGATCCTTTTACGATGGTAGATAAGAAGCTATTAACATACGTGATGCTGCATGATGAGGCTAGAGAGTCTCTCAAGGTTAGTTAGCAATTATGTACAAGCATTTGATATCCAGGAGCGCATAAGCTAGGTGGTGTGACTCATCAGGAGGATTTGGCATGGCGAATACAAGTCGGTTTCAATTCATCAAAAGTCAGCATGTGCCAACACTAACGGTGCTTCAGGCAGCGATTGAAGACTTCAGCTATGACCGCCACGCCCATGAGGAATTTGCCTTCGGCGTAACGCTGTCTGGGCGTCAGGATTTTTTTAGCGGCGGGCAGTTCCACAAAAGCCCGCCGGGCAATGTGATTCTGTTCAATCCAGAGGAGGTTCACGATGGCCAACCGGGCGGTAAGCACGCACTGGACTACCTGATGGTTTATGCTCACCCGGACCAGGTCAAGCCGCTATTCGCTGATGCGCTTGGGTGCGAACATGCCACGGATTTTCGTTCCAACCAAACGCTGATTCAGGATGTTCAACTGCGCCATGCCATTTTGGAACTGGCGCGCTTGGTCACATCCCAAGCAGGTAGCTGTATTGATCAGGAAAATGCGCTTTATCGGGTTATAGAGAGAACCGTTCAACTCGGCGGTACTTCACAGCCCAGCCCCGTCACAAGTCGACCTGATGCCCTGCTACGTCTGGCTAAGGAGTATATCCATGCTCACCTGGAAAGAGATATGTTGCTGGATGATATTTGCCAGGCAGCGCATTTATCCAAGTACCATTTCTTGCGCCTGTTTCGCCAGCATTACGGCATTACCCCCCATCAGTACGTGATTAATTGCCGTATCAATGCGGCGCGTACTGCACTAGACGCCGGTGCCCCACTTAACGATGTGGCGCTACGCTTTGGCTTTGCCGACCTTAGCCATTTTAATCGACGCTTTAAGCGCATTTATGGCATGACTCCCCACCAGTACCAACGCGATATCGCGCGTTAATCCCCAGTTTTAGAACTGCCATTAAACAAACGAGGCTTCACCATGCTAGGAATCGTCGCCTATGCCCTGGGCGCTATGTATACGCCTGGGCCTGTGAATCTGCTGGGCTTAAACTTTGGCATCAATGGCCAAGCCAAAAAATCGCTAGGTTTTTGTCTGGGGGTAGGCACCGCAATGTTTACTTACTTATTACTATTGGGCTGGGCAGGCGCCGCTTGGATCGACGATGAGGCACTGATCGTCGTGAGTGCGTTGGGGTGTAGCTATATTGTTTATCTCGCAATAAAAATTGCCCGCTCAAGCGCTGATTTAAGTAGCGACTTAAACACCCAGTTAAACAACCATGACCACACCGCACATCTGCTGCGTTTTCGCGATGGGCTGGTGATGCAACTGCTTAACCCAAAAGCCATTATTGCCACCCTACCCCTTGCTACACTGCAATTTCCTGCGGCGGGTATTGAAGGGCTTAGCTTGGTGGTTTGGGCATTCGGGCTGGCAATATTAGCCGCTGGCGCACCCGGCAGTTATGTCTTGATGGGCAGCTTGGTTGGCCAGCGTATTCAAAGCGCAGGGATCATTAAGGGCTTCAACTGGGTAATGGCGGGGCTGCTGGTCGCCGTGGCGTTATCGATTGGCTATGAGCATGTTTGGCTGCCGCTTAATGCTAGCTAGCCTGATGACACAGGTAGCGAGCACTCTAACCATTGATTGCTCGCTACATTTGCGGTGTGTCACACACCCTCTTGCGCTCTGGCAATAGCGGCAGAAATAGCTGATTTTGCCTGCGGGCTGTTTTTCCAGCAGGTTGTGTGCAGCATGGCGGCCACCATTTCTGCTATCTCATCCGCTTGGCGGGCGGCCAGCTCAGTAAATGAGTCGATACCAATCTCTTCAAAACGCTTGAGGACGGTAGGGCCAACGCCTTTGACACTCAAAAGCGCATCTCTTTCTGCATCAGAAAAGGCCACTCATGTACTCCTCTTTAAAAGATCTATGAGGTTAAAAGACCTCTGGGGTTAAAAGAGCTCTGGGGCGTTAGCGTTTTAAGTGCGCGCCTCTGACCAAACCGCAAACTCATTGCCACTGGGTTCTAGGAAGTGAAAGCGAAAGCCGCCTGGGAATTCGAAAATAGGCTGAATGACGTCACCGCCGCTTTGCTCTACCTTATCGAGCGTTGCGTTAATATCCGCGCTATAGAAAACCAGCAGTGCGCCACCGTTAGCGGTTCGACTACAGGCATCTGAATGATAAAAACCGCCATCTAGCCCCTGGTTGGAAAATGCACTGTATTCAGGGCCATAATCGACGAATTCCCAGCCGAACACCGCCGTGAAAAACGTTTTTGTCGCCGCTAAATCTTTCGCTGCAAACTCGACGTAATTAAGTTTTTCATGCGTGTGCATTGGCTTGTTCCTTTAAGCTTAATCTAGCGTGATTGCTTTATAACCAGTTCAATCGTTTGCTTAACGTACGCGTACATTACCGGGCAAGTGCTGGCACGAGGGCCTGCAACATTAAGTGCAGTAATGTGGCGGTCGTGCACAAAGTCGGCCAGCAACATCGCCGCGTGCAATGGATCTATCAGCTCAATATCAATCAGCTTGTAGGGCTTTGATTGCTGAATACAGAACAGAACTGTGGCTTCTGTTCCCCCTTGAAGATAAGACGCATAGAAGATAGCGGTGCCATCTGCATCTTGTACATTTTTCTTGGTACGTTGACGATACCCTCCGCCAATTTCATCAAGGTTGTAGACGCTGCTAATCGGCCCGTCTTCAGCCATTCTGCCGACGGGACAACATCCACCTATGGGGAAATCCAGTGCTAATGCGGCATCTAGTGCCGCTCGGTCAGCGCCGGTTTGGCCGCCACTTATAATTTTGGAAAGCATAAATTAGCCACGCCACGTGTCTTTAGTTGAGCGGCAAACGCGTTTGCCACGCGGTGTAAAAAAGTGCAAGCGAACGTTGTAAAACCTACTGCCCGAAGCCTATCCCCAAGCTCAGTGCTTGAAGACCATCGAACTCAACACTAACGTCGTCTGAAAACACCGGGTGCCCTTGCACCACCATGTTCACTGCTGCCTGAGAACCGCGATAAGTAACGGTTACTGTCAGTTCTGCAGAGGTGTTAACCGGTGCAAACAGGCCATACTCAACGTTATCAACACTCACCGAAGACAGTCCGCGATCATCCAATTGCTGCTGCACTTCTTGTTTTACGGCGACACCGTAATAGATATAGATGCCCACGTAGCCAATTGCCAGTAGTACGATCAGTGAAAAGAGCTTCCTCATTATTTCCCCTCAGTGCGACGAAATCCTTATGGTTGCCGCCTTCGGCCAGCAATCACGAGCGCTGATAATGCCTGCGGTAGTAAGTAGCTACAAGCACTGAAAAATGAACATTATTTACAAACAAGCGAGAAGGATTCTAATGGTGAGGTGTCGGGAGTAAGTGGCATGTTGTTCACTGCGAACATTGCCCGCAGCGACGCTTCCCCTTTGGCACTGAAAACGATAACGCGGGAGTCCTCCTCCCGTTTCGCCCAGCCAAGCGCCTGCATTCGCGCAAGCAGCGCCGCCCCGAGCGCGCCGGCAAGATGATTCCTACGCTCGCTCCAATCCAAACACGCTCGACAAAATGATCGCTTCGAAGAAGCCAGCGCATCTGCATCGATGCCATGTTTCTGGAACCACAGCCGTCCCTGTTTAGTCAGCTGTAGTCCGCCTGGAAGCTGCTGAAGGATATCTGTCTCGAGCATCTGCTCGTACACAAAAACCCCCAGCTCCCCTGCAAGGTGGTCGTAACAAACTCGGGCCTTGCGCAGCGCGGGGTCGCGTGGGCCGATGGACAGATGCCTATCGTCGCCTCGGAAAGCGAGGCCCATCAGCGACTCCAAAAGCTCAGCAACATGTGGCCCCGCCAGCCTAAAATAGCGGTGGCGCCCCTGCTTCTCGACCGCAAGCAGTCCTTCCTCTCGCAGCTTGGCGAGGTGGAAGCTCATGGTTTGCTTAGTCACACCGGCCATATTTGCCAGTTCAGTTGCCGTTAGCGCGCGATCAGACATTAAGGCACAGAGCGCTTCCGCCCGAGCGTTATCTCCGATCAGTGCGGCAACGCGCACAATGTTAGGGGCTTCATTCATGGTTCGATCTTAGTCGAACCATTTGGGTGCGGCAATTAGGTATCGTCTCCGTTGCCTTTCAACGGAGATAATCAGATGAGCATTACCTGCATCATTCGCTACGAGATCGACCCTTTCCAGCGCGACGCTTTCAAGCAATACGCGGAAAACTGGGGAAAAATCATCCCCTGGTGTGGCGGCCATCTTATTGGCTACTTCCTGCCTTTAGAGGGCACCAACAATATCGCCTGGGGCCTAATTGCCTTCGATAGCCTAGCTTCCTATGAAGCCTATCGCGCTCGGCTGAGATCTGATGAAGGAGGGCACGCGAACTTCACAATGGCCCAAGAGCAACGATTCATCCTCAAAGAGGAGCGCAGTTTTGTAGAAGTGGTAGACGGCACCTTGGGCATTGAGGCTGTCGATGTAATGAACATATCAACGTAACGACGCTGTAAATATAAAGAACCTGCGAATATAAAAAACTAATGAATATAAAGAACTTATGAATACAAGGAATCTGCCATGATCGCTGTGATATTCGAAGTGCTTCCACATACTGACCGTTATCAAGACTATTTGGATACTGCCAGCGCATTACGCCAAGATTTGGAAGCTATCGACGGTTTTCTATCGATTGAACGTTTCGAGAGCCTAACGCAGCCCGGCAAAGTTCTTTCGCTCTCTTATTGGCGGGATGAAGATGCCGTGAAGCAGTGGCGTTCGCTTGAATCTCACCGAGCAGCTCAGAAAGCTGGTCGACAGGATATCTTTGCCGACTACCGTCTGCGTGTCGCTTCCGTCATCCGAGACTACGGAATGAATGACCGGCGCGAGGCTCCTGAGGATTCGCGTCACGCGCACCACTCGTAGAACGGCTGTGCTCGGTGGTCTAGCGTATTTAAACAGCGAGTCTTAACGCTTACTCTTTTTTAGCCAGCAACAGTCCTACCCCTGCGCTGGCTAATAGAGTTGCGCAACTGCGGTTAAATAAGCGCCGCATAGTGGGGCGTGAAAACCACTGGCTCAAAAAACTACCTGCATAGGCGTAACCAGCAATCGCTACCCATTCCAATAGTAAAAACAGCACACCTAGCACCAAAAACTGCAGACCGACATTGCCGCTAGGTTCCACGAACTGCGGTAGGAAAGCGGTAAAAATCAGTATGGCTTTAGGGTTACCAGCAGCAAGCAAGAACTCTTGTCGCGCCAGCTCAAATAAGCTCATGTGTTGAGTTTCAGCACTATCACTTGCGGTAGTGTCGGCGCCCCATAGCTGATATGCCAGCCATAATAAGTAGAGCCCACCAACCACCTTAATAACGAGGAAGATTTTTTCAGAAGTGTAAAGCAGTGTCGCCAAGCCAGTCGCTGCCAGCGTAATCATGCCGACGAATGCTATTAGCCGCCCAATACCCGCTAAACAAGCTGTCCGAACGCCATAGCGTTTAGCATTGGTTAATGAAAGCAGGTTATTAGGGCCAGGCGCCATATTAAGGGCGAAGCAGGCAGGGATAAAAAACAGCAGTGTTGTAAGGTTCATAAAAGCCCGTTCCTATTAGCCCGCGTGAGCTTCCACTCATTATTTCACCATCGATCCAGCTAGATTAACCTTTAATTAGGATTTTGCTCAACGTTAAAAAGAGCAGGCGCTGCTGGCCTGCTCTCTTAACATATCGTTTTTTTACTCTTCTTGTATCAATCTGCTGGTATCAACAGACTTGTGGCTCGCTTGCTGTACGACATGCCCTGACGCTTTCTGCCAACTCACTGACTAAGCCGTGCACTCGCTCCACTGCTTCATCAGGCGTGCTGGCATGTTCGATGCAGTCAACAAGCGCGGAGCCAACCACCACCGCATCGCTAAAGCGTCCAATGGTAGCGGCTTGCTCAGCGGTGCGTATTCCAAAGCCAACGGCAATGGGTTGCTCGGTGTATTCGCGGAGCTGAGCGACCGACGCCTCTAACCGTTCTGGTGTTGGCGCACTACCGCCAGTAACCCCCGCCACCGATACGTAGTAGATAAACCCAGAGGTGTTGCTGAGTACTTTGGGCAACCGTTTAGCATCGGTGGTCGGGGTGGCTAAGCGGATAAAATCAATGCCGTGCTGGGCTGCTGGCTGGCAGAGCTCTTCATCATGTTCAGGGGGTAAGTCCACCACAATCAGGCCATCAACCCCAGCGCTGGCAGCATCAGAAAGAAAGCGCTCAACGCCATAGCAGTAAATCGGGTTGTAGTAGCCCATCAGTACGATAGGCGTGGTGCTATTCTGCTCGCGGAAACGGCGCACCATTTCCAACGTTTTAACTTGGGTTTGGCCGCCTTCAAGTGCACGCAGCGCGGCTTTTTGAATCGCGGGACCATCAGCCATGGGGTCACTGAACGGCATGCCGAGTTCAATGATATCCACCCCTGCTTCAGGTAACCCATGTAGCAGGCGGCGCGAAGTCTCCGCGTCTGGATCACCTGCGGTGAGGTAGCTAACCAGCGCTGGGCGGTTCTGCTGCTTGAGCGCGGCAAAGCAGTCTTTAAGACGAGTGGGGGTATTCATAACAGTCTCCTGGTTCGCACTCATTGGAATTTATCACCTAGATGATGGGCGACGCTCATCATGTCTTTGTCGCCACGACCGCTAAGGTTGACCACCATTAAGTGCTCACGGGGAAGCCGGGGCGCACGCTTAGCCACTTCCGCCAAGGCGTGGGCAGTTTCCAGGGCAGGAATGATGCCTTCCTGACGGCAGCAGATCTGGAAGGCTTCCAGCGCTTCATCGTCAGTGGCGGAAACATACTCAACCCGCCCCTGCTCGTGGAGCCATGCGTGCTCTGGGCCGATACCGGGATAATCCAGCCCCGCTGATATTGAGTGGGCGTCGATAATCTGGCCATCTTCGTTTTGCAGCAGATAGGTGCGGTTACCATGCAGTACGCCAGGCGTTCCGCCGTTCAAGCTGGCGGCATGCAGGCCGCTTTTAACGCCTTTGCCGCCCGCTTCTACGCCAATCATCTGCACATCTGGGTCGTTTAAGAACGGATGGAACAGCCCCATAGCGTTTGATCCGCCGCCAATACAGGCCACCAGCGAATCCGGCAAACGCCCCTGCTTTTCGAGCATTTGGCTGCGAGTTTCATGGCCAATCACCGCTTGGAAGTCGCGCACCATCGCAGGGTACGGGTGCGGCCCAGCCACGGTTCCAATAATGTAGAAGGTGTCGTCGACATTGGTCACCCAGTCGCGCAGCGCTTCGTTCATGGCATCTTTGAGTGTGCCGGTGCCGGAGGTGACGGGAATCACCTCAGCCCCCAGTAGTTTCATGCGGAACACGTTAGGCTGCTGGCGTTCGATGTCGGTTGCGCCCATATAGATGACACAAGGCAGGCCAAAACGCGCTGCTACCGTGGCGGTGGCCACTCCATGCATACCGGCGCCAGTTTCAGCAATAATGCGCTTTTTGCCCATCTGCTTGGCTAGCAGTACCTGGCCAATGCAGTTGTTAATCTTGTGCGCGCCGGTGTGGTTTAGCTCTTCGCGCTTGAGGTAAATACTCGCCCCACCGAAGTGTTCGGTCAGTCTTTCAGCGAAATAAAGCGGGCTTGGCCGCCCGATGTAATCTCCTTGAAAGTAGGCTAACTGGCGCTGGAATTCGGGGTCATTTTTAGCAGCAGCGTATTCATCTTGCAGCTCTAAAATGAGTGGCATGAGTGTTTCAGCGACAAAGCGGCCGCCGAAGCTGCCAAACAGTCCGTTGGTATCGGGCAGGTTCACGAATTGGTTCATCACGACCTCTGAGTGCAACGTGGAAATTGGGAATAGACTCAAGGTAGCGCAGGCAGACGGGGATAAAAATCGATAAGATGTCACTAATAGGTGAGTTTTAATCAACTATTAAAGCAGAACTATCATTATGGGATAAGCAATGCAGAACAGCATGCCGCCACTTAGCGCCCTGCGCGCCTTTGAAGCCACTGCCCGATTGGGTAGCGTGACCGCTGCCGCCGATGAGCTAAGCGTTACCCATGGCGCGGTTAGCCGCCAACTTAAAAGCCTGGATGAGCATTTTGGTGTAGCGCTATTTGCAAAAGCAGGGCGTGGGCTGGTGCTGACTCACCATGGTGAGCAACTGCAAAGCGGCGTAGGCGAGGCATTTAGCAAACTGCGCAATAGTTGCGCAGCACTCAAGCGTGATGTGGAAGAAGCGCCCTTTACTCTGGCCTGCCCTGGCAGCCTGCTAGCGCGCTGGCTAATTCCCCGCCTGGATCGCCTGAACCAAGAGCTGCCGCAACTGAAGCTAAAAGTCGTGGTAAGTGACAGCGAACTGCCCGGTCAACAGGTAGATACCAGCGCCACCCTGGCGTTTATTGAACCTCCCTGGCCCGCGGATGTGGAGGTTATCGAGCTACTTCCCGAGCAGATTTGCCCAGTAGCAAGCCCACTCCTAGCAGCACACATCGACCCAGCCAAGCCAGAATCGTTATTTGCCAACAAGCTGTTAGTGACCGCTTCACGTCCCCAGGCGTGGCCACAGTGGGCGAGCGCCAAAGGGCTGGCGCAACGTGCATTGGAGGACGCCCTTCAACAGGGCCAAGGGTTTGCCCATCTTTATTATCTGATTGAAGCAGCGGTGGCGGGCTTAGGCATAGCAATAGCACCCAAGCTACTGGTGGAAGACGATTTACGCAGCGGGCGGCTTGTGGCCCCTTGGGGAAGTATCGAAACGCCCGCCCGCCTCTGCCTATGGCTGCCGAAACAAACCAACAGCCGCCGCAGCGAGCCACTGGCAGAGTGGCTTAAGCAGGCACTCAACGAGTGATCCCCAACCTTACCGGGAGGCTCCGCCTCCGTTCGCGGGTGCCTCATTTGCTCGTCCCTCGCAAGATTCGTTACACCGCGCTACATAACCTAAACGATTGAATTTTCGTATTTTGTAGCGCGGTGTAAGCGTCAGCGCACCCGCAGGAGGCTACACAAATGCAGTCTGCTGAAAACTATCCCTGGCAATTACTGCGGCATGCCACGCTTTGAGCTGTGGGTACGCTTCCTTCCAGCGCACTTCTGGCAACCTGAAGGCCAAGTAATCTAGCGCAACAGCGCAAGCGATTTCACCAAGAGTAATCGACGACGCCAGCTGACTTTCGTAGAGTTCACTATCCAGTTGTTCCACTATTCGTTGCATGGCTCGCTGGCGCCTTCGCCCAAGCTCACTGTGATCAATCTCAGCGCCATAGTGCTTTCTGGCAATAACGGTCGTAAACGCAACATCCATAAGATTCTGACCAAGTCCGGCCAGATGCAGTACATTCGCTAATCGGGCTTGAGGAATCATAGGCGAACTAGCACTGACGCTATCAAGATAAACAGCAATCAACATTGACTCGCTAAGTGTCGTGCCTTCGTCAGTCACTAGCGCTGGAATTCGCCCGGCGGGATTAACCTCTAGCAGCGCTTTGTCATCTGCCCAAGGGTCGCACCAGCGCAATGTCACGTCATCCACCAGATCCTTCTCAAGTAAGATGATCCGCGCTAGGCGCGCATAGGGTGACGTTGCGTTAAGAAAAAGCTGCATTATGGCCTCCGTTTCTTATTGGAGTGAGGAACAGTAGAGAGAGGGGCATGACGCTGCTGCTGGCCTCGGCTAAGCAACACCAGTACAAAGCCGCCTACCAACACCAGGCTGCTAATCGCAAATAGCGGTGAATAAGTGCCCCAGGCTACATAGAGCGCTGACATCGCGTAGCCAGAAAACGCTTGAGCTGCAGCGAAAGCGGCAGTCGCTTGCCCCCAGAGCTTTTTGTGGGCGGTGGGGCCGACTAATTCAGCCAGTCGCCCAGACGTCAGCGCAACAATACCTGGGATCATCGCGCCCACCACAAACGAGGAAACTGACTGACTAAGCAATGCTAGTGAAAATACTGGCAGGGACACAGCGGCAGCCTTGGCTAAAAAAGCGAGGGTTAAGCCATGGTGCCAGCCCACTTTTCGCGCCAACGTTCCTACTATCAGTGGCCCGCACACGGCGCCCAAGCCGAAAATGCCCCACTGTAGAGAAGCCGCTTGATGCCCTAAGGCATTTTCTCTGGCGAGATAATCCACCCAAAATACGGTATGCGGAACAAACCCGACGGCGTCCAGGGCATACGCACCTATCACCAGTAGCACAGCGGCATTTATTCCTGCATACCCTGTCTCACTTGTTCGCCTTTCCTGACTAACCACCGGCGGTGAGGACAGCCGAGTAACGCCCCAGTCACATACAAGAGCCGCAGCAATACAGAGCAGACCCAGCGTTCCCCAGGTAACCGTTAGGCTTAACTCCAGAAGCACTGGCACCACCGATGCTGAAAGCAGTGCACCAAAGCCAATGCCAGTGAATACCAGGGCACCGACACTAGTCCGCCTTTCCGGAGACGTGGTCGACAGAGCCAACGATGGGCCAACCACCATGAGAATGGCGCCAGCAATACCTGAGACTAATCGCCAAAAGAAAAACCAGCTAAAACTGCCTGCCCCCGCACAGAGGAAGAAGCTCAGTGCGATCGCTACGAAACTTGCCCCCATCACCGCGCGGACAGAAAAACGCTCACTCAGAGCGTGAGCAGACAACGCACCAATAAAGTAACCGAGAAGATTAGCAGCCCCTAGATAAGCTCCTTGGCTGGCACTGAACCACCCCTCTTGAATCAGTGCCGGTAATAGTGGTGTGTAGGCAAAACGGGCAATGCCTATTCCTGCCAAGGTGGCCATCACGCCGGTCATCAGAGCAGGCAAGTCTTTGCTATTGATCATGTCGTATCCTTACTAAATCGCTGTGCGGCAAGATTGGCAACAGGCGTATTTACCAGTAGCTTACGCACACCAACAATTCTTTAGAAACGATTTATAGTGATAGTCTCTATCTTTTTTTGAGATAGCTCTTAAGATAGTTTTTGAGATGGATTTGAGACGGTGGTCGCTTATGGGAGATGTGAATGCAGTTTAAATCATTGCGGCTGTTTATGGCGGTGGCAGAAACCGGCAGCTTTATGGCTGCCGCAAAGCAGCTGCATACGGTGCAATCTAACGTGACCACGCATATCAAAAAACTTGAGGAGGAATTAGGCGTGCAGCTGGTTCATCGTGCTGGTGGCGTGCGTCTTACCTCTGCGGGGCTAGCGTTATTGGATTATGCGGAACGGTTGCTGGCGGTACATGACGAAGCGTTAGCGCTATTTCAAAGCGCCGAGAACGCAGCTGGCCAACTACGCTTAGGATCGATGGAAACTACCATGGCGCTGCGCCTCCCCCCAATACTGGCGGCCTACCATGCTAACTTCCCAGAGGTTGATATGACGCTGGCGACTGGCCCCACCGCCAGTTTGATCGAGAAGCTAATGGACGGTCAGGCGGATGGCGTGTTTGTGGCCGGCGCTATCGATCATCATCGCTATCATTCGCTCAAAGTTTTCAGCGAACAGCTTGTGCTGGTAAGTTCAGCCCCCATGACGAGCGTGCCCAGCTCTGAAGAACTACTGACAGCAACGTTTCTCGCATTTCGCCAGGGATGTAGTTACCGGCAACGTATCGAATTACTGCTGGCATCTCAGGGAATAAATGCCGTGCGTGTTTTTGAGTTTGGCACGCTAGACGCCATGCTTGGCTGCGTAGCAGCCGGGATGGGGTACACCGTACTGCCACGTATTATCATTGAAGCACACCGACACCGCTTCGGCATTCACGCGATGGAACTGCCCTCTGCCATTGCCAATATCGACACCTATTTTGTTACCTCAGAACCCACTACCTGGTCGCCCGCATTAGCCCGTTTTGTCGATACGTTACACCAGCAAGCCAGGCTATAGACTCTTCATCCCTTCTGAGCAATCAAGTACGCGTGCAGTTCAGGATGTTGGTCATACTCTAGGTGCTTGCATACTGCGCCAAGCTTTATCAGCAGGGATAAAAAGCCGTTAGTACCGAGCGATGAGTAGTAAACCTGTGGCCCCATGAAGCTGTCGGTGTGATCACCGGGTTCATCGGTGCCTCCGAAGGAGAAGATAAATACGCCACCTTCGCTCAGGCTATTAATAATCCTGGTTATCACAGCTTCCTGCTGAGCCAGTGGAATATGCCAGATGCTATCCCACGCAGTAATGACATCGTATTTGCCCGACGGTTGCCACTGACAAATATCCTGGTGGTGAAAGGTCACGTCTGGATGTTTCTGTTTAGCCAGCCGCACCATTTCAGCAGAAATATCCACCCCCTCTGGTGTAAAGCCTTCCTGCTGTAGCAGGTCAATAAAACGTCCCGTGCAACCACAGCCAATATCTAGCGCCCTGCCTCGATTCTTCACAAACGCTAGCGCTCTTTTGTGCGCGTCTACACCGTTCGTGAGATTAAATTTTTCGCTCTGCCAGAGATGAGTGATCTGATTGTATGCACGGCCAATATCGGTGGGGGACATAGGTGCTTCCATATTATTAATTTCCATCAAGATGAACGTTACGCGTCAGCGTCATCATCAGTCGCCAAAGATTCTGTTTCAGCAATTTCGATCAGCCGGCGTACCGCCGACAGCCCTGAATCCCTGCGCCATACCAGCATCAAAGGCAAAGCCAGCTTGAGATCCTCCAGGCGATGACTTACTACGCCTTCTGGTGCCCCTGCCATGGTCATGGCCGGCAAAATACTGCAGCCCATGCCAGCAGCTACCAAACACAACATTGTAGCGTTGTCAGTTCCCTCCTGAACCACATGGGGCGTGAAACCCTCTCGCTGAAAAGCGTGGATCAGCTTGTCGTGATAGACCGGGGTGGCACTACGATCAAACCAGATAAAATTTTCGTCATTGAGTTCGGCTAGGTATCGCGGCGGTTGTCGCGCTAGGCGTGAGGTGGCACTGGTAACCAATACGAGGTGATCCTCATACAAGCAATGGCTACAGAGGCTGTCATCATCTTCTGGAGGGAAAAACAACATGCCAGCATCCAGCCTCCCACGGCGGATTGCATCGACCTGAGGCCCCGAAAGCACTGACTCTACTTTCAGCGTGACCTCGGGATATTGCTCGCGGAAACGGTTGAGCAAACCGATTATCTGCGGTACCCATAAATGCATCACCGTCACCCCTAGTCGCAACTCACCGAATTGGCCATCGGCGATGCGCCGTGCATTGCGCTTGGCCTGTTCGAATTCGCCAAGCAAACGCCGGGTATCACGGTAGAACGATTCGCCTGCGGCGGTCAGGCGAACGCCATGCCGTGAACGAGTTAGCAACGTGGTACCGACCTCATCTTCAAGCAGCAGCAATTGACGCGACAGGGCTGGCTGAGCAAGTGGTATTCGTCTTGCTGCTGAGGAGATAGCTCCCTCCTCTACGACGGTCTGAAAATATTTTAAGCGTTTGAAGTCCATCTCATTCCCATTGAATGACACGCCGTGGCTCTTTCCATCCAATATAAGCATGGAAAGCTAATAAAAAAACTATTTTCTCTATGCCACCGAAACAACCAAGATGAATTGGTCCATCCAACAACTATGCGAATCGACTATGACAGAACTCATCAACGCAAATTTCTTCGAGCGTCACCACGCCGAGCTGACCCAAATGCGGCACGAGCTGCACCGTCACCCAGAGCTAGGGTTTCAGGAACATGCCACGGCTAAGCGCATCGCTGAAGAACTAGAACGTCTCGGTTTGACCTTTGAAACTGGCATCGGCAAAACCGGTATCGTTGCAACTATCACCGGTGATCAGCCCGACAATGGACGCCAGATTGGTCTACGCGCCGATATGGACGCTCTACCGATCCAAGAGCTTAGCGAGCACAACCACACATCCGAAGTGCCCGGTCGCATGCATGCCTGCGGCCATGATGGTCACACGACCCTGCTGCTTGGCGTCGCCCGCTACCTGGCTGAACACCGCGACTTCGCTGGCACCATTCACCTAGTCTTTCAGCCCGCAGAAGAAGGTTTAGGTGGTGGCCGGGCAATGGTTGAAGAGGGGTTGTTCGAGCGCTTTCCTATGCAGGCCATCTACGCCCTGCACAACTGGCCTTCTCTGCCTGCTGGCCAAGTGGCCGTCCGCTCAGGTGCCATCATGGCAGCCACCGATCGGCTCGATATCCGGGTACGCGGAAAAGGGGGCCATGGAGGCGTCAACCCACACCTATCGACAGATCCTGTACGTATGGCGGGTGCCCTGATTCAAAATCTACACTCCGTGGTCGCCCGTGATATTAATCCTCTCTCCCCCGCGGCCCTCAGCCTGTGTGGATTGCAGGGGGGCGATATTGACGGTTTCGCCATTATTCCCGATGAAGTACGCATCAGCGGTACAGCACGAAGCCTTGATGCCGACACTCAGGATCGTATTGAGCATGCTGTTCGCCGTGTTTGTGAAGGGGTGGCCATTGCCCATGGCGGCGACATTGAGGTCGACTACCAACGCATATTCCCAGCGACGGTCAATAGCGAGGCGGAAACCCGCCACGTGGAATCCTGCGTAGTGCAAACACTCGGCGAAGCTGCCCTGGTGCGCGACGTCGACCCTAGCCTTGGCGGCGAAGATTTCTCCTTCATGCTGCAGCGCTGTCCAGGAGCCTACTTCTTCCTCGGTGCAGCCAAGGATGAAGCCACCGCACCATTACACAACGCTCGTTACGACTTTAACGACGACATTATTCCCACTGGTTGCCAACTACTGTTGGCCATCGGCCTCGGCGCACTCGCTGCCGCCTAAACGAGGCCTGCTCTACTACCGATAACACCACAATAATGAGGTATGCATATGAAATCCCGCCCCTCGCTTCCCCCTAGGGGATTGCTGATTTACTTCACTATCTGTGCGCTGGCGATGATCTGGCCTGGCGCATTAGTAGCCAACCGCATCGAACCGATGGTGATTGGCTTGCCCTTCTTCATGTTCTGGTACGTCGCTTGGGTCTTTGTCCTATTTGTGGGACTAGTGATTGCCTATCGCCATGATGCCGCACAGGAGGTGAACGATGAGTGATTCACTGCTGATCACTACCATCACCCTAGCCTACCTGCTGATCGTTCTAGCGGTGGGCCTGCGAGCAAGGCATAACCAGAGTTCGTCTTTGGAAGGCTACGTCGCTGGTGGGCGCCACATGGGGCTGCTGGTGCTGTTTTTCATTCTCGGAGCGGAGATATTCTCTGCTTTCGCCTTTCTTGGAGCTCCCGGCTGGGCCTACAGTAAAGGGGCGCCGGCACTCTATATCATCGCCTACCTGGCGCTCGCTGTGATTGTATGGTGGTTAATCGCGCCACACATTTCGCGGCTTGGCCGTCGCCATGGTTTTCTGACCCAGGCGGAGTTCCTCTCTGCCTGTTATCCAACTCGGGGGAATCTGCTGGGGCTGTTCATCGGTGTGGTCAGCGTACTGGCGATGATCCCCTACCTAACTATTCAGATCGCGGGTGCGGGACTGCTCTTCGAGGCGGCAACCTCAGGCACCATTCCGTTCTGGCTCGGCAGCTTACTGGCCTGTGGCGTGGTGGCGGCTTATGTCTATGCGAGCGGCTTACAAGGCATCGGCTGGACCAACTTGCTCCAGGGCGTGATGATGGTGGGTGTCGCGTGGTTTCTAGGCTTGGCAACGGCTGACCAGTTCTTTGGTGGAGTCGGTGAAATGTTCCGCGAACTGCAGCGCGAAGCGCCGGAATATCTAACCATGCCCGGTGCTGGCGGTATGGGCTGGGGAGCCTTCTCGACAGCCATCCTAGTAAGTGCTCTAGGTTGCGTAATGTGGCCGCACATTTTCATGAAGTTTTATAGTGCGCGCAGTGAGCGAACCCTGAAACAGGTGTTCGTACTCTATCCACTTTATAGCTACTTGCTGGTGCCATTGCTGGTTATCGGCTTCGCAGGAGTATTACTACTCGAAGATAGCCCGCTCGACTCTGCTGATCGCGTGCTGTTGACGTTAGTGGTCGAACTAGCTGACTTCCCTGCGTGGCTAATCGGTATAGCCCTCTCCGGCGCGCTGGCCGCGGCAATGTCTACGGCTGCCAACTTGGCTCATACCTCCGCCACTATTCTGGTAAGAGACGTGGGGCAGCACCTGCCCGTGCTGCGTGGTATATCTGATGACAAGGCACTCAGGCTGACTCGCTACGGTGTGGTGGTAATCTCCTTAGCAGCCTACTTGCTAGCCCTAGCCAACCCTGGCTCATTGGTTGGCTTGTTACTCGGCGCCTATGGCATCGTGGTGCAGTTGCTGCCGATGCTGCTTGGCGCACTATTCTGGCGGCGAGCATCACGCTCTGGTGCCTTTGCAGGTTTAGCAGTAGGCGCGGCCCTAACCCTATTGTTCCAGTTTGGGGTCAGTACTCCATTCGGCTGGCACGCTGGCTTCTGTGGCCTAGTCGTCAATACC
Source organism: Halomonas sp. XH26 (assembly GCF_024138895.1). Classification (NCBI taxonomy): domain Bacteria; kingdom Pseudomonadati; phylum Pseudomonadota; class Gammaproteobacteria; order Oceanospirillales; family Halomonadaceae; genus Halomonas; species Halomonas sp. XH26. Next base: position 2,807,421 of record NZ_CP071889.1, read on the forward strand.
GTAGTATTCATCGGCGTGAGTCTCGTGACACACAGTGCATCATCGTACTCACCGGCTCAGGCTCTCAGCTCCAAAGGCTGACGCTTGGCTTTAACGCTCTCTCCTGGCTACGGGAATCCTGGCTACCGAGACCCTGGCTACGGAGAGGGCGTTGATGGCATCAATTAGAGCCATATCCCCATTTTTCAGCCCATGCTCAAGCGAGCATGGTTACTGGCGACCAGTTCAATAAGAAAGTCCGCCACAGCACGGGTTCGGCGTGACTGTGTCAGGTCTGTTTGGATAACGAGGTAAATAGGCTGATCCACGCCAAGATCAGAAGCAATACAGACTAATCCCGCTTCCTGAGCCAAAAAGTGCGGTAGTACTGCAATACCTAGCCCTGCTTTAGCTGCGGCGACTTGAGTTGCCAAAGAGGTAGTGGTTAACGCTGGCTCTCGCCCTTGTAGAACGCGCTCGACCCACTGTGCTGCAGGCAAATGGGCCTGCGCCTCCCCCCAGGTGATAAAAGCATCCATATCGTAGTCGCCAGTATCAAGCGCTGTTTTACGCTGCGCCGCATAGGCTGAGCTAGCGTAAAGCCCATAGCCTAAGGAACCCAAGCGGCGAAGGGTGACATTACCGCGCTCGGGTTTGACCATTCTGAGGGCTAAATCAGCATCACGACGGTGTAGATTGGCCGTCGAGATATCCGTCACTAGCTCAAGCGTAATACCAGGGTACTGACGCTGAAATTGCGCAAGCGCAGGTAGAATCAATGCCGTTGCCAAATTCTCTGCGGTAGCCAAACGCACTCTACCAGTCAGCTGTGAGTGGCGGGAAACATCGGTGGTAAACGCCACCGCAGCCGCTTCCAGTGCTTCCGCTTTCTCGACCAGCCCTGCGCCCTCCTCGGTCAGTTGGTAGCCCGACTGTTGGCGCACAAATAGCGGTAGCTGCAGCGCTTTTTCCAGCCGTTCAATACGTCGGGAGAGCGTCGCAATGCCCAAATGCAGTTCCGCGGCGGCACCACTCAGCGTGCCGTGACGAGCCACAGCCAAAAAGGCGCGGGTGTCATCCCACACCCACCCACGGGGCATCTGCTTTTCAAAACCGGAAAACGGCTTATCGAACTCGTTCATTTTTTTCATTATGGGATAGTGCCACGCTGTCACTCCGCTACTCAAGAACGGTTCACGGAGAGACAGCATGCAACAACGTACACTTGGCACCGACCTTTCTATTTCCGCCATTGGCCTGGGCTGCATGGGCATGAGCGAATTCTACGGCCCCCGGGATGACAGTGAATCGCTACGCGTATTAGCGCAGGCAGTGGAGCTGGGCATCAACTTTTTTGATACGGCAGATATGTACGGGCCGCACCATAACGAAGAGCTTATTGGCCGCTTTCTGGCCAAGCATAAGCCGCAAGTGCGTATCGCAACCAAGTTTGGCATTGTGCGCAAGCCCGGTGAGTATCAACGACGCCTGGACAACAGCGCCGAGTATGCGCGCAAGGCCTGCGAGGCATCGCTGCGACGGTTAGGGGTCGAGCAAATCGATCTCTACTACGTCCATCGCGTAACCCCGGATGTGCCTATTGAAGAGACCATGGAAGGACTCACCCAGCTAGTCAAAGAGGGAAAAATTGCCCATATCGGCCTGTGCGAGGTCAGCGCTGACACCTTGCGCCGCGCCCATGCAGTGCATCCGATTACCGCCGTCCAAACCGAGTATTCGCTTTGGACACGCGACGTAGAGCAAGCGGTGCTCCCTACCTGCCAAGAGCTAGGCATCGGTTTTGTGCCCTACTCGCCATTAGGCCGGGGGTTTTTAACGGGAAGATTTCAGGACACGACGGATTTCGAAGAAGGTGATTTCCGTCCTAACTTGCCGCGCTTTTCAGATCAAGCCATAAGTACCAACCGCCGAATCGCCGACGTGATTGGTCAAGTGGCCGCCGACAAAGGCTGCACACCCGCACAGCTTTCGCTCGCCTGGCTACTGTCTAAAGGCCCCAATATCGTGCCAATTCCAGGAACTAAGCGGCTGCGTTATCTTGAAGAGAATGCAGCTGCAACGGCTATCACTCTGACCCCAGATGAACAACGCCAGTTGGAAGCAGCCACTGCTCGCATTCCGGTCATCGGTGAGCGCTACACGCCGGAAGGCATGAAAGGGGTTAATGCATGAGTCAACTAACGCCTAATCGCCGCATTATTGGCAGCGGGCGCGGACTTGAGGTGTATAGCCAAACTCCGTTTTGAAGGCAGCCACAAAACTGCTGACGCTTTTATAGCCTACCGTATAGGCCACTGCGGTTGAGCTTTCGCCTCTATCCAGGGCTTCAAGCGCATTCATCAACTTGAAGCGGGTACGCCATTGGCGAAAGGTCAGCCCGGTGTCGGACTTAAATAGTCTTTCTAGCGTTCGTACACTCGCCCCGGCAAGGCCCGCCAGCTCAGCTAATGTGTGGCGATTATCCGGGTGGTTGACCATGTGGCTGATGATACGTCGCAACCGCGGGTCAGCCCCAGCAGGTAGCGACAAATTCTCAGCGGGTAGACTATTTAGTTCATCAATAGCGACTAGACCTAGGCGCGTCGTGCTGGCATCGCCGTCGCGACACTTTAGGGAATCGTTTAGCCTTAGCACAATCTCGCGCATCAACGTGCTCATCGCCACCATCACCACCTGGGTGTCCTGATCACGTGCCCTGCAAGTAGGATCAATGTAGAGGTTGCGGGTTTCCACCAGCGTTTCACAACTCACTTGGTGGAGACAGCCACTGGGTATCCACACGCCGTGAGTAGAGGGTACAACCCACACCGCTTGTTCACTGGTAACACGCAGCACGCCGTGTTTAGCCCATAGCAATTGCCCGCGTGGGTGAGCGTGCGGCAATACCCCGGTTTCAGCCTGCATACTGCGAGCGCGAGTCAATACAGGGCGACTAGGATCGAGGACAAACGCTATATCACTGGGTGGCGACATTGTCGCCTTATCGCTATTTATTGTCATATCTTGCCCTCAACACGTCAGCATGCAGGCGCTATTGTAGGTCCAGCTGCGCGCACCGCGCAATTGAGTTCATCGCCACCAGGACCCCCTTCATGCTCCGTTCACTTCGCTTTTCCCACGCAATAACAGCAGCGGCTTTATTGGTGGCTTTGTTATTGGCATTTTTTCCCTTAGCGGGCAACCCAGCGGCATTTTCTTACAGCGCTGGCATGGTACTGCTCACGCTGGTGCTGTGGAGTACCGGGGTACTCCCCCCATTTCTGACTGGCCTGATCTTTTTCGCGCTGGTTAGTGTCTTTGGTCTGCCAGCGCCGGAGCAACTATTCGCCGGGTTTGGCTCAACAGCCGTGTGGATGGTTATCTCCGGATTTGTAATTGGTTCTGCCATTACATCAAGCAAACTTGGCGATCGACTAGCGGCCGTATTAGCACCACTGCTAACGGCAAGCTATCCACGGCTGATTGGAGGGTTAGTGTTAACCGCCGTAGCATTAGGCTTTGTGATGCCCTCTTCAGCGGGTCGAGCAGTGGTATTGATTCCTATTGGTTTAGCATTGGCTGAACGAGTGGGCTTTGAGCCGGGCAGCGCTGGCCGACTGGGCGTAGCCACTGCTCTTGCTGCCGCTTGTAACATGCCAAGTTTTGCGGTGCTTCCATCCAACCTCCCTAATATGATTTTGGCAGGTGCAAGTGAAAGTCTATATGGCATTCATTTTGGCTATGCGGAGTATCTATTTCTGCACTTTCCCATTTTGGGAATGCTAAAAGCGCTATTAATCGTAGCGCTGGTAATAGTGGTATTTCCAGCCCGCATTGACCCACAGTTTAAGCAAGTCGTCGCTGAAACCAAATTTTCCGGCGATGCGACACAGCAAAAAAAAGTGGCTGTCATACTGGGCATTACGTTGATGTTTTGGGTTACCGATACGCTACACGGCGTAAACCCGGCGTGGGTAGGGCTAGTGGCAGCGGTGGTGCTAATGATGCCAAAAGTCGGTGTCATGGCCCCGAAATCATTCAATGGAGCGACAGATTTTGGCACCGTGGTATTTGTAGCCGCCGCGTTGGGGGTGGGAACACTGGTAAATGTCTCAGGCATTGGCAGTGTTATGGGAAGAGAGTTTAGTCAACTGCTGGAGACGAGCAATAGTATCCCCTTCTGGGACTTTATGTCGCTTTCATTGATGGCCACCTTGACTGGGGTAGTCGCCACCACACCCAATGTAGCTACCATACTAACTCCCATGGCCACCGAATTCGCCGCTGCTTCAGGACTCCCACTTTCCACGGTGCTAATGACTCAAGTGGTAGGTTTTTCCACCGTCATCTTTCCTTATCAGGTGGCGCCCTTGATTATGGCCATGCAGCTATCTAAAGAGCCTTTGAGCCAATTGTTGAAGATTATCATCCCATTAGCGCTAATAACGATCTTACTATTGATGCCATTAGACTACCTTTGGTGGCGACTGTTGGGTTGGGTGGGTTAGAGACACCCAGTAACGATTGCTCTAGCCCAACGACGGAGCAATTTCCTCAAACAATTTCCTCAAACAATCTCATCAATTGAGCGCCTTCCATCCAGCAGCAGATACTCCTGGTTAGTCATACTGGGAGTTTGCACCGATTACTAGCGTCGTCATCATTGCTCCTCTTGATTTGTGCAATTCAACCTTTACAGAGGAGCTATTTGTTGACGCTGCGTTGGCTTAGCATCTACCGATGGGGATAGACGACAAACGCCAGCTTGTTGCCGTCTGGATCTCGTACGTAGGCGGCGAAAAAACCTTCACCATACTGGGGGCGGTAACCTGGCGGACCTTCATCGCTGCCCCCGTTCTGCATCGCTAATTGATAGAGCGTATCGACTTCTTTAGGATCAGCAAATTGAAACGCTGTCATGGTGCCGTTGCCAGCGCTAGCGGGATAACCATTAAAGGGAAAACCAACAAAGAACCTTGGCACATTGACATCATCTGGGTCGCCGAAAGAAACGCAGGCATCATCTTGCCAGCACACATCCAGCCCCATACTGTTAAACAACGGCGCATAAAAGCGAAGTGCACGTTCCAGGTTATGCGTTCCTACCATTGTATAAGCAATCATTGTGGCTACCTCTTATCGCCTATCTCCCTGTTTATCTGCTTATTTCATCTACTTATTTCATCTACTTCTGCCAGAAAACCTCCGATCGCAAGGCAATCAGTGGGAAGATTAACAGCCGTTCCCCCCCTGCTCTGGCACCAGAAAGCCACTCTTTTAGCTCGCCTAGATAAAGGGCAATTGCTAAGTAAGCAATGAGTAGCGTCCACTTAAGAATAGCTGATGCTGTGTTAGACCAAGCGTTTAATGGCAAGAGCACCTACCAAAGCAGGCTTTTCTTTAACAAACACAAACAAGTTACCTATTTGGTATTTTCACAAGGAGACCTGTAGGATAATTGAACATCTGTTCAACGAAGGAATTTCTATGCAACGTCATCCGCTGATTACTGCCGTGTCACTGGGTCTTTTTGCTGGTGCTGCTACGTCCACTGCACTCGCAGAGGCAACGCCACTAGAGCAGCAGCTAAAGGATCTGGAGTCGTTTCAGGTAATCGCTCATCGCGGTGCCAGCGGACATGCGCCGGAAAGTACCATGGCAGCCTATGAACTGGCCCATGAGTGGGGAGCTGATTACCTGGAACTGGACGTTCAGATCACCTCCGATGGTGAGTTAGTGGTATTCCATGATGATGCCATCGATCGCACCAGTGACGGCGAAGGCAATATTCATGATTACACGCTAGAAGAGCTAAAGGCGCTTGATACCGGCACCTGGTTCAACGACGCCAATGTCGATAAGGCAGATACGGCCTTTGAAGGAGCGCAAATACTCACACTGGAAGAGCTATTTGAGCGCTTTGGTCACGATGCTCGTTACTACATTGAAACCAAGTCCCCTCTGTTGAACCCTGGTTTAGAAGAAGCCTTGGTTGAGGCACTTGAAGATCATGAAATGATTGAAAATGGTCGGGTGCTGGTGCAATCGTTTGAGCAGGGTAGTCTCCTCAAACTACGTGAGCTTAATCAGCATATCCCCCTCATCCAGTTGGTATGGTACTCGCCCAGCGAGGAAGATAATGATCGTTTAGTGGAGTGGACAGGTGTTACTCCAGCGCCAGCAGACATCACTGACGAAGACTTTCAGGCTATCAAAGAGTACGCGGTGGGTATCGGCACGAATGTGACGTATAACGGCGAAGACGTTATTGATGCTGATTTTATTCGCCAAGCTCAAGAGAATGGCCTTCCAGTTCATGTTTACACCATCAATGAAGTTGATGAGATGAAGCGTTTACAGGACTGGGGCGTCAACGGTTTGTTTACCGATTACGCTGATCGGCTTCTTGAACTCGCGGACTAACCCATCGTTGGCTCGTCATTGTACGCTCGGCTTTGGCCGAGCGTTTTAGTTGATCGGGGTGAATCCGAGCATCCCCTCTCAGCCTTGATAGCAATTAGCATCAGCTTAACTATCAAGAAGTAGATCTATTGAACGCGTGTATTTAGCGCTTCAAGCACTGCCCTCGTGTGTCATCGTCAATCAACCTTGCGAGCGGTATTTCCAGACGATACATACTTTCGTCGCAGGTCGTTTCGTTGATTGTGATGTAGGTAAGATCAACAAAATTGATGTAGGGTTTAAAAATTGTGCAGTTTCGACTTACCGCTGCCGAGCCGAGGTTCAAAAATTTATCTTCCATCACACAAAATATTTATACAAAAACAGTTTGCCTCTAGAGGCTGAAGAGGAGTAAGCGTCATCATTTCACACACATATAGCGTGCTAGCACGAATGGTATGCTGCATGGGCTTGGCGTTCAGCAGGCGATGGACAAGACTCGCGCTATGCCGTCTCTTTACTTGATACGTATCGCTTGCCAACAAATCACACGGGGCCTTATTGGGTTAGTGCTGGCTTTTCTTCTTGCCGAACAAACCCATGCACAATCCGTTGATCAAGACGCAACCATACTTCTAGTGGCGCACCCAGCGGTAGCCACGCAATGGCTAAACCGTGACACAACGCGGGCGATATTTGCCATGCGGCAACGTACATGGCCTGACGGCGAAGCCGTACAGGTGTTTGTGCTGCCAAACCGAGATCCTGTACATGCGCGTTTCACCAAAGAGCAGCTCGCCGTTTATCCACATCAGCTACAACTGGCATGGGATCGCATGGTGTTTTCTGGCATGGGGCAAGCGCCTAATCGCGTTGCTGATCAGCTCGAAATGCGCGAGAAGATTGCGAATACTCCTGGCGCGCTGGGATATCTTGAAAGGGAGTATCTGGATGAAAATGTCCAAGTTATTTCAATGGAATGAACATTTTTCCGTTATCCGCAGGCCCACTATAGCCATACTCACAAGTTTGCTCGCACTGCCTGTTTGCTCGTCTGCCTGGGCAAACGAAAGCGTGCTCGACACTCTGCAAGTACATGGTTTCCTGAGCCAGGCGCTTATCATCACCGACGATAACGATTTCTTCGGTCGCAGCAGTGAGAATGCAGGAAGCCTGGAGTATACCGAAATAGGTGTTAACGCTTCTATTCGCCCTCACCGCAATGTGCTGGTGGCCGCTCAGGTGCTTAGCCGTCGCGCCGGTGGTGAAACTAGCGATGCCATCCCAACGCTAGATTATGGCGTGGTGGATTATCAGATGGTTTCCAACCAGCAACGTACGCTTGGTCTTCAGGTAGGTAGATTTAAAAATCCCTTCGGTATTTATAACCAAACGCGTGACGTCGCTTTCACGCGCCCCAGCATCTTGTTGCCGCAATCAATCTATTTTGATCGAACTCGATCGTTGGGAATGGCTGGCGATGGCGCCAGTATTTATCATGAAGAGCGAACCCAATCAGGCGTTTTTCGCTTTCAAGCAGGCGTTGGTAAAACACGCATAGAAGACGATGTAGATCAAGCGCTTGGGCTGAAGCGTTTTCCAGGATCGTTACAAGCGGGCTCTTCTGCGATTGGCCAAATTCGCTATGAAGACAACGGTGGACACTTCCTAATGGCACTCAGCACCGCGAGTGCTAACGCCAACTATGAAGACGCTCAACCGCCACTAAATAATGGCAGCTTCCAGTTTCAGCCTTGGGTATTTTCATTGCAATACAATGACGAACTGTGGAGCTTAACCTCTGAGTATGCGCTGAGAACAATTGAACTGGATGGCTTTAATCCCGCCATCGACCAAAAGAAAACCGGTGAAAGCTGGTATGTGCAATATACGCGTCGTATGAACAATGATTGGCAGTGGTTAATTCGCTTTGATCGTTTGGTAAACGACAGAAATGACCGTTCAGGTACTCGCTACGAACAAAGTGGCTTGGGCCCTGCCCATTCCCAATTTGCTGATGACATTACCTTTGGCGTTCAGTGGACCCCCAGACCCAACCTAATGTTAGCAGGTGAATATCATCATGTGGATGGTACTGGTTGGCTACCCTTACATAAAGATGCGGATGCGTCTGAAACAAGCCGACATTGGAATATGCTGCTCTTCCAGCTTTCACTGCGCTTTTAGCATTACCTGAACGGGATACGCAGATGACCACACGTTCGTCCTCTAAAGCGCGCTACCGGCTTAGCTTGACTTGGCGTGTTATCGCGCTGAGCAGTCTATTACTGCTAGCGCTTGTGGCACTCTTTATCTGGCTAGGCCAATACCATCTCACGCAACAGTTAGAAAGTAGTCGGATGGAAAGCCATGAGCGGCAGCAGCGTGAGATAAGCTTGGCGATGCAACGCTCATCGGATAACTTACGTCAGTTGGCGGGCTTAACCGCTGCGGCGCCGGAGCTTGGAAGCGCGCTACAAGAGAATAACCAGGATGAGCTAGCTGAGGTGCTCAGAGCACAGTGGCCTTCTCTGCAATTAGAAGCGGGGATTGATGAAATCTTTGTTTTTAATACTCAAGGAACAAGAGTGGGTTACTCAGGTACCAACGACCCGCTCATTGATCTGCCCATTCAAGGCTGGATAGGTAGTGTACTGACCACAGAGTCACCCATTACCACATTACGTTGCGCCATGACATGCCAGCAGTTTGCTGCGGTTCCCGTTCTTATGGAAGGCGCTAGCATTGGAATGGTGGTGTTATCGCGCTCGCTTGCGGATGTTACGCGACAAGCTAAAGAAGTCTCCAATAGCGAAATAGCGCTGATGGTGACAGGGCGTATTACTGGTTCTCCTCCCCCCGAGGCGCTTCTACTGGAAGACTGGAACAGCCATATTCTAGCGCTTACAAACCGTGACCAGACACTCTCTTTACTTCAACGAGCATCTCAAGACGTCGTTCTGAATCAATTGGTTCACATGCCTTTTAGCCTTGAATACATGAACCGGTATTTTGAATTAAGTGCCGTGTATATGGAGGAAGACGCCGACTGGCGCAGCACTGGGTATTTCCTGCTTATTTCCGATATCACTCCTCAGATCACCGCTATTCGTACAGCAACGAAGACACTACTTGTAGTGGGCTTAGTTGGCTGGTTAGCTGCCGAGCTATTACTGTTGATTATCCTATTGGGCCCAATGGCTCGACTACGGCGAGTCGCCGGCCTATTGCCTGCGCTGGCGAGTGGTGAGTTTCGTCGTGTAAGAGATAAACTACCATTGCCTCGGCGGCATTTTTCTAACGAAATTGATAGGCTGGAAGATTCAACCCGTGAGCTTTCCCACCAGCTAGAAGCACTGGAACAGAGTGTCCAAGAACATAGCGGACAGCTAGCCGAACGCGTTGATGAGCTAGCCAAAGAGCGTGATTTTGTTAATAGCCTACTCGACGCTGCACAGGTCTTTATTGTTGTTCAAAATAGTACAGGGCGTATCCAACTGATTAATGGCTACACGCTAGAAAGGTTAGGGCTAAAAGACGCAGATGTCATTGGGCGCCATTTCTCTGACATCTTTGATCAAAATGCTCACTTGGCATTGCCTAGTAACAATGCGGATGAAGCCAACAGCGAAAGTAATGCTAATGGCAGCACCGTGACTCATCCCAGTGCTTCCAACCAGGAAGAAAAGACATTTCAAACTCTGGATAGACACTCTTTTACCGTCGTTTGGTACCACGCTTTTTTGGCGAACAGTAACAACCACGATGCCTCGAAGATATCCGTTGGGCTAGACATCACCGAACGTAAAGCTGCTGAGGCACGTTTAACGTGGCTTGCGGAACATGATCCATTAACGGAACTCTATAATCGTCGCTATTTCCAAGATGCTTTGAAGCGCACTATCGCTAATCAAGCCAAAGGCGCTGTTTTACTACTAGATCTAGACCAGTTTAAAGAGATCAATGAACTCAGTGGCCACCATGTAGGCGACCGTCTATTACGAGAAGTTGCTGATACGCTTTTTTTAAATCTCAGTCAGCGAAGCATTATTGCCCGCCTCGGTGGTGATGAATTTGCCCTGCTACTGGAAGATATTAGCAGCGAACAAGCGATCAACGTGGCGGAGTATATTTCTCAGCTGCTTGACGGTCTTGGCTTTACAGCTGCTGGACGGAAGCACCATGTTTCCGCCAGCATTGGTATTGCGCTGTTCCCTGTTAATGGGCAGACACCGGCTGACCTGTTAGCTAGCGCCGATATGGCCATGTATAAAGCAAAAGAGAGTGGTAATCAGCATTGGTACCTTCTCAATCAGGCGGAAAATGCTAAAGATGAGCTTCAAGAACGCGTCTATTGGGTAGAACGGCTACACAAAGCACTAGAAAACGACGAATTTGAACTGTGGGCGCAGCCCATTGTGCGGCTGAAGGATCGCGATATTAAGCATTACGAAGTACTGCTACGTATGCGCAATGACGATGGAAGCTTAGTCTCTCCGGCACAGTTTATACCTATTGCAGAACAAAGCGGTTTAATTGTTCAAGTTGACCGCTGGGTGCTGCGCCATAGCTTAGCAGCACTGGCAACGCTACAAAAAGAGGGCTTGTCGTTAGCTGTAAATTTATCAGGCCAGTCTTTACATGATTTAGGTTTAAAACAGTTTCTGGCAGATCAATTAAAAACCAGTGGTGCTGATCCCCATCATCTCATTTTAGAGGTAACAGAGACCGCTGCTATCACAGATTTCTCAACAGCGCGCAACGTGCTGCAAACCGTGAGGGATTTAGGTTGCCGAACAGCACTCGATGACTTTGGGATTGGTTTTAGCAGCTTTCACTATCTTAGTCAGCTCCCTGTGGACTATATTAAAATCGACGGCTCTTTTATTCGCAGCTTACTTATCGATACGGATAGCCACACGCTTGTCAAAGCGATTGCCGATATAGCAAGAGGCTTCGGTAAGCAGACTATTGCTGAATTTGTAGATCAAGAAGCACTGATACCTGTTCTTCTTTCATATGGCATTCAGTATGGACAGGGCTATCATCTAGGGAAACCTGAAAAAATTCGACTTTGGTAAGTGCCGCACTCAGAAGGAAGCAACAGATGCTAGCAGGGAAATCCACCCAAGAGAGTGAGTTTGACGATAAAAGCAACCATAAGGGAATGATTGACAAATTTATCGATGAATATCATTTTTTTATTGCTAACACCGACGACCAAAAACGGCGCGCCTTTCGACTACGGCATGATGTTTTCTTAAAAGAGTTCAACTATGAGATGCATGAAGATGAGGCACGTTTGTACGAGTCCGATGAGTACGATAATTACTCGATTCATTGCCTTATAGAACACAAACGTAGTGGCATTCTTGCAGGGTGCGTACGATTAGTCATGCCCTTTTCCAGCAACACTAACCCTCCTGATCATTTGCCTGTTCAAAACCAAGGGAAGCAGCTACTAAACCATCCTAAATTAACGCCATTTAAGCTACCGACCCTTGAAACGTGTGAAGTATCACGGTTAGCCATTTCTAAAAATTTCAGAACGCGAAAATCCAGCACCCCAGAAGAAATAGCAGGTAAAGAAGTCGTTTTATTTTCACAAGATGAGGCAAAGACATTTTCACTCGTCGCCCTGGGTCTTTTTTTATGCACCTACTCTATCGTTGGTTTAACTAATCGACGACATGTTTTTGCAATGATGGAACCTCGTCTTCCCCGTTTATTGGCGATATCAGGTTTTCAGTTTACCAAAGTGAGTGAGCCGATTGTGTATCACGGTACTCGCCATGCTTACTACATCGACTATCATGTGGCGAAACAAGAGATGAGTGAGCGTCTGATCCCGTTATACGAATATATCGTAAAAACATTAAAGCCTCAGATCGCTCACACATTTATCTCTTAACGCATTTTTAAAATCCGGCTTGTTCAACGATTTAAGAAAGCGCCGTTTGCCGAAAATCATGAACTGAAATGCTGGCGAATTTTTCTAGAAAAAACACCAGTGTTTCAGGATACTGAAAGTAGCGTTCAAATGTCTCTTGCCCGTTTTTACCACGCCGCGTCACTTTGGCATGATATTGACTGCCTACCTTAGTAACGTTAACGCTATTTTCTTGTTCACCTTCGTAATGAACAGCAGATAAAGGCGAAGCGCTATCAAGCATTTTTGCAAGTTGCTTTGCAGCATCTGCCTCTACAGGCGTTGCCCATAGTGGCTGATCACGTTTTCCATAGTGAAACAGCACTATGACCAGCATTACGGAGAAGATACTGCTTGTTAGCATCCACGTAAGTGCAATGCTGGAAACGGGGAGGATGAAGATCACCAGCATCTGACCTACTGCCATGACTGCCAGCACCATGGCTAAGGGCTGCCACATACGGGGGTTCATAAACCCACGTTTGAGTACGTAGCCCCACAGCCCTATCACGGCGAGTACTCCCAACGCGAGGTGAGCCACAGCAAACGGAGTTCCCCCGCCTGAGAAAATGGCCATTAGCCCGATAAGTGGAAACAGGCTGTAAAAAGCTGCTAGCAGGTAATAAGCGCGCTGAAGATTCATCAATAGCTCCTTTTATTGTTATCGGCACTACTTTTGGCATGCAACCAGTATAGATGAACGCAATTATCGTGCAGCGCAAGAAACCTGCTCTTTTAAACGCCTTACCACATGGTGATGAGCTGCTTCACGCTCAGCTCGTTCGTTACTTCATTTCAAAACCACGCTTAACTAAAAAGTCACGCATGTGGGGACGCAGTTTTGAATCGAAGAGCGGCGTTAGATTATGCGACCAGTCAGTCGTTTTGTTACCCGTGCTGCGTGTTTGGTAGTAAGCCTGCATAGTGCTGTCAAACGCTTCGACTTGCTCAGTATCTTCACGGTAAGTATCTTCCTTGAGAATAGCCTCTACCGGTAGACGCGGCTTAACCTCAGGGTCATGGGCCGGATAGCCAAGGCACATACCAAACACCGGATAAACATGGTCAGGCAAATGCAAAAGTTCGCTGATCGCCTGAGGATTATTGCGAATACCACCGATATAACAAATGCCAAGCCCTTCAGACTCGGCGGCCACTGCAACGTTTTGTGCCACTAGAGCAGTATCAACAGTGGCGACCAATAGCTGTTCTGTCATACCTCGTTCAACGTTGGCACCTGTCCGCTCAGACGCCTCTGTCGGGCGCTTCATATCCGCACAAAACACTAAAAAAACCGCGCTACTTGCGACATAGCCTTGACCACCGGCGTATTCAGCGATTTTTTCGCGATTCGCTGAGTCAGTGACATTAATAATGGTGTAGGCCTGCACATGGCTTGATGTGGCAGCGGCCTGGCCCGCTTTGATGAGCTCTAACAGCAGCCCACGCGAAATCTTCTGATCGGTAAATTTGCGGATGGAGCGGTGGGATTGAAGCAGTTTGATAACATCATTCATTTCGTCTCGCCTCTTAATACTTGATATAACGGATATGACAACTAAAGTGCCCTGGTTCCATGCGTTTACTCCTGAATTCAGACTTAACGCATGCTATTGATCGCAAGCTATACTAAATGAAGCCATTGGGTCCCCCCTAAGATAAATAACGCCGCTAGGAAGCCGATAATGTCTAACATCCCTCTGACACCGCAAGGGCAGGAATGGAACGCCAGCCACTACGCGGAACACGCCAATTTTGTTCCCACGTTGGGAAGCGATGTAATGAAGCTTTTAGCGCCACAGCCCGGACAGCGCATCCTGGACCTTGGCTGTGGTGATGGCGCGCTCACCGAGCGTATTATGCAATTAGGTGCCGATGTACTGGGTGTCGATGCCTCCGCAGAGATGGTCGCCGCTGCCCAACAGCGCGGAGTCACCGCTAGGGTTGTCGATGGGCACCAGTTACCCTTTGACCAAGAATTTGATGCGGTCTTCAGCAACGCGGCGTTGCACTGGATGCTGGACCCGCAAACGGTATTGGCCGGCATAAAACGCGCACTAAAACCCGGCGGACGTTTTGTTGCAGAGTTTGGGGGGCATGGCAACGTGGCCGCTATTTGTACTGCGCTTATTGCCTCGCTGCAGTTTCGCGGTATTAGCTCACGTGGCCGTCATCCTTGGTACTTTCCCACCCCGGAAGAGTACACAAACCTACTTCAAACGGCGGGCTTTCATGTCGATTCAATTGAGCTAATCCCTCGCCCCACACCACTACCCACGGGTATTGCTGGCTGGCTCGAAACCTTTGCAAGCCCGTTTTTGCACGGATTAGATGAGGACCTGCAGGTAGCCATTATTGATAATACGATTAACCTACTCTCTCACAGTCTAAGTGATGGGCAAGGCAACTGGACCGCCGACTACGTCAGACTGCGGGTCTCTGCCCACGTGTGATAGCCTCGACACCCAGTGGTTCTCACTCGGAAACCCCACCGTTAGTCAACGGTGGGGTTATTGATAACAACTCGCTACGCAGCAGTATCTTTCAGCGTTGCCATATCAATCACAAAGCGATAGCGCACGTCACCTTTCTCCATACGCTCAAAGCCCTCATTGATGTTGTTAATATCCAGCATCTCAATATCGCAAGTGATGTTCTGCTCTGCACAAAGCTTGAGCAGCTCTTCCGTTTCAGCGATACCACCAATCAGCGAACCAGCTACCACGCGACGCTTAAACACCAAATTGAATGCTTCAATAGCAGGCTCAATCGGTTCTAACAGGCCAACAATAATATGCGTACCGTCATATTTCAGAGAAGTAAGGTAGGGGTTTAGGTCGTGCTGAACAGGAACGGTATCCAGCATGAAATCGAACGTTTCTGCAACAGCCTCCATTTGCGCCTGGTCACTGGATACCACTACGTGATCCGCACCATTGCGCTTTGCTTCTGCTACCTTGGCATCCGAGCGAGTAAAGACGGTGACTTCCGCACCCAGTGCTTTGGCCAATTTCACGCCCATATGACCGAGGCCGCCCATGCCTATCACGCCTACTTTGTGACCTTTACCAACGCCATGATGTTTGAGCGGTGAATACGTCGTAATTCCCGCACAGAGAATAGGTGCCGCGGAGGCTAAATCAATGCCCTCTGGCATTTGCAGCACAAAATGCTCACTCACCACGATGGCATCTGAATAGCCGCCTTGGGTTAGCGTGCCGTCTTGGCGGTCAGGGCTGCCGTAGGTCATCGTAAACCCTTCCAGGCAGTATTGTTCCACGCCATCTTTACAAGCAGAACATGTGCGGCAAGAGTCGACCATGCAACCTACGCCGACTAAATCACCCGCCTTAAAACGTGTCACCTCATCACCAACAGCGGTTACACGGCCGACAATCTCATGGCCAGGTACCACAGGGTATTGACTCATGCCCCAGTCATCTCGGGCAAAGTGTAGGTCACTGTGACAAACACCACAGTAAAGGATTTCAATAGCAACATCATCTGGACGGGGCTCACGTCGATCAAAGGTGAATGGCGCGAGTGGTTTATCAGCAGAAAAGGCAGCATAAGATTTTGCTTGGCTCATGGAAACTCCTTAACAAGTATTCTGCAAAACGAGAAAGTGTTCCCATTATTCGCTGCTAAGCACTAGATAGCGATGAACGAAGCTACGTATTTTTTGCTCATTCCTCCGCCAGTACGCAACAAAATAACAAAAAACCTCAAAAAAACATCATAATTGTCGTTTAGCTCTAATATACACTCAGATTCGGAGTTTCTATGGTGGCCAACACCGAACTCGTCGGCAACGCACTCGCTGATTTGATCTCACCGCTAGTAACGGGGGATGGGCTAAGCGTGTCCCGGTTGCCCAGAGTGGGGCTACTTTGCCTTGGGCGACGTCAAGAACGAACCCCGTTGATGTACGAACCTAGTCTGATCATCATCGCCCAAGGCCGCAAAATAGGCTATTTAGGCGATCGTGAGATTCATTACAATCCTGGCCACTATCTCGTACAAACCCTGCCGCTACCCTTTGAGTGTGAAACTCACGGCTCGCCGGAGGCACCTTTGCTAGGTATATCGGTGAAGCTAGACCCAGCGTTACTGAGTGAGATGGTCACCGCTATGGGCGATATGAGCCATTCACACCTGGCTCCTAAGCCGATGGCGTCAGTGGCGATGAATGACGGCATGCAAGCCGCGGTGTTGCGCTTGGCAAATGCATTACACGACGAAGTCGAGTGCATTGCCATGGGCGAAGCTAGGATACGAGAGGTGGTGTTTGAAGCGTTAAAAGGCGAGCAAGGCCGCGCCTTACGCGCACTGGTTAAAGGCCACGGTCACTATTCACGTATTGTGCAGGTACTATCGCAGTTGCATGCCCATTTTGCTGAGGACTTTACTGTCGACCAGTTAGCCCAGCAGGCCAATATGAGCATATCGACGTTTCACCAGCACTTTAAGCAGATTACACGTTCGTCACCCGCACAGTATTTAAAAAGACTGCGCCTACTTAAGGCGCAGCAACTGTTGTTGCAAGATAGCCACAATGTGAACCAAGCGGCACAAGCGGTCGGTTATCGCAGCGTGCCTCAATTTAGCAGAGACTATAAGCGCTACTTTGGCGCATCACCGCTGCAGCATAGGCGCCAGGAACAGGCCCTACGTGCTTAACCATACCCACTACCTCCTCCACCTCGCTTGGATATTTTTCAGGACAGGTTTACTTGGCAAAAATTTGGCCCTGATCTTTAAACGCTTTAAATTCCAAGGCATTACCACAGGGGTCGAGTAAGAACATAGTGGCTTGCTCCCCTACTTCGCCTTTAAAGCGAACGTATGGCTCAATCACGAAATCGGTATTCCGCGCTTTTAAGCGCTCGGCTAAGGCTTCCCACTCATCCCATTCTAAAATCACGCCAAAGTGCGGCACCGGTACATTATGGCCATCGACCGGGTTAGTGTGCGCACTCTGCTGGCCGGGTGTTTTCGGATGTTCGTGAATCACCAACTGATGACCGAAAAAGTTAAAGTCGACCCAGTGATCGCTAGAGCGCCCTTCTTCCAGGCCAAAAACGTCGTTATAGAATGCTCTGGCTAGGGCGACATCGTAAACAGGGATGGCGAGATGAAAAGGGGAAAGACTCATGGTTATCTCCTGTTGCAGCGCTTTCGTTCGTTGCGTTATTTGCAATGGCCAGCCGCATTACACGGCCACTGTGTAGCCATCCTAGATCGCGCTATGCAAAAATAAAATCAATTGTTTTTTGACCCATTCACAAATATTTTTTATGAGTTTTCTTATGACAGTTCTTATGACAGTTCTTATGACAGAAACAACGAATGATACGAGAACTTAAAACGCTAGTAGCCGTGGCACAGCACGGTACTTTTGCGGCGGCAGGTCTCCAGGTTGGCCTCACCCAAGCCGCGGTAAGTGCTCAAATGAAGCGTCTGGAAGAGGCCCTGGGCATTGCGCTATTTGAACGCAGCGGTCGAACTGCGGTGCTTACTCAGCGGGGCGAAGAGACGTTACTTCAGGCCCAAACACTACTAGGGTTATATGCCACGCTAGGCGCTTCACCGTCAGGCCAAGGGCTTGGCAGCCGTGTCATTATTGGTGCTATTGCCTCTATTCAGCGTACTGTATTGCCAGACATTGTAGCGCGCTTTCATCAGCAATTTTCTGGGTGTCGCACCCGTATCGTGCCAGGTCTTTCCATGGACTTAATGAACCAGGTAGATGCGGGCGAGCTGGATATGGCTGTTATTATTCGGCCGCCTTTTTCACTGCATAGCGATCTACGCTGGACGCCCATTGCCCACGAGCCGTTTCGCTTGCTTGTCCCGCAGGAGTTACCTGGTGATTGCTGGCGGGAGCTGCTAACCCACTCCCCTTTTGTTCGCTACGACCGCGCTTCTTTCGGTGGACGCCAAGTAGACCGCTTTTTAAGGGACAACCACTGCCAAGTTCGCGACCTGTGTGAGCTGGACGAGCTTGAAGCCATTGTGAAGCTGGTGGGTAACGCCGTGGGCGTTGCTTTAGTACCGCAGCCAATAGCGCTAAAACGCTGGCCCCAAACAGTTCGAGCCATCTCGTTAGAAGAGCATACGTTTCATCGAGATATTGGGTTAGTGCATCGCGCTGTTGGCCATCTAAGCGAACCTGCCCGTGCGTTTGCCCAGCTTCTAGCTGAATCATCACAGCAACTCTAAACTGCCAACGTGCAGCTGCCATTGATAAGGAGATATAGCCCATGAACCCCGAAGACCTTGAGAAGCTGGTAACGCGTACCATGCCCTTTGGCAAATACGAAGGCTGGCTTATTGCCGATTTGCCTGGTCCCTATTTGAACTGGTTTGCTCGGGAAGGGTTTCCAAAAGGAGAAATTGGTCAACTCCTGCATTTAATGCATGAAATTGACCACAATGGTTTGAGCGACTTGCTCAACCCGCTACGCAAAAACTGAATTTTCTCAAAACTGATTTCTCCTCAAAACTGATTTCTTTTCAAAACTAAGAACGACACCATTCGTTAATGGCTTGCTCACGTTCGGCATAGTAAAACGCTTCTTGCTGGGATGGCGCTGCAGGAAAACGTCCTAATTCCACGGCAAGCTCAAAAAAGCCTGCCGCTGGAAGCCCTTTGCCACTCCGGCTAATCACAAGCGTTGCAATAAAAGGCTTTCCTGCGGCGGCGTCTTCTTTCATTAGCTGTTCAAGTGCTTGTGCGATACGTTGAATAGTCTTAGGTGGCGAAAGGCCTAGCGCATTCGCCGCTTGCTGATAGGTTATCGGTAAAGCACTGCTCGGGGTCGTCGCCAGTAACTCTCGCAAGGGTGGTGCTAATGCAGTCGCTAATGTCATGCTTGCTCTAATCTCTCAAATTGTAAAAGGCTCAAGTTGTAAAAACTCATGTCGTAAAAACTGACGTCCATTTGCGTTACAGCGAATACTTGCGTTACTGCTAACAGCAGCATAGTAGGGTGTCTTAGACAACTCGTCTAACGAAGACAGATGGTCTAGCGCAACCTATGCTAAGTAAGTCAACATCGTATTCAAAATGAGGGAAGATCTATGGCAAAGGAGCGCTCAGCACGTTCGCGTAGAGGAGGAGTTTGGCCAACGCTGCTGGCCTGGCTCAGTGTCATTGCACTGATAGCATCAGCCCTGCTAATGGCTGGAGCAGGGCCAGCCTATCGCTGGGAGTTGATTAGCCTGGGCGACGCCTTCAGCCTGATGCGCAATGGTGTCTATGCAGCAACCGCAGCCGTGGCAATCAGCATCTTGCTACTGCTCATCAGCGCCTTTACCCGCCGCATGGGCGCTGGCGTAGCGGCTATCTTCGTCATTGTTGCAACCGCTGCCTTATTATATTTGCCTTGGCAACAATGGCAGCGTGCACAGCAGGCACCGGCCATTCATGACATAACCACCGACACCCAAAACCCACCGGACTTTGTCGCGTTAAGAGACGCCCGAGAGGCGGCGCCTAATGCAGTTGATTACCCTGGAGAAGCCACCGCGCGTCAGCAACAAATGGCTTATCCTAATGTGCAGCCTTTACAAGTAACTGCGCCTAAAGCGACCGTTCTAGCAGCAGCTCAGGCAGAAGTAGAAGCGTCCGGCTGGCAGATCGCCGCGATAACAGAGAGTACTATCGAAGCGACCGCCACAACCCGCTGGTTTGGCTTTGAAGATGACGTCATCATTCGTCTTACTGAGCAACAAAACGACGTGCAGGTGGACATGCGCTCAGCCTCCCGGCTGGGAACCAGCGATGTCGGCACCAACGCACTGCGTATCGAAACCTTCCTGGATAATCTAGGTAAGCGACTAGAATAACGGTCTTATCTGATGCGGCTTTCAGCTATTGACCGCTTTAACGATAGAGAGCCAGTTTCAGTGCACTTCTTTCAACACATTTCTTTCAGTGCATTTGGTTAGTACGCGCGGCAGCTTCTCTGCTCAGAATTTGCTGCGCATCTAGCGAGCCAATCGCCACCTCTACATTTTTCGGAATATCACCGCTAAGCTGAAGCGCCTGGTAGCGCAGCGCGCAGACACGCAAAAATGAGGTGAAATTGCCAAGATCGTGGCCAGCATCAATCGACTCATGATAAAGCCGCGTAATCAGTTGAGCCGTGTTCATCCCATCCCGTTGAGCCATCTCTTCCAGAAGGTGCCAGAAGTAGTTTTCCATACGAACACTAGTCACCATGCCATCAATGCGCAGCGAGTGTGTGGCGCTGCGCCATAGCTCGGGGTCGGCATCAATAAACAGCTTGCACATCGTTATGCTCTCTCTGCTATCAAGCTCTCTGCTACAAGCTCTGCTATAGAGTAAATTGCCTGCTCTTCAGCATAGCGGCTAACAGAAAACGCGCCCAACCGCGTTGAACTCAATATAGCTGGGCGCGAAGGGGTAGCCTATCAGTGCTACTTATCCAATAGCGCCATAAACTGGGCAAGCCAAGCAGGGTGAGCGGGCCATGCAGGTGCAGTTACCAAGTTGCCATCCGTCACTGCTTCCGTGACTTCCAGGTTTGCGAAGTGGCCACCGGCAAGTTCCACTTCTGGCTGGCAAGCCGGATAAGCAGAACACTGCTTGCCTTCAAGCACCTTAGCGGCAGCCAGTAGCTGGGCGCCATGACAGATAGCAGCGACCGGCTTCTGGGTTTCAAAAAAGTGCTTCACCATCGCCAGTACGTCCTGGTTTAAGCGCAGGTATTCCGGTGCACGGCCACCAGGAACCACCAAGGCGTCGTAGTCTGCGGGGTTAACTTTGGCAAAATCGGCATTCAGAGCGAAACGATGGCCGGGCTTTTCAGTGTACGTTTGGTCACCTTCAAAATCGTGAATAGCCGTTGCCACGGTATCACCGGCTACTTTATCGGGACACACCGCGTCGACTTGATGGCCAACCGCCATTAGCGCCTGGAAAGGCACCATCGTTTCGTAATCTTCAGTGAAATCACCGGTAATCATTAAAATTCGTTTGTTGCTCATCTCACTTCTCCTTGTCGTTATTGGTCGAGGCACAGAGCACACGAATGGTGTGTTAGGTGAGAGTAGCAAGCGCGGCTACGCAGCGGGTAGTAAGCCGCTACTACATGTAAATTCGGCGACGACGAAAGATAATAGGTCGCCCGCCTCTAATCGGCTCTTTTGGGTGAAGTATGCTAGCCTTACGAGCCACACGCGACATAAAGGAACTGAATGCTCACTATCTCAAATAACGTGACGATAGCGGACTGGGAAATCGATATTAGTCAGATCAGAGCTCAAGGCTCGGGTGGCCAAAACGTCAATAAAGTTGCCTCTGCGGTGCATTTACGTTTCGATATTCAAAGCTCTACACTACCGCCGATTTATAAAGAGCGTTTAATGGCACTGTCTGATCAGCGTATTAGTAAAGAGGGCGTGGTGATTATCAAAGCGCAAAGCTATCGCACCCTGGAATTGAACAAAGAGGATGCCCTTGCACGCTTAAAAGCATTGATTCAAAGTGCTGGCAAGCAGCAGAAAACGCGGCGGCCAACGAAGCCCACCAAAGGCTCACAGCGACGCCGTGTGGACCACAAAACGCGTAAAGGCAAAACGAAGTCGCTGCGTGGTAAAGTGCCACTCTCATAAGACGTGAACTGAATTTATGGCATGCACTGACCATAAGAAGTGAACAGAGTAAGTAATTCTCGCCTAGCGACGTTTTCTCACCACTGCATTGAGCTTAGCCATCATGTCCAGCGACTCATCCACTACACTCTGCGCTGCTCGTCCGCTGTCGCCCTGCATTCAGGTATGCAACATTGATCCAGCCTCTTCATTGTGCCAAGGCTGCGGTCGGACGCTAGATGAAATTGCCTGTTGGGGAAGTATGACCGAGGCCGAGAAGACCCCGGTATGGGAGCGACTTGAGCAAACAGGCTATGTCGACGCATTACGCAGAGAAGAGCGCTAGCCCTCTGCTGTATGCCGATCACTCAGAATGTGATGCAGTTCGCCACACGTCACCATTGGATCATCGCAGTTAATCACGATGTTTGATTCTGCCAATACATAGCTACGGCCAGTCGTGGTGTTCTCCACCACTTGATAAGCGCCTTCTTGATGCGTGCCGGTGAAGGTACCAATAAACCCCGTTTCACGTAGTGATACGGTTTCTAACTTATCACCGATTGTCAGCCGACCTTCATAATTCATCAGCGCCAACCGCGCAGAGGTGCCCGTGCCGGTGGTGCTACGACAAATAACACCAGGATGTACATACGTTGTTGAACGCGAGCGAATATAGCCTTCAGCTACTTTCTCTTCCGGCCCCATAAAATGTAAAAACGGCAATGGCCCTACATCTCCCAGGGTGTAGTGGGAAAAGCCGCGCTGCGCTTGGATCGCCTCAACAATTTTATAAGCACAAGCGGCAAGCGCCTGCTCCTCACTGCGTACTAGCTTGAAGCCTAACTCTTCAGCATCTACCAAGGCATAAAAGCCACCGCTGTAAGCGACTGAGTAGGTAATTGCTCCAAGTTCCGGAACTTGAATCGTGTCGCGATAGGTGTCGATATAGCTTGGCAGGCCTTCACAGGTAACAGACTCCACTACCCCATTGCTCACCTTTGCTTCAATTTGCACCAAGCCTGCGGGTGCCTCCAGTTTAAAGCGTTGAATCCCCTCTTGCTTGGGGACAAGACCGCTTTCCAACACAGCAGTGGCTGTACACAGCGTGTTAGAACCCGAATAAATCGGGTAGCCCATGACTTCCATAATGATATAGCCCGCGACGGCGTCCGGATGCGAGGAAGGCACCAATAGGTCTACCGACATCTCCGGAATACCATACGGCTCTCCTAGCAGCAGCCGCCGCAAACCATCGGCATCATCACGCAGAAATTCCATTTGTTGGCGTACCGTGGCACCAGGAAGCACGTCGATACCTCCGGTAACAATACGGCTAACATCACCACCGGCATGAGTATCCATCAGTTGAATCGTATGCAGATTCTTCATTAACATTGCTCCTAGGCGGTGGTGAGGGCAAACGGTGCACCATGGGTTTCCCACTGCGCATCAGGAACAATAACTATTTTTCCCAGGTAGTTACTGCCACGGTTTACAAAGTAACGCTCAGCGTTATGTAGATCTGATAGTTTAAAGGCCGCATGCAGTACTGGTTTTAGCGCCCCACTACGAATCCACTCGATCAGTTGTTCAGCCTCTTCGCGAGTGCCATGGGAAACACCAAAAATCTGCACTTGGTACAAGTAGACGCGAGTCCACATAATCTCGCTGATATTGCCACCACTTGCACCTGCAATGGAAAGCCGCGGATAACTGCTACGGCCTTGCATATCAACAATCATGGTATCGATAAACAGATCGGTCATCTGGCCACCGACCAAGTCCATCACTGCATCAATCGGCTTACCATCGGTGGTCGCCAATACACGCTCAACAAATGTCGATAAATCACCCCGATCGATGACTACTTCTGCACCCAACGCCAGAAGCGCATCGGCTTTATCCGGCTGGCTGACAGCGTAAGGAATAGCGCCCACGATCCGACAAAGCTGAATTAACGCCGTTCCAACACCGCCACTGGCGCCTGTCACTAGCACACGTTCACCCGCGCTAATGTTGGCAGACGTCATCATGTGATAAGCCGTCTGATACGAGCACATCCCCATCGCAGCAAGCTCTGCATCGTGCAGTTCAGGGTTGGGAACATGATGAAACTGATCGGCTGGTACTACGACAAAGTCAGCATAGCCACCATCAGCCCCGTGGCCATAATAATCTGGCGTCAGATTGATATCGCGACGCTCATCAGCATAAATATTAAAATCGAGCAGGCCTCGTTCTCCAACACGAGCAGCATCCACGCCCTCGCCTACTGCCACCACGCGTCCAGCAATATCAGCCCCTTGAATACGAGGAAACGTCAGTGTGGGCGAGCCTCCCATCGCAAACGATGTGACCTCCTCTTTCCCTTTCGTAGGGTAAAGTCCTTCACGCGCTTTTCGGTCAGTATTATTTTTGGCCGTTGCCGTTACCTGAACCAGCACTTGCCCCGCCCCTGGTTTAGGGGTAATAACATCCTGCCGATACTGCAATTTATCTACATCACCATGGCCTGTTAACAACATGGCAGA
Source organism: Halomonas sp. XH26 (assembly GCF_024138895.1). Classification (NCBI taxonomy): domain Bacteria; kingdom Pseudomonadati; phylum Pseudomonadota; class Gammaproteobacteria; order Oceanospirillales; family Halomonadaceae; genus Halomonas; species Halomonas sp. XH26. The sequence continues at coordinate 2,831,886 of NZ_CP071889.1, forward strand.
CATCGTTTTCGGTACTTGAGGTACAGCTTCGGCCATAAATTTCTCCCCTGTGAAACGTTGGATGAACCTAGCTGACAATAACAAACTTTTGCTATTACTAAAGAGTTAAAAACAAAAACGGCGTCAACGGATATAAACCATTGACGCCGTTAATGTTTATTAATAGTTACTAGCTAAAAACAGGCACACCAATAACTAATGTATGCAGATAAAGTGCGAATAAAACATACGCTATCAAGCCAATAACGACGGTGGCTATTGTTGCGGGAGCCGAGGTTGGCACTGGGTTAACGGGCTGCAGGCGATCACGCTTTTTGGCTGCCTTAAAGGCCAGAATAGCCCACACCAAAAATGCTGCGAAAAAGATGATATCGCCAAGTCGTCCATTAGCCAATAAGTGTGAAAATGCCCAAATTTTTACGGCCAACATCATCGGATGACCAAGCTTCGCTTTGATAGCATTACGCGGCACATAGGCTGCCACCAGCATAATAAAGGCAGGCACCATCAGTAGTGCTACCGCATGGCGTAAGCCCATGGGGGGAAACCAAACGTAGATAGGGTCTAGGCGCATTTGGCCAAAACCGTAAATAGCAATTGCCAGTCCAATCACAGACACTACGGAGTACGCTATCTTCCAGGTGTTTTCGCCGTGTTTAACAATCTGTCGCTGACGCCAGTCTTCAGCAAAGATACGCACAGAATGGCTGCCAAGAAAAATCAGCAGGCCAATAATCATGATGGTCATAAAAGTGGCTCTCAGGTTATTTGCAGGTCATTGGTCGACTGCGAGGATGCCACACTAGCGCTCAAATCACATGGCGAACTATCAACTTTTCGCCGATGGCGACCATCTGGCTCAGTTTAAAACCAGCTCGGTTTAAAACCAGTTTTTGCGTTTAAATAGCCAGATTAAACTACCACCGATACCCAGCATGGCTCCCCAAACAAAAAAGTACCCATACTGATAGCGCAGCTCTGGCATATACTCAAAGTTCATGCCGTAAATACCGGCAATAAACGTCAGCGGCACAAATATGGCAGTAATCACCGTTAATACCCGCATGGTGATATTTAGCTGGTGAGAGGAAATCGAGATGTAACCATCAATGAGATCACCGCAAATGTCGTAATACATTTGTGTCAGTGTATATAGGCGCTCAAAGCGCTCCTCTACATCCGTGATGGCATGCAGCGTTTCACTTTCTCCGCGAGGCAGATGGGCATAGTCATAGGCTGTAAGCTCTTGGGTAATGCCTTTGTGGTAGCTAAAAACACGGCGCATCTTTACTAATCGTGAACGATAGGCGGTGATTTTCCGCATCAGCACATCGTTACCATCTTCCAAAAGCTCATCTTCTATATCGCTTAGCTCGCTCTCAAACTCCAGTAAGCTATCGATATAGAAGCCTGCCGAAGTGTACATAATTTTCAGTGCGACACGCTCGGGAGATAGCGCCAGCAGCGTTTTCCCGTGCTCATTAAAGAGTCGTTCAATACTAAGCGCCTCACCGGCGTGCAGCGTGATTAGAAAACGCTCTCCAATAAAGAGGCACACCTGCTGAGGCACAAAGTTTAGCTGAGCATCAAACGACGAAATACCTCGGTAAATAATCAGGGTATGGTGCTCAAACTCTTCAATTTTCGGCGGATGGCGCTCTTTGTGGGCATCTTGAATTGCCATTGGATGACAATCAAAACGCTCCAATAGCTGGCGTTCGCGCTCCTCAGGCTCACCTTTCATGTCTATCCATAGGTGGCTGCCGGGCATTGCTTGCCAGTCATCGATTAGGCGTTCATCGCCTTCGCGCACATCGCCTTCTGACGTCGTTAGTAGGCTGCGAATCATGATCGTCCCTGTTAAGTTGGCTCACGGCTTAACGTTACGGCCTAACGCTTCGTCGATTAGGCAGATATGCCATTGTAACGCTGACGACAATAGACGCCAGCAACGCCCCTAGAAAAGGCCCCAACGTTGGGATACTGCCTGGAAAGGTAGCCGCCATGATGCCAGCTGCGATGCTTCCCTGGCTTAGCCATCCCGGTAGTATTGCCCCTACTAACCCAGCCATGCCGCCACCAATCGCCGCCATTGGCGTCATACGTTGCCATAGGCCGAGCAGCACAGGCACCACGATGGCAGCGCAAAGTAGGTCTGCTATCAAAAAGAGTCGCAGCACTGACAGTCCTTGCAGGGCAATAAATACCACCGGCACCATCATTGCGACCGTTATCCAACGTGCGGTCGTTAAAGATGCTGCATGTTGTTCACCGCCACGCCCAACTATCAGAGACGCTATACCGTTTTGCAGCGTATCGACACTTGAGGTCACTAGCGTGACTGCCAACACCAATGCAGGTAATGCCACCCAGGCAGGCGCATCTGTTAACAGCGCAAAGAAAGGAATAGGTGGTTCTCCCAAAGCAACACCGCTCATGGCGGCCATGATGCCGACACCGCCGATCACCATCACAACCAGTACGGTCAGACCGCCGCCTAGCCAAGCGCCACGACCTAAGCTCTGGTCATCCTGGGCAGCCCATACACGCTGCCAATAGCCCTGGTGAAAAAGATTGGCGGCGGTCACCGCAATCACGAGCGTCAGGGCAACACTGAGCGCACTTGCAATAGGAATAGAGGGCATGACTGCGTCATTCGGCATGGTTGGTAGCCGCCAAATCGCAACGCTACCTACGGCTAATAACAGGGCTAGTAAAAGCCATGCCTGCCAGCGATCCGTTGCGAGACTTGCGCGCAACCCACCAATCACCGTATACACCAAGGTAGTGAGCGCAACGCCAATAATCACTAGTGCAGGTGGTACATCGGAAAGCAGCGCGGTAATAGCACCTATCGCCGTCAGTTCCGCTGCTAAAAAACAGCCCATGTAGGCTACGGATACCAGTAGCACCCAATGACGCACCCCCTTGCCGTAACAAGCGTGGGCGAATTCGGCGATGCTTCTGCCTTCTGGCAATGCACGACGAATTTTTGGTCCGTACAACCCCAACACGATAAACGGCAGCGCAGAGCCAATGGCATAGCCTGCCAACGCTAAAGGACCAACAAAGGCACCAATTTCAGGCGGCGCAAACAGAATCCAGGCGCCCATTCCCGAGGCTAAAAAGGAGAATCCAAGTGTGGAAGCGGTTTGCGAGTTTCGTGCTGTGACATAGTCATCAAGCGACCCCTGCACATGACGTGCACGCAGGCCCAGAAAAGCAAAACAGAATAGCGCCGCACCAAGTACGGCTGACGTTAGGTAAGGCATGTCGCACTTCCTCCGCCGGTATGAACCGGATCAGGTTCCAGGGTCTGCGCAGTGCGCATTCTCAGCCCAACAGCTGCGGGCTCCCCTGGCGACAGTGAATGGAGACGCTATCCTCGGCGAAAGCGGCTCGTTAGTAAAGGCTGGGCGTTAGTAAAATTTATCCGCGAGTCACGCCTAGATGTGCGTCTTTATCCTACTAACGCGGTAGGCGTCCCATCAAATAAAACTCCTCATTGGGGGGCGTACCCGTCATGGTCACTAACCGATTCGACATGCCGAAAAAAGCAGCAATGGCGCCAATATCCCAACAGTCCTCTAGCGTAAAACCTACTTTCTCTAATGTTGTTTGCCACGCGGCAGAGAACTCCCCAACCTCAATCCCGCAGTGCAATGCAAAGTCCAGCATTACTCGATGGCGTTCGCTTAGCCCTGCCGCCAGATGATTGATAGCGACATTGTCAGCGACTAAAGGGTTTTTACTATAAATTCTCAATAGCGCGCCATGGGCAACAACACAATAGAGGCAACGATTGCGAGCACTGGTAGCCACAACAATCATCTCTTTCTCAGCTTTAGTCAGCGTGTCGGATTCACGCTCCATCAAAGCATCGTGATAAGCAAAAAAAGCGCGGAACTCCTCAGGGCGATGCGCCAGCATTAAGAATACATTGGGCACAAATCCCGCCTTGCTTTGCACTTTTAATATTGCATCACGAATATCGTCAGGCAGTTCATCCAGCGTTTCTGGTACACGGAAACGGCTAAGTCGATTAGTCATCGTTACACCTCACTTCCTGATTGAGCTTTAAATTTTTGTTTTGATTAAACAATTATGTTGTTGGATAACGCGATTCGGTAACAAAACACTAAACAAAGTGACTTTCAATCGCGGCTAACGCTGTCCATACTCTCAACTATTCAATGACCTATAAGCCGTGCAGTAAATACATCAAACGGCAATTAACAGGGACACCAAAATGCATTATTCCGAAGCCAAAGAGCATACGCCTGGGCGCTTGCATACTCTTTTTGCCGACCCTTATTGCGCATTTAAAAACGACACCGATGAGCGTCAGCTTCATATCCGGGTAATGCTGCACACCCTTCTTGCCCTGCCTATGCATCACGCGCGTGCCACCCTCCGAGTTATCCATGGCTGGGAAAACGGCGGCTTCGAGCCAAGTGATCTAAAGCACAAGGACTTCCCGCTTGCCTCTTTAGATGATTTCCACCGAGTGGTTAACGAGGTCTCCTCGAACCCTCAAGAACACGAGACGTCGTTAAGCGCTAGCACGTCGCTCCTCTCAGCACCACTAGCTAGCGTATTCGCCAGCGCAGAAGCCGATGGCATCATCGTTTCTGACAAGCTGCGCAGCACACCTGCCCGCTGGCCTGCTTTGAAAGGCGGTTTAGCCATTTATACGCTCTTCAAAATGTATCATCGCTTAGTTTATGGCGAAGATGATAACTACCGCTGCTCTCAGTGCGAAACACCCGATGGCTTGCGTGAGCTGCATGAATTTCATCTCGAAGAAGGTGAATTTGCGCTGCTAGTTCCTCACATAGTTCCTCACAACGCAAAAACGCCAACTGCCGCTCCCACCATTCTCGTTATGCACGCCAGTCAGCTTGGCCCTATCGGCCAGCTCCTAAAAAGAAGTCTGCCGTTATTTCAGGATACTTGATCCGAAACGTTAAAAGCCCCGCTTATCGCGGGGCTTTTTCATGGTGCAATTAACTCAACGAAATAGTGCTATTAATACCGCTAGATACATTTTCTGGCTCAAACCAGCGGGCAGTGACCGTTTTGGTCTGCGTCCAGAAGGTAATTGCCTGCTTGCCATTCGGCCCCAAGTCGCCAAGCTTGGAAGCTCGCGAACCCGTAAAACTGAAGTACGCGACGGGTACAGGGATCGGCACGTTGATACCAATCTGGCCTACGTCGATATCGGTTTCAAAGCGCCGTGCTACCCAGCCTGAGTTGGTAAAGATCGACGTACCGTTGCCGTTAGGGTTAGCGTTGATAAACGCAATGGCGTCATCCAGCGTTTCCACACTGACCACACACAGCACTGGACCAAAAATCTCTTCCCGGTACACCGTCATATCAGCGGTCACATCGGCAAACAGAGTTGGGCCAACAAAGTTGCCGTTTGGATAGCCATCTACCGTGCAACCACGGCCGTCCACCAGCAGCTTAGCCCCCTCTTTCTCACCCGCTGAAATAAGGCGTTCAACGCGCTCTTTCGCTTGTGGTGAGACAAGCGGCCCTAGGTCTGCATCGCGCTGAGTGCCAGGGCCAACTTTCATGCTGCGCGCGCCTTCCTCAATATCTTTCAGCCACTCTCGCGCTTCACCGACTAGCACGACAACCGAGTTAGCCATGCAGCGCTGGCCAGCAGCACCAAACGCCGAGCCGAGTAGGCTATCAATCGCCTGACTGCGGTTGGCATCCGGCATAACAACGCAGTGGTTTTTAGCCCCCATCATCGACTGCATACGCTTTCCAGCGGCGGCGGCACGGTTGTAAAGCAAGGAGCCCACATGGGTCGAGCCAATAAACGAAAGTGCTTTAATATCCTGATGGTCGGCGATTTGGTTGGCAACATCAGGACCGCCGTGAACCACGTTTAGAACGCCGGCTGGGACACCCGCCTCATGGGCAAGTTCAACCAGTCGCATGGTGGAACTGGGGTCTTGCTCAGACGGCTTCAGGACAAAGGTATTTCCCGTTGCGATGGCAAGCGGAAACATAAAACAGGGCAGCATAATCGGGAAGTTGAAGGCGGTAATACCTGCGCCAACGCCCAACGGCTGGTGCATAGTGTAAACATCGACTTCATTCGCGGCATTTTCCGCCAGTTCACCCAGCTGCAGCGACGTAATTGAACAAGCGTGCTCAACGACTTCTAAACCGCGCCCTACTTCACCTTCAGCGTCAGGCAGGGTTTTACCGTGCTCTTCGGTAATTAGCGCGGCTAATTCAGCAGTATTTTCGCGTATCAGTGCCTGAAGTTTCAGCATGATGCGCATGCGCTTGCCAAGCGGCACTTTACGCCACCCTTTAAAAGCTGTTTTAGCGCTGGCAATCGCGCGTTCCACCTCTTCGGCGGTACAAAATGGTACGCGGGCAACCACTTCCTGAGTAGCCGGATTTACCACATCACGCCAATCCTGGCTTTGTGACATGACTGGCTGGCCATCGATATACATAGGGATTTCACGAACGGACATGACTTCCTTCCTCAACGTTGTGTTTGTTATGAGACGCAAAGATGAACTCTAGGGTATATCAGTAAGTTGACGTAAACGTCAATTAGCCACTTGATAAAGAGTTAGCCAACTCAGCGCTGAGTAAGCAGCCTAGGACTGATGTTCCGCCATTAAAAGGCATCATAAACGCCGTGGAGAACATCAGTTTAGAGATTGGAATGGATGTGATGCCGATTAACGCTGGATAAGCCCGTTGGTTAACCACGGCAACCAGGCGAGAAGAACAAGGGTCACTAACGTTGCTAGCAAAAACGGCAGCAGCGAGCGAAATATTTTAAGCGGCGGCGCACCCGTCATTGAGGAAGCGATAAACAGCCCTGCCCCTACGGGAGGCGTTAACAACCCCATCACCAGGGTTAAACACACCACCACACCAAACTGATAGGGGCTAATAGCGAACTGGCTTTGGGCAATGGGCATTAAAATCGGCACCACTAAGATTAGCGCCGCAATGCCATCAATCACCATTCCCACTAACAGCAGTGCGCCAATCACCAGTAGCAAGAACACGAAGGGGTCGCTGGTCAACGCGGCAATCCATGCGGCGGCCATCTGCGGAAGCTGCTCATAAATCACCACCCAGCCAAACACACCAGCGGCGGCAATCAGCATGATGACCAACCCCGCATTAATCGCCGTGCGCGTTAGCACCTGGGGTAGCTGGCTTAAACGCAGGTCACCGTATACAAAGCGGCCCATGATTAAAGCCGCTAGGGAGGCCAGCGCAGCCGACTCGGTTGGCGTGGCAACTCCCCATAGGATGCCACCAATAATGATCACTGGAATGAACAGTGCTGGTAGCCCCCAAAGCAGGTCATGAAGCGCCTGAGAGCGAGTAGGCCACTGGCCTTTAGGGTATTGCTGAACCAAGCCTACCAAGGCAATCACTATAAAAAAGCTGGTTCCCAGGAGCAGCCCCGGCAGCAACCCAGCAATAAACATTTCCGCAATAGGCACTTGAGCCATGACGCCAAACAACACAAACAGCATGGAAGGTGGAATAATCGGCGACAGTAGCCCACCCGCGGCGGTAATCGCTGCGCTGTAGGATTTGTCGTAACCTTCCTGCTCCATTGCTGGCACCATCGCACGGGACATAATGGCAATTTGCGAGGCTGCTGAACCAATAATCGCCGCCATCATCATGTTGGCCACTAAATTGATATAGGCGAGACCACCGCGAAACCCTCCCACTAAAATACGCGCTAAAGCGATTAAACGGCGGGTTAAACCGCCTTCATTCATTAATTCGCCCGCCAACATAAATAACGGAATCGCCAGCAACCCATAGCTTTCAATGGCGCTAAACAGCTGTTGTGGATACGAATCAAATAACACCGTATTACCTGACATCTGGATATACCACATGGCAGTCAATGCCAGTACTAGCGCAATGGGCACAGCGCCGAGCAACAGCAGCAAGAAAACAGCAATCGTCATAAACGGACCGTCAATAGGGTAAGCAGGATTAGCGTAGCGTTTTGGCAGTGGGTGCTTGGGTCGGGGTTCGCCACTGTTTGAGTGACTGGATAAGATTTGTCCAGCCATGCAGGCTAAGGGAAAATGCAAACCACGGCACAATTAACCACGCCCAGAATTTTTTAACGCCAAGAGTGGAGGTGTTTTCAGCGTAAATAAAATTGAATGTTTGCCCTTGAAAAGCACGGGTATCAAACCCCGCTTGCACCAGTGCAAGTGGCTGATACCAACGCCAACAGAGCCACGCTAACAGCAGAGCAAATAACAGCACCATGGCATCTACCCAGATACCTATCAGTTTCCGGCCGGTTTGCGGTAGCAGATCACTCAGCAACGTGACCGCTATCCCCTGGCGGCGTTTAAACACCGTGGCGGCTATCAAAAAGGTCATCCAGATCATGGCATAAATTGCCAGCTCGCTAATCCAGTAAAGCGGACTACCTAGCGCGCGAAACGCAATATTGGTGAGAATCAGACAGGTAACCGCCGCTGCTAAAGCAGCGGCGGCAATCTCTTCACAGCGTGCAAGCCCTGATGAAAAACGTTGCAGCATATTACTCGTCACGTAAGCGGTCAGCTTCGGCGCGTAACGTTTCTAACATAGGTGCCTTAGGCGCCCAGATGTTTTCCCACTGTGCAATGGCGTCAGAGAAAAACTCAGCATCCGCTTCAACGATGTTGATATCCAAGGCGCGAATTTCCTCTTCCTGAGCGGCATCCTTCTCTTCAAAACCCACCAGCACGTTCTCTAGATGCTCAGCCATCGCAGTATCAATCAGCTCACGATCTTCTTCAGAAAGATCGCGCCATACTCTCCCAGACACGACGCCCACCATAGGGAACATCATATGGTTAGAAATCAGCAGGTTTTCTGCCTGCTCGTAGAATTTCAAAATCAAAATAGAGTCGAAATCCATATCAATGGCATCGACCTGACCGTTAGCCAGCGCGTCATATACTTCTAATAGCGGCATGGGTGCAGGGGCAGCACCAGTAGCCGTATAGAAATCACGAATCGGCTCGAAAGGGGTAATACGTAAACGCTGCCCCTGCAGATCGTCGGCGCTTTCAATAGGGTCACGACTGAGCACTTGGCGCATGCCTACCATGCCGTAGCCAACGCCAATTAAGCCGACTTCTTGTGGCATTAATTCGAGTAGTTCCCCAGCCGCGTCAGAACGCAACAGCCGTGCCGCGTGATTAACGTCATCGACCAAGTAAGGTGCGTATAGTGCGCCAAAATCGGGAATACGGTTGGAAATTTCGGCAATCGTCAAGAAAGCCATATCTAACGCGCCGGTTTGCAGCTGCTGAACCATTTGCGCTTCATTGCCAAGCTGCTGAGCTGGAAAAACACTAACGCTATGCTCGCCATCAGAGCGCTCGTTAAGTGTTTGGGCAAAGGCTTCCGCCTCGGTAGACCATAGATGCTGTGCAGGCGTGATAAGGCCGAGACGAAAATCCCGCGCTTGAGCACTCATGGCTGAAACGGCGAGCGTGGCTGTTGCGCAGGCAAGCGTAAGCGTTTTGATGCGATTCATGCAAAGCCTCTTGTATCCAGCGGAAGCGCCTAGAACGCTTCGCGTGTTTTTTTAATTGATAGGCTTTGAGAATACCTTAGCGTTAGCGTTAATGGCACCCGCCATTACGCTAACGCAACGGAGCTACTTACGCCGCTTCGTAAGCCGCTTTTAAGCGGTAGAACTCATCAACAATCGCTGCCATTTCAGTCGCGTCATACTCACATAAGCCGCTGACCACTAATTTCTTCGAGCCTACTCCAACCGCTTCTCCTGCAGACTCAATCGAGAACTCAAGCAAAGCATCAGCACGCTTACCCTGAACCTCTAACGATGAACTCGTCAGGGCTAAGTTTGGCGAGAAACCGTCTAAGCGCTCTAAGGAAAAACCCATGCTGTCGTAAATAACCAAGGGGCGCTTGGGGTTAAACATTACCCCGTGCTGCTCCATCAAAGGCTTTAAATAGTGAGGAAAGTTCTTCCCTGAGAACGCCACATAGCAGCGGGCAAACGCCTCAATAGCCGCTTCATCGTGAGTAATCTCCCCCCCACGAGTCACCTGCAGGTAGCATTTGCCTCCTTCATCGCAGACAAGTAGATCACCATTCGCTTCTTCACTAAACTTGAGTGGTGTATCAGCTCCCACCATATTGGTGAAGCGAAATTCCATTTGTCGCGACAACCCAAACTTCACCAGCACCAGCGTAAATAGCAGGTCTCCAGGTACGCAAAAACGGCGCGCATCTGGATTGTGAATCGGGTTGTAATCGCCGGCCACGCCCTTAGCGAAACGGCTGGCCTGCTCAGCAGAGATCACAACATACTCTCCGCGTTGCGCGTAAAAATCCTTGAACATGGCTTTGCTGCCTGCCTAGCGTTGAAATCGAAAACCCATTACGGCCCCACGACGCGCATAATGCCATAAAACACGCGCCGACAGGAGTCATCTGCAAGGAAGCCCGTATGCCGAACAAGTACCTTAGGTCAAAACGTCTACCCCGCATCCTACTACTCACGCTATTAAGCGCTTTGATAGCTGCATTGGTATGGGTATTTGGCAGCTCTTGGCTGCTGAATAGCCAATGGCTACCCAAACGGCTGTCTCAAATTGAGGGGGTCGAAGTACGCTGGACGAATGCAAACAGCCTTCACCCAGGGCGCTGGGAAGTAGAGAACCTCTACTTAGCACGGGAAGACGACAGCTTGCCGATATCCGTTGAAGCCCAACGTGCAACGCTTTCGCTGTCGTTACTAGCACTTCTGCGCGGCGAACTACACATACAGACACTCGATGCCAACGGGCTTCGCCGCTTGACAGTAGGCGATATTGCTCTCGAGGCACAAGGCCAGCTGCAGGTGGCGGATACCCAGCTAAGTCGCGCTGCGTTAGCCGTTCCAAGTGTGTCGTTGGATATCAGCCAAGGTCACCTAATACGCCTTAGCGACCAAGCCTCGTTAGTACAAAATATCCAGTTGCGCGCAGATGCCTCTCTGGACAGTGTTACTACCGCGCAAATTCCCCGCGCAGAGCTCACCGCTGAACTGCTCAGCGCCCTCTCCGCACAACTGACCCTCGCGGCGCAGGCAGATGCTTGGGATGTATTTATGCCCTATTTAGAAGCGCTGCCCTGGCTGACACTTGATGGTCACGGCAACTTAGCGGGTGAACTTAATCTAAGCGATGGCAAGCTACAGCATGGCAGCGAGCTAACCTTAAATGCCCCCGAATTACGCTTAGCAGTGAACGAACAGCGCCTGCAACCCCGCGAAACAGACGACCTGCGCTGGTTGGTTGCAGAAACACCGCTTCCGCTCCACACCGCCGTTGGTGAAGGCGCCGTGCGCTTGGCGGTAGAAGACAACATGCTCAACTTTTCAACGCAACTCATCAATGTCGTCTTGGCGGATACCCACCCTTATGCCACTAATACGCAACTTCACCTAGCGACCAGTATGCCCAATCAACGCTTAGACCAGTTAGATCTGCCCACTGGCGCCTTGTTGGAACTACAAGGCGACGTCACTCGCCTGGACATGCTTGATCGCTATCTGGCACACACTTTTGATGGCCAAGGGGTTCGGCTTGAAGGTAACGGCCAAATTGAAGCCAGCGTGACGCTACGTGACGCCAAGCCTCATGACGCCTTCTTAGCGATTCAAGCACCAACACTTGCGGCTAATTTAGTTGATTTCACGGCTCAAGGAAGTGGCTCGTTGGCCGCACAACTGTCCAGCGAAGAGACGATAGACGCGACACTCACCTTCACTGACGCCACCCTTAGCCACCATCAGCGAACGTTGATGGCGGACGCGGCCATTACGTTGAATGCGCTTAGCCCACTGAACCCCGCGCTAGCGCGAGAAAACGCCACTGCCCGCCTAACCTGGCAGTCCGCGCGCTTACCTGACATTAGCGTGTTACAAACTTATCTTAAAGCCGCCCTGCCCGACCCGGCTCCATTACAATTGCTTAGCGGCCAAGCGACTAGCCGTGGACAGCTCGACTTCACCGCCGATCAAATGCGCGGTGAGATCTTTTTAACAGGAGAGCAACTAGCAACCCGCTGGCAACACACTGAACAGAACGGCGTACTGGAAAGCGACGCACAGCTTAGGTTAGCCATTCGCCGAGCGGCTCTTGATGGCACAAGGCTTGATATCAGCGGATCACGTCTGCGCTGGCAAGTGGCGGATACGCAGTCTACCAATGAGCGTTTAGAGAGTATTTTAGTGCTCAATGACGGCCGTTTTCAGCGCATCGACAGTAACGGTGATGAAGATAAACCGCTCAGTGGTGAGTTTTCACTCGAAGGTAGCATTCAGCAGCTGGGATTCTTAAATACCTTTTTACCCGACGCCCATGGCTTGGCAATTGCGGGTAACGGCCAACTGTTCGCTCAAGGGGCTTTTCGTAATGACCATTTACTTGCCCCCACCCGCCTACGAGTGAATGCCAATCAGCTTGAGGTGGCATTTTTAGATTACGTCGCCACTGGGCGTGGCGAATTGACTGCCCAGCTCGACACGTCTGAGCAGGCCCAGCTTTCACTAGGCATTCCACACTTTGCGCTTATGCGCCAGGACGATGACCGCCCCCATTTGGAAGGCCGCCACTTTGCCCTCACAACCGAAACTGAACGTTTCAGTGACGTGCTGGATTCGCCAGAGCCAGATTTCTTCACTACTCGCATCGCACTGCCTATTACGGAGGTGCCCGACTTCACTCGCTATAACCGTTACCTACCTGAAAATGCTGGGGTTACCTTATTGGGCGGCCAAGCTAGCCTAACCAGCGAATGGCTGCTGGATGGGCTTACCGCCCAGGGCGACATGACACTGCGTGCGTTTGGTGCCGAGCTAGCGCTACTTGATCAACAGCTTAAGGGCGATGTTGAATTACATCTGCAACTCACCGAAGGTGATTTAGAAACACGGCGCTTCAATGCCAATGACTCATTTCTGCGCCTGGAAAACGTCTTTCGGCAAAGCTCGGAAGGTGCACAAGATGCTGGCTGGTGGGTACAACTCACGATGGAAGAAGCACAGCTTGAGTGGGACGACCCTATTCGTCTAACCAGCCAACTGCGTCTTGGCATGCGCGACACCGGGCTACTGGCCCGGCTCTTTCTCGCCCGCGCCAGACAAAGTGATTGGCTGGGGCGGTTATTAAACGTGCATGACATTAACGGTAGCGCGCAGCTTCAGATCAACGGCGAACGCATACGCCTACATGATCTCACGCTTAGCGGCGGCCCCCTTTTACTGCTTTCCGATGTCACCTTAGCTGAAAAAAGCGCCAATGGTGCGCTCTATGCACACCTTGGCGCTCTAGGGATAGGTGTAGAGCTGATCGACAGCGAACCCACGTTAAAGGTACTGCAACCAAGACGCTGGTTTGATCGCTGGCGAGAAGCAAATGCGTTTTGAAAGACAAAGAAAAAGAAGGAAGCAGAGGCAAACACGCCTTCCTTTCGCGGCATCACCAAAGGAAGGCCACCCGGCTAACGTTTTTTACGCTCTCGCCGGATCATCCGTACCCGCTCTTTAGCTTTCTGAGGGGTTGATAGCGGTGCCGAAGCCTCATCTTGCGTTTTCGGTGGTAGCGTAACCCAGGCAAATACCGGTAGCGCCAGATGCCAGTGAATCGCCGCTAGGCGCAACCCAAGTGTCACCGTTAATGCAGCTGCAATCGCAAAGGTTAGCGGCGCCTCTAACGCATCGAACACCACATACACCATGCCACCCGCCAAGGCTGCCGTTGCGTAGATCTCTTCACGGAGCACCATGGGCACCCGCTGGGCTAGCACATCACGAATCATACCACCCGCTACTCCTGTCATCATGCCCATTAACACCGCCACAACGCCTGATGTGCCCAGTAGCAGTGCTTTATGGGTGCCTATGACAGTAAATAGCGCCAGCCCAAACGCATCCGCAACGGGCAAAAAGCCCCGAGAGAGGCGATGAATATAGTGAAATCCCACCAAAGACACGCCCACTGTGGCTAATATCACCCACAAATAGGTCGGATCCGTCACCCAGAATACTGGGCGAACGCCAAGTACCAAATCCCTGAGTGTGCCGCCGCCAATGCCGGTCACCGCCGCCAGCACCAGCATACCGAAAGGATCCATTCGCGAACGACAGGCTAAAATCACACCTGACAAGGCAAATACGATGACACCCGCCATATCCAACCAGTAAATCACACCCGACACGCGACTCTCCTTGGAGACATGCTTAATGAGGCGAGCAGGATAGCACTCCTGTGAATACTCGGGTCATAGCAAAGAAGATGAGATCACTAATCAGTGGCTGTCATGCAGTACGCAGGCCAATATACGCTGAGTAGGTTAGGCTAGTGGACAGCTTCATCCATAAACAGCAAGGAGCACACATGGACTGGAACCCTGCTTATACTTGGCTGGTGATTGCTCTGCTGCTAAGTCTCGCAGAATTGACGTCTGGCGCAATGTTACTGCTTGCGCTGGGAATTGCTGCGGCGCTGACCGCTGCGGTAACTGCACTAGGGTTATCGCTGCCGTGGCAGTTACTTAGTATGGGGATTTTCGCGGGTGTCTTAGTGCCTTTAGGCGTTATGGTTATTCGTCCGCGCTTTTCGCCAAAAGGTGTGGCCTACGGCACGACCGGCACGGGCGTTGAAAAAGGTAATCATTACAAAACACTGGTTCGCGACTTTGACAACGCCACTGGCATTAAAGTGAACGGTGATTTCTACCGTTTGCGTGTCATTGAGAGCGGTGATACCAACTTGCCGCCAGGAACTCGAGTCATCTTTAAGCGCTTTGAAGGTACGACGGCCTTAGTGACGCTGACACCTCCAGATAACGCTAGCCCCCAGGATGCAATTTCCCCACGCAAGGAGCCATAAGCATGAATAACCTCATGGATTTATCAATTAGCCCAGGCCTGCTTATCAGCCTGATTATTGTCGTTATTGGCGTGCTCATCATCTCGAAAGGATTGGTCATTGTTCGCCAGTCAGAAGTGATGGTGATTGAGCGATTAGGTTCGTTTCATCGCGTACTTGAAAGCGGCATCAACATCATTATTCCGTTTATTGAGCAGCCACGCGCGATCACAATGCTGCGCTATCGCAAAATGGGCGAAGACTACACAGCCATTACCAGCGATGAAATCCGCATTGACCGCCGTGAAACGGTCATGGACTTCCCGGGCCAGCCAGTCGTCACCACGGATAACGTCACCGTGAGGATCAACGGCGCGCTTTACTATCAAATTATCGACCCTAAACGAGCTGTCTATGAAGTAGAGAATATGAGCCAAGCAGTCGAGGTTTTGGCTAAAACCACGCTTCGCTCAGTGGTCGGTAAGATGGAGCTAGATAAACTGTTTGAGTCTCGTGCCGAAGTTAACAATGAAATCCAGGCAGCGATGGAAGAGCCCGCTTCCAAATGGGGTGTCAAAATCTCCCGGGTAGAGGTGCAGGATATCGCCATGCCAGAAGAGGTAGAGTCTGCGATGCGCCTGCAGATGGCTGCTGAACGTAAACGCCGCGCCACAGTGACAGAAGCAGAAGGTGAAAAGTCTGCAGCCATTGCAATGGCTCAAGGACAGCGTGAGTCGGCCATTCTTAACGCCCAGGGGGATAAAGAGTCGGCGATTTTACGCGCTCAAGGTGAGCAGGAATCCATCAAACTCGTGCTTAGTGCCATCGGCGATAGCGAAGAGAACAAGCGCACCGTAGTTGGCTATCTACTTGGCCAAAGCTATATCAAAGGGCTGCCCAACATGGCGAAAGATGGTGAGCGGGTATTCGTGCCTTACGAGTCCTCTGCTCTACTGGGCTCAATGGGTATGTTCCGCGAAATGGCAGGATCACCTGAAGATACTGTCACCAACCATCTCAAAAATCGCAACAGCAGCGAGAGCGGCTTCCGCAGCGGCATCGTAGGCGGCGCCGCATCCACTTAAAAAGTATGCTTTTAATAATACTGCGCTAGTTACTATTTCTACCAATTACTTCTATCAGCTATTTCTATCAGCGACGCAAAACCTGCCCAGGCTGGGCCAGCAGAGGCCCAGCTCACTTCGCCACTCCCTAGAAACATTTATTAACGTTGACGAAACAACCATCGCCTTAGGCATATTTTTAGTTAAACTGGGAAGAATCTTTGCTGTTTGCCTCATGTGCGCCTCAATCAACTCGTAAGCTTTGATTGAAGTACTTACAAGAAGAAGGATCATAATCAGAGGATTAGACGTTCATCATGCTGCCTCGTTGGCTTGCCATACGTCATTACACTCAGCTGCTCCTAATACTGACCACGCTTGTGATGCTTCCAAGCGGGCTTTTCGCTGCTTCCCCGCCACAACCACTGCAAAGTTGGGAATATCGCTGGGGCGATTCTCCGCAGGATTCAAATAACCGCCTTCTATGGCTGCACAGCAACGCAAGCGAGTGGCAGGCGATTGATTCTCCACTTAACCCGCCTGGCCGCGAGGGGCACGAACATCTCTGGTTACGCACGACGCTACCCGCCGGAGACTGGAACGATCCAGTTCTCTTCATCACTAGCATGAATCTTATCGGACAGGTTTATCTAGGTGACAAACTTATTTACCAATACGGCGAGTTTGACGCCCAGGGTAAGGGGAGCTTTGCAGGTTGGCCCTGGCATATGATCGACTTACCCGACGATGCTGCCGGGCAATTGCTCACTTTTCGCTTCTACTCTTACTACACCAGCATTGGTCTATGGGGCCAAATACAAGTGATGGAACGTAGTGATGTACTAAATCAGGTTATTCACGACTCCGCTCAGGATCTTGGCGTGAGTGCGCTGGTGTTGGTGCTGGCAATTCTGGCAACTATTTTCGCGTTGATAGGGCCACAACGCCAAGGCTTTGGTGCCATTGCGCTGTTTGCCTATGCTTCAGGGTTGATGTTGCTTGCTGAAACTCCTGCTCGCCAGCTAATTTCAGATGACGCTCTGGGTTGGGACATGTTGCGAGCGGGCAGCTACTATACACTGCCAGTGGCATTGGGCTTATTACTCAGCAACTGGCTGGAAGGCACGGCCAAACGCTGGATCACACGGCTATGGGTTACCCATCTGCTATACCTCGTTTTCGCTATGGGTTTAGTTTTGTTGGGCGTGATCAGTCTTTCGCTTACTTTTCCCATCTTTGACGTCATGCTAGCCATCTCGCTCCCTGTCATGTTGGTGCTAGCACTCATGCGCTTTCAATGGCTGAATGTGGAGCAGCGACTACTAGTAGTGAGTTTTACTTTCTTCGCCCCACTGCTGTTAGCCGACATGGCCGTCGCCCATGGTTTTGTAGCCTGGCGCAGCGTTCCTTTAAGCTATGGAACATTAGCTTTCACTGTCGCCAACGCTGCTATTTTTCTGTGGCACTATCGCCATACTCAACAACAACTTGCCCTTGCAAATGAAACTCTTGAGCAACAAGTAGCGTCCCGTACCGCTGATCTTGACCGACTCGTTCAGGAGTTAGATAGCCTATCCCGCAAAGATCCATTGACGGGTCTGCATAATCGTCGCCACTTCGACTCAGCATTTGAGCACCAGTGCCAGCGAGTACGACAGCCTACCAGCCAACTCTCTGTACTGATGCTGGATGTGGACTATTTCAAACAGATCAACGACGATTTTGGTCATGATGCAGGAGACGCCGTTCTGGTGGATATTGCACAGTTGCTGCGACAACATCTACGTGATCTCGACGTCATCTGTCGTTTTGGTGGGGAGGAATTTGTTGCCTTGCTGCCTGCCACATCGCGAACTGTTGCCGAATCCAGAGCAAAAGCACTGCTAATATCCATCTCGAAAGCGGCATTTGCTCATCAGGGTATACCGCTTCGGCAGATCACGCTTTCCTGCGGTATCGCCACTTACCCTGATCACACCCAAGACCCCAAGACATTGCTACGACTTGCCGACGAGGCACTTTATCAAGCAAAACACAGCGGGCGAAACCGCTGTGTTGTTTGGGAAGACTCTCTTGAAGATAAAGGCTTTTTATTCAGTAAACAGCAAACACTATGAACGTTAACGGCGTGGATTGTTAAGCAGAATCTGTCTTCAAAAAGTGCTCCACAAACACCTTATAGTCTTGAGATACACAGTCGGCATAGGCAATTGCCAGGGTCGTCACTACCTCAATAAACTGCGCTTCGCGACCTTCTAAACGTTGGCATACCGCGTTAGCAAATGGTGCTGACTGACCACGGTGAAGCGCCTGAGCACCGCGCACATGTTCACGTGCGAGAATTTCACCCCATTGGCGCGCTAATTTACGGTAAGACTTTCCCCCTGAAAGCTTATGAGTAGGCACATCTTTTTTAAACGGAGAGCGCTCCCGCACCGAAAAAACTTTTCCATTCATGGTCAGCCAACCCAAGTAGGCATCGGGGTGTTCGGCAATGGCATGAAATGCCGCTGCATGGCGAATGCCTTCATTAGGAAATAACTTTCGCCACGCCTGTTGCTGGGCTTTATTCATTAAGCCATAAGCTTCCGGTGCTACTTGTTCTTTAACATCTAATATAACGTCGTCGTGTTCATGATCCGCGCCACCCTCAATCAAAACATAATAACGCTCTACGCCTAACGACCCCGTTCCCGCATCAAGGCGGCGAACGGTGTCTTTGACACGAAAATGTTTTGGGTCACTCTCTTTGATCGGGTGCTGTAACGTCTGTTGATATTCTTGCTCAATCAAACGACGCAGCTGGCTGGCGACATCTGCTGGTAAGTTCGCAAGCTTCCCAGAACGTTCAGCGAACATGCGCCCTTTCTGACTATCGAGGGTTGTCCATTTTTCCAGCATACGCGCCCGACTCTGCTTATCTGCGACGTTGCCCATGAAGGCCTTCAATGGTCCCTTGGCGCTATCCAGAGTCACCGCTTCAATGGGTTGCTCGTTTGTCAGCTTATCTTTTTCATAAGCTTCTTGGTTATAAACAGCTAGCGTATGGATATACCCCTCTAACAGCTTTTTCAGCGCTTTATTCGTCGCTTTAGAACTTAACGCGGCGTTTTCACGGCTATCCAGTACCACGCTGATCGCCAACCGCCATACATCGTATTGATAGTCACCTATCAACGCGTCATCGAAGTCATCCATACCGTAGCGCACTTGGTCATCGTGATGACCATAAGCGCCGAAGTTATAAACGTGCGCATCGCCCTGAAGCCACGTTTGGGTATTAGGCCATCCACCGAATAGCGCAAAGCGCCAGTCGTGCCAAACGTCTTGCCAATACAAGTGATTAGTTCCACGAAAGAATCGGTAGGGAGACACGGCCATTTTGGCGTACTTTGCTTGGCGGTGCGCTGCATTGAGCGGCGCATTCACCTGCTGAATTGCCTCAATCACTTGTTGTGGGCGGTTATGCCCGGTTAATGCATGGCTCATCGCGGTGCCTTTATCGGTGCGTAAAAAGCAGTCTGCTATTAGCGTAGGCGATAAACGTTAACAGAATAAGTCATTAGCAGATTATGCCCATGTCCAGCTAACTAGCACCGCCAGATTGACCAAAACAGTCATCCAGAATATACGCCTGAAGGCGCGCTTTTGTGTTTTGTGGCGAAGCCATTGCTGTGCAACCATTGCCCCAGGCCAGCCGCCCAATAGTGACAACACATGCAAGGTATTTTCGGAAATCCGCTGCGCGTTTTTTTGTGCGGCGGATTTATCTACCACATAAGTAAGACATGTCACCACGCTGACCGCTAGGTAGATGAACAGCAACCACATAGGTAGCTTTCCGCTGACGACCACGGCGGCCAGTAGCGCAAAAAATGTCAGCGTTATGACCAGTGACCGCCCCACTGTGCCTTTCACGTGCCGAGGTGCGCTAGCCTTTCGATTCAACATGAGTGTTTTGCTCCTTTCCTTGAGCCTCGATTATTCTGTTGATGAGCCCCCATCACAACGACAGCAAATCAACGCAGACACTCACGAACGCCCCACCGCTCAAAAGCTCGGCTATTCGTGTTCTTGCAAAGCAGCTAAAAGCGGGCTTTCTGCCAACGAACCGCCCCAGCCATCGCTGTGCACCAACTCATTTAATGAAAGCCGGGAGCGCCACCCTTTTGCCTCCAGCTCGGGCTGATCTAAAAACGTGCTGACGTAGCCAAGGCAAAGATAAGCCAACGGATAAACATGTTCAGGCAACTTCAACGCCGTGCCTAGCTGATCTTGGTCAAGAATACTTACCCAGCCAACACCAATGCCCTCTGCCCGCGCTGCCAGCCAGAGGTTTTGCACGGCTAAACACGTACTAAATAGGTCGGTATCCACAATGCTATTGCGCCCTAGCACATGGGGGCCTCCCCGGCTGCGGTCACAAGTAATGCAGAGGTTAATCGGACTTTCTAATATGCCTTGGAGCTTCAATCCTTTGTAGCGCTCCTTGCGTTCTCCCTCAAACCGCTCAGCGGCTTTTTGGTTTTCTCGCTCGAACATCGCCACTATCGCCGCTCTAACCTCGCGGCTTTCGATCACAATGAAATCCCAGGGCTGCATAAAGCCTACCGAGGGAGCATGGTGGGCTGCCTTTAAAAGCTTGGCCAGAATTTCCGGGGCAATCGGGTCGGGCAAGAACTGTGAACGCACATCGCGCCGTTCATAAATGGCGCGGTATAACCCGCGCTTCTCAGCATCTGAAAAGTGGTGACTCGGGGTACTCATTGGGTGTAAGGCCTTTGATAATACAAATATAGGTGCAGCCTACCCCAGAACTTCGCTGCGTTCATGAATAGAGCAATACAGAGTTAGATTCCAAGCAGCGGTGAGTCGTATGATCTGGAATACACGCTCTATCAACTGCCATATACCTGCTAACGCCCCAGCCCGCCAACATCACCGGCCAGGGCGAACGCATCCTTAAAAAGCGCTTGGATGTCAGAATAGGTGTGTATCGATAAATCTCCTCGCCCCATTTTTGCCCAGCTGTCATCAGGCCCCATGAAATGGCCACAAAATACACCGCCCTTCAGTAGTGAACGCGTAAGGTTTTGCCAAGCGCTGGCAAATAGCCCAGGGTCACAAAAAAACAGGCTTGAGCATGCATTAATGAGCGCAGTTCTGGGATACACAAACTGTTCAAAGCAGGACACGTTAGGAAATAGAGTTTGATGAATATAACGCCCTCCATCCTCCTCCAGACGCGCTATCGCTGCATCGCTTTTATCATAGGCATGCACTGTATAGCCGTGTTCTACCATGAATAGTGCATCGCGCCCTGCTCCGCAGCCTGCATCAACGGCGACCATAGGCAAGGTAGTGTCCACAACACCAAGCGCCCGCTTTAATGGCGGATAAACCGCAACGCTGAGTGACTTTTCGAGATATATCTGCTCGCTCATTCCAACACCTCAACGCTTTAACAAATGGGCGCAGCAT
The DNA here is from genome assembly GCF_024138895.1 of Halomonas sp. XH26. Taxonomy (NCBI): domain Bacteria; kingdom Pseudomonadati; phylum Pseudomonadota; class Gammaproteobacteria; order Oceanospirillales; family Halomonadaceae; genus Halomonas; species Halomonas sp. XH26. Next base: position 2,853,346 of record NZ_CP071889.1, read on the forward strand.
ATATCGATGTGTAAGCGGTTATGGCACACATCACTACTGATCCAATCCCGCTAGGAACTGCTTCAGCAGAGCATCTAATTGCGCCAGTTGTTCTTCACTCAGGCCACTCACCAGTTGCGCCTGCGCTTCCACATGAGCGGTAACCGCCTCATCAATCAATTCAAATCCACGCTGTGAAAGAGAGATCAAAAAACCGCGCCCATCCTCTGGGTTTTTGACCCGCTCAATCAAACCAGCCTTTTCCAACAGGTTGATACGGTGAGTCATGGTGCCAGAGGTCACCATCGTGGAAGCCATTAACCCCCCTGGCGATAACGCAAAAGGGGGGCCTTCTCGACGCAGGGTCGCCAAAACGTCAAAACTTGCACCGTTCAGCCCGTACTTTGTCCAGGTCTTTTCCAGTTCACGGGTTAAGCAGTAGCTCAGTCGCTTAATCCGCCCAAGGGTGGCCATCGGTGCAACATTAAGGTCAGGTCTTTCCTGTCGCCACTGATTAAGAATTCTATCCACATGATCCATAGAAATACTGCGCTCCTAATTATCATTCAGCCCACTTATCTTGACGTCAAGAGAACCTGTATATATCTTGATATCAAGATATTAATTGAGAGCATATCTAATGGCATTATCAAACACAATTGCAACACACCCACCAAAGAGGGTCTGGCTTGCACCACTGATTTACCTACTGTCAGGCGGCGCCCTACTCGGCCTGTCAACAAACCTGGCTAAATTTGCCGGGGAAATGCAGCTATCTGCACTCGCATTTCTGTTTTGGTCAATCACTGGGGCAGCGTTAATTCTGTTGGCCGTCTCAGCACTGCGTGGTCATTTACCGCCTATTAGCTTGCGTTCGGTTGAGTACTACTCCGTATCTGCACTGCTTGGCGTGGCTGGCTCTAACTTGATCTTTTTCTCCGCTATCCCACATGTGGGTGCTGGGTTCGTTGCCTTGATCATTACGCTACCGCCGCTGCTCACCTACATTGGTGCGCTGTTATTGAAAATAGAAAAATTTCAATTTATTCGAGCGGCTGGTGTTATGTCTGCGCTGTTGGGTGCCATCACCTTAGCAGCCAATAAGCTATCGTCACCTGATGCCAATCACCTCTGGATTCTGACTGCCCTGGCTGGCCCAGTACTCTTAGCCACCGGCAACATCTACCGGACTCTGCGCTGGCCTGCAGGTGTGTCGAGCGGTGCTCTGGCCCCCGGCATGCTGATTGCCGCCGTTGTAATCCTGCTAGGAATAGGCTTCTTACCAGGCTTTTCGTTGCGTGTTCCAACTCAACACCACTTGCCCATCATGCTGATTGCACTCCAAGCGCTAGTATTCGCTGGCCAGTTCTTTCTACTGTTCCTGCTACAGAAAAGCGGTGGCCCCGTATTCCTGAGCTTATTGGGTTCCGTCGGCGCTGTCGTGGGGGTGCCTGTTGCTATCTTCCTGCAGGGAGAAGCCGCCCCGGAGGGCTTACTCCTAGGCATTGTCTTAATTGGCACAGGTATTTTCCTGCTCAATATTGGCAAAGCCAAACAGCTTTCTCGTACTAACTGAATATCTACTCAATCAAGACCCACTAAACCAAGGAATAACTATCATGAAAATCGCTATACTCGGTGCCGCAGGCGACGTCGGAACACGCATGTTGAGTGAGGCGTTAGCGCGGGGACATCACGTCACAGGCGTAGTAAGAGCTGAAAGTCAGCGTCATAAGCTGCCTGCTGAGGCAAACTGCTGTGTTGCCGATATATCAGACCCGCGCCAGCTAGCGCAGGTGGTCGAAGGCCAGGATTTATTGATCAGCGCTGTTCGCCCACCAGAGGGGCAGGAAGCGCTGCTGGTGACACTCACGGATGTGGTTCTCAACAGCGCCCTCGCCGAACAACGTGTGCTATTAGTGGGCGGAGCCGCTCGATTGCTAATTCCCGGACGCAACGGAGAAACGGTGTTAACCGCCCCCGACTTTTTACCGGCAACGGCACTAGAAATTGCCAAGGCTTGCCAAGCACAGTATCAACGGTGCCTTGCCGAAACTCGCACAGCATGGACCTACTTCTCTCCTGCCGCCATGCTCGTCCCTGGAAAACGGACAGGCACCTTTCGTCTTGGCTCGGACACTCTTGTCATGGATAAGAACGGGGAATCGCGTATTTCAATGGAGGATTTTGCAGTGGCGATGCTTGATGAAGCAGAAACGCCAACACATATTCAACAGGCATTTACCGTAGGATATTAAGCCGATAAGACGCGGTACACCGAGTGCTAGGGAGCCTCTGGTTAGCTCTCGACGCTTTAATCATCATGTTTAGCGAGAAGCGCTTGATTGGCTTCCGCTATTTCATACTGATTAAACACCCGTATACCATGCTGGCGGAGCAGTGCGGCGGTTACTCCCATGCCTGGCACTTTTTTACCGGAAAAACTGCCATCATAGATAGCGGAACTTCCGCATGATGGGCTAGATTCAGCGAGTACCGCGACGTTTATATTAAATTTAAGGCATAAATCTAGAGCAACGGAAGCCCCCGCCAAAAACTCGGCAGTGACATTGGCTCCCTCTTTTTCAATCACATCGGCTTCGCCATTTATTACGCTTTGACCACTGCCTTCAAAAATCTCTGCAGGCTGTCTGGGAATACTCATCCCCGCCTCAACCTCAGGGCAGACAGAAACGATTCGCCTTTCAGAATGCCACTGCTCAATAATCTGGTCAGCCACGGGAAGAGCTCCACCATCATAGCGAACCTTTTTCCCTAAGAGGCAGGCACTCATTAATACTTTTTTCAAAATATCGATCTCTAGTTTTGGTGGTTAGTCGTTAGAGCACTTAGCGAATACTACCACTCCCCTCCTAACCACTCTCCCTGAGCCGAGAACATTGCAGGTGCGCCATAGGCTTACCACGCAATAAAAAACCTGCAAGACCAATAAGTTGTAGTAATATACGATTAACGCCAAGGCTGTGCCTTGGCGTTTTTGCTGGGTGTACTTCTTACCCCAACTGAAACGGGTAAACTGATCCCACTTTTAGCAATTGCGTCAGCTCATCTAACGCCGTGAGCACTTCTGTAGCGAGCTTAGGGTCGGCTAGATCATCTGCCGCAAGGCGATCACGGTAGTGACGGTTGACCCAAGCAGTCAGATCACCGTACAGCGCATCATTCATTAATACGCGGCCGGTCAACGCTGCCCGTTCGGCTTCGGATAGGGCAACCCGCAGGCGCAAGCAAGCGGGGCCACCGCCGTTGCGCATGCTCTGTTTAACATCTTTAACGACCACATCACTAATCGGATTATTGCCCGCCAGAATAAAGTCCTGGATCGTGCGCCAAACCGCGTCACGCTCTTGGCATTCGCTGGGCACGACCAGCGTCATGGTGCCATCCGGATTGGAAAGGAGCTGGGAGTTAAACAGGTACGACGCTACCGCATCTTCCATACTCACCGCATCTAGCGACACCCGCACAGGAATCAGTGGTGTGGACATTTTGCTACGCAGCTCATCTAAGGTGCGCGCTTCATCCAAAAAGGCCATTTCGTGATAGAGCAATACGGGGCCATTACCCACGGCAATGACATCGTTGTGGAAGACACCCGCATCGATAGCATCCGGATGCTGCTGAGCAAACACCGTTTGTGCATTCGTTAGCCCGTGCTGGCGGGCCACTGCTTGACTGGCTTCCAGGGTTTGCCGAGCAGGGAAGCGTTTTGGCTCACGTTCGCCGCTACGCACGTCACCAAATGCTTGACGACCATACACAAAAAGGTGAACGCCTGGTTCGCCATGTTCCCCGCATAGCCGGGTGTGATTGGCCGCGCCTTCATCAGAAAAAGCAGGCGTTGCTGGCAGTACCGGGTGATGAGCAAAGTGCTGCTCATCATGGAAAATAGCCTGCAGCACACGGCCGGTGGTTTGCGGCTCGAGGTAGCGATGAAAACTGGACTGCAGGTTAGCCGGCGTAAAATGCACTCGGCGGTCAGGCGCATCAACACTCGGGGTAACGGTGCCTGCGTTGGCCGTCCACATACTGGAAGCTGAGCAGACCGCCCTCAGCAGTTGGGGTGCCTCTTTGGCGGCACGGTTCAGCACGTCGCTATTGCTACCGCTGAAGCCTAAATCCCGTAATGCGCCCACATCAGGGCGCTGTTGAGGGGGTAATACGCCCTGAGCGTAGCCAGCATCCATCAGTGACTTCATTTTCAGAAGCCCTTGCAGTGCGCCCTCTTTAGGGTTGGACACCAGGCCACCATGACTCATCGACGCCACGTTGCCATGAGCCAGCCCTGAGTAGTTGTGGGTGGGCCCGACCAAGCCGTCAAAATTGACTTCTCTGACACTGTTACTAACCACATTGTTATTAACCACGTCGCTCATAGGTTGACTCCTGGCGGCAGCGTTTCCGGCATTTCCAAGCTATCGGCCTCCATTGACGCCACTGGGTAAGCGCAGTAGTCCGCCGCATAGTAAGCGCTGGGGCGGTGGTTACCGCTGTCACCTACGCCACCAAAGGGAGCGTCGCCAGAAGCCCCAGTGGTTTGGCGGTTCCAGTTCACGATGCCCGCACGAATGCGCAGCAGGAAGTCGTCCCAGTCAGCTTTATCACCACCGATGAGTCCTGCAGACAAGCCGTAGCGTGTATCGTTGGCAAGGGCTAACGCTTCATCCCAATCGCTGTAACGATGGATTTTCAGCAGTGGGCCGAAATGTTCTTCATCGGGCACGTCCAACCCTGTGACATCAATCAGCGCCGGGCTTAACAGGCTGGTGTTCTCTTTAAGGCGCTGCATCCGGTTAATCACCGTACCGCCCAGGGCTTCCAACTCGTCTTGCGCCTTAAGCAAGCCATCGGCAGCCGCCACGCTGACCAAGCCGCCATAGAACGGCGCCGCCGGTGCTTCTTCAAATTGCCCTGCCACGTGTAGCTTGGCGATAGCGTCGGAAAGCGCGTCGATCAGGCGATCGCCAACGCCCCCTTGCGGCACCATCAAACGGCGGGCGCAGGTGCAGCGCTGACCACCGGATAAAAACGCCGACTGCAGAATAGTCAGTACAGCAGCACGCTCGTCATCGACATCTTTCACCACCAGCGGGTTGTTGCCGCCCAATTCCAGCGCCAGGATTTTATCCAACTGCCCGGCGAACTGCTGCTGCAACATGCCACCCACTTTAGCGCTGCCAGTAAACAGCAGGCCGTCAATGCCGGGGTGCGCTGCCAAGGCTTGGCCTACAGCGACACCACCCTGCACTAAGTTAATCACCCCTGCAGGCAGCCCCGCTTCCACCCAGCACTGCAGGGTTAAATCGGCGGTCAGCGGGGTTTGGTCGCTAGGCTTAAACACCACGGTATTACCGGCGAGCAACGCGGGTACCATATGGCCATTGGGCAGGTGGCCAGGGAAATTGTAGGGGCCAAAGACCACCATGACACCGTGGGGGCGATGGCGCAGTACGGCTTTCGCACTCCCCACTTCTTTTTCCCGCTCACCAGTGCGCTCATGATAAGCCTTGATAGACAACGCCACCTTTCCGACCATCGCGCCAGCTTCAGTGCGTGCTTCCCAAAGCGGCTTGCCGGTCTCAGAGGCAATCGCTACCGCTAACTCTTCACGACGGGCGGTAAGTACATCAACAAAACGCTCAACAAGTGCTTGGCGCTCAGCAAACGTAGTGCGCGCCCATTCAGGAAAAGCCACACGCGCGGCATCAATAGCGGCGCCAACCTGTGCGTTTGAGGCCGAAGCACCTTGCCAAAGCAGTGTTCCTGAAACCGGGTCGTGCTTTGTGAAGGTATCGGCATCGCCCGTTACCCAGGCGCCGTTAATCAGTTGCTGCTGTTGGGCGTGCATGTTTATCTCCTTCCCGTATGCGTGCTTGTTGTGCGAGCTTGTTATGTATATTTATTCTGAAAGACTGTTTAAAACCGTTCTTGAAAAGCTGTTCTCGAAAAGCTGTTCTTGAAAGGCTATTTTTGAAAAACGGTTCTTGAAAAACGGTTCTTGAAAAACTAGGTTTCCAATAAGCGTACGTGGTCACCCGTCGTCACACCCAGGCGGTCCGCTTCTTGCGGGTTAAGCACGATGGTGTTTTCCTCGCTGGGTCCTCGGCCTATCCAACTGGCGGTGAAGTTAAGCATCTCAGTAGAGGCTGCCAGCCAGCGGCTGACGCTTTCGTCGGGAGCGTTTTGAGAAACTTCCACTTGGCAGAGCTGCGAATTGCGAATCGCTCGCACGTCGTCAATATAGGCTTCCACCGTGGGGCCACCATCGAAAATATCGATATAGCCTTCCCAGCGCAGTCCCTCTTTCTTAAGCATTTCAAGGGCTGGCCGAGTATGGCGGTGCACTTGGCCAATACAGGCACGTGCCTCTTCAGACATAAAGGTGGTGTAGATCGGGAACTTAGGCATCAGCTCACCGATAAAGCTTTTCTGGCCTAGCCCGGTTAACCGATCAGCCTCACTAAAGTCCATGGGAAAAAAGTGTTTACCCAGGCTTTCCCAAAAGGGGCTGGTGTTATTCTCATCAAACACACCGCGCATTTCCGCCAGCACTTTTTGCGGAAAACGGTCACGAAACTGAGCAATAAACAGCCAGCGAGCTTTGGAAAGCAGCGCGCCATTACGTAGGTGCTTATTTGCTTCGCCGCGATATTCAGGGCGTAAGAACAGCGAGCATACTTCCGCATCGCCGGTATGATCAGAGCTTAAAAATAGCGTGTCGATTGTACGGTGTAAGTCTAACTGCACCGAGGAGTGCGCCAATGTACCTAACCGGTAATTATAAAACGGCACTTCACGACCTACCTGGCCTTCAATAGCACAGCAGCCCGCTAATTCTCCGCTCTGTTCATCTTCCAGTACAAAGAAATAGAGTCGATCATCGGCTGGCGTGCGCTCTTCAAAGGCACGGGCAGCGGCTTCAATTTTTCCAGCCAAAAACTCACGGTTATCCGGCAGTGAGGTAAAGCCAACGCCTGCCTGTTGCGCAAGCGCCTGGAGCCCATCCAAATCGTCTCGGGCAATGGGTCGAATGCGCATTACATTTCTCCTTCATCAAGCGCATCTACCGCGCCTGGCAGGCTTAACGGCGCTACCAGCACCGCGCGCCCCTCTTCAACAGCCAACCGTTTAGCGTGCTGTGGTGAAAGCATTAATTGCCCAGTAGGCGAAAGCGCATAACGCGCCACAATACAGCGGAAATCACCTAAGGTTTGGTTGGCAATCATCGCTGGCTCTGCATCGGGCAGTGCGTGTTCAGGGCGTACCCTGACAGGATGCCAGGCAGCACGACGGAAGGTTTCCAATCGCTCACGCTCGGCTTTTACAATCGGCCCTGCGTCGAAAATATCGACATGGCGAGAGCGCACAAAGCCTTCTGCCAGCATTTCTGCTAGTGCATCTTCATGGGCGGGATGCTCTCGGCCAATGGCAGCGCGTGCCTGAGGCGTTAGCAGCGGTAGATAAAGCGGAAATTGCGGCATCACTTCAGCAATAAAGCTTTTCGAGCGAACGCCTGCAATGTGATTCATTTCTTGGAAGCTGCGCGCAAAAAAGTGGCGACCGACGCTTTCCCAAAAAGGCGATTCGTTTTTACCATCCAGATAGCCCGGAAAGGCGACCGCCAGAATGCGTGAAAAACGCTCGGGGTATTGAGCAATGAACATTAGTCGCGCACGGCGTAACAGGCTTTCAGCACTGGTGCCTTTGTAGCGCGGATTAAGCGATAGCGCGCAGAGCAGTGTGGCATCAGAGGCTTCATGAGAAAGCGCCAAAGTTTGCACTTCCCGGCGCACATTCAGCTGTTGAGAAGCATGAATCAGCGTTTCCTGCCGGTAAGTGTAATAGGCTTCTGCTGCACCGGCTTGGGCACGGATAGTTGCTGTGCCTAGCACTTCCTCGCGGTCATCATCCGCCAGTACGAACATGTAGTGCTCGTTACCAGGGAACTCTATTTCACTATTAAAGGCTTCCTGGGAGCGCACGATGCGCTCCTCAAGCCGATCACGGTTGGCGGGCAGGTTGGTGAGCCGCGGCACCGCGTGCTCAGCCAACTGCTCCAGGGCTGGAAGATCAGCCATTGTTACCGGTCGAATTACCAGCATCCTTAACGCCCCCTCTTGTGTGGCTTCTTGCCTACTCATGCGCTGGCAACTAGCCGCTCAATAGCACGCTCTAAACGCGCCATACCCTCAGCAATATCTTCTTCCGGAATGACTAAAGATGGCGCCATACGCAGTACGTTGGGACCTGCAATCAGGGCCATCACGCCCTCTTCAATAGCCAGCGGCAGAATGTCTTTAGCGCGGCCTTCGAAGGCATCCGACATTTGTGCGCCCATCAGCATTCCCATACCGCGAATTTCTTTAAATACACCATATTTGCGGTTGATGGTTTCTAAATGCTCGCGAAACAGGTCGTGACGATGCTTAACGCCGTTAAGTACTTCAGGAGTATCAATGAATTCCACAGCCGCCAGAGCAACCGCAGATGCCAACGCATTGCCACCATAGGTAGAGCCATGAGTGCCAATTGCCAGAGATTTCGCAATCGCATCCGTGGTTAAGGTGGCACCAATCGGGAAGCCGCCGCCCAATGACTTGGCACTGGTGAGAATATCCGGAGTGATACCGAAATTTTTGTAGGCGTAAAGTTCACCGCTGCGGCCAACGCCCGTTTGTACTTCGTCAAAAATCAGTAGCGCGTTGTGTTCGTCACACAGATCACGCAGGCCCTGAAGGAACTCTTGGGTAGCGGGAACAATGCCGCCTTCGCCCTGCATCGGCTCAACCATAATGGCACAGGTATCGTCGCCCACTAGCTTGCGTACGCTTTCCAGGTCATTGAAGTTGGCATGCAGAATGCCGCCTGGCACTGGGCCAAAGCCTTGAGAATACTTGGGTTGACCACCCACACTCACGGTGAAGAAAGTGCGGCCATGGAAAGACTGATAAAACGAGATAATTTTATCTTTCTGCTCGCCATGGTGGTCTACCGCCCAACGGCGAGCTAGCTTCAGCGCCGCTTCGTTAGCTTCGCCACCGGATGAGCACAAGAACACTTTATCGGCAAAAGTACGCTCAGTGAGTGTTTTGGCAAGCGCCAGTGCTGGCTCGTTGGTAAATACGTTAGACAGGTGCCAAAGCTTTTCGCCCTGCTCTTTAAGCGCATTCACTAGCACCGGGTGACAGTGGCCAAGCGAGTTCACTGCAATACCACCAGCAAAGTCGATATATTCACGCCCCTGCTGATCCCACAAGCGGCTGCCTTTGCCACGCACTGGAATAATCTGTTGTGGCGAGTAGTTTGGCGCCATGTAGTTATCGAAATCCTGACGGCTTGGGGTGTAGCTCATGGGACGATACCTCCGGTGGAGTAAAGGATTGATTCAGTATACGGGGGGCAATAGACGCCGTGCTTTCAGTATTGGGACGGTAAATTATGAAAAGCCGCGCTTATCCAAGCCGTTCTTCCCGCGGTGTAATGCCAAAGTGATTACGATAGGCAGTAGAAAAGTGCGCACCAGAAGAGAATCCGGTCATCAGCGCGATATCACCTACCGGCCGATCACTCTCTCTTAATTGCTTACGCGCATCTTGTAGGCGCAAGTCCAAGTAATAGCGGCTAGGCACTGCCTGCAGATACTTTTTGAACAGTCGCTCTAGCTGGCGTCGAGAAATACCCAAATGCTCGGCCAGCTCTAGCGTAGAAAGCGGCTCTTCAATATTAGCTTCCATCAACGTGACGGCATCTACCAGGCTTTGTGGCGCATGGCCAAGGCGATTACGCAGTGGTACATGCTGGCGTTCATCGGCTAAGCGAATGCGATCACAAACGAACTGCTCTGAAACCTGCTCGGCAAGGCGCTGGCCGTGATGCTTGCCAATCAGCGTTAGCATCATATCCATTGCCGCAGTGCCACCGGCACAAGTTATCCGATCGCGGTCAATTTCAAACAGTTGCTGAGAAAGCGTGACCTGAGGATAAGCCTGTGCAAACGCATCGAAGCGCTGCCAGGGCAATGTGGCGCGGTAGCCTTCTAATAGCCCGCAACGGGCAAGCACTTCCGTGCCTCCCGCAAGGCCACCAATAGCCACACCTCTGCCCTGATGACTGCGCAGCCACTCATTTAGCTTGGCGGGCAGTGCATAGGGTAGTGGTGTAGGGGCACATACCAACAGCATATCAAGCGGACCAAGCGGCGCGCCTAAGACATGTTGAGCGAGTAAGGAAAGTTGTGCGCCACTGCGCACAGGCTCATCGGTTAAGCTTAACGTAACGGTGTGGTAAAGCATCTGCCCGCTTAGCTGATTGGCCATCTGCAGCGGCTCGATAGCGCTCGCATGGGCCAACAGCGAAAAACCAGGCAGCAACACAAAGGCCACCCGCCGACGTTCACTGGCGGATGACATCAACGTACTTGAGGACATAACAAGTTGCTTTGCTGCATAGAAATCGCCGCCAACTTAGATAAATTGCTAGAGAAAAAGCCATCTTACCCAATTGCGCAAGTGAAGGCAGCGCTATGGCTCTTAAAACTAAAATAGGAGGCATAAATACAAAATTGCCGGGCACTAGGCCCGGCAACAGAAGGAGTATGTGTCTTGGTTAACCGCCGCTATTGCCAAGCCCCAGGATGACAATGCCCGCAACGATAATGCCCATCACGATAATGACTAAAGGAAGCACCTTATGTAGCCCGTTAGGGGACTTTTTCGCTTCTGGCTGCCGTTGCGGCTGAGATGTTTCATAGTCCTCAGGCAGACGTTCATTCATTACGTGCTCTATCTCTTCTTCCCGGGTTTTGCTTTCCTTGGTATCCATACAACACCTCTCGCTTTCCGGTTAGATGATCAACAGCGCGGCGATTAACTCTCCTCGTCACGCTTAGCGCTATAGTGTAACGACATCAAAGTGAACATCAGGGTTCACATCTGCGTCGTAATCTACGTCATCACGCTCGAAGCCAAACAGCTTCAAAAATTCGTGCTTATATCCAGCATAGTCGGTAATTTCGAATAGGTTCTCTGTCGTGACGGCTGGCCATAGGTCCTGGCAGGCTTTTTGTACGTCGTCACGCAGCTCCCAGTCATCAAGACGTAGGCGGCCTTGGTCGTCAGTAGCCATATCGTCATGCTGACCAGAATAGAGACGCTCACCAAACAAACGGTTTAATTGGTCAATCGTACCTTCATGCAGGCCCTGCTCTTTCATGATGCGGTAGACCATGGCGATATACAGCGGCATGACTGGAATCGCGGCACTCGCCTGGGTAACGACCGACTTAAGTACGGCAACATTGGCACCACCGCCTGTCTCTTTCAGCTTGGCATCAATCGCAGCCGCGGCGCGATCAAGATCTTCTTTCGCTTTACCCAACGCACCGTGCCAGTAAATCGGCCAGGTAATTTCAGTACCGATATAGCTAAACGCTACGCTACGCGCGCCTTTCGCCAGCACACCCGCGTCGTCCAGGGCGCTCATCCATAGCTCCCAGTCCTCACCGCCCATTACTGTGATGGTATCGTCGATCTCTTGCTGAGTGGCAGGCTCGACTTCTGCCTCGATGATGGCGTCTTTATTCGTATCAATCGCGGTAGCGCGATACGTTTCACCAATCGGCTTCAGGCTCGAGCGCTTTACTTCCCCAGTATCTGGCAACTTGCGCACTGGTGAAGCTAGGGAGTACACCACCAGGTCAACTTCACCCATGTCCTGTTTGATCAACTCGATGGCTTTTTCACGCGCTTCGTTAGAGAACGCATCACCATTGATTGATTTACTGTACAGGCCTTCTTGCTTGGCAAACTTGTCAAATGCGGCACTGTTGTACCAACCAGCCGTACCGGTTTTTTTCTCACTACTAGGCTTTTCAAAGAAAACACCTAGGGTATCAGCGCCATAACCAAAGGCAGCCGTGATACGCGCTGCCAAGCCGTAGCCGCTAGAAGCACCAATCACCAACACCTTTTTTGGGCCTTGGCTTCTATCTAAACCACGCGCACGGGTCGCTTCGATCTGTTCCAGAACGTTTTGCTCGCAGCCTTTAGGGTGAGTGGTGGTGCAGATAAAGCCACGCACTTTTGGTTTAATGATCACATTGGACCCCTTTATCAGATTGATGTCGCTATCAGCATGGCAGTGCCATTACCGTGTGGGGGTATTCTAGCGGTCTAGACGCGCCCTGTCCGCTCTTGAGCTTCTTCGCCATTCACGGCAGGATAGCGACCAGACAACTCCTTGCCGACGAGACCCTGATGAACGCACAGCAGCTAGTCGATGAACGCGGCGACCTATGGCTTGCTCTTGCGCCGCTATGGCTGGACCGTGAGCCGAGCGAGCGTGACTACGCCCATATGATTGAGATGATCGAACAGCATGATATGTCGCTGAAAGAGCTAGAGTGGATGTTCCGCTTGGAGCTTGCTCCAGTGATGGCGAGGCACCAGCTGTCTATTGCCAGTGAATGGCGAAAATTCGATGACTATGCGCTGATGAAGCAGTTGGTAAGCCACAACTTGCGCCTGAAAGGCTGGCGGCGCAAAAGTTGGGCGCTGTTTTCTGGATTAACCACGATGATGGTTCGTCATCGCTGGGTAGAGTTAATGCAGCGACTAATGGTTAACCGTGGCGAGCTCTAACCGTTTAGCTTGCTCTTTACTCTTTATCAAGGGCGGCTTCCAGCGCAAGCCGCAGTGACAGACCATGATCCTTGGGAGCAAACCGCGCGATCACCCTGCCATCGCGTCCCACCAAGAACTTGGTAAAATTCCACTTGATCGCTTTGGTGCCTAACACGCCCGGTGCTTGTTGTTTAAGCACCACAAACAGTGGGTGGGCGTTTGGACCATTCACTGACACTTTTTCCATTAGTGGAAAGCTGACGCCAAACTGCTGTTCGCCGAAGATACAGAAAGCCTCTGCACTCTCCGGCGACTGCTTACCAAACTGGTTACAGGGGAAGCCAAGCACCGTAAAGCCACGGTCTCGGTAGCGCTGGTACAAACTTTCCAGCTCTTTTAACTGCGGGGTAAAGCCACACTTACTGGCCACATTAACGACCAACAACACTTGCCCGCGCAGCGCCCGCAAGTTAAATGGCTTGCCTTGATGGGTATAACAATCCTGCTCATAAATCATCATCGCAAGGCCCCCTAAATGACTCCACCAGCATAGGCTTTACCATGCCACGGCATTGGCAGTTACACCAGTGCGGCTTATCAACTAATCGGCCCTGCAACAACGCGCAGCGCCAGTGCAATAAGCAGCACCCCAGTGATTCGATTGATCCAGTGGGCATGGCGCTGGAGCCAAGGCAATACACGAGAGTGTGAAAGCCCTACTGCTACTAAAACATACCAGCCCCCATCAATAATAATCGCAGTTGCGACGATAATTGCCTTGGCAAGGACACTCATTTCAGGCGTCACGAACTGACTTAATAGCGCCACAAAAAAAATGATCAACTTGGGATTACCCAGCGCCACCAGCACCCCTTCCTTGGCAGCTTGTCGCGGCGTCGTCACTGCGGCATCGGGGGATAGCGCTCCACCTCTGCCCGCCCGTAGTGCTTTTATTCCAAGCCAGGCTAAATAGGCCGCCCCACACCATGTCACTAGTTGAAATAAATCTGGATGGCGCACAATAAGCGCACCTAAGCCCCATACGGTGAGCAACGCATAGAACCCAACGCCCAGCGCATGAAAGATCGCAGCCGTCATGCCGGGTAAGCGACCACCTCCTAACGTATGGCGCAGTACCAGTGCCAGGCTAGGTCCTGGTGACATCGCCCCCATGGCACAGATAGCGGCCAGCGATAGCCAGAGTGACAACGGCATTTTTCTCTCCTTGAAAGACAACAATGTAGGTTGGCTGAGTATACGACAGTCGCACAAGCGTTTAGCGAATAAATCCATCCCCTTAAATAACGCTGTTAGCATGGTACGCTGTTGGGTAAAATTTTCCCCTTTTTGAAAACGATGACGCCTGCTATGCAGGCGGTTCATGGCTAATAAAGGACTTCAATATGGGTAGGGCGTTTCAAAACCGTAAGGAATCCATGGCCAAAACGGCCGCTGCGAAAACCAAGGTTTACAGCAAGTATGGACGTGAAATTTACGTCTGCGCTAAAGCAGGCGGCACAGATCCAAACGGTAACCTTGCGCTACGCGGTTTAATGGAGCGTGCTAAGAAAGATCAGGTGCCGTCTCACGTTATCGATAAAGCTTTGGATAAAGCGAGCGGCGCAGGCGGCGAAGACTTTTCACCAGCGCGCTATGAAGGCTTTGGTCCCGGTAACGTGATGGTGATCGTCGACTGTTTGACCGACAACCCCAACCGCACCTTTGGTGATGTGCGCGGCTGCTTTACCAAAACGAAAAGCAAAATTGGCACTCCCGGTAGCGTTAGTCACATGTTTGATCACTGCGCGATTTTTTCGTTTGCGGGCAGTGATGAAGAAGCTGTGCTTGAAGCCCTCATGGAAGCCGATGTCGACGTTACCGACATTGAGCAGGAAGAGGAACGTATCACGGTGTTTGCGCCGCATACCGATTACGCTAAAGCCAAACAAGCGCTGTTGGATGCTTTCGGTGAAATTGATTTCGAAGTAGACGAAATCCAATTCTTACCACAAACCCCCACGCCCATCGACGGCGATGACGTGGTGATGTTTGAGAAACTGCTGGGCATGCTCGAAGAGCTGGACGATGTTCAGAATGTCTTCCACAGTGCCGAACTACCGGAAGCAACTGCTTAAACCGTCATTCGGTTAGCCCCCTTGTGGTCGTCGGCACCTATATCGTCGGCGACCACAGGTCGCCTGTCATTAACTAGCGGCGCCCTGTGAGTCCAAGGCTGCATCAGGCGGTAACAACGCCGGAGTAACGCCCGCTGCGCTTAGCACTTGTTTACCGCGCACGGTCAAATCGGTGATAAATAAAAACTGCTGCCGAGGATCCACCGGATAAGCGCGAATACGGTAATGCGTGCCCCAAGGTTTCTCCTCCGCTACGACAATAATCGGCTTATCAAACTTAAGGTAAGCACTGGTTAACGCGACGTCTCGTAATGCTTTACGCACCCAGCCAGCTTCGTGCTCCGGGTGAAGATAAAAACTTGCCACGCACTGAAGACTAACGTCGCCATTGTTAGCGTTATAAATAGCGGAATCCCAAAGTTTAAGATGAGGCACCGCCACCAAATCATCGTCGGGCGTTACTATTTCTACTGTGCGCATACCAACGTGCTTTACTTCGCCGTAAGTCCCTTCAATGTTGACCCAATCCCCTGGCCGATAGGGCAATTCAACGGCAGATACTACTCCGGCAATCAAGCTACTTACGTAATCTTTTAGGGCAAAGCCAATCGCTAGGCCAATGGCCCCCAGCAGCGTTACCATATTGCGCAATGAAGGCTCAATAACGATAGGTACAGCCACAGCCAGTGCGGTAATTAAAATCAATAACCGGGTGAGTGGCACCAGCGCAAATACTCTAAAACGTACTTGGCCATGCAAGCGATTGGCTAACCAGTTCAATCCTCTCTGGCTGACAATAATCAATAGCACCGTACTCGCTAGAATGACTCCTAAGGTAATCAGCGCTTGACTATCAATATCATTAAACAGCTTGGCGTACTGCTCTTGATCGTCCATATAAGCTCCTAAAGCGGGTCAACTAGATAGTTTCGCGATTCCAGCAGTTGCCGCACGCTTGCGTAGCTTAATGGGGCGACTTGCCAACGCCCTTGATGGCAACGGAGAATTCCCTGGCGAGCAAGTGCTAACCGTGCGTTTAGCGCTTCATGACTTGAGAATGGCAGCACATCCCCTAACGCTTGATCCTCTAGTCCCCCATGAATGAGCAGTGTATGCAGCAACAGCGTTGCCACATCCCCCGTATCCGACGCTAATTCCGCTTCCGCCAACGCATCCAATAGCCATAGCTCTTTTGAAGACTCTTTTGACGGCTCTTTTGGCTGCCCTTCAGACTGCTCTTGTGAACGGCCACTATCCCCATTTCCCGCCGATTCGCGCAGTCGCTCTCGCCAGTAGTGCCAAGCAATACCTAAATGCCCTCGACAGTGGGCTGCTAGGCGTTGCAACTCTTTATAGGAGCGCTCACCGCCAGCGCTATCTTTACTAACGCCAGAAAGAATCGGCTGTCCCGTACGGGAGCTATACACCGTCGGGCGGACGCCACCATCATCCGCCAACTGAGCAAAATAGTGTGCCAGTTGCTCGCCTTCTAGCGCTTGCAGGGTAACCACAGGTACGCCTTCCAAACCCACCGCATGCTGCAGATAGGCATACGTCCAGCTATCACAACCAATCACGCCCTGCCCCAAACGACCGCTTAACGCCCGCTCTAACAATTCACGGACGCCTTGCAGTCCTTGGGTATGGCGTAAAAAATGCCGCTCTAAGGCGGGGATTACCCACTTATGTTGGGAACCACAGCGCTCGACCCACTTTAGGCAACCCTCTGTGAGCTCGTTGAGGGTGGGTGCAGATATGCAATTAACGCCCTGCTGCTGCGCCCAATGGCTAACGACAGCTTCGTGACCACCATGAGGTGGTGAAATAAACAGCACGACTGGCGCATCAACATACCCTTCCGTTACTTGGCTGAGAGCACGAGCCGCCGACGTCCAATCAATAGCGGGCACCCAGTGCGAAAGTGCGACTTCAGATAACTTACGCAGCTCACTCTCTTCTTTTGCTTGGCGTTCCGAGGCTTCTCTACCTACTATCCATGTAGTTGCTGCTCGCCAACTACGCCGCCACTGGCTGGCTTGGGTCTGCTCTGGTGTTTGAAACGACTCAAGTGCCACCATTTCCCATGGCGAAAAAGCAGTCTTCGTTGAGCGCTGCGTCATATGCCGCCTCGAACATAAATAAGTGGATTAAGGTTAGCATGCCTCATATTGTCATTGAGGGGTTAGCCGAACTTATCGACTAGAATAAAGTCGTTATACAGTAGCTAACTAATATGAGAGCAAAGCGCAGGAGGCGACAATGAGCGTAGTGAACGTCACTATGGCAGAACTGCATGAGAAGCTTTCAAAGTGCATTGCAGGCGAGCGGGTGCTGATCGACCACGAGGGAAATCGATTTAGCGCACGTATTCAACACGTAGGCTTCACGGGGTTAAAGGTCATTCCTGAAACGCAGATCAAAAACAGCACGGGTGACCCAGGCGATATCGACGGAGTAACCGTTCCTTATGATGATATTTGGGAACTTGAAGTCAAAGGCGTCGTGTATAGCCGCTTAGAAACGTGACCTTTTTTGCACACCCACTACTCAGTGGGCGTGCAATGGTAACATTCCAAAACTAAAAAAGTTAACTAAATCAAGTGATAAGCGCCGCCTAGCTAGAAAGTCAGACAAATCTTGCCGAAGTGTTTCCCGGACTCCTGGTGCCGGAAGGCATCGGCAATGTCGCTCAGTGCAAACTCACGGTCAATAATCGGCTTCAAATTAGCCGCTTCGATAGCACGAATCATCTCGATTTGATGACGA
Source organism: Halomonas sp. XH26 (assembly GCF_024138895.1). Taxonomy (NCBI): domain Bacteria; kingdom Pseudomonadati; phylum Pseudomonadota; class Gammaproteobacteria; order Oceanospirillales; family Halomonadaceae; genus Halomonas; species Halomonas sp. XH26. Next base: position 2,870,867 of record NZ_CP071889.1, read on the forward strand.
CGACTACCCACAATAAGACCTTGCAGCTTAGCTTGCTTAGCCATCAGCTTGGCGGTTGGTATTTCACCTTCCCGACCGGTTAGCACACCAATCAGCGCGATATGCCCACCAACTTTCACCGCATCAATCGATTGCGGCAGTGTGCCAGGGCCACCTACTTCAACAACATGATCGACGCCTTCACCATTCGTTAACGCCTTAACGGCCTTGCCCCAGTCAGGCGTTTCTTTATAGTTAATGGTGTGTTCAGCGCCCAGTTCGCGCAGGCGGGTCAGTTTTTCATTAGAAGACGATGTAGCAATTACCCGCGCGCCCATCATCTTGGCAAACTGTAGCGCAAAAATGGAAACACCCCCAGTGCCCAACACCAGCACGGTGTCTCCTGCTTTTAACCCACCATCAACGACTAATGCCCGCCAAGCGGTCAAGCCTGCGGTCGTTAGCGTCGCAGACTCCGCATGACTATAACCTTGCGGCTGATGGGTGAACGAGGTAGCGGCGGCCACTACTTGCTCGCGAGCATAGCCATCAATGCCATCCCCTGGCGTGGTGGTGAAGTCGCCTACTCGCGCGGTCCCTTCCAGCCAATCAGGGAAAAACGTCGACACAACTGCATCACCGACTGCGAACTCGCTAACGCCTTCCCCAACCGCTTCGACCACACCGGCACCATCCGACATGGGAATACGGCCATCTGCGGTGGGAATCATCCCCACCACCACGGCATAGTCATGAAAGTTAAGTGAGCTGGCGCGCAGCCGTACTTTAATTTCACCGGGACCAGGCTCACCTGGCGCCGTTAGTTCAACCACGTCCAGTTTAGCTAAACCGCCGGGCTCTCGAAGCTGAATGGCTTGCATCACTACCTCCTATTGAACACATGTCGTTTAAAACGCCTAGTACTTAAAAGAGTACTAAAAAGCCTAGTAAACGACTGGTCTAATATGAAATGAGGGCACTGGGGTCAGTATCAAGGCCAAGATCAAGATCGTGCCCTAAAAAGCCCCCGGACTGGCGCTGCCACAGGCTGGCGTAAATGCCGTTCTGTGCCAGCAACTCCTGGTGTGTGCCGCTTTCCACTATACGACCTTCATCGACCACAATTAACCGATCAAGCATCGCAATGGTAGAGAGTCGGTGCGCAATGGCGATCACCGTTTTGCCTTCCATCAGCGAATCGAGCTGCTCTTGAATCGCGGCTTCCACTTCGGAATCCAACGCTGAGGTGGCCTCGTCCAACACCAGAATCGGGGCGTTTTTAAGCAACACGCGAGCAATGGCAATACGCTGGCGCTGTCCACCGGAGAGTTTAACGCCGCGCTCGCCGACATGGGCGTCTAAACCGCGCCGCCCTTTAGGGTCAACCAACTCGTTAATAAACGTATCTGCATGGGCGCGACACACCGCTTGCCACACATCATCATCGTTGGCATGAGGGCTACCGTAGCGAATATTATCTCGCAGCGAACGGTGCAGCAGCGAGGTATCCTGAGTCACCATGCCAATCTGATGACGCAATGAAGTCTGGGTGACGTCAGCAATATTCTGTCCATCAATCAGGATACGCCCGCCCTGTAAGTCATAAAAGCGCAGCAACAGATTGGCCAGGGTGGATTTACCCGCTCCGGATCGGCCAATCAAGCCAATTTTTTCGCCAGGTTTAATCGTCAGGCTCAGCCCGTCAAAGACGTTTTTACTTTCACCTTTAGCCTGGGCGTACTGAAAACGCAGCGCATCAAACACAATTTCGCCATAGGGCACCGCAAGCGCTTTGGCATTCGACGCATCTTTGATCGTGGGCTCCTGGGCGATGGTATTCATACCATCCTGCACCGTACCAATATTTTCAAACAGGCCGGCCACTTCCCATAAAATCCAATCCGACATAAAGCGGATACGCATGACCAGGGCTATCGCAATCGCTAACACGCCCAGAGAAATAGCGTCAAAATACCAAGCGCTAATCGCCATACCCGCCGTTCCCACCAGTAGCAGCGTATTGAGCAGCGTCAGGCAAACACTCATGATGGTGACTAGCCGCATTTGACGATGCACCGTGTCCATAAAACCTTGCATCGCATCCTTGGCGTAGCCCTGTTCACGTTCGGTATCAGCAAACAGCTTAATCGTTTGGATATTGCTGTAACTATCAACCACGCGCCCCGTCATCTGGGCACGAGCATCGGCCTGAGCCATCGAAACGTCGCGCAGGCGCGGGACAAAAAAGCGCATAATGCCTAAATAACCGATCAACCAAAGCCCCAGCGGCAGCAACAGCCACGGGTCTGCACGGCCTAATAAAATTGCCGCCCCGGTGAAGTACACAATGGCGTAAACCATTAGATCCATAACTTTGGTGACAGTCTCACGGATAGCCAACGCTGTTTGCATGACTTTTTGCGACACTCGCCCTGCAAACTCATCCTGATAAAAGGCCAAGCTTTGGCTAAGCATATGGCGGTGAGAAAGCCAGCGGCCGATCATCGGGTAGTTACCGAAGATGCTTTGGTGGGTCACCAGAGACTGCGCCAGTACCAGTAGCGGCAGGCCGATAATCACTAACAAGCCCACGCCTGCCAGCCAAAGCCCGTGATCCGACCAGAAATTCGCGCGTTCTACGTTACCCAGCCAATCGACCAAGTCGCCCATATAACTAAAAAACACCACCTCCGCCGCGGAAACCAAGGCAGTCGCGACCGACATCAGTAATAGCCACGGCCATACAGGGCGCGAAAAATGCCAAATAAACGGCAGCAGACCTTTTGGTGGCGTGGCAACCTCACCTTCGGGATAGGGGTTCACCCGCCTTTCAAAGTAACGGAACAGCGGCGCTAGCGTACGTGACAACATAGAAAGTCCTTTCGTTACCTTAATAGACAGATGTAGTTAAGAAGATTGGCGACGCAATAGCCAACGAGCCCAAAAAGGGGCCAAGATCATCAGTGTGACCATACGCAGTAAGTGGTGAAATGCTACAAACACAGGATCGATATTAAGCGCGACAGCAAGAATAGCCATTTCACCGATGCCACCGGGAGCCAGCGCTAATAGGGCTACGTCACGGCGCACGCCCAACAGCTGATGGATAAGTTCAGCAAACAGTGCTAACACCACCAGTGCAAGCAGCGTCGCCACCCCCGACTGCCATAAATAACGCCCGAGCAGGCGTCGTGTCATGCCTTGAAAACGCGAGCCAATCGCGCTGCCTAGCACCCATAACATGAGGTTCATTCCCCAACTAGGCAACGTAAGGCTTGCCAGCCCAAACCCAGATAGCAAGGCCGCCATAATAAGCGGCGCAAGTAACGCCGAACTTGGAATGCGCAGCCACCGGCCCACGGGTAATAAGAAAGGAATCGTGAGCAGCATCCAGCCGTGCTCAAGGATAGCCTGGGCTGGCCCAATGTCACCAGCACCGCCTTCAAATGCCCAAAACAGGGGAGGAAGAAATAGGATGACGAGAATAATTCGTAGCGACTGGGCAATGGCGATGCGTTGCGGGTCACCGCCACATTGATCGCCGAGCATGATCATTGCCGTCATTGCCCCTGGCGATGCACCAAACCAAGCACTGACCGGGTCGAAGCCACAGCGACGATACCACGCCGCAGCAACAGCGGTGGATGCCGCAACACCTGCCAGCAAGAGTGCTGCTGAGATTGGCCAGTCCAGTACTCGATGGGCAAGTTGAGGGGTTACTTGGCTGCCCAGCACCAATCCCATAACCGCTAAAAACACGTTGCGCAGCGGCTCCGGTACGCCAACGTTAATTCCTTTTGCCGATACCAGCAGGTTGGCGATCAGTGGGCCTAGCATCCAGGCAAGCGGTAAACCGGTGAGATGAAAAACGACGCCGCCCACAGCGCCTACGGCAAGCGATGTTACAAGTCCCTTTGCACTTTCTGCGCTGACACGGATGCCTTTCACGCTCTTCTCCACCCTAACCTTTAACGTTAAAACGCAATTGTTAACCTGCTAAGCGTAAACGTTAGCTTACCACTGCTAAGGGCTTTAGGGTGTTAAGAGCTAGGTGTAAAGAGCCTCTTGTTAAGTACTGATTGTTAAACGCTAGGCGTTAAGTACCCGATGTTAGGCGCTAAGTACCTCTATTTTTAATCTTCGTCATCATCACCGCGCATGCGCGCCTGACGATCAGCCTCTTCCTCAATGGCATCATCAATTACTTCCAATAGCTCATCGACATTGGCTATGTGGCTATCAAGTTCAAAATGGCCAGTCAGCTTGCTATCAGGATGTAGCTTACCTGCTTCATACAAGGCCCACATTTCTTTACCGTAGTGGGTAGTCAGTAGTTCGGGGGCGAAACGACCGAAGTAGGCGCGCATATTATCAACATCGCGCTCTAGCATTGCCGCCGCGCTATTGTTACCCGCCGCATCCACCGCCTGGGGCAAATCGATAATCACCGGCCCTTCGGCGTCAACCAGCACGTTGAATTCAGATAAGTCGCCATGGATCAAACCTGCGCAAAGCATTCGCACTACGTCTTGAATCACTTTGGCGTGATAGCGCAGCGCTTGCTCCTCGGTTAGGGTCACTTCGTCCAAACGTGGCGCTACGTTTCCCTCGGCATCGCTGATCATTTCCATGAGCAGTACGCCATCAACAAAACCATGTGGCTCAGGCACACGTACATCAGCGGCAGCAAGACGATATAGCGCATCGACTTCCGCATTCAGCCACGCCTGCTCCTGCTCTTTTTGACCGTAGCGGGTCTTTTTGGCCATGGCGCGCGAACGACGACTATTGCGCTCTTTGCGCCCTTCCTGGTATTGCACGGCCTGTTTAAAGCTGCGCTGTTTAGCTTCTTTAAAGACCTTGGCGCAACGTACTTCTTCACCGCAGCGCACGACATACACCTGCGCCTCTTTACCACTCATTAACTGCACCAGCACCTCGTCGATCATTCCATCATCGACCAGAGGCTGTAATCGCTTAGGGATTTTCATGGTTAGCTGCGTCGGCTCCTCTTTACTATCTGTGCACAATCATTAATCGATCAATAGCGAATACGGCGAACGCGGAAAGCGCGCCCTTTAAGTTTGTCACGTTCAAGTTTAGCCTGGGCTTTTTGAACAGCCCCATGCTCCACTGCCACATAGGCACTGCGGGCCAGCACTTTAATCTTGCCTACCTGATCACCACGCAGGCCACCTTCGCTGGTTAGTGCCCCCAGGATATCCCCCGGGCGCAGCTTGTCTTTCTTACCACCCGCTAACTGTAGTGTTGCCATAGGCGGTTCAAATGGCACTGAATGCTTGGGTTTGGGCAAGGGTTCAGTGGTAATCGGTTGTTCTAGCAAACCTTCCAACCGCTCCAGCCGATAGTGCTCTTTAGGTGTTACCAGCGTACAGGCAATGCCGCTAGCCCCTGCGCGCCCGGTTCGCCCTACTCGATGCACGTGAACATCAAGCTCACGGGCAATCTGATAATTAAACACCGCATCTAATTGAGCAATATCTAAACCGCGCGCAGCAACATCCGTTGCTACTAGAATAGACGCACTTTGGTTAGCAAACAGAATTAGGCGACGATCACGATCTTTCTGCTCTAAGTCGCCGTTGAGCGCCACGGCACTAAAACCAGCATCCACCAGTTGCTCAGCCACCGCCTGAGTTTCGCGTTTAGTGTTGCAGAACACCACGCTGGTCGCTGGCCGATAAACCAGTAGCAGCTGTTGAAGGGCCGCGAAACGCGCCTCTTCATTAGCAACGTCATAGAAGTGTTGATCAATAGTAGTGGCATCGTGAACCTCGGCCACTTTGACCATCACTGGCTCACGCATAATGCCGCGAGTCATAGCAGTCAGGCCACCTGAAGCCTGATCGTCTGGGAATGTCGCACTAAACAGCAGCGTTTGTCGATCAGCTGGGGTCTCATCAATGATCGCATCAATGGTGTCTTGAAAACCCATATCGAGCATACGATCGGCTTCATCAAGTACCAAGGTGGTAAGCGACCCCAGTGTCAACGAGCCTTTGCGCAAATGCTCGTCGATACGTCCCGGCGTACCCACGACAATATGCGCACCATGTTCCAAGGAGCCTAGCTGCGGCCCAAACGGCGCTCCGCCGCATAGGGTAAGCACTTTAACGTTGGGCAACCCACGCGCCAAACGACGTAGCTCTTCGGCCACCTGGTCGGCGAGCTCTCGGGTGGGGCACAGCACAAGGCCCTGTACAGCAAATGCTTCTACGCGCAACTCAGCCAGCAGTGCCAAGCCAAAGGCAGCGGTTTTTCCCGACCCCGTTTTGGCCTGAGCCAACACATCACGCCCCGCCAACATCGGTGGCAGGCTTTGCGCCTGTACAGGCGTCATTGCGTGATAGCCAAGGGAATCTAAGTTGCTTAAAAGCGCAGGAGAGAGCGCAAGCGATGCAAAAGAAGTGTCAGACACAAAATTATCCTGAAGGGGCTATATTGCCCAGCAAACCTATAATGTGAAGCACCATACCAGAAAGCGCCAACCTATGCCTTGGCAAGGATAGGCGAACGGTACAGCATGGGTGGTTGCTAGGCTCATAGATGTGTGGTTGCTAGCCCCATAGATAGTAAATCAGATATTAGGAAAGCGTAGTTGCTAGCGCCGCAAAATGCCCCTGGCATAACGCTGCTAAGTCGTTCGGAGCAAGCTCAATCTCCAGCCCACGTCGCCCCGCGCTTACATAAAGTGTCGAAAATGTCTGCGCCGAGTCGTCGATAAACGTAGGCAGACGCTTTTTCTGGCCCAGCGGGCTAACACCACCAAGCACATACCCCGTGGTCCTCTCCACGTCACCTGGCGCCGCCATTGACGCTTTTTTCGCCCCTGCCGCTTTAGCAATTTGCTTTAACCCCAGCTGGCTGGTGACCGGTACAATACCAACTGCCAACTGCTTACCATCCAGGGTAACTACCAAGGTTTTAAACACTTGCTGAGCGGCAACACCCAGTTTTTCAGCTGCCTCCAGCCCGTAAGATTGCGCAGCAGCATCGTGTTGATACTCATGGATCTGAAACGCAATTCCCGCGTGTTTCGCGCTATTAATCGCCGGTGTCATGGAATTCTCTTAAGTTAACATCGCCAGCTCGTCTGGAAAGGACACTTCTCTCTGCTAAGCTTAATATCGTGATTGGTTTAAGGAAGTCAACTGACAGGAGTCGACCTATGAAAGCAACTTCCAAAGCACAGCAGAAAGCTGCGGGGGCGGCGCTTTCTGCCAAGCGTGGTGAAACAAAGCCTAGTGAACTTTATGACTCCTCCAAAGACATGTATGACTCAATGAGCGAAGAGGAACTTGAAGAGATGGCAAGCACCCAGCGCAAAGGTAAGCCTCAAAAGAGAGCAAACGACTAAACGCCTATCGGCAACGTCTCAGGTTGCGGCAGCGCTGTCACTGCTGCCTATTCTGCTGCTAATAAATTAAGTTACCAATGTAATGCTGGTCACTGCACGCAGATTACGCTGTTTGCAGTGCTGTTCTACACTTTCAACAATCTCCTCCGCATCATTGATTTGTTGCATATCCAGTTGAATATCAACCATCAAGAAGCTGCCAACCTGAGCTAAACGTACGTCGTCATTGGCAATATCGAAGTCTGCCACCTCTTGTACTACGTCCTGGCGAACGCTACCCAACGGCTCGCCAAACATCAATTCGCGCAGCGCGCCACGCATCATGCGAATAGGCATCGGCAAGAAGTAGCCGGCGATAATCAGCACCATCACAGGATCGGCAAAACGCGCCAGATGAGCCCAAGGGGTCAGCGTTAATCCCCACGTGAGCGCAAAGCCCAGCATCACGGCGGCACTAAGCCATGTGTCCATTTGCCACTGACGCAGCTCGGCAGCTAGCAGTGAAGAGCGCGCAATTCGGGCATAACGGCTCAACCACCACCAGGTCAGTAAACAGCCTGCCACATTCACCACGCCAAACATCAACGCAAGATCTAACGTTACCAGCCGCCCGCCTTGCGCAAGACTCCACACAGCAGACACTATTGAGAACAGGCACACTAACGCGATCACTACGCCTTTAAGCAGCACAGCCAACGGCTCTACGGTCAGCCGCCCAAAGGGGTAATGATTATCTGCCGGTTTGCGCGCCTGCTTTAACGCAAACAACGACAGCGACGCCAGCACTAAACTTAATAGCGAATAGCCACTATCGAATAAAATAGTAATTGATCCACTGGCAAGCCCGAGTGCAAGGCCGGTAAAGGCGAACAGGCTGGCAGAGACAGCAGAAAATCTGAGCGCACGGCGCTCGGCGACAAAGGGGGTCACGCGAAATACTCCAGTAAAGTGTGTTAAACCCAACGCATAATAGTGAGTACACTAACGTTTCACCAATCGCTCAGCGCCAACTTTTTTGGCTCTCCACGGAGTAACCTATGCGCGCAGAACAAGTGCAGGCGTTTATTGACGTTACTGAACATGGCTCCTTTGCGGCGGCCGCACGACACACAGGGATAAAACGCAGCACGCTAAGTGCCACAGTGAATGCCTTAGAAGATAGTCTTGGGGTCGTGCTGTTCGAGCGTTCAGGCAATAGCCTACAGCTCACTGCGGTAGGTGAAAGCGTGCTGCCGGACTGCTACCGACTGCTGACAAGTGCCAGCCGAATCAAAAAACACTGCCAACAGCACCTGCAAGGCGTAGAAAGCCAGCTGTGCATTGCCAGGGATGATGCGTTGCCCGAAGCATTTTGGCGACAAGTCATGCACGATTTAAAGCAGCGCTATCCGCTTACGGCCATCTCGGTATATTTATTACCTCCCCAAGAGCACCCACAGTTCGTCCTTCGCCAAACCGTTGATATCGCCTTTGGGTTGTATACCGCTGAGGGTGCCGACGTAAATGCCAGTAACCTTGCACCGGTGAGCATGTGCCTAGTAGCGGCAACGTCGCACCCGCTAAGCCGCTTACCCAGTGTTACCCGCGACGATCTCGCCCAATATACTCAGGTGTGCTTAACCTATGAGCAGGGCGATAAACTAGTCAGTGAGGCACTTTTTTCGACAAATTATCTAGGGCTAACCATGTTTGAGGTCATTCGCGATGCCGCCATCAATGGCACTGGCTGGGCACTGCTACCCTACCCATTGGTGAAAGAAGCCATAGAAAGCCATCAGCTTTGCGCGCTAAATCATGATCTCGCCCTGGACAGCCACTATTATCGCTACGTAGAAGGAGAAAGCCTGGGAGTGGTCGCCACAGCACTGCTAACGAAAGTGTCACGCTTTTTAGGCACTACCCGTTGATGCTTTGTAATAACGTTGAAATAGAGCATTGGAAAAAATTGCTTATGCCTTCCACTCTGTTAAGGAACTTGTAAAAAAGTGCTACATAAGGAGATCAAAAGGACACGCTAGAGAACCGGCACAGGTGAGTGTCATCTAAGCGTAAAGTGCATCTGCCAGTGTCGATGTTGCCGTCAACTAAGGAGTAGTTTCCACGATGGTACGACTCGATAAGAAAGCGACTAGGCTGTATGTCCTAGACACGAATGTCCTTATCCACGACCCCGCCGCGCTCTACCACTTTGATGAGCACGACGTCGTTATCCCCATGACTGTACTCGAGGAGCTAGATAAGCATAAAAACGGCATCAGAGAGATCGCCCGTACGGCGCGGCAAATTAGCCGCACGCTTTCCGACTTAACCAGCCAAGTCACCTTCGACGAAATCCAGAAAGGCATTCCCATTCCCCGCATCAGTGGTGAATCGGGCCGCCTACATTTTTTGTGCTACAACGACCTTAAACCCTTCGAATCCCTTGATGACAGCCCCGATAACCGAATTTTGGCGGAGACCTGCCGGCTACGCGATGAGCGTCCGGATGCTTCCGTTATCCTGATCACCAAAGATATCAACCTACGGGTAAAAGCCGCCGCGCTAAAAGTACCGGTGGAAGATTACCTGAATGACCGCGCTTTCTCTGACAGCGATGCGATGATTGAAGGTGCGCAGGTTTACGCCACCGCGGGACAGGATGGTGCTTCGCTGTGGGAAGCGCTCAATGTCGACGTCACCGTTGAGCGTATCGACCACCACACCTTTTATCAGCTAAGTGGCAACATGCCTCGCCATTGGCATGTCGGCATGCTGGTATCCGATAGCGAAAATGGCGCCGAGTTTGAAGCCATTGTCCGTGAACTTTCACCGTCAACTGCCCGACTACAGCTACTTACCAACTACCGTCACCATGCGGGCGTATGGGGCGTTCATGCCCACGACAGTCGCCAAAACTTCACCCTCAACCTACTAATGGACCCGGACATTGATCTGGTCACCATTGCTGGTAATGCAGGCACCGGCAAAACCTTTATGACACTCGCCGCAGCGTTCCAGCAAACACTGGATGCCAAACTATTTGAGCGCATTGTGTTTACCCGTGCGCCGATTCCCATGGGCGAAGATATCGGTTTCTTACCGGGCACCGAAGAGGAGAAAATGTCGCCGTGGATGGGTGCCTTCCACGACAATATGGACAACCTGTTGCGTAACGAAGAAGGGGAATCTAGCTGGGATAATGGTGCTACTCGGCAGTTAATTGGCTCCAGGGTTCAGATTCGCGCACCGAGCTTCATGCGTGGGCGCACCTTAAACGATACGTTCTTGATTATTGACGAGGCGCAAAATTTTACCCCCAAACAGCTTAAATCATTGGTAACCCGAGCGGGCCGAAATACCAAAATTGTCTGTTTAGGCAACGTTGGCCAGATCGACACGCCCTACCTCACCGCCAACACCTGTGGCATGGCTGCTGTTGTAGAACGATTTAGGGATTGGCCCCATGCTGGGCATATCACCCTGAAAAGCGTTGAACGTTCACGCTTGGCACTGGCTGCCGAAGAGCTTTTGTAACGTTTTCCGCAAAAACCCTACCGATTCACACTTCCACTAAACAACACCGCCCAGCTTTGCTGGGCGATGTTGATTGGTGCATATCGCTGTCGGGGTCATTTATCCTGCAACTGGTGTCGCGTATCAACATTTTCGCTATTCCAGGGGTTTTCAACACCTACCGTGTCGGCAGCAAATGCCTGACGTTCGCCAAGTGAGCGAGCAGCCCCCACCGTTGTGTCGTTGCAGGTCTGGCGCTCCATTTCGCAGTTGAGTTCAGCACCAAACAGCACCACAAACGCTGACAGCCAAAACCACAGCATTAGCGCCACAACAGCACCAAGAGAGCCATACAGCTCACTAAAGGTAGAAAAGTAACGTACGTAAAGCGACAAGCCACCTGAGCCTAGTAACCACATAGTGGTGGCAAACAGCGTGCCATAGCTTAACCAGCGCCACTGGGCAGAACGTCGATAAGGCGCGTAACGATACAGCAAAGCAATAAGCACGCTCATCAGTAACAACAGCGCGGGCCAACGCAGCCATTTCAAAACACTATCCACCGGTGGCTCAATCGTCAGCGCATCAACCACTATCGGCACAATGGCGATAAACCCCAGTGACACTAGCGTCATTATGATCAAACCAGAGGTCAACGATACCAGCACGACACCACGCAGTAATAACGGCCGCTTTTCGTGTTCGCCATACACTACGTTTAAGCCAACCACTAATATGGAAACACTTTTCGATGCGATGTACATGGCCACTAACAGCCCCACAAGTGCTGTCGTCACATTGCCAGACTCCGTCGTCTCGACCACCTCTTGAGCCTGCTGGTCAATCAAATTTGCCGCATCCGGTGGCATAAAGCGGCTAATTTCGTAAAGCTGACGGCCTGCCTCAACAGGATCAAACAGCAAACCCCAAAGAGAAATAACGGCGGCAATGGTCGGAAATAGCGCCAGCAGGGCATAAAAAGCGATGCCCGCTGCAAAGATAGTAATCCGGTCCCGACGTGCAGCACGCACTACACGCCAAATAATATCGAGCCACCCCTCACGAGGGATATCACCAGGTACGCCAGCTCCACGACCTCGGTACTGCTTACCCACTTAGCCCAACCGCTCGCTCAGCCACTTACCAATATCATTTACCTGCTGCGGGCATAGCGCATGCGCCATCGGATACTGGCGATAATTAACCGTGTAGCCCATTTCTTTTAGGCGTTCGACACCACTGCGGCCCAAAGTTTCAGGAACGATGGGGTCGAAATTCCCATGATGTACTTCGATGGGAATATCACGATTGGATTCAGCTAAATTGATGCTATCGGCCGTCGCAAAATAGGTCGACATGGCCAACAGTCCGCCAAGAGGCTGAGGGAATGAAAGCGCCGCCTGATAAGCGACTGCGCCTCCCTGAGAAAACCCCGCTACGATAATGCGGCGGCTGTCGATTCCTTGATCAATCTGCTCTTCAATCAGTGCCTGAATGCGTTCAGCAGACGTTTTTAGTTGCGCTTCATCCACCCGACGCCCCAAATCCATTGCGAGGATGTCGTACCACGCGGGCATCACCATGCCGCCATTAATAGTGACCGGCAAGCGCGGCGCGTGAGGCATAATAAAACGCACATGCGCTGAGTCCGGTAGCGTAAGGGCTGGCACTAGCGGCTCGAAATCGTGCCCATCGGCACCCAACCCGTGAATAATAAACACGCACGCATCGGCGGGTTGACCATTTTGCGGTTCAATAATCAGTTCGCCTGGGGCTGTCATGGGCTCTTTCCTTGCTGACGTTAAAAGCGCCACCCTAGCGTAAAGTGACGCGTTGGGCGAGTCATTTGCCTGCTTAAAGCGGCCAAACCATTGGAATAAGGGTTAAGGCAATGGCCCCCGTCAATAGGTTTAAGCCACCACCAACACGCAAGAAATCACTGACCCGATAGCCGCCAGGGCCATGCACCATAAGGTTCGTTTGATAACCAATCGGTGTCAAAAAACTCGCCGAGGCAGCAAACATTACCGCCACCACATAGGGCATCGGGTTAACCCCCAGGCTTTCTGCTGCTGCCATGACCACCGGAAAAATGATCACCGCAGCAGCATTATTGGTCACCAACTCGGTTAACATTGCCACGACGCAATAAGTGGCAATTAATAGCAACAGCGGGTTACCCGCCACCAACGATAGAACACTGCCCGCCAGGAAATCCGCCGCGCCGGATGTTTGCAGCGCAGCCCCTACCCCGAAAGATGCTGCAATGGTCAGCAACACTTGCGTATCCAGGCCACGCTTAGCAGCCCCCACGGAACAACAACCGGTTAATAACGCTAGCGCCGCGCCCAACATGGCAGCATTGAGCATACTTAAGACACCTAATGCCGCCAACAGCACCGCCCCCAACAAAATCGCCCATGCCAGCGGGGCTTTTTCATGAACAGGCCGCGCTGAACCGTTCAACTCACTAATTAAAAGAAAGTCTTTCGATTGGCGGTGGCGCTCAATGAACGGAGGGCGTGCTTCTAACAGCAGCACATCAGCAGGTTGCAAACGGACTTGGCCTAAGTTGCCGGTTACCCGCTCACCACCACGACAGATTGCTAATACAGCAGCGCCATACAGCGTTCTAAAACGGCCGTCACGAATCCGCTGTCCAATAAACTGACACTGGTTCGATACCACCGCTTCAACCAAGCGCCGCTCTTTAAACTCTTTTTCCAAACTCGACGCCGCATCACGAGAAGGAATGAGTCCACGAATCTGCTGTAGCTCTACAGCGGCGTCCGAGGTGCCCACAAAAACGAGTCGGTCACCTGCCTTTAGCTGCTCGCCTGGCCCCACTACACTCACCACATTACCTGCACGCTCAATTTCGACTAGAAAAAGTTCTTGAAGGTGGCGTAACCCAGCTTCTTCCACCGTACGGTCAACCAGTATCCCCGCAGGATCAACTTCCATTTCGATAGTAAACTCGCGAGGGTTAGCAAACGCTTTTGACATCCCCTCTCGTGAGGGCAATAAGCGTGGCCCTAAGAAGATAAGATAAGCAAGACCCACCAGCGCAACAGGGACACCTACCCACGCTAAATCAAATAGCCCCATCTCAAGCGCGGGATAGCGCTCTACTAGCAAACCATGCACAACTAAGTTAGTACTGGTACCAAACAGTGTAATGGTACCGCCTAGAATGGAAGCAAAGCTGAGCGGCATTAAAAGCCGTTGAGGAGAAAGCCTTAGTCGTCGACTCCAACTCATTACAGCAGGGATGTAGGTAGCCACTACGGGCGTGTTATTGAGAAAACCGCTCAGCGATGCCACGGGTAACAGCAGCCGAACAAGTGCACCCCGCTCACTGCTAGGACGACCCAGTACATAGCGAATAATCAGGTCAATACCACCCGTTTCACGAATACTGGCAACCAACACATACATGAAGGCCACGGTAAACAAGCCACTGTTAGAAAAACCGCCCAGCGCCTGCTGCGGGTCAATGACCCCCAAGGTCATTAACACCACGACGGCACCAAGCAGAATAATGTCTGGCCCCAGTCGAGACAGTGTCATTAACGGGAAGATAGTCAGCACTACCCCCACGGCTATCCAAGCATCCAGCGACATATCCTGCATCCCTAACCTAAAATCTTAGGAGCATTGTGCCGCCTCGAAGATATTCTAAAAAGTTATTTTTAGAAACACAGTAAGAACAAAAAAGAATATAGGCGTGAGGCGTGAGGCGTGAGGCGTGAGGCGTGAGGCGTGAGGCGTGAGGCGTGAGGCGTGAGGCGTGAGGCGTGAGGCGTGAGGCGTGAGGCGTGAGGCGTGAGGCGTGAGGCGTGAGGCGTGAGGCGTGAGGCGTGAGGCGTGAACAGGATACCGATTAGATAAAAACGAAAAAACCCCGCTTTCGCGGGGTTTTTTAGCATATTAGCGTTACGCGCTAACAGCGAACATCATCGTTTCTAATTAAAGAACTTTGATGTTAGAAGCCTGAAGGCCTTTTTTACCCTGAGTAACGTCGAAGGAAACCTTCTGACCGTCTTGCAGAGTTTTGAAGCCGTCAGCTTGAATTTCAGAGAAATGCGCGAACAGGTCGTCGCCATTGTCGTCCGGAGAAATGAAGCCGAAGCCTTTAGTGTCGTTAAACCACTTAACGGTACCAGTTGCCATGATCGAAATCCTCGATGTAGCTTGATGTAGAGCCGGGTAATACCCGAGTTGCAGTGGGTAGAACAAGAAACTTTCACCAGACTAAACGCTTGGGCGTTTCGATACTGCTGACAACGTTCGACTTGCTAACCAACTGCATTCAGCATGCGCTTAACTTAGCCGCACGTCAATACTATAGTTAAAAAAAATGTCAGGGTGATGACTAGTCCGCTGCCACCATCCACCCTGCTGCTTTCTCAGCAATCATTAAGGTAGGTGAGTTGGTATTGCCACTGGTAATGGTCGGCATAATACTGGCGTCCACTACTCGCAGACCGCTCACTCCCTTAACACGCAGCTTGGAATCCACCACGGTCCCCGGGTCGTCATCGCGGCCCATTTTCGCCGTCCCGACTGGGTGAAAGATCGTGGTACCGATATCGCCCGCCAATTTGGCTAGTTCTTCGTCGCTTTGATACTGCAACCCAGGTTTAAACTCTTCTGGCTGATACTTAGCGAATGCCTGCTGCTCGGCAATCCGCCGCGTAACCCGTAATGAGTCTGCCGCCACATTGCGGTCTTCTTCCGTGCTCAGGTAGTTAGGCTCAATGGCGGGCGCCGTTTGTGGATCACGGTTTTTGATCCTTACCGAGCCACGGCTTGTGGGGTTAAGATTGCAGACACTGGCGGTAATCGCAGGAAACCCATGCAGTGGCTGGCCAAACGCGTCAAGGCTTAATGGCTGTACGTGGTACTCGATGTTGGCGTGCTGATACTCGTCAGAACTGCGCGTAAAGATACATAACTGAGAAGGCGCCATACTCATCGGCCCCCTACGTTTCAGCACGTACTCCAAACCAATCTTGGCTTTACCCAGTAGAGTACTGGCCATGGTATTAAGCGTTTTTGCCCCTTTCACTTTATAGACAGAGCGAATCTGCAAGTGGTCCTGCAAGTTTTCGCCTACGCCAGGTAGCGCTGCCACCACATCAATACCGTGTTGTTGCAATAGCTCGGGCGCGCCAATACCGGAAAGCTGTAGAATCTGTGGCGAACCGATAGCGCCGGCACTCAGTACAACTTCTTTATTAGCCGCCACACTAAGCGTTTTGCCCTCGCGTAGAAGCTCTGCGCCTACGCAGCGCGGTTGGCCATCTTGCGGTTCAAATAACAGACGATTGACGTGGGTAGAGTGCCATATCGTTAGGTTGGTGCGTTGCTTGATCGGCCGCAAAAACGCTTTAGAAGTATTCCAGCGCCAGCCATTGCGCTGGTTGACTTCAAAATAGTTAACGCCTTCGTTATCACCACGATTGAAATCGTCAGTGCGCGGAATACCCGCTTGCACCGCCGCCTCGGCGAAATCATCTAATACTTGCCAGCTTAAGCGCTGTTTTTCGATCCGCCATTCGCCACCATGGCCATGGTAACGGCGATGATCGGCATCGCCATCACCGCCTTCATCCAAACGGTGATGGTCTTCGTGTTTCATAAAATCTGGCAAGCAGTTCTCCCACCGCCAGGCGTCATCGCCGGTCAACTCGGCCCAGTGATCGTAATCCCGTGCCTGACCACGCAGATAAAGCATGCCATTAATGCTGGAACAGCCACCTAGCGTTTTACCCCGGGGATAAATCAGTGAGCGGCCATTGAGCCCTTTGTCTGGTTCGGTACGAAACAGCCAGTCAGTGCGCGGGTTGTTGATGCAGTAAAGATAGCCCACCGGAATATGAATCCAGTGGTAGTTATCTGGCCCGCCTGCTTCAATTAGCAGCACCTTATTATTTGGATTGGCGCTGAGTCTATTTGCCATCAGGCACCCTGCGGTGCCTGCGCCGATCACAATATAATCGAAGTTATTATTAGTAACATGTGACATGAACGGGCTCCCGTAACGTAATGGCGTTACTTCGCCGTAGGCATCACAAACTCAGCGCCTGAATCAATAGAGTCTGACCAGCGCTGCATAATGGATTTCTGCTTGGTATAGAAGCGCACGCCCTCTTCGCCATAAGCATGCGTATCGCCAAACAGCGAACGCTTCCAACCGCCGAAACCATGCCACGCCATGGGTACCGGAATGGGCAAATTGATGCCGACCATGCCCACCTGAATACGGCGACCAAATTCCCGCGCAACGCTACCGCTCTCAGTGAAGCAGCTCACTCCGTTACCAAATTCATGGTCATTGATCAGTTGAATGGCAGTGGCAATATCCGGCACCCGAATACAGGCCAGCACTGGTCCGAATATCTCTTCTTTGTAAATGGTCATCTCGGGGGTGACATGATCAAACAGAGTACCGCCCATCCAGAAGCCTTCGGCACAGCCGTCACCGGTTTGCGCGGCATCGAATTCTCGGCCATCCACCACCAAGTGTGCGCCTTCTTCTACACCTTTATTAAGGTAACCGGTAATCCGCTCGTGAGCCTGACGTGTGACAATCGGGCCCATTTCCGCATCCAGCTGCATGCCGTCTTTAACCTTCAGCGCCTTGGCACGTTCCGCCAGTTGAGCCACCACGCCATCCGCCACATCGCCCACCAGCACCGCCACGCTGATTGCCATACAACGTTCGCCCGCCGAGCCGTAGGCAGCGCCAATCAAGGCATCCACGGCTTTATCCAAGTTGGCATCCGGCATCACTACCATATGGTTTTTAGCGCCACCCAGTGCTTGCACCCGCTTACCGTGCTTAGCGCCGCGCTCGTAAATCAGGTTAGCAATCGGCGTAGAGCCAACAAACGACAACGCCTTAACATCCGGATGGTCGATCAACGCTTCAACGCTGTCTTTATCGCCCTGAACCACATTGAACACACCATCCGGCAGACCAGCCTGCTTGAGCAGATCGGCAATCATCAGCGAGGCGCTGGGGTCAAGCGGACTAGGCTTAAGAACAAAGGTGTTACCGGCAGCAATCGCCACGGGGAACATCCACATCGGTACCATGACAGGGAAGTTGAACGGCGTAATGCCAGCCACCACGCCCAATGGCTGACGCATGGTCCAGTTATCAATACCGGTGCTTACCTGCTCGGTATAGTCGCCCTTTAACAACTGAGGGATACCGCAAGCGAATTCAACGACATCAATCCCTCGGGCAACTTCGCCCTGGGCATCAGTAAACACTTTGCCATGCTCTTTAGTAATTGCTTCCGCCAATGCATCTTTATGGGCGTTGAGCAGCTCCAAAAACTTGAACATTACCCGTGCCCGGCGAATGGGCGGGGTATCGGCCCAAGTAGGAAATGCCGCTTTAGCGGCTTGCACAGCACTATCTACATCATATGCAGAGGCAAGAACCACGTTTCCGGTAACGTTACCCGTCGCAGGATTAAAGACATCTTGAGAAAGACCCGAGCTACCCTGACTGATCTGCCCGTTAATGAAATGATGAATAGTGGTTGTTGTCATTTGGCTACCTTTATAAGCAGATTAAAATAACGAATTAAGTAGTGACAGATTAACCAGCTCTGCGAGGCAATCAATTGAGTAATTCTTAACCCAGATATAAGCTTTTCAAATAACATAACGACAACAGGTGCTCGCTTATGCAAGAAAACTCAGCGCTACGGGCATTTGTAGCCGTCGCACGTACCGGAAGCGTTTCACGGGCAGCTGACCAGCTATACCTGACTCAACCCGCCGTCAGTCTAAAGTTGAAGCAACTTCAGCAGCACTTAGGGTTAACCCTATTCACCCGTCGCCCTCAGGGGTTAACGCTAACCGCCGATGGCTATGCATTATTGCCCGCCGCAGAAAATGCCCTGGCCAGCGCCCTGGCCTTTGAGCAACGCGCTAGCGCTTTGCACAGCACCCTGCGAGGAAAACTAAAAATCGGCACGATTGTTGACCCGGAATTTATTCGGCTGGGCAAATTTCTCAGCCGATTGATGGCTCGCGCCCCTCAATTGGAAACCGAGTTGCACCATGGGATGAGTGGCAACGTATTAACGAAAGTAGAGCAAGGCGAACTGGATGTGGGCTTTTTTCTCGCCCCTCCCGGCGAAGGATCAGGAAGCGAAATCCTTGCTTGGCGTGAGCTGACCCACTTCCACTATCACGTAATTGCCCCAGCAGGCTGGGAAACCAAACTGATGGATACCCGCTGGGAAGCTCTAGCCAGACTTCCCTGGATAGTCACGCCCTCGGTCTCGGCACACCACCGGCTGCTAGAGCGCGTCCTAACCCCAAGTGGCGCCACACCTAATAGGGTTGCCCAAGTAGACCAAGAAGCTTGTATGCTGGATTTAGTACGTGCGGGAGTGGGTCTAAGCTTAGCTAGGGACGCGCTGGCAATGGCCGAACGCCAGGAAAGCGGTTTGGCTGTAGCCGAAAATGTTCGTCTGCCCTGCGCACTTAGCATGATATGGCGCAAAGAACGTGCCGCGGAGCCGACTATCAGAGCGGCATTGGATACGTTAGACACAGTATGGCCTTACCGGCTGGGGTAGCGAATAGGTTATGTAAGGTATTAGCCAACGTTGCCACTAAGCGACTCGACATCGAGCGATAACTCACCACGTCTACTGGAGTGCTTACAATGATTCGATACCACCGTTTTCGCCTCTTATCTCAGCTCTTAACGCTGTTTGTCATAGCGGCCGCAGGTCTCGCCAGCACGCCACTCCATGCCCAATCCAATACGGAAGCTACGTTTGCTGGCGGCTGTTTTTGGTGCATGGAACCGCCCTACGATAAGCAGCCCGGCGTCAGAGCCACCATCTCTGGTTATATGGGCGGCGAGCTTGAAAACCCTACCTACGAGCAGATTTCTCGCGGTGGAACTGGCCATGTCGAAGTGGTGCAAATTACCTACGATGACAGCCAAATCAGCTACGAACAGCTGCTAGAGATTTTCTGGCGCAATATTGACCCCTTCGCCGTAGACCGCCAGTTTTGCGACAGCGGTGACCAGTACCGCTCAGCCATTTTTTACCATAATGATGAACAGCGAGAACTAGCAGAAGCGTCGAAAGCTGAAATGGAAGCACGCTTTGACCAGGCTATAGCGACTGAGATAGCCCCTGCCAGCGAGTTCTGGGAAGCTGAAGAGTATCACCAGGATTACTATGAAAAAAATCCACTGCGCTACCGATTTTATCGCTTGAGCTGTGGTCGTGATGATCGACTGGAAGAGATATGGGGCGAGGAAGCTGGCGGCCCAACATTTCAGTAGCCCACCATAAACATGCGGGCTTAACGGAACGTTTTTTACCGGTGACTGCCCTAGGGATAGCGCTTTAGTTAAGACGCTAACAATCAATTTGGGCAAAGCAGCGTTTTTCTACTAGAGTGGAGAATCAGTATTAATAGACCAGTCGGCTAATAGCTGGTCTATTCTTTAACGCCCCGTTGATCAAAAGATAGGAGATCTTATGAGCAACAGCATCACAACCGTTAACCCAACCACCGGCGAAACGCTTGAGACTTATGCGCTGATGGATGCCAGCCAAGCCAAGCAGATTGTCGAGGCCAGTCATGAAGCGTTTCTAGACTGGCGGCTTAAACCTCTTGAACAGCGTGCTAAGGTGGTAAAAGCCATTGGCGAGGCGCTTAACGCCAATAAAGATGAGCTTGCCGAACTGATGGTAGAGGAAATGGGTAAGCTACCCAGCCAAGCCCGCCAGGAAGTCGAGCTTTGCGCAGGCATCTGCGATTACACCGCTAAGCATGGCCCCACTACATTAGCTGACGAAGAGCGCAACCCCAGCAATGGCGAGCGTGGCATTGTCACTTACTCTCCCATGGGTGTTATCTACGGCATACAACCGTGGAACTTCCCCGCTTATCAAGTAGTACGTTACTCCATCGCCAACATTATGGCGGGTAATAGCGTACTCCTGAAGCACGCTGAAAATGTCACTGGCAGCGGCCTACTGCTCGAAAAGATTTACCGCGAGGCAGGCCTACCGGAAAACGTTTTCCGCACGATCATTATCTCTCACGATGTATCTGATGAGGTGATTGCACACCAGGCGGTTCGTGGCGTCACCCTTACGGGTAGCGATGGTGCAGGTCGTAAAGTGGCGGCAAAAGCAGCCGAACACCTGAAAAAAACCGTATTGGAATTGGGCTCAAACGATGCCTATTTGGTGCTGGATGATGCGGACCTCGACGTTGCCGTCAAAACCTGCGTCACTGGCCGAGTGTTTAATACCGGACAGACCTGCGTGGCTGCAAAACGCTTCGTGGTGACCGATGCCAACTATGAAGCGTTCAAAGAGCGTTTTGTGGAAAAGATGAAGGCGCTGAAAGTAGGCGACCCCAGGTCAGATGATACCGACTTAGGCCCTATGGCGCGGGTTGACCTACGCGATGCTCTCCACGAGCAGGTGG
Source organism: Halomonas sp. XH26 (assembly GCF_024138895.1). Lineage (NCBI taxonomy): Bacteria > Pseudomonadati > Pseudomonadota > Gammaproteobacteria > Oceanospirillales > Halomonadaceae > Halomonas > Halomonas sp. XH26. Next base: position 2,892,210 of record NZ_CP071889.1, read on the forward strand.
AACAGAGTGTGCGTAAAGGCGCAAAAATCCTCTGCGGCGGAGAAAAGCCATCTGGTAAAGGCGCGTTTTACCCAGTGACCGTGCTGGATAACGTGACACCCGGCCAGCCCGCCTACGATGACGAGCTATTCGGACCCGTCGCGGCGCTGATTCGCGCTAAAGACGACGAAGACGCCATGCGCATTGCTAATGACAGCCGTTATGGCCTCGGCGGTGGCATCATCTCTAAAGATGTGAAGCGTGCTACTGAGCTTGCCAGCAAGTACTTCGACACTGGCATGGTGTTTATCAATGGCTTTGGCGTCGCTACCCCGGAAATGCCGTTTGGCGGCGTTAAAGACTCTGGTTATGGGCGTGAGCATGGCGGTTTTGGCATGCTTGAGTTCGTTAACGTAAAGTCGGTAATTGTTGTTAAAGAGTGAGGTGGTAAACGCTCAGAGTCATAGGTCATAAAAAGAGCACGCCGCTAGCTTTCAACAGGCTAGCGGCGCTTTTTTTGTTGCTGATATTGTTATGGGTTTAAACGTTGCTCAGCGGTTCGGCGCTGCCAAAACTTCACTATTAGGGCCATCACTACCCACGTCACTAACGCCGCAATAACATCGTCTAACACAATTCCAAAGCCACCCTGCACATACTCTGCCAAATGAATTGGCGGCGGCTTCAGCGAATCAAAGAAGCGATAAATAACGAATGCCAGCGCCATCACCAGTGGATGGCGAGCTGCTTGCAGCCCAATAACCGCTAGCGGGAACGCCAAGTACTCATCAGCAACAATGCTGCCATGATCTAATCCTGCGTAGTGCCACGCCGCGACGTGACAAATCGGCACTGCAAGTGCCAGCAGAACAGCGATGATAACGCCCTGCTGCACCAGTGGTCGGCTCAACAACCACCACGCTAAGGGAATGCCCAGCAGCGAACCAACCGTACCCGGCGCGACTGGCGCTAGCCCCAGCCCAAAGCCGGTGGCTAGCCAAAAATTAAGTGTATCCAGCATTAACCTGCCTGCTGCGCCTGGCGTTCAAGCTCGGCAGCCATGTCGGGCGAGAGATTCAGCGCACTTGCCAATTGATCCAACCAGGCGCGCTCCATGGGATTTTGATCATCAGTGACAGCGACGCTGATCAGATACATCTCGCGGGCAGCCTGGGGAGAGTCAGCTTCACGGGCTAGTGTCTGAGCATCCAGCGGGGCATTGAGCTGCTGCTCGACCCAGCGATGCATCTCCTGATCGGCACCTAGCGCATCAATCTGCTCTGTGATGAGTGCCTGCTCTTGCTCATCAATGTGGCCATCAGCTCTGGCGGCCATAATCATTGCTTGCAACAGCTCAAGGCTGCGCCGCTCTTGATACTCACCGCTAAGCACTTCTACCCGTTCGCCCTCGGATGCATTTTGAGCAGCATTAGACGAGTTAGCCGCATTTTTCCCTTCCTGAGAGCTTTGCCATGCTTTCCAGGCCAGCATGCCCACACCAGCAATTGCGCCGTACTTGAGCGCTTTACCGCCCATGCTACGACCACGCTTAGAGCCAATAAGCATGCCCATTGCGCCACCACCTAACAGGCTCTTAATATCAAAACCGCTAGAGCCGCCCCCTTGCCGCGATCCCTGGCCTGCGCTACTGCTGCCACCGCCTAGCTGGCGCGATAGCCCATCAATAACGCCTTTAACATCGATACCGCTTCCGCTGTTTCCACCACTGTTTCCACTACTTCTGCTACCGCCGGCCTGCTTCATCAACTGTTGTAAAATCTTGCTTGCGTTCATCCTTGCACTCCTACGTGGATAGTATCTAAGTGGATAGTATCTCTAGGGCTCGCTAGACGATTCACTTCCGTTATAAAACATGCTGTATGAACGCAGCATGAATTAACGCCACCCCAGGCATTAAAGAAGCGCGCCCTTCACTTCCACCGAGCTACCAAGTCGGCTGGCACGCACTTCAACACGGACAGGCATTTGCTCTTTGAGTTCGCTGACATGAGAGATAATCCCGATCATTCGCCCGCCCATTTGTAACTCACTGAGCATAGCAATCGCTTGGTCTAATGCATCCTGATCAAGGCTACCAAAGCCCTCATCAATAAATAGCGTATCCAACTGAATCCCGCCTGCGTAGGCCTGCACCACGTCAGAAAGCCCTAGTGCCAACGCCAACGCCGCCATAAACGACTCGCCGCCGGAAAGCGTCGCTACCGAGCGACTTTTGCCGGTGTAGGTATCGGCCACGTCCAATTCCAATCCCGAGGCTTTGTTGCCCTTGGATGGGTCTTCGCGTCGCACCAACTGGTAGCGCCCGCGGCTCATACGCACCAGCCGTTCAGATGCTTGGATCAGTACATCGTCCAACAGCACTCCTAGCACAAACCGCTGCAAGCTAATGCGATTACCGGTGCGCCCGTTAGCCACTTCGCTTAATGTCCCCCACACCCGATACTGGGCTTCAAGCTCGGCCTGGGACGCACGGGCGGCGGCAAGTTTCTGGCGAATACCCTGCAACGTATTTAACCGCCCATCTAGTGTTCGCCACGCTTCGAGTTGAGTATGCTCCTCCGCTTGGGCGGCTTCGGTAAGTGTGGCGAGTGCGGCGAGATCTGGCGGCGTTTTTTCGGCCAGTTGGGCGTGGTAATTGTGTAGCGCACCGTCAAGCTCAGCCAACCGGCGTTGATAGGCCTCTACTTGGCGAGCCAGGTCTTGCCGTTGGTTATCCTCTAGCTGAGCCGCCTGAAAAGCAGCTTCACTTTCAAATGAACTGGCTTGTAGCGCCGTTTGCCACTCAGCCTGAGCCTGTTCAAGCGCTTGCTGGCTACGCGCCAGTTGCTGGTTTGCGCTGCGCAGCTGCTCTTCTGCCCGCGCCTGCTGGGTTTCGCTCGTCGAAAGCACCTGCTGTGCACGCTCCCAGGCCTGTTCAAGCTCAGTAATTTGGTTATCAAGTTCAGTGAGCGTTTGGCGCATGGCCAACGGGTTACGGGCATCTTCTGGCAGTGATTGGCTTAATTGATCGCGCTGGCTCTCTAGCCGTAACGCCTCCTCTTTGGCCTTTTCAACCTGAGGCCGCTGGGCTTTGAGCTGTTTGTCCAGCGTGCCCCAGCCGCTACGTAGCTCGTCACGGGCAGCGCTTTGCCGGTTAATCTCACTCTCGACCTGTTGCCGACGCGCGACTTGGCGGCGCAATTGTTCGCAGGCCTGTTGCAGCTCAAACGGCGGTTGGCTGGCCCAATCGCCTAGCTGGTGACGAAGGCGCTGCGCCTGCTCAGTGTTATAGCTAAACTGCTGCGCTAACTGTTGCTCCTGATGCTCGGCGGTTTGTAAGGCGTGGCGAGCCTGTTCCTCAGTCGAGCGGGCTTCTTCTACCTGCGCTTGGGTAACTAGATCAGCATGCTGAACCGCTGGGGCAGGATGCTCAAGGCTGCCACACACCGGGCAAGGCGCGTCTTCTTGCAGAGTGAGCGCTAACAGTGCGGCCTGCCCTTGGTACCAGCGCATCTCTTGCTCAGTTGCGTGGCGCTTCGCCTGTTCTGCTTCGCTGCGCCGACCTTGAAGTGCCGCCGTTGCCTGCTGTTGTTGAACGATAAGTTCACGCCCCTGCCGCATCAGCGCCTCCAACTCCTGCCGCTGAGCTAGCAGGCTCTCATGGCGGCTCAGCTCTGCAGGGGCGCTGGCCAACTGCTGACTTTCCGTTTGCAGCTGCTCAAGAGTAACGCTTAGCGCTTCACCTTGCTGACGAATACCGTCTAATTGAGCTTCATCACGCTTAAGTATGCCATCGGCTTGCTGCCAAGCGGTTTGTGCCGCTTGCCAGCGCGCTTCAAGCTCACTTAACTGCTGACTTTTGTGGATAAACTCGCCCAACTGACGATGGCGCTCGCGCAGTGCAGGTAGTTCGGTCTGGCGCTGGCGTGCCGCTTCAAAGGTACGCTTGGCTTGTTCAGTATTCGTTCGCTGGGTAGTCAGCGCGGCATCAGCCTGTCGCTGCTCTGCTTGGGCGGTAGTGAGTGCCTGCTGTGCTTGGACTAACGCAGCACTGTAAGGTCGTAGCGCTTGAGCGTGGTCGCTTTGGGTCAAGCGGCTCTGAAAGGTCGTTATTTGCGCTTGCTGCTCAAGGTGGCGTGCTTTCTCTGCGGCGAGGCTGTCCCGCGCTTCAAATTGGCGCTGTAACGCTTGGGCTTCATCTCGTCGCTGTTCAGCACTACGGCGCTGCTGCTGAGCGGTTTCAAAACGCTGACGCGCTTGCCCTACTTGCGGGGTTAGCGCCTCTACTTCTTGCTCTAATGCCGCTTCGCTTTCCAGCTCGCCCCCGGCCAAAATGCCGCTGATATGCTGGCGGTGATCATTCACCGCTCGCTCTATTTGATTCGCCTGGGTACGCAGGCGCTCTTCAATGCGCTGAAAAATCTGGGTTTGAAATAGCTGCGAAAAAATTTTCTCGCGGTCTTTCGATTCCGCTAACAACAGTTCACGAAACTTCCCCTGGGGGAGCACCATTACTTGGCGAAATTGATTAGCATCCAGACCTATTAAAGCGTGCAGTTGGCTGTTGGCATCAGTGACCTTACGCGCCACCAAACATTCATCCTCATCACCTTCCGGGGTCAGCCGCCACAGCTGGGCTTCAGCACTTTGTGTGGTAGTGCCTTCACCAGTGGCCTTGGGACGCTCCTGCTGGGGCACCCGGCGCACTCGGTAAGCACTATCGCGCAGGCGAAAATCCAAGCTCACCTCGGTCAACAAGCTAGCAGCCGCTTGGTCACAGCGCATTTGCCCGGCATCGCGGTCATTACCAGTGGTCTGGCCGTAAAGCGCAAAACAGATGGCATCTAATATCGAGCTCTTCCCTGCGCCCGTGGGGCCGTTAATCAGAAACAACGGGCTTTTACCCAGCGCAGTAAAGTCGATCGTTTCGCTGCCAGCAAAGGGGCCAAACGCCTGCATGGTGAGCGTTAACGGTGTCATGACTGGCTCTCCTGCTCACGGCTTAGGGCGGTGATGAGTTCGCACATGGCGCTGGCCTGCTCATCACTCATGGTGTCCCCACTGGTTTGGGTAAAGAAATCGCTAAACATATCCAAAGCACTAAATTGCAGCCGTTCGCGATCTAACTGCTGCCGCCCTTGGGCTTCCAGCATGCCGGGCTTTTCTAAATGCAGCACGTTGGGGTAGACCTCGCGTAGCTTGCCCATGGGGTCAAGAATCGCGTGGCGGTCGGTCATACGCACTAACAAATAGTCATCGGCTTGGGTATCGGTTCTGCCTTGTGCTAGCAGCTCGGCCAGCTCGCCCTCCAGCACACGTACCTCTCGGCGCGGCGTCAGCGGGCGGTGCTCAATCTGGCTCACGCCCTCGGGGCCAATATCTACCAGCGTGACGCCTTTGCGCTGGTTAGCCTCTGAGAAGCTGTATTTAAGCAGCGAGCCACTGTAGCGAATATGTTCACCGCCGCGATACTGCGGCCCATGAAGATGGCCTAAGGCGACATAGTCAAACGACTGCATCGGCTCCCAAGCAACGCTTTCCGCGCCTCCCAAGGTTAACGGTCGCTCTGAATCGCTGGCACTGCCGCCATCCACAAAGCAGTGGCTCATTAGTACGGTGGGGCGTCCCGCTTGGCGCTGGGTGTTGATACGGTCGATTAAGAAACGGTGGGCGCTGTCGAAATCGCGGACATCCACCGAAAACTGGCTGCGTACATACTCTGGGTCAGCGTAGGGAATACCGAACACATCCAGTTCTTCCCCATTAATCGACAGGGTCACCGGGTGATCGCAGGCAGATAGATCAGACAGAATATGCAGCCCTGCTTGGCGCAGGTGGCGCGCCCCGAAGCCGAGTCGTTCAGCGCCGTCGTGGTTGCCGGAAATCATAATCACCGGTAGGCCACGCTTTTCACACAGCTCACCAAGCACCTCATCTAACAGCGTGACGGCGGCGGATGGCGGCACCGAACGGTCGTAGATATCGCCTGCAACCAGCACAGCATCCACCGCATCGCGGTCGATAATATCCAGTAGCTGGTTCAATACATGGCGCTGGTCTTCCAGCAGGGAGAGGTTGTGAAACAGCCGCCCTAAGTGCCAATCGGCGGTATGAAGTAGTCGCATGGCAGGCTCAACGCAAAAAAGATGCCCCATCATAGCAATCTGCATTCCAAACTGTCCGTCACGCAGCACAAAAAGCTTTTTACTAAAGCTTTTTACCAAAGCTCTCTACAAAAAGCCCCGCACATGGCGGGGCTGAAGCAACAGTAGTGACTGGCTGTTAGTCGCGGAACGCGTCCGGATAGGTGGTTAGATCGATTCCCCACATGAAGGGCAATAAGAAATAAACCGCCGCGACGATCAGCAGTAGCGCGAAAATATTCAGCCAGAAGCCGTTGCGTACCATTTCGATAATTTTGATTTTTCCGGTCGCAAAAATAATCGCATTGGGGGGAGTACCCACCGGCAGCATAAAAGCGCAGTTAGCTGCCATGGCCGCAGGTACCATTAGCACGAACGGATGGATATCCAACGCCAGCGCCAACGAGGCAAGCACCGGAAGAATCATCGTGGCCGTTGCTGTATTGGAAGTGATTTCAGTCAAGAACAACACCATGCCAGCGGCTAACAAGATCACCAGCAAGAAGTTAACACCTTCCAGCACACTCATCTGACCACCAATCCAGGCGGCTAAACCAGAAGAACCAAAACCAGCCGCAATCGCCAAGCCACCGCCAAATAGCAGCAGAATGCCCCAGGGCACGTCTTTGGCAATATCCCACCCCAGCAGGCAACCGCCTTTGTTTGGCGAAGGAATTAAGAACAGCGCAATCGCCGCCACAATGGCAATCATCGTGTCGTTAATACCTGGAATGGTGAGTATTTGACCTTGCCACAGGAAAGAACGGGTAATCCAGAAAAATGCCGCTAACAGGAAAACAACCAGCACGGCTTTCTCTTCGAAGGTGATCTTACCCAGCGCGGCTTTTTCCTTAGCAATGAGCGCTTTGCCACCCGGAAGGTTGCTGAATTTAATGGGGTAAATAAAGCGTGTCAGCATCAGCCAACCAATAAACAGAAGTACCACAACGACTGGAAAAGCAAACATCATCCAGCTGGCAAAGGTGATTTCAACACCAAACAGCTCATTCACAATTGCCGCCAGGATGATATTGGGAGGCGTACCAATCAGGGTACCCAAACCGCCGATAGTGCCGCCGTAGCCGACGCCAAAAATCAGCGCTTTACTGAATTTATCGATGTCTTCGCTATGATCACCCTCGCTCTTATTAAGCTCCTGGGTCACCTGATACACAATCGCGGTGCCAATAGGCAGCATCATCATGACCGATGCCGTGTTGGATACCCACATCGACAAAAAGCCAGTGGCCGCCATAAAGCCGAACACAATACTGTTAATGCTGGTGCCCAATACCGAAATAATGGTGAGGGCAATACGCTTATGCAGATCCCACTTCTCCATCGCCAGGGCAATCATAAAACCGCCGAGGAAAAGGAAGATAATAGGATTGCCGTATGCTGCCGTAACCGCACTGCTCTCAAGCGCCCCAGTGATCGGCAGCAATACAATGGGCAAAAGTGACGTAACAGGAATAGGTATGGCTTCGGTAATCCACCACACGGCTACCCAAAGCGTGGTGGCAAGTACCATGCGGCCTTCTAAGCTAAGCTCCGCCGGGTGGAAAAACAGCAGCACGAAGGCAAACAGCATCGGCCCTAGCACTAGCCCAACCTTTTGAGCTGTCGTATAGGCAGGTGGCTTTGGCGGTCTGCTACCCGAGTGTTGTTGCTCACCTGACGTAGTAGAGGATGAGCGTCCAGCGCCGGAGGTTGGCAACGCACACATAAGTAGGTTTTTGACTTGGTCATGGGAGTGCCAAAGCGACTCCCAGAGTGTCATGGTGGCAGTTCTGCGCATTATCAAAGTACCGTTCGCAGTCAGGTGATCGAAAGGGAGCTTCTCTCAGCAACCCCCTATGGCGTATTTAAACCAGCCTAGCTGGTTTTTTGGTGCCCTTTATTCACTGCAGCCAGGTATTAGTCCAGCGAATTGACGAAAACTACAACCAAAGTCTAACAACTTTAGTTGTAGCTTTTAGCGCTCCTTACCCTGATGTGACACTGCACTTTTATCACGGTAGGTTTGAGTCTTTTTCTAAGGAGGTACTCACGTGCTCGACCGTTTTACTATGCCGTTGACCCATCGGCCACTTGCCAGTATGGCTAGGTATCTCAGCAATCGGCAGGTTACCCCTGACCAAGTTACCTTAGTGGCTTTTTTAGTGGGTATGAGCGCGCTACCGCTATTAGCCTTTGAATATTATGTTTTGGCACTAATGGCGATTTTATTGAACCGCCTTGGTGATGGGCTGGATGGCGCACTTGCCCGGCTAAGCAGCCAGCAAAGCGATGCGGGTGGGTTTATTGATATCGGGTTGGATTTTGTCTTTTATGCCGCGGTCGTACTGGGGTTCGCGCTGGCTAACCCTGGGCAAAATGCGCTGGCAGCCGCGGTACTGCTATTCGCATTTATCGGCACAGGAACATCGTTTTTAGCCTTTGCTATTGCGGCGAAAGCACGCAATGTTGAACGGCCAAACTTTCCACAAAAGGCATTTTACTATTTAGAGGGGTTAACCGAAGGCACAGAAACCGTTATTGCGTTAGTACTCTTCTGCTTGTTTCCTCACTATTTTCCATGGTTAGCGGGTCTCTTTGCAGCCGGTTGTCTAATCACGACTGCCACGCGGCTATGGGGAGGCTATTGGACCCTACGCTAGCATTTAAGATCGCCCTATAACGGTTATGCACGCAATGTGCGTTATCGAACCGACAGCAGCGAACGTTAAGCACATCGTCCTGATAGAAAAGCATTGTTTTAAGAGCTGTGCTGTACACATTCATCAGGATGTAACCCGTGACTCTTTTTTTTCAGACGCCTTTATTTCGTCGTGTGCGCCAACACAAAGCTTCTATGGCATTGTGGAGCTCCTCTGCGCCAGTACGTGAAGAGTTGTTTAGTGCAGAACGGCTTGAACAGCACGCAGGTAGTTTAGCGCTGGCGCAGGTTGTGACTGCAAGCCCACCTAAAGTGGCGTCGTTAACGCACCGCCTAAACGATAATGCACGCGTATTACTTGCCGCTTACCGCGCTTGCGCTGTCACGCTGGCAGAAGGTCGAGATGTCGTTCCCGCTGCCGCTTGGTTACTTGATAATTATCATCTTATCGAAGCACAAATTCGTGAAATACGCGGCGACCTTCCGCCGGGTTACTACCGACAGTTACCAAAGCTTGCAGAAGGACCCTTTGCGGGCTATCCACGCGTATTTGGTATTGCATGGGCTTTTATTGCACATACCGATAGCAATATAGAACTCGCTAACTTACGTACATTTATTAAAGCTTATCAACGCATACAGCCACTAACAATTGGAGAGTTATGGGCGGTCGCGATAACGCTTCGCATTGTATTAGTTGAAAATTTACGTCGACTTGCCGATCAAATCATTACTGAACAAACGGCACGCGATGCCGCGGATACACTTGCGGCTAAATGGATTGCTACTGAAAATGGCTCGCCAAAGAGAAACGACTCCTCCAACCATTATTCAACTTACAACGACTCGATAAACAACGAATCGGCTAATAGCGTCTCGACAGATAACTGTTCAATGGATGAGGGTTCAGTTGATCATCAATTCCCTTCTTTTACGTCTCAGAAAACACCACTGTCGGCGCCCTTTATAGCTCAATTAGCCAAACGTTTACGCGGCGTTAACCCCCATACCAATGCACTGGCCTGCTGGCTTTTCGAGCAGCTTAATCGCCAGGGCGAATCTATTGATGATGTGGTGCAAAGTACCCAACAGCGCCAAGGTGCAGCGAACGTTACTGTGCGAAATATCATTACCAGTATGCGTTTTATCTCCAGCACCGATTGGGCTGAGCTTTTCGAAAGTGTCAGCTTGGTAGACGTAAAATTACGCGAACATAGCCGCTTTGCGCAGTACGATTTTTCAACACGTAATCAGTATCGCATTGCAGTGGAAGAGCTCGCCCGTGGCTCAGCCTATAGCGAGTTGGAAGTCGTTGATCATACGTTAACGCTATCAAGAGAAGCGCTGCCACTTACCGATGATGTCCATGAGGCAGCACGAGTCGAAGACCCCGGTTATTTTTTAGTGGCAGCGGGTAGGCATACGTTAGAAGAACGCCTTAACTATCGCCCGCCATTGAAACGGCGATTTCGCCAGCTGCTGTTGAAAAATGGCATCAATGGCTACGTCATAATGCTGACAGCGACGTCAGTCGCTTTGGTGATATTGGCCGGGTGGTTGCTGCTATCAATGCATTCAGGCGAGGTGTCGTCGCTTTGGTTATGGTTATTGGCAGCCCTGGGCGTACTACCCGCGGTTGAGATCGCTACGTCTATCGTCAATCGTTTCGTTATTTATAATATCGGCGCTCAGCCACTGCCTAGCCTAGACCTATCCAAAGGTGTTCCCCCCTCTCTTCGTACGCTGGTGGCAATGCCAACGCTATTGACCAATGAAGCCGACTTAAAAGAACAGCTTGATCGGCTTGAGGTGCACCATCTGGGTAGTGATGGCGGTGCTATTAGCTATGCACTGTTAACGGATGGTGTTGATGCCCAGCAGGCAGAACTAGCCACCGATGAGGCACTGTTAAGCATTTGTGAAAAACGCATTGAGGAATTAAACAAACGCTACTGTCCTGCTAGCCATGAAAAGCGATTCTTTTTACTGCACCGCAACCGCGTCTACAACGCAGGTGAACAATGCTGGATGGGATGGGAGCGCAAACGGGGCAAGCTTCATGAACTCAATAAACTGTTACGTGGCGCAACCGATACGACCTTCAGGGACCCACCTTCCCTACCAAGAAATGTGCACTATATTCTCACGCTGGACGCCGATACACGCCTGCCAAGAGGAGCCGCCAGCAAACTGGTTGGCAAAATAGCCCACCCGTTAAACCACCCTCGATTTGATCCGCAGCAACGGCGGGTAGTCGAAGGCTATGCAATTTTGCAACCGCGCGTCACTCAATCGATGCCTACAGGCGAAAGAGGCTCTATTTATCAACAGCTGTGCTCTTCTCCAGGCGGAATTGACCCTTATGCCGCCGCCATTTCAGATCTTTATCAAGACCTAGTTGGTGATGGCTCGTTTGCAGGGAAAGGTATTTATAATATTGATGCCTTTGAAGCATCACTAGAGGGCCGTATCGCTGAAAACAGCCTGCTAAGCCACGATATGTTTGAGGGCATTTTTGCCCGTGCAGGACTGGCATCAGATATTGAAGTCATAGAAGACTTTCCAGACCGTTATGATGTGGTGGCCAAACGCCAACATCGCTGGGTGCGAGGCGATTGGCAGTTACTCCCTTGGCTATTAACAGCTTCATTACCGCCTTCAGGGCGCTTGAAAATACTCGGCAATCTACGCCGGTCGCTGCTCCCCCCGTTACTATTAGCCTGCCTTGCAGTGAGCTGGCAACTGCCTCTCATGATGGCCGTTGTCAGCAGCTTAATGGTCATTATGATCTTTAGCATACCGGTCTTACTGTCGTTAATAACGTCGTTCGCTCCACTGCGCGCAGGCGTCAACCTTCGCTACCACTTCCAACAATGGTGGGATGAACTGACGCTGGGATTGAAACAAATTTTGCTGCAACTGATGTTTCTCCCCGACCAAGCGTGGCGGATGCTAGATGCCATTGTTAGCACTCTGATACGCGTTTTTATAACTCGCCGCCATTTACTAGAGTGGACATCGTCGGCCCAGACGATGAAATGCCCGCACCTGACCGTTTGGGGATTTTATCGGCATATGGCACCCGGCACGTTACTTGGCGTAGCCATTGCCTTCAGTGCGTTATGGTTTAACAGTAGTGTTTGGCTAGTGGTCTTGCCGATCGCACTACTATGGATAGCAGCACCTGCGCTGGCAACTTGGCTAAGCAGTACGGCTAGTATTACGACCCAACCTCTCATAGCAGAAGAAACCGCCCTTGAGCTTCGGCTTATTGCGCGTAGAACCTGGCGCTACTTTGAAACCTTTGTAACTACATCGACCAATTTACTGCCGCCGGACAATTTTCAGGAAGAGCCTCGGCCGGTTATCGCCCAGCGAACGTCACCAACCAATATGGGTCTATACCTGCTGTCGATACTGGCGGCGCGTGATTTTGGTTGGATCGGTAACCCCAACGCGCTAAGCCGTATAGAAACAACGCTTGCTGTCATGCATACCCTGCCCCGCTATCGTGGTCACTTCTTTAACTGGTATGCAATCGATGATCTCCGCCCGCTAAACCCCAGGTATGTGTCTACTGTCGATAGCGGCAACCTTGCTGGTCACCTCATTACTCTCGCTAACGCCTTGGAAACCTGGCAGGACACAACGTTTTCACCTGACCCTCGCCAAGCAATAGCTGATACATTGGCATTGGCGTTCGAAGCACTTAAATGTGAAGAGCTTAAGCGCTCCTCCCAAGCAGCAGAAACACCTTCGCCCACCAAACCGCTCACTGATCAGCTTGAGAAAGTCGCCACTCTCGTAAGCGCAAATAAAACATCGCCATTAGACTTGGAAGCCCTGACCAAGCAAACCAAAAAAGCACTTAGTATCGCTGGCGACCTTTTCAATGAGCATCTCGCTAGTGACGATGATAAAGATGTGCTTTTTTGGGTGGCAGCACTGCACAAAACGGCTACACAGCATAGCGGTGACCACACAAACAACACAATCGCCAACGGCACACATGTAAAGCGGCTCCAGCAACTGGCCAGTAAAGCGCGACGGCTTGCCCTCAGCATGGATTTTGCGTTTCTTCTCAACCCAGAACGGCAGTTACTGTCGATTGGCTTCTCGCTAGACGACGCCAGCCTGGACATCAGTTGTTATGATCTGCTGGCTTCAGAGGCACGGCTGGCCAGCCTGTTTGCCATTGCCAAAGGCGATGTAGCCACTCGTCACTGGTTCCGACTTGGGCGCGCTGCCACCCCTTTAAAAGAGGGTGCGGCAATGATCTCCTGGTCAGGCTCCATGTTTGAATACCTGATGCCATCGCTAATAATGCGCGCTCCCGCTGGCAGTCTCTTGGAGCAAACTAACCGTCTGATAGTTAAGCGCCAGGAAACATACGCCGCCCAGTTTTCAGCTCCTTGGGGTATTTCTGAGTCGGGGTATAACGCACGGGACATAGAGCATACTTATCAATATTCCAATTTTGGGGTGCCTGGATTAGGGCTGAAGCGTGGTCTATCGGCCGATTTAGTGGTCGCGCCGTACGCAACGGGGTTGGCGGCAATGATCGACCCGGAGGGGGCCTTCAAAAATTATCGCCGCCTTGCAGAAATGGGCGCGCTAGGACGCTATGGCTACTACGAAGCGCTAGATCTGACCCGCTCACGGCTCCCCAAAGGCGCCAAGCTGGTGATTGTGCGTAGCTATATGGCGCACCACCAGGGCATGACCATCGTCGCCATCGCTAATACGCTCCATCGTGGGCAGATGCGACAACGCTTCCACCGCGAACCGATGATTCAGGCGAGCGAGCTATTGCTTCAAGAGCGGATTCCACGGGATGTGGCTATTGCTTACCCCCGTGCCGAAGAGGTGAAATCAACCGCTAGCCAAACCATCAACGAAGCACAAACCGTGCGCCGGCTATCAACCGGCGTCAACGGACCTCCGGTGACTCACCTGCTCTCAAACGGCAACTACTCTGTCATGTTGACCGCAACAGGTGGCGGCTACAGCCGATGGCACAACCTTGCCATCACTCGCTGGCAACCAGATACCACACGCGATCACTGGGGAAGCGTTATTTTTCTCCGCGATACGCGACGTCCAAGCGTTTGGAGTGCAACAGGACAATCACTGGAATCACATACCGGCACGAATAACGACGACAATCACGTGTTATTTGCTGAAGATTATGCTCGCTATGACCATCGGCACGAATCTATTGCCAGTCACTTAGACATCCTGGTATCTGGGGAAGATGACAGCGAAGTACGCTTGCTAACACTGACCAACAATGGACGCCAAACCTGCGACATTGATGTTACGGCTTATGCAGAATTAGTACTCACCACGCCGAGTACCGACAACGCCCATCCTAGCTTTGCCAAAATGTTCGTGGTTACTGAATACCTTCCAGCATTCAATGCGCTAATCGCCACCCGTCGGCGGCGGGACCCCAGCGAAGCGCAAGTGTGGGCAGCTCACTTCGCCGTAGTGGAAGGCGATACTGTGGGAGATTTCCAATATGAAACCGACCGCGAGCAATTTATTGGCCGAGGCAACCGTATTTCCACAGCAACGGCACTTTCTGAAGGCCAGCATTTATCAGGCACGGTAGGCAGTGTTATTGACCCTATTTTTGCATCGCGCTACTGCCTGCGAATCGCACCAGGAAAAGCCGCCCGCATCGCTTACTGGACGGTTGTTGCCGGCTCACGCGAGGCGCTGATGGATCTCATTGATAAGCATCATGATGTTAGCGCCTTTGAGCGAGCAAAAATGCTCGCCTGGACTCAAGCGCAAGTGCAGCTACGTCATTTGGGTACTCAGCCAGAGGAGGCCGCCGACTTTCAGCGCTTAGCTGCCCCACTGCTCTATCCCGACGCACGCTTTAGGGCACCCCAGAAAACGATTCAAAGCGGCGCAGCTCAACAGTCGTTGCTATGGCAACACGGGATCTCCGGTGATTTACCCATCGTATTGCTGCGGATTGAATCCACTGACGATTTGCCACAATTGCATCAATTACTTCGCGCCCATGAGTATTGGCGCATGAAACGTCTCGAAGTCGATATCGTCATCATCAATGAGCGTGCCTCCTCTTATATTCAAGATCTACAGCAAGCCATTGAAGCCACGATTCTCAGCAGCCAAGCAAGACCCCGGCTTCACAATGGCTATGCCCAGGGAACGGTTTATGCCCTACGCGCCGACTTAGCAAGCGCCCAGTCACGCTCTCAGCTGCTATCAATTGCTCGCGTGGTGCTGATAGCGCACCGAGGATCAATTGCCGATCAGCTGTCTGTTATGTTGTCTGGTCAGAGCACCGCCAAGCCTCCGCTTGCCATTACTAAACGCGCCCTTCCCAGACCGTTGATAGATAAGGCTCATACTCCTCGCCAACTTAAGCGGCCTACACTCGAGCTTTTTAATGGTTGGGGCGGGTTTGCAAAGCAAGGACGAGAGTATGTCACCATCCTAGAAGCGGGCAGTTCAACGCCTGCGCCATGGATTAATGTCATTGCCAATCAACAGTTCGGCTTTCAAGTATCGGCAGAGGGCGCTGGCTATCTATGGGCAGATAGCAGCCGAGAAAACCAGCTGACACCCTGGAGTAATGACCCCGTCATTGACCCAAGCGGAGATGCTGTTTACGTCCGAGATGAAGAGACGTTCGAGCTTTATACCGCAACGGCAAGCCCGATACGTGACTCAGGCCGCTACGTTGCGCGTCATGGCTTTGGCTATAGCCAATTTGAACATCAGAATGACGAGCTCAGCTTAGAACTGTTGCACTTTGTGCCCCTGGATGCCCCGTTGCGCATCTCACGGCTGAGACTGACTAATCATTCAAACCGGACACGCAAGCTCTCTGTGACCGCTTATGCAGAGTGGGTTTTGGGCACGTCGCGCAGCGCATCAGCTCCCTTCCTGATTACGTCGCAAGCACCAGAAAGCGGTGCGTTGTTAGTTACCAATCCATGGAATGCCGACTTCCCAGGCCAAGTGGCTTTTCTCGATATTGGCGAGCCACCTACGCAATGGACTGGCAATCGCAGCGAGTTTATCGGTTATGGCAAAAACCTGGCCGAACCGGCTGGGTTACGCTGTAAAACGCCACTTTCCGGTACGTTAGGCGCGGGACTAGACCCCTGCGCCGCTCTTCAGCGTCCCGTGACGCTAGCCCCAGGAGAAACAGCCGACATTATCGTATTGCTTGGTCAGGGTGGCTCCAATGACGACGTTACGAGGCTGATTACCCGTTTTCGTGATGCTGACATTGATGCAGAGCTTGCCAACATTCATGACCATTGGAACACGCAGCTCAATGCCATCCAGGTCAAAACACCTGATCGGGCGATGGACATCATGCTAAACGGCTGGTTGCTGTATCAGACCATCGCCTGTCGTTTAACGGCTCGCTCAGCGTTTTACCAAGCCAGCGGCGCCTATGGCTTCCGCGATCAGTTGCAAGATTGCATGGCATTGACGTTTAGCAACGCCGCTACAACGCGCCAACATTTACTGCGAGCAGCTTCACGTCAATTCCCTGAAGGCGATGTACAGCACTGGTGGTTGCCACATTCCGGACAAGGCGTGCGCACGCGCATCTCTGACGACCGGGTTTGGTTGGCTTACGCCTGCGCGCGTTATCTCGCAACAACCCAGGACATAGCAGTGCTTGATGAGCCGGTGAGCTTTTTAGACGGCGCGCAGTTGTCATCGCATGAGCACGAACACTTTTTCCAGCCAACCACCTCGCTGGAAACCGCCCCACTGTTTGAACACTGCGCACGCGGACTGGATATTACCCTTTCGCAACTGGGTGAACATGGTTTGCCGCTGATAGGCGGCGGGGATTGGAATGACGGTATGAACCGCGTGGGTGCTGGGGGCAAGGGAGAAAGTGTATGGCTAGGCTGGTTGCTGCTTAAAACACTTCATCACTTTGCGCCAATTGCCGAGCAGCGCGAGGCCCAAGCCTGCCACTCAGATGATCCTCAACGCGCCGCTCGTTGGTATGAACATGCTCAGGCGCTACGCATAGCAATTGAAAACAGCGCTTGGGATGGCCAGTGGTATCGCCGGGCGACCTACGACAACGGCAGCTGGCTAGGCAGCAAACAAAGCGATGCATGCCAGATTGATTCCATCGCCCAATCATGGGCGGTGCTTTCCGGCGCCAGCGACCCTCAGCGGTCGACGCTCGCAATGCACTCGCTGGAGCGCGAACTTATTCTGCATGACCCGCAGTTAGCGCTGCTCTTTTGGCCTCCCTTTAATCACCCGAAGCAGGATCCCGGCTATATAAGCGGCTATCCACCTGGAATGCGCGAAAATGGCGGGCAGTATAGTCATGCTTCAATGTGGGCAATTTTGGCCTTTACCCAACTGGGTGAAGGTGACAAGGCATATCAGCTGTTTACACTGCTTAACCCCATCAACCATGCCACCACCACGGAAGCGGCTATCCGCTATCGCGTTGAGCCTTATGTGGTCGCTGCTGATGTGTATTCTGTGGCGCCCCATGTGGGACGAGGAGGTTGGACATGGTATACCGGCGCCGCCGGTTGGATGTATCAAGCCGGCATGGAGGGTATTTTAGGCATTCGCCGGGAAGCTAGCTGGCTGGTCATTTATCCCTGCCTGCCAGCGAGCTGGCCGCATTTTACTGCTGACATTACCCTTGCCCAATCGCACTATCATATCAAGGTGATCAACGCGCAAGCTTCTCCAGCGACGTTAAGTCAGAATCTCTTAAGCCAACCCCTCCTAAGCCAAGCCCTCACTGCAACACTGGATGACGTTTGCTTAGCAGAAACGGAGGTTGGCATGCCCATTCGAGTGCCCCTAGATAGTCAGCATCATCAACTAGAGATAGTTATCCGTCGATGTGCCCCTGCATCATGACAATGTTATGTGGCGTTAAACGCTGATAACACGGAGTGCTCAACAAAACGGCTTGCCTCTATCCCGAAGAATCATCAGCAAGGGCGCTGTTAGGGGAGGCAAACCGTTGGGAGTTTTTTATCAGTCTAAATCATCTAGCGTAACCACAAGATCCCGGGTAGATACATCTACCTTCCAGAAGGTATAGCTGTCGTCGTCTTCATCGACCAAACGAATATCGAAGATAGGACTGTCATATCCCGTAATCGTCACCCGCTGAGTATCACCATCCATCAGAACATCATTGCCGAGCACATCCTCTTCCCAGCTTTTCGAATCTGTTGGGCTTATATACATGTAATACAAGATATAGCCCGTACGATTAGTGATATCGATGTAGTAGTCGGCAGCCATTGCAAGCGAAGAGCTACACAGTATCAGCAGTGCAGCGAATAACACTTTAATGCGCATTGATAAGTTTCCTGTTCTTTTCTCTTTTAAGAGAAGCGATAGATTGCAACGTAGGTATCGCCAAGATCAAAACATAGCGATCAGCACATTATATCGCCAGTTACTTATCTAATTGAGCGCCCTCCCCAAGTTTTTCATACAACTGCCCGCGAGATACTCACAGCTGGTAGAATGCTGCCCCTTTCAGGCACGTCCACGGCCTATCGCCGCAACGTTTCCCCTTCTACTACCTGAGAGTCGCGCAATGATTGCCACCGTCTACACCGTGTTTCAGCCACTTTTCCGGCTGGGCCTTATCCCGCAGATTTTAATTGGCATTGTTGCCGGTGTATTCATCGCCCTTTTCACACCGGACATTGCAGGCAATGTGGCACTGCTTGGCCAGCTATTTATTGCCGCTCTGCAAGCAGTGGCCCCTATTTTAGTCTTTGTGCTGGTTACCGCTGCCATCGCTGCACACAAGAAAGGTCAACCAACTCACATTCGCCCCGTGCTCATACTGTATGTGGTAGGCACATTAATCGCTGCGCTAATTGCAGTGGCGGCAAGCTTTCTGTTCCCTACCGAACTTTCATTGAATGCGGGGCAAATTGACGGCAATCCTCCTGGGGATATTTTTAGCGTTCTAAGGGACCTGTTATTAAATGCGGTGGCTAACCCGGTAAGTGCGCTAATGGAAGCGAACTTTATCGCTATTCTGGCATGGGCCATTGGCCTTGGTTTAATGCTACGCCAAGCCAGCGACACCACCCGCCAAGCGTTAAGCGATTTATCCACTGCTGTCACCCGCATTGTCACGCTGGTAATTCGCTTAGCGCCGATTGGCATCTTTGGCTTAGTCGCGGGAACCTTGGCAGAGTCAGGGGTAGAGGCATTGCTCAACTACGCTCAACTGCTAGGTGTCATCGTTGGCTGTATGTTGTTTGTTACTCTGGTTAGCAATCCGCTGCTCGTTTATCTCACTACCCGTAAGAACCCTTACCCACTGGTGTTCACCTGCCTGCGCGGCAGTGCCATCACCGCCTTCTTTACCCGCAGCTCAGCGGCGAATATCCCCGTAAATTTAGAGCTGTGCCGCCGTTTAAAGCTGGATGCCGACACCTACGCTATTTCTATTCCGCTCGGCGCGACGATCAACATGTGTGGTGCAGCTATCACCATAACGGTGATTACCTTGGCGACCACCCATACGCTAGGCATTACCGTCGACTTCCCCACTGCCCTACTACTGTGCGTGGTGTCTGCACTGGCTGCCTGCGGTGTTTCAGGCGTAGCCGGTGGTTCGCTGATGCTCATTCCGATGGCTGCCAACCTGTTTGGCATTCCAACAGAAGTTGCCATGCAGGCAGTAGCGATTGGCTTTGTCATCAGCGTGGTACAAGACGCGACCGAAACCGCGCTGAATTCCTCAACGGATGTGCTGTTCACTGCTGCCGCCTGCCGAGCCCGTCAACCGTCCGGCTCTGACCACACGATATAACGCAATTTGTTTGACTTCTCGCTGTTCCTTATATAGAACGTTCTATAAAAGGAACAGCGAGATAATAGAATGGATGAGCACTCACTAAGTACCCTAGGCCAGCATTTGCAATCCCTTCGCCAAGCGCGGGGCTGGTCACTCTCCTATCTAGCCAATGCCGCTGGCATTGCCAAATCTAATCTGTGCCGTCTGGAACAAGGTAATGGCAACCCCACCTTGGATACCATCTGGCGGTTAGCAGTGCAGCTTAATGTCCCCTTCGGCACCCTGGTCGCGCCTATCTCTGTGCCTTTAGGTGAAGATGGCGTACAAGTTCAGTTAATTGACCAAGGAAAAGGCTCGCCTCAGGTAGATGCCTACTGGATGCGCTGCGCTCCCCATACCCTGCGCCACGCCGAAGCTCACACCCTGGGTACTCAAGAAACGCTGACCCTGATCAGCGGCTGGCTCGAAGCCGGCCCAGAAGGGGCGGTTACTGAGCTAACCCCTGGCGAAAGCATCACCTTTCGCGCTGATGAGCCTCACTTTTACCGCACCCAAGACCAAGAGGCCACCATGCTACTCACCATTACTTACGGCGAACAGGGGGATGCACCATGAACCAAGTTGTCAGCCACTCGCCGTGGCGTAGCGCGCTGCAAGGCGTGCGGGAAGCGATTCCGCTATTGGGTGGTTACATACCGGTGGCGCTATCATTTGGTTTAGTGGCTAGCCAAGCAGGCTTTAGCACATGGGAAGCCACAGCTATATCAGCGCTGATTTACGCGGGTGCTTCGCAGTTTTTGTTTGTGGGCATGATCGCCACCGGCGCTCCGCTGTGGTTGGTGGTAGCAATGACATTACTGATTAATGTGCGCCATGTAGTGTACGGCCCTAACCTAGCCGAGCTGCTGCCGCGCAGCCGCCACTGGCCATGGCTAATGCACGGCCTAACCGACCAGGTATTTGCTCTGGCATTAACCAGGCTTCCTCAGTTGCCTGACGCGAAGCGCTTTAGCTGGTTTGTAGGTGCATCGTTACTGGCGTGGGGAGCATGGGCAGTGGGCACTGCTGTGGGGGCTACCGCTGGCGAAACATTTACCGCCCGCTGGCCGTTGTTGGGTGAAATTATGCCCTTCGCGCTGCCTGCACTATTTCTCACCATGGTGGCTCCGCGTTTTACCGATAAACGCTGGGCAGTAGCAATGGGACTCACCATCATTGCCGCACTGTGTTTAACGCTGACTGGATGGGGCAATGTGGCCATCCCATTGGCGGCTGCCTGTGGCGCGCTGTGCTTCTACCTGGTGAAGTTTGAAAAAAGGAGAGGAAGTAATGAGTAGCGCGTTGTGGTTAGCGGTGATGATATCCGCGATAGGTACTCTGCTGATGCGTGTGGTGCCTTTTCTATGGATGCAGCGCCGTATAAACAGTGAGACAGGCATTAACAATATGCCCCAGTGGCTAAGTATTCTCGGCCCGCTGATGATCGCCGCTGTGCTCGGTGTTTCTATCGTGCCAGTGAGCCCGAGTGCTGTTTCATGGATTGCCACTGCTATCGGTCTTGCCGTCACATTGTGGGTATGGTCGCGGCTCCGCTCTTTGGGCTGGCCGGTCGCTGCTGGGGTGGCGGTATTTGGCATCGTAGAGGTGGGGGTAGCGCTAATATAACGCTACCCCACCTTACTAAAACGCTTTTGGAAACACTAATTGCGGTAAATACAGAAAGACGCTTGGCAGTAGTATCATGGCGATAATGATCGACATAATGAGCACTATTAGCGGTATTACTGCCATAAAAGCACGCGGCATGGAAACTTCGCCAATCTGTGTTGCGATAAGCAGACAAATACCATAGGGAGGCGTAATCAACCCTAAGGTGAGCGATAAAACCACTACCAGCGCCATGTGGACCTGGTTGATATCAGCTGCGATACACAGCCCCTGAATAATGGGGAGGAAGATAATGACTGCTGTCACTGGGCTGAGGACAGTGCCAATCACTAACATGAACAGCATCACCAACAGCATGATGCCCACCCGCGATTGCGTTACGGTGAGGATAAAGTTAGCGACCTCCTGAGCGATCCCCAAGTACGAAATCAGCCATCCCATAATGCCTGCGGAAGCGACAGCAAACATCGGTAACGAAAAGGCTACAACCGAATCTGACAAAATGCCGGGAAGCTGCCTAAAACGTATCGCTCGATAAAAAACAAAGGCCAACAACACGCCTACTAAGACCGCTACCGAAGCAGCTTCCGTGGCAGTGAATACGCCTAGGGTGATGCCACCTAGCACCACTAGCGGCAGCACCATAGGTGGAGCAGCGGTGATCGCAGTGCGCCCCATTTGGCGGAAAGAGAACTTACCCGTTGCTTTAATATCGTGCTTTCTCGCGATGTAATACACATAGCCCATCTGCATCAAACCGACGAGTATCCCTGGCAGAATGCCACCCATAAACAGAGCACCCACGGATACGTTGCCAAAAGCACCGTAAATTACCATGAGAATCGAGGGAGGAATGATCCCCCCCAGCACGGACGATGCGGCCGTCAATGCCACAGCAAACGGCGCGGGATAGCCCGACTTCTTCATCGCAGGAATGAGCACCGCCCCCACGCTGGCAGTATCTGCAGCTGCAGACCCCGAAAGGCTGGCGAACATCATGGATACCATGACATTGATGTGGCCCAGACCGCCGCGAACATGCCCAACGGTGCTATCCGCAAAGCGCAGCAGGCGGTCGGTGATGCCCCCGTCGTTCATCAGGCGCCCTAACAATAGGAAGAAAGGCACGGCCAGTAACGGGAATGAGTTAATGCTGGCAAACATCTGATTAACGACCGAGGTTAAAGGCAGCCCCAATTGCATGATCGTCAATATGGAAGCCAAACCAATCGCAAAAGCGATAGGAACACTTAGGCCGATAAGAACCAGAAAACTGCCAATCAAGGTAATCAGTGGACTCATGATTCAGGGGCCTCTCCACCACTGGCCGCATCTCTACCAGCACGCAGCTTAGCGATATCATCGCGAATAGTCTCAATAGAAAATAGCAACATGGAGATACCTGCTACGGGGATCGCGGCGAACACATAGGCCATGGGCGTACCTAAAGCTACCGAACGTCGGTTCCAGCCCATATCCACCAGTACATTACCGTGCACAATCAGTACATAGATCACGGGCAGACAGGCGAGGCTACCGAATAAGCGTAATACGCGCTGAGTAATAACAAAGCTTGGAGGGAAAACGTCCACCACATAGTGCCTACGCTTACGCAGTGCAATGGCCGCTCCAATAAAGACCGCCCAAATGAAACAAGCCATAGCGACTTCATCGGTCCACGATACTGATATTTTCAGGTAGTTACGTGCCACCACCTGATAGAGCACCGTTAGGATAAAGGCTGCAAACAGCGAGCCTGCGATAAATGTCAGGAGTTTCTCCAACAGATCGTTTATTTTCCGCATTTTTCTGCCCTTACATTGGCGCACTGCTTTCAGATGAGACACAAAGCAGCACGCCAAAGCGCTGATGGATCGCGGTTTACAGGTTGCGAATCGTGTCAAGCAGCTCAGTCAAACCACGTTCCTCAGCAAACTCGTCATGCAGAGGAACGACCGCATCAATGAAGGCCTGCTTGTCGACTTCAGTCACCGTTACACCTAGCTCCTCGAATTCCTGAATAAACTCCGCATCGTACTCCACTCCTTTTTCAGTGCCGAACTCACCCGCATTCTGGGCCGCATTGAGAATGATGGCCTGATCCTCTTCCGAGAAGCGGTTAAAGCGGTTCTCACTGATGGAAATATGGCTCATCATCACCTGGTGTTCGGTTTTGGCATGATAAGGAGCTACTTCATAAAGGCGGCTTGAGTAATAACCACTGATGGTGCTCTCGAAGGCCCCCACTACGCCGGTTTGCAGGCCAGTGTAG
The DNA here is from genome assembly GCF_024138895.1 of Halomonas sp. XH26. Lineage (NCBI taxonomy): Bacteria > Pseudomonadati > Pseudomonadota > Gammaproteobacteria > Oceanospirillales > Halomonadaceae > Halomonas > Halomonas sp. XH26. The sequence continues at coordinate 2,915,753 of NZ_CP071889.1, forward strand.
ATTTCTGTCCATGGTAGCGATGTCGTCAACGCACCGACTGATTGCCACATATCAGCATCCAGGCGGGAACCAGTCACACGCATCTTGATACCTTGCAGATCAGAGGGCTGGGTGACAGGTCCGGTATTGGTACTTAAATTGCGCGTTCCCCCTCCTGTCAGACTCAACAACTTCAAGCCTACGCCTGACTCCTGCATAGCGTTGGCGAAGTAGTCAAACACGGGCGAGTCTGGAGAGGTGGCAGCCCGGAATTTATCCATATCTTCAAACAGATAATTAAGACTGAAAATTTCAAACTCAGGGGTATACGGCGAAATATTCATCACACCGCCAATGATCATATCGGTAGTACCGATACGAATCTCATCGACCATTGTCTGGTCATTACCTAATTGGCCACCTGGGAAAATCTGTACATCGATACGCCCATCGGTCGCTTCTGCTACTTCGGCTTTAAACGCTTCAGCAGCATCAATCCATGGGTGAGGAGCACTTACTACCGTGCCCAAGCGCAAGGTTTCTGCCATAGCAGGGGAAATAAAAAGCATGGAAGTTGCGGCTGCCAGAGCCAAGCGCGAAAACGTACGTTTTGTCATGGGGACGTTCCTCTTATTTATGTACTAACTGCCTATAGGTACTAGCTGCCGATAGATACTCGCCAGGGATGTGCCAACGTTTTAAAAAGCGGGTGCTTGTTTAAGCTATGCTCCCGATACAGGTTCACCAAGGGTATGCATAAGCCGGTTTGCCCAGCCAAATAGAGTGGTTGAGAGGGTAAGATCCAAAATTTCCTGATCATCCAGCCCCGCTTCACGTAGGCTGGCAATATCATCTTCGGTTACTTGGGGAGGACACTCAGAGAGCCGCATGCCGAACTTAAGGATGGCACGTTGACGTGCATCGATATCCGCCTTTTCTCCATTGAAGAAGATCTCCTGCATCACCCGCTCATCACGCGTCAGGTTGTTATAACGCTGAGCATGTACAGCCGCGCAGTAGATACAGCGGTTGACGACCGATGCTGCCACCGCTCCCAGTTCCCGCTCTTCACGGGATAAACCACCCTTGTCATACATGATGCCGTTAAATAGAGAAGTGCGGATACGCAGCGGCTCAGGATCATGCGCCAACACCAATACATAGTCGGAAATTTTGGTGTTGGAAGGCGTTTCTTTCAGCGCTTCCCGTTGAGCAGGCGTCGCCTGATCAAAATCAATCGGGGTGATATGGGGACGCCACGTGGGTACCCGGGTGGTGAACTTGTGAATGACACGACTCATTGGCTTTTCCCCATCACACTCAGCACAGCAGCAACGCGTAGCTGGTAGTTAACGAAAGCAACCAGCCCGGCTAAGCGGACAATATCTGCTTCATCAATGCCTGCGGTACGTAGCGAACCGATTGTTGCTTCGCTGGCATCTCGCGGCCGTTCGGTGACTAAGTCAACGTAATCCACCATCGCAACCAAACGCTGGTTATCCGCCGGAGGCATTTGTCCTGGAAGGGCTAGTTGGTAAGGGTCGGCATCATCGCCATGCCCGGCAAGCAAATCAGCATAGTGCTGTGTCAGCCCAGCTTGCTGGCAAATTCTCGCCATACGGCATGCCAGCGCCGCTCTTAAGCTGGCAGGCAGATTCCCGGCATCACTGGGTAGCAGCGCTGCTTCATAGGATGCTTGTGTTAGCTCCATCAATTTGCCGCGCATAGTCAGGGCTTCGGCCAGCGGGCCGCTGCTGGGCACGCCAGCGGCTGATTCAAGTACATGTGACATTTCGGTTCCTTAACATTGCAATACAAAGACGACGTTAGCGCTACGCATTCAAGGCAATGGGGAAGGCTCCCACTCATCCCCCAGTAGTTCCGGAGAGTCGTAGTGTTCGAGTAGCTGCCAGTGGCGCTCAATGTCTTCTCGATAAAAGCCTGCGGCAATTGCGCCTGCCAGCCAGCTAGCTCCTTCGCTGATCCCAGGAATGTCACCGCTGACTTTGCCTAAACTAATAGAGGCACCATAGTTGAAGCAGTGGATATTACGCAGCCAGGGGGCCGCTCCTGGCTCTCGCTCCTGGAAGGCAAAGTCGCGATCTACGTAAGGAAAATTACCCAGCTCTTCGTGCTGAAGCTCGGTGGGTGGCTGATATCGATCACGCCACAGCAGAATACGATCGGCATACCCTGCCAGCTCGGTACGAGCCAGTGGGTCAACTTCAAACCCAGTTCCCAGAATCAGAAAGTCGCAGCGAACCTGTTTGCCCTGCTGGGTCGTGATCACCACTTCCGACCCTTCAACTCGAATATTTTCAATGCCACAACCAAAGTGAAAATAAGCATTCTTATGGCGGCTGACGCGCAACGTCGAGCCGCGGGGAGGCGGCGTCTGGGTGATAAAAGAGTAGTGCATAATGCGCCAGCGCCACTCATCCGGCAGTGTTGCGTAGCCATGAGTAAAGCCATAGGAGCCAATACCCATCATTTTGTTGATTGTCGGCATCTGCTGACGGCGAATCAGGAAGCGAACCTCGCTGGCTCCATGCTCCAGCGCCTCAGCAGCATTATCAATCGCCGAGGCGCCTACCCCCACCACGACCACACGCTTCCCTTTAAGGGCAGTAAAGTCGATATCGTCCGCCGTGTGTGCCCAGCTAGATTCCGGCAAACCAGCAACGAAATCGGGAATCTTGGGGGCACCGGTACCTTCACGGCCAGTCGCCATAATCAGTTTACGTGTTAGAACACGTTCAGCCGTCGCGCCTGGGCCAGAAAGCTCAAGACTGAGTAGCTCTCCCTCGGGCTTAACATGCTCAACCTTGACACTATTTTCGACCGGCAGGTTGAGAACTTCACGGTACCAGCAAAGGTACTCCATCCAGGTAGGTCGAGGAATCTTGTCAAGAATTTCCCAGGCCTCGGTGCCAAACTGCGCCTCATACCAAGCCCGGAAGGTCAGTGAGGCAAACCCATAGCTGGGTCCTGGTAATGTTTTCGGCGAACGCAGTGTCTCCATGCGGGCATAGTTCATCCAGGGCCCTTCTTTACCCGCCGGGTTGCGATCAAAAATGCGGATATTGGCGATACCTCCCGACAATAGCGCGAAAGCCGCCACCAAACCGCACTGCCCACCGCCCACAATTACGACATCGTAAACGTGCCGCCCATCCTCTCTCTCTAATGGGGGGACCCAATTAGCAGGTGGCAGGTTCAGACAGGCGAGGTCGTGCTTCACGCGTGCATTCAAGGCTTCAAGGCCGGCACCGGCCAAAGAGGGAGTGAGGGTCATGGCATCATCTCGGCTTGTGTCTGCATGGCCTGTTCGGCTTCATGGGGCCACCAGAACCAACGAACGGGTACATCTTCAGCATGGCGATTAGCGGGTAAAGGCAAGGCTTTCGCCAGTTCAACCAATTCAAGCGCTCTGGCAAAGCAATCAAGTACTGTGGCCTCGTCAGCTGTTCCAACAGATGCATCCTTAGTGAAAAGCGTATCCAATAGGCATGGCGTTACTGACTCTTCGGATTGAGCTGACGCATCAGGGCGCTGGGCAACCCAAACACCACTATGTTCATCCACAGAGTAAAGTTTCATTAATACTGGGGCATAACGCGCAATAAACTCGACCGCTGATATTACATAGTTAGCCGACTCATTGCTAAAAAAGAAGTTAAATCCGAGTCTTACCCAACCTGGGCGATATATGCTTCTACCTTTTTGGACTAACGCTTCATGCGCTGCAGCCGTATCACTATCAATGGAAAGCAGTTCATGACCATAAGGGCCCGCGCAGGAACAGCCACCTCTAGCCTGAATACCGAATAGGTCATTCAACATGGCAACCACGAGGTTATGGTGTATCGCCCTTTCTCCAGCAGTGACATTGAACGAGAAGATGGCCAGCCTGGGCGCATTAAGTGATCCAAGCAGGTTTAGGTTGGCTATTTTTTGCCAGCATTCCACCGCCATGGCCACCAACTCTTGCTCGCGCAACTCAATGGCCTCAGTGCCAACTTTTGCTTTGATCCGAAACGCTAACCCTGCGCGAATATCGCCCAAAATATTAGGCGTACCCGCTTCCTCCCGACGCTCGACACTCTGAACATAGCGATGATGGGAGGCAGTTACATAGGATACCGTGCCGCCACCGGCAATGGATGGCTTCGCATTGCGGCACACCGCTTTGCGAATCACCAGCACGCCGGAACTTCCAGGTCCACCAACAAACTTATGAGGGGAAAGGAAGACGGCATCCAAATGATCGCCTTGGCCGCTGCCTGCCATATTGATCGCGACATAGGGCCCACTTGCCGCATAGTCGAACACAGCCAAGCCGCCATATTGGTGCGCTAACTTGGCTATCTGGGCCACGGGCGACAAAATCCCCGTTACATTCGAAGCAGCCGAAAACGCCACGACTTTAACTTCCCGCTCGGCATGTGCCTGCAATTGCTGTTCTAGTATTCCCAGATCAACAAGACCATGGCTATCCAGAGGAGTACGTACCAGATCAACATCGCACTCACGCCATACCAGGTCATTGGAGTGATGCTCATAGGGGCCAACGAAAACAACCGGTTTGGAGACCTTCGAAGTCACTTGCCCATGGGTCAACTCAAGAATGCGACAGCAACGATCTATCGCCGCGGTAGCACCAGCACCAGCAAAAATGACCGCATATTCGTCATCAGCACCTACAGACTCCGCCACTGCTTGGCGAGCAGCTTCCCGTAGCCGCGTGGTTATTTTACCGGTGTAAGAGGTTTCGGTATGCGTATTGGCATACAGAGGCAACACCTCCTCCTGAATTGCCCGCTCTACTATATCCAACGCCCTTCCCGATGCCGTGTAATCGGCATAGAGCAAGGGGCAGTCACCAAATGGGCCGGGAATCAAGCGCCCTTCTCCAATGACCCCACTCTGTAGGCGCTCCATCCACTCACGAGAGATCGCCGAGGGGGAGCTCGGTGGTTTTCTTGACTTGTTCCATTGAGAAGCACGATGTGACATTACTGAGCTCTATTTTCGCAATCAGCCTTTTATAAAAGGCGTCATAAGATTGGTTATTACGCGTAATGACCTTGAGTAAGTAGTCGTATTCACCTGCGAGACGATTAACTTCTACGATCTCAGGAAAGTTTTTAACCGTTTCCTGAAATGTATCAAGCCAAGCTTGGTTGTGTTTATCCGTTTTAACCATCACAAACACAGTAAGACTAAGATCCAATTTCTCAGGGTTCAGTACGGCAATTCTTTTTTCTATAATTCCGTCTTTTTCCAGCTTTTGTATTCGCCGCCAACACGGCGTAACAGAGAGACCAACCCCTTCTGCAAGCTGTGCAATAGAAAGACTATCATCGCGCTGAAGCTGTTCAAGAATTTTTAAATCAAACCGATCAATAAGCAATTTATTTCCCCTCTATACGATTACAAGGAATTTTATTCTTTATAGCCTTTGCTCGATACGGTCAAGGGAAATAATTTTTCACCTCCAACTCTGTTGATTTCAACTAAACATCTACTCCGGCTAAAAGGACATCCCAAAACAGTGCAAAAAAATTTGCTGCACCACAAAGAACAATACATAAAAGATTAAAATCGAAACCACTATAGTGTTAAAAACATGGGGTTAAAAGCATGGCATTAAAAGCACACAATTGATTAAAACTCTTTGATCGATCATGAATATATACGCCCTTGAACACGCACTCTTGAACACATAGGCTCTTGAACATATCGCCCTATGAAGCACACTTTCTGCGCCGACCTCAGCCGTGAACAGAGTGATCCATTAGCTGGGAGCGCTGCCCATGCCGAACTCAATCTATTAATCAGTTGGCCGCGCGCAAAGTGGCTGCGCAAATTGCGCCATGCCAGCGACATGAACGACACGCTGAAACAGACACTAGATGACATTGCCGATAGCGGCCTACGTATTAACCTGATTCAGTAACTGGGAATGGATAAACATCAGCACCAAGTATTTCTGATGCCAGAGCGGCGGCGCTTTCTAACCCTAATCGCCCGCCATCACTTAGAAGACTTTTTAAGCGCTCTGCAAACAGGCAACAGCTTGGCAGAGTGGGAACAGCCCCGCTAGAAAAGGACCTACTGCTCTGCTGCACCCACGGCACTAAAGACAAATGCTGCGCCAAGTACGGCTACCAAACCTATAAGGCGCTGGCTCAAACGGTTGCTGACCACCAGCTACCGTTTGAGGTCTGGGAAAGCAGCCATCTGGGTGGCCGCCAGTGCAGCTCACAACTCACCCCCGCCCAACAGTATGCAGAATTAGCCGCCCTGACTCACCTAAGTACACAACTAAGCACGGATCAACACCAACCCCAGCTAGCGCTGCTGGAAGATGGCGGCAGTGAGCAAGAACGCCTGATACGCTGGCAGTGGCAACGGGGCAACACTCAAGGCCAACTCAGCGTGCGCTGCCAAGCCACCACCATCATGCGAATTGACACCTGCGCCGACCTTGAGAAAGGACCCATGGAAAGTACTGTTTGGCATATTACTCAGGTGTCATAGCCGCTTTTTCCATCAAATACTCTGCAACCGCCTGATAGGCGGGAAGTGAAGTCGGGTCATTAGCCGCATTTCCTGCCACCGGGTGCGATGCAAAGCGCACAATGACCATCTCAGCGGTGGGGTCAATATAAATGGTTTGTCCATGCACCCCTCTCGCAGCAAAGGCGCCATGCTCGTTATGCAGAGACCACCACATGCCACGGTAGCTACCGCCCGGTAAATAACGGTATCCCGCGGCGGCAAACGCTTGCCTGTCGCCGCCTTGTCGTATGCGCTCAACGGCTGCTGCGGGAAATAGCCGCTCACCATTCATTACGCCTTCATTGAGCACCAACTGGCCGACCCTGGCCATATCCCGAAGGCCAGCGCTCAAACCGCCCCCTGCGAACGGCGTACCAATGGAGTCCACGGTAAAGTAAGCATCCTGCTCCATGCCTAACCGCTGCCAAAGACGCGATGACAACAGTGATGCCACCGATTCACCCGTCGTGCGCGCGATCACCCAGCCAAGTGCATCGGTATTAATCGTTTTATAGCCAAAGACCTGCCCATGCTCCCCTTCCGGTTGTACCGTTGCGAGATACTCATAATAGGTACGCGGCCCAGTGTAATCGTCTGGTTTGGGAAGCGGGCTTGCCGCTGCATTGTAGGCCCAGATCTCAGCGTTGGGGTCACTGTAATCTTCGCTGAAAGCAAGGCCTGTGGTCATTTCAAGCAGCTGTTTAACCGTGGCATTACCAAAAGCACTGTCGGCAAGTTCCGGTAAAATATCACCCACCAGCGCTTGCTCATCCAGCACGCCTTCAGCCACCAGAATTTCACCTAGCAAGCCGGTCATTGATTTAGTCACCGACATCGCGCCGTGCTGGCCCGTTTCATCCAAACAGCCTGAGTAAGTCTCATACACCACCTGGCCTTGGTGAAGAATCAGCAGACCATCGGTGTAGTTTTCATTTAGTGACGCCTGCCACGACATAGGCTCACTAGCGTCAATCGGAGTGAAGGTGACATCGTTTATCGCATCATCTAATGCATAGGGCAAAGGAGCAGGTGCGCCTAACCCACGGCTGACCTGCTTAGTAGGCAACAGCTCGCGAAAGTGGCACACCGTCCAGCGCATTTTGGGGAAACTAAAGTAGTTGGAGTCTGGCTGGCCAATCAACTGCTCCGGCGCAGGTGGGAAGCCCTGCATCCAGCCTAAGCGGTTCGGGTCAGAAGCTTCAGCACTTAATACCGAGGCACTCGCTTGCGGAGTATCCGCATAAATCATTGAGCTAATCAGCAAAGCGGGAAACGCAAGCGGCAACATCAAACTAAAACGGCGATAAAATCGTGTCATAACCAGCTCCCAGGCACACAACGTCACATAAGCGTGAGCGTAACGCTTGAGTCTAGTGAATTCTAATAGAATGGATAGCTAAACGAGTTCAACGTTCTTTATAATTGTACTGTCCACTGTTGTTTCTCATATCGTGACTAAATACTTGGTATTGATTTCGACCGCTTTTCTTTGCACGGTACATCGCGGTGTCGGCATTCTCGAGCAAACTATGTTCATTTGCCCCATGATCGGGATAGAGGCTGATCCCGATACTGACACTAATGCCTAGTTTATAGTGACCAATACAGCATGGCGTCGCTAATGCCCGAAGGATTTTTTCTGCCACTCTGGCAGCATCACTCAGTTTTTCAATTTCACTAAGCAGTACTATAAACTCATCTCCACCCTGTCGGGACACGGAGTCTGTAGCGCGTACACATTCACTGAGACAGTTAGCGACGAACTGCAATAAACTGTCGCCAACAGTATGGCCAAGTGAATCATTGATGAACTTAAAGTTATCGATATCTAAATATAACAGTGCGACATAATGGTCGTGCCGTTTTGCAAGACGGATAGCGCGAGCAAATTGTTCTGCAAATAGAAAACGATTAGGCAGCTTGGTTAGCGCATCATAGTGGGCCTGATAGGCTAGTTGCTCAGCGCGCGTTAAAGAGTGCTTGGCATCATGAAATACAATCACCGCCCCTACCGTAACACCATGGCTATCATGAATAGGAGCCGCCGAATCTTCTATCTCTAGTTGACTACCATTCTGGCGAATCAGCACGCAGTCCAGTGCCAACCCTACCGTGCGATTTTCGTCTATCGCTCTTAGCGCTGGGTTAGGCGCGGGCTCGAAAGTTTGGATATGCACGAGCTTCAAGACCTGATCAATTGGTTTACCAAGCGCCTCTGCACTCGTCCAACCGGTCAATGCTTCAGCAACGCGGTTCAGATAGGTAACCCTGGCGCTCAAATCGGTCGTCAAAACGGCATCACCGATTGAATTTAGTGTTGCTTTAGCCCACCCCCTTTCTACTTGCAGGGCATTCTCGACACTCCGCAATCGCTCGTCGGCACCTTGCTCGGCATCATTTTCTGTCGTCTGGACGTTATTGTTTTGGTGACCACCGTACAGCATGACGTTTTTATCCATGTGTAGCCTTGCCCAAGGGTAAGGTCGGCGCTGCTTTCCTTGCAGCGCACAGTGCAACATCCTGTTCAGGCATATCCCTTGCCTCACTGATAGTGACATTAGACGGTCGCTTAATGACTCACTGTGCGCTGGCGAACACAAGCAGCAAGTTATTTTAATTAGAATTGGCGACACACAAGCCCACAAATCAGTCCTATGTGCGATAGCGTACAGAGACGGCCTCAAGGCACTCTATACTTGAAAGAAGCATATCTATCAGCAGGAGACATAGATCCACAATGGCTCCCTTGTAATAGCGGCGGCTAAAAAAGCTGCTTATAAGTCAGGGATAATGAGGATATTAAATGCTTGAACCGCATGATTTTAAACAAAATGCGTTGCTAAACCTACTTCCCAGAGATGATCTCGCGCATCTGTTGCCTCACCTTGAAAAAGTGACATTGACATTGGGTCAATCACTTAGTGAATCCGGTCGGCAAATGAGCCATGTCTACTTCCCGCTGGATTCCATCGTCTCGCTACTCTGCGTGATGGAGAACGGCGCTTCGACGGAGATCGCTATAGTCGGCTACGAGGGAATTGTAGGCGTCTCGCTATTTATGGGAGGTGAAACCACCCCCAGCCGAGCGATCGTACAGAGCGCAGGACATGCTTATCGCCTTAAGGGACAGCTGCTCAAAAACGAATTCTACCGCGCCGGTGCCATGCAGAGACTGCTGCTTCGCTATACCCAAGCCTTACTGACCCAGATGGCGCAGACAGCGGTATGCAACCGTCACCACAGCGTCGACCAACAGCTATGCCGCTGGCTACTGCTCAGCCTTGATCGGCTGCCGGGAAATGAACTGGTGATGACCCAGGAATTAATTGCCAATATGTTAGGCGTGCGTCGCGAGGGGGTCACCGAGTCAGCGGGTAAACTTCAAAAGGCTGGATTGATTTCTTACAACCGAGGGCGCATTAAAGTAATCGACCGCCCTGGGCTGGAAGCACGGGTCTGCGAGTGCTACTCAGTGGTCAAACGCGAGTATGATCGACTACTCAACCACCATAACGTTATGTGAGCAACATAAGCGAAACCACTAACATAATGCCAAAAGTACTAACGCGCTATGTACGCTAGCGTGCCGACGCTTGATTCACCCAATGTTAATGTGTGGAGGTACCATTAAAAAAAGATGGTGCGTCTGCAGCCGACATCAAAATGATCGCGACCTTCATTGTGCCGTTTGCCAGGTTCTTTCAACCGGAGAGGCACATGACGTCTATTTTTCACGCTGCCGATGCCAATCACCTTCTTGCTGATCTGCCTACTGCTGAGCAAGACGCTTTGATGGCCAGTAGCGAGACTGTGTCGCTTACGTTTGGCGAAGAACTTTACCATCCCACCGATACAGTCACCCACGCCTACTTCCCCATCAACAGTTTCATTTCACAGATCGTCATTCTCCATGGGGATAGCCGCCTCGAAGTGGCGATGGCAGGACGTGAAGGCATGCTTGGCCTCTCACTGATGCTCGGTATCGAAGAAGCGCCACTGCTCGCAGTTGTTCAGGGAGCCGGGGTAGCGCTGCGTATCAACACTGCTAGCTTTCAACGGCTCTTGCTAGAGTGCCCGGTACTGCATCTGCGGCTAAAACGCTACCTTTACGTCGTCATTAATCAGCTAGCGAACTCAGCGGCCTGCATCCATTTTCACCGGATTGAGGAACGCCTTGCCCGCTGGCTGCTAATGACCCAAGACCGCGCCAAATCAGATAGATTGCAGCTAACCCACGAGTTCTTGGCCATGATGCTAGGCGTGCGACGAGCAGGGATTACGTTGGCGGCAATTGCCCTGCAAACACGCGGCCTAATTCGTTACCACCGTGGTGAAATCATCATCATGGACCGCCCCGGCCTGATCGCAGCGTCTTGCACTTGCTATAGCGAAGATTGTGCGCTGTATGCCCGTGTGCTGACACCACACAGCTAACGGAGCAGTGGCGGAAAACCAAGCGTTACCAATGATACCTCACGCTGCCAATGACACTGCGAGACTCGCCGTAGTAGCACCAATATTCACAGCTCGCCACGTACTCTTTATCGGTGAGATTATTGACGTTTAATTGAGCCTGCCAACCATCAGCAAACTCGTAGCCCACCATCGCATCGACCAGCGTGTAGCTATCCACGGCAGTGTTATCTGCCACACTGGTGTCTATCGTGCTCCCCACATAACGCACACCTCCACCTAAGGTAACGCCATTCAATGCACCGCCGGTAAAGGCATAGTCCAACCACGTTGACGCCTGGTGGCGCGGGATCAGAGGCGCCCGCTGATCATCTTCAAGGCGTGAATCGGTATAGGTATAAGCCGCCGTCACTTTTAAGTCATCCGTTAGGTAACCAACCCCTTCCAACTCAAAGCCCTGAGAGGTCCGCTCACCTTCTTGCACCTGGAAGCCGCTGGGCGAGTTGATCAGCGTATTGCTCTCTTGCAAGTCAAATACTGCGGCCGTGACATAGCCGTCCCAGCCAAAGGGCGCGACTTTGACCCCAGCTTCCCACTGGCGACCTTCGCGGGGCTCGTAAAGATCACCATCGCTGTCCACTCGACCTAACGGGTCAAAAGATTCGGTATAACTGATATAGGGGTTAACACCGTTTTCCCCCAAATACATCGCACCACCGGACCAGGATACTTGGTCATCGTCTGAGCGTTGCGTTGTTCCCGCGGTAACATTCCTGTTTTCGGTATCCGCCTGATCATAGCGAACCCCACCCAAAAGCACCCAACGGTCATCAATACGCAGTTGGTTCTGGGCGTAAAAGCCAGTTTGCTCTTTATCAATTTCTCGGGTTAACAAATCATCCGCCCCTACGGGCGTAAAGTTGCCATAGGTGGGGTTGAAGATATCGATAGGATCGCCGAAGGGGAACGGATCAGCTTCTTGGCCACTCACCCCAAGGTTCTGATAATCCGCCCCCAGCAGCAGGGTATTTTCTGTACGATCGGTGTACCAAGTGCCCACCATACGGTTATCAACCGTCAAACTATCAATGGTGCCATCTCGATATACATGCCCGCGTGCCGCCTGACGCTCATCTGCCATAAAGAAGGCGTACGTACTGCGCAGCTCTAAATCAAGCTCGCTGTAGCGTAAATCCTGCTCGAAGCGCCACGTATTATTAAGGTGGTGGCGTAGTTCATAGCCTAACGCCCACTGGGTACGGTTATCCTTATCGTAACCCGGCTCACTCAGGTTGGTTTGGGGGTCGACACGGCCAAAGGGAGTTTCTTGCACCGTGCCATAGGGCAGCTTGAAGGAGTTGACCGGAACACCGTCATCTTTCTGCACGCTGGCCAAAAAGGTAACCGTTGTATCGTCGCTAACATCCACCGCCAAACTCGGCGCAAAGTAGTAACGCTCGTTATTAGTCGCGTTCAAATCACCATCACGTTCTTTATAAAGGCCGACCAAACGGTAACGAACATTGTCACTCTCGCCTACCGGGCCACTGGTATCAATGCCCACTTGGCGATGATCGCGATTGCCAAACTGTACATTCACCTCCCCCTGAGGCGTTTCTGTTGGGCGCTTGCTGACCGCATTAATCAAGCCCCCAGGAGGCGCTTCGCCGTAAAGGATAGAGGATGGACCTTTGAACACATCCACCCGCTCCAAGCCAAATGGCTCTGGCAGCCACTGGTAGAAGCCTTCCCGATAGATCCGCAGGCCATCTTGGTAAGTGGACTGATCAAACCCACGCACCTTGAACCAATCAGTGTTGTTATCGCTGCCGAAATGCCCCGAAAGCACGCCTGCACGATAACGAAAGGTTTCATCTAATTGCTGGACGTTGCGGGCTTCCAATTCCTCACGATCAACACTGGATACAGGGCGCGGCGTTTCCACCAGCGGCGTATCCACTTTCAAGGCAGTTGCGGTTACCACAACAGGATCGTTAGCAACTCGCTCTTCTTGAGCAAGCGCCGCCAATGGCGCAACGCTAAGCATTCCACCCAGCGACACCACCAACGAGCGGCGAACCGCCGCAGTCAGCGGCGCGACAGAAAACGACATGGACGTAGGGAGCATAGGAAGGTCTCACAGGCATGAGGAGAAGCATCGTTATAATAAAGCGAATGATACGGATTTTTATTCTCATGAACAATAACGGCAACAACGCAAGCCTGAGAATGGAGGCTTGAAAGTAGCGGCTAGCCTGGAGAGGAGAGATTTGGAGGTAGTAAAAAATAGGCACGGCAAAATGCAGGGGCGATAGTTGATAACCAAAAATGTACTATGTACACCAAAATATGCACTGACTAAAGGAAGTGCCCTAACGTAAGTCATGCGATTGAATTTATCGAAACCCAGACGTTCACACGCCAGATCCATGCCATTGCCACAGACGACGAATTAAAGGAACTGCAACGCACCCTGATTGCTCAACCCGACAAAGGTGACCTGACTCAGGGCACGGGAGGGCTGCGCAAAATACGCATGGCGCTGGGCAACTAAGGCAAGAGCGGCGGTGCCAGAGTTATCTACTTTTTGGCAACAGCAGAGAGAACCTACTTGATACTGGCCTACCCCAAGAGCATGAAAGACAGCTTAACGCCCGCTGAAAAGGCCGCACTGAAAACACTAACCCGCCAACTGAAGGGGGAAGTTTCCAAATGAGCATTTTTGACGAGCTGCAATCATCGCTGCAGGAAGCCGTTGAGATCAAACAAGGTAAAGCGCAGGCCAGCCGCATCACACGTCATGAGGTAGCCGATGTGAAAGCCATCCGAGCCAAACTTCATGTTTCTCAGGCTGAGTTTGCTGAGGCTATGGGAACCAGTGTGGACACTATCAAAAGCTGGGAAACCAAGCGCCGTAACCCTACAGGGCTAGCCGCTAAGGTACTGGCGACGATTCAGGACAATCCAGCTTTTTTCAACGAGCTTGCTTCGCATTAGTATCTTATTTTCTGACCGTAAAACAAAGGCAACCTTGGTTCACTGGGTCAGCTGTCGCTGCCCCATGCTCTACTTCGCTTTGGTTGGGAAAGCTGAGGGAGTACAGGCGTTGGCCCTACTTCTTCTGCTATTAGATTCAAAATGCTGCGGTTATTCTATGAATCCAGGGCAGCGAGTGCTGCATGTCTCGCAGCCTAGCCGTTGAGCGCTACTGGTCTACCGCTCACGGGCTTCTCCTCTTTCGAACAGCATGCCTATGAGGGGCGCAAGATTGCTTTTTTCAAAAACATGCTGTCTGCTTACGGCCAAATGCGGTCTTTTAGATGTCACTGATATAGCGCTTTAACGCGCGCAATAAGCGGCCGAGTGAAACTAGGTCCGGCGACCGCAGGGAGCGTACTTGATTGCTTGGTTAGAAATCACCGGGATTTGAACCAAGCCAGAAACCTCCGCCAGGCACTGTTAAGGTTTACTCCAATGCCGAAGAAATTGGGTTTCAAATCCACAACGTCTTCCGAGTCGGTAATTGCGTCCCTGGTTCTCGCTGCGGATTCATTAAAGTCCATCTCTCTTCGCATGGCTGATTCTATCGCGAGCGATGCTCGCCAAAACATTTGCCCGTTAGCCGCGCCTTGTCTCCACGCCGGATAGTAGCCGTTTGGCAAAACTTGAATGAAGTCCCTTTCATACCCGGGTTTCGGGTGCATGTAGAAGTAGGATTCAATCTCGGTGAAAACTACACCAGATGCTTCAAAATCTCTGGCCACCTCAGGCGTTAATTTCAGTGTGTCTGAATAAAAAAGGTAATAGTGATCGTCGGGAAACCAGTAAAGATCGTGAAGAATGTCGGAAATAGCCCCTTCGCGCTCGAAATCGGCTGGCAACAGATGGACTCTCCGTGGCCCGAAAGTCACTTTGGCAGGCAACGGTAGTGAATCTGGCCATCTAGGCACTTCCACAGACATTGTCCCTCTCAATTTCTAACGCCCGAGCACAGCGGCACGAACAAAGTGAGTTCCGGTGCCGCAGGCACGAACTACTGCGACTTGTTATGCATTTTCACGCACCACAGTATCTAATGCTGACCGCCACAGCACCAAATTCGGCAGCAATGCACTTAGCGTAATTTCACTTGTACCTAGTAGCTTGGAAAGCACGTTGCTGAGCGGATAATCCAGCGATTCAGCAGTCTCGACCACAATTGTTTGCGTCTGTAATGCCAACTTACTCGTTGTTTCCTGGCCCACCCACTCAGCAGAATGTTTCCACCAATTGGCGGCCGCATTCACCACGGAAATAAAAGTGAACTCTTCTGAGTAGCGAGGGCCAATATAGAAAGCTCTTCTTTTATTTACGCCGGTCAAGGTGAGCGTGTCAGTTAAATATTGTTGTATCACGGAGAAACCAACGCCTATGAAATACTCCCCGCGGTCAGTCAGACCATCTGACTCAGGATCAACTGATTTGGAGATAAGATTGCTAACCTCGACTACTTTGTCATCAAGGATATTCAGCAACTCTGAGAGCAATTGAAGCTCTCGATCTGCATACTCGCCCCCAACTTTTAGATACATGCGCGAAAGATCCTTTTATGCATAACGCCCGCGTAGTAGGCGCGAGCTTGAGAGCGGCCTGATTGACGCGTTTGTTAAAACTACCATGCGGTGAACTTCAAAATACTTTCTAACCGAGCTAGTTCAAATCGAGAAAAACCCACTTTTTCCTCCCAATACCTTCTTCTATCGCTTTCCTCTCCTGCACCATCCCACTCCACGATAAGAAGTTCTTTTTCTTCTTTTCGTAGTTTTATCCTTTCGTTTAAATGTTCATCAAGGCCCGAGTAGCCAAAAAGTATGATTTGATCTGACTCTTCAAAAGCTTTCTCCAGTCTTCGCCAATAAGAAGAAAGTATATGAGAGGAACCGATAATAAGCGGCTTATGCTCAACATGAGCTAACACGATGTGAGATTCGTCTTCTGGATCTAAAAAATCTCGACCCGCTCCCATGACCTTATTATTACCAATAAATAGTGGAGAGCCGTGAAGATGCATGTACCAACCGTGACGTTTGATATTGTGTCGATCGAGATGCTCTTCATCGAACCCAGTTGAGGCCCAAAAGCCATCAATGAGTGGACCATGATAGCCATCAAGAACGCCTTTTGACTTAAAACCGTCGTATAGCAAATTATCGTAATTAAGTGTGACTACATGGGATTTTGTGTCTTTTATGTAATCTGAAAGTGGTTGCAGGAACTCATCAGGCAATTCAAAACCTGAACGATGAAAATGTAATGCAACTTCATGAATATACTTTTTGAACGTTGATGGTAACTCTTTGGCTGGTTGTGATACCCATGATGTGCCACCAACCTCGAAGTTGCATAGAAACTCAGTAGCGACGATGGCAACCTGAAGTTGATCAAGTTGATCTTCTGAGCAAGGAGGAGTTTCTTCTGTAGTGCCTTCAATTGCACTTAGGATAAGGTTCTTATGCTCTCTTCTTAAGTGGTCAGTATCATTCCACACACTCGTCAACCCGTTTCCTAGTGAAAAGTACTCGGGGTCTAAAGCCAACCCCATTCCATTTCCAAAAATAAGTAGTGACCTTGGCATGAACCTTCCCTTGTAGCTTTAACAGCGTACTAGACGACGCGTTCTATGATTGAATGAACGTGCTGGCACTTTTTCCGGCAGATGCAGCCTGCCAGGTTCTCCCAAGCCTACCCCCCCCCCATTATTAATCATAATTAGCTTTCATGGCCAGGATTCACGCTCCTGCTGCATCTCCCTGCACGTCTGCTATGGGTCGTTATCCGCCATAACAGGCCCCTTCGGTAAATTGCTACTCAGCACGCAAGTCACGGCTCGACCTCCTCGTAAACGGCTTGAGTATCAGCAGCATGCTGTGCTTCTCGTGGTTGCTGAGTACAGCGTCGGTGACTTTCTTCGGGAACAAGCCATGCACCACTTGGTCTTCACTATGGTTGAGCATCTGGGCCATGATCGCATCGTCACACTCAATGCGGCCGGTAATGCCGTTGGCGAAGTGTAGCTTGTCATCGTCGCTTACCTCGGCCAGACGCTGCTTCTCCGGGTCGTGGGGCTTGCCTGAACGGTCATCGGTGACCGGAGTGAGGCCGTGCCGCAGTCCGTTATACCCTCGGTGGTGTCATGTTTAAACTGAGCTTCCCTGCTGTTCGCCATGTCATCCCCTGCGCGTGGCGTAATTATGCGTAATAGCCTAGCGCCTTAGAGGTGTAAGGAGAAGTCTACTTAGGGGGGACATCGCCGGGGTATTAAGAATTACGCCGAAGGCTGGCCAGCTTACGCGCCTGATCCGAGGTAACGCCGTGTGATGCAAGCCTGGCGGTCGTCACGACGGCGCCATACGGGATCTTGTGCAGTAGCTGGTTTATCTTCAAGTACAGAAACGCCATTAAAGGACGTTTTTAGCGAAGAATTTAAACCGAAAGCTGAGTCTCCGGCCCTGCTTGAATCCAAGTTTAGCCAGATCAGTTAGAGCTGAACATCGGCAATTTCGTCACGCACGGCGGCCAGTTACTACTCGTCCAGCTCCCTGGACTGCGCCTCAGCAACAGGAAGCACTCCTGCAGCTTTACGCGTGTAGTGAACGGCACCAGAGCCTGCTACCGGACCAAGCCACTCTACTGGCTATGCCAGCGCCTGGGCGTGAAGCAAAAATGCACTCGGCTCGATACACCACACACCAATGACAAGGCAGAGCGGTTCATTCAAACCGCTCTGCCTTAGTGGGCCTAAGCCTGGCACTATGAAAGTTCGGAAGCGCCAAGCGAGCCTCTGCCCGCCTGGCTTTACCAGTACAACTGGCATCGGCCCCATATCAGCCTGAATGATCCGCCTCCTGTTAGCAGGACAATTGTTTCAGTGAAAAAACCTAGTGGGTTTAAACACTTAGTGCACTGCTCGCTCAGGCATTGGCTCGCCTCCGATCAGTGCGTCCAACTGTCTCTTCGAGCATTCCCGAATGGCAATGAATCCGATGACAAAGGCGCCGATGGGAATCACAGCAAGTACCGTGCTGACAGCCACGCTGAGTCCAGTCACCTGAGTGAAGTTGCCAAGTACTAGGTACAGGATAAAGGTCAATAGCAGACAGGCAATGACGGGGACCACACGGGTCGTCACCACCCGGCCCTGGGCAAGGGAGGGAGAGCGGTAAAAGAATACGACCGTCGCCACCGAGGTTAGCAACATGAGAAGCACCATGCCGACCGTGGCAATGCCGGCCATGGAGCCGAATACTCCGACCAGTGGGCTGGCACCACTGAGCGCGCACAGCGCCACCAGAACCAGGGCGCTCGCAGACTGGATCAGCGACGACACATGTGGCGAGCCATGCGAGTGGTGAACCTTCGAGAAGACACTGGGCAAGATATCGAAGTTCGCCAGCACGAACTGGTAACGCGCCACGATGTTGTGGAACGACAGGATGCAGGCGACGAGGCTGGTCAGCAGCAACACCTCCATGATGTCGGTAAGAACGCGGCCGGTATAGAAACGTGCGGTATCCAACACCATGTTACCGCCGTTGCTGAGGTAGTCGTTGGCGACGGCATGTACGGTATCCGGGCCCCAGGCGTACACCAGGCACCAGCACGATAGGGTATAGAAGCCGCCAATGATGAAGACCGCCCAGTAGGTTGCCCGGGGAATGGTACGATCTGGGTCACGCGCTTCATCGCGAAACACGGCGGTGGCTTCGAAGCCGATGAACCCCGTTACGCTGAACAGTACCGCGATGCCAAACGGCCCCCAGTCGCCGGTCGCGGCAGGCACCGCAGGCAGAATGCCCAGAGCGCTGCCACTGGGTTCAAGCACAATGAACGCGTTCATGACAATGACCACCCCGATTTCCAGGATGAGCGCCACCGCCAGCACCTTCGAACTAAGCTCGATATCGCGATACCCTAGGGCGGCGACCACCACAAGCGCTCCGCCGGCATAGAGCCACCAGGGCAGCGACGGCCCCCCGATGGTGGTCATCGCCTCGGCGGCGGCCCAACCAAAGAACCCATAGATACCCAGCTGAATGGCTGTATAGGCGATCAGAGCCACAAAGGCGGTTGCTTGGCCCGCTCTCGGCCCCAGCCCGGTACCCACATAGGTGAAAAAGGCGCCAGCCTCCTTCACGTGAGGCGTCATCGCGACAAATCCCACCGAAAATAGGAACAGCACGAAGGAGGCAAACAGAAAGCCTAGCGGCGCCATCGCGCCATTGCCGAGCCCGAGCGCCAGCGGAGTATTGCCGTTGACGACTGTCAATGGAGCAGCGGCGGCAACGACCATAAACACGATGCCCGCGGTGCCGAGTTTCCCCGACAGCCGATTGTGCTGGCTCGAGAGAGCCGTGGAACAAGCTTGAGAAGTCTTCATGAGTAGGTGGTTTCCTTATTGTTGTTGGTCGGAAAACATCAGTTGCACGTCTTAGGCAGGCATCGGCGGCTTCGCCTCCATGCCCAATCCGGCCCGACGCATGAGCGGCGCCAGCCGCTGTAGATCCAGTGCGGGGCACCATCCCTGCGGCTTGGCCATCGGTGCGCCTTCAGCCATAAACATGGCGTTGAGAACGGCCTCGTCGGTGGCCTGCACTACCGCCATATAGAGGTCGTCGAAGCACTCGTCGTTGAGGTGGCACATCTGCTGTCGGGCTTTCCCCAGTTGAGGCAAGGGCCCGTCGTTTGCGGTGCTGAAGGCAAGGAAAATATCGCCCGAATCATTGCCACCGGGACTGCCGGTGCGCGAGATGCCGAGCCCGGCACGCTGGGCCAGACGCTTCAGTTGGTGGGGCAGCATGGGCGCGTCCGTCGCGATAATGGCGACGATGGAACCGCGCTCACGGTTGAGTTCCTTGGGCCAGTTGCCATCATCCAGAGCCTTGCCGACAGGAACCCCTAGCACGTTGAGCCAGTCGCGCTTGCCATGGTTGGCCTGGACCAGCACGCCGACGGTATACGCCTGGTCATCGATGACGACTCGCCGCGACGAAGTCCCCGTTCCGCCCTTGAAGCCATAGCAGATCATGCCGTTGCCGCCGCCGACGTTGCCTTCTTCGAGGTTGCCAGCATGGGCGCTGGCCAGGGCCGCGTGGACATGGTGAGCCTCAACGTGCTGGCCGTTGATGTCGTTAAGCACACCATCGTAGGTTTCTGCGACCACCGGCATCGCCCACAGATGGTGTGCCTCGAAGGTCGCGGCGTACTGCTCCAGCATCCAGCGCGTGGTGGCATGGTGGACGATCCCCACGCTATGCGAATTCGTCAGACAGACCGGGCCGACAAAGTAGCCGCCGTGCTCGATCCAGTGGGTACCGGTCATTTCGCCGTTGCCATTGAGCGCGTGAAACCCTGCCCAGACGGGGCGCGGTGTGCGACTTCGCCCGTGTGGCAGGATGGCGGTCACACCGGTCTTGATCGGCCGGCCGTTGGCAGCCTTGCCATTGAGCGTCTCGTAGCCGACCAGCACACCAGGGACATCGGTGATGGCGTTGTACACGCCTGGCTCCCCGGGCGGTGACAAGCCTGCTTCGCGTACTCGCATTCTCTGCATAGACATAACCTCCCCATCATCAGTGGTAGAATCCCATCGCCGACGCGAGCTTCGCGTGGCCTTGAAGCGGTCGGGCACTCTCCTGTTCGGGAAGCCGACGGTATTCGTGCTCGACTTCGCTGCCCCAGACCTACTTTTCTACGACATTAAAATACCAAAATCAATAAAGGTGACATTAAAATGTCAGAATCGCGAGCTTCAGCTCATCTGAAACAGGACGTCGACGCGCTAGAAGGCGAGCTTTCGCGGGCGGAGCGAGCGCTCTATGCAACGCTACAGGCCAATCTGGAAAATCTGGCATTTGAGACCGGCGCAAGCCTTGCCCAGAAAAGTGGTGTGAGCCCGAACACGGTGAGTCGGTTCATGCGACGCCTTGGTTACAAGGGGCTGAACGGTCTGAAGGATGCATTGCGCGACGAACTGCGCTCCGGTTCACTGCTGAACGCCACCCTAATCGAGCGGATGGAACACCAACCTGCGGACTTAGTAAGGCATTTCAGCGCCGAGATCGAAGCGCTCAAGGTCTTCGCCGAACAACTTTCGGGCCAGCACTGGCAAGACATCGTGGAGCGCGTCAGCGCTGCTGAGCGCGTCTTCGTCTGCGGGTTCCAGACCGTGCGGGGGCTGGCCGAGGATTTTGCCAACCGCCTGGCGTTGGTCAGACCTGGCGTGGAATTCATCGACCTCTACAGCGGCGTCCTGGGGCAATGGATGGACAGCCAGAACAGTCGGTGCTGCGTTATCCTGATCGATATCACGCCCTACGCCGAGGCCGGCATCACCTTTGCCAACGAGTGTCTGGCCAACGACACCGATCTGGTGGTGTTCAGTGACGAGTACGGTATCGCTCGCTATATCGATACCCCCTACATCGTCAGCATGACGACCGAAACCAGTCTTATTCTGGAGTCCACTGGGGGACTAACGAGCGCCTTGAATGTACTGCTGCACTATGTGGCAAAAGCGCACAAGAGCAACTTGCGCGAACGCCTAGAAGCGTACCGCGCCCGGGTACAGCAGCTGCGGCTATATGCAAATTGAAGGAATAGGTACGACGTCGTAAAGCGACATGACGATGGAATCTAACCTAGTTCTGTGACCGGCCAAAGGTCGCTGATCGCCCCATTTCTCAGGTCGTTCGACGCGAACATTGTTGGCATGCACCAGATCAAGCTGGGAAGGCCGCAGGCGAGCAGTATGGTGGAATATTTCAACGACCGTATCAACAAAGTGCTAGCGACTAGACGTTATACCTCAGGCGAGGATCTGGAGCAGACACTCAAGCTCTTCGCTTGACTGCACAATTACACGGGATCCGACACGTCCCAAGCTGTTAAAACGCTTGTCACGGTAGTTGGCAACCAGTTCTGGCGTAATGACTACTAGAGAGTATTTACCCCAATGCTCAATCAGCGTATTAGCCTTGAGGCGTTCGCTTTTCTGGATGTTGGGCTTCTTGGTGAGGGTAACGTCGGCCAGGTGCCGCTTGCCAACCCGACTTGCGGATGACGGCTTTCCAGGTTGCAGAAGGGGTCTTGACGATAGTGGCCACAAAAAATCTCCAGGGTCTGAAAGATCGGCACTGTACCGAAACTGTACCCTTGGACTAGGGGACTCACCAGAGACAATTGCTAAGTTACTGATTTTAATGGTGGGCCCAGTAGGACTTGAACCTACGACCAAGGGATTTTGAGTTAAAAGCACAGCCGCGCTTGCATGGGCTATCCTTTTATAATCATTAACTTACGCCATTACATGCACGAAATAGCCGCCTGAATTGCTATCATTCTGCGACCAAAACGCGACCAAGTGTACTGCGCCATGCGACCTATGGCAGAGTGCATTTAGCACCAACACTGATCACCACCTCCCGCCCTGCTATCCTGGTTCAAAACGAACCGGAGCCACCCATGGAACCCCCCGCCGAATACTTTGATCGAAAGCTAACCGATGAAGAACTCGTCACTAAGCTTCGCAAGATGCCCGCTAATCGTGCATGCCGTGAGGCGGCGGATCGTATCGAGGAGTTAACGGGGCATCGTTACCCGAAGCCATCCAATGCCCAGGCACCAAAAAGCCGCCCGTAGGCGGCTTGGTAATTGGGTAATGGTCTAGGCGACTAAGCGAACGGCAAGTTTTACCTCAAGTTCTGCATTTACCGCGTGCGTCGCGGCACTGATCCAGCGCCGCGCTTCAAACATAGAGCGGCCAATCATGGTTAGCGGCTTGTCGTCTGATTCCAGGTAGCGTGACTGAATGCTTAGCACCGCCGCTTCGATACTACTTAAGCGAACAGAGACATAATCATCCAGTAGCGTTGCCGCATCCTCAGATAGACCACTTTCGCCCAGCATGGACGCTACATCTATTTGCAGCGCCTCGCTGGCAGTTAATGCCGTAGCCTTCAGGTTAATAGCTTCCTGCAATAGCTCTAGCTGCTGGATGGTGCCCATTAGGGCCCCATAGTGCATATCTTCAACATCAGCAGATAGTGAAGTGAGTAAGCTGGCGGCGTTACGCACAAGATCGTTGGCGTATTTTAGTCGGTTCATGCCGCATCCTCCCGACCAAAAAGGGCATGCAGGTCAATATCATAGCAATCCAGCCACGCTGCAGCAGGCCAAGCCACCACTTCACCATAGCGCGGGCATGGCACCTTATTTGGCGTGACGTCGTGATCTTTGCACCACTTTTTGAGAGGCCGGAACCCCTGTTTACCGTACTTCTGCCCGATCGCCTTCTCTACGGCAGTCACTGTGGCCTCAGTGGTGTTGCGGCCCAACTCCTGTTCAAGTTTCTGCATTTTGCGAGAGGCAGCGGAAAGCTTGCCCATTACCGAGGCTTCGCGGCTGCTGCTGATTTGAGCCTTGGTGGCAATGGCTTGATCGCGCTGAGCCACTGCTTTTTGCTCTGATTCTTTAGCGTCAGCCCAAGCTCGGGCGGCAATAACCGGATTGCTAAAATCAGGTAGTGACGAAATAGCTTCTTTAGCGCGCCGCTCACACTCAATGAAATACTGGCGCGCTTGCTTGCCCTTCTCGTTACGCTCGACCATGGATAGCTCTTTAGCCATGTCGAGAGAGATGTGGTACTCGATCCTTCCTTGCTGCCCAAAGTTATCAGCATAAGCAATTGATTGTAGGGCTTCATTTTTTTGTGAACCAGTCTTAAAGCCTTTTCCTGGCTCCATTTCGTGCTTCACAAAGTCTTGGCCTTCCAAAAAACCGTACTGATTGATCCGGCTTTGAATCCATGTGGTGAACTTAGCCTTGACCTCAAGAAACTCATGCAAGTCGCGTGCATTGACAGTGTTAATGGCCTCGCCGCCGATGGTGGCTGCCTCAATAGCGATAATGATGCTAGAATCTTTCATGGTTGCATTCCTTTGGATGGGGATTTAGCCGCGCTGCTGGGCCTGGCCGCCCAGCAGCATTTTATACATTGCCTGCTCTGCTTTTTCTGCTCGCTCCTTCATTTCATCCCATGCGAGTGCACGATAACGAAGCTCAGCAGTAAGTGAGCGGCAGTTTTCATCACCCGCAGCTCGAATGCGCTTAGCCTCCTCAGGCTTTAAACGAATAGACGTTGGGCAGGTGGTAGATTTATGCATATGAACACCTCTATGTTTATACGACTGACCTTGCATGAACAAATGTAGCTACATATATGTATTTACTCAAGCATAAAAAACTACATACGAGGAAGTTTAATGCATTATTCGCCATACGATATGGCTACCCGATTGAAATTCCAAAGGAATTTACTGGGTATGCATCAAGCAGAATTAGCCGAAAAAGCAGATCTCAGCCAAAGGCAGATTTCATTGTACGAAAGCGGCAAGTCCTCTCCTCGCGCAAACACACTGCAGAAGCTGGCTTTTGTATTAGGAAAATCCAAGGACTGGCTGCTTTACGGTGATGAAGACTCAGACCAAGCGATAGCCAAGACGCTAGAGCACGGCAAAGACTCAGTACCGAGAAGCATACCGCTAGCCACGTGGGTTGAAGCCAGCGCTAAATTCATTGGCCCTAGAGACAGTTATGTATACGGGCCTAGCTGGGTTAGTCACAACGCTTTTGCATTATTAGTGCATGGCCTGAGCATGGCGCCTGACTATCCACCTGGCTCTATTATCGTAGTTGATCCAGATATAACACCTCAGAGCGGAGATGATGTTGTCGCCTTCCCTAGCTCATCCCTCAATGAGCCAATGTTCGGCAGGCTATCAATAGAATCAGATAGCAGGATGGCTTTGGTTCCGTTAAACAGCCAGTATCCCGCGACAATAGCTGAACAATCAGGAAGAGTAATAGGCGTGGTTGTTATGCAGATTTATTATAGGCTGAACCAAAGGAAAAATAATGAAGAGCAGTAGCAGGCCTTCGTTGTTAGTTGAAAGCCACCGCGTTAGGTGGCCGTTTGAAACAATTACTAAAGTGGCTTTAAATTACTTTGTTGCAAGATATTGCCTGAATATTTCGGCTACCGCTTCATAATCTAAACGGCTTTGAGCCGCTTCAAGCAAGCTCTGCCTCTGCTGCCCAGTAACCTTATCGCGTTGCGCGAGCCAGTCGTGAAAAGAGCTTTCTTCATTTATTTCTCTGAAGTTTGGCACTCTCTGCTCAAGCTGTGACCAGAACTCACTTTCTTGTTCTGCCTGCTGGCCTTGTGCTGATTTATGGGCTTGATCTCTCCTCCTGGCTTCATTTGCTGTTATCAAGGCCCAGCCACCGCCTCTCATACAGTCTTCAAAGACACGCTGGTTTGTTTGAGCTGCATTAGCCGCTGACATCGCGTTCCACCCTTGTTGAAAGCCAGAGCTTAAGCTGCCATATCCAGTCTGCTGCGGGGTCATGATTTGATGATTAGCAGGCCCAGCCATAGCGGTGCACTCAGCCCTGGTACGATAAAACTCCTGACTAGTTGCACCGGCCTTATGCCAGCCTGAGTCTTGCGAGCCGCCTGGAGAGCTAGCACAACCAACAAGCAGTAATAGAGAAACACTGATCACCGAAGAGCGAGCTATCATGATAACCTTCCTTATATTTGATTAAATGTAGAACTAAATCTATAAGCGCTTCACGCCTAGCAGTCCACTAAACATGTCAATAACTGTGAATTAAAGAAAAAAACAGCCTGCTTGGCTGATAGCGCGGTCTTGACCTCGCTCTATAAAGAATACCAAACTCACCAGTGTTACAGATTTTATAGCTATAAAATAAGGTTGGCGCACCTGCGAACAGGGCAGTAACCTCCTATAAACAGCCTTACTAGGGTTGCTTAAAACCAATCAAACAAAAGGATTAGCTATGCTTAACGCAGCAAAATTTACACTACTAGTCCAGTCATACATTGGCGCTTTTTTCGTTATGTCATGGTGGCATGATGATTTACAGTTCGCGCCTTGGTGGCTTAAAACACCCGTGTTTATTGTATTGTGCGTTTTTCTAGTAGCGCCTGTGGCGTGGATGGTATTGGAAAATGAAAAGTATAAGGCTAACAGCCGCCGGTTAGAGCGGCTGCAATATCTTGAAAAAAAGCACTACTTCTCAGACTGAACTGCGCCTTCTGCCTGGTTATAAAGCAGGTTAAAAAAGTCCACCTCGCTATCCATTGCGTCTTCAATCTCGTCGAGCTGCTCGTCGCGCTCTCCAGGAGTTAGGCGCTCATCGGCTTCAATGGCGTCGCGCACCTTGCGTAGCTCTGTCAGCGTTTTTTCAAGATCAGTCGCCATATCGAAGAGGGCGATCTTGCCGCCATGCTCGTCATAGAAGCTGCGCGCCTCCTCTCTAGGCAGGTTGATAAACTCTTCATGCAGCTGCCCAACTTCCGTGCGGCGCTCATAGAACGTTTGAATATCGCCGTATTCATTGACCTCAGACTTGAAGCGACCCACAAACGGAATGCGGTGGGCGTCGATGGTCTCGCCAGTCGCTGTGCGTTTGATGCTGTCCGCCACTTTCTCGGTAAACGACCAGGCACCGCCGCCGTAGTAGTTAACAACATGCTGCAGTACGTCAGGGCTAACATCGATACCGCCTGACCGGTAATCGCTGCCGCCTGTCAGCTCGTTCATAAACTGAGCAAAACTTTGATAAGCAGATGGCGTAGACCTGAAAGCAAGTGAGCTATCTGGCTTGGGCGTGCCGAAGGGGAAGTTCTCTTTGAAGATCACGCGGCCTGCAAAGTCCTCATTAACTGCCACCTGAGTAACCGAGCCTAGCAGTGTAGGCGTGAGGTTTTTCATCACCAAGTTGGATGTATCCTCTGAATCTTGGAAGCCGATGGGTGAGAAGCTGCCAAGAATAGCCAGCGTCATATCTTTACCCGCCTCTGTCAGCGATGATTTGCCCGACATGACGGATTCAGCGTGCGTGCCGATGTTTGAGAATACGTTATATCCATAAGGCAAAGGAATGCGCACATAGTCTTTGCCGCCTGTCATGATAATCAGGTTGCGCTCTTTGACGTGGCCAGGAATCTTGTCATAGAAGAGCTCACCGTCATCATCTTCGTCTGACATCATGCGGTTAAACATGGCCATTGCGTAACTGCCTACGGCCATACCTATCGCTAGCTTTTGGGCGGCGTTCATGCGACCCCAGATGTTCATCCGATTACCCCCCGCCGGCGTATCCTTCACGGTGGCCATCGTGCGAGCGACGTTCATGGTGCCTTGGATGGAGGCGTTAGCGAACATGTATGCAGCATTAAGCGCAGTGCCTACCTCCCCGCGACGGTTAAAGTTGACCGTCAGATTCTTGGCCAAGCTGGCGGCTTTCTTGCGGCTAACGCCTGCCCTGCGCGCATTGACGTAAGCGGATAAGCGCACCGCGTTTTCAACGGAGCCGTTCATGTTCTCAACGAAGTCGGCTACGGTTTTCTTAGCCTTCAGCATATTGCCCATGGTGCCGCCGTTCTCACGGCCAATAATGCTTTTGATCTCTTTGGCCTGGCCAGCCAAATCCTTCATATCGAAATAGCCTGTTTTGGCCCCATCCTCGATAAACTCATCGAACCAGCGGTCCCACTCCGTATTGCGCGGCGCGTCAGGATCAGATAACCCTCGATAAGCTGCTTTCATTGCGCGGGGAATATCTCTCGCCGTCTGCCTAGCAATCTTCTTGCCTTTTATCTTGCCGTCGTCCCTGGTCTGCTCTGCGGCCACGTTGAGCAACGCCGTTTGCACGTCCCGGGTAAAGTTGGTCAGCATGAACTCAGGGTTATAGCTGGTCATCATGGCAGATAAAGCACGTGTGCCAGCTGCTGCAGTACGTACCAGCAAGTTGTTCTGCTCAGGCCCTACATTGCGCATAGCGTTCAGCAAGCGCTGGTCGTTGATCTTGATGTAGTACGTGCGCCCCGCCTTCTTGGTTTTGAAGTAACGCTCGTTCATTTCCATGGCCACTGGGCGTTCTTCTACTTCAATGCGTTTGGTGCCGTCTGGATTAGTGCGCTCGACCTGAGTACGCTGGGTGTCTGGATTGTTGTTGGTGAACACCTGCCACAAGTCAGGGTTAGGGTTGTCAGTGATCAACGACAACAATGCATTACCTACCTCGTTCTTACGCTTACGAATAACCGACTCAGTAGTATCTACAATCGCTTGCGTAGAGGGCGAGGCTGCTTTTGATAAGCGACCAAGTGCCGTTTTGGTTTCTCGCCCACCAATCTCATAGCCGCGGCCCGAGCGCATCCGGCCACTACCGTCTTGACCTACAGGAATATCTTCGTCATTTGCCCAACCTTTCAGTGGCACGTAGTAGTCATAACTAGCATCCCAGGCGTCTAGCGTTTCATCAGATTCAAGCCCGCCTTCGCGGATTATCTCGCGGCGATGTGCCAGCATGTCATCCACGATAGCGGCTAAGCGTTCAAGTCGCAGTTTCTTACCGCTGGCTTCAACCTCTTGCATTATGGCGGCTGCTTCGGCATTGGTCATACCTGATCCGCCATCTGCGTAGCGCGGATCATCAGGGTTACGCTCAGCAATACGGGCATTGCGCTCTGGCGCATGGCGAGCATAAAGGTAGGCGTCCAACTCTTCCTGTTGAATGCCGCGCGCTGCCATGCCTTTGGCTAGCTTCTCGACGTAGTTGCGACTTAGCTCGTTCAGGTCGCGCTCTGTTTTGCCGTGGAAAAGCTCTTCGGCCAAGTAGGCGTCGTTATCCTCATTGATGTTGCCACCTGCCTGCTTGATAGCTTCCTGCGTGACCTTCAGTCGATTCATCTTGTCAGCCATCTTGCGCAATGCAGCCTGGCCTAGCGATTCATCAGGAAGAGCAAAGTTAGCGCTGTCGTTGACGTAGTCGCCGCCAGGGGGTGATGAAAGGCTAAACAGCAGGTCATTACTATCAACGCCATCAGGATCGAAAGCCGCCTGAGTTGAGCGGATGTCTTCCGTATTAAACAGCACAATCTCTTGCGAGCCATCCCTATCTTTTAGCTGAGTAACAACACCATCAAACCCCATGCTGCGCAACTTTTCCGTAAGCGCCTTTGAGTCTTCTGGCGTTGCGTTCATCATGGATTTCTTTTTATCAACTGGTACTCGCAAAAGGGATGACGGCTTAATGAATAGCGGCATGACATTTGGCTCAGCCATGCCTGATTTCATGTTGGAATAGCTGCTGGCGAAATCAGGATTATCAATAACGTAGACGCCCTGCCCTAACCACCCCGCATCCTTTTGGCTCCAGTGGCCAATCTCGAAAGCACTTATGTCTTCGGCTGTTCCGTGGTAGAAATTCTGCGGTACTCCTCTGGATAGTCCCGCTTCATCGCCTCCTCGGTTATCCCGTAGATCGCCTCGAAGTCCGTCACCTGGTCGGGTGGGTACTTCTGAGAGAGATCCCGAAACATCGCTTCCAGTTCTTTCCGTTCTTTCTCGGAAGGTAATTTGCCCGTCATCATTCATCTCCGCTGCGATTGCTTCATCGATAGAGGCAATGTAGCCCATATCGCGGGCGCGTTGCATCCGGCCTTCCTGGCTCATATCCAAGCCTTTGGCTTCAGCCCGCTGCCAGGCTGTGCTTTCTGAGCTGCGACTATTCAGGCTGAACAGCGGTGAGCCAGACCCTGGTTCGCGATACATTCCCTCGCTTATTTCAAAGTCTCGCTTTTTCCCCTTGTTTTCAATAAAACCGAAGCGCTTGTAAAACTCACGCAGGCGTCGTGTATTGCCTCCAAAATCTGAGGAAGGTGTTAATGCCAGGGTAAAACCGTTGGCATCTGCCCATCGCGTCAGGTGCTGCATTGCCTGGGTGCCAGTGCCTTCCTCACGACCGTTGTCTGGTACCACAATACGAGAAAGCGTTGCTCGACTGCCTTTTCCCATAAGGTCTAGCTTTAGCCCTGGGTGCGCCTCGCGTAGCTGCGCGGCCACTTCTTGGGCGCTTAGCCCATCCAGTGGGCTGTTCAGGCTGAACAGTGACGCCTCTGAATCGCTGGCTTGCTGCTCGCGGCGTAGGTATTCCCTCGACCGCTCAGACAACTGCATAACATCCGCATCCGTCCAGTTCATACTGGGGAAATAGCGACGCAGGAGTTCACGGATTTTGGCAACTGCGCGACGTAATACGTTGGGCTGCCAGCCTTTTTCTGTGAGGTGGGCAACCATCTCTTCAGCGATGGTTATTTGATGTTCGGGGTTAGACTGATCAAGGAACGGGTAGCTTTCTAGCACCTCGTTCAGCGCTTCACGTCCACGCGGGTCCAGCGGCAGCGAGTTATAGACTTGCCGCATCACTGGCTCTAGCTCAGCGCCTAGCACGCCGCGAACGCCTTTGTGGCCCACGGCTTCATGCACAGCCGTTTGTATACCCTCTTCAACACTAGCGACGTTGTCAGCGACCACATACAGCTCATCGGCAATAAACATGCCGCGCACGTCGCGAGGGTTAACGCCGCGCAGCATCATACCCAGCAGCGCTTCAGGCGGTAGTTCTTTTGTTGATTGTATGATTCGAGTATTGGAAAGCTCTGGGGTATCTGCTAAGGCAGCGGTTATATCGGCAGCGCTAGGGGTGTTGCTAGGCTGGGGAGCGGTTTCATTTTGTGTGCTGAATAACGCATCCTGTCCGCGCGAGGCGGCCACATCTGCGCTACGTTCGCTGCCGCTTAACATAAAGTCGTCAGCATCGCGGTCTGCCTGGGCGCGTTGCGCCTCTTGGTTGCGTTGGTCGGCTTCGGCCTGTTCAGCCTGTTGGACTTGCTGCTCGCGTTGCGCAAGGCTTTCTTCTGTCTGGGTTTCTAGGGTGAGAGCATCTGCTGCTTCTGGCTGCACTTCTGCTACCCATCCCCACCCGCCCTCTATTTCAACGGGTTGAGCATTGAGCGTGTCACGGAAACGCTTGGAGAGTTCAACGGCACGGCGCGTTTGGAAGGGCTGACCATTCGCCTTAAGGGTTATGCTGGCTTGTGGCCCTCTTTCGGGAATACTTAATGATTGTTCGGTTGCATCCGCTGCCTGTACGTCATTTCGGTCAAAATTGTTTGATAGCTGATCAGGCGCTACCGCTTCAACAGCCTCCTTGCTTGGTAAGGTAATATCGGAATTTTCACCAAGTGCGAATGGTCGCTGTGCATCCCCCTCTTTGATCCAGCTTTTTAGGTCATCAACTGAGACTTCTGTTATCTCGCCAAGCCCTTGCCATCCATCCTCATAGTTCGCCAAATATCCCTGCTGAGCTGCCTCCGGAGAATCAAACCCCAGCATGATTTTATGCTCGTCGAAGCCGCCTTCTTCGTTGATCTGGTCGACAATATAGGCCTTGGGAGAATCAGGGTTATCGCCTATAAATACATCTAAGTTATCGCCATCTGCTGCCTTGGTGCCTTTGATATCCCCATAATGGTGCGCCATTTGGTTTTCCCATTGAGCACCGTCAGGCCCTGTTCCGCGACGGGTCGAGCCTTTGGGATTCTCAATCGCAATATCAAAACCACTTATTTTGACCCGCCCCTTGCGATAGTTGCCTGCTTCAGCCTGGGCAGGCGTAGGGCTGCGATCAGTCTGTGTTGCAGCGACCTCAATACTCTCCTTCGTATCTTGCACTTGAGGTGCTTCCTGACGAAGAGCCGATCGTTGCTGAGAATCTAGTCGAGGCGGCTCGGTCGAATCAACTTGCGTGTCGCTAGTTAGCTGGGAAATAAACCCCCATCCATCCTCTACCTCAACTGGTTGGGCGTTGGGCGCATCACGGAAGCGCTTGGATAGCTCGACGGCGCGGCGGGTTTGGAAAGGCTTGCCGTCGGCCTTGAGGGTTACCGCTGGTTCTGCTTGCGCTCCTGCTCCAGTGCGTGGGCGTTGTTCTCCTGTACGCGCTGTTCGTGCGTCGTTGACTGCAGGTACTGGTTCACTTCGTCCAGTGTCTTGCCCTGCTTGATTAGCCTGTCCGCTGCTAGGTGCTGGTGTACGTCCTTCGCTCGCTGCTGTGCTGTTAGGGCCATTCAGTAATGCCTCTTTAAGTTCTCGCGTCACGCTGGCCAGTGTTTCGCCATCCTTCACACGGCGCGCGGCGTCGTTGATCTGCTGGTTAATCTCTGGTGTCGTCGTCGCCCGCTCAAGTAGCGCAATGGCGTCTGCCGAGGTTTCCTGTAGGGCGTTGTTGCGATCCTTGGCGATGCGGTTGCCTGCCTGCTCAGCCGTTTGGGCGTTATCGTTCAGCGTAGCGAATAAGCGCTTGTCGCGCACCAGGGTTTGGCGCAGGTTATCCATTACCTTCACGCGCTCGCCAATGAGCGATTCTGCCGGATCATCACCAAACAAGCCGCCTTGCTCGCCTTGGCTTTCAGCAAAGCCAGCTTGGCGGACTTCATTGGCTAGCAACTCGCGCTGATTATCGTTGGTGGGCTTCACGCGTTGGAACACGCCCACGGCGGCCATTTGCTGGTCAGGGTCAGCAAAAGAGCGGCCGATGACCGCGCCGTCTTTTTCGGTGATCACCTTGTTAAGCACTGCGCCAAAGGGCTCGGTATCGAGCTTGGCAATATTGGCACCGTCGCGCACAAGCTGGGTGCGCGGCAGGTTACTCCCGCGTATCACCGTATCGATATCGCCTTCGCTATTACGGAACACCTTGGCGGCATCCATCGCTGTGGCGCTACCTGCGGCAATGTTAGCCTCGGCGGCCGCGCGGCGAGCATCCTCAACAGTAACGCCATCGGCTTCTCGCAACACAATGGCGTTCACGTCAGGCTGCTGCAGCTGACGAGCCAAGTTAATGCGGTGGTGGCCATCGGCGGCGTACACGCTACCGTCGGTGCGCTCATGCAGGATTAGGTTGCCCGCACGTAGGTCGTCCCATTTTTTGATGCCCTCAAGGCGGCTATCTACACCTTGCTCATTAACCTCTGTACGGAACTGGTAGGCTTCAGAGTCTACCTGGATGCTTTCAACCGGTACACGGCGCGGCGTTTTAGTATCAGGATTAGGTGAAGGTTGGCCGGGGGCGATAGCGGGAGTCGCTTCTTCTGCCGCTTCCCTATTGGCTTTATTCTCCCGAATTGTTAGGAACCGTTTTAAGTCTTCTGGGTTTTTGATCTCGCCTGCTTCGAAAGCTTTTCTAGTATCTGAGTACGCTCGCTCAGAACGAAAAGCACTAGAAGCCCCAGGTTTGCGCGCAAGCAAGTCAAACCAGCCGCTATAAAACGTATTTGAAATTCCGCCTGCTAAGCCACTGCCCATATCAGCCAGTCCGGTAGTGTCCTGACTAGGGAGGGTTGCCTCTTGCAGCGTCTCATCAGCCGCTACTGGGCTTTGCTCCGATTCGGGCGATTGCTGTTGGCCATCAATATCAATCGTGGTGTCGGGCAGGTCAGCATTAGGGTCGTAGTCGGCAATACCATCTTGGGCAGCTTGCTCGCGCCACGCTTCCTCCCAACGGCGCTGGGCATCCATATCCAGGCCTGCTGCTTGCTCTTGAGTGCCATCATTATTGTCAGTGCTATTTAAGCGATCCATTACTCGAGCGAAGCGCTCAGAGACGCTTTGTAGCTGCTCACGAACAGGCATTAAAGCATCGCTATCGTTGCGGGACCGCGCCATAGTTTCAGCCTCAAGTGCGGCGGATATCTCGCTACTAATGGCGTCCATTTCAGCAACAGCATCGTTATCGCCACGCTCCTCAGCAGTAGTGCGCAGGGCTTTAAAGGCGTCACCGTAGCTGATGGAGTCACGCACCTCGCGCTCGGCGGATGACAACTCAAAGCGGGGTCTGGCGATTAATTCGGCGGCGGTACCGACAGCCTCAGCATTGGCGGCTTCGGCTTCTGGGGTAGGCGCTTCCTGTTGAGCAGTAGAAGACTGTTCGGCGGGCGCTTCGCTCGGCCCTGGCTGCTCGCTTCCCTGCTGATTATTTCCGCGCAGCTCCATACCAGCAGTCGCACCACGCACTACGCCACCAGTAGGACCGCCAACGATTACCCCACCTGCAGCACGGCGCGCGGCGGTCGTAGCATCCCAACCAGTCTCAGTACCAACAGACTCCCCCGCGTACTCAATGCCGCCTTCTTGGATCGCTTCAGTTACGCTTTCTGTGGCGGCAGCACGGCCAACGGCACCAGGTATTTGACGAGCGCTGGTCACTGCATTTTTGCCGCCCGGTAGTAAACGGCCAAGAGCAAAGCGATCTAGCAGCACAGAAGCAGCAGCCGTCGGGCCGGATACAGCATAGTCGCGACCTTCCGGCATCCCTTCACGGTTATCATTCTCTACGCGCCCTTCGCCAATCTCTTGCGTGCGCGCCGCCAAATAAGCGGGCAAGCTTACAACCAGGCCTGCCATATCGGCCAATGCTGCTGGCCCTTGCTCGGCAGCCGCACCCGCAATGGTTTTAATGCTCGGCTCGTCTAGCGCGCGATCAATCGTGTAGTTAGGCTGGTAGCCAAGACTTATATCTTCAACTGCCTGTCCGGTATCGATAAGTCCAGTACTGGTATCTTCGGGCTTGGCGCGCATGGTGAAATCTAGGCCAAAGCCGCCTAACGCAATATCTGGCTCGTAGCCACGCGCGCGCATCTCGTCAACGCTGCCACCAATCACGCCTGGATTAATCCCTCCAAGCGCATCGGTAATCGCCTGCTCTCCGCGATCTGCTACGTTCCCCACAAACTGCAGCGCATTCCCCGCCAAATCGAGGCCGCGCTCACCAGCGTTACGCAAAGCGTTGCTGGCTAAATTGGGTGTTTCGGGCTGGCTATCGTCAGCGCTGGGCTGATTTTCTCGCCCACCAAACACATCCGCCTCTGTGCGGGTAAAGAACTGATCACGCACGCGGGAAAAATCCTCTTCGCTCTTGGCAAGCGGACGAACCACGCGATCAACATAGTTATTGCGCATTTTCTGACGAGTTTGCCAGTCAGCGCTTTGGAAGTCAGGATGCTCAGAAACAGCTTTCCACGGAAGAGGCTGGGGTTGTTCGGCGGCGTTCACACGCGGCTCCTTCTATTATCTATAGGTCTCGCAGGATAGAATTAAGCAGATCATCTTCTAATGGCTCACTAGGCGAGGGGCCAGGCCTCAAACCGCGCTCTCCCTCTGGCTGCGGCGGTTGGTCTGTACTAGAGCTTGCCGTCGTCGAAGACTGCCTTGATGCGGGTATGCTTAATCCTGCGGGCTGCCGTCCAAAGGCTCGGCTTTCTAGCTCGGGTAACATATCCCGAATGGCCTGTCTTTCGCTTTGAAATTGAGCAAGCTCTTCATCGCTCATGGTATTGGCTGCGCCAGGCGCGCTTAATATGCTTTCGATATCTTCTAGCCGACCCGTGTAATATTTGAGCTCGTCACGTGAGGAGTCGTTGCTGCGATTCAGCATTTGCCATGCCGCTTCGCGGCTGGGGGCTAAGCCATTGCTCACCAAATATTCGATATCTTTTTGCGTGGCTGTTGGCCGATCCCAATAATTGCCCCCTGACTGCGGCGCACGGCCAATCACCTGCTTGGTTTCGCCGGTTCTTGTATTACGCTGAAGGATCGACCCGCCCGGGCCTTCGACTTGCTCCCAGCTTTCGGGCGTGGCGTCACCGCGAAGCACTCGCAGCATACGACTCGCATTAGCCCTAAACTCATCACCACCCATATTGATGCCATTGCGAACTTGGCGAAGCCCTTGGATATGGTTCACCAATCCCTCCATGGGCACGTTCATAACCATTGCATCTTCTTCAGTGCCCCGGCCATCGGTCATTGGCTGGTAATCGACCGTGCCGTCTTCGCGGGTCACTTCTAGCTCGATGTTGACGCTCTGCCCATCCGGCGCTGGATAAAAGCGCGCAATACGCTTTTGCCCGCCTTCGCCGCGGTTCACTAAATCCTGAAATAAGATGTTGGCCTGCTCTAGCGAATCAGGGTCGTTGGCATCGGCTGGTGAATTAAGGTCAAACACGTCGGCGGCGCGCTGAATGGCTGGGTCGGCTCTTTCATCAAACGCTGCCCATACCTGCGGCTTGTTTCTTAGTAGCGCTATATCATCTTCGGAAAGCCCTTCTGGCCCGAACTCAGCACCCCTAGCTAAAGCAAAGGTAAGCGCCTCTTTCTCACGCTCCCTTTCAACCTCGTCCATCCTCATTTGGCCCATTTGCATGTCTAAGCCAAACTTTTGCTCTTGCATCTCGTCTTGTTTTAGCGCGCGCTCGTTCTGGAATTGCTGCTGCTGGTACTGGTTCATCAGCCCAAAGCCTTGTGCAAAGCCACTGGCCAAGCCGCGTGTATCGAGTCCTGCCATGGTGACCTCCTAGAAAAGTGAGCTGGCGAGAAAGCCAACACCTGCGCCGATAGCCATGCCCATCGGGCCACCTACTGCGCCGATCTTCATGCCTGCCATCGCGCCAATACCCGCCCCCATGCCGACGGCTTGCATCTTTTGCGTTTTTTCGGCCTGCTTAATTTGATCTTCTGCCACCTTCGCTTGGCGCTGCTGGCCGGCGAGATCACCTAGCCCTTGCATGGCCTGGCTTTCCATCTGCTGTCGTAGGCCTAAAAGTCCGTAGCTCATTGGTTCATCACCCGATCAGGAATATTGGAAAGGCCCATGCCGCCGGCGAGAATCGATTGCTGTCGATCTTGGGCAGAGATGCGCGCTTCGTTACCTGCGCTGACCATCGAGGCACTACGCTCTAGGCTGGTACGACGCTTTTCGGCGGCCTGCTGCTGGGGTGTCTGGCTAATGCCGTAACCTTGGCGCTGCTGGTCTAGCCCTTGCTGGCTGTTGTCGTAGGCAAGGCCCACGGCACTACTGGCATTGGATGCCGCTACGCCAGGGGCATTGTTGTCCTGCGCTACACGGGCCAGCTCATCGACATACGGCGCAAAGCGGCTTTTCCAGTCCGACCACTGCGCGCGGTTAAGTTGACCAAGTAGCTGTGAGGCCCCTTGGTCACCGCGCATGGCTTGGCCCGGGTCTACTCGCTGCTGTGCAGTTTCAGAGGGAGCGTAAGCAATCTGCCCTAACGTTGGTTGGTATTGCATGGCTAGCCCCCACCAATCTGGTTATACAAGTTCAACCCTTGTGCCGGTGCTGGCTGGTTCATGTAGCTCGATGCGCCCGCACCGGCTACTTGGCCTAGTAGCTGCAAGTTGGCGCTACGGCGGTTAAAACGGTTGGCTGCAGTTTGCTGGGCGTCGGCGGCTGACTGACTGGCAATGCTAGATAGACCCTGCTGGGCCTGCCCCGCCTGACCCTGACCAATGGCAACGATATTTTGAAGACCGCGCACCTGTTGGTTTTCCTGCTCAAACTGAGCGCGCCCAAGGGTTTCACCACCTGCACTGGCACCACCAAGTGCGATACCGCTCATTGCAGACTGCGCGCGACCGCTAGACGGGTCGATACCTGCTTGGCTTAGCTGCATACCTGCTTGCTCACTAGCCTCGCTTACGGCTTGCTGCTGGCTTTGCATGGTGCGGCCTGCGATGTAGCTCATATTGCCCGCATTGGTCATATCGCCCACGGACTCCATATAGGCGTTTTCCAGCGGTGCCAGCTTCTCTTGTGCGAAGTTCCACTTTTCGGCGGCTACCTGGGCAAGCTGGCGTTGCTCGGGCGTATCTTTAACCGTGGTATCGCCGCCACCTCCACCGCCGCTCACAACTCACCCCCGTTAAGCGATTCGTCAACATCTTGTTGATACGCTTCGTCTTGCGTGGGGTCGAGCGCGGCCAAGTAGTCATCAAGTCCGTCTTCATGGAAGTGGTCGCGAATCGACAGGCTGACTTTGTTCATCCAGTCGTAACCACCTATCAGGTAGGCGCACTGCGTCACCACGGCGGTAAGCTGGTCACGCAGTACAAAGGCAAGGGTTTTGTAATGGCGGCTGTCAGAGCGCTCTAGGCACGCGCTATCACGCCAGTCTTGTAGCGCACTAGCCATTAGCGGGCGTAGGTAGGGTTCATGCTCTCGGTAAAACGGGTTAGCCGGTAGCTCAATCAACGATTCCCAGAACGTGCGGATCAGCACGCCATCGGTGACTGGCTTATCTTTATCAACAAGATCGTCAAGCGTCTGGGAAATGCGAAACAGCATCTCGCAAAATTGCGCGGCCGCTTCGTTATTGCGGAGTACGTCACGTAAAAACGTGGCTTCATTCTGGCGGGGCATGCAGCACCTCACGGTGGGGCAATTTAAAGGAATAGTGTAGCAGGTTACGACGTGAGCTGGTCTTGTAGCTCGCTCGCAATACGGTGCATTTCCGCAGCGGTTTGTGCTTCGCGAATAGCCTTCTTAGCTTTTAGTCTCGCCGCTTCAATCTGTGCGCCAAGCACTTGCCACTGCTGACGCGCCACAAGAACCGAGTCGACCACTTCCTGCACCGTCATGTCCAACGCTTCGGCTTCTGCCGAGATCATCGGGCCGCCCCCTGCCAAGGCTTCTTGGTACTTAACCTCGTAGGTCATTGATTGACCAGAGCCAGGTGTTAAGTGTTGCATCCGTGCGTTCTCTGCCGCTTGATCCACAATATCGAGATAGTGCCGCACAGCGTCATCTAGTGTCTTATGCAAAAAGGCTTTGAGGTTAGCCAACGGTCACCTCCATTTCGTGATCCAAGTAATTAACCAAACCGCTAAAGCTAATTGTATAGGTACCTGGAATGTCATATTCGATAGCCTGTCTGTCGCCCGTAGTGACAGTCGAGATACCGTTCGTTGAGAGGGTTACGCCCGTAGGCAGTCCAATGAGCGCGATGGAAAGCGGGTCGGCACCCTGCTCGACAGTCGCCTCGATAGGTCGTTTAGGCAATACCGTTTCAGTTTCAACATCAACATAGTGTGTTGTGTCAAGTGCATCACTATCAGTAGGGATTCGTATATAAAGAGACGATCCTGACAGCACTTGAGTTATTTCTCCTTTGAGATTGGAGACAGCATATTTATACATCAGCGATTATCCTTTAGCGTAAGTGTACGTATGAACCTGTTATGTGCGTGAAATTGCAGCCCACCAGGGTCAGCCATGCCGGTGCTCCCGTATCTAAGTTGTAGGGCGAAGGAACGTCCATCTGACCTGGGAGGTATAACAACGGCAAAGGTATTAAGCCCTGGCTCAACTCGGGACTCATACCGTGTAACCAGGTTACTACTGTCCCATTCCACTAGCCGAACTTCGGGCCACCCCGACCCATTCAATATCTGGAACACTACCCTAAAGGAGCATAAAATCTCCGTAGTACCTGGTAGGCTCGGAATCCACAAAGTCTGAATGTCTTTATAGTCGCGATAGCCTCCTACATTATTATCCCCACCCTCGGAGCCTAGTATTATTCCACCTGCTGTATAGGCTGATGTAGGAATAGTTACCGCCTGCCCCTTGATTTGCAACGTATCTACATAGGCATCACCGGTGTAGATCTTATTTCCATCTATTTCAGTGCTGTCAGGCCGTGTCCATCCGTTTGTTGTCCCATGGGCAAGATTTCCCCTGTTTGCCATGTCTCGGACGGTGGCCGCGTCCCATCCCCCTACTTTCGCGGTATCCGCTGCCGTGTTGCTGGCAGTGCGATCAGCGTTAGTCGGTGGCTTAGCACCCGATACTTCCGAATAACTCAGCGAGTCCTTCGTCGCTAATGACCCAGCCCCCGACACGTTGCCGATATTAACAACGCCATTAAACTGGCCTTCGTTGAACTCGACATTGCCATTTTGGCGTATACGCCAACCGCTTTGCCCCGCAATGTAGTTCCCCGACTGCACGTCAGCATAAAAGCGCGCTGCTTCCGCCACGCTGAGATTATCAACGTCAATCGCATCCGCACGGATTAAGCCGCCTGCCGTGGTAACCGGTGTACCGTCATCCAAAAAGAACTTACCAATGGTGATAGGCCCAAGCTGACCCTCTTGAATTGAGCCGTTACGGATCATGGCGTTGTTCATATACACGACATTGTTGTCGATAATGAACGGTTTTCGCTTATCGCTATCGGTGCGGCCAATCCAGAAACGGTCTACGTCAAACCCCGCATCCACTTCAGTACCATCGTTGTAGATACCAAAGCCGCCAATCAACCCGCCGCTTTGTACTTTGGCTGTATAAAGCGCACCCGCCACCATGTCGGTGCGCCGCGCCTGAACATCCGCAATGAACAATGTGCCCACGCCGCCCGCCGAGCGACGGAAGTACACCCACGCTTCGACGGTTTCGTCAGGTGCAACGGCGCTAAGCAACGGCGTTTTGTCCCAGCCGGTTGCGGTAACGCGCTGTGAGTGTATTGTGCGGTAGGATGTAGAGCCGTCCGCTGATACCCAGCCAACCCGCATATCTACATCAATATCACGCGAGCCACCGCCAGACGCATAGGCAAACTGGAATGTATAGGTTTCGCCTGCTGTGGCCGCAAAGCGTTGACCACGCATGTATTGGTCGCTGCTCCACCCTGAATCAGACCATTGAGCGATATACTTTGTCGGCGCGCCACGAATAGCGCTACTACCACCGTCAGGGTTTGCCTCAATAACAGAGACGCCAGACCACGTATTACCCCACCCTGCTAGATCACCCGTACCGAACTGCCCATTCGACAGGATGCCACCGGCATTGGTCACTGCTTTGATCTCAACGGCATTTAGTCCGTTGCCTAGATCAGTCTGAACACTCTGAACCAACTGGGCTGTTGCCTCAATCTCGCCATCTACGCGACTAATCTCGCTATTTAGGGTCTGCTGAACCGTCGATATTTGCCCATCAAGCTGCGATTGTGCCGTGGTAATGGCCTGGGCATTATTCGCCACGTTGCCGTCTATACGATTAACGTTGCTCGTAAGACTTTGTTGAACCGTCGCTATGTCACTGCCAAGATCAGAACGCACTTCGGTAATTGCATTCGCGTTGGCGTCGATAGCATCATCCACCCGCGCTATCTCGGTATTAAAGTCTTGTTGGACACCTGCCAGTGCGCTATCTGTAGCGCTTTGTACATCGGTAATTGCTTGGGCGTTCGCATCAAGCTCGTCGTCGATACGGTTAACGTTCGTCGTAAGGTTTTGCTGGACGGTCGAAATGTCACCTGAAAGTTGCGATTGAACCGTGCTGATAGATTGCGCGGCACTGTCAACACGGCCATCCAAGCGGCTGACTTGAGTGTTTAGATTCTGCTGTACCCCCGCAACGTCACCTTCCAGATCGGAACGCACTTCTGTTACCGCCTGCGCGTTAACATCCACGCGACCATCAAGACGCGCCACCTCAGTATTA
The DNA here is from genome assembly GCF_024138895.1 of Halomonas sp. XH26. Taxonomy (NCBI): domain Bacteria; kingdom Pseudomonadati; phylum Pseudomonadota; class Gammaproteobacteria; order Oceanospirillales; family Halomonadaceae; genus Halomonas; species Halomonas sp. XH26. The sequence goes on from NZ_CP071889.1 coordinate 2,956,982, forward strand.
AAATCCTGCTGCACGCCTGCAAGCGCATCATCCGTTGCGCTTTGAACGTCGGTGATTGCCTGAGCATTGGCACTCACATCGTCATCAATGCGATTAACGTTGGTGTTAAGGTTCTGCTGGACGGTTGATATGTCGCTATCGAGGTCAGACTGTACCGTCGTCAGCGCTTGCGCCTGCGAGTCAATACGGCCATCTAAACGTGTGACGTTAGAAGTAAACTCTTGCTGAACCACCGCAAGGTTGTTTTCAAAACCAGCTTGAACCGCAGTAATAGATCGCGCGCTAGCGTTGTAAACCGCTGAGACAACCGCTTGCTCGCTCTTTAAAAACGATACCTCTGTATTAAAGTCCTGCTGTACCCCCGCCAGTGCGTCCTCGCCCGCCGATTGAACGTCCATCACCGCTTGCGCCGTTGAATCGACACGCCCATCGAGACGGTTTACTTGGGTGTTAAAATTCTGCTGTACCGTCGAAAGATTGTCTTCTAGCTCAGACTGCACCGTCGTCAATGCTTGCGCGGTGCTATCGACTCGACCATCCAGGCGACTAACTTGCGTGTTCAGGTTTTGCTGTACGCCAGCAACGTCGCCTTCCAGCTCAGAACGCGCCTCGGTCAACGCTTGGGCATTGCTACTGATCCGCCCATCGAGGTAACTAGTTTGTGCATTAAAGTCTTGCTGCACGCCCGCCAGTGCGTCGTCAGTTGCCGCTTGAACATCGGTGATTGCCTGGGCGTTTGTCTGCAACTCGCCATCAATACGCAACACCTGCGTATTGAAGTTTTGCTGAACAGTCGCGAGGTCGTCGTCTAGTTGGGACTGTACTGCCGTGACCGCCTGGGCTGTCGCATCAACACGGCCATCTAAGCGCGTTACTTCCGTGTTGAGTGTCTGCTGTACAGTGGAAATATCGCCGTCTAGCTCGGCAACCGCCGTTGTAATTTGCGTTGCCAGCGCTTGGTCTTCTGACGCGCGCAAACTCTGCTCTAGTTCGATAGCAGAAAACGCATCGCCCAACTGCACCTCAACGCCATCAATGCGTAACGCAGTTGCCGCGCTATCTGCCAACCGCACTTCGTCCAGGCTGTAGAACGTTGCCGACGCAGTGCCGCGCGACGCAGAGATAACTCGCTGAACAGCGGCAAGAAGATCATCTTCGGTAGCCCGCACGCGCGCTTCGTCAGTAATGCGCGCCTCGTTATCGCCTACACCTGCCCATAGGTCGGTAACGTCTTCCGCAAGCGCTTCGTCAGCAGTGGCGCGCACCGTGCTTTCGTTCTGAATATCCGCCGCGAGGTCACCGGTAACCGCTGTTAGCGTCTGAATGTCACTCGCCAATGCAGAGTCACCGTCAGCTCTTGCTTGCTGTTCACTCGTAATTAGTGAGCGTGAACCGTCCACGCGAGCATCAACGGCATTGATCTGCTGTGCGAGGGCGCTGTCTTCGTCAGCACGCGATTGGGCCTCAGACGTAATAAGCGCCCTAGACTGGTCAACACGCGCATCGACGGCATTTAGCTGCTGAGCAAGCGCATCGGTTTCTGTCGCCCGCGTTGTTTGCTCATCGACAATGGCTGCCGCGTTATTGTCGATCTCAGCTTGTAGCGTTTGGATATTGGACGCCAGCGCCTCGTCGGCTGTAGACAGCGCAGTTAGCTCGCCATTAACCGTAGCGATAGACGTATCGAACTGGGAGCTTAGCGCATTGAATTGCGTCGCCATTGCCTGCTGATTGTCGGCAATAGCCTGCTGTAACGTCTCAATCTGCGCGGTGATTTCAGGTATTTCTGTATCCGCAACGTCAACCAACAAGCGATCGACTTCGACGCTGCCACCACCGCCCGACGTGTCGCCCCAAATAACCACGTAGTGATCTTCATTGGTGACTTCGGGCACCTCAATCTGCGCGTCGAAAATTCCCCAGCCCGCCGCAGGCTCATGCCGGTGCCAGCCTGAGAACCAACCGTCACTTGTCGCGTAGCCAATCGCAAACTCAGCACTGCCGCCAGACACAGCGCGCGCCGCAATGCCCACGCGAACGCGACGGCCAGCAAACGCATCAGCGGTACCGTTGGGAATGCGGGCAGAGACTGCGAACGGTGCGCTGCTGGTTGCAACGCTGTTAGATGTAGACGACACCAGCGCCGACTGGTCACCAGAAAATGCATCGTTTGTTTCGGCAGTAATGCTATGCCCACTGGCTGCTACCCAGCGGTCAAACTCAAGCCCTGGCTCAAAGCCATTAGCGAACGTCGGCAGCGCATCAATCTTGGCCGATAACACACTCAGCTGTGACGCCAGCGCCGAGTCAGCATTCGCACGCGCAATCTGCTCTTGAAAAATAGAGGCTTCGTTATCCTCGACCTGAACCTCTAGCCCATTGATTCGCGTCGCTGTCGCTTCTCGGTCACCGATACGGATTTCTTCAAGGCTATAAATCGACGCAGTGTTGGCATTGTACGTTGCGGCAATCACCGCTAGCTGCGAAGCACGAAGCGCGTCGTTTTCAATGCGGGCCTGCGACTCGTTAATAATTGCCGCTTCGTTATCGCCCACCTGAATTTGTAGCGTCGTAATGTCTGACGCCAAGGCTTCATCACCAGAAACGCGCGCCTGCTGTTCATTGGTAATGTCCGCGCTATTACCATCCACGACACCGGTTAGCGTCGTGAGTTGGCTAGCAAGTGCCGTATCGCCATCCACTAGCTGCTGTTCGACAGACGTGATTGCCGCCGCACGCGCGCCTTGTTCTGCTTGCAACGCCGCCACACGCGCATCACGTTCGGCGGCAACCGCCGCCACGCGGTCTTGAACCTCCGCCTGTATCGCGTCTTGTCGTGCCTGGGCCTCAAAGCTAATCGCGTCCTGCCGCGCTTCTTGTTCCGCTAGCAGCGAATCAACACGCTCAGCCCGCTCGTTATCAACCGCCTGGATGCGAGCATCACGCTCTACCGCAATACGATTGGCAACGGTTCCATCTAACGACTCTGGGCCACGCAACTCCGCCTCGATTGGGTCTAAGCGCTCGATAGCCGTTTCGATCGGCCCAATACGCTCGATGTTTGTCTCAATAGCAGGGATGCGCGCAATCGCCGTTTCAATCGGGTCAAGCCGCTCGATATTGGACTCAAGTACCGGTATCTTTTCGATCTCTTGGCGCAGCTCAGTCGCCAAGACGCCCGCGTCGATCTCGCCGGTTAGTAGCTCAAGCACATACCCTACGTCCGCTAGCGGTGCGGCATAGGTGCCGTTCGGGCTGTTTGGCGGCCCCTCAATATCAACAACCGACGTGAACGTAATCCAGTAGTAGTAACCCTTGAGCTTGGTCGGGTCGTCTGGATCAACCGCATCATCGCGCACGTAGTCGGTATAAAAGCCGCCCGCTTCACGGCCAATGACTTCTGCGTTAGCAAAGTTATCTTCTTCGCTGCGAAAGATGTTGGTATAGGCATGGTTGCGGTACTGCTGGCCTGGAATGGTCCAGCTGAGGTTAATCATGCCGTAGAAGCCGCCTTGAGCATCAAAGTTGGCAGGCGCTGGCGGTATGCTTAAATCCGGTGCTGGCGGCAGTGCGCCAGAATCTAGGTTGCCATCTTGCCCTGGGCGCATGCCAGGCTTTAACCGGCCAATGCCGCTGTCCAGAATGTCGCGCAGCGTTACCTTGCGGTCTAAGGGGTCACCCCGCACGCCTTCGCCGGTTTCCAGTATCTCGGTCATGGCAGCGATCAGGGGGCGTAACTCGCTCGGTGCCTTCGGCGGCACTGGCGGTAATGTCCGACGGCGTCGGTTCATGGGCACCTCACGGTGAGCCTGAAAGGGTTAAATCAATTCGCTGGGAGAGGTTGCGATCTGAATGGACTGTACTTCGTTGCTGCTTTGAATCTCGACTTCCCAATCACGGCACAAGGTGTAGCCCGCCGGAAGACGAAACATTCCCGAATTGGGAACTTGTGTATCCAGCACTTGGTTGCCGTCTGCGCGAATGATGAGACGAACAGGGTAATGGGAGGCGATCAACTTGCCGCAGGTAAAGCCAGCGCTTCCTGGGGGCACTTCATGTAAGCGAGAGCGCCAGGTGTAGGGCATTGGCCCACCCTGCCCCCATGCCTTAATCGCACTGTTCTGGATCAGGTAAAGCGTGCCCGCTGCAATGTCGTGATAGCCGCCGCTGGCGTTAATATCCAAAAACTCGACGCCTTCGCCTGGGGTAAACACCATGCAGCCGCCGTCATAGAAGGCAAGGTAACGGCCATCGTAACGATAAGCGTGCATCGTCTCAGGATTCAGCGCTTGCCACTGGTCTTTGGTAAACACTTCGGCAGTCACCACGCGGGCATCACGACCACCGGCAGCAACTAGCCCTTCGTGCCCTGCGTAGATAACGTACTCGCCCATATCCACCAGCGAACGCGCAGATATACAGGGCTGGTCAACGTCTAGTTGCATAGGCGACATAGCTTCGGGACTAGCACCGCTGACAAGGTACGGCTGCCCCTGCGTGGCCACGATCAGGCCCGACGACGTGGCACCAATAGCCACGATGTTGTCTTTGAACGCAAGCTGATACGCCACTGGCCATGCGTGAGGTAAGTACGCCTCACTAAAGCACAGCGTGTTTTCAAAGAATCCAGCGAGGATGCCGCCAGGCAGTGCAGTTAATCCCTGCAGCCTGGGGTCTGGCATATCCCACTCGACCGATGGCAGCGCGCGACCAAGCTGGGCGCTGGTGTAGTTATCAAAGTATTCGTTGTTGGCGGCACTCACGTCCGCCACGTATTGATAGATACCGCTCGATTCAGCGCGGTAAATGCGCTTTGTCACAATGCCATAGCTGCCGCTTGGCACGCTGGGCAGTGCCAATTGAACACCGCCCCCCGCAGGCGCGCCGCTCACCATATCCCAGCGCTCAATGATGTTGCTGGGGGCGCTGGGCGCACCTTCCTCGCCAAAACGCGACACAAGGGTAACTACATAAGAGGTTTCAAGCGTTGTTGGTGGACGGTCAACAGGCGCGCGATTGCTAGGCGCAGAAGCGCTAGGGCCGCTGCTTGGCGTGGGTATGCCTAACCGGTAGCTACTGCCAGGGTAAGGCGGTGTGCCGCTGGTAATGTCGCTTATGCCGCCCATCTTTGGCGGGCCGTCGCCTGTCCAGTACACGCGGGAGAAGTCGTCATTGGCGAGTGGAGACTTCACCACATGAACATTGCGACCCATGCCCCACGTCAGCCAGAAGCCTTGGCCGTCATTGCCGCTTGGGTAGCGGTAAAGCGTGGAGGGATTCGCCACCGCGCTAAGCGATTCGACGGTTAATGGTGCGCGCTCAGGCTTTAGCGTGCCGCGTTTAAGATAAACGTTACGCGCCCGCTGTGCGTTGTTTTCTGGCAGTAGCCGCGCGTTGAGAATCGGCAGCTCGCCACGAAAGGCGCTATGTTGGATTTTCAATATGTCCACCTTTCAGGCACAAAAAAACCGCTCAAGGCGGTATCGGGAGCAATGATTACTGAACTGTCTAACCGAGGTATTGAGCCAGCCACCATGCTACTGCGGCACTCACAACAGCCGGTGCCACCATATCCACCACCAAACTTTTAAATGACCACACGCGCGGATCAAAGCCACCCCACCACGGCATACTTGCCCTGGCACCATCGCCTAGTGACTCAATCCAGCGGTATTCAGCCTGTGTCCATTCTCGGCTAGCCCACAGTGTTGCCATCACGGCCCAAGCCAATACGGCATCACCACCGGAGAACAGAACCAGCATCACGACCAAGCAACTGATAGGAAGGTGGGTGTATTTCACCATGTAAGCTCCGACACATCTGTTAGCGTGCCGTCATCTACCTGCGACTGATACTGTGCTTCAAGCGCGATTAAAGTACCACGACGATGAGCGATGGCTTGCAATGCTTGCTCTACGTCTACAAGCGGATGATTTGCGTGAAACTGGTCGTCACTATCTTTCCAGCTTTCAAACGACTCGATACTCGCTTCACGGGCAAACTGCACCACTTCGAGTAGCGCTTGTCGGTTAGCAGGATCACCACTGTAGCGAACGTCATTGATAACGACGCCTTCGGCTTCTGCCGTTTTACGCTGCGACTCAATCACCTCTTTTAATGACGCTTTTTGCGCAGCGTCGCGCATCTCAATAGTTGTAACCTCTGCGTCTGCTAGCCAGCTCATTCGATCACCTCATCTTCTTCGGGTACCACGTCATACAACGGTAGCTCGATAGGCCCGTTATGGTTATCCAGCACGATAGGCTCTGGGAATCGCGTTTCGTATGGCGCATTAGGGCCGTGACCCAGGCGTACGGTGCATTCATATTCGTCACCGTTACGCGTCACTTTGCCTAGCTCTGGATGCTCTGCTGTGGCACCATCGGGTAGTTCGGAGAGATCGTACCCCCTGTGGTTAACTGTCAGTACAGTACCTGAGAGAGCGGCTCTGGTGGGTTGTTCGTCCACTCGGACGGGGGATAGGTTAAGTGTTAGTTTCATAATGTTCTCCTTAGTACCAGCGGCCAAAATGCACTAAATCCGTGGTTCTGGTACCTGGGCCGTTAGCGCCAGTTGCAACCGCAACAGAAAAAATACCGAGTGATCTCATCCCATTGACAAAAGGATATGCGTTGATAATCCCTTGAGATGTAGTTAATCCGTGACTAATCACCGTCATTCCTTCAACTAAACCCCCCACGGGGAGCGCAAAATCTTGCCGACCCGCAGTATTAAAATCAACGGGTACCGACGTTGTACAGATTGACAGCCCACTAGCAAATAGAGTGTATCTGCCGTTAGCATTGCTACCCTGCTCAATAATCGCCCCTGTAGGCACGCCGTCTGATTGGGAAACGGTGCCGAGGATGTCCCTGTCACTCAGCATCCTACGATAGCCATCTTCCCAGCCAATGGAAGCTTTAACCTTCGCGTAGATTGGCATACCGGCGGTAAGTGTCGCTGCCATCATCAGTAACTCGGCGTTATTATTACCGAGTTTGAAACCTGCATAGCGATTATTGCCCGGCACGGGGGCGTTTGCAGGAACTGACGACTGTCCCTCGTTACCCACCGCGCCAAACGGTAACGTTAAAAAGTCAGAACTAGCGCCGTATAAGATGGCACCCCCCCAGCCGTTATATCCCTCCGCCATCAAGTCGCCAGATCCCACGACCCCGCGCCCAGCAAGCAAATCAACAACCCCTTGCACCTGGGCGCGATCAGGAAACTCCGCTATCAGTTCAGCGCTACTGCCCTGCCTACGATAGAGCCGCATATACGCGCCATTGCCTGGGACGCTGAAATATTTACCATCAGCCGTGTTCTGACGCCCCTCTGTGATCGTTGAGTAGACCGCGTTAAGACCCATCGCTGAGTCGCGAAAGCGCACCACTTCCTCTTGAAGCGCCGCGTTGGTTTGTTCTAGCTGTACAACAGCTTGTTCGAGTGACATATGACCACCTAGATAAATCGGCGTGACTGCACGCGCGCGCCCTGTTGCTGCCCGTACACTGACAAGCGGTAGGCATCGTTAAGGCCCGCAGTGAAATACGTTTCGTGGTAAGCGGCTTGCTCGACGCTGCGCCACGGCTGAGGCAAGAGAAGCAGGCGATGCGTCGCGCCGTGACGGAGTGTTTCAAAGTGCTGGTCGCGTAGCTCGTTGGGCAACGCGCTGCCCGGTGCTGGCTTTACCGCAACGCGCGCCGTGAACGCATCGGTATCGCTTTGGCGATGAATAACAACCGCATCTGGTGATAGCTGCTCATAGTCCACGCCTGGCGTCATTGCTCTGCCATTGCGGTACACGGCTAGCGCTCGCACGCACGTAGCACCAACAGGGGCCGTAATGGCCCCCTCGCTAGTGATTGGCGCATCAACAATCCACGCATTGCCGTCCTGGCACAGTCGAAACTCTGCCCATTTGATAGCGTCGCGAACGGTCATTAGCGGCGCTTCGGGCACGTCCTGCACCACCGTTTGCAGCAAATCCATTACTGCCGCGTCCGTGGCGGATTGGATGAGTTATCCGGCGCGTTAGGCGAGATAGCGCGCGAGACTTCCACCTTCTGCCCTAGTGCGCCCATATACGCCTGCATGTGCATTTGGGCGCGATTTAGGTTGGCCGCGTGTTCAGCGTCCTTGCTATAAGCGCGATACAAGATGTAATCGGTAATCACCGGCGCATAGCTGTCGTTAAGACGAATCGGATCATCTTTCAAGCCATCTAATCCCACCGCAACATCATGCGGTGTCGGTGTTGAGGAGTAGATCAGCTCAACTTCGGCACCGTCCGCCGCAGGCGGGTACACATAAAAGCGCGTCGGGTCTTGGTCATCGAATACATACTGCTCAATATTCACGCTAGGCTCATCGGCGTGCCAGCTGCGGCGCGTGGTATCCAGTGCACGGCGACTGGTCACCAAAATACCTAGTTTATCGCTGAGGTCTGCCGTATTACGGACTACATCAATAAGGCGAAGACCATCGTCAGGTATCTCTTGCCGGGTTCCTGATACAAGTGGCACCGCTGCGTTGATTGAAGAGGCGTCGGGTTTAATCTGAACGATGGCCTGGTAGCTCTCGTTTAGCCAGCCGATCAGCTCCTCGTTGGTCCAGCGGGTACCGGCGGCCGTCACTTCCTGCAACACCAACTTGGTGTTACGAATGACGGTGCCTACAGTTGTGACGGCCATTGCTTACACCTCCTGCATGTAACGGTTCTTGGCTAACGCAGCCGTCCAGGGGAAAGTGCGCCCGTTTTTAAGGTGCTTGAGCATGCGCCCCTGATACTTGGGCTTTTCAGGCTCCTCAGGCTCCGTTGGCGTCTCGTTGGGTGTAAGCTCCTCAGACGTGGTGACGCCCTTTTCTGCTAGCGTTTCAGCGGCTTCAAGCAGCTCGGCGCGGATAGTCTCGACGCCTTGGCGTTTATTGATCTCAACGCCTAGCTTTTCGGCTAGTGGGTCAAAATCATCCTTGGTTACCGCACCTTCAATCTGTTCAATCAGTGTCTTGGTCATGCGTGTTTCCTCACGGAAAGTAAAACGCCACCCCGAAGGATGGCGTAGGTGGGCGATCAGGCGGTGCGCTGCGCGTACAAGTGGCCCATGGCGTTGGGGTCGATGACCTCATAGCCAAAGACGTTCAAGCCGCGCACTAGCTGGCCGAAGTCCTGCGGGTTGGGCAGGTTCTCCATCTTGGTCATTTGCGACGCAAACGTAAGCGCCTTCTTGTGACCGAAGATGCAGTTAGTGGCCTGTTTGGTGGTGGTGGCGTCGGTGACTTTCGACATGTTGTTGCTGACGTACACGTCGAACCGATCGAGCATGCCGACCTTGCCGTTACGGAACACAGAGGTGTTGTCACCCATCGCGCTCGCGTCACGCAGGTCTGACTTCTTGAGCATGCCGTTCATCCACGCGGGAATGACGATCCAGCGGCCATCGTCGGGCACGTTCTGCTCATCGAGTACCGAACCACAATCCACGAACACGTCGAGGATGTTGGTTTTGTCCACGTCCACCGGCGCACCGGCTTCGCCCATGTTGTAACCGCCCGACTCGCGGCCCGCCTCGGTACCAGCGTTTTCGGCAGCGGCATCGGCAAACACATCACCGAGAATCACCTTGTCGATGGCGATTTTCATTTGCTGACCAGCATCGTCAGACCAGCCATCCATCAGCTTAATATCAGACTGGTACTCATCCACATCATTGACTTCAAAGGCAAAATACTTTGCTTTGTCAATGTGTAGCTCGACTTTGTCGCTAGTCGGCTTCTCGTAGTTGAGGCCGCCACCAATCTCGTAGTCGTTGATCGTGATCGACGGCGTGGTGCGGATCATCACCGTGTCGCCTTGCGACTTAATTTCACCTTCGTAGTCCGTGTTGGAAATTTCCGCGAAACACGTTCGCATATACAATTTTTCGACCATCTTCCCGCTCCATACCTGCGGGATAAAACCCGAGGCGGACGTGCTGGAGTAGTCGGGATGACCTGAACCGCGTGTTGGACCTGCCATTGGAATAACCTCTTATCGCCTCACGGCGAGAATCGTTGAACCGCCAACCGAGTTATCGAACTCGGCCTTCACGTTGGGCGGCGAATATGTCGGCTTCCAGGCGTTGCGCTTCGTCAGCGGAGTAGCGGCCAGCGGTCTTGTCTCGATAGAACTGGGTAATGTCGGCACCCGTCCACAGCTTCCCGCCTTGGGCTTGCGGCGTTGGGGCTGCTTTCGTGGTGCGTGGCTCCACTTGTTCATCGGGGACTTGGCGCTGCTGCTGCGTTGGCTTCGCCTGGTTCAGATAGAGTTTGAAAACGTCAGCCACTCCTTTCGCGTCTAGCGACTGTTGCGCCTGACTGAGTGCCTGTTGGTGCTGCTTGCCCGTTTGTGGATTGAACGTGCTGAGGAATTGCAGGAACGCCGGCTCGCTATTGATCTGCTGGTAGTTGGGCACCGCTTGCTCTAACCCGATCCAGAACCGCGCTTCTGCATCCTCTTGCTTCTCAGATTCAAGACGCTCAAGGCGTTGCGCGATCTCTGTATTGGGCTGTTGCTGCTGGGAGCCACTTAACCGCATCATTAGCGATACAAGGTCGTCGCCATACTCTTCTTTGTAGCGAGCTAGCTCTTCATCGCTTACACCTGGCAGCGACTGCTTAGGCGCGTCGGGTGCTTTACTGGCATCGGCTAGCTGCTGTTTTAGCTGTTCAACCTCTTTACGCAGCGCAGGTACTTCGGTGTCGTACTTGCCGCGAATGACGTTAAAGCGGTGCTCCCAGTACAGAGCATCTTTTGCCTCTGTTTTGGGTTCGGCTTTTGGCTCGTCTTTCGGCGGCTCAGCGGATTGCGTATCGGGCTTGTCAGTGTCCGGCTTCTCAGCGTCGCGTGGCGGGTTTTGCTCGCGCTCAGGAGCCTTCGCTTTGTCGGCGTCGGGATTCTCTGGCTCGCGGTCAAAGTGCTGTGCGGCGGCGGCAACTTGCGCCTGAACGGACTGGGGTAATGACATTTCAACTCCTATGACGCCTCACGGCGTGTCTGTGAGCCGGCAAATGCCGGGGTTCACGATTCGGGTAACGGGTTCAACCTGCAGTGTTGAGCGTTGCCCACAAAAAAGCCGCCTCCGGAGAAGCGGCTTGCTTGTGAGGCCGGACGATTCCGGCTATTTAAAGCGCGTGTCGATAACATCACGCGCGGTTTCTAGCTTTTCGATGAGATCAGCGAGCGCGGTCGCCTCGCCCTGCTTGCGGGCTAGCTCTGCGTTATCGCGGCATCGTTCTAGGTGGTTGCGACAATCCTCTCGCTGGGACTTGAGCATTTCCCGCAGGTGCTGGCCCTCTGGGCTGCTGTTGATTCGCGACAGGGCTTTCCACTGCTGCTCGTTCATTCTGGCCTCTCTGCGTCTCGGCAATGAGCTTGGCTATTTCCGCTAGCAGGTGCTGGGCATCCAGCGGTGCCATTTGCTGCGCTATCTGTGTATCGGCTTGGGTTTCAGCTGCGTCAGCACCGTACTTCTGTGCTTGGGCTTGCTTAACGGCCACTTCGGCTTGAGCCTTCGCCTGCTCGATCTGTTGCTGGGCTTCTAATTGCGCTTGCTGTGCCTGCTGCTGCTCGTCCAGGTTGTGCTCCATCTGCTCTTGGGTTGGTATCAGCCCTGGCATGTCTAGCTTCTCAGCCGTGCTTTCTAGCAGCTTGCGGCGGCCTTCCATGCCAACGATACCCATATCTATCTCATTGGCGGTCATTTGCAGGAACTGCTGACGTAGCATGTGCGTCTGTTCGCGTATCAGCATGGCGGAGCTGCCGCGCGCGACGACATTACAGTCACCCTTGATGCTTGGGTCATCGCTGTACTGCATGTTGTAGAGCCAAAGCGCCTCAATCACGCGGCGCATCACGCCACGATCAATGTGACGTATCGCATCCTTGATGCCTTTGTTAGCTGACTCCATCAGCATGGATAGGCCGCTGGCGGTCTGTCCGGCACCACCTACGTTCTCATTGCCGTAGGTGTAGCGGGGAATATTGGTGGCGTCATCGGCACGGCGCTCAAACTGCTCGTAGACCGTAAGCAGTTCGCCTGCGTTGCTGCTGGGCTGATAGAAGCGAACAGCGGCGTTATTACCGGTCACCTGGCTGTCTTTAGTACGCCAGATTTTCCAGGGGTAGATGCTGGTCGGGTCTTCTTGGGGCTGCAGACGATCTTCGTAGACCTCTACCTGCGGGCCTGAGCTGATAGCGAGGTTGTTGACTAAGCTGCGCGCCGTGGCGTTGCACACGTCTTGAATGTCGCCCATTAGCTCGGGAATTGCTTGGCCCCAAAAGCTGCCTGGCACCGGCTGGTAGCTGGCTTTGTGATACGGGCGGCGCTCTAGCGGGTCGCGGTTAATGCGAACGCGGATAACGTGCTGACCAATCAAGATGGCCTCGATCTCATACTCTGCCAGCGGGTCTTCAATCTCGTCGGGGTTGACGCCCCACTGCAGTAACGTGACGCCCTGGGCACCGCCGGAGTAGATCAGTCCGTCGATAGTTTCGCCGTGGGTTAGCCACTCATGGCCGCGCCCTTCTAGCTCAGCCCGCTCGCCATCTGTCCATAGCCAGTCACGCAAGCCACCTTGGCCGTACTGCTCTAAGACTCTGCGAATCGACTCTTCGTTGAACGACGGCACACCTATCAGCTGGTTGAGCTGCATACGGGTAAACCGCGCCCGCTCAATAAGAAATGCGCCGTCATCTACGCTGGTGGCGTCAGGACTTGGGTATAAATCGAATGGGGATACGCGCTCAAACTCTGGTCTGATCGTGGTGGTTTTAACCGGCTGCCAGCCTTCTAGCCATTCCAGCGTGGGCACGCGCCTTAGAATAGGCGCGCGGATAAACGCGGTCGGGTAGGTGACAAAATCATCAACAAATTGCTCAAACGCTTCAGACCATCCGCCCTCTGCTAGCTGGTCGGCAATCACGTCTTCGTGGCGCTCCGCGGCTTCCTCGGCTTTCTCTTGCGCCATTTGCCGCACTTGCTCGCGCGCCTGCTCAATCAGGGCAGCCATGTCCACTTGCTGGCCTTCCTGCTGCGCCTGCATGGCTTGCTGCTGCATCTGCTGGAATACAGGGGCAACGTACTCGTCGGGCACGTCTGCGACCGGGGTAGGTTGCAAGCCCCACGGCTGCTCATTGGCGGGCATCATAATGTCGCGAATCCAAGCGCCTGCAGCGCGGCACTTGGTAGCGGTCAACATCATGTAAATTTCGGCACCGCCTTCCTTGCGAATCGCCGCTAGCTTGTTAGGGTCGTACTCGCCTTTACGACGACGCAGACAATCCAACAGTCGGTATTCAACTTCTTGCTTGGCTGTCTTGGCCGACTCCCACGACCGGCGAATGTGCGCACCCAGCGACGATTCCATTAGCTGGCGACGACGCTCTTCCTCGGCCTGCATTTGCTGGGCTTCGGCGGCTTGTTCGGCGTGCATATCCGACGCTGACTTGTACTGCAGCAGTCCCAAACTAGCCATTAGCAGCACCCTGCGTTAGCGCCTTGTAAATAGCGGCATCGGCGGCACGCTTATGGGTACGCATCCGCTGAACGTTGCGGCGCATCGGGCCTAGCTGTTTAAAGAGGTCGGTCACGTAGCCAGCGGGATCGTCTAGGAACTCCAACAGCTTGACGTTAAACGTCACGCCCATATTGCCCTCAACTTCAAACTGCAGGCGCATACCTGGCTCTGGCGTCGTCACCTTCTCTTCGATAATGATCATATCGATTTGCACGTTGCCAACGTCCGGACGGAAACGCTTTGAGGGAATCGGGATACCGTACTTCATCAATTCTTGCGCCATGCCCATCGCCGCATCGCGGGCGAATTTCTCAATGTCGCGGCTTTGCAGGCCCGCGAGGCGCAATGCTGCCGTGCGTGCCCGCTGTTGCTGCGAGCCGTTCGGTGTGGTGTGGATCATAGCGCCTCCTGGCGTGGTTAAGTGTGAGCACCCAACTGATTGTCGGCGGCAATTACCTGTCTGACTTTTGCAATTAGCTCTTCTTGGTGAATCAACTGGCAAGGATCAATGCCAATAACGGAAATCATTAGGCAGCGCTGATTCCCATCATCTCGCTGGTAGTAAACGTTCAGCACAGAGCAATCAATGACAGCGCTTTCAGCCTCAGGAATGTCATTTTCAATCTTTCCACACAAAAACTCTGCATGCTCAGTCTTCATATCGTTTTCTCAAGTGTGAGCATTCCAGCCGCCACGCGGCGAGCGATTAGCGGGCGTTGAGGGTAGCTGCGCTCTGGTAAATAGCGATGAGCGTGCGAGGGTTTCTAGCGCTTTGGCACCGTGGGATGCCCAGTCATGTCGAGGTGTTGACTTGTACACGCCGCGTTTGTCGTCCCATTCCTTGCGGTAGTTATCGAGGCATAGCACGCCCTGGTGGCAGGCTTCCTCGTCAATCCAACACATCGGCAGAAACTGTCGCGTCGCTTGTACGCCCTCGGCGTGGTTGCTAATGCGCGGTACCGTTTCAAAGTTAATGCCGAAGCCCTTTGCCACGTCGCTGCGACTTAGTCCGGTACCCAGCTCTCTAACGGCCAGATCGTGCGGGCCAAAGTGGCCACCGTAGCGATAGCCTTTCTTGTTGAGCAGGTCGGCGTAGTATTCGATGCCCTCGCCCTCGCCTTCCAGATAGTCGACAAGATGCACTTCACGCCCAACGACCTGGGCAAACCAGATCGCCATCGTGTCATCCATCCCTAAATCCCAACCGGTATAGACCGGCAGACTCGGATTCACTTGCACCTCACTGGTAAGCCGCTTGTTCTTACGCAGGAACTGCATTTGTGTGGCGAAGTAAGCGCCTTCTACTGACTGGTTGAACGCTTCCTCTGGTGTGCTGGGGTACTCCCGCTGCATGTCGTCTTGCAGCTTTTCAGCCTTTTTGGCGTACCAAGCGCGCTGGCCGTCAGTCGTCTGGATGCCGTGCTTATGCTCTAGCTGCTCAAAGTATTCGTTTAGCCGTTGCGGTATCACCACGCCCTTGGGCGACATGGTGTACGTCGGCTCTTGCCACCAGGGGAAGAAGTGGAACTGGAAGTCCATTTCTGTCAGCGGCCGCCCCATTTCCTTGAGCTGCTGCGCGGTCTGCGAGTAGTCGAAGAAATATCCCTCGCGGCCTTCGGCGGTCGATTCCAGCGTTATTTGATTGCCAATACCGACGGCTTCAAACGCACCGGTGACGATCTCCTTGGCCTTATGCGGGAACTGGCGGCATATCTTGCCAAACTCGGATACGTGCAAGCGCTGCAGCGTGCCACCACGATAAGAGGTGGAGACCTTGATACTTGAGCCGTTATCGAAGACGTAAGCGCCGGAGCCTGATTTATCGCTGACAGGCCTGGGTATCTTGGTGCCCAGCATTTTCAGCAGCGCGTGCCAGGCGTCGTCGATGTTCTCGTAAGCGAAGGTGATCTTGTTTCTGAATATGTCCTGGGCATCTTCCAGCTTGTGACAGATACAGCCCGCGGCGAAGTTGTCCTTGAACAGACAGTCATCCAGCGCGTCGATCATCTCGAACGTAGTAAAGCCTAGCTGGCGAGCTTTCAAAATCAGGTCTAGGCAATGGCCATTCAGATAGCGCTCCCGCTGTGCCTTGTTAGGCTTGAAACGCACCTTTTTGCCCGACTTATCCTTGATCTTATACAGCGAGTTGAGCCGAAACCACTTGAGCGACAGCGCAGCCAGCAGGTCGGCTTTATCGGTGAGCCTGCCCTTTGCGTGTGCTCGCAGGTAGGCTTCTGCGCGCTTGACCTGGCGTGCCCGTTCACTCGGCCCCAGAATCACTTGGCGCGACCTCTGCCATTAGCTCTTCAAACGACTTAACGCCTTCATCCTTGTCGCTGGCGTCCAGACCGTAGTTCTGACGCTCTAACTTCACGACACGCTCCAACGCTTGGGTGCCATGCCCCATGCACTTGCCGACGTATTCCAGCGGCACGTCAATTTCTTTAATGTCGTCGCCGTCATTGATCGTAATAGTGCCTTTCTCTACCTGCCCCTCTAGTAGATCGGCATAGCGCTCAAGGATTTTACGCCAGCGCTCAAGCCCCTTTCGGTGGCCCTTAACAACAGCGGCATTCTCGTTAGCCGCTTGCTCAACCACCTCGTCATCAAGTACGGCCTGTGCTTCTGACGGCAGCGACGCGCGAGTAATCTTTTGCTGAGTACGCTCGCGCACACGGTCGGTTAAATCCTTCTCCCAGCGGTACTTCTTAGCGCGGCGGGAAATGTTGGAGCGGTTAACGCCGTGGCGCGCTTCCAGCTGCGCGAGCGAAAAACGACCGGTTCGATATTCCCGCTCGATCAGCTCCCAGTCGTTTCGTTTAGCCATAAAAAACGCCGCCATTGCTGGCAGCGCCTCCATAAATAGGTGCCGGACGCTTCACAGCGTGCGGCGGGCGTCGGTAGTGTCGGCGGTGCTTCACAGCATGGCGTGACTACCTCCCCCATCTAACGGTCAGGGGTATCCGAGATGGATCACCTCCTACGCTGGCGGGGATTGGGTGCAACGCTTCACAGCGTGGCGTGTCGCCTCACGGCGAGAACTTATTAACGCTTCCGAATGGCGCCGATTGCATCCATGAAGCCGGAAGGCGTTTGGCCCATCTGGCGAGCCTTGTCATTTGAGCGCTGTTTGATATTCACGCCCTGGACAGCGGCTTGGGCAGCGACCGACCAAATCAGTACATCGACAACAACCGATAGCTGGGTGGGGTCCTTGATGATTACGCCGATCAGTCCGAAGTTCACAGACGCCAGTGACAAGGCCAGCATCCAGCCGTTGAAGGGTCGCCAACCTGCGCGGAACGTCGACTCACTCCCCACCTCGGCCCGCATCGTCTGATTAATCTCAGACAAGCGGGCAGTTTCTGATTCAAGGGAGAGCTTAAGCATTTCTCGCTCATGCTCTTGCTCAAGCCGCCGCAAGCGCTCTACAGCTTGCGGGTCTGCCTGAATAGCGGCTTCCACCGCTTCCGGACGCTCTTCAACACCCAGAACGCCAGCGATGATGCTGCCAACTGCAGAGCCAGCCTTGCCAGCAAGAGCGCCGCCAGCAATCGGCGCGATCTTCCCCACGGTTTGCGCAATGTCACGCCACTCCATTATCTGGTCTCCAGCGCCGACACGCGGCTGTTCAGGTTGTTGATGCGGCTCTCGATCTCGTCAAGCTCACGGCGTGCATCAGTAGCGCGGTAATAGGTATCGCCCCAGCTTTTTAGCTCTTGGCGCATTTCTTGGAGCATTAAGCCCTGCATGGTTAGCCGTTCTTCTAGAACGACTGACTGTTGCCCCAGCTTCACCAGCTCAGAGCCAGCCCAAATAATCAGCGCTACCAAGAGCACCTGTATGCCTGTCTGCATATGCCGCTCGAAAGCTGAAGGTTTCACGTCGCGCTCCTGGGGCATTACGCCGCCTCCCATTACCAGCGAGCCGGGCCATTAGAGCGCGTATCGACGTGGGTAAACGTCAAGTAGCGACCAAGGCTGGCGGTGGGAAAGTTGGCGGCAAGCCAGTCGTAAACGGCATCAGGTTCAACGCCAGAAACGCGAATATCCGCAGCGCGGCCAAAGGTGTGCTGGCTATTGGGCGCGCCGCCTACACGGCGGTTGTAATCAGGACAGCGGCAGCCGCTATTGATGATCACCGGCTTGCCGAAGTGGGTGCGTACGGCCTCAAGGATACTCAAGGTATCGGTATCAACCGTGTCAAAGCCGCATCCGCAGTTACATGCAAACTCGGAACGGCTGAAATGCTCGCTGATGCGGCTCATATAAGGCTCCGACGCTTCACAGCGTGAGAAAGTGGTAGCGGGCGATGGATTCGAACCACCTGTTATCTAGGTTATGAGCCTAGCGAGACGCCATTTCTCAATGCCCGCTATAAACGCAAAGACCCCGCCAGAGACTGGCAGGGCCTTAAACGGAAACGCCCCGCACAAAGGCGAGGCGCAAAAATAGATAGTGGGGATATTCTGGCTCAAACTGCGGCAGAGGGCAAGTTATGCGGCTTTGGCGTTGGCAATAAGCGCTGCCACTGGAGCTAGTGCCTGGCACTCCCAGCGGTCGAGCGTGTCCAGCAGTCTCTCCCAAACACCTCCCCACGTTGAGCGGTCGCGCCTGCTCCAGTCCCTCGTGTTCACTTCCTCCCCATGCTCTTCCTCAATCCAAGCGGCAATGCGCCGAGGATTGTGCAGCCCTGGCCGGTTATACGGGTAAGTCACTTCTGCGTGGTGGTGAATCGCTGCCGACACTATCCAGCGCAGTTGCCGTGCCGCTTCTGCTGTCGGGTAGTCACTCTGACCCTGCCCTGGTAAGCGCATCTGCATGCCGACGTGCATCAAGGCTGCGTGCAACCACTCACGATCCTCTGCTAGTTCATCGCGTGTGAATGGGCCGAAACAGTAGCGTGCCAATGCCTGCAGGTGTGGCGGCTGATTCTCGACGGCGCTGATTACTTGGCCTGACTCTAAACCATTCACAATGCGCCAATCGTTATTCTGCT
Organism: Halomonas sp. XH26; assembly: GCF_024138895.1. Lineage (NCBI taxonomy): Bacteria > Pseudomonadati > Pseudomonadota > Gammaproteobacteria > Oceanospirillales > Halomonadaceae > Halomonas > Halomonas sp. XH26. The sequence continues at coordinate 2,975,538 of NZ_CP071889.1, forward strand.
TTTGTGTACCCTGTACTTGCGCACCTAGCTCTGCGATCTGCGAGGCATACACCATCACACTCCCGCGCTGCTCGTGATACGCCTGAAATATCATTGATCGTGCCGAGCCGTAACGCATCACTTCCCCCTACCGTTGCGTTTTCGTTGCGTTATTGCGCAACTGTTGCGTTTTGTTGCCCTTGAGTGTTGCGTTTTTCTCTGCAACTACTTCATTCCAAACGTCTTTTATCCGTTGCGGTGTTGCGTGCGGGAACTTCTTTACCCACTGTTCGTGCACGGCCTTTCGTTGAGCTTGTGGCACCTTGAGCATTTGCCGAGCGATGTACTTCACTTCGCATTCACGCGCCCATTCGTGCCACTCAGGCGGGTAGCCATTCTCGCCGCCCAGCTTGCGGCCATCGGGCCATTGCGTAGGGCGTTCAATCACGCTGCTATCTCCTCCACCAGCCAGCCGCCGCCGTGCTTCTTCGCTCTGGGAAACGCCACCTTGAACCGGAACGGATACATTTCAGCGGCCACCTTCATCTTGACCTTGGCATCCTCGGTGAAGACGCCCGGACCACCCTTCGTATCATGCAGCTCCATGACGCCATCCCGATCCATAACGGCGAAGTCCACGGTCAAGAAGGTCTTGTCTGCTAGGCGCAGCTTGATGCCATCAAAGCGGTACCACTGAATCTCACCAGCGCGCTTGAGCATTTCTAGGTGCTGGGCATACGCAGCCTCGGTCTTGTTCATCTGGCCCGCTTTGAGTCGCCCGAGCGCGGCCAGCCGCTTATTGTTGTGCATCATGGTTGGTCGTTCTCCTGCCTGTGGTCTCGATACTCCAAGGGCTCGCCCTGATCGTCATAGCCGTGCATGAGGTAGAGACCCAAGCCAGTCAGGAACAACGCACCGGCTAAGATCAGGCCTAATAGAATCCATGGGCTCATCACTTCACCGCCTTAACCAGGCCGCGCCTGGCGAGTTGGTCAAGTGTCAGCACAATGGCCTCATTCATCCGCGCTCTGCGCTCTTCACGGCTAAGGTGTTTGCCGTTATCAATCTGATGGTGGCACTTTGGGCAAAGCGCAGCTGTTAATGCGTCGCTGGCCTTCTGGCTCCGGCCACGGTGCTGGTTGCTATGGGCGGCTTGGATGCCCCAGGCACCGCATAGCACACAGCTATCAATCTCATGCACGTTGCTCAACCACTGGCGGCAGCGGTGCGGTTTTGTCGGCAAGTAGCACTCGTTGGGGAGCATTACGCCACCTCCTTGTATTCGTCCGGACGGAAGCCACGCAGGTTCGGATCAGTCAGCCGCATCCCCAGTCCTGTAAAGTGCTGGTACACAGCATCCAGATAGCGGGTTTTCTGGTCTTTGCTCATCAAGCGGGTACAGGGGAAGTCCAGCGGCTCTTGCATTAACTCCAGCTTGGCTTCATACGGCAGCGGCTTAACGATGCGGTCGTACTTCTCTTTGAACTCGGGCAGCTCCCAGCGCAGTATCGGTACCGCGAAGTGCAGCTTGCAGAAGCCGCGATATTCCTCGGCGGTCTGATCGCCTTGGGCCTCTGCCTCTAGCAGCCACTTACGTTGGAGCTTGTTTTGGTCAACGCTGCGCTTAACAGGGCGCTTCTGGACGATGATCTCTATGTCGCCCCACAATTGAATGGCGTCGGTTAGAACCTTGGGCAGCTTGGCAATGGCTGCGAAAGCCTCTTGCAAGGTGCTAGCTCGCGATACAAATGGCTTGGTGGCTGGCTTACCCATGCTCCACCTCCCGCAATACCATCCGATGCTTGCTAACCATGGGCTGGCTAACGCTCCACTTCTCCGCGATCTCTCGCTGCATCATTGAGCTTTTCAGGTCGGCGACGTATTTGGGATTAGCCATCAACCCCCGCGTTGACTTGCTGGTGTCGCGGTTCTGGCGTCGCGGCTGTGCTTCGCGCATCGGCCACGCCACTTGTGTCTGTGCCCAGTCGTGTTTAGTTAGCCGCATGACGCACCCCCATAAGCGCGGTGAGGCGAGAGCCGATCCAGGCCATACACGGAACGGCCATTGAATTGCCAATTGCTTTGTATCGCGGGCCATCGGCAGCGGGTTTGTTTCGATAGGGAACAGCAGTGTGCGAATCAGGAAAGCCCTGTAAGCGCTCTGCTTCCGTAGGCGTCAGGCGGCGAACCGCCAGGTCATTCAATACGGCGTTTTCAGCCCCGTTATTGCGACCTAAAGCAAATGCCGTGCTATCGCTGACGCAGGGGTCTTGAGTGCCGTGCACTATCTGCACCAAGAACGTCTCGCTAGCAAAATCAAGTCGCCCATGCGGCCCGCTATGGGCATTAAGGGCGTGACTTGTTTCAACTGGGCCTGACTGGCGGTTTTGGCCGAAAGCGGTAACGCCAACAATCCCAGCACCGCGCTGGCTGAACAGCTCCTGATTGCTTGCACCGATACCTCCAGTGTTGTGCGACTGATTTAGGGTTGGGTGTGGCCCGCCTTCCCAGTGGCTTGGGCGCTTAATGCGGCTTCCAACATCTTGGGTAACGTCTTGCGCCTGGCTTCGGCTCGGCGGAGTATCCCTGCGCACGCTTTCGCGCTCAAAAAGTACCGCTGCGGGATCAATGTCTGCTCGAGCACTTGCGACAACGAACACACGGCGGCGTCGTTGGGCCACTCCGAAATATTGGGCGTCAAGAACCCGCCATGCGACTGCTCTTTGGGGTCCATACACACAACCAGCGTTCGTCCATTTTTTCCCTGAAGGCTGCAATTCGCGGTCTTCCCCAGCGAGCGCGCCAAGAAAGCATCCGAAGGCGTTTTGCTTGTCGGAGAGGACGCCAGGGACGTTTTCCCAGACGATGACGGTTTCGGGGGTTCCGGCTCGAACTCGAACAGTGTCGATTGCATTGGCTAGCTCCACGTATTTCATTGTTAGCTGGCCACGCGCATCGGCCATTCCTTCCCGCATTCCCGCGACACTGAACGCTTGGCAGGGCGTACCGCCCACTAGAACGTCAGGGGCTTCTATTTCGCCCAGCAAGACGCGGCGGCTGATCTTGGTCATATCGCCCAGGTTCTTAACGTCAGGCCAGTGGTGAGCCAGTACGGCGCTGGGAAACGCTTCGATTTCAGAGAACCATGCTGGCTTCATGCCTAGCGGCTCCCAGGCTACTGAGGCGGCTTCGATGCCGCTGCAAACGCTGCCGTATCTCATGCGACACCTCGCTGCGTCCGGTAACTGCCCCAATCCAGTTTGAGCGTGGCACCGCCCCCCTCTTGCATACGGTCAATGATGCGCTTACCCATGTAGTCTTCGAGCTTGTCAGCTTCGAGGTTGCTAATCAGGATCGTCGGCAGCATCTGCTTGTAGCGTTCGTTGATAATCTTGAACAGCATCAAGCGCTCCCACTCAGTACCCAGCTGCGCGCCCACCTCATCCAGAATCAGCAGGTCTAAGCCACCAACGAAAGCGCGGATAGCTTCACGCTCACTTGCTCCCTTCTCCTTGCTGAATGCGCGCTCTTTAATCAAGTCGATCAGCTCGTAAACATCGATACCCATAACCACACGCCCACTGGCCAGTAGCGCGTTACCGATGGCATAAGCTAAATGACTCTTGCCAGTGCCCACACTGCCGGTGAAGATCAGCCCGCCACCCTGCGCCAAGCGCTCATCAAACCTGGCGACGTAGGCACGGCAGACGCTTAGCACGTACTGTTGCTCACGGCTCTGCGCTTCAAAGCCAGTGAGCGACTTGGAAACAAAGCGCTTCGGGATAAGCGACTCTTCGCGCAACTTCTCAAGCCGCCGACGGCTGCCGGCTTCGCTGGCTTGACTCACTTCGGCTTGGCTAACGCCCTTGGCGTCTTCCATGACGCACTGCGGGCACCCTGCCCACTGACCGTTGGGCATTTTGGTGTTAGCAAACGCGCCGTGAACGCGGCAGTGGTCTGCCCTAGTGTCAGCGGTGCCGGCAAGCATGCTGGCTAGCTGGCCGCGTACTTGCGGGGTTGTCGTCAATGGTTGCGCCATGATTAATCCCTCGCCCATGCTGGAAGTTCCAGGTCGTTGGTGCCGTAAGAACCCACCGGCATCGGTTGAGCAAAACCCATGCGGCCATCTTGGCGCTGAGGTGTGCGGGCAGCAGGCGGCAGCCAGTCGTTGTCATACTCGGCGTTTGGCCCAAAGAACCGCTGCCCCTGCATGACAAACTCGGTGCGCTCGTCACCCTTGGCACGGATGAACTGGGCGTAGCGCTCCACGCCAGCCTGCATGGTTTCGGCAGGCACGCCCTGCTTGCGGCGAGCACTCCACGCCTTGAAGGCTGATTTTTTGGGGTTTCCGCCAGCTCGTTTCGGGTAAGCCGACCATGCCGCCTCGAAGTCATCGGGGTATGGGGCCGCGCTGGGTTTTGGTTCGGGTGTATCCGGTGGCGTTAGCTCAAGCTCAGACGATGCGGATGGTTCACCCTCTGAACGTAGTGAAGAGGGTTTAGTGTCTTTCCTGTCTTTATAGGTCGGCTCATTTTGGGCTGGTTTAACCGGCTCATTTTGGGCCGACTCGGCTCTTTTTGTCGGAGCCTTCCGTTTTGAGCCGTTTGAAGGTTCCCAGCTTGGAACATCCTTATTCAAAGTGATCGGTGAGCGGCTGCCACCTTTGCGGAAAATAACGTTGCGACGAACTAACTCACTTATCACTTTTGAAACACGGGACTCATGCATCTTGGTTAGCTTGGCAACGTCCTCCGCGAAGATGCGATCACTCTTTTTGTTCCAGCCATACGTCAAGCGAACCACGGCTAGCACTACGCGGCGTTCACGATCAGTAACTGGCGCTCCAATAATCTCATCGAACAACTCATTGGCTATGCGAGTGTATCCATCCTCCACTTGTGGCCCCCTGCCAGAGCGCTCAGGCTCCGGCCTATCGACGTCTTCTCGACGTGGAAACTGGAAAATCTCAGCAGTATTAGTCATAATTAACTCACATGATTTACTTCAAAGCCCAGCACGCTCCCCAGCGCTTATTGCTGGGCTTTGTCGTTTATGGCTTATCTCAAGACGACCTGACAGGGCCTCATATCGCCCCTAAAAAGCGGGCGTTAGCCCGCTGGCACTAAACCGCTCGTAACGTTTGCCTACGCCGTAAGCTGTAAAGCTGATCCTTCAGCGGCCCCGCGATAGCAATCGCGTGATCAAGCATCACGTCTTCTACTGCCACCCCGCGCCGCGATGCTTCCTGTGCAACCACCTCTTGGTGCTGTGGCGTCATGCGCCGATAAGTGCGCGTTAATGCTGCACGGTTCACAGTCACTCCTCGGGCCTAATCCGGCCCTTCTGCTAGGCGCGTAAGCGCTGCATCATCTGCTCAGTGATGCGGTTTTCGATGAGGTGCGCCATGAGGGCTTCCACCATGTCGTCTTGTGCGGCTTGCATGCTCTGGCCTTCGGCCAATCGCTTTAGCAGCACGTCTTGCCGGAGGTTAATCACCTCCATGCCCACTAAGGCGCACTCCCGTATTGCATGGGAGATAACGCCCCCGTGGCGCATTTCGGCTACCTGTTCCAGCGCGAGGTATTCCGAATCCTTAAAGCGCACGCGAGCAGGGTTATCCAGGTGCTCGCCTTCCGCCTTGCGGGTAGTGGGAATACGAGGTTCACGGTTCAGCATTGAGGCTTCCTTCTTCGTTTTTGCTGAGATCGCGGCCTTCACAGGCAGGCGGTTGGGGTTAAGCGGCTTGACCGCTACCAAAAACAGACGGACAAAGCTCAGCGGCTTTGAATTTTCCTTCTGTGATTTTTTCGGCTCGTAGGGCTACAGCAGGAGACATTCCATGCTTTCCGCGCACCCAACCAGAAACGGTGGTTTGGTCTACGCCAAGCGCCTCGGCAGCCTTGGTCTGTGTTTTGAAGTGGTCAACCAGCCGATTGAAAAGCGGGTCCATGGCCTATCTCCCTATGGGTATTCCCCTAATGATAGATATGGTTATACCCCTTTGCAAGCGTATGGGCTATCCCCTAATAATTCAGCCATGGAATTAAAAGATCGCCTCAAGCAGGCTAGAAAGCATCGGAAGATGAGCCAGGCCCGTTTATCTGAAGCAACGGGGCTAGATCAGACGACGATCTCAAACTTAGAAACGGGCAAGGTGCTGTCGACCAGCAAACTTGTTCAAATTGCGCACGCCTTAGATGTGGATGCGCGCTGGCTGGCTACAGGAGCGGGAAGTATGCTAGATGCCGCAATCTCGCCTGACGCCGAGCTGATTGACACTGAAATAATTGAAGGTAACGAACCACTAAGAGCCGACGAGGTTTTATTACCATTATTACGTGAGGTTGAGTTTTCAGCGGGCCAGGGGGCGACGCAGGTTATAGAAAACCATGGCGCTCAAGAGCGCTTTAGCTTGCCGCGTCTAGCTCGCGCTGGCGTCCAGCCGCAAAACGCAGCACTGGCTGTAGCTAGGGGTGATTCTATGATGCCCGCCATTCACGATGGCGCGACACTAGGTATTGATAAAGGCTGTCGATCAGTCATCGACGGCAAGATATTTGTGCTAGATCACGGCGGGATGCTTCGCGTCAAACGTCTTTACCGATTGCCACTAAATCGACTCCGTGTCGTCAGCGATAACTCCGTAGAGTACCCCGAAGAGACATACAGCCTAAGTGACCCAGACGCCCCTAAAGTCCTGGGTCGTGTTTTTTGGTGGGAGAATTTTGACTGATGCTAAGAACGTTCATAACGCTAGGCGCTTTCGTCTCTGGCCTCGCCATTGGCATTGCTTGGGCAAACGACCAGCATTTGGTATCTAAAAAAGATGCCAGAAGCAGCGTCGAACAATGCTCTATGTATTTTGCAGAGAACGCCCCTACCAGCTTAGGTGTTGAAGTAGGCGTCGCTATGTGTAGGCAAATCAACTTCTAGCGCATTTTTTTTCAAACAGACCCGCCCATGAGGCGGGTTTTTTATTGTCAGGATAAAAAATATGGTTATTCCCCTTGACTGTAATTATGGGTTGGCCCATATTTATAAGCACACCGAGCAGCCGGTTAGCTGCCGACGCGATGAAGCCCGAACGTCTGACACATAGGGTGGAGCCGAGAGCGAATTGGGCACGTTTCCAATAGCTGAGATGCGCCGATAGGCGATGACGTTAAGCCAACCATTTTGCGGACGTTAGCAATATGGTCGAAAAGCCCATTCGCAAGAGTGGGCGTTCGGAAGGGAGCTGACACTGTGGTGAAGTGCGATTACCTACCCAGGGATATCTGGCCTAACCGCCTATCAGGTTCGAATCCTGACTTCCTTCACGAATACAGCAAGACCAGCCCGTTCACTGAGCGGGCATCGGGATGGGTGAATGCGCAAGCTAAGGCGAAAAAGGTAGCCGTGCAGCAGTGTACGGAGGGGAAGCTCTAGTGAGGCTGTTGACGCCCTGAACAGGCGTCTGTGTCGGGATTAGCTCCGACCACCCATCCCGATGTTTGATCACGATCACAGGAGAGCGGTATGACAATCTGGATTAGATACTTAAACGAAAAAGGCAAAACACTTCAGGCCAGCATCCACACAGACGGCCTGCCCTCAAATAACCGAGCTGATCATGAAGGCTATGCCCTTGAGAAGCTAAAAGCTGAGTATCCGGCAGGTTCTAATCACGAAGTGCTGCCGCCTCTGTGCGCGGCTAATGGCTATATCGACTAGCCGCTAATCAACAGGAGGTGGGTATGAGCGAACAGAAAGAGAAAGAGCAGCGCCTTTATGCACTGCTGGATGAGCTAGCAGGCGATAGCAAGTACGTTGATCACGTTAAACGTGAGGTTCCAGACACAGACGAACCTATGCAAAACATGATGCGCGCCCATCTAGTCCGTATGGGGCAACTGTTTGCTATTGAGGGTCATAGCGGATTTTCGGCTGGCTATGCCGTGTCGGCGCTGGAAAAGCTGCTTCGATTCGAGCCGCTAGGCCCGCTCACCGGCGAGCCTGACGAATGGGTAGAGCTTGATTATGGCGGCGAAATGAAAGCCCAGAACAAGCGTTGCAGCCACGTATTCATGCGTGCAGATGGCACTGCTTACGATATTGAGGCGCGCATTTTCCGCGAGCCTAATGGAGCTTGCTTCACCGGCAAAGGAAGCAGCGTAGATATCACCTTCCCATACACGCCGACGCGGGAATATGTGGACGTTCCCGCGGACCGCGACTGAGCAATACGCGCTACCTGCGATAGTGAGACCAAGAGCCTGCCGCCTGGGCCGAGAATACAGGCGGCATCGGGGAGTGCGCTGCACGGAGCCTGCCGTCTATTTAAGGGAGCGTAGCCGTGATCACAGCGTGTTCCACCGATGCACCATAAACCCAGCCAATTTAACAGGCGGTTAAAGAAGTAAGGCGGTGCATCAGCGGCCTAGCGATAGGGCGCATCGGTAAGGGTTTGGCCCGTGAGTATCGCTCACTCAGAGCGCTTTGAGCTAAGCGCGTCGGCAACCGAGCCCTTTCCGATGCTGCCATGCATCAACTCCTTGCATACGGATATGCCTTTGCCCGCACCAGGAACAGCGCATAGCGTCACGACTGGCTAACCTGCGGGCTTTTTTACACCCATCAAACGAGGCCGACATGAACGGACTTACCCCCATTTGCCCTTATTGCAGCGAGCTCTCCAATAAAGTAAGCGGCGAAGCCATCTACCCGCATCGCCCCGATCTGTTTCACAAGGTTTTCTACCAGTGCCAGCCCTGCGATGCCTATGTGGGCGCTCACCCAGGCTCCGAAAAGCCGCTAGGCCGTCTGGCTGACTCCGAGCTACGCACTTGGAAGAAGCGCGCTCACGCAGCCTTTGACCCTATCTGGCAAGAGCGCTTTGAGGTGCGTCACCAGAAAGACCTTCGCTACAAGAAAGGAATGGCTAGAGGTGGCCGTTACAAGAAGCTGGCCGACTTGATGGGCATTCCCCGCGATGAATGCCATATCGGGATGTTTGACGTAGAGCGCTGCCAGCAAGCAATTGCTGTTTGCCAATCTGGTGCGCTTCAAGACGACCTATAGCCATTCCCGCGCTGCTTCCCTCATTAACCTGCACTGGCACTGCGAGAGCCGCGAGGCAGCGCGCCTAATTAGAGAGGTGAATTATGAAGAATGCAGATATGCCAGCTTTTGTAGAGTCAGAGCGCGCTGGCGACTACGCGGCAATAGGCCAAGGGCTAAGCAAGCGTGAGCACTTTGCAGGCTTGGCTATGCAGGGATTGTTGGCATCCGGCCCTCACGATTGCGATGAGCATGGTGTTGCACATGACGCCGTACTGAACGCCGACGCCCTTCTTGCTGCCCTGGAGCGCACCAATGCCACACCTACCCGTTAAAGCCATCAGCAACGAAAAGCTAAAGCGGCAAGCAGACGATAGCGCCGCTACCCGCTACCGGCGTCGCATGGAGCTAGACCAGCGGCTAGCGGATATGCGCTTGGCGCGTGAGCTAAGAGAGGTCTGGCAGACATAAGGTCAGCCTTCATCCTTCGCGAACAGCGCGGAAACATCATTACACCGCTGCCCCATCTGGGGCTTTTTTGTAGCCGCAAAAATGCTAAGCGAGCCGCTAAGCGTCGCGGTTATCCCTTCCACTTGATCTACAAGGTGACGAGATATGTCAACGAGAACCCTTAGCGTGGCCGCACTGGTGGTCATCATCGGCAGCATGGTGCTAGCGGCCAACTTGGGCGCGGCTGACAAGGAGAGCCTGCACCGCACCTACTGCGCTGAGGTGGCTGTATGGCAGGCAGAAGAATCACGCGGCATTGATCCGCTAGATCGCACCGGCCATCCAGATTTTAGAGGCATCGCTGCTGAGTCGTGCCCTGGTCTGCGGCCTGCACCGTGATGCCGATCTATTTAGCCGCTCTACTCACTATTACATTCTCGCTAGGTGTTGCGGGCTGCGTTTGGCTAGCAGTCATTACGGCACCGAAGGAGGTTTCGCCATGAGAGCACTCGCCCAGCTACACCAGTTAGCCGACAAATACAGCCGCCTGAGCGGTTTTTTTGTGTCTGTCAGCACTGCGTATCACGCAAGCGGTGACCGCTACGTGTCCGTGATGATCTTTTCTAGCGGGCAGCAGATAGCGCACCTGTATGGCAGTAATGAGGCAGAGGCTGCCGAACAGTTAACCGCTTTTATTGCGACTCAGAAACAGGAGCACGCCGCATGAATATGCGAGTACCTGACCTACCGCTCGACCCGCCAGACGACAGCGTAGAGCGCGATGCGTTTGAGAGAGAGATGGTGCAGGCGTTTGACGAGTATCTATCGGACGGCTGGCTTCCAGGTGGCCATGACCCTAGCGACGTTGACGAGCGGATGCTAGAGCAAATACCGGAAGCGCTGGACGCCTTAATCAAGGCGAAGGATGACGCCGAGCTGTTAGCGCTGGCTAAGCAGATCAGGGATAAGCGCATCGAGATTATCGACGGCCTGATTACTGACAATTTGGAGGCGGCATGAGCGAATGGCGTCTCACAGGCAAAGCAGGCTGGGATGAAGAAACTGGCGTGGCGGTTTACTACGTCACCAAAGGCAGCACCAGCTTGAACGTCAATGACCACGTTGAGCTAGGCAAGCTGCTGGCGGAAGCTCAGGACAAAGAGCCAAGCCGCGAAAACTAAAAAGCCCCTTTCGTGCGCGAACACGTCAGGGGCCATTGATCAACGTCGAGATAGATCACTGGGGAGTATAAACCATGAACCCAACCAACGAGAAGCCGCGCTTACGGGTGCCTTCGGGGCGCTATCGCGTGGTCGATAGCGCCGACCACTTGAAGCTTTGGCACCAGGTCGATAAAACGCCCACCACGGCTATCAAAGAAGCCAGCGTCGATGGCCAGCAAATCACCACGCTGGACGCGATGTATGTCATCGAGCAAGCCACAAAGCTATTTGGCCCCATGGGCATTGGCTGGGGCTACCGCATCGAAGATGAACGCTACGACATTGGCGCACCAGTGCTAGACAACAAGGGCCAGCTAATCGCCCATGAACAAACTCACACCATACGCCTAGCACTCTGGTATCGCTGGCATGGCGAGCGCGGCGAAGTCACCCAGTTTGGCCATACCCGCGCCGTATACCGCACAGGCACCGGAAAGTGGAAGACCGATGGCGAAGCGCCGAAGAAGTCGATCACAGACGCAATCAAGAAGTGCCTGTCACTGCTGGGTTTCGCGGCAGACGTCTATTACGGCAAGTTCGATAACAAGGACTACACCGAGACACAGCAAGCAGCTACCCGCATCGCAGTAGCTGAAAACCAAGACGCTGAGATAGATAAGCTTCGGCAGGATTATGCCGACTGGCTCAAGCGTGAATGCGACACCCTGCGCAACAAAATTGCCCATCCCAAAAGCATCGAGCTGGCTGCCACCGGCATTCTCAATCGTTTGCCTGATAAAGCCAGCATTGCCCGTGTGGAAGCCGACAAAGGCAGAGACATGATCATCAAAGCCCGCGATGAAGGTATCGCCCGCGTCTATGCCGAGCAAGAGAAAGCCAAACAGCAAAAAGAGGAAGCGACCCATGACTAACGCAGCCCCCAACACCGACTACAAAGGCGAGCTGATCGAGCTAGATGCCGTAGAGCAGGCCCTTGCAGGGCTGCGTGAGAAGTACGGCACGGTGCCCAACGTGCAAACAAAAGACGGTTACGAATTATGCAAGAAAGGCATTCGCGAGCTGACCAGTTACCGAACTAGCACCGACAAGCTACGCAAGGAGATTACACAGCCGCACCGTGACTTCATTGAGCGCGTGAACAGCTACGGTAAAGACCTGATCGAGAAGCTGCGTGAAATAGAGCAGCCTCTTAAAGACGCCAAAAAATCAGAAGACGAGCGCGCTGAGCGTGAAAAGCAGGAACGCATCGCCAAGCTGCGAGAGCGTATTAATGTGGAAATTTGGAGCTTTCTGGATACCGCCGTTGGGCTTGATTCAAACGGCCTGGCTGATCTGCACGATGCCGCCGTGGCCATCGACGTAGACGGCTACTTTGATGTGACTGCGGAAGCCGAAGACGCCAAAGCCGAAGTGCTAAAGCGCATTAGCGAGCAGCACGGACAAACGCTGGAACGTGAACGGCTTGCGGCAGAGCAAGCCCAGGTAGAAGCTGATCGCAAGCGCCTGCGTGAAGAAGAAGAGAAGCGCGCAGCTGATCAACGTGAGCTTGAAGAATTGCGCCGTGAGAAAGCTGAACGCGAAGCGGCAGAGAAGCGTAAGGCTCAACCAGAGCCAGCGCCTGAACCTGAACCTGAACCTGAACCTGAGCCAATGCCCGCCGCTGCTGAGCATAAGCCGCTGAACACTAGCCGCTTGAGCGCCGCCGCTGACTCCTACACCAAGGCCACGGTACCGGCTCCAAAAACTGAAACAGTCACAATCAGCCGCGGCGAGTATGACCTGCTTCTAGCCGACCAAGCCAAGCTGCGCGCACTAGAAGCCATGGGCGTCGATAACTGGTCTGGCTATTCCGCTGCGATGGATCAACTAGCCGCTTAACCAACTAATACTTCCTACCACAAGGGGCCTCAAGGCCCCTTTTCTTTGGAGCCTACTATGAACCCTGTTCTCTTCTTCGACACTGAAACCACTGGTCTACCCGACTGGAAATCTCCCAGCGAAAGCGAACACCAGCCGCACCTGGTGCAGCTCGCCGCAATCCTTGCAGACACCGACACGCGTAAGGAAATCGCCACACTAGATTTGATCATTGCTCCTGACGGCTGGGAAATTCCTACCGAGGTATCTGATATTCACGGCATCACACATGAGCATGCTGCCGCTGTCGGTGTAGATGAATCCCTAGCCCTCAACCTATTCTTTCAGCTTTGGGGCCGGTACCCACGGGTAGCTCACAACCGCACCTTTGATCAGCGCATTATCCGCATCGCCGCCAAACGCTATATGAGCGAAGGCGACGCAGAGGCGTGGGCCGATAAAGAAGAGTTTGCCGACACTATGCTTCTGGCCAAACCCATTATGCAGATGCCACCCAAAGGCCGGTATGGCTACAAGTCACCAAAGCTATCTGAAGCCTACGAGTTCTTCACCGGTAAGCAGTTGGAAAATGCGCACAGCGCTATGGCCGATACCCGCGCTTGCATGGAGGTTTACTGGCACCTGCTCGATCACGAAGCGAAAGCCGCTTAACTCATTCCCCACCCTTGGGCCTATGGCCCTACTCACCACACCTCAATGAGGTAACTCGCAATGTCTCATCCCACTGATGTGACCAAGTTCATCGAGGACTTGGACGGCGGCGTATTGGCTGAACGCCTGGGCAAAGTCTTGAGCCATGCAGCAGCCGCTGCAACGGATAACCCCAAGAAGAAAGCCAAAGTCTCGATTGACCTAACGGTCGAGAATATCGGGTCCGGAAGCAGAGTCGGCATCACTCATAAGCTCGCTTTCAAAATCCCGACCGAGCACGGAATGCAGTCGGAAGAACACACCACTGAAACGGTCATGTGTGTGAACACGGGCGGCGAAATGACGCTGGAGCCCAAAAACCAGTTCGACATGATCGGCCACCCGCATCGTAAAGATGCCCACCACGGAGAGCAGCACTAATGTCACTGACCAAAGAAGCCCTGCAGCACATTGAAGCCAGCCACAAAACCGGTACCGAAGCCGCCGAGGGTCACGCGCTGATCGTGGGCGACAACTTCAAGCTGGTGGATATGGAAAAGTACCAAGACCAGCGCCGCCGCTTTCGTGGGCAGTTCAGAACCAAAGGGCTGAAAGACTTTATTGCCTACGTGGCGGGTCGCCAGAGCGGAGCATCGGTATTCATTGACCGCGACGCCATGGCGGCATGCTCTTATCTGGATATCGGCAGTACGGAGCGCCCTGGCCACTGCGATCATTCCGCCACCTTGAACCTGCCCAAAACACCAGAGTTCACTGCCTACCTAAATGCCGACGGCAGCACCTTCGACCAGGAGGAAATGGTCGAGCTGGTAGAAGATTGGGGCCATCTATTGGAGTTTGAAAACAGCAAAGGCGAACCTCTGGAGCGTAGCAAGGTAATTCACGCTTTCCGGAAAGTCAGCCTAGAAGATCTCACCAACATTGAGAGCGAAAAGCAAGAGCATTCCAGCCGAGTTGGCGTCATGAACAGCGTCACCGTAAAGAACGCCGAACGCTTGCCTGCCGTTATCTACTGGAAGCTAACACCCTACGAGGGCTTAACAGAGCGCACACTGGCGATGCGCGTTTCCAGCAAGACAAAAGGCGGGCCATCGTTTGGGTTGCGCGCTATCGCGCTGGATGCCGCCAAAGAAGAGATCGCCGCCGAGTTCGCTGCACTAGTCACTGACGGCCTGCCGGAAAGCGAGTGCCTACTGGGTACCTTCCAGCCTTAACGGAAGCACCCAGCCACACAGGGCCTTCGGGCCCTTTTCATTTGGAGGGCACATGGCCCGAGGCATTAATAAAGTCATCTTGATTGGCAACCTGGGCCAAGACCCAGAAGTACGCTTCACTCAGGGCGGTACCGCCGTCGCCAATCTCAACATTGCCACCAGTGACAGCTGGATGGATCGCAATAGCGGCCAACGCCAAGAGCGAACCGAGTGGCACCGCGTCATCTTGTTCAAGAAAACGGCAGAAATTGCCCAGCAATATTTGAAAAAAGGCTCAAAGGTCTACATCGAAGGCCGACTCCAAACCCGCAAATGGCAAGACCAAAGCGGGCAAGATCGCTACACCACGGAAGTCGTCGCTAACGATATGCAAATGCTGGATAGCGGCGGGCAGCAGCAAGCGCCACAACAAAGCGTGCACCAGCAACCGCCTCAGAATCAGCAGCGCGGTGGCTATCAACAGCCGCCGCCGAATAACTCAGGCTATGGCGCTCCACGGCAGCCCCACGGCCAACACCCACCGCAACATAACCAGCAACTGGCATACGGCGCTCCCAACCCTGCACAGTACGACGACTTTGACGACGAAATACCTTTTAACTGACGCCTTATCGGGGCGCTCAAATACCGAATACACACATCGCGCCTAACCGCTTGCACATCGGTTCGGGAGGCGCGTGGTTTATTTGTACCAATAAGCCAGTGCAGCGGAGATATGCCGCCCCTCCTTAGCTCTACCCTGCAACTGCTGGCATGGGGTCAGCCTGCGCGGGCCGAGTTGACTGTTAATCAGTAGGCATAGGCAAAGCCGTTAGCCCCACGAGACGGGGCCTTTCAGATTTAGTGACAGGAGAGAATCATGAAACTGAATATCACAACGCACATCATCGGCGATGACGAAAATGATAAACGCCTGTTAGTCGCGGGAGGCAAAGTAAAGATGGCCACCGCGTTGGGTGACTTAAAAGCGGAAGTCACTGAGGGTAAGCATAAAGGGCGAACCATAGAGGCCTTTGCCTGGCTCGCTTGCGATGAAGAAAGCGCGACAATCAATATTACCGAGGCCTCAACGGGCTACTGCCTTGAGCGCGTCCATGCCATTGCCGTTATAAACGGCAAGCCATGTAGCGCCACGAAGCTACCAGACGAAGCGTTGCGGAACATGACGCCCAACTTTATGGAAGCTGCCAAGAAAGCAGGCTTCTATCGCTTCGAGAAAGCCGACGATGCAAAGGCCGACACGCTTTTCGAACGCATCGACGCTTTGCCGAAAATCAAAGCAACTGGATCGCTGGTGGCCTAGGAGAGAAATGAGCTATTACCCAAAACCAACGATGTGCATGGCCTGCCGTCACGCCATTGCCGATTGTGGCCACCTGCCCTTTTCTTCAATGCCCATACTGAGCAAAAGCAAGCATCGCATTATCGTCAGCTGTAAGGAGTACCAAGATGCTCGATCAGCTACCCAACGCCAAGCGGATAGCCGCAATAGTGAGGCAGCGGCGGCTTATTCCTGATACGCCACGCTGGCGATTATCTACACGATTATTCAAAGACTACCGCCGCCATTGAGCGGTTTTTTTGTGCCTGGAGGATTTATGAAAGATCAGATTTTAAGCGTAAAAGATCTCACTGACGTTCTTATTGCGGACGAGCCAACTATTTGGCAATGGGTAAGCGAGGGAAGCTTTCCTAAGCCAATGCTAGCAAGGGGGAAGTTTGCACGCTGGCGATCATCTGAAGTAGATCAGTGGGCGAGAAAACATCTGAAAAGTTGGTTATGTGGGCAGGCAAAACCAATCTCAGCAGATTTATGCGTCACAGGTAACGCCAACAGCAAAATGGACAGTGCAGAGCAGGTGCCTTGTAATTTCCGCGTCTCACCTGAGTTTCGACACCGATTAAAGTCATTTGCAGTCGCAAATGAAATGAGCATGGTGGAAGTCTTCACTCGTGCAGTAGATGAGTACATGAAAAAATAAAAGGGCTCTAGGCCACATGACTAATTTAATCCATTCCCACATATGGGTGCGACAGGCTGGTGGCAAGTACGGCGCCTTTGTTTGTCCTTATTGCGGGCATCATTCCGCATCCTGGAAATTCACCCAATCCAGCGGTTTTTGCGATAGCTGTGACAGCATTTTTATAGCGGCTGAATACAACAGCATAATCAGCAGAAAAGGCACAAGCAGAATTTATGTCGAGATCCAACCAAACATGGATGATTCTGCCGCGCCGCGCGAGCATATTCAGCTACTTTCAGAAAAGGTTGAAAAAGCCATTTTCGATAAAGACGTTCCGAAGGAAGCGCAAAGGCATTATTTTCAGCTTCTCGCCACCAGCGCTTTATCAAGCCTCAGTACGATGCTGAAAGAAGACGAGATGAGAACCTTCCTAGAAGATTCAATCATGGTTCTAGTGGATAGCCGGTAAATGCGCCGTATTGATTTTTCCACCAATTAGTAAGCCGCCAACTGGCGGTTTTTTTGTGCCTGGAGGTAGCGATGCAGCCGCTATTAAAGCCGGGCGATGTGGCTAAGATGCTGAATATCAGCGAGCGCAAAGCGTATTCGCTGAAAGATGATATTGGCTATGTCGCTGTAGGCGGAAATGTAAGGTTTGAGGAAGTAGCTGTGCTGGCATACATTGATAGATGCAAGCGCGGCTCTCAACAGAAGGGCAAGATATGGGAGTCACGACACGATACAGAGAAGCGCGAGGCGTTTGGGTCGTCACAGAAACCAGTAACGGCAAACGTCATCAACGGACTTTTGAAGGGGAAAAACAAGCGCGTGAGTACGCTGCCAGGCGTCACGCGGAACTGATCGAAGCGGAGTTCAATGGCACGATGGGGCGGCAAGAGCGCCGCTCATTTATGGAAGGGCTGGCACGCTGGGTTGAGGAATACAACGTGGCCAGCCAAGCCAACAGCATACAATGGGTAGCGCGCTGGTTTGAGTACAATGCCCCTGGCGTGTTGATTGGTCAAGAGACACTGGACGCGGCCAGGCGCATGCAGAAGGAAGTGAAGGCGTCAGGCAAGTCGCAAAGCACCATCAACAATCGCACGCAGGTTGTTAAGCGCGTGCTGTCACTGGCTTATCGTGAGTGGGATTGGATAGATAGACCGCTGGACGCAAAGCTACGCAAGCCGACGCCGCGTAACGAGCGGCACGTTTATCTGAATGAAGATGAGATCAAGGCGCTGGTAGCGGCGATACCCGATCACAGGGAAGTAGATCGGCGCCTGGTCGTACTGGCATGCTTAACGGGCCTGCGTCGTGGTGAGTTGCTAAACCTAGAGCCAAGCAATGTTCAGCATGGTCGCATCATCCTGCGACCTAACCAGACAAAGAGCGGCAAGGCTAGAGTAGTGCCAGTGCCAGACGAAGCGATGCACCTGCTGGTCGTGCTGCCTTTTCCGACAACTGATACGCGACTGCGTAACAGCTTTGAGAAAGCAAGGGCGGTTATCGGTCGGCCCGATCTACGCTTTCACGACTTACGCCACACCTATGCGTCACTGTTAGCCAATGCTGGGGAGACGATGACAACCGTGCAGGCATTGCTAGGACATAGCAGCCTGGTGGTCACTAGCCGATACGCGCATTTTTTTGACGGCAAATTGGATGGCATACAAGATAAGCTGCCGCGAATATGCGACCAAAACGCGACCAAGGAGGCAACAAGCAAGGGATTGAAACTGGTAAAGCACTGACAGGAAAGGGAAAAGATGGTGGGCCCAGTAGGACTTGAACCTACGACCAAGGGATTATGAGTCCCCTGCTCTAACCAACTGAGCTATAGGCCCGTGAAGCGTGCATATAATAGCGAATGTGTTCGGGCGAGGCTACCCCTTACGGTGCTATCTTGTGGTGATAGCAGCAATTTTTTAGGGGCACTTATTGAAAAGCGTGGGGTCTGGTAGTGAGTTCCTAATGCGGAGACGTGCTGTGAAAGCTTTGATTGCTCTTATCCCGCTATTGTTGGCGGTGCCGGTTCATGCGGATTGGCAGCTAGATCCTGGTCAGTCGCAGGTGCAGGCGTCTATTACTCAATTAGATGGCAATGCCCCGCAAACCCATCACCATCAGGTGAATAATTTGCAGGGTGATATCTCTGCCGATGGCACCCTGCGCCTGCCGTTGCGTTTGAGCCAAACGGATTTGCTGACTCGCTTTGGTGATTTGCCGCCTTGGGTGGGCTTGCTGGCCAATACCACGCTAGTCACACTGGTCGCGCAAATGCCGCCAGAGCGGTTAGATGGCTTGGATATTGGTGAATCCATGGTAGAAACGCTTACCTTTCGGGTACAAACCGACCTGATTAATCAGGAAGAGTCGGTGCCGCTGCGCTTTACCCGCGAAGGACTGAACGAGGTGCGCGTTACCCATGCTGAACCGATGGCGATGGATGGCCGCGCGCTGATGGCCAACAGCACGGTGCGAACCGTGCTGTCGTTGCTGGGCTATCAGGAGATTGACGAGCATGTACCGGTCACCTTGAATGCCCTGCTGGTGAACCGCTAACGCGCCGTAAGGCGCGTTCAGTGGCTGAGTGTTTCCACATCGCCTGCCTGGGCGGCGCCAGTTTGTACTCGCCACTGGGCAGCATAGTGGCCATCAGCCACCAACAAGCTTGAGTGGTTACCGCGTTCAGCAACGCGTCCTTTTTCGATCACCACGATTTCATCGGCATGCACAATGGTCGAAAGCCGGTGGGCAATCATAATCACCGTGCGGCCATGGGCGATGCGCTTTAGTGAACGCTGAATGGCAGCTTCAGTTTCGTTATCCACCGCGCTAGTGGCTTCATCCAG
Source organism: Halomonas sp. XH26 (assembly GCF_024138895.1). Classification (NCBI taxonomy): domain Bacteria; kingdom Pseudomonadati; phylum Pseudomonadota; class Gammaproteobacteria; order Oceanospirillales; family Halomonadaceae; genus Halomonas; species Halomonas sp. XH26. The sequence goes on from NZ_CP071889.1 coordinate 2,994,752, forward strand.
CACCAGAATCGGCGGATCTTTAAGCAGCGCCCTGGCCAGCGAAAGCCGCTGACGTTGGCCGCCAGAGAGTAATACTCCTCGCTCGCCAACCGGGGTTTCCAACCCTTGGGGCAGCGTTTCAATAAAACTCCAGGCTTCGGCGGTTTTCGCGGCGTCAATAATCGCGGCCTCCGAGGCATCGGGTTTGCCGTAAGCAATATTGTCGCGAATGCTGCCTTCAAACAGGTACACATCCTGACTCACCAACCCTATCGCTTGGCGCAGCGAGTGCATGCTGACCTCTGTGATCGGCTGACCGTCGACCAGTACGCGGCCGCTGGCTGGGTCGTAAAAACGCAGCAGCAATTTGATCAGGGTCGATTTACCGGAACCGGTAGCGCCTACCAGCGCCAGGGTGTTGCCTGCAGGCACGTGGAGATCAACGCCACTCACCCCCACTTGGCTAGAGGCATAGTGGAAGCTCACTGCTTCGAACCGCACCTCGCCTTTCACGGGCGCAGCGAGAGGCGTCGTACTTTCATCTTTGACCGTAATCGGCACTTCCAGCAGGTCGAGAATCCGCTTGGTGCTGGCCATCGCGCGCTCGAACAGGTCGATCACTTGGGCAAGGCCAGTGAGCGGCCACAGCAAGCGCTGGGTAAGGAAAACCAGGACGCCATAAGCACCTACATTCAGACTGCCGTTCAGCGCCATCATGCCGCCGACGGTAAAGGTGGCGAGAAAGCCCGCCAGAATTGCCATACGGATGACGGGTATAAACGCGGAGCTGACCTTTATCGCCCGGCGGTTGGCTTCCAAATAGGCTTCGCTGGCATCACGGAGGCGCTCGGCTTCCCGTGCTTCACTGGTAAAGCTTTTGATGGTGGCAATGCCACTTAGGTTGTTGGAAAGGCGGCTGGCAAGATCACCCACCTTTTCACGCACATCGCTATACAGCGGCCCGGCTTTGCGTTGGAAGAAGAAGGCGCCCCAGATAATCAGCGGAATCGGCGTGAACGCCAGTAGCGCAATCAACGGTGACAGTACAAAGAACACGGCGCCTACCGCTATTACCGTCACACCAACTTGAATCAGCGCGTTGGCTCCGCCGTCCAGGAAGCGCTCCAGCTGGTTCACGTCGTCATTCATGGTGGCGACGAGCTGGCCGGAGCTTTTAGATTCGAAAAACGCCATATCCAAGCGCTGGGCGTGCTCGTAGGTGTCCTGGCGCATATCCGCCTGTAGCCGCTGGGCAAGGTTGCGCCAGAGAATTTGGAACAGGTACTCGAACAGCGACTCCCCTGCCCAGATAAAGAACGTCAGCACCGCCAAAATGGTGATTTGTTGATGAGGCGTTTCAAACCCCAGCCGCGCGACAAAGCTGTTTTCCTGATTCACCACCACATCAATCGCCACACCGATCAGAATTTCCGGAGCGATATCAAATAGTTTATTAATAATGGAACAGGCGGTGGCCGCGGCAATCCGCCGCCGATAACCTTTGGCATAGCGCAGCAGTCGCACGAGCGCTTGAAAGCTTTGGTTTGAAGACGTCGCTTGAGCGCGAGGTGGTGAAGAAGCCACATCGGTTCCTTTTGGAAGTTATAGAGAGAATGTAGAGAACGAGAACTATGGGCTGAAGTTACTGAGTGGCACTTATGCTGGCTGAGCCACGCGACGCACGTTAGCCAGCAAGGGGCTGCCGGTATCCGGATCAAGCAGCAGCGTACAGTCTACCTGGTAAAGCTCGCGCACTAGCTCGGGCGTCACCACCTCAGCGGGCGCTCCCTGAGCAATAATCTGGCCATCGCGCATCGCAATCAGGTTGTCTGAATAACGACAAGCACTGGCGAGGTCATGCAATACCATCACCACCGTGCGGCCATGGCAAGCCAAGTGGCGCACTAACTCAAACACTTCAATCTGATGGCCTAAGTCTAGCGCAGAGGTGGGTTCATCTAAAAGCAGAAGCGGCGTTTGCTGAGCAATGGTCATAGCGATCCAGGCACGCTGGCGTTGGCCGCCGGAAAGCGCTTCTAACGGCCGGTCGGCGAGGTCTTCCAAACCAGCAGCGTCGAGCGCGTACTGCACCACGCGCTGGTCTTCCGCCGACCATTGACGTAACCAGCCTTGGTGGGGCTGGCGGCCAAAGCGAATCAATTCAGTGACGGTTAAGCCTTCTGGAGCCACCGCTTCTTGGGGCAGCAACGCTAACTGAGTGGCTAACTGACGCGCCGGCAGGCGTTGAATATCCTGGCTATCCAGCAGTACCGCGCCGCTATCTGGTTTGTGCAAACGAGCAAGGCCGGAAAGTAGCGTTGACTTACCGCAGCCGTTAGGGCCAACAATGGCGGTGACCTGCCCGCTTGGCAGGCTAATGTCCAGGTTTTCAATCACTCGGCGCTGGCCGTAGCTCATGCACAACGCATCGGTGGCCAGCGTTGGTGAAACAGGCGTTGCTGATACTTGTCCTGGTGAAACTTGCTCTGGTGAAACAAGTTCTGGTGAAAGAGATGAGTTGTTCATGGGCGGCTCCGTTGTGGGCGCATTAATATCCATAGCAGCCAGGGCCCGCCAACCACCGCGGTGACAATGCCAACGGGAATTTCAATCGGCGCCAAGAGGGTGCGCCCGGCAAGGTCGGCCAACAGCATCACTAAAGCACCGGCTAAGGTGGCGGCCAGAATCGGCACATGTCGAGCACTGGAGAGTGAGCGGGCAATCTCTGGGCCAATCAGTGCAACCATGCCCACAGGCCCCGCCACAGCAACCGCAAAGGCGGTAAGCACAACGGAAAGCATCAGGATCTGTAGCCTGCGGGCTTTAACACGAAGTCCTAGGCCGCTGGCGGTGGCATCTTTAAAGCGCAGCAGCGTCAGTGAACGCGCCAGCGCCAAGGCGGCAATAATCCCCAATGCCAAGCCAATTCCCAACAGTTGTACTGCGCCGCCGGGGCGGGCATTGAGTGATCCTACTGTCCATGGGTAGGCGGCATTGGCGGTGTCAATCGCTACCCGCGCCAGCATTAATTGAGTGACAGCACCAAACACCGCTCCCACGCCAATACCCGCGACAATAAACCGATAACCCTGAGTGCCACTGCCTGCCGCGAGGCCAAAGGTCAGCACGGCGGCGGTCGTTGCCCCAGCCAGAGCCATCGCGGGCGGCGCAATAGACACGCTCATGCCTACAATAGAGGCCACCGCAAACGCCGTTGCGCCATTATCAATACCGATAATGCCGGGCGTGGCTAAGCGATTGCGTGCCAGGGTTTGCATCAAAATACCTGAAAGTGCGAACGCCGCTCCGGTAAAACAAGCAGCGGCCAAACGAGGCAAACGCAGCTCCTGAACCATAAAGGCCGTCATCATGTCGCCCTTACCTAATACGGCAGGAATAACCGCACTGGGCGCCAGCGGAACGCTACCTAAGCTTAGATAGAGCAGGCAAGATGCCAGCAACGCAATCAACAAACCAATATTGACGGCTAGCGCGCGCTTTTCGAGCAGGAAACTATAGCCCCAACGGGGTAGCGCGATATGCCAGTAGCCTTCCGGCGCTGGCACGCTATCGGCATGCTCTGCGGCATGGATTGGAACATTGTTTAAAACATGGCTGGGAGTGACAACATCCGTTAAAGGCGGATGATTCGCCATTACTTTCATATCAACACATCACCAAGATGACACCAAGACGCCCGGGCGGCAGGGTGTTAAAAAAAAGCGTTACAGCATGGGTAACCGTTTAGCACGCACCACTGCAATCAATACCGGCGCGCCACATAGCGCGGTGAGTACACCCAAGGGCAGCTCGGAAGGTGCCACGGCAACACGCGAGATAATATCCGCTATGAGCACAATCAATGGGCCTATCGGCAGGCAAAACCACAGCGTGCGGCGAATATCGGGCCCGGCAAACGCACGCGCTACAAATGGCACCACCAGCCCTACAAAGGCGATCGGCCCGGCAATCGCAGTTGCCGCACCAACCAGCAGTGCCACGCAACCTACGGCTACCCAGCGGATCAGTGTGGGGTGATGCCCCAAGCCACTCGCCGCTCGCTCGCCTAACGCCAGCGCTGCCAGTGGCCGCGCCATGATAACCACCGCGATGGCAGCAACTAGTAAGCTCGGCAGCACCGCCACAAGATCATCCAGCCGTCTTCCCGCCAGGCTGCCTACCACCCAAAAACGAATCTCATCCGCGGCGCGCTGGTCGTACAGCAGCATTAATGAGGTGAGCGAGCCTAACAGTCCAGAAAATGCCGCCCCCGCCAACACTAAACGCACGGGGTCATTTCCCACTCCGCGAAAACGCGCCACGCTGAGGACACACACACAGCCGATCAGTGCTCCTAACTGGGCAACCGAAATGCGTAGCGTGGCAGCGCTAGCTCCTAGCACCAGTGCCAGTGCTACCGCAAAGGCCGCTCCTGCGCTTACCCCCAGCAGTCCCGGCTCGGCGAGCGGGTTACGGGAAATGGCTTGTAGCAGTGCCCCGGCAACGCCCAATGCAATTCCCACCACAATGCCAATTAAGGTACGCGGAGCGCGGAGCTCCCAGACGATAAACTGCGCTTCGCTGTCGCTGGCGCCCTGCAGCAATCCCAGCACTCGGCGTGGCCCAACCTCACCTGCCCCAATCAGTAAACTAACGACGCTCACCGCCACAAGAGCGGTGAGCAGAATAAGCATCCATGTACGGGGGGCATAGCGCCGACTGGCGCTGCCCATTGCGCTAGATAGTGATGTCACGGCATCTTTCACGGCAACAATGCGTTCTCAATATCGTCCAGAATGGCTTGGGCGGCCAGCGGGCCGTTGGCACTGCTCCACAGTTGGCCATTCACCGGCACGACCTGATCTTGTTTAACTACGTCCAAACGTGTGAAGGCGGAGCTTTGCTTGGCGGCATCTAACGCCGCTTGGCCATCGGCGTTAAGCGTAGCCAGGAACAGCCAATCGCCGTCCACTTGGGAAAGATTTTCAAGACTGAGTATATCGCTATGGGGGTGACCTTCAGCAACCAGACCCGCATCCTGAACCTCTACCCCCACTTCCGCCAATAGGCCAGTGGCGATCAGCTCTTTGGACATCACCATTGGGCCATTAGGCATCCAGCGAGCCAGCACAGCAGTGCCACCTGCGTTCGCATCATCAATCGCAGCGGCCAATTCGCTAATACGCTGATCGACGGTCGCAATCGCATCGTCAATTTCCGCTTCACGGTTAAGCGCCTGTCCATAAAGCCGCGCTTCCGCTTTCCAATTATCAAACGCTAATGGTTGAGCATGTGGCACCACAGTAGGCGCGATGCGCGATAGCAACTGGTACTGCTCTTCCGATAGCTGAGCAGCGGCCAGAATTAAATCGGGCTGTTGGGCCAGAACCGCTTCAATATTGATTTCACGTGCAACGCCGACAATCTCAGGACGCTCGCCATTTAGGTGGGCTTCCACGTACTCAGCAACGTTATCACCACCGCGGGTAGTGACCGCGCCAACGGGGGTCACGCCGGCAGCTAAGGCGGCATCTAAAGCACCTTCATACAGGGTGACAATACGCTCTGGCGCATCGCTAACTTCAACGTCTCCGTAAGCGGTATCCAGCGTGCGCGCCTGAGCAACGCTTGCCAACGATCCACCTACCAATAACCCGCCTACCACAATACCTACAAGTCCGTTGCGCAGCGATGAGTAACCCATAAGTAACGCTCCTGAGTGTCTGTGGCAATGATAATAACGATTCTCAAAAGCACTTGCATCATTATTCCAACGAATCGAACGTTCCAGTTACTGCAACACCCGCTTAATTAGCCGCCTAACAACCTTGATAGAGGTGTATTTTGTTCATAGCATTGTTCGATATTAAGCAACACAATGTTCGATGAAACAAACTCGCATATGGGAACTTTTCTTCTTAGAATCACCACCTCGATTGATAACAGTTTTCATTAGCAAATAAGTTTCATCTCAGGGGATCACCATGCCACGCTTCACTCGCACCGCGTTAGCCAGCGCCGTCGCTCTTAGCGTCACCACCACTGCGGCCTTAGCTCAAGAATCAGAACAACTAGACAATATCGTTGTATCTGCAAGTGGTTTTGAGCAGGCACTGGTGGATGCCCCTGCCAGCATTTCCGTTGTTTCTCGTGAGGAACTGGAGCGCAAGCGCATTACCAGCGTGGCTGATGCGTTACGTGATGTAGAAGGTGTTGATGTTGGTGGGGCTGTCGGCAAAACCGGTGGCCGCAATATCAGCATTCGTGGGATGCCTAGCGACTATACATTGATTCTTATTGACGGCCGTCGGCAGAACGCGGCTGGCAGCGTCACGCCTAACGGGTTTGGCGAAACGTCTACTAGCTTCTTCCCGCCTGTCTCCAGTATTGAACGTATAGAAGTCATTCGTGGCCCAATGTCGACGCTATATGGCTCTGACGCCATGGGCGGGGTAATCAACATCATCACTCGTCGAGTAGACCGCGAGTGGGTTGGTTCCGTAGGCGTTGAAAACACATTTAATGAAGATCGTGATTTCGGTGATCGCCGCGAAATCAACCTGTACACCAGCGGCCCGCTTATTCAAGACACGCTAGGCATTCAGGTGCGTGGTCGCTTATACGAGCGGGACGCATCAGAGCTTACTTACACTGACGGCAACGGCAACGCCATTGACGTTAGCCAGCGCGGCCCCAGCCCCGTTGAAGGCGATACCTATAACCTGGGCGGCAAGTTAACCTGGACACCCAATGCCGATCACGACCTTTGGGTGGATGGTGAAGTTAATCGACAGCGTTATAACAATGACGAATGCCAGCTCGGCACTTTAGATGGCCGCACCCGTAGCTGCGCGCCAGATCCTGGCGCCGCCAATGGCTACGCCGACGAGTTGCGTTTTGAGCGTCAGCAGGTTGCTATTGGTCACACTGGGCGCTTTGCATCAGGCACGCTCGAATCCAGCTTGATGCGCAACACCACAGAAACTAAAGGCCGTACGATTCCTGGTGAAAATGGCGTTGCCTATGACGGCTTCCCTGGCATCGTGGGCGGCGCGCCTCGCGAGCTAGAAACCACCAATACAGTGTTAGACAGCAAATATGTCATGCCGCTAGGCGACCACATGACCACAGTGGGCTTGCAGTGGTGGGATGCTAAGCTCGATGATGGGTTAGCAAATGAGACCTTTGAGCAAACCACATGGTCGCTCTTTGCAGAAGATGAGTGGATGCTACGTGACGATTTGGCGCTAACGCTTGGCGGCCGCTACGATCATCATGATGCCTTTGGCAGCCAGTTCAGTCCACGTAGCTATTTGGTGTGGAACACGACGCCAAACTGGACACTGAAAGGCGGCGTCAGCCGAGGCTACAAAACGCCCTCGCTGAATGACCTGCATGCGGGAATCAACGGCGTCACCGGTCAGGGCACCATACTCACTATCGGCAACCCGAACCTTAAGCCGGAAACCAGCACCAGTAGTGAAATTAGTGCACATTACGATAGCCTGGCAGGTTTCACCGCTAGCGCCACGCTGTTCTATAACGAGTTTGACGACAAAATAGCCAGCGGCAACGACATTGTTATTGAGAACAACCCGCTTGTACCCGACGGTGTCTATAGCCAAGACGTCAATATCGATGAAGCCGTTACCCAGGGTGTCGAGCTTTCTACCAGCTATCAGTTCACGCCAGATTGGCGCTTATCGGCCAACTACACTTACACCGATAGCGAACAGAAGAGCGGTAACAACCGTGGCGAACCGCTGACCGATACCCCGGAGCATGCATTCAATGCCACGCTGCGCTGGCAAGCCACGCCTCAGTTGGACACGTGGCTTTCCGCCGAGTACCGCAGCGAACGTTACCGTAACCGTGAAAGCGTTAGGGGCGCGCCCTCTTTCGATGACCTAGGTGACTTCAAAGCCTATTCACTGTTCCACTTAGGCGGCAGCTACGCATTTACCGAGCAATTTAACGTGAGTGCCACCATCTACAACTTGTTCGATAAAGACTTCGTCGATTACCGCGCTTATGGTGACGGCACTAGCTTTGGCAATGTGTATGCCAATAGCGAAGAGGGACGTCGACTGTGGCTCTCTGCACGCTACGAGTTCTAAACGCTACTAGCTAAAAGGTTCTATTTACTGTTTCAATGCTGACTTACTGCCCTGGCCATGCGCCAGGGCTTTTTTACGCCCGCTTAACAGCGAATTCGATGTTTATTAGGGAACTGTCTGTCATGACCGCGCACCCGCTCGTCCGCTATCTTGCCTTGGTTCTACTGTTGCTCTGCGGCCTAATGCTCTCTAGCGCTTCCTTCGCGCAATCAGCCCCCAGGGTTGAGCTGGCGCCCGTAAACCGCGAGCCAATTTATACCGAAACAAACCTGGTCGGCACCGTAAACTCCCTGGAAGATGCCCTCCTCTCAGCATCAGTAGCAGGGCTTATTACTCAGGTAGCGGTTAATCCTGGCGACCACGTCGCCAAGGGAGACACGTTAATCGCGCTGGATGACGATCTGGCTCGTTTTGACGTAGCAGCGGCGGTTGCTGCAGAACAGGAGGCCCAGGCCACACTAGCGGAAGCAGAACGACTACTGCGAGAAGCGGAATCGGTGGGCGTGGGGCGTAACATCGCAGCGACTGAAGCGAGCGCTCGTCGTAGTGCCGTTAACGTGGCCCGCGCCGCACGCTCGCGTTTAACGGCGGAGCAAGCACGTTTAAACGCCCTACTGGCTCGCCATGCAATTAACGCCCCTTTTGATGGTGTCGTCAGCGCTCGCAGCGTCAATCTCGGTGAGTGGGTCACGCCAGGAGATAGCGTTGCGCGCCTCGTTAATCTTGATGAGCTGCGCGCTGATTTTCAGGTGCCCGAAACCTTTTATGCCGCCGTTCAAGACGAAGCGTTGATCAGCCTGCGCGTGGGCCAACAAACCTACGAGACCACTATCGCCACCATGGTGCCGATCAGTGACCCCAGTGCTCGCACATTTCTATTACGCGCCCATGTTCCCGATGCAGCTTCACTATACCCAGGTAATGCAGTGGATGCCGTGCTGCGGGCGTCGACCGGCAGCGATGGGCTGACGGTTCCCCGCGATGCGTTAAGCCGCTACCCAGACGGGCGAGTCACCGTGTGGGTCGCCACACCTAACGAAAACAACACGTATCAGGTTACTGAGCAACGCGTGCAGTTGGGTATTAACTTTGCCGACCGTGTGGAAATTGTCGAGGGCCTCTCTGGTGATGAGCAGGTGGTCATTCGTGGCAATGAATCGCTGGTCGAAGGTGTCAGCGTTGAGGCTGTCGCGGCGGGGAGCGAGTAATGTTTGCAGCCCTACTGCGCCAGCAAACGCTGGTCACTGTTATCGCGCTAATCTTCCTGCTGCTGGGCATTGCCGCCACGCTGCGCATCCCCGTTCAGATGATTCCCGACATTGAAGCCCGCACAATAACGGTCGAAACGCGCTGGGCGGGAGCGACACCCCAGGATATCGAAAAAGAGATCCTCATTGAGCAAGAGCAGTACTTGCGCAATGTGCCGAACCTTACCCGCATGACGGCCATCGCCGAAAGTGGCAGCGCTGAAATTGAACTTGAATTCCCGTTTAGCGTGGATATGACCGCAGCGCTGATTCAAGTCAATAACGCGCTCAGCCAAGTATCGTCATATCCCACCAATGTGGACCAGCCACGGATTGTTTCTGCCGCCTTTTCGACAGACGCGTTTTTGCGCTTTCACGTGGGTACGCTACCCGGCAACCCTAAAGCGTTAGATATCCAACTGATGAGCGACTTTATCGACGACCGTGTGCGGCCTCGCATGGAAGGCGTAAAAGGGGTATCGGAAGTCGGCGTCAATGGCGGCGCTCAGCGGCAGCTACAAATTTTGGTCGATCCTGGCGCGCTAGCCCAGCGCGGGGTCTCACTTGCCGAGTTACGCGACGCCATCACCCAGCGTAACCGGGATATCTCCGGTGGTGAATTAGAAGCCGGTAAACGCCGCTATTTGATACGCACGCTGGGCCGTTTTGATGATGCTGAAGCCTTGGCGCAGCTGGTTGTCGCTCGCCAGGGCGATAGCATCGTGCGGCTTGCCGACGTTGCCGAGGTCCGCCAGGGGCAGTCGCGCTTAAGCCAACTATCGTTTTATAACGGCCAGCCGGGCATTGGTATGGACCTTCGGCGGGAAAGTGGTGCCAACGTCATCGATATCAAATACGCCATCGAACAAGAAATGGCGGCCATTAACGACAGCATTCTACGCCCGGCGGGTATGAAAATGGTGCTGACTGCCGATGATGTGCGCTATGTGGAAGCCTCGGTCAGTAACGTATGGAGCAATCTGCTACTCGGGGCGGCCTTTGCAACCTTGGTGATGTACCTGTTTTTGCGCTCCGCTCGCGCCACCTTTATTGGCGTTATTGGCATCCCCTTCTGCACCATTGCGGCTTTTTTAGGGCTGATGCTCACGGGGCGTACGATTAACGTGATTTCCATGGCAGGCATTGCCTTTGCCATAGGCATGAGCGTCGATAACAGTATTGTGGTGTTGGAAAATATTGAGCGGTACCGCCGTTTAGGGCTCGACCGCATTGAGTCGGCGCTACGCGGCGTGCAGGAAGTATGGCCCGCAACGCTGGCATCGACGGCCACCACCATTTTGGTGTTCTTACCGATTCTATTTATCGAAGAAGAGGCTGGACAACTGTACTCTGACGTAGCCATTGCGGTTTCTGCCGCTATTTTTGCCTCAATGCTGGTGGCAGTTACCCTAGTGCCGTCACTCTGTTCGCGCTTCAATTTTTCGATGCGCAACGAGCATGAGGATAGCCCCGCGGCCTCACGCCCTTCGTGGGCTGGGAAGCAGCTTGATCGATTGATCGCCACCCCTTTTCGGCGCGGAGTGATTCTAGTCACTACAGTAGTGATCAGCGGCTGGACTATCGTTGTACTCACTCCGCCTGCCGAGTACTTGCCCGAAGGCGAGGAACCTAAAACCTTTGCAGTGATGAGCCCACCGCCTGGCTATAGCCTGCAGGAGATGGCGGGAATCGCCGCGCAAGTAGAGGATTACTTTTTACCCCATGTAGACGCTGACCCAGCGGCTTTTTTAGCGGGCGACACCGAGGTGCCGCCGCTGGCTTATATGAACATGCGGGTTGCCCCTACGCGGCTGTTTATCGTCGCGGAAGCAGCTGACCCTGGTGATATCGAAGCGTTAATGGACGCACTTACCAGCTACTACGAGCGCTTTCCAGGAATGCGCGCATTTGCCTCGAAAGGCTCGATCATTTCCAGTAACGATGGCGGCACGCGGAGTATCAACCTGGATATCGCCGGCCCGGATTTGGCGACCGTTTATGAAGCCGCCAATAACCTCTACCGAGAAGCCCGCAATGAGTTTGGCAATCCGCGCATTCAGAGCCAACCCTCTTCGCTGTCGTTGGATCAGCCGCTGATTCAAATTCGCCCAGATTGGGCGCAGGCGTCAGCACTTGGCTTAGCGGCAGAAGATGTCGGCTTTTCAGTCGCCGCACTCACCGAAGGTGCCTATGTGGATGACTTCTTTCTCGATGACGAGAAGATCGATATTTATCTTTATGGCCCTCAGCTGTCGCTACCTCTGGACCAACTACCCAACCTTCTGTTGCATACCCCCAGCGGCGCGACGCTGCCGCTCTCTGCCGTCGCCAGCATTGATGAAACTATGGACACCAGCGTTATTCGCCGGGTCGATAGTAGCCGCACGGTGACCCTCAATGTCATCCCACCACCCAGCATTGCCCTGGAAGCAGGAGTTGAACAGGCAGAGAGGATGCTGGAGCGACTTCGCCATGAAGGGCTACTACCATCGGCGGTGGATATTTCGATTTCTGGGGCTAGTGATCAGTTAAATGCCACGCGAGACGCGCTAATGAGCAACTTCTTGATTGCCATTGTAATTGTCTATTTGCTACTGGTAGCAATTTTCTCTCACTGGGGCTACCCGCTGCTGATCCTTACCTCAATTCCGTTGGGCGTGGTGGGTGGCATCATGGGTCTGGCAGCCATGAACGCAGTGGGCAGCCTACTGCCACTCATAGGCATCGCTCCACTAAGTCAGCCCTTCGATATGATTACGATGCTGGGCTTTTTGATATTAATGGGAACCGTGGTTAACAACCCCATCCTGGTGGTCGACCAGGCTCGGCGGCGCTTACACGATAAGCAGCTATCCGTTCAGGAAGCCGTATCTCAAGCGGTACAAACCCGTCTGCGTCCCATTGCGATTACCACGCTGACAACCCTGTGCGGGCTTTCGCCGCTGGTATTTTTACCCGGCGAAGGCACCGAACTTTACCGTGGTGTAGGGGCGATTGTCTTATTTGGCTTGCTGGGAGCTTCCATCGTGACGGTGACGTTCCTGCCAGCATTGATGATAAGCGTACTGCAGCTTAGCAAACGACATACGCAGCCTGCCCAAGCCCAACATCCGTAAATAACTACGTGGTTCACTCAAAAACACGGCCACCTAATAAGGTGGCCGCAACGTTTAATAGCAAACAGGTACTAACAGGTACTAGAACGCGACATTCAGTCCCAACCAAACACGGCGACCATCGTCCACGTAACCGTACTCTTCGTAAGTAATGCGCTCATCAAATAGGTTGTAGATACCCGCGTTCACCGTAGTGCTATCGTTGAGTTTGTAACCTATTCCTGCATCAACAAAGGTGTAGGAAGGTGCCACCACAGAGCGGCTGGAGGGACCGGTAGTGGGCTGGCTCTCCTCGCCACGGTAGCTCACTTTTGTCCACTGGCTGAGTCGCGAGTTGACCTGCCAGTCAAGTGTAGCCGAGACCTGATGGCGCGGTAGCTGCGTCAAAGGCTCACCAGCATATTGGCCGCTTTTCTGTTCGGAGTCAGTGAAGGTATAGCTAGCCGTTAACGACACTGCATCTGTCAACGGCGCTGCCAGGCTGGCTTCTACCCCTTGCGTAATCGCCTCATCCACGTTGACGCGATAAGTAGGATCACTGCCAAAATCATTAGGGCCATCGGTACAGATATCAACAGGGCAAGCAATACGCGTAATTTTATCGTCAAAGTCGTTGTGGAACAGCGTCAAACTGCCGCTCAGGCCTGCATCATTGGCGTAGAGCAGTGCAATCTCTTTGTTAAGCGACGTTTCAGGTTTAAGGTCCGGGTTACCGTAAATATTGCCACCGCGGCTGACCTGCCCCCAATCGGGAGTGATTTCACGCAGACTTGGCGAGCGATAACCAGTTGAAACGCCCCCTTTAAGCGTCCAGTCAGGTGTCACATTCCAAACGCTGTAAAGGCGCGGGCTGACGTGGCTGCCGAAGTTATCGTCGTCATCGACGCGTAAGCCACCGGTCAACGCCCAGGTGTCAGTCAGCATCCACTCATCTTCTACAAACAGCGCCCGCTGGCTATTTTCGATTTCGGTCCGGTCAGATATTCGGTTGGTGGTGGTATCGCTCAGCGACTCCTCTTCGTAGCTCGCGCCAACAGTCACTAAGTGCATGCCTAGTGGGATCACCGCGCTGGTTTTAGCGATGGTGTTGGTAATTTCGATATCGCGGGATTTGTTGTCGCTACGCTCACGCTGTACAAAGGTCTCGCTGGTACCCCAGTCAAAGCGGCCACTGTGGGTAACAGCAACGTGAGTGTTGGTGTATTCGCCGATACTGTCGGTGCAACCACCTCGGCAACCCTCAGCAGCGCCAGAACGCCCCACCCTCGAGTGGCGATCCTGTTCGGTAACGCCGGCTTCGGCGGTGAAGTCATGATTATCGTTCGCCGCGAAGTTCAGCCGTGCGGTTAGACTTTGCAGGCTTTTCTCTTCGTAGCCGTTCAAAATATCATCTTCATCCCGCTCTGAGGCACGCCCATAAAGTTGCAGACCTAACCGGTCACCCACTAACGGCCCGCTTAGGTAAAAATTCGCTTGGCGGCTGTCTCCAGAATTGCTGTTCTCTTGTAGCACCGTGTCGAGCTGCACATTGCCGTGCCATTCATCAGCCACCTTGCGGGTAATTACGTTGATTACCCCACCGATAGCGTCTGAACCGTAAAGTGTCGACATTGGCCCACGCACCACCTCAATGCGCTCAATCGCTTGGAGTGGCGGTAGCCAGTCCTGTTCGAACCCAGCGCTACCATTCGGGCGTGATTCCCGAGAATTTTGCGGACGTCCATCCACCAAAATCAAGGTGTACTGGGAGGGCATGCCACGAATTGAAATATCATTGCCACGGTCACCTGCGCCGCCACCGGTAACAATCACACCCGGCACGTCGCGCAGCGCATCGGTGACATTTTGATAGTGTCCACGCTCAAGCTCTTCCCGAGAAATAACACTAATAGAAGCAGGCGCACTGGAAATTTGCTGTTCAAACCCCGATGCGGTAACCACAACATCATCTAGCCGAGGTGTTTCTTGTGCCAACACGGCACTACTGGCCAATGAAGAGATGGCACCGGCCAATAGCGTGCGACGCAAACGAGAAGACATAGCAGGGTTCCTTTAATATGAAAGAGCACTTGCAATCAAATACGAATCATTAACATTCGTATTTTTGCATAATTCTTACACAAAGAGGTCGCACAGTACGTTCAGTCATCCGGAACACAAATGCCAATTATTTTCATTAACATCATTAAATGGCACAATAGCGCTTCAACTGTTGCCTAATGGCCCGACCATGTACGATTTTGATGAACTCGCCGCCTTTGCCGATGTGATGACTACCGGTAGCCTAACGCGCAGCGCACAAAAGCTAGGACTTGCTAAATCGACACTGAGCCGCCGTATTAGCCAGTTAGAAGCAAGATTGGGTCAGCCGCTGCTCAGGCGGCAAGCCAATCGGCTGATTCCTACGGAAGCGGGTCTGCTATTTCATAACTACTGCACAGAACTGCTAGCGATGGCGGCACATAGCCAAGAAGCGCTGGCAGAACTGCGTGAGGAAATCAGCGGAAAAGTAACACTGGAAGTTCACGGGGCATTAGCACGAGGTTGGATGGCAGGCGTCGTTGATGCGTTTTTAACCCGCTATCCCAAGGTGGAATTAACCCTCCACACTCGAGAATCTCCGCCCACTAAAATGCACAGTAACAGTGTGCACATCTGGCTAGGGGCAACGCACGAATGCGGTCTCAACCAGGAGCGCTTAGGGCACTTGACTCGCGGCCTTTATGCCAACCCGAGCTATCTTGCCAACGCTGGCTACCCTCAGCACCCAAGCGAGCTAGAATCACACGCGTGGATTGATTTACTCGATAGCGCTTCTAGCGGCCTGCTGTTCCACCATGCTCATCACGACGACTTTCTGTTTAATGCGCCCCGCTCGCGGCTGCGCGTCGATCTAACGGTGCTTCAAATTGATGCCATTGCTTATGGCCAAGGCATCGGGCTGCTGCCCCACTGGGTGGTTGAAAAACGCGAGCAGCATCATCCTGGTGATTTAGTCAGTTGCTTGCCCGGCTGGGAACCTGCCCCACTGCCCATCACCATGTTGTACGCTTACGGCCACCATTCGCGTCGGGTTAACGCACTGCTCGAGTTTTTACGCGAGCAAGTTCCGGCTGCTTGGCAATCCAATCACTCCACCACTAACGCTGAATAACCAATTCACCTTGCCAGTTAGCGGCCTAATTAACGACAATGAGTCGCTAATCATCGTCAAGGAATGGTAATGCTCGCCGAACTTTTTGCCGTGATGGCTCCGGTACTCGCCGGTGCTGGGCTAGGATATTTATGGGTACGCTTAGGGCATCCCTACCCCGTCGATTTCATTACTCGTTTGGTGTTTAACATCGGTACCCCCGCACTGGTGCTTGCCTCACTATCTGGGGCTAATATTGATGCCAATAGCTTCGGGCAGATGATGTTTGCCACGGCCATCGTGATACTCACCATGGGCGCGGCTAGCTTTGTGGTCGCCAAACTGTTGCGCCGCAGTTGGCGCGTATTACTTGCCCCGATGATGTATCCCAACACCGGCAATATGGGACTACCCGTCGTTCTGTATGCCTTTGGCAGCGCAGGGTTTGCCTACGGTATTACGGTGATGGTGACGGTCTCGCTCTTTCAGTTCACCTTAGGGGCCGTTCTCAATAGCAACGGAAGCCCGACTAAAACGCTGCTGAAAACGCCCACCGTCTATGCCATTTTAATCTCAATGGCGCTGCTGTTAACCGACACATCACTGCCCCCTTGGCTAGCCAATACGGTCGACTTAATGTCTGGTTTCACCGTACCGCTTATGTTGATCACGCTCGGTGTTTCCCTAGCCAGCATCCAGGTAAAAAGCCTGCGTTCCGGCATCGGTTTTAGCCTAGTACGTATTCCCCTTGCCGCTGGGGCAGCGTGGCTAATTGCGGGTTGGGTTGGCCTTCCCCCACTGGCGCAAAGCATTCTGGTGCTACAAATGTGCATGCCTGTGGCAGTGTTTAACTACTTGTTTGCCCAGCGTGCCCAGCGCGAACCGGCGTATGTTGCCAGCCTCGTTTTTTGCTCTACGCTGCTTGCCCTGGTGTATTTACCGATACTGCTGGCATTTCTGATGTAGCGTTTTTGCTATAGCCCGTCTGATTTAGCCCGCCGGATATATAGCAGCACAGGGAACCCCGCTCGCTTTAAGCAGTCACTGCTAGGCATGGAACATGATCATCGAAGGCCCCGACGACAGGAGTGACCATGATGCGCCAACCTCAGTCACAAGCACGCCAAGCAGTGTTAACGACGCCTTCTCATCGTTGGTTTCTAACAGCTATTGGCGGGTTAATGTTGGCGGGCACTGTTAGCAATGCCCAAGCAGAAATGGTTTACGACGCGATCGAAACCGATCAAATGACCTTGTCACTTGAACGTGTGGCGAGTGGGTTGAACAGCCCCTGGGCAGTGGCTTTTTTGCCTGACGGGCGTTTTTTAGTCAGCGAACGCCGTGGTCAACTCACCCTGGTAGATCAAGAAGGTAACCAGCAAACGCTCGAAGGAATGCCCACGGTCAGCCACCAGGGGCAAGGTGGGCTTCTCGATATCACCTTGCACCCTTCCTTTGGTGACGGTGAACATGACTGGATTTATTTCACCTGGAGCAAACCAGATGGCAATAACAGTCGCTCAGCACTGTCACGGGTTAAGTGGCAAGGGAATTCACTCGGTGAGGTCGAGCACCTTTTTGAACAGGACCGCGCCTCGTCACCCGGCCGTCATTACGGCTCGCGTTTGGCGTGGCTAGCAGACGGCACACTACTAATGAGTATTGGTGACCGCGGCGTTAACCCATCCCGTGCCCAGGCAAGCGACGACCACGCGGGGTCAACGCTGCGCCTAACGGATACAGGCGGTATTCCTGACGATAACCCTTTCGTGGGCGCTGATAGCACCTTGGATGAAATTTACTCCACGGGCAATCGTAATATTCAAGGCCTGATCGTACGCAGCAATGGTGAACCTTGGGCGACCGAACATGGCCCGCGCACAGGCGATGAACTTAATCACATCAAAGCAGGCAGTAATTATGGCTGGCCAGAGGTTAGCCTGGGAAATGATTATCGGACTAATGAGCCGATTGGAGTCGAATCGAAGCTCGGCATGGTCGACTCGGTTTACCGCTTTGAAGGTCGATTTGCGCCTTCAGGCCTTACCGAAGTCACCAGCGACGCGTTTGGAGACTGGCAGGGGCAGCTATTAGCTGGTGGTTTAGCCAGCGAGACACTGCTGCGTCTGCAGTTGGAAAACGGCAACGTGGTGGATGAAGAGGTTATTCTTGACGGCCACATTGGCCGCATTCGCGATGTGCGCCAAGGCCCTAACGACGCCATTTATTTGCTAACCGATGGCGATCAGGGCAGCCTTTATCGTTTGCAGGTGGTTAATTAACCCACACTAACGTTATCTGAACCGCTACTCTTTATACTGCCTATTGATACTGTCTATTTATTTATACTGCCTATGCACGCTGCCAATGCTGTTCACTGCTGAACAGCCAGTATTCATCACGGATGCCTGATGCGACTACGTAATTTAATTATTTTGACGGTCATCGTGCCACTGTTTGTCATTCTAGTGGTTTTTAGCCTAGTGGCTATCAAGTCGCTAGAAGATAACGTGCGTTCCAAGCTGCAAACCGAAGTTGAGATTATCACCCGTGCACTGGGCACATCACTGAGTTACGCCGTCACTCGCGATAGCGACACCCCGCTAGAAGAAGCACTGCAATCCGCTTTTTCATTCCATCGTATCTATGGCGCTTATGTATTCGACACCCAAGGCCGAGAAGTTTATGGGCTGGGGTTGGGCAAAGACCTGTTTACGCCGGATGAAATTCAGCAGGTTATCGAACAAGATGACCTGTATAGCAATTACCGCCAACAGGAAGGCTGGACGTACTACTCAGCATTGATTCCGCTGCGGGCGCAAGATGGTACGGTACGAGGTGTTCTGCAGGTAAATCGACTTAATACCGGCATCGAAAACTATACGGGCTTTATCAGTATTGTGGCAGTTCTGGTGTTTGTAATCGGAGCGGCCGGTATTGTTTTTAGCATCTGGTGGGGCTTTAGGCACTATATAGAACGACCGCTCAATCGTCTTTTGCACGTGATGTTACTTGTGGAAGATGGCGACCGCAGCCAACGGGCTACGGTCGATGGCCCGACGGAATATCGCCGCTTAGCATCAGGCTTGAACGGCATGCTAGATGCCATGGCAGAAAAAGATCGCGATATTGATGCCCGTCGGCAGCGCGAAATCGAATTAGAAAAGCGCCTGCGCAAATCTAAAAAGCTGGCGGAGTTAGGCGTTTTGGCGGCCGGTGTCGCCCATGAAATTGGCGCACCATTAACCGTCATCAATGGCCAAGCCCAGCGCTTAGCCCGCAGGGACACCATTGGCGATGACGAACGTGCACGATTAGGCCGTATCCGAGGCGAAGTCGAAAGAATTGTTCAAATTGTCCGCCAATTAATGGAACTAGGCAGACAACATAACGTAGAGAAAGACACGCAAGCGTTGGATCAGCTTATTCTGAGTGCCAGTGAGTTAGTGGAAGAGGAGCTGGAGCCACGAAATATTCACTTGGATATTGATCTTCCCTCCCCTACCCCCCATTTATTGGTCAATGGGCAGCAAATTGTGCAGGTACTCACCAATCTATTACGCAACGCAGCGCAAGCACCAGATGTTAGCTGTATACGCCTTAGTGCCAAGCAATACAGTGAAGAGCTAACACTCTGGGTGGAAGATGACGGGCCTGGCATTCCAGCGTCGCATCATCAGCAAGTATTTGATCCGTTCTTTACGACCAAACCGGTGGGCCAAGGCAGTGGCTTAGGGCTCTCCATGGTGCATCGCATTATTAACGACCACGGCGGGACGATTGGCGTATTTGATAGCGGCCTTGGCGGCGCTGGATTCGAGATTACGCTCCCCGTTAGTGAAACCGCATCCGCTTGAGGAAAACGTTTGTGACCCATCAGGAACACCTTTTACCTTTATTGGTAGTGGAAGATGACGCCGCTATACGTGAGTTATTAGAAGAAGAGCTCAACGACGCGGGCTATGACACGCTAGGCGTTCCCAGTGCCGAAGACGCCTTGGCGCTACTAAGCCATACAGCTGTGGCAATGATGATTACGGATGTACGTCTTCCTGGAATGACCGGCATTCAGTTACTTCAGCAACTGCGTCAAAGCGGCAGCGAGCTGGGCATTATTGTCATCACTGCCTTTGGCACCATTGACCAAGCCGTCGAGGCGCTAAAGCTGGGAGCCGATGACTTTTTAACTAAACCATTGGATTTAGATGCCATTCGCGAGGCAGTCTTTCGCGTCTTAGAGCGCCAGCGTTTGTCTCTCTCCCACGATACTGAGTTGAGCCAGTTTCACGGTATTGTCGGAAAAAGCTCAGGAATGCAGTCTCTGTTTCATGATGCATCTCGGCTGGCTAAAAGCGATGCGCCTATTTTGATTCTGGGCGAAAGCGGTACCGGTAAAGAGCTATTGGCTCGCGCTATCCACCAAGAAAGCAAACGTCACGAAGCACCCTTTGTGCCTGTTAACTGTGCCAGCATTCCTGCCGATCTAATGGAAAGTGAGTTTTTTGGTCATGTAAAAGGGGCATTCACCGGGGCTAACGAAGCGCGCCGCGGTCTGTTTCATAGCGCTCAAGGCGGTAGCCTGTTTTTGGATGAGATTGGCGAAATGCCGGTTAATCTCCAAGCAAAACTGCTGCGTGCGCTGCAAGAAAAGACGGTACGACCCGTTGGCGGCGAGCGTGAGGAGCCGGTAGATGTCCGCATCATTGCCGCGACCCATCGCAATCTTGAAAAAGAGATCGAACAAGAGAACTTTCGCAGTGACTTGTTCTATCGCCTTGAGACGTTCTCTCTGCGCATTCCTCCACTGCGTGAGCGTGGTACCGATATAGAGCATCTTGTATTTGCATTAATCGACAAACACGCCGAAGCGCAAAGTAAGCAGATTGAACAAATCGAGCCCGAAGCGCTAAATAGCCTGTTGAACTACACCTATCCCGGCAACGTACGCGAGCTGGAAAACGCCATTATGCGAGCCGTAACACTGAGCGAAGAAGGCATATTGCAACACCAAGATTTGCCAGAGCGTTTACGCGAACAGGCTAGCCAACATAACGGCTCGGAAATAACGCCGACACTTACTGGTGAAGTGTTACCTGGCACTCAGGTTCCAGCACCTGCACCTACCCGCTGGCCCAGCCTGGAAGAAGTAGAAAAGCGCTACATACGCAAAGTGTTAGAGGCCACCGGCGGCAATAAACGGCGTACGGCTGAAGTGCTGGGTATTGCTCGACGAACGCTTTATCGTCGTTTGGAAGATAACGAGGAATAAATTAACGCAAATAGTCGGCCACTCACCGGTGTAACCGACTATTCGTCTATGTGACGACAAGCTATGCACTACCTTGCCAAAATGGCGTACGTGTGGGGAATTTTCTTATCAAAGAGGGTTCACGGATCACATAAAAAACCCCCGCGGGCGCGGGGGGAAAAGGATGATAAACCGTGTGGAGCAGCCGCAGGGAACAGACAGCTGGGTCGGCTTATCATCGTAGGGAGCGTTAACGATTACTGGCCGCTATTCATCGCATCATCATTCTCATCAGCACCTGGCATCGGGTCAGTACCTTCACCAAATCCTGGGTTTTCTTCAGGATCTTCTGGGTTGCTAGCCTCTTCATCTGGCATAGGCTCTTCATCTGGCATAGGTTCTTGTGATGCCGCGGCATCATCGCTTAGCCCAGGATCGCCCATGTCAGAGTCATCAGCCACTGCAGGCTCATCGTTCATCATGGGGTCAGAAGTATTATCCGATGCGGTAGCATCGCTTGCGGTAGTTGCCTGTCCAGTAGAGGAAGTCGCATCTTGTTCCATCGTTTCTGGCTGTTCGGCAGGCGGCATTGGCTCATCACCGTTACCACAACCAGCAAGAGCTAATGTGCTAACGGTAGCTGCTAACATGCATAATGTAAGCACGCGGGGGCGTTTGGTAACTTGATTAACTGGTTTATCCATTAGGCTTACCTCCCTTCTAACCAAAATATCGATTAACTACCTAATTCAACGCATAGTTCATACCAAAAACCAAAAAATATAAATTTATATATAAAAATCAAAAATTTATAAAAAGAACCAGATTAATTCTATGCCCAGAAAATTGTTACTGCGGGTTAAAACTGACACATGTGACACCTTTTGACGCTTAGCGCAGGAGGCGTTGTGACACACCCTGCCCACTTATGTATAATAAATATTAATAAATAACCAAGCTAAAACTTAAATTCTAATTATGAACCGTTTTGTGTCGCTGTTTGCAGGGAAAGCCATTTGGCATCGGAAAGCTAGCTGAGCAACGACACAAGGCTGCTCATTCACGCAAAAGGCATCGCTGATGGACGAGACACGCCCTGTCAAAATTCAGGTTCGCGGCTTAAGCAAGGTATTTGGCAAGCAGCCGAAAAAAGCCCTTGAGCTTCGTGACCAGGGTTTAAAACGCCCTGAAATTCTTGAGAAAACTGGCCAAACGTTAGGCCTTTCAAACATCTCATTCGATGTCTATGAAGGCGAACTGCTCGTCATTATGGGGCTTTCTGGTTCTGGCAAGTCAACGTTAATTCGGTGTTTGAACCGCCTGATTGATACCACCGAAGGCGAAATAATCATTGATGGCGAGAATATTCCCACGTTAAGCGAAAAGGCGCTGTTGGAGTGTCGCCGCCGCCATTTTTCTATGGTTTTTCAAAATTTTGCGCTATTCCCACACCGCACTGTACGCCAAAACGCCGAGTTCGGGCTTGAAATCCGCGGTGTCGATAAAGCTGAGCGTAAGCAAATTGCCCAAAACGCGCTAACCCAAGTGGGGCTAGATGGCTGGGAAGAGGCTTATCCGAATCAGCTTTCCGGTGGTATGCAACAGCGTGTCGGCCTAGCCCGCGCCCTGGCGAATGACTCCACCGTGCTATTAATGGATGAAGCCTTTTCAGCGCTGGATCCTTTAATCCGCAAGGATATGCAGCAAGAGCTGTTGCAACTGCAATCTAAAATGCAGAAAACAACCGTCTTCATCACCCATGATTTAGATGAAGCGCTCAATATTGGTGATCGCATAGTGCTGCTTAAAGATGGCGAAGTCGTACAGATTGGTACACCGGAAGAAATATTAACCCAACCTGCTGATGACTATGTGCGCCGCTTTATCGAAGGTGTCGATCGTTCGCGTGTATTAACCGCCGAGAGCGCCATGCGCCCCGTGCGCTCTACCGCCCGCGAAAGCGACGGCCCACGCACTGCACTACATCGTATGCGTGACCACAGTATTGATTCAATTTATGTCACTGATCGTGACCGCCGCCTAATCGGCCTGCTAGAGGCCGAGTCGGCGAGCAAGGCGATTGATGCCAAGTCAGATACTATTATTGATCACCTGACTCAAGACTTCCGCAAAGTCCCCCCTGAAGAACCCCTGCAAAACCTGTTCGCTATGTTTAGCGATAAAAGCTTTCCCATCGCCGTCATTGACGAGCAGCAGCGGTTGCTAGGTGTCGTTGTGAAGGGCGCGGTACTGGATGAATTAGCACGAGCAGGAGAACAGTAATGGATATTCCAAGCATCCCCCTTGGCGATTGGATCGAAAGTGGCCTGACCTGGTTGACCAGCGAATATTCAGCCGTCACTCGGGCAATTTCCCGTTTTACTCAAACCGGCATTGATGTTTTGAACGATAGCTTGATGTGGCTACCTGAATGGGCGCTACTTGGGTTAATCACCCTACTCTGCTGGAGGCTAGCGGGTGCTCGCTTAGCGATTGGTTCAGTAGCCGGGCTAGCCTTAATTTGGAACTTGGGTCTCTGGAACCCAATGATTGAGACGCTCACGCTGGTGGTCTTCGCCACCCTGGTTGCCGTGATTATCGCATTGCCTGTCGGCATTGCGGCAGCATTATCTAATCGACTGTACCGATTGATCATGCCGATATTGGACTTTATGCAGACCATGCCCGCCTTTGTTTACCTGATACCAGCAATTCCGTTTTTCGGCATTGGTTCTGTATCCGCCATTTTTGCAACGGTAATTTTCTCGATGCCGCCTGCGATTCGCTTCACAACGTTAGGTATCCGCCAGGTGCCGGTTGAGCTTATTGAAGCCGCCGATGCCTATGGCGCAACGCGCAGCCAAAAACTTTTCAAGGTTCAGCTTCCGCTCTCGCTACCCACAGTGATGGCGGGTATTAACCAGACCATTATGCTGGCACTTTCGATGGTGGTTATCGCCGCCATGATTGGTGCAGATGGCCTAGGTAGCGAAGTGTGGCGTGCTATTCAGCGGCTACGCCCCGGTGATGGCTTTGAAGCTGGTATCGCCGTGGTCATTCTAGCCATGTTACTTGACCGTTTAACTCAATCACTACGGAAAACGCGCCGCTCACAGTGAATCAAGGAAAATCGCGCGGCCACCATCGTGCTGCGTTGACTGATCTTCTTGATGCACTCTTTTTGGATGTGCATGCTGATAGCGCGCCTATAAATTTTTAGTTAAGCAACGTTGGAAAGCATGCTTACTACAGTTGTGGCGCTTAACCACTATATTGATAGACGCCAGGACTATTTTCCCAAGGAGCAAGTGAATGAAAAGTCGTACGTTGAATCACCGCATCCGCCTCGCCTCATTAGCCCTCATTACCGGTGCAGGTGTGACCGCCGGAAGTCTGGCCCACGCCCAAGATCAGGGCACTATCAACCTTGCCTATGTTGAGTGGTCGTCTGAAGTAGCATCTACCAACGTCGTCGCTGCTGTATTAGAACAAGCGGGTTTCGATGTTGAACTAACGTCGCTTTCTGCCGCCGCTATGTTCCAGGCGCTTTCCACTGGCGACGCCGATGCCATCGTCGCCGCTTGGCTACCCACGACTCACGCAGACTACATGGAGCGTGTAGGTGACAATATTGAAGATCTCGGCATGAACTTGGATGGCACCAAGCTGGGATTGGTAGTACCGGCTTACACAGATGTTGATTCTATTGCCGACCTAAACGACAACGCCGACAGCTTTAACGGCGAGATCATCGGTATTGACCCCGGTGCGGGCCTGATGGCTCTTACTGAAGAGGTCGTGGATACCTATGACCTTGGGCTGCGCCTGCGTAGCGGTAGCGGTGCCACCATGACCGCAGCGCTTTCAAGCGCGATTAACAATGAAGAAGATGTTGTGGTAACTGGCTGGACGCCACACTGGATGTTTGCCCGCTTCGATCTGAAATACCTTGAAGATCCGGAAAATGTTTATGGCGGTGCTGAGCAGATTCACACCGTGGTACGCCAAGGTCTAAAAGATGACTTGCCGGAAGCCTACGCCATCCTTGACTCTTTTGAGTGGACGCCCGAGCAGATGGGTGAGGTCATGCTGATGAATCAGGAAGATGGCAGCGACCCCTACGAAAATGCCAAGCAATGGGTTGAAGATAATCAAGATGTCGTCGAACAGTGGCTAAGCAACTAATATTGTCTTGGCTAAATACAGTTTATTAGTAGAATGATTAATGAGCTGAAGCCGCACTTCGCTTCAGCTCATTTGTTGCAACCCACTGTTTTCAAAAAAACGATATAGCTTTAATTAGTACGGTAAACCCATGCTAAATGGAGCTATATGAGGAGCGTACTGTGTTTAAGAACATTATGGTGCCAGTCGATCTTGCTCATCTAGAGCTACTGGAGCCTGCCTTAAGCGTAGTGGCAGACCTTGCTAAGCGATATGATGCTCATATCATCTACGTTGGCGTTACTGCTAATACACCTACAAGCGTTGCCCGCACTCCCCAAGAGTACGAGCAAAAACTTGAAGCTTTTGCCCACGAGCGGCATAAAGTGCACGGTCAACCGGTAAGTATTAGGGTTTACAGCTCGACGGATCCCGTTGCTAATGTGGATAAGCAGCTTGTCGATGCAGTGGAGGAAACGGGGGCTGATTTGGTGGTAATGGCAACACATTTACCCCGCCACCTGGACATTATTATGCCGTCCCATGGCAGCAAAGTAGCCACCCACACAGACGTCTCCGTTTTCCTGATTCGAGTGGCCCAATAAACGCGCTCTTGCGTTGTAGAAGCAATCCGTTGACAACTCGCGCTTAACAGCACGCACTTTTAATAATGATGGGAGCAAATTTGTGGATAAAAAGCCGCAAAATCGACCACCTGAAGAGCCTGTCTCGGAAGGCATTCCTGCCCCGGAGGGGCCGGCAAACCTGATCGATACCGATTACGTTATTGGTCAAGACAATATAACCACCAGCACCATGGGCGTTAACCTCGACCTACACGGTAAGGTTTTCACCATTTCGTCGATTGTGGTTCTACTGTTTGTCGTTTTAACACTCGCCCTACAAGACACTATTGCACCGGTTTATGACGCTATTTTTAGTTTCTTGACCGGTAATTTGGCGTGGTTCTTTATATTTGCCGCCAATATTTTCGTTATTCTGTGTCTTGGGTTAATTATCTCCCCACTAGGTAAAATCCGCATTGGCGGCGCTGATGCAAAGCCCGACTTTACCTATGTGGGTTGGTTTTCAATGCTATTTGCCGCAGGCATGGGCATTGGCTTGATGTTCTTTGGTGTTAACGAGCCGCTGACCCACTTTGGTACATCCTTTGATGGTGGAAGCTGGGCACCATTAGCAGGCGCTGAGGGTGATGCTGCTGGCGCAGCGGCGCTAGGTATGGCAGCCACTATCTTTCACTGGGGCCTACATCCCTGGGCGATTTACGCAGTAGTAGCGCTGTCACTTGCCTTGTTTTCGTTTAACAAAGGGCTACCACTGTCTATGCGCTCGGTGTTCTACCCCATACTGGGTGAGCGCGTCTGGGGCTGGCCAGGGCATCTAATCGACATTTTGGCCGTATTTGCCACGCTTTTTGGTTTGGCAACTTCGCTGGGCTTAGGTGCAACCCAAGCAGCCGCAGGGCTAAGCTACTTGTTTGGCGCGCCAGAAAGCGATATCACGATGATTCTACTCATCATAGGCATCACTATTATCGCCATTGGTTCAATTCTGGCCGGTGTCGATAAAGGCGTTCAGTTGCTTTCAAAAATCAACATCGCCATGGCGGCTTTGCTGCTTTTCTTCGTTATTGCCGTTGGCCCAACACTGCTTATCGCGACAGGTTTCTTTGAAAACCTTCTTAATTATGTTGTTCATCTGCCAGCACTGTCGAATCCGTTTGGCCGTGAAGACGCGAACTTTAGCCAAGGCTGGACTGCCTTCTACTGGGCTTGGTGGATCTCCTGGTCTCCGTACGTTGGTATGTTTATCGCACGGGTTTCACGTGGCCGCACTGTTCGCGAATTTCTAATTTCAGTATTGTTGGTACCTTCTATTGTATCGGTACTCTGGATGACTACCTTTGGCGGCACCGCCATTGATCAGTACGTTAACCAAGGCATTGAAGCTGTGCGCGACGCAGGCGTGGATTTACAGCTGTTTATCATGCTTGAACAGCTACCGCTGTCACAAATCACCTCGTTTATTGCGATTCTACTGGTCATTATTTTCTTTGTGACCTCTTCTGACTCAGGCTCACTGGTTATCGACTCCATTACTGCAGGCGGCAAGGTGGATGCACCGAAGCCTCAGCGCGTGTTCTGGGCGATTATCGAAGGGGCTATCGCAATTGCTTTGCTGCTTGGCGGTGGTCTGACCGCACTGCAAACTATGGCGGTTTCTACCGGTTTCCCGTTCACCATCATCTTGCTAGTGGCATGTTATGCCATTATCAAAGGTCTGATGAGCGAACCCAAAGCGGTATGATGTGAATCACTAACCATTAAACTAAATGCACTTGCACTAAACCACAAACGGGCAGCCATTTGGCTGCCCGTTTGCGTTAAGTAACGCTGCGCTGCTCAAACCCAAATATCTTTCAACTGCGTCTCAGGCGTGTAGTGATGACTGATCTGCGCTTGCAACAGTTCTGCTGTCGCCAGTGCATCGACCAGCGCGTGATGCCCTTGATAGACAGGCAGGCCATAGCGTTCACGACTGGCATTTAAACGAATCGAAACAGGCGGACGCCCTAACCAACGGCGAAACCGTGCCCATAACGTTTGTCGATGCATGCGCGCTTCAAGCGACATCGTATCGATCATCGGGAACATCACCCCTTCTCCCCGTCGTGCTTTTACGGCAGCATCAAGAAACGGGCGTTCGATGTTGCGAAAATGCACCACCACAAGCCGCCCTGCCAGCACAGCTAATAGCTCATCCAACACGGCATCAAAGTCAGGCGCAGTGGCGATTTCAGAATGCGTGATGTGATGGTAAGCAATGGACGCCTCATCTAAGGGTCGCGAGGGCTTCACTACCCAGTAGCGACGCTGAGCAAGCGGAATGCGATCCAGTGTGAAAGGCACTACCCCAATGCTGACAATCGCGTGACGCCGCTCGTCCAATCCCGTTGTTTCCATATCTAACGCTACCATCGGCACTTGCGCGATAGGTGTATCCGGGCTGGGTAGCGGCGTTGCAAAGAATTGTCTAAGCGCACTATCATGAGCCTTTTCGGCTCGCTCAGCCATATAGCCTATCCAGTTAGCTTGAACTACTTTTTGGCGGGGCCGGATTCCATGCATCTTATCGCCCCTGCCGCTGAGCGGGAACGGGATAGCGGAACTTCAAGAATTTTTGCGCGTTGTTGAGTACTTGGAAAGCATCTTTAAGCGTGTGGCGCTCGCTATCCTCAACATTCTCCGGTTCGATATTATTATCGGGGAAACGGTCTTCTTGCAGATCTATCACTTGATGGCGAATCCGCGACATACATAAAAACTCAAATGCGTAACTGAGCTTATCGCTTACACCCGTCGCCAGCAGTTGGGTATTGCTTATATCATTTAAGCGCTGGAACGAGTTTTGCGCTTTAGACCCACAGGCCAACGCATGTACCCGAATAAGGTCAACCATCGGGGCGGTACCACGCCGTTTTAGGTTGATTGAGTTGTTATGTTTGCCATCCTTTTCCATCACAAACGTACGGAAGAACCCAAGCGGCGGTGTTCGATTCAGCGCATTACGGGCCATGGCCGCCAAAAACAGTGGCGACTGGGGCGCCGTTTGGGCAATCAAATCCTGAAGCGCTTCAACAAAATGGTCTTCGCCGTAAATGCTGTCTAAATCGAAGAAAATCGAACTATGGAGTAGTCGTTCAGGGGTTGGGTTCGCCATCCAGTCTTGGAAATAACGCTTCCAAACATGCAACGGCTGACGCCACTGGCGGTTAGTCGCCATCACATCGCCTTTACAGTAGGTATAACCGCAGGCGTCTAAGCCATCACTTACAAAGGCCGCTAACGCGTGAAAGTAGTCGTCGTGTTCGTCGGGGTTAAAGTCGTCTGACAAGATCAGTGCATTATCCTGATCGGTGACGATACTTTGCTCATTCCTCGCCATGGAGCCGTTAACCATAAAACAGTAAGGCACCGGCGGTGGCCCTAGCGCTTCTTCGGCAAGCTCTAGCAGTCGCCGCGTAAAACTACGCCCAATGGTCGACAGGGCACTCCCTACCATCTGCGAATTAGCACCTTCTTGCACCATTCTTACAAAAGCAGCGCGCACATCTGGAGCAAGTTTTGCTAACCCTTGGGCGCTGGACTGGTTGAAAATATTGCTTACTAGGTACAGCCCACTTTGCGTCTCGTAACGAATAATATCGGAGAGGTGAACAACCCCAACCGGACGCTGTCGGTAAAGCACCGGTAAGTGGTGAACATTGTTACGCAGCATCGTCAGCATGGCTTCGTAAACCGACGCATCCGACTGAATGGTAATTAACCGTTCGGAAACAACCTCACCAATGGCCGTTTGCGCTGACAGCCCTTCAGCTACAATGCGGGTACGGAAGTCACTATCCGTCAGAATACCGCACATTTGCCACGTTTTGCCTTCGCTGTCCTGAAAGCTGTAACGCGGATTATCACTGCCTTCATTAATTACCAGCACCGCCGACGCTTGAGCATCGTTCACTTGCTTAGCGGCTTGCTGGACGGTAGTCGTGGACTCAACCATGACGGGATAACGCGTTACCAATTTGCGTATCCGCGTAACCATCATATCGTTAGATTTCTTCTGCTGTTCTGCTGCAGTTTCTAAACGAGGGCGTTCGAGCTCAACAAAGTCAGCAAAATCATCGTCTTCTTCACAAAGTCGCTGAAAGACGACGTTGGGTATAAAGTAGATTAGCGTATCTTCTATCGCTTTAGCGGGTAACCGAACTTTATGGTTTCTCAGCAGGCTAAAATGCCCAAAGATATCCCCTTCGCCCAAGCGGTTATAAAGCTCACCTTGACGACGATATACCTCAACGGCTCCGCTACGGATATAGCACAATTCCGTGAGTATATCGTCAAACTTTAATATATCGCTCCCAGTTTTGTAGTAGCGTACTTGAACCTGCTCGGCAATGGCGTCTAGCAATACATCCGATAAGCCATCAAACGGGGGAAACTGCCCCATATGCTGACGTATTTCTAACAGTTCAACATCCATGCGATCTCCTGCACTTGGCGCGGCAGCATCATCAATAGATGAAGTTTGTCTTGGATAGCGTGTACCGTAAACCCTTCAGTCACAAATGAGAGTGAACAAAAGCAAAAAAACCCAGCGAAAAACGCTGGGTTTTGTGCAGTAACAGACTGGCAGTAGGAGGACAGAATACTTCGCAGGTTAAGGAAAATCTGTCACTATCCACAACACTAGCTGACTGGAGCTAATTATGACTGGTTAGCCATTTCCTGAACACGCTGCATCATTTCAGGGTCTTGCTGGATTGACTGACCAATGGCGTTAAAGGTATCAACATCTAGACCGCTATCTTCAACGACTTCGATCATGCGGTCGTTGGCTTCAGCGCGAACTTCCTGTTGGGTGTTTTCATCTTCTGCTTCCTGCAGACGCTGTGTGTACTCTTGAGAGATCACGGCGATTTCTTGAGAAGCATCGGCAAACTGCTGTAGCTGCTCATCAGAGAAATCCTGAGTGGGCGCTTGCTGGGTAGCCATCGTATCCTGAGCGGATTCTTCGGATTGCTGTGCATGAGCGGTGCCAGCCAGAAGACCAGTAGCGAGAAGAGCAGCAGAGAACAGAGCAGTCATACGTTGCATAGTAAGAAACCTCATTGACGCATTATGAATGTGCAGCGTGTGACGCGCTGTTCAGGAACAGGTTCAACTTTTTATGTAAAAGTTAGTAACAGAAAGAACGCAACGTAACAGACAAGCATGCAGTGAATTCTCACACCGAGGAATTATGACCAATAATATTAGTTACTTAAAAAATATAAATACGGTTTCTTTAGGCCTTGCCGCTATGCCTGGATTATTTGTTTTACTCTGGAGCACGGGGTTCATTGGCGCAAAATTTGGCCTGCCCTACGCAGAACCTTTCACGTTTTTGTTTATTCGTTTCGTGCTCACCCTGATGCTGCTTATTCCACTGACGTGGTTAATGCGCATTGCCTGGCCTTCTTCGCCAGTACTCTGGCTGCATATAGGCGTTTCAGGACTTTTGGTACACGGCACTTATTTAGGTGGAGTTTTTTACGGTATTTATTTGGGCATGCCTGCCGGGCTGGCAGCGTTATTGGTTGGCCTTCAACCACTATTAACAGCAGCCTGTGCCGGCCCGTTGTTGGGTGAGCGCCTAACCACCCGCCAATGGCTAGGGCTACTGCTTGGCCTTGTGGGCATCTGTCTGGTATTGGGCAGCAAGCTAGAGTTCGGCACCTCACTTTTTGCTGGCTTTGGCCTTGGCGCCTTGGTTAGCGTGATGGCTGCGTTGGTGGGAATTTCATTGGGGACGCTTTATCAGAAACGCTACTGCACCAGCATGCCACTTCTTTCCGGGGCGGTCATTCAATACATAGCGGCTGGCATGCTATTGGGCATTGGTGCACTGCTGTTTGAAACCCGCCAGGTCGAATGGAGCTTAACGTTTGTGCTCACTCTTGGCTGGCTAGTACTTATTCTGTCTATCGCCGCCATTTTGCTATTAATGGCGTTGATTAAAAAGGGGGAAGCCTCCCGCGTTGCCAGTCTGTTTTATCTAGTACCTCCGGTCACTGCGCTACAAGCGTGGTGGCTGTTCGACGAGCGCCTGCCCCTGCTCGGACTGGCTGGTATGGTCATTGCCATTGCTGGGGTGGTCATGGTGGTACGTAAACCTAGCAACAAAGGAGAAGCTTAAAGCGCTACAAGCGCTCCAAGTAACGGACACCGCCTAGATTACGCATTTGCTGAAGAATCCACTGGCTGCGGCGCTCTACCTGAGCGTCTGGCCGTGACGCGCTGCGGGTACGCGGGCTAGGAAGAATAGCCGCTAGCAGGCTTGCTTGCCGTTCGGTCAATGCACTGCCAGAAGCGCCAAAATAGTGCCCCGCCGCCGCTTCTAGCCCAAATACTCCCGTATCCCACTCAGCGACGTTTAAATACACTTCCAGTATGCGTTGCTTGCTCCACAGCATTTCGATCAGCAACGTAAACCATACTTCTAGCCCCTTACGGGCCCAGCTACGGCCGCTCCATAAAAAAACATTCTTAGCTGTTTGCTGACTGAGCGTGCTGGCACCCCGCAATCGTTCGCCATCGAGACTGGCCTTCAGGGCACGCTTCAACTCAACTAAATCAAAACCACGATGCTGAGGAAAGCGCTGGTCTTCAGCAGCGATCACCGCCAACTTGGCATTGCTGGATAGATTGTCCCAGCTTCTCCATTGGCGTTGTATATCGATAGGTTCGCTGTTTACCCAGCTTTGTATTTTGCGCTCTACCATCACCATTGAGCCAGGAGGTGGCACAAAACGGAATAGTAAAACCAGCGCAATTGAGAGAACAATAAAAGCCAGCGCGCCACGCCAAATAAGACGCCATATCAAACCAAGAAAACGGCGCAACGCGCGATTAAGCATTTCGATATCCTTAGCGCTTCATGAGGTGTTCTGCATGATAGCGCAAATGCTCCTCAATGAACGAGGCGATAAAGAAGTAGCTATGATCGTAACCTGGCTGGCGGCGCAGTGTTAGCGGATGATCATGCGCTTCACACACGGCCTCTAAACGCTCGGGCATTAATTGCTCTTCCAGAAACTGATCAGCTTCACCCTGGTCAATGAACAGTCGTTGACGAGAGGCACCATTAGCGACCAGCTCGCAGGCATCGTACTGGCGCCAACGCGACTGGTCGTCGCCCAAATAGCTGGTAAACGCGTTTTGCCCCCAAGGACAGTTCATTGGGTTAACAATAGGTGCAAAAGCGGAAACCGAACGGAACCGGCCTGGGTGACGCAATGCCAGGATTAATGCGCCGTGACCGCCCATGGAGTGACCACTGATCGACTCACGCCCGTTCACTGGGAAGTGCTGACGCACCACCGAAGGCAGCTCTTCAATCACGTAGTCATACATGCGGTAATTCGATTTCCAGGGGGCTTGAGTGGCGTTCACATAAAAACCAGCGCCCGATCCTAGATCGTAACTTTCATGCTCACTGGGCAGATCGGTGCCGCGTGGGCTGGTATCGGGGCAAACAATCGCCACCCCTAGCTCAGCAGCAATACGGTGTGCGCCCGCCTTCTGCATAAAGTTTTCATCGTTACAGGTTAGACCTGACAACCACCAAAGCAGAGGCACGCGCTCGCTCTCTGCTTGAGGAGGCAGGTAAACCGCGAACACCATGTCGCAATCCAGCGCCCGGGAGTAGTGGCGGTAGCGCTTGTGCCAGCCACCAAAACTGCGATTGGCAGACACTAGTTCTAAAGTTTCACTCATGCTCATGGGCTGGCTCCTTAAAAAGATGAAAACGCGGAGGGTTTCCCCTACCGCGCTCATTTACCCTATTACCAATGATACTCAGTAATGCAGCACGGTACGAATGCTCTTACCTGCATGGAGCAATTCGAAGGCTTCATTAATTTGCTCAAACGGCATGTCGTGGGTAATAAAGTCGTCGATATTCAGCTCACCATTCATATAGCGCTCGACGTAACCCGGTAACTCACTGCGTCCTTTGACACCGCCAAATGCAGAGCCTTTCCAAACCCGCCCAGTGACCAGTTGGAAAGGACGCGTGGAGATCTCTTCGCCCGCACCCGCGACACCGATGACAATCGACTCCCCCCAGCCTTTATGGCAGCACTCAAGGGCCGAACGCATCACGTTAACATTGCCGATACACTCAAAGGAATAATCAACACCACCGTCGGTCATATCGACGATTACCTGCTGAATCGGGTCGCTGTAGTCTTTCGGATTAACGAAATCAGTCGCGCCAAACTGCTTGGCCAATGCAAATTTATCGGGGTTCACATCGATGGCAATAATCTTCGAGGCTTTTGCCATTACCGCCCCTTGGATGACCGCCAAACCAATCGCGCCCAAACCAAAAACGGCGATGGTGGAGCCTGGCTCTACTTTTGCCGTATTCAGTACCGCACCAATACCGGTAGTAACGCCACAGCCCAACAGGCAAATTTTATCCATGGGTGCTTCTTTGGAGACCACCGCAAGCGACACTTCCGGCAGCACGGTGTACTCGCTGAAAGTCGAAGTGCCCATGTAGTGATGCAGCATTTTGCCATCTAGTGAAAAGCGCGAGGTGCCATCAGGCATCACACCTTTACCTTGAGTAGCGCGCACGCTGCCACACAGGTTTGTTTTACCAGATAGGCAGAATTTACATTTGCCGCACTCGGCGGTGTACAGCGGAATAACATGGTCACCCGGCTTAACACTGGTCACACCCTCGCCAACTTCTTGCACCACACCAGCACCTTCGTGGCCCAATACCGCTGGGAAATTACCTTCTGGGTCAGCGCCAGAAAGGGTATAAGCATCGGTATGGCATACGCTAGTCGCTGCCATCTTCACCAGCACCTCGCCCTCTTTTGGACCTTCCACATCGATCTCAACTAATTCAAGCGGCTTACCCGCTTCGAGTGCTACGGCGGCACGTGATTTCATCTATGCATCTCCTTAACGGTCACATAAGACTGAAGACTGTTTTATCGGACTCGTTTTAATCGAATCAGATTTAATGACTGCAGTGTAGGCCAGCTAGGCGAGTGGGATAAAGCGGGATACACTCACAAGATTATTGCCACTGAGCAACAATCAAAAATTAATTAAGGATAGTTCGTGCAACGCTGGGACCGTATTGAGGCATTCGTCGAGGTGGTAAGACTGGGAACATTCTCAGCGGCCGCACGCCATTTAAAGGTATCGACATCGCATATTAGCCGCTTGGTGAGCCAGCTGGAAAATCAGTTGGGTGTTCAGCTTTTGTACCGCACAACACGGCAAATTCGTTTAACCGATGCTGGGGCAATCTACGTTGAGCACTGCCGCCATCTTTTTGATGGCCTGCGCGATGCAGAGCAAGCGATCAGCGAGCTTCAGGCAAATCCACGTGGGCTGCTGAAGCTGACCTCAGCGACGACGTTCGGCGAGCGCTATGTCGCGCCACTGGTGAATGACTTTCAGTGTCTGCACCCGCAGCTTGAAGTACATATGCACTTTACCAACCGCCCCGTAGAAATTATTGAAGAGGGCTACGATATTGCCATTCGTATGGGGGTACTCAAAGACTCTAGCTTGATTGCTCGGCGGCTATGCGAACGGCAGGAGTATGTCGTGGGCTCCCGGTCTTACTTCCGTCAAGCTCCCAGGCCACATACGCTGTCGGAACTTAGCCAACACCGTTGTCTGATGGGTTCACGTCCTAACTGGTTGTTTGAAGTCAACGGTCAGCGCCGCGAAGTTAAAGTGGAGGGCTGCTGGAGCGGAAACTCCGGCCCCGCGCTGCTTGACGCCGCGCTTAAAGGGCTAGGGCTTGCTCAACTACCGGATTACTACGTAGCCCCCTATCTTGCCAGTGGCGAACTGGTATCCGTTCTGGAACCTTTCCAACACAACGATACGGCGGTATGGGCGGTATATCCTCGTCACCGCCATCTATCACCTAAAATCCGTCAGCTCGTCGATTACTTGGTGGCCAATATTGATGCAACGCTGCCCCCCCGCCTTACTCACTAACACTCAATGGCGTTAACAGCCAAACCGCCTTTTGACGTTTCTTTGTATTTATCTTGCATATCTCGGCCAGTGTCACGCATGGTGCGAATCACTTTATCCAACGATACAAAATGCTCACCATCACCATTCATCGCCATACGCGCAGCATTGATCGCCTTCACCGAGGCAATGGCGTTTCGCTCAATACACGGCACTTGAACCAACCCCGCCACGGGGTCGCAAGTAAGGCCAAGATTATGCTCTAGACCAATCTCAGCAGCGTTCTCTACCTGTTTTGGCGAGCCACCCAGCACTTCTGCAAGCCCCGCTGCGGCCATCGCACAAGCAGAGCCGACCTCCCCCTGGCAGCCAACTTCCGCGCCGGAAATAGACGCGTTCTTTTTACATAATATGCCCATCGCGCCCGCTGCCAACAAAAAGGCCACTATGTCGTCGTCACAGGCATCTGGCTCAAATTTCAAATAGTACGCCAGCACAGCAGGCACAATACCGGCAGCACCGTTCGTCGGTGCAGTGACCATCCGTTTACCGGCGGCGTTCTCTTCATTCACTGCCAGTGCAAACAAATTGACCCAATCCATCACAGTAAAGCTCGATACAATTAAGCGTTGATTCTGCGGTGGTGAAAGCAGCTGTTGGTGCAAGCCATGGGCGCGTCGCCGAACATTTAATCCACCGGGTAAGTGTCCCGTCGCTTTTAAGCCATTTTCAATGCTGCTGCGCATGGCTTGCCAAATCGTCAGCAGCTCTGTGCGAATCACCTCTTCACTGCGCCATGCTTTTTCGTTTTCAAACATGAGCTCACTGATACGCAAACCATTTGTTTGGCAAAGCGCTAACAACTCATTAGCCGTTTCAAATGGGTAAGGTAGCGCGGTTTTGTCTTCGTCTAACCCACCCTGATCGGCGCAGGCTTGATCGACATAAAAGCCACCACCAAGGGAATAGTAAGTATTTGTCGCAATAACCGTATCGTACTGATAAGCCGTCAACACCATAGCGTTGGGGTGAAATGGCAGACAATCGTCGTCCCATTCAATATCCTGACTGCGATCAAACGATAGCGCTTGCCCATTGGGCAGCGTTATTAAAGCGCCTTCATCCAGCGCATGTAGCCGCTCAGTAATGGTGTCAGGATCGATTGACTCTGGCGTTTCGCCCATCAAGCCCATGATGACCGCACTATCAGTACCATGCCCGATGCCAGTAGAAGCTAACGAACCGTGGAGCCTAGCCACAATGCGCGTCAGCGAGGGTGAGATAACAGCTTGACTAAAATCGCGCGCCGCACGCATCGGCCCAACCGTATGAGAGCTTGATGGGCCAATCCCAATTCTAAAGAGATCAAAAACGCTTATTGCCATTGTGTGTCTGCCCTTCAGCGGTAATTGTTGATTACCTAATAACTAGTTACTTTGCAGCCTTAATCCACCATTAGTCGAGCAGCTCACATTAAGTTCGACGTGCGAGCATAGAAGTGTGTCGATATAATGAACATTCTTCTATGCATGTTTTTAAGCCCCTCTCTTACAACGTCATCTCTCTGATAAGGATGTTGGTATGCCATCTTCCCCACCGCAGTGGCCACTCAGTTTTGGATATACGCTTCTGCGCGCAACACTTTATATGTTTTTTGTCGCTGGTATCGCCCAAGGTGGATATTTTGAAGCTCTCTACCTACCCGATGTGCGCTATACCGAATTAGGCTTTACAGAGTTCACTCAAACCCTAGTACTGGCTAGCTGTTGTGGCTTACTCATCTACGTGCGCCAAGTACTCAAGGTATGGCCTACTGTTACGCTTCTATTGCTGGCGTTTGTGGCTGCGTCGCTGGTACGCGAACAGGATTACTTTTTAGATTACTACGTCGCAGACAACTCTTGGAAAGTGCTGGTATCGTTAATTGTCATCCCTAGCCTTGCCTGGGTAGTCGTCCAGCGTCGTCGATTTATTGAAGAATTTTCACATTATAGCAATACGTTCGCGTTTGGACTTTTCACTGGCGGTGTGCTCGTTACCTATATTTTCTCCCGCCTTTATGGTCGCCAAGACTTCTGGCGAGCCGTCATGCAGGATAACTATATTCGCGAATTTAAAGATGTCGCTGAGGAAGCCATCGAGCTTTTAGGCTACAGCCTGATTCTATTTGCCATGATTGAGCTTCTGCTGATTGCTCGGCGTATTTACAAAGCGCGACAAGTCGCACGCTAGTCCTCTCATCTCCCGCTAGCAGCCCTTTTTTATCGCCGCCTTACACCTTGCGCAGGCGGCATTCATTTTTTACATCTCGCTATACATAAAGCCATTTGCGACCCCGATGGCTTCAACGTAGTGTCGTCCCCCAGACTCATGGGCATTTTTTGCTGTAAAACAACCTACTGACGACAAAAACCTTATGACAAACTCACAAAATCGCCAAGAAACCCTAAAGCGAGGTGCATTTACTCGTTTTCTTGATAGCGTTGAGTGGCTGGGTAATCTACTCCCACATCCTGTTACTCTCTTCGCTATTTTATGTGTTCTGGTAGTAATCGCCAGCGGCATCGCCGGTGCATTAGGAGTATCTGTTGCTGACCCTCGCCCTGCTAACGAAGGTGAATGGATAGCGGTTAATTCGCTGCTCAATGCCGAAGGCCTGCGCCGTTTAGTCACTGAAATGGTGACTAACTTCACTAGCTTTGCACCGCTGGGTACAGTACTGGTAGCCATGCTGGGGGTCGGCGTTGCTGAGCACTCAGGACTGCTTTCAGCCAGCATGCGTGCGCTGGTTCTCAATCGCTCGCCGCGCATTGTCACCTATGCAGTGGTGTTTGCCGGCATCATGTCGAACATGGCGGCTGAGCTTGGCTATGTCGTATTAATTCCTTTAGCGGCCATGATTTTCCACTCATTAGGGCGTCATCCATTGGCGGGCCTAGCGGCTGCGTTCTGCGGTGTTTCTGGAGGCTACAGCGCTAACTTACTGATTGGTACTGTTGACCCGCTACTATCGGGCATCACCCAGGAAGCAGCGCGTCTTCTTGACCCTGCTTACATTGTGGGCGCAGAAGCCAACTGGTTCTTTATGTTCGCCAGTACGTTCTTTGTCACGCTTATTGGTGGCTTTGTTACTGAGCGAATCGTAGAACCCAAGCTAGGTAAATTCGATTCTGCCTATGCTGATAGCGGCATTGAAAACCAGCGCATGGAAGGGCTATCCGACTCAGAGAAGCGCGCCTTAAAAGGGACTGGACTTGCGACATTAGCATTAGCCGCTCTGGTCGCGGTCATGGTTGTGCCCGAAAGCGGCATATTGCGTAACCCCGAAACAGGGCTAATTAGCGGCTCGCCCTTTTTGCGTGGCATTGTGGTAATTGTCGCGGTGTCCTTCACCGTATTGGGGTTTGTCTATGGCCGCCTAGCAGGCACCATGCAAAACGATCGCGATATTGTCGATGCTATGGCGAAAAGTATGAGTAGCCTCGGCCTTTATATCGTTCTGGTCTTTTTTGCGGCACAGTTTGTAGCGCTGTTTAACTGGAGTAACTTTGGCACTGTCACAGCCGTTGCCGGTGCCGATCTGCTGCAGTCTTTGGGGCTACGCGGCCCTGGTCTGTTCGCGCTGTTTATTATTATGTGTGCGTTCGTCAACCTATCACTAGGCAGCGCCTCTGCACAGTGGGCAGTAACAGCTCCCATCTTTGTGCCGATGCTGATGCTAATGGGCTATGCCCCTGAAGTAATTCAGGCGGCGTATCGAATCGGCGATTCGGTTACTAACTTAATTACCCCCATGATGAGCTACTTTGGTTTAATTCTTGCCGTAGCAACTCGCTATCGTAAAGATATGGGCATTGGTACGTTGGTAGCGATTATGCTGCCCTACACGCTATTTATGCTGATTGGCTGGAGCCTGCTGTTCTTTATTTGGGTATTTGTTTTTGGCTTGCCTGTCGGCCCAGGATCAGCCACGCATTACACGCTTTAAGCCATATCATCATATAACGCTTATGGCATAACGCAAAAAGCCCGCCGTTCATAGAATGGCGGGCTTTTTGTTCATGGTGACGACTATCAGTTCACCACTTTCTATTTACTACTTACTAGCCACTACTTACCAAGTACGAGAACTAACTGATCACTCGTCGAGGAATGAGCGCAGCGGCTCAGAGCGACTCGGATGGCGTAGCTTGCGCAGCGCCTTAGCTTCGATCTGACGAATCCGCTCGCGAGTAACGTCAAACTGCTTACCCACTTCTTCTAGCGTGTGGTCGGTATTCATATCGATACCGAAACGCATGCGCAGCACTTTCGCTTCACGTGCGGTTAAGCCGCCAAGGACGTTACGCGTTGCTTCGATCAAGCCTTCGCCGGTGGCCATATCAATCGGCAACAGCATAGTGCCGTCTTCGATAAAGTCACCTAAGTGCGAATCGTCGTCATCACCAATCGGCGTCTCCATAGAGATCGGCTCTTTGGCAATTTTTAGCACTTTGCGTACTTTGTCTTCCGGCATTTCCAGGCGTTCGCCCAGCTCTTCCGGCGTTGGCTCGCGGCCCATTTCCTGCAGCATCTGACGAGAAACACGATTGAGCTTATTGATCGTCTCAATCATGTGCACCGGAATACGGATGGTGCGTGCCTGGTCAGCGATAGAGCGCGTAATCGCCTGACGAATCCACCATGTGGCATAGGTCGAGAACTTGTAACCACGGCGATATTCGAACTTATCAACCGCTTTCATCAAGCCAATGTTGCCTTCTTGGATTAGATCCAGGAACTGCAGGCCACGGTTGGTGTATTTCTTCGCAATCGAAATTAC
This sequence comes from Halomonas sp. XH26, assembly GCF_024138895.1. Taxonomy (NCBI): domain Bacteria; kingdom Pseudomonadati; phylum Pseudomonadota; class Gammaproteobacteria; order Oceanospirillales; family Halomonadaceae; genus Halomonas; species Halomonas sp. XH26. The sequence continues at coordinate 3,035,155 of NZ_CP071889.1, forward strand.
CAAACGCAGGTTAGCCTCAACCATCTCTTTCTTAGCACGACGTGCTTTCGCCTCGCCAATAGAGAGCTTGCGGTTAACTTCCTTGAGGTCGGCCACGGTGAGCTGCACCATGTCTTCCTCAAAGGCAATTTTGCGCTGCGAACGAGCAATATCGGCGCGCAGTGGCTCAAGACGGTCAGCATACTTGGGCTGCGCCTCCTGGAAGGTGTCTAACCATTTTGGATTAGACTCGTACCCAGGGAACGACTTAATGAAGGTTTTGCGCGGTACTTTAGCTTTCTTCACGCACAGCTGCATAACCGCTTTTTCTTGGGCACGCACCTGCTCAACACTAATACGTACTTGGCCGACCAGACGCTCAAAATGCTTCGGCACCAGCTTAATAGGCGAAAACAGCTCGGCTAAACGCGACTGCTCACTTTTAAGCTCCGCGCTACCACGACCATATTTCGCCAACGCAGCTTCAACAGCGGCATTCTGCTCACGGATTTGTTCGAAACGAGCTTTCGCTTCTTCCGGATCAGGGCCGCCTTCGCTGGCCGTGCTGTCGTCATCTTCGTCGTCACCGTCGCTGTCGAGATCATCATCATCGCTCAACTCGGCTTCCGGCTCAGGCTCGGGCACTTCGGCTTCTGCAACGCCTGGAATCCCCTCGTCGGGGTCGATAAAGCCAGAGAACAGATCAGACAAGCGACCAGGCGCTTCTTCATCCTGCGTGGCATCGTAGGCATCCAGGATAGAAGCAACAGCGCCAGGCAAATACGCCAGCGCTGACATCACTTCCCGCGTGCCCTCTTCTATCCGCTTGGCGATTTCGATCTCACCTTCGCGGGTTAGAAGTTCAACCGTACCCATTTCGCGCATGTACATGCGCACAGGGTCGGTAGTGCGACCGACGTCGCTTTCCACGGCGGCGAGTGCCGCGACGGCCTCTTCCGCAGCGGACTCGTCCGTGGAGTGATCCGACATCATCAAAGTGTCTTCATCTGGCGCTTCTTCAACGACACTGATACCCATGTCGTTGATCATGCCAATGATGTCTTCCACTTGATCCGGGTCGGCGATATCCTCGGGTAGATGGTCGTTGACCTCGGCATAGGTCAGGTAGCCCTGTTCCTTGCCGCGCGCGATCAACTCCTTCAGACGTGACTGCTGCTGCGCATTTCCAGCCATAGAAACCCTATCTCGACGAAGAAGAATGAAACACCTGGGGCGCTGAATCGATTAAACTCAACAAGCCGAACAGTATAGCGTAAATAGCAGGAATTTTTCCAGCGAAACGTATTTGCGCGGTCATTCAGGTGTGTTAGGTTGTTCGGTTAGGCCAGCGCCTGGCGACTGACCCTTTATTTGGTGCCAACGTTAGGGAAATTCAACCCTAGCGCCTCAAACTCTACTCATTCCAAACTCTACTCATTCAAAGACAAACGCCGTAAAGCCGGCTTAATGTCGTTGAACAAGCTCCATCATTAAGCTTGCCAAACGCTGCCGCTGCGCTTTATCCAGCTTTTGCCCAGAACGCTCTAAATCCAGCAACGCCTGGTACTCTTCCTGAGGCGATCGCTTGCGCTGAACCTCTATTAGATGTTCAACCAACCCTGTCAGCTCAGTCTCTCGGGTTCCCTTGGGAATCAGCAACTCCCGTGACGCCAACTCAGCCAAGACCTGACCTTCATGGCTCCCCTGAAAGTGCGCCAACACCACTTGCGGGCTGCGATAACGCCCGGCACGTAGTAACTCAATCAAGTCACGGCATAACGGTGCTTCTTCACTCTCCGGCAACCAATCCAGGGAATCCGGCAGCGACGTCACTAAACCAGGCTCATGCAACAGTAGCTGCACAATACGCGCAACGGTTGAGAGCACTTGCGGGCGAGGCGACTGAGCGCGCCCCTTTTGTGCCTTTTTACCAGCAGGCTTTGCGCCGACCAGCTGCTCCTCATGATGCTCAAACGGCATCATGTCGGGCGACTCAAGCGGCTCCCAGTGCACGGCTTCCTGCGAAGGCGCTTTCTGTGCCTCTTTTTGCGCACTGGCGGCCGCGCGTTTATCAAGCAGCGTTTTCAGTTGCGATTGTGCCAACCCACTGCGCTTAGCTAACGCCTCCAACAGTAACGATTTGAGCATGCCTTCAGGCACTTTGTTCAATGCCTCAAGCACCTGACTTGCAAACCGCTCTCGCCCTTCCACGGTATTCAAGTCTCGCCCCTGCGCTGCCTGCTCAAAAAGAAACTCAGATAGCGGCATCGCACAGGTAACGCGATCTTGAAATGCGTCGCTACCTTCACGGCGTACTAGCGTATCCGGGTCGTCACCTTCCGGCAGAAACAGGAAGCGCGCTTCACGACCGTCAATCATCTGCGGCAAGGCGGTTTCCAACGCACGGCTGGCCGCTTGACGTCCTGCACGGTCACCGTCAAAGCAAAACACCACACGGCTAACTAAACGAAATAGTCGGCTTAGATGGTCTTCTGTTGTAGCCGTCCCTAAGGTTGCGACAGCGTTGTTGATACCGTACTGCGCCAGCGCCACGACATCCATGTAACCTTCAACGATGACGAGCTGCTCAAGCTTGCTTGACGCTTGGCGAGCCTCATACAACCCATACAGCTCACGTCCCTTGTGAAAGACAGGCGTTTCAGGCGAGTTCAGATACTTAGGCTGCTCATCGCCCATTACCCGACCGCCAAACGCGATGGTGCGCCCCCTTAAATCCCGAATGGGAAACATCACTCGATCACGAAAGCGGTCATACGTTCGCCCGGTGTCTTCACGGTGAATAAGCAAGCCATACTCTACTTGTACAGGCTCACCAATACCCCGCGCACTCAAGTGCTGCTTTAGGGCTTCCCACCCACCAGGCGCATAGCCAATACCATAAGTACTGACAACATCTGGAGATAATCCGCGCCCTTGCAGATAACGCTGCGCTCCCTGCCCTTCCTGCATTTTTAGCCGTTCTCGATAAAAACTGGCAGCAAGTTCAAGAAGATTAACGCCCTCTTTGCGCTTTTTTTCGCGCTGCTGGGCGCGCGGATCATCGGCACCCTCACGAGGAACATCCAGCCCTAAACGACTAGCCAACTGCTCAACCGCATCGGGAAAGGGTAGTTTGTCGTATTCCATTAGAAAGCGTAGCGCATTACCGTGGGCACCACACCCAAAGCAGTGATAAAACTGTTTATCAGCGCTGACCGTAAACGATGGGGTTTTCTCTTGATGGAAAGGACATAGCCCAGAATAGTTACGCCCGGCCTTTTTAAGCTGCACACGCTCACCAACCACCTCGACCACATCAACGCGGCCTAACAGGTCATCGATAAAACGTTGTGGAATTTGGCCTGCCATGAACTGCGGGCATCCTCGCGCAAAGCGCTAACTCACTTGCCTAGGGTCATCGGGCTTATTACCAAATCACCATAGACAGCGATAAATCAAAACAAAAACAAACGGCCACCTAGTGGCGGCCGCTTGACATCCCTCTTGAGATGGCCAGCTAACTGCTCCGGCCCCTCGGGTACGGATCAATAGAGCCGTTCGAAACGCTTTTGCTCACGCTGAATTTTCTTGGCGTGGCGTTTTACGGCAGCTGCCGCTTTGCGTTTACGCTCAGCAGTCGGCTTCTCATAGTGCTCGCGGCGGCGTACTTCAGAAAGAACACCGGCTTTTTCGCAAGAACGCTTGAAGCGACGCAGGGCGACGTCAAACGGCTCGTTATCACGTACTTTTACAGAAGGCATTAAGCACTCACCTACCTTAAGGAGTCTTGAGTTCGGATAGTACGTACACTTTTAGAATACAGTGTACGACCCAGTTTTACAGCGCACAGTAGTCTAGTCGTGGTTGGCGATCTTTGCAAATGCTTACGCGCCTTAAGCATGAGAATGCTAAACTAGGCGACTGATTAGCAGTACTGGTTTCTAACCTGCAACTTTTTAACTTACAACGAGTTCTTCAGCCATGCGCGTACTAGGCATTGAAACGTCTTGCGATGAAACGGGCGTCGCGATTTATGATACTTCGCACACTGGAGGCCGCGGCCTGCTCGCTGACGCGCTGTATAGTCAAATTGCCATGCATGCCGAGTATGGCGGCGTGGTGCCTGAACTCGCTTCTCGCGACCATACGCGCAAACTATTGCCACTGATCGAACAAGTATTGCACGACGCCAAGCTGACGCGTAGCGACCTAGACGGCATTGCCTACACTGCTGGCCCGGGGTTAGTCGGCGCACTCATGGTGGGCGCCAGCACAGCGCATGGTATGGCACGTGCGTTGAACATCCCCGTACTGGGCGTACACCACATGGAAGGCCACCTGCTAGCCCCTATGCTGGAAGATGATGCCCCTGACTTCCCTTTCGTCGCCTTATTGGTCTCTGGCGGACACACTCAACTTGTCGAAGTACAGGCCCTAGGACACTACCAGTTACTCGGGGAATCCGTTGATGATGCAGCGGGTGAGGCCTTTGACAAAGCGGCCAAAATGCTCGGGCTCCCCTACCCCGGTGGCCCTCACGTTGCTAAGCTTGCTGAACAGGGCAATCCAAAACGCTTCCGCTTTCCACGGCCAATGACCGACCGCCCTGGCCTGGACTTCAGTTTCTCCGGCTTGAAAACCCACACGCTGACCGCTATTCGCCAATTAGAAGCTGCTGGCGAGCTAGACACCCAGGCCAAGGCTGATGTGGCGAGGGCATTTGAAGAAGCCGTAGTGGACACCCTGGTTATCAAATGTCGCCGCGCACTGGATCAAACCGGATTGAAGCGCTTAGTGGTGGCAGGAGGCGTTAGCGCTAATCAACGCCTGCGCGAACGCCTCGCGGTTGAAACGGAGAAACGCAACGCGCGATCTTATTACCCTCGCGGGCGCTTCTGCACCGACAATGGCGCGATGATCGCTTATGTGGGCGCCCAACGACTGGCGGCGGGTGAGCATGATGACAACGGCATTATGAAGGCTACACCGCGCTGGCCGCTGGACACGTTAACGCCTACTAAACACCTATAGCTCCTACACCTCTAGCCCCTGCCTAGCCGCGTAGATGAGGCTCTTCTCCGCGGCGCAGGCGGCGAATATTTAACCCATGGCGAGCAAGCACCAGTAGGCTGAACCCACTCACGACCACAACATAGTCAGGTGCTAGCCACGCACAAGCCAGCGGTGCGACGAATGCACTAACAAGCGACGCTGCCGCTGCCATGCGTAGCCGCCAAGCCAGCAGCATCCAGCACACCGCACTAAGCAGTGCCACGCTGGGTACCAATATCAACAGCACACCAAACGCACTGGCAACCGATTTACCACCGCGAAACCTATGCCATAGTGGATAGCTGTGACCTAGCAGAACAGCAAATCCAACCGCCCCTTGCAACCAAACAGGCAGCCCTAACAATTTGGCTGCCAGCACTGCAGGTGCCCCTTTTAATGCATCTAGTAAAAGCGTGGCGACGGCTAAGCGCGGCCCGTAAAGGCGTAGCACATTCGAAAACCCAGGGTTACACGAACCGCAATATCGCGGATCAGGAACACCTGCTAGCCGGCATACGCTAAGCGCCGCCAACCAGCTTCCGCTTAAGTAGCCCACCATCATCCATATCACTCCGCCCACCATCTTGGCTCCTTCCCAGCGTTAGATCGTACCTAGCTGTCGTTTCGCGCTATCCTCAAGTACAATCCCCCGCTTGTTGACGCTAGAGGAATAGCTGTGGATCGCATTTTGATCGAAGCGCTGGCAGTAGATACCGTCATCGGTGTGTACGACTGGGAGCGCACTATTGTTCAGTCTTTGAGCTTGGACTTATCGCTCGCAACGGATATTCGTCCCGCCGCCGCTGCAGATGATTTGAGCCTAACGCTTGATTATGCAGCCATTTGCCAGCGAATTCAGCGCTTTGCCGACGAGCACCAATTTGCTCTCGTCGAGACATTTGCCGAGCGCCTAGCTGAGTGCTTACAGCAGGAGTTTTCCATTATCTGGCTGCGCCTTACCGTACGCAAACCGGGTGCCGTTCCACAAGCCGCTAGCGTCGGTCTTGAAATCACCCGCGGCACGCTTCCATGAGCTTGGTTACTCTCAGTTTAGGCAGCAATATCGATCCGGACACTCATATCCGCCTGTGCCTAGATGCGCTTGAAGACACGTTTGGCCTCCTTCAAATATCGCGCATATTTGAAAGCGAGCCGGTAGGGTTTAGCGATAATCGCAACTTTTACAACCTTGTGGTTGCCTTTGATAGCGATTGGTCGGTGGGTGAGCTGCAGGCGTGGTCTAAGCAACTCGAAATTGCCCATGGCCGCACTCCCGATATGCTTAAGTGTAGTCCTCGAGCACTGGATATTGACCTGCTCACAGTGGGCGGTATTTGCGGCACTATTGACGGTGTTACCCTGCCCCGAGGGGAAATCACGCACAATGCCTTCGTTCTACAACCGCTGGCCGAACTGCTACCCGATCAGTATCACCCTATCTATGGCTTGTCTTACGCTGCGCTATGGCAGCGCTTTGAATTGGGTAGTCAACGCTTATGGGCCATCGACTTTCATTGGCGTGGGCGCTGGATTTCCCAGGCAGACTCTGTGCCAAAGGCGGTATCCGCTCGCTGAACAAAGCCTATAACCAGCCCTTAGTGCGTATCCATCAGCGCACTTGCTACTGCCTGTTGGCGGTGCTCACGTAGCGCCTTACCTAAAGCTGCACCGCGATAACCCGCTTGCAATAGCACTTGAGGGTCAACGCTTTGTGCAGCCTGCCACGCCCGATTCAGCGGTTCGAGCGTATTCTCTGCTAAACGCTTAATGAGTTGTAACTGTGCATTAACCTGCGCGGGCTTACGCCAACCGTCCAAACGCTCCAGCCAGTGCAGAACGCGTTCGTCACTTAATGGCTCGGCCAATATATCCCTACTCAACGCCACATGGCGCGCCAGCTGCGTCACCGCATTAGGCAATCGCAATCTAATTGCCAGCGCATCACGCTGAGCATCATTCAATACCGACACCAACAACGCGTAGCGCCAGTGAGCCAGAGGAAGTGAGCTGTCGATAGCTACCTGTGCAACCGTCTCAAGCGCCATCACCTCAAGTGCGTTTGCCAGCACAACGTCATCGGTTAGCTCAGGCCACCAAGCAGCCAGCGCCTCGCAATCTTTTAAGGCGGTGAAGTAACGGTCAGGATTTGGTTCACCCAACGCTTTTTCGGTTTCGACCCACACTCGCTCCGCAGCAAGGTGGCTAAGCTCACCACTGCGGCTTACATCTCGCATTAGTTCGAGGGTTTCAGGCGCAATGGCAAACCCTAAGTGCGCATAACGGGCAAGAAAGCGTGCAGTGCGAAGCACCCGTAGGGGATCTTCACTAAATGCCGGGGACACATGGCGTAATAGCCGCTGCTCAATATCTCGCTGTCCGTTAAAGGGATCGGTCAACGCACCATCAAAGCGCTGCGCAATCGCATTGATGGTTAAATCACGTCTTGAAAGGTCTTCTTCTAAGGTCACATCAGGACTTGCGTGTACTTCAAAGCCACCATAACCGTGGCCAGATTTTCTCTCAGTGCGCGCTAGCGCATACTCTTCGGCGGTATCAGGATGCAGGAATACTGGAAAATCGCGCCCCACTGGTTTAAAGCCCCGCTGTTGCATGACTTCTGGCGTGGCACCGACGACGACCCAATCATTATCCACTACCGGCCAGCCTAACAACGTATCGCGCACTGCCCCGCCAACACGATAAACATCGAGTCCTTTGGTTTTCGCATCCACCTGAAACACGGCTACCGCCCTTTTTTCAATGTCTCGTGTTTTAATGTCTCGTATTTTAATGTCTAGGCTGACGGCTAGGTACGCTGATGCGCTCACCCGATTCCATATTGAGAGCGGTTAACGACCCACCCCACACGCAACCAGTATCCAGCGCTTCAACCTTTATCTTGGCGTTCGGGGTTTGGCCCTCTAATGCAGCCCAGTGCCCGAATAACAGTTGAAGCGCATCGGCTCTTGGGTATTGAAACCAAGGGGTGAACCCGTCAGGCGCACTTTCCAAGCCTTCTTTAGCAGCAAAGTCTAGCCGACCGTTAGCGTCGATAAAGCGCATGCGGGTAAATATATTGACGAAACAGCGCAAACGATCAATCCCTTCTAGATCATCATGGAACTGGTCAGGTTGATTACCAAATAGCTGCGTTAAAAAATCACCCGAACGCTCACTAAGCAAGGCCGTCTGCACTTCTTGGCTAAACGATACCGCTTGCTCGGCGCGCCACGTTGGCAACACACCGGCATGGGTCATCAGCGCATTGTTTTCATAAACTGCCAATGGCTGGCTTTGCAGCCAATCCAGCACCTGTTCGCGCTGTGGTGCTGCAAGAATATCGCTTAGAGTGTCGTTTTTTTTCAGTTTGCCGCCGCCACGAGCCACCACCAACAAATGAAAATCGTGATTACCCAGCACGCATCGAGCGGCGCTGCCTAACGCCTGCACTTCCTGCAAGCAAGCCAGCGAGCTAGGGCCACGATTGACCAAATCACCAACCAGCCAGAGTGTATCGTTTGCTGCATTGAAGCTTAGCTTTTCTAGCAAACTGACAAACTCGGCATGACAGCCGTGCAGATCACCAATGGCATAGGTGCTCATCGCTCCCCCTTTTAGAGAATGGTCAGTGAAGCTGACGCGGCACCGCTAGCCTGAAAGGCGCAATGGGCACTTCAAAAGCTCGCTGGGTGTAGGTGTTAAGTAACGTGTAAGCGCCTTCCATAACGCCTACCGGCGTTTGCAGAATGGCTCGACTGGTGTAGCGAAAACGCTGCCCCGGGCCAATTAACGGCTGCTGGCCCACCACCCCTTTGCCACGCACCTCTTGGCTATCACCGTTACCTTGGGTAATTTTCCAGTAGCGCGCCATAAGCTGCACGCTATGAGGGCTTTGGTTATGCACCGTCACGGTGTAACTAAACACGAAGCGCGACTCACGGTCATCTGACTCGGCTACACGGTATTCAGGCACGACGCTAACCTCAATGGCTAGGGCACTCACGCGTCAGCACTCCCATTACCACCAAGCGCTTCGTCAATAGCCACTTGGTTGGCGATAGTGACGTACTCTGCAACCGTCAAGGTTTGAGGGCGCCGTGCAGGGTCAATGCCTAGTGCTTCTAATGTTTCTGCGCTTACCCTGCCTTTCAGGTTATTGCGCAGTGTTTTGCGTCTCTGACCAAACGCCAGCTTGACCAATTCAAACAGCAGCGCTGGGTCATCTGCTGTTTGGGGCAAGCTTTCGTGAGGCGTTAGCCTAACAATGGCGGAGTCAACTTTCGGCCTGGGAACAAAGGCTTCCGGCGGTACGACAAACAGCTGATCCACGTGGCAGTAATATTGCGCCATCACCGACAGGCGCCCCCAATCAGTGCTACCTGGCTCAGCGGCCAAACGCTCAACAACCTCTTTTTGCAGCATAAAGTGCATATCGGCAATCGCATTGCCCATGGTTAACAGATGCACTATCAACGGCGTCGAGATGTTGTAAGGCAGGTTACCGACGACTCGCAGCGCAGGGCCATCCCCTTTTAGCGCGGCGAAATCAAACTTTAGCGCGTCACCCTCATGTATAACAAAGTCAGGGTAGTTAAAAAACTGCACCCTTAAGCCCGGAATAAGGTCACGGTCTAATTCAATGACTTCAAGCTTTCCTGCCGCCTCTAGCAACGGAGCAGTGAGCGCGCCTTGCCCAGGGCCAATTTCGACGAGTCGGTCGCTTTCGCGAGGCCCAATGGCACGGACAATACGCGAAATGATGCCGAGGTCACGCAGAAAGTTTTGACCAAAGCGTTTACGAGCGCGGTGCTGCTGAGGCACTTGAGACATCTAACAGTGTTCCTTGGAGGGTTGATTCATAAAGCATTTAAGCCATTGGCGCGCTGCGCGGAAAGTCGCTTTGCTAGCGCTAGGGCAACGCCTAAGCTATTGGGGTCGGCAGTGCCGCGACCGGCTAAACTGAGCGCGGTACCGTGGTCTACCGAAGTACGCACCAGCGGCAAGCCAAGTGTAATATTCGCTGCCTGACCAAAGCCTGCGTATTTTAACACTGCCAGCCCCTGGTCATGATACATCGCCAGCACCGCATCAACGCCCGCTAAATGGCGCGGGGTGAAAAGCGTATCCGCTGGCAGCGGGCCTTGAACATCAAGGCCTTCAGCGCGCAGCGCTTTCAGCGCGGGGATAATAACATCGAGCTCTTCGCGCCCTAAATGGCCATCTTCTCCGGCATGAGGGTTTAACCCACACACCGCAATGCGCGGAGCGGCAATCCCAAACTGTTTTTTCAGATCAGTCGCAAGCAAACGGCTAATACGGGTAATTTTGTCGTAGGTAACCGCATCCGCCACGTCACGCAGCGGTAGGTGTGTGGTAACAAGTGCGACGCGTAGGTCACTGTTACCCTGCCAACGGCTCGACTGGGCATGCAGCGCCTGGTCGGTAGCCAACAACATCACGACCTCATCAACCCCACAGGCATCGCGCAGCCATTCGGTGTGACCAGTGAAGTTAGGAAAACCGCCTTCGATAATCACCCCTTTATGCAGCGGTGCAGTGACCATGGCCGCTGCATGCCCCTGCTGACAGGCGTCTACAGCGATTTGCAACGTCTCTAGCACATAGCCTGCATTAGCAGGGTTGAGCACGCCTGGGAGTGCTGGTTCGCGAAGTGCCACGGGCCACACAACCAAATGCCCTGGCGAGGAAGTAACCCCGCTTCCAGGGGCTGCTTCTATCACATCAAGATGAAGCCCCAGCAGCGATGCACGCTGTTTTAGCAACTGCGTATCGCCAATAGCCACCGTATTATTCAATTGGCCATTGGCGGCCAGCATCAGCGTGATTTCTGGCCCGATGCCCGCTGGCTCTCCGGTAGTTATCAGCAGTGGCGCACTATTGCTCATTAGATTGGCTCATTAAAGGCGAATATCGACAAAAGCCTGTTCACGCATTTCACGCTGCCACGTCTGTAGCTCTTCGTTAGCACGACGCTGGAAAATGGCCTGACGAACCTGCTCACGGCGACTTTCATCCGTCACATCCTGACGGCGACGCTCTAGCACTTCAATGACGTGGTAGCCAAACTGGGAGCGCACTGGCTCAGATAGCTGGTTAGTACTCAACGACCCCATCGCTTCTTCGAAGGCTGGCACCGTTTGTCCTGGACGCACCCAACCAAGCTCGCCGCCATTCATGGCACTGCCACGGTCGTCGCTAAACTCACGAGCGACGGACGCAAAGTCTGCCCCCTGCTGTAAACGCTGGCGAGCCTGCTCAGCGCGGGCACGAGCCTGATCTTCATTGCGCGTTGGCGTTAACTCTACCAACACGTGGCGGGCACGTACTTCTTCAATGAACGCTTGCCCCTGCTGAGATGGTTGCTGGCTCAAGAAGCGTTCAACGTCACGATCAGTCACGGTGACACGTTGACTAATTTGGCGCTGCTGTACTTGGCGCATCAACATTTCGCGGCGTATTTCTTCACGTACGTCACCCAAGGTCATGCCATCCGCCTCTACGGCATCGGCAAACTGTTCTAGCGTCATGCCGTTAGACTCAGCAATGGAGCGCAACTGGCGATTTAGCTCCGTGTCGTCCACGCTAAGGTTGGCTTGGCGAGCCATTTGTAGTTGGATTTCATCCATCACCATGCGCTCTAGTACCTGCTGAGCCAGTTGGCTACGAGGCGGTAAGTTACCGTCCTGGGTTTGCGCCTGCTGCTCTACCTGGGCAATGCGGTCATCAAGCTCACTGCGCATGATGACGCCGTCATTAACGACAGCCACAACACTATCCAACATTTGCCGCTGGGTTGATTCGAAATTTTGTGCGTAAACCGATAGCGGCACAAGCGCAGCACTCGTTCCAAGACAGAGCGCCATCATACCGCCCGCAGAAAGCAGTTTTGCCCGATTTTTCAAGCCATCGGTCAGCAGGGTCATTCTGGTAGTCATAAAGAATCTCTTTCAGTCAGTCGCCATTTAACAAAATCGTTACAGCGGCGTTGGACGGTAGCCAGGAATGGCCTGTTCAAAGTAGCCGTCAGCCTCTTGACCAACGCCACCAAGACCACGGAATACAAAGCGTAAAAATAGCCCGCGATCATTAAAGTCATCACCCACGCGGGCGGTGTCGTTATCGTCTACCCACTCACGCCATACTAGCTGTAAGCCGTAGCAGCAGTCGTTCCATTGAACGCCTGCCAGCCGTTCAAGCGCGCGGTCATTGGTTTGATCGTGCAGATAGCGACCAATCAAATCAATCCTCGGGCTGGCTTTCCAAGCAAGTGACAGATCCCACTCTTCTCGGCTGTAATCTCTAAAGCCGTCATCGCCGGGTACGACGCCTGGATCGAAACCTTCGATCTCCCAACGGTAACCAAGGTTCACTACGTGGCCAGCGGGATGGCGATAACGCGCATCAACGCTAGAGCGTTCGGTCTGTTCACGCTGGTCGTCGTATAACCATTCATAACCCGCACTCCACCGATCATTTATCTGCCAATCAAGCCGCGTCACCAACGGAGAGCGATCGCGAGTGGCTTGATAGCGGCTAAGCGGATTCACACTTGGATCATCCTCTGGACGAGCAGGCAATGTGTCTGGGTCGCCTTCACTATCGATGCGGCGCTCAGATAAATAAACACTTTGCCCAACCCCAAGCGTTAACCGATCCTGCCCAGTGGCGTCTTCAATAAAGCGAGATTGTACGCCAAGCGACACGCGATTGAGATCACCTAAACGATCTGCGCCTGAGAAACGATAAGGAGACCATAGCTGATCCCACGAGAACGCTCGCTCGCGGCTGTCAAAATCAGGCAGTTGTGTTTGGTTAGTACGTGGGACGTATGCGTAGTTCAAACGTGGCTCAAGGGTTTGGCGATAGTCTCGTCCGCGCAGCTCTAATTCACGCTCAAACACCAGGCCACTATCTATCGATGTGACCGCCGCACTGCGGCTGGGAGACGTGCCACGATCAGTGACGCGATCGCCATAATCCAACTCATAAGCGGTATGCCATAATTCGGTACGCGGCTCGATATAGCCCCAAGGTTGCTCAAAACGCCAACCGATAGCCGGCGTGAGATGCAGGCGCGTGCCGATGGCGGCCTCGCGCTCAGGCACCTGTCGCTCGTCTACATCACGCCAGAAATAGGTCGCGTTAGAGCGCCATTGCGTATAGAGACCGCCGCCTAATTGCCAGTCAGAGTTCGCTGTCAAACTTGGTAGGCGATAAAATGGCTTATCGGAATCACTCAGCGGGTCTTCCAACCGCTGAAAACCCTGGGCACGGGCATCTAACTGCCAACGCTCACCGCGGTAATCTACCTGAGCCAGCCGCTCCATACTAACGCGTTCACTATTGCCAAACTCACCACCAAAATCATCGAAATAGCGACCATCACTGGCGGCACCATAGCGCAATTGGTAATCACTACGTGGCGTCAGCGTTCCTGCATGCTGTGCATCAATATACCAGCGATCATTACCTTCAAAGCGGTTATCACCATTTTCACTGCCGTCATCACTATTGATATATCCGCCTTCTATCGTCCCTCTACTCTCTTCAAGCAGATAGCGGTACTCACCATTGAGCAGCAGCCCACGGTCAGACATCCAGCGCGGTGTAATGGTGGCATCATGATTTGGCGCTATGTTCCAGTAAAAGGGCTGCGCATAGTCAAACCCCTCATTGGAAAAGCTAATAGAAGGTGACAGCAATCCTGTATGACGGCGGTCATCAATGGGGAAACGTAGCCAAGGCCAGTAAAAAATCGGCACGTCTTTTACTTCTAAACGTGCGTGCCGTGCGGTACCAAACCCTTCTGCTTGATTCAGCTTTATGTCGCTACTAACGAGTTGCCAGCTATTGGCACCTGGATCGCACGTCGTAAATGAAGCATTGCGTAGACGATATTGCTCTTCACCGGTTTGCTCTAATTGACTGGCCTGACCGCGTAAATGTTGTTCGTAGAGCACATAGTGGCTGTTACGTAACGAGGCTCGGTCATCGTTCAGCATTAACGTGGCTTGCTCGCCGCGCACCAGCGCCTGACCATCTCGTATGGCGAGATTGCCTTCTGCATCTACGCGTTGGCGGTCGGCGGGTAAATACATCTGCGCCGCCTGTAGCTCTGTGTTTCCACGACGCAGTACAACATCACCGCGCAACAACGCTTCCCCATCTGCGGCGTAATCGACTTCCTGAGTCTCCACCGACAACGTTTCGGGGTTATCCACCGCTGGCAAGCGGTAGTCAGGCATCACATATCGCCCTCGGCACAGCTGATGCGGTGCTTCATCTTGGCTCCAGGCCTGCCAGTCAAGCGCCTCGGCAGGCAGCGCCTGGCCTTGTGCCACCGCTGAAAATGAGGCGCCAGCGAGCAAACTGCCCAACAGCGTGTGCGCAACCGGTACGGTACGCGAGATTCGCTTGCCCATGTTCGTTATCCTTGGCATCCAGAATCGGTATTATACAGCCCGCATGATGCCCGACCAGCAAGGAGCTTGCATGTCCTCTTCTAGGATTGACGCCCTCACCCAGTGGGTGGCTGAACAAAATGGCCTAAACAGCGCCGCTATCCGCCTTTCCCCAGCGGGCGGTGACGCAAGTTTCCGGCGATATTTCCGGCTGACACTGCCCTGTGGCAGCACTCGCATAGTAATGGATGCCCCCCCTAACCAGGAAGACTCAACGCCGTTCGTCGCTATCGGAAAGCGCTGGTACGCGGCAAAACTGCCCGTACCGCATATTTACGCCGCCGATCTCGACGCGGGTTTTTTGCTGCTTGATGACCTTGGGGATACCCCTTTACAAGCGCTATTCACTGATGAAGCACGCATTCAACAGAGTCATTTGGATGCACTGTCGTTACTGGCCAAGTTACAAAACCACGCCAACCCTGCCGCGCTGCCGCCTTATGATGCGACGCTGCTGAACCGAGAACTCGACCTTTTTCCTGAGTGGTGTTTAAACAATTGGCTGTCGTTATCAACGCCAGCCAGTTGGGATGCGCTGCGTGGCCACCTCGTTGAGCAAGCCCTCAATCAACCCGTCGTCAGCGTACATCGTGATTACGATGCGATGAATATCATGGTGCACAACCAGCAGCTTTACATGATTGACTTTCAAGACGCAGTGGCAGGGCCAATTAGTTACGACGTTATTTCCTTACTGCGCGGTCGCTACTGCCGCTTTTCTCAGGCGCAGTTTATGCAGTTTGTCGACTCGTTCTATCGACAAGCGCGCCAAGATGGGCGTCTCCCTCGCCATGCCAGCAATGATGAATTTCTTATCCAATGCCAAGCCATGGCCGCTCAACGCTCGCTAAAAGTGCTGGGAATTTTTTGCCGCTTAACGCTTCGCGATGCCAAACAAGGCTATTTATCACGCCTACCGCATTTTTTAGCGCATTTAGAAGATAGCCTAACCGCGCTGCCCCAGCACAGCGAGTTTGCTGAATGGGTAAGTGGCACACTGCGCCCCGCCATTGCCCTACGTTTAGCAGAAAGCACATTATGAAAGCGATGATTTTAGCCGCGGGACTTGGCAAACGGATGCGGCCACTTACCGACCACTGCCCAAAACCACTGTTACCAGTAGGCGATAAGCCACTTATTGTGCACCATCTCGAACGGCTCAAGCGTGCAGGCATTGATGAAGTGGTCATCAACGTGAGCTATCGCGCAGAGCAGATCATGGCAGCGCTAGGTGATGGAAGCGACTACCAGTTACGGATTCTTTGGAGCCATGAAGAGACACCTTTAGAAACCGGCGGAGGCATTCAAAAGGCACTCCCCCTGCTTGGTGATGCCCCGTTTCTGCTGGTCAATGGGGATGTCTGGTGCGATTACATTCCCTCAGAATCACTGCTACAGGGAAGTGACGTCGCCCATCTTGTGCTAGTAGATAACCCTTCCCACCACCCTACAGGTGATTTTTCCCTTATCAACGGGCGCGTTGGAATGGAAGGCCCTCAGCGTCTTACCTTTGCAGGCATTAGCCTGCTGCACCCGGATCTTCTTGCCGATCAGGCGCCTGGGGCATTTGCCCTGGCACCGCTGCTTAAGCAGGCAATGGCAGACAAGCGGGTCAGTGGTGAACACTTTTCAGGCCACTGGGTAGATGTAGGAACTCCAGAGCGCCTTGAGGCTCTTGAACATCACCTTTTGGCGCAACAGATCAGCAAGCGATGAAAAAGTGCGTCTATCGCTAGAAATGTTATGCTTCGCAACTAACTATAGGTGCCTAGATGAGGAGAGCGACGTGAAAGCACGGGTAAAATGGACAGATGGTCGCCAATTTGTAGCAGAGTCCGGTAGTGGGCACAGCGTCGTTATCGACGGCCCTCCTGATCATGGTGGCCGCAACACCGGCCCTCGCCCAATGGAAATGCTGCTGATGGGCATGGGTAGCTGCACCGCCTTTGACATCTTGAATATTCTTGATAAAGCCCGCGCTGATGTCACCGACTGTATCGCGGAGCTTGACGCAGAGCGCGCTGATGAAGTGCCCTCCGTATTTACCAAAATCCACGTACACTTCGTGGTGACTGGCCGCAACTTAAAAGAGAAGCAGGTACAGCGGGCGGTTGAGCTCTCCGCAGAGAAGTACTGCAGCGCATCTATTATGCTGACACAAGGCGGCGTTGAGATTACCCACTCTTTTGAGATTGTCGACGCTTGAACTACTCGGAGCGCCATCCTTCTCATGTATTAACGACATATGTATTAAAAAAAATAGCGCGGCTGGATGCATACCATGCGCTTGGCGGGCATAATACGCTCGCTTGTTTTTACCCCTACTGCGTAGCAAACAGCCGCTTTGCAGAAAGCGACTACAGCATCACGGTGACAAGTTACTATCGGTTCCGGCGCTGGCTCGTCGGGGTGTCTTCATCTGCCATAGGGAGGTTCGGACGTGTCAGATAATCTCCGACTCCACGGGTTTAATAACCTGACTAGCTCGTTGAGCTTTAACATTTACGACATCTGTTACGCCAAAACCGAAGAGCAGCGTGCGGCTTACATTGATTATATCGATGAGCTTTACAACGCCGAACGTTTGACGCAGATCCTAAAAGACGTCACCAATATTATTGGCGCTCATGTGCTCAATATTGCTCGTCAAGACTATGAGCCCCATGGGGCCAGCGTTACGATTCTGATTGCTGAACACGAGCTGGATGAAGCAAACCCAGAGCAAACTGAACCAGGCCCTGGGCCGCTACCTGAAACAGTCGTGGCACATCTTGATAAAAGCCACGTGACAGTGCACAGCTACCCTGAGTCGCATCCTGACAACGGCATTAGCACCTTTCGATTGGATATTGATGTGTCTACCTGTGGACACATCAGTCCATTGAAAGCACTGAACTACCTAATTCACAGTTTCGACTCTGACATTGTCACCATGGATTATCGGGTTCGTGGCTTTACCCGCGATGTCGATGGTAAAAAGCTGTTTATTGATCACGACATTACCTCGATCCAGGACTACTTGGCAGAAGATACCAAGCACGCCTATCAGATGATCGATGTGAATGTTTATCAAGAGAACATGTTCCACACCAAAATGCTGCTGAAAGACTTCGAACTTGATAACTATCTGTTCGGCACATCGCGCCGCGACATTACATTCGAAGAAGCACGGGACATTGAAAGCCGTCTGCGCAAAGAGATGCTAGAGATTTTCTACTCTCGAAACCTGGACTAACGCCTGCTTTCAACGTTAACGAAAAGCCGTTTTGCTACTAAGCAGAACGGCTTTTTTTTTGTTAACGGATGTCGCTAGTAAACGCTTGGCTCACCTTCCGGACGCGTTTTAAAGCGCCGATGAAGCCATAAGTACTGCTCCGGATACTTACGAATAGCTTGTTCGATAAATTCATTTACCCGAGTAGCGTCGGCCATTTCATCACCGCTTGGGAAGTTATCAAGCGCGGGCAGGCAGGTAATGGTATATGTCTGGTCATCAGGATTGCGGTGGAACATCAATGGCACCACTGGCGCGCCCGTCATTCGGGCGATTTTTGCGGTCAGCCTAATCGTAGCGGCTTGCTGGCCGAACAGTGGCGCAAACACGCTAACATCGCGACCAAAATCCTGATCCGGTGAATACCACACTATGTGACCTGCTTTAATCCTGCGCACAACACCACGCAAGTCATGCCGATCGATCGCTTGGCCAAAAATACGTGAGCGGGCACGAGTCATAAAGCGTTCGAATAAGGGGTTGTTGTGCGGGCGATAAACCACATCAGCAGGGAAAAATAGCGAATGCAGCGCCCCCCCTAAATCCAGTGTGGAGAAGTGAATTCCCACCACCAGTACGCCCTTGCCTTGCGCTTTAGCCCGTGCGAGATGCTCTTGGCCATGATAGGCCACCCGGTGCCGTAACCCTTCTGCGTCACGACACCAACCAGTGGCTGTTTCCACTAAGCCAATACCGTTCGCAATAAAAACCTCTTTTACCAAGCGGCGCTGCTCATCGACACTTTTTTCAGAGAAACAGAGTGCAATATTGGTCGCAGTGATATGACGACGACGTTTCGCAAAGCGCCACGCCAACAGGCCAATTATTTTCCCAACCCACAGCTTAAGCCGCCAGGGCAACCAAGCAACGACATACATTGCTCCAATAGCCAGCCACGTTGACCAATAACGGGGATGCGCGAAAGAGCGCGGATACGTACTTTTAGACATACTGATAACCGTTTAAGCGAAGGCCCCATGGTAGCGGCGCGGCGCTCTTGGCAGCACTCCCGTTAACAGGGTATAGCTGATGGTATCGCAATAGCGTGCTACCTCATCAATGGACAACACGGCACCGTTGCTAGCGGCTCCCCACAGCACCACCTCACTACCGATAGCAGCCCCCGACACGTCGGTGACATCTACGGTTAGCATGTCCATTGAGACCTTGCCGGCAATCGCACAGCGCTGGCCATTCACTAACACCGGGGTGCCGTCTATGGCGTGGCGATCATAACCATCACCATAACCTGCCGCAACGACGGCAATTTTAGAACGCCGAGATGCGCGCCAACGGCCACCGTAGCCAACAGGCTCGCCTTCCTCTAGTTCACGAAGGGCAATAATTTCGGAACGTAAGCTCATCACCGGGCGCAGTTGCCGGGTGATCTCATTGGCGTCTTCCAGCGGGTCACTGCCATACAGCATGACACCAGGGCGATTCCAGTCGCCATGGGCGATTGGCCATGCCAGTGTTGCCGGGGAGTTTGCTAAGCATAGGGGCGCATCAAGCGCTTCTGCCAATGTCGTTAAAGCGGCCATTTGCTGATTAAAGTAGCTGCCCTCACGTGCATCTGCTGTCGCAAAGTGGCTCATCAAATGCAGCGCTGTCACCTGTGGTGCGCTAGCTAACCGCTGCCAAACATCAGGTGCCTCGTCTAGAGAAAAGCCTAAACGATGCATACCGGAATCCACTTTCATCCATACCGGAATAGGTTGACGGGGTGAAAAAGCCAATAAGGCCGCTACCTGCCACTCACTGTGAACGCTGATCCAAAAATTGTGCTGATCAACGAGCGCCAGCTCGTCAGCGGTAAAAATACCTTCAAGCAATACAATAGGTTTTTTAATTCCCCCTTCACGCAGGCTAATCGCTTCTTCTATACAAGCAACAGCAAATGCGGGCACATCAGCTTCTAGAGCACGCGCGCACTCAAGCGCACCATGACCATAAGCGTCCGCTTTAATAACGGCTACCGAGCGACTTTGGGGCGCGCAGCGGCACGCTAGTTGATAGTTATGACGCAGGGCGTCTAAATCAATATGGGCCACCAAGGGGCGCATCACGTTTCTCACTTACACAGTCAATAGTTAACGGTTGATCAACCAATGGGCGTCAAAAACAACGCACCGAGCGATGAACTCGGTGCGTTATGGTCGGTATGACACAACAGCTTACCGCGATTAGCTCTCGAAAATAGCGTTAAGGGAAAGGCCCTGTTTTTCCAATGAGCGGCGCAGTTTCTTTAGTGCTTCTACTTGGATTTGCCTAACACGTTCGCGAGTTAAGCCAATTTCTGCACCAACTTCTTCCAACGTGGCGGACTCATGGCCTCGCAAACCAAAGCGGCGTACAACCACCTCTCGCTGCTTATCACTTAGCTCATCCAACCAGTGGTCTACGTGCTCACGCACATCGCCATCCACTAAGCATGCTTCCGGCCCTAGCACGTCGTCGTCGGTTAAGGTGTCGATTAACGGCTTATCGCTTTCGCCACCCATTGGGTAATCTACCGAGGAGACGCGCTCATTAAGCCCAAGCATCTTCTTAACCGTTTCTACTGGCTTATCGAGATGATCTGCGATCTCTTCTGCAGTGGCTTCATGATCAAGCTTTTGGGTCAGTTCACGCGCTGCACGCAGGTAAATATTTAGCTCTTTAACCACATGGATCGGCAAACGAATGGTGCGCGTTTGATTCATTAGCGCACGCTCAATGGTTTGTCGAATCCACCACGTGGCATAGGTAGAAAAGCGGAACCCTCGCTCAGGGTCAAACTTTTCCACCGCTCGGATTAGCCCAAGGTTACCCTCCTCAATCAAATCAAGCAGTGTAAGCCCCCGATTAAGATAACGCCTGGCAATTTTAACGACCAGGCGAAGGTTAGACTCGATCATCCTTGACCGTCCAAGCGGGTCACCTTTACGCGCTAAACGGCCATAGTAGACTTCTTCTTCCGGCGTTAATAACGGCGAAAAACCAATTTCATTGAGATAGATTTGTGTCGCGTCCAAGCTTTGAGTCGATTGACGCTCATCACGGCTCAACGCTTTTTCAAAGGCGTCTTCTTCCGCGGAGACATCATCGACGCTATCCAGCGCCTCTTCAACAGCGTCCAGGTCAACCTCCTGTAGATCCTTCTCCAGCATACTCATGGTAGTATCCCCCGTTATTTCGCCTAACCGCCATTTAGAAAAGTAAAGGTGGCCGCACTCCCTGTGCACTTACACCATTTTTGTTATATGACGCCCTAACTCTAGCTATTCGGGTACCCCAATCACACCAACTTAAAGGTTCGCTTGGCAATGATTAACGGGACGGCAGATAGTCCAAGGGATTTTGAGGCTGCCCATCACGGCGTACTTCAAAGTGCAGTTTGACACTGTCTGCATCGCTATCCCCCATCGTGGCAATCACTTCTCCTGCTTCAACGACATCATTTTCTTTAACGCTTAAGCTATCATTATGCGCATAAGCACTCAGATACTGATCGTTGTGTTTGAGTAGTATTAAGTTACCGTAACCCCGTACGCCGCTACCCGCATAGACAACGATACCAGGGCCTGCCGCCTTGACAGGTTGCCCCTTTTGCCCGCCGATATCAATCCCAGCGGTGATAGAGCCACCCTGACCAAACTCTCCAGTTACCTGGCCTGATGTTGGCCATTGCCAGTTAACATTATCAACAGGTGTAAACGTGCGTGAGGAGCGGTCAACGCGAGCGGTTTGGCTCGGCTGCTCAGCCTCTGCAGGCGGTGTGGTCACTGCTGGCTCAGGTTCTGGAGTTGGTTCAGGTTTGGGCTCTGGCTTAGGCTCAGCCGTTGGTTCCGGCTCACTCGTAGGCTCTGACTGAGACGCCTCAACAGTAGACGTCGCCTCGGTGTTAGCGGCACTTGCGCTATCAGCCACTTGCTGCGCGGCGGCCACCGACGCTTGCTCAGCAGCTTGCTCAGCAGCTTGCTCAGCACGTTCCGCCCGCTCAGCCGTTAAACGCTGGTTACGCTCAATCGCACTCTCATCGGGCAGCAACCAATCTAGCTGCTGATCGTTACTTGCCACGGAAGTCGCTTGAGGGTTCAGTCCTGTTGCGACAGCGCCCGACGCAGGGCGCTCTGGGGCAGAGGAGCCTGCTGACGGGTTACTTGATGCCGCCGCGCCTTCACGCAGCGCAATGGTTTGGCCTGGGTAAATTTGATAAGGCGCATCAATATTGTTGATTTGCGCCAACTGACGATAATCAAGATTGTGCTGCCATGCGATGCCATAAAGGGTATCGCCTGTTTTAACAGTATATTGAGGTGAGTCTGCTACCGCGCGGCGCGCTTCACTTAAATCACGCACTTGTGGGGTGTTTTGCTGCTGATTGGCGCAGCCGCTGACCGCTAACGCCAATACTGACATGATAAAAACCTTACGCATGGAAACCCTACTCCTTTTCAACGTCGCGCGCGTTTCCTATTGATCTATGTCCGGCATAGTGCACTGCGCGACGGTTTAATAACACCACCAATAGTGCGCCAACCACCATTAGTGCCACAACGCCTACCGTTTGTGCAGATGCACCAGACAATACCGCATAGTCACTAGGCAACAGATAACGATGAGCCAACGGGATCATTTGCCCATCAGGGCCAAGCTGATAACGAACCAGCTCTTTCCACGGCCATAACACGGGTAACGAGCCAACAATAAACCCGAGCAAAAGCTGTAGCGTAGAATCATGATGGCGACGCAGAAGCCACGACAGTAGTCGCGAGAATAACGCCAAACCAACAACGCACCCCATGCCAAAGAGTATGATAATACCGATATCAAAGCTTCGAATAGCCCCTAAAATGGTGCCATAAAGCCCCATCGTAAGCAGCAAGAAGCTACCAGACACTCCTGGCAACAGCATGGCGCTAATAGCAATACAGCCAGCTACCATGACTACCAAAGCTTCATTACCAATAAGTAACACCAGCGGCATCATACCTGGCAGCGACTTAGCCAACAGCAGCCCGCCGACCATCGGCAATAAATACCAAAATTTCCAGCCTCTTCCCGCCTTGGCGACAACAAACCCCGACGCGGCCACCAAGCCGAAGAAAAATCCCTCAATCAGCAGCGGCTGCGCTTCCATTAGCCATAGCGCTATATGAGCCACACTGAAAAGGCTAACCGCAACGCCAAGTAGCAGCGGCACTAGAAAGGCCAAATTCAAATGCTGAGCCAGCGCTAGCCAACCACCACGACGCCAAGCGATGAAGGCGCCGGGGCCAAACTGTTTGATGGTATTAATGAGTTCCTCATAAATACCGGTAATAAATGCGATCGTTCCACCTGAAACACCGGGCACCGCATCGGCTGCCCCCATCCCTGCGCCTTTTAAAAACAGCTCTACAAATCGACGCTTCAATCCACCACTCCTTGCAATAGAGGTACAAAGCGTACGGGTTCGAGCCGACGCTTTTCAAAGGCACTACCAATGCGTTTTATTTGGGTGAGCCATTGGCTACCGTCAGGCTCTTCTAATGGAGCAATGAGTACACCATCATGGCTAAGCTGCTCCAATAGAGCTTCTGGCAGCGTTTGAGCACAAGCGGTTAACAAAATCACATCAAAAGGCGCAGCTTCTTGCCACCCTTCACCACCATCAGCCACTGCCAGCGTCGCTGGGGCATCAAGCCGCCAAAGCCGCTCTGCAGCGCGTTGATGTAATGCATAAATACGTTCGACCGAATAAAGCATTGGCACCAGCCGAGACAGTATCAGCGTTTGATAACCCGAACCGGTCCCCACTTCAAGCACGCGCTTTGGATTAGCCCGTAACACCAGCTCGGTCATGCGCGCAACCGTCAAGGGTTGCGATAGTGTCTGACCAAAACCGATAGGCAGCGCGGTGTCTTCATAGGCACGATGCGCCAGCGCTTCATCAACGAACAAGTGCCTTGGCTCACCTGCCATAATATCGAGCACCCGCGCATCCTGAATACCCTGCTGCTCAAGCCGCTCTACCATGCGATCTCGAGTCCGCTGAGAGGTCATGCCTCGTCCGCGCAGCTCGTTGGGCGAAAGCTCAGGCAAAAGCATCCAACCAGTCCTGCACGTCGCTGCGCGCGGGATGGCGCGTTAAGTCAGTTTGTAGTGGAGTAATTGATACATAACCTGCTTCGATAGCAGAGAAGTCGGTATCTTCACCATCATCGGCGTTAGCCGCCACCGGTGCTATCCAGAAGCGCGTACGACCACGCGGATCTTTTACGGGAACAGGTTTCTCTGCTGGTCCGCGATAGCCTAAGCGGGTCACTCTGACGCCTTTAATTTCTTCCCACGGAACATCTGGCACGTTGACATTCAAGAGTGTGCGGGGTGGCAGTGATAGCTGATCGGCAGCACCGATTAAGCTGGCCGCCACTTTCGCAGCCGTCGCGAAATAGCGCTCACCACACAGCGACATAGCAATGGCAGTCATGCCCAAATTGCGCCCTTCCATGGCAGCCGCCACAGTGCCTGAATAGAGTACGTCATCGCCAAGATTGCTGCCGTGATTAATCCCCGAAATCACCAAGTCAGGACGCTCATCCCAGACGCCGTTCACGCCCAGATAAACACAGTCGGCAGGCGTACCGTCTACGCTATAAAAGCCATTATCTAACGCGGTTAAAGAGAGCGGACGAGAAAGCGTCAGCGAGTTACTGGCGCCGCTGCGGTCTCGATCGGGAGCAACCACACGTAAATTCGCATGGGCGACTAGCGCATCATGAAGTGCCCGCAAGCCCGGTGCATGGACACCATCGTCATTGGAAAGCAGCAGTCGCCGCATTAACGTCTCCTTTATAGATGCCTAGCAAAGATAAGCGCAGGTTGGGCGCATTAAGCAAAATCCGGATGAGCAATTAACTCACTCACCACCGCCGTGGCAAAACTTCCCCGTGGTAAGGCAAATGAGAGTACCACGGCATTAGGTAATATCTCGATACTAGGCGAAATTAACCTTGCTCGCAGCGCCCGATGGGAGCGTTTCACACCGCTTTTCACCAATCCCTCGCACAGCATTGGATGGCACGCTAACAGCCGTTTTTCGTAGTCAGCCACTTGATACTCAGCGAGTTCCCCGACACCCCACAGGGCACCGGTTGGATGAATATCAAGCGCAGCGGCACGACCGATCAGGTCGTCGTCAACGGCATCAACGGTAAACACACTGTGTGTGCCATCCAGCATCAGCATATCGCCCGCTAGCGGCTGGCACCACGTTCCATCCGTCAAACGCTCGCTCAGCAACTCGTTAAACAAGAAGCTACGCGCGGTGGAAAGCATCATGCCTTGGCGATCATCTCGCTTGCGCCAACCTTTAGCTAGAAGAGCTTCTGCACGCTGTAAATTCCGCCCTTCAGGACCAAAACGCTGGGGTCCAAAATAGTTAGGCACACCGTGGCGACAAAGCGCCTCCCAGCGGTCAAAAAAATTCGGATGTTGAAGCGCTTCACCACTAAGCCGCAAGGTAAAGTGGTTCGTGCGATGGACACCGCGTTTGAGTTTTCGGGGATGCCTTGCCTGGGCCAACACAGTAATACCCACTGCCGCTAATGATTCGCTCAAATCACTTGGCGCCTCGCGTCCGGGCAAATGCACGCTTAACCACTGCCGCGTCACTGCGACACGATCCTTCATCCCGGAGTAGCCCACATCTCGAAGTGTGACACCACAAAGGCGGCTGACGCTTTTTACCACATCTAACGTGGTTTGATGGCGCTTTTCAAGACGTAACCACAGGTGCTCACCATGATTTTCAGGCGTAAAGTCCAGCTGCTCGTCGACGACAAAATCTTCTGGCTGAACGCGATAGCAACCTGGACTAGGGGCACCGAACTCGGCATCTAAGCAGCGCTGCCAAGCGGGTAAGTTAAGCATTTAACGCCTCTTGGTGTTCAATCAACACCACTGCCTCAGCGGCGATACCCTCGCCTCGCCCGGTAAACCCAAGCCGTTCAGTCGTCGTGGCTTTAACATTGACCTGCCCAAGGCTAATACCTAAATCTTCAGCGATGACAGCGCGCATCGTATCAATATGCGGCGCCATTTTAGGCGCCTGCGCCATTAACGTAGCATCCAGGTTAACCACACAGAAACCCTCTGCGTGAACCAGTTGAACCACGTGGCGCAATAAATGGCGACTATCTGCGCCAGCCCATGCTGGGTCGGTGTCGGGGAAATGCCGCCCGATATCACCGAGCGCACAGGCACCCAACAGTGCGTCACTGATAGCATGCAGCAACACATCGCCATCCGAGTGGGCAACAAAACCATGTTCGAAAGGCAGCTTAACGCCACCAATCATCAAATGGTCGCCAACGCCAAATCGGTGCACGTCAAATCCGTGGCCAATTCGCATTAACAACTCCTTTCAGATTCAGAGGATTGGGCTACTTGCGACGCCATGATAGCGGCAGCAAGGGCAAGGTCATCAGGATGGGTGATCTTGAGATTATCACGACGCCCACTAATCAGCCTGGGCGCCTGACCAAGCGCTTCAACAGCCGAGGCTTCATCCGTGACCACACAGTGATTAGCGACAGCATATTCAAGGGCGCGCCGCAAAAGCGCATAACGAAAAGCTTGAGGTGTTAACGCGTGCCACAGCCGATCCCGAGGCTCTGTCACGGCGCTTAATTGTTCGGCATTGGCCCGTTTCATGGTGTCAGCAACAGGCATCGCCAAGAGTGCGCCACTTGAGTGCTGCTGAGCAGCGTCATAAAGCGCCAGCAAATCAGATGATGTAATGCAGGGGCGCGCGACGTCATGCACCATCACCATATCGTTTTCTTGCGCTTTTATAGCGTGCAGCGCATTTAAAACACTATCCATTCGCTCCGCGCCACCCGCCACCCGTTGCCACTGGGGAAATGGCACCCATTCAGGCTTGAACCAATGATCATCACTATCCAGGCACAGCAAAAGATGCGCAGTGGGGAAGGCTCGGTGTAGTCGACTAAGTGTATGGGCAAGAATGGGCTTTTCGCCCAGTGGCAGGTACTGCTTAGGCTTATCAGCGCCCATTCGCTTACCTTGCCCAGCGGCGGGCACGATTAGCCACAACGAATGACTCATTCGTTTGTGTCCTCGCTAGGCAAGTTTGGCTGAGTCACTAGCCCTGCATTGATGCCCACTAGCTCTGCTTCAATGGCAACACCCGGCACCCAAAAAAACTGCTCATCGCTACGCACCATGCCCATGTCGCTACGAGCACGCTCTTCAATCGCATCCAGGCCGGTTTTTAGGTCGGTAACTTCAGCCGCTAACCGAGCATTGCGCTCTCTCATCGGCACATTGGCAGCCTCTTGAACGGCAACGCGCTCCTCTACCAGCTGCAAATCCTCCCAGCCACCATTACCTAGCCAAAGTTGGTATTGGAGAAGCCCCAATACAGCAAGCAGCGCAACCGTTAGCCATTTATGCATCACCGCATCCCTTTGTTTAGGCCTGAACGAGGCGCATTATGCCATCATGGGCTATTTCCAGCGAGTCACGCTTTATATAGCTGGCTTTATAAAGCGATTTTCATTTGAACGGTAATGCGTCGGCCGCTGCCTCTCGATAGGCGCTGATATGGGCCCCCTCTTCTTGGCAAAATTGGGCGACTCCAGCCGCTAGGCCTGGGTGTACAAGATAGTGCAGCGAACGTACCCGCTGGGGCGCAAAACCACGCACCAGTTTGTGCTCTCCTTGAGTACCGGGGTCGAACAAAGAGAGCCCCTTTTCCAGACAAAATTCAATGCCTTGGTAGTAGCAGGCTTCGAAATGAAGACAGTCGGCAACCACCTCACTTCCCCAATAGCGGCCGTATAAAGTGCTATTGCCACGAAAATAGAGAGCCGCTGCAACAGGCTGGCCATCCAGCAGCGCCTGAACCAATACAAGCGCCTCAGGCATCGCATGACGTAATCGCTCGAAAAAAACGTCATTTAAGTAGGGAGGCCGTCCCCGCTCGTGGTATGTGATCGTGTAGCAGCGAAAGAAGTGTGCCATCGCTTCTTGAGTAATCGCCTCGCCCTCTAAACGCCGTAGCGTAAAGCCTTGCTCGGCGACCAAGCGACGCTCACGTTTAATCATTTTGCGACGCTTCGACGTAAGGCTCGCCAGGAAGCCTTCAAAATCACCAAAGGTGCGATCTCGCCACTGGAACTGAACGCCTTCTCGCGCAATTAACGCTGGAAACTGGCGCTGCCAGGCATCCACTTCGTCATCTTGTGCAAACAGGAGGTGCCAACTCGATAACGCTTGTTCTTCACAATGGGTTTGCCACGTCGCTGCTAATAACCCGCGAACATCCTCCGCGTTGGCATCATCGGCAATTAAAGTACGCGTACCAGGCACCGGGGTAAAAGGAATGGCACTTAATGCCTTGGGGTAATAATGGCCACCTGCTCGCTCCAGTGCATCGGCCCATCCCCAATCAAACACATACTCACCGTAAGAGTGGTGTTTGCGATACATGGGCAACGCGCCCACTAAGCGGCTATCTTGCCATACGCACAGATGGCAAGGCTCCCAGCCGGTCGCCTCGCAGACAGAGCCGCTGCTTTCTAATGCATGCAAAAACGCGTGTCGTAGGAAAGGCTGGTCGCTACTCACCAGTGCGTCCCATTGGGCGGCATCCACTGCGTCGATAGCAGGTAGCATAATGCATGACAGTGAGCGCGAAAGCATGATGCCTCCCGAGGCATATCGTTTAAATGGTGAAAGTGTGACCTTACCACCAACTAGGCTATCAGTACTTTTGTTGATGCTGTCATTTCTATTTGGAGTGAGGTATTCAAGTAGCAGGACAAACGACTATTGTTATTAAGAATTAACCCAAGGAGCTGCCATGAAACGCGATTTAATGCGCCTGTTGCACACTCAGCTTCATGCGTTTGGCCAAGCGCCCTTCCCCTCATTAAGATTGCGACGAGAGCGCTTAGCTCGCCTTGCACGAATGACTAAGCATCACCAGCGGGAGATTATCCAGGCCATTCAAACTGACTTCGGCAAGCGTAGTGAGACAGAGATACGCTTAGCGGAGATTAACGCGGTGCTGCATGCCATTCGTCATACACGGCGAAACCTATGGCATTGGATGCGCCCATACGCTGCCAACATGCCATGGCGCTTATGGCCCGCCCGCGCCCGCATCGCTCCTCAGCCACTTGGCGTGGTGGGTATTATGTCGCCCTGGAACTACCCATGGAGCTTAGCACTGATGCCCGCTATTGATGCTGTCGCAGCGGGTAATAGCGTCATGATCAAGCCCAGCGAGCACGCCCCCAATACCAGCGCCCTGCTGGCTAAGCTAGTACCGCAGTACTTTACCGATGAAGAAGTATGCGTTGTTGAAGGCGGCCCAGAGATAGCAAAAGCATTTAGCGCACTACCTTTTGATCATCTGGTTTTCACCGGCTCGACGGCGGTGGGCCGCCAAGTTGCACTTGCCGCTGCCGAGCAGTTAACCCCGGTGACGCTTGAACTAGGTGGTAAATCACCCGCTATCGTGGCGAGTGACGCTGATCTGGATCGTGCGGCCGCCTCAATTATATTTGGCAAGGGAATGAATGCCGGCCAGACCTGCATTGCGCCGGATTATGTGCTTGTAGAAAGCCGCCACCTGGAAGCACTTATTCAGGCACTAAGTCGAGCTATCGAACAGCAGCGCCCCAGCGATAAAGAGGCCACAGGCTTTGTCAGCCCCCATCATCAGAAACGCAGTGAACGGCTGATAGCACAAGCGAGAGATCACGGCTGCCGCATCATCGATATCGGGCAACACGCACCAGCGCTCGTTATTGATCCAACTCAAAATCTTGAGCTGATGCAAGAGGAAATTTTTGGCCGTGCACTACCGCTTATCAGCGTTAAAAACATCGACGACGCGATTACCTTTGTGAATACCCGGCCTCACCCACTGGCACTTTATGCCTTCACCGACAATAAGTTGCTGCAAACAACCTTGCGTCACACCACTCGCTCTGGTGCGCTGGTATTTAACGAAACGCTGCTTCATCACGCCGTTCCCTCGCTGCCCTTTGGTGGCGTTGGTGAAAGCGGTATGGGGGCTTATCACGGTCGCCATGGTTTTGAACGATTCAGCCATTTACGAGGTGTTTTTTATCAATCAAAACGGGCCTCTAGCGCACTGATAAGGCCGCCTTATAAACGCTGGCTATTAAAATTACTCAGGATTGGCTAAAGCTTCGCCATTAATACCCGATAATTATTACTATTCGCCGATTAGTTAACGACTTAGTTGAGCGCACTTTTTGAATGAACTATTTTTTGGGACGCACAATGCAAGCCGCAGATTTTCCTGAGAATGAATACCAGCGCTTGGCGGCATTGCACGCTCTCCAGGTGCTTGACACACCCGCTGACGAAGCGTTTGACCGAATCACTCAGCTTGCTTGCGGCCTCTTTGACTTACCTATTGCGCTAGTTTCCCTCGTCGATGCAGAACGACAGTGGTTTAAGTCTCACCAAGGATTGACTACCAGCGAAACCTGCCGAGACCTATCGTTTTGTGCCCACGCGGTGGGGCTTAATGACATGCTGGTCGTCGAAAATGCACTCGATGATCTGCGCTTTGCGGACAATCCCCTCGTCACCGGCCCCCCGCACATTCGCTTTTATGCCGGACAGCCATTACAACTGGCCGATGACCTGCCCGTAGGTACGCTATGTTTAATTGATCGTCAGCCGCGCTCGTTTAGTCAGCGAGACCGAGGCATTTTAAAAAGCTTAGCTGGGCAAGTGGAAGAGCTGCTTCGCCAGCATCAAATACGTAGAGCCCTGGCTCAAACGACGCGCCGCTACGAGGCGCTGTTTAACGAAAGTGCCACCGGCATCGTGCGCATTGACCGCTCTGGTAGCGTGTTAAGTATTAATCCTTTTGCACTAACGATGCTGGGCTATCAGCAACACGAAGTAGTCGGTAACAATGTGTCGATGTTTACACCTGCATCGATCAACGCTCATCACGACAGCTTTCTTGCCAACTTTTTGGCGGGCAGCGAACCCAAGGTGATTGGCCGAGGCCGAGAAGTAGAAGCACTCCATAAAGACGGCCACTTGATACCCGTCCATCTTGCCGTCAACGCCATCCATAATGAGCAGGGAGATGTTGCTGAGTTTCTGGGTATTCTGACCAACTTAACTGATGTTTATAACGCCACACAGCAAATTCATAAAGAGCAAAGCCTGCTTAAAGTGCTTCATCAAGGCATTACGGACTATCAGGCACTAATGTCGGTTGAACAGTTGTGGACGTTTTTAATGGAAGCGCTGCGAGAACTCACTGATAGCGACTACGCCTTGATTGGGGAAGTGCTGCCTACCGATACCACCAATGCTCTCAAGATACATGCTATCACTGACCTCTCCTGGAGCGATGAATCCAGACTTCTGATGGAGCGTCTACGCAGCGGAGATATGACGCTAACCAACCCTAACTCACTCTTAGGGCGTGTCTTTGCCCATGGCGATGTCATCATGACTAACGACGTTTATCGCCATACCAAGCGCGGCGGCTTCCCACCAGGTCACCCTCGCTTAGACAACTACTTAGGCGTGCCGATTTTCAGCGGCGATAGCCTTATTGGCATGTTTGCCATCGCAAATAGTAAACAGCCATTAAACCAGACTCTTTTAGACTGGCTTCAACCTTTTACTGATACCTGCGCGCTACTCATTAACCTCTATCGCCAAATGGCCGAGCGCGAGCAAGTTACCTGCGATTTAGCAACCGCTCGTGATCAGGCAGAGCAAGCTAACAAGGCAAAAAGTGAGTTTCTCTCTTCAATGAGCCATGAATTGCGCACCCCTCTTAATGCGATTATCGGCTTTGCCCAACTGTTAGCAAAAGGCCGTCGTGATCCACTGAGTGAGAAGCAGCAACGCCAAGTAGGGCAAATCGAGAAGAGCGGTCAACACCTGTTAAGCCTGATTAATGAAGTACTTGATTTAGCGAGGATCGAAGCAGGACACATGACGCTTTCATTAGAGCCTATGCTAATCGAAAACGTATTGGATGATGCCTGCACAACGCTGGAAGCCAACATCGGAGCAGCCAATATTACGCTAACGCGTGATTCATTAGCGCTACCCTGCATGGTCATGGCGGATTACACGCGGGTTAAGCAAGTACTGCTTAATTTGCTTTCCAACGCGATTAAATACAATAGAGAAAACGGCACCATCCATGTAAATATTGAGCCGATTGGGAGCGAACTAAAAGTGAGCGTTATCGACTCTGGGCATGGTATTGCGCCAGAGCGCCAGCACGAGCTTTTTGAACCGTTTAACCGCCTGGATGCAGAGCACGGACCGATTGAAGGGACAGGCATTGGGTTAGCCATTACGCGTGAACTGGTAGAGCGGATGAAAGGGCGTCTCGGTGTTGATAGCCAACCAAGCAAAGGCTCCACCTTCTGGTTTACGCTGCCCATTACCGAACACCCTGCCGAACATGAAGCACCGCCTCATAGTAGCGTCGTGGGCACCTCAAGCGGTTCTCCCCGCGCATTCAACCTGCTTTATGTAGAAGATAATCCTGCTAATCAGCGGCTTATGGAAGATATTATTGACGACTTCCCGTCAATACAATTACGTGTCGTGGCAAGCGCTGAACTCAGCTTGGAGATAATGCGTCATTCGCCACCTGATCTCGTCCTAATGGATATCCATCTACCCGGAATGAGTGGTTTTCAAGCGCTCGACATTATGCAAAACGACCCCATGCTAAAGCAGATCGATGTCATAGCGTTATCTGCCAATGCGATGGAGCGAGACTTACATTATGGACTGGCGGCTGGGTTTGCGGACTACCTTACCAAGCCTATTGATATTGACAAATTGACCGTATCGCTAAATCGATTTATTACCATCGCACCAAGGACGGCGCTATGAGTCTGCTCCATAAACACCTCCTCGTGGTGGACGACAACAGTATTAACGTGGAGCTGCTATTGGACCTGCTTGACGACCATGGCTTTGAAAACACGCATGGTATAAGCGATCCACGCAAAGTGCTGGCGCACTGTCAGCAAACGTTGCCAGACCTGATCCTGCTTGATATTCGCATGCCTTACTTGGATGGGTACGCGGTTATCAATCAATTGCAAGCAGAGTTTGGTCACCATATCCCCCCAATTATTATACTCACCGCACAGATTGATGATGAAACGCGTCATCGCTCACTGAGCATGGGTGTGCGCGACTTCGTCACGAAACCGTTCAAACATGATGAGGTGCTACAGCGCATCCGCAATACATTAAGCGTTGAGCACCGTTATCAAATCCGCAATCAACAGGCAGACATACTTGAACGCATGGTGGCAAAGCGTACAAAAGAGCTAGATCGCCAGTCTCGTACCGACCCAATCACCCAACTAGCTAATCGCCGCGCACTGACTCAAATGCTTCGTGAAGCAGCAATGCGAGGCACGGGAACAGGGCTTCTCTTCATTGCGCTGGACCACCTAGACGACGTTATTAAGCTACATGGCTATGGCGTCGCTGATAAATTGATGGTTCATATCAGCCGTCAACTTTCGGCTAAACTCAGTCAGCAATGCCAAATAGGTTTGTGGGGAGGCAGTGAGATACTGGTGATTACTGCTCGCGCCGAACTCGAGGCGTTACGCCACTCCGCGGCGCAGCTATTGAGCTGCTTCGATCAAGACCAAGCGCTGGGCGACCTACTACTGCCTCTAAATGCGCGCATTGGCATTAGCTGGGCGGATGCCCATTTCGATATTGAACGCCTTGTGCATATGGCCGCCTTAGCGTTGCCGCAGAACGGTACGCTGCGCGTTCAATGCTATAACGAAACGCTGGAAGCGCAACAACGCCAGCGCCTGAATCTTCAGCAAGCTATTCGTGGTGCGACCGAACGGGGCGAGATGTCCCTGGCATTTCAACCAAAAGTTTCTCTGGCAACACAGCGTGTTATCGGAGCTGAAGCTCTCCTACGCTGGCACCACCCCGAGCTAGGCCATATTTCCCCAGGGGACTTTATTCCCCTTGCGGAAGCAAGTGGTGATATCCTCTCTATTGGTGAGTGGGTGCTTGAGAAAGCAATGCAGCATATCGTCGAATGGCGAATAAAAGGCCTGCTGGATGATGACTTCCATATTGCGGTGAACGTTGCAGCCCGCCAGTTGGCGCGCAAAGACTTTGCTCAGGCATTGCTTTCCAAGCTGGCTGAGCAAGAGATCCCTGAACGTTTTTTTGCACTGGAAGTTACTGAGTCAGGCTTATTAAGCGATATGCACAACGCACGCACGCAGTTGGCTCAGCTTGCTGAGATGAATATTGCCGTTGCGATCGACGATTTTGGCACTGGTCACTCTTCTCTCGCCTATGTTAAAACACTGCCCTTCTCTACCCTGAAAATAGATCGTGCCTTCGTCATGGATTTAGAGCACGACGCAGTAGACCGTCATTTAGCCCTTACCATTACTCAGCTTGCCCATGCCGTTGGGTGCGACGTAGTGGCAGAAGGTATTGAAACATCTGCCCAGGCGGACTACTTACGTTCTATTGGCTGTGAAGCGGCGCAAGGGTATTACTATGCGCGTCCGCTAACCGCCGACGCATTTTTTACGTGGTGCCTCGAATGGGCACCCAACGCCCAAAAAAATATTGCCATGGAGGCTGTTGATGGCGCATGACCTGCTTGACCGCTTACGCGAACGCTTAGAAGAATTAAACCGCTCAGAACGCAAAGTTGCCAATGTCATCCTGGAGGACCCAGCAGTAGCCACCAGCTTGAGCATTGCAAGCCTTGCCCAAGCGGCCAGCGTCAGCGAGCCTACGGTCAACCGGTTCTGCCGCAACTTCGGCGCCAAAGGCTACCCCGATTTTAAAATCAAACTTGCGCAGAGCCTCGCAGGCGGAACGCCCTATGTGACGCGAGCTGTCGAGCCCGGCGATACGGCAACGCAGTATACCCATAAGATTTTTGGCGCGACGATTGCCGCCCTGGACGAAGCCCAGCGTGAGGTCGATATGGCCGCCGTTGAGCGCATG
This sequence comes from Halomonas sp. XH26, assembly GCF_024138895.1. Classification (NCBI taxonomy): domain Bacteria; kingdom Pseudomonadati; phylum Pseudomonadota; class Gammaproteobacteria; order Oceanospirillales; family Halomonadaceae; genus Halomonas; species Halomonas sp. XH26. The sequence continues at coordinate 3,069,985 of NZ_CP071889.1, forward strand.
GTTGATTATCTTACTCAAGCAAAACAGATCCATTTCTTTGGCTTAGGTGCCTCAGGTGCCGTCGCTCAGGATGCTCAGCACAAATTCTTTCGCTTTAACTTGCCCGTCATGGCCTATGTAGATGTGCTGATGCAGCGCATGGTGGCTGCCGCTTGTCATACCGGTGACGTAGTGGTGATTATCTCGTACACAGGCCGCACCAGAGAACTGGTCGATATTGCACGCGTTGCTCGCGAAGCAGGCGCCGTGGTGCTGGGGATCACCGCCCCTAACTCCCCGCTTTCTTTGGAATGTACCTCGACTCTCGAAGTCGCCACCCCCGAGGACACCGACCACTATATGCCCATGACCTCGCGGATGATTCAACTAACGCTGATTGATGCCTTAGCCACTGGGGTTACACTCAGGCGCGGCGAAGATTTCCTACCGCACCTGAAGAAAATCAAAGATAGCCTGCGCGATACCCGCTTTCCTGTGGAAAAGGCAGGTAAGTAATCAGTAAGACAGCTATCGCTGATACGGATACCTTAACTGCTGACGGCAGTGGTAACGGTAATTTCTACTTTTAACTCATCCGCAGGCAACGGCGCGCATACACAGGTGCGTGCCGGTGCATAGCCTTCGGGTACCCAGGCATCCCACACCTCGTTCATTGCAGCAAAATCATTGCCGTCTTTAAGGTAGATTGTCGCACTCAGTAGCTGCTCGCGGCTGGAGCCAATTTCTTTTAGCAAGGCATCAACCCGTGCCAGCATACTCTCGGTTTGCTCCTTAATTCCTTCGTGGCGCGCTTCAGGACCGCTTACCTGACCACACAAATAGGCCACACCTTGATGAATAACGGCACGGCTCATACGGGCTTTTGTATCATGGCGCTGAATTGTCATGGTTCAATCTCCTAGGTAAGACAAAAAAAGCAGTGTAAACCGCCACCGCTTCGTTGCCTATGCCTTCTTAATCAAACGCGCTCCGTAGGCACGGGGCGATGCTCAAAGACTCGTCGCAAAACAAAGCTGGTGTGGGCTCCGGTGACGCCTTCAATACGGTTGATCACGTGCAGTAAAAGGTGCTGATAGTCGTCCATATCCCGCACTAGAATCTTGAGCTGAAAATCTGCCGCTTGGCCGGTGATAATCAAACACTCAATCACGTTGGGGATTTTACGAATATGACGTTCGAAGTTATCAAACCGTTCGGGAGTATGTTGATCCATTGAAATGTGCAGCAACACCATCAGTTGATAGCCTAGCTGCCGCGCATCAACATCGGCCCGATATTGGGTAATTAAGCCGTGCTCCTCTAGCGCACGCACCCGGCGCAAGCAAGGTGAAGGGGAAAGCCCGATGCGCTCGGCTAACTCCTGGTTACTAATCCGCCCTTCCTGCTGTAACACATTCAGAATGTGGCGATCAAAACGATCAAGTTCAAGCGGCACGACAGGCATAACAAGCAGCTCCTACCAATAAAAAATAACAATACGACATTTATTGCCAATTATTGGCGATAAAACCACATTTTCGCAATAACCTTTCGCCTTACTTCAAGTAAACTGTATTGACTGTCACAAGCAGCCCCTACACGGTGCCTTACCCAGACACCTGTTAACGCGGCTTACGCCACAAGCGGCCGCCCAACTAACTCACTGCCTTCAGGAAACTCACCATGTCTGCTTTTGATCATCGCAAATACCGCCCTGCTCCGCGTGTTCCCGCCTTCAACCGCCAATGGCCTGACCGCGACCTAACTCAAGCGCCCATTTGGCTAAGTGAAGACCTACGCGATGGCAATCAGGCGCTATTAGAGCCGATGACGGTTGAGCAAAAGCAGCGCTTTTGGCAGCAGATTATTAAAGTGGGTATTAAAGAAGTGATGGTGGGCTTTCCCTCGGCTAGCCAACCAGACTACGACTTTGTCCGCTGGCTAATTGAAGAAGACCAAATTCCAGACGATGTCACTATTGCGGTACTCGTGCAGTGCCGTGAACACTTAATCGAGAAAACCTTTGCATCGCTGACGGGCGTCAAGCGCGCCATTATTCACCTGTATAACTCCACTTCGACCATCCAGCGCGAGCGGGTGTTTGAGATGGATCGAGATGGCATTACCGATATTGCCGTGCAAGGCGCTACCTGGGTGAAGACCTATGCTGCCCAACACCCAGATGCTGACTGGCGTTTCCAATATTCGCCGGAAAGCTTCTCTAGCACTGAAATCGATTTTTCACTGGCCATCTGCGAAGCCGTGATGGATGTCTGGCAGCCAACGCCTGACAACAAATGCATCCTCAACTTGCCCACCACGGTAGAAGTTGCGGGGCCACATCATCATGCTGACCAGATTGAATACTTTTGCCAGCACATTAGCCGTCGCGACAGCGTGATTATTTCGGTACATACCCACAACGACCGCGGCGGCGCAGTCGCCTCAGCAGAATTGGCACTGTTGGCGGGAGCTGACCGCGTCGAAGGCACGTTACTGGGTAACGGCGAGCGCACCGGCAATATGGACATTGTCACCTTGGCGATGAACCTGTACAGCCAAGGCATCGACCCGCAGCTGGATCTTTCTAACCCGGACGAGATCGTTCAGGTGGTGCATGAGTGTACTGGTATTACTATGCATCCGCGCCATCCCTGGGTTGGCGAGATGGTGTATACCGCGTTTTCTGGCAGCCACCAGGATGCTATTCGTAAATCCCTCAAGCATCAAAAGCCCGACGAGCCGTGGCAAGTGGCTTACCTACCCATTGACCCGCATGATATTGGCCGCGACTACCAAGCCGTTATCCGGGTGAATAGCCAGTCTGGCAAAGGTGGCATGGCCTTTTTGTTGGAGCGAGACTACGGCATTAATTTACCGCGTTGGATGATGCTGGCCCTTGCTCCTTACGTGCAACAAGAGAGCGAACGCCGCAACGGCGAGCTTTCTAGTGAAATCATTCGCCAAGTGATGTTTGATAATTTCACTCAGGATGCGCCACTGGCATTGGCCGATTACCGGCTATCAAAAGGCCAGCACGAGGGAATAGAAATAACCCTTTGGCAAGGCGCTGAAACACTGCGCTTGTCAGGTACCGGCAATGGCGCCATGTCATCCTTCACTGATGCTTGGAAGAAGCATTCAGGCAGCAATGTAGCCATTATTGACTACAGTGAGCACTCCTTGGGTGGCGACAGCGAAGCCAATGCGATTGCCTTTGTGCAGCTGAATATTGATGGACAACGACTTTGCGCCGTGGCCGAAGATAGTGACACCGTTAGCGCATCGCTGAAGGCGCTGCTGTCAGGCATTAATATGGCGCAGGCCACCAAGCAGCATCAGCAGGAAGGTGCGGATGTCGAAGTAGAAGCATAATCTTTCACAAGTCAGCGCAGAATCAGCACCGGCAAATGGGCATTGCGTAGCATGGCGGTCGTCGTGCTGCCAATCAGCAAGTGACGAATACGCGAATGCCCATAGGCACCCATGACCAACAGGTCAATACCGTGCTTCTGCTTATAAGCGCGCAAGGTTTCTTCCACTTCGCCAGCGCGAATTGCGCCTTCAGCGTGGTGGCCAGCAGACTCAAGAACATCAATTGCCCACTCAAGCTGTGATCGATTTTCTGCCGTCTCAGCGCCCACGATCACAGCATGGCAGGCAGCACCTTCAAAGAGCGGGCTTTTGGCCAGCATCTCAATGCCTTTGCGAGCCGTTTTGCTGCCATCAAACGCCATCATCACGTTTTTCGGCTGCGTAAACTGCTTAGGCACCATCAATAGTGGGCGATGCATCTCACGCACAACGCGTTCAAGGTTAGAGCCGAGATGGCCACTGGCTTGATGCGCAGTTTCGCCACGCTTGCCTAGTACCAGTAAGCGCATCTCCTTTTCGTTCTCAACCAAGGTCTCTACCAACGTTCCGTTACGCTGAAGGCAGAGTGGATCAACAATACCGGCTTCGATTGCGCGTGCTTTTGCCGCATCGAGCATATAGCGCCCCTGCTCACGGGCAACTTTCGCGCGCTGTTCTTCAATATCAGAAAGCTTTTCAAGCAGATGCTCTCGGGTCCCTAAACCTAAATTACCGGTTAGATCAGGTTCTGCCACCTGGGCGTGGTTATCGAGGGTATGAATAAAGCTTAATGGCGCACCAAGTGCCTTGGCGGCCCAGACAGCATAATCACAGATACTTTCTGAATACTGAGATCCATCAATAGCGGCGAACACGCGATCAGACATAAAAGCGACTCCTTGAGCGGGTGCGTTAAGATTTTTATTATTCTCACTCTTTTTTACACGAACTTATTGACCAGCGACACCTTAACGCGTTCTTTGTGTTCATCCCTATCGTTATGGGGTAGGTGGTACACTTAGCAGCCTATCAACGCGGCCAGTTAAAGGAGTTACGATGGGGCATGGTATCGCGAGCATGCTACTGGTAGCACTTGGCGGCGCATTGGGCGGCATGGGTCGCTATGCCGTTTCTAACCTTATGGCCCACCTGCTGGGCAAAACCTTCCCCTGGGGTACCTTACTGGTGAATGCCAGCGGTGCGTTTATAGCGGGCGGGCTTCTTGGTTACTACGGCGTGCCAAGCGCACAGCCGCTGTGGCTATTTACTGTTGCAGGCTTGCTAGGTGGCTACACCACCGTTTCTTCATTTAGCTTACAAACTATTGAGCTGTGGCAAAGCGGCCAAGCGCTGCGTGCCGCCTTAAATATTGCCGCTACCCTAGTGCTCGGCATGGTGATGGCCATGCTCGGTTGGCTGTTAGCTAAGGGGTTGTTGCTATGAACTGGCGAGCTTACCTAGCCGTCGGGATTGGTAGCGGGCTTGGCAGTGCACTTCGCTACGGGGTATCTCTCATGTCTTTGGCAGCACTTGGTGGCTATTTCCCCTGGGGCACGCTGCTGGTTAACGTGCTGGGTTCTGGAATCATCGGTTGGATTGCCGCTACCGCCTCACGTTTTCCTAACGGCAAGCTTGCGCACTGGCAGCCGCTGTTAGTGGCCGGTTTTTGCGGCGGCTTTACCACGTTTTCACTCTTTAGCCTGGAAACATTGCACCTTATTCAACAGGGGCTTTCTGGGCTAGCGCTGCTTTATGTACTTATCAGCCTACCGCTTTGGTTACTGGCGGCCTGGCTAGGAGAACGCATAGCGCTTTCTCGTCTATAACCGTAGGTATTTCATGCGCGAGCAGTTAGAGCGACAACAGTCTTGGCTTTACCTGGGATTTATCTGCTTAGGGCTTACGTTGGGTCTGATAGCTCCCTTACTAGCGTCATCACTTGAACAGCTGCTATGGCCGCTCCTCGGCATACTGCTCTACGCCACTTTTACTCAAATACCGCTATTACATATCAAGCAAAGCGTTACCGATAAACGCTTTATGGCAGCGCTGCTGATTGGCAACTTCATTATCATTCCTGCACTACTCGGGGTGTTGGTGCTAGGTCTTTTAGTAGTGGGGCTACCACTTCCCCCACCGGTAATGGCTGGTGTTTTGCTAGTGCTACTGATGCCCTGCACAGACTGGTTTATTACCTTCACGCACTTAGGCAAAGGCGATGCCGCCCGCGCGGTTGCGGCAACGCCACTGCTGCTGCTCATCCAAATGGTCGCATTGCCCGTTTATCTGTGGCTATTTTTAGGCGGCGAGTGGTTTCAGTTAACCTTTTCTACCAACCTTCTCAGCGCATTTGCTGGCTTAATTATGCTTCCTTTGGGATTGGCATGGCTGACGGAGTTTGCTGCCCAGCGCTACCATGTCATTAACCAAGCCTCTGGGTATCTTGGCTATCTACCAATACCGCTACTTGCGCTGGTAGTGCTAGTCATTGCCGCGTCGCAGGTGAATAGCGTGCTAGGGCTTAGCCATGTGCTGTGGCAGGTTGTGTTTATCTTTATTGGCTTTTTAGTCATCGCTGGGTTGTTGGGTAAAACGTTAGGCAGCCTATTCAAACTACCGCCTGCCAGCGCCCGAACACTTGCCTTTAGTTTTGGCACGCGCAATTCGTTTGTCATGTTGCCCATTACGCTTACCCTGCCCAATGGATGGCAAGCCGCGGTAGTAGTTATTGTTTTTCAATCGCTAGTGGAGTTATTTGGCATGATAGCGTTGATACGCTGGGTGCCCGGCAAGCTAATTCCGAGCCAGCTATAAAAAACGCCGGCCCCTTAGCGTGGTGACCGGCGTTAAAGCGTACGTATTGATTAACGCAATATTAGTACCGGAATTCGGCTACCGCGTAACATCGCCGTGGTGGTACTGCCGACCAGCAAGTGGCGAATACGCGAGTGGCCATAAGCGCCCATCACTAGAAGGTCGATCGCATGCTCCTTCTCGTACGCTTGCAAGGTGTCGTCTACCTCACCGGAACGGATGGCGCCTTCGGCTTGGTGGCCAGCATCGCGTAGCGTAGTCAACGCCCAATCAAGCTCGCTGCGATGCTCAGCGGTTTCAGCACCCACAATCAGCACATGGCATTCGGTACCGGTAAATAACGGAGAACGCGCCAGCATCTCCACCCCTTTACGGGCAGTTTTGCTACCGTCAAACGCAATCAGCACCCTTTCAGGCTGCTTAAAGGCTTTGGGCACCATGAGAATTGGGCGATGCATTTCACGCACCACACGCTCAAGGTTTGAACCTAAGTGGCCGCTGGCGTGGTGAGCGGTTTCACCACGCTTGCCTACCACCAACAAACGTATGTCTTTCTCTAGCTCTACCAAGGTTTCGACCAGCGTGCCGTTAAGCTGGCGAATAATGGGATCAGCGACCCCATCTTCTACTGCCCGTGCCTTGGCAGCTTCCAGCATAAGCTTGCCTTGCTCACGGTTTACCTTAGCGCGCTGTTCATCAAGCTCAGAAAGCTCTTTCATCAAGCGCTCGCGGGCACCAAATCTTAGGTTACCCGACAAATTTTGCTCTGCTGGCACATCAGAATGATTATCCACCACATGCACAAAGCTAAGCGGCGCATTTAATGCCAAGCTTGCCCAAGCGGCGTAGTCACAGACGCTTTCTGCATATTGGGAGCCGTCAATCGCGGCGAGTACGTGTTCAGTCATATCGCTCTCCTTGCGGTGGTTAGTGGCCGCCCATTAGCTTTTCAACCGCTTCAGGGTCGTTGTGTACCGCGTAGCGGTCGACGACAGTTGCACTGGCTTCGCTCAAGCCAACCAGCTCCACCTCAGTACCTTCACGACGGAACTTAATCACCACGCGGTCCAGAGCTTGAACGGCGGTAATATCCCAGAAGTGGGCGCGGGAAAGGTTGATAGTGACCTTATCGATGCTCTCTTTAAAATCGAAGGCCGCAATAAAACGCTCAGAAGAGGCAAAGAACACTTGGCCAACCACTTGGTATTCACGCTCTTTACCGGGCTCTACTTCTTTCGAGCCGATATACATGATGTTGCCGACTTTATTAGCAAAGAACATCGCCGCCAGCAGTACACCTACAAAGACACCAATCGCTAAATTGTGCGTCCCCACAGTCACCGCCACTGTGGCTAGCATAACGATATTGGTACTCACCGGATGTTTTTTAAGGTCGCGAATCGACTCCCAGCTAAAGGTGCCAATCGATACCATAATCATCACCGCTACCAGCGCTGCCATAGGAATCTGCGAGACCCAATCCGCGAGGAAGACCACCATCAACAACAGAACAACACCAGCGATAAGCGTTGAGAGCCTAGTCCGGCCACCGGACTTTATGTTGATGACTGACTGACCAATCATTGCACAGCCTGCCATACCGCCCAGTAAACCCGATCCGATATTAGCGATACCCTGACCTTTACACTCACGGTTTTTATCGCTGGGTGTATCCGTTAAGTCATCAACAATAGTGGCTGTCATCATAGATTCAAGAAGGCCCACCACCGCCAGCATGATGGCGTAGGGAAAGATGATCATTAGCGTTTCTAAATTAAGTGGCACGCTAGGCCATAAGAACATTGGCAGTGTATCGGGCAGTTCGCCCATATCACCTACCGTGCGTATATCCATGCCGCTTACCATATACACCCCGGTAAGCACCACGATGCATACCAGAGGAGAAGGAACCGACTTTCCAATCGCCGGCAAGTACGGGAAGAGATAGATAATGCCTAAACCTGCTAGCGTCATGGCATACACATGCCACGTCACATTAGTTAACTCGGGCAGTTGCGCCATGAAGATTAATATCGCTAGCGCATTCACGAACCCGGTGACCACCGAACGGGATACAAAACGCATCAGCTCTGCAAGTTTTAAGTAGCCTGCGATAATTTGTAATACCCCAGTCAATAGCGTGGCCGCCAGTAAGTACTCCAGGCCATGTTCACGAACTAAAGTAACCATCAGTAGCGCCATCGCACCGGTAGCTGCTGAAATCATACCTGGGCGACCACCGGTAAAAGCGATCACTACTGCGATACAAAATGAGGCGTATAGGCCCACTTTTGGATCAACACCAGCAATTATCGAAAATGCAATCGCTTCAGGAATCAGTGCAAGCGCCACGACAATCCCCGCAAGGGTGTCGCCCTTGAGGTTTGAGAGCCAAGATTGTTTAAACTTTTCGTACATGCGAAGGGTCCACGGTTAAGGATTTAAGATTGGCCAAAAGCGCGCAGACAACGCCGCCAAGCATTGGCACGCTGAGGCTGTAGCACTTTTTATTGTGAAGATAAGCTGGCGTTTGGTACCTAAAAAGTCACGTACTGCATGAGATGAGCACGGCTAATTTTAAGTACCACAAAGCAATGACAGCGCGATGAATGCACAGCCATTACCTTAAGGAAGGCAGGAAGCTAGGGCGGAGTCATCAGCCCAGAAAAGATGTGAGTAAATTCAGTCATAAGTAATATTCTGTACGGTTGCAATAAGCAAGATGCGACAAAGCGCAGTATTCTAACAGCATCACAGCCGCATTGCATCTCACGCCACTCTGGTAGCCCACACTGTGATACGCGCTAACACGCCCTCACCTCTACTTAGGCAGGGTGACCTCGCGACTGATTGTGGCGTACCATTGCGCCACCAGAAACGATGACAATTGCCAACGTTTTATGTTGAAGCGGCACACATAGTCACGTGCCGAATATGCCCGCCAAAGAGGAGAAATAGATGATGAGTCAGTCAATTGCGGTGATTAAAGGCGACGGTATCGGCCCAGAAATTATGGATGCAACCCTGCGCGTGCTTGATGCGCTGGAGTGCGGTCTGAATTATGAGTTTATCGATGCTGGCCTGGCGGCGCTTGAAAAACACGGTACGCTGATTCCTCAAGAGTCGCTTGATGCCATCGAGAAGTACGGTATTGCCCTGAAAGGCCCGCTGACCACCCCTATTGGCAAAGGTTTCTCCTCCATCAATGTGCAACTGCGTCGTCATTTTGACTTGTACGCTAACGTGCGCCCTGCGATTAGCTTCCCCGGTACGCGTTCGCGTTACAGCGATATCGATATGATTACCGTGCGGGAAAACACCGAAGGCGCCTACCTCTCTGATGGCCAAGAGATGATTGACGATGGCAATACGGGCATTTCAGTCATCAAGGTAACCCGCCAGGGTTCCGAACGCATTGTGCGCTATGCGTTTGAGCTAGCCAAAAATAACGGCCGTAAGAAAGTCACCGCTGTACATAAAGCTAACATCATTAAAACCAGCTCTGGCCTGTTTTTGGATGTCGCTCGGGAAGTCGCCAAAGAGTATCCCGAGATCGAATTCCAGGAAATGATTGTAGATAACGCCTGCATGCAGCTAGTGATGAATCCGCACCAGTTCGATGTCGTTGTCACCACCAACCTGTTTGGCGATATTCTTTCTGACCTATGTGCAGGGCTAGTTGGCGGATTAGGTCTAGCGCCCGGTGCTAACATCGGCGAAAAGGCTGCTATTTTTGAAGCAGTTCACGGTTCAGCACCGGATATTGCCGGACAAAAAATCGCCAACCCTTGCGCCCTGCTACTAGCAGCCGCCCAAATGCTTGACCATTTAGGCATGAACGAAAAAGGCGACGCGATTCGTCACGGAATTCGCGCGGTGTTGGAGACACGCCGCGATATGGTGACACCCGACATGGGCGGCACCGGAACAACCGATACATTTGCCCAAGCGCTCGTAGAGCACTTAACCGCTTAACTGTTTAGGTGCTTCTCCCGTCACCGCAACGCATCTTACGCGGTGATGGGATCCTTGAGCTTTAAGCCTGACCTTTCTTAGCTTAGGGACGCTCATATTGCCTATCTCCTCACAACAAGCTGCCGAACACTTCAGACATATCCGCCCCCGCCTGCTTGCATTTGCACGCTTGCAGCTTAGGGAGAGTGCTGCCGCTGAAGATGCCGTTCAGGAAACCTTGCTCACCGCGTTTGAAAAAACCAGTTCATTTGAAGGGCGCTCAGAATTTGAAACCTGGGTATTTGGCATCTTGAAATTTAAGATACTTGACCATCTGCGCCAGCAGAAAAAACAGGGGCGCTGGCAGCCGCTAAATGACTCAATCGACGAGGACACGTTAGACCGACTATTCAAATCAAATGGGCATTGGCAGCCCAGCGCCCGCCCGCACGACTGGGGAGAACCTGAGCATATTTTAGAGAATCAACGCTTCTGGCAAGTGTTCGATGCTTGTTTAATAGCGCTACCTGACAGTATCGCACGCGTATTTACCTTACGAGAGCTGATGGGATTATCGACACAGGATATTTGTAAGGAACTCGACATAACAGAAACTAACTGTTGGGTTATCTTACACCGAGCACGGCTAAGGTTAAGAGCCTGTTTGGATAACGGCTGGATTCAGTAGGAGCCAATAAAGATGCTAATGTGCCGTGAAGCAACGCGTTTGATGTCACTTAAACAAGATAGAGCACTCACCTTTCGCGAACGTACTGCACTACGCATACATCTCTCTATGTGCAGCGCCTGCCGCGCCTGTGGCCGCCAATTTGACCTGCTTCACAAAATTGGTGAGCACCACCCTGCTGTACCAAAAAACTCAACAGACAGCGGTAGTCATTATGAGCCTCGCTAGCGCTTTCCCCATCAAAGCAACAGTACTAGCGAGCCTGTTTTTTAGCCCGTTATTGCTCACAACCGCTAGCGGGCAAGAGATACGCTTTACACCTAACCAAATCATGACCTGGCCTACCCGAAGCTTCGAAGGCGAAACACGCTATTCCATTGTTGAGAAATCAGGCCAACGAGTGCTTGAAGCCAATGCTCAGGGCCAGGCCTCTGCACGCTACCTGGAACGCGATATTGACTTAAATGAAACGCCCTACCTTCACTGGTGCTGGCAAGTAGACTCAATCTATCCGGGCGTTGATGAAACTACGAAAGCGGGCGATGACTATCCAGCACGGGTTTATGTGGCGCGTAAGACGGGGATTCTTCCCTGGCAGGTCGAATCGGTTAACTATGTCTGGTCCTCTACCCAACCTCAGGGTGCATCGTGGCCAAATGCCTTTACTGACCGAGCACAACTGATGGCGCTGCAAAGTGGCAATAGCGCGGTTGGGGAGTGGGTGGCAGAAGTACGCGATGTCCGTGCTGACTACCAAGCTCTTTTTGGCAACGCTCCTAGCCAAGTCAACGGTATCGCCTTAATGAGTGATGGTGATAATACAGGCGGCAACGCCACTGCGTGGTTTACCCAACTAGGCTTTTCTAGCCTTAGCACTCCCCCTACATGTCCCCAATAGTCAAATAAGGCTAGCATACTACTTATTTGTACAAAACCATTACAAACAGAGTGCCTTTTATCAAGATCTGATCTACTATCACCCTATTCTCGGTGACAACAGACTAGATTTAAGGGACTACCAATGCTCGCATATTTCGCTTCTGACGCCTTACGTAGCGCCCTAACCCAACATACTGCGTGTATCTATTTTTCATCGGAAGGCATTATCCAAGAGGCTAGTGAGCCGTTTTTAGCCTCTATGGGGTACTTATTAGCTGATATTAAGGGGCAGCATCACCGTATTTTTTGTTTTCCTGAAGAAACGTCTAACCGTCAATATGATGATTTTTGGAAATCACTTGCAGCAGGTGTAAGCCAGCAGGGGCGTTTTCGGCGCATGAACGCACTTGGCGAAGAGGTATGGCTTGAGGCCACCTATTTACCGATCAAGAACCGTCGTGGCAACGTTGTACAAATTTTAAAAGTAGCCACTGACGTGACCAAAGAGCACCAAAACGCCGCTAGCGAACGTTTCATTCTTCAAGCCCTAAATAGCTCAATGGCAGTCATTGAATTCACAACTGACGGTTTTATTCTGGATGCCAATACTAATTTTGAACAAGTAATGGGGTATCCTCTGCACAAACTTCGTGGCGAACATCATCGACTGTTCTGCGATAATGATTTTTACCGAGAACACTCAGATTTCTGGCAACGCTTAAGCCAAGGGGAGTATAAGCAGGGTAAGTTCTTACGCCTAAATGCCAAAGGAGGCGCCGTTTGGCTGGAAGCTACTTATAACCCTATCTTTGATGACGAGGGTAAGGTGGTAAAGGTCGTTAAGTTTGCTACCGATATCACTCAAGCAATGCTGGCAACTGAAGCGGCTAAAGCCACCGTAAGCAGCGCTCAAGCATCGTCTAGCCAAACCGAGCGAATTGCTCAAAATGGGTTAACCCACTTGCAAACGGTGCTTTCCGACTCACAACATGCCGCCCATACGCTCAACGAAGCACAGCAACTAATCACTGCACTAAACCAACAAGCGGAACAGATTAACAAAATTACTGCATCAATCGCGCAAATTGCCAGCCAAACAAACTTGCTTTCATTAAATGCCGCGGTGGAAGCCGCAAGAGCAGGTGAACAGGGCCGTGGATTTGCTGTAGTAGCAAATGAAGTACGCCAATTAGCCAAAGGATCAAGTGAAGCGGTGAGCGAAATCACTCGAGTTCTAAAAGAAAATAATGCACTTGTCGCCCGCACCACTCAGGCAATGCAGCAAGTGGTCAAGCAAGGTGAAAGCAGTCAAACGAGTGTTAAAGAAATAGAGTCAATTGTGAGCGAAATTTTGCAAGGCGCGCAGAATGTTTCTCACTCTATCGAACGACTCTCTTTAGCACCTTCATAAGAAGAAAACTCGCCATGTTCATGGCGAGTTTTTTTAGTCTTAAAACAAGGTAGCGTTAACTTATTAGCGCAATTTCGTTTTACGCAGGTACGGCAGAACAGCGTCAAATTCACCGAACTTCTGCTTGGCATCTTCATTAGACACGCTCGGCGGAATAATAACGTCCTGACCAACTGTCCAGTCAGCAGGCGTTGCAACGCCATGTTTTGCCGTGGCTTGCAGTGCATCCAGCGCACGCAGAATTTCTGCGAAATTACGGCCTACCGTCATCGGGTAGGTCATCGATAGTTTCAACTGCTTATCCGGCCCGATAATGAACACCGAGCGTACCGTTGCGCTATCGGCAGGGGTGCGGCCATCTGGCAGATAAGCATCTTCTGGCAGCATATCGAACAGCTTGGAAACCTTTAGGCCTTCATCAGCAATAATGGGGAAGCCAACCGTATTGCCGCAAACTTTCTCGATATCGCTTGCCCAGCGTTTGTGGTCTTCAACGCCATCCACAGAGACGCCAATGACTTTGGTGCCGCGCTTTTCCCATTCGGGGCTCAGCGTTGCCACTGCGCCGAATTCTGTGGTGCAGACCGGGGTGAAATCTTTAGGATGAGAAAAGAGGATCGCCCAGCTATCGCCGATCCAGTCGTGAAAATGAATCGGGCCTTGGCTAGTTTCTGCTTCGAAATCAGGCACTACCGCATTGATACGTAATGACATCGTTCCTCCTCATTAGGGTCAAGTGACCTTAATACCTTATATGACTTTCAACACCTTCACTATAGAACGTTTAGCGCTATAGCAGTGAAACATTTACTATGCTCAATCCAGCGATTTGACGTCTTTCTCTTCCCGCTTGATGCGCTTTACCCAGCGCTGTTTTGCATAGTGGCGCAAGTTCGCCACACTGTCGGTTTCATCGACAATATCTTGACCTAATATCGTCTCAATGATGTCTTCTAGGGTGATAAGGCCCACAAAGGTGCCGTGTTCATCATAAACCACCCGCATGTGCAGGTGATCCTTTAACATTGATGTAAACACCTGCTCGACATTGTTCGATACGTCGACACTGCCAATCGGATGCATCAGCTCACGCATGGTTTTGGCATCATCGGCGTGATACATATCGGCCTTGTGCACATAACCAAATGCCTGCTCGCCGTTATCCATCACAGGGAAACGAGTGAATGGCATTTTGCCATACAGCTCGTCAAACTCCTTAACCGTCATGTTAGGCAATACCGTTTCACACACAGTACGGGGCGTCATCGCTTTATTAACCGCAATTTCATGCAAATTCAACATGTTAATAATGGTGCGTGACTCATCCGCATCCAACACTTTCTCTTCTAAACCTACCCGCGCCAACACTTTAATTTCATCGCGCAGGTCAACATCATGCTCTGACTTCCCTAAACGGCGCGTAATCTGTTCGGACATCCAGATAAACGGCAGCAACCCAATAATCATTGGGTTCAGTAACCGTGGCAACACCGGTGATAGACCTCGCCAATAGGTAGCACCAATCGTTTTGGGAATGATTTCAGAAAGAATTAAAATCAGCATGGTCATGACGGCCGACACAATGGCAATAGAGGCTTCGCCAAACACGACCGCGGCCTGCGCCCCCACTGCCGTTGCACCGACAGTATGCGCAATGGTGTTAAGCGTTAAGATCGCGGCCAACGGCCGATCAATATTGGTTTTTAGCTTCGTCAGCGCCGCATGAAGCTTGGGATTATCTTCTTTTTGCTTGGCGATATAGCTTGGCGTAATAGACAGCAACGCTGCTTCAAGGATAGAGCACAGAAAAGAGAACGCGATTGAAAGGGTAGCAATCGTGATAAGAAGGAACATGGGAGCTCATAGTGATGGATGATGCATCGTATATAAGGTCACGACTGCTTGGTGTCAATGCGTAAACACATCTTTATTTTCTTACAGCCAGCTAACATCATTTCTCATGAACATTTCTCATGAACATTTCTCACCACTGCCATTCGCATCTCGCTACCGCATCGTGGGCGTGCAAACTTTCAGCATGAACCACCTTCAGCTGGAAGCCTGAAATATCAGCCATCCTTCTAAGCGCTCGATCTAGACGTTTGGCTGCATCTTCGCAGAACATCAGATTCTGACCATTGGCGAGCGCAAATGCCTGCTCATCAATACGTTTAACAGCTGTCTGTAACGCTGTCCCCAGGGCGTTCTCAATACGCTCAATAAGCTCAGCAAGCGGAATAACATCGTTTCCTGCCAGCCGTATGGAACAGTGGGCAACACTGCGCTGACTATGTGGAGTGGCGAGTACCCCTTCCTCGCTGCCTAGCCACGCAAGTACAGCCTGCTTGGTTAAGGGGATCTCTTCAAAATCTTCCACAAACGCTTGCTGGATTAGCTGTCTTGCTAATGCCGCTGAGCAAGGGCAAGTTGAGGAGTAACCAACGGATACGTCTAGCTCTACCTTAAAACCTGACGGTGTGAGCTGGCTGTGCAGTGTAAACGGATAGCCTTTCCAACCTGACAAAGGGCTGATCAGCGCGTCACGTTTAAGTAATACCTCCCCACTGAACGTTAGGTAAGCATTTTCTGATAATGCTTGGTGACTCTCTAAAAAAGCCGCAAGAACACGATGAATTAATGTGGGCGTTAGCGGCTGGTGCTCTAATGCATCCAATGCGGTATACAGCCGTGACATGTGGATACCACGAGCACCAGCCTCCTCAAGGCTAACACCAGCTGACACATTGGCATTCACTTGGTACCCCGCCAGCTGTACCGGCAACGCGATGCCTTCCATCCCAACCCAGGAAAGCGTGCCCGGTAAACGGGCAGGTTGTTGGGCAATATCAGGTAAAGTAAAAGCCGTCATTAAATTGCCTCGTTCGTTGATGAGTTAGCTGATGAGTCAGCTGATGAGTTAAAGGGTGTGAAATAACGATAAAGCTGCGCCACAGTAGCAGGCGCGACATTTTGAGTAATGAAGACAAACCGAGAAATGCGGTCATTAACACACTGCATCGGCAGAGGCGTCGGCGGGTGGAAAATGTGCTGGACGCCGTGCAGTGCGAGCGGTTCATCGCGATCGGTAAGGTGCACAATCGCTTTAATGCGTAGCATTTTCTCGCCCATCAACGACATCAATAGATCCAGCCAGTTTTCCAAAGCCTCTGGAGTAATTAATCCCTCAACGCAAAAACAAAACGCATTGATATTCTCCCCATGACGAGTCAACGTTGGCTGGCTAGTGGGCTGCACAAAAGCAGCGTTACTGTCGCCCTGCTGCTCCCCCTCGTGCTTAACATCTTCAGCGTGGATAACGCTGTAACGTGCTGACTTCAGCCATTGCTCTACCTGGTATCGTTGAGAATCCTGACGAAAAAGCCCTGCACCTACCAACAACTCAGGCGAAAGGTTACCGTTCACTACCTGCCACTGCTCTGCTGCCGGATTGATGGACGCCAGTTGGTTAGCCAGTGGTGTTAGGCGGACTTCGTCGACCAGGTCAGTTTTGGTGATGAGTAATCGGTCTGCTATCGCTATCTGGCGCTGTGACTCACGATGCGCCTGCAACGTTGCCTCACCGTTCGCGGCATCAACACAGCACACCACGCTATCCAACTGGAAACGGTGGGCAAGCCAATGATCGGTCATTAACAGCTGTAAAATAGGGGCGGGATCGGCCAGTCCTGTGGTTTCAATCACAACACGGGAAGGTGCTGGTTTTCCCTCTGCCAACAGCGAATCAATAGCCTGCTTTAGCGTACGGCTTAAGTCCCCCCTCAATGTGCAGCACAAACAGCCGCTGCTCATCTCCACCACCGCTTGCTCATCACTCTGGGTAATCAACTGATGATCTAGCCCAATATCACCAAACTCATTAATTACGATCAGCGTGTTTTGCATTGACGCTTGGCGTACCCAACGATTGAGTAACGTTGTCTTACCGCTCCCTAAAAAACCGGTCAGTACGTTAACCGGTGTCAGCGTGGAGAACTGCATCACTCCCCCCGTGCCTTGCGGAAATGGTGCTCTTTACGCTCCTGGCGCTCCTTTGCCTCAATGCAAAGCTTTGCCGTGGGACGAAAAAGTAGTCGTGGGAGACCAATGGGCTCACCAGTTTCTTCACAGAAGCCGTATTCACCATTTTCGATACGCTGTAAGGCTGCATCAATATTATTGATCAACCGACTTTCACGATCTGCTTGGCGAAGTGACAACCGCAGCTCCTCCTCAAACGAGGCCTGATCAGCCTCGTCGCTATCTCTCTCATGGGAGGCGATAGCCGTTTTCACCTCGTTTAAATGCGCCTCAAGCTCCGCACGTTCGTTCAAAAGCCGCTGACGGAAAAACGCAAGCTGTACGGCATTCATGTACTCGTCTGCTGATGAGGCCAACAGCAAAGCCTCCTCAGCTTTTTTTGCATCTAGGAATTCAGCGCCACTGTCTGCTCTGGCAGTTACTGACTGAGTGATATCGGGTTGCAATGTATAGCCTCCTATTGATAAAAACGTTATAACATAACAAATAGAGCTCTGCGACCTAACCTTTCTCAATGCTAATGCACTGCTAAACGTAACAGGAGACCTACATGCCCACCCCACACTCTCATCAAGCAGCATCCTGGCCGCTACCACAACACGCCGCACGGGATACCGACATCAGCGTGCTTCCGCGTATATTTGAAGAGCAGATTAACATCGCTATTCTGCAACGCGCTCTGCCCGCCGATGTGGCGCTTAGCGCAAACGCACAGAGCCAAACATCGCGAGACTGGAAGTATGCATGGCTTGGCAGTCCTACAGATGACTTTAAAAATGACTTGCGTCGAAAGCTCCCAGAGCCCTCAGCAGGAGATGCGTTGATTGACGATATCGCAACCATTGCTGAAGCCATTGCATTCCTGTTTGATACCGACACTGTTGGCATTCGTCTACGCTTATTAACAGCGGCGATGTGCCCACGTTTTCACTGCGACAACTTGCCGGTACGTTTAGTGACCACCTATGTCGGCCCAGGCAGCGAGTGGTTGCCTGAAAATGCGATTAACCGCGCAGGGCTAGGTGCGCCAACGCCTGATCGCCCCGAGATTATCAACAACCCAAATGCCATTCAGCGTTTGCAGGCTGGTGACATCGCGTTGCTAAAAGGCAGCGGTTGGGTGGGCTGTGAAGAACATGGCTTAGTGCACCGCAGCCCCTCTTTGGAGGCAGGTCAAAAGCGGCTATTGCTAACGATAGACCCCGCTTGACCGACTTACCCCTGTCACTAATTCGTCACTCCCACCTGATAGGGTTTACCGAATTAAATCGCTTACGGGAATGGTCATGCATAACAAACTACTGCTTGCAGGTGTCATAAGCATCTCGATGTTAACCTCTACGGCGCATGCTGAGTCATTAGGCAATCTAGCCTTTTCTGAAACAACGCCCTATACCTCAGACATGACCCTAAAAGATGATTTCACCATTGCCGGTGATGTCGATTTAATGGCGATGGATGCCATTAATAGCAATGGTTATGCCAACGCCATTATCGAAATACCCACAGGCACATCTGCCAAATGGGAAGTGAGCAAAGAAGACCCGAACGCGGTTTATTGGGAATACAAAGACGGCGAGCCGCGCGTTGTAAATTACCTGGGTTATCCCGGCAATTATGGCGCCATCCCGGGTACCGCCTTGCCCAAAGAACTAGGCGGTGACGGTGACCCACTAGATGTCATCGTATTAGGCCAAGCACTACCGCGCGGTGAAGTCGTTGATGTACGTGTTATTGGCGTTTTAAAAATGTTAGACGACGGTGAGCAAGACGACAAACTGGTGGCGGTGCTTACCCAGGATTCACCATTTGCCCATATTGAAAGCATGCAGCAACTCGATAGTGAGTTCCCTGGTGTTAGCCAGATTGTTGATATCTGGTTCGCGAATTACAAAGGCCCTGACGGTGGTATGGAAGGTCTAGGGTTTGAAGACGCCGAGTCTGCATTAGCCGTACTAGAAGCAGCTGCCGAGAATTTTCAAGCCACGCAATAACCTGATCAAATAATACCGTCGTGGTTTAAATCGCTTAAACATCACTGCTCGATTGATAGAGCAGTGATGTTCTATTCTTACCTTCTATGCCTTTCCCCATGTTTAACCATTAGCGCTCGCGGCACTTTTACACTTCACGCTCTTAACGGAAGCGCCGCACCAATGGCTACGAAAATCCCTCCGCAAGTGCGATTAAAGCCGCGGCCTACGCGCTTCAACCAGTGGCGAATTCGGTTAGCCATATTGGCAAGCAGGCCTTCAACCATGCATTCAATAGCCACAAAGGTGCCTGCCAGCACAAAAAACTGCAGGATTAAACTACGTTGTGGGTCGATAAACTGGGGCAGAAACGCACTGAAAAACAGTAGTACTTTAGGGTTGGTAATCGAGGATAACGTACCTTGGCGATACAGATGCCACCCGCTTGCGCGACTAGCCGTTACATCAACGTCCCCATTAATAGGCGGTGAGCGCCACAGCTGAATACCCAACCAAACAAGGTAGGCCCCGCCGACCCATTTCAATACGGTTAGCCAAATCACCGATGACTTGAGCAGTGCACCAATGCCAAATAGGCACAAGGCAATAATCAGGATGAACCCAGTAGCACCACCGGCGATGGTAAAGAGCGTTTTACGGCTGCCATGCAACGCACCATGAGTAAGCGCAAGCAGACCGTTCGGCCCTGGCGAAAGCGATAAGCCTATGCAGGCGACTAGGTATAACAGCCACGTATCCAATAGCATTTTAATGCCCCGCCAGCCAGTGAGTGTGCTTGTGGTGCCAGCATGTCACCGTTATTCGGCGTTTTCCATTGGTTAATGGACTAACACTAAAACGCCCCCAATAAGGAGGCGTATTACCGATATTACGTGCTTACCGTTTAAGCAAATACTTCGGTCCACTCACTGCGCTTAGCCAGCAAGCCTTTGGCTAGCTTTTGGGCACCTTCCAGGCTGTGGCTAGCGGCCCAGCCGCACTGCATCTCATTACAGGCAGGTACTTCCGTGGCAGTCAGCACATCGTTGAGCGTTTGCTCGATAATGCTTAGCACGCCGTCATAATCGTCGTGGTTAATCATCGCGATGTAAAAACCGGTTTGGCAACCCATCGGACTAATATCAACCACTTTATCGGTGTGATTACGCGACATTTCAGCCATCAAGTGCTCCAGGGAGTGCAGCGCGGGCATCTCCATGTGCTCTTTGTTGGGCTGGCAAATACGCAAATCATATTTGTGGATACGGTCGCCATTTTGGCCTTCTTTAATATCGGCCAAACGCACGTAAGGTGCTTTTACCTTGGTATGGTCCAAGTTAAAGCTTTCAACGTTCATTTTCTTTTCAGTCATGTTGGCTCCGTCATCTTGGTACAACACTTACTTATCCTACACCGTTACCGCTTTTTACACCTTGGGAGCGTCGAAATTCCACGGCTCGTCGGTATAAACACACACGTTGGCATCTTCAATATCGCCGTCGGGTGATTCGACGTGCTTAGCGAAAAAATCTTGTATCTCTTTGCGCTGACAGTGGGCTTCAAACTCTTCTCGGCTGGCCCAAATTTCATGAAACACGATCGGGTAGCTGGTGCCCTGGGCAAAAGGATTGTCGATTTGCCGAGTCACAGTGTAGTGAATACAAGCATCTTCGCGATGGGTGTTTGGTTCTAATGATTGCAGCGCTTTAAATACCGCTTCTTCTTTTCCAGCTTTGGGCTTAAAGCTGGCGATACAATAAATTTTTTCCGACATGGTCATATCCTAAGCGGTTAAGTTGGCACCATTATGCGGCTTGTCGGTGTGGGTTAACAACCTAACGGCTCATTCGTTCGGCCAGCATTTCCAAATCTGGCACTGTCATATCCGGCTCTCCACCCCAAGGGTCGAACGGCGCATCAGGGTGGCGGCGCACCCAGGCGCTATGTAAACCTGCATGCGTTGCTCCAATCACATCAAAAGGATTGCTGGAAATCAGCCAGGTATGTTCTGGGCGTGCTTCTAAACGTTCGCGTAAGTAGGCGTATACTGCAGGATCAGGCTTGAAGCGCTTAACGTCATCAACACTTACCACCGCATCCATGTGGTTTTCCACGCCTGCGCGGGCCAGTAGCTTAATTACAGCTTCTTGAGTGCCGTTAGAAAATGCCACACAGCGAATTCCAGCATCACGTAGTTGGTCTAGGGCAGGCACCACATCTGGGAATGCAGGTAACTCCGCATAAACCGCCATTAAGTGGTCATGATCGTTATCAGAAAGACCGGTTTGCATCGCACGATCAGTGAACACTAATGCCTCCCGGATGCACTCCGAAAACGGCACATAAGCCCCCATCAAACCATGGCGAAAGCTGTATTCCAGCTGTTTTTCCCGCCAGCGCTTAGCAAAATCCCCAGCTTTGGCTGCGTCACTTAGGCGGCGCTCCAGCTCAACCGTTACCCCTTGGGTATCAATGAGCGTGCCGTATACATCAAAAGCAAGTACCGGTTGCATGATAACTCCTAGCCTGATGGATCGGATAATGGTGGGAGATAGATGATCTCATGCATTTAGCATAGCTGCCCTCTTCAAAAACAAAAACGCCGCTGCGATAGGCAGCGGCGTTTGGGGAGCGTTAAGCGCTATTAAATCGTAAAGGCGGCTTCTTGCTCACCGGTTTTAAGATCACCGGAACGCACCAGTTCATCAGTCACGCGATCAATGGCGCGTTTGGCGCGACCAATCATTTCGTCAACTTCATCACGGTTAATAGTCAGTGGCGGTGCAAAGCCCAGAATATCGCCTTGTGGCATTGCACGGGCGATCAGGTTTTCTTCCATTGCCGCTGCTGCAACACGCGGGCCAACTTTCAACGCCGGGTCGAAATGCAAGCGCTGTTTGGCGTCTGGCGAGAACTCTAGAGCGGCCATTAGGCCAACGCCGCGCACGTCGCCAAGCAACGGGTGACCTTCAAAGGTAGCCTTGAGCTGCTGCTGGAAGTAGCCGCCAGTTTCAGCAGAGTTACCCACTAGGTTTTCGCGTTCGATAATATCCAAATTGGCAAGGCCAGCGGCACAGCCTAGTGCGTGACCTGAATAGGTCCAGCCATGGCCGATGGGACCAAACTCACCAGTACCCTGCTCAAGCACTTTCCATACTTTGTCGCCAACAATCACGCCAGAAAGCGGCTGGTACGCGCTGGTTAGCCCCTTAGCAATGGTGACCAAATCAGGCTTCATGTTGTAGTGGTGGCTACCGAAGTCCGAACCGGTACGGCCAAAGCCACACACGACCTCGTCGGCTATCAATAGCACGTCATACTTGTTCAGCACTGCTTGAATCGCATCCCAATAGCCTTCTGGCGGCGGTACGATACCACCGGTACCCAGCACCGGCTCACCGATAAATGCTGCGACGGTGTCGGGGCCTTCTTCCAGAATCATTGCCTCTAATTTCTCGGCACAGTAGGCAGAAAACTCAAGTTCTGTCATACCGTGCTGTTCTGCCGCGCGCAGATAGTAGTGCGGCGCTTCAGTGTGGCGAATGGTGTCAATTGGCAGGTCAAAATGGTCGTGGAATGCTTTAAGACCAGTTAGCGAACCAGATGCGATGCCGGAACCGTGGTAACCACGCATACGCGAGATCACTTTTTTCTTCTGCGGACGCCCCAACACGTTGTTGTAGTAACGTACTATTTTGAGCTGTGTTTCATTCGCATCAGAGCCTGACATGCCGTAATACACCTTGGACATGTTCATGCCAGCGATTTTCAGAATACGCTCAGAAAGTTCGATCTGCGGCTCGTTCGAGTGGCCTACATAGGTGTGGTAATAAGAAAGCTCTAGCGCTTGCTTATAGATCGCTTCAGCAACTTCAGTGCGGCCATAGCCAATATTGACGCAGTAAAGGCCCGCAAAGCCGTCGATAAACTCACGGCCATCTTTATCTACGATATTAATACCTTTACCGCCAGTGATAACACGACCTGGCAAATCTCCGTGGGCGAAGTCGCGCAGGTGCGTAGAGGCGTGAAAAGTGACTTTACGGTCGCGTTCGATCAGATCCTGATGCAAGCTCATAACGTTCTCTCTATACAGTCCCTCCCCACCGTGTGGGGAGGATGCTTAAATTAATAAAACCGATTAAATATCAACTTCCCGATACTGAACCTAATGCCCCAAGGCAGTAGTACTTCGTTTCTAAATACTCATCGATACCGGTAGCGCCGCCTTCACGACCAAGGCCGGACTGTTTCACGCCACCAAAAGGTACCGGTGGGCCTGTCATTTTCACGGAGTTGACGCTAACCATGCCATACTCCAACGCCCGCATTAGCTTCCAGATACGACGAATATCATGGGTGTAGATATAGGCCGCTAAGCCGTATTCGGTGTCATTGGCCATTTCAATAACTTCGTCATCGGTACTATAAGCGGTAATACCGGCCACCGGGGCAAAGTTCTCTTCACGCCAGACTTTCATTTGCGGTGTTACATTGGTCAACAGCACTGGCATAAAGAAGTTATCGCCCGGTGCTTGGCTCTGGTCACCAGCAATCATAGTGGCACCTTTGGAAATCGCATCATCAACAATCGATGCTGCTTTTTCGACTGCCTGGCGATGAATCAGCGGGCCAAGGTCAACTTCACCGTGCAATCCGTTACCCACGGTAAGTGCCGCCATACGCTCGGTAAATTGCTCAACGAACTCATCATGGATAGATTCGTGAACCAAAATGCGGTTAGCGGCTAGGCAATCTTGCCCAGCCGTTTGAAACTTGGCCGAGACTGCAGCATAGGCTGCCTCTTTGGGATCCATATCCGGACCAACGATAAACGGCGCATTGCCACCTAATTCCAGCGATAGCCGTTTGACCGTATTTGCGCTCTGCTCAATCAGCAAGCGGCCAACACGGGTGGAGCCAGTGAAAGAGAGCGCTCGGATACGCGGCTCGCTGCACAAAATTTTAGAGACTTCTGCAGGATCACCCAGTACGACGTTAAAAATACCTTCCGGAATCCCTGCTCGCTCGGCAAGCTCCGCCAGCGCCAGCGCAGAGAACGGCGTTTCATTGGCAGGCTTGATGATCACCGGACATCCAGCGGCCAACGCCGCTGCGGCCTTGCGGGTAATCATTGCCAGCGGGAAGTTCCACGGCGTAATCATCGCCGCAATGCCTACCGGCTCTTTAATGGTGCCCAGTGATGCATTAGGAATATGGCTTGGAATGGTTTCACCGTAGGTGCGTTTACCCTCTTCAGCGAACCAACGTACAAAACTGGCACCGTACTCTACTTCGCCACGGGCATCCGGCAGCGGCTTGCCCTGCTCCAACGTCATGATGGTGGCTAGGTCTTCACGATTGGCTTGAATCAAATCGTACCAAGCCAGCAAGCGCTCGCAGCGCTCGTCAGCGCGTAGGGCACGCCACTGTACAAAGGCAGTTTCAGCAGCATCCACGGCAGCGGTAATTTGTTCCGCTTCCAGCAAGGGAATGTGGCCAATGGCTTCATTGGTCGCCGGGTCATACACCGCTTCTTCGCGGCCGCCGTCACCGTGGGTCCATTTACCGTCTACGTAGGCGTACTGCCGGAACAGACGCGGATCTTCCAAGCGCTTAGTGAGCGTGGTCGATAGTGTGGTCATGGGCACCTCCCCAGGTTGCAGCCAGTTACGGTGAAGCCAATCGCTGGCGACAAACCGTTGCACAGAAAAATGTTGCTAAAAAATCGCTATACAGCCCAACGTCTCGATGGGCTGTTTCAGTGTGTCTAGCGTAAGGGAGATACCGCACGAAGTGTTTTTGAAAGCGCCGGATAATTCCGGCGCTTTTTTTGTGAAAGCTACCTTTAAAGTGCTTTTTTTTGGCAGCGCCTCTATTTAATCTGCTGCATTTAACCTGCTGCGGGGTTAATCAAGGCTTCCTCGGTAAACACCACTAGCCCTAACTCCGGCCGATAGCCGTGGATCTCAGTGACATCCAGCGCCTGAAGAAACGCTAAAATTTCTTCGCTGATGACCTGCCCTGGTACTAACACCGGAAATCCTGGCGGATAAGGGATGACAAAACTTGCCGATACAACATCGCGACCGGCACGCATCTGCGCCTGCAACTTGCCATTATCGAAGCGTAAGTACTCAGTATTCTCTTCGTCGTAACTTAGAAAGTAAGCGCAACGAATATCGCCCTGGGGCGTATCGGGATTCGGCCGGAAGGCATCGTGGAAACGACTGAAGTCAGGTAGTGGCGGCAAATCATGATTCAGCGAATGCACCTGATTTTCGATGATTTTGCGCTCAGGACGACTACTGTCTTCCAAGCGATATTCGAACTCTTTCGCCAACTTGATCAGCACATCCAGCAGGTAGGCAATAGAGCCCCGTGTCGTGCCGATATTGGTCATAAACAGTACGGTGTTGCGGGAAGTTTTGTTAATTTGAATACCGTACTTATTCATCAGGTATTCATTTTTGAATGTATCGCCATCAACCCCAGTATTGCCGATGGCAATCGTGACACGGGAAGGGTCAACAACAAACTCGTCTCGCGCCCAGGCTTCCTCCATCTTATTCCAACCCGTCACCGGGTCGTAATAGGACTCTACACCCGACTCGCGATAGGCTTCAGGCACCATGTCGCTATTCTTCAATACGCGGAAATATTTCTGCAGTAATGGGTGGGTGTAGAGCTGTTCGCGGAGCGAAAGCGCCGTCTCTACCTGGGCATGTACCAGTTCGAAACCTTCCATTTCCGCCTGCATTCTTCCCACATCCAGCGATGCCACAATCTGATAGTTGGGCGAAGTAGAAGTGTGAGTCATGTAGGCTTCATGGAAAGAAGCCTCCACTTTCTGACGAAAATCTTGATCCCACACGTGAATCATTGAGCCTTGGCGTAATGAAGTCAGCGTTTTGTGGGTTGAGTGAGTAGCATAGGTGCGAATACGTACTTCATCTGGGTCGGGCATCAGTCGCTGGTCAAGCCATGTAGCGTCATCTTCTGGGTCGAGCTTATCGAACTCGGCTTTCCAAGCCGCATACTCTTCCCGATAACTCTCGCTTCGGTAACGATCGCGCAACGTACGTGCCGCATTCATAGCCGTACGTGGCCGATACGTCGGGTTAAAACCAGCGAAAGCAAACCATGCTTCATCCCAAAGAAAAACCAGATCTGGTTTAATCGCCAAACACTCTTCCATCACTCGGCGCACGTTATAGACGATGCCATCGAAGGTGCAGTTGGTCAGCAACAACATCTTAACTTTGTGCAATTGTCCGGAACGCTTGTAGGACAGCAGCGTTTTCTTGATTTCATGCAGCGGCACCGCACCGTACATGGAATAATCATCAAGCGGATAGGAGTCTAAATAACTGACATGTGCACCGGCTAAAACCATGCCGTAATGATGCGACTTGTGGCAGTCACGATCGATCAACACGATGTCTCGCGGCTTAATTAGCGCCTGCACCACAATCTTATTGGCAGTGGACGTACCATTAGTCACAAAGAAGCTACGACGAGCTCCAAAGGCGCGGGCAGCATACTCTTGTGCCTTTTTGATTGGCCCAAACGGTTGCAACAGAGAGTCTAGTCCCCCGGATGTTGCTGATGTTTCTGCCAGAAAAATATTAATGCCGTAGAAGTCGATCATGTGCCCTGCCCAGTGGGACCGAGTCACCGACTTGCCCCTGGAAATGGGCATGGCATGAAATACCCCTGTGGGCTTTCTACTGTATTCACGCAGAGCATCAAAAAACGGTGTGCGATAGCGATTATCAATGGCGCGTAGAATCGTATGATGCTGCTCGATGTAATCCGTTTCGCGGTAGAAGATACGGTTGAAGTGCTTAATATCTCGGCTTGCCGTGGCTTCAACATCACCGCTCGTCACCAGAAATTGATCAATTTCTGGGCGCAACTCATGAATCATCGAACTCAGCAGGATACTGCGATCAGCTTCGCTATGGTGCTCCAGCTCATTTTCTGAGAGACCTTCCAGATAATTACGCAAAGCACTGAGGTTATACTTGGACTTATACGGAAACTCGTAGCGAATCAGACATGCTTGTATATTAGGATTCACCAATATGGCAATCAACGCATCTTCAAAGCTTTTTACCGTTACAACATCGTAAACAAAGCGATCTTCAGATCGGCGCATGTTATGAAATGCTTCACGCACCACATCTTCTTCCTGGTTAGAAAGATTATCTACGATCAGCAGTTCAAAGTAAGGTTGCGCCGAACTATTGGAAGCCGGGTGCCCGCGGCGAAGTTGATTAAGGGCGTCCAGTGCTTCCATGTCTTCAGCACCCGCATCCGTCTCAGAAAGATCTACATGCCGTCGACGATAGGACTCACTGATCAACGCCCTTACCAAACGCTTAACGACTTTATCCAACAGCGCATATTCACCGCGATTAAATAGCGTCCAAAGGTGGCGAAAATCCTCTTTGGATGGAAATGCGTGGTAGTCCTCAATAATCTCTAAGCGTGTCAACTTGATGTCGATAGCTTTAATCAAGTTTTTGGCGCGATCCTCTTCTTTAAGGCGCGTCAAAATACCCAAATCACGTTTAAGCTCATTCCAGGTATCAGCACGAAGTTGGGAAATTTTGTGATAAAAACCCAGGGCGGTGTAGGAAGTTTCGGTTGAATTGTTCTCTTGCATGACGACACCCATCCTTTTTAGGTATTTATCTGGAAAAGACACTTGCCTCAGCAATAGTGCTAATCAGCCATACAGTCCGCGGGAGCCATAACGCACGGTAATCTGCTCCTCTGGAAACTCGTCGAAGTTCAAGTCTAATACTCTGCCGGGCCAACGGAACTGGGTAAGCCTTTCCTTGGTGCGATATACCGCGGTATACACTGTGCCCAGGCCACGCCGATAGTCATGGCGAAACAAAGGAGGAGCGGAAAAAGCCGAAATTAGTCGCTCTTCAGTGGTGGCGTCATCGTCCACCAGAATCGAGAGCTGGCGCTCGCGAATTAGGGTTTCAGAAGCCAGCGCATGGGCATACCATTCGATTTTCTTTTGATGATTAGTAGCCACCGCCACCCGCCGAATGCTGGCGCGGCGATCTGGTGCAATCATCGCCGTGACATAACGTCCCGAAGCATCTGCCACGGTAATGTTGTAGGCCATATGGGTAGGCACTCTCGCAAGTACCGCAGCAGCTTCGGGCACGGTATCGCAGAATTCGAGAATGTAGCGAAGAATAATCGGAGCACCGAAGCCATCCCCCACCACCTTGCGCCCACCAAAGGCCAGAGAAACAGCAAGCCCTGAATCGTTCATCCCGTCTAGCACGCCCCACAGGCAATCAGACATAGCGATAACACGGCGCTGATTCCAGCGGGTGTAAAGAATGGAGCCCTCGCATAGCTCCGGCGGGTAATCATAGTTGCGTGCCAGCACAGTTGATGTCGGCCTTGCTAGTACCGCCTGTGAGCAGCCGGTAATATACGGCGGCGGACGATACAAACTCAGTAGCCGTGACGAAAGATCTCCTCCACCGGCTACTTCGCACAACGTACGGTAAGTAGCCAGCAATTCGGGCATGTGCTTGCGTAAGGCGTTATGACACTCAAGATAAGAGGGACGCTCACGCTCGCCTTCGGCCAGATACCAGGGTTCATAGGCAGGCCAGTGGTAATGGAACAACGACTGCCATTTTGGCCCCGCCACCTCTTCATGCACGGTGCGAAACGTCAAGGCTTTGTCCAGCTCCACACCAGGTGCTCGGCCTGCAGCAAAGTTGCTGTCCATGATTAAAGAATTTTGAAGTTGCCACCGCCGATAGCATGGCTGACGGCAACTTCCTCCACCACTGGATCTTGCAACGCCTGTCCGGTGTACTGACCACGAATGCCGTCTATCCAAGCCTTGGCACGCTCATTCAGCTGGAAGTCATCATCCATTAACCGCCCCCGGGTGATCAAAATACCCAGGTCGGCCCCCTCATACCGGAAGTCTCCTGCGCCACTAATGCGCAGAAAAAAGGCTTCATGCTCGTTCTCTGCCGCGTGGGGGTGATAGCTATAATGATCATAAGCAATTTCGCCCTGAGCATTCATGCGCCATACGCCGGTAGTAGGCGCCTGCGTTAACAGGTCAACGCTTTCATCAGTATGCTTGATAACCAGCTGGCTCCAGCTGTCGACACTTTCAGGATGCGCCCAACGCTCGTTGATATCATTGATGTCCAGGTCAAAATCGACATCCGAAAATTCAAGCAGGTGAAACAGGAACAGTGGAATATCAGAATGAGCAAAAGCCGCCACATTCGTCAGAGAGCTTGCTCCGGTCACACGGGGGTTAAGTTCACCCAGATACACTTCATTGGTATCCATATCAATCAGGAAATCGAGTTCAAAATATCCTCGATAGCCCTCTTCGCGTAGTGCCTCACCAAACTTAAAGGTGTACTCGCGCGCTAAATCACGCACTTCCTGACTAAAGGCGCCGGCAAACATTTCGTTGCCACACCAACCGCCCTTATAAGGAGTCAAGGATTTGAAGCCTACAAGCTCTGTCATCAGCGGGCCTACGACCGTACCGCAACGCGTGGCACAAGCTTCTATCGCCGAGCCGCGACAGTTGATGCGCTTCATGATCTTGACCTCGGGTTCGGCTTCGATCTCTTCAGCATGCTTATAATAGTCTTCTTCACTGGCAATAAAGAAGGTGGTATGACCAGAATCGCCAAACGCGGTCTGTACCACTAAATCGTTACCGAGCGACTCGCTGACCTCTAGAAGCTCCTGATAACTGCCTACCCTGGCCAACACGTTGGGCACGCTGGGCACACCCGCTTTATTGCCAATACGCACCGTCTCAATTTTATTATCCATCCGCTTGCGCAGTTCGGCGGGAGGGAAGGCAACCCGCAGGCCCAACTGCTCACAAATTTCTTCGGTGTGCTCATCAAACATTAAAAACGATGCCACCCCTGCGCTTTCGCCATTGGCTCGTGATTGAATGAAATCAATGACTTCTTTGTGCTCAAGCAGATAGTTATTAATGTCTTCAATGCTCTCGAAGTCGCGGGGAAACTTCTGTTTAGGCACGAAGACATTACGCTGCTTGCCTTCAAAGCAGTCAATATAGTTAATATGACGGAAGCTCCCTACCCAATCACCGATACCCAGAAGATTGAAGTTCGTCGCAGAAATAAAGTAAACCGGCTCTTTATTGTTTAAAAAATATCTACGAACATCTGCAATGGACGTTATTTTATTCATTGTTTTCGCTCCTTGTATGACACGTACTGAAGGCCGTGTTGAACTAGTGCTGCCTAGGAGTTTCGCTAAATATCGCGATATTCGCCTAAATTGATCATCCAGCTTGGCGCGAAATCCGTTCTTCTCGTGATGATGGGTCAAGCCAAATAGGCTCCTAAAAAATGTCTTGGTCGGTACGTACCGGTTTAGCAAGTGGTCCTAAGGTGTCAAGGAAAGGAGAAGATCCGTTTTCGCTACGGTATAGCGAAAAATCGACTTCACGATCACGGAAACTTTTCAGTGGCTGGCCCAAACCGCGTAACCCTGTTTCGCGCTCGCGGCGGACGCGGTTGAGGTCAATTTCGATAGGTATGACTTCTTCACCAATACCCGCTTGATGGATTACATCGCCAGAGGGACCAACGACGATAGAGCGGCCGTTCCCCAACGCGCCAGCGCCATTGATATCGAAGAAGTAACACTGGTTGATCGCCGCATTGGTGCGGGCAATTGACAGCTCAATATCTCGGTCAATGGTATCCGTCATAGTGGGGTGGAGAATGACTTCGGCCCCCATTGAAGCCAGAGTACGAGTCGTTTCGGGAAACCACATGTCATAACAGATAGAAACGCCAAAGCGGCCTATCGTTGGCACATCGAAGACCACAAATTCACTGCCGCCCTCGACGCCGGCTTCGTAAGGCCGGAACGGGAACATCTTGCGATAACGCGTTACAACTTGGCCCAGTGGGTTAATCACTACCAAGGTATTGTAGGTATGCTCGCCTACTTGCTCGAACATTGAGCCCGGAATTAACCAGATGCGATGTTGCGCAGCCAGTTGGCAAAAAAATGCTTCGGTATCGCTGGGCAACGTTTGAGCGTGGAGCGGTGAAGCTCCCATCGGCATTAATTCGCTGAACAGCACCATTTGAACCTGAGGAAAACGATTCATTAGCGCATCGATCCGATGGCGCATAGCCTCGGTATTGTCGCCATGGTGCAGGGCATGCATTTGAACACCGGCAATGGTGAAATATGACATTAGCTTCTCTCTGCGTCAGGCGGTCTGACTGTTTCCGCTTAGCAAATTAACTTCTATGGATGTCTTTCACTAAGCTAGTGGTGAGTGGCATTAACTTTCATGTTAAGCCAATGAAACGCTGAAATATCGTTGATCAAATACAAAGGGAATTTATTAAATCCAATTTGCACAGACCGACATTACAAAAAGTCGTTCGATCCAATACCTGGCTCAGTCCGTTTGACGGACTTGGTCACGATATAGGTGAAGTAACGCTCTATTCCCACGTCCGAGACCAACCAACTATCGATCAAACGTTGATAACTGTCGATGGAAAACACCTCAAACTTCACTAGATAGTCCACGCCACCGCCTACCGCCACACACTCTGTGACATCGGGCGTTTGCATGACTAATGCTTCAAAGCGGGTAAAGCTTTCAGCATTGTGCTGTTTAAGCTCGATCTGCACCCATACGGAGTTGCGCGGCACTAATACATCAGCATTAATGCGCGCGGTATATCCTTCGATAACGCCCGCCTTTTCCAGGCGTTTAACTCGCTCCCAGCAGGGACTCACCGAGAGGTTGATGGCTTCCGCCAGCTTCGACTTAGTGATTCGTCCATCCCGAGAGAGAATATCGAGAATTTTTAAATCATAACGGTCCAATTTCATCATGCTGGTTGTCACGCCTCCAGGCGTTCAACAACATCGGCAATCACCGCCAGGGTGTCCCCCATATTGATTAACGATGGCGCACGGCGAGCCATTAAGATGCCATCACGTTCCGCTTTGTAAGCCACAGGAGCGGTACCGCTGCGGGTCATATCATAAACATAAGCAATGGTTTGGCCTTTTTTCACGCTATCACCCAACGCCACCAACAGCTCTAACACCCCAGAGTGCTGGCTTTGCACGTAGCAGCTGGCATCTGGCATATCGAGGTACATTTGCCCGCCCTCAGGCATTTCCACTTTGCCTTGCACCAAACCGTAATGGATCAAAAAATTGCGCACACCGCGCTCAGCAATCGCAATGCTTTGCGGCGTGGACGTACCGCCGCCGCCAAGTTCAGTGGCCACAAATACTTTACCTTGGCGCTCACAGGCAGTATCGAACAGCTTTTCTGCATCTAGCTCAAACATCACCATCGCGTAGGGAGCGCCGAACGCTTTAGCGCCTTCCAACGCAGCCTGCTGTTGAGACTTATCGTCTAAAACGTGAGAAGCGCCGAACGGCAAAATATCCAGCGTGCGGCCACCAGAGTGCAAATCGAGTACTACATCGCTAATAGGAACCAATACACGGGTAAAATAATCAGCGATTTGCGACGTTACGGTGCCGTTCGGGTCCCCTGGAAAACTACGATTCAAGTTGCCTTTATCCATCGGCGACGTGCGTTTCCCGGCCATAACTGCTGGCGTGTTCATACACGGTACGATAATTACTCGCCCACTCACCTCTTCCGCTTTCAACGTGGAAGAAAGCTTCAACAACGACGTTATGCCTTCGTATTCATCGCCATGATTCCCGCCCGTTAATAACGCTGTGGGGCCTTCGCCATTTTTAACCACGGTAATAGGTATCATCACCGCGCCCCAGGCAGACTCATCGGTGGAAATCGGCAGTTTTAAAAAACCGTGCTGTACGCCATCGGCGTCGAAATCAACGGTGGCGGAAATAGGGCTAGGCCGCAGTTGGTTCGGTTGAAGCGTCATTGTATGTCCCTTGTATTGTATAGACAGCTACTTAACAAACAGCTGGCGCGGAAAATTGGCCAGGGTTTCACAGCCATTTTCAGTAATCAGAATGCTTTCGGTAATTTCCAGCCCCCAGTCTTCTACCCAGAGGCCAGGCATGAAGTGAAATGTCATTCCGGGCTGAAGAATAGTTTCGTCTGAGGGGCGTAAGCTCATCGTGCGCTCGCCCCAATCCGGCGGGTACGAGATACCAATCGGGTAACCACAGCGTGCGCCACCACGGTCAAAACCGTACTTATCCATCGCCGCACCCAGTGCCATGGCAATATCCGCCGTACGATTGCCCGGCTTAGCCACGGCCAAGCCACTCTCAATGCCTTCCAACAAGGCAGATTCAGCACGAATAAAGTCTGTTGGCGGCGTACCTAAAAATACGGTGCGCGACATCGGCGCGTGGTAGCGCTTGAATACACCAGCAATTTCGAAGAACGTGCCTTCGCCTTTGCGAAATGGCGTGTCGTCCCAGGTAAGGTGCGGCGCAGCAGCGTCTTTACCGGTTGGCAACATCGGTACAATGGCAGGATAATCGCCGCCAAACACCTTGCCATTCTCGTCGACAAATCCCTCGATGCCGACGCGGTAAATTTCCGACACCAGCTTACTTTTTGGCAGCCCGGGTTCAATAACTTCCAAAATACGCGTGTGCATACCTTCAACAATTTTTGCTGCCACACGCATATAAGCTATTTCTTGCGGCGACTTAATCGCCCGGCACCAATTCACGAGTGCGTTGGCATCCATGAAACGCGCATGGGGAAGCTCACGTAAAAGGCTTTGATAGGCTTTAGCAGAGAAGTAGTAGTTATCCATCTCCATACCCACCACACCGGTATGCCAACCGCGGTCGGGCATGATCGATTGGGCAAGATACTCCATTGGATGCATATCCGGATTTTGAACATAGTAATCCGGATAGTAGGTAATATTATCGGGGTCTATCCAGCAGGTGCGCAGCGCGCCGTTGGCATCCATACGGCGGCCAAACCATACAGGTTCGCCTTCAAGGCCCACCAATACACATTGATGAACATAAAATGACCAACCGTCGTAGCCGGTCAACCACGCCATGTTGGAGGGGTCACTGACAATCAGCACGTCAATGCCACGGCCAGCCATTTCTGCACGCACCTTCCACAAGCGATTAGCATACTCTTCACGCGTGAAAGGCAGGGAAACCTCAGTCATCGGGCAACTCGCCATCAAAGATCACTAAGAACCAGCGCCATCTATTGTAAGTTAGGTACGCTGGGCCACAGGATCGACCTGGCCACCCCCGCAGTAGGCCTGCCAATGTCGTCTTAGGGCGATACTAGCACCGACCCTTGGTTGCCGGTCAAAGCCTTTATGACAAAAATTGTGGTAAGCCGTGATAGCGTAACCATAGTTAACATGTAGTCAGGAGGAAAAATGAAAGTAGTCATCCATATTGATGATTCAGCCCAATGGCAAGCCGCACTTGAAAAAGCGTTACCCCAGGCCACTGTATTGACAAGTGACGCACCTGAAGATGAACGAAAAAACGCCGACTACCTTGCCGTTTGGAAAGCCCCAGAGCATTTACTGCAGGAGCAAAGCCAGCTCAAAGGCATTATTAACCTGGGTGCGGGTGTTGATTACTTACTGAAAACACCCGGCCTTCCAAGCGATGTTCCTATCGTGAAATTACGTGATGCTGGCATGGGCGAACTCATGGCAGATTACGTGCTATATGGCGTACTGCACTTCTACCGCAGCATGGATCGCTACGCCACTCAACAGCAGAGCGCTACTTGGAAACCCCAAGCCGTGCCTGAAAAAACACAGTGGCCAGTTGGCGTATTAGGCCTTGGCGCAATCGGCAGTTATGTAGCCACTCACTTGTCGCAAGCAGGATTCCCCGTACTTGGCTGGAGCCGCTCACCTAAAGAAATTAGCGGCGTACGCTGCCTGCATGGCGATAAAGGGCTTGATGAACTGCTTGGCCAAGTGCAGAGCTTAGTCACTATTTTGCCAGACACCGCCGCCACTGAAGGCATTCTTAACGCCGAACGGCTAGCGAAATTACCCGAAGGTGCCAGTGTTATTAACCCCGGTCGCGGCAGCCTAATCGATGAACAGGCGTTGCTAGATGCGCTCGGTGAAACGAATAAGCCAGGACATCTGCGTGGTGCCCTGCTAGACGTTTTCTGTGAAGAGCCTCTTCCAACCAACCACCCCCTTTGGCAGCACCCAAGCGTGTTAGTAACGCCTCACATGGCAGCGCCTACACCACTTAATGACGCCATTGATCAAGTCATTGCGTATATTGAGGCATTTGAAGCGGGTGAATCGTTAGCAACGATTAGCCCAGAAGCAGGCTACTGACGCTTAGCCATACGCACGCTATACTGCACGGGGAACCAAGCGCTAGCTAAAGGCTCTTAGGAAAACACTCGAGAAGGAGGAAGGGCCTTTGCGTTATGTTACAAGAGGCATCAGACACCCTAAGTCTGCGAGCGCAATATTGGGCGCTTGCCTGTTTTCCCTGTGCGGCTTAGCAACAGCAGATACTCCACAAGATGAGCAAACTCTGCAGGCCCCACACCCCTTCCAGGCTCAATATCGTTTAGAAATACGCGGCTGGCCCGGCGCAACTATTACCCATACGCTCAGTAATGAAGGGCTTCACTGGTTAAGTGATATGAATTTTGCAGTCGCGATTGCCCGAGGTGAGGAGCGTAGTCGCTTTTCGATAGACGATACCTCGACTCGCTCTTTGCTCTATAACAGCAGTTATTCACTACTGGGTATAGGCGACAGTTACCAACTCAACGAAAGTGATATTAGCTCGCTTGATCGCCAGGCCGCTCTATTTGACCTTTCCCGACGAGCGGGTCATGAAGACTGCATGGTAAGCACCCCCTGTGATATCGAGTTTGTTGATCACCGCGGACGCGACGAACACTTTCAGTACTATGTCGATCAACAGAATATCAACGAGCCCAACACCATTACCATTCCCGCCGGTGAGTTCGAAGCCACGCGCGTCACGCTGATTGATAAAGAAAAGCCCGACCGATATCTACACATTAATTTTCACCCAGATTGGCCAGGACTGATCCTCTCGGCAGAATATCGAAAAGAGGGGCGTCGTCAGACGTATCTCACCATGACTCAATTCAACCCCGCTGGGGGTAACGCACCTTAAATGCTTTCTGGATTACTGATTGTCTTATTGCCTCTCTTGTTAGGCTACTTAGTGCGCGTTCGTTCTACCCGCTTACTGAATCTCATCAATCGAGCCGTTAATGGCTCGGTTTATTTGATTCTATTATTTATGGGGGTCAGCCTTGCGGGTCTTGAAAACCTGGGCAGCCAACTTTCAAGATTAGGCGGTAACGCGCTACTGCTGTTTAGCATTACCACGGTGCTCAACTTAGGCGCCCTATGGTGGCTATCACGTCGAGTGGCTTTGAAGGCCGGTGGTTCACCGGTGGTGGAAAATGCCCCTACCAGCAAACTCGCCGCCATGCAGGGCTCGCTAATGTTGGTAGGCGTGGTGGCAGGTGGTGTAGCGGTTGGGCTACTGCTCGGCCCGCTTATTGGGGAAGCGCTGTTTACCACCGCCGACTGGCTGGCGGAATGGGTGCTATACGCACTATTGATGCTAATTGGCTGCCAGCTACGCAATTCTGGCATGCCACTTAAACAAATTTTGCTCAATAGCCTAGGGCTTGCCATCGCGGTCACCCTTGCACTGAGCTCACTGTTGGCTGGCTTGTTAGCCGCCCCGCTACTCTCACTTAGTTGGAATGAAGGCTTAGCCATGGCATCTGGCTTTGGCTGGTATTCGCTTTCGGCTATTTTGATTGGCGACCAACTTGGTCCGTTAATGGGTGGCGTGGCGTTTTTCAACGACCTAACGCGCGAACTGCTGGCATTTATTCTGATTCCGCTCGTTATCCACCGCCACACCGCGCTAGCCATTGGCTATGGCGGCGCGACGTCGATGGACTTTACCTTGCCGGTGATCCAGCAGCACGGCGGTGTGGCCTGTGTCCCGATTGCAGTGGTCAGCGGATTTATCCTGTCACTACTCTCTCCACCACTGATTCTGTTTTTTCTTTCGCTGTCGGGTTAGCGATTGCAGGCAATCATTGGGTAGGATAAGCAGCGTTATTTGTAACTACGCACCCTTTTGCGCACGCTTAGTTAGGAGTGTACGCGCAGTTAAAACACAACTGCTTCACTGCCCAGGATGACTGCCTACCATGCTAAACGGAATTTGGTTAAGCTTTTTCATTGCTGCGTTTGCAGCGTCTTTATGGCAGTGGTTAGTCGGTGGTGATAGCGAGGTTTTTGCTCGCTTAGTGCAATCGCTGTTCGATATGGCGCGGGTCAGCGTGGACATTATTTTAGTGCTATTAGGCACTATGACGCTTTGGCTGGGCTTTCTTTCGATTGCCGAGAAGGCAGGCATGATTCGCCTACTAGGCCGCGTGCTTGACCCGCTGTTTTCCCGCCTAATGCCAGAAGTGCCCCGGGGCCACCCTGCCATGGGGCTAATTAGCATGAACTTTGCGGCTAACATTCTAGGCTTAGATAACGCTGCCACACCGATTGGCATTAAAGCCATGCAATCGCTTCAAAATCTTAACCCGAGCCGCGATACTGCCAGCAACGCACAAATCCTGTTTTTAGTACTCAATACCTCATCACTGACGCTGCTACCCGTCACGATCTTCATTTATCGTGCTCAGCAAGGCGCGGCAGAGCCCACCCTGGTTTTTCTTCCGATTTTGTTGGCTACCAGCGCCTCCAGCCTGGCAGGGCTACTCGCGGTTGCACTCGTACAGCGCTTAAAGCTCTGGCAACCCGTGGTGCTGGCCTATTTGGTCGCTGCAGCGCTTGCCTTAGGGCTATTAATCACCACGCTGGCGGGCATGTCGGCCCAGGCATTGGCGGCTGCTTCAACACTGGTGGGTAACCTAACGTTATTCACTATTGTCATGATGTTTTTAGTGGTCGGCGCACTGCGTGGTGTCAGGGTGTATGACGCCTTTATTGAAGGGGCAAAAGAAGGTGTCAGTTTTACCGTCACCCTGCTGCCGTATCTTATTGCCATGCTGGTGGCGGTTGGCGTACTGCGTGCCAGCGGCGTTCTGGACGCAGGGCTCAGTGGCATTCGCTGGTTAGTGGAAGGGATTGGCTGGGACACTCGCTTTGTAGATGCGCTGCCTACGGCCTTTGTAAAACCGCTTTCTGGTAGCGGCTCGCGAGCCATGATGATTGAGACAATGAACAACTTTGGCGTCGATAGCTTTCCTGGCCTGCTGGCCGCCACCCTGCAAGGCAGCACCGAGACGACCTTCTACGTGCTAGCGGTCTATTTTGGCGCGGTCGG
The DNA here is from genome assembly GCF_024138895.1 of Halomonas sp. XH26. NCBI lineage: Bacteria > Pseudomonadati > Pseudomonadota > Gammaproteobacteria > Oceanospirillales > Halomonadaceae > Halomonas > Halomonas sp. XH26. Next base: position 3,108,446 of record NZ_CP071889.1, read on the forward strand.
CGTTACCCGTATTCGCCATGGCCTGGGCTGCGCGCTCATCGCTGACGCTGCGGGCATTATTACTGCCATCACTGTCTGCTATTGGTTCTTTGGCTAACGCCGCTTGGCAACTAGGTTAGCCAACAAACTGGTTATTCATAACAACATTCGTCACAACGCTCTTAACGACACTCTTTACAACTCTCTTTACAACACTCGTAACAACAATAGATCAGGTAATTTGTTTCATGCATGCTCAACACACGGCATTACATAACGAGCTTCACGCGCGGCCTCCCATCTATTTTGAAGGGCCTGCTTGTCTTCATCACTACGCTTTTACGCTTGAAGGCGATGACGTTACGACGTTGCTTAATCGCCTAGCAGAGCTGACAGAGGTCGCTGTCACGCCCGATCAGGTTCAGCAAATAGTCAGTTGCCAGGGTTGCTTAGTAAAGTGGGAGCGGCACACCGAGTTTTTTACGCTGACCATTAAGCACGACAACAACAGCAACCCTCGCATTTGGCCAACACCACCTACTTTTTTAGCCCGTTTGCTCGCGGATGTTGCCGATAAAATAATCAGCGCCAGCGTATTGCGCGTGGAAACGGCTAATCGATGGGCAGGTAGCGTGGAGGCCTATGGATTAGATCAGCCAGCGGGTTCACAGGTAGGCGGCGGAGATGCCACGGTTTGGAGCGACTTCAACCTGGATGATCAACAAAGAAACCGATTGCTAATGGTTAACGATAATCTGGATAGCTATCGACTAGGCAGGATGGCAAGACGCTTATTTGATATTGAGACTTACCGCATAATGGCAATGCTGGCGCTACCGGAAGCCAAAGCACTCAGCCGTGAGCTACAACACTATGAAACGGAGCTGTCTGCGCTCTCTCATCAACACGCCGAACAGCACACCTCACCAGCCGAACCGTTGCTCAACGCCTTGACACTGCTCTCGGCAAAACTCGAACGCTGCGGAGTACAAACACGTCAACGCTTTAGCGCGACCGATGCCTATGCCAACATCGTGTTGGCACGCATCAATGAGCTACGCGAGGAGCGTATCGGTAATTATCCTCGGCTTGGCATGTTTATTTTGCGGCGTTTTGAGCCTGCCGTGCGTTACTGCGATGCCATGAATCGCCGCGTAGAAACGCTGGCCACCAGCGCTACACGCTTAAACGACTTGTTGCGTACCCGCACCCAGGTCGAAATCGAGAGACAAAACTACAAAATTTTGCAGAGTTTAGATGCCCGTGCGAGCAGCCAGCTAAAAATCCAAAAGGCCGTTGAAGGCCTCTCGATCATCGTCATCAGCTACTACATTTTTAGCTTAATGAAATTAGGGCTGGAAAGCTTAAGAGCACTCGGTGTCGATATCGAACCCAACGTTGCTGCCTCCGTTATAGCGCCACTGAGTGCACTTATTATAGCCATCTTAACGTGGCGAATTTGGAAGGTTAAAAAGCACTAGTAGGCAAGTCGTTAGCTGCACTCGCCCCGTAGTGAGCCGCTAAGTGCCCTGCGCAGTGCAGGGCCGCTCATTCCACGACCTAGCAGCACCGTGAGCTTTGCAACGGCGGCCTCTAGGGTGATATCACCTCCTGCAATCACACCGGCTTGGTTCAGCGCCGCGCCGGTAGCGTAGGCTCCCTGTACGACTTCCCCTTGGGCGCACTGAGTCACGTTAAGCAGTGCGACCCCTCGTTCATTTGCAGCCGTTAACGCCGTTAACAGCTCGCCTTCAAAACTAGGTGGGTTGCCCACGCCGTAGCTATGCAGAATCAAGCCCTTTAGGTGTTCATCGGCCAGCAGCGCCTTGGCGCGGCACAGCGACATACCAGGATAGAGTGGCAATATCGCAACCGCCTCATCATCTACCTCAATGGGGGCAAAGTCAGGCCGTCCGCTCAGCAGCGCTGAGGGCTGCGGGTAAGATATGGCGATGCCAAGCTCGGCAAGCCAGGGAAAATTGGGAGAGTCAAAGGCATCTAAGCCCTGAGTGCGTACCTTGCGCGCACGATTACCGCGCAGAAGTCGATCGTGAAAGACCAGACTCACTTCACAAGGTGTCGCGGAGTGAGCCACCAGTTGCAGTGCACTGACGAGATTATTCAGTGCATCGCTACGGGGCTCCCCCAAAGGAATTTGAGCGCCAGTGAAGATCACCGGCTTGTTGAGCGCGCCGAGCATAAACGACAACGCAGCGGCGCTATACGCCATGGTATCGGTACCGTGTAGCACCACAAACCCATCGTATGTTTGCCAGTGGCTTTCTAACTGTGCCACTAAACGGTTCCAGGCGTCGGGCATTAGCTCGGCACTATCAATGAGAGGCTGCATTTCCAGCACATCAAACGATGGTAGCCTGTCGGCATCGCCCATCGCTAAGTGCGCGGTTAAGCGCTCGGCCAGCCCCGCGCAAGGCACATACCCATGTGGCGATGGCTGCATACCAATGGTACCGCCGGTGTAGAGCATGAGTACGCGGGGCATAGTCTCTCCTTATCTAATAGCGTTAGTGCATACGGGGGCTTACTTAGCAGGCGCGCTTTCTAGACGCTGCTTTAACGCTTCGGCCTCTTCAGGCTCTAGCTCCCAGGCTTTCGGATCTAGCTCAAGATCTGGGTGTTGATTGGCATCGAAAATTGGCTGCTTGATGCCCTGGCGACGCTGGCTATCGTAATCGTTAAGAATGCGTAGGCCGCACTTGAACAACAGAATCAGTGCCACGAGGTTAACCACCGCCAGAAGGCCCATGGTGACATCGGCAAATCCGAACACAGTGCCAAGATCTGTGGTCGCGCCCCAGCACACCAGCAACACAATGGCGACCCGGAAAGCGTTAAACAGATTCTGGTTATCGCGGCTAAAGAAGTTGAGGCTGTTCTCGCCTAGGTAGTAGTTGTACAAAATAGTACTGAACGCAAACAACAGCAGCGCGAGGCTAACAAAGGTGCGACCCCATTCGCCTACATGATCGGCAAGCGCCGCTTGGGTGAGGGCGATACCTTCAACGCCAGCACCTGCGGCCGGGTCGTACACACCGCTGAGCAGAATCAAAAACGCCGTGGCCGAGCAGATAATCACGGTATCGATAAACACCGAAAACGCCTGCACGATACCTTGGTTAGCTGGGTGCGGTACGTAAGCAACCGCCGCCACATTAGGCGCACTGCCCAGACCCGCTTCGTTAGAAAACAAGCCACGCTTCAAGCCCATCATAATGGCCGCACCAATACCGCCACCAATCAGCGGCTCAAGGCCGAACGCACTTTTTACGATTAGCGTTATAACGCCGGGAATTTCACCAATGTTCATGGCGATGACCAACAGCGCAATGGCGATATAGCTGACCGCCATAAAAGGCACTAGATACTCTGAGATACGCGCAATACGCTTGATGCCACCAAAAATAATCAGTCCTACCAGCATGGCCAGGGCAATGCCACTGTAAAGCACCGGCACACCGAAGGCGTCGCCAAACGAGGTCGCTACCGCATAAGATTGCAGTGCGGTAAAGGCAAAACCAAAAGTTAACAGCAATAGCACCGAGTAAAACGCTGCCAGCCAACGCCACTGTTTACCTAACCCTTTAACAATGTAGTACGCCGGACCACCGCGATAAGTGCCATCGCCTTCCGCTTCTTTGTAGGTCTGCGCGAGGGTACATTCTAAAAAGCTAGTCGCCATCCCCATCAGCCCCACCAGCCACATCCAGAAAATAGCCCCTGGGCCACCTAGCGTAATCGCGACCGCTACGCCGGCAATATTACCGCCACCCACGCGCCCTGCCACTGATAGAACAAGTGCCTGAAACGAACTTAAGTGGCCGTGTTTATTACGCTTAAAGGCCTGACCCGACCCCAGGATGCGAAACATTTGGCCGAAATAACGAAACTGCACAAAGCGGGAAGCAACGGTAAAACCGATGCCAACGCCTACTAGCAGCACTAGCAGTACCTTTCCCCAGAGGAGCTCATTGAGCATATCAAGCATGTGATTTTCTCCGCGTTCTTGTATTAGCGTTATGTTGGAATTCGCGTCGTTTTATTTCGCGCTTCTTAAAACCGCGCCGCGGAGAACGTTTTACCAAGCATGGGGAGGAATTAAATTTGGCGCAGCGATGCAGTTGTGTGCACTCACTGCATCAGCGGCTGCACCAGAGTGCATCACATAAAAACGGTGCGCGCCTTTTAAGGCTGCGCACCGTTCGTTCAAGTCTATATTGACACACCCCGATAGAGGCTCGCTTGTTACTTAATCGCTTTCGCCGCTCGCGCCGCATGGAGCTTCTTATAGCTTTCGATCAAGCGCTGGTGGCGCTCCAGACCTTCTAACTGCATGTTAGTCGGCGTTAGGCCGTGGAAGCGTACTTCGCCACTTACCGACCCTACGACAGCCGCCATGGTCGCTTCGCCGAACATGCGCTGGAAGTTATGCAGATAATTTTCAAGCTCCAGTTCATCATCCAACACAATTTCCAGCACCGCGTTTACCGCCTGGTAGAACAGGCCGCGCTCGACGGTGTTGTCGTTGTACTGCAGGAACATCTGCACGCAGTCCAGCGCCTCTTCATGGCGTTGCAGCGCGAGGTAAACCAGCAGCTTGAGCTCTAGAATCGTTAGCTGCCCCCACACAGTGTTCTCATCAAACTCGATACCGATCAGCGTGATGATATCGGCGTGGTCATCCATCTGGCTCTCTTCCAGCCGCTCGACTAGGTCGGTGAGCTGGTCGTCATCCAAGCGGTGTAAATTGAGAATATCTTCCCGGTAGTCCAACGCTTTATTGGTGTTATCCCAGATTAAATCTTCAATGGGGTACACCTCGGAGTAACCCGGCACCAGAATGCGACAGACTGGTGCGCCTAGGTCTTCGTGGACCGCCATGTACACTTCAGCGCCCAGCTCCTCAAAAATGCCAAACAGCGTCGCGGCCTCTTCCTCATTGCTGCCAGAGAAATCCCATTCACTGAATTCAAAATCGGGCTTGGCACTAAAGAAGCGCCAGGAAACCACGCCAAAAGAGTCAATAAAGTGCTCAACAAAATTGTTGGGTTCAGAAACGGTTTGCGAGTTAAACGTCGGCAGTGGCAGATCGTTTAATCCTTCGAAACTGCGCCCCTGCAGAAGCTCAGTTAGGCTGCGCTCCAGCGCCACTTCAAAGCTCGGGTGCGCGCCAAATGAAGCAAATACGCCGCCGGTACGCGGGTTCATTAAGGTGACGCACATTACCGGGAATTGCCCGCCCATGGAGGCATCTTTGACCAACACCGGGAACCCTTGGGCTTCCAGGGCGTTAATGCCTTCTACGATACTTGGATACTTGGCTAGCACGTCCTGCGGTACATCCGGCAGAGCTAACTCCTGTTCGAGGATTTCGCGCTTCACCGCCCGTTCGAAAATTTCCGACAGGCACTGCACCTGGGCTTCTACCAGGGTATTGCCCGCGCTCATACCGTTACTGAGGAACAGGTTTTCGATCAGATTGGAGGGGAAGTAGACCGTCTCATTATCGGACTGGCGCACAAAGGGCAACGAGACGATGCCGCGGTCTTCACGTCCCGAGTTGGTATCGATCAGATGCGAGCCACACAGCTCGCCTTCAGGGTTGTAAATATCGCGACAATGGTCGTCGAGAATTTCTACGGGAAGTTCACCGTTCGGCCCCGGCTGAAACCATTTCTCATTGGGGTAGTGAACAAAATCACTGTTGGCAATCTCTTCACCAAAGTACTGATCGTTATAGAAGAAGTTACAGCTTAAGCGCTCAATAAACTCGCCCAGCGCCGAACACAGGGCACTCTCTTTGGTAGCCCCTTTGCCATTGGTGAAACACATCGGTGAAGCCGCATCGCGAATATGCAGTGACCAGACGTGGGGCACGATATTGCGCCAGGAGGCGATCTCGATCTTCATGCCCAGGTCAGCCAGCATCGCGCTCATATTGGCGATGGTTTGTTCTAATGGCAGGTCTTTGCCTGGAATATAAGTAGCACTGCCCTCCGGCGCTCCCATCAGCAGTGCCTGGGCGTCCTCGTCGATGTTTTCTACCGTCTCGATCTGAAAATCAGGGCCGGTTTGGACCACCTTCTTAACCGTGCAGCGATCAATGGAACGCAGAATGCCCTGGCGATCTTTTTCAGAAATATCTTCCGGCAACTCGACCTGGATTTTGAAGATCTGCTTATAGCGGTCTTCCGGGTCAACGATGTTGTTCTGTGACAGGCGAATATTTTCGGTAGGAATATCCCGGGCGTTGCAGTACACCTTTACAAAGTAGGCCGCACACATGGCAGACGACGCCAGGAAGTAGTCAAACGGCCCAGGTGCCGAGCCATCGCCCTTATAGCGAATCGGCTGGTCGGAGATAACCGTAAAATCGTCGAACTTGGCCTCTAAGCGGAGGTTGTCGAGATAGTTAACTTTGATTTCCATGAGAGGGCATCCGGATAGATAAATGTGCTGAAGGTCTTGGGGCCATAGGCTGATGGCGGCCATTATCCAGTTTTTTACCCGCTTCGTCTTGGGAAGCATTGCACTGACAGGCTCGAAGCGTCACATTAGCCGCACCGACGCTTACTGAGAACGCTGAAACCGCCCCCATGCATGATGATTTTGTGGCCAACTTACGCCTGCTATGCAGCTACTATCCGTCTATTGCGGACGTTTGCCGCCGCTTATCCATTAACCGTGCTCAATTCAACCGCTACCTCAGCGGTCGCTATTACCCAAGCCACGCCGCGCTGCAGCGTATTTGTCACTTTTTTGGGGTAACGCCAGAAGATATTGCGCTGCCTCACCACGACTTCCGTGCGCTGGTGCAAACCGGCCAGCTCAACGCAGATAGTTCACCGAACACACTACCCTGGCCTAATGCGTTGATTCAGCGGGGTAGCGAAGGTATGGAGCGTTATCTAGGTCGCTACTTCGAGCTTTACCACTCAATGTCGCGCCCTGGGCATTTGATGCGCACGTTGGTGTGCCTAGAAGCCAGAGAAGGAGGTGTGGTGTACCAGCGCACCGAGCGTATGCAAGTCGCTCTGGGAAAGCGGCCCTGTCATAACCGGTACGTAGGAACTGCCGTTAAACTTGCAGACCGACTATTTTTGGTTGACCACGAGACCCTCAATGGCCATGAAATCACCCAAACTATTCTGTTTCCCAGCTTCCAAAGCCAAGTCACACGCTTAACCGGATTGAAAATGGGGGTTGCTGATAACAGTGAGCGTATGCCCTGTTGTGTGCGAGTGGTCTACCAGCGTTTAGATGAACAGATAAGTTTACGGTCTGCGTTGGCTCAGTGCGGCCTGCTGTCACTGGACGACCCGTCACTCGATGAGTCGCTGCTGGCAGCCGTGTGCAATGATGTGGCTAGCGGAGAGCACCATTTTCGCGCACGTCACTAGCGGCTTGCTTCGCAGGACACTGATGGCGCCAGCACATGGGCAAATAAAATCGACTCAAAGTGCTCCATAGGAGCGACTGACTTAAGCGTTTTAGCGCGCAATATAGCGCCTTCCCAGCCCGACAATATAAAACTAGCCAGGGCTTCTGGAACAATTGCCTTATCGATATCATTCTGATTTTGCGCTTCTTTCAGGCAGACGGCTAAACGCTTCTCCCAGCGCTGGAACACCAAGTTAAGTGCATCACGGAAGGTGTCACTCTGCCCCGAAAGCTCCTGACCCAGGTTACCAATCAAGCAGCCAGTGGTGTGGTCGCAGTCCAACATATGCTCACGCCCTGTGGCGAAGTAACGCCGTATGCGCTCTAACGGCGGCAACGAAGCGTCTTCAAACAGTGTTGCCAAGCGTTCATCATACTGACTGGCAAAGCGCTCGATCACCGCCAGTCCAAAATCTTCTTTGCTGGAAAAGTAGTGGTAAAACGATCCTTTAGGCACACCACAGGTTTTTAAGACGGCATTAATACCCGTCGCATTGTAGCCCTGCTGGGCAATCAGCTCGGCACCGGTTTCAATTAACTTATCGCGAGTGGCGGTGTTTTTCATGACGTCACATTAACCAGTGAATTTAGTGCTTTGCAAAATAATAATGACAGGTATTGTGATGCCCGTCAGCGGTTAAACCGCACGCTGCAGCGATGCTTAACGGGTTGCACGCTATTTGCACATTGTTTACCTAATCATTGCTTGCGTATCGGTGATGCTAGCATGATACGCCATTTTCTCTGGAATTTTCGCCCTCAGCCAACGGATGCCGCGCGGTAATGACCTCCTCTCACTTTCACGCACCTTCTCAACAAGGCCGTATCGGTTTCGGAGCCTTGGCAGCACTACTGGTTTTCGTTGGCGGCTTAACCTTGGCTTGGTGGATTATCAGCCAGCCGCCTCGCGTTGAACGCCGCCCGCCACCGCCCGCCGCGCCACCCTTAGTGGATATCATGACGGCTGAAGAGCGCCTGCAAGCGCCCATGCTTAACGGTTTTGGTCGTGTAGAAGCTGAGAAATCCACCATGTTAGCCAGTCGAGTGGCTGGTCAGCTAGAGCGCTTTGGCGAAGGCGTTCTACCAGGTCAGGTCGTCGAACAAGGAGCGCCGGTTGCTTATATCGATCAGGCCGATTTACGTCTGATTCTCGAAGATGCTGAAGCACAATTAGCCAATGCTCAGGCGCAGTTAGCACTAGAACAAGCGGAGCAACAGCGCGCCCGAAGTGAGTATGAATCTTTTGGCCGCCAACTCAGTGCTGAGCGCCGTGCACTGGTGCTACGTGAACCACAGCTACGCCAAGCTCAAGCTCAACTAACACAAGCACGCGTGGTGCGAGACCAAGCAGCGCTTAATCTTGAGCGTGCCACGTTAGCTGCCCCTTGGCGAGCGATGGTACAAGACCGCTTGGTTGGCGCAGGAACCCTATTAAGCCAGGGTACTGAAGTACTCAGTTTGGTTGGTGTCGAGCAGTTTTGGGTTCGCGCTTCGTTGCCGGGAGATATTTTGAGTTGGCTAACGCCGGGCAGCCGCGTCACGCTTACCAGTCAAGGCTGGCCGGAAGGAGCAAGCAGAGAAGGTAACTTAATTTCTATTCTGCCAAACCTGGAAGAGAACGGCTTACAGGCGCAGCTTTTGATCGCCGTGAATGACCCGCTGTCGCTAGAGCAAGATGGCCCTGCGCTGCGTCTTGGCGATGTTCTACGTGTTGCCTTTCATAGCACAGCTCAGGAGCCGCTCATCGCCTTGCCTTCTTCAGCATTGCGTCCCGGCGAGCAGGTATGGTGGGTAGATGATGAAGATCGCCTACGCAGCACCCATGTCACCCTGGCCTACCGCGGGCAGGAAACGGCGCTGGTACGCAGCGGTTTAGTACCCGGACAGCGGGTGGTTATTGCTGGCTTGGCTCAACCTCGTGAAGGCCAACAAGTCCGCATTCGCCAGCGAGGCGACACGCCAGCCAGTGATGAGGAAAGCCCATGATTCGCCGTGGCCCACTCGCCTGGATGGTCGACCATGGCGTTGCCCCTAACCTGATGATGGTGCTGTTTATCGTCGGCGGTTTAATGGCATCCTTGGCCATCAAGAAAGAGGTTTTCCCGGAATTTGAAACGGAAATCATCCAAGTTAGCATCGGCTATCCCGGTGCCACACCGGAAGATGTTGAGCAAAGTTTGCTGCTACCAGTTGAAGCTGCCATTGCCGATGTGGAAGGCATCGATGAATTAACCGCCAGCGCTGGCGAAGGTAGCGGCGTAGTCAGCGCCACGCTGATCGACGGTGTTGATGTGATGCGGGCCTATCAGGATATCCAGCAAGCCGTGAATGCCATCACCACCTTGCCTAACGCAGCAGATCCACCGCGCTTTACCCTGGCTGGCCGCTCTCGCAGCGTGGTGAGCTTGCAGGTGTATGGCTCAGTGGGCTTAGCCGCACTGCATGACGCCGCTGAGGATGTGCGCGCAGAATTACAGGCTACTAGCGGTATCTCCCGTGCAGAGCTCTCCGGCAACCGGGAACGTGAAATCCAGGTGCTTTTGGATGAAGAAGCCATTGAGCGCTTTGGGTTAGACCATCAACAGCTTGCAAGCCGAATTGCTGAAGAAGCGCTCGACCTCGCCAGTGGCCAGCTAACTACCGCCGAAGGCGAGTGGTTGATTCGCTATCAGGGACGCCGCAACAGTGCGGACGAGTTTGCCGCGCTCCCTATTCTCACCACTGCCCAAGGTTCCCCCGTTGTACTGGGCGATATTGCTCGCGTAAGCGAAGGGTTTGCTGAAACCGATCGCGAGGAGTTCTACAACGGCGAGCAGGGCTTATCGGTAGATATCTATCAAATTGGTGATCAAACGCCGACGAGTATCTCCCAAGCCGTTTACGGTGAGCTGGAGCGGCTGCGCGACAACCTGCCCAACGGGATACGCCTGGATGTTTCCAGAGATAGCTCAGAAATCTATGAAGACCGCCTAAACCTGCTGCTAAAAAACGCCTGGATGGGCTTGGCACTGGTGCTAATTCTGATGGCACTGTTTCTTGAGGCACGATTGGCCTTCTGGGTAACGCTAGGCATCCCGACGGCATTTTTGGGTGCAATGCTGTTTCTGCCATGGGTTGGCGTCTCACTCAATATGATGTCGATGTTCGCCTTTATTATTGCCCTTGGCATCGTCGTGGACGATGCCATTCTGGTCGGTGAGAATATTTACAGCTACCGGGAACAGGGCTACTCACTGCGCGATGCCGCGGTGAAAGGTGCTCAAGAAATCGCCACACCGCTTACCTTTGCGATTCTGTCTAATATTGTTGCGTTCCTGCCACTACTGTTTTTACCCGGCTTTTTAGGGCTTATTTTTGCTACCGTGCCAGTGGTCGTTACCACGGTCTTTATTATTTCTCTGGTGGAAGCTCTGTTTATACTACCCGCCCACCTCGCCCACGCCAGCAAACCCCGCCAGACACCCGTATGGCAACGCCCTATAGAAGCTGTTCGTCTACGCATGCAAAAGGGCTTGCATCACTTTACTTACCAGCAGTTTGAACCGTTTTTACAGCGCGCGCTTACTCAACGCCTGCTGACTGTATCCCTAGGCGTCGCCTTGCTATGTGTCACGCTTGCCTGGGCAATGAGCGGTAGGCTTGGCTTTTCACTTATGCCCAGAGTGGAATCGGACCAAGTACAAGCCAGCGTTACCCTGCCGATTGGCAGTAACATTAGCGTTAGCCGCGAACTAAGCCAACAATTGCTCAATGCCGCCGAGCAACTTAGCGAACGCGAGGCAACCCTCAGCTTTAGCAGTACCCGCAGCAGCCTGGATGGTGAGAACCTGCAAGTGCGCCTGGATATCGCCAGAGAAAGTTTAGATGCCTGGCCTCCATCTCGAATTGCCCAGGAGTGGCGCGACTTAACGGGCGACTTAGTCGGCGCGCAATCAGTGCGCTTTGAGTCAGACTTCGGAGGCCCCGGTAGTGGTGCAGCGTTGAGCCTGCGTTTATCCCACCCAAACACCCAAGTGTTAGAGGCGGCCGCTGCGCAGTTGGCTGAACAACTGGCCGAATATGGGTTAACCGATATCGACAGCGGACTGGGAGACGGCAAACCGCAGCTTGAAATGCGCCTGTCTGCTGAAGGGCGCGCGTTAGGGCTAACGGGGAGCGACCTAGCCCAGGCGCTACGCGGCCCGCTACAGGGTGCCACAGCCATAGAACAATTTATTGGCCGCCGAGAAGTCAGCGTTGAGGTACGCCTGCCAGAACAAGATCGCGATAGCCTCAATGAGCTTTATCGGCTGCCGATCCGGACCCCCGACGGCCTAAGCGTTCCGCTGTCACGCGTTGCAGATATTACGTTAAGCCAAGCTTCTAGCAGTCTTCAGCGTATCGATGGCCGGCGAATCATTACAGTGACCGCAGACTCGGAAGGCGACCAAGCAATTAACCAGGTGCTCGCCACGCTACAAGAGGATGTTTTCCCCACGCTTAGCAATACCTGGGCAGGGCTTGAAGTGAGCATGGGCGGTCGACAGCAAGATACCGCCGACAATTTAGCCACACTTCGCAACGCCATGTGGCTAATGCTGGCCGCGCTATATGCATTATTGGCCATTCCTTTCCGGAGTTACTTTCAGCCACTGCTGGTACTGGCCGCTATTCCGTTTGGTATTGTCGGGGCCGTTGCAGGCCATATGCTAATGGGGTTCGGACTATCGATTATTAGCCTACTTGGTATGCTGGCACTTTCGGGCGTGGTAATTAACGATGCCCTGGTTCTGATTGATTATGCTAACCGTAAGCGTCGCGAGGGCATGGATGCCCGCGAAGCGATTGTCGCCGCGGCGACCCGCCGCCTGCGGCCGATTATGATGACCACACTCACCACGTTTTTAGGCTTGGCACCAATGATTCTAGAAACCTCTCGCCAAGCGCGCTTTATGATACCCATGGCTATTTCACTAGGGTTTGGCATGCTATTCGCCACGGTTATTTTGTTGCTGGTAGTGCCCTGCCTCTATTTGGGTTTAGAAAACCTGCGCGAACGACTCAACAAACCACCCCAACCAAGCCATGAGGGAGCCAGCTAATGAAACTGTTCGCTTCGCTGCGCCAGTGGCGCCCTTCTCGGCTGGGTCTAAAGCTTTTTGTGGCGATTTTAAGCGTCAACGTAGCCATTGCAGCGAGCGTTTTTTTAGCAGTAACTTACAGCATCGATCGCGGCTTTTTAGAATATCTCAATCAAGCCCAAGAGCGACGCGCTACGCTGCTGGCGGATGGGCTAATTACTCGCTGGGAAACCCAAGGCAGTTGGGAGTGGTTGGAGCAATCGCCAGAGCGCTGGCCCTATATTGTGCGCTTTGAGCTTGGCCAGGCACACCGTGATCGCCCTTCTCCTCTCGGCGAAGCTCAGGACTTCGCTTTACGCAATAGCGATGGCCGCTTCGTCGTCCCGCCTGTTGAGAGCGCACGCGGCTCAAACGGTTGGCGGTGGCTCACCCTGTATAGCGACGTGACCTCAAGCGGCAACAATGAAGCGATTGGAGAACTGGGGTTTCGTCCTCCGCAAGATATGATGGAGCGCATGGAAAGTCGCTTCCTAGAGCGCCAGCAGCGCAATTTGGTGCTTATTGTTGTTTCTCTTGGGTTAGCATCGCTGTTACTGGCAGGAGGGCTTTCCTGGTGGCTAGGCCGACGCACCCGAGCATTGGCGGGCGCAACATTGCGCTTAACCGAAGGTGATTATCACACTCGGTTACCAGAACGCGGCCGAGATGAACTTTCCAGTTTGGCACGCGATTTCAACGTATTGGCGGCCACCTTAGAAGCTAGCCGTGACGCCAGAGCACGATGGGTATCAGACACAGCGCACGAACTACGTACCCCGTTGGCAGTCCTGCGTGGTGAAATCGAAGCGATGCAGGATGGGATTCGTCCGCTAAACCAGGAAAATCTTAGCTCACTGGCTCAAGAAGTGTCTCAACTGGAACGGTTAGTCACTGACTTGAGGCTGCTTTCGCAAAGTGATGCAGGCGCATTAGATATTCAGCTAGCGCCAATGAACCTTAGCGAAAGCTTGAAAGGCCGTTTATCCGATGCCGACCGCTGGCTAGAAGAGAGCGGCCTGACACTGTCAAGCCAGCTTACCCCCGGCATCATGATACAAGGGGATGCCCAACGCCTACGCCAGCTCTGGAATAACCTGCTGGATAACAGCTGCGCCTATACACAACCACCAGGAGAGCTACGGGTTTCATTAACCTGCGAGACTAACCATGCTGTGATTACTTGGGAAGACAGTTCCCCAGGCGTGCCTGAAAACGAGCTTTCACGCTTAACTGAACGCCTATACCGCGTGGAAGGCTCACGTAACCGCGCAAGTGGCGGCAGCGGGCTGGGGCTCTCTATTGCTAGCGCGTTAGTCAATGCCCATGGCGGAACACTCTCACCTGGCGTTTCTGAGCTAGGCGGCCTGAAATGGACGCTGCGCTTTCCGCTATTTATTGCCTCTTAATCTAAGCGAGCTGACTATGTCTGAGAATAATTCATCCCAAGACGCCTCACTGCTCATTGTTGAAGACGAGCCTAAAATTGCCCGCTTAATGGCGGACTACCTGGAAAACAATAATTTTGCTCCGACAATAATTGCCAACGGCAACGACGTTATGCCCTGGCTAACCCAGCACGTTCCTGCATTAGTACTGCTAGATGTCATGCTCCCTGGTAAAGATGGACTAGCGCTGTGTCGAGAAATCCGTCAACACTGGCCTAACTTACCCATTATTATGGTGACCGCGAAAGTCGAGGAAGTTGATCGTTTACTGGGCTTGGAGCTAGGTGCAGACGACTATGTTTGCAAACCCTTTAGCCCCCGCGAAGTGGTTGCCCGCGTAAAAGCCGTATTACGCCGCAGCCAAGCCGCGGCGCAAGTCGATGACGCCTCCGACACCACCCCACAAGCACCAGTGACACTCGATGAAGAGGGCTGGCAGGCGCTTGCCAATGGGCACGACCTTGGCCTCACTGCCGTAGAGTTCCAACTATTGCGCGTCATGATGCAGTCCCCGGGACGTATCTTCAGTCGCGAGCAGCTAATGGATCACATGTACAGGGATAATCGCATTGTCTCGGAGCGTACCGTGGACAGCCACATTAAGAAGCTACGCAAAAAAATCCATGAAGCACTCCCCGAGCTAGAGATTATTCGCTCCGTTTACGGGGTTGGATATAAATATCAGCCTGAGGGATAACCCCGTCTATTTGCTCTCTACAATCGGTGGCTGAACTTGGCGATTTAAAAAGGCGATTCCCGCGTCAATGGCGCTACCACGCAGCAGAAAGCTGGCAAAATGACCGTAGCCACGCTGTAAGTAAAGCTCGCTTTCAGTGCCCTGAGCCTGGAGTGCTTGATAGAAGTCAGTAGCGTGATCAACGGGCACTAGCTGATCCCAACTGCCATGAAACAGAAAAAACGGTGGTGCCTGAGGGGTGATTTGCCGCGCAGGTGAAGCCAGCACATAGGCCTCTGGTTTTTCGGCGCGGGTGCCGCCAATAAAGTCGACCACCAAGCGGCCGTCATCAAACTTCAGCAGATCACTGGGTAGACCGCCGACCAACACCGCTGCTAGCTTTGTGTGCTCGCCACCATAGGGGTCGCCAAGCGGGCCTTCATCGCCAGCCAAGGCAAGCAGGCTTATCAAATGTGCGCCAGAAGAAAAGCCAACGCCCACGATGCGGTCAGTATCCACTTGCCAACGCTCAGCGTTACTGTGAATCCAGCTCATCGCCTGTTGCAAATCATGTAGCTGTTCAGGGAATCGGTACTCGGGAGCAAAGCGGTGCTCAATATTCACTGTCACATATCCCTGCTCTGCTAACTGCTCAGCAATCGCCTCCATGTCGTCAGGTCCACGGTTGCGCCAGCCACCGCCATGCACAATGAGTGCAGCTGGTCGACGCTCTGCGTCTGACGCATTCGGCAATAGCACCTGGGCGCTCAATGTTTGTGCCCAATCATCAGGTGTATAACGTTTGGAAGGTAGTCGAGTAAAGGTCTGCGGAGTGTTCAGCATCCCCTGCTCAATGGCAGGTAGGCCCTGGCTGGCTTGATGCGTTGCACCGCAGCCACTCATCAAGAGAGTCAGCGCGCTTACGCCCAGGTATCGACGCATAATACGTAAATCCAGCATGTAAAATTCCTCAATACTCCCCCCTCAATACAGTTTTTAATCACAGGTCTTCTTAAATCCAGTTCTTAAATCCAGTGAGCCCCCACCCAAGTGATTGTGACCGTGTAAGCTAAAATAAGGTCACGGTTGTTGCACACTTTGTGCAAACGTTTTACACCAAGCTCCTAGATACTGACATCGATAAACTGCCACTTTTTAAAACGTTTCGAGGTCTATTATGAACATGACATTACGTCAATTATTTGCTCCTGCACTACTTGCCGTTGCACTTATGCCTTTAGCCGTCAGTGCCAATGCCGGTCACCACAACAGTGCAGGTATTGACCGCGAAGCAATGCAGGAACGCATGGAAGAGTACCGCCAAGAAGCTTATCAACGCGCCGGTTTAAGCGAAGAGCAGCAAACTGCCTTAAACGAAGCACACGCTGAACACCGTGATGCCATGCTGTCGCTGCGCGAAGAGCACCAAGCACAGGTGGCCGAGATCCTAACCGAAGAAGAGCAACAAACTCTGCGCGATGCCATGCGCGAGATGCATGCTGAGAGACATGGCGAGCGTCGCCAGGGTGAAGGAGCTCATGGCAAGCGCGATCATGAGCGTCGTGGACACCACAGCGAACCTGCAGAGGAAAGTGCGGCAGAGTAAGCGTTTATTAAACGTCAAACCCTGCTCTAACGCCCGGCCTAGCCGGGCATTTTTGTTTCTATACTCCTGAAAAGCGCTTTATCCGCGGGTCTGAAAGCTTCCCGTCGACTTGAAGTGAGCACATAAACCGCGTATTTTATTTGAACGTTCATTCAAAAATAACGCTGTTTTTAATTCTTGTCTTAACAACAGGAGTCCGCCTCCATGGCGAAAGACAACCCCAACCTCCCCTCACGCGACCGCCTCAATCCCGTGGTTTTCCACGGGAGTGTGGCGGGAATTCTCCTTTTCTTGATTCTTACCATGCTGTTTACCGAACAGGCCGGTGCTTTCTTCGATGCTGGGCTTGCCTGGGTAAGTAAAACATTCGGCTGGTACTACATGCTGGCGATTGTGGCTTATCTGGTATTTGTGGTGATTATTGGCATGTCGCGCTTTGGCAGCATTCGCCTTGGCCCAGATCACTCTCGGCCTGAGTTTTCGTTGCTATCGTGGTCAGCCATGCTGTTTGCTGCAGGTATCGGTATTGACTTGCTGTTTTTCAGCGTTGCTGAACCGGTCGCCCACTATCTGGCACCACCTGATCTAGCGCCTGAAAGCCAAGAGGCCATGCGTCAGGCCGTCGTTCAAACCTATCTGCACTGGGGGCTTTCCGGCTGGGGGCTGTACGTGTTGATGGGTATGGCGCTGGCCTACTTTAGTTACCGCCATCGCTTGCCACTGGCGATCCGTAGCGCTCTCTATCCAATTTTAGGCAAGCGTATCCACGGGCCAATCGGTAACGCCGTAGACATTACCGCTGTTGTCTCCACTGTATTCGGTATCGCCACTAGCCTGGGTATTGGGGTGATGCAGCTCAATTACGGCCTTACCTACATGTTTGGTGTGCCTGAAACCCTCACCGTGCAAGTGATTTTGATCGTCCTGGTCGTGGTGTTGGCAACCATTTCTGTGGTGACTGGCGTCGAGAAAGGCATTCGCCGTCTTTCTGAGTTCAACATGCTACTCGCGCTAGCCCTGATGCTATTTGTACTCTTTTCAGGCGATACCCTGGTCCTACTAGATAAAGTGGTCAATAACGCCGGTGACTACCTTTCTGGGTTTGTGGGTGCCAGCTTTGACACCTACGCGTTTGCCGATGAAGGCGCCCAAGAGTGGAAAATGTGGTGGACGATCTTCTTCTGGGGCTGGTGGATTGCCTGGACACCGTTTGTCGGCCTTTTCTTGGCACGTATTTCACGTGGCCGTACCATCCGCGAATTTGTTGCTGGAGCGTTGTTTATTCCGCTGGCCTTTATGATGGTCTGGATGTCGGTGTTCGGTAACAGCGGCATTGAGCTGGTGGCCAACCAAGGTGTGGTCGAGCTGGGTGAGCAGGCACTCAACACTCCGCAAACCACGCTTTATACACTGCTTGAGTACTATCCTTACGCAGGTCTTACTGCAGCCATAGTAACAGTGCTAGGCATTGTGTTCTTTATTACCTCTGCGGACTCCGGTGCGCTGGTACTGGCCAACTTCACTTCTATTTTGAGTGACGTTAACCATGATGCGCCGATCCGTCTGCGTATTTTCTGGTCGGCAGTGATTGGCTTGATCACCATCGCCCTGTTAATGGCTGGCGGCTTAAACGCTCTGCAAAGTGCCGTGGTGATTACCGCCCTGCCTTTCTCATTGGTGATTTTCGCCGTCATGGTGGGAATGTATAAAGCCCTAAAACTGGAAGGCAGCAAAGCCGACGCACGTCGCATGATTGCCGGTGGCGCACCCGGCGGCGACTGGCGCGAGCGTTTGGATCGTGCGCTGGATACCTCTAACCGTGCGGGTGCCGCGGCAACCATTCAACACTCTATTCGCCCAGCGATGACGCAATTTGCCCAAGAACTTGAAAGCAGAGGCCAAACCGCCAACGTTACCGAAGAGCATCTTGATGGCGAGTCGCTTCCCAATCTGACGCTGCAGGTTGACCTGGGCGATGCCACTAGCTTTGTCTATCAAGTATGTCCGCACCGTATGCGTACACCCAGCTTTATACCTGCGGATGATGACTTCTATGTCCGCTTGGACGTGTACTTAGCTGAAGGCGGTCAAGATAAAGACTTGAACGGCTATACCCGTGGTCAAGTGATTGGTGATCTCGTGGCAGAGTACGAACGCCATCTACACTTCCTTACTCTGGCAGGTCAACAGATGGGCCATGTGCAAGCAATGCCCGGCACCATCGGCGAACCGCCCGAAGATTCCCAGATGTAATGGCGTAAGTCTTTAAGTGAAAAGAGAAATCCCAGCTACGTGCTGGGATTTTTTTATGCCCGAAAAACGCCCTGATGACGCCCCTCACAACTAACGCCATATTGTGAGAATCACTGGGCAGGCGTAACGTAAAACTTTGTTTTCCCACTTGCTTGTTTTCCCACTTGCTTGTTTTTCAACTTTATTAGGAGACTTGCCTGATGGCCCGCGCTCACCGACCTTCGGGATACGCCTTTCCAGTGCCGGGCAGTGCACTACTTAGCGCTTGGCGCGAAGGATACACGCTTGCCAAATTGAAACGTGATGTCATGGCGGGGCTAACGATTGGTGTGGTAGCCGTCCCACTTTCTATGGCGCTGGCGATTGCCACTGGCGTGCCGCCCCAACACGGGCTTTATACTGCGATTGTCGCGGGCGCAGTGATCGCTTTGACGGGTGGCTCGCGTTTTAACATTTCCGGCCCCACCGCCGCTTTTGTGGTAATTCTATTTCCTATTGTCGCCAACCATGGCCTGGGCGGACTGCTGATCGCCACACTGATGGCGGGTGCTATTTTGGTCGCACTGGGGCTTTCTCGGTTAGGCAGTCTGATTCAGTACGTGCCCTACCCGGTTATCCTCGGCTTTACGGCGGGCATCGGGGTAGTCATTGCGCTCCTACAACTACCTGACTTTCTTGGCTTGGCCGGAGTAGAGCTAGGCGATAGTACCCTGCATAACCTAGTACTGATTGGCCAAGCGCTACCCACTCTTTCCCCCGCAGAAATCAGCGTGGGAGTTGTTACCTTGGCAACGCTGTTAATCTGGCCCAGATTGAATACCCCGATACCTGCGCCACTAGTTGGCTTGGCGGTAGGTACCCTGGCTGCCGCACTACTAGTAATGAGTGGCGTTGAAGTCGACACGATCGCCTCACGGTTTAGCTGGGAGTTCCAAGGTGAAAGCGGTAGCGGCATTCCACCCTTTGCACCTAGCGTTGCTGCACCCTGGCACTTTCCTGGCGCTGACGGCGCACCGCTTGAGATTAACTTCGCGCTAATTCAAGCGCTGCTTGGCCCAGCGCTAGCCATCGCGTTACTGGCGGCCATTGAATCACTGCTCTGCGCCGTCGTGGCAGATGGCCTAACCCGCACTCGACATGATCCTAATGCTGAACTGATTGGTCAGGGGCTGGGCAACTTAATCGTGCCCTTCTTTGGCGGCATTACTGCCACAGCAGCGCTTGCCCGCACGGCGACCAACATCAAAAGCGGCGCCTTCTCACCTCTCGCCGCAGTAGTTCATTCGCTGGTGGTGCTACTCGCGGTAGTCGCGCTGGCAGGCGTTCTGGGACATGTGCCTATGGCGGCCCTGGCTGCGCTACTATTTATCATCGCCTGGAATATGAGCGAGGCACGACACTTTGTGCATACACTGAAAAGTGCCCCCGCTAGCGATGTGTGGGTGCTGGTGATCTGCTTTGGGCTAACGGTACTTTTCGATATGGTGATTGCGGTGGCTGTCGGTATTGGCTTGGCCGCCGCCTTGTTTATTCGCCGCATGGCACAGTTGACCCACACTCAACGCTTAGACACACCCGATAAAGACGCGCACTTCCCACCGGAAGTCGCCCTTTACAAAATTCACGGCCCACTATTTTTCGGCGCCGCAGAAAAGGCGATTGCCACGCTACGAGTAATTGATCACAGCGTGCGAATTATCGTTCTGGATATGCGCGCAGTTCCCAGTCTGGATACCACGGCCATGGTGGCGTTAGATACGTTGCGCCGTGAGCTTAGCGAACAAGGCGTAGGAGTGATGTTTGTTGGGCTGCAGCCGCGCCTGGCACTCAAAATTAAACGCGCGGGCATTAAGCGTGAAGTGGGCAAATTAGCGGTCGTGAGCAATCTTGCCCATGCCGAGCGTATGGCACAACGCTGGTTGGAAAAGAAAGATTCAGTGGGTATTGAATAGACGGCAGGGAATAAAAGGGGGAGCTATCGTCTCCCCCACTTGCTCGCTCAGCTCGCCATATCCAGCACAATACGGCCTTCTATCTTGCCGTCGATCATACGTTGGAAGACGTCGTTGATATTGTCTAGCGTGTCGGTCGCCACGGTCGCTTTGACTTTGCCTTCGGCGGCGAAATCCAGCGCTTCTTGAAGGTCACTGCGCGTCCCCACGATAGAGCCACGAATGGTAATACCGTTAAGCACCGTGCTGAAGATCGGCAGTGGGAAGTCACCCGGAGGCAAGCCATTGAGCACCAGAGTGCCACCACGGCGCAGCATGTTTTGCGCTTGATCAAACGCCTTCGGCGATACCGCTGTGACCAGTGCCCCATGGGCACCACCAATGGTTTTCTTCAGATACGCCGCCGGGTCGGTTTTCATCGCGTTAACCGTTACAGTGGCACCTAGCCGTTCGGCTAGGGCTAATTTACCGTCGTCAATATCAACAGCCGCGACGTTCAGCCCCATCGCTTTCGCGTACTGCACCGCCATGTGCCCCAGGCCGCCGACGCCTGAAATAACCACCCACTGGCCGGGGCGGGTATCGGTCATTTTCAAGCCTTTATAAACCGTCACTCCCGCACACAGAACCGGGGCTATTTCAATGAAATCAACGGCGTCCGGCAGACGCCCTACATAGCCCGCATCCGCCAAGGTATAGTCGGCAAACCCACCGTTGACCGAATAACCGGTATTTTGCTGGGATTCACACAGGGTTTCCCAGCCGCCTAAACAGTGTTCACAGTAACCACAGGCTGAGTACAGCCAGGGCACGCCAATACGATCGCCCTCTTTGACATGGGTAACGCCGTCACCCACCGCCACGATATGCCCAACGCCTTCGTGCCCTGGAATAAACGGTGGCGAGGGTTTTACCGGCCAATCGCCGTGTGCTGCATGTAAATCGGTGTGGCAAACGCCAGAGGCCGCCACCTTCATCAGCACCTCACCCCGCTTGGGACGAGGCACGTTTACTTCTTCTATCTCTAGTGGCTGGCCGAATTCGCGTACGACTGCCGCCCGCATTGTGTTATCCATGATGCAACTCCTGATGGTTGTCGATGTGGCAACTTGTGGTTGCTCTTATCGTTACAGTAAGCGTCAGAGGAGTAGCAAAACGCCCGGCAATGGCCGGGCGGTATCACTGCAGAATAGTGTATTAGAAGAAACCTAGCGGGTTAATATCGTAACTCACTAGCAGGTTCTTAGTTTGCTGATAGTGCTCAAGCGCCACTTTATGAGTTTCGCGACCTACGCCTGATTTCTTATAACCGCCAAACGCAGCATGGGCAGGGTACTGGTGATAGCAGTTGGTCCATACGCGACCTGCTTGAATGCCACGCCCCATACGGAAGGCGACATTGATGTCACGGCTCCATACGCCGGCACCCAGGCCGAACTCGGTATCGTTGGCAATGGCGAGCGCTTCTTCTTCATCTTTGAAGGTGGTAACAGCAACCACAGGACCAAAAATCTCTTCTTGGAAGACGCGCATCTTGTTGTTGCCTTTGAGCAGTGTCGGCTGGATGTAGTAGCCGCCATTGATGCTGTCATCCAGGCTCTCTTTATCACCGCCAGCAAGGAATTCAGCGCCTTCGTCACGCGCGATATCCATGTATGACATGATTTTATCGAACTGCTCTTGTGACGCCTGAGCGCCTACTTGCACGTCGGTATCCAGCGGGTTACCACGCTTGATTGTTTTAGTCCGCTCAACCACCTTGGCCATAAACTCGTCGTACATGCTCTCTTGAATCAACGCACGAGAAGGACAGGTACATACTTCGCCTTGGTTGAAGAATGCTAGCACTAAGCCTTCGACGGCTTTATCAATAAACGTCGGCTCTGCGTTCATGATGTCAGCGAAATAGATATTGGGCGATTTACCACCCAGCTCCACTGTCGAAGGAATAATATTTTCTGCGGCACATTTAAGAATATGCGAGCCAACCGGCGTCGAACCGGTAAAGGCAATTTTGGCAATACGCTTGCTGGTGGCGAGTGCTTGGCCTGCTTCTGCGCCAAATCCATTAACGACGTTTAGCACGCCGGGAGGCAGCAGGTCGCCAATAACCTCCATAACTTTCAATATCGAGGCAGGAGTTTGCTCAGCTGGCTTCAGTATGACGCAGTTACCCGCGGCAAGGGCAGGGCCAAGTTTCCAAGCAGCCATTAGAATCGGGAAGTTCCAGGGAATAATTTGACCAACAACGCCCAGCGGCTCATGGAAGTGGTAGGCAACAGTGTTAGCATCGATATCCGCAGCCGTACCTTCTTGTGAGCGCAGGCAGCCAGCAAAGTAACGGAAGTGGTCAACAGCAAGCGGAATATCCGCATTCAGGGTTTCACGAACCGCTTTTCCGTTATCCCACGTTTCTGCGACAGCCAGCATTTCAAGGTTTTGCTCGAGGCGGTCGGCAATCTTAAGTAGGATGTTACTGCGCTCTTGAACGGAGGTTTTACCCCAGGCAGGCGCTGCTTTGTGAGCTGCATCTAGCGCTTTCTCAATGTCTTCAGCGCTAGAGCGGGGAATTTCGCAGAATACTTGGCCGTTAACAGGACTGATATTATCAAAGTACTGGCCGTTGACCGGGGGAACAAACTCACCGCCGATATAGTTGCCAAAGCGTTTTTCAAAGGACACAACGGAACCAGCATCACCCGGGTTGGCGTAGATCATGGTAAAGCTCCTGAGTATTATGATTATTAAATAAGGTGCCTACCCAGTGTTAGCTACACACGCCATTTACGATATAGCCCGATGGCAGGACGCACCCTCATCCCTTGGTAGGAGACGCCATGTACTCGTTGCTAGTGGCAGATGACCATCCGCTGTTTCGCGAAGCACTACACGCGGTGATTAGCGCTGGTTTAACAGATACTCAACTGCTGGAGTCGGACAGTTTGGCGGCGGCTATTCACACGATAGGCACCCACGATGAGCTTGATCTGCTGTTGCTCGATTTAAGCCTGCCCGATGCCGATGGACTAGAGGGTCTGACAATACTTCGAGAAAGATTCCCATGGCTCCCCGTCGCTATTGTTTCGGCACATCAGGAGCGCCAGTTGGTGTTAGATGCCATTACCCAAGGTGCCGTAGGCTATATTCCGAAATCAACTCCCCGAGAGCAGCTGTTAGCAGCACTCAACCAAATTCTTCAGGGGCAACTTTATCTGCCTGCAGATATTATGCGCCAGCCGCCCCCACGCATGGAGTCATCAGCGTTGACGCCTTCGTCGGAGGTATCCCGCGAACGGCTAATACGCTTAACCGACAAGCAGTTAGATGTATTGGGTTGCATGGCTCAGGGGATGTCCAACAAACAGATCGCACGAGAACTGTTCATCGCTGAAACTACCGTTAAAACGCATGTCTCGGCTATTTTACGCAAGCTAGGTGCAACAAGTAGAGTGCATGCCATCGTCATCGCAGGTGAAGAGGAGCTAGGCGCTTATCTTGCCAAACGAACCTCTTCCACCTAACTGCCGACTTCCCGTTAAGTGGAATTCTCTAAGAGCGTTCCCAGTAGCATCTTTAAACGAAGAGGCTTAAGCGGCTTTAACAAACAGTGCATACCTGCTTCCCGGGTGGCCCGCTTCAAGGCTGCCTCATGGTTGGCAGTGATGACTACGGTGGCCAACCCTGGGTAGCGTCGACGCAATCTTGCCGCCAGATCGATCCCATTTTCGCGGTGATCCCCCAGGTGATAATCCACCAACAGCACAGCCGGGCGCTCACCGTCACTCGCTGCTTCCAGCGCACTCACCGTAGCGGCTGCCCTCACCCGACACCCCCAACTGCCCAGCAACGCCTGCATCCCTTCTATAATCGCGGGATCATCATCAATCACCCATATGACACAGCCTTGTAGCGGATCGTGCTGCCAACGATCAGATCCAGGCAACGCTTTTGGCGCATACGCAACGGGCGATGCGCCCGCGCTTGGGGCTGCATTAGGTGCTGGCACAGAAAAAGGGACCAGCACAGAAAAAAGCGAGCCACGCCCAAGCTGTGAAGTAAGCGACACCGGGTGCTCTAACATAGTGCTGATACGATCTACGATTGCCAGTCCCAATCCAAGCCCTCGGCTGTGGCCACTTTGGGACTGGTTGGCGCGGCGAAATTCTAGAAAAATCGCCTTACGCTGTGGCTCTGGTATACCCGGCCCAGTATCGCCCACCATAATTTCAAGACCGTTGGCGCGTCGTCGACAGCCAAGCAGTAAGTGACCATGTTCGGTATAGCGCACAGCATTGCTGAGGAAGTTGCGCACGACACGCGCCAGCAGCGCTAGATCAGATTCGACCACGACACTCGACGGTACATAGTGAAGCGTCAGCCCACGTACGGCGGCCACTTGCCGATACTCTTCGGCCAAGGCATCTAACAGCGTGCTTACCGCAAACGGTGCTTTATCCGCGTGAAGCACGCCGGCATCCAGGCGGGAAATATCCACCAATGTACCTAAAAGCCCTTCAACATCTTTTAACGAACGCCCTATGTGGCCTACCAAAGCCTGGGAGGCCTCGGGGAGCGCATGCGTTTCTAAGGCACTGGCGAATAACCGTGCGGCGTTTAACGGCTGAAGCAGGTCATGACTGACCGCCGCTAAAAATTTCGTTTTGGAAAGATTGGCCGCCTCTGCTTCGGCATTCGCCGCCAGCAGTCGTGCATTTACTTGGCTAAGTTCATCTAATGTGCGATGAAGTGCGTCGGTGCGTTCGCGTACTTGCTCTGCCAGCAGCACCGAGCGCTCAAACGCTGCATAAGGGGCGCTGTTAGGGCTTGCTCCGGACTCCACACGCTCCATCAGCGCCTGGCAAACCTTACGCAAACGGCGGTTTTCCTCGCGCAGCGTGGCATTATCCGCCGCAGTATCGCTATCCGCCGCTAGTTGGAAGAGCGCCAAAAGCCACCCCCGTAAAGGTTTGATTTACGTGCATGCCATGATGATGTTCGCCGTAGGTATTAAACCCCACCACTCGTGCCTGACGAAGCAGCGCTGACGCCTGATCCAACTGCTGCAAGGACTCAAGCGCCATACGCCTTAAGAAACAATCACAGCCTATAATCGAAGGTGTTGCACCCAGGCGTTGTTGCACGCGCTGTAGCATCACCTCTAGATCTAAGAGTAACGGCGCAGGCCGCATCGCGGTGAGCACAATGCCCGTTTCTACCGCACAGTAAAACGTTAGGCTAGCATCTTCATTCACGCGTTGTATTGAACGAATATAGTGTTGGCCGCCGATATAAACTGCCAGCGGGTGCTGGGCAAAAATGGATGGCGATAGCGCATCAACAGAACAGCCGACTAACGCTGCATACACGTCAGCAGCAGGTAATCCGTTGAGTTCTAGCACTCGGCGCTGCTCCCGGTCAGCCTCTGTTACCACCAATTTATGGGCAAGCGGCTCAAGATGGTGGGTAGAAAACACCTCAAACGGGAGCCGCGTGTTAAGCATTACCACCACGGCCGCGCGGGTATGAAAATGCCCATTCGCATAAACATGGGTATGGCTAAGGTGATTATCATCACCGGCCGAGCCGCCAAAGCTGGGAATACGTCCAAGAGCAGCATCTAAGGTTGCTAACACCTGTTCTTCACGGCTGGACAAACCATCTAGTAACGTGAGGGCAAAGCTATGCTCGTTCACGGGTGCAACCGCCTGCTGTCGGCAACGCTCCAGCAAAGTGTCGACGAGCGGTTGTGCGCGGCTAAGGTCAAAGTGTTCAAGGTCGTCTACCAGTGCGGTTTCGATTGCAAACACGCGACTATCAAAACCTATCGCAACCACAGAGCCTCGGTCATAGCCTAGCGGTGTAATCTCGCCCGCCGTCGTGCAACCACTCATCGGCACCTTATCAAACGCACCGCCAAGGGCAGCTGCTAGTTCCTCTAACGGATACTCTGCACTGCAAAAAAACAGCACAAAACCTAAGTGCTCATGGCCTAGCTGCTGAGCCAGTTCACCGGCGGCTTGAAAGGGATTTAGCTGGTTGCTGGCAGCGATCTGAATACCGCTATTCTTCGGTGCTATCGTCACGGCGCCATTTCTCCAACGCTGCATGAGTTCGCGAAGCGGTTTGCCTCAACAGATTCATGGTTTCAGTAAAATCTTGCGGTGAAGACGCGCTGTTACTAGCGATTATTTCGAGCCGTTTAGCCTCAGCGGCCAAACGCTCTGCCCCCACACCGAGCGATTCGCCGCGCAGCTGATGTGCTAAGCGCGCCACTTGCTTGGCTTGCTCCGTTGTCAGAAATTCCGCGTTCCTTAGGTAAGCAGCCAACTGCGCAGAGTAATCACTCACTTGCTGGTAATAAAGCATGATGAGCTGATCGACACTTTCAGCTCCCAGTGACATAACCAGGGACTCTAGTGTTGCATGGTTAAGGAGTGGCTGTAACTCTTGCTGCTCCTGATCTAAAGGCAACGCCGACAAGGAATCTGGGCGCGAAGCCGTAAATAGCTGCAGTGACAGCACATTGCTAAGGGAAAGTAGTGATAGTGGTTTGGTAATGTAATCGTTCATTCCTGCTGCTAGACAGCGCTGACGAACATCTTCCACGCCGCCAGCCGTCATGGCCACAATCGGCACGTTAGCCAGCCAACCGCCTTGAGATCGAAGCCTTTTGGTCACGGTGATGCCGTCAATATCCGGTAGCTGGATATCCATAAAGATAAGGTGCACCTGCTGAGCCTGCACCATGTCCAGTGCATCTTGGCCATTTTCAGCACAGACGACATCACATCCAAGGCGCGACAGCAGCCCAGTGGCAACTTTACGATTGACGGCATTGTCTTCCACAAGTAGTAGGGAGGTGCCTGTAAAATCCTGCGTTGGTTCGGGCGGCAATGGAGCGGTGACGGGGCTGGCTTCTACCAGGGGCAATTCGCACCAAAATGTGCTGCCCTGCCCAGGAGTGCTACGAACCCCTAATCGTCCTTGCATGGCTTCGCTTAAGCGTTTACAAATCGCCAAACCTAGTCCAGTACCACCGAATCTGCGCGCAACAGACTCATCCGCTTGTTGAAATGGCTCAAACAGTGACGCCTGTTGCTCCTCATTTAAGCCACAACCGGTATCACAAACTTCAAATAACAGGCTCTTTACCGTGGAATAAATACGTATATTGACTCTACCATGGTCAGTAAATTTAATAGCGTTTGTGATGAGGTTAAGCAAAATCTGGCGCAATCGGCTGGCATCGATCATTACCCATGCCGGTACTAAAGGATCAACATCTAACGCTAACTGCAGGCCTTTTTCCTTAGCGCGAGGCTCAAAAAGCGATATAACGCTGTCGACTAATGGTTTAAGGGCGGTGGGCGAAGTTTCAAGCGTTAGGTGCCCCGCTTCAATCTTTGAAAAATCAAGAATTTCATTGATCATCGCTAACAACTGATTAGCGCTGTCATGAATCGTACGAGCATAGTCTTCTACTTGCGCAAGGCTAGATGGTTCACGCAGCAACTCACTCATACCAATAACGCCGTTGAGCGGCGTGCGAATTTCATGACTAACCATTGCTAAAAAGTCAGATTTAGCGTGATTCGCGGCCTGTGCCTGCGTGGCAGTGATTTCTAGTTGATGGCTAAGTTGCTCTTGCTCACGACGAGCGGAGGCGCTTTCTCGCATTTCACGCACCAGAAACACAATTACCAGCAATACAGCGAAACTCATTCCCACCAATAACGACATTAAAAGCTTATATAAAATATTTAATAGCGCGCGCTCTTCAGTAGCAGACTTCGCTAGATAACCATTAATAGCGATAACAAATCGCTCTGTCAGTCGAGTTAGCACCAACAGCTCTTCCTCTAGCTCAGCAATCGGCAGCTGAGGCAAAGATGCATGAGGTTCAAACATGGGATCTAGCGTATCTAGCTGCTGCTGAATTTGAACTAATAACGCTTTTGCCATACTGATGTTGTCTAGCAGCAGGCTCACCTCGCCCTCTTGTAACAGCGTTATTCGACTATAGAGCAGTTCGAAGTGCAGGTTCAGATCGTCCTGATCGGAAGGTGAAATCGGGCCACGGGTGGCCGCAAGCAAGTGGTTGAATAGCTGAATCGCATCGCGATCAAGCTTATAAACAACCCAAGCCGTATCTTCTCTCAAACTTTGTGTCAAATTATCCTGACGCCAAGCCGCTAACGCTGCCACTACCAAAGCTGCCGCGAACAGCAGGACGGTAATCATAGCAACCACTTTAAAGCGACGCGGATAACGCAGCAGGCGGGGAGCCCGAGAAAGAGATCGGCTAACGGACATTTATCTGCATAACTTGCCAAACAGCTCTAAAACGCATTTTTTCACTCAAAAGAGCCTCATCTTGGCTGAAAGGATAGAGCACCCACAAAGGGCCATACTCACGGATAGGAATGCTTTGCCCGTTCCGCTCTAATGCTAGGATCACATCGTACTCATAAAAGTCACTGATCGGAATTTCTGCTTCGAACCCGTTTAATGCAGAGACATAAACGCTATTTTCAGAGCTATTTCCAGAGCTATTTCCAGAGCTATTTCCAGAGCTATTTTCAGAACCAGGCAGCCCGACATGCTCTAATAATGTTCGCATCAGCGGTCCGCTATAAGTACTACTACCTTCGGTCCACGGCGTGCCCGTTTCAAAGGAGTGCTGTGGCAAAGCTTGTAACATATCACGATCAAAGCGCGCGCCCTGGGTTGCGTTGAAATGCGTGATGTCACCGCTGATTGTGAGAATAACAGGCCCTTCGGGCATATCAAGGGAGGCATCTGTCCGCGCATGGCCCGTCACGGGAATACTGAGCGCCAGCATAATCCACCCCAGTAAAAACGCTTTCACAACGCTTACCTCACGACACAATGTCTTGAAAATAGAACCGCTTCTGTCAACTATCAAGACAGGCAGGACTCTGGATAAAAAAGAGATAGCGCAAAGGTTACGCTATCTCTTTTACATAGTCAGGTTAAGTATGTTTTTACTTAACAGCTAGATTGAGGCCCACATTTCAGTGCTCTCTAACCGCTAGGTCTCAAGTTTTTCGACTGGTTCGAAGCGCACCAAGTCTTCATAAGCATGCCATGTTGCGTGGCCTAAAACGGGTAAAATGAGGGCCAAGCCAATGTAAAACGTAAGCACACCGATAAGAACGCAACCTGTCAAAATAGCGGCCCACAGCAGCATGGGACGGAAGTTTTTGGCAACACAGCGCACGCTAGCTTCGATACCCTCCATAAAGGTAAGATCCTGATCCATTAGCGTTGGGATAGCCACTGAGCTAATCGCAAACGCACCGAAAGCGAGAATACCGCCCGCTACTGAACCTACTGCAATCATGCCTAAGCCTTCAGGCGTGGTAAGGAGTGATGTGTAAAGGGTTGCTGGACTAGGTACTTCAAAGCCAAAGAACAACGCGAACAGCAGCGTTGCAAGGCGAATCCAGGCGAGGAAGAAAATCATCATCATCACGCCCATCATCGCCAACTGGCCTGCGTGCGGACGCCAACTGCCGAAGGCATCGCCAAGGTTAGGAACCCTTCCCCGCTCAAGAGCAAGACTAATGCCATAGGAGCCTACCGCCACCAGTGGCCCAATAAACATAAACCCAGCGATCATAGGTAATAACCAGTACCAATAGCCGAGTGTTATTGCCCCCGCCGTAATGGCTATGCTTAATCCCACCCAAAACATACCGTAGGTTAAACTGATAGCAGTTGCGCGACGAAAGTCCTCAAACCCCGCGGCAAGCCATGCACGCGGCCGATCCATTCCCACCTTATTAATAGTGATTTTCACATTAGGCATATCTGCTCGGCCGTGCGTTTTTGTTGTAGCTGCATTCATAGCATGACTCCTTAGATTTACCCCAATGCAGTGGTGGCTTTTAAACCCCATTCAGATTGAGATCGAACTTGCCCAATACCCTGAAAAAGTTGCCACATGCATGAGTTCGTTAACCATGGGTTAATGGCTTAACGTATCTTTAATGTAGCTGAGCAATGACAAGGTGGGGCTGTCTAGCTGCATCGCGTACAAAAAATCCTGCTTTCATGCTATTAACGCCAATTTATTCGATGCGTTAGCCAGCGTTAATATAACCTCACAAACAAAAACTCCAGGCCAAATGGCCTGGAGTTCGCTTAACAAGCAACTCGGTACTAAAACGTCAGCGCACGATCATTACCGATACCTTGGAGTGATGAACCACATGTTCAGCGTTAGGGCCCAAAACGTAATCTACAAATTTACGCTTGGTATGTGATGCCATAACGATAAGATCCACATCCAGTTTTTTACCAGCCTTGATAATCCCCTCCCATGGGGATCCATTCACAATGACACTTTGCACCTGAATGTCCTCAGGCACTTTCTCCTTAATGAAGTCATGAAGTGCATCGGTTATCGCTGCATGCGCCTTTTTAGCGAAGTCCTTGGGAAAATAGGAACCCACCATAGGCATACGGTAATCCGGCAGTACCGTAACCACATGTAGCGAAGCACCAAAAGTACGACATAACGTCAGGGCTGTAGGCAACGCCTTTGACCAAGAAGCTTCCTCATTCAAGTCCACCGGCAACATGATCTTGCTGTACATGGCATTCTCCTTCATGCGGTAGCAGTAGCTGACGTGTTATTACGACGCCGACGCTGCATCAATACAATCAGCCCAAAGACCAGGAACGCAGGAATCCACATCAGCTCTTTGATCCAACGGTCAACTGGGGCCAGCACCTCGATGATTTCTTGATCGAAGTCCAGGCCAAGGTCCGCTGCCGTACTGCCGAAGGCCACCATGTCGACCACTGCCCTCTCATCTTCGATCAGCAGCTCAAGCCCCAAGTTCTCCAGGCGTTCCTCACCCGTCTGCCCTTCAGGCACAGGCAGGATCATGTAAGTGGTAAGCGGGTCACCGAAGTCATCTTCACCGCGGATCTGCAGTCGCAGCGTGCTCTCCTCGTCGACAGCACCCAGCGTCTGGACGAATTGTGATGGCGGCACCGACTCATAGGGATCATGGATCATGTCCATCCAGAACCCCGGGCGGAACAGCGTAAACGCAACCAGCAGCATCAGGATCGATTCATACCAGCGGTTACGCACGATCATGAACCCTTGGGTGCCAGCTGCGAAGATCAGCATCGCGATCGTCGATATAATGAAGATCAGGATGCCCTGCAGGAAGCTCACATCGATCAGCAGCAGGTCGGTGTTGAAGATGAACAGGAACGGTAGCGCCGCGGTCCGCAAGCTGTAATAGAAGGCCTGGAAACCGGTCCGTATCGGGTCTCCCCCCGAGACCGCCGCTGCCGCGAAGGAGGCAAGCCCCACCGGTGGTGTCACATCGGCCATAATGCCGAAATAGAACACGAACAGGTGAACGGCGATCAGCGGCACCAGCAGACCGTTCTGTTCACCGAGCTGCACGATCACCGGGGCGAGTAGTGCCGACACCACGATGTAGTTGGCGGTGGTGGGCAGCCCCATGCCAAGGATCAGGCTGAGCACTGCTGTCAGCAGCAGGATCAGCATCAGGTTCCCCATAGAGAGGATCTCCACCACATCGGCCAGCACTAGACCCACACCAGTCTGGGAAACCGCGCCAACGATGATGCCGGCTGTCGCGGTGGCAATGCCGATGCCGATCATGTTGCGAGCACCAGTCACTAGGCCACTCCACAGATCAAGGACACCCGCACGGATATCCTCGGCCAACTCGCTCTGTCCGCGGAAGATTGCCGTGATGGGGCGCTGGGTCAGGATAATGAAAACCATGAACACCGTGGCCCAGAATGCTGACAGCCCAGGCGACAAGCGCTCCACCATCAGACACCAAACCAACACGATCACCGGCAGAATGAACTGCAGCCCGACCATCACTGTTGGTCGCGTCTGGGGCAATTTGAAGATCGGCTCATCCGGATCATCGAGTTCGAGCTCTGGGTAGCCTGCAGCCACCTTGAGCAGTGCGATGTAGATCACCGCCAGGGCCACACTCACCACCCAAGGCGTGGCGGAGCCCAGAACGGGTTTTAACCACCCCAGGCCGTAGTAGACTACCAGCGCCGTCACCATCATCAGCAACAAACCGCCCAAAAAGCCGATCACCTTACGCACCAACGGCTTGGGAGGGTTGCTGGTTGGCAGACCCTGTAGGTTGGCCTTCATGGCCTCGAGATGAACGATATAGATCAAGGCGATGTAGGAAATCAGTGCCGGCAGAAAGGCATGCTTGATGACCTCCACATAGGAGATGCCGACATATTCGACCATGAGGAAAGCTGCGGCCCCCATCACAGGGGGCATGATCTGCCCGTTAACAGAGGAGGCTACCTCGACGGCACCCGCCTTTTCGGCGGAAAAACCGACGCGTTTCATCATCGGCACGGTGAAGGTACCTGTAGTCACCACATTGGCAATCGAGGAGCCCGAGATCAGGCCGGTCATGCCCGATGCCACCACAGCGGCCTTGGCCGGCCCCCCCTTGTAGTGGCCCAGCAACGAGAACGCCACCTTGATGAAATAGTTGCCGGCACCCGCCTTATCGAGCAGGGCACCGAAAAGCACAAACAAGAATACGAAACTAGTCGATACCCCAAGGGCGATACCGAATACCCCCTGGGTAGTCAGCCATTGGTGATTAACCAGACCAAAGATACTGACGCCACGATGGGAAAGAATGCCTGGCATGTAGGGCCCGGCAAGGGAATAGATAATGAAGATCGAGGCAATGATCATCAGCGGTGGCCCAAGCGCTCGACGCGTTGCCTCAAGCAGCAACAGGAGCCCCGCCACCCCAATGATCACATCCTGTAGGATCGGTGCCCCCGGTCGTTGAGATAACTGTTCATAAAACATGAACATATAGGCACCACAGAAGGCAGCAGCCGAGGCCAATACCCAATCCTGAATGGGAATGCGGTCGCGCGGTGAACGCTTTAGCGCTGGATAGGCCATATAGGCCAGAAACAGTGCAAAAGCTAAGTGGATAGAGCGAGCTTCAGTGGCATTAAAAACACCAAACCCCAAAATGAAGGGCACTGGAGAAGCGATCCACAATTGAAATAGAGACCACGCCGCTGCAATGCTTACAAGAAGCTTACCGGGCATGCCGCTCGGTTTACGGGCTCCCGTGTCACTGGAGGCTACCATATCCTCCAAGTCTACTCCGGCTCCCGAAGGTCTATTCTTATCTTCAGTCATATGCCTGCCCTTCTCCGAGACGATTGACGCATAATTGCCATATCGAAATGCCCTATAAACATTCTAAACTAAAATGCGCGGTACCCTGGGGTAGCCGCGCATTTCTTACCAAGGTAACAGTACGTCAAGCTATACGGTTACTCGATCCAGCCCTGTTCACGGTAGTAACGGGCGGCACCTTCATGCAGTGGCGCCGACAGACCAGAGGTCACCATGTCTTCGGGGTCGAGGTTCTCGAAGGCCGGGTGCAGGCGCTTAAAGCGATCGAAGTTATCGAATACCGCCTTGACGGTCTGGTAGATGATGTCTTCATCGGTCTCAGCGGTGGTCACGAAGGTCGCTGCGACGCCGAAAGTTTCGACGTCTTCGTCATTACCTTTGTACAATCCACCTGGAATGACTGACATGGAATAGTACGGGAACTCGTCAACGATTCCCTGAACCGTCTCATCGTTGAGAGGTACCAGATGCGAATCAACGGTGGTGGTCGCTTCCTGGATGGCTCCATTGGGGTGACCCACGACATAGGCCATAGCGTCGATGTTGTTGTCAGCAAGCGCGGCAGCCATTTCGGCGGCATCAAGTTGAGACGCTAACGAGAAAGAGTCCTCGGTCCAACCTTTCGCCCTCATCACCACTTCCATGGTGTTGCGCTGCCCAGAGCCTGGGTTGCCGATATTGACGCGCTTACCTTCCAGGTCATCGAGTGTTTCGATTCCCGAGTCAGCACGCGCAAGCAGAGTCAAAGGCTCACCGTGTACACGGAATACCGCGCGCAGGTCTTCATAGGCCTCGCCTTCGAAATTGCCGGTGCCATTGTAAGCTTGGTACTGAACATCCGACTGAGCGACACCCATATCCAATTCGCCGGATTTGATACCATTGATATTGGCGACTGAGCCACCAGTAGAAGGTGCATTACATTTGATGTCTGCGTCTTCCAGACGGTTCACCAATCGACAGATCGACTGACCGACTACGTAGTACACACCTGTTTGGCCACCGGTACCGATAGTGATGAAGCGTTCCTGTGCAACCGCAGGAGATGCAAACGTAGCGGCCGCAATCAGCGCGCCGGAGAAGGCGGCAGTGGAAAATACATGGCGTTTCATGGACACACCTCTTTATCTTGATGTTGTGAGCGTTATTCGCTTTAACTCCACCTGCTGAACGGTTCCCTCAGGTGTTTTTCTGCCAAAACGTTTTCAAGACAATCTGTTATCAACGCCGACTAATACAGCCGACACTTACTACTTTAGCGAAAAAAAACATACTTGGCGAAATACACGGCAAGTCATTACCGATATAACGCCCATACACATCCTAGTGCTTGCAATTAAGTCCTACTGTTCAACAGATAAACTTAATGCTTAGAGGCAATGCACACGGTAGATGGCATTGCCTACCACAAGCAGCTCAGACAACATACTTAGATTACCGATGAATTACGTTTAGTTACCGTTAATAGCCATGCCGTATTCGCATAGCGTATATCGGATTGAACATCTTATGACGAATGACGTCAGGCATAGGTGTGTTAGACGTTATAACCAAGTACAGATGGCAACCACAGCGCAATACTTGGAAAAATGGCCACAAGAGCAAGCGCACATCCCATCGCCACAACAAATAGCAATGCCCACCCTAAAGTCTCTTCCAAACGGATTTTGGCAACCTCTGTGGTTACCATTAAATTCACCGCAACCGGCGGGGTAAATTGACCAATTGCAATGTTCATAGCTAGCAGAATGCCGAACCAAACCGGGTTCCATTCAAAGTGCTGCATGACGGGTATCAGCACTGGCATCATGATGAGATAGATAGAAATAGCGTCAAGCAGCATGCCAGCGACTAATACTGCTAGCATGACCAGCACCAACAGCAAAACACCGTTGTCCGTTAAGCCAATAATCCACTCTGCCAAATGACGAAAAGTCCCCAGCATTGTACCAGCCCAAGCAAAAATTCCCGCTAGAGCGATAATCAACATCACCACTCCAGAAATAATCGCGGCCTCTCCTAACAATTCCCATAGGTCACGTAACGAAAGTTCTTTCGTCAAAAACAACCCCACGATGGTGCCATAGGCAACCGCTACAACGGCGGCTTCTGTTGGAGTAAATAAGCCTGAGCGCAGCCCCCCTAAAATAAGCACTGGAGCAAACAAAGCGGGCAACGCTTGCCTAAACGTCGTACGCACGGTCAAGGTTTCAGCACCTGCTACCGGTGTTCCTTCCCAGCCGTAACGCTTAGCAACGATCATCGCAGGCACCAGCAGCGCTAGCCCTGCCAAAATGCCTGGAAAAAGTCCTGCGGCAAATAACGCGCGCAGATCGACACCGGGCACCACAATCGAGTAAAGAATTAGCGCCACGGAAGGCGGGATTAGAATAGCGGTGGATGCCGATGCGGCAATAAGGGTTGCGGAAAATGGCTTTGGATAGCCCGCTTTTGTCATGCTTGGCAGCATTACCATAGCCACTGCCGCCGCATCCGCCGGGCCTGACCCACTCATGCCCCCCATAATCATGCACACCAGCACCGCGACCAGCGCCAGACCGCCATGACGAGGCCCAATAAGTGCCTGAGCAAAGCGTACCAAGCGTAACGCCACACCAGAGCGCTCAAAAATCAGTCCTGTCAGTATGAATAGCGGTATCGCGATTAAAGGGTACTTGGCAATGCTGTTATAGGTATTGGTGCCTAGCGTCGCCAACATATCTGGCGAAAGCCCAGCCACAATACCTACCGAGCCAGCTAACGCGAGCGAAAATGCCACGGGCACACCCGATATCAAAAATCCGGCAAAGGCAAGAATCATCCAAATATCAGGCGTCATTATCCAGCCCTCCGTTTAGTCGATCTCGGGTTTGCTGAACGAGACGCCATACCATGGCAAAGGATAATATCGGAAGCCATACTAAGTACCACCACTGAGGCAACCCTAACCCCGGCGATAGCGACTCCCATTGGTACTCTTGCCAGGCTAGCTTTCCACCATACCAAGTGATCAAGCCCAGAACGGTTACCCCACATAGCGCTTGAAATAGAATAAGTGCGCTGCGCCAGCGCCCAGGTAGCGCCCGCTCCAAAAAACCAATACGAATATGACGGTTTCGCCTAAGCGCCACCGATGCCCCTGCGAAGGTAAGCACCACCAGCAAAAATACGGAAAATTCTTCGGTAAACGAGAATGAGCCGCCAGTCAGGTAACGTGTGACCACATTTCCCAAACTAATCAACGAAATAATAATAAGTGACAGCGCGCCCAGCCAACGTTCAGGGCGTGCATCGGGAAAGCCTTTCATGGCAGCCTCACAATAGAAAAAACTACCGGCCCTGTAGGCCGGCAGTTAAAACACTAAGGAGTTATTAACGTGCGTCGATAGCCGACCGAGCCGCGTTAACCACATCTTCACCAATGCGCGGGGCCCATTTTTCGTAAACGGACTGGGTGGCTTCCACAAAGGCTTGGTACTGTTCATCGGTTAACTCAGTAACCGTCACACCACGCTCTTGAATAGCCGCCAAGCGCTCGCTTTCTTCCTCCCGCGTCATCGCGATTTCCCACTCCCCCGCTTCAATGGCCGTTTCACGCAACAGCACTTGCTGTTCTTCATCAAGCGACTGCCATACCTGCTGGTTAACCGCAAAAATCAGCGGATCATTCATGTAGTTCCAAAGCGTTAAGTGCTCCTGACCCACCTGATCAATACGTGCGACATCAAATACTGAAAGCGGATTCTCCTGCCCGTCAACCGCGCCAGTGGTTAACGCTGGCTGAGCATCTGTCCAACTCATTTGCGTCGGATCTGCGTTAAGGGCAGAGAAGGTATCCTGGAACAGCGGTGAGCCAACCACGCGGATTTTCAGACCATCCAAATCCTCTGGCTGACTAATCGGCCCACGGGAGTTTGACACTTGGCGGAAGCCATTTTCGCCCCAGGCCAGCGGCATAACACCGCGAGACTCAATCGCTGCAAAGACCAACTCACCCGCTTCTCCGCCAGTAACCGCATCCACAGCAGCCTCATCGGGAATAAAGAATGGTAAAGAGAATAAATTCAGTTCAGGAACCTGAGGCGACCAGTTAATCGTCGAGCCTACCGCAGCATCGATTAGCCCCGAACGCATGGCCGAAAACTCACGAGTTTGGTCACCGGAAACCAACTGAGAGTTCGGGTAAACCCGCAGCGTTAGTTCTCCACCACTGCGCTCTTCCACCAACTCCGCCCACTTTTCCGCCGCCTGCCCCCATGGGAAAGCATCAGACAAAACAGTGGAAACTGAGAGTTCACGTGCTTGTGTAGAGAAAGAAGCCGAGAGTAAGGCCGCACCAGCTAAACCTACCGTTAAACGAGCCATAGAGCGTGTCAGCGTCATTATTGTCGATCCTTTTTTATCAGTTGGTATCCAGCGATATCTATTATCTACCCACAGTGTGCTGCTGTTTGCTACAAAATAAGCGCTAAAGCAGGCAACGCTCTATTGTAGGCACTCATGAGTTTAAAGGAAGCCGGTCGTTAGCATTTCGCCGTTAACTGCAGATGGATGAACACCGTGCCATTACGCTGCAGTAGCGCTTACTGATATGCTAAAGCCACTGTTAAATCGTTACCAACGGATATCAACGTGCCACTACGCGACCTGTTGTTAGGCCTATTCGTCATCGCCATTTGGGCGCTGAATATCATTGTCATAAAGGTGGGCGTGGCGGAGCTACCGCCACTACTAATGACGACCCTGCGCTTTGTGCTGGTCGCTGCTCTATTAGTGCCTTTCTACCCTGTCGCTCGAGCTCAGTTGCCTTTTTTGCTCTTACTCTCCTTCACATTTGGCAGCCTACATTTTGCGCTGCTGTTTATCGGCTTAGGCCAAGCAGAAGCAGGCACTGGAGCACTGCTGGTGCAGATGGGCACGCCTTTTGCCACGCTACTGGCGGTGGTGTTTCTTAAAGAAAAACTGGGGGCAAAACGCATCGCGGGGCTGCTGTTCTCTTTCGCTGGCGTTATTGTGCTCGCTGGAGGACCAACGCTGCCCTCACCACTGCCGCTGACTATTCTTTTGTTAAGCGCCTTTGGCTGGGCAGTTTCCCAACTGTTGATTAAGCGCGGTCCGCCTATCGCTCCCTTAGCACTGGCGGGTTGGGTAGCGCTGTTTGCGATTCCTCAGGTCGCGTTAGGGTCTTGGCTATTTGAAACTGGCCAGTGGCAGGCCATTCAGCAAGCGAGTTGGCGCGGGTGGGGAGCGATGACTTACACCGCGGTAATGTCATCAATTGTTGCTTACGGCATTTGGTATGCCTTACTACGCCGCCATCCTGTCAATCGCGTGGTGCCAATGACCTTGCTGGTGCCAGTACTTGCTGTTGGCTTGGGCGCGCTGTTGATGGGCGACAGCCTAGGTATTCATAAGCTGGTAGGCGGGGGGCTTGTGGTAGCCGGTATTGCCCTGATCGTACTCAACGTTGGTAAGCGTCGCCCAGCAAAGCCACTGTAGTACGCCGGTATCGGCACACTATGCATCAGGGCGGCAAAACCCTGCCAAAGCAGGGACTGATACGCAGTCGCCCACCTGGATACCGCGCTCAGCGAAGTAGCCTGCGTTAACCTCCAGCGCGGCATGGTAAGACGCACCGGCTGGGTAAGCGGGGCACTCACGGGGGGTATCAGACGCACAGGGTTGCATGGTGTTGATCGCCACAATGCGCCCTTCTCCGTTAATAAAAGCAATATCCAACGGGATTAACGTGCGGTACATCCAAAAGGCGTTGCCAGCGGGCTGTTCGCTCTCAAACCGAAATAGCATGCCACGCGCTTCAGGCAGGTGCTCGCGCTCCATTAAGCCGCGCTGTCGCTGAGCGGCGGTCTCGGCCACTTCAACGTCTAATCGATGCGGGCCTTCCTGGCTGTGAATCGCCAGCGGCAATGTCGAGGCTTGGCGAGATTCATCAGCCCAAGCGCTCAACAGCGGCAACGGTAAACTCGCCGCTAGTGAAACACCCAAAGACGTCTTCAGTAGCTGACGGCGAGTAACAGTCATGACAAGTTCCTTTTTTGATGAGAGGACATATTAGTAGAAGACTGGCTATTTGAAGACAGGTTATTTGAGGACATATGGCGTGACGACATAGCAACATGTTTTCCTGACATAATATGAATGCCTTCAGCCAGCAGTGACACATATACCTGCTCTCCCAGTGCTAGCTGGTTGCGCCTAGCGGCATGGGTGGCAATATCGAAACGTAGCATATCGCCATGCAAAACACGCAGCGAGATTGAAGTGATACCGCCAAGAACGACCATTTCATGCACAGTAGCGGCCACAGGGTTTTCACGCTCACCCTGTGAAGGTCGACCACGGCGATGCAGCACAATATCGGAAGGCGGTAAGTACCAGGTTACTCTCTCACCCTGCGGCAGATCAGAAAGGCCTAAGGCAACCTCTAAGTAGCGATCCCCCCACTGCAGCCGTTTCTGGCCATTAACACTGGTCACTTCACCCTCGAAAATATTGTGGCGATCTAAAAGCCTTGCCACCAGCGGCGAGGCAGGCCGCCGAAATAGTGCTTCGGGGCTCCCCTGCTGAAGACTTACGCCGTTATGCAGCACGCAGATTTGATCTGCTAGTGCAGTGGCTTCTTCTAAATCGTGGGTAACCAAGATAATGGGAATCGATATTTGCTGACGCAACAGCGCCAGTTCTCGCTGCAACCGGCGTCGGGTCACCTGATCAACAGCTGAGAAGGGTTCATCTAGCAATAATACCTGCGGCTCACGCGCTAAGGCGCGTGCCAGCGCCACGCGTTGGCGCTGGCCGCCAGAAAGTTCGCTGGGAAAGCGCTTTTCCAGCCCCTCCAAACGCACATTGGCAAGCCACTGCTTCGCACGGAGCGTACGTTCAGAGTGGGGAAGATGTCCCAGGGCAAGCTGGACATTCGCTAGTGCAGTAAGATGGGGAAACAGTGCATAATCTTGAAACACTATGCCGATTTTTCGCTGCTGGGGGGTAAGCGAGTAGCGCCGTTCAGTTGCTAACCAAGTGCTGCCCAAACATGCCACATGGCCCTGCCCTGGTTGATATAGGCCAGCGATAGTACGCAGTAACGTGGTTTTGCCACTACCGGACGGGCCCACCAGCGCTAGAAGCTCGCCCGCTGGGCAGCTAAATGCCGCGTCCAGTGGTATCGGACTACGCTGCTTGGCCATTACCTCCAGTCCGCTACCAGTGATCACTTTAGCCACGAACCCACCTGCGCCTGCCTGCAAGCCCGTAGACCAGACCTAGGGTTGTTAACGACACCAATAGCAGCAGCGCTGACATACGTGCGGCCCCCTGCTCATCAAACGCCTGTACCCGATCATAAATAGCAATCGCTAACGTGCGGGTTTCCCCATCAATCGCACCACCGACCATTAAAATCACCCCAAACTCTCCCAATGTATGGGCAAATGTTAATGCGATAGCGGAAAGAATGCCTGGCCATACCAGCGGTAGTTCAATGCGCAAAAAGGTCTGCCAAGGGCTCAGCCCGCTGCACCAAGCCGCTTCACGCAGATTAGTGGGCACATTCTCAAACGCCCGCTGAATAGGCTGAATTGCAAAAGGTAAATTAGCGATTAATGAGGCTAGCAAGATACCGCTAAAAGTGAAGTTGAGCCCGCCCCCTGTGAACGAGGCCCAAACGCTGCCCAAGGGTGCGTCGCGGCCAAATTGCTGTAGCAAATAAAAGCCGAGCACGGTGGGTGGCAACACTAACGGCAACGCCACTAGCGCTTCGCACAGCCCTTTGCCGCGAAAATGTGCGGTAGCCAATGCACGGCCTAACCACACCCCAACGGGCAGCAAAAAGAGGCAGGTCAAGCCTGCTAAGTGCAGCGATACCGAGAGCGCCGTCCAGTCCATCAATCTGTATTAAAACCGTACTGTTGCAAAATAGCCTGCGCGTCTGCTTGCTGAAGCCATGCATAGAAAGCCTGTGCCACCTCTCCTGCCTGAGGTGTAAGTACCATACGTTGACGCAACGGCGTGTGCCACGCTTCGGGAATCAAGACAAACTCACTTCGCTCGCTGAGTGTTGAAGCCAGCACCAAAGAGTTCGCCACTAACCCACCACGGGCATCATCCGACAGGGCAAACTGCAGCGTTTGCGACACATTTTCACCTTGAATACGCAATGGCTCGGTAGTTTCCCACAACCCAGCCTTTTGCAATACCTCTTGGGCAGCAACTCCGTAAGGCGCATGTTCTGGGCTGGCAATCGCGATACGCTGACGCTGCCCCTCCTCAAGTGCGGCAATCGCCTCATGAACACCAGCAAGCGGCGTGTGTGCATCGGGGGGTGGGTACTTTCCTTTAGGCTGCGCCCACGCCAGCCGACCACGGGCATAAATAACGCCCTCGTTATCGACGTGGCCTTCTTGATAAAGCGCTTGTACAAAGGCTTCGTTCGCCGAGAGAAACAACTCAAAGGGGGCTCCTTGAGCAATTTGGCGGCGAAAATTTCCGGAGGAACCAAAATTGAGGCGCAGAGCATGACCCGTTTGCTGAGTAAAGCGTTGCGCAGCCTCTTCCAACGCAAACTGCAGATTAGAAGCAGCCGCAATGATAGGTGCGCCTGCAAACACAGGCGCAGTAACAAACAGTAAACACGTTAATAGCAGGATTCGCATCAATCAGCGCTGCGCTTGCTCAATATGCTGCTCGGTAATTGCCATGATCTTCATGGTGTTGGTGCCGCCATGAGCATTCATATGATCACCTCGAGTCAGTATCACATGATCGCCAAGCTTAACAACACCCTGTTTGACCAGCAGCGTCAGTGCTTCGTCATTCAACTCTGTGGCACTCATAGCTGAGGTATCAAACGGCAGTGATACCACACCACGATAAAGCGCCATACGGCGTTGAGCAATGGGGGTGTGGGCAAGTCCTACAATAGGCAAGCCTGAACGAATACGCGAGGCAATTAGCGGTGTATAACCCGAGGAGGTCATACAGGCAATCGCAGTAACGCCTTTCATATGATTGGCAGCATACATTGCCGAAAGTGCAATGGTTTCGTCTGGCCGCGAGAAGCCTTCATGAATACGGTGTCCTGACTCTTGGGCAGTTTTCTCACGTTCGGCGCCTAAGCATACTCGTGCCATCGCCTCAACGGTTTCCAGTGGGTAATCACCTGCAGCCGTTTCGGCGGAAAGCATTACCGCATCACTGCCATCCAGTACTG
The DNA here is from genome assembly GCF_024138895.1 of Halomonas sp. XH26. NCBI lineage: Bacteria > Pseudomonadati > Pseudomonadota > Gammaproteobacteria > Oceanospirillales > Halomonadaceae > Halomonas > Halomonas sp. XH26. The sequence continues at coordinate 3,151,371 of NZ_CP071889.1, forward strand.
CGTTGGCAACGTCGAATACCTCTGCGCGGGTAGGCAGAGGCGCAGAAATCATGCTTTCCATCATTTGCGTGGCGGTAATCACAGCGCGGTTAAGCGAACGCGCGCGCTTGATCATGCGCTTCTGCACGCCGACCAACTTGGCATCGCCAATCTCAACCCCTAAATCGCCACGCGCCACCATGACCGCTTCTGATGCTTCAATAATGCCGTCAAGGGTTGCCTCATCCGCTACGGCTTCAGCACGCTCTACCTTGGCAACTAAGCCAATATCTTTACCTGCTTCACCGAGTAGACGGCGCGCCTCTAACATATCTTCCGCATGCCGGGGGAATGAGATAGCAAGGTAGTCGACACCAATTTCAACAGCGGTTTTTAGGTCAACTTTATCTTTCTCGGTCAACGCGGGAGCAGAAAGTCCACCGCCCTGTTTGTTAATACCCTTGTGGTTGGAGAGCTTACCGCCCACAACCACGTCGGTGTGTACCTGTTGGCCATCTACTCGTGTGACATCCAGTACCACACGACCATCATCTAGCAGTAGGCGGTCACCGGTCGTCACATCTTGCGCCAAGGTTTTGTAGTCGCAGCCCACTTGGTGCACATCGCCCGCATCACCATCAAGCGCCATATCGAGAATAAACGGCTGGCCCTCTTGAAGAACCACAGCGCCCTCTTTGAAACGCGCGATGCGAATTTTAGGGCCTTGAAGGTCACCCAGCGCCGCGACACTTCGGCCCAGCTGAGCAGCAATTTCGCGCACGCGCATTAAGCGTCGACGATGATCATCCGCGGTGCCATGCGAGAAATTTAAACGCACCACATCAACACCCGCCGCTAACATGGCTTCTAAGACACCTTCCCGGTCGCTGGCGGGGCCCAGGGTGGCGACAATTTTAGTACGACGGATCGAAGAGAAGTGCAGTGCGTTCATAATTTTCCTAATTATTAATAGAATGAGAATAAAAACTTAATAAACGTTCATCAGCGTGGGGACAACTACCTCTGGCGCGTCACCATTTACAGGGCAACTACTGTGCCAATGCCTGCTGGATGAACATCTCGCAATGCTGTCGTGCAGGACGGTTTTGCATCCCCGCCCAGTAGTGTTCGAATTCAGGACGGCGTGGAAGGGTTCCAAACTGCATTCCCCATCCAATGTGGGAACCGACATAAACATCGGCGGCGCTAAAAGCATCACCAGCGATGTAGCGGCGTCCATTGACGGCCGCAGCCAGAGCCTCAATCACCGTCGCAAAGTCGCCAGAACCTAGCCGCATCCGCTGCTCTGCATTAGGTTGGAAGCCCAAGCTATTAAGCGAGGCAGCAGCTTCTAGCGGCCCAGCAGCGAAGAATAGCCAGCGATAATAGTCGTCTCTTGCTGAAAGCGGCGGTGCCAAACCCGCCTCGGGGAAGGCATCGGCAAGATAAGCACAGATAGCGGCAGCCTCCGTGACCACTCGCTCACCGTGGCGAATAGCCGGCACCTTGCCCATCGGGTTGATGGCTAAATAGTCTGGCGAATGCATTGTGGCCCCGTACTCCAGGACCACTAAGCGATAAGGCACACCAAGCTCTTCAAGCATCCAGTGCACAATGCCTCCCCGCGAAAGGGGATGCGTATAGAAAACCAGTTCGTCAGACCGTTCGGCGGCTGGCTCGCAAAGCGTTGGGGGAGGTAATTGAGCGCTAGGCGGGAGCACATAGCCTTGGCCTGGTTCACTAACAATCTCGACCCCAACGGCTCTAAGCACAGCAATATCTTTGTAGAGAACACTCAGCGGTATACCTAGCGCTTCAGACAAATCCGCACCGCTGACTGGATCGTCGTAGTGACGCAGCATTTTGAGTAGTTTTGGCAAACGGTGGGCTTGTGACATGCTGGTCTCCTACGCGCAATGTGCGCTCTATTTTTCTCGTTCAGTCAAAAGCTAACCTGAGCAAGATGACAACCGTATGCTGTTAGCGCAAGTTATTCGCCTAGAGTAACGGTAATATCAAGCGAGTACTCATCGCAGTTATTGCCATCACCTCCCCTATCTACCACTAAAAACTCGCCCTCACGCTCAAGCACCGACTGAATAGCATGCCAGGTGCCTGCCCGATAATTGACGCCCTGACGGCCATCAGTAACAAACGCGCGTACATCTGCAGCGTTAATAGTGTCGCCAGGGGGGGCTACCACCACAATAAAGCGCTCTTGATGCAGCGGCATAAAGGCCTGGCTACCCTGAGGGTGGCGCTCTAAGAAAGTTAATTCCAACGGTAACGTAATCGGCTGGCTGACAAAAATATTAATCAGCGTATGGGCGTTGTCACCTAGCGTTTCTACACGTGCTAGGTCGTGGTGACGCTGGGTACGACCTGCATTAATGGGAAACGACGCCGACGTACGGGCATCTATCACATCGCCGAAAGGCGCAAACGCCTCAGCTGTTAGCGGTTCGGCTATCAATTTAATCATTATAAAATCCTAAAATAGGCTGCTTCTCCGGATAACAACACAGCGAAGCAGCCAACGCCGGAACTTATATACCAGAACTTATATACCAGAACTTAACCGCCTGAGCTCAATGCTAGAGCTTGAGTGCGGCGTGGCGGTTGACATCTTTGTACAGTAAGTAGCGGAATGGCCCTGGGCCGCCGGCGTAACACGCTTGAGGGCAGAATGCGCGAAGCCACATAAAGTCGCCAGCCTCTACCTCAACCCACTGCTGGTTAAGGTGATACACCGCCTTCCCTTCCAACACATAAAGCCCATGCTCCATCACGTGAGTTTCATCAAAAGGAATCACGCCACCTGGCTGAAAAGTCACGATATTGACGTGCATGTCATGGCGCACATCAGCAGGATCAACAAAGCGCGTGGTTGCCCAGCGACCTTCGGTTCCCGGCATTTCGAGGGGAGCAATGTCTTGCTCATTGGTGACAAAAGCCTTCGGTACGTCTAGCCCCTCCACAAACTGATACGCTTTACGCACCCAGTGAAAACGTACGGGAGCAGATGACTCATTGCGCACTTGCCAGTGGCTACCTGGGGGAAGAAACGCATAGCCACCGGGGCGCATCGTGTGGCGCTCACCCGCCAGAGTAAGCGTTAACTCACCTTCCACAATGAACAGTACGCCTTCGGCCTGGGGGTCTAGCTCCGGCTTTTCACTGCCGCCCTCAGGCTGTACTTCCATAATGTATTGAGAGAACGTTTCAGCAAAGCCTGAAAGCGGACGCGCCAGCACCCATAACCGAGTGCCTTCCCAGAAAGGCAAGTTGCTGGTGACGATATCGCGCATCACGCCTTTGGGAATCAACGCATACGCTTCTGTGAACACGGCACGGTCAGCGGTTAGCTGTGTTTGTGGCGGATGCCCCCCCGTAGGGGCGTAGTAAGGAGACTTATTCATTATTTTGCCTTTTAGCGGGTTGGAGCGGGATGATGTTCTGCCCAGTGACGAGCAATATCCACACGGCGTGCTACCCATACGCGATCATGGGCCTCGATATGGTCTAAAAAACGCTGCAGCGCGCGGAAGCGTCCAGGACGCCCTAATAGCCTGCAGTGCATACCAATAGAGAGCATTTTTGGCGAATCATCGCCCTCCGCGTAAAGCACATCAAAGGCGTCACGCAGATAGGTAAAGAAGTGATCCGCGGTATTAAAGCCTTGCGGGGCAGCAAAGCGCATATCATTAGTATCTAAGGTATAGGGCACAACAAGGTGATTATGCTCACTACCCTGACTATCGGTCACAGAGGTCCAGAATGGCAGATCGTCACCGTAATAGTCGCTATCGTAAAGGAAACCGCCTTCGTCTAGCACTAAGCGCCGGGTATTGGGGCTATCGCGCCCGGTGTACCAGCCTTGTGGCTTCTCACCGTAAAGACGCTGGAAAATCTCCATGGCTTTCTGCATGTGCTCTCGCTCAACGTGCTCGGGCACTTCCTGATAGTGAATCCAGCGGTAGCCGTGACAGGCAATCTCGTGACCTAACTCTTGAAATGCCTGGGCGACATCAGGGTTACGCTCCAGCGCCATGGCAACGCCAAACACCGTGAGAGGCAAATCACGCTTTTCAAATTCACGCAGAATGCGCCACACCCCGGCGCGGGAGCCGTACTCGTAGATAGACTCCATGCTCAAGTGGCGATCCGGATAAGCCGGTGCACCGATGATTTCCGACAGGAACTGTTCGGAGCCTGAGTCGCCGTGAAGGACGCAATTCTCCCCGCCCTCTTCATAATTAAGCACAAACTGAACAGCAATTTTCGCCTTGCCTGGCCAATTAGCATGAGGGGGGGTACGACCATATCCCACCAGATCGCGAGAGTAAGCATTCGATGGTCGATTAGATGAATGAGGCATTCAACGGCTCCTTTTATACGATTGTAGATAGCGGGTTGCAGAGCATTTTATTGAAATTAAAGATCTACAATACAGAAAATAATTGTATACAAAATAGCGACTTTATAGAACAACCGCAATCCAATAACCGCTTAATTAGCTGAGATGGTTAGCATTTTATAGTAGGCAAGTCGCTAACCTGTTGAAACCTGAACATTTGGTCAAGCAATGCTGGTACTTAAACCGCATAAAAAGGCTTGCGATCCACGCAAAACCGCCCTATTTTCGTATACAAGATGCTCAATTTTGTCTACCAGCGAGCGATTCAACATGCATATACGCATTATCAATCCAAACACAACAGCCTCAATGACGGCTGCCATTCATCAAGCCGCCCAGCGGCAGGCAGCGGCATCAACAACGGTTACCGCCACCCAGCCTGATGCGGGACCGGTGTCCATCGAGAGTCATTTTGACGAGGCCATTAGCGCGGTAGGCGTTGCCGAAGAAGTTCTTAAAGGAGAGCGTGAAGGCGGCATCGATGCTTACGTGGTGGCCTGCTTTGGCGATCCTGGTTTACTCGCAGCCCGAGAGTTAACCCGCGCGCCTGTCATCGGCATTGCGGAAGCTGCCTTTCATTTAGCCACGCTGGTCAGCACCCGCTTTTCGATTGTAACGACGTTAGGACGCACTGGTATTATTGCAGAACACTTACTTGAGCAGTATGGGTTCCGCCACCACTGTCGCCGCATACGCGCTGCAGAAATTCCGGTTCTCGATCTTGAACATCACCCTGATGCCGCCTTTACCCGCATTGTCGAAGAGTGCTGCCGCGCCCGCGATGAAGACGGCATTGGTGCCATCGTTTTAGGGTGTGGCGGAATGGCCAATTTAACGGAAGAGATCACCCGCGAGGTTGGCTTACCGGTGATAGAGGGCGTTAGTGCCGCATTAAAGCTTGCAGAATCGTTGGTTAGCCTAGGTCTCCACACCAGCAAACATGGCGACCTGGACTACCCGCGCCCGAAAGCATTTACCGGCAAGTTCTCTGCACTCTCCGACCTTCACCTCCCCTTACCCAGGTAAATATCACTAAAAAACACGTAGTAGCCATGACTTAAAAGAATGACCTTAAAAGCAGATCCTAAAAACAGATCTTAAAAACAATAACTTCAAAAATAACTGTACTCCCGTTAGCACGCCATGCCGCAAGCATCGCTTGGGCGCGTAATGCGCTCAAGCTGCCAATAACACCGACAATCTTGCGAGGACGGAAACATGAGCAACTCCAACCCTGCTCTTACGTCAGAAGAACCTCCCGTTGCGAACACCGCAATAGCTGACAAAGCCATCGGCGCAGAAAGCCTAGCACCGCAAAGCACGCGAATCATGGGGCGAACGTCCTACTTTTTAGCCTGGTTTGGTGGATGCGTCTCAATTGGTACCTTTGCCATGGGTTCAAGCGTGGTGGGCACCTTAAACCTACTACAGGCAACACTCGCTATAGCGATTGGCTGCTTTGTAATCGGTATTGCGCTGGCAGTTAATGGCGCAGCTGGCTACAAATATGGCATTCCCTTTATGGTGCAGGCGCGTAGCGCCTTTGGCTTTACCGGCACCCGCATTCCTGGCTTGGTAAGGGCTGTGCCAGCGGTGGTGTGGTACGGCTTTCAAAGCTGGATAGGCGCAGGCGCGCTCAATATGGTGTCTGCCACATTGTTCGGTTTCGATAATCTGATTTTCTACTTTATTACCTTCCAATTTTTGCAGATTGGTTTGTCAGTACTGGGCTTTCAGGGGATTAAATGGCTTGAGAATATAGGCAGCGTCTTTATTTTGCTTTCGCTGATGTATATGTTCTACGCCACGGTGCAACGCTACGGCGATGAGCTGTCGGCCAGCATTTTGACCATGGAAGGCTCTTGGGGCTTGCCGTTCTGGAGCGCTACCATGCTGTTTCTGGGCATTTATAGCACCATGATGCTGAATGTTAGCGACTATTCACGAGAGCACAAGAAAGGCACCCGCCAAAGCTTATTAACAACGATCTATGCCATGTCTATTCTGCCCTGTACGCTGTTTATGGGCTTGATTGGCTACATGGTGTCAGAGGCGACAGGCACAGCAGACCCCATTCAGGTATTTGCTAACGCTGTAGACAACACGCCCCTGCTAATGACCACACTGCTATTCATCGCCTTTGCACAGGTAACCACGAATGTACTGAATAATGTGGTGCCCCCCACCTACGTATTAATGGACGTATTCAAACTTAAGTTTCCGGTCGCCACCGTTATTGTAGGCCTACTGGCATTTGCCACTTTCCCATGGAAACTTGTTCAGCCTGAGTCGGCTGCTGGTCTGCAGCTATTCGTACAAACGTACTCTGCGTTTCTTGGGCCTATCTTTGCCATTCTCGTCGTCGATTACTACATCATCCGCCGTCGCACACTGGACATTAGTAAACTATACGACCCTTCTGGCCCCTATCAAGGCGTCAACAAAGCCGCCTTAATTGCCACGGTAGTCGGCATTGTGGCCGCGCTGACATTCTCTTCGGTCTCATGGTACGCCAGCCTTATTCCTGCCGGGTTGACCTATTACCTACTGATGAAGCATTGGCCTGCCTGCCAACGTTTTACCCAGTAACCATGATGCGTGTCTGCCTGCTCGCTGTGCGTAGCAGGCAAACGTTTCCGACAAGAGAGCGTTAACCATGAATAAGCAGCCGTCCAGCAGTGATCTCGATATAAAGCAAATTGATCCCACTCTTTACAATGAAGATCTTGCGCCCTTAAAGCCCCAAGACCGTAACTGGGGCGCGTTTGAAATCTTCAACGTGTGGTCGAATGATATTCAAAGCCTGTTTGGCTACACCTTAGCGGCATCGCTGTTTCTGTCCTACGGCCTGAATGGCTGGGCAGTGATGGCAGCCATCATTCTTGCCGGGGTCATTGTCATGTTCCTGGTCAACCTAACCGGCAAACCAAGCGTCAAATATGGCATCCCTTTTCCTGTTATGGTTCGCGCCAGCATGGGGGTACGGGGGGCTAACCTGCCAGCGTTGTTACGCGCTATCGTTGGTATTTTTTGGTACGGCGTACAGACTTACTTTGCCTCAACGGCAGTGGCGCTGCTCATCACAGCCCTGTTTGGGGCTGACAATGGCAGCACTTTTCTGGGCCTTTCTGGGGTCGCTTGGCTGTCTTTCGTGATTGTTTGGTTATTTCAAATTGCCATTTTCTGGCAGGGCATTGAGCGTATCAAACACTTTCTAAACTGGGCTGGGCCGCTGGTTTATGTGGTGATGGTCGTACTGATGATCATTGTATGGTTCCAGGCCGGAAGTGAACTGCTACCCGCAGTGAGCACTATTTTTAGCGGTAGCGGTGAGCAAAGTGGCAGTAGTCTTGGGGCGTTTCTAGCAATTGTTGGCACCATGGTGGCCTACTTTGCAGCGGTAGTGATTAACTTTGGCGATTTCACTCGCTTTGTCAAAACCGAGCGCCAAATGAAACTTGGCAACTTGCTGGGCTTGCCACTAAACGTCGCATTTTTCTCGTTTATTGCGCTAATCATTACGGCTGGCACATTGGTACTGTTTGGGGATGCGCTGACCAATCCCGCCGACATTGTTGAGCGTGTTGATTCACTACCATTGACCATTGTGGCTGCCCTCACCTTCTTCGCGGCCACTGTAGGCATCAACCTGGTCGCTAACTTTATTCCACCGGCTTACGACTTGGCCAACCTGTTTCCCAGCAAAATCAGTTTTAAAATAGGTGGCCTGATTACCGCAGTGATTGCCTTCTTTGTCGGTGCGCTATGGATTTCGGTGATTAGCCAAATCGGCGTACCCGGCTTCGTTAACGCCTTAGGTGCCATAGTAGCGCCGTTTTACGGCATCATTGTGGTGGATTACTACCTGATCAAACGCCAACACCTCAATATGCAAGAGCTATTCTCTTCAGCGCCCAGCAGCGCCTACTACTACGTTAATGGCTGGAATAGCCGCGCCTTGATTGCTTTCGGCGGTGCAGCGTTATTCTCGCTCTCTACGGTCATCGTGCCCGCGTTCGAAAGCCTTGGCGGCTTTGGTTGGCTGATTGGCGCAGGGTTAGGTGGGCTGTTCTATTATGGTTTAATGCGCCAGTTTAAGGCCGTCCCAGCACCTGCGATGTAAGCACTCACACAGCATTAAACTTCCTACCTTCACAAAAAAGCCCAGGCCTAAAGGCCTGGGCTTTTTCACTGCTTATATATGACTACTTAACCTGCTTAACCACCAAAAATCTGCTGCAGGTCTGGCACATTCTCTTCTTCTTCAACCATCGAAAGTGAGGCTTCAATCGCTTTGAGATGGCGGCTCATAAACGCTTTCGCACGCTCGCCATTGCCCGCTTCTAGATAGCCGATCAAATCATCGTGATCGTGGGATTCGCAGCCTAAGTGGCCACGATGACCGTAAACCGCCAGAATCAACGACGAGCGTGAGCACAGACGCTCAACAAACTCAGCAAGCGTTGCGTTACCCGAAAGCTGGGCAAGGCGCACGTGAAAGTCAGCAGACAGGCGGATAGCGATGCTCTGTTGGCCATTGCGCAGCGCTTGACGCTCCTGACGAGCCATTTCCCGTAGTTCAGCGGCTTCTTTCTCTCCAATCCGCTTTGCTACATCAGGCATTAGCCCACACTCAATCATCTGGCGTGCGTCGAACACATCCTTGGCCTCTTCGGCGGTAGGCCGTGTTACGCTGGCTCCCCGACGTGGCGTGAGCGTTACCAACTGTTCTAATGCTAAGCGTTGCAAGATTTTACGAATACCGGTACGGCTGATACCAAAGACGTCTGACAAGGCGTCTTCGCGCAGCCGAGCCCCCGGTTTTAGCCGCTGCTCTACAATGGCATCGCTAACCGCGCGATAGATTGACTCGTGACGCTCCTCGCCTTCTTTTTCTGCGGGTCTTTGCTTTAACGCCGCCTGCGCATCACTCATAGGATCTCCTTTAATCACTCCTCCCACGCGGCAATAATATCGCGCTCTTCATCACTCATGTTGGTGATGTTGCCAAGTGGCATATATCGACTCGCGACAACTTGCTTAATTTGCGCTTGATGTCCCAGGATTTCATCCCAAGTATCAAACGCGTAGCCTGCAGGCGGCGCTGAAAAACCGGCATGCTCAGGGTTGCGAGCATGGCATTGACTACAATGCTGATCAATTAACCCTGAAATTTGGGCTTGGCTGGGCGCACCAGACGCGCTCACATTACCAGCACCTGGGCTCGGTGCGGCTACCCAAAACGCTAATAGAATAAGCCCTATCCCAACCGCAGGATAGGCTGGCTGCGTTTTTCCTGCGTGCATTAATACAAAGAATTGCCTGATAAGGGCACCGGCAAAAATAAACAGTACCATGACCACCCAGGAAAGCTCATGGGAGTAGATGAAAGAGTAGTGGTTACTCACCATCAACAGTACTACCGGCAACGTAAAGTAGGTGTTATGTACCGAACGCTGCTTGCCCCGCTTGCCATCTAATGGATTAGGCGCCTCACCTGCCTTCATGGCTTTCACCATACGGCGTTGACCGGGAATAATCCAAAAGAACACGTTAGCTGACATGGCGGTGGCCATCACAGCCCCGGTTAATAGGAAGGCGGCACGTCCTGTGAACATCTGAGTGCTTAAATAGGCGACCACTATCATCATCACCGCAACGGCAACGCTGAGAAGACCGTCGCGGTCCATATTAGGACTTATGCGTTTACAGAGTTCGTTATAAACCACCCAACCGCCGAGCAAGAAGGCCAGCGCCAGTAGATTGGCCTGCCAGCCTGTCATACTCGCCGCCCACGCCCAGTTGCTGTTGGGGTTAACTAGATAGAAGCCCGGGTTTGCCATATAGAGAATAACGAACAAGGCAAAACCCGATAGCCATGTCGTATAGGCTTTCCAGAACGACCAATGAAGGTCATTCGGCAGTTTGGCAGGCGCAGTAGCATACTTTTGATTATGGTAGAAACCACCGCCATGCACGGCCCACATCTCTCCAAAAACGCCTTTTTCACGATCTTCGGCTGCTTTCGGCGTTCTTAAGCCATTATCCAACATGACAAAATAGATCGACTCACCGATCCAGGCTATGGCTGCTATAACGTGCAACCAGCGTAACAATAAGTTAGCAAAATCAATAATATATGCTTGCATAAACAAGTCCTAGCAGGTTTACCTGGTAACTCAGCGAGCGAATGTCAGGCTAGGCAAAAAGCGGCAAAAAGATAGCCAAGCTCTAGCTACCGCGATAGGTAGAGTAACTATAAGGGGATAGCAGTAACGGCACATGGTAGTGCTGGCTGGCATCTGCAACGCCAAAACGTAAAGGAATCACGTCCAAAAAGCGCGGCTCTTGAGAGGCGATGCCTTGGGCGCGCAAGTAGTCACCCGCGTAGAAAACCAGCTCGTACTCGCCTACCGTGAGGGCATCACCCTCTAAGATAGGCGCATCACAACGACCGTCGCTGTTGGTAATCACACTGCACAAGTGTTCGCGCGTGGTGCCTGCTAGGCGGAACACGTCAATGGTAATCCCCTGGCCGGGCTGTCCTTTAGCGGTATCGAGTACGTGAGTCGTTAACCGTCCCATAGCAACTCCTTAATAATCACAGTTGTTGTTTACTGTTGTTGATAACAGCTGACCGACTTAACCTATCGGTCAAAGAGTACCGTTGATACCATTTATTGTATACAGTATTCCCATTATTAAACATACTGGAGAAATTTAGTGGCTACCTCAACATCACTGACCCTTTCGCCCGCTCCTAGTACATGCAGCTTAGAAAGCTTTACCCAACATTACGGCGATGTATATGAGCACTCCCCCTGGGTGGCGGAAGCAGCCTGGAAGGAAGGGTTAAGCAATGCGCATGACGCACCTGACGCGCTAGCTGACCTGATGGGACTTATGCTGCAGCGGGCAACACCTGAACAGCAAATCGCTGTTATTCAGGCCCACCCTGACTTAGCAGGCAAAGCGGCGATGTCGGGTGAGCTGACCCAAGACTCTACACGCGAGCAAGCAGGCGCTGGGCTAGATCAATGTACGCCTGAAGAGTTTGCCCGCTTCGAACAACTTAACGCTGCTTACAAACAAAAATTTGGCTTCCCCTTCGTCATTGCGGTGAAGGGGCTTGATCGCCACGCCATTTTGGCAGCGTTTGAAGCACGCTTACACAATGGTTTAGCTGAAGAGCGTGAAACAGCAATTAAGGAGATCATTCGTATCGCCCGTTTCAGGTTGAACGTACGGGCTGAACAGCCGTTGTAACGGGCATATCACCACGCAAAGCCCACCGCATGCAGCCACTCTTTTTTGCTTGCAGAAATAACATCTTACAACGCGTTAAAATGCATATAGACAAAAAAATGCCGCACCTGACGGTGCGGCATTTCATCGATCAATCAATAGCATCTGATCGCTTACTATCAGGCATTTACCTAATGAAAAATAGGTTACTGCTTAGCGGTTTCCACTGCTTTCTTAGTGGTCTCTTCCGCCATTTTCTGACTCTCTTGCATAAAGTTTTGGCTAATCGAGGTGACTTTTTCAGAGTCTCCTTTCATACGCTCCATTAGGTCAGAAGCTGTTTTTTGCTGACTTTCCATAGCTTTTTTAAAGCTGTCGGCATCTTTAACGTCTAACCATGTGCGTGCCTGAGCAACCGTCATGTCAGAGTATGCACGTGCTGCATCCATTTGCGCGCTGACGACTTGCTGATAATAATCAAGCGCTGCCAGGGTATAAGAACGCATTGGCGATACAAAGACAGACTCAAACTGCTGGGTGGATTTCTCTGCGGCCTTGTTCATCACATAATCTCCTTAAGTGAGCTAGCGATTCGACACGCATCGATAAGCGGTCGATGATCAGGCGGTTGCCTTTACTAACAACAAAGCTAGCAGTGCCTTTTGTGCAGCGCAACATTATTTTTTAACAACATTGCTGCTAGCGATTGAAGGCAGCAACCTCATCAACCAAGTAGTGACTACTTAGCGATTGCCAAACAAGTATTTACGTGCCTGCTCATCTATTTCTCCCCCCGCCTGTGGATTGACGTCTTCGATCAAAGAATAAGCTTTTCGAACAGCTGGGCGCTGTGCTACTTCATCAAACCAACGCTCTAGGTCAGGAAACTCCTCTAACGTTTGGCACTGCTTTTCCCATGGCACAATCCATGGATAAATCGCCATATCAGCGATGGAGTAACGATCACCACCCACATAATGCTGCTGAGATAGTCGTTGATCTAGCACGCTGTACAAGCGATACGTCTCGCGAACGTAACGCCCGATAGCATATTCGATTTTCTGCGGTGCATAGTGGCAAAAATGGTGGTTTTGACCCGCCATCGGCCCCAACCCGCCCACTTGCCAATGAAGCCATTGCAGCACAACATAACGCTCTCGCCCTTCAGCGGGCAGAAATTGTCCGCACTTATCAGCTAGGTATTCCAAAATAGCCCCTGACTCAAACAGTGCCAGGGGCTGACCACCGTCTTGAGGTGCATGATCAACAATAGCGGGAATACGATTATTCGGCGCAATGGTTAAGAATTCAGGGTCAAACTGCTCGCCACGCCCTATGTTGATAGGTTTTACTCGGTAAAGCAGTTTTGCTTCTTCAAGCATGATGGAGATTTTGTGGCCATTGGGAGTTGTCCAGTAATACAGATCAATCATTGCCATCTCCTCTCACACATACGACATAAGCCGTTTGTGTGGCTTTCCTCGTACATACGATGGATACAGGCGGCATTATTGCCGCCTGACACATTATAGATCACGAATAGTAATGGCCTTACCCGCGACCGCTTCGTGCACCTCCAGCATACGCTTAAACCACTCATCAACCGGATCATTAGCGTCAACTAATGGCTCAAGTGACACTGTATATGCCCACATCATGCTGCCAAATAGGAGGTAATCTGCTCCACTGGGTGCTTCGCCATCTAAAAATGGGCTACTGCGAAGCTGATCACGCACAGGAGCCAACATTTTTTTCAGCTGTGCTCGCCCCTGCTCTGGATTATTGACGTCCTCTAAACGCATACCAAAACGGGCTTCGCGGGTCTCTCTGAAGTAGGCGCGGTCGTCAGGATGTATGGCCGCTAATAAATCCAGCGCGACCGTTCGAAAAAGTGCCGGAGTCACGCTACGCTCAATATAGAGCTTAAAAAAGTGGACTCGCTGATAGCTCACTCCTTCTCCCAATACTGGATTGGCAGGATAGGCCTTATCTAAGTAGCGCATGATCTCGAAGCTATCAGTGACAACCGTGTCACCATCGGTTAACACCGGCACTTTGTCGTAGTTGGCAAAGGCAAGTGCCTCTTTATCAAGAAAACGCCAAGGAACAGTCGTATATTCCAACCCTTTGTGTGCCAGTGCCATACGAACGCGCCAGCAATAGGGAGAAAAGCGTAAGCGCTCATCGTGCCCGCATAAGTCATAAAGAGTTATTGCCACTGTGACGGCCTCCTTGTAATTAGAAACGTGGTTAAAATCAAACACACGCTGACAACAATGGGCTCAAGCCACCAATGACGCAAGTAACGGGTTTTACTTGTTCTGAACCTACCCCAAAGGTCTTCATATCAGCTAAGTAAGCAAGCGACTTTTTCTCCATTCACTTGCCCTGTACTGCCCTCTTAGATGGAAACTGTACTGTCTATTAGTCTAATGGGTTGCAGGCAGCCCTACTGCATTGTGGAAATTGAAAAGCAAATAAAAACAATTCGTTAAATTTAAAAGAGTGGTTCAAAGTCTATACATACAACCGCCCTTAATTGGTCTTACCAATTATCCAATATAGCCATTTTTTCTACCTAACCGTATCTTTCGCACTGATCCAACCAGCATTGCCACGACCGCTGGCATCTGCCGAGCACACCAAATCAATAACAAGGGGCCATTCCTAAAATGAATGAAACTACACTTGCACTTCTGGCATTTCTGCCGCTGCTGCTTGCCGGTATTTTGCTCATTGGTTTTAAAATACCCGCAAAAATAGCGATGCCGATTGTTTTCCTGACCGCAGCCGTCATTGGTCTGACCGCTTGGGATATGTCGTTTAGCCGCGTTGCCGCGTCTACCATTCAAGGGCTGATTCAAACAGCAGGCCTTTTATGGATAATTTTTGGCGCCATCTTGCTGCTAAATACGCTTAAGCATTCTGGCGGCATCACTGCGATTCGTAACGGTTTTTCAGGCATTAGCCCTGACCGTCGCGTTCAGGCGCTAATTGTTGCTTGGTTATTCGGCTGCTTCATTGAAGGGGCTTCTGGCTTTGGTACGCCCGCAGCAGTCGCTGCACCGCTCATGGTAGCGCTTGGCTTCCCTGCACTGGCAGCCGTTGTTGTCGGCATGATGATTCAGTCCACTCCGGTCTCTTTTGGCGCCGTTGGCACCCCAGTTGTAGTGGGTGTCGGTAGCGGGCTTGATCGCGCTGGCATCACAGCCCAGTTGGAAGCTAGCGGCTCTACGTGGGACGTTTTTTTCCAGCAAATTACTAGCTCTGTGGCCATCACGCACGGCATCGTAGGCATATTGATGCCTCTGATTTTGGTATTGATCATGGTGCGCTTCTTCGGTGCGAATCGCTCCTGGAAAGAAGGCCTATCCATTGCACCCTTTGCAATCTTTACTGGCATTTCGTTCGTCGTACCTTACATGCTGGTCGGCGTTTTCTTAGGCCCAGAATTCCCATCAATGATTGGTGCTATGGTGGGCTTAGCGATTGTAGTACCCGCTGCTCGCAAAGGCTTCTTGCTACCGAAAGACACCTGGGACTTTCCTGAATCAACGTCTTGGCCAGATGAATGGATCGGCAACCTGCAGATCAAATTGGATGACGTTGTTGGTAAAGCGCCAATGTCGACCTTCAAGGGCTGGATTCCTTACGTCCTACTCGCGGTATTCTTGGTTGCTTCACGCACCGTTGAACCGCTGAAAGCTGCCTTGACCTCCGTTAACCTGAGCTGGAACAACATTCTAGGCGAAGCCGGTGTTAGCGGCGGTGTACAGCCGCTTTATTTGCCAGGCGGCATTATTATCGCGGTGGTCATCGTCACCTACTTCTTGCACCGCATGAACCCGCAGAAAATCAGCGCTGCCGTGTCTGAATCTACTAAAACCATCTTCGGTGCTGGCTTTGTCTTGATCTTCACCGTTCCCATGGTACGCATCCTGATTAACTCTGGCGTGAATGGTGCTGACCTTGTGTCAATGCCCGTCATGATGGCCCAGGCGGTAGCTAACAGCGTAGGGGGCATTTATCCCTTCTTTGCACCTGCGGTTGGGGCTATGGGTGCCTTTATTGCCGGCTCCAATACCGTTTCTAATCTGATGCTAGCGGAATTCCAGTTTAGCGTTGCCGAAACACTTGGGTTGTCTACGGCGATGATGGTCGCGCTGCAAGCCGTTGGTGCCGCAGCGGGTAACATGATTGCGATTCACAATGTTGTCGCCGCATCAGCGACGGTTGGCCTACTGGGTCGCGAAGGTACGACGATTCGTAAAACAATTATTCCCACGATCTACTATCTGATCTTTACTGGGATCATTGCGCTTATTGCTTTCTATGTGATTGGCATTACCGATCCACTGATGTGACGGGAAAACGTTAATCAAGAGTGAGTCATTCCTGCTGGGTAGCCTAAGGGCAACCCAGCAGCCTCTTCACGAGGGACCACTACCCAGCAACCTCAGCAGAAACAGTAAATCATTAACACGTTATTAGAATTTTCACTGTATGCAAAAGTTTTCCAGCATCGAATTAGTTATTTATGGAAAGATTTTCCATAAAGTGATTAGATAATTTTCTGCTCTCCTCACCCACAGGAGCTAACATGAACATTCTTTTCGATGAACGCCTCGACGGCGAATTCATTCACCGCGATAAAGCAGATGTTTTAGATGATCTGCAAAACGCAGTGCCGTCTTTGACGCTGCTGCACCGTGAAGAGGACTTACATCCCTTTGAGTGCGACGGCCTTGCCGCTTATCGCATCATGCCGATGCTGGTTGCATTACCCGAGACTCTGGAACAGGTAGAAGGTCTTCTAAAACGCTGCCATGCCCTGGGTGTTCCGGTCGTTACTCGTGGTGCAGGCACGGGGCTTTCAGGCGGTGCTTTACCGCTTGAACGAGGCGTCCTGCTAGTGATGTCGCGCTTCAACACGATTATTAATGTTGACCCAGATGCTCGTCTTGCACGTGTACAGCCAGGCGTGCGCAACTTAGCTATTTCTGAAGCTGCTGCCCCTTACGGGCTTTATTATGCACCCGACCCATCGTCACAGATTGCTTGCTCGATTGGTGGCAACGTGGCGGAAAATGCGGGTGGCGTGCACTGCCTCAAGTATGGTCTCACCGTTCATAACGTGATGCGTGTTGATGTCATGACGATTGAAGGCGAGCGTATGACGCTGGGATCCGAAGCACTGGATGCACCTGGCTTTGACCTCCTCGCGCTGATGAATGGCTCTGAAGGCATGTTGGGTGTGGTCACTGAAATTACCGTAAAGCTGCTGCCCAAACCTGAAACCGCCAAGGTACTAATGGCCAGCTTTGACGACGTAGAGAAAGCGGGCCGTGCTGTTGGCGACATTATTGCCGCGGGGATTATTCCTGGCGGATTAGAAATGATGGATAAGCTGGCCATCAAGGCTGCAGAAGATTTCATCAAAGCTGGTTACCCCGTTGAGGCAGAAGCCATTCTTCTGTGCGAACTAGATGGTGTTGAAGCCGATGTGGACGACGATTGCCAAACCGTTCGCCGAGTCTTAGAAAAAGCGGGGGCGACCGACATTCAACAGGCTCGCGATGAGGCTGAGCGGGCCAAATTCTGGGCAGGGCGAAAAAATGCCTTCCCCGCGGTGGGGCGCATGTCGCCTGACTACTACTGTATGGATGGCACCATCCCTCGCCGCGAACTCCCTCGCGTCCTCAAAGGTATTGCCGCCCTGTCGGAAGAGAGTGGCTTGGCGATTGCCAACGTCTTCCATGCCGGTGACGGCAATATGCACCCGCTGATTCTATTTGATGCCAATAAAGAGGGAGAGCTGGCTCTTGCAGAGGACGTCGGCGGAAAAATTCTGGAGCTATGCGTCGCGGCGGGCGGCTCTATCACTGGCGAACATGGCGTCGGCCGCGAAAAAATCAATCAGATGTGCAGTCAGTTTCAACCCGATGAACTAACGGTATTCCATGCCTTGAAAGCCGCTTTTGACCCACAGCGCTTACTCAACCCAGGGAAAAATATTCCTACCCTGGCGCGCTGTGCTGAGTTTGGCGCGATGCATGTGCATAACAACGAACTACCGCATCCGGAACTACCACGCTTCTGATGCGACTCCTAGTCGACTAACCACTAGGAAGCATAATGATTAGGAATCACCATGACTGAACTAGCGATACATGCTGCCGATCAAGATATCGCTGACGACCTGTGCGAACAGGTGCGCAGCGCCTATGCCAACCGCACGCCACTGCGCATAGTAGGTGGCGATACCCGCGCTTTTTACGGCCGACCGGTAGAAGGCAACGCCTTAAATATGTTGCCCCATAGCGGCATTGTCTCCTATGACCCGGTAGAGCTTGTGATTACTGTTCGTGCCGGTACGCGGTTAAGCGCACTCAACGCAGCTCTAGCCGAAGAAAATCAAATGCTGGCCTTTGAACCACCCGCGTTCAGCGATGCCAGCACCATTGGCGGTGCTGTTGCCACCGGCATGTCCGGCCCACGCCGCCCATGGGCTGGCGCAGCGAGGGACTTTGTCTTAGGCACACGCGTGATCACCCAAGAAGGCAAGTTGTTGCGTTTTGGCGGTGAAGTCATGAAAAACGTCGCCGGATACGACCTCTCACGCTTGATGGCAGGTGCTCAAGGGACGCTAGGCGTACTGGCTGATATCTCGTTTAAAGTCCTTCCCATTCCTACTGCCACTCACAGCCTACGCCTAAGCATGAGTCTTGAAGATGCCTTGGGTAAGCTCGCCGAACTAGGACGACAGCCGCTGCCCATCACCGCAGCAGGATGGCACGCAGGCGAGCTATTTATTCGTTTAGAAGGCGGCGCAAGTTCCGTTAATGCGACCAAGGAACGCTTGGGCGGCGAATCACTTTCCAGCGATTTCTGGCAGCAACTGCGCGACCATCAGCATCCTTTTTTCCGTCTGAATGAAGGGCAAGCGCTGTGGCGCTTATCATTACCCCCCAATACGCCGCCGCTAGCCTTGAATATACCCCAAAGCGATATCTTCTATGACTGGGGTGGCAGCCAGCGGTGGATAAAAACCAACGCGGCAGCTGATACGTTACGCACGGTTTGCCAGCAGGCAGGTGGTCATGCCACTTGCTTTACCCCCTACGCCCAAGGCGGAGCAGAGTCACCGTTCACCCCGCTCAACCCCGTGGTCGAAAAGTATCATCGCAACCTGAAGGCCGAGTTGGATGCCTACGGCATTTTCAACCCAGGCCGTCTTTATGCGGCGTTTTAATCAGGAGAGTAGACATGCAGACGCACTTTACCGATGCTGATCGCCAAAAACCGCATATTCAGGAGGCCGAGCGCATCCTACGCACCTGCGTACACTGCGGCTTTTGTAATGCTACCTGCCCCACCTATCAACTGCTAGGCGATGAGCGGGACGGGCCGCGCGGGCGCATCTATTTAATGAAAGAGCTGCTGGAAAGCCGCGATGATAATGATCAGGTCACCGAAGAGACACGCCTGCATTTAGACCGCTGTTTGACCTGTCGCAATTGTGAAACCACCTGCCCTTCAGGCGTGGAATATCACAAACTTTTGGATATCGGTCGTGCAGAAATTGACCGCCGGGTTCCTCGCCCCATGGCCGAACGCGCCCAACGCTATGCACTGCGTAAGATGCTGGTAGACCCTAAGCGCTTCAAAGCACTTCTGTCCTTAGGGCAAACCTTCAAACCCCTGGTGCCTGGCAAGCTACGCAGTAAGATGCCACCGACGCCAGTCGACGCAGGCCAACGCCCGGATAGCCAACGCCATTCTCGCAAGGTGCTAATACTAGAAGGGTGCGTTCAACCAGGCCTATCGCCAAACACCAATGCAGCGACCGCTCGACTGCTAGACCGTCTTGGGATTAGCGTGACGCCCATCAGCGAAGCAGGTTGTTGTGGGGCCATTGATTTTCACCTGAATGCCCAGGACGATGGTCGCGCTCGTATGCGTGCCAATATCGATGCTTGGTGGCCACAGATCGAACAAGGGGCTGAAGCCATTGTTCAAACGGCCAGCGGCTGCGGCGCTTTTGTCAAAGAGTATGGCGACATGCTCAAAGATGACCCGGCCTATGCCCAGAAAGCGCAAAAAGTCAGCGCACTGGCGAAAGATATTGTCGAAATACTGCGCGAAGAGCCAGTAGAGAAGCTCGAGCTGAAAGAGCACCAACGTCTGGCGTTTCACTGCCCTTGCACACTGCAGCACGCCCAGAAGCTCAATGGTGCGGTTGAAGGCGTGCTCAGCAAGCTGGGGTTTTCGCTAACGCCGGTACAAGATGCGCATCTATGCTGTGGCTCAGCTGGCACCTACTCGGTTACCCAGCCAGCGCTTGCCACACAGCTGCGCGATAACAAGCTCAATGCGCTGGAAGCTAGCAACCCAGAGGTTATCGTCACTGCCAATATTGGCTGCCAAACCCATCTTGCTAGTGCCAATCGCACCCCGGTACGGCACTGGGTGGAAGTGGTGGATGCTGCCCTGGTATAAACACTAATTCACTTTGCCGCGCTAACAAGCTTTTACAAGCAAACAATAGCGCGGCACTTTACTCCCCTTGATCAAAAGGAAAGTTTGATGCAAAGCAAAGCTGTTCTCGGCCAAGCCGATGTCATTCAGGTACTAGATGCTGCTCAAAAAGAAGCCGATAACAACGGCTGGCCGGTCACCATTGCCATAACGGATGATGGCGGGCATCTACTCGCTCTGCGCCGCTTAGACGGTGCTGCACCCTTCAGTGCCGATGTAGCAACACATAAAGCGCGCAGTGCAGCACTAGGCCGTAAAGAGACCCAAGTATTTGAAGAAATGATTAACGGTGGGCGCACGGCATTTGTCTCTGCGCCACTGCAAGGTTTGCTGTCAGGCGGCGTTCCTATCATCGTCGATGGCAACGTCGTGGGTGCTGTCGGCATCTCAGGCGTGAAGCCTGACCAGGACGTACAGATTGCCAAAGCCGGGGTAAGCGCTATCGCCTGATATTACCGTGCAGCTGCATGGCTGCACGTTATGGCGCTAGAGAATGGACTCAAGGTACTAAATGACACGCAATAAAAAGCCCAGATCAATGATCTGGGCTTTTTGGAATTCGTTCGACTAAAACGTTTAGTCGATGAGTGCTTAAATGGCGGACCGGACGAGACTCGAACTCGCGACCTCCGGCGTGACAGGCCGGCATTCTAACCGACTGAACTACCGGTCCACTTTAAGTCACTTATTTCTAACCATGAAACTAGCTATTTAAAAGCGGTTCAGAGGCGCTTAAAAACATTCAGCTAAATGGTGGGTGGTACTGGGTTCGAACCAGTGACCCCCAGCTTGTAAGGCTGGTGCTCTCCCAACTGAGCTAACCACCCAGGGCATTTAAAGCAATAATGCTTAAATGGTGCAACTTGATAAGTTATCGTGGCGGACCGGACGAGACTCGAACTCGCGACCTCCGGCGTGACAGGCCGGCATTCTAACCAACTGAACTACCGGTCCGAATAGCGATAACTTTTATACGGTAATAATTGATGATGGCGGACCGGACGAGACTCGAACTCGCGACCTCCGGCGTGACAGGCCGGCATTCTAACCAACTGAACTACCGGTCCACTTAAAACATCAATTGCTACTGCTTCACGTTTCCAAACGACCAAATAAATGGTGGGTGGTACTGGGTTCGAACCAGTGACCCCCAGCTTGTAAGGCTGGTGCTCTCCCAACTGAGCTAACCACCCGCTGGTCACGTGGCGCTGCATTCTACAGGAACTTGGTGATATGTCAACACGGCGCGTTCAAATTTTCGATTCAAACCAGCGTATTGCCACTCATCACACGTACCTTGCTTGGTGAGCGCGGACGAAGGATGCCGCAAGTATGGCCGCTTCGTCAATCAAAACTTGCTGATTTAATCCAGAAACACGTCTAGGTTTAAAATCATGATCGCCATCAGCAAGCCAAGCAACGTTAATATTATTAGGAAGGTTATAGCCTAAAACCTCATCTACATTGCCAAAGGGATCTCGTTCCCCCTGAAGAATCTGCACGGGGCAACGAATAGCGGGAAAATGTTCCAAACGGGTTTTGTCTAGTTTTTTAGGTGGATGGAAAGGATAGCCCGCGACAATAACGCCAGGACCATGCACTTCATTATTGGCAAGCATTTCACTGGCAAATAAAGTGGCAACACGCCCACCCATCGACTTACCGCCCACCCACAAGGGCTGATCGCTTAAAGACGTCAGTAGCGAGTACCATGAGGCAAAATTAGCCACCGTTTGCTTGATAGGGGGTGGCGGACGGCGTTTACCCTGCTCGTTAATCTGCTGCATGTAGGGAAAATCAATTGCCAATACCTGCATGCCTTGCGCTGCTAACGTCGCGGCAAATTGCCGCATAAACACAGAGCAATGACCCGCCCCTGCGCCATGAGCAAGTAGTATTCGGCCTACCTTAGGCGACCCCAAAACTGAAAGCGGGCCGTGCCCAGTCACTATAAACCGCTGTACGCTGGGATTAGCTAACGCGTCGTTTAAAGCTGCTGGGTGTATATCGACGAAACCAAAACCCGCGTAATAAGACACGATTAACTCCTAATAATTCAGTGTTACTTCTATTGGCGTGTTCAGCTTAAGGCGCGGCTGCGATAGAATCTCTATCGGATCTTGACCTGCATCATCAAGCGGGTGGCCGCACCCGGGCAAAATGCTAATGCAAAATGCTACGGGTTACCCCCTAACCGCGTTCGATGGGAACATGAAATGAGCACAGCACTGGAACACCCGACCTACAACTACAAGGTAGTTCGGCAGTTCGCGATCATGACCGTTGTGTGGGGCATTGTAGGTATGACGCTTGGCGTTATCCTTGCCTCCCAGCTAGTTTGGCCGCAACTGAACCTCGGCTTACCTTGGACAAGCTTCGGGCGCTTACGTCCGTTACACACTAACGCTGTTATCTTCGCCTTCGGTGGCTCAGCGCTATTTGCGACGTCTTACTATGTCGTACAGCGTACCTGTCAGACTCGCCTGTTCTCTGACAAGCTCGCAGCGTTCACCTTCTGGGGATGGCAAGCGGTTATTCTCTCGGCTGTCGTGTCATTGCCGCTAGGCTATACCACTACAAAAGAGTATGCAGAGCTTGAATGGCCTATCAATATTTTGATTGCGGTCGTTTGGATTAGCTACGCTATCGTTTTCTTAATGACGATTAAAAAGCGCACCACTTCCCATATTTACGTGGCGAACTGGTTCTTTGCAGCGTTTATTTTGACCGTCGCGGTGCTGCACATCGTTAATAATGCGGCCATTCCGGTCACCCCCATGTACTCCACCTCGATTTATGCGGGTGCGGTAGATGCGATGGTGCAGTGGTGGTATGGCCACAATGCGGTCGGCTTCTTCCTGACGGCAGGCTTCCTGGGCATGATGTACTACTTCGTGCCAAAACAGGCCGAACGCCCGGTCTATTCCTACCGCCTCTCCATAGTCCATTTCTGGGCGTTGATTATGATTTATATGTGGGCAGGCCCCCACCACCTTCACTACACAGCGCTGCCTAACTGGGCACAGTCGCTGGGTATGATTATGTCTATCATCCTGCTTGCGCCTTCCTGGGGCGGTATGATTAACGGCATGATGACCCTGTCTGGCGCTTGGCATAAACTGCGCACCGATCCAACACTTCGCTTCCTGGTGGTAGCGCTGTCGTTCTACGGCATGTCGACGTTTGAAGGGCCAATGATGGCCATCAAGACCGTCAACGCGCTGTCGCATTACACCGATTGGACCATTGGTCACGTGCATGCTGGTGCGCTAGGTTGGGTAGCGATGATTACCATTGGCTCTATGTACCACCTGATTCCGCGGGTCTTTGGGCGTACCGAGATGTACTCCGTCAATCTAATTGCGGTGCATTTCTGGTTAGCCACCATTGGTACTGTGTTGTATATCGCCGCCATGTGGGTCAACGGCATCATGCAAGGCCTAATGTGGCGCGCGATTAATGCTGACGGCACGCTGATGTACACCTTTGTAGAGTCTGTCGAAGCCAGTGGCCCCGGCTACTTTGTGCGTATGATTGGCGGCCTCTTCTGGGTAACAGGCATGCTAATTATGGCATTCAACGTTTACATGACCGTAAAACGTCGCGAAACGATTAGCCATTCAGCGCCACAAGCCGCTTAAAACGGGGAAGTTGAGACCAATGAAACACGAGATTGTTGAAAAGAACGTTGGCCTGCTCGCCGTGTTGATCCTGGTTGCGATCAGCTTTGGCGGCCTGGCCGAAGTCGTACCGCTGTTCTTTCAAAAGCAAACAACTGAGCCAGTTGAGGGCCTCAAGCCTCTCACCGCACTGGAACTGGAAGGGCGCGACATATACCGCCGCGAGGGCTGCGTAGGCTGCCACTCCCAGATGGTTCGCCCCTTCAGGGCAGAAACCGAACGCTATGGCCACTATAACGTTGCAGGCGAACAGGTTTACGAACACAACTTCCTTTGGGGTTCTAAGCGCACTGGGCCGGATCTTGCTCGCGTAGGTGGACGTTATAGTGATGATTGGCACCGCGCCCACCTCTATAACCCACGAGATGTGGTACCCGAGTCAGTCATGCCTGAATATCCTTGGCTGTTTGAAAACACCTTGGATGGCGAATCGACACCGGCAAAAATGCGCACGCTGCGTCAGCTAGGCGTGCCATATACCGATGAAGATATCGCCACTGCGACAGAAGACGTTCGCGGCACCCAGGAAATTACTGCACTGGTGGCCTACTTGCAGCAATTAGGCACCGTGCTTGAGGGCACTCGTTAAGTTATGGATACGGGAACTTTCCGCGGCCTTATCACGCTGATATTGATTGTCGCTTTTATTGGCATCTGTTTATGGGCTTATTCCAAGCGACGCAAACCAGACTTCGACGAAGCAGCTAACCTGCCTTTCGCCGATGACGATGATAAGCAACCGACCCGTGACAAGCATGCTTCGTCTGAGCACGAAGTGGATTCCCGCCACGACAGGGGAGATAAAAATACATGAATAATTTATGGGGTGACTCCCTATCCAGCTTCTGGAGCGCCTGGATCATTGTCGTCACACTGGGCACTATCGCTCTGAGCGTTTGGATCTTATTTTCCAACCGCCGTACCGATAAAGCACCCGATGCTGATGGCAATATCGAAACCACTGGCCACGCGGCTGATGGGATCGAAGAGTACGACAACGCACTACCCCAGTGGTGGTTCAAGCTGTTTATCCTCACCGTTATTTTTGCCTTGGGCTACTTAGTACTTTACCCAGGCCTAGGTAACTATGCGGGCATTTTGGGCTGGTCCCAAGAAGGCCAGTGGGAAGAAGAGGTTGCTAATGCCGAAGAGCGCTTCACACCGATTTTTGCTCAGTATCAGGAAATACCTATTCCTGAACTGGCAAAAGACGCTGAAGCCATGCGGGTAGCAGAGCGTGTTTTCCTGAACAACTGTGCGGTATGTCACGGCTCTAACGCCCAAGGTGGTTACGGCTTCCCGAACCTCACCGATGACGACTGGCTGTATGGCGGTGAGCCGGAAAACATCATGACGACGTTGAATAATGGTCGTAATGGATTAATGCCTGCCTGGCAGCAGCTTGGCGAGAACAACATTGAGAACCTCACTCAGTACGTTCTCTCAATGTCTGGCGAAGAGCATGATGCAGACCGTGCAGCCAGTGGCGAAAGCACTTTCCTAGCAGCGTGCGCGGCATGTCATACACCCAGTGGAACGGGAAATACCGCGCTTGGCGCACCTAACCTTACTGATGATGTATGGCTCTATTTGGCACCGGGACAAAGCGTTGCTGATTCTGTCCGCCAAACACTGCGCAATGGTCGTAACGGCCACATGCCAGCACAAGCGGCTTATATCGGTGAAGAGCGTGTTCATCTAGTAGCCGCTTATGTCTACAGCCTACGCTTCAACGACTAATCGCTTAGTTAGTAGCAACCGCTTGTAGGTAGTATCACGAGGGTGCGGTTTCATACCGCACCCTTTCTTCATCCACCGTCCGTCCAGATACCCTTTCTATCCGTTACACTATTATTTAGCGACACGGCATACAGTTGTGTTATCTAGCGTCGCAGGTTTAACGCCACGATATCCATGCTGCCGCCCATTCCCGCCTTAGTGAGCTGCGATCATCGCCATGGAAAAAATACCTAGCCAAGATATTACGCCGCCGCCCGTTGGGCACCATACCCCTGGGGAAAGTACAACTCAGAGCATGTATGCTAAGCGCCGACATATTTATGTGCGCGAAATTAAAGGGCTCTTCCAGAAAGTAAGGCGCAGCGCCAACTGGGCGCTTATGCTGGGCTTTTTTCTGCTTCCATGGCTGAACTGGGGCGACCGCCCTGCCATCTGGTTTGACCTTCCAGGCCGAGAGTTTCATATTTTTGCTGCCACATTTTATCCCCAAGAGTTCGTATTACTTTCGTGGCTGCTTATTATCTGTGCCTTTGGACTATTTTTTATTACTGTTTTTGCTGGACGCGTTTGGTGTGGCTATACCTGCCCACAAAGCGTCTGGACATTCTTATTTATTTGGCTTGAGCACCGCATAGAGGGATCTAGAAACCACCGTATTAAGCTCGACAAGCAGCCAATGAATGCTGACAAAGCGTGGCGGAAAGGAGCTAAACATTCCGCTTGGTTACTGATTTCTTTGGCTACTGGCATTACTTTTGTGGGTTACTTCACCCCCATCCGCACGCTAGTAACGGAACTGCCTACGCTAGAAGCCCATGGCTGGTCCTATTTTTGGGTTGGCTTCTTTTTAGTATTTACCTATTTAAATGCAGGCTGGCTGCGTGAGCAGGTGTGTATTTACATGTGTCCCTACGCGCGCTTCCAATCAGTCATGTTTGATCGCGACACGCTGATCGTGTCGTACGACGAAGCACGCGGCGAGCCAAGAGGTCGGCGGAAGAAGTCGCTTAGCCATACTCAGGCGAGAGAAGCCGGCTTTGGCGACTGTATAGACTGCGAGCTATGCGTTCAGGTTTGCCCAACAGGTATTGATATTCGTGATGGGCTCCAGTACGAGTGCATTACCTGTGCAGCCTGCATTGATGCCTGTGACAGCGTCATGGACAAAATGGGCTACCCCAAAGGGCTTATTCGCTACACAACGGAAAATGCGCTAGAAGGCAAGAAAAGCCACATCTTACGGCCTCGACTGCTGGGCTACTTTGCCGCGCTGATTATTATGGTCGTTGCGTTTGCCTGGGCGGTTAACGACCGCATACCACTTAGTTTCGACGCCGAGCGTGAGCGCACACAGCTGTATCAAATGACCCGAGAAGGGCAAATCAGCAATGTTTACAGCCTTACAGTGCGTAACCTTGATAACCAGCCACACACTTACCAAATCAGTGTGTTAGGCCTACCCAGCTTAACGCTAGATAGCGCGTCGATTAGCGTGCCAGCAGGCGAGTCTCGCATTCAGGTAGTCACCGTACTTGCAAACCCTCAAGATCTAAGCCAGCCCAGCCACCCCATTACTTTTGTGCTACAAGCACAACAAGATGAGCAAATCCGTCAGGAGCGTGAAGCCCGCTTCTTAGGTAACGCCAGGAGATAAATGCGTTATGTCAGACCCTACGATTACGCCTTGGTACAAACAGTTCTGGCCATGGTTTTTGTTAGGCTTGCTGTTCTCCTCCATTATTGTCAGCACGACCTTTGCGGTTATGTCGATCAAAAGCTACGACGGTATGGTGGTACAAGAAGATTACTACGAGCACGGCAAAGCAATTAACATGGTATTCGCCAAGCAAGAGCAAGCGCGCGCTTTAAATTTAAGTGCCGAGTTACGCATTGATCCGCTTACCAGCGATATTGTTGTTGATCTTGCGGGTGATGCTCGCCCAGATAAGCTCTATCTAGATCTTATCTTTCCCACCGAAGACGATCGTGACCAGTCGTTTGTACTAGAGCATGTGCGCGAAGGCCGCTACATCACTCAAGGACCTGACAATCTGCGCTATCGCTGGTATCTACAGCTACAGCCAGAGCAAGGCGATGAATCAGAATGGCGCCTTATCGGAGAAGCACGCTTTCCTGACGAAAACACGATTGCACTACTACCTGGCGGGCGCTCGGAGAACGAATGACCACGACCGCCCTTAGCTGCTACCACTGCGGCAACCCGGTGCCCGAAGGGGCACCGTGGCGAATTAACATTGACGACACATCCAAACCACTATGCTGCCCAGGTTGCGAAGCCGTCGCCCACGCCATCGTTGATGGCGGGTTGGAGAGCTATTATCGCTATCGCACAGAAATGCCAGAGCGCCCTGACGAGCGCCAAGCTGCCAAAGCAGAAACCTGGTCGGTATTTGATGACCCAGGGCTGCAAGCGCAGTTTGTTCACCCAGAGGGTGACGAAGGACAAGTACGAGCCACACTAGCAATAGACGGCATCACCTGTGCAGCCTGCGCCTGGCTCATTGAACACCGTTTGAATGCACTTGATGGCGTTACTTCTAGCGCGGTCAACCTTACCCATCATCGCCTACGTGTGAGCTGGGACCCCGCCGTCATCAACCTCTCACAGCTGTTCGCTGAACTAGCGGCCATTGGCTACGATGCGCAGCCCTATGAACCTGATCAAGCCCAAACGCGCTTACAACATGAAGAACGCATGAATGTGCGACGCCTGATTGTCGCGGCTGTCGGGATGATGCAGGTCATGATGTTCTCCATTCCCATTTATGTATCGGGGCCAGGTGAGCTTAGCGAAGACTTTTACGCTCTGTTTCACTGGCTATCGTTTGCTCTAGCCACGCCCGTGGTATTTTTCTCAGCGCAGCCTTTTTTCCGTAACGCATTGCGTGATCTAAAAACCGGCGTTCTTGGCATGGATGTGCCGGTCTCGCTAGCCATTGGCGGCGCCTATTTGGCGAGCAGTTATGCAGTGCTGTTTAACGTTGGCGATGTTTATTTCGACTCGGTCGCCATGTTTACCTTCTTCTTGCTATTTGGCCGTTATGTAGAAGGTAGGGCCAGGCGGCGCAGCGGCCACAGTGGCAATGCGCTGAGCGGCGTTTTGCCGGTGTCCGCTATTCGCCTTGAAGCTGATGGCAGTGAACGCATTCTGCCTGCCAGTGAACTTAAAGAAGGCGACCGCGTGCTCATCAAGCCCGGTCATGGCGTTCCCGCTGACGGCATTATCGAAGACGGCGAATCCAGCCTTGATGAGTCGATGCTGACCGGTGAGTATTTGCCAGTGACTCGACGGGTAGGCGAAAGCGTGGTGGGTGGCAGCCAAAACATGGAAAACCCGCTCATCATAAAGGTAACCCATGCTGGCAATAGCGCCAGAGTGGCCGGTATTGTCGATTTAACCGATCGCGCCTTTGCAAGTCGCCCACGACTTGCCCAGATGGCGGCGCGTATGGCGCACCTGTTTGTATTACGACTGCTGATCGTTACCGCGTGTGTCACCGTAGCATGGTGGTTTATTGATCCATCTCGTGTGCTATGGGTACTACTCTCGGTATTAGTAGTCACTTGCCCTTGTGCACTGGCGCTGGCCACCCCCACTGCGCTGACAGCAGGGCATGGCCAATTGCGCCAGCGAGGCGTACTAATTACACGTGCTGACGCGATCGAATCACTCTCCAACGTCACCCGCGTGATCTTTGATAAGACCGGTACGCTGACCCGCGGCGAAATGCAGCTGACCCAAACGCACCCTATTGACCAACAGCATCTCGCCCACAGCGATACGACGCTCAGTGAAGAGCATGCCCAAGCCATCGCGGCGGCGCTAGAGGCACACTCTGAACACCCCATAGCCAGAGCTTTTCGCCCATTTAGAGATGCCACTCTGCAGGCACGCAACATCAAAAGTGTGACTGGAAGCGGGCTAGAAGGCACTTTAAACGGCGCAACATGGCGATTAGGCAAACCTGATTTTGCGACGACAACCACACTGCCTCCACCAAGCACCGGCCAGTGGCTTTTACTTAGTGAAAACAGCGCACCACGTGCCTGGTTCAAGCTACACGATGGCATTCGTGAAGATGCGGCTCAAACCGTTGCCGCACTTCAAGCCCGTGGATTGGAAGTAGAACTACTTTCTGGTGACACGCAAGAAGCGGTAGAGAGCTTGGCAGAACAGCTCAATATTACCACGTGGCACGCTGGCAAATCGCCTGAGGGCAAGCTGGCACGACTACGTGAGTTACAAGCCAGCGGTGAGCGTGTCGTGATGATCGGTGACGGTATCAATGATGTGCCGGTATTGGCTGGCGCTGACGTTGCCATTGCTATGAATGGCGCCACAGACCTCGCCCGTACCCGCGCCGACGCGATATTGCTCAGTCCACGCCTAATGCGTATTTTTGAGGCGATTGATATTTCCTGCGCCACACGCCGAATTATGCGCCAAAATATGATGTGGTCGGTTTGCTACAACTTTTCGGCACTGCCTTTAGCAGCAATGGGGTTAATCCCCCCCTGGCTCGCTGCGATTGGCATGTCGCTAAGCTCCCTGATTGTGGTAGGTAACGCGCTGCGTCTTACTCGCTGGCGTACCCCGCCCGCCCCTCAGATTGCCCTATCAACACCGGTGACGGCATGACGATTTTATACTTACTGATTCCACTTTCACTCACTCTTCTGGGCCTCGCGGTGTGGGCGTTTTTCTGGGCCGTGAAGCACGACCAGTTTGACGATTTGGAAGGCCCAGCCCACCGCATTCTATTCGACGATGATGAGAATGACCTGACTCCCGAGCAGCGTGCCGCACGTAAAAAAAGCGGCTCTTCTTCTCAAGATAACCAAGAGCCGCCCGCATGAATCCGACGGGACTTGATTTACCGCCCCTGCTAGCCGCGTTTGTATTTGGCTTAATGGGCGGCGCCCACTGTATCGGCATGTGTGGCGGCATTATGAGCGCGCTGACCTTTGCCGTACCGCCTAGCATGCGACACCCTGCCCGCATGGGTGGGCTGCTGATTAGCTATAACGCCGGACGCATTCTCAGCTATATGGTGGCGGGTGCCATTGTTGCTGCACTTGGCACACTTATCTCACTTTCTCCGTCTGCACGTGTTGCATTGCAGGCTTTCGCCGCATTGATGCTCATCTTAATGGCGCTCTATATCGCCAACTGGTGGAAAGGACTGCTGAAAGTAGAAGCGGTGGGAAGGCACCTTTGGCGATATATTGAGCCAGTGGGAAGACGCCTGATGCCTGTCGTCCATCTTCCTCAAGCCTTCGCCCTAGGGACACTGTGGGGCTGGCTGCCCTGTGGGCTGGTTTACTCCATGCTAGCCTGGAGCTTAGCGATTGCAGACCCACTCGATGGCGCGCTTCTAATGGGGGCTTTTGGCCTGGGTACACTCCCTGCTCTGCTGGCAACAGGACTTGCAGCACAGCAGTTAAGCCATTTAATTCGCCACCCTGCCACTCGCAGCGTCGCCGCACTGTCGATTATAAGTTTCGCCCTTTGGCAGCTATGGACGCTTATTCCTCTAACAGCGCATTAGTCAGACCCTCCTATAGTTTGATATAGCTCAACGCATTCCAAGTGACACCGACGTAGCATGCCGAGAGAACACTGAGCGACGGCGCTCAGTCACTCCTTTTGTTTACTTCTCACTTCGGAGCGCTCGCCATGCCCGTTCATGCCACTGCTGCCTTCTCACCTACCAACACTGATGTGTCTGGGGCTAATGCCTGGAATGAAACGCTGCTGCGTCGCTATGACAAAAGTGGCCCACGTTACACGTCCTACCCGACAGCTCTAGCGTTTCATGAGCAGTTTAGTGCCGATGACTTTACTCAGGCGCTAGCGCGCAGTAACGAGAGCCACCGCCCGCTATCACTGTATGTACATGTACCCTTTTGTCGAAAAATTTGCTTCTACTGCGCTTGCAATAAAATCGCAACGAAGAATACCGCCCTTGCAGAACCTTACCTTTCTCGGCTAGATCGAGAAATGGTGCTCACTGCCCGCCATTTAGACACTTCACGCCCGGTGCAACAGTTACACTGGGGTGGTGGTACGCCCACATTTCTAACCTTGGCACAGATGGGGGACCTAATTGACCGCCTAGATGCCCGTTTTGGTTTATCTAGCTCAGCCGATCGCGATTACGCTATTGAAATAGATCCTCGTGAAGCAGATGTATTTACGTTGCGCCATCTACAGTCTCTCGGCTTTAATCGACTAAGCCTTGGCGTGCAGGATTTAAATCCGCAGGTACAAAAAGCCATCAACCGAGTACAACCCCGGGTACTCACCGAAACGTTGATGGAAGAAGCACACCGTCTTGGTTTTCGCTCACTCAATCTTGATTTAATTTATGGGCTGCCATTTCAAACCGAAAAAAGCTTTGCTGAGACGCTAAGTCAAGTCATCGAACTCAACCCTGCACGGCTGTCCGTATTTAATTATGCGCACATGCCCACCCGCTTTGCGCCACAACGACGCATTAACGAAACGGACCTCCCCAGCGCTGATGAAAAGCTGGCTATTTTGCATACCACCATAGAAATGCTGACTAACGCAGGCTATGTGCATATTGGCATGGATCACTTTGCACGACCTGACGATAGCCTGGCGATTGCACAGCGCAACGGCACCTTACAACGCAATTTCCAGGGCTACTCTAGCCATGCACAGTGCGATTTAGTTGGCTTAGGCGTATCCGCTATATCACGGGTTGACGACGTTTACGCACAAAACCCGACTCAGCTTGACCAATATGAAGCAGCCTTAGATCAAGGTAAGCTGGCAACCGTCAAAGGATTAAGGTTAAATAAGGACGACCTAATACGAAGAGACGTGATTGAACGGCTAATGTGCGACATGCACATTGATCTAGCGGCAGTTGGAAAGCGTTGGCACATCGATGCTAATGACTATTTCTCCACCGCAATTGAGCAATTGAAGACAGCTGAGCAAGACGGCTTAATCACTCGCCATCAGCAAGTTATTAGCGCCACCCCCACTGGACGGCTGCTGATTCGCCATTTGGCGATGGCCTTTGATGCTCGCCTAGCTGATCAGCCTACTCAGCGCTACTCTAAGATTGTATAAGCTTCTTGAGACGTCTTGCCTCTGGGCCTATGATGGCTAACGAGAAAGGGAGAATGATATGCCACACCCCGCCAGCCAACGACGCTCACTGCTGCAAGAGGCGCGCTGTCAGACCTGTAGCCTAAGCTCGTTGTGTCTACCGCTCGCCTTAGAGCTTGAGGACATGAGCCAGTTTGATGCCATCATTCGCCGCCGCGCACCGCTCAAAAAAGGCGAGCCCCTGTTTCGCCAGGGTGATCACTTCACCAGTGTGTATGCCGTCCGCTCAGGCAGCCTGAAACAGGTGACCAGCGAAGGGAACGGCAATGATCAGCTGACAAATTTCTACCTTCCCAGCGAACTAGTAGGATTAGATGGAATTGACGAAGAGCACTACCCCGGTAGCGTCATTGCACTGGAAACCACTACGGTGTGTGAAATCCCATTTGACCGCTTGGACCTGCTTTCCGAAGAACTGCCCGAACTACGTGGCCAGCTTTATCGGAGCATGAGCAAAGAATTGCGAGATGACCGGCGTATGATGCGCTTGCTATCGCGCAAAACGGCCGATCAGCGACTAGCCAGCTTTTTAGTCACCCTTTCAGACCGTTTTCGTCGACGTGGATACTCGCCTTATAGCTTCAGACTCTCCATGTCCCGCGCCGACATTGGCAATTACTTAGGCTTGGCGGTAGAAACGGTCAGCCGTATTCTTAGCCGCTTTCAACAGCAAGAGGTGGTGGCTGTTTCAGGGCGGGAGGTTAATATTTTAGATATGCGGCGCCTCATCACGCTAGCTGAAGAGGAAGAACAGTCGGCTAGTCCACGCTAAGCGCCTGAATACGCCCTTCCATCAACGCCGCTTGTTTGGCTTCAAGGCCAGCAAAGTCAAATAAACGGCGGTCTGCTAGCTGGGAAGG
Organism: Halomonas sp. XH26; assembly: GCF_024138895.1. Classification (NCBI taxonomy): domain Bacteria; kingdom Pseudomonadati; phylum Pseudomonadota; class Gammaproteobacteria; order Oceanospirillales; family Halomonadaceae; genus Halomonas; species Halomonas sp. XH26. The sequence continues at coordinate 3,184,995 of NZ_CP071889.1, forward strand.
CGCTACATTGGTCACCGCTTTAAACATGCTTTCTAGGCGTCCTGGATGTTTTTTATCCCACTCAGCCAACATATCTTTGACAACTTGACGCTGGAGATTGGGCTGAGAGCCACATAAGTTGCAGGGAATAATGGGGAATTCCATTAGCCGAGAAAACTCTGCAATATCAGCCTCTTTGCAGTAGGCAAGGGGGCGAATGACAATATTCTTGCCATCGTCAGATAAAAGTTTGGGAGGCATTGCTTTCAAAGTGCCACCAAAGAACATGTTAAGAAATAACGTTTCTAAAATATCTTCACGATGATGCCCTAGGGCAATTTTCGTTGCCCCAATTTCCTCGGCAAACCCATAGAGCGAGCCACGTCTTAGTCGTGAGCAGAGCGCGCAGGTCGTTTTTCCTTCTGGGGTTTTCTCTTTCACCACCGAGTAGGTGTCACGCTCTAGAATGTGGTATTCGACACCCACTTCATCTAGGTACTGGGGCAGCACATGCTCCGGGAAGCCTGGCTGTTTTTGATCCATATTGACAGCGACCAGAGAGAAGTTAACCGGCGCGTTGCGCTGCAGGTTAAGCAGTATCTCCAGCATCGTATAGCTATCTTTGCCGCCAGACAGGCACACCATCACCTTGTCACCTTCACCAATCATTTGATAATCAATGATGGCGTTACCAACCTCTCGCCGTAAGCGCTTTTGTAGCTTATTAAATTCACGCTTTTGTTTAGCGGCGTGATGCTCGGATGGTGTCTGTGCGCTATTAACAGCAGGGCTGTCAATAGAAACAGTATCAGGCGCTGCGGGGTCAAAATAGTCAGGTTGTAGCATGGTGTAGGCACTGCCGATGGTAGAAGAAGCAGCGGGCATTCTAACAAGACTCACCACGTCCACCCAAGATAAACCCGTGGATTCATCCCGTGAGGGTAGTAACGACTACCCCTGCTGGGCGATCTCGCGCTGCAAACGCAGATATAAAAGCGCGCTTGCGGTTGCATCCCCCAGCACTCCCATCCATTGAAGAGCGGGTATTTGCCAACGAGCGAGCGCTTCGGTTAGGCGGCCGCTCGTCTCACACTGTGGATGTAAGCGACGCAGCTGACGATAGTGTAGCTTTCCAACATCGACCTGGGCATTGGGCAAACCAAATCCCAACCCGGCTTTAAACAAAAGATTTAGGTGTTCCACCGAGCGGCCTAACTGCCAACCAATTAGCGGCCGATTACCGATGAATTCAGCTAGCGCCCCAAGATGCTCAGCGTTAGGCGCCAGCACCGTGTCCGTCGCATACAGCTGATGATGTCGCCGCAATGCAGGGGCGTTGTTGTCTTGCTCTTCTGCCAGGGTAGCCACCCAGGCTCGGCTGGTCTGCACTCTCCCTGGGCTTAAGACAACAGCAGCGACGCTGACCACCGGCGCTTGGCCTGGGCTAACCTGGCAGGCAAGCGCCACCATTTCTTCCCCCATGTAGGGCTGAAACAGCCATGCGTAGGGGGAATCTGCCCAACGTCGACGGTCGCTTTCGCGCTGCATTAATGTACGCAGCGAGCCACTGAGCAGTGACATATGCCGGTCTAACAAGCGCATTCCGCTCACGAATACTCCAAATGATAACGATGGGAGAGCCGCTGCTTAAAATCTTTTACGATATGCAGCGCCTCACGCAACAGGTCACGCTCAAGGGACGAGAGTTCTTGCACCACAACACGGTTACTACGCTGCTGAGTCGACGCTTCTGCTGTCTGCAACTGCTGCTTTAAACGTAGTTCGGTAAACAGCGCCAGCGCCTCGCCCAGGTCGTCAGCAAAACGGCGATCAAGACGACCATCTTCTGCTAAAGCGTCCAGGCGATCTAAGGTGGAAGTGGCATTAATGCGTCGCTCGAGGGCCATTGTGCGCACCCCATGAACAATAGGGAAAATACCGCCTTTTTTAATATCGATCCCATGCTGAGGCTTTTTTAAGGAGCCAAATAGCGTTAGCGGTGTTGAGAAACGCAGCGCAGCACGCGCAAAGTAAGACAGCAATAGCTCATCCCGTGAGCAGCGTTCAAACAGCTCTGCACGCACGCTGTCTAGCAATTGCGGATTACCAGCCACACCATGGGCATCCAGCAAAATCGCCAGCTTCATTAGGCTGTCGCCATCTCTTGCACTCACCCATTTAGCAATGTTGTTTTTCCATTGCGACACAGTGCCAACCCATTCAGGATTAGACACCATGATATTACCTGGGCATGGTGGGTAGCCGAGCTGAATCAGCGTTTGGGTAAGCACATTCATGTCTTCGGCAAGCGAAGGCCATTGGCTGTCATCGGCTAAAATCAGGCCATTATCTTGATCTGTTTTAAGAATTTGTTCACCGCGCCCTTCGCTCCCCATCACCATTAGGCAACTTTGGGAGTGATACTGCTCAGGAATAACAAATGACCACGCTTTATTGATAATTCGGCCATTCAACGCGGCCAGTAGGTCCATGGCAAAACGTAGCTTGACCCCTTGCGCCATAAGCGCATTCACCAATTCTGGCGTGCGTTGACTGGCAGCCGCCAATGCTTCTAAGCTATTCGCCTGTTCTACCTGCAGACTAACGACATAGCTACGGCTCGAAAAATAGCTAAGGACATCCGTTAGCTCCACCACCCCTTTCAGGGCGCCCTGTTCCATAACCACTACCCGCGTTACTTTATGCCGCGTCATCAGCACGAGCGCTTCAAATAAGTATTGATGGGGGGTAACGGTCACCAACGAGAAATGGGCCACATCCTCAACGGGCGCTGTATGTTCATAGTTATTCAGCACGACACCATTGAGCAAATCGGTTTTAGTGACAATGCCAAACTCGCCCTGGGTTTTGACTAGCAAGCTATCTGCATGACTATCGTTGAGCTGACGCACCGCGCTGGCAATATCTGTCGATGCATCCATGATAAGAGGTTCACGCATACATTCGCTGACTTTAGCCAACATAAAACCGGCCATGGTCACGCCGCCTTCGGCACGCTTTTCAGTCATTAACCGCGCTTTGTGAGATAGCGACTGTTTGAAGAAATTTTCGAAGTCAGGATGATGACGGCATAGTTTTATAAATAGCGCCTTCGGCATCACATAGCACAAGCATTCTTGCTCAGCCTGGAAGCGATAGCGGCTTTTACCGTTCAGAATACTAATGGCACCAAACAGATCACCAGCCGTGTAGTGCCCAATCCGTGCACTGGACGCTGGCAAAGTAGGATCTAGTTCAGCAACTTCGCCCTTGTGAATCAAAAATACCGATTCACCCGCTTGCCCCATCTCGATAATAATTTCATCACGATCAAAATAGGCGATGTCCATACCACGACGAACGTGGTCACGCCCTTCATCATCAATTAATGTGAAGGGCAATTGGGAAAGATCAACGTCAATCATGAGTGACCCCAGTTAATCGCGATGAAGAACACAATGGCTTAAGGTTTGATTGCTTTTTAACCAGCGCCTTTATTATACCTTTTGCTATACCGCTAACGTCGTAAAGACGTTTGTTTAGCGACCAAAGTAGCGACACGAACTAGCAAACTTGGCCACTTAATATACCACCTATTAAAAGTAGCAAACATTGCTTTTAAGCGACCCATAGACCATCGTCCTATCACCCAGATAGCAAAGCTAAAAAAACTTCAAAAACAAGTATTTATTTTCAATAATAAACATCACAATACGTACTGAAAGCTCATTGATACCAAAGTCTGGGATTTATTTTTTGCAATTATTGCCCACTATTAACAACGGGCTATACAGGATGTTCACGTGGCACTTGTTAAACACTTATCAAGGCACTGAAGAAAACCTTGCCAAACCATTAACCAGCAGAGCAACTTAACCAACAAGGTGATATGCGTCTAATCGCACTAAATCATCGCAGACAACTAAAAGAGCGGTTTTCTATGAAGGATTGCCCTAATGGATCACACGCTATCCTGAGTTAACTTTCCAACCCTAAAAATCACAACTGGAGAGCACCACAATGGCAGATGACAAATCCAACGCTGCTGAATACTGGAAAGCCAACGTCCGATTAATCTTTGGATGCTTGGCCGTTTGGGCGTTCGTTTCTTATGGATGTGCCATTCTCTTTCGTCCGCTGCTAGCGGGCATTCCCGTTGGTGGGACTGACTTGGGCTTTTGGTTCGCTCAACAGGGCTCCATCCTCACCTTCATCGTACTGATCTTCTTCTATGCCTGGAGAATGAACAAACTCGATGCAAAATTCGGCCTTGGGGAGTAAGCCAGTATGAGCCAGTTTGCCATTAACCTATTGTTTGTCGGCGCGTCGTTTGCGCTCTATATCGGGATTGCGATATGGGCACGAGCCGGGTCGACCAAAGACTTCTACGTTGCCGGTGGCGGCGTTCACCCTATCACCAACGGTATGGCGACTGCCGCTGACTGGATGTCAGCTGCATCGTTTATTTCAATGGCCGGTCTGCTAGCGTCTGGCGGATACGCTAACTCCACCTTCTTGATGGGCTGGACAGGTGGTTACGTTATCCTGGCAATGCTGCTAGCGCCTTACCTCCGTAAGTTTGGCAAGTTTACAGTGCCCGACTTTATTGGTGACCGTTTCTACAGCAACACTGCGCGCTTCGTCGCGATTGTGTGTTTAATCGTTGCCTCTGTTACTTACGTTATCGGTCAAATGACCGGTGCTGGCGTTGCTTTCTCGCGCTTCTTGGAAGTGAGCAACACCTGGGGTATCTGGATCGCAGCGCTGATTGTGTTCCTGTATGCCGTTTTTGGCGGCATGAAAGGTATTACCTACACGCAGGTCGCTCAGTACGTAGTGCTTATCATCGCCTATACTATTCCGGCGGTGTTCATTGCCATGCAACTAACCGGCAACCCGATTCCGATGTTCGGTATGTTCAGTACTCATACGGAGTCTGGTATTCCGCTACTGACCAAGCTGGATGAAGTGGTCAATGCACTTGGTTTCCGCGACTATACCGCCGACGTCGATAATAAGCTGAACATGGTGCTGTTTACTCTGTCGCTAATGGTGGGTACTGCTGGTTTACCCCACGTCATTATTCGCTTTTTCACTGTGCCGAAAGTTGCTGATGCGCGCTGGTCCGCTGGTTGGGCACTTGTATTCATTGCACTGCTGTACCTCACCGCTCCTGCGGTTGGTTCCATGGCGCGTCTAAACTTGGCTACCACCGTCTATCCCGAGATGGCAGGACAAGTAGAGAATTACGAAGAAGCCGCCCGCAATCCGATTCTCTATGAAGATCGTCCTGAGTGGGTGCGCACGTGGGAAGAAACTGGGCTTATCGCCTTCAACGATCTCAACAATGACGGCCGCATCCAAATGTACAATGATGCTACCGACTATTCTGATCGTGGCTGGGAAGGTAACGAGCTAACCGTTAATAACGACATTCTCGTATTAGCAAACCCAGAAATTGCTAACCTACCGGGTTGGGTTATCGGCCTGATTGCAGCAGGCGGTATTGCTGCGGCTCTCTCAACAGCGGCTGGCCTACTATTGGCTATCTCGTCAGCCATTAGTCATGACTTGATCAAAACAATGATCAATCCGAAAATCTCTGAAAAGGGTGAAATGCTGGCAGCACGCATCTCAATGGGCGGCGCAATTCTTCTGGCTACCTACCTCGGGCTTAACCCACCCGGGTTCGCAGCACAGACGGTTGCACTTGCCTTTGGTATCGCGGGTGCCTCACTGTTCCCAGCGCTGATGATGGGCATTTTCTCCAAGCGCATGAACAGCAAAGGCGCGATTTGCGGCATGCTTGCAGGTCTGATCTGCACCCTGCTCTATATCTTCACCTATCTCGGCTGGTTCTTCGTCCCCGGCACCAACATGCTGGCTAACACGCCAGACAACTGGATCCTGGGCATTTCACCGCTCTCCTTCGGTGCAATAGGCGCGATGATCAACTTTGCAACTGCGTTTGCTGTCTCTAGCGCAACGGAAGAGCCTCCGCAGGAGATTCAAGACCTGGTAGAAAGCGTTCGCTACCCGAAAGGTGCTGGTGTCGCGGTCGACCACTAAGTCATAATCGGCTCCTCCTCTTTGGCACACTGCCATTAGATTCGGAATCGATACTTCTCATCGGGCTTCCTTAGGGGAGCCCGATGTCATTTAGAAAGGATATTTTATGATTTGGCATCTTGTTGCCGCTGTATTTGCCGGGCTTGCCGCCGCAGGGATAGGCCTATTACTTAGAACGCTTAGCCGTAAACGGCTGCCTAAATGGATCGTGCCCGTTTTTGGTGGCCTGGGTATGCTTGGGTATCAGGTCTCAACCGAATACAGCTGGTTTGAACACAAGCGCTCTCAACTACCTGAAACTGCCATCGTCATTTCCAGCGATACGTCTAGCGCCGTGTGGCGACCATGGACCTTTGTGTTTCCGATGACGACTAAATTCAGCATCGTTGATAGCGACAATGTGCGCGCTCGCCACATTGACGATGAGTTAATTGCTGAATTTATTCTCTATCAATTCGAACGCCGCCATACCGATATACTGACCACTCAGCCTTATGTCTTGAACTGCGCTCACCGCGAGATAGTCCCCCTGAATACAGAGACGGGCGACGCTGAATTAAGCGAACGCCGCACGCTACGGGAAACCGCGCCTTTGCTAACAACCGTTTGCCAACTTGCCGCCGACCAGCAGACGTGATGCCCCTCCTTCGCCTAGAATAGGGTCTTTATTTAGATGATCGTTATTTGATATTAGATCGTCGCTAGGCGAAGCCTTCAACGTGGGGAGACGACATGTTTCATGGCGGTCTGCTGGTCGCGGTATCACTGCTTTACATTGCGGTGCTGTTTGGAATTGCCTGGTTCGGTGATCGCCGTGCACGGACTCACGGCGCCAGCCGCCGACGGCCAATCATTTACAGTTTGGCATTGGCCATTTACTGCACCTCGTGGACGTTTTACGGCGCGGTGGGGCAAGCAGCCACGGCTGGCTGGTCATTCGCCAGTATCTTTGTCGGCCCAATCTTAACGTTTCTGCTGTTTTGGCCTGTTCTGGCAAAAATGATTCGCGTTGCCAAACATCAAAACGTCACGTCAATCGCTGACTTTATTGCTTCCCGTTACGGCAAAACCCAATCTCTTGCGGCGTTTGCTAGCTTAGTTGCCCTCATTGGCACCCTGCCCTACATTGCTCTGCAGTTAAAAGCGGTGTCTACCACCTTTAGTGTTCTTACCGACGCAGCGGATATGACCCATACGCCGCTGTTTGGCGACACAGCGTTTTATGTCGCTATCGTCATGGCAATCTTCGCCATCCTTTTTGGCACTCGCCACACAGACGCGACAGAGCACCACGAAGGGCTGATTCATGCGGTAGCATTTGAATCTCTGGTAAAGTTGCTGGCGTTTGTTGTCCTCGGCGCGTTTGTTACCTGGGGCATGTTTGATGGCCTAGGTGAACTAATGGGCCACGCCGAAAGCCAATTGGAGTTGCAGCGCCAGCTAGCCAATCAAGATTTTGGCCAAAGCTTCTGGGCGCAAACGCTGCTCGCCATGCTCGCCATACTTTGCCTGCCTCGTCAGTTTCATGTGGCAGTGGTGGAAAATATCCACCCAGATGATGCAACGAAAGCACGCTGGCTATTTCCTCTTTACTTACTCGCAGTCGCCTTTTTTGTGGTGCCTTTGGCGGCAGCTGGTTTACTGCTGTTTTCTGAAAGCGGGGTTGAGCCTGATACTTACGTACTTGCTCTTTCGATGGCGTCTGGCCAGCAGTGGCTGACCCTTCTCACCTTTATTGGCGGATTTTCTGCCGCGACAGGGATGGTTATTGTGGCGGCAGTGGCAGTTTCTATCATGATTTCTAACGAGATCGTGATCCCAGCGCTCTTCAGGTTGCGTTGGTTCGACACCAAAGCTCGCGACTATGGCCGCTTAGTACTCCGCGCGCGCCGCCTTACCATTGTCGCTGTTCTGGCAATGGCTTACGGCTTCTATCAGCTCATTGCCGAATTCACCTCGCTAGCCTCAATTGGCATGCTGTCCTTTGCGGCCGCCGCTCAGTTTGCCCCCGCACTCATCGGCGGGCTGTATTGGAAGCGCGGTAACCGCCTCGGCGTTATCGTTGGCATGAACGCAGGCTTTGCGATTTGGGCATACAGCCTGCTAATGCCGGCTATGATCAACGCCGGAGTGCTTCCTCAAGCCTGGCTAGCGGGCGGCCCTTTAGGGCTTAATTGGCTATCGCCCACAACCCTATTTGGCTTAAACCTCGGCGACCCATTTACCCACGGAGTCATGCTGTCGCTGGGCATCAACTTGTTCTGCTATATCTTTGTTTCACAGGTAACTTCTCAGCGGGTTGTCGAGCGTATTCAGGCATCGCTGTTTGTCGATAGCGTTGAAACACGCCAAACATCCGTAAACCGCCCTTGGACAGGCGCCACTACTGTTGGCGACCTTAAAGTACTTTGTGAGCGTTTTCTTGGGGCAGGCCAAGTGGATCGCGCATTTGAGGATTACGCACGACGCGCGGGCAAACCCATGGAAGATAGTTCACGGGCGTCTATCGACGTCATCCAATTTACTGAGCGCTTTCTTGCGTCAGTGCTAGGTGCATCGTCAGCACGCATAGTCGTTAACTCGGCGCTTCAGGGACGCGGCATCGGCATTTCAGATGTCATTTCAATCGTTGATGAAGCCTCTCAAGTCTTAGAGTTCAACCGCGCACTACTGCAAGCCACCATTGAAAACATCAACCAGGGTATTAGCGTGGTTGACCAAAATTTGCGCTTGGTGGTGTGGAACCAACGCTATTTAGAGCTGTTCCGCTTCCCTGATCACTTGATACGGGTCGGCGCCCCCATGGATCGCATTTTTCGCTACAACGCGCACAACGGCGAATATGGTCCAGGAGATCCAGAGGAGCACGTCCAACTGCTGCTAGACAACATTCGCGACGGCCAGCCCCATCGTTATGTGCGTTACCGCCAAGATGGCAGTGTATTGGAAGTCCAAGGCAACCCGATGCCTGGCGGTGGTTTTGTCTATACCTATCAAGATATTACTCAGCAGAAGCGCATCGAAGAGGCGCTGATCCGCTCTGAAAACAACATCCGTATCTACACCGATAATGTACCCGCGCTGATTGCCTATTTTGATAAAGAGTGCCGTTACTTATTCACCAACCGCGCCTACGAACAAGCTTTCGATATTGATCGTAATGCCGTGATTGGACGCCGATACGAAGACGTATTACCGGTTAAAAAAGCTGAAGAGCGCATGCCATGGGTTCAGCGAACGCTTGCAGGCGAGCGCGTCAGTTTTGAAGTCTCAATGCGCGTTAATAATGCCATGCGCTATATGCTGGTCACCTATACGCCCCACTTTGGCGATAGCCAGTCGATTTTAGGTTTCTTCGCGCTTTATCAAGACATTACTGAGCGCCGCCAAGCTGAAATCGCCTTGAAAGAGACCAACGAAACTCTGGAAGAACGTGTTCGCGAGCGCACACAAGCACTTTCCGAGGCCAACGCGGCGCTGCGCCAAGAGAACCGTGTGCGCGCTGAAGCAGAGCAAGCGCTGCGCCAAGCGAAGCAATTAGCTGAAGATGCTAACGCTTCCAAAACGCGCTTTTTGGCTGCCGCCAGTCATGACTTGTTACAGCCGCTGAACGCAGCCCGGCTGTTTACTTCCGCATTAATGCAGAACGTCACCGCTAGCGATACCCAGCGTACCATCAGCCATATTGATAACTCACTTCAAGCCGCTGAAGAACTGCTTGGCACTCTGCTAGATATTTCAAAGCTTGATGCGGGTGCCCTCACACCGCGACGCAGCCACTTTGCACTGGCGGATATTATTCGTCCACTGCGTGCCGAATTTGAAGTAATGGCCGATGACCGTGGACTGGATCTTGTCGTCGTACCGACGCAACAATGGGTAGATTCCGATCCGCAGATGCTTCGCCGGATTGTACAAAACTTTCTATCCAACGCGATTCGCTATACCCAAGAAGGTCGTGTACTACTAGGCTGTCGCCGCCAAGCAGGACGACTTTCCATAGAGGTGTGGGATAGTGGGCCCGGTATTCCTGAGTCTAAGCTAACGGAAATTTTCCAAGAGTTCCGCCGATTGGATCAAGTTTCACGCCATAAAGAGAGTGAGAAAGGGCTCGGCTTAGGCTTATCAATTGCCGATCGTATGAGCCGTGTACTTGACCACCCAATTAAGGTTCGGTCCTGGGTAGGTGTGGGGACTGCATTCTGCGTCAGCGTTCCCATTGTTGCCGCCCGTGAAGTAACCTTAGCGGACCAAGAACCTCAAAGCCGCCGGAGTGGTAATAAGCTAGCGGGTACCCGCATTGTGTGTATCGATAACGAAACGCTCATTTTAGAGGGCATGACGGCCATGCTAAGCGGCTGGGGATGTGAAGTATTTACCGCGACCAGCATCGGCGGTGCAAAATCGATTCTGCGTAACATGGACGGCGACCCCGACGCCATCTTGGCAGACTATCATCTGGACAATGAAGTCACGGGGCTAATGGCACTCGAGGCCCTCAGTGAGCGCTTCGAAGGAGCCGTACCGGGCATTGTGATTACCGCCGACCGCACGGAAGCGGTGGCCGAAGAGATTAAGCGTGCGGGTTATCAACTGCTGCTTAAGCCGGTCAAACCTGCCGCGCTGCGCGCGCTTTTAACTCGCACCCTTCAGGCTAGCCGAGCAGGAGGGAAAACGTAATGATACGTCATACCGTCATTCCCGAATGGGGTTATCGGGAATCCAGTTTGACCTTACCCGCTGATGCCTGGGAGCCTGCTTCAAAATGGATTCCCGCTAAAAGCACGCGGGAATGACAGAGCAGCGAGACAGATGCATCACACCGTCATTCCCGAAACGAGACAGATGCACCATACCGTCATTCCCGAAGGGGGTTATCGGGAATCCAGCTTACCCTTCAAGAAGAAACTTTCGGCGGTTCCACTTCAAGTTTCTGAGCAGCAATAACAGCCTGGGTGCGCGAGTGCACTCCCAGCTTGCGCAGAATAGCCGTCACGTGGGCCTTAATAGTGGCTTCTGAGACGCTAAGCTCATAGGCGATCTGTTTATTCAACAAGCCTTCCGTCAGCATATTGAGCACACGAAACTGCTGCGGCGTCAGTGAGGCAATTGCCTCCGCAAAACGCGACTCTTCTTCGCTGGTTTCATCTAAGACGTTCGCCAACGCTTCTGGCAGCCAAACTTCCCCTTGCAGGATTTCCCCCACCGCTTCAGCAATCAACTGTAGCGAGGAAGATTTAGGAATAAAGCCTGACGCGCCGTAGTCAATTGCACGACGTACTACATAGGGCTCGTCACTGCCTGAAACAACCGCCACCGGAATATCGGGCATCTGGCCACGCAATTGAATCAAACCTGAAAAGCCATGCGCTCCTGGCATATGGAGGTCTAGCAAAATCAAATCAGCATCAGGGTGTCGATTAACGACCTCAGTGGTGGCTTCCATGGTGTCGGCTTCGACAATCTCAGCCTGGGGGGCTAACTGGCGCAACGCCTGGGTGAGCGCTGCACGAAACAGCGGATGGTCGTCTGCGACGATAAACTTATGGGCTACTGCCATGGATATTCCTCCGGTTCCTCGAGCAGCGGGGTTGGCTACCGCCGCGACGCTAGGCTCATACGGTTGAAGCATGGTACCCCATGGGCTTCGTCATTCCCAAGCATCACATGCACTATTTGTCATTGATACGTCATCCAAACAGAAATAACAGTGCCGGCTCCATGGCCGGCACTGCAACGGATCTATCCAGTTTGCCTTATTTAACATAGCAAATGAATGACATCCGTCATTTAAAAGTGCCCCCATTAGAAGGATAACTGGGGGCAAAAAACATTACTGGTTGGCACGATGCTCAATGAGTTCGTCCACCACCGACGGATCAGCCAGCGTGCTGGTGTCCCCCAGGCCATCACACTCATTGGCCGCAATTTTACGTAAAATGCGCCGCATAATTTTACCAGAACGTGTTTTTGGCAGCCCAGGAGCCCACTGAATTACATCTGGCGATGCAATCGGGCCAATATCTTTACGTACCCATTGGGTCAGCTCTTTCTTGAGTTCATCCGTGGGATCAATACCATCATTAAGTGTTACATAGATATAGATGCCTTGGCCTTTAATATCGTGCGGAAAACCGACGACGGCGGCTTCTGCCACTGCCGAGTGAGCAACCAGAGACGACTCTATTTCAGCAGTGCCCATACGATGGCCTGAGACGTTAAGTACGTCGTCAACCCGGCCTGTAATCCAGTAATAGCCATCCTCATCCCGGCGGCAGCCATCTCCTGTAAAATACATGCCGTCGTAAGTAGAAAAGTAGGTCTGTACAAAGCGTTCGTGGTCGCCCCAAATGGAGCGCGCTTGGCCCGGCCAGGAGTCGAGAATGACTAGATTGCCTTCCGTCTCGCCTTCCAATTTATGGCCTTCATTATCCACCAGCGCGGGGTTCACACCAAAGAAGGGCGTTGTAGCAGAGCCAGGCTTTAGATCAGTAGCGCCAGGAAGTGGCGCGATCATAATGCCGCCCGTTTCGGTTTGCCACCAGGTGTCCACAATAGGACACTTCTCATTGCCAATAACGCGATAGAACCACTCCCAAGCTTCTGGGTTGATAGGTTCGCCTACAGAACCTAGCAAGCGCAGTGAGTCACGTTTGCTAGAGTCCATCACGTTATCACCATGCGCCATTAATGCACGGACAGCAGTAGGCGCGGTATAGAGGATATTGACCTGATGTTTATCGACAATTTCGCCCATTCGCCCATGGCTTGGGTAGCTCGGTACGCCCTCAAACATTAGCGTGGTTGCACCATTGGCAAGCGGTCCGTACACGATATAGCTATGGCCCGTCACCCAACCTACGTCCGCTGTACACCAGTAAACTTCGCCTTCTTGATAGTCGAAAACATACTGATGGGTCATCGCTGCGTAGGTCAGGTAGCCGCCAGTGGTATGCTTTAAGCCCTTAGGCGCACCGGTTGATCCAGAGGTATAGAGAATAAACAGCGGATCTTCGGCATTCATGGTTTCAGCTTGGCATTCGGTAGATTGCTTATCCACCAGCTCGTCAAACCAAATGTCACGGCCTTCCTTCCAGTCAATATCACCGCCTGTACGCTTCACCACCAATACGTTTTTGCACACATCAGTGCCATCGCGCGTCAGAGCCGAATCGACATTCTCTTTAAGGGGTACGTGTTTACCACCACGCACTGACTCATCAGCAGTGATCACCAGTTTAGAATCAGCACCAATTACCCGCTGAGCGACTGCGTCCGGCGAAAAGCCGCCAAACACAACAGAGTGCACTGCACCAATACGGGCACATGCCAACATGGCCATGGCCGCCTCGGGAATCATCGGCATATACAGCGTCACTGTATCGCCTTTCTTTACCCCCAGCGACTTCAGGCCGTTGGCCAGCTGGTTAGTGCGCTCATAAAGCTCACGGTACGTAATATGTTTTGAATCGTTAGGATTATCTCCCTCCCAGATAATCGCTGTTTGGTCGCCACGCTTCTCCAAATGGCGATCTAGGCAGTTGGCGCTAACGTTTAGCTCACCATCTTCAAACCAGCGAATATCAACATTATCGCGTGCAAAGGAGGTGTTTTTAATCTTGGTTGGCGCCTTGATCCAATCAAGACGCTTTGCTTGCTCAGCCCAGAAACGCTCCGGGTCGTCCATGGACTGCTGATACATTGCCGCATATTTATCTTTATCAGCCCATGCACTGGCAGCGATACTATCGCGCACTGGATAGACGTTTTTATGCTCGCTCATGAAGTTGCCTCTGTCCGTGAAATTGCACTCTCTAGAAAATGGTGTCGGTATTATTGTTAGTCGCACCGACGCGCTTAATATTTACCTAGCATAAACCTCCCAACGCCGGCTTCCCTTTAGACATTGGTATTAACATTTTTAATATTTAAAACAATAGGTTAAAACACTTTCAAGGTTTTTTAAAAGCACTGTAGACCAAGGTCTGATCACAATGACGGCAGCGATAGCGACGCCCCTTTACCACTAAAGAATGACGCCTGGCTGTGAAACAATGCGTTTGACAGTCACATTGATAATAATATGGCCGAGACTGGGCATCCTGAACATCAAAGCGATGAGTCACCTTAGGCTCAAGGCCAAACAGGTCTCGCATGACAGCTTGCCATTCTCGACCATGCGGTTTGAGCCGCGTGCCATTGGCTAAATGAAAGACTAACCAATGCGCCATTTCATGGGGAATCACCTCGTCAAAAAACGCCTGCCGATTATTGCTCAGTAAAACAGGATTAAAACGCAGCCCGCCACGCCCTAGATGCGCCTGCCCTGCTGAGGCACCTTTTAGGTCGAACCACACCTTTGGCGCTGGCAGCGCAGGATAGACTTCTTGGCAGCGTTTTAACGCTTCATCAGTTCTATCTCGCACGGCGTGCATGAGCGCCTCTGAAGATAGTGTCGCAAGTTTTTCAGCAGGCCATGGGGGCAGTGGTAAAGTCTTCATTAGTGATAAACTAACCAGTAACGATGTTGCCAACGAGTGTTGCCGATCAACATCTTTTTCTCAAAGACGATTTTTATGATGAGGCCCCTTATGGCAGAGCGCAATAACGTTCCCGCAGCAACGTCGCCCAATACCACCCCACCTCAGCCGCTACTTGATGACGAGCAACTTGATCGACTGGATGACTTTCTCGACTCAGAGCAGGTCGGCGAAGATGCGCTGGACCTTATCTCTGCCCATGGTTTTTTAGTGGCGCTGGCGGTTGCCCCTAGCGAATTACCTACCAGTCAATGGCTAACTGAGCTGTTTCAGGGAGAGCCAAGTTATCGGGATGATGCCGAACGAGACGAGATTATCCAACTGTTAACACTGCTACGTGACAACGCCGTCGCAGTACTTGAACAGGGCGGTTTACCAGAGCTACCCTTCGAGCTAACGCTAGATGGCATCCCCGCTGAGGAAACGCCCATCGGCGACTGGTGCGCGGGGTTTATGGAAGGTGTCTTTAGCGACGAAAGCGCGTGGTTCCAAGATGACGAAGAAGCTGCCGCCACGCTACTGTTGCCCTTTATGTCGCTTTCAGGTTTATTCGATGATGAGCCAGAAATGGCTGAGATGGCCCAAGATCAGGCCAGTCAGGAAACCTTTGTTGCTCAATTGCCAGAATTAGTCCTGGATCTTTATCTTCACTATCGCGTGCCCCCCGAAACGCCGAAGCCTAAGCCACGCAAGAAAACACCGGCCAAAGGTAAAAAGCGTCGATAGCCGATTGTTAGCCGCACATTATTTAAGACGGGTGACAATACCATCCACTACGCCATAGACCCACTCTCGGGCTCGCTGCCACCAGGGTCGTGCGGCCCAGGCGGCAGCATCGACTTCTTGGCTGGCGGCAAAGTTACGCTCAAACAGCGATTGAACTTGCTTGGCGAAGGCTTGGTTTTCTACTTCTTGATTAGCTTCAAGGTTCCAGTGCAGATTCCAATGGTCGAAGTTGCATGAACCAAGACTGACCCAGTTATCTGCTAACACAAACTTGGCATGAATAAACGTGGGCTGGAACTCAAAAATCCGCACGCCAGCTTTTAACAACGCTTGGTAAAACCGTTGTCCTGCATAGCGCACACCTGGGTGGTCATGTTTACTACCCGGTAATAGTAAACAAACATCCACGCCACGCCGTGCTGCGCGAATAAGGCGTCGGCGCAGCGTGAAGGTCGGCACAAAATAAGGCGTACATAGCCAAAGTCGCTTGTTTGCCTGATTTACCCGCGCATAGAGCGAGTGACGAATAGCTTGGTAACGATAACCCCTCGCTGACATTACACGGCCACGTATGCCATCAGCATAATGCACTGCTGTCCGCTGTGGCGGCAGCACTGAGCTAGCCCGTCCACCACCTGCTTGCCGTGTTAACCGGGAACGCCATAAACGGCGAAAAAGCTCTTCCCAATCAGCGACCACTGGGCCTTCGATGCGCACCGCAATTTCGTACCATGCTTCCAGAAACTCATCCACTGCGCCAAATCCGCCGGTAAACGCAACCTCTCCATCCACGACAACAATTTTGCGGTGATCACGGCTTAAGTTACGAGCCAGCGAGTGAAAACCAATGGGATTAAAGAACCGTAATGCGACACCTGCTTGCTCTAGGCGTATGCGGTCACGATGTTCCAATCCCATAGAGCCATAACCATCGAGCAGCAAATACACTTTTACACCGCGCTCAGCAGCGTCGATCAGCGCATTACTCATCTGGCTCGCTAACTTACCTGACTCCATCAAGTAGAGCTCCACCAGCACATAGTGCTCCGCTTGACTAACCGCATCAAACATAGCTGGCAAAAATCGCGTTGCTTCCGGCAACAGAGTAGTGCGGTTGCCTTCACGCCACACGTGCTGCATAGAGACTCCTTCTCTTGAAGAAACGGCTCAGCGACGAGCCAGCGAGCGATGGACGTATAAATCGTAACGGCTCGTTTTACCTTCTAGCGTATGCTGCGGCGCTGGGCCATCGATAGGGGGAGCTTTGCGGGGGCGCTTGACCACCACTCGATGCGTTGCTACATCCAGCGCTGCTTCTAATAAGCGCGGTGCATCATCGTCATCTCCCGCCAGCTCTCGAAACAAGCGCATCTCTTTTTTGACCAACGCCGACTTTTCACGGTGCGGAAACATCGGATCAAGATGAACAACCTCAGGATCAAAGGCCGCGCTTTCCACAAGGGCAGCCAGCTGCTCAGCGGCATCACCATGACGAAGCGTCATACGCAAGGCAATCTCTGCTGTCGCGTCTGTTTTTGCGGCACGCGCAAGGCCATCTTGAAGCAGCGCAGCAATCGCCGCGACACGTTCAATTAATAAGACATTTGCGCCCAGGCTTGCCAGTACAAACGCATCCCGGCCCAAACCAGCAGTGGCATCCACGACGTTAGGTGTGATGCCTTTAGCAAGCCCACAGGCTTTTGCCACTAACTGCCCGCGACCACCACCAAACTGACGGCGATGGGCTGCCTTTCCAGCGGCAAAATCCACGCTAAGCGGTTTTCCGTATTGACGCTCATCACCTGACAGTGCCAATTGGCCATCAACGTAGCTAAGCGCCAATCCTGAAGGCAACACAAGCGTCTCTGGGCTTACCGTATGGCTCATGCTGGCTTTTTCCAGGCCACGTCGTTGCGCAAATAAACTGGCTGTGCTTCATGGGCTGCCTGACCTAACCCCGCTTCCAAATCACGAACGGCGAGCCATGCCATCTCTTCGGCCCGTGGCTCAAGATCAGTGAGATGCTGAGACATATTGGCCTGTAGGCTTAACGCAAAGTCATCCCACAGCGTAAACCCCGAGCCCACGCCTACCCAGTCGGCCTCCTCCGCAGGCAAATGAAAGTTAGCAGGCGCCACGACCACTTCGTCACTTTGCAAGCTAAGCGTGTCATTTAAACAGTGCCAAGTAGCCGCATAGATTTCGCCCATACGGGCATCTAACGCGGTCACTACATGACGAAAATGGTAGCGGCGATGGGCCTGAAGCGCGAGCGCTTCCAAGGTGGAAATACCCAACAATGGACGATCCAGCCCAAACGCCAAGCCTTGCGCTGCACCGGCAGCGATGCGCAAGCCGGTGAATGAGCCGGGGCCACGCCCAAACGCAACCGCATCTAGCTGCTGCGTAGCAATATTGGCCTCAGCGAGAATGTCATCCACCATCGGCATTAAGCGCCGGGTATGGGCCCTTGGCGTCATTTCGAATCGCGCCAAGCATTCACGCTGGCTACCCTGCTGGCGTAATAAAGCTGCAGAGCAGGCACTAGAAGATGCGTCCAGTGCGAGAAGGTATAACGATGACATCGATTCTGCACTCCATAAAATAGACCGTCATTATACCTTTACGCGGCCTCAACGACGATGGCCCGCAGGTAACCTGCGGGCCATCGTGTAACTCACTAGCATGTGCTACTTAGCAAAGCGCTTCTTTCACTTGCCGAGTAATGTCAGCCACGCTGCCTACGCCTTCTACGCGATGATACTGCGGCGCGGCCTCAGGGTCTTCTTTCGCCCACTGCTGATAATAATCTACCAACGGTGCAGTTTGGTCGTGATAAACCGACAGACGGTTGCGCACGGTAGACTCTTGATCATCTTCACGCTGAATCAGCGCTTCCCCAGTCACGTCATCTTTACCCGGCTCTTTGGACGGATTATGGTCGACATGGTAAACACGCCCAGATGCCGGATGCACGCGACGCCCTGCAAGACGGCTCACAATTTCTTCGTCTGGCACGGCAATTTCCAACACGTGGTCCAGCTTAACGCCAGCCTCTTTCATCGCATCGGCTTGCGGGATGGTGCGCGGAAAACCATCGAACAAGAAACCATTTCCACAGTCGGGTTGGCTAATGCGCTCTTTAACAAGATCGATAATGACATCGTCGGACACCAAACCGCCGCTATTCATAATCTCTTTTACTTTGAGACCCAATTCGGTACCGTCCTTGATGGCCGCGCGCAGCATATCCCCGGTGGAAATTTGAGGGATCTTAAATTGCTCACAGATAAACTGAGCCTGAGTCCCCTTCCCCGCGCCGGGGGCACCCAACAGGATTAAACGCATGGCACTGCTCCTTGAATGTTAGTCGTTAGATATGAATAATTTTTGAATAATGGACTGACAATAACCGTGCCGTTCGGATGACACAACTCCCCAAAAGCCTGATAACGCATTTTTTTAACATTTTCTTAAGCAAAAACAGACAGGTGGCAATTTCTTGTACTTTGGTCACCCCTTCTTTGCAGACCTACTGAACTGTTTTAAACACAAGCGGCGCCCTATTGGGCGCCGCTTTTGGCTTACTGTGAGACGATTACAGCAGTAATCGGCGAATATCCGTCAACACATCGGCCAGGAAGGCCGTAAAGCGGGCGGCATCCGCACCGTTAATCGCCCGGTGATCATAAGAGAGCGATAGCGGCATCATTAAGCGCGGTTGGAAGGCACTGCCATCCCATACCGGTTTCATCTGCGCTTTCGATACCCCCAGGATCGCCACTTCCGGCGCATTAACGATCGGTGTGAACGCGGTTCCACCAATCGAGCCAAGGCTCGAAATGGTGAAGCAGCCACCGGTCATCTCATCACGCTTAAGCTTCTTGGTTTGCGCTTTCTTGCCTAGCTCCGCCATCTCCTTGGCTATCTCGATCAAGGATTTCTTATCGGCGTTGCGCACTACCGGCACCATCAGACCGTCCGGCGTATCCACGGCAATCCCAATATGCACGTAGTTTTTCCATACCAGCGTTTCGCCGTCACCTTTCAGGCTGACGTTGAACTGGGGGAATTTACGCAGGGCAAAGGCACAGGCCTTGACCATAAACGGCAACGGTGTCAGCTTAGCGCCCTGGGCTTCGGCCTCGGCTTTCATGGCTTTACGGAAGCTTTCGAGCTCGGTAATGTCGGCCTCGTCGAACTGCGTCACGTGAGGCACATTGAGCCAGCTGCGGTGCAGATTGGTCGCGCCCATTTTCAGCAGGCGACCCATCGGCTTCTCTTCTACGTCGCCAAACTGGCTAAAGTCGACTTCAGGTATCGCGGGAATACCCGCACCACCACTCGCTGCAGGGGCAGCCGCTGTTTGTGCTTTACCCTGGCTGGCAATGGCCTGCTTCACGTAAGCCTGCACATCCTCTTTCAGCACCCGGTCTTTCGGGCCACTAGGCTTAACAAGGCCGAGGTCTACGCCGAGCTCACGTGCCAGCATGCGTACTGCTGGGCCTGCGTGTACCAGTTTCCCATCGCGAGGCTTATGAGCCGCCATCTGCGCTTCAGGGCTAGGCGTACCTTCTGGTGAAGCGGCAGGCTTTGCACTTGACTGACTAGTACTTGACTGACTAGCACTAGAGGATTGAGCTTTCTCCGGCGCTGCTTGTTTAGGGGCTGCCTTCTTGGCACCCGCTACTTCGATATAGCCAATCACATCGCCTTCAGAGACGGTGTCACCCTCTTTTACGGTCAGCTCTAAGAGCTTGCCTTTGTAAGGGCTCGGCACGTCCATCGACGCTTTGTCAGATTCCAGAGTGATAAGAGGATCTTCTTCGTTGACCTCATCACCTGCCGCAACACCAATTTCGATAATCGGCACGTCAGAAGAACCTGACAAATCAGGTACACGAATCTCTTTGCGCTCAGGCTCACCGCTACCGCTATCTTCTTCAACGGCAGACTCTTCAACAGCCGCTGCTTCCGGCGCGCTGCTGGTTTGGCTAGCAGCCTGCGCTTGCGATGCATCTTCTTCAGCCGATGCATCACCGCCTTCGCCAGCGATTTCCATCTGGCCGATCACGTCGCCTTCCGAGACGGTATCGCCTTCCTTGACGGTCAGCGCAACGATCTTACCGCCGTGCGGGCTGGGCACGTCCATGGAGGCTTTGTCCGACTCCAGGGTGATCAGGGTATCTTCGGCGTTGACCTCATCACCGGCGCTAACCGCGACTTCGATGATTTCAACGCTGTCTGAACCGCCCAGGTCCGGCACTTTAATATCGACCGTCTGCTTGCCGCCACTGGCTTTCTTCGCTGCCGGTGCGGGGGCGTCTTCCTGCGTTGGTTTGTCTTCTTTCACTGGCGCGTCGTTGGGCTGGCTGTCAGATGCGGGGGCTGACGTCTCTTCGCCGCCACCTTCTACTTCCAGCTCAACGATGTCGTCGCCTTCGGAGACAGTATCGCCTTCTTTGACCAGCACTTTGGTGACCTTGCCGCCTTTCGGGGCCGGAACATCCATGCTGGCTTTGTCAGATTCCAGGGTGATTAGGGTGTCTTCCGCTTCAATGACGTCGCCTTCTGACACCGCAATCTCGATGATTTCGACATCGGTATCGCCACCGATATCGGGAACTTTGATGATTTCGCTACTCAAGGTCGCGCTCCTTCCAAATCGGATCGAGCCGGCGGGCATCTGCCCGCCGGGCAGCGGTTTAGCTGGTCAGCGGGTTCGGCTTGTTGGCGTCAATGCCATACTTCTTCAGCGCCTCGCCGACGTGCTTACGATCAAGCTCACCGCGGTCTGCCAGCGCACGTAGCGCCGCCACGGTGACGAAGTAGCGGTCTACTTCAAAGAAGTAGCGCAGCTTCTCGCGGGTGTCGGAACGGCCAAAGCCGTCCGTGCCCAGCACGGTGTACTCGCTGGGTACCCAGGCACGCACCTGGTCGGCGTAGAGCTTCATATAGTCGGTGGAGGCAATCACCGGGCCGTCACGGCCTTCCAGGCACTTCGTCACGTGGGGCTTGTTGGCCTCGGCATCCGGGTTCAGGAAGGCTTCACGCTCCAGCAGCAGCGCTTCGCGGCGCAGTTCGTTAAAGCTGGTGACACTCCAGATATCCGCGCCAATGCCCCAGTCGTTGGCCAGCAGCTCGGCAGCCGCTTCGACTTCACGCAGGATGGTGCCGGAGCCCAGCAGTTGCACGCGGCCTTTATCGCCCTGGGTTTCGTTGAGCAGGTACATGCCTTTGACGATATCGTCGGTAGGCACGTTCTCAAGCGCGGGGTGCTCGTAGTTTTCGTTCATCACCGTCAGGTAGTAGAAGCAGTTCTCTTTGTCGGAGAACATGCGCTTCAGACCATCCTGGAGGATGACCGCCACTTCGTGGGCGTAGGTCGGGTCGTAGCTGCGGCAGTTGGGGATGGTGGAGGCTTGAATCAAGCTGTGGCCATCCTGGTGCTGCAGACCTTCACCGTTGAGCGTGGTACGCCCGGCGGTGCCGCCGACCATAAAGCCGCGGGCTTGCAGGTCACCCGCGGCCCAGGCCAAGTCACCAATGCGCTGGAAGCCGAACATCGAGTAGTAGACGTAGAACGGCAGCAGGGTAACGTTGTTGTTGCTGTAGGACGTCGCGGCGGCAATCCACGCAGACATCGCGCCAGCCTCACTAATCCCTTCTTCGAGAATCTGGCCTTTCTGATCCTCGCGGTAGAACATGATCTGGCCTTTATCGACCGGCTCATACTTCTGACCTTCCGAGGTGTAGATGCCGAGCTGACGGAACATGCCTTCCATGCCGAAGGTACGCGCTTCGTCAGGAATAATCGGGACGACATGTTTGCCGAGCTTCTTATCCTTCACCAGGCCGTTCAGCACGCGCACGAACGCCATGGTGGTCGAGACTTCGCGCCCTTTGGAACCGACCATTTGCGAGGCAAAGGTTTTGTCGTCCAGGCTGGGGATCTCCAGCGCCTCAAAGTCACTGCGGCGGCTCGGCAGGTAGCCGTTTAAGCGTTCCCGCTGCAGGTGCATGTATTTCAGCTCGGGGGAGTCTTCTTCCGGCTTGTAATAGGGCACATCTTTAAGCTGCTCGTCGGTGAGCGGAATACCGAAGCGGTCGCGGAATTTACGCAACGCCTCGTACTCCATGCTCTTGACCTGGTGGGACTCGTTGGCAGCTTCGCCATCGCCGCTGCCCATGCCGTAGCCTTTGACGGTGTGCGCCAGAATGACCGTGGGCTTACCGTTGGTCTGGTTGACCGCTTCGTGGTAGGCCGCGTAGACCTTGAACGGATCGTGACCACCGCGGTTGAGCTTCCAGATGTCTTCATCAGACAAGTCGTTGACCATCGCTTCGGTTTCGGGGTACTTACCGAAGAAGTGCTCACGGGTGTACGAACCGCCGTTGGCCTTGTAGTTCTGGTACTCACCGTCAACCGCTTCATCCATGCGTTTTTGCAGGATGCCTTTCTTGTCCTTCTCGAACAGCGGATCCCAGTGACGCCCCCAGACCACCTTGATGACGTTCCAACCGGCACCACGGAATACGCCTTCGAACTCGTCCATGACGCGGGAGTTGCCGCGAACCGGACCGTCCAAGCGCTGCAGGTTGCAGTTGATAACGAAGATCAGGTTATCGAGGTTTTCACGCCCCGCTAGGGAGATCGCGCCCAGTGACTCCGGCTCATCACACTCGCCGTCACCCATGAAGCACCAGATCTTACGGTCGTACATGTCTTTCAGCTCACGGTGATGCAGGTACTTCATCACGTGGGCTTGATAGATGGCCTGAATCGGGCCAAGGCCCATGGACACCGTGGGGAACTGCCAGTAGTCCGGCATCAGCCACGGGTGCGGGTAGGAAGAGAGGCCATCGCCGTCGACTTCGCGACGGAATTTGTCCATCTGCTCTTCTGATAAACGGCCTTCCAAGTAGGAACGCGCGTAAATACCCGGGGCAACGTGGCCCTGGATGTAAATCAGGTCGCCTTCAAAATCGCCTTTGGGGGCGCGGAAGAAGTGGTTAAAGCCGACATCGTACAGCGTGGCCGACGACATAAAGCTGGCAATGTGGCCGCCCAGCCCGGGGTTGGCGCGGTTATTACGGATGACCTGAGCAATGGCGTTGTAACGAATCAACGACCGAATGCGGCGCTCCATAAACAGATCGCCGGGCATCGGTGCTTCGCGATGCACAGGGATCGTATTCCGGTGCGGGGTTGTCACCGAGAAGGGTACCTTCATCCCGTCCCGGCGCAGGCGATCCGCCAAGCGGGTCATCAGGTAGCGGGCACGATCTTCGCCCTCACGATCCAGTACTGATTCCAGGGATTCCAGCCACTCCGTGGTTTCGAGCGGATCGAGATCTTCTCTTGTCTCCAGACTCATAGAGGTCTCTCCGAATGACGATAAATGACAATGAGCCCCGCCAACCCTTAGGGCCTGGGGCGGCTGCGGTGTTTAGCCACCACAGGCCGATAAAACACCGACGCCTAAGCGTCGCGTAGAGGTTTTCTTTCTACATTCAACAAGCTACGTACTTTCCGATGTAGTAAAGCTACACAATTGTCGTAAAAGTTAGCCTTTTGTATATGAGAAGATACCGCAAAGTCGTCACTCTGCCAATTCCAGCAAGCCCTAAAAGGCTATCGAAAACAGACTATTGCACCGCAACATAAAAAAATAGTAAGACTTTAGACGAATCTACCAAACGCTCAAAAATGTAGCCAAACTACCGTTTTATTTACTTACGAGTGAAGTACTTAATTAAATTTCCAACGTTCTTTTACAAATTTATTAACCCAGCGCTAAGCATCTAACTGTTGATAATAATAAGCCCAGTCAAAGGCTGGCCCTGGATCAGTTTTACGCAGTGGAGCCACGTGAGCATGACCGGTAATGCGTGACTTATCCAGCTGTGGGTAGCGCGCTATTAGCCACTGAGTTACCGCTACTAACCTTTGATATTGCGCTTTGGTAAAAGGGGTCACGTCGTCACCCTCCAGCTCAATACCCACTGAAAAGTCATTTAAGGCTGTTCGCCACGCCTTTTGATACGGATCCAGCCAGCATGAGCGCCCGGCATGCCAGGCGCGATGATCTGTATCAACAAACTGTAAGCACTCGCCATCGCGACGAATCAGAAAATGAGCTGATACCCTAAGATGTGCAATCTCAGCAAAAAAGGGGTGCTCTGCTGAATTTAGCTGGTTAGTAAACAGTGCCTCAATGGCATCACCACTAAACTGACCGGGCGGCAAACTAATCGCATGAATAAGCAGTAGCGAGACCTCACTATTGGGGCGCTGATCGCAGTTGGGTGATGCCATTTGTCTAGCGCTTGGCCACTGCCCATCAAAGGCTGTACTTTTCATAACAGATACACTCTTCTCTACGTTGGCATTCTCTTTCACTATAATGCCCAACACACTCAATAACGCCTAGAGAACTCACCGCCATGCATTATGAAAACGCTCTTGCCGAAGAGATACGCGCTAGCGCAGCCCGCTTACTAGCTGAGGATATTGGCCCTGGCGATATTACAGCGCAGCTAATCCCTGAGAACCAATGGGCAACCGCCAGCATCATTACGCGTGAACCCGCAGTACTTTGTGGTGTTGCTTGGGTAGATGAGATTTTTCGACGGTTAGATAACCGCGTTACGCTACGTTGGCAGGCAGCAGACGGCGACTCTCTTCAAGCAGATCAGTGTTTTTTAGAGCTAGAAGGGCCTGCTCGCAGCCTACTGACCGGTGAGCGTGCTGCCCTAAATATGCTGCAAACATTGTCTGCCACGGCTACATCAACACGACATTACGTTGATTTAATTGAAGGCACTAATGTCCGTCTACTAGATACGCGTAAAACATTGCCTGGAATGCGCCTAGCTCAAAAGTACGCAGTAACCTGCGGCGGTGGACATAATCATCGGATTGGATTGTGGGATGCTTTCTTAATTAAAGAGAATCATATTACTGCTTGTGGCGGTATTCCGGCAGCCGTTGAGCAAGCTCGTAAATTGGCAAGTGACCTGCCAGTAGAGGTAGAGGTGGAAACGTTTGAGGAGCTTGATCAAGCACTGGCCGCAAAGGCAGACATTATCATGCTCGATAATTTCGCCTTAGAAGACTTGCATGTAGCCGTCGAAATAACTGGTGGGCGGGCAACACTTGAGGCCTCTGGCAATGTCGGCGCAGCAACATTGAAGGCAATTGCCGATACCGGTGTTGACTGCATTTCCAGCGGCGCACTCACCAAAGACCTAAAATCGATCGATTTATCGATGCGTATTACCCACACCTTCGACGTTTGATGTACTCAGGTTTCGACAGCGTTGAGCTTTTTGACTAAGCGATAGCGTTTCAAAAGCTCGCCACTGCGCTCTACCCACTGCTCGCCGAGGTTGCTAAAACCTCGGCGAATCAAACGTTCATAAAGCACTAAGCTTGCTTCAATTTCTACACTCGATACGCCCTGCTCAAGCAGCATACGTTCAGCGTGTATCAACAATGTGGTACCGATCCCGCGTCCAGTCAGTGAAGGCCACACATAAAGTGTCTCTATACGTTTGGCCGCAACATCCAGCTCTAAAAACCCGACACATCGCCCATCACAGCTGGCAACCAGCGTAGTATAAAGCGTTTGTCTGGCCGCCCAGGCGCTTGCCTCGCGTGGCAGAGCATTCGCCCAAGCTCGGCGTTCGTCTACACCATAGTGGGAAGCAGCGCCCTGCATCACCGCGTGATAAAACACCTCTGCTTGGTCAGCTGCGTCACGGGCAAACCCTTCACGATAGATAATTCGTGGAGTGGGCGCAGAAGGTGTTTGGCTCACGTTAGTACTTGTCACATTAGTACTTGTCACATTAGTACTTATCATATATACAACTCCACTATTTAATTATCGCACCTTAACGGGTCATTGCATCCCAACTCGATGCTTGACTGCTTTATACTTCGTTTTTATCTACACGTAAGGTGTGCCATGCACGGTATATCCATAAATGAGTCATTTACCATCAACCCTATAGGTTATATTGAAAGCGACTACCCTGATAAGTTTGGCATTCCTCGCCAACCGGGACTAGCGACGGCAGCGAAAGCGACACTGATATTAACGCCCCCCTTCAACACACCGTTAAGCGTTCGTGGACTAGAAGCATTTAGCCACTTATGGATCAGCTTTATTTTTCATCGCAGTCCCGAAGAGTGGGCTCCCCTTGTACGCCCACCCCGACTGGGTGGCAATAAAAAAATAGGGGTATTCGCGAGTCGTAGCACACATCGGCCTAATCGTTTAGGACTATCGCTCGTTGAGCTAGTGGGTATTGATACGCACAACGGTGCACGGCTATTGCTCAAAGGAGCAGATTTAATGACAGGTACACCCGTGGTAGATATCAAACCTTACCTGCCTTGGACTGAAGCCGTTCCGAATGCACGCTCAGGCTTTGCCCCAGCACCGCCACCCTTTTACCCCGTAGAGTTCTCTTCAGCGGCCGAAAAAGCACTTGCTCAACGCGCAGATGCTAGTGACTTAAGGCAGCTAATTACTCAAGTATTAGGCCAAGACCCACGACCAGCCTACCATCATGGTCAACCAGAACGGGAATATGGCATGCAGTTAAGAGATGTCAATATTCGTTTTCAAATACAACAGATGCCTGAGCTAGGCAACGTCGTTTATATAATCAGCATTCAAAAAAACAACTAACAATTGGCACTTCGGCAACTCACAACTCACAACTCACAACTCACAACTCACAACTCACAAGAAGGTAGCTTCATTGTAAACTGACTACCTCTACCAAACTCACTTTCACAGAAAATCTCGCCGCCATGCTTAGCTGCTACCGTTTTCACTAATGCTAGCCCGAGACCATGCCCTTCTGCCACGCCGTCCTTATCGCTGCGCGTAAAGTCGTCGAAAATATCGTTAATTTCATCAGACTCAATACCGACGCCATTGTCAGAAACCTGCAGCACAATCCACTTACCCTGCCGATACACAAGAACATTAACTTCGCCCCAAGAAGGCGTATACTTAACGGCATTTTCAATTAAGTTAAACACAGCTCTTGCAAGATAGTTCTTGTCGCCCATCATCGGGGCGCCATCTTCATCCTGTAGCTCACTGACTAGTTTAATATCTTTCACTTTCGCTAGCGGATAAACTTGATCGAGCACCTCCATAACAATATCTTCAAAGAGCACAAACTCTCTTTTCAAGTCAAATGACTTAACTCGTGTTAAGTTAATAAAGTCGTTGATCATCCCAAGCCCCATCGTGAGGCACTGTTCCAAATGACTATAGAAATTAGCTTGTGTTGTGGCCGACGCTGGATCTTTTTGGGCTTCTAGAAATGCTAGCGCTCTTGCCTGAGGAGCTTTCATGTCATGTGACAAGAAACTAAGCATACTAGATCGTTGTGCTTCAGCTTCTACTTCACTCGTCAGGTCAACCAGCCATACCAACCAGCCACCAGCAGCACTATTTGTCGTTGTAGATAACTCCCCCATTTCCAGCCGATACGTATGCTCATCTCTGTCAGTACATAAGCCACCTATTTGAATACCGTTGACGCCACTCATGCCAGTTGGCTCGGGCGGCCATATAGTCGAAAAGCCTCGCTCTTCTTCAAAGGTTAGAAAGGATGGCAAAGCATCAATATGATCAATCGCATGTTTCCCTCCCTTACAACAAATCGCCAATGCTTTTTTATTTGCCAGCAGCACCTCTCCCTTCTTATTTAGTATAAAGTGAATCGCCCCGGATATTTTAGACACCCGTTAGGCTCTTAAAGTAACGCCTTTCATAATCAACCGGTGACAAGTTATCACTTGTGCCGTGTCGGCGCTTTGGGTTGTAAAACATTTCAATGTAATTGAACACGTCACGTCTAGCCGCTTCGCGTGTTGAATAAATCTGTCGCTTGATTCGCTCCCGCTTGAGAAGTTGAAAGAAGCTTTCAGCAACGGCGTTGTCATGACAGTTACCACGTCGGCTCATACTGCCTACCAAGCAATTCGCTTTCAGAAAGCTTTGCCAGTCTCCACTGCTAAACTGGCTCCCTTGATCCGAATGCACCATCACCGTTCCTTGTGGCTTGCGTCGCCAGACTGCTGATAACAAAGCATCCAGTGCCAACTCCGTAGTCATGCGTGACTTCATCGACCAGCCAATCACTTGACGGGAAAACAGGTCGATAACTACCGATAGGTAAAGCCAGCCTTCGTAAGTGCGGATGTACGTGATGTCCGTCACCCAAGCAATATTTGGCGCTGTTACTTCAAACTGACGGTCTAAATGGTTAGGGGATACGGCAGCCGGTTTCCCATCGCCATAGCCGCCAGGGCGTCGTCGATAGCCCGTCTGAGAGCGTAAACCTTCCCTATTCATAAGACGCGCCACACGGTGCTTCCCACAAGCTTCGCCAGCTTCACGCAAGTCCTGGTAGACCTTGCGATAGCCATATACACCGCCGCTTTCAAGCCAGGAGTGCTTGATCAATCCCAGCAAGCGCTCATCTTCCCGCGCTCGATTAGAGAGCGCTTTTTTACACCATGCGTAGTAACCGCTGGGGTGCACTGCCATCATCTGACACAAGCGACGTACCGAATATTGGCTCGAATAATTTTGAATAAACGCGTACCTCAGTCGGACTCCCTGGCGAAGTACGCGGTGGCCTTCCTAAGAAACCCGCTGTCTGGGGTCTGCTATGGGGGCCAATTCAAAGCCTAATGATTGCGCACGGCGTTGTAAGTTGCGAACAATACGTTGATGGTAACGTTCCTCATAGTAGTCAGCACCAGGGTCTTGATAAACCCAGCCGTAGCGCAGGACGTTGTAGAATAAAACGGCAATTTTCCTTGCTGTCGCAGTGACAGCTTTGGCCTTGCCTAGGCGACTCGCCAATCGGCGGTAAAAAGCACCAAGGCCTGTTTGAGAGCGCCCAATCGTGGTAGCCGCCAGACGCAGCAAGGCAGCTGCTCGATTCTTGGTTCGTCGGGTTCTTGACGATAGCACTTTGCCACCAGAAATCTTGCTTCCCGGTGACAACGCTAGCCAAGAGGTAAAGTGCTTGACCGTGGGCCAGCGACTCATATCGGTGCCACACTCGCTAATTAGCTTGAGTACCAAGTAGGGTCCAAGGCCATGAATCTGGGTTAGGTCAATGCCCAGCACCTGAAATAGAGCACTGCGTACATCGAATGCCGGTGCATTAGGGTTGGCATCCCGATGCCGAGCAGCAGGCAGCGAGCTTTCCGGCATTGGCGTTGCAAGTGAAAGCCGTTTGAGAGTCGCTTCAATAAACTGATCGCATTCGGCGACATGCTCATGGTAGGTGTCGTACAAGGAGAGCGACTGACGCAGTGCGAGTAGATGTTCCTCGCGGTAGTGGCCCTCCAAGCTTTGACGAATTGTTTCCTCGCTGGCTTTACAGCGCGGATCACGAAAGGAGGCTAGTACAACGGAGTCATGCTGCCCCTGGGCAATAGCGCGCAGAATCCGCATCCCTGTTTTACCGGTGATATCGGACACAACATGATGAAGTTGCAAGTTCATCTCCATCAATGCTTTCTGCATATGCTGAATATGAGAGGCACAATATTCCAGTAACCGTTCCCGCTGGCGTAGTAACGCTCGTAGACTGGCAAGCTCTTGAGTCGGACGAAAGCTGCCACGTAGCAGGCCATAGGAATGCAAGCGTTGCAGCCACTGAGCATCGTTGATATCTGTCTTACGCCCTGGGACATTCTTGGCCTCACGGGCATTGACCAAAATCACGTCAAAACCGCGTTCTTCCAAGAGTTCGTAAACGGGGATCCAATACACCCCTGTCGATTCCATTGCGATGGTCACGATGTTCTTTTCCGCTAACCAATCAGCTAGGCGACGCAAATCGCCCGTAAAGGTATCAAAACGTCGTACCGGTTGCGGATCCCGATCAGGGGGGATCGCTACAACATGAAAACGTGAACCAATATCTATCGCTGCGGCATTAGGGTGGACGACTTGTAGCTTGTCCCGTTGATGCGTGGAACGGGAGGATTGACGAGCCATGACAGCATCTCCTCAGCAACCGTAAATGACGGAAGGACCAGAGGAGGTGGCGTTGATAACATCTACCTTCCTAACCGGGATCACCTCAAACGGTGTCGCCACTTTCAAGTCCAGAACGCCATCCGAGCCACGTTTTTTAACGGGGTCGACCACCAAAAAGCCAACGGCTGCGCCCCTGGCACCCAAGCTGAGTATAGTGCGCCGTCGGGTTTCTGTACCTACAAGCGGGTGCCAACCCATAACGGTTTTTTAATATGTCTCGCTCTTCTAATACGCGTTTGAGTTCGGCCATCAAACGACGGTTTTCAGCTTGGAGATCATCATCCTCTTGCCGTTGTTCTACCGGCTTATCGTATCGCTTAATCCAGTTGTACAGGCTGTGACCTGACACGCCTAGCCGCTCAGCGACCTCGGCCACGCGATGGCCGCGCTCTACCACTTGTTTGACGGCTTCGATTTTGAATTCTTCAGTGTAGCGGGGATGGCTCATGGTTCCTCCTAGATACCTTTAGTATAGGGCCTGGAGGTGTCTATGAAACCTGGGGCGATTCATGGTGACTCTGCGGCAAGAAGAATCTGATATTATTCAAGCCTTAAACGCGGGAGCTGACGACTTCATCAGCAAGCCTTTTAGACCGCGCGAACTGGCTGCAAGAGCCTATGCATCAACTCGACGCCATTCGCTACGCACGCCAAGTGTTGCTCAGCAACAAACATTGGAGTTTGGCCGCATTAAGCTTAATACCAATCGTGAAACAGCATACGTGGACGGAGAAGAAGTATCGTTGACGAGGCAGGAGTTTCGCTTAGCCTTTCTTCTTCTAAACCAGCTAGGCAGCCCGCTTTCACGTTCCTACCTATATGAATATGTGTGGGGTAAAAGTGATCCGCCTGGCACGCGTACACTAGACGTTCATATTCACCGAGTGCGCAAAAAACTTAGTCTAACGTCGGAGTTCGGTTGGAATCTTGTTTCGGTTTATGGCTATGGCTACCGATTACAAGCGCTTGAAGAGATCACTGACGAGCCTTCAAGCGATGAGCCCTTCGGCGACAAACCTTCTAATGATGACGAGGCTACATAGGCAGCCCGCTTCAGAAAACCCCGCTTCGGAAATTGATACCTAAGCGGGGTTTTACTATGCACAACTCAATACAGATGTGCTTTGCGATTATTCGATATGAATACCAATCCGTCGTGCTACTTCTTCATACGCTTCAATAACACCACCTAACCCCTGGCGGAAGCGATCCTTATCAAGTTTTTCTCGCGTATTCGCATCCCATAAGCGACAGCCATCCGGAGAGAACTCATCGCCAAGGATTACATCGCCTTTGAAGACGCCAAACTCAAGTTTGTAATCGACTAGCAACATGTCGCCTTCGGCAAAAAGCTGCTTGAGCACATGATTCACTTTAAAAGTAAGTGACTTCATTTTCACCAATTGCTCAGGAGTTGCCCAGCCAAAGGTTTCTGCTAACGACTCGTTAATCATGGGGTCTCCCTTTTCATCGTTCTTTAAGAACAATTCAAAGGTGGGCGGATTCAAACTGATGCCCTCTTCCACACCCAGGCGCTTAACTAGGCCACCTGCTGCAATGTTGCGCACGACGCATTCAACGGGAATCATCTCCATTTTCTTTACTAGGCTTTCAGTATCAGAAAGCTGCTTCTCAAAATGGGTAGGAATCCCAGCCTCTTCCAGGCGCTGCATAATAAAAGCATTGAAGATGTTGTTCACTTTGCCTTTGCGGGCCAGTGACTCTTTCTTTTTGCCATCGAAAGCACTGGTATCGTCACGAAAGTGCAGTACCAACAAATCAGGGTCGTCGGTGGTATAAACGGATTTCGCTTTTCCAGCGTAGAGTTCTTGGCGCTTTTCCATAGGGGCTCCGAAAGATTTCAAAATTAAAAATTAACGTAGGTAGCCGGAGACACGCTCAAGCAGCTCGCGCTGATCATCAGCATTAAAACTACGCTCACTGGCATTAATCGCACGCAGAATGGTCTTATCACCGTCGGGTTGAAGGGCAAGACGAATTTGCTGCGACATACGGCGTACATCGGGACTGAAAACAATTTGCAGAGGATTGCGACCTCGCTCAGTTTCGGTCATGTACTCAACCAGGAATTCATAGTTTTCAGCAGAAGTGGCTAATAGGTCACGCTGACCTTCGACACTAAAGTCGAGCTCAAGATAGTGATCCAACTCTGCCCAAACTCGATCAATAGGTTGAGGAATCACAACTTCCCACTCGTCGCCCTGCTGACGCATTTGAAGCGCCTGATCTTGTGCGAGTCGTTGAGCCGTCCAAGAAGATGCACTAGCCGTGGCACTGCGTGCACCTAGGTACTGCTCTAGGGCATCGAGACACCCAGCCACGCTTTGCCCCGCTTGCTCACAGCGCACCTCACTACTGCCCGCCCTTAGCGCGCTTTGTAGCTTCAACGTGGCTTGAGAAGTCACTATGACACCTTGATTCGCATCGCTTTGCTGAATACCTAGCTGTCGACTATTCGCGAACGCTTCTAACTGAGGCCAAACGGCTCCCGTATCTGCCGCAACCACCAACCATGTCTGATTACCCACCTGACGACGCTCTACGAATTCAGGTTCTAAACCGCTCCCAATCGTCAACGTCTGAGGGGGGGCAATTTCGGCCGCCTCATCAATACGGCTACCTTGCATAGCTACCTGGGGCACAGGCATGGCATCACGGTAACGCTGAGTATTGCGGGTTTCAGGCAGTACTAAGGGGGGCGCTGGGGTAGCTTCAGTATAATCCAAATTGCGGTCGTGATAGTAACCGTCATCGCGCGCGCATCCAGCAAGCGTGACAGCCGCTGCGAGAGCCAGCGGTATCCATTTAAGCGCACGTTTTTCAAGCAAACGTTTTTCCAGAACAGGGCTCATCAAGCCACCTTTACAGTCAACAGGTCGAGTACTCGACGCGTTAACAAACCACGCCGAGTAGCAAAAGGGGATTACGTCGAATTACTCCTCTACGACACCCGCCAACTGCAGCGCTTCACTAACAGTGGCATGGTACTTTTCCGACAGCCAAGTTAACGGCAGACGAATCCCGGCGTCCATATATCCCATGCGATGCAGTGCCCACTTAACCGGAATCGGGTTAGCTTCAATGCCTAAATTTGTATGTAACGGCATCAAACGCGTATTAATTTGGTGAGCCTTGTCCGAATCACCAGCTACGGCTGCAGCGCAGAGCTCATGCATCGCTTTAGGTGCTACGTTCGCAGTAACAGAAATATCCCCGTGGCCACCCATCAGCATGAAGTCACAGGCCGTGGCATCGTCACCGGAATAGAGCATAAAATCACTGCCCTTCAAGCGGGCAATTAGATCCTCAGCGCGCTCAAGGTTCCCGGTAGCATCTTTCAAACCGATAATATTCTTCACCTCGGCTAAACGTACTACCGTTTCATTATATAGATCAGAGCAAGTACGACCGGGGACGTTATAAAGAATTACCGGCAGTTTGCTTCCTTCAGCCACCGCTTTGAAATGTTGATAGAGGCCTTCCTGAGTCGGCTTGTTATAGTAAGGACAAACCGATAAACAGTAATCTGCGCCGACTTCGCTAGCGTAGCGTGCTAACTCAACCGCCTCTGATGTGGCGTTCGCTCCCGTGCCAGCGATCACCGGAATACGGCCTTTCACCTCTTCTACCACACTGCGGATCACATCAAAGTGCTCAGCAAATGTCATGGTAGTAGGTTCACCCGTGGTGCCCGCTGCGACAATGGCATCAGTGCCATTGTCGAGGTGGAAGTTCACCAGGCGACGAAGCGCCTCCCAGTCGATGTCGCCATTGACTTTCATCGGCGTCGCCAGGGCGACAATGCTGCCTGTGATCATCCGTTTTTTCCTCACCTGCAAAATTATAAAATTAAGCTACTGACGATGTTCATTGAAAATCGAGAAGCTTCGACCATAAGGGCTCTATTTATAAGAGCCTGTCCACAAGAGACTGCCCACAAGAGACTGTCCACAAGAGCTTTGACCACTAGAACGAGCACACCGAGGCGATTTAACCTACTGCTATTTTATGCCTTGAGCACTGTGTTGTCGTCCCAAGGAGGGCTACAGACAGCAAATGGTACTCAGGCGGCTCGAACCTGTACAGCGTAAAGCGCTGAGAGTTTTCTCACCTACTCATCACTGGGCGCCTATTCGCTTTGACATAATAGCGTTACTTGCGTGTAATCAACTAAGTAAGTCATCTCATTAAAGGAGCTCTTCATGTCCGTAAAACTAAACCACCCAGTACCTGACTTTTCCGCCCCAGCCACCAGTGATGCGACGGTGACGCTGTCTGAGCTGCGTGGCAAGCAGGTGGTTATCTATTTTTATCCAAAGGCCAGCACCCCAGGGTGCACTACCGAAGGCGGAGACTTTAGAGACCGCAAGCCACAATTCGATGCTGCCAATACGGTTATTATCGGCGTTTCTAGAGATGGTATCCGTGCTCAGGAGAACTTCAAAGCCAAGCAAGATTTTAACTTCGAGCTTATCTCCGATAAGGACGAAACCGTATGCCAGATTTTTGACGTTATCAAACTTAAAAAAATGTACGGCAAAGAGCATCTTGGCATTGAGCGC
Organism: Halomonas sp. XH26; assembly: GCF_024138895.1. NCBI lineage: Bacteria > Pseudomonadati > Pseudomonadota > Gammaproteobacteria > Oceanospirillales > Halomonadaceae > Halomonas > Halomonas sp. XH26. Next base: position 3,219,987 of record NZ_CP071889.1, read on the forward strand.
AGTACTTTCCTAATCGACAGCGAGGGTAAACTTGCCCAAGAGTGGCGCGGCGTTAAAGTACCAGGGCATGCCGATGAAGTACTAACAGCAGCAGAAGCGCTTCACGCCAACTAACAAAGTCAAGAGCACCGCATCCTTCACGGGTACAGCGCGAAGCGGTGCCGCGACTGATTCGCAGGCAATTTTTCCGTTCGCGCCTCGTGTACTGCGGTTAGATGGTGCCTTTTAATTTTCAGCCAATGGGAGCTGCTTTTCTCCCTCTCTCTCTGCCATTCCTCTGGGCCATGCATAAACCAGTGCTTTTAGCAGGGTGGCCAGGGGAATCGCAAAGAAAACGCCCCAGAACCCCCAGATACCACCAAAAAACAGCACCGCAACAATAATGGAAACCGGGTGAATATTATTCGTTTCTGAAAACAACACCGGTGCAAGCACATTCCCATCAAGCGCTTGAATAACGCCGTAAGCAACAACCACATAAGCAAACTGCTCACTGATCCCAAAATGAAATCCAGCAACGGCCGCTACTGGGATGGTGACCACCGCCGCGCCAATGTATGGCACCAGAACAGAAAAACCCACCAGCACTGCTAACAAGGCGGTGTATGGCAAGCCAAAGAAAGCGAAGGTAAAAAAAGCGACCGTACCAACGATAATAATCTCTATCGATTTGCCGCGTATGTAATTTGCAATCTGACGATCCATCTCGTGCCAAATACGCGTTAACAGCGTACGCTTTTGCGGTAGCAACGACAGTGTAAAACCTACCAAAGACTGGCGATCCTTTAGCATGAAGAATACCAGTATCGGCACTAACACTAAGTAAATAATCAACGACATAATATTGCCGAGCGATGCCAGTGACAGCGTTAATGCACGCTGTCCTAGCTGGCTAATTTCCCGGCTGGCAACGCCTATCCAACTCTGCATTTGATCAGGGGTGATTAAGTTAGGATAACGAGCCTGAAGTTCGTCTAACCATCCTTGGCCGCTAGCAAACATACGTGGCGTTTCCTGAACAAGCCCGACAAGTTGATTCCAAATCAGCGGCATCAAAATAAAGGCCATTGTTAGCAACACGCTAACAAACGCCACAAACACAACAATGACCGCTAGCAAATGAGGCACACCGCGTCGCGTCAAGGCACTCACTACGCCCTGCAGTAAAAAAGCTATCACAAGCGCGGTGAAGAACGGCGCTAGCATCCTGCCAAACCAAATAATGGCCGCAAAACCAGCTACCAATACCAAGAGAAGAATTAACGCCTCTTCGTCTGAAAAGTAGCGATCAATCCAACTTTTCAGAATAGTGCGCATGGTCATGAGTGAGACATCCCTGCTTTGCGTATCCAAAAATAGTACATATCGCCATGCTGCTCGCGTGCTTCTAACACATGATCACTAAGCTCAGTGAAAGATGCCATATCACGCCACGAACCAGCATCCGTTGCTCTTACTTCAAGCAATTGACCTGGGGCCAGCCCTGCCAACGCCTGTTTGGCTTTTAATAATGGCAGCGGGCAGTGCAACCCGGTAGCGTCCAACACCGTATCGGGTTTAATGCTATCGTTTGACCTAGACTCTGTGTGCTCGGACATACCCTCTCCCCCAAAAGACCTACTTGATCAAAATACTTACTTGAATACGGCATTGTTACATAAACTATTTCTTTAAAACGGTCGCTGAGAATTTGATTTAACGGCACTTACCTGCCTGAATCAATGTCACACCGCTGTTTGCTGCGTATATTACTTGAAAATCAGGAACACCATGAGGATGCCATGCTGCACCTTCGATTCGCACTTTCTCGCCGAGCCTACGCGCTAGCGTTCATGCTGAGTGTCGCCAGTGTTAGCCCACCCAGCTTTGGCTTCGACGATTATCAGCTCCCAAGCCTAGGTGGCGCTTCAACCTCTGTCAGTAACGAGGAGTATCGCCTGGGTCGCGCTTGGCTTCGTCAATTTCGTGCCCAGGCACCACAGTGGCAAGACCCTATTGTAAATGACTACCTAGATAGTCTAGTTGCACGCCTTGCTCCCCACAGCCAGCTTGGCAACCTTCGCACAACGACAGTGATGGTTGATAACGGCTCTCTCAATGCTTTCGCAGTCCCAGGGGGAGTCATAGGTATCAATTCAGGGTTATTTGCCTTCGCTGAAGATGAGGGAGCCTTTGTGTCGGTTATCGCCCACGAGTTAGGCCACCTATCTCAACGACACTACGCCAGGGGCAGTGCACGTGCGGAGCAAACACAGCTGCCTGCAATGGCCGCCATGCTGGCCGGCATGCTCATTGCCGCTAGCGGAGGCGGCGATGCGGGCATGGCCGCCGCTATGGGTTCCCAAGCGGCGCTAATTCAAGACCAATTGTCTTATTCACGACGCTTTGAGCAAGAGGCCGACCGGGTTGGTCTGCAGGCAATGGCAAGCGCTGGATACAACCCTGATGCGATGGCGCGGATGTTCGGTGCCATGCAGCGGATGGCACGACTCCAGGGCGGCACGCCACCAGAGTTCTTACTTACCCACCCGGTGAGCGACAGCCGACTAAGTGATGCTCAAGCACGCGCATCACAGCTAAATATTGCCGACGCCTATACCAGCGACACGTTATACGACATGATGCGCGCCCGCGCACTTTTGAGCATTTACCACAACACACCGCAACAAGCTGCGTCACGACTTGCTCAAGAGAATAGCGAAGAACAAGCGCAACGCTATCTATCAGCGCTAATTGCAGCTCGAAATGGCCAAACAGACAACGCACTGCAAACCATTGACCAATTGGCCCGCGAGCTACCTGACTACGGCATGCTACCTGCTTCTGCCGCCACCGTTGCGCTAGAAGCACAGCGCTATGAGGAGGCTATTACGCGTAGCCAGCGTCTGCTTCGCATCATGCCCAACTACTTACCTGCTCAATTGGTGTTAGCCGAAGCACAGCTCCAGCGCGATCCGCAAGCAGCCTATGAGTTATTACGTGATATTACTGATCAGCACCCTGAAACCCCTCAAGGGTACAATCTTCTTGCCGAAGCGGCCGGACGCAGTGGCTATAATGGTTGGGGACACTTAGCGCGAGCAGAACACTTACAGCTAACGGGTAGAATTGACCGCGGTATTCGCCAGTTGAGCATCGCCAAAGATGCCGCACAGCAAGAGAATGATCAACAGGCACTGGCGCGTATCGAACAACGCAGGGAAGCGTTCATTGAATATCGAGAGGCACTAGAGAAGTTTTGACGTTTCAAAAAAACAGCCCGAATGCTTATCGCATTCGGGCTGTCGCTTTGCTGCTATGGAGAGTTTATACGCTAGGCATTAAAGTTCAACATTCGCTCTAATGGTTTTAACGCCTGCAGGCGCAGCGTGTCATCAACAAAAATCTCACCGCTACCATCACGCAACGCACCAGCCAAGTTATCCAGAGCATTCATCGCCATCCAGGGGCAATGTGCGCAGCTACGACAGGTAGCACCGTTACCTGCAGTGGGCGCCTCAAATAGTGTTTTATCGGGCACCGCCTGCTGCATTTTAAAGAAAATGCCGCGATCAGTAGCAACGATCAGTTTGTCATTGGGCAACGTTTGCGCGGCTTTGATCAGTTGAGAGGTTGAACCTGCAACATCGGCCAATTTGACCACGGCATCGGGCGATTCCGGGTGCACCAGTACAGCAGCTTCAGGATAAAGACGCTTAAGATCTTCAATCCCCTTTGCCTTAAACTCTTCGTGAACGATACAGGCACCGTCCCACATCAGCATATCTGCACCGGTTTTTTTCTGTATATAACCGCCTAAATGCTTATCCGGCGCCCACAGTATTTTTTCACCTTGGGCTTGAAGGTGCTCAATAACTTCGACTGCAATCGAAGAGGTGACGACCCAGTCAGCGCGGGCTTTTACAGCAGCAGAGGTATTGGCGTATACCACAACGGTACGATCCGGATGCGCATCACAAAAAGCGCTAAACTCGTCAGCTGGGCAGCCAATATCCAGCGAACAGGTCGCTTCCAGGGTGGGCATTAAGACGCGTTTTTCTGGCGATAGAATTTTCGCTGTTTCCCCCATGAAGCGTACACCTGCAACCACCAGCGTTGTTGCATCGTGCCGCGCACCAAAGCGCGCCATTTCAAGGGAGTCAGCAACACAGCCACCGGTCTCTTCAGCCAGCTGTTGAATGGCATCATCGGTGTAGTAATGGGCGACGAGCACCGCATTGTGTGCTTTTAGCAACTGCTTGATTTCGGCTACCCGTGCCTCATCTTCCGCAGGAATGCGGGTAGGGCAGTACGGGCTGGGGAGCGGAGCGTCAAGCTCAGCTTGAGTAGTCATAATAGTCATCGTGTCTACCACTGTGACGAACAGGGAATCCCCCTGTTAAACACCGGCCACGGCGTGTGCACTCCGCAAACGCCGCACTCGATGCGACAAGCCTCTGCGTCTCTCGCGGTGACTCGTCGCTCTGCCCGCCATTAGCCCGGGCAGCGCTACCGTGACATCATTGGTAGCTATAACTAAGACTATTGTGGTGTTAAATCGTTGCCCGCTGCAAGCATAAAGTGTGCGATAGAACGCTTTATCACCGAATAGCAAAACGCCCCTGGCAGCAAGCTACCAAGGGCGTTAAATTTGGTGGGTCGTGTAGGATTCGAACCTACGACCAATTGATTAAAAGTCAACTGCTCTACCAACTGAGCTAACGACCCAAATTTTGCTACGCACCTAGTTGACCACTTGGCGCTATAAACTGGTTCGAATGGTGGGTCGTGTAGGATTCGAACCTACGACCAATTGATTAAAAGTCAACTGCTCTACCAACTGAGCTAACGACCCCCTCGAACGGATGCATATAGTACGGATAGAGCTCGCCAATAGCAAGCCTTTTTTACCTTTCAACAATAAGCATCCGTCAAAATCACTCTTTTTAGCTACTTCCAACCGCTCTTAATTATTCCTAGCCACGCTTAGGCTTACGCATAGCTTGAACCGGGCGGCGTTTGTGTTTATCACGGCTCCAGCGATTTTTCTCGTCGGGTGTTAGTGCAGGTACCTTGCGAGTTTCCAGGTTTGCCAATGTGGCCAGGTCGTCGACTTCATCCTGGGAAAGCTCAACCCACTCGCCTGCTTTGGCGCGCTTATCAAGGAAGATGTTGCCGTAGCGCACCCGCTTCAGACGACTAACTGTTAGCCCCTGAGATTCCCACAAGCGACGCACTTCGCGGTTACGACCTTCTAAAATCACCACGTGGAACCAGGTATTAATGCCTTCGCCACCAAACTCTTGTACGTCAGTAAAGCGCGCAGGACCATCTTCTAACATGACGCCATCAACCATGGCGACAATATGTTCGCGCTTGACTTCACCCATCACTCGAACCGCGTACTCACGCTCTACCTGGGTCGAAGGGTGCATTAGTCGGTTAGCAAGCTCGCCATCTGTGGTGAATAGCAACAAGCCGCTAGTGTTAATATCCAAACGGCCAATGGCAACCCAGCGCTCGCCTTTCAGCCGCGGAAGACGTTCAAACACCGTGCGACGCCCTTCTGGGTCTTTGCGTGTGCACAGCTCACCTTCCGGCTTGTTGTACATAATCACACGGCGCGGCACTTCCTCTTCGGGGCGCAGCGACACAGGGCGATCATCAAAACTGACCTTGTCGCGGGCTTCTACTCGGTCGCCTAACTTGGCTACCTGGCTATTAACCTTTACCCGGCCGTCGGAAATGGCAGTTTCCATTTCGCGACGTGACCCTAGCCCTGCCCGGGCCAGTACTTTTTGCAGCTTTTCACTGGTGGGGGGCGTGGTGTTATTACTCTGACTCATGGTCGTCTGACCTCACATCGTTAGTCTGCGTGCGCGCATCATCATCGTTACGCTGCGCACGTGCCGCTAGGCGTGCCTCTAAATCGGCAAAACTCAGCGGCTGGGTTAACGCCGTCTCGGCGTGTTTATCAGCTATCTCTGCTGCAACAATCTCAGCTGAGTTTATCTCTTCACTCTGGGGTGGCGCATCCTGCACGGTTTCTGGCGTTTCGTCCAGTGCTGGTTGCGCTTCATCTTGCTCAATAACCGTATCGCTATCATCGGCATTGACCAGCTCATGCATCGGCGGCAATGCATCCAAGGTTTTCAGGCCAAAATCATCTAAAAAGCTGCGGGTGGTGGCATAAACAGCTGGTCGCCCAGGCACATCTCGGTGGCCTACCACGCGAATCCATCCCCGCTCCATTAGCGTACGGATAATAGAGCTGCTAACACTTACACCGCGCACGTCTTCGATATCACCCCGCGTCACTGGTTGGCGATAGGCAATCAGCGCCAGTGTTTCCAACAATGCCCGGGAGTATCGCTGTGGCCGCTCATCCCATAAGCGCGACACCCAATGAGAGAGCCGTGGGCGAATACGCAACTGGAACCCTGATGCGGTCTCTACTAGCTCCAGCGCCCCGTCTTCATGGCGCAGGACAAGGCGGGACAACGTATCGCGCAGTGCTTTTTTAGACGGACACTCGTCTTCTAAAAACAGCGTTTCAAGCCGCTCTAGAGAAAGCGGCTCACCAGCGGCAAGTAATGCCGCTTCAATAATATCGTCTAACGTGGTGTCTCTCACGGCGACTCCTCGTCAGGCTCAAATACTGACTCTTCAAACGCAGATTCTGAGGCGTCATCGTCTGAGTCAGACTCCTCAAATGCGCTCTCTTCTTCTCCATCTGTGAGGGCTGCACGCCGCGCACGCACATGAATGGGCGACAGTGGCGCGTTCTGAACAATTTCGATCATGGCTTCTTTGGCTAATTCTAAAATGGCCATAAACGTAACAACGACTCCAGCACGCCCCTCTTCCAGCGTAAACAACGCTTCAAACGGGGTATAGCGCTGATGGTCCCCGTCGTGACTTAACTGCTCCATAATTTTCAGCATGCGTTCGCGGGTAGAGAGAACCTCACGGCTGATTTGGTGGGCTTGCGCCAACTCAGCGCGTTTCAGAATATCTGTCAGCGCTCCCAGCAGCTCATCTAACCCTACATCGGGATGAATTACCCGTGCCTCTAACGGGGGCAGACCCGCCTGCACACTAAACCAGTCACGCCCTACCCGAGGCAGCGTGTCCAACGTTTCGGCGGCTTCCTTTAAGCGCTCATACTCTTGCAGACGGCGAATTAGCTCAGCCCTGGGATCTTCTTCCTCTTCGCCTTCTGCCTTCGGTGGGCGTGGCAGTAGTGTGCGGGATTTAATTTCCGCCAGCATAGCCGCCATTAATAAGTACTCTCCGGCCAGCTCAATCTCCATGGCTTTCATCAGTTCCACATACTCAATGTATTGATGAGTAATAGTCGCCACATTGATCGTCAAGATATCCAGGTTCTGACGGCGAATAAGATAGAGCAGCAGATCAAGCGGCCCCTCGAAAGCCTCTAGAAACACGCGTAGCGCCTCCGGAGGTATATAGAGATCCTCCGGCAACTGCATGATGGGCTCATCAAACAGACGCCCAAGCGCTTCCACTACCGGTTCGGCAGCTGGCTCAATAAGTTCGTGATCAACGGGGGCGTTTGGCGTCTCGCTCACGCGGGGCGTGTTCCTTTTTAGTTAAACATCCATGGTTAGTTAAGCGCCCATGGTTAGTTAAATGGCTATGCCCGCCAGTGTAACAGCGTGCCACCTATCGAGGCATTATCGCTAGCCTGCCTCAGCCGCCTTGCGATAACGCCCTTGGTAGTCAAACAGCTTATCGCGAAGCTGCCAGTGCCGTCCGACTTTACGCCCCACAACAAAATCAGGATGGCGCAGGCGGCGCTGCTCTTCGATCACCTCGGTCGGCGAAGCAGGCTGCCACTTAGCGCCTGGGGCACGCAGGTGGTTACGTAAAAAAACAGCATAAAATGCCCGCCGTTGAGCAGGCGTTTCCAGCGCAAACCACTCCGCCAAGCTCGCGCCATCTTCATCGTAATAGGTCACTTTTAGACGTGGCAGCCCCCGCCCATTGGCCGTGGCCTCTAACTGCATACCGCTGACTCGCAGCACTTTGGCATCTTTTAATTTGAGTGCGTCTTTGAGCTTATCGTCGGCATCCACCAGCAGTTGCTCGCAACCATGACATCGGCGGGCGGCAATATCATTCTCAGCGCCACACTGCTCACAAACTTTAAAGCGAAAACGAAAATCACACTGTTTTTGATCGGTGCCCTGCCTGCCCTTGCCCGGCTTAGCGGGCGGATTGGGATTGTCTACCAGCCCCTGGCAGCGGCGGCCAAAATGCTCAATCACCAGCTCTCCATCACGCTTACCCCAAAACAGATTGGCATGGCCACACGCTGGACACTCAACCTGGACCGGTTCGCTGTCGCTGTCTGGTTTTGGCTCGCCGACTTCTGGCGCATAAAGATCCCAGGGATTGCCTGCGAAATCCAACACTAGGCAGTTGGTTTTATCCGGCGATAAACGCAGCCCTCGGCCAACAATCTGCTGATAAAGGCTCACCGATTCCGTGGGCCGCAGAATAGCGATTAAATCCACATGGGGCGCATCGAACCCTGTGGTTAGCACGGCCACATTAACTAGAAACTTAAGCTCACGCGCCTTGAACGCCTCAATCAGAGAGACGCGCTCTTGGGAGGCCGTCGCGCCGGTAATCAACGCCGCTTGGTCCGCAGGTAAGTAGCTGATGATTTCTTCAGCATGAGCAACCGTTGCGGCAAAAATCATCACTCCTTGACGTTCTTCAGCGTACTCAACCACCTGCTGAATAATCCTTGGCGTAGCACGGCTACCGGCAACAACGCGATTGAGCTCTTCCTCACGAAACAACCCACTGGGCGCAGGAGCCAAGGCAGAAAAATCGTAGCCTTCAATGGCCATATCCAGCCGTTTAGGCGCCGCCAAAAAACCTTGTTTCACCATCAATCGTAGCGGCTGTTCAAAGACGCAGTCGGCAAAGAAGCACGCTTCATCGCCACGCACCATGCCATGGTGATGGCGGTGGTAGATAAATCCCTGCCCTAACCGAAACGGCGTAGCGGTTAAGCCGAGAATTTTTAGCTGTGGGTTCTGACGCTGCAGATGCTCAATCACTTGGCGATAGCTGGCATCTTTTTCCAGCGATACTCGGTGGCATTCATCAATCACCAGTAACGTAAAACTGGCGTCACTGAAGCGCTCCAGATTACGCACCACCGACTGCACCGAGCCAAACACCACTTGTCGGCTGGCTTCTTTACGCTTAAGACCTGCACTGAAAATATCTGCCTGAAGCCCGTAGGCTTGGTACTTGGCATGATTTTGCTCAACCAGCTCACGCACGTGGGCCAGCACCAGCACACGGCCACGGGCTAGCCTGGCCAGCTCAGCAATCACTAACGACTTACCGCTCCCAGTGGGCAATACCACCACTGCAGGCGCGCTGCTGGCACGGAAGTGGCCCACCACGCGTTTTACAGCCTCCGTTTGGTAGGGGCGTAAACGGGGTGGTGGGCCAGAAATGGGATCGCTGGAAGGGCTGAATTGAGGCATGTCAGTCGAAACGCGGGGCGCGACGCTCCATTCGTGCACTCACCGCCTCACGCTGCTCGGCACCGGCTAAAAGCTGCTGCTGCAAATGCGCTTCGAGGGCTAGTCGATCACGAGGGGCTAAATCCGGACTGCATGCAAACAGTTCACGAGCCGCAGCGACGGCACGAGGTGAGCGCGAGGCAATAAGCGCAGCGGTTTCCCGGGCGGCTTCCTGGGGCGTATCGCTCAGGCGGCTGCCCAAGCCCAACTGATAGGCCTCTTCACCTGATACCTTGCGCCCACTTATCGCCAATTCCTGGAGTACATCCTGACGCAGCCCCGCTCCAGTCACGCTAATGGCCATATCAGGGATGATCCCCCAGTCGATCTCAAGCAGCGCCAGACGTGCGCGGGGGTGGAGAATGCGGATATCGGCGCCCAAGGCTATCTGCAAGCCGCCGCCGTAAACATGCCCGTGCAGAGCAGCCACCACGGGAACGCCCGCCTCGCGCCAGCCTAGAGCCAAGCGCTGAACCGAGTTGATGCCCGCTTCATCGGACGCCAGCAGGGTGGGCAGCCGCTCCGCCTCGCTCATGATCGACGCCATATCGAGTCCCGCGCAAAAGCTGTCACCATCGCCGCTCAAGACCACCGCACGCAGCCCAGCGAGCTGGGTCAGGCACTGTTGGGCTGCCAACAGACCATCAATCATGGCCCAATCCAGGCCATTATGGTGGTCAGGTCGCGACAACATGACCTCAGCCACGTGGTCAGCGAAGGTCAGGGTCACACGTTCATTGAGGATTTGATGCATTCGAGCTCCCAGAAGATTCCTTTGGCTCGCCATCGATGGGCGATAGCTGAGCTTGTGAAGTAGTGCGCTTATGACGTGATAAAAGCGCTTGTGAACTGAGTGTGGCGCGAAGATGAAGCATTTTCAAACACACGTTTCATTCTATCGCAACCACCGCCAAGATCACTTCTCCACCACAGGAAAAAAGCGGCCCGCAGGCCGCTTTTCTTTAGCATGGCAGGGCGTATCAGCCCAGCCATACACGGGCGTTACGGAATAAACGCAGCCAAGCGCCATCCTCAGTCCACTCGGCCGGACGCCAGGAGTTGGTAACCGCACGAGCCACCCGCTCTGGGTGAGGCATCATAATGGTCACGCGGCCATCCGGCGTGGTGAGGCCGGTGATTCCTGACGGCGAGCCGTTAGGGTTAGCTGGGTAGCGGGTTGTTACTTGACCGTAGTTGTCGATATAACGCAGCGCTATCTGGCTGCTGGACTGCATACTGCGCAGATGCGCGGTATCACGGAACTCAGCACGTCCTTCGCCGTGGGCCACAGCAATCGGTAATTTAGAGCCTTCCATACCCGCCAGCAGAATCGACGGGCTTTTCTCTACCCGCACCATCGCCACACGTGCTTCAAACTGCTCAGATTCGTTACGCTCAAACGCAGGCCAGCTTTCAGCCCCCGGAATCAGTGTCTTAAGCTGCGAGAGCATCTGACAACCATTGCACACGCCCAGCGAGAAGCTGTCATCACGGGTGAAGAAGTTGGCAAACTGCTCACGGGCACGCTCATTGAACAGTACCGACTTCGCCCAACCGCCACCTGCACCCAGCACATCGCCGTAAGAGAAACCGCCGCAGGCGACTAGCCCTTTGAACTCATCAAGCGAAACACGCCCTTCCAGGATGTCACTCATGTGCACATCCACTGCGTCAAAGCCCGCTTTATGGAATGCCCAAGCCATCTCGACCTGACCATTAACACCTTGTTCGCGCAGCACGGCAACAGCAGGCTTGGCCGTGTTGATAAACGGCGCGCTGATATCATCGTTGATATCAAAGCTAGGCGCGGCGCTTAGGCCAGGATCACGAACATCCAGCAGGTTATCGAATTCGTTCTTAGCGCATTCGGGGTTATCACGCAGCGCCTGCATGCGGTAACTGGTTTCCGCCCAGGTGCGCTGAGTCAGTTGGCGAGTAGTTTCCAGCAGCGGCTCTTCAAACAGCGTTACCCGCACCTGGTCGTCATAACGGGGACGCGCAATAACACCGCATGTTTCGATACCTGCAACGGCAAACTGGGTAAGCACTTCTTCAGTGTGCTCACGGCTCACCTGAATCACCGCACCCAGCTCTTCAGAGAACAGCGCATTGAACGCTTCCACCGGCTCATCAATCAGCCAGTCCAGCTTAATCTCAAGGCCCGCATGGGCAGCAAAGGCCATTTCCAACAGCGTGACCAGCAGGCCACCATCGCTACGGTCGTGGTAGGCCAGCAGCTTGCCATCGCGGTTGAGCCCCTGAATGACCTCAAAAAACGCCTTCAGGTCTTCTGGGTCATCAACATCAGGACAGTCATTACCGACTTGACCATAGACTTGCGCCAGCGCAGAACCACCTAAGCGGTTTTGTCCATTTCCCAGGTCGATCAGAATCAGATCTGATTCGTCCTGCTCCAGATTGATTTGCGGTGTCAGCGTCGCCATTGCATCGGTCACTGGCGCAAACCCCGTCACCACCAGCGAAAGCGGCGATGTGATGCTCTTTTCGTCGGCACTGTTTTCGTCCGAACTGTCGCCTTCCTGCCAAGCGGTACGCATTGACATGGAATCCTTACCCACCGGAATGGCAATGCCGAGTGCCGGACACAGCTCCATACCTACGGCATGTACAGCATCATAGAGCGCCTGATTTTCACCGGGATGGTCGGCAGCGCTCATCCAGTTAGCTGAAAGCTTAATATCCGACAGTTTGGCAATTGGCGCCGCAGCTAAGTTAGTAATCGCTTCGGCAACGGCCAGACGGGCGCTGGCAGCGGGGTTAATCAGCGCCACTGGCGGGCGCTCGCCCATCGCCATGGCTTCACCAGCGTGGGTGTCGAAGCTAGCAGTGGTCACGGCCACATCGGCCACCGGTACCTGCCAAGGGCCAACCATCTGATCGCGGGCGACTTGGCCGGTAATTGAACGGTCGCCAATGGTAATCAAAAAGCTCTTCGATGCCACGGTTGGCAGGCGCAACACTCGATCCATCGCTTCGCGCAGATCCAGATTGTCGAGCATGACGCCAGAAAGCTCTAAAGTTTGACGTTCAAACGAACGCGTCATCTTCGGCGGTTTGCCAAACAACACGCTCATCGGCAGATCGACCGGCTTGGTATCAAAATGGCCGTCGCGAACTTCCAGATGATGATGCTCCATGGCCTCGCCGACCACCGCATAGGGGCAACGTTCGCGCTTGCACAGTGCGTCAAAGGTATCCAGGTCTTCGGGGGCAACGGCCAGCACATAACGCTCTTGGGCTTCGTTACACCAAATTTCCAGCGGGCTCATACCTGGCTCAGCGTTAGGCACTGCACGCAGGTCAAACAGACCACCGCGATTACCGTCTTTGACCAGCTCCGGTAAGGCGTTGGAAAGCCCGCCTGCACCTACATCGTGAATAAAGCGAATCGGGTTTTTATCGCCCAGCGCCCAACAGCGGTCGATGACCTCCTGGGCGCGACGCTCAATTTCCGGGTTTTCCCGCTGCACCGAGGCAAAATCTAAGTCCGCGCTAGACTCGCCTGATGCCATGCTAGACGCTGCTCCACCACCCAGGCCGATTAGCATGGCTGGGCCGCCCATCACGATTAGCTTGCCACCAACGGGAATTTCGCCTTTCTGCACATGGTGAGCACGAATATTGCCATAACCACCGGCCAGCATAATCGGCTTGTGGAAGCCGCGACGCTCGATACCATCGTCGCTCAGCGTATCCTGCTCGTAGGTACGGAAGTAGCCCGTCAGATTAGGCCGGCCAAATTCATTGTTAAACGCCGCACCACCGATGGGGCCGTCCAGCATAATTTGCAGCGCCGACTGCATGCGCTCTGGCTTGCCGTAGTCAAACGCTTCCCAGGGTTGTACGAACTCGGGGATGCGCAGGTTGGATACGGTAAAGCCCGACAGGCCGGCCTTCGGCTTGCCGCCGATACCGGTCGCCCCCTCATCACGAATTTCACCACCAGAGCCGGTCGCCGCGCCAGGGAATGGTGCAATCGCTGTAGGGTGGTTGTGGGTTTCCACCTTCATCAGAATGTGGATGGGCTCTTGGTGGGCGTCGTAGCTGGCCCGCTCCCCCTCAGCGCCGATCAGTGGCGTGGGGAAGAAACGCCCCCCTTGGCTACCTTTGATCACCGCTGCGTTGTCGCTATAGGCCGAGAGCACGTTATCCGGCGAGGTCGCAAAGGTGTTCTTAATCATCTTAAACAGCGAATGGCTCTGGGCTTCACCATCAATAACCCAGTCCGCGTTGAAGATTTTGTGGCGGCAGTGCTCCGAGTTCGCCTGGGCAAACATCATCAGCTCGACATCGCTAGGATTGCGACCAAGCTCAATAAACGCAGCCACTAGATAGTCGATTTCATCGTCGGCAAGCGCCAGCCCTAATTCTCGGTTGGCTGTTGCCAACGCTTCGTGGCCGCCTTCCAAGATATCGACACTGCCCAGTGGCGCAGGGGTATGATGAGCAAACAGTTTGACCGCATCAGCAACGTCAGCCAGCACGTTCTCCGTCATACGGTCGTGCAGTAACGCGCTGATCGCGTCTAACTGTTCAGCGCTAGGCTCACTGCGCAGCGCTACCCGATAATCGACACCACGTTCGATGCGATCAATCTGGTGCAGCCCACAGTTATGAGCAATATCAGTTGCTTTAGAAGACCATGGCGACTGGGTGCCTAAACGCGGCACAACCAGGAAGCGCTGGGCGTTTTCAGGAATGTCTTGGCTTGCGTGGCTGCCATAATCAAGCAGCTTGGCCAAACACTCCTGGGCAGCATCATCCAGTGTCTCGCGGTGGTCTATGAAGTGGACGTAATGGGCGGACAACGCCTCCACCTCGGGAACACGTTCACGCAACACCGTTAACAGCCGTTCATGGCGGAAGGCAGAAAGGGCAGGTGCGCCTCGCAGTTCGAGCATATCTGGGAGCCTCTAAAGCAGGAAGAGTTCGTGCGGGAAATCAGTGGGCCGCAGCGCGGCAATCTCACTATGATACTGGAAAGCGGCGGCCACACGAAATCAACAAGGTGACAGCATCTCTCAGGCTGGGTATCGTGGCAGCTTGTTTCATGCCGACAAGACGCCATGCTGACGTTGATTTGCCGACATTTTATAGCGCGTTATCGCGCCTATTTTGCAGTCATTGTTACGCTTTTCTTAGCGTTAATTCCGCGCGCCACCACGCCGGTACCGCAAGGTGAGCACCTCGCTCAGATCATCGCGAAAGAATTTATTACTATTCATACCCGCAATACACCAACCACTTACTATGAAGGCCGCCAAGGCCCCACTGGCTTTGAATATGAGCTGATGCATCGATTTGCTGACTATTTGGGGGTTAGCTTAAATCTCAATGCAAGCCACCATCCTGAAAGCGTGCTGCCTGCCGTACGAGAACAAGGAGACCTAGGTGCTGCGGCGCTACCCTTGCTGCCAGATTCACCCGGCATTCATTACACCCGCTCAATTATCCAGATGCAGCCACTGGTGGTTTATCGTCGCGGCTTGAACGGCATAAACGAGCCAAAAAATTTAGTTGGTTTGGAATTAGGCACGCTTAGCGAAGCAGGCACCAGCCAATCACTCCTCGCCCTTCAGCGCGACTACCCAAGTTTAAGCTGGAAAGAGTCTCACGAGCTTGAAGTAGCAGAACTGCTGGCTCGGGTGGAAAACGGCACGCTGGATGCCGCAATTATTTTTGATCATCAGTTTCGTCTCAATCGGCTCTTTTTCCCTAACGTCGAGCGCGGTTTCTTTTTGGGAGAGCCGCTGTCATTAGCCTGGGCGGTACCTAGCGGGCGCGGGCTGGGGCTATTGGAAACTGCCAATCAGTTTCTTCAAGAACTGCAGGAAAGTGGCACGCTGGAGCAGCTCGTCAGCCGCTATTTTGGCCATGATGATTATTTGGAGTACGTGGGAACACGCACGTTTTTAGCCCATCTTGATGAACGCCTGCCAACCTATAGCGAGCTTTTCAAAAAGGCTGCTCGAGACACGGGGTTTGACTGGAAACTGCTGGCCGCCGTGGGCTATCAGGAATCTCACTGGGACCCTAACGCAGTGTCTCCCACCGGGGTGCGCGGCCTAATGATGCTCACCAACCCAACCGCCAGCGAGATGGGCATTGCTGACCGCACTAATCCTGCCCAGAGCATTGATGGTGGCGCCCGCTATTTACGTAGTATTAAAGATCGCCTGCCAGAGAGCATTGTCGGCAATGACCGGCTCTACATGGCGATGGCAGCCTATAACGTTGGACTCGGGCACCTATACGATGCCCGCAAGATCGCCGAAATGCGCGGCGGCAACCCAGACAGCTGGCAAGATGTCCGTGCAGCGCTGCCCTTACTTCAGCAACGGGAATGGCACAGCCAAACTCGCCATGGCTATGCACGCGGCGGTGAGCCTGTGATCTATGTACGCAACATTCGCCGCTACTACGAGATGATTGAGTACGTCGAACGCAGTCGCCAGCAGTTTTTCCAGTTGGGACAAACACTGGTTAGCGATGAGCCTCTGTTACTCTTTGATATTATTCCACCCATGGAATAATGATTGGTTGCTACTCTCTATACCGCCACTCGTTGACGATAGTAGCGGGCTAGCGTTTCGTAGCAAAAAACTGTTTTAGCAATTTTTTTGCCGGCGCTGCCAGCACACCACTGGTGACGACTACTTGATGATTGAACCACGGCTGAGCAAGCAAGTTGGCTTTTGATTCGACCATCCCCGTGCGCGGCTCTGCCGCACCATACACCAAGCGTGTTAAGCGGGCATGGACCATGGCACCCGCACACATCATGCATGGCTCAAGCGTTACAAATAGTGTGCAGCCCTCTAAGCGATAGTTACCTACTTGCTGTCCCGCTGCTCTCAGCGCGCGAATTTCCGCGTGACCGCTAGGGTCGCAACTAGCTACCGGTGAGTTTCGCCCTGCACCTATAATAGTTCCCAGAGCATCCACCACTACAGCCCCCACCGGCACCTCGCCCTCTTTAAAGGCAAGGTGTGCTTGGTCAAGCGCTCGGTGCATGTAAAATTCGTCGCTGCGTATCAAGACAAACTCCGCTAAGGTAGCAAAACGATCGTTTTAATTGTGCCATAGCCGCATAGATACCCTGGCAAACATTAGCGGCCAAACGGACAGCACTAAGGATACCGAGAATGAACGATGCGCTGAAGTTACTGGTAAGCTTACTAGAGCTGGAAACACTTGAAGAGACGCTATTTCGTGGCCAAAGCCAAGACCTCGGCTTCCCACAACTCTACGGTGGCCAGGTATTAGGCCAAGCATTAGCAGCTGCGGCCCGCACCGTGCCCGATGATCGCCGCCCACACTCACAGCATGGCTATTTTCTGCGTCCCGGCGACCCTCACCGCCCCGTCGTCTACCAAGTAGACACGATTCGCGATGGTGGTAGCTTTACTACTCGGCGCGTTACCGCTATTCAAAAAGGGCGCCCGATCTTCTTCTGTAGCGCTTCGTTTCAAAGCGCCGAAGAGAGCATTAACCACCAGCGCGCCATGCCCCACGTGCCTACGCCAGAAGCGTTAATCGAAAGTGGAGATGTAAAGCATGCGCGTTTCCCAGGTCATCCTATCGAGTTTCTGCATTTAAAAGGCAATCCAGGCAATGCATCGCCTGCAGGTCAGTGCCTATGGTTTCGCCTAGCGGGCGGAACGCTGCCCGATGATCCAGCCCTGCATCGCCACCTGCTTTCCTACGCATCGGACTTCAACCTACTAACGACCGGACTGGTTCCCCACGGTATCAAGTTTACCGATCCCAAACTGCGCATCGCCAGCCTGGACCATGCCCTGTGGCTACACGAAGATACCCGCCTGGATGACTGGTTACTCTACGTGATTGACTCTCCCTGGGCTGGCGGCGCCCGCGGTTTAGCGCGCGGTCATATTTACCGACGCGATGGTCGCTTGGTGGCCTCTACCGCTCAAGAAGGACTGGTGCGCTACCCGCAACAGCACTAAAGCACATCAATCAACCGGTGCGCAAAAACACCGACGCCCGCTATCAGCGGGCGTCGGAGGATACATCAACGTGCGCTATAAAGTTTACGCACCGTAAACGTCATTAATTGTTTTGAGCGGATAGTGCGCGGGATAAGGCTTACGCGCCACACCTGAGTCTACGGCTGCCTGAGCCACCGCCGAAGAAACTCGGTCTAGCAGGCGAATATCGACCGGTGTCGGGATAATGTACTCACGCCCAAAACTCATCTCAGTGCGCTCGTAGGCGTCTAACACTTCTTGGGGTACCGGCTCTCGGGCTAGATCCTTCAGAGCGTGGACAGCAGCCAGCTTCATGGCTTCATTAATGCGTGTCGCCCGAACATCTAAAGCACCTCGGAAAATAAACGGGAAACCCAATACGTTATTTACCTGATTCGGGAAGTCCGAACGGCCGGTGGCCATGATCACATCAGGGCGTGCCTCGCGGGCCACAGCTGGGTGAATTTCCGGATCTGGGTTAGTACAGGCGAAAATAACCGGGTCTGCGGCCATTTTTTTCACTTGCTCGGCAGAAAGCAGCCCCGGGCCTGAAAGACCAATAAACACATCAGCACCGTCGATGGCATCGTCTAACGTGCGCATATTGGTATGGCGGGCGAATTCAGCTTTATACTCGTTAATGCCATCGCGATCAGCGTGAATAACACCGCGACGATCAAGCATCACCAAATTCTTTTTATTAGCGCCACACGACACTAGCAAACGCATGCAGGCAATCGCTGCAGCTCCCGCGCCCATACAGACAATCTTCACATCTTCAATACGCTTATTGGCAATATCCAGCGCATTAAGCATACCGGCAGCGGTCACAATGGCCGTACCATGCTGATCATCGTGAAATACTGGAATACTGCAGCGATCAATCAAGGCCTTTTCGATTTCAAAGCATTCGGGGGCTTTGATATCTTCCAGGTTAATACCACCCCAGGTATCCGCAATACGCGCCACCGTATCGATAAACGCCTGCGGGCTTTCAGCATCCACTTCAATATCGACTGAGTTAATGCCTGCAAAGCACTTAAACAGTACGCCCTTACCTTCCATAACCGGCTTACTGGCCAGCGGGCCAAGGTTACCAAGGCCTAGAATGGCAGTTCCGTCAGAAATGACAGCGACCAGATTCCCTTTACCAGTGTAGCGATACGCGTTTTCCGCCTCACGGGCGATTTCGCGAACCGGCTCAGCAACGCCAGGGCTATACGCCAGCGCCAGATCACGCGCGGTAGCTGTGGGTTTGGTTAACTCCACAGACAGCTTACCGGGAATCGGTTTAGCGTGATAATCCAAAGCCGCTTGCTTATTTGCATCCATCATGGTCAAGGTCCAATCAGCCTAAAGTAGAAAAGTCACTCCAGAATATAGAAAAAACCCATGCGCCTCAAGCACGTAGTAAACTTTGCAGAAAAACAGTTGTTTCAAACCCGTTTCCAACATGTTCGTAACTTTTCAACACCATTTGCTGCAACTTATAAATAAGTACGATAGCCATAAAGGTTTGCTTATTGATGCAATGCGGAATTTATGAAAATAAATTCCATTAAAAACCATAAAAAACCAACCTTTCCACAGGCCTGCCTTTACAGAAGCGGCTGTGGACAAGTATCTATTTTAAGCATCTGCTAGACGCATCCATGGATACATTATTACTAAGCAAAATAAGCCTTCAGAAGGCCTATCAGGTAAGGAAGGGAAAGGAAAATGGAAAAAGCGTGCCTCTGAGAATAAAAAGCCCACGCCGTAGCGTGGGCTTACATTGCAAACACACTGTGTGTTTGCAGCAGCGCAAATCCGTTAGGATTAGCCGCGCTTAACGGCAGCGCCGAAACGCTTGTTAAAGCGTTCTACACGGCCACCAGTGGTCGCTTGCTTCTGCTTACCAGTGTAGAACGGGTGGCAGTTGGAGCACACGTCCAGAGAGAAGTCCTGACCAGAGGTAGAACCAACCTGGAAGCTTGCACCGCAAGAACAGCTAGCGGTGACCGTGTTGTAATTCGGGTGGATACCTTGTTTCATCTTGAGCCTCATGAGCTGTATGCCGCCACCTGATCCGTTGCCAGGCACCGCATACGGGTTTGAAAAAACTGCTAACCGGTTAACCGCTCCATCCTATGGATTCAGAGCGGCCGCGCATTCTAGCAAACTAAACGCCGGAGGCCAATTGTCCGACTCTGTTTCTAACCAGGCACGCCCTCAAGGCGGGTCCTCAGCACCTTTTCAAGTGCTTAAAGTCGCTCTACCATCACCACTGCGGCGTTTATTTGACTATTTACCAACACGCCAACCACCCGCTTGTGGCTGGCAGATAGGCCTTAGAGTACGCGTCCCCTTTGGCCGCAGAGAAGTGGTCGGCGTGGTGGCAGAACTTGCCAATGGCAGCGAACTGCCTCACGGGAAGCTACGCGCTATTAGCGAGGTGCTCGATGACACCCCCCTGCCCAACGACTGGCAGTGGCTATGCCATTTCGCGGCCCGTTATTATCAGCACAGCTTAGGCGACACGATGCAGCTGGCCATGCCTGCCCGGCTGCGCCAGGGCCATCCGATGGGGGGACGAACACAGACCCTGTGGCTGCCGCTATCACCTGGGGACGACCTACCGCTTCAGCGAGCACCGAAACAAGCCGAGCTGTATGCCCTGCTGCGCCAGCATCCACATGGACTGGCTGGTCGAGCAATCACTGCTCATGGTTTCACCCGTGAACAGCTTCTATCCTTGCAAAAAAAGGGCTTCGCCCGTGCCCAGGAAACCACGCTAACCCCAACACCGTCCGCTGGCGGCAACCTGCTGGCCTCACCATCACTGCCGCTGAACAGAGAGCAGGCCTCGGCACTTGCCGTATTGCATGAAAAGCTCGAAAGCTACCATCCCTGCTTACTTGAAGGCGTGACCGGTAGTGGTAAAACCGAAATCTACCTTCAGCTAATTGAAGCCCTCGCCGCTAAAGGCAAGCAGTCCCTGGTACTGGTGCCTGAAATAGGCCTCACGCCTCAAACCCTGGCGCGCTTTAAGAGCCGCTTTAGGGTACCGGTAGTGGCGCTACACTCGGGGCTTACCGACCTGGAGCGCCTGGATGTATGGGAAGCCGCTGCCAATGGCCGCGCGCTAGTCATTATCGGCACTCGTTCGGCTATTTTTACGCCACTCAAAAACCCAGGCGCCATTATCGTCGACGAAGAGCATGATGGCTCCTATAAACAGCACGACGGGCTTCGCTACCACGCCCGGGACTTAGCCGTTGCCAGGGCTCATTACCACAATATCCCCCTGCTGTTAGGCAGCGCCACGCCTTCTTTTGAGAGTTTGCAGCAAGCGCTTTCCGGCCACTATCGCCATCTGCGTCTTACCCAACGTCCCAGTCGACACCCACCAGCCAAGCTTGAATTGATTGACCTACGTCATCAGCGACGCCAGGGGGGGCTTCTGCCCGGCGCCATCACCGCTATCAAAAACACCTTAGCGTCAGGCAAGCAGGCGCTCGTTTTTATTAACCGACGGGGATTCGCACCAACGCTGGCTTGCCATAGCTGTGGGTGGATCGCCGAATGCGGACAGTGCGACTCGCGCATGACGCTGCACCGCCAGCCTTCCCTTTTGGCCTGCCACCATTGCGATAGTCGACGCGCGCTACCAGACGCTTGCCCCGAGTGTGGCAGCGGTGACCTACGCGCCCTGGGCAGCGGTACCGAACGAACTGAAGAAACGTTGCAGGGATTGTTCCCAAACGTCACCGTTCACCGTATTGACCGCGACAGTACGCGTAAAAAAGAGAGTTTTGAGCAGATACTCAAAGAGATCCAGCGAGGCGAGCCATGCTTGCTCGTCGGCACCCAGATGCTGGCGAAAGGCCACCACCTACCCCATGTCACGCTGGTCGTCGTCGTTAATGCCGACGGTGGACTTTACGCTGCTGATTTTCGCGCATTGGAACACAGCGCGCAGTTGCTGGAGCAGGTCGCCGGTCGCGCAGGACGTGCCGCTCATCCAGGGCGGGTTCTGGTACAAACGCTGCACCCAGATGACCCGCACTTGGGCCAACTTGCGGAGCACGGTTATGGCGCACTCGCCCGTAGCCTTTTGGAAGAGCGCCGCCTCGCTATGCTGCCGCCTTTTTGTTTTATGGCATTGCTACGCATTGAAAGCCCTCATGAAGAAGCTGCCACGGCTTTGGGCCAGCAGGCTGCTCAAGCACTTCAACAATGGTTAACAATGGTAAAACTACCGGTGCGCTGCTTAGGCCCCGTCCCAGCTCCCATGGAGCGCCGTCAAAACCGTTATCATGTGCACATCATGCTGGCAGCAGATAAACGTAGCCAGCGCCATACCGCTGCTAACTGGCTGGTACAGTGGTTAGAAGCCAATCGTGAGGCGCGCAAAGTCCGATGGTCAATCGACATTGACCCGCAAACTCTCGCGTAGAGTCTCGCGTAGAGATAGACATATCGTGGGCCATTGGCTCGCCCTGTAACGTAATACGGCTTTGAAACTGCGCGCCAATTGCCGATAATGACCGCTTTGCCGCTGCCTAACATGAGCGCATGCACACGCCGCCACTGACGACATTCGGATATTTAAATGAAAGACACAATTGTTACTTTGCTAGAAGGCGCGATTGACGCGCTTAAGCACCAAGGCGTGCTGCCCGACGATTTACAGCCGACGATTAAAGTTGACCCCACTAAAGATAAAGCGCACGGCGACTACGCCACCAACCTAGCGCTTATGCTGGCGAAGCCCGCAGCAAAGAAGCCGCGCGAGCTAGCCGATCTACTGGTCGCCGCCCTCCCCGCGAGCGATGCTATTCAAAAAACCGAGATTGCTGGCCCCGGCTTTATTAATTTTTTTGCTGCCACGGATGCGGCCGCTCAAATTGTTGCTCAGGTGCTCGATAGCGGCGATGCTTTTGGCCGCAGCCTGATTGGCAAGGGCGAGAAAGTCCAGGTGGAGTTTGTTTCTGCCAACCCGACAGGACCTCTTCATGTTGGCCATGGCCGTGGCGCAGCAATAGGCGACTGTATTTGCCGCCTGTTAGAAGCCACCGGCTACGATGTGACGCGCGAATTTTATTACAACGATGCCGGCGCCCAGATCAAAAATCTGGCGCTTTCTGTTCAAGCTCGCGCCAAGGGCCTTGGGCCAGATGACCCCAGCTGGCCAGAAGACGGCTATCGCGGCGAGTACATTATTGATGTGGCCAACGACTACATGGCAGGCAAAACGGTGGCAGCCGATGACCGTGAAGTCACCGCTAAAGCAGATGCCAATGACCTAGATGCCATTCAGGCCTTCGCTGTCGCTTGGCTGCGCCGAGAACAGGATTTAGACCTGAAAGCGTTTGGCGTTGAGTTTGACGTCTACTTCCTTGAGTCATCGCTTTATCAAGACGGCAAAGTAGACGCGACCGTTGAGAAGCTCGTTGCGAATGGCCATACGTACGAAGAAGACGGTGCCATGTGGCTGCGCACCACTGACTTTGGCGATGACAAAGACCGCGTGATGCGCAAACGGGAAGGTGGCTACACCTACTTCTTACCGGATGTGGCCTACCACCTGAATAAGTGGCAACGCGGCTTTAAAACCGTGATTAATGAGCAAGGTGCTGACCACCACTCCACGGTTACCCGTGTTCGTGCTGGCTTGCAGGCACTGGAGGTCGGCATTCCCAAAGGCTGGCCCGACTACGTTCTGCATCAAATGGTAATGGTGACCCGCTCAGGCGTAGAGGTAAAACTTTCCAAACGTGCTGGCAGCTATGTCACCGTGCGCGACCTAATTGATGAAGTTGGCCGTGATGCTACTCGCTTCTTCCTGGCCGCACGCCGGGCGGATTCGCAGCTTACCTTTGATATCGACTTGGCGCGCTCGCAGTCGAACGATAACCCGGTGTATTACATTCAATACGCCCATGCGCGGGTATCCAGCATGCTGCGCAAAGCCGAAGATGCAGACCAGCCATTCAACCACAGCGTCGCTCTAGCTCACCTCGCACTGCTCGATAGCGACCAGGAAAAGGCCGTGCTTAATCGCTTGGCACGCTACCCAGAAGTGGTTGAAAACGCCGCTAAAAATCGCGAGCCCCAGCAGGTTGCTCAGTATCTATTGGATCTTTCAGGTGATTTCCACACGTGCTACAACGCCGTTAAAGTCATGGTTGAAGACGATACCCTGCGTAACACACGCTTAGCTCTTGGCCTAGCAACCAAACAGGTGCTTCGCAACGGCCTTGATCTTATGGGGGTCAGCGCCCCAGAGGAGATGTAAGCGATGGCCAGCCCAAAAGAGAAGCCCGCCCGCCGAGGCGCAACCTCTCAGCGCAAAGCCAGCAAAAGCTCAGGTGGCGGATTCAAAATTCCTGGCTGGCTTTGGGGGATAGCAGGCTTAGCGGCAGGCTTCTTCCTAGCACAGCATCAACATGGCACCGCTCCTTGGCAAGAGCAGGAAGACACGCCCCAAGCGACTGTCTTGCCTAAGCCTGCTGACAGCGATGAGCGTAGCGCTGCGCGTCAAACAGAAACCGTCGCCGAGCCATCAATGCCAACGTTTGAGTTCTACACGCTGCTGCCAGATACAGAAGTCATTGCTCCAGGCGTGTCGCTGCCATCAACCGTGAACCGCCCCGAGGCAGCAGCACAGCAGGAACAAACGACGGCAAGTAACAACGCGACAGCTAACGAAACAACGACAAGCAGCGCAAGTGCGCGTCAGAACGATGACCCTATTGCTCAGGTTATTGCAGCTAATATGCGCCCTGAAGAGCAAGTGGCCGCTGCCCAGCAAGCGCCTGCCAGTAACACGCCTAACCGCTACATGCTACAGGCCGCGTCGTTTCGAGAGCTAAGCGATGCCGAGCAGTTGCGTGGCCGTCTGCGCAACTTAAGCCTGCTAGCCCAAGTTAGCGAAGTAAAGGCTAATGGCGATACTTGGCACCGTGTTCAAGTAGGCCCTTACGAAGATACTCGTGAGCTTAACCGCGCCCAAGACTTAATGGCCACACAAGGCATTGAGCCACTGCTGATCCAACTGCAGAACTAGTCTAACCACAGACTACTTTAACTAAAGGGCTAGACAGGCTTTCATCGCCATAAGCCCCGTTAAAAAAACAGTTTATCTAACAGCTTTATTTAGCGGGCGGTTGATTTTTTATCAGCCGCCCGCATTTTGTTGTGAATCGCTTTTTATACGGTCTTTTAAAATGGCCGATCAGTCATCGGGAGCATGTGTCTCCCCCAAGGAGTTATCTCCATGACCACTATTGTATCCGTACGCCGCGGTAATCAGGTTGCCCTTGCAGGCGACGGCCAAGTATCTCTGGGCAACACCGTAATGAAAGGCAACGCGAGCAAAGTACGCCGCCTGTATCGTGGCAAAGTACTCGCTGGTTTTGCTGGCGGCACCGCCGATGCCTTCACCCTGTTTGAGCGTTTTGAAGCGCAGTTAGAAAAATACCAAGGACACCTCACCAAAGCAGCGGTTGAGTTGGCCAAAGATTGGCGCACCGATCGAGCTCTGCGCCGCCTGGAAGCACTACTGGCCGTAGCGGACCACAGCGCCTCGCTGATTATTACCGGTAACGGTGATGTGGTTGAGCCTGAACGCGGCATTATTGCTATTGGCTCTGGCGGCAACTTTGCCCAGGCAAGTGCCCGCGCACTATTGGAAAACACCGAGCTTTCTGCTCGTGAAATTACTGAAAAGTCTCTCGAAATCGCCGGCGACATCTGCGTATTTACCAATCACCACGTGACGCTCGAAGAGCTGAACATCAACGACCGTTGAGGCCCTTTTTATGACTCAGATGACACCCCGCGAAATCGTCCACGCCCTGGATCAATACATCATTGGTCAACAAGATGCCAAGCGCGCCGTGGCCATTGCCCTGCGTAACCGCTGGCGTCGCATGCAACTAGACGATGAGTTGCGCCCGGAAGTGACACCAAAAAATATTCTGATGATTGGCCCTACCGGCGTGGGTAAAACTGAAATTGCTCGCCGCCTCGCCAAGCTAGCCAGAGCGCCCTTCATCAAGGTCGAGGCCACTAAATTTACCGAAGTCGGCTATGTAGGCCGGGACGTCGAGTCGATTATTCGCGACTTGATGGAAGCCGCCATCAAAATGGTTCGTGAACACGCGAAGGAAGAAGTCGGCCATCGCGCTGAAGATGCCGCTGAAGATCGCGTTCTAGATGCACTGCTACCACCGCCCCGTGGCCAGGAAGATAAGCCTCGGGAAGATAACGGTACGCGTCAAACCTTCCGCAAAAAGCTTCGGGAAGGTCAGTTGGATGATAAAGAGATCGATATCGAAATCTCTTCCCATGGGCAAGGCATCGACATAATGACGCCGCCAGGTATGGAGGAGATGACCAACCAGCTACAGAGCCTGTTCTCCAACATGGGCCAGCAAAAGCGCGAACAGCGCCGTGTAACGGTCAAAGAAGCACTGGTTCTGCTGCGCGATGAAGAAGCGAGCAAGCTGGTCAATGAAGAAGAGATCAAAGCCCGCGCTGTCGAAGCCGTTGAACAGCATGGGATTGTCTTCTTAGATGAGATCGACAAAGTTGCCAAGGGTAGCGGCCAGTCTAGCGGTGGCGAAGTCTCCCGTGAAGGCGTTCAGCGTGACCTGCTGCCGTTAATCGAAGGCTCTACCGTTTCAACCAAATACGGAATGGTCAAAACCGATCATATCCTGTTTATTGCCTCGGGTGCCTTCCACCTATCGCGTCCCTCGGACCTTATTCCAGAGCTACAAGGACGCTTGCCGATCCGTGTTGAGCTGGATGCGCTGACCCCCGGCGATTTCCAGCGGATTCTCACCGAGCCATCCGCCTCGCTCACCAAGCAGTACCAAGCGCTGCTGGCTACCGAAGGGCTGGATATCGAGTTCACTCCAGACGGTATCGAGCGTATTGCCGAGATTTCCTGGCAAGTGAACGAAGGCACCGAGAATATTGGCGCTCGCCGTCTACATACAGTGCTGGAACGGCTGCTCGAAGAAGCCTCATTTAAAGGCGGCGACATGGATAGCCCGCTGGTCATCGATGCCGATTACGTCAATGCCCAACTGGGTGAGCTAGCAGTAGACGAAGACCTATCGCGCTATATTTTGTAAACGCGCTTATATCGGTATAGCCCGCAACAGCTTGCCCGCTTTTTACGCAAGCAAATGCCGCTGTTCAGGCTGCGCTGCGTCTAACGTTACGCACGATAACAACATCCCTGTTGCTCGTGCTTGATCGACGTCCTGTCGATCAAACGTTAGCCGTGGCGCTTGCCTTCACGCATTTGCTAAAGCGCAAATAGTCGGTCAATCCGCTTTAGCTCGATATCGTAAAAGGTGACGTCATCCATGAATGCCCCTACTTCTACGAATGCCCCCACCCCAACGCGGGTTCACTACCATAAGCAGGCTCGCGAGCTAGAACTTAGCTACGCCACGGGTGAAAGCTTTCGACTGCCTGTCGAATTTTTACGGGTTTATTCACCTTCAGCCGAAGTGCGTGGCCACGGCGGCGATACTGCCGTGCTGCAAGTGGGTAAAAAAGATGTCGGCCTGCAAAACATTACCCAAGCCGGCAATTACGCTCTGAAATTGCACTTTGACGACGGCCACGACAGCGGACTTTACAGCTGGAACTATCTTTACGACTTAGCTCAGCACCAAACAGATTATTGGCAAAACTACCTACAACGCCTAGAAGCGGCCGGCGCCTCCCGCGAACCAGCCAGCATCCAATTCAAACAGCTGTGACGCTTCACCTCAGTTGAAGCGCAGACAAGTTGGGGGTGAGAAGGCTACAATGTCGCTAACCATTTATTGCGACGACCTTTTGGTCGACTATTACCGCCTCGAACTCGGGAGCTAGAGCCCCATGAGCCCCACTGAAAAACGCACCACCCATTTTGGTTATCAGGAAGTCGCAGTTGACGAAAAAGCGTCTCGTGTTGCCGATGTCTTTCATTCGGTAGCTGCACGCTATGACATCATGAATGACTTGATGTCCATGGGTATCCATCGCGTCTGGAAACGCCTTACTATTGAGCGCGCAGGCGTTCGTCCTGGGCACCATGTGCTGGATATTGCTGGCGGCACTGGCGATTTAACGCTCAAATTTTCTCGTCTGGTTGGCCCGCGTGGCAAAGTGGTATTGGCCGACATTAACGCCTCCATGCTCAACGTTGGCCGCGACAAACTGATGGATAATGGCGTCGGAGGCAACGTTGAGTATGTACAAGCCAACGCCGAGTGCCTGCCATTTCCGGACAACAGTTTTGATTGCATTACGATTGCCTTCGGACTGCGCAACGTCACCGACAAAGACGCTGCACTGCGCTCTATGACACGCGTGCTAAAGCCCGGCGGACGGTTGCTAGTGCTTGAGTTTTCAAAGCCAAATAATGCGCTGCTGTCGAAAGCCTACGATGAGTACTCCTTCCGCCTTCTACCTAAAATGGGCGAACTAGTGGCCGGAGACGGTGAGAGTTATCGCTACCTCGCTGAATCTATTCGCATGCATCCCGACCAGGAAACCCTGAAAGGCATGATGGAAACGGCAGGGCTTGATCGGGTTGAATATACCAACCTGACCGGCGGTATCGTGGCCCTTCACCGCGGCATTAAATTATGAACTCACCGACAATGAGGTCAGCATGCTAGTCACCCCGACCCTGTTGCTGGCCGGATGTGAACGCACGTTGAATGCCTTGCTTGCCCGTGATCCGGCCTCACCTGCGCGCTTGTCTGCGCTAGCAGGGAGTCGACTACTGGTAAGGCTTGAAAAGCCTCACCTTCAGTTGGTGCTGCACTATCACCATGCGGGGATTGATTTGCTGCGTGGCGATGATCTAGACGAAACTGACGTCGACGCCATCGTCGAGCTCACCCCTGAAACGCTCTCTGAGTGGTTAAGTGGTGCCTCCATTGAGCGGTTGATGTTTGATGGCAAGCTTTCTGTGCGTGGCCGTATCCACCTCTTGGAAGCCACCCGCGACCTGCTCTTTGATCTGGATATCGATTGGGAAGGCGAGCTAGCTCGCTGGCTGGGGGATATGCCGGCCCATTCACTGGCCGAAGGTATCCGGCGCGCCGCACGCTGGGGGCTAAGAGCGAAAGATGAGCTGCTGCAAGACGTTTCTGAATATGTA
This sequence comes from Halomonas sp. XH26, assembly GCF_024138895.1. NCBI lineage: Bacteria > Pseudomonadati > Pseudomonadota > Gammaproteobacteria > Oceanospirillales > Halomonadaceae > Halomonas > Halomonas sp. XH26. The sequence continues at coordinate 3,248,711 of NZ_CP071889.1, forward strand.
TTTGAAGAAGCACGCATACTCCCCGGCCGCCAACAGCGCGATGTACTCCGAGATCATTTGACCGAACTAGAGATCGCGACCGACCGCCTGGAAGCCAAACTCAATCGCCTGCATAAGCGCTTGACACAGTTGACGGCCAGTCAGTCGCCAAACAAGCAGCCACACCTCAAGGAGCCGCACTGATGAGCCTGCGGTTATTGAAAATCTCTTGGATAGTGGCTCGCCATCGCTTAGATACGTTGATACCCGTTGAGCGGCTCCCGTTCTGGCTACGTGCCTTAATGGCTCTTTCGCCTCTAAAACTGTTTCCTGTAGGGCAGCGCAGTCGCGGCGAGCGACTGCGCCTGGCCCTGGAAGCGCTGGGGCCGATTTTTATTAAATTTGGCCAAATGCTCTCGACCCGTCGAGACCTATTGCCCGAAGACATCGCCGATGAATTAAAACGGCTGCAAGACCAAGTGCCGCCCTTCCCCGGCGAACTAGCCGCTGCACGGGTCGAAAAAGAGCTTGAAATGTCGCTCGTAGAGGCATTTGCCGCCTTTGACCGAGTGCCTTTGGCGTCAGCATCGATTGCCCAGGTGCATGCGGCAACGCTGCATAGCGGTGAAGATGTCGTCGTCAAAATTATTCGCCCCGGCATCGACCGCATTATGCGTCAGGATATGGCGCTGATGTATCAAATCGCTAAGTTGCTGGGTAAAGTGCCTGACGCAAAACGCTTACGCCCTGTAGAAGTGATTCGTGATTACGAAGCCACCTTATTTGACGAACTTGATCTCTATAAAGAAGCGGCAAACACATCGCAACTTAAGCGTAACTTCAAAGACTCACCGCTGCTGTTTGTGCCGACAATCTATTGGTCATACACCCGCCGCCATGTCATGGTCCAGGAGCGCATTCGCGGCGTACCAGTGGCTGATTTAGATACCCTTATTGCGCGTGGAACCAACCTTAAGAAGCTGGCTGAACGCGGCGTAGAAATCTTCTTCACCCAGGTCTTCCGAGATAACTTCTTCCATGCCGATATGCACCCCGGCAATATCTTTGTTAACTGCGATGATCCTGAAGATCCACAGTATATCGCCATCGACTGCGGCATCGTGGGGAGCCTTACCCGAGAAGATCAAGACTACCTAGCGCGCAACCTACTGGCCTTTTTCCATCAAGATTATTACGAAGTAGCGGCGTTACATATTGAGTCCGGCTGGGTGGGCGAAAACACGCGCGCTAACGAGTTTGCAGCCGCTATTCGTACCGTATGCGAGCCCATTCTTGAAAAGCCGCTAAAAGATATTTCGTTTGGGCAGGTGCTGTTAGGACTGTTTCAAACAGCACGACGCTTTAATATGGAAGTACAGCCACAGTTAGTATTGTTGCAAAAAACGCTGCTTAACATCGAAGGGCTGGGTCGTCAGCTTTACCCTGAACTAGATCTGTGGAGCACTGCGAAACCATATCTAGAAAAGTGGATGAAACAGCGCGCTGGTATCGGCGGCCTTTGGGAGTCGCTCAAACGCCAAGCGCCGGAGCTTTCTCATCAGTTGCCTGAGCTACCCGTGCTAGCGCATCAAGCGCTGAGCCGAATGGAGCATGAACACCGCCAGCGTCATCAGCAAGTGAACTCCATTAGTACCGTTCAGCAGCAACTGACGCGCCAGCATAAACGTCATTACCGACTGCGTATCGGACTTATTTTGCTTGCTATTGCCCTGGCTTGGCAGCCGCTGAGCAGCTGGGCATCGGCTCAAGAGTGGCCTGTTTTAGCAGCTGCGGGAGTAGGTTTGTTGCTGCTGCTATGGCAATGAAACATTCTGGCAGTAAGATAAAGCGCCTCAGTGTCGCCCTTGGCGAAAGCACTGATCTTTGGCGAAAGCGCTGTGATGATTGATAAAAGGATGCCTATGACTGATTCTACCCAGACGACGCAAGTGCTAGATGCACTCGCGGAGGTCTTAAAGCAGCGTCGACATGCTTGTGCAGAAGATTCTTATGTTGCCTCCTTGCATCATAAGGGTTTGAACAAGATACTCGAAAAAGTCGGCGAAGAGGCGACCGAAACAATTTTGGCTGCTAAAGATGCCGAGCACGGCGGCGAGCAGGCGCATCAAGCTGTGATCGCTGAAACCGCCGACCTGTGGTTTCATAGTTTGGTGATGCTGTCGCACCTTGAACTGGATCATCAGCGCGTTTTAGATGAGCTAGCACGGCGGTTTGGTATTTCTGGTCATGACGAAAAAGCGTCCCGCACACAACGTTAACCTGCACTGATGAGGAAATGCATATGTTAGGTGGTATCAGTATTTGGCAGTTGCTGATTGTTCTGGGCATTATCATCCTAATTTTCGGCACCAAGAAACTGCGTAATGTGGGCACCGACTTAGGCGGTGCAGTCAAAGGCTTTAAGAAGGCCATTAACGAAGAAGAGAAAGACGGCGACAAAAAAGATGCTGACCAATCTCAGGCGAAGGTAAGCCACGAAGAGGCTGGTAACACCTATGATGTTCAAGCAGAAGAGAAGCGTGCCGCCGAAGAACGCCCCACAGAACGTAACGAAGAGCGCAAATAACCCATGCTGGATATCGGCTTTCTTGAACTGATGCTGATTGGTATCGTCGGGCTTCTGGTGCTTGGCCCAGAGCGCCTGCCTAGAGCCGCTCGCACAGCAGGCATGTGGATTGGCAAAATCAAGCGTACGGTATCCGGTATGCAGCGCGAGATCAGCGCTCAGTTGGAAGCAGAGGAGTTGCGTCAAAAGCTCAACGAGCAACAGAAAAAGCTCGATGACAGTCTCAAAAAAGCCAAGCAGGATGTTGAGAGCATTGCCGACGCCCCCTCTTCTTCCAGCACTTCGACACAAGCGTCCCAAAACGAGACCGAGCAGCGGGTTGCCAACGCGAGTGCTCGACTAGATGATGCACTGCAAACAGTACGCGAAGACACGCCAGCAGCCTCTTCCTCAACGCCTCATCAACGTGCTACCGATGAACTGCGCGCGGTAAATCCTAGCGGCAAAAATGAGTCTAGCAAGGCTAACGTCAAGCAGGCGGATGTGGGAAATGCCGATGCTAAAAAGGCGGATCTTACAAAGGCGGATCTTACAAAGGATAGTAATCACCAATGAGCATGTCTGGCGACTCCCAGGAGCCACGTAAAGACCAAGGCCAAGCGCCTCTTATTGAGCACCTGATTGAACTACGCTCGCGGCTTATGAAAGCGGTCGTGGTTATATTAGTCGTATTTCTTGGCCTTTATGCCTTTGCTAATGACATCTACAGCTTTGTGGCTGAGCCATTAATGGCACTGTTGCCAGAAGGCTCACAGATGATAGCCACCGAGGTAGCCTCGCCCTTCTTGGCGCCCTTCAAACTAACCCTGGTAGTCGCCGTCTTTATCGCTATCCCCTTCGTACTGCACCAAGCATGGGCATTTGTAGCACCTGGGCTTTACGATAACGAAAAAGCGCTGGCGATACCCATTCTGGTCTCTAGCATAGCGCTATTTTACGCTGGGGCGGCCTTCGCTTATTACGTGGTTTTTCCGCTGCTCTTTGAGTTTTTCACCCAGACCGGGCCGGAAAACGTGGCGGTAATGACCGATATTAATCAGTATTTGAACTTTGTACTTAAGCTATTTTTCGCCTTTGGTGTTGCGTTTGAAATCCCCATCGCAACATTTCTGCTAATACTGTCTGGCGCGACCACAGTCGAGAGCCTTTCTAAAAAGCGCCCCTACATTATTTTAGGCTGCTTTGTGGTGGGCATGCTGCTTACTCCTCCCGACATTATTTCTCAAAGCCTGTTAGCGATACCGATGTACCTACTTTATGAGGTGGGCCTATTGTTTGGCCGGTTGGTACGCCGTAAGGCAAAGGCGGATGACGCTGAGGAACAAGAGACCTAAAAGCACTATTAAAGGCGATACACTGCTCAAAAAAAGCCTCTGCCATGGGAACATGACAGAGGCTTTTTGCTCTTCATACGAGAGGCTTTTTGCCCTTCATACGAATAGCCGATTACCTAGAAAGCATTAGCCCATCATTTCATCAATGCGGTCTACCAACTTAAAGATACCTGTTGCGGCCTCACTGATACGGGTCGCCAGCATGTAAGCAGGCGTCGTTACCACCCGATGCTCATGATCTACCACAATGTCTTCTACGCCACAGCTGCGATGCAGGCCACCCATCGCACTAATGGCGCCAGAAACACTCGGATCATGACCAATCGTCACGGCCACACCTTCGCCAAGCAGGCGCGGGACCAAAACAGGAGCAATACACATCAGGCCAATGGGTTTTGCCTCTTCTTTAAAGCCTACCAGCGCCTCTTTCACGCTCTCAAGTACCTGCATGCTATCGCCCTGGTCGGCAAAATCAGACAGGTTTTTAGCGACACCAAAGCCACCAGGAACAATGACCGCATCAAAGTCATCTGCATCTAGCTCAGTAATCGGGCTAATATCACCACGGGCAAGGCGCGCCGACTCCTGCAGTACATTGCGCTGTTCGCCCTCGACAGGCTCTTGGGTTAAGTGGTTAATCACATGATGCTGAGCGACATCCGGCGCAAAGCAGCGATAGCCAATCCCTAACTGATCAAGGCGCAGCAGCGTTAGCGTTGTTTCATAGATTTCAGAACCATCAAAAACGCCGCAGCCTGCTAATACGATTGCTACCTGTTTGGTCATGCTTATCTCCTTATCGTAGCGCTTATTATCGCTGTTAAATCGTCGCCACTTAGCGTCGCTGAGTGGCTCACTTTAGTCAGTCTATAAAGCCACTACAAGCCAGCTATCACAAGCCCGCTTTCGCTGCAGTGCAGGACTGATATACTCACGTTAGGCCTTTTAGGGCACCCACTATTTGATTGACTATGCGATTGTTTGGAGAAAGCCGTTGAACACCTCTGCTCCCCGTCACTTCCCTGCCACCAGACTTCGCCGTATGCGTCGCGACGATTTCTCCCGTCGCTTAATGCAGGAGTCGACGCTAACACCCAATGATTTGATTTTGCCGGTTTTTGTACTGGAAGGCGAAAATCAGCGCGAAGCGATTGCCTCAATGCCCGGTGTTGAGCGTCTTTCCATCGACCTGCTGATTGAGCAGGCACGTGAGGCCTACGCGCTGGGTATTCCTGCCTTAGCTCTCTTCCCCGTTGTCAGCGCTGAGCAAAAAAGCGAGTTAGCAGAAGAGGCTTACAACTCGAATGGTCTGGTTCAGCGTAGTGTACGGGCGCTAAAAGAAGCACTACCAGAGCTTGGCATTATTACCGATGTCGCCCTTGACCCCTATACTAGCCACGGACAGGACGGCATTCTTGATGAGCACGGCTATGTGCAAAATGACCGCACAGTGGATACGCTACTCAAACAGGCACTCTCCCACGCCGAAGCAGGCGCCGATGTCGTGGCACCTTCCGATATGATGGATGGCCGCATCGGCGCCATACGCCAAGTGTTGGAGCAGGAACACCTGCATAATGTGCGTATTATGGCGTATAGCGCTAAGTACGCCTCTAAATATTACGGCCCTTTCCGTGATGCAGTCGGCTCTGCCGCCAATCTTGGCAAAGCGGACAAACGCACCTATCAGATGGATCCCGCCAATAGTGATGAAGCACTGCATGAAGTCGCTATGGATATCGCTGAAGGCGCTGATATGGTAATGGTAAAACCTGGCATGCCTTACTTGGATATCGTACGTCGTGTAAAAAGCGAACTCCAAGTACCGACATTCGCTTATCAAGTCAGCGGTGAGTACGCCATGCATCGCGCCGCTTTCGACAACGGCTGGCTTGAGGCCGAACCCGTCATTCTTGAGTCACTGATGTGCTTCAAGCGAGCAGGTGCAGATGGGATTTTAACCTATTTTGCCTTAGAAGCAGCACGCTTGTTACAGCGTTAATTTCAGGGGTCAAACCTTCAAAGATGACAAACCGGTGACACTTGTTTGTCATCTTTTCCCGGCATACTCCTATTAACAGTAGTTATCACGCTATGATGAGTATGAACCACCACCGGGGGGCAGCCATGGACGATCAATCAGCAGATTCCACGCCAGCATTTTCTAGCGAGTCAACGAACGCTGCAAACGAGACGGTAAGTGGCGAGGGAGAGGCTTTGCCATTGCGTATCAATCGTACCCCCACCGGAGTTCACGCGAAAGAGGCTCACTTGGAAGCGGATCTTGACGACCCGCAGCTTTACTTCAATCGCGAGCTTTCTCATCTGCAATTCAATATCCGGGTGCTTGAACAAGCCCTAGACGATGCACATCCGCTACTTAACCGGCTGATGTTTCTGCTGATATTTTCATCCAACATGGATGAGTTTTTTGAGATAAGAGTTGCTGGGCTTAAACACCAAATGGCATTAGGTGACGATACCACCGCCGCCGACGGCCGCTTACCTAAGGCTGTGCTGGCAGAAATCTCGGATATCGCGCATCAGCAAATTGCCCGCCAATATCAAATATTGAACGAAACACTGCTGCCCGCGCTGGAAGCTCAGGGGCTACGCTTTCGTCGTCGCGATCAGTGGACCGACGAGCAAAAAGCGTGGGTTAAAGGTTTTTTTGATAACGAAATCATGCCGGTCATCAGCCCCATTGGCTTAGACCCTTCCCACCCGTTTCCGCGTTTGGTTAATAAAAGCCTCAACTTCATTGTTGAACTAGAGGGAAAGGACGCCTTTGGTCGGGCTGGTGGCATGGCAATACTGCCAGCGCCTCGCTCACTGCCTCGCTTGATGGCACTGCCTAAAGCTCTGTGTGCAGAAGGTTTCTCTGAGTATATTTTCTTGTCATCGATGATTCACGCTCATGCAGAGGAACTCTTCCCCGGTATGCGTGTGCGCGGTTGTTATCAGTTCCGGCTGACTCGCAATGCCGATATGACCGTCGACCCAGAAGAGGTCTCAGACTTGGCCTCAGCGCTACGTGGCGAGCTATTAGCCCGCCGTTATGGCAGTGGTGTTCGCCTTGAAGTCGCTGATAATTGTCCAGATGACTTGATCAGTTTCTTGCTGCGCCAGTTTGAGCTAGAAAGCAGCGACTTATACCGTGTTCAAGGGCCGGTAAATTTGACCCGCATGATGGCTGTACTCGGTGATGTTGACCGACCGGAACTGCTCTATCGCCCCTATTCGCCTAGCGTGCCAAAAGCATTAAAGGGTGGCAGCCTATTTAGCGCTATTGCCAAAAGCGATATCCTGCTTCATCACCCATTCCAGTCTTTTTCACCTATTGAAGACCTACTACGCGAGGCCGCACGCGATCCGGACGTACTGGCAATCAAGCAGACTCTGTACCGCACGGGCGCAGATTCAACGATAGTGAGTGCTCTGGTCGATGCCGCCAGCCAAGGCAAAGAAGTCACCGTTGTTATCGAGCTGCGGGCGCGTTTCGATGAGGCCGACAATCTTCAGTTAGCATCACGCCTGCAAGAAGCCGGCGCCATCGTGATTTACGGCATCATGGCCTATAAAACCCATGCCAAAATGCTACATATCGTGCGACGTGAGAAGGGCGAGCTGCGCCACTACGCACATTTAGGCACCGGCAACTACCACTCTAAAACAGCGAAACTATATACCGATTACAGCCTGCTAACTGCCAATACAGCACTATGCGCGGACGTGCACAAGGTGTTCCAGCAGCTTTCTGGCATGGGCCGCGCGCGCAAGATCGACACGTTGCTCCACGCCCCCTTTACGCTTCACGAGCGCTTAGTCGAAATGATTGACCGTGAAGCTCAGGTGGCGCTTAGAGGTAAGCGCGGGCACATCATTATTAAGTGCAATTCGCTAACAGAGCCCAAGCTTATCAAAGCGCTTTATCGCGCCTCGCAAGCAGGCGTAGAGTGCGACCTGATCATTCGCGGCATGTGCTGTTTGAAACCCGGTATCGAGGGTGTTTCAGAAAATATCCGTGTCCGGTCGATTATTGGGCGTTTTTTAGAACATACCCGCGTTTTCCATTTTCACAATGACGGCAAACCAGAAACATGGTGCTCAAGCGCTGATTTTATGTCACGCAATATGTTCCATCGCGTAGAAACCTGCTTCCCGCTATTGGATAAAAAGCTTGCCACGCGGGTACGTAAAGATTTAGAGACCTACCTCGTCGATAACTGCCAAAGCTGGTTACTAAAAAGCGACGGTAGCTATCACCTCCAGGATCCTGGCAATGGCGACGCGATCAGCGCTCAGGAAACACTGCTCTATGCCTACGCATCAAAAAGCTAGCTGAGTAGAAAGGAGGGTTGGGGACGGTTAGCCATGATTGACCTGCCGTATCAGCATGAGGAAGCACACTTATAATGAATGGCATCAGCGACTCTACCGTTCTCACTGCGCTCAGCGCTGCATTGCACCTGGTGATTCAGTGGCTGCTGATCATCCGCGTTCTACTTAAACCGCACCGCGACCCTAGGGCCAGACTGACCTGGATAGTGGTCATCATCGCCCTACCAATCGTTGGCATCATTACCTATTTACTACTCGGTGAGACCAACATCGGCAACAAACGCGCCAAACGGATGCGTGAGGTACTTGCGCAAACATCAACACCAGAGACCACTCTTGGTGTTGATTCAACCAACCTCGCACCGCAGATTCCGGCGCACTATCAGCACTTGTTTCAGGTGGGCTATTCCATCAGCGGGTTCGAGCCGGTCGGTGGCAACCACGCAAAAGTACTAAAAGACTCCAACGCCGTCATTGATGCACTTGTTGCCGATATTGACGCTGCACAAGATCACGTCCATCTACTATTTTACATCTGGTTGACCGATAACAACGGCCTCAAAGTTGCCCAGGCGCTGATGCGAGCAGCCACGCGCGGCGTTGCCTGCCGAGCGATGGCAGATGACCTTGGTGCGCGCGCCATGATCCACTCCAAGCACTGGCGGGCGATGCAAGCTGCTGGCGTCCAGCTTGCACGCGCCCTGCCTATTGGCAATCCGATCTTGCGCATGCTTGGCGGCCGTATCGATTTGCGCAACCACCGCAAAATTGTCGTCATTGATGACCACATTACCTACTGCGGTAGCCAGAATTGCGCTGATCCTGAGTTTCGGGTCAAGGCGAAGTATGCGCCCTGGGTCGATCTTATGATTCGCTTTGAAGGGCCAATCGCACGCCAAAATCAGCATCTGTTTATCAGCGACTGGATGTCGCATGTCAACGACGATATCCGTGCCCTGCTGCACCGCCCCCTCCCCGCCACTCGGCCTGGCATATGTACACAGGTAATCGGCACCGGCCCCACCGTGCGCTACTCGGCCATGCCTGAGATGTTCGAGGCCTTGATTTACAGCGCCCGCCGAAGCCTAGTTATCACTACACCCTACTATGTGCCGGACGAACCTCTACAAGCCGCGCTCTGCGCCAGCGCACGTCGCGGCGTGGAGACTCTTATTATCTTTCCTCAACGCAATGACAGCCGCATAGTAGCCGCTGCTAGCCGCAGCTACTACGCCGAACTACTCACCGCCGGCGTAAAAATTTATGAGTATGTCGGTGGCCTGTTGCACACCAAGTCGCTCACCCTGGATGGTGAGATCAGTCTTATCGGCTCCGCCAACATGGACCGGCGCAGCTTCGAACTCAACTATGAGAACAATATCCTGGCCTACGACTCAGAGCTGGCCCAACAGATCCACCAACGTCAGCAGCACTACCTCAACAGCTCGGTGCGCGTTGACCCCAATGAGGTTGCAAACTGGCCCCGCCACCGCCGATTAATCAATAATACCGTCGCGATGCTGGGGCCGATCCTTTGAACTAAGCGGCCAGAAAGTGATTTATACTGCTGATATACGAAGAGAATAATGTCAGACCTATTCTGGCAGTATGTTGGTTGCAACTTAGCGAAAGGAGAGCCGTATGTGCACGCGAGTAGTTTGGCCGGACGCCAACGGAGCCGTCATCGTTGGCCGTAACATGGACTTTCACAAAGACCTGATGACCAACCTATGGACGCAGCCGAAAGGCATCACACGCGACGACGGGGTGCAGGGAGCGCTGACATGGACATCGAAGTACGGGAGCGTCGTTGCGACAGCCTTCGACATGATTTCAGTCGACGGTCTGAATGAGGCTGGCTTGGCTGGTCACGTACTATGGCTTGCAGAGTCAGACTACGGCAACCCAGAAGACAGTCGCACTCAGCTGAGTCAGGCCATCTGGATGCAGTACTTCCTCGACAACTACGCCACCGTCGCAGAAGCCGTCGAGTGGATTGAAACTTCAGACGTTCAAGTCGTCCAGATGATGGATCCTACCGGAGGGGCACCGCCGGCAATCCACCTAGCACTCGATGACGCCACCGGCGATTCGTGCATCATCGAGTATAGCGAGGGGAAACCCAAGGTATACCATAGCCGCGATTACCGAGTGATGACAAACTCACCCACGTACGACCAGCAACTCGAGCTAGTCCAAACCATCAGCGGACTTGGCGGCGACCAGCCCATTCCTGGGTCGACACTAGCAAGCGACAGATTCGCTCGTGCTGCATACTACGTGAGCCGTCTCGATCAGCCCCAGACGCAGCTGCAGGCCATCGCGGCTATGTTTAGTGTCATCCGCAATGTCGCCCAACCGTTCCGTATCCCAGATCCCGGCAAACCTGATGCATCCCAGACGCTTTGGCAGACTGTCACCGACCTAACTAATCGGCGCTACGTCTTTGAATCGACCACCCGCCCCAACATTGTCTGGGTAGACCTGAGTGACCTCAACCTAGCCGAGGGAGCCCCCCAGCTGAAGCTAGACCTCGTGAATGAACTAACTGTCGAGTGTGGCATTGCTGGCGAAGTAAGCGACAAATTCGTCGACACCGGCACATTGAAATTTCTCACTATCGAGCGCGAAAGGCAGCTAATTGCAGCTGCAACGCAGGCTAAACAGTAGACCATCAAGCTTGGCATGCCGTTGAAGACATGCAGGTCTTCAACATGGGTCTACTGAATGCTCTTTTTCAGTCACCTGCATGCCAGGTTTTACGCTGAAGCGGATCCGCAGAACATCTGCGGTCCGCATCATAGATAGTGTATTCAATAATTAGCAGGCTTCGACAGCAGCACAAAGCACCAGAGCTATAGAATGGTGCATTCAGTGATGGAACCCTGAAGCATCCTCTTCTGCCAAAGGAACCTGTTTGGGATGGGCCGCAATATGCGACAATGCTGCTTTCATATCATCAATAAGTAGCGCGCATAAATCCCCGCTGACGCCGTTGCGCACAAGAATTCGCTGAATCGCCTGATCTTCACAATGGGTTGGCAGTGTATAAGCTGGCACCTGCCAGCCACGTACCCGCAAACGGTCGGCAAGATCAAAAAGTGTAAAGCCAGGATCACTGCCGTCCTTCAGCTTCCATGAGACCGCAGGGATACCACGGCTGCGTTCTCCGTCGAAAACAATCTCGAACGGCCCCAATGCGGCGATCTCAGCGGCGAGGAACGCCGCGCTGTCATAACAGGCTCCGTGCACCTTTTCGTAGCCTTCGCGGCCGAGCCGGACAAAGTTGTAGTATTGGCAAACAATCTGACCACCAGGCCGCGAGAAATTAAGCGCAATGTCCTTCATGTTACCGCCCAGATAATTGACCCAAAAGATCATTTCCTCAGGCAGGTCGCTTTCCTCGCGCCATAGTACCCATCCGACACCGAGCGGCGCTAGGCCGAACTTGTGGCCTGACGCGTTGATCGAGCGCACCCGCGGAAGGCGAAAATCCCATTCAAGATCCGGTGCGCAGAATGGCGCTAAAAATCCTCCGCTGGCACCATCCACATGAATTGGGATATCAAGACCGGTATCGCGCTCCAACTGATCGAGCGCGTCGCTGACAGCTTTTACAGGCTCATACTCGCCTGTAAAGGTCACACCGAGGGTCGGAACCACGCCAATTGTGTTCTCGTCGCAGTATTTCAGAACTTCCTCGGGGGTCATCAGCAGCCGCCCCTGCTCCATCGGGATCTCACGATGTTCGACATCCCAGTAGCGGGTAAATTTGTGCCAGCAAACTTGTACTGGGCCAGTCACGAGGTTGGGCTTGTCAGTTGGCTTACCATCCGCACGGCGCCTGGCCTCCCAGCGGCGTTTCATGGCTAGCCCACCTAGCATTGCGGCTTCGCTAGAGCCTGTCGTCGAACACCCCGTCGCAGGCCCTTCGGGCGCATTCCAGAGATCAGCCAACATACGTACGCAGCGTGCTTCAATCTCGGCAGTCTGTGGATATTCGTCCTTGTCGATCATATTCTTATCGATGCAGGCATCCATCAGCTCATGCACTTCGGGCTCCTCCCAAGTCTGGCAGAAGGTCGCGAGGTTCTGGCGTGCATTACCGTCCAGCATCAATTCGTCGCGCACGGCAGCGCAGACCCAGCGTGGTGCTTGCTCATCATCGGGGAACCCGGATTTGGGAAGTGGCTTCGCCAACGTGCTGGATCCGTAGATTTCATCATTCATGTTTCGGGAACGATTTGTCATTGCTCATCTCCACTCTATGGTAGTGGCCACGCCTCCGGCGTCGCTCGGCGCAGGCAAAATCAGGCAGGTTTTGCCTTTTTCCAGGGTTTCACTTGATTGCTCAACAGGGGATCGAGTTCGCTAAGCGCAGCTCCGAATAACTGCCCTCTTAGCCGGGATAATCGAGAGTGATGCTGCGAGGCAGTCAACATAGTTCATGAGATGAGCCACTATCCGCACGGATAGCTCGGTTGTCTCGGCCGTTCCCGCGAATTACGTATAGTAGACATGTCAAGACAAGATCTGCGCGATGTAGCCACCGACAAGGGCAAGCACCGTCGTTATGGCGTAGGATACAGGGAAAGGCACCGCAGCCACTTGGCTTTTAGACTGTTCAAGCACCGCATTCAAGCTTGGCGTCGAGTTGCGCCCGCCCGCGCATGCGCCTGCGTTGATCACAGAGTTCAGTTTGAAGAATTTGTCAGCAACGAAAAAGGCTACCACTACCGGCAGAAGGGCCGCTATGGTACCTATCAGGGCGAGCCAGATGACCGTGTCGCCGCCTAGCGCCGAAATTATTTTCGGCCCAGTATTCGCGCCCAGCACGGCGACGAATACATTAAGGCCGATATCCTGCAAAAAACTGCGCGCACCTTCAGATACCGGCCCGCCAAATTGCGGGTTGCGACTACGTAAATATGCAACGATGATACCGGCAAGTAGGCAGCCAGCCGAAGTGCCGAGTGCGAAGGGAATGCCTGCGATCGTGACACTCAACGTCCCTGCGATGAAGCCGACTACCATGGCGATCGCCATATACATGACTTCAGTCGTCGCAAGGGTCTGCTCTGTAATAACCCTGCTGCCCAGGGCCTTTCCCGCCCGTTCGATACAACTGTCTGGCCCGGTAAGGCGCACTACATCACCCACGCGAATATCGGTTTGCGGCCCGATAGGAATCTCTTGCCCCGCCCGAAAAATCGCGATCAGACGAAGACCATAGGCCAGTGAGGTCCTTGCAAGCTCCGCAATAGTCTTGCCAGCAATCTCGGAGGACGATACTGCGATATCTGCAGACTCAATGGTTATGTCACGAGCAACTGGATCGTCTACCTCTGGACCGACCTCGTTACCGTGCAGGATCATGTCGTGCACATCTGCGCGCACAGTTACGATGTCGCCTTTGCGAATTGTCGGGTTATTGAGCGCATCGATTACCTGACCATCACGCTCTACACGAAGAATTGGGGCCTGAGGATGGGCCTCAAAAAGCTCATTAACGCTCTTTCCGACTAGGTTTTCGTTCTCGACCTTATAGGCGCGAATGTCAAACGGCATGTAGCCGAGCAGGAACGCATGCGGTGTGCCCGGAAGCGGATGGGTGCCTGAACCAGCAAAGGCGTCTTCAGCCTTTTTCGCATCTGCGGCAGGGTCGTGCCCAAACATCGCGGGCAGATAGCGCATTAGCAAGATGATTCCGACGCTCGACAAGATATAGCTGACGGCATAGCCCGCCGCCATATTGGCCCCAATCTCATCGGCGGTCATGCCCGGAGGTACCGTTGCCGAGCCGCTTTGCACGGCTGATTCCGCGACACCAAGGACGGCTGTAATCGTGTAACTGCCCGAAATCAGGCCAGCCGCAAAGCCTGATTCAAGCCCGACAAGATGCGCGCCGCCAACGCAAATCACCCAGTTCAGTGCCCAGATAATCACCCCGCAAACAATCGCCGCCAAACCACCGGATTTCAGACCAGCAAAGAATTTGGGGCCTACCCCGAGCCCCAGTGCATACATGAAGAGCGACAGGAAGATGGTCGCGACGATGCCCGGGATCGCATAAGTCATATTAAAAGCGATTTGCGCCGTCATCGAGATCACGACGGCGACAAGTAGCGTGCTGGCAGTTGAACCAAGAGAAATAGGACCGAACTTGAGTCGCCCGAGAGGATATCCGATGGCAAGCGCAAGCAAAATAAATACCCATTGCTGCGCGTCAAGGAAGGCAAAGACACCTTCGATACCACGCTCCGTCACCGGCTCGATGAATTCGAAGACACTGCCGAGGGCCCGCTCACTCGCCTGCTCAAAGGTTCGTAGGGTTCCGCTCTCTGCTGTTCCTGCTCCCTCAGCTTGCGCGTGCGTGGCAATGCCTAAGGCGAGTAGTCCAGCGACCAAAAGCACACTAAATCTGGCGCTTATTGAGGTACTTAGCAAAAAAGAAGAGTTGCGCATGTCGCTCCCTCGCTCTTGAAACAAACTCACCTTAGGCTTCGGTCAACTAATCACACTGCTACAAACCTGTCAACATATTAGGTTCTACAGACAATCATCTCGATATGATGAAACTGCCACTTTCGGCGTTAGTGCAATGGGTGTTGTCATGGCGTACAGCTATTATGCCTTTACCGATGAATTTTTTTATTTTTGGCATGATAGATATGAGGTCATCCGTATCGACCTCTATTGCCTGAGATGAAGGCATAGATGAAAGTACAAGGCGGGTGGGCGCCGTTGCATTTGATTCACGTCACAATCCGGCCGGAACATCGCTGTTAGTGAGACGACCGGTCGCAAAGGCAAGAGCTGTCGCGGCAGCGAAGGTGTCGGCAAAGGCTTGCTCATGGATTAAACGGACGTCGTTTAGACCGATTTTTGACTGACTGACTTCAGACAGCGACGCGAGGCCATTTTCGTAAAGTCCAAGCGCAGTTTCATAGGTTTCTCGCCCAGCCTCAAGCAGTGGACCGGAGGCCGTGTAGGCAGCTAGGCTGCTGTGCAGCAGACTGTAGGCTTCAACGATCTCCTGTGCAGCCAAATTGCGGATCTCAAGAAGATCCTGTTCAGCAGCTTCAGCCTGCATGCGGGCCTGCCGCTTCTGAGTCTGGCGTAGTCCGCCGTCAAAAAGGGGCATGGTGAAAACAATGCCAGCTACGGCCTCGTCAAGCGTCCTATTCATTGAGGCACTCCCGTCGAAGCGACTATCACTGAGGCTCACTCCCCCAATTGCTCGCCCAACTTCAGCCACCGCCGCGATCTTTGGCCTAGATGACGCTGCCACTAGGTTCACTTCTGAACGGGCTGCTCGGACCCGAGCCAACGCTGCCTGAATATCGGGCCGCTGAGCCAGTGATTTCTCGATCAGCTCGTCGAGCGGCATAGGCACCTCTTCCGGCAGTTGCCTATCTGAGAGCTCCGCTACCCCTATTGTGGTTGCTGGTGAGAGGCCCATGGCGTGCATCAACGCCGTCCGCTTGTTTTCCTCTCGACTCTCGGCCAGCGTCAAATCGAACTGGGCTCGAGCCTCGATCTGTCGTGCCTGGGCGACTTCAGCCCTAATAGCCAAGCCTTCTCGAAGTCTGCCTTCAGCAACTCTGCGCAAAGTTCGGGCGTCCTCCACCCGCTCTCGGTCGATGCGTGTTTCCGCACGTGCTGCAGAGTATTGAAAATAGGCCTCGCTGACTTCGAAGATGACCCTTTGGTGGGCACCGTGGAAAGCGATATTGCCACCGATGGCTACCTGCTCAGCAATCTCCATAGCGGCATCTCGCGCACCGAAGTCGAACAGCAGCCATTCTACGGTAAGGTTAGGTATCACATGGTAACCTGTCGCTGTCAGACGCCCTGTTCCGATTCCAAGCTCGGGAATTGCCTGTTCGGGACGTGATACCGTTTCGTAACCCGCTAGCACATTGGCTGACAGCTGTGGCAAATAGGAGGCCTCGACAACATTCACGGCAAGAGCCGCTTCACGGGCACGCAGCCAAGCAGCGCGGGTAGCGGGCTTGGTACGCTGGGCGATGTCGATCAGCTCCGGTAAGGTGTAAATTCGCTCCGAGTCGATAGCGACAGACAGTTCGTCCGTGAGCTGCTGACTGACGAGGGTGGATACCTGATCATCTGCCCGCGATAGATCGGCGGGTAGGGAAAAATCCATGGCACCGGTTGCCGTTTGCGCCAACCCCAGGGGTGTCGAGGCGTCGGGTGATGTTGCATGGGGTGGATGCTGTGCGCAGCCCGCTGTCGCAGCACAGATCGCGGCAAGCACTATTCGATGAAGTTCAACTCTCATTCACTTTCCCCTGTTAGTATCCCTACCAGAACTCGTGCGCGTTTGTAGACGTTATCACCTGCATCATTTAAATCTAAAACTGCCGACGTGTGTTCAGTGGTTGCCTCTAAAGCGGCCGCGAGTGGAGCTGCATTCTTCACGCTAATCAATGGCAATAGTCGTGCTAATTCATCGATTGCCGCAAGTCGCCGGACACCTTCGCCCTGTTCCCTGGCAATTGGCCCAGCCCACTCGAATCGCATAACTTCCTGAGCATGGTGTGCAGCACCAATATGTCGGTACATGTCATCAAGACGATCCTCGCCGCGTAGTACCTCGGCCATTACCACAAGCGCGGCGTCGACCTCGCTATCACGGGTATCTTTTGCACTCTCCGGCCAGACCAACGAAAACACCAGCCCCATGATGCCGATGCCCACGAGAATGCCAAGTACGCGATAGCCCGCGTCTGAGAGATTGTAGTTCGGTCCAAAGTCCAGTGGTGATCCGGGCAGCACGCAGATGAAAAAGGCGAGTGCCATCTGAAAGCCAGCATACTGCACTCGGTACGACCCCGTCGCTACCCAACCAGCTATCAGGCTACCCGCGGCGATGAGCAGGAAAAGGTGCCCCGGATCATCCAAGTGTGGCATCACGAAGACAACGGCGAAGGCTCCCATCGCTGCCCCAATCAGGCAGCCAATGATACGCAAGATGCTCTTATGGAACGTTTCGCCGGAGGTTCCCAGCGCTACCACAAAACAGGTGACCATCGCCGTGTGGATCTCAAACAACCCGATGCTTGTATACAAGGCATAGGTCAGAAAGACAGCAAGCAACACCTTGAGCGCAAACTGGATATAAATAGGATTCTCGAAAGCATCTGGCTTCAAAAATCCACTCTTAGCCTCAGATGATGTTGGTACAGTTACAGTAGCGACATTTCGGGCGGCAACAAAAGTACGGACGGCGTCGGCAACTAAACCACCACCCTCAGGCAAGGGCGGCGACGAGCCCTCTTCAGCCAACCGGCGCAGCAAGGGAGCCAGTTCGGGTTCGGGTCGGCCTGCGGCAGTCGCCGCCTGGGCTGTAGCGAGCAAATTGAAGCTCGCCGCTAGCTCCGCGACGAGTCGGTCGTGTTCCTCTTTCGACACCAGAGCAAGCAGGCGTGCCATACCAGCATGCTTTTCCGCCACTTCGTTGCCTTCCCGTAGTAATCGGTCGGTCGGGGTAGGATCTCCTCCTTCGGAGAGGCGCGCAGTCTCGTGTAGCCGTTCGCGCACTCGCTCACGCACCAATCGCAGTGGGCTGCGGCCAACAAACACGTTAAGAGCCACCAGCAGTACCATCGGCACGAAGACCACCATCCATACCCAGGCCAAGCCACGCAGCACCAATTCTGGCATAGAGATGTAGTCGTAGAACGTCAGGATAAATACGATAATGAACCCTAGTAGGCCGGCGGGTTCACCAAGCTTGCTAGCCCGAGCCAGCCACATAAAGCCGAAAGTGACCGCGCCCATCATCGCTAACCGCAATGCAGGCGCATCGGCAACGAACATCATAAGCAGGATGCTCAAAGCTATGATGACGGTCGCCGCAAGGATCAGGCCGACACCAATGCCGATGTTCTCGCCCGCATTGTCTCGATACATCAGGAAAATCAGATAGCAGGAGAGCAACGCCAATGGCACCTGCAGGGTCATTGCAACAACCGCTGTCAGTCCGCACAGCAAAGCAATGTGCAGCGTCATCTCCAAACGCCCATCATAGGGGCGCAGGTCGTTGATAACTGCCCGCAACATGCTGGCGTGGCTACTCATGCTCTTCAGCCGAATGGATAATGACGGAAGCGGAGGCACCAACGCGCATAAGCTCTTCGGGTGGCTCTTCGAGACGGATGGTCACAGGGAAGCGCTGCGCGACCCGAACCCAGTCTACTGAGCTATCTATAATCGGTAGCCCGAGAACACTGATAGTATCAGTGGTTCGAACCCCGTAGCCAAGGCTCTGGATACGACCACTCAGCCGCTGCGTCGGCGCCGACATTACAAAGACATCGACGGGCGCACCGACCCGGATGCGTGGTAATTCGGTTTCACGAAACAGGGCCGTGACCACCCAGTCTTCGGTATCGATGAGCGAGAACAGCGAAACACCGGTCACCACATACGTACCAACACCTAGGTCAAGCCCAGTGATGCGGCCCGAGATGGGGGCTCGCACTTCGGTCCTTCGTAATTCGCGTTCGGCCAGCGCCAGATTGGTTCGTGCTAGATCCACTTGGGACTCAGGGGCATCGAGGGTCCCTATCATCGTTTGCGCCGCCAGTTGCTGACTTAATGACTCGTCGAGCGAGATCAAAGCATCCCCGTGGACCGTGCGCGCAGTATCAACTTGCTGGGCGGTCACCATGCCACGTGGTAGCAGGTTTTCAAGTCGCTGAAGCGACTGACGGGTGAGGTCAACGTGATTGCGGGCGCGATCAATCTGACGACTAGCAATCTCAGCATTGGTCTGCTGGACGGAGAGCAAACGCCCACCCGTCTCGAGTTCGGCTTCTGCAGTGCGTAGCATCGCGCGCGCCTGTTCCACACGAAGCTCATAAGGCTCTGGATCAATACGAAACAGTAAATCTCCAGCTTCCACGAAGACGTTATCCTCGACAAACACCTCTACGACAGGCCCCGGCACGTTGGTCGATATTGGCACGATCGTGGCACTCACCGCAGCATGGTCAGTACGCAAGTTGGTGCCACGCTGCATGGCCGCAAAGACGATAGCAACAATGGCACTAGCAATCAGCGCGAAGCCAATCGCCCGCGCGACAAATATCCGCATACCCGGTTCGCGTTGAACCGGTATGTCTTTCGGGTTATTCATATCGCTCGGGTTACTTTTATCGTTCTGGTTACTCATATTGTCAGTGCTCCAGTCCAGAGCGCCCAGATCATGATACCGCTAAAAATTGCTGCGCTAAGATAGGTCAACGGCGACATCGGTAGGTGCGCGTGCAGCCCAACTCGAATGAACAGCAGCCGTAGGATGACCGAGCAAATAACACCGAGCAGGGCTGCAATCAGCCAGACTGGGAAGAACGATCCGTACAGGGACATTGTTGGCGAATGAGCATGCATAGAGCACCCCGCAAGTATCATTGGTGTCAGAAAGGTTGCTAACCTAGGAAGAAGCGAGCAACCTTCCCCACCCTTCAAGAGCCTGCGGCCGAAAGCAGCCAGAATCATTGCCTCACCTCTTTAGATGTTTGATATTCCTGAACGTAGCCTCGGACTATAGCCTGCACCGAACGGCCAATGGCGAATAAAAGAAAGATAAAAACGATTAACCAGATCTGCGGCAAGATGTTTGTGCCGAACAGAATGTCAACGAGTAAAGTACCGGTCACAGTGGCGGAGTTGAAGCCACCCTTTTTTGGCTCCACTCCAATAGGCGCCAGCGAGTGTAAGCAAAATCGGTCGCTTTTGATGCTCGCTAGACCTTTCCAAAATCCAGCTCCCATATCGCATGTTCCCTTTTGTTATTTGGAAGCGATCGAGTTTTCGATTAGCTCACCAGCGGCGATAATAGATGCTTATCTTATAATATAAAATCCCCTGAGTCCTTGAACCTGACACGAAACCATATGTAACTGTCAACCTTTAAGGTTCAACAGCAGAGCTTAATAAGAGAATAGCGAGTAGTTGCAGCAAGGGCTGGGGATTACATCTTTTATTACCACTTTGAGTGCATCAATAAACTAAAAAGCCTGAGTCCTGTGCCATGGACGCAGGCCTTGAGCATCAACTGAGCAAACCACCCTGCTATTAAAGGGCAGTTCATTACACAACGAGGCTTAATTTAAAAACTCTAGAGGGGTCTAAATTAGATAGAGAGGCCTGCGTTAGATAGTGCCAACACAGACATCTCTAGTGAGCGGCCAATTAATATAGCCCCTATCTTTTTATTACTCTTGTTTTACCCATAACGCTGACGCAGTTGATTGGCAGCTTCCACCATATTCGCCAACGCAGGCTCCACTTCTGCCCAGCCACGGGTTTTCAGACCACAATCTGGGTTCACCCACAGACGCTCGGCAGGGATTTTCTCTAGCGCTTTTTCCATCAGCGCCACCATCCAAGCAACATCCGGAATGTTGGGTGTGTGGATATCATAAACCCCTGGCCCAATTTCGTTCGGGTATGCAAAATCCTGGAAAGCGTCCAGCAACTCCATATCGGAGCGTGAGGTTTCAATAGTAATCACATCCGCGTCTAGGGCAGCAATGGCACCAATGATGTCGTTAAACTCCGAATAGCACATATGGGTATGAATTTGGGTGCTATCTTTAACGCCAGCAGCGCTTAGCTGGAAGCTTTCCACCGCCCAAGCTAAATAGTCTTGCCACTCGTGCTGGCGCAGCGGTAAGCCTTCACGTAGCGCAGGCTCGTCAATTTGAATGATCCGAATACCGGCTTTTTCCAAATCCAATACTTCGTCACGCAGCGCCAGGGCGATCTGGCGGCAGGTGGTTGCGCGAGGTTGATCATCACGCACAAACGACCACTGCAAAATCGTCACTGGCCCTGTCAGCATGCCTTTCATGGGCTTATCCGTGAGCGATTGGGCATATTCGCTCCACTTCACTGTCATTGGTACTGGTCGGGTGACATCACCAAAAATAATCGGTGGTTTCACACAACGAGAGCCATAACTTTGTACCCAGCCAAAGCGCGTAAAGGCAAAGCCTTCTAACTGCTCACCAAAGTACTCCACCATGTCATTACGTTCAGCCTCACCATGGACAGGCACATCAAGCCCTAGTGCTTGCTGGCGCTCTACGACGAAGGCAATTTCTTCACGCATGCGGGCTTCATAATCCGTTTGGCTCAGTTCACCGGCTTTAAATGCCCGACGAGCAGCGCGTATCTCATCTGTTTGTGGAAAAGAGCCAATGGTGGTGGTGGGAAACAGCGGTAACGCAAGCGCTCTGCGCTGTGTTGCTGCGCGGGCAGCATAAGGTGATTGGCGCTGGCTCTCTTGAGGCGTTATTGCTGCTAGACGTGAGCTGACAGCAGGCTGATGAATTCGGGTTGATTCCCGACGCTTATCCAGAGCATATGTTGCCTCGCTCACCCGCTGCTCATCAATGGGCGTTGTTCGGTTATCAATGAGCCGAGCGAGGGTCACCACCTCATCTAGTTTTTGCCGAGCAAATGCTAGCCAGCCCACCAGCTCGCTATCTAGCTCGGTTTCTTGGGACAAGTCTACCGGCACGTGCAGCAACGAACAGCTGGGCGCCAGCCATAACCGCTGCCCTAAACGCACTTTTAAGGGCAGCAAACGCTCACGTAGGGCTGCCAAATCAGCACGCCAAATATTACGGCCATCGACTAAGCCAATTGAAAGCACTTGATGAGGGCTTAAACGATCAATCACGCTCTCTACCTGGCCCGGCGCACGCACAGCATCAATATGCAACCCAGCCACTGGCAGGCGAGTGGTTAGCGAAAGGTTATCACCCAGCGCACCAAAGTAAGTGGCAACGAGTAACTTCAGCGGCGCCGATTGCAGGCGATGATAGGCGCGCTCATACGCTTGCTGCCATGCCAACGGCAAGTCTTGCACCAAAGCAGGCTCGTCAAGCTGCACCCACTCAATACCTTGAGTGGCTAAGCGTGCCAGAATTTCGCTATACACATCTAATACACTGTCTAGCAGGCTCAGCCGGTCAAACTCACTACCTTTAGCCTTACCCAGCCATAGCCAAGTAAGCGGGCCGGTTAGCGTCACTTTCGGCGTAAAGCCTGCCTGTAAAGCTTCATCTACTTCATTAAATAAGCGGTCAGACGCTAGCGTAAACGTCTGCCCCTCATGCAGCTCAGGCACTAAGTAGTGATAGTTAGTATCAAAGTACTTGGTCATTTCGCAAGCAACTGCGGGGATCCCGCTAGGGGCACGGCCACGGGCCATGCGAAACGCGGTATCCAAATCAACGTTGCCTGCGCTAACTTCGTGCTGAGCATTAAAACGCGCGGGCACCGCTCCCAGCATGACGGAAACATTAAGTACCTGGTCATAAAATGCAAAATCGCCAACACTGATAAAGTCGAGTCCTGCATTTTGTTGGATCTGCCAATGAGAAAGCCTAAGCGCCTGCCCTGTTGCTTCAAGGTCTCCCCGTGATATATCTCCTTTCCAATAGGCTTCGGTGGCTTTTTTAAGTTCGCGCTGAGCGCCAATACGGGGATAGCCGAGAATATGAGAAACTGTCATGATGAAACCTTTCAACGTGAATGATTTCGCACAGTCTGCTCACCCCACAAAGATGAATCAAACTAAAGTTTTTAATGTTAACCATGAAAAATACTCACAATGATTGAATTACGCCACCTGCGCACGCTGCTCGCCCTCCGGGAAACCGGCTCTTTAGTGGAGGCTGCTGAGCGGGTTCACCTAACGCAGTCGGCACTTTCCCATCAGTTAAAAGACTTGGAAGGTCGCGTTGACAGCGCGCTGTTTGTACGTAAAACGCGCCCAGTAGAATTCACTCGGGCGGGGCTTCGCCTATTGGCCCTGGCAGATGAGATTTTGCCCGAGGTACGTAAAGCTGAGCGCGACTTAGCTCGCTTGGCAGGTACCGAACAGGGGCGATTACATATGGCTATCGAGTGCCACAGCTGTTTCCAGTGGCTGATGCCAACGGTGGATTATTTTCGCGACCATTGGCCAGAGGTGGAAATTGATATCCCCAGTGGTCACCACTTCGATCCACTCCCTGCACTTGCTAGAGAGCAGTTAGACTTGGTGATTACCGCCGACCCTCAGCCACTGGAAGGGGTTCACTACGTGCCGCTGTTTCGTTATGAGGGACTGCTGGCAGTTGCTCGACAGCATGCCTTTGCTGGCCGGCCATTTATCGAACCACAAGCGTTAGCCGAGGAGACGCTAATTACCTATCCGGTCGAACACTCTCGGCTAGATGTGTTTACCCAGTTTTTGTCTCCCGCCAATGTACGACCACAGGAAATTCGCACCGCAGAGCTGACCATCATGATGATGCAGCTTGTTGCCAGCGGTAGAGGCGTCTGCGCGCTACCCAACTGGGCACTCACCGAGTATTTAGAGCGGGATTACGTTAGCGCCGTAAAACTGGGCGAGAACGGCATTTGGAGCACACTTTATGCTGCCATTCGGGAGGAAAATATAGAAGCGCCTTGGATGCAGGATTTTTTGCGCACCGCTAAAGAGACGTCATTTGCGGTGCTGTCAGGTATTAAACCGGCAACTCGCGACGAGGAATCAGCAGCGTAAAGCGCGCGCCGCCCAATGTAGGACTGGTATCAACAGTGACGCTACCGCCATGGCCTGCCATAATTTTTTGCACAATGGATAAGCCTAGCCCGTAGCCCCCAGAGCTACGTGCTCGACTGTCGTCAAGCCTGGCAAACGGCTTGAAGATATCACTACGCGCCTCGGGTGGTATGCCGGGTCCATCATCCTCAATATCAATACGTACAAGGTGAGGCTCATCCCATAGGCGAATCACTACTTGCGACTTGCCATAGCGACAGGCATTGCTAACAAGGTTCTGCAACGCTCGTTGTAAATAGCGGGGTTCGGCGTACAGCTCAACTTCAGCACTACCATCCAGCGTTAACGATAGGCTTTGGTGCAACGGTGACAGCGTGTCGATGACTCGCTCAGCCATTGCTCGGCACTCAACCAACGCCATTTCTAATTCAACGCCATTGATCGACTCCCCCCCCAAGCGGGCATAGGTGAGAATTTCGTCTACCAATTCATCTAGTTCAGAAATATCAGCATCAATACCCTGAAGCTGACGGCGAATCGCAGGTTGGTCGGTCATATCTTCGACCATTTGCACCGCAAACCGTATACGGGCAACTGGCGTGCGTAATTCATGAGAGACCGCGCGAATCATCTCTTGCTGGCCTCTTAGCAAGCTCTGAACTTGATTCGCCATCCCATTGAATGCCATGCCCAGGCGACCTAAAAAGTCTCCGCTTTCCACTTTCACCCGGGTTTCTAAGCGCCCGCTGGCGATTCTAGTCGCAGCAAGCTCTAAACGCGCCATACGCGCTTCAATGCTGCGCATAATTAAGTAAATAATCAGGCTAAGCACCACCATCAAGCCTACCAACAAAGGTAGGTGCAAATTAACCGGCAGCGTATCACCACGAGAGGTCGGCCCCGCTTGCAACCACTGATTATCACCAGGCACCCGGTAAAGCAGCATCAGTGAGAGCTTATCCGACACTAGCCGAGTCAGCACGCCTCCCTGAGCGAGTTGAAATTGCTGTTCTGGAGTAAGGTCAGAGGGCGGCGTTGAAAGCAGGACAAGTGGCCAGCTACCCGCGTCTAGCGAGGCGATGGCATCGGCCCTCGCCTCATGAGGCATGCTAGCAAGCCACTCTCCGAGTAGTATCATGCTGCCCTGCCACTGACGCTCGCTCCAGACGGCGAACGTTGCTTCCAGCATCCACTCATCGTTGGGTATGCGTTGCCGTAACCGCCAGGGCTCTTCGGCAACTAATACCGTGCCTCGCTCAATACGAGCTTGTTCAAAGTAGTTAAGGCCCACACTCTCAATGCGCTTAAGTGAGAGCTGCATACCCAGCCGTTCCGAGAAGCGAGCAAGCATGGCTTCTCTTTCAGCCACCGGACTTGACGCTAACTGCTGCTTCATTAGCGACATAGGCAATGCGGCGAGCTGTTCACGATAATCTTCACGACGAATCTGCTCGATAAAAGAACGCCCGCCCAATGCAATAAAAAATACCACGCATAGTGCTAGCCCTAGCAGAAGATAAAACCTTAAAAAAGAACCGTGGCCCAGCACTCGCCGCATGCGGTTAACCTCTGTTAGTTAACTGTCTTTGACAAAAAGATAGCCTTTGCTCCGCACTGTTTTTATCCGGTGCGGTTGGTTAGGGTCGTCGCCTACCTTGGGACGAATACGCGAGACCCGCACATCAATTGAACGATCCTGTCCATCGTATTTAATGCCACGCAGCTCATTAAAAATTTCTTCTCTGGTTAATACACGCCCTGCGTTGCTCGCCAACAGCCACAGCAGATCAAACTCCGCGCTGGTGCATCGGCACGACGAAGTAACGCACGCATACGTGCTAATAGGACGCGGGGTTGAACCGGTTTTGGAACATAATCATCGGCCCCCATTTCCAAACCCAGCACCTGGTCAAGATCATCCGTGCGGGCCGTCAGCATCATGATAGGACCAGCAAAGTTGGGCCTAACACGACGGCAGATAGCCAAACCATCCTCGCCTGGTAACATTAAGTCCAAAATCACCAGGTCAGGCTGAAGTGTTAAAATACGATCCACGCCTTTTGCACCATCCGCCTCTAGCGTCACTTGAAAGCCATTTGCCTCCAGATATTCGCGGGTCAGCTCTGCCAAGCGCTGGTCATCTTCAATAATCAACACATGATCTTGATCGGGATAGCCAAGTGTGGCGGCGTCTTGAGCCCCAAGCGCCTGAAATTGCTGTTCCAAGTGGTCTACCATCCTTTATATTCACTCCGCTTAGGCAGTTTGTGTTATCACCCGCTCACCCTATGTAACCGCAGGTTGCAATATCTTCCAGGATACCTCAAAACCGTTCAAACGCCTGCCCCCTTACTTCTTTCCCCATACCCTATGTAATGGTTTGCCTGCTAGACACCTTGATTCTCGCACCGCCAAACGCTAATGTGACTTCGCTAACTGTCGATAATCTGGCAGAAGGAGGACATTATGGGAAACAGCAAAACAAAAAGTGTTATCAAGCGCGTTTACGTACCCACTCAAGTGCGCGATCTGCCTAATGGAGAGAAGCTGACGATTCCTGGGCATTACAAAGCGCCACCAAGAGAATAAAACGGTTCACGCTATTAGCCGCTTCACGACGCTTAGGTAACCTGATCGCTAGATTACTAAAAAGGCAGACCACAGAGGTGGCCCGCCTTTTATTTTTTAGAAATAGTGTGTTGCCCGCTACCCTTTAGGGCCAAATAGAAACCACGCGATCAGTCCAACTAACGGGAAAAATAATAGTGCCAAGATCCATAACAGCTTTGCCAGCCCACCGGCTGAACTCTTAGCAACTTTAACAATGGCCCAGACAACAATGATGAGCCAGATAAGCCCTAGCAGTCCACCTACTTCAATACCCATAACTACTCCTTAGCGTGTTTGCTTCCATGAATTTTTAGCTAAGCACACTGCTTCGATGCAGACAAGTAACATTCACTCCGCAGGCAGGCTCAGCATCATTTCCCCGCCACGTATTTCAATCACCAATAAATTAAGAAAACTCATGCCAAGTAGTACGGTATCGTTTTCCATACCAGGGCTTATAGACCCTTGCACGCCATTCATACGTATGTTGCCTAACACAACTTCATCTAGCTGTGTCAACGTGCCCTCTGCGCGACCATTCGCGGTGTTAAACCAAGCACTGCGTCCCGGCTTTAGCCCCAACTCGCTAGCTAAATTGCGCGGTACTGCAACATAAGTCGCCCCGGTATCTAACAAAAAGGTCACCGGCTTCCCGTTAATTTTCCCAGGTGCTTCAAAATGGCCAGCACGATTACGCGTCAAATTGACAGGTCCGTCATCGGCGGAGGCGTACATCACATGGGCATTCGGCGTCATTACCTTCTCGAAACCACCATCCAACAGCCATGTGCCAGCAGCCAATAGCAGCACCCAAAAGAGTAGCATTATGACAATACCACCTCGTTGCGTAGCGAGGGTTTTCATACGCCACCTCCGAACTAAGCGCTCCTTTTCCAGGCAAGTGCAGCATCACGCCCACGCTGTTCATTCACGCCAGCGCATATCAACATCGCGATAACAAACAGTGCTACACATAATAGGATAGACGCTTGCAAACCAATTAACGTTTGCAAAATGCCCAGCATGACAATGCCGAATACGCCTGCCAATTTGTTGGCGAGCCCCCAGAAGCCAAAAAATTCAGCTGACTTCTCCAGTGGTGAAAATACGCCGACCAGCGCTCGGCTAGCTGATTGGCTAGACCCTAGACTAAGACCCGCCAGACAGCCGACCACCAGAAAAACGTACTGTGCTTGCCACTGCACGGCGTAATGGCTGTTAACCCAGTCAGTCAGCTCTGGCGTCGCCCATATCGATACAATAGCGATGACCCACAACGCTAGTGTCATTTGATACGTGCGCTTGGCGCCCAATTTATCCTGTAAAAAACCAAAGCCCAATGCGCCTGCCGCTGCCGTTATTTGAACAATAATAAACATAATATTGCGCACGCTCTCATCCCAACCAATCACCTGAGCGCCATAAATAAAAGCAAACGCAATAATGATGTAGACACCTGCCATTGAGAATAACAGCGACACTAAAAAGACAGTTAAGTCTTTAAAGTAGCGCAGCTCAGTAAATGTTGAGCGAACACGCTGTAAAGCAATACGTCGATAGGAAACAGCATGGGGTTGAGGCACACCTCGCTCTTTCATCCATAGGAAGGTGGGAAGCGCCGCTACTAAGAAAAAGCCAGCCGCAAAAGGACCTACCCAACGTATGCGCTCAAAGTTATCGGCGGTCGCCTCCCCTAGCACCATCAGCGTAAAACCAGCGGCAAAGAGGCCACCAATATAGCCAAGCGCCCAGCCAAACCCAGAAATTTTACCCAGCGCATTAGGGGGGCCTAACTCCGGTAAAAAAGCGGCAATAAACGACTCGCCCATCGAGTAAGCATAGTTTGAAAGTATAATTAACAGCAGTCCCGCGACTACGTAACCAGGCTCGACAAAGTAAAGCATGGCGGTTGTCGCCACAGTGGCGAGATAACTGATCAATAAAAAGCGCTTTTTTTCTGCTCGATAATCCATTACGGCACCGCAGAGCGGGGCAGTTAATACGACCATTAGATAGCTCAACGCTAGCGCGAGACTCCACAAAAAATTCGCTAGGCGAAAGCCATCACCTCGATCACCTACGATTACCGTCGTGAACAGTTCTCCAAACACGACCGTGATGATGAGCAAGGTGTAAGCCTGGTTGGCAAAGTCAAACATTGCCCAACCAAATATTTCACGTCGCGATGCGTAGGTGGGAGCAACCTTGGCGGGGTTAGCAGGCAGCATGCAGGCTCTCTCAAAAAAGTGTGTAGTAGCGTCATTACCCTATTAAGGACAGCTAATTCATGACGATAATAGGGCAGGTGATTATTCAGTAAAGCGGCTTAACCGCAGACGGGACCTTAAAAAAGCAAACGCTCGGCATAGCCGAGCGTGACACGCTGAACATTATTGCTTTTGCCATCCTTGGCGTTCTGATTCATAGCAACCAGTGCGCTACCACTGCCGCAATACCCACCACCATCGCTGTTATAACAGCGATGGTGACGAGGCGATCCAGCCAGCGATCAAAAACGTCCCTTTTGGGCTGTTTTCGCGTGGCGCCGTGGTGTCCTTGCCGGGCCATCAGCACGCCTTATCCATGTGTGCATTCCCCATAAATCAGCGAATAATTTAACTATTAATGCGGCGATTGACGACACTTGGAGCACGGCGTAGGCGTTCTTCCTCGCCTAACTGCTCAGCTTCAAATGCATCAGCACCAACCGGCGTTTCCCCGTGGCGACGATATAGCTGCGTTAGCATCGCCTTACGGTCAGCACGCAGCTCACGAACCAGCACTACAATCATCATATACAAAATAAAGGTAAACGGTAATGCCGAAAGCACCGCCGCTGACTGCAGGCCAGAAAGTCCACCCGCCACAATCAGTGTTAAACAAATGGCGGCGATCAATACTCCCCAAATAATACGCTTATAAAGTGGCGGATTGATGGAGCCATTGTCGGTCATTTGCGCCACGATGTAGGAAGCAGAATCTGCCGACGTCACCAGGAAAATGAAGATGAGCAACATAGCAACTACCGATAATGCACCGGTAAAGGGCATCAGCTCGAACATCTCAAACAACGCTACGGTAATATTGGCTTCAGTGGCGGTAGCCAATCCAGCATCACTGCTCGACATTTCCAAATTAAGCGCGGCACCGCCAAAAACACCTATCCATAAACAGGCTAATAGGGGTGGCACAAACAACACACCAAAGACATACTCTTTGATCGTGCGGCCGCGGGAAACACGCGCCACAAAGGTACCCACAAACGGCGACCAGGCAATGACCCATGCCCAATAAAAAATGGTCCAGCTACTCGCCCATTCATTATCGCTATAGGGCGAAATACGTAGGCTCATACCGATAAAGTTTTGCAGGTAATCGCCAAGACCCAGGGTAATAGTCTCTAAAATAGCAATAGTAGGGCCGGTGATTAATACGTAGAGCATCAAGCCAATACATAAAATCATGTTTAGGTTTGATAACCGCTTAATGCCTTTATCCAAGCCTGACCATGTCGATGCCATGTAAGCACAAAACATGACAAACAGAATGACAAACTGCCAAAAGCCATTTTCCGGCAAACCAAACACCGCATTAAGCCCACCGTTCATTTGCAGCACACCTAAGCCAAGCGAGGTGGCAACCCCCATAACGGTGGCGACCACAGCAAAAACATCTAGCCATGATGCGTAAGGACGGACTCGGGGATGCTTAGCCGTCACTGAAGAGAGTACTGAAGACACCAGCCCTGCTTGCCCTTTCCGAAATTGAAAGTAGGCAATAATTAAGCCCACAACAGAAAATGCTGCCCACTGGTGGATGCCCCAGTTAAAGTAACTGTATTGGATTGCATAGCGCGCAGCAGCGTCAGTTTCAGCAGGCACGTCACCATAGGGAGGGTTGATATAGTGCGTCATTGGTTCAGCCATACCGTAGAACACCAGCCCAACGCCGAACCCAGCCGCCAGCAGCATGCTAATCCACGAGAAAAAACTGTAGCTGGGCGTACTGTCCTGAGGGCCAAGGCGCACTTTTCCATACTTACTCAATGCTAAGCCAACCAGAAAAACTACAAAGCCAAACACTGAAAATAAGTAGAACCAGCCAAACAGTTCCGTAATTGATGTGAGCGCTGCTTGGGCTGCATTACCAAAGCCTTCTGGGAATGCAGCGCCAATAACAACCAAGCCGAATATAATCACCGCAGAGGCGACAAATACCGACTTACCGCCATGATTTGCCATATAACCATCCTGTTAAATGAGCATTGTGTGTAACAGCGTAAAATGTACCGATAAATGCAGTTTTTTTGAAATCCAGATCTTGTACTGAACATTAAACGGCATGACTTTTAACCTAACATATTCGTACAAAACTCCTTCACGGCCAGAATGAAGAAATGTTAACTCTGAGCAGGAACTTGATACCCAGCCTGTGTTCCAATGGAACGCATATGAACGATGGAGGCTTTCATGCCGCAAATGAATCGTGATCAACGCAATGCCGCGTGGCAAGCTGCTAACCAGTGGCGTGCTCGGGCAGCCCAGACCCAGCCGACCGGCCTGATGGGCAGTATTAAACTGCTACTGACGTGGTTAGCGTTTGGTGCACTGATGATCGTCGGTGCTGTACTCGGACTTTTTTTCCTGCTCATTGGCTGGGCAATGATGCCCTTTGTCCGCCATAAAATGAAAAAACGCATGGAGCAGATGCGCGCTGACAACGCTCAGGATGTTGGTGGCGGTTATGCTTACAGGGATACCTCTACGAGCCAGCACGACGCAATAGAAGGTAGTTACGAAGTTAAAGACGACCACCACCGGTCTTAATCAGTTGCTGACTACCGCCGCTGTTAAAGCGGCGCTTGAATCCAGGCGAACGCTGCTGCTAACGTCAGTGGCATAACGACTAAGCTCCCTAAATTGCCGATGAGCACCAACGAAGCGACTTTCTGAGGTGCAAGTTTATACTGCTCGGCCACTAAGTAGTTCAATACCGCAGGCGGCAGTGCAGCAAATACCAGTAGCACGGCTGTCTGTAGCGGATTCAATGGTAGTAACCACATGAGCGGTAGTGCGATCACTAAGCCAGAAAGTGGGCAGAGGAGCGCTCCCAACAAGCCTGCTCGCCAGTCATTAAAATCAATTTCCAGCAATCGAACACCTAATGCAAAGAGCATCAGTGGAATACAGATTCCCCCTAACATGTGCATTGCTTCTAACAGCCAGCTCGGCAACGGTACATTTCCAACGTTGATGACTAGCCCTGCTAGGCTCGCAGCTACGATGGGCATTCGTAACAGTCGCCAAAGTGACGTGCGCGGGTCCAACATATAAAGACCTACTGAGAAATGCAGCAGCATTTCAACAATAAACACGACCACTGCAGCCGGCAGGGCCTCTGGTCCAAAGGCGAGCACCAGTAGCGGTACCCCCATATTGCCAGAGTTATTGAACATCATCGGCGGCAAGAACACTTTTGTGTCCAGCGATAGCCATTTAGCAACCGGCCAAAGCACAAGACCAGACCCTAGCACGACGGCCACCGCCGCAGTGGCAAGCCACGCATAGTCCGCCAAAGGCGCTTGGCGATCAGCCAACACGGCAAATACCAGTAGTGGAACAAATAGCTCCATATTGAGCGTGTTAAGGCTGCGAATATCAGGGTTTCGATAACGCCCGTAAACCGCACCACAGCCAGCAATTAAGAACACGGGTAACAGCGTTGCGAGAATATGACCGATCATACGCCCTCCGCCAAGCGGCGGGCGCAGAGACAAACTGTTGCATGCATAGGGAGCTTTTCCTTATTGTTATCAGGCTATCTTCCCTATCGATGCTACTTAAAAACACTCATCTCGCCAATCAAGGTTCAAGAAAACGCTGCCAAAGTGCAATAACCACATCGCGATGGGCTTTGAATGCCTGTGCATCAACGACAGTTTTTTCCCCGGTTAACGCCGCACGATGGGTACGGCTACGATAAGCGAGATACGCTTCCCGCAGTTGCTCCGCTTCTGATTCGGTAATATGACCACTCTTGGCGAGGGTTTCTAAAATGCGGATATTATCGCTATACGTGATTAATGCAGGCGTGTCATGAGCTAGTGATAACACCGCGTATTGGCAAAGAAACTCAATATCGACCATGCCACCCACATCGTGCTTTAGACTAAACACCTCTCCGTCCGCACTACCTGGCTGCCCTTTAGAGGCCGTCCCTTTTGAACCCTGCCCTTTAGAACCAAGGTGATCACGCATTTTATGACGCATGCTGACAACGTCGTCTCTTAAGGCTTGCGGGTCACGCTCGCGACACAGCATCTCACCACGGATCGCATCAAATTTACTCGCCAGCGCGTTACTACCGGCGACAACGCGCGCGCGTACCAGCGCTTGGTGCTCCCAGGTCCAGGCGTTTTGGCGTTGATAATCCGCAAAAGCATCTAAAGAGGTCACCAACAGGCCTGCATTGCCCGAAGGCCGAAGGCGCATATCAACCTCGTAAAGGCTGCCGGCAGGCGTTACTGCGGTTAAGAGGTGGATAATGCGCTGGCCTAGACGGGTAAAAAAGACCGCTGTATCGATGGGCCGAGCACCATCGGTAGTGCCTTTTCCGTCGCTATCATGAAGGAACACCAAGTCCAAATCAGAGCCATAACCAAGTTCAATGCCCCCCAGCTTGCCGTACCCCACAATCAAAAACGCTGGCTCTCGTGTATTGAGGCCTTCTGGCACACCATGTTTCCGCGTGACATGTTTCCAGGCCATCGCTAGCACGGCATCTAGAATGACTTCAGCGATATACGTTAAGTAGTCGCTCACCTTCATCAAGTGGCGTGTTCCAGCGATATCCGATGCAGCAACGTGAAGCATCTGCGCATGCTTAAACACGCGAAGCGCTTCCAACTGCGCCTCATCATCATCTTCTGGCAAGCGGCTCAATGTTTGGCGTAGCTCGTCTGCCAAGCGTGACTTGTCAGCGGGGGTGTAAAGCGTATCCGGCGTTAGTAGCTCATCCAGCAGTATCGGGTAACGCGCAAGTTGCTCTGCAATCCAGTGACTGGACGAGCACAGCTTCATTAGGTGCTCAAGCGCCTGTGGATTTTCACGCAGCAGCGCAAGGTAAGCGGTTCGCCTAAGCACCGACTCGATCAGCGGCTGGACACCACTAAGCGCGTTATCCGGCAATTCACTTTCGGCAACGGCAACCAGTAGTAGCGGCATCAGCGCATCCAGCCGTTCAAAGCCGATACGCTGCATGCTTTGCACTTGGCGAGAATGGTAAAGGCTCTGCAGACGTTTAAGCGCTTTCTCTGGTTCTATAAAACCAGCATCAGTTAGCAGTGCTGCCGCCTCTTCCTGCTCTAGCTCGCCGCGCCATAATAACCGCCACTGAGACAGGCCAAGGTTATCGTCGCTACTCTCTGCATCGCTATCCTCTTCGGGGTCAGCGATCACCGCATCAAAGTGCTGACGAACGCGTTCGCGCACTTCCTCCAGCCGCGCGATAAGCCCAGGCCAATCTTCATGTCCCAAGGCAAAAGCTACCCGTTCCCGATCTTCATCATCAACGGGTAGCGTTTGGGTTTGACGGTCTTCTAGCGCCTGAATAGCGTGTTCCATGTCACGAAGATACGCATAGTCGGGTAGCAGCTCATCGACGACCGCTTGGGGCAATAGCCCCAGTTCAGGCAATCGATGAAGGGCGGTCTTGAGTGAGGTCACTTGAAGCTCGGTATCACGTCCACCGCGAATCAGCTGAAATGCCTGGACAACGAACTCAACCTCCCGGATTCCACCAGGCCCTAGCTTGATATTGCTTTGCATGCCCTTGCGCTTTACTTCGCGATTGATCATCGCCTTTAGCTCACGCAGCGACTCAATCGCACCAAAATCCAGGTAGCGGCGGTAAACAAACGGCCTGAGACTTGCGAGCAATTCATGCCCACCATCGATATCTCCTGCGACGGGACGCGCTTTGAGCATGGCATAACGCTCCCACTCACGACCCTGATCCTGATAGTAACTGGAGAGCATCGAGAAACTGCCCACCAGTGGGCCACCATCACCCAGTGGGCGCAGCCGCATATCAACGCGAAATACGAAACCGTCGGCCGTCATGGCATCTAAAGCGGCGATCAGTTTCTGACCTAGTTTGGTGAAGTACTCTTGGTGCTCAAGGGGCTTACGCCCGCCTTCGGTTTCACCTTTTTCAGGGAAGGCGAAGATCAGGTCAATATCTGAGGAAAGATTCAGCTCACCCGCGCCGAGCTTACCCATACCCAGCACCACCAACCGCTGAGACGAGCCATCTCTGCGGGCCGCAGGTAATCCCCAGCGTGGGGCGTAAAAACGTTCAAGCCAGCTGAGCGCGGCTTCAATACAGACTTCCGCCAGCCACGAGACTGCCTGAGCAGTGTCCCACATGGTGTAGCCATCAGGACGATTAAGATCGCGCCACACAATCCCGAGCATGCGGGCACGGCGGAAACGGCGAATAGCGCGATGCATTGCCTCTTCATCATCGGCATTTTCCAGCGCATCATCTAACCAACTCGCTTGCGACTCCTTACTTGCTATCGCATCCAGCTCGCCAGCTACATCTAAATCAATCAGCCAGTGCGGAAAGCGTGCCAAGGTATCTAGAGCGAAGCTTGAGACGGTTACGACGTTGGCTAACGCTTCACGACGCGCATCAGAAAGTGCCTCCCAACTACTGGAAGGCAACGACTGCTGGGTCATTGAGGCAATATTATCAGCTTGGCTAAGCGCTTCACTTAATCGCTGCCAGGCGCGCTGAGCGGCGGGCTTAAGCGCTGTTGGCAGCCCAACTTGGGGGAAAAACGCGTCGTCTAACTGCATAACCACCTCTCTGCCAAGCGTCTATTATGTTTGTTGATAAAGCGGGTCGCTGCATGAGCTGAATAAAAGCAATTTAGCCCACCAATTTTTGCCAGCCTAACAGCCCCCAGGTTAAGCCTGCCATGATCAATGACAGCATAACCGCCGCCGAGCCAATATCTTTAGCACGCCCTGAGAGCTCGTGATGCTCGGTGCCAATACGATCAACAACGTTCTCTATAGCGCTATTAAGCAGTTCCACAATCAGCACAAGGCACAGGCTGCCAACCAGCAGCAACCAGCTAATGGGCCCTTCTCCAATCCACCAAGCCAGCGGCAGCAACACCGCTGTAATACCCACTTCTTGGCGAAACGCAGCTTCATTTCTAAAAGCGGCTTTTAGCCCTTTCCATGAATAGCGCGTTGAGTGCATTAAATGGGTTAACCCCGTATGTCCTGGCTTCATGCCTGTTGCCTCAGCGGTAAGATTAAGATTAATTAGCCAATATCATCGCATCTAAATCCAGCGACAGCGGATCTAATACCTCGGGCCAGCTAAGATAAGGCGTACTACCAGTGCCGTTAACCAGCACACTAAAAACGCCCCAGCGCCCCTGGGCGGTACGGAAATAGCCCGCCGCGGCGCGAACAGCAAACGGCTGATTGAGCGTGCCTGTTTTCAGCATCACGTTATTTTGAAACGTTGGAGAACCACGGCGAATAAAGCGCATGACCCCATTGGCAGGCGACTGGAAAGAGGCGACAAAACTGGGGAACAAGGCGCTCTGGCGGAACATATCCTCCAACATCACATTGACGCCGTGGGCGGAGGTACGGTTATCAGTCGTCAGTCCGCTGCCGCTGTGTAAGGTTAACGGACCATGGCCCGACAAGCTGTTCACATAGGCTTCTATCGCCTCCCCCGCTTGGCGCAATTGCGCTTGGGGTGTTTCCACCAGGTTCAGCGCCAGCACATCAGCCATGTAATTATTGGAGTAATTCATGGTACGCAGCAGCAGCTCCTGCAGCGGCTTGCTGTCAACGGCTGCCAAACGCTGTGCACTACTGGGCGGACGCGTGGAGCTAACCCGCCAGGGATCTCGCACGCTGACACCCGCCTGATTTAGCATGCTTAACAATACTTGAGCCGTTTTCTCTGCCGCATCACCAGCGCCACGGTAAACATCACGAGCCGCGGCATTGGTTGAAATTTGCCCGGTAAGACGCAGAACATCACCGCGCTCATCGGTAATCCGTTCTGCACTGATGTCAGTGCCACTATTAGCTGGGCGCGTGATAACTTGGTTATCAATAGCAATTAACGGCGCCTGGCTATCGCATAACCCCACACGGGCAGGCTCTCCCGCTGCCGCAGCAGGGGCTATATTGGCGCACCAGCTACCAAAATTGACACCTGCCGAGGTGAGCGGCGCACTGTAAGCATTGGTGACTCGGGTACGCGCATTACAGCGGTCCGTGGTAATACACTCAACAGGGCCAAAGCGCCACTGACTGACCACCAGCGCGCCATCCACTTCGCGCACACCAGCCAGCTGCAGACGTTGCACTAACCGCCAAAGGTCTTCAGTTGTAAGGCCTGGATCGCCCCCACCTTCAAATACCAAGTCGCCACGCAATACACCATTTTCCACACTACCTGTGCTGACAAGCTGGCTAGTAAAGCGATGCTGGGGCCCAAAACGATTGAGTGCCGCAGCAGACATATAGGCTTTGGTGACAGACGCTGGCGATAGCTGACGCTCAGGATTCAGACTACCCAGCAATGTATTACTGCCGGTATCCGCATCCAGTAAGCGTGCTTCAGCACTAATTGAGAAGCCTTTGCTTTCTAACTGACCAAGCTGGCTGAAGTCGGCATACAGTGCAGGGCTTGCGCATATGGCGGCACCTACCACACTGGTCACCAACGCCCGATGCCAGCGGCGTAGGGATGATTTAACCGAATGATTAAACGCTGAGAATGCCACCGCAGAATAGCCAACTTCTGAACACTTAATATCTGAAGACCCAATATTTGAAGACCTAGTATCTGAGCACGTCACGCTTACGTTCCTCAATGCACGTTCATTTTTGAAAAGACTTGAAGTATGACTACCCCAGCCACGATCAAACTAATGCCGATAACGGCAGGTAAATCAGGTTTCTCACCGAAAACTACAATGCCCACCAGCGTGACCAACACGATTCCCAGACCTGCCCAGATGGCATAAGCAATACCGACCGGCAATGTCCGCAACACCAAGCTCAACAGATAAAATGCCACACCGTAGCCCACAACGACCATGATGCTTGGAAGCGGTCGTGTGAATCCCATTGACGACTTGAGGGCGCTAGTGGCGATAACCTCGGCAACAATCGCTAGCACTAAATATACAAACGTCATGCCCGCTCCAATTTAATCTGCAACTGCCAAAGCGTTTGGCCGCTTTGATCATACTTTGCTTCAAAAGGTGTTAGATAGCTGCCGTTAGGTACCAACGCGGCAATCGTTGCCTGCTTTCCCGTTACCAGGGCGGTTGCCAAAGCAAACTCTTCAACATACAACTGCCAATTGGAGCGCACTTCTAAATGCCCGCCAAGGGCTAGCAGTGTGGGGAAAACAGGATGCCCATGCCAGCGCATTTTTAAATGCGCAGCTTTTGGATAAGGATTGGGGTAAAGCAGAAAATGCCGTTCGGGCGCCCATTTTTCCTGTTCAGCTAGTCGCCAGAAATCAACAAGGTCAGCCCGCACCAACAGTGCATTAGCAGGCAATTCTCCATGGTCTCGACTTAGTCGATCTTCGCTTCGATCGACGCCGATCACCGCATGCGCTGGAAACTGTTCTGCCAAACGGCGTGCCGAAAGCCCCACACCGCAGCCGGCATCTAGGATTAACGGCGCTTGCTGCTTTTGAAGCCACGTATGCGCGTCTTCAAAAGCCTTTTGCGTATGCGCAGCGATTGGCTTTCGCAGTGGGTTTTCCAAGGCACGTGCTACCCGGCGCGCTACATCGTGATGCGGGCCGGGCTGATTGGAAACCACGGGTCGTGAAGTATGCTGCATGCCATTCCCTGCTTAAAAAAAACGTGATTCTATCAGTCTACCGCGCACGCGGCATGACGCCGTTGCACGCCCGGTGCTATGATCACGTTCGAGAGTATTATTAAGCGCAGATGAGCAGCACTTTTTTGCTATGCCTCTGACAATAGCTATTACTAAAAACCACCGCACCACGAGGAACCCGGCTTGTCACACTTACCGGTGATTGTCGGCATGGGCGGCATCAATCCCGCCGGCAGAACCTCGGGCCACCAGGCCTTCCGCCGCACCGTGCTTGATGCTCTTCCAGCTGACCAGCAGCGCCAAACACTGGAAGGCTTGGCAGCGCTTATGCGCCTTGCCGAGCATTCCGCTAACGGCTGGCAGGATAGCGCCGGCCAGCCCATTGACTCCCCTGCTCAAACCTTGCGCGATCATGTGCTTAACCACACATTGATTCGGCGCAACGAAGATCCACGTTTTCTCGCCCCGGGCTTGCCAGCCAACCGACGGGCAGAAATGACGCTGTCTGAACCGGTGCGGTTTACATTGCGCCGCCGTCAGTTGCCCGAACAGCTGCCGGAAGGATGGCAGGTGGAGGACATCGACGCGAAGGTAGTCGCCGTCACCGTGCCCGCGGGGAACTTTAGTGCTCTGCTGCCTGACGCTTTAGAGCCCAAGGTGCGTGCAGCAGCCCAACTGCCGAGTGGCTTCGACCCCGCTAGCCTTTACCGTAGCGTGCATCATCCGCGCGGGCTGTCGATGGCAGTCTTTAGTGCTAGTGACTGCCTAGGTGCTAGCGGGCTCGCTTGGGAAACAATTCGCCAGCGGCTTGACCCTGACCATATTGCTGTATATGCGGGCAACTCTATTGGCCAATTAGATGACCAAGGTTGGGGCGGCCTGCTAAAGAGCCTGGTGAGTGGCCAACGCGCCACATCTAAGCAGATGCCGCTGGGTTACGGGCAAATGCCCGCCGACTTCCTCAATGCCTACGTATTAGGCAGCGTGGGAAGTACGGGTGCTGCCTTAGGTGCCTGCGCAAGCTTTTTATATAACCTGCGCCTAGGTATTGATGATATTCGCACAGGGCGTTGCCGGGTCGTTATGGTAGGCACCGCAGATGCGCCGATTACCCCCGAAATCATCGAAGGC
Organism: Halomonas sp. XH26; assembly: GCF_024138895.1. NCBI lineage: Bacteria > Pseudomonadati > Pseudomonadota > Gammaproteobacteria > Oceanospirillales > Halomonadaceae > Halomonas > Halomonas sp. XH26. Next base: position 3,288,191 of record NZ_CP071889.1, read on the forward strand.
TTCCGCGCGATGGGCGCACTGGCCGATGATGCCAGCCTGAAAGCACTGGATTCTTTAGCGCTACTTACCGACGCTGACTACCAGCGCGCCTGTCGCCCGTTCGCACGCAACTGTGGCTTCACCATGGCGGAAGCGAGCCAGTTCGTGCTGTTAATGGACGACGCGTTAGCGCTTGAGTTAGGGGCGAATATTCTAGGTTCAGTGCCTGATGTATTCGTTAACGCTGATGGCTTTAAGCGCTCTATTTCCGCACCCGGCATTGGTAACTACATCACCCTAGGCAAGGCAGCCGCTTTGGTAAAAGATATGCTAGGTGAGAAAGCGCTAAAAGAGCGTACCTTCCTGCATGCCCATGGCACCAGCACCCCTAAAAACCGTACTACCGAATCCCATGTTTTCGATGAAATTGCCCGTGCAAATGGCATCGATAACTGGCCAGTGGTCGCTATTAAAGCGTTTATCGGCCACTCCCAAGGGTCTGCGGCAGGCGATCAGTTGGTAAGCGCTTTGGGCAGCTTTGCCCATGGGTTACTGCCAGGTATTCCTACCTTAGACGCGGTCGCGGACGATGTGTACGCTAAGCGGCTACGTTTTTCCACTACCCCAGTGGCATTTAGCGCCGATGCTGCCTTTATTAATGCAAAAGGGTTCGGTGGTAATAACGCTACTGGCGTCGTGCTCTCCCCTCAGGTCACCGAACGATTGCTCACTCAACGCCACGGCAGCGCTGCCATCAGCGCTTGGAAAACACGTCGGGAAGCTGTGCGCGAGAATGCCGCCGCTTATTTAGCAGACGCTGATCATGGGCACTATGCGCCTCGCTATCAGTTTGGTGAAGCCGTTCTAGAAGGCCCTGAGCTTGAGATCCATGCCGACCGCATTCATATCCCGGGCTATGATCACGCCGTTTCGCTAACGGCGGACAACCCTTTTGGTCAGCTTGACGAGCAGGAGACACCCGAATGAGCGATCAACGTGTGAATGTTGCCGTCTATCCCGGGACCTTTGACCCTATCACCAACGGCCACTTTGATCTTATCGAACGCGGCGCACGGATGTTCGATAAGGTGGTCATTGCCGTCGCGGCGAGCCCTGGCAAGCAGCCTAGTCTTGAGCTAGAAACCCGTATCGCGCTGGCCAAAACGGTGTGTGCTTCACTACCGAACGTAGAGGTCATCGGCTTTTCAACACTTCTGACCACTATGATGCATGAACAGGGTGCCACCATTATTCTACGTGGCCTGCGGGCTGTCTCGGATTTCGAGTACGAGCTACAGCTGGCCAATATGAATCGAGCGCAAAACCCTGAGCTTGAGAGCGTATTTCTCACCCCAGCGGTGGAAAACTCCTATATTTCGTCGACCATCGTGCGAGAAATCGCCAAACTGGGCGGCGATATTTCACCGCTCGTTCACCCGCAGGTCGCAGAGGCGCTGCGTAAGCACTACACTATCTAGCGATCGACATTGTTGAGTAAAACGCTCAGGTATATAACTACCTGGGCGAAAAGCCATTCGTGAGGTACGCCCATGGCCCTGATGATCACCGACGAATGCATTAACTGCGACGTCTGCGAACCTGAATGCCCCAATGACGCCATCTCTCCTGGCGAAGAGATTTACGTTATTGACCCCAACTTATGCACGGAATGTGTCGGTCACTTTGATGAGCCACAGTGCCAGCAAGTGTGTCCCGTGGACTGCATTCCTCTCGACCCAGAGCGTCCCGAAACCCACGAGAAACTCATGGAGAAGTACCGCATCATTACTGCTGCTTAGGCCCTCTGAAACGTGCGTATCTGGACTCTTGCCTAGCCAATCATTCTCTCAAATATAACAGTTCCCTTACTAGGGCTAGTCGATACTGCTGTGGTCGGGCACCTGCCCGATTCTCGCTACCTAGCGGCGGTAACCCTCGGAGCGACGCTGTTTAGCTTCCTCTATTGGGGGTTTGGCTTTCTACGCACACACTAATGTAGAAAATATTGACATGCACACTAATGTTCACCATGATATTGACATTTATGTTCTGAAGGGCAGTGCCTGTCGATATGACTCGATCAAAGATCGTATACATTCAACGCCTTTACAGGCTCGACGGAGCGTTAGCTCTCAGCGCTGAAGGGATTCCTACTATTAATTGGACAAACCGAACTCTGCACTGGAATATAGATAAGGATAAATTCGAAGAGACTAGCGACTTAATGATAGAGCGATTCCCAATCATCTACAGGAATTGTGAGCCGTGGGATCTCGGAAACCTTTACCTCTACCGCTGGTGGTTAAACTTCGCTGAATCCAGCCCACGCTCAATCGTAACAATAGATCGAAAAGCAAAGAACCTACTCTCCTACTTGCACTTCATCGAAGAACATAAGACCGACGATCTGCCACTCGATATTTTCTACGCTCCTCCTCGCAGTCGGAAGAACCAGCGCGTCACTTATCTCTATAAGTCATACCTCACGAGGCTGTTCGAGCAAAAACAGAACACGCTTCAGACGGTGAAGCAAAAAGCCGCAGAGGTCGCGGCCTTCTATATGTTTCTGAACGACAACAAGCTCACCCCTCCTGGCGAAGAGATAGAGGATCGCTTCTATACACTTAAAAAGAACACGGTAATAGTGAAGGGGGGCAGAAAGTTCCCCGTGAATTATTCAGACATTCATATTACAAAGGCTACGGTTGAAGAGACACAGTTCGATCTAATACAGGGTGAAGAAGGCGGAGTACGCCCACTCTCAGAAAAAGAGGTCGAGTGGGTTCTTGAGGGCGTGGAAGCTCTTAGTAACCGTCAAATGCAACTGATAGTCTGGTTGGCGCTATACACTGGGGCAAGAAAACAAACAATCTGCACATTGAGCGTTGAGGCTATACAAAAGGCTTATAAGTCATCCAGAACAGCCAAAGAGGCGAGAATACCTGTTGGACCGATGACTGGCGTTGATACGAAGGGCAATGTTCAGTACGTGCTCAAGGTGCCCAGCTCACTGGTTGCACAGGTATATGATTGGGTAAAGTACTCAGAGATATACAAAGAACGGAAAGAGAAAAGCTACTACGGTGATTCCTCTCGGAACTATGTCTTTCTTACAAAGTTTGGCCGTCCATTTTATACCGCCAATCGGCACACATATGACGCTGCCGATCCTACGTACTCAATGACTCTAAAAAGAAGTGAGCGGGGACAAGCAGGACTCCAATTAGGGAGTTCGATTAACGACTTCGTGAATCAGAAATTAATTCCATGGATAAGACAACACAAAGACGCACAGTACAAAGGCTTTAAGTTCCATGACCTTAGAGCAACACGGGGCATGCGATTCGTAAGGCAAGCCAAGGTATTAGGCATGTTGGACACAGAGATTATTACTCATGTCAAAGGTCTACTCGGACACAAGCATGAGTCGACTACGATGATCTACCTAAGATATGACGAATTAGTTCAATTGCAGAAAGAAAAAAACAAAAAAGTTCACGAAGCCATGTACGGTGAAGCCTTTCCTTGGGACAACTTCAATGTCTGAATTCTACGACCTGTATAACGACAGACCTGAAGAGTATTCTCACTTTGAAGCTTCATCGCTCACACTATCTGAACTGGGCAGAGTTCGGCTCAACTTCAAATGTAATGGTCAAAATTACAAGCAGATTTATGTTGGACGAGTACTTTTTAACTCTCGCAATACAGGCTCAGTAAAAAGCAGAATCAAGTGTTCTCCTAGCTCGCTGGGTAGCTGGGATATAGATTTCACAAGCCAAATTGCAAACCGTAAAGCTTACGTAACGAGACTTATCGACGCATTCCTCGATGGAACTACAAAACGAGGCTCAGTTACCAATCAGCTAATCTTCATAGACTATGCTGATAATATTTTCGAACGTGAGAAGCTCTTCATCAACATAGAGCTTATGAAAAAAGCATATCGTGACTACTCACTAAGACTCTGGGATCGAGTATCTCAGAGTAATCTTTCCAAATCACTCAAACGAGCCACTGCACGAGAGTATCAAGAAGGGGCTACCCAAGCGATCTTACTGTCATTTAATGACATAGATGAAGATACCGTAAAGAGCTGGGCTCTGAGAATCCAGTTCAGGAGAGGCGAAAAAGGATTCAAAATCCTCCAAAGCATACAGCACGCAGCGACCAGCCGAGATGCGCATCGGTATTTGTTCAATCAAATTTCTGAGTACTTACTTGAAGATGATCATATAAAGCCATTCGTTCTTAAACCAGAAATGAAACTTAGCATTACCGGTCAAATTTACCTCAGCCCATCAATATGGAACTTACACGGAGTAAACGAGACTCCTGCATCATACTATCAGAGATCGGGAAGCTGCGGGCGCAGCCGCATTCAAGAGTTACTTTACGACCGCACTGGAAAGCTAATCAGCTGCATCGATGAATTGACAAAGTTAACAAATTCTGAAATTGAGAAAAACGGACAATTTTCTGACAAGAAAATACACAAAAGATTACGCGAATATTATCGCTCTGCACTCGCAACGGAGCATAAAAATAAAAGCACATTGGGAGATTACCATCGTGATCTTTTTAATATTGCAAGTATTCACTTTTCTCATCTTATACTTGCAGATAGCGGTGCAAATCTAGCAGTGTTGTGTTCAGCTCCGCTGGTAGAGCCCACCCATCTCGAACGAGAAGGTAAGTTCAGAGTCATCTCTTTCAAGAACAAAGGAGATAAGCAGTTTTCACTTCGCCTGAGCCCCCTAGCAAAGAAATACTGGAGTCATTACCTCGCTCTGTGCCAAAAGTTCATTGTTTCAGACTCGCCCCTGATAGGGCCGCAGTACTTCAAAAATGCGCAGCCTCACACACGTACAATTAGTAATAAGAACCTCATTAACCCTACCAAGTTCTGGAACACAGATAACCTGTGGATTAATGCAAAAGATTGGCGAGATTACTCGGTGAATTTATCACTCACCGTAACTAACGATGTTCGCTACTCTGCAAATCAGCATCAGCACACGGTTGAGACATCGAGAAGGCACTACATAGCAGTTGAAAACCGAGTTGCAATTAAAGAGCTAAACGACTTCTTCAGCGGTCTAGCCAGCGTTGTAAAGCTCTACAAAGCGAAGCGGGTCGCTGTAAAGGTTATCAGTAAAGATAAGGGAGTGCAGGGCCTTACAGGCAATTGCACATCTCAGGGCAGCATCAAAGATGAAGGCTTTTCAGATCAAGCTCCCAACCCTCGCTGCTCAGCAATGCTTAGCTGCTTTTTCTGCAAGTCGTATGCGCTCAGAGCAACAGAAGAGGATGTTCTCATGCTGCTATCTATTAAGGAATGGCTGCCTTTGCACAGCCGTGCTAGTAGCTTGAACATGGATGAGCATCTTCTAAAGTTCCAGCCTATCATAGAGCGCTTAAACGACATAATCGCTGACTTCTCTGATAAAAATGAGCAGCACTCAAATATCGTTAAGCGAGCCGAGAGGCAAGTCGAGATTGGCAACTTGCATCCTTACTGGGAGATGAAGATAGCGGCTTTGAACGAAATCACAGATAGCAGAGGAGAGCAGTAATATGTGGGCACCGCGATTCTTGAAGGGCACCGAAAAGCTGGAGATCCAGCCCGACATGTTTTCTATTGAAGATCTAACGAAATCGCCGCCAGACAGCTTCGTCATTAGTCGCAACCTAACAGGTGACGCCCTTTCTATATACGGTGATAACATCTGGGATTTATCACCCTACTCAACAATAAGTAAGGGCATTAAGTACAATTTTACTAGCCAGTTCGGCAGAGCAGATGACGAGCTTAGCCCTACAGCGCACACGATTATCGGTGAGATGAAGCACATTATGTTCGCAGCGCTCTATGAGCCGACGCACTCGGGGGGACAGCGCAACAAGCCACAGACCTACAGCAAAATGATCGCGCTTCTAAGGGGTCTCTCCATCATCGCACTGAACGAAAATAAGACACTCGCCCAACTACATGAAAGCCCTTTTGCAGTACCTAAAATCACTGCCAGTCTTTACGCTTCTAGAACAGCATTTCGCAAAGCTGAAACACTCCGAGATTTAAAAGCACTGATCGACTATCTAAACGAGCGATTTAATGCTGGACTACCATCCCTGATCCCCAACGAGCAGCTCAAAAAGATCATTTCAGCCGCATCGCAATTGCGGTCGAACTACATTGATGATCCATCAGCTCAACGCACCCCGCTGATACCCTCCCGAATTTACGCTGCACTGATAAATCTATCGACAGAGATGGTAAATGACTTCCACGAACATAAAGAGAATATAAAAGGCCTGCTGAATAGAATCAACACAGACCCCCTGTTCTTCGCCACTCCATCAATGCTGAAAGAAAATGCAAAGCCAGGAACAGTCAATAACGCAAAGGTTTATCAGGTATTTGCATATTATAGGGCTAAATACCCCAACGCCAAAAGAACCGAAATGCCTTTAGTAAGTCAAGAAGACTCCATAGCTGAGTATGATCTAACGGAATTTTTCGAAAGGTGGTCAATCGGATCAATATATAAAAATAACGGCTACATAAAATATACACTCATAGGCATTAGAGGCTACCTGAGCCACGTACTGGATGCAGCAAGAATTCTCATATATAGCTACTCAGGTATGCGCAAACACGAGATGGATGCGCTGCAAAAAAATTGCCTGAGCAGCATTCAGATCCCTGGGCTAGGCGAACTTCCTATAGTTCTCGGCCACACTTCAAAAATGACAAACAGCAACTACAGCGAGTCTGTCTTACCCTGGGCGACATGCTCACAGGCAATACCGGCTGTCGAAGCATGTAGGTTCATCCGAGATATGATGGGCTGCCTTACCGATTTTCTATTTCCAAGCTTCGATCATCCTATGAGGATGAGGAAATTTCTCGATACAGACGTACATCGCCAAAAAACTCTTTCATACATCTCAAGAGGATCAGATGAGCTAAGAGTTAGAGAAAGCGACATTGTAGAGTTAGAAAACTTTGATGCATTCCGTGACTGGCGAAACGACCCTAGGCTCAACCTAAAAGTGGGTGAGTACTTTCACCTTGAGAACCATCAGTTTCGGCGCTCTACAGCTGTCTACGCAGCACGAAGCGGTATGGTCTCCCTCCCATCGTTGAAATTCCAGTTCAAGCACCTATCTGAAGTGATGACGATGCTTTACCGAGAGAACGCTAGCTTCGCTGAGAACATTTTCAATATTGTTAAGACTGGTTCTTCACATGATGTAATACGCGACTATCGAGATGAACTTATGTTCCTAGAAGCCTTGGACTTTGAAGCCCATGTAGTAAAAAGCACTGACGAGCTTTTCGGCGGAGCAGGCAGCAGATTTGAACAGGAAAAATCTCAGAGCCCATCATGGTTCAAGAGTATCGAAGATATCGAAAAACGTGTTAAAGATGGACGTTTATCTTACCGAGAAACGGTCCTCGGAGGATGCTCCTCCCGTGAGATGTGTGACAAGTTTAATGTAGATGAAGTCATCCCATGCCTAGCTGGCTGCAATGACGCGATCCTTGGTGGAGATGACGGACTAGGACTTGAACGTGGACATAAGCTCAAAAAATACAAAAGCACTTTAGAGGCGGAGCTAGAGCACATCGATCCAAAGCATCCCTCAGCTCGATTAGCATATGAGGAGATCACGCTAATCAACCAGAAATTAATCAAGATGGAGGCCATAAATGAGTAAGCATCAAGAGTACTACGAAGCACTCCAGAGGCTTATTAACAATGAGCCTTTAGTTGTCGAAAATGGTTCAAAAATCAATAAACGTAACGTAGCACTGGAAGCAGGCAAGAAGAATGCAAGCAGCATTCGGAAGGGCCGAGACTTTGACAATCTAGTCGCAGCAATAGATGCAGCTGCTGCTAAAATGCAATCACCAAAAAAAGTGAGAGCAGATAAAGCTGATACACTCGCAGCACGTAACCAGGAGCTACAAGACATGCTAGACATCTCTCATGCAAAATACCTAGCAGCAATGAATCTACTCCTTGAAAACGACCTTTACTCTGTTGAACAGAAACCCGCCCAAGTAATCAGCCTCGACGAAAGGGATAACGCTATACGCCCCGCGTTTGACGGTACTAATTCGAAGCCCCCCCCCGCCGAGAATAGCAGCACTTAGAAATAGAATTTTCGGGGAGTTACACAGGAAGCGCCGCATCAAGACTCTCCCAGCACTTGGCGGAAGTACATTTCTGTGCGGATGCGGTGGAGATAACAACATACCTGCTACCGGGAAATATCCGTTTCTTCTGATATCATCCCAACATCACCCCCCCTTCTTGGCCAGCAAAAAAATCACATGCCGCCTAAAAGCTGCTCCGCCTGCCCATCCAACCGTTCCTTCACCGACCGCCACTCCGGCATAAAACGATCCAGCAGCGCATAGAAACGCGGGCTGTGGTTATGCTCAACCAAGTGGCACAGCTCATGAAGCAGCACGTAGTCGATGGCTCGCGTGTTGGCTTTAATCAGGTGCGGGTTGAGTAGCACGGCACCTTCGGGAGAGCAGCTGCCCCATTGGGTTTGCATGTCGATCATGCGCCAATCGGGTACGGTTTTTGTCCATGGCAACGTCTCGACCATCATCGACAGGCGGCGCTGAAACACGTCCACCGCTCTGTCTCGGTACCACTGGCGCACGGCCTTTTGTGTGCGCTCAGCGGTCAGTTCTTTACCTTGCACCCGCAGCTGTCCGCCTATGAGCTTGCAGGTGCCCTTCCGCTGGTTTGGGTCATCAATCACCTTGAGTACGTACCGGCGCCCCAGGTAGAGCATGCTCTCGCCACTGACCCACGCTCTTGGTTGCACGTAGCGGTTGCGCTCTTCAATGTCATCCAGGTGCTTGAGTATCCATCTCGCCCGACGCTGCACCGCTGCTTTGATCTCGGGCAGCGGTGCCGATTCGGGCGCATCCACCTGCACCATGCCGTTGGGGTGAACATGTACCCGTATCGTGGATTTTTTATGTTCGGGCAGATAGCACAGGTGGAAGCTGAACGTTCGCTCACCGTAGCGCGCTTGATACACGCGTGGTTGTTCGTCCTGCGTGGCATCCACAGCGGTCATCACTTTGTTACTCCGTTACGCAGAATCTGCACCACTTCATCCAGAATTGCTTTGGCTTTATCCAAGCCTACCAGTGAGAACAGCTTCGGGAGCAAGTGTTTCCGTACATCTTGCTCAATGCCCACGGGGTTCAGTGAGTTTTCTGCCACGGCGCGGTTCACCACCGTGTCGATCTCAAAGGCCTCGTCGATCAATTGCTCGCCTTTGTCTTTTTCCAACACTGCGAAGTCATCACCCATCACGAGTTTAAACGTGCCGTAGTAGGCCTGGGCATGCTTGTTTCCGCTAAATGCCTCTAGTGGCAGGTCAGGCACCTCTCGCTCTTCAACCTTGGCTTCCAAGTCGCTGAACAGCTTGAACTGCGCCTTGTAGTCGAACATGGATTCAGCTTTTTCGATGGCTTCCTTCAGCAGCGCTGAGAACACCTTCTTGGCGTAGGGGTCGTCGCCTAGCTTCTCCTCGATGGTCTTCTTGGTACGCGTCTTGATCTTGTCGGTTTCGTTTTTGGTCTTCTCGTCGCTCCAGTTATCCGGGTTGCTCTCTACGGGGTCGATAAGCACGGGCTCATCGCCGGGGGCAACATGGACACCGGTGACATAACGATCAATCAGATCTCGAATCTGACCTTCGTAGGCGGAATAGTCGACGGTTTCCTGGGCATCCATCCGCACGGTCTTACGCAGGTCTGAAAACCACTTTAAATCGGATTTATAGCGGCGGATATCAGCCTCTGTGAAGGCCTTATCATCGAAGAAGCTCTGCGTGGAAAGGGCCGTTTTCAAGCACATCCCGAAGTTGGTGACGGCCTCATAGAAGTCCTCCCGCAGCGCCTGACGAACATCCACCTCTACACCGTCTTCGTCGGCTTCATAGTTAGGCATGAACACCTGGCGATAGGGTTCAGGGTCCAGGCGGTTATCAATATGCCCGAAGAAGCTTAGAAGCCGGTCGTGCAGCCTTGGCAGCTTCTTGTATTCCGTGTCGACGTTGGCATACAGGCCTTCAATATCCTCGATGGCAAAGCCGCCCTGAGTCTGATCCTCAAAGTTTTGGTAATCCTTAATGGCGGTATCCAGCTCTCTGAGAATGCCCCGATAATCGATCAGGTAACCAAAGGGCTTCTGAGGGTGTAGCCGGTTGACGCGAGCGATGGCCTGAATCAGGTTGTGGCCTTTAAGCTGCTTGTCGATGTAGAGAACGGTGTTGCGTGGCTCATCAAAGCCTGTCAGGAGCTTATCAACAACAATGAGGATATCCGGTGGGCCATCGGTGCCGAAATCCTCTATCGTGGCTTTCTCGTAGTCCTGTGGGTCGCCAGTAACGTTCTGCTTCCACCACGCTTGCACTAAAGGCAGGTTGGTTTCATCCACATCGGTATGGCCTTCGCGGGTATCCGGTGGGGAAATCACAATGGCACTGGTCACCATGCCTGCGCTATCGAGTTCCTGTTTATAGCGAATCGCGCTGAGTTTACTGTCAGTGGCCAGCTGTCCCTTCAGTTCTAATCCGGCTTTTTTGAAGTTCTCGCTGAAATGCACGCTGATATCAAACGCGTTGAGCTTGATACGATCCTGCGCGGTATAAATCTGGCCTTGCTTGGCGTACTTGCGTTTGAGATCGGCTTTTTGGTCGTCTGACAGTGCGGCGGTCACCTTATCAAACCAGCTATCGACCGCCTTCTGGTTCACATCGAGCAGCGGTTTACGCTCTTCGTACAGCAGCGGCGTAATGGTGCCGTCCTCCACCGCCCGCTTCATGGTATAGGCGTGAATGATGGACCCGAATTTCTCGGCGGTTTCGCTTTTCTCGTTTTTTAGTAACGGCGTGCCGGTAAACGCGATGAACGACGCATTGGGCAGAGCTTGGCGCATCCGCTGGTGGTTTTCACCCCCCTGGCTGCGGTGGCCTTCATCCACAATGACGATGATATTTTCCGAGGGGTTATAGCATTCTGGCTGCTTAGCGGCGGAAGCGAATTTGTTGATGATGGTGAACATAATCCGCTCATTGCCTTGGCCTATACGCTTGGCCAGCTCCTTGCCGGAGCGTGTCTTGGCGAGCGAGTCACCGGTTTTCTTACCGGCGATATCACTGCCAAAGGCACCACCCGTTAGGAAGGTCTTAGATAGCTGTTTCTCAAGATCAACGCGATCCGTGACGACGATGACCCGGCAATTCTTTAGCGCCTCACTGAGCAGCAGCGCGCGACATAGGTAAACCATGGTGAAGGATTTACCGGAGCCGGTGGTGTGCCACAGCACGCCGCCCCGGCGCTCACCGCTGGGTTTAAAGCCCGAGATGCGCTCCAACAGAGCCTTGATGCCGAACGCCTGGGGGTAGCGGGCCGCAATCTTGCCTACTTTGCGGTCGAACAGGATGAATAATCGTAGGAACTCCAGAAACCGGCGCCTATCCAGCAAGCCTACTAAAAGCCGATCTTGTTCGGTTGGCGTAACGTGTTTTGACCATAGCTGTTCAAAGTAAGCCCGGATCTTCGGGGGCTTGCCCTGGAACAGCGCGTCTTTAATGGAGGCAGACAAAGGCTGGTTCTTGATACTCTGAACGTAGTGATCGTCGAACGCTTCATCTTGCCATGTCGACCAGAACTTAGCCGGGGTGTGGGTCGTCCCGTATCGGCCATCGTTACTGCTGATGGCGAGCAGCAACTGGGCGAACGCATACAGGTAAGGGATTTCATCGTTTTTCTGGTTGCGGAGGTTCTGGCTGATGCCTTCCTCCGCCATGTTCTTGTTGGGGTTGCCGGAGACGGCCCGCTTGGCCTCTATAACCGCCAAAGGAATACCATTAACGAACGCCACCACATCGGGCCTGCGGGTGTGAGTACCCTGGATGGAAAGCACCTCCATCTCTTCGGTGACGTGGAATTCGTTGTTATCCAGGTGCGCCCAATCGATCAAGTGAACCGTTGGCTGAGCCTTTTTGCCGCCCACGAACTCGGTCACCGTAATGCCCAGCGTCAACATGTCGTATACGGACTGGTTGGCGTCCATCAACCCTTGAGCCATGGAGGGCGTCGTGATCTCTCGGATGACCTGATCAATGGCCTGATCAGACAGAGGGTATGATTCACCCTTAAACGTGAATCGGTGCTGGCGTAACACGCGCTCTAACACCGGCTTCATCACCACATCCCGCTGGCTGCCTCGTAGCGCCTGACACTCAGTGGCGGGTAGAAACGTCCAGCCCAGATTGATCAGTGTCGCCAGAGCGGGTATGTGGCTGGCATGTTGCTCATTCCCTTGAGGAGTGGTGTTCATGAGACCTCCGTACCGACCAGCGTCTCAGGCCAGATACGCTCGCAGATCATGCGATACAGATCATGCCGCGCTTCAATATCCGCTTTTATGAAGGTGTCGTGCGGCTGGAACGGCAGGTTCAACGCCGTTTTCAGCTTGAGAAAATTCGGATTGTTCTCGTAAGCGAGCGGGCAAAGCGACTTCACCAACAGGTTCTCTTTGATGTAGTGCGCCTTTTTTTGCTCATAAGGCTGGTCACCGTACGACTGGTTCGTTCCTCTGGGCAGGAGAACAAGATCTCCTAGCCGATTGCGGTAGTGGTGGAACTCGTGTTCTTGTTCAAACTCATCTTGATGGCGGGAAAACTTGTCAGCCCATATATGCTCAACTTCAAAGGGCTTACCGCTGGCAGGCTGGTAGTAGGTCACAAAGCTGCTGCTCATGCCTGCCTGCTGCTCACACCAGGCCGTCATACGGGCCAGCAAGAATTTTACAAACCGCCTGTTCTGACCATGCCAGCGAAAATGCTTCATGCCCTCGAACGACTCGTGCATGCCCTCAAGTTTCTGACCTAGCAACCGCTGAAGTTCCGGCAGATCTTTGCCTCGAATCTCCTTAACCAGGCTATACATGGTGTAGCGAATGGAGCTGGCAGAAAAATTGCGGAAATTCACCGACCGGCGCACCACAAAGGTTTCGATATAGGCCGCTACTGTATTAATTTTATGCGCCACGGTGTCTTGGCTGTCGTGCGAATTAAGTGCCGCCAGCATAAGCGGCAAACTCAGTGTTGGGGCAATTCCCCAGCGGGAGATATAGAACACATGCTCCAATCCCGGCACCAGGGCTTTCTCCGCATCCAAAATACGAAGATACGCTTTGTAGTAAAAACGGAATTCATGCTGAACAAACTGTTCAAACGAATCACCACTGTCCGCATCCAACCCAACTTTGGAAAGGTTATCGCGTACCCAACTGTGAAAACGGGTACCAATTTTCTCGAAGTCCTCGTTCTTGGAGCCTGCCTTACCAGGGCGAATACTTTCGGCATAGCGCGCCCGTAGCCATGACTGGAAGAAGCGTTGATCTTCATCCTTGTCATAGGCTTTCAGCTCAAGCATGGCCTGCTTCCAGAAGTCGTTGGCTTGCTTACGCTTTTCTGTGCTGTCGAAACGCGACAACATAAAGCCCTTCAGCATTTCGGAAGGCGTCAGGTTCAGGCCACGGTCGTTCATGGTTTCAAAGATGGTGTAGGCGTTTTCATCGGAATAGGCGATGATTTCCACCATGATCACGTTGTACCGCAGCCAATCAATAAAGAAGGGAAACGCGTCGTTTTTTAGCTCTTCAGGGAACGCTTTTTCAATATCCTGATAGCGTTCCGCCATATTGCGGGTAGATTCATCCGCACTGTCATCAGGCACGTACTCGCCCTGGTTGAAAAGGCCTTCCAAGCACGGAATACGCTCCTCAACCGTGATATTGAACGACTTACTGCCGCGCAGCTCCGAGAAAATCATTGGCTCGATTTTCTCCTGAAACGGCAACTCCTTCTGAAGGTTGTTCAAATAGATCAAAAACAGCGTCAGTGAGGTTAACCGCTGCTGGCCGTCGATAATGCTGCGTTTACCATCCTTACTGCTGACCACAAAGGGGCCCAGGTAGTAATTGTTGTAGTCCTCCCCCTGCTCACGCTTATCGCCAGGGGTATACTCACTCAGAAAGGCCGAGGTTAAATCCGTCACAAGCGCCTCGATATGCTTTTCGCCCCAACTGTACTCCCGCTGGAAGTAGTCGACGGTGTACTTCTGCTCATTCAGCACATCAAACAGGTTGCGATGACGGGCCTCAATTTTGTTTTCTAACTTGCTCATGCGGCCTCCAGGTCCACTTTCACCCGACGCTTGCCAGTCAGGAGTTGCTGCATCAGGGCTTTCTTTTCCTTTTTTAGAGCGTGTACGTTTTCCTGTAGAGCATAAATTTCCCGATCGGCCGAGTTTAGTACCTCAGAGATTCGAATCTGCTCTGTTAAGTCGGGAAGGGGGATTTCGAATGCTTTTACCATACCCGCGTTCAAATTGGATTGAGTGCCCTGTTGACCTTGTAGTTTTATCTCTTCCTTCAATGAAGAGAGGTAGAAATATAAAAACTCGAAGTGGAGATTTTTGCTTGGCCGGATTCCCAGAATTGCTTGGGACGAACTGGTCGGGACTCTGGCGATGCTGCATTCTCCAATAGAAGCATACATCGCGTAGAGAACAGTGTTGGCTGGATATATACGCGCCGCAGAGTTCTCGATACCAAGTTTCGACAGGTTTTTTTCTGTATGATCAATCCACTTGCCTTGTGAGGTCATATCGGCAATTGAGACCCAGGGGATATTCCCGCCATAATAATCAGCAACAGAAGATTTCGGCGTTCCTCCGCTGTTCATTTCTGCCACGGTAGCGAGTTTCACTTCCTCCCACTCATCCTCAAACCCCATCAGCCGCTTCTTCCCAGTCAGCAACTGCTGCATCAACCCTTTCTTCCGCTGCTGGCTATTCTCAAGCAGGCGCTCGGTGGCGGTGATGGCCTGGTCCCAAGTGGAGAGGATCTGGGCGATCATTTTTTGTTCGGGGAAGGGGGGGATGAGTAGCGGAGTCCCTAAAACATCCTCCCTGGATATACCTGGAATTAGACCTGCCGCAGCGCCCTCATATCGATTGAGACTCGACACAACATTGTAGTAGGTGAACCTGGGGTCAAAATCAGTGGCGCGTATAGCCATTAACTGGCGACTGATAGCATAATTATCATCTGACTCGATAACTTTCCCTGTTCCCGAACCCTTAACGGTAATTAGAATATCGCCCTTTCGGCTAAACTTTCGGCCTTGGTCCGTGTATTTCGATACAATAATCGAGCCGTTTGGAAAATCAGCAGGGCCAGTTAAATAAGGGTGTCCATCCCCCGTCTCGTTGACGTGCTGAGCCTCAACATGCTGACCGGAAATAAGATCAATTCCCTCGACAAACGTACCCTTTCTCCATCCTTCAGGCACCATAACCCAACTCCTTCAGATAACCCGCCATCTGCTCGTTCAGTATCGCAATCTCGGCCTCGATCTCCTTTCGCTCCGCTTGCACGGCCATCAGGTCGATTTCTTCCTCTTCCTCGAAGGTATCCACGTAGCGGGGGATGTTGAGGTTGAAGTCGTTCTCCTGAATTTCCTCCAGTCTGGCTAGGTAGGAATATTTGTCTCGGGTATCGCGCTGCTTGTAGGTATCGACCACCTTAGCGATGTTCTCATCCGAGAGCTGGTTCTGGTTCTTGCCGGCCTTAAACTCGCGGCTGGCATCGATGAACAGCACGTTGTTAGCTGTTTTGTCCTTACGGAATACCAGAATCGCAGCTGGGATGCCGGTGCCGTAGAACAGCTTCTCGGGCAGTCCGATGACGGCATCTAGCAGGTTCTCTTCGATTAACTTTTGGCGAATCTTGCCTTCGCTAGAGCCACGGAACAGGACGCCGTGGGGCACGACCACAGCCATGCGGCCCGTCTTTGGCTTCATGGTCTCGATCATGTGCAAGATGAAGGCGTAATCACCCTTGGTCTTGGGCGGCAAGCCACGACGGAATCGGGCATAGGAGTCACTCTCGGCGCCCTCAACTCCCCACTTTTCCAACGAGAACGGCGGATTGGCTACCACGATGTCAAAGTGCTTCAGGCCACCGTTTTCATCCAGCAGCTTGGGGTTGCGGATGGTGTCGCCCCATTCCAGCTTATGGTTGTCGATGCCGTGCAGAAACATGTTCATCTTCGCCAAGGCCCATGTGCTGCCGATGGCTTCCTGACCAAACAGAGCGAAGTTCTTGGAGCCATCAGCACCTTTGCGAATCTGATTGGCGCATTTTAACAACAGCGACGCAGAACCACAGGCGGGATCGCAAATCTCATCGCCTTCCTTCGGCTCGACGAGCTCAGCCATCAGTTCGGAGACTTCCGGCGGGGTATAGAATTCACCGGCTTTCTTGCCAGAGGTGGCCGCGAAGTTTTTGATCAGGTACTCGTAGGCGTTGCCGATCACATCCAGCTTACCAATTCGGCTTGGGCTCAAATTGAGCTCTGGGCGGGCAAAGTCTTCCAGAATGTGGCGCAGAAGCTCGTTCTTTTGTTTCTCATCGCCCAACTTGTTGGAGTTGAAGCTGATGTCTTGGAACACATCGGCCAGCTTGACGATGTTGGCCTCTTCAATGGCGTGCAGGGCTTTATCGATACGCTCGCCATTTCCCGGTTCATGCCGTTGGTCATGTAAAGCGTAGAAACCGGCACCATTCGGCAATACAAAGCGCTCATTCTTCATCAGCTCTTCGATCAGCTCTGGGGTGTCGCCGTATTCAGCCACGTAATTGTTGTAGTGATCCTGATACACGTCCGACAGGTACTTCACGAACAGCATGGTCAGCACGTAATCTTTGTAGATGCTGGGGTCGACCGTGCCCCGGAAGGTGTCGCAGGCGTTCCAAACCGCCTTGTTGATCTGTTCCTGCTTAACGGAATCGTTACTCATATCATTTTCCTGCCGTCGTATTAGGACAAAGTAGTTGGTGGCCAGCGGCATCAACCATGCGCTGCCGATTTTCCATTAACTGGTTAAAAAGCTTTTGTTCGCGGGTGGCGGCATCGGCCAGTTTGACCATCAGCGCCTGCTGCTCAATAGGCGGCACCACAATAGGCAGGTTGCCCAGCTGTGACTTGGTAATGCTGGGTGCCGCCGACCCCTGAGAGCACATGGCGAAATAGCGCTGGGCATCCACATGGTTGAGCTGCCAGGCCAAAAATTCAGGCATTACGCTGCATGCACTTGAGGTGAGCCGGATGTGGTAGAAATTCGGCGTGCAGACGGTATTACGTGGAAGCTCCCGAACCACCGCTGCATCGTTACGTGTGCCCTTGGCCATAAACAGGATGTCGCCTGAACAGAGATATTCTGGGTGTTTTCGGCCTGGCAACGTCACCCGATCCAGCGTTTTGCCTTGTGGGTCATAAAGGGCTTCACCCACGACAAGGTGGCGGTACTGCACAACAAAAGCATCGCCTTGGCTATCTAGCTCTAGCTTTCCACGAAAGGGATAGCCAGGCTGAATGGTGGCAATACTCTGTAGCAAACACCTTTCTTTGGGCTGATGATTCATGCAGCGATGCCAACGTCATGGTTAAGATGAATTAACCTTACCACGCGTGCATCATCGCGCAAGATGCAGTTTAAATATAAGGGCAATGCCAACCAAGGAGGCTGTGATGTCAGGTGAAGAACAAAAACCGGTGGAGACTCCACAAAATAACCCACTGCAAAAGCTCAAAGGCTCCATACAGCGCTATGAGCAGCCGTTTGAACCCGTTGGTGTCGAGGACTGGGAAGCAGCCCTGCTTGATGGGCTAACGCCTGAGACCGCCCATGCGGATGAGCTTGCGACGCCGTCCTTGAAAGAACTCGGGGAAAAACCTGACAGGAAGCGGTAAATCTCTACTCAGAGCTTGTTGATGCGGCGCCTCTCCGTATACTGTATGAAATAACAGTTATTTGAGAGGCTAGGCGTATGACTACAACCGCTTCGTTCATAGGCACTGCTGCCCTATGCCCCGTACCCCAACCGTTACCCATGTTCGCCAGTGCTGTGCGAGCGGGGTTTCCAAGTCCCGCTGACGACCACCTGGATGCGGAGATGGATCTGCATCGCCATGTCGTTAAACGACCCGCCGCCACATTCTTTGTGCGTGCGGAGGGCGACTCTATGATCGGTGATGGTATCCACCATGGAGACCTGCTGGTAGTAGATCGGAGCCTAGAGCCGCTGCCTGGGCGTGTGATTGTTATTGCGGTCGATGGCGAACTCACTGTTAAACGGCTAGAGCGTGTCGGGCAACGCGCCTACCTAAAGGCCAGTAATCCCGCCTACAAACCTATTCCTTTGGAAGGTCGCGAATCGCATGTTTGGGGTGTCGTAACCCATGTCCTGCACAGCTTACCGGGTGCCACGCCGCTATGATGGCACTGGTTGATTGCAATAATTTCTATGTGAGCTGTGAGCGTGTGTTTAATCCTACTCTGGAAGGGCGACCCGTAGGAGTGCTCTCCAACAACGACGGCTGTGTCGTTGCCCGTTCAAATGAGCTCAAAGCGCTGGGAGTCGAGATGGGAACGGCCAAGCACCTACTACCACCGTTTATCCGCCGCCAAGCTATTCTCTTGTCGAGTAATTATGCGCTTTACGGGGATATGAGCCGTCGCGTGACAGAGGCACTAACAGAGTTTTCGCCGGACGTAGAGGTGTACTCCATCGACGAAAGCTTTGTGGGGTTTCACGGCTTTGAACCTGCGACCCTAGAAGCCTATGGGCAAAACTTACGCCAGACAGTACGGCAATGGACGGGAATTCCGGTTTCGGTCGGTTTTGCGCCGACACGGGTATTGGCCAAAGTAGCCAACCACGCCGCAAAGAAACACCCAGGCTACCGAGAACAAGGTGTTTGCCTGTTAACGGCGGATAGCCATGCCACTCAAGCGCTGCTCAAACAGCTACCGGTGACCGAACTCTGGGGCATTGCACGACGTACCGGCGAACGGCTACGCGTGATGGGGATTGAGACTGCTTGGCAGCTGCGCGAAGCCGATCCCAAGCACATACGTCGTCATTTTAGCGTGGTGCAAGAACGCATTGTCTGGGAGCTACGCGGGCAGTCGTCCATTCAGCTAGATGATATGACCCAACCCAAGCAGCAGATTATGGTGTCGCGCTCCTTTGGGTGTCTTACCAATAGCCCACATGACCTGCGTGAAGCCCTTCGCCAACACGCTGCCCGCGCGGGTGAAAAACTACGCAAGCAGCACAGCGTCACCAGCGCCGTGATGGTGTTTGTGCGCACCAATGCGTTTCGACAAGATTTGCCACAGTACCGTAATCGCGTGATAGTGACACTAGAACGACCGACGGACGATAGTCGCGAGCTGATTCATGCTGCGATTCAAGGGCTCCGACAGCTCTGGCGTAAGGGCTACGCCTACCATAAAGCCGGCATCATGCTTCTCGATCTCTCCCCCAAAGCCAACCGCCAACTGACACTGACAGAAACACCGCAAACAGAGGAAGAAGCAAGGCGTAGTGAACGGTTGATGGCTACTGTCGACAAGCTCAATCGAGAACTAGGGCGAGGGACGATACAACTAGGGCTGCCTCGGGCAGGAAATGCCTGGACATTACGCGCTGAACACCGCACGCCGCGTTACACCACGCGCTGGGAAGAATTAGTGAACGTTAAGCTTTAAGCGGCAGCGATGCTAATGGAAAAAGCTCAGAATGGTGAGCAAATCTAATAATCTGGTGCTAAGGTGGTTTAGAAAATAGCAGTGCGTATTCTATTGGAGAGCAGGATGCCCCTAGCCAAGCCGTCTACTAACGACCCTTTACAAAGTGTGTTTGCTTTCCGCGCTTTTGATTTACGGGACAGATTCCCCCAGCCACTAGAAACGTTTCGCCAAGCACTGGAGTGCTTACAAAGCGGTGATGCTTACCTGCCCGATATGAGCGGTGAGATTGTGGCTTACCTCCGTGATGGTCGCGCACTGCCTATCCCCGAATATTTTTTCATCATTCAAAGCGGCAACACTAGCGCTGTGGTGCCACCGCAAGAAAATGATTATGTCTGCGCAGCTGTTGAAGCTTGGTTACGAGACGCGTTGCTGAAGACATCGACACTGCTAGAGAAAGCATCAGCAGTCAGACCTGCTCGGCTCAACATCCTACTTGATCAATGCGATCCAAATGCCCCGGAACCTGACGACATTCAAGGATGGCAGAATATGCGCGATGTCGGCAGAGAAATCATCAACACCCCCAGCAGAGAAAAGGTCTGGGAAGCAGCCGTTCAGGTAATGGGGGAGGTACAGGCAAGACGCTGGATGAAAACAGCGCATCCGAAGCTGGATGGTAAAAGCCCCAATTTATGCATTGAGGACGATCCTGCGCGGGTTTATGAGCTTGTGTTGCAGATGAACACAGGAGCGAGCTAATGGCTGATATCGACCCTTAGCGGACATTCCGAAAAATGTTGCTGGCACGTTCATCAGCGTTATGTAATCTAGCCCAATGATTGGGGTTATGCTCCGAGGAGTGAATGCAATGTATGTATTTGAGATCATAACTCCTGGAACATGGCTCGAAAGTGAGGATCGGGATTGGTCCTGGAGAATCGGAAATCTACTGCAATCAATTAAATCACAGTACTTTGAGGCAAATCTTGCACTGAACTTGTTTACGAAAGCCAGGTCTGTCCGCCCCCCATTTGCTGACCGCGAAAACTGGGAACGAGACGCGCAGCGAAGGAGTGAGATTAGGCAGGAGGTAGAGCAAGAGTATGGCGGGTTTCCTAGGCACGAGCAGTGGGATGAAATCCACTTTGAAACAGAAGTCCGGTTCAAAAGAGAGAAATGGTCAAACGGGTTTCAACCAAGGGAGTTCGAGCACAATTTACCTTTCATATACGCTAGAGCCTTCCTCTACGCTATTGATTCATTTGTTAAGTTCCTCGGGATACTATCAAGAGAAGAGGGTGCGCCGCACATCGTTTCAGAACTGCACGCTCAGACAGGCGAAGTGTTCCCTAATCTTCGAGGAGTGAGGAACACCGCTCAGCACTTAGAAGATAGATCTCGTGGTCTCGGTGCTGGGAGGAACCCAAAGCAACTGGACCTGAAACCAGTCGAAAACAATATGGTAAGTGCCCCCAACGGAGGTGTGCTTATTCTTAACTCCCTCAATGGATCAAAATATGGCTCAACAATGGCTGACGGCCATTATGGGGAGGTTGATGTATCACCAGAATCAATGGAGAGCCTTCAAATAATCCTGCAACAGGTATTGGAAGCATTCGAGTGGTATGGGCCAAAACAGCACGGTCCAAATGCCTGAGCACAACCCGCGCGTCAACGGGGCCGGTTTGTTTCGCTGAGCTTCACAAACCGCCCAGTTACGCCAGCGTTATACGTCTCCCGATGCGGCAATTCCCACCCCCCCCAAAAAATCAACCCTTTATCCCCTTCAGTTCACCGGGTGAGTAATCCCGCCAATGGCGACCTTGTTCGCAAATAGCGATTATTTGTTGACTATTAGCGAACTCGTTGCTATCATTCTTTAGCGTTAAAAAAGGGAGCCAATCACCAGTTACTTGAGTGGGTTACCACTCGCGGAGACGTTGTCTCTACCTTTTGCGCCGCTCATGCTGCATGGGTCAAGTTACATCGATTCATCTAGCCTAAGTGCGCGTCCACGTCGTGTGGTGATACCACGACGTGAAAACAGGGGTTTATTGCCGGTCACTCCCAAGTTCCTTTGGTAATGGTGATCCTGCACCCAGTTCCGGGTGTTAGGTACTAAAGGAGCATAAGCTTTATGAAAGAAATTTTTAACGTTGTCTGGCAATCGCTTAAGGAGCGGAAACCGAAGGAGAAAAACCGCAGCAAAACTTGGGCGCTGATCAAGTTGTTAATGAAGATTGGTGTCGTGGTTTGGAAGATACTGAAGTTTTTCTTCGATGAGGGTGGCCCTGCTTAGGCGGTCCCCTGATTTTTTATCAGAGGTTATTATGATTAATCGAGCATTAAAAACTATTCGCCAGTTTCATGGTTTAACGCAGGCAGAATTGGCCTTAAAGCTGAATATGTCCAAGTCCTACCTTAGTGAAATTGAATCTGGAAAGAAGTCTATTGGGTATGATCTACTTGAAAAGTATTCGGAGCTTTTCGATGTGCCTGTATCGTCATTGGTTTTTTTCTCTGAAAATCTTGAAGAGGCAGATACCATCCCAGAAAAATTTAGAAGTGTCGTAGCTGATAAGATTTTAAAGATTATGGAATGGGTTGCATTAAAAAATGAAGCAAAAACGGCGTAAGCCAAGAATCATTACAAAGAATAAGTCCTACCCCATTCAAGATTCAGTTTTCTACAAGCTATCCAGCAAAAAACGTCTAGCCAATCTATTATCTTCCACTCCTCAAGAGCTTAAATCTCTTGTAGGGGTTGATAATTATCACTGCTTTACTCAAACCAAAAACGGCAAGCATCGGCTTATCCAAGAGCCATTACCCAAATTGGATAGAATTCACTCTAGAGTTGCTAGCTTGCTGTGCCGGATCGAGACCATTGATGGATTGCATTCAGGAAAAAAAGGCAAATCAAATATTTCTAATGCTCGTTCGCACCTCGGTGTGGGTAAGAAGGTAATTACAGCCGACATTAAAAGCTTTTTCCCTTCGACTACGCGGCAAAATGTATTCGATTTCTTTTTTAACACTATGCAGTGTTCTCCTGATGTTGCAGATCTCTTATCTAAAATTCTGACCTATGACGACCACGTTCCTACGGGCAGCAGAATAAGCATGCCGCTCGCATACTTCGCCAACAAGAAAATGTTTGACGAGATCGAGTCTGCTGCAGGTGAGTGTGGGGCGAAAATGACCATCTACGTTGACGATTTAACTTTTTCTGGCGCGATGTTGCAGAAGAGCTTTATCGGGCGACTTGAAGCAATAGCTAAAACGTATGGCCATAAAATACACCCATCAAAGACTCGCTTTTACGGTGCCAATGAAGTCAAGCTGATTACAGGCGCAGCTGTTAAGGGAAATGAGATCACCCCAAGAAATAAGCACCTGAAACAGTTGCGAGGTGAGCTTACAGAATGGCTAGAGAGTTCCGTAAAAGATAAAAAACTCAGAAATCGTGTTTTAGGTAGAATGACGTTTATGGGTAGCATTGACCCACGTTATAAAGATAAAGCTAGGACATTTAGAAAAGATGCATTTAAATAATTGACGGCTTTTGGATTAGGATGCACGAATATCAAATGCGTATAACAAGTCAAAGCACTCGGACGTCGTTGCGCTCCGCCGGTGTTTGAAGCGTTACATAAGCCTACGCTGAATGCCCGCTCTTGGCCGGTTAGCGACGATCTTACTCCAACTATCGCTGTACAAGCGGGTTTGTCCGGCATTACTTAGTGGTTACGCCTACTTAAAACCACATAAACGTAAATCAAGCGATAGGCCGGGTTAAGCATATCCGCCCTGGCGAATATGGGCTATGTACGCGATTACCTCGTAAGCTCTTCCTTGAGCGGCTAGTTGCTGGGCTGTCTGTCCACCGAGAGCCGAAATGGGATATGTTTGATACCATACCCAGGCGTAGGATCGAGAGCCTGCCCAAGGTTCGATCTGGTCCAAAATAGCTTGAATTAACTTTTCTCGCTCTTGCCTTTCGTTCTGTTTATCGCGGTAGCGGGCCCATACAAGGCCGATTCCAAACATGAGTAGAGCGGTAAAAAGAATGCCGAGGGGGAGAAGTATAGCCAAAGCATCATGCGATAAAGATGGCATGTCGAGACTCTCCTTCGGTGTTTAGGGTCCGCATTATGACTTGTGTCGTTAAGATAAAAATTTCCGGAACGAGGGTGATTATCTTTTAGACAGTCTAGTTTAGATAACGGCCTCTAAGCCGAACGTAGCTGGATGCTCTAAGCTCGTCGCGGTTATCTATAAGCTAATCATACTCACACAGCCATGTGGGTTCGTCCAGGTACTGCTCAAGCCTCTTATTGCCCTTCTGGCGCTAGGTTATATTTATACCGGCTCTTTTGGCCATTTGTGCCCTCGACATCACAATGTGGTTTGAGCTGGCAGAAGAGATGCTGGCTCACATTGGAGCACGGCAGCGATCTCATATAACTTTTCAACGGTGATATTAACTTCTCCTCGTTCGACTCTTCCTATATAGCTGCGGTCGATACCAGTAGCTAAGGCAAAGGCGTCTTGTGAGTACCCCTTCTTTTTTCGTTTTTCCCTGATATTTCTTCCCAGCGTCGTTGCTAGCTCACCCATACCCGCCTCATTTCCTTTTGGCGGGACTATCCTTCGTTGCGGCCTATCTAGCCACGGACTATAATCCGCATTTCGTTTTTACCTCTCCTACGGTGATGGTCATGTCGAGTACCCCTCCTTCGATTGAGAAGCGCATTTTCGAGCTCCTTTTAGAAACTGATAACGCTCAATTCACTATTCGCAGCCTTCGTGACCAATACGCACACCAGCATGGCATAGCCGCAGAGCACCACGCTGCTCTGCGGCGTTTTATCTATGAAAGAATTAAAAAGCTAATCACCGCTGGCTTGGTGGAGAAAGACCGTGAAAAACGCAAACGCGATCAGCTTTATTATGTTTTGGCTTCAATAAGAGAAGTGAACTTGTGCCTGGAGGGAGAAAGCTTTGAAGCATGGCACAAGCGGCTCGTGTCTCAAACAGTAAATGAAACAACAGATACAACCATTATTCCAAAAGGCGAAAGTAGCAGTGAACAGAGCCTCAGTGCAAAGAAGGCTTCGAGCCAATATGCCTTGGAGAAAGTGTTAAAAGAAACGCAAAGTGAATTCCTTTCTACACTGGGTGAAGTCGAGGCGTTCTGTGAGCTTATGGATGAATACCCCGACCTTAAGCCAAGCATCGTGGTTGATCATCGTGATGCTTATGACAGGAGCGCACGCTTAATGGGTCGAGTGCGTGCGTTAGAAAAATCGCTACATAGGCTGTCAGGTAGATGAGCACGAGGTTGCGGAGATGGCAAGCAGAGTGCTTGGAGCTAGCGAAGGTTCACTACTTAATTCATAGCGACTTTTTCGTGCAAGCAACACCTGCGAGCGGTAAAACTCTACTGGCAGCTGAAATTACACGATGGCTCCTTGAAGAAGAACATATTGATTTTGTTATCTGCTTTGCACCTACCAGAGAAGTGGTGGCTGGCATCCAGCGCACCTTTACTGTTGTATTGAATCAGCGGTTTGGCGATACGCTTGCGTCGGTAGGGGCTGCCTATACCTACCAATCTATGGAATATCACCCTGAGGATTTTTGGGCGTTATTCACAGAATATCGCACCTTGGCCATTTTTGATGAGATACATCACTGTGCAGGCCATGATCCGCTCCTCAGCAACACGTGGGGCCAGCAGATAATTCAGCGTATCCAAAATGCGGCTACCTACACATTAGGGTTGTCAGGAACGCCTTGGCGTTCAGATGAATTACCTATCGCATTAGCTCGCTACAGCGATCCAGAAGGCAAGCTCATCTGCGATTACCGTTATGACCTGAAATCCGCTATTAAAGACGCCGTATGTCGCTCGCCACGAATTACGCTTATCGATAACCCATTGATCCGCTTGACCGAAGAGAACGAGAGTACAGCATCGGTAAAAGCGTTTTCCTCATTTCAACAGTTGCTCAGTGAATCGCCAATCAGCTACGAAGACCTGTTGCGACACGACGATATCCTGAATGCGGTGCTAGACCTAAGCATTGACCGACTTAACCAAGAACGGAACAGTGTGCCTAATGCTGGCGGTCTAGTAGTGGCTACTGACATTGAGCATGCCCATCAGATCGCCGAGCTTTTGCACCACAAAGGTCAAAGCTATGTAGTGGTGACTAGCCGAATACCGAAGGCGCATCAGCTAATTGACCAATACCGATATAACAGTACGCGCTGGATTGTTGCGGTAAGCATGATTTCCGAAGGAACAGATATTCAACGATTATGCGTATGTGCGTACCTAAGCAGGATTCGCACGGAGCTGCATTACAGGCAGGTTTTAGGCCGTATTTTACGCAAAATGGGCGACTCAGATGATAAAGCGTGGCTCTATGTGATCGCCGAGCCGCTACTGCGCAAATATTCGCAGCGAATTGCTGACGATCTTCCCGAAGACCAGGCAATGCTTCAAAACCAAAAGCTAAACCTACGATTAGAGAAAGCGCGTTCCAGTCATATGCACGGCACTGATGAGAGTGGGTCAGCTGCAGACAATGGCCAACCGTTATCTACAAAAAACATTAATGAGCGTGAGATGCTGTCTCTTGAGCCTCCATTACTAACGCTAAGCTTCTCAGAATATTACCGCCAGCATCTTTTGTCTCTTATATAGACTCAGCCTCTGCAAGATTTATGGGTCAAAAAGTGTACCTTTTGACCCCCTTCTATTATCTTTGAATTCAAATAGGTCATAAGTGTCTCTTTTGGTTATGGCCTAGGTTCAAAAAAAACCCACCTTATGATCCAAAATTGAGGATGCAGCTCAATGGCAACGATCGGCTATCTCCGAGTCAGCTCAAATGATCGAAGCACTCACTCCTGCCTTCGCTAGAGCCACGGAACAGCACGCCACGGGGCACGACAACCGCCATGCGGCCCGTCTTGGGCTTCATCGTCTCGATCATGTACAGAATGAAGACGTAATCACCTTGGTATTGGGCAGCAAGCCACGGCGGAACCGGGCATAAGGGTCGCTCTCGGCGCCCTCAACACCCCACTTCTCCAACGAGAACGGCGGATTAGCTACCACAATATCGAAGTGCTTCAAACCGCCGTATTCAACCAGCAGATTGGGGTTGCATAGCAAAGCATCTGCGCTTCATTTAGTATTCGCCAACAAAAACGGATATGATCAAGGAAACCTCTTTAGTGCATCTCTCAACTGGCGCTCGTTACATGCTGCTGTCAGCACTCGGCTTCGCGCTAATGACTGCATGTGTCAAAAGTGCTGCAGATCGCGGCATTCCAGTACTCGAAATCGTTGCGTTCCGAGCTGTCATCTCTCTTGTGTTGAGCTACTTGGACATAAAGCGCAAACGCTTGTCTGTCTGGGGCAACAACAAACCCTTGCTAATTGCTAGGGGTACGGTCGGTGCACTCACTCTTATATGCGTGTATTACGCAGTATCCACGCTATCATTAGCAGAAGCCACAGTTCTACAATATACGTACCCTGCGTTTACCGCCTTGATTGCCTTATGGTTCCTTAAGGAGCGTATTCAGATCGCGACGGTGCTTTGTATTGGCATGAGTATCGTTGGTGTGATCGCAATGATGCAGCCCAACCTTCGAGACGGGCTACTCACAAGCACCCCCCCTCTTAGCATCTTAGCAGCCTTAATTGGCGCCTTGGGCAGTGCATTGGCCTATGTGATGGTGCGGCAACTGAGTCGAACTGATGATTCTAGTGTAATCATATTTTACTTCCCTTTGATTGCCTTTCCTGTTTCGGTCGTACTCTTAGGTGACAGCTTTGTAACACCCAGCTTGGAAGAACTGGCCTTGCTCATTTTGGTTGGCATATTCACACAGGTCGGTCAAATTGGACTAACTAAAGCGATGGCTGCAGAACAGGCTGGCAAGGTAACAGCCTACGCCTATGTCCAGGTCGTTTTCTCCGCAATACTGGGCTGGAGCATCTTTTCTGAAGTCCCTACTGTATGGACGATTGCTGGAGGCGTGCTCATCATTTCCGGGGCACTTTTAAACACCCTCTGCAAGCGCTAGGCAACCTCATTTATTTGACAAATTTCCGCAATAACCTTGTCAATGTGTCAAATATAACACCCAATTTATGCTGTCAAAGAAAATAAACACCTGACACCCAAAAACCTAGAGAATTCGGGGCATCCATAAGAAGTGTCAATCTTTCCAACCTTAGTGTGTACGCATGGGCACCACGGGTTTGGTTGCTCAGGCAATCGGGCGCGAAGCACATAGCGATGTGCGCAATTTGCTGGGTCAGTCACTTATTATGGCGGCCGTTATCGGCGCGCTACTGATTATCTTTGGCTCGCCGCTGATTTCGCTCGGCCTATGGCTGTTAGACGGCAGTGAAGCGGCGACACCACTGGCACGCGAGTATGCCGAAATACGCCTCTGGTCAGCCCCAGCAGTGCTGGCGAACTACGCCGTCCTCGGCTGGTTTTTGGGCCAACAAAACGCCCGCGTTACGCTGATGATTTTAGTGCTGACCAACAGCGTCAATATCGTGCTCGATCTTTGGTTTGTCGTAGGGCTAGGAATGACCAGCAGCGGCGTCGCCCTGGCCAGCGTGATTGCCGATTACAGTGCGCTAACCTTTGGCGGCTATTTAGTACTGCGTCAGCTTGGCCACTTGGAAGGCTGCTTTCAACGGCAGCGACTTTTGGTAGTGTCAGCCTACTCAGCCCTGTTTAATGTTAACGCCAACCTGTTTGTGCGCACCTTAGGGTTGCTGTTTGCCATGGCCTTTTTTACCGCTCAAGGGGCACGCCAGGGCGATACGGTGTTAGCCGCCAATGCCGTGCTATTGCAATTTATTATGCTCACTAGCTACGCACTTGATGGCTTCGCCCACGCAGCGGAATCGCTGGTAGGCCGCGCGTTTGGGCGGCGTGACTGGCGGGAGTTTGCAGCGACGGTTCGGGCAACAGCACAATTCTCGTTCTGGACAGCCACTGTAGCCACCTTTGCCTTCGCACTGGGCGGAAATTATTTAGTTGCCATGCTGACAGGGCTGGCAGAGGTTCGTGCCACCGCCGCTAGTTACCTGCCTTGGATGGTCGTGATGCCATTGATAGCCGTATGGAGCTATTTATTAGATGGCGTTTTTATCGGCACCACCGCTGTGCGCGAAATGCGCAACAGCATTTTTATCGGTTTAGCGATTTACCTACCAACTTGGTGGCTATCCCAAGGGCTTGGTAACCATGGCCTGTGGTTAGCCTTTACGCTCTTTATGCTCACACGCTCGGCGGTACTGATCGCCTACTACTACCGCTACCGTCAACGCCACTGGTGCCCTCAGGGCTAAAGCCCATAGTACTGAAATCCACACCGCTAAACTCATAGTGCCCTCCCACCGTTAAAGCCCACCACGCTTAGCTGCTGCCAACTGGTCTACCGTAATAGTGAATATCAGAGCCAGCACTTGAGAAAGCACCTAACAATGGATGAAAAATACGGTGTACCGCCGTATATTAGCCACGCATATCTTAATAACGAATAAAGAGAGCACTCATGTTAAAACTCATATCAAAACCGGCAGTTAAGCTGGTCGAGCGCTATTTGCCAGACCCCTATGTCTTTGTTCTGCTGCTCACGTTAATTGCTTCCGTGGCTGCCATCGCCGTTGAGCGCCAAACACCGCTTGCCGTGCTGCGCATGTGGGGAGATGGTTTTTGGGGGCTACTCACCTTCTCAATGCAAATGCTGCTGGTACTCGTCACGGGTTTCATGCTGGCAAGCTCACCACCGGTCAAACGAATTCTGCAGAAAATCGCTAGCACTGCGAAAAGCCCTGGTGGCGCGATCATTTTAGTCACGCTCGTTTCGCTCGCGGCTAGTTGGATTAACTGGGGGTTTGGCTTGGTTGTTGGGGCGCTTTTTGCCAAAGAGCTCGCTCGTTTGGTACGAGTGGACTATCGGCTTCTGGTTGCCAGCGCTTACTCTGGGTTCGTGGTATGGCATGGCGGTCTTGCTGGTTCAATTCCGTTGACTATTGCTACTGAAGGCCACTTCTCCGCTGATCAAATCGGCGTTATCGGTACCGGCTCAACCATTTTTGCCTTCTTTAACCTTGCGATTGTTATTTGTCTGTTTATCGCCGTACCGCTGGTTAACCGCTTCATGCTGCCGGACGAAAAAGACAGCGTGTATGTGGATCCCAAACTGCTAAACGATGAACCCGAACAGCAAGGCCGTATTACCCGCCCAGCCGAAAAGCTCGAAAACAGTATGCCTCTCGCCCTGCTAGTGGGCGTTCCGGGACTGTTGTTCCTGCTCGACCATTTTCTGCTCCGTAGTGGTGGCTTGAACCTGAACGTCGTTAATTTCCTGTTCCTATTCTTAGCTATTGTGCTGCATCGTACACCGCGCAACCTGCTCAACAGTTTGAACGAAGCCATAAAAGGCGGCGCTGGCATCGTCATTCAGTTCCCCTTCTACGCGGGTATTATGGCCATAATGGTGCAGTCGGGATTGGCTCAGAGCATGTCTGAGTGGTTAGTCTCTTTCGCCACCGCTACGTCGCTGCCATTCTGGTCCTTCCTAAGTGCCGGCATAGTGAACCTGTTCGTGCCTTCCGGCGGTGGCCAATGGGCTGTTCAAGCCCCAGTCATGCTACCTGCCGCAGAAGCGCTGGGTGCTGATATTCCACGTATTGCCATGGCAGTGGCCTGGGGCGATGCCTGGACCAACCTGCTGCAACCTTTCTGGGCTCTACCGGTACTGGCGATTGCGGGTTTGAAGGCCAAGGACATCATGGGCTTCTGCCTAGTTCAGCTATTGATTACCGGCATTATCATCTCTGTTGGCTTAGTCTGGTTCTAAGCTCTATACCTTTAAAGGCTCCTTTCACTATCATGCCCGCCCACTCATGGGCGGGCATTTTCAACTTATAAGGTTCTACCATGTCTGCAACATCGAACTCAGAAAATAGCGCCCTACCCGGCCAGCATGAACTCTCTATGACGGTTCTTATGACTCCCGATATGGCGAACTTCAGCGGGAAAGTACATGGTGGTGCTATTCTTAAAAAGCTCGATGAAGTGGCCTACGCTTGTGCCAGCCGCTACTCTGGTCATTATGTCGTCACGCTTTCCGTCGATCAGGTGCTGTTTAAACAGCCGATCCACGTCGGCGAGCTGGTAACCTTTCTTGCCAGCGTCAATCATGTGGGGCGCTCTTCTATGGAGATCGGGGTTAAGGTAGTGGCCGAAGATATACGTGAGAAGCTGATTCGTCACACCAATAGCTGTTATCTCACCATGGTGGCAGTAGATTCAGACGGCAAGCCGGCGTTAGTGCCACCGCTAGCGTTGGAAACGTCGCTACAGAAACTGAGATTCGAAAAAGCCGCGCTACGCAAAAAACTGCGTAAGCAGGCAGAGCAGGAAGAGTTGCTAACTCATAAAAACCACCATCAGCAGCACTCTTAACGCTAACCCACACCCCAGAGCAAGGAGCCCTCATGCCCGCCAGGGAGCGCTACCCACACCTACCTAAAACCGTTGAGTATGCGCATATCGGCTGGGATTTTTTTATTCTCGCCGCGGTTATCATCAACCTTAGCCTGTTACTGCTTGACTCGTTATTTCTGATTGGGCCGATTAACGACACCATTGCTAGCCTCACACCCGGCTTTCACGCTTTTTACGACACAGTGATCCACAGCCGTTTTATTACCATCGACTTATTTTTCGTGGGTATTTTTATAGCGGATGTGCTGCTGGGCTGGATGGTAGCAATTGCCGAGCGGCGCTATCACCGCTGGTTTTTCTACCCGTTTGTTAACTGGTACGACGTATTGGGCTGCATTCCCCTCAGCGGATTCCGCTTATTGCGCGTGCTGCGCGTGGTATCGCTATTAAACCGACTGCATCGGCTGCGCTTGATTGATGTGACCAGCTGGGACAGCTACCGCTTTTTTGCCAAGTATTACGACATCCTGCTAGAAGAGCTTTCCGACCGCATTGCACTGCGCTTACTAGGTAATGTACAAGAGCAAATTGTCGCTAGCGATTCACTAACAGAGCGGGTTATTGATCGCGTTATCCTACCTCGCAAGGCTCAGCTAATTCATGAAATTGCTCAGCGGTTAGAAACAACGGTGGGACAAGCCTATCAACAAAACCGCATCGCTATCATGGCGGCGATTGATGACTTAGTTAACCGAACACTGCGGGAAAGCCCAGAAATTCAAAAACTACACCGCCTTCCCATGGGGCACACGGCTTCAAACGCTATGCAGGCGTCACTTAGCGGAGTTGCCCAGCGGCTAGTGGATGAACTCGCTCAGGGCATTCACTCAACAGAGTTTCGTCAACTGGTTGAGCGTACAGCTGAAACAGGCTTCAACAGCTGGCTGACCGTGGATGAAACAAGCGCGCATGTCACCGAACAAGTGCTTTACGACATTCTCGAAATGCTCAAAGAGCAGGTACGCCATCAAGGATGGAAGGACCGTTATGAGTAGTTTGGTTACCAATAGCAGGGCTATTAATAGCCAGCTCTGCTATACGGTAACGGTCGCCAGCGGTGGCTGAGCCAGGCACTGCTTAATAAC
This sequence comes from Halomonas sp. XH26, assembly GCF_024138895.1. Classification (NCBI taxonomy): domain Bacteria; kingdom Pseudomonadati; phylum Pseudomonadota; class Gammaproteobacteria; order Oceanospirillales; family Halomonadaceae; genus Halomonas; species Halomonas sp. XH26. The sequence goes on from NZ_CP071889.1 coordinate 3,320,482, forward strand.
GTTCAGTGCCTGGGTTAATGTCTGCCTGTCAGCAGCAGCGCCAATACAAATCCTAATGGCCTGGGGCGCAGGCGTACTTCCCACGCAAAAAGGCTCCGCATTTGAAACTTTAACGCCTTCCAGCTGCAAGCGTTCACACAGTTCGATGGCACGACTCCCTTCCGGCAGCGTAAGCCAGACATTGCTGCCGTTGTGACTTCGACCCAGCGTGTAATCGGAAAGCACCTCTGTCACTAGTTGCTGTCGCGCGGCCAGCTCCTCGGTTTGCCATGCAATCAGCGAAGCTGCCTCGGGCTGAGCGATCCAATAACAGGCAATATCAACCATCAGCGGCGGCACCATCCAACTCTGCGCTCTTAACCCAGCAGCTAGGCGTTCAAGCAGCTTATCAGGCGTCCGCAAGACTCCGATACGCAGCCCACCTGCTAATACCTTTGCGGTACTGAAGACAAACAGCGTTCGCTCTGGTGCTAACTGATACAGCGGTGTGCCGCGCTGCTCAGCAGGCAAATACTGCACACCATCTTCCAGTAGCCAACTGTCATAGCGTCTGGCGAGCGCCACCAATTGCTCTCGCCGCGCCTCGCTGAGACAAGCCCCAGTAGGGTTATTCTGATCGGGTGTCACATAGATTAACCTGGGTGGCTGGCGGGCGCACTGGGCCTCCAGCGCCTCCATACACATCCCCGATTCGTCAAAGGCAATGCCGACCATTTTTAGGTGTGCTTGCTGGGCAGCGCTAATTGCACCTGGATAGGTCAAGGCATCGGTCGCCATCAGTTCACCAGGGCGCAGCAACGTACTCAGCACCAGACTAATGCCATGCTGCCCTCCCTGAGTAATCAGTAGCTCATCCGCATCCAGCGACATACCTAGCTGCGCTAGCCACCCTGCCAACCTCTCGCGGTGACCTTCGGCTCCCCTCGCATCAAGATAGGAAACTCCTCGTGTCACTGCAGAAGGTGATTCGCTCATAGCCTTTAATGCAGCACTGAACGCCTGCAAACGAAGCGGATGAGGCGGTGGCAAACTTAAGCTTAAATCAATGACATCGCTGTCATCACTCGGCTGCCACGCCATATCAAAAACGGTTCTTGGTTCAGATTGTTTGACGAAGGTTCCACTGCCTACTCGAGCGGTTACCCAGCCGTGGTGCTCTGCCTCAGCATACCCCCGAGTAACGGTGCCTACGGTTACCCCCAACGCATCCGCTAAGCGCCGCTGAGGTGGTAAACGTTCGCCTGGGGCAAGTTCGCCGGCCGAGATGGCTGCGCCAATGGACTGCGCAATCGCGCGATAGCGTGGCCCAGAAAAACACTCAAGTGATGGCACCCAAATTGTCATGGTGACAATAAAACCTTTGACGTAAATTTACCCGCTATTATGCTTACAAAAGCTACCAAAGAACAATCTAAACCACAAAATTGTATGGATACAAAATGAACAACGAATGGCTACTGCTTGGCCCGGCTGCGCTTTATATGATGTCGATGACGCTTACCCCTGGGCCAAACAATATTATGCTGACCGCCTCTGGGGCGAATTTTGGTTTTCGCAGAACCATGCCTCATATATGGGGCATTTTAGGCGGCTGTTTCCTGCTGTTTTCCGGTTTCGCGCTGGGGCTAGGCGTATTGTTTGAACGCTTTCCTATGGTGCAAACGACACTCCGCTGGGTGGGTAGCGCCTATTTGTTGTATTTAGCTTGGAAGATAGCCACTGCGCCACCTCCGAATCTCAACGGAACTCAACACGGGGTGCCGTTAACCTTTTTCCAAGCCGCGATGTTTCAATTCGCCAACCCCAAAGCGTGGGTAATGGGGCTGGCGTTGATGGCAGGGTTTCTTCCCGAAAATGGCCAACCCGTGGTCAACGCACTAGTGTTAGCAGGTTTCGCGGAATTGGTCGCGCTGCCGTGCATTGCCCTGTGGGCAGCGTTTGGCAGCGCGATTGGGCAGTGGATCAAAAGTGATAAAGCATGGCGGTTATTTAATATCACCATGGGGCTGTTAACGGCCGCCTGTGTCGTACTGATCTTACGCTAGCCGCAGCGCAGCGCTTCAATCATGTCATTACTTTCAAGAAGAATATTTAAGCGATCTTCTCGGTAGTCCATGGTGGCGGCGCTGTTAGGCCTAAGCACGCGGACCTGCTTGGCACCGCTCTCACTTTGTAGCGTGGGCACATTGGCTTCATCAAAAGGAGAGCCGATAGCATACTGGACCGCGTCAGCATCGCATGTGGTGTTCGTCACGCTAGAAGTCTGACCTACAGTAGGTGGCGCTGGAGCGGAGACATTATCGGGTGAGCCTGCACATGCCACCAATAAGACCGAGACTGGCAATACTGACGCGAGTAATGCAGCTAAGCGGCTCACTTTCTTCTTCGCACAGCGTGTTGGGTGATTCATTATGGCGCTTCCTTGTGTTGGCAAATAACTACCCTGAATGCAAAACGGGCTAGACAACTATGCCTAACCCGCTCATTCACGCCAAGAAGCAGTGGAAATAAAGCGTATTAACTCGCCGCATCCTGAACCGCCTGGCCACCCTCTTGAACGTCTTGTCCTGCACCTGCAATGGTATTGCAGCCCGCTAGAGCGCCCGCCGTCATCAACAGAATAAAGCTAATACCTAATAGTTTTTTCATCTGTGTTCTCCTTAACAAATCATTCAACATCGGGAAGCTCCGACGGCAGCCTTGCCGTATGGGAGTGCTTTCAGAGTAACAGATTTTAATAATTTCGCCTGTTTTGACCTCCCCTTCCCAAGCCCTTGGCAAGTCCTTGGGTAAGGAGCAAGGTGTATCCGCAGCTGCTATGATAATTTTCATTATCTAAAGGAGCACTTACTTGAAAACGTTTGAACTTGACCCACGGCTAGAAGCGGATACCTTACCACTCGCCGACCTTCCCCTGTGTCGTGCGCTGCTAATGAACGATGCACGCTACCCTTGGGTAGTTCTGGTACCCAGGCGTGGCTCGGTCAGCGAAGTGTTTGAACTAAGCCAGGATGAACAAGCCCAGCTATGGCGTGAAACGATCGCGTTAGGGACGGCAATGAAGGAGCTATTTCACGGTGATAAGCTCAATATTGCCACCTTAGGTAATGTGGTCAGCCAGCTGCATATTCATTTGGTGGTGCGCTATACAGATGATGCCAGTTGGCCAGCGCCGGTATGGGGAAATGGTAGCCCAGAGCCTTATGAGCTACCCCTTCAGGGCAGTCGCCGCGAACAGCTGCTAGCCCAAATTGAAGGATTAAAGCTTTAGCTTAATTCCCCAGCAAAGAGCCCTGTCTGGATGGTGGCTCACTAAGTAATGGACCACTGGCAGGCTGGGCGGCGCCAGCCATAGAAAGTGATACGCCTAGTGCAACAATGAGAGCACCGCCGGCAAGCGCCGCCCAACCAGCCGCTTTCTCGACCACCTGTCGGCTGCTCTGTTGCTGCAACCGCTTAGCCGCCCAGCCCCGAGCCACAATGCTTGCCAGCGCCAGCACAGAAACGGTAATACCGGTACCAAGCGACATGGCAAGCACCGAAGCGACACCGACGTAAAACTGCCCAAGCAGGCTAGCAGCCCCCAGCATAAGCACTGCCCCAGTGCACGGACGCATTCCAATCGCACCAACGGTCATCAGCGCTGTGCGCCAGTCGAGCGCTTGTTGAGGCTCGATATGATGAGCCCCACCGCAGCAGTGGGAATGATCATGGCTGTGACTGTGACCAGCAGCATCACCAGCGTGGACTGAGTAAGCTTGACGCAATTGTTTTATCGCCCGCCAGCATAACCAACCACCTAACAGTGCCACTAATATAAAGCTGGCTTGCTCTACCCAAACCACACTGCCCATCGCCTGACGGGTCACCCAGCCTAGCCCATGTACGAGCACTGCCACCATGGCAATCGCCGTCCCCCCCTGCAGCAGAGCTGCCGCAAAAGAGAGCCCCAAAGCGCGACGGGTGGCACCACCGTGAGACGCTAAGTACGTCGCTAATACCGCTTTGCCATGCCCAGGCCCCGCAGCATGAAAAACGCCATAAGCAAAACTTACCCCTAGCAGAGTTAGCCAAGTGTTGGTAGAAGGCGTACGAGAGAGTTCGGTAATAGCAAGCGTCAGGGTGCGATGTAAATCTCGCTGCCAAGCCAGCAATTGAAGGCTTACCCCCTGCAAATTAGCCTGTACGATGAAGACCAACAGCAGCGCCCCCGACACGGTAAGCGCTCCCCATAACAGTTGTTGCCGCGTTAAAGGCATTGCCCCTCCGCCGGAAAGTTATAAAGTAACACTTTATACACGACCTTCCAGGTTTTCTGCTAGTCGCATTCAATCCGCCCCGTTTCTGCAAAATGGCGGCCCAATCCTGACTCTCCCGTTTCATCCACATCTAACAGCGCTGCTTGCATAACGAGCTCGGGATCAGGGTCAGCAGGTAGCACGCTTAAACGGCAGTCGGGCTCACCATAGAGAATCAGCGCCTGCTCAGAGGGTGCCCCGTCCTCTTCTTCGTGCACCACTTCGATATAGTAGGTTGGGTCAAAGACCTGATACTCCAGCATTCGCCCGGCCAATGGCTGAGGCGTTGCTAACGGCAGAATAAACATAAAGGTTAAGCGACCATCACGCTCCAACGCCGTGTATTCAGACACCTCACCCAGCACTTGCGGCTCGCCATTCACACGAACCTCCGTAAAGTAGTGCTGCTGCGACAGGTTATTACGGATGTCGCTGCCTAGCTGGTCAAGTCCCTCTTGCAAGTTGCTGCCTTGAACCTGCTGTAACTCTTCGAACACCACCAAACTGTAAAAGGGATCCATTCGCCATGTTTGATGAAGCCCTGTTGCGATCCCCTCATCGTTTGTTATCACCCTCACGCTGAGATCAATCCAACCATGGGGGTGGGCCAACACAAGGCTACTGTTTAGCGTGCTACAAACGCCTATTACCAGCACTATCCAGCAACTGCGGAGTTTATTCAGTGAGCTACCTAGCGGGAGGAATACGCCTGTCACGGCAACTCTCCTAATTTATGTTGCAGCTCAACCAGCCAGGGATCTAATACATACGGTGGCAGCGGCTGATTCCCACGTAACGCCGACAGGCTGACACGGCTGCCACCAGGTACCTCACTTACCTGCAGTTGCAAGCGATACTCTGGCCAGCGGGCTAACGTTGCATCTGCGCGCCCTAGCGCTAAATCAGCGTGCCGAACGACATAGCCTTGCTCCATCATTAACTCAATGGCTTCGCGGAACGCTTGCTCTGGGGAAGCGCTGTAACGTAGTTCTCGCGGCTCTAGTGGCTGCGTAGAGGCACAGCCTGCCAGCATAATAATCATGAGTACTGCGGTGGCCGTTAAAAAGTGCTTACGTAGTGATTTCATAACGCCCTCGGGGTAGCTACCGTTTGCTCAAACGCAGTTTGAAAACGTTGACAAAAATCATCATTGCTAGCGCTGTAAGATTCACGCAGATCCCCTAAGTGGTCAAAGCGCCGAATATCTCGGGAAAGCCGAATATGCCCATCGCGTGCCAGTAGCGATACTCGCTCTACTTCGACAGGTTGATGGTGGAAACCGCCTCCAAATCCACTACCAATCCCCAGACCAATGCTGGAACCACCACGCCCCAAACCAAAACCACCAAAGACCCGCATGCTTCGCCCATACCCAAAGTCGTTATCATAAGGGTCGTAGTAGCCAATCAAATCTCGCTGTCGACTAGCGGTCACTAAGCCTAAATCGGTGTCGGTAGCTTCAAGCTCAAACCCCCATGCTTCCAATACGTCAATACTTTGCGTCACCACCTCCAATGGCGGTGCGGTTTGGCCAGACGGCCCAGTGGGAAAGTAGCAGGCTGCAGAAGGCGCTGGCTCCGCTTGAGGAAGACGCTCTGGCACTGCTTGGCAGCCTGTCAGTATCAACAAGCACGTCATGCTAATCGGTAGTATTGCCTTCATGAGTGATCCTCTCGCCTCAGATGCGGCTGGTGTGTCATCGAACGCCGCGCTAAGCTCGCCAGCAGCCATTCATTAAGATAAATGATAAAAAATCACGATAAACGATTATGACAACACGTTAGGGAGGTTGTGCGATGAATGTTCTGCTTTGCCCCGATAGTTTTAAAGATGCACTTAGCGCTGAACAAGCAGCAAGCGCCATGGCCGATGGTATTCAACGGGCTGCGCCAACCGCCACGATCCACCTTTGCCCGCTTGCTGATGGCGGCGAAGGCAGCTTGGATGCGCTTATAGCTGCCACCCATGCCGAGCGACGTCAACTAACGGTACAAGATGCCTTGGGGCGGCCGCGTCAAGCATCCTGGGGTTGGCTTAGCGAGCAGCGTACCGCGTTTATCGAACTAGCAGAAGCCAGTGGGCTGCAGCATCTATCCCCTCATCAACGTAATGCCCTGCATACCACCACTTACGGGGTCGGAGAGTTATTTCATGCGGCGCTTGATGCTGGCGCCACGAAGGCGCTGCTTTTTTTAGGTGGCAGTGCCACCAACGATGCAGGCGCAGGCATGCTCCAAGCACTGGGAGCCAAGTTATTAGATAAGCACGGCGACTCGCTTCCCCCCGGTGGCGCAGCACTCCAGCAGCTTGCAACGTTAGACCTTTCCACGCTTGACCCTCGTTTAAACAGCTTAGAAGTTGAAGCCGCCGTGGATGTAGATAACCCGCTGCTAGGATCACGTGGGGCGAGCGCTGTCTTTGGCCCGCAAAAAGGCGCATCACCTGACGATGTCGCCACGCTTGATCGCGCGATTGGCCATTTTGCCGAACTAAGCGCCCAGGTACTGGGTCGCGATGAAAAAGAATTAGCCGGCGCGGGGGCTGCGGGTGGTATGGGATTTGCCGCTCGCTGCTTTCTGAACGCCACCCTCACGCCCGGCATTGAGATAATGATGCAGCAAACTAAGCTACCCAGCCTGCTTCCTAACATTGACCTAGTGATTACCGGAGAAGGTCGCTTAGATGGTCAAAGCCTTTCGGGTAAAACGCCTATTGGCGTTGCCCGTACCGCTAAACGCCACGGCAAGCCGGTCATCGTACTGGCCGGTAGCCTGGGTGAAGGGTGGCAAGCCTGCCGAGGAGAAGGCGTTACCGCTGCGTTTGCCCTTGCCGACGGCCCGATGACACTTGAAGATGCTTTACCACGCACCGCTGAGCTACTCGCTGACCGCTGTGAGAGCATTGCAAGGCTTTGGCTCGCTCGATAAATGGGTCAGCCGGCCAACGCGTAAAAACACGCCCCCTTGAAAAACACGCTAGGCGCCTACATCTCCTTTATTAGGCACACATTCGACGACATATCAGACCTGTACTATGTTGCGTAAGCGATGAGTCAGCCGCCGCCAGCTCACCGCCAAGGTAATGTTATGACGCTATTGCCGCGATGCAAAAAACTTGTTTTGCAATGCTCGCTAAGCGTCTTAAGCTAAATCAAACGATTTGATGACCGTACTGTTTTCAGAGCGGTTACAACCATGGAGGAGCACTACATGAGTGATACAAATAGCATTGGCTTACACGAAGGCAGCGCAAGCCAACTCGCTGAGAAACTTAATCACCTGCTGGCTAATTATCAGATTTTCTATATGAACGTTCGTGGCTACCACTGGAACGTACGAGGTAGCGACTTCTTTGAGCTACACGCGAAATTTGAAGAGTTTTATACCGACTTGCTTACCAAAGTAGATGAAGTGGCAGAGCGCATTTTAACGTTAGGCCACAAGCCCATTCATGCGTATAGCGACTATGTAAAAATTTCGCGCATTGAAGAAGATAAAGACGTTCATGATGGTCAAACCTGCGTGAAAGGCGTACTCACCGGCTATCAAACACTGATTGAATTACAGCGGGAATTGCTGGCAATTGCGTCGGACGCTGACGATGAAGGCACCGCTGCACAAGCCGGTGACTATATTCGCGAGCAGGAAAAAACCGTATGGATGCTCAACGCTTACCTGAGCAAATAACGCGATGCTTACCTCGCTGATGGCTAACGTAGACAGTGGGTAGGCACTAACCAAAACGGCACCCTATACGGGTGCCGTTTTTTATGGCGATTTGTCTAACGAGAGTTCGCCAAGGTTTCGATGAAATCGCGTAGCATCTCCCAGAACTCCGCCACTGAGGCAATTTCCACTCGTTCGGCCGGCGAATGCGCACCGCGAATCAGCGGGCCAAACGAAATCATGTCTAGCTGTGGGTATTTACTTCCCAGGATGCCGCATTCAAGGCCGGCATGAATCACCTTGACCTCGGGTTCACGGCCCATTAATGCAGCATGCCGAGCGTTAAAGGTAGCAAGCAAGGGGCTTTGTGGGTTAGGCACCCAACCTGGGTAGCCATTTTCCACTTTCACTCTAGCGCCCATCAGGCCAAATAGCGCCTGAAAACGTCCCGCCATCGCGTCAGTGGCACTGTCATGCAGTGAACGCACCAGTGCACAAAGGTGGAAACGTCCGTTTTCCACGCTTAATACACCTAAATTGTTCGAAGTTTCCACTACCCCCGGCACATCAGCACTCATGCGTTCGACTCCACAGGGGGCCGCGTGCAGCGCAGCCAGCAGCATCGCACTGGCGTCCCGCGTTAGTGGTTCAGCGTCAGCCCGCTCCACACGCTCAGCAGTAAGCGCCATATTGCTATCGCCACTGCCCAATTCAGCTTTTAGCGTATCAGCAAGCGTTTCCACCATCGCCAGCGCGGCGTCAAGCTCATCAGTAGGCAGGGCAATTTGCGCAAACGCCTCGCGGGGGATGGCATTACGTAGTGTGCCGCCATGGTAATTAATCAGCCGCGCACCAAAGGCTTCCAATGCCCACAGCACGCGGACTAGCAAGCGGTTCGCGTTGCCCAGGGGTTTATCAATATCCATCCCCGAGTGGCCGCCTTTTAGCCCCGTCAGCGCCAGCGAAACCACCTGCTCATTGTCTTGCAGCGCCGTGCTGGGGAGCTGCGCATTCACTACTACGTCAGCGCCTCCCGCACAGCCGATATAAACTTGCCCGCGATCTTCACTGTCTAAATTGAGCAGCAATGATCCTTCCAGCCAATTTTCAGCAAGATTGAGCGCGCCCCCCATAGAGGTCTCTTCCTCTAGCGTAAACAGTGCTTCTAACGGGCCATGCGTAAGCGCAGAGTCTTCCAATACTGCCAGAATAGCGGCGACACCAAGGCCATTATCAGCACCTAGTGTGGTGCCATCAGCAAATAGCCAACCGTCTTTTTCATACGTCTGAATAGGGTCGCGGGTAAAATTGTGGTCATGGCCTGCGTTAGCTTGCGCCACCATATCTAGATGGCCCTGCAGCACGATGCCTGGCGCGCTTTCACAGCCGGGCGTGGCTGGCTTGCAAATGCGCAAGTTGCCAAACTCATCACGGTCGTGGGGTAGCCCCTGGGAATCTGCCCAGGCCTCCAGCGTCGCCACCAGCGCGGCCTCATGACCAGAGGGACGCGGCGTATTACATAGTGTGCGAAAGTGCTGCCACACTAAACGTGGCTCGAGGGCTTCTAGATGTACGTTCATGGAAACTCTTCATTATCGATAACCAGTTTACTTTACCCCTCCGGGCTACTGGGGAAAAGCGTGCGCTGTTCAATAATTTGTTGAGTCGCGCGACGAATCAGCCGCACTGACTCACCGTGTGCCTTTGCTAACGGCTGGTTTTGGAAGGCCCAGGTAATCAACTGCTGGTGGGCTATTTGCGCCTCTTGCCCTAACGGCCAATGGCTAGCCTCTCTGGCCAGCGCCTGAAGCGACGTCCTTGCCAAGGCAGGGTCGCGGTGCGCATACGCCACATCGTCCACCGCCTGAATCTCAGCGTTGCTAAGCGGCAAACGAGGCAAGGACGGCAACAGTAACGCGACGATCGGCGCGGGCAGTGTCGCTAGCTCAAAGGCCAATAGCGTTATCAATGAGGCCGCAAAGGTATCACGCAGCGTCGTCAGCACTGCGTGCCCTTCGCTGGTCAGCGCGCGCGCCACCATAATCGCGTACTCGCCGGTAGCCGTTTCTCGAGAGATGCCTAAACGAACAGGCGCAAACCCGAGCGCCAGCCAAAAACGCAGCAACGATGCTTCGGCACCAAAGGTAGCCCCGTAAAGCGCGATACCCTGCTGACGAGCGTTAGCTATATCCTCTTCTAACAACCGGCGCCCTAACCCTTCACGCCGCCGCTCTGGATGAGCAGCAATGCGCGCTACTCGCCGCCAGCGAGAGGTTAACGCCTCACGACTGCCACTGTGAGCCGCCAACGACTGGGCCAGTAGATGGCCTTGAGGGCGTCGCTCACCACGAGCCACTTGCTCAGCAAGTGCGGCATTAAAGCCACCCTCTTCACGGGTCACCAAAACGGCCTGCGGCTCTTTTGATGCGATGATTGTGCGAATGGCGGTACCAGGGCCATCTAATAGTTGGCGCAAGTCACTAGGCGTGGTGCGATAGTGGGACTGCACCAGCAAGCCAAACAATTTCGCTAACAACTCACGCTGCTTGGCTAACTGCGTCTGAGTCAACACCATAGAGGCAGCCTGACAATGAGTACTGGCGTGTGCCTCAGGCAACTGAGCCTCAGGTAGCGGAGCATTGAGCAGCAGCAACACTTGGATAGTCGCTTCTAAAGGATCTCCCACTGACCAGCGAACAGGGGTATCTAACGGTAACTCTCGCCATTGAGGAGCTGTTCGATTGAGCACCTCGCGAAAACGTAGTGCAAAACCGCGCCCTGACCCTTCATAGCCATGCACAGTAGTTGCAAACGCGATACGTGGAAATGCAGCAAGCCAGTGAGCTAACATTGCCGCAGGAATGGCCGCTGCCTCGTCGACGAGTAAATAGCTGCCGCTACCGCCGAGTCTTGCCTGATCAACCTGTTCGTTAAGCGCATCAGGCGCAAGGAAACACAGCGAGCTACCGCTCGGCAGTTCAAACCGCGCTGAGCTGAGGCGTTGACCTTCCGGACATAGCGCTACTACGCGCGCAAACAAGCTTTCCACTGAACTGAGTCGAGGTGCAGTCACCACCAGTTGCGTCACGCTTTTTTGTAGCAGGCGAGCGCAAGCAATCCCCAATGCAGCGCTTTTACCCCGCCCACGATCCGCGGTAATAACCAATGGCCGGCGACGCTTTAGTTTTACTAGCGCATTCACTGCACGAGCCTGATCAGCCGTCAAACAGTCTGCGTCGTCAAACGGAGCCGCACGCGAGTCTCGAATAGACAGCCTGGGCAGCATGAGGCTACCGTCTACCTCCCAGCGAACAATAGTGCTCTCACCCGTCAGCTGAAACGCTAACCGTTTAAGGTAATGAGCGCTCAGCGAATCCCAACGCCACGGATAATCGGCAAAGCGGGCATAATCAGGATCAGGCTGTTCACCCCAGTTGCTGGGCGTAATAATCACCAATAACCCACCAGCACTCACGGTACCCGCTAATGCGCCTAGCGCATCTGGATCTAATCCTTGGCTACCACTAGCGTCTAGGACGATTAGCTGATGCTCCGCACCTAGCCGTGTGCGAGCTTTACTGGCTGGTAAACATGGCGCCACTGGCGTTTCATGCTCAGCGCCCACCCACAGCGGTGCCTGCCACATTTGCTCTTCCCACAACAGTTGCGCCTGCTGGCGGGCCTTATCAGGCGACCCATATAGCCATACCAGCGCCCGCCAACGACGGCGCTGCAAGCGGGTGGCATGATGAACCAAGGCTGATGCTTGCTTAATGACAGCGTTGGGTTTGTCAACGCGACAGCCTGCTCGCATAGCAACTCCTGAGATTGTCTTTTATTTACAACTTTGGTTGTAGATCAGCGTAATTTTCAACGCTCTTAGAGCTAACCATAAGGTTAAGAAAGTTACTAAAAAATATACAAATAATTGTTTTTAATGATCTAAATTTTTCAAAGAAACATCTTATACGACGTTAAATTCCTTGAGTTACTGATATTGCGCTGCAGCGGGGGGAGTGTGCTAGCTTAGCGATGCAGCCTTGCGGCGTTTACCTTACGTAAACGTAAGCCATACTCGCTGTACTTTCCTGCTTTCAGGTAATAAACACTAATAACGCCAACCGCCAAAGTACCAGGAAACATACAATGAAAAAGATGACTAAATTCGCACTAACCAGCCTCGCCGCTGGTGTCGCTTTCGCCGCGCTTACCTCCACTGCTCAAGCGCAAGAGCAGTGGACAATGACCACTACCTGGCCCGAAAACCTTGACCTGATTAAGATTGATCAGCACTGGGCAGAGCTTGTAAACCAACTTGCAGGTGACGAAGTACAAATTAACTTCCGTGCAGGCGGCACGCTAATGCCTGGCACTGAAGTGTTCGACGCTACAGAAACCGGCGCTATCCAAGCTTCTGGCGATTGGCCAGGCTACTGGGCAGGCTTGAACCCAGCGTTCTCTCCTCTGGCCACCACTACCAGCCTGTTTAACGGCGTGGATTACTTGAACTGGATTCAACAGTGGGGCGGCTTTGAGCTCTATCAAGAAATTTATGGCCAGTACAACATGGTGTATTTGCCCTACGGCATTACCAACAACGAATCTGGTTTCATGGGCCGCACCCCGATTGAGAGCATCGCAGATCTTGAAGGCAAGCGTTTGCGCCTATCGGGACGCGACCAGGGCCGAGTACTCGAAGAGTTAGGCGGTTCACAGGTCACTCTGGCCGGTGGTGAAGTGTATCAAGCGATTGAACGCGGCGTAATTGATGCAGGTGAGTTCTCGACTCCAGGCGTTGATTTTAACGCTGGTTTTGCTGAAGTTGCTGAATACTGGGCAACACCTGGCTGGCACCAGTCGGCAAGCGTTTTCGGCGTTATGATTAACAAAGACGCTTGGGATGCCCTGTCTGAAGAAACCCAGGCTAAGCTTAAAACAGCTGCTGAAGCCACCATGGCTTGGTCACTTTCCTGGTCGGAGCGTGAATCTACCGAAGCAACCCAGAAGTTTATTGATGCGGGCGTCACCATTAACCAGTTCTCAGAGGAAGACTTGGCGCGCATCCAGGAAATTACCAACGATGTCATTGTACGTGGCGCTTGTGAAAATTCCGACCACGCCAAGGTCTATCACTCCATGATTACTTATCTACAAGAGTACGCTGCATGGCGTGATGTTACTGCGCCATTCAACATGAGCCGCACGATGGATAACCTACCCTCATTGGAAGAGATCGAAGCCTGCCTATAAGGCGTTTAAGTGCCGCCCCTGCGCTGCTGGGGCGGTTATTGCTTAGCTGCGGAGACCTTCCATGAACGCGATTGCCAAGGCGATCGATGCAATTAACGAGCTGCTGGGCCGCATCATTGCACCGTTAATTGCCATCATTACTCTAATAGTGCTTTACGACATTGTGTCGCGCTTCTTCTTTGGCCGCCCTAGCGACTGGGCGTTTGATGTCACCAAAATGCTGTTCGGCGCCCACTTTATGCTGATGGCCGCCTATGGATTGCGCCACCATGCCCACGTGGAAGTCGACGTTATTAAACGCCTGCTATCACGCAAAAAGCAGGCCGTACTAGACCTGCTCGGCTACTTGATATTCTTTGTGCCCTTCATCTGGCTGTTATTGACCTACGGCTGGCGTTTTTTCGAGCGCTCGTTCAGTCGTGGCGAAACTACCTACGGAATGGTCTCAATCCCGGTGTATCCGGTGAAAGGCGTTATCGTAGTCGCTGCTGTGCTTATTTTGTTGCAGGCGATTGCTATCGTTCTGCGCGCCATTATGCAGCTGCGTGAGGAGACGTCCGCATGAGTGCAGAACTACTGACGCTGGTGATGTTTGGTGGTCTTTTAGTTGGCCTGTTTATGGGTCATCCGCTTGCTTTTGTATTGGGTGGCATGGCGGTCATCGGTGCTTATTTAGGGCCGGGCATTAATACCCTGGGTATCATCATTAACAACGTCTATGGCAACGCTATGGACAACTATGTACTAGTGGCGATACCACTGTTTATTCTAATGGCGCGCTTTCTTAATGACTCAGGCGTCACCGAAAAAATGTTTGATGCCATGCGCTTGCTGCTGGCGAACCTTCGCGGTGGATTAGCGCTTACCGTGGTGGTTGTATCTGTCTTACTTGCAGCTACCACTGGCATTGTCGGCGCGTCGATTGCCGTTATGGGCATGATTGCCTTAGTGCCAATGCTTAAGTATGGCTATAACAAAGAGCTGAGTGCTGGCGTCATCATGGCTAGCGGCTGTCTGGGCATTTTGATTCCCCCCAGCATTATGCTGATTTTAATGGCAAGCTACTCACCTGTCTCAGTGGGCGCACTCTTTGCTGGAGCGTTAGTACCCGGCCTGATACTGGGGGTGATGTATGCGCTGTACGTGCTGGTAATCTGCTGGCTCAAACCTAGCTACGGACCTAAAGTACCTGCAGAAGAGCGCGCTGAAGTCAGCACAAAACAGCTACTGATCATGCTGGGCAAGTATGTTGTCCCGCCAATGTCGTTAATTCTCGGCGTACTGGGGGCACTGTTTACCGGTGTGGCGACGGCGACTGAGGCATCCGCCATTGGTGTTTTTATCGCTTTCCTACTGTTTTTAATCTTCGGCGACCGCAAACTATCAACCTGTTACAACACGCTGATTGAAGCTGGCAAAACCACAACGATGGTGATGTTAGTGCTCGTCGGGGCCACAGCGTTCACTGGGGTATTCTCGATTGGTGGCGGGATGACCGTGATCAGTGATTTTGTACTGGCCATGCCGGGTGGCACCGTTGGTGCCCTGCTATTAATGCTGTTCCTGGTATTCATTCTCGGCATGTTCCTTGATTGGACTGGCATTGTGTTGCTTAGCTTCCCTATCATGCTGCCAATCATTTCGCAGATGGGGGTGGATGTCCTGTGGTTCGTCGTCATGGTGGCGGTGGTGTTACAAACCTCCTTCTTAACGCCGCCCTTTGGTTATGCGCTGTTCTATTTGAAAGGGGTGGCTCCACCAGGGGTCGAAATCGTCGACTTATATAAAGCCGTCGTGCCATTTGTGGCCATCATCCTTTTCGCCTGCATACTAATGGCTATTTTCCCTAGTTTGATTACGGGACTACCAAGTGTGCTGGTGGGCTACCAGTGATACCAAGCTACTAATGCAAAACGCACAACTTCCCCCCGCCTTGCGGGGGGATTTTTTTGATAGCCACAATGTTGGCTGCAGTAGCCTAACGCAAGTGATACTATTTGCAGCCGCTATTTTTTCGCATTGACGAGCCAAGCTGCCCCTCATCCAAGGAGACAACGACGTGTCTACGCCAGCTCGCCGCTCACCATCGGCCCTGCTTTCAGGTTTTGCGTCACGCATTTCACTATCGCTCAACCCTTGGTCAATCGCGCTTTTTTTGATCGCCCTTGTTGTCGCACTGCCTATTATTGTGGTCCTAAGCCATATTTTTGTGCCGACAGAAGGCGTTTGGCAGCACCTTTCAAGCACCGTATTACCACGCTACCTTTCTAATACGTTCTGGCTGGTGCTATG
The DNA here is from genome assembly GCF_024138895.1 of Halomonas sp. XH26. NCBI lineage: Bacteria > Pseudomonadati > Pseudomonadota > Gammaproteobacteria > Oceanospirillales > Halomonadaceae > Halomonas > Halomonas sp. XH26. Next base: position 3,335,987 of record NZ_CP071889.1, read on the forward strand.
GGTTGGCATTGGCACTCTGATTACAGGCGCCGGGACTGCGTGGCTGGTGGTGATGTGCCGTTTCCCAGGCAAGCGCATATTTGAATGGGCGCTGCTGTTACCCCTGGCGGTACCAACGTATGTCATTGCCTATGCCTATACAGACTTTTTCCAAGTAGCAGGACCGCTACAAAGCTTGTTGCGTGAATGGTTTGACTGGCGAGTGGGCGATTACTATTTCCCCAACGTGCGCTCACTAGGCGGCGCGGCAACCCTGATTACCTTTGTGCTTTACCCGTATGTGTATCTGTTAGCTAGAGCTTCTTTTCTTGAGCAGTCGGTATGTGTATTAGATGTAGGCCGCACTCTGGGGCGTGGCCCCTGGCGCTTGTTTGCCAGCGTGGCGTTGCCCCTCGCCCGCCCGGCATTAGTAGGCGGCGTTTCACTGGTACTGATGGAGACGCTTAACGAATTTGGCGCGGTGCAGTTTTTTGGAGTAGATACGTTTACCACAGGGATCTATCGCACATGGTTTGGCTTAGGTGAACCTGTAGCTGCCGCTCAGCTAGCCGCTTGCCTGCTGACCTTCGTCATTGTATTGGTTCTTCTAGAGCGCTATTCGCGGGGTAAACGGCGCTACTTCCATACAACCAACCGCTATCAGCAACTACCGGAATATCAGTTGCGTGGCTGGCATGCACTCGGGGCTACCCTGGCGTGTTTGCTGCCCATTGTTATCGGCTTTTTATTGCCCAGCGGTATTTTGCTCAATATGGCCATTAAAACGGGCGATAGCTTGTTCGGCACACGGTTTATTGGCTTTGCTATGAATAGCCTGAGCCTCGCGACCGTTGCCGCATTGATTGCGGTAGGGTTAGCCGTACTCCTGAGCTACGGGGTTAGGCTCAACAATTCACCAAGCGCACGATTTTTCACACGTATCGCCGCAATGGGCTATGCCATTCCTGGCTCGGTGGTTGCCGTAGGCATCCTGATTCCGTTTGCTTGGCTGGATAACTCGCTGAACATGTGGCTTCACGAACACTACGGAAAAATCATTGGTCTAGTGTTTAGCGGCTCAGCATTTATTTTGGTTTACGCTTATGTAGTACGCTTTTTGGCCGTCTCGTTTAACGCGGTAGAAGCGAGCCTTGGCAAAGTAACCCCCAGCATGGATGCCGCATCCCGCACCTTGGGCCAAACCGCTGGCGGCACGCTACGCCATATTCATACGCCGCTGATGCGTAGCAGTCTTCTAGCAGCCGGGATTCTGGTATTTGTCGATGTGATGAAAGAGTTACCTGCCACGATCATCTTGCGCCCCTTCAACTTTGACACGCTGGCAGTACGCGCTCACAGCCTCGCCTCAGATGAACGCTTAGCTGAAGCGTCAACAGCCTCTCTGACCATTGTGGTAGTGGGCATCTTACCGGTGATTTTACTCAGCTTGGCAATGCGCCGGGCGCGCCCTGGTAGCCAAGCTGAGTAGTAGACGCGAGCAAGCGCTGAACAACGAAAATTAACGCGGAAAGATAAATACCTGGGAGTGATCCAAGTCGATATCAATCGGCTGGCCCTCCTGGGGTAAAAACACGCCTGGCACACGGGCGTGAAGGTGGGCTTCCTGACCATCTTCTCCATGCGCACATAAGTGAATAAGGCTGGAACGCCCTAGCAGCTTAGCCATGACCACATGGCTGTGGCTATGCGATTCTACGGGCAAGTCACGCTCTTTGATACGCAGTGCTTCGGGGCGAATCATCACCTGAACGTTACTGCCTTCTGGCAACCAGCTGGCATCTACCGGCCCAACTGGCGTAGCGACAAATCCCCCTTTAACAATGCCGCTTAACTCATTCACCTCGCCAAAAAACGTCACCACAAAGGGAGCCACTGGCGCACAATAAAGCTCACGGGGGGTGCCAGTCTGCACAATTTCGCCATCCCGCATTAGCGCGATACGGTCTGCCATAAACATGGCTTCTTCAGGGTCGTGGGTCACTAACAGGGTCGCTGAGCCGAGCTTTTTCAACACGTGCAGCGTATCGTCTCGGATGCGATCACGTAGCCGCGCATCCAGGCTAGAAAAGGGTTCATCCAGTAACATTAATTTAGGCGTGGGCGCCAGCGCTCGCGCCAGCGCAACGCGCTGCTGCTGCCCACCTGACAACATATGCGGATAGCTCTCGGCGTAGTCGGCCATGCCGAGTTGAGCCAGCAGTTCCAGCGCACGCTCTCGGCGCTGGCTAGAGGGCAAATTTTTCAGACCGAAGGTAACATTTTCCAGCACGCTAAGGTGTGGGAACAAGGCTGAGTCTTGGAAAGCGAGACCAACATTGCGCTTTTCTGGTGGCACATGACGCTTACCGGGTGCCGCAATGGATAGACCATCAAGACTAACCGAGCCTTCCTGCACGACCTCTAAGCCCGCAGCAATCCGAAGCAGTGTGGTTTTGCCGCAACCAGAAGGGCCCAGTAAACACACAACCTCACCTGGAGCGATATCAAGATCAATGCCTTTCACCACTTTATTAGCCGCAAACGTGTGCTGAATACCACGAAGCGACAGTGCTGATGCAGGCGCCGACACATCGGAAAGTGACACAGTTGCCGTCATTATTTCACCATTGTCTCGTCCACCCGCGACATGATAAACGCATGCCGCTGCGAACACGGTTGAAAGTTATTTGCATTCTATTTTCTATTGAGTAGAGATGCACGTTTCTTGCTAAACAGCAGATGCGTTTCATTAGCATTTAACTTGACGTCAACCAAGAGAAGCGTTTCAATACGTCACGTCGCTAATGCAACTTATTATCATAAACATTCAGGGTATTTGTTATGAAAAAAGCACGTCTTACGGCTACCGTAGCTGCCATCGTGGCAGGTTCTGCTTTTGCAGGTAGCGCGCTCGCTAACGAGGTCAACATTTACTCCGCCCGCCATTACGACTCTGATGAGATTCTCTACAAAGCGTTCACTGAAGAGACCGGCATCGAAGTTAATGTACTGGAAGGCGACTCCGACCAGTTGATGGAGCGCATGCAGCGTGAAGGCATTGCTAGCCCTGCTGACGTAATGCTTACCGTTGATGCAGGCCGCCTATGGCGCGCCGAGCAAGACGGCCTTTTTCAAAGCGTAGACTCTGACGTGCTTAACGAGCGCCTGCCAGAATCAATGCGCCACCCTGACGGCCTGTGGTTTGGCTTTAGCCAGCGCGCACGGGTTATTTTCTACAACCGTGAGAACTTTGACCCCAGCCAAATCACCTCCTATGAAGATCTGGCCGATCCGCAGTTTGAAGGCCAAGTATGCATTCGCTCTTCCAACAACATTTACAACCAGTCGCTACTCGCCTCACTGATTGAGCATCACGGTGAAGAAGGCGCGGAAGAGTGGGCTCAAGGTGTTGTGAATAATATGGCGCGCGCCCCAGAAGGCGGTGATACCGATCAGATTCTTGGCGTTGCGAGTGGTGAGTGCGACTTAGCAGTTGCGAACCACTACTACTACGTTCGTTTACTGCATTCCGATGAAGATGCCGACCGCGAAGCCGCGCGCAAAGTGGGGATGATTTTCCCCAACCAGGATGATCGTGGCACCCACGTTAACGTTGGCGGCGCAGGCTTAGTGGCTAACGCGCAAAACCCAGAAAACGGCATTCGCTTCCTGGAGTTCTTAGCCTCTGACGAAGCTCAGGAAGTACTGGCTGACCGTAACTACGAGTTCCCCGTCGTGGAAGGCATCAAGAAAAACCCGGTGCTTGAATCTTGGGGTGATTTCGCCAAAGACGATATCAACATCAGCATCCTGGGTGAAAATAACCCAGAAGCGATTCGTATTTTCGATCGCGTAAGCTGGCGTTAAGCTCTGCGGCCCTTAGGACTCATGAGCCGCAAGCATAACTAAAAAAACACCTGCAGCTCAGCTGCAGGTGTTTTTTATTGGGCTGTCGGTCACGACCCCGTAACGTCGTTTAAGCCTTACTTAGCCTAGAGGCCTTAGCCTAGCAGGCTTCATGCTAGTGGTTAATACTAGTGGGCTTCATCCCAGTTGGCGCCGCTTTCGGCTTCAACAATCAGCGGCACGCTAAGCGTGGCAGCGGCTTGCATACGCGCCTGAACTTGCTCAATAAACGCCTCAACTTGCCCTTCGGCCACCTCAAACACTAGCTCATCGTGCACCTGCATAACCATGAGGGCGTCAAACTCCCCTTCAGCAAGCCATGCATCGACATCAATCATCGCCTGCTTGATGATATCCGCTGCCGTGCCCTGCATAGGCGCGTTAATGGCGGTGCGTTCAGCACCCTGGCGGCGATTGCGGTTTTGCGAGTGGATCTCTGGCAGGTACAGCCGCCGCCCTAGCACGGTTTCCACAAAGCCATCTTCTGCGGCCTGGGTGCGAATACGATCCATATAGCGAGCAACGCCAGGATAACGGTCAAAATAGCGGTCGATGTAGGTTTGCGCCTGATTGCGATCAATATGCAGCTGGCGTGATAAGCCCCAAGCGCTCATGCCGTAAATTAGGCCAAAGTTGATCGCTTTAGCGCTGCGCCGCTGGTCGGCAGAGACCTTTTCAAGCGCAGTACCAAACACTTCGGCAGCGGTCGCAGTGTGGATATCGCGCCCTTCCGCAAACGCCTCTAAAAGCCCTTTATCTTCTGAGAGGTGCGCCATAATACGCAGCTCAATTTGCGAGTAGTCTGCCGCCACAATGCGATAGCCTGGGCGTGCCACAAACGCTTGACGGATTTTACGCCCCTCTTCTGTGCGAATCGGGATGTTTTGCAGATTCGGGTCGGACGACGAGAGACGCCCTGTCGCCGTCACCGCTTGGTGATAGCTGGTATGCACTCGGCCAGTGGTTTTATTGAGCAGGCGCGGTAGCTTATCGGTATAGGTGGATTTTAGCTTCGCCAGCCCCCGGTGCTGCATAATCACCTTGGGCAAGGGGTAATCCAGCGCCAACTCCTCTAGCACCGCCTCTGCTGTCGAAGGTGCGCCTTTGGGAGTTTTCTTGATCACCGGAATTTTCTGCTCTTCGAACAGAATCTGCCCCAGCTGTTTGGGCGAACCGAGATTAAACTCACGACCGGCTAACTCGAATGCCTCGCTTTCAAGCTCACGAATACGGCGCTCTAGCTGCTGGCTTTGCTCGTGCAGACGTTCGGCATCCAGTGCGACACCATTGCGTTCAATCCGCGACAACACGTTAATCAGCGGCAGTTCAAGATGATCCAGCACGTCCGCTAAACGCCCTTCCCGCTCCACCTGAGGACGCAGTATTTCTTGCAGCCGTAGCGTGATATCTACATCTTCACAGGCATAAGGAACCGCTTGCTCTAGGGCAATCTGGTTAAACGTGAGCTGCTTGGCACCCTTTCCAGCGATCTCTTCGAAAGAGATGGTTTTTTCGCCCAAATACTTCAGTGCCAGCGAATCCATGTCGTGACGCGTGGCGGTGGAATTCAACACGTACGAGGCTAGCATAGTGTCGGCCAGCGGCCCCACTACGCGAATATCATAGTTTGCCAGCACGGAAATATCGTACTTAAGGTTCTGGCCAACTTTGGTTTTTTCAGGATCTTCCAGCAGCGGCTTTAATGCCTGCAGGACCTGTTGACGATCAAGCTGTGCGGGCGCATCCAGATAGTCATGGGCCAGTGGAATATAGGCCGCTTCACCAGCCTCCAGTGCCAGGCCAACGCCGACAATATCGGCGTCCATATAATTCAGGCTGGTCGTTTCTAAGTCGAAGCAAAAGCGCTCGGCTTTTTTCAGTCGCGCTAGCCACGCATCAAACTCAGCTTGCTCAACGATGACATGGTCGTTTCGCTGGCTGGAAGCCGCGGCGCTATCAGTCACGTCATTAGCAGCGTTATCAGGCGCAGGCTCGCCCCCTTTTACATCATCGACGCCCTCATCGGTACCTGCCAGTAGCTCAGCCAACCATTGCTTGAACTCCATTTCTTTATAGAGTTCTACCAGCGCCTCGCGGTCTGGATGCGCAATATCCAAGTCATCCAGACCCACAGGCAGTTCGCAGTCGGTCTTAATGGTCGCTAATTGGTAAGAGAGAAAGGCCTGCTCACGGTGCTCTTCCAGCTTCTTAGGTAACGTTTTCGCACCACGGAAGCTGAGTGTTTTGACACGTTCCAGATCACCATAAATGGTCTCTAAACCACCTTCCATGCCTTGCAACAGACCTATGGCAGTCTTTTCGCCCACCCCCGGCACGCCGGGAATGTTATCAACCTTGTCACCCATCAAGGCCAGAAAATCAATGATCAGCGAGGGCGGCAGCCCAAATTTCTCTTTGACACCCGCTTCATCGAGGGTTTCTTCTTTCATGGTATTGACCAGTGTGATGTGGTCATTCACCAACTGCGCCATATCTTTATCGCCAGTTGAGATCACCGCATCACGGCCAGCCTGGGTGGCATGATGGGCCAGGGTACCAATCACATCGTCGGCTTCAACGCCCTCAATGCACAGCAGCGGTAAGCCTAGCGCTTTTACACAAGCGTGCAGCGGCTTAATTTGGCTGCGCAGGTCATCCGGCATGGGCGGTCGATGAGCTTTATAGTCGCTGTACATCTCATCGCGAAAGGTTTTTCCTGGTGCATCAAACACCACCGCCATTGGGCTTTCCGGGTAGTCTTTGATCAACCGCTTGAGCATATTTAATACGCCTTTCACGGCCCCCGTAGGCTGGCCGTTGGAGGTCGTTAACGGTGGCAGCGCGTGAAAAGCGCGATATAGGTACGATGAGCCATCGACAAGCACGATTGGGGCACGGGCCATAACCAATTCCATTGTTAGCAACACAGTAAGAAGTCTATTAGCTATGATACGCGTTCACGGCAATGGCTGCAGAAACAACCGTTACGAATAACGTATTTCAAACTCACACAACGCTGCCAACTGACCCTGCAAGCCGCTACAATAATGGGCTTAGCAACCTGGGCGAGATTCTCATGGCTGTATTTACTCCGCTGAGCGACGTTCAGGTCGCCGCGTTTTTGGAAAAATTTGATGTAGGCAGCTTCGTTTCGCTACAAGGCGTTGCCGGTGGCACAGAAAACTCGACGTTTTTTGTGACCACCGATCGTCGTGAGCTGGTGTTAACCCTGTTTGAACAGGGCGAACATGAAGAGCTGCCGTTTTTTGTCGAGTTGTTGGATTACCTGGATGAGCACCGTCTGCCGGTGCCCGGTACTATTCACGACCGCGAAGGGATTGCGCTACACAGTTTGGCAGGCAAGCCTGCCTTACTGTTTCCACGCCTACCAGGCAAGCATCCTAGCGCCCCTAACCTTGCCCAATGCCAAGCGCTGGGCAATACGTTGGGGCATTTGCATGTTGTCTCCCAGCGTTTTCCTGGCCATCGGCCAAACCCGCGCGACCTTCACTGGCTGCGAGCAGTGCATCACAAGGTGCTAACGTATATTAGCCCTGACGACCAAACGCTGATGAAAAATGAAGTCGATGACTTCGAAGGTGCCTTTAGCCAGCACGGCGAGCTACCGCAAGGAGCGCTTCACGGCGACTTATTCCGTGACAACACGCTGTTTGAGGGCGACCAATTAGGCGGTGTTATCGATTTTTACAACGGTTGTACCGGCGATTTGCTATTTGATCTCGCCATCGTCATTAACGACTGGGCAACCAATGAGGATGGCACGCTGAATGCTGAGCGTTATGAAGCCATTCTGAGCGCTTACCAAGCACGTCGCCCTCTCACCGCAGATGAACGTGAATTATGGCCAACCATGTTGCGCATGACGGCATTGCGATATTGGCTATCGCGCCTGCTGGTTGTCTATGTTGACCCACCTGCCCATGACCTAACGCCTCATGACCCTGAGCGTTTCCGAACCATTTTAAAAGCGCGCATTGCATTTGGCGCACTACCGCTCCCAGAGGTTTCTTGATGATCGAATCGGTGACCACCAGCGCCCAGGCCTTACGCGCCCGACGCACATGGAATATTGACCAATGGGGCAGTGGCTACTTTGATGTGAACGACCACGGGCAAGCCTTGGTTCGTCCGCTAGGTAGCGACGCAGAAGGCCCAGCATTGCCACTTAGCGGGCTTGTGCGTCAGTTGCAGACTGCGGGTCTGCGGTTGCCGGTACTGGTAAGGTTTAGCGACATTCTGCACGACCGCGTAGAACTGCTGTGCGGTGCGTTTGATATCGCGATGCAGGACATCGACTATCAGGGCGGCTACACAGCCGTTTATCCGATCAAAGTGAATCAGCAGCGCCGCGTGGTGGAAGAGATCCTCGCCACCTCCGAGCGAGGCAATGGTCGCGTAGGCTTAGAAGCAGGCAGTAAACCGGAGCTGCTGGCAGTGCTGGCGCTGTCTGATGGCGGCTCCTCGCTGATCGTCTGCAATGGTTATAAAGACCGCGAGTACGTTCGCCTAGCGCTGCTGGGTGAAAAGCTGGGGCATCGCGTTTACCTGGTCGTTGAGAAGCTGTCTGAGCTAGAGCTTATATTAGAAGAGGCGCGTGAGTTGGAAGTCACCCCGCGTATTGGTTTGCGGGCACGGCTTGCCTCAGTGGGTAAGGGTAAATGGCAAAATACCGGCGGCGAGAAGTCGAAGTTTGGTCTGACTGCCAGTCAAATTCTTGACGTAGTCGCGACCTTGCGCGCTCAAAATGCGTTAGAGAGCCTACAGTTAGTGCACTTTCATCTCGGCTCGCAAATTGCCAATATTCGCGACATTCAGCGCGGTCTGCGGGAATGCGCCCGTTTTTACCAAAACCTGATGAGCCTAGGGGCACCGATTGATACCGTCGATGTGGGTGGCGGTCTAGGAATCGACTACGAAGGCACCCGCTCACGTAGCTACTGCTCAGCCAACTACTCCATGCAGGAGTATGCACGTAACGTCGTTAGCGCCTTTGCGCAGCTGTGTCAGGAGGCTGACCTTCCCCAGCCTCATCTGATCAGCGAGTCAGGCCGTGCGCTAACGGCTCATCATGCCGTGTTGATCACCAACGTAATTGGCGAAGAGCGCGTTAACGATTCGCCTCCAGAGCGCTCTTCTCAGGAAGACCTCCAGGTGGAAGCCCTATGGCGGGTTTTTGAGCAGTTAGCCGAAAGCCAGGAGCCCCGTGTTTTGGTGGAAGCCTGGCATGATCTTCTGCAGGCGGTTAGTGAGCTGCAAGACCGTTTCGTAATGGGCTTAAGTGATATCAATGCCCGTGCCGAAGGTGAACGACTTTATATGGCAGCCTGTGCACGCCTACGCGGTCAACTCGATACCCGTAATCGCGCGCACCGGGAAATTATGGACGAACTGGCCGAAAAGCTAGCCGACAAGCTGTTTGTCAATTTCTCATTATTCCAGTCGGTGCCTGACGTTTGGGGAATCGAACAGATATTCCCTGTTCTGCCGTTGAGCGGGTTAGACCAACCCCCCACTCGTCGCGCAGTCATTCAGGATATTACCTGCGATTCAGATGGCCGCATTGATAGCTACGTGGATGGCCAAGGCGTGGAAAGCACACTACCGCTGCCCGAGTGGGCGAGCGACGACGAGCGTTGGCTAGGCTTCTTCCTGGTAGGCGCCTATCAGGAAATTCTTGGCGACTTGCACAACCTATTCGGCGATACCGACTCAGTCGATGCCGCACTGGGTGAAGATGGCGAGTGGGTCCTTTCTAACCTACAGGCAGGCGATACGGTGGCCGATGTTTTAGCCTACGTGAATTTTGATGCTCGAGTGCTTAAGCAAAAGCTCACCGAGCAACTAATCACTAGCGGCTTTTCGACCCAAGAGCAGGCAAAGTTTGCCGCTAGCCTGAGCGAAGGCCTGGATGGCTACACCTATTTAGAATAGTGCTTATAGAACTGTGTTTATAGAACCGTGCTTATAGAATAGTGCTTTTAGAATAGGCCAACGAAAAAGCCACTGACATCGTCAGTGGCTTTTCGCATAACTGCTAACGCTTACCTATTGTTGGTTTTGGCGTCATCGCCATCCAACTACTCTACTACGCTAGTGGTGATTTCTAACCCGCCGGTCAACGTTAAACGCAGCGAAGCTCCACGGGGCAATTCGCCCACACCCGCAGGTGTGCCTGTCAAAATGACGTCACCCGGCTCTAGCGTGAAGTGACGACTCATCTCTGCCACCAACGTCGGGATCGCGAAGATCATATCGGCACCTTCTCCGTGTTGACGCTCTTCACCATCAATCTCAAGGGTGAACACCAGCGCGTTCCAATTGGGGATGCGGCTTAGCGGCAAAAACGGTGATAGTGGGCAAGCACCATCAAATGCTTTTGCTATTTCCCACGGGTGCCCCTTCTCTTTCAGCTTGGTTTGCACATCTCGCAGCGTTAAATCCATCGCCAGGCCAATACCCACAATGGCACGCTCTGCTTCATCTTGAGTAGCGTGAGTCAGTGTCTCTCCAACCAAAAGCGCAAGTTCGACTTCATAATGTACATCACCCCGTGAAAACGGCGGATCAAGAGGTTTAGTCAAGTCCACCACACTGGTGGCGGGCTTCATAAATAACAGAGGCTCACTGGGAACCGGATTATCCAGTTCTTTGGCATGGTCGGCATAGTTGCGGCCAACGCAGACGATTTTGCCCAACGCGTGGGGAAACTCCTGACCATCGGTAAACTGGGGAACAAAACGCATGGCGGGTCCTCTCCTTCTCATTATGCGTGCCGCATTCGCAACGACAGGCGCAACAGTCTACCCCAGCTATGCGTATGTACCACAACCTCTTCTACAGCATTTCATACATATCACTAGTGATACGTTAGATTATGCGTCGGGCGTCCAGCGATCATCAGGCTCATGCGCCAAAAAGCTAGGGCGCTGCTTGGGAGCAGCAAACGGTGCAACACAGCGATTATCCGGACGGTTAAATACAAAGAACACGTTACTGCGGGGGTCAGGCGACAAATTGGCATTAGACGCATGCAACGTGTTGCAATCAAACAGTAGCAAGCCCCCTGCTTTACCTTTTGGCGCTTCAATACCATATTTTGCTACTAACTGAGTCAGTGCTTCTTGGCTGGGCACGCCAACCTTCTGTGCTTTAAGCGAGCTTTTGTGGTTATCCTCCGGCGTTTCCCCCAAGCAGGGCACAAATTCCAAATGGGAGCCTGGAATCAGCATAAGCGGACCGTTAAATTCATGGTTGTCGGTCAAGATCAGTGAAGCGCTAACAGCATGCATATTCGGCATGCCATCTTCCGCGTGCCACGTCTCGAAATCAGAGTGCCAATTAAACCCTTTACCCGCAAAGCCTGGTTTATAGTTAATCCGTGACTGATGCACGTAAGGATTAGCGCCAATGATCTGCCGGGCTGCACCCGCTAAGCGTTCGTCACTGGCCAGTTCACCTAATCGCTCAGAAAGCCTATGCACGGCAAACAGCGAACGAATATCGTGGCTTTCTGGCTCGGTAATGCTGAATTCCTGATCGCGATAAGCCTGATTATTCATCAATAATGTCATTTCATCGCGAAGTGCCTCCAGCTCTTCACCTGAAATGAGGTTTGGAATAAACAAAAAACCTTTGCGTTCAAACTCATCAAGCTGCGCAGAGGATAGCGGCCCTGATAAGTTCCGACCTTTAACCACCGCATCGCGACGCGGCTGAGTTAGCGAAGCTGGGGCTGCCGCTAGGCGCGTTGGGTAGTCATCTTTCACCGCTGTACGTTGCGCCGACGGCATATCCAACATTTCATTATATTGCTTATAGGCAGTAATCGTTTTGAGAGCGTTGTTGCTGACTGTCATCTAATCCACTCCTTGTATGATTAAATTTCAGACCGATAAAACATGTAGCGATTTTCGTTAGTGCATAACACAGACAGTAGGATAGCTAAGTAGCCAGCCCTTGCAACCCATATTACTTAATTTATAACATGTGTTATGAAACTTTTTAACCCTTATTAAAAAGACATAGAAACAACTTTTAAAAACTAATCCAGAAAACTATACCCACAAACAGATTCACTATAAAAACTGGCACCTCTTTCACTTCCTTCGGACTAGAAAGCATGATAGCGCTATAGGCTTTAGGAGTTTTTCTGTTCAAAACCCGACATAAAGTATGGCGGCACGGTCAATTTAGCCGCCCAACCAGATAGACCCAAAGCATCACCAGATGGCACGGCGTCATGGAAAACTAACACGCTTATATCAGAGCCCTATTTGCAATAAAGGTAACGGCAACATAATTAATAACACTTTACTTAATCACGCTTATTTCACACCAAATACTGGCCCTCAAAGATTGATTCAAGCAGTAGATTATAAAAAATATAAAAACTCGACTTACCACTTAAATAAAAATTTAAAAACGGGGGAGATAAAATATTCGACAAGGTATCTAACATAAGCCAGGGTAGAAAAAAATTAACGATCCAATTATGATTTTATGACGCAAACCTAGAGAAACGCTTTATGAAAAAATTCTCCCTTATCGCATCTACTCTTATTATCCTGTTAGCTAGCGGGTGCCAATCACACTCAGCGCCTCATCAAGCAGCCAAGCCTGACGAAACGCTAACCAATACGTACTGGAAACTGGTCACGCTTGAAGGGCAACCCATCATCACCGCTGAGAACTTTCGCGAGCCTCATCTTGTGCTGCATGAAGAAAATACACGGCTAGCTGGCTCAACTGGCTGCAATACCTTGATTGGCAGTTACCGTGTTGATGGTAAGCAAATAGCATTTGAACAAGTTGGCACCACGATGATGGCCTGCCCCGACACGCAAATGCGTAACGAGCAGACAATGCTAAGTACACTTAACAGCGTAGCCACTTGGCAAGTAGACGGTGGTTCCCTGTCACTTAAAAATACCAATGGCAAACCAGTGGCAGTATTTGAAGCCGTGCATCTTTATTAGCCATCGGTTTGCAGGCAAGCTCACTTAATGAAAGCGCCCTCTTGTCGCTGCTGCTCTCTATGCGCAAGTATGTCGACAAATGCACGCACTTTCGCAGGACGAAAACGTGCTAATGGGAAAACGACATGTATGCCGCCGGAGGGCAAACTCCACTGGGGTAAAATATGTATAAGGCGTCCGGCGGCTATGTCGCCTGCAATGACATAATCCGGCAATACCGAGATTCCTGCACCAGCGTACAACGCTTCGCGTACCGCGAGTGTAGCATCAAGAAAGATTGAGGCGCGCACGTGGATGGTTCTGCGTTCACCCTTACTGAGTGAAAACTCCCACTGCAATGGATGGGGCAGCGCTTTATTAGCAATGAACGGGAATTTCAATAACTCTTCTGGCTGAGAGAGCTGCGCCACCTCTTTTTCAAGGCTTGGCGATGCAACTAGCAATTGCCGAAAAGAGCCTATTTTCCTTGCCTGCACGCTTGCCTCTGTTAGCCAACCAACACGGATAGCCAGTTCGATATCCTCAGCCATCAGATCGACTTTTTGATCCCGCAGCGTGGCATCGACCCGGCAATCGGGATATTGCTGGGTATATGCAGCAATCGCAGGCACCACAAAGGTGACACCGTAATCGAAAGGGGCGGTCAACCGTAATGTGCCTGTCGGCTCCTGGGCTATTTCGCCTAACTCATCAAAAGCATCTTCAGCTTCACGGAGAATCAAGGCACAGCGTTGGTAAAACACTTTTCCAGCGGAGGTAACTTGTACCGATCGCGTCGTACGCGTAAGGAGAGAGGTTCTAAATTCTTGTTCAAGACGTGCCACCTGCTGGCTAACCACCGCCTTGGTGATACCCAGACGCTCTGCGGCGGCCGTAAAAGACCCCGTTTCAACCACAGCAGCAAAATAAGCTAAGCGCCGCAAGTTATTAAATCCGCCTAGCTTACTTCCACTTCGACTGTATGCTTTTTCCATACGCATAATATGCTTCGTATGTATTTATCCGTCAATACAATCTCTTTAGCATGCGAGTCAATCATGTATAGAGAGACTCGACTATGAATAACACTTTGTATTACCTATTCGATCCTTTGTGTGGCTGGTGCTATGGCGCAACATCATCTGTTTCAGACGTGATCGCGGCAGACGATATAAAAGTGGTTCTGTTACCCAGCGGCCTTTTCACAGGCCGTGGCGGAAGGCAAATGGATCATGAATTCGCGGCCTATGCCTGGAGTAACGATCAGCGGATTGAGCGCCTAACGGGACAACTATTCACTCAACTATATCGCGATCACGTGTTAAGCGATCACCATCAGCGGTTTGACAGTAGTGCCGCTACGCTAGCGCTAACGGCAGTATCGCTTACCGCACCCGCCGATGAGTTCGAGGCTTTAAAAGCAATCCAATACGCACGCTACGTACAGGGTCGAGACGTGACATCTCAAGTCACGCTGGTTGAGATTCTACAAGGACTTGAGCTGACACAAGCGGCAGAGTTAATGACAGGTGCCAGTGAAACACTTATGCATTCCAATCGTTCTCGAATTTCACAGGCTCAAACACTAATGCAGAAGCTTGACGTTCGAGGAGTGCCCACGTTCATCGCTCAGTCGAGTGAAAACCTAAAGGTTCTTTCCACGAATGAGTTGTATGCCAACCCCAGTGCGCTAGCCCAACAGATACGCGCGCTATAACGCACCAACTTAATCAATTGACCCTCTAAACAAAATTGCAGAAGGAAGAAAAAATGGCTACTCGGCGTATGTTTTTAAAGTCATTAACTGCCTTAGGGTTATCCATGGCTATAAGCACTGGTAACCTAAGTGGCATAAAAAAGAGCCTCGCGTCTGATGATCAATTAAGTTGGCAGCACTTTCCTGCTGGAGAGCATGGCTTTTTCCGAGCGCCCGTACTGGTGACGGGAGCAACAGAGGCAGTATTAATTGACAGCGGCTTTACCTTATCTGACGGACGTGCCGTTGCCGAGGCAGTCCAACAGAGCGGTAAGCAGCTAACCACCGTCTACATTAGCCAAAGCGATCCTGATTACTATTTTGGCCTTGGCGCGATAAAAGCAGCCTTCCCTGATGCTCGCATTGTCGCAGCTTCAGCTACCGTTGATGCTATCGAAGCTAATGTAGAGAAAAAAATCTCTACATGGTCCCCCCAACTTCAAGACAATGGCCCTCAGTCACTTGATGATATCGTTATGCCTGAGGTTTTCGACGGCCATTTATTGCAAGTCGATGGTGAAGATATCCAGATTGTTGACGTGGAGGGTTTACCTAATCGTCGCTATCTTTGGGCTCCTTCCTTAAATGCTGTTTTTGGAGGTGTGCTGGTATTCTCAGACCTACATGTGTGGATAGCAGACACCCCTACTGCTGAACAGCGAGCGGCTTGGATACAAGCGCTTGATGAAATGGCAGCACGCTTTCCTAAGGTCGTTATACCCGGTCACATGCAACCTGACGCAGCTATTGATGCTTCCGCGATTCAATATACACGTGACTACCTATTAGCATTTGAAGAAGAGCTCGCCAAAGCGAATAACAGCGATGAACTCATTGAAGCAATGACCCGTCGCTACCCAAATGCAAAGCTAAGCGTTGCACTACAGATTGGCGCTAAAGTAGCTATGGGGGAAATGGACTGGGGATAGTCATTTTTCCCTGTAGTATAGAGGTGGCCGATGACTATCTTTCTGTAATGGCAGCTTGGTCACCCAACTTGCAAGGTTCAGTTGTGGAGGTGCCCACGCTGTAGACACTTTATAGACACATACGAAAAAGCCGCCCTTTCGGACGGCTTAATCTAATTCTCTAACGCTTTGATTTTAACCACTTTTAAGTGGTGCCGACACCAGGAGTCGAACCCGGGACCTACTGATTACAAGTCAGTTGCTCTACCAACTGAGCTATGTCGGCTCTTCGCGCTTTCTTGAGAATATGATTGCTTCACTGTTAAGCTTTGCAATCAACAAGAAATCTTGTTGGCAATGGCTGGGGTACCAGGATTCGAACCTGGGAATGCCGATACCAAAAACCGGTGCCTTACCACTTGGCGATACCCCAACGTTTGGTGGCCAGAGACGGAATCGAACCGCCGACACGGGGATTTTCAATCCCCTGCTCTACCAACTGAGCTATCTGGCCGCTGCCAACGGTGCGTATTAAACTAAAAACTCAGCTTTTCGTCAACACTTTCGTGAAACTTTCTTTCTAGTCACGTGCTTAGGGCACTTCTTTGCAGGGCTCAAAACGTGCAAAAGCCGCGCCATCCGTGGGCTGCACCGAGTTTCACTCCTTACAGCCTTGCTTCCTGAACGCTTAAGCCTGGGTAGGCGGCACGTAACCTTCCGCTTGATCCGTTGCTTCGTTATTTAGAAAACGCTGCATTTGATCCATCAAATAGGCGCGCGCCTCAGGCTCTAACATGTTGAGGTGCTTTTCATTAATCAAGCGCGTTTGCAACGACTGCCACTCTTCCCAGGCCTGCTTAGACACGGTGGCTTGAATCTCTTGTCCCTGCTTACCTGGTAATGGTGGAAATGGCAGGGCGGGCAGCTCTTGTTGGTACTTGCGGCAGAAAACGGTGGTGCTCATGGTGTGCTCCTTTATGAATAACGGTGCGAATATAAAAGTAATAACGCGAGTGAGGTTAGCGCGACGGCCCTGGCGTTGGATCTAAGGAAAAAGGCGCCAGCTGGCTCAGCAGCGATTTAACCGGCGCAGCCAAGCCAAGCGTGGGCGGTTCGTCAACGTCATACCACACGCCATCTTCTCTTACGCCGTTCAGCCTATCGCAACTGACGGGCTGAGGCGTAATCAATAGCCGAAAATGACTAAACGTATGAGTAAAGCTGGGCATTGGCGCATGGCGTTCGGGGGACGTCACATGATCAGCCAGCCAATCGTTCAGTTCACTATGCTGCTCAAATTGAGGCAGGCTCCATAGGCCTCCCCACAAGCCGCTGGGTGGCCGTTGCTCTAACCACACCCGCCCTTGCCTGTCTCGTAGCATCAGCATAATGGTTTCACGCGTCGGCAAGGCTTTTTTAGGCTTGGATTCGGGAAAGCGTTGCGGCTCACCTTGGGCATAGGCACGGCATACGTCGTTAAACGGACAGATCAGGCAATCAGGTTTGCTGCGTTTACATAGCGTGGCGCCGAAATCCATGATGGCTTGGGTATAGTCGGCAAGACGGGTATTGGGCGTGAAATACTCAGCCAGTGTCCATAGTGAACGCTCTACTGCTGGCTTGCCTGGCCAGCCAGCAATGGCATGCAAGCGAGTCAGCGATCGTTTTACATTGCCATCTAAAATCGCGGCCTGCTGACCAGAACGTTGTTTATCAGAGCTATGTTTATCAGAACTTTGCGCGATGATCGCGCCAGCAGTGGAGCGGCCGATACCCGGCAGCGCCATTAACGCTTCGACACTGTCCGTTGGCAGCTCTCCCCCATGGGACGCTAACGCCACTTGAGCCGCTTTATGCAAATTACGGGCACGGGCGTAGTAACCCAGCCCGGTCCAAAGATGCAGCACGTCGTCCTGAGGTGCGTTGGCCAGTGCTTCTAACGTGGGAAAGCGCGTCATAAAGCGTTTGAAATAGGGAATGACCGTAGCGACCTGGGTTTGTTGGAGCATAATTTCAGATACCCATACCCGGTAGGCACTTCGGGGCGACTGCCAAGGCAGGTCATGCCGTCCATACTGATCGAACCAGGTAAGCAAGCGACGTTGAAACTCTTCCGCCGCGAGGCACGGTGTAAACATGTCGGCCATAGGATTTCCTTAAACAGTAAAACGGCACCCTGCAATTAGCCGTCAGTTGGCCTTGCTATTATGTGGCTAACTAACACGCAAAAAAGCGCCGGCGGTAAGGCCGGCGCGC
Organism: Halomonas sp. XH26; assembly: GCF_024138895.1. Classification (NCBI taxonomy): domain Bacteria; kingdom Pseudomonadati; phylum Pseudomonadota; class Gammaproteobacteria; order Oceanospirillales; family Halomonadaceae; genus Halomonas; species Halomonas sp. XH26. The sequence continues at coordinate 3,353,767 of NZ_CP071889.1, forward strand.
ACTTATTGTATCGATTCAAAACGTGCATGAATGCTCAGTTAAATAGACGACGAATCCCCTCACGAAGTTCCTGACCAGCACCTTCTCCTAAGCGTTCGTCAATTTGATCAAGCGAATCGCCCAGCCGTTCCTCAAGCTCTTCTTCAAGACGGCTGCCTGCTTCATTACGAAGTAGGTCTATCACCGCTGCTTGGAAAGCCGAACGATCAAATCGGCACCACTGGGTTTTATCGTCGCCCACATGGCCTTCACAACGAACTGGAAGAGGCAACTGCTCTAAACGCGGGTTCACGTTACAGGCGGCATCCGCCGTGTCGACCAGCCTAGCATTTGCCTCAGTCGTAAAATTCAGCGTATTGAGATTGAATTCGCCTTCACCTTGTACGTCAATGCCAGGAAGGGTGATAAGCAAATCGTCACTGTTTACTACGCCATTACGCACTTGGAAGGTCGCGTCAAACCGTTCAAAGCGCGTATCAGGTTCCCATTCGCGCAGGGTGCCTTCGCCCTCTAGCTGCGCCACTATCTCACACATTTGCTGAGAGATATTCGTTTGCAGAATAGCGCCGTCGTTCAGTTGTGCACTTAGCTCGCCGTTAAGATTATTGGTGAGCACATCACGGCGATTGCCTTGGGTCGTCAGTGCGCCTTCCAAGTTGAAGCGGCCTCGTAACGGTGACGCCTCTTCGCTAAAGGTTTCAATGAGCGGTGCGACCTGAACATCACTGACACGTGGAGAAATCTGCCATTCCAGTACGTTTGCTGTCGCATCTAGACGGCCAGTCGAATTAAGCTCGCCCTCATAAAAACGCGACTCAAAGGCTGTCAGTTGGTGCACTCCATTCTCGCCGCGCAAGCTTAGCGAAGTGCCATCGAACGTTAATCCAGCCAGCACAAGCTGGTCGACGCTTAAGTCCCCCTCTAGCGATAGCGTGCTCAGCCATTCCTGAGGTAATAGTGCCCCATCGGTTTGGGCGAAGGCTTTGCGCAGCATGCCTCGGCTAGCTTGTTGAGCGGTTTCCGGACCAGGCAGATAATGATCAATATTCAGTTGATCGCCTTCCAGATTAAAGGCGAGCCGAGTACCGTCCAGCGCGGCGGAAATATTACCTGTAAAGGTACTGTCGTCCACTACTAAGGAAAGACGCGGCAGTGCAATACTCGTCATATCGCCTTCAATTGGGCTAGTCATCGCCACATCTCTCAGGGCACTTTCATTGGCCGTATTGAGAGTAATGCCTGCGCGAGATAACCAAGGCCGCAATGTAAAAGGCGCTGCGGTGAGTTGGCCGCTGTACTGAGGAGAGTCTAAAAACTTTTCGACATTGAGATGGCCGCTGACTCTCAGTCCATCCGGCCCGGTTAACTGAGCATCTTTAAACTGAGCAGTTTGCGCCGCCCAGTCACTTTCCAAACCAAATGCCAACGAAAGCGCGAGGCTACCCTGCCAATTGTCTGGATGACGTAAGCCCGCGTCAACGACACCCTCGCGAATCGTAAGTTGCTGCTCACCCATTCGGGCAACTATTTCAGCTGCTTTCAAACTAAGCTGCTGCGGATCACTTTCTCCAGAGCGTCGCGTACGAGTCGTCAACTGGATATTTTCAAAAACCAGCTGCTCATCTTTCAAACCTAAACGAAGACGAGTTTCGAGATTCACTTCGCTGCTCAGGTCGGGCGTACGCTCCAACACCTCTGCATCTAAGCGATTATGCTTAGTTAATGTGAACATGGTTTTTAAAGGGAAGGAGCGTAACGGATTGACGTTGGCGCCTGAAATATTGAGCGACTGCACACGCCAAAGTGCTTGGCTTTGCTCATCACGAAAACGAATATCAGCATTTTTCACTTCTACACTGGCAATATTCAGCACCACCGACAAATTACCAGCATCTGCGTTGGGGCCAGCGCTTGCAGGCGCCAGTACCGTTTCCGCTGTTTCGTTACCCTGCTCAGCGAGGCGCTCTAGTAACGGCTGCCAATTACCTTCGCCCTGCTCATCCTTTTCAAGGTTTAAGCGCATGCCATCTAGGGTTAAGCCGTCAACCGCTATTTCGCCGCGTAATAAAGGGGCAAAGGCTACGCTAACTTCAGCTCGCTCAATGGCGGCAAACGCACTCTCGTCCTGAGCTTGCTCTGGCAGCCACGCTTTTGCCTGCTCAACACTGACCCCTATACGCGGATAAAATGACCATGTGATTGGGCCTTCCAACGCTAGATTCAGGCCAGTTTGTTCTTCTACCACCGCAGTTAGCCGAGGCTTGAAATCTTCTGGGTCAAGAAAAGTGGTGACATACACCACTGCGGCAACGGCAACAATCGCTAAAATACCTACCGCAGCCAGCAAAATACGTAGTAGATGATTCATTGCCCTTTTCCTTGTGGGTCTAGCTCAACAAAATCACTGGTGATGGAATCATCCGACTGTGCGGATGATTCAGGGGCTACGGGGCGATAACCAAGCTTTGAGAGCAGTACTCGATCTGCTAACGGCAGCGACGACGTTTCGATGCGCAGCACACGTCCTTCTTGTTTTGCCTGCTCTCCTAACAGTGCCATTAGTCGCGCGCCTACGCCACGCCGTCGGGTGGGTTTACGCACGCACAGCTCGGAGAGCCACCACGCGCGGTCAGTTGCCTCTTTTATTGCAACCGCACCGAGCAGTCGATCGTTAAAATGTGCGCAGGCAAAAAAGTGCTGCCCTTTTAAATGCTGTTCAATAAAAGGGGCGACCGTTGGTGTAGGCATTCGCTCTTGGGGCGCATCTTCATAAATGCGTATTAGGTCAATACGCACCTGCTCCTCAGCTTCCCAACGGGCCTGGTCGACGTAATGCAATGTCACCGGCATGGTGAAATCCTCTTTGCCAAAGCAGCAAGGCTGCTATTCTACCGCCAGCAAAGGCGGCTACCTTTCGCGCATTGTAGCGGATGGGGGCGCCGATTCACTATAATGGTCGCTTTTGGCACAGGTTATGCTTTGATCTAGCGGTGTTAACATTACCCGATGATCCACCAATACCCCCTCAGAGTGCGCATCAGCGCAGGAGATGCAACATGTCAGCGCGTATTGCCACGGTAAGCCGTGACACCAACGAAACGCAGATTACGGTCAGCGTCAACCTTGATGGCGAAGGCCGTCTCCGCAGCGACACCGGCGTTCCGTTTCTTGATCATATGCTTGATCAAGTAGCTCGCCATGGGATGGTGGATCTCGATATTGACGCAAAAGGCGATCTGCACATCGATGATCACCACACAGTTGAAGATCTAGGCATTACCCTAGGCCAAGCATTTCACCAAGCGATCGGCGATAAACGCGGCATCTATCGCTACGGGCATGCTTACGTTCCTCTTGATGAAGCGTTGTCCCGTGTGGTTATCGACTTCTCCGGCCGTCCAGGTCTCTATATGAATGTCGACTTCACCCGCGATACCATTGGCAGTATGGATACCCAGCTGTTTTGGGAATTTTTCCAAGGCTTCGTCAACCATGCGCGCGTCACCCTGCATATTGACAATGTAAAAGGCTTTAATGCTCACCATCAGGCTGAGACTATATTTAAAGCGTTTGGCCGCGCGCTGCGCATGGCGGTGGCAGAAGACCCGCGTATGGCGGGACAAATGCCGTCTACCAAAGGAAGCCTATAATGCCGGGTATTGCAGCGAGTGGTAGCTCGCCAACGATAACAAGGAGCGCTTTATGACCATCGCGGTAATCGATTATGGAATGGGCAACCTGCACTCTGTGGCAAAAGCGCTTGAGCATGTCACCCACGAAAATGTGATTATTACCCGCGACCCTCGGCGTATTTTAGGTGCTACGCGCCTAGTACTCCCGGGCCAAGGGGCTATTCGGGACTGTGTAGGCGAGCTGGAACGTACCGAGCTACGCGGTCTAGTCGATGACATCCTTACCCGTCAAGCTAAACCACTATTGGGTATTTGCGTGGGCCAGCAAATGCTGATGGAGCGTAGCGAAGAGAACGGCGGCGTAGATTGCCTGGGCTTTTTCCATGGCAGCGTTGATCGTTTTCCGGCCAATATGCGCGATGATTACGAACAGCGCTTAAAAGTTCCGCACATGGGCTGGAACCTTGTGGCGCAACATCACGATCACCCGCTATGGTCAGGCATTGACGATAACGAACACTTCTATTTTGTGCACAGCTACTACGTTAATGCGACCGACGATGCCCAAGTGTTTGGTACTACCCAGTACGGCAAGGTTTGCGCCCATGTAGCGATTGGCCGTGATGCCACCTTCGCTGTGCAGTTCCATCCTGAAAAAAGCTCCCGCGCGGGCCTTCGCCTGCTAGAAAACTTTGTCACCTGGACGCCCTGAGAGGTTTCACAATGTTGGTAATTCCCGCGATTGATCTCAAAGACGGCCAGTGTGTGCGCTTGAAGCAAGGCCGCATGGAAGATTCAACGTCCTACGGCGATGACCCTGTTGCCATGGCCGCTCGCTGGGTAGAAGCGGGTGCTCGCCGCCTGCACTTGGTTGATCTAAACGGCGCTTTTGAAGGCAAGCCGATGAACGGCGAGGCAGTCACCGCAATTGCGCGCGCCTACCCTAAACTGCCCATCCAAATTGGCGGTGGTATCCGCTCAGCGGAAACCATTGAGCATTATTTAAATGCCGGGGTTTCTTACGTCATTATTGGCACTAAAGCGGTTAAAGAGCCGAACTTCGTGGGCGAAATGTGCCGTGCGTTCCCAGGCCACATTATTGTTGGCCTGGATGCTAAAGATGGCTATGTGGCCACCGATGGCTGGGCGGAAGTATCCACTTTAAAGGCGACCGAGCTCGCCAAGCGCTTTGCCAATGACGGCGTTTCCAGCATTGTCTATACCGACATTGCCCGCGATGGCATGATGCAAGGCGTCAATGTAGAAGCCACGGCTGCGCTAGCCCGCGAAGGTGGCTTACCGGTGATTGCTTCCGGCGGCGTCACCAATTTAGACGACATTCGTGCGCTGTGTGATGTCGCTGACAGCGGCATTTTAGGCGCGATTACCGGCCGCGCGATCTATGAAGGCAGCCTCGATGTGGCAGAAGCTCAGCGCTTGAGCGATCAGCTTAGCGGAGGCGACAAATGAGTTTAGCGAAACGTATTATCCCCTGCTTAGATGTCGATGCCGGACGCGTGGTGAAAGGCGTTAACTTTGTAGGCATCCGTGATGCAGGCGATCCGGTCGAAATTGCCCAGCGCTATAACCAGCAGGGTGCCGATGAAATCACCTTCCTCGACATTACCGCCAGCCATGAAAACCGTGACACAACGGTCGACATGGTAGAGCGCATTGCCGGTGAAGTGTTTATTCCCCTCACCGTGGGGGGAGGCATCCGCAGCTGCGATGATATTCGCACGATGCTGAATGCAGGGGCTGATAAAGTCTCCATCAATACCGCCGCGGTGACCAACCCTGAGTTTGTTCGCGAAGCCGCCGAGCGCTTTGGCAGCCAATGTATTGTGGTGGCGATTGACGCTAAGAAGGTGTCTAAAGAAGGCGAGCCTCCTCGCTGGGAAATATTCACTCATGGTGGGCGTCGACCAACGGGACTGGATGCCATCGAGTGGGCCAAAAAGATGGTAGAGTTTGGTGCTGGCGAGTTATTGCTCACCAGTATGGATCGCGACGGCACTAAAGTGGGCTTTGATCTGGGGGTTACCCATGCTATTTCTGAAGCCGTCAGCGTGCCGGTAATTGCCTCTGGCGGTGTAGGAAACTTGGATCACTTAGTAGACGGCGTACTCAAAGGTGGTGCCGATGCAGTATTGGCAGCAAGCATCTTCCATTTCGGTGAATATACGATACCAGAAGCAAAACGTTACATGGCGGAACGTGGCATCGAAATGCGCCTTTAGCGAAACCACTTAGTAGTGAAATCACTTAGCAAAAAGCCCTTCTCTCAGGAACAGTGACATGCCTCGTTATTATCAATGGGCAGGAGGGATAGCAGGGATTTGGCTGAGCACTACCGTCTCAGCCTTTTCTTTGCCAGATTGGCCTCCCACCTTAGAACTCGATCACACACTGGTGCAAACCAGTTTGCTAACGCGCCACTTCGATCCTGACCCTGACCATACCAATCAGCAAAAACTGGTAAGCATTGAACTACATAATCCAGACCGCTGGTTAACAGGGGCGGCATGGTTTAAAAACTCGTTTGATCAACCAACCTGGTATTTTTATGCAGGGCGTGAATTCCCGCTTTGGCAATTTGCCGAAGAGATCAACGTACGCGCCAAGCTAACTGGCGGGCTACTACACGGCTATAAAGGTGAATATCGCGACAAGATTCCCTTTAACCATTTAGGCACGGCGCCTGCACTGCTACCCAGCATTGGCGTGCAATGGGGGCGCGTAGAATCAGATCTCATCATCTTCGGCACCGCCGGCATGATGGTGACGGCGGGCCTGCGGTTTTAACCAGCTTCGACAGCTACTCCTTGCCCTCGTCTAAGGTTAAACCAAGATTACTAATGCCGTTATTACGCCCTAGCTGACGAATTTCTTTTAGGTAGGCTTTAGTAATTGGCTCACTCACGGCGTCCAAAACAGCGTCCTGGAAATCATTTTCGTCGGCCATCAAGGGATGGTCGCGAATGATCAGCGCAAGCGCCTGGGCATCTTCTTCACCTTCCGTTAGCTCGATAAAAGCGCGAACGCCCGCTCGCGAGGTGCGGCTGACATCTAACACGGCTTCAGGCGACTCCCCCAGCAGCGTATCCAGCAGCGCGGATACCGACACAACAGCATCTAACGCTCGGCGCGCTCCAAAGCTCTCATCATCTTCCGGAGGTTCGCACTCAGCCAGCTTTTCCGCTTGCCGAGCAAAGTCAATGCTAGCATTAGAAACGCTCAGCCGTTCCCACACCAGGCTCAGCACAGTACGCAGTGTATGCTCGTCACCTAACCCCGTGGTTTGTTGATAAAGCGCGTAGTTAGGTAGCAGACGTTCACACAGGGCTGCCATAAACGCTTGCTGAGCGGGCAACGGCAACTGTTGAAGCCGCTGGTAAAATCCTAGGGGTTTAGCCACCATGCTGATTTCCTGGGTCACAATATTGGTGAAATGAACGCGATACGTTATCGTCGCACAAACGCGGCAGGAGATCCCTATCGCGTTATTAACATCGGCCGGCGAGGAGATTACCATGCATATTCATCTGCTACAGCACGGCCCTGACCATGGTCCCGCTCGTCTAACTGACTGGCTTGAGAGTATGGGCCATAGTTACACCGTTTTTCATCTTTATGCGGGCGAGCTAACTCCACGACCAGGTGAGTGCGATGCGCTAATTATACTGGATGGCCCTGAACGTCTAGTAAATGATCCACCCGATTGGTTTAAAGCCGAACGCAAGCTGATTAACCGCTATCTGGATGGGCAGAAACCATTATTGGGTATTGGCTTGGGCGCACTGTGGATAGCGGAGGCGCTGGATGCCGTTATTGCACCAGGCACCTACCCTGAAATTGGCTGGCACCAAATAACACTTGCCCCGGAAAGCACCTTTGACCTACCCGAACAATTTGAGGCATTTATGAGGCACCGCCTCGTGTTTAGCTTACCGGAAAGCGCACTACCGCTAGGCGGCAGTGCAGCAGCACCACTGCAAGGTTTTTCGTGGGACGCCGGGCGTGTCGTCGGTTTACTGTGTCATTTCGAAGCGACGGCTTCCAGCGTATCACCACTGCTCAATGCCGATGAATGGCCACAGCCCAAAACTGCCTCAGCAGGGCGCTTTATACAAACCAGTGAACAGATCCTAGAAAATGCTGGACGCTTTCATCAGTTAGCCCCGCTGCTAGACCGCGTGATGACCCAATGGCTGAAAGCGGCATAAGCTATAGATGAATACAACGCCGCTAAGCGCTCCACTGCCTAGCGGCTTCTAAGCAGCTTTCCCAATCGCCAACATGCAGTTCCACAGGGCGGTTATCTCGCTGCTTTTCAAGATGATAGCGATAAAGTGGGTCGTAATATTCGGTCAACAGTGGCGCAAGCCATGCTTCGTGGGCTTGAATATTCCCTAGTGCATGGGCATCAAAAGCCATACCTTGTAATCGCTGTAGACGCTGCAATCGGGCATTGCCTAAGCGTTTCGCCAAACGCTCCAGGGCATTGGCTAATTGGAGTCGCATACGTTGCCAGCCCTCTTGTGGGCCGTAACGGGCAGTGTAGCGCTGTTCAAGTGCTTCGATATAGTCGCGGCGCAACTGCTCTAAACGCCAATCCAAGGGCATCTCAATGCGTATTCGCGGCGCACGTTGCAGGGCATGCCAAAAGGTAAGCGGAATATTGGCATTACCGATTTGCCGCGACTCATCTTCTACCACTAAGCTTCCCGTCAGCCCAATTAAGCGCTTGGCTAAGGCATGCTCAAAATCAATTTGTGTTGTCGGCTCTTCTGGCTGCCTCCCAAAAGCCGATCCTTTATGGTTGGCAAAAGCCTCCAGATCAATGCCATTACTCAATTGATTGATTAGCGTCGTTTTCGCGCACCCCGTCAGCCCCGCCACGACCAGCATCGGCTGGCTGGAAGCCTCATCAATGCGCTGACATAGCCGTTGCCGCATCGCTTTCCAGCCACCGTCAATGCGCGGCCTGTTGATGCCTGCATCAGCAAGCCATTGCTGTGCAATTTGCGAACGCAGCCCTCCGCGAAAACAGTAGATAAGAGCGTCTGGTTGACGTGCTACGTATTCCAGCCACGCGTCAACGCGTGCTCGTTTAGTGTCACCGCTGACTAAACGTTCACCTAACCCGATTGCTACCTGCTGTCCGTGCTGTTTATAAGCAATACCAACTTGATGGCGCTCATCATCAACCATTAACGGTAAGTTAACCGCGCCAGGCAAACTGCCTTGAACAAATTCAACCGGGGCGCGCACATCTATCAGCGGTGTTGTTTGCGCAATTAAGTTCAATGATGCTGGAACAGTGGCTAGCGTCATCCAATGACCTCAATCAAAACGTCGCCTTGAGCTGCCTTCATGGTGCCAAACGGTACCAAGGTAAGACTGTGCTCACGACCAATACGCTCTACATCATCTTCCCAGGCAGGGTCGACACTGATCAGCAAACCACCTGACGTCTGAGGATCACACAGCCATTGCCAGTGAGCATCGTCCATCACAGGCAACGCTTTACCAAGGGCTTCGCGGTTGCGCAGCGAACCTCCGGGGACAGCGCCCTGCCGACGGTAGGCTTCGGCTTCTGCTAAACGGGGTAAGCGGCGAAAATCGATCTGCGCCATCACACCGCTTGCGCTGCACATTTCAGCTAGGTGTCCAGCAAGGCCAAACCCGGTGACATCCGTCATAGCGTTAACGCCTTTCACCTTAGCTAACTCAACACCGATATGATTGGGCTTGAGCATCGTTTCACGGGCAAGGCCATGGTGCCCAGCCTCTAACAAACCCCGTTTTTCGGCTGTGGTTAGTAGCCCTACGCCAAGTGGCTTGGTTAGGAATAACAGGTCATTAGGCTTTGCTTGGCTGTTGAGCTTTAAATGCGCTAAATCGACTAACCCGTTGACCGCCAAACCAAACATCGGCTCAGGAGCGTCGATCGAGTGACCGCCCGCTAACGCTACCCCTAGCTCACGACAAACAGCCTGGGCACCGGCAACAACATCACCCGCGATTTCTGCGCTGAGTTTATCCAGCGGCCAACCTAAAATTCCCAATGCCATGACCGGCGTGCCACCCATGGCATACACATCGCTAATCGCGTTAGTGGCAGCAATACGACCAAAATCAAAGGGGTCATCGACAATCGGCATAAAGAAGTCGGTGGTCGCAATCATGCCGCGGCCATCACCCAAATCATACACCGCTGCGTCTTCGCGTCCCTTGTTACCGACAATGAGTCGTTTATGGCCCGCGGCAGGCCCAGCTTTAGCAAGAATCCCATCCAGTACATCTGGTGCAATTTTGCAGCCGCAACCCGCTCCGTGACTATATTGGGTTAACCGAATTGCACTCATGGCGCATCTCCTTAGTCTTAATGCTTTTCCTTAGCATAGCTTACGCTACAACGCTTCCAGGGCATCGCTCAATTTATCAACAGGAATAACCTCCATTCCCTTCGGAGCCTGCTTAGGTGCGTTGCCGCGCGGAACAATTGCCCTTAGAAAACCGTGCTTAGCCGCTTCAGCAATGCGTTCTTGCCCACTGGGCACTGGCCGAATTTCTCCTGAAAGCCCCACTTCGCCAAACACCACTAGCTCTTTTGGCAGTGCGCGATTTTGCAGACTGGACACCACGGCTAACAGCACCGCTAAGTCAGCACTGGTTTCGAGCACTTTCACTCCACCCACCACGTTAAGGAAGACATCTTGATCACCAGTAAACAGACCACCGTGGCGATTTAATACGGCTAGCAGCATGGCAAGTCGGTTTTGATCGACGCCAACGGCAACACGGCGAGGATTACCCAGGGCAGACTCATCCACCAATGCCTGCACTTCCACGAGAATTGGCCGAGTGCCTTCCCACACCACCATGACCAAACTACCGGGTGCCTGCTCTTCTTGGCGTGAGAGGAAAATCGCGCTGGGGTTTTTAACCTCTTTCAGACCTTGCTCGAGCATTGCAAACACACCCAGCTCATTCACCGCGCCGAAGCGGTTTTTCTGGCCGCGGAGCGTTCTAAATCGAGAATCAGCTCCGCCCTCTAATAGCAACGAAGCATCAATCATATGCTCCAGCACTTTAGGACCCGCCAGCGTGCCATCTTTGGTCACATGTCCAACCAGCAAAAGAACCGTGTTCGTTTGCTTAGCAAAGCGTGTCAGCGCTGCCGCAGATTCCCGTACCTGGGCAACGCCCCCCGGCGCAGAGCTGATATCCTCCAGATGCATAGTCTGGATGGAGTCAATCACCAGAATCTCTGGCTTCTCCCGTTCAGACACCGCCAAGATGGTTTCCACGCTGGTCTCGGCCAACATTTTTAAGCCATTAGTAGGCAGCTGTAAGCGGTGGGCGCGCATGGCGACTTGGGAAAGCGACTCCTCCCCAGTGACATATAGAATACGCCGCTGCTGGGCGAGCTTGCAGGCAGTTTGTAGAAGCAGTGTAGATTTACCAGCGCCTGGATTCCCCCCCAGTAATACAGCGGAACCCGGCACTAAGCCACCACCCAGTACACGATCAAACTCGGCAAAGGTCGAGGTAAGGCGAGGAACCTCACTGAGATCCACATTGCCAAGATCCACCACATCTCGCGACAGGTCTCCAGCATAGCCCGCTCGTCCCGTCGCAGTACCACCTCCAGGTCGCGCACTGGCCAAACGAATCTCACTTAGCGTGTTCCACTCCTGGCAGCTGGAGCACTGGCCTTGCCACTTCCGATACTCTGCACCGCACTCGGTACATACAAAGGCACTCTTCGCTTTCGCCACCGCCATGTTGCTCCTGTTGATATCTTGATGTCGCCACTGAGATTTATGCATCAGATAGCTAGAAATGCAAAAGGCGGCCAATGGCCGCCTTTGAGCATCGCTTCACACTTTATTGACGCTGTAACTGCAGCATCTCGCCATTCTCGAAACGACGACGCTCTGGGTCGATCAGTTCCAACGTGCGCTCACTGATACGCTGGAAGTAGTAAATCTGACCATCGCCATTCGGCGTTAATTCATAGACAGTAGCATCTGGATCAGACGGCGTGCCCGTCAACACTTCCCAGTTCCCTGCATAGTTTTCGTCTGGTGGTGTTTGTGGATGATTACGATAAGTGGCGTTTAACGTGAACGTCCGCTCTTCAGGAGCACTCATTTCTTCGCCTATCATCGTCACATCCAAGTCGATACCATCGCAGTTGCGGCAAGGCAGCGTACCTTGGTAATTGACTTGAGAAGCAGTCATTCCTGCATCTTCACCCTGGCCCGTCGGGCCAGCTGCACAGCCCGCCAGCAGTGCCAACATAGCCGAGCCGGCTAGCAAACTCCTAAATTGCATTGAGTGTCTCCTTATCGTGTTGGACATACATTTCTTTCGCGCGCTTATGACAGCATAACCGCTACAAGGTGCGACGCCCACCCCCTTGCTTACTTGAATGCTTGCGCTCGGGCAGCCATCGGGTGACCATGGGGTATTAACATTAGGATAATCAGGTTACCCCCATGAGCCAATACTGGAGTCCAGCTGTTCGGGAGCTTACCCCCTATGTGCCAGGTGAGCAGCCCCGCGAACAGGTTATTAAACTCAACACCAATGAAAACCCTTATCCACCCGCGCCAGGGGTAAGCAAGGCGCTGCGCAATTATGCCACTGATCATTTGCGCCTGTATCCTGACCCTACCTCTTACGCATTGCGTACTGCGCTGGCTGAAAGCTATGGGGTTAGCGTGGCAGAAACCTTCGTCGGCAATGGGTCAGATGAAGTACTCGCGTTTGCGTTTCAGGCCTTCTTCTGCCATGACGCACCGCTGGATGTTCCCTCAATCACCTATAGCTTCTATCCTGTTTACGCCAATCTTTATGGCGTCACGCTTCGCAAACACCCACTAAATGCCCAGTGGGAAGTTGATATTGATGCCCTGGCGAGTGCATCAGAGCGCAGCGGCGTTATTTTTGCCAACCCAAACGCGCCGACTGGACACGCGCACTCCCTCGAAACCATTGAGGCTCTGCTTAAGCGCGTGACAAACCGGGTTGTATTAATCGATGAGGCTTATGTTGATTTCGGCGCTGAAAGCGCTGTCACCTTAGTTGAGCGCTACCCTAACCTGCTAGTCACGGGAACGTTCTCTAAATCACGTAGCTTGGCTGGTTTACGCTTGGGCTATGCCATTGGCTCCCCTGAGCTGATTGATGGCCTCCAGCGGGTCAAGGACTCGTTTAATTCCTATCCAGTGGATAGCCTAGCGAGCCTCATCGGCATTGAAGCTCTGAAAGATGAAGAACACTTTAACGCTTGCCGAAATAATGTGATCACGACCCGTGAGCGCACACGTCAGCGACTTGAGCAGCTAGGTTTTGAAGTACTGCCTTCAAAGGCCAACTTCGTGCTTACCCAGCATCACGATTTTGAAGGCGCTCAGCTGTTTGCAGGCCTCCGCGAGCGAGGAGTTTTGGTACGTCACTTTAATACTGACGCGCTCAACAACTTCTTACGCATCACAATCGGTACAGATGATGAAATGGATAGTTTAATAGAGGCACTGGAAGCAATCTGCCGCTAATTCTCACATTTTCAAAGCATAAAAAAATCCCTCAAGGCATCAGCCCTGGGGGATTTTTTCGAATAGTCTATAACCAATAGCGCAAACAAAAAACCCAGCCGATGGGCTGGGTTTCTTGTTAAATAAGTACCTGACGATGATCCGGGCGGCGTTCCGCTACTCTCCAGGGGAGACCCCTAAAAAGCAAAACCCCGACCAAATGGCCGGGGTTTCTCAATAAGTGCCTGACGATGACCTACTCTCGCATGGGGAGACCCCACACTACCATCGGCGCTAAGCGGTTTCACTTCTGAGTTCGGCATGGGATCAGGTGGTTCACGCGTGCTATGGTCGTCAGGCGTAACTTTTAATGCATATCATGCTGAACATGTCACTGATGTTTTGTGGCGTCTCTCGTCTCCTGTCGCTGACAGGAAGCGCGTATCCGGTTTTCATTATCACTACGACCAGACCCCTTGGGTGTTATAGGGTCAAGCCTCACGGGCCATTAGTACACGTTAGCTCAACGCCTTGCAGCGCTTCCACACCGTGCCTATCAACCAGCTGGTCTCGCTGGGCCCTTCAGGAGGCTCTAGGCCTCAGGGATGTCTCATCTTGAAGGGGGCTTCCCGCTTAGATGCTTTCAGCGGTTATCCCGTCCGCACATAGCTACCCGGCAATGCCACTGGCGTGACAACCGGAACACCAGAGGTGCGTCCACTCCGGTCCTCTCGTACTAGGAGCAGCCCTTCTCAAACATCCAACGCCCACGGCAGATAGGGACCGAACTGTCTCACGACGTTCTAAACCCAGCTCGCGTACCACTTTAAATGGCGAACAGCCATACCCTTGGGACCGACTTCAGCCCCAGGATGTGATGAGCCGACATCGAGGTGCCAAACACCGCCGTCGATGTGAACTCTTGGGCGGTATCAGCCTGTTATCCCCGGAGTACCTTTTATCCGTTGAGCGATGGCCCTTCCATACAGAACCACCGGATCACTAGAACCTGCTTTCGCACCTGCTCGACGTGTCTGTCTCGCAGTCAAGCACCCTTATGCTCTTGCACTCACTGCACGATGTCCGACCGTGCTGAGGGTACCTTCGTGCTCCTCCGTTACTCTTTGGGAGGAGACCGCCCCAGTCAAACTACCCACCACACACTGTCCTCGATCCGGATAACGGACCTGAGTGAGAACGCCAATGATGCCAGGCTGGTATTTCAAGGTTGGCTCCCCTCGAACTGGCGTCCGAGATTCAAAGCCTCCCAGCTATCCTACACAGGCAACATCAGCGTCCAGTGTGAAGCTATAGTAAAGGTTCACGGGGTCTTTCCGTCTAGCCGCGGGTACACCGCATCTTCACGGCGATTTCAATTTCACTGAGTCTCGGGTGGAGACAGCGTGGCCATCATTACGCCATTCGTGCAGGTCGGAACTTACCCGACAAGGAATTTCGCTACCTTAGGACCGTTATAGTTACGGCCGCCGTTTACCGGGGCTTCAATCAAGAGCTTCGGACGAATCCTAACACCATCATTTAACCTTCCGGCACCGGGCAGGCGTCACACCCTATACGTCCGCTTGCGCGTTAGCAGAGTGCTGTGTTTTTACTAAACAGTTGCAGCCACCTGGTATCTTCGACCGGTTCGGGCTTAGAGAGCAAGTCTCGTCACCCTACGCCGGCGTGCCTTCTCCCGAAGTTACGGCACCATTTTGCCTAGTTCCTTCACCCGAGTTCTCTCAAGCGCCTTGGGATTCTCACCCTGACCACCTGTGTCGGTTTGGGGTACGGTCGCACATGATCTGAAGCTTAGAGGCTTTTCCTGGAAGCGTGGCATCAATGACTTCCTGACCGTGGTCAGTTCGTTTCGTGTCTCGGCCTTAAGGCATCCCGGATTTACCTAAGATACCAGCCTACTCACTTTCACCAGGACAACCAACGCCTGGCTCACCTAGCCTTCTCCGTCCCCCCATCGCAATCATGTCCGGTACAGGAATATTGACCTGTTTCCCATCGACTACGCCTTTCGGCCTCGCCTTAGGGGCCGACTCACTCTGCTCCGATTAGCGTCGAACAGAAACCCTTGGTCTTCCGGCGAGGGAGTTTTTCACTCCCTTTATCGTTACTCATGTCAGCATTCGCACTCGTGATACCTCCAGCGAACTTCTCAATTCACCTTCATCGGCTTACACGACGCTCCTCTACCGCTCACACATAGTGTGAACCCGTAGCTTCGGTACCTGGTTTAGCCCCGTTACATCTTCCGCGCAGGCCGACTCGACTAGTGAGCTATTACGCTTTCTTTAAAGGATGGCTGCTTCTAAGCCAACCTCCTAGCTGTCTGAGCCTTCCCACATCGTTTCCCACTTAACCAGGATTTCGGGACCTTAGCTGACGGTCTGGGTTGTTTCCCTTTTCACGACGGACGTTAGCACCCGCCGTGTGTCTCCCACGCTTGCACTCACCGGTATTCGGAGTTTGCCTCGGGTTGGTAAGTCGGGATGACCCCCTAGCCGAAACAGTGCTCTACCCCCGGCGGTGATACGTGAGGCGCTACCTAAATAGCTTTCGAGGAGAACCAGCTATCTCCGAGCTTGATTAGCCTTTCACTCCGATCCACAAGTCATCCAAATCTTTTTCAACAGATCCTGGTTCGGGCCTCCAGTTGATGTTACTCAACCTTCACCCTGCTCATGGATAGATCGCTCGGTTTCGGGTCTATATCCAGCGACTATGTCGCCCAGTTAAGACTCGGTTTCCCTACGGCTCCCCTAAACGGTTAACCTCGCCACTGAATATAAGTCGCTGACCCATTATACAAAAGGTACGCAGTCACAGAACAAGTCTGCTCCTACTGCTTGTACGCACACGGTTTCAGGATCTATTTCACTCCCCTCTCCGGGGTTCTTTTCGCCTTTCCCTCACGGTACTGGTTCACTATCGGTCAGCCAGGAGTATTTAGCCTTGGAGGATGGTCCCCCCGTCTTCAGTCAAGGTTTCTCGTGCCCCGACCTACTCGATTTCACATGATCAGATTTTCGACTACGGGGCTATCACCCACTATGGCCGCGCTTCCCAGCGCATTCGCCTAATCAGTCACATGCTTAAGGGCTGGTCCCCGTTCGCTCGCCGCTACTAGGGGAATCTCGGTTGATTTCTTTTCCTCAGGGTACTTAGATGTTTCAGTTCCCCTGGTTCGCCTCTTACGCCTATATATTCAGCGTAAGATACTCATCTTATGATGAGTGGGTTTCCCCATTCAGAAATGCCCGGGTCACAGGTTGTTTGCCACCTCGCCGAGCCTTATCGCAGGCTTCCACGTCTTTCATCGCCTCTGGCTGCCTAGGCATCCACCGTGTGCGCTTCATTGCTTGACCCTATAACCCGAAGGAGTCTGGTATCTCGCAATGATAACGATTGCCGGATACGCTTGAGACGTATCACAAAACAATTACGTATAAACGTTTTAAAACGTTTATGTCAGCATGATATACATTGTTAAAGAGCGACTGCTATGCGCAGTGATAAGCGAGTGCTTTTTTTCACATTAAGAGGAAAAGAAAGGTCTTTAAAGAAGATCTTCAAAAAGGTCTTTTCTCTTTCTTCAACATGAAGAAAACGCTTATCACTGCGTATCAACAGCATTCTGATCAGGTAATTCATTGTGAGCGCTTACCGCGAGGGATGATGCATCGTTTAAGGAGGTGATCCAGCCGCAGGTTCCCCTACGGCTACCTTGTTACGACTTCACCCCAGTCATGAACCACACCGTGGTGATCGCTTTCCCGAAGGTTAAGCTAACCACTTCTGGTGCAGTCCACTCCCATGGTGTGACGGGCGGTGTGTACAAGGCCCGGGAACGTATTCACCGTGACATTCTGATTCACGATTACTAGCGATTCCGACTTCACGGAGTCGAGTTGCAGACTCCGATCCGGACTGAGACCGGCTTTTCGGGATTAGCTGACTCTCGCGAGCTCGCAACCCTTTGTACCGGCCATTGTAGCACGTGTGTAGCCCTACTCGTAAGGGCCATGATGACTTGACGTCGTCCCCACCTTCCTCCGGTTTGTCACCGGCAGTCTCCTTAGAGTTCCCGGCATTACCCGCTGGCAAATAAGGACAAGGGTTGCGCTCGTTACGGGACTTAACCCAACATTTCACAACACGAGCTGACGACAGCCATGCAGCACCTGTCTCTGCGTTCCCGAAGGCACCAAGTGATCTCTCACAAGTTCGCAGGATGTCAAGAGTAGGTAAGGTTCTTCGCGTTGCATCGAATTAAACCACATGCTCCACCGCTTGTGCGGGCCCCCGTCAATTCATTTGAGTTTTAACCTTGCGGCCGTACTCCCCAGGCGGTCGACTTATCGCGTTAACTTCGCCACAAAGTGCGCTAGGCACCCAACGGCTGGTCGACATCGTTTACGGCGTGGACTACCAGGGTATCTAATCCTGTTTGCTACCCACGCTTTCGCACCTCAGTGTCAGTGTCAGTCCAGAAGGCCGCCTTCGCCACTGGTATTCCTCCCGATCTCTACGCATTTCACCGCTACACCGGGAATTCTACCTTCCTCTCCTGCACTCTAGCTTGACAGTTCCGGATGCCGTTCCCAGGTTGAGCCCGGGGCTTTCACAACCGGCTTATCAAGCCACCTACGCGCGCTTTACGCCCAGTAATTCCGATTAACGCTTGCACCCTCCGTATTACCGCGGCTGCTGGCACGGAGTTAGCCGGTGCTTCTTCTGCGAGTGATGTCTTTCCTAATGGGTATTAACCACTAGGCGTTCTTCCTCGCTGAAAGTGCTTTACAACCCGAGGGCCTTCTTCACACACGCGGCATGGCTGGATCAGGCTTTCGCCCATTGTCCAATATTCCCCACTGCTGCCTCCCGTAGGAGTTCGGGCCGTGTCTCAGTCCCGATGTGGCTGATCATCCTCTCAGACCAGCTACGGATCGTTGCCTTGGTGAGCCATTACCTCACCAACTAGCTAATCCGACATAGGCTCATCCAATAGCGGGAGCCGGAGCCCCCTTTCTCCCGTAGGACGTATGCGGTATTAGCCTGGGTTTCCCCAGGTTATCCCCCACTATCGGGCAGATTCCTATGCATTACTCACCCGTCCGCCGCTCGTCAGCGGGTAGCAAGCTACCCCTGTTACCGCTCGACTTGCATGTGTTAGGCCTGCCGCCAGCGTTCAATCTGAGCCATGATCAAACTCTTCAGTTTAAAATCATTGTGATACTTACTCGTCACTCGAAAACGTGATGTTTACGAACAACAAAAGCGCATCAAACTTGGCTCAAGGTTCAAACGAATTCATTCAACTATTGTTTAAAAACTTACGTTTAAAAACTGTCGTTCTCATGACCGCTTGCCTTGATATTTGGTGATTTATCACCCTCATCGGCAAGCGCCCACATGAATTACCTGATCAAATTGTTAAAGAGCTGTTTTCACTGCTGAACTTCCGAAGAAGTAACTGGCTAGCCGATGAACTGGCTTGCCTCAGCGAGGAAGGCGTATTCTACGCATTTCCTAGTGTTTGTCAATCACTGTTTTGAGTGAGTGAAGCGAGTGAGCGAAGAAAGCGAGATAACGTTGCTTTCTGGCGCGGCTCGTTTCAAAAAGCGTTGGAAGACATCGCAGTATATTGCTGCTGAGTTCTTCTAACTCTCTGACAAACCGAAGGTTTTCACCTTCATTCACCGCTGGTAACGCTGTGCGTCCCCGGCAGCGGATGCGTACTTTACGGATTCGCTGCCGTCTTGGCAAGTGGTTTTTTGAGAAAATGTGAATAAACTTTAGCTTTTAGGCTTGGCCTTGCGCATAACGGCCAATACCGGGCCTGAGCACACATAAGCACCAAAAAGCAGTAGCAGCATTACAGATGGTTCCACTGAGATCATTACGAACCCTAGCACCACCGCTAGAAGCACAACAAAAGGTACAGGCTTTTTGAAATCGAGGTCTTTAAAGCTGTAATAACGAATATTGCTAACCATGAGCACACCCGCAGCCCCTACGACAAATAGCATTAGCAGCTTAAAACCTACCGCATCCGCATCAAAACTATGGAAGGTCCACACACTTGCAGCCACTAAAGCGGCAGCGGATGGGCTTGGCAAGCCAATAAACCATTTCTTATCAACACTACCAATCTGTACATTAAAGCGCGCCAGGCGCAGTGCAGCACAAGCCACATAAAGAAATGCCACCACCCAGCCAGTTTTACCGATGTCTTGTAAAATCCAGGTAAAGGCCACCAATGCAGGCGCCATACCGAAAGAGATCATGTCGGAAAGGCTATCGTACTCTGCGCCAAACTCGCTTTGGGTATTGGTCATACGGGCAACACGGCCATCAAGCCCGTCAAGCACCATGGCGATAAAAATTGCCACTGCTGCCGAAGTGAATTCTCCGTTAATGCCAGCTACCACCGCGAAGAACCCTGAAAACAGCGCAGACGTAGTAAACAAGTTAGGTAATAAGTAAATGCCTTTTCGGCGAATTTTCTTACCGTCCTCAACCGCTTCTTCAACCACTTCGGTTTCGCGCAAAAAAACGCTAGCCAGATCTTCATTACTTACGTTGTCATGACTTACGCTGCCATTACTTACCTTTTCGTGACTAGCATCTTCTTGCTCTCCAGCACCACTAGCTTCTGTTTTCTGGCCTTCTTGAGGCACTGACTGCGGGGCCTGTTTACGCTCTTGATCGCGAGCATCCTGGGTCATAAATATCATCCGTTTGAAGTGAAGTCACCAGCACAGTGATCTCTTTTCATTCTACACGGTGAAGCTAACTCAGCCAGTCAATTGCAGCATGCAACGCCAAACGCCTCGGGGCGCAACAATGTGCGCCCCGAGGCTTTAACTAGCGTACTAACACGCTAACCGCTTAGTTTTTCGATTTATCAACCAACTGGTTGGCAGCAATCCACGGCATCATGCCACGTAGCTTAGCGCCTACTTGCTCAATTTCGTGTTCAGCATTCAAGCGACGACGTGCCGTCATCGACGGGTAGTTAGTGTTGCCTTCCTGAATGAACATTTTGGCATACTCACCCGTTTGGATACGCTTGAGTGCATTGCGCATTGCGACACGAGACTCATCGTTAATCACTTCAGGGCCAGTAACGTACTCACCGTACTCCGCATTGTTGGAGATGGAGTAGTTCATGTTGGCGATGCCGCCTTCGTACATCAGGTCAACAATCAGCTTAAGCTCATGCAGACACTCGAAGTAAGCCATTTCTGGCGCATAACCCGCTTCAGTCAGCGTTTCAAAGCCAGCTTTAACCAGCTCAACTGCGCCGCCACACAGAACTGCTTGCTCACCGAACAGATCTGTTTCGGTCTCATCTTTGAAGGTAGTTTCGATAATGCCGCTACGGCCACCACCAACGCCTGCCGCGTAGGAAAGCGCTAATTCTTTGGCATTACCAGACGCATCCTGGTGGATAGCGATCAGGTCAGGAATACCGCCACCTTTAACGAACTCAGAGCGTACCGTGTGTCCCGGTGCTTTCGGGGCGATCATGATGACATCAAGATCTTTACGCGGCTCGATTTGGTTGTAGTGGATATTAAAGCCATGAGCGAAGGCCAAGGTCGCGCCTTCTTTCAAGTTCGGCTCTACTTCTTGCTCGTAGATTGCTTTTTGATTCTCATCCGGCGCCAGAATCATGACAACGTCTGCGGTTTTGCACGCTTCTGGAACGCTTGCCACTTTCAGGCCTGCGGCTTCTGCTTTGGCGGCAGAGGAAGAACCTTTGCGCAGAGCAACCGTGACGTCGACGCCAGACTCTTTCAAGTTATTCGCATGGGCATGGCCTTGCGAACCATAACCAACAATAGTGACTTTCTTGGCTTGGATGAGGGATAGATCACAATCTTTATCGTAATAAACGTGCATAGCAAGACTCCAAAAATCGAATTTGATCAAAAAATGATCGTTATATAGGAATAATTTATATATGTCGTATCAGCGTTGATGGCCACCCGTGCCGTCTTTTGCAGCACTGGGCTTTGGCGTTGAGATCACTCTACGCCACCGCCACCATTGCGTAAAACGCTATATTTGCAACATACTATTTCTAATTATGAAACATCGATCTTAACAGTGGGCTTCCTATGGATTTTCGCTTATTAAAGCATGTGGTAACGCTGGCCGAGACGCTGCATTTTGGCCGCGCCAGCGAGCTTTGTCATATCAGCCCATCCACCTTAAGCCGCTCAATTCAGCAGGTTGAAGGCGAGCTAGGCACGCAACTATTTGAGCGCGACAATCGCCATGTCACGCTAACTCCTCAAGGCTTAGCGTTTCAGCGCTATGCAAAAGAGACCTTAGAGCAATGGGAAATGCAAAAGCGAACACTGGCCGCCACGGTGGCACAGCTGAGTGGCGAAATAAGCATTTACTGTTCGGTAACCGCGAGCTATAGCTTTCTCTACGAACTACTGAGTGATGTGCGTACTCGGCACCCTGGTATCGAATTAAAGCTGCATACCGGTGACCCCGCTGACGCCATGTCACGGGTACTGGAAGGCGCAGACGATATGGCCATTACCCCCCGTCCGCGAATTCCACCCAGCGCTCTGGCCTTTAAATCGCTTACCCGCTCGCCGCTGCTGTTTATTGGACCTACAGAAGCCCACGACTGGCTGCCAAGTCAGCCGGAAAGCTCAACAGCCGAGCAGTGGCGTGATGTTCCGATGATTCTTTCAGAGGCAGGGCTTTCAAGGGAGTACGCCAACACGTGGTTTAAGGCGATGGGTATAACGCCGCGCATTTATGCCCAAGTAGCTGGGCACGAAGCGATTGTGAGCATGGTGGGGCTGGGATTTGGCGTGGGCGTGGTACCCAAAATCGTGTTAGATAACAGCCCGCTGTCCGAACGTGTGCAAGTGCTCAGCGTAAAACCCGAGCTCCCCCACTACGATGTCGGAGTTTGCGTGCTTAACCGACGCCTCAAAAATCCGATGATTGACGCGTTTTGGGCGACTGTGACGCCACGTTAACGCACGCTTATAAGAACACAAAAAAAGCCGCCCTGATAAGGACGGCTTTTCCAACGGCTTACTCAGCTAGCATGCCGCGTTTACAACGATAGAACTTTATCGCCACGAGCGATACCGGACACCCCGGTACGCGCCACTTCGAGAATGCCTACCGGCGCCATGGCCTGTAGAAATGCATCCAACTTAGCAGCGTCACCGGTAATCTGAACGGTATACAGGCTTGGCGTTACGTCGACGATCTGCGCCCGGAAAATATCCACCGTACGCTTCACTTCATCGCGGGCAGCGCCTAACGCTTTTACTTTCACCAACATCAGCTCACGCTCAATGTGGTTACCTTCCGTCAGGTCGACCAGCTTCACCACATCAATCAGCTTATTCAGATGCTTGGTGATTTGCTCAATCACGCGGTCATCACCCACGGTGGTCACCGTCAGGCGTGACAGCGACGGGTCTTCGGTCGGTGCAACGTTCAGCGTTTCAATGTTGAAGTTACGCTGGGAGAACAGCCCGACCACACGTGACAGCGCACCCGGTTCGTTTTCCATCAGAATCGAGATGATATGACGCATCAGGTACGCTCCGTTTTAGACAGCAGCATGTCACGCATGGCACCCAACGGCACCTGCATCGGATAGACGTGCTCAAAGGGATCAACCTTCACATCCAGGAACACCAGCTCATACTTGTCGGCAAAGGCGCGCTCTAGCGCCGGCTCCAACTCGTCAAGGGTATTCACGGTGATTGCGGTAAATCCGTAAGCCTCAATGAGCATGTGGAAGTCTGGCAGCGACTCCATATAGGAGTGCGCATGACGGGACTTGTAGTTCAAATCTTGCCACTGCCGCACCATGCCAAGCGATGCATTGTTGAGGTTTACAATTTTGACGCCCACGCCGTACTGCTTACAGGTAGAGAGCTCCTGCATCATCATCTGAAAGCTGCCTTCCCCTGTTACACACACGACATCGTCATCAGGGAAGTTCTGTTTGATACCCATGGCAGCCGGGAAGCCAAAGCCCATGGTGCCCAAACCACCCGAAGTGATCAGACGGTTAGGCTTATCAAACTTGTAGTACTGAGCAGCAAACATTTGGTGCTGGCCAACATCCGTCGTCACATAGGCTTCACCGCGAGTAACACGGCATAGCGCTTCGATAACTTCCTGTGGCTTCAACACTTCGCCTGGCTTAGAAGGCTCATATAGCTTGCCTTCACGCTCGGCGCGCCACCCGTCAATCTTTTGCCACCACTCGGTTAGCGCTTCAGGCTGCGAAATTGACTGACCTTGAACCAGGCTGATCATTTCATTAATAACGCTAGACGCTGGCCCAACGATGGGCACATCTGCGCGTACGGTTTTAGATACCGAACTTGGGTCCACATCCACGTGAATGATTTTTGCCGTGGGGCAAAACTTCGACGTGTTGTTGGTCACTCGGTCATCAAAACGCGCGCCAATAGCGATAATCAAATCCGCATGGTGCATAGCCATATTGGACTCATACGAGCCGTGCATCCCTAACCAGCCCAGGCACTGCCGATCACTTTGCGGATAGGCGCCAATGCCCATCAGCGTCGTGGTAATGGGGAAGCCGAGCTGTTTGACCAAATCGGTCAACCCTTCGCTTGCCTTGCCAGTTACCACGCCACCGCCGGTATAGAACACCGGACGTTTGGCTTTCAGCATCATCTCAACGGCTTTTTTAATTTGCCCCGTATGTCCCCGGGTAACCGGGTTATAGGAGCGCATCTTGACCTTTTTCGGGTAGACGTACTCATAGCGCTCGGTCGGTGCTGTCATATCTTTAGGAATATCGACCACGACCGGACCCGGGCGGCCAGTCGCCGCGAGATAGAAGGCTTTTTTCAGCACTTCTGGAATCTCAGACGGATGCCGAATTGAGAAGCTGTGCTTCACGATGGGGCGAGTCACACCCACAATATCGGTTTCCTGGAAGGCATCGTCACCAATCAGGTGGCTCATGACCTGACCGCACAGCACGACCATTGGAATCGAATCCATATAGGCAGTCGCAATGCCGGTAACCGCATTGGTAGCACCAGGACCCGAGGTGACAAGCACCACGCCTGGTTTGCCCGCTGCACGAGCATAACCATCGGCTGCGTGAGTCGCTGCCTGTTCGTGACGCACAAGAATGTGCTTCACCTTGTCCTGGCGGAACAACGCATCGTAAATGTGCAGCGCCGCGCCGCCGGGATAACCATAAATGTACTCAACGCCCTCATCCTGCAAGAAGCGGGCGATCATATCTGCGCCGGAAAGCAGTTCCACTGTGTTTCTCCCCTGGAGGTCTCGAGTGCGATCCGCAGGACATCCTGCGGTGTCGAGTGCGGCGGTATGCCGCTGCCGGCCCATGCCGGCACCTGATGCCAAACCCTGGCATATGGCCCGGTTAGGGCCTGCACTCTCATCGGAAGCACCGGCATATCATCAAATACGCCAGTAGCTACCTTACACGACGGTTTGCCGTGTCGGGGCGTTGGCCAGGTCGGGCGGTTAGCCCAAGCCCGGAAGTCCTTCGGCGGGTAAAGGCTTTCGCCTACCCTTCGCGCGGGGATTAGGGGTTGCCCGTTGGTTCCGCGCCCGCAAATCAGGAACACACAAGATTCCATTAGCGCCCTCAGCCTGTCAACCTCCGATCAGGACAAACGCAACAAACGTCGCAGTTAGCCATTAAAAAAGCCCCGCTAGCAGAGCTAACGAGGCTTTTGCACTATTTCATTGCGCAGGCTTACTGAGGTTCATTGCGCAGGCTTGCTGAAGTTCATTGCGCAGGCTAGTTGAGGACGTGGGAATTTTAATTGCCCACGCGTAAATTACTCAAATACTAGCTTGCCTTCACTCGCACTGATATGAATAGTGTCGCCAGGGGCATATTTGCCCGCCAGCAGGTCTTGAGCCAATGGGTTCTCGATGCGGCTTTGGATCGCCCGCTTCAGCGGCCTTGCGCCATACACTGGGTCGAAACCGACCACCGCCAGCTGGGCCATGGCGTCATCGCTAATTTCCAGGCTCAGGTCATGCTCAGCCAAGCGAACTTTCAAACGCTCTAACTGAATACCGGCAATCGCCTGAATTTGCTCTTGGCCAAGGGCGTGGAACACCACCACCTCATCAATGCGGTTAATCAATTCAGGGCGGAAATGGTTACCCACCACTTCCATCACTGCATTTTTCATGACTTCGTAGTCGTTATCATCTCCACCCATGCGCTGGATGATGTCCGAGCCCATGTTAGAGGTCATCACGATCACCGTGTTACGGAAATCGACTGTGCGACCTTGCCCATCAGTTAAGCGGCCATCCTCCAGCACTTGCAGCAGGATATTGAACACATCCGGATGCGCTTTTTCCACTTCGTCCAGTAGCAGCACCGAGTAGGGCTTACGACGCACCGCCTCAGTTAAGTAGCCACCCTCTTCATAACCTACATAGCCTGGGGGCGCACCAATCAAGCGAGCCACGGAGTGCTTCTCCATAAACTCCGACATGTCGATACGCACCATTGCCTCTTCAGTATCGAACAAGAAGTTAGCCAGCGACTTACATAGCTCTGTTTTACCCACCCCGGTTGGGCCGAGGAACAGGAACGAGCCGTTGGGTCGATTGGGGTCAGACAACCCTGCCCGCGAGCGGCGCACGGCGTTAGCCACTGCCTCTACCGCTTCATGCTGGCCAATCACTCGCTCATGCAGCGCTTCTTCCATGCGCAGCAGCTTGTCTCGCTCGCCTTCCAACATTTTGGAGACTGGTATGCCTGTCCAGCGAGAAACCACCTCGGCAATCTCTTCTTCGGTAACGTTTGAGCGCAGCAGTTGGTGGCTGGCAATATCAGCTTCGCCTTCACCCGCTTCGCTGATTTTCTTCTCAAGCGCCGGAATTTTGCCGTACTGAATCTCTGACATACGACCTAGATCGCCCTGGCGACGCGCTTGTTCAAGGTCAATGCGCGCCTGCTCCAACTCCGCTTTAAACTGCGCTGCGCCTTGAATA
This sequence comes from Halomonas sp. XH26, assembly GCF_024138895.1. Lineage (NCBI taxonomy): Bacteria > Pseudomonadati > Pseudomonadota > Gammaproteobacteria > Oceanospirillales > Halomonadaceae > Halomonas > Halomonas sp. XH26. The sequence goes on from NZ_CP071889.1 coordinate 3,379,997, forward strand.
CTGGCTTTCTCAGCTTTCCAGATTTCATCCAAGTCAGCGTATTCGCGCTCTAATTCGTGGATCTGGTTGTTCAGCGCCTCAAGGCGTTTCTTAGTGGCCTCATCGGTCTCTTTCTTAAGCGCTTCGCGCTCCATTTTCAGCTGGATTAGCCGACGATCCAGCCTATCCATCTCTTCAGGCTTAGAGTCCAGCTCCATGCGGATACGTGACGCTGCCTCATCGATCAGGTCAATGGCTTTATCGGGCAACTGCCTATCAGTGATATAGCGGGTAGAGAGCTTGGCCGCGGCGATAATCGCCGAGTCGGTAATATCCACGCCGTGGTGGACTTCGTAACGCTCTTTTAAGCCACGCAGAATAGCTACCGTGTCCTCTTCAGAGGGCTCATCGACCAACACCTTCTGGAAGCGACGCTCCAGCGCGGCGTCTTTTTCAATGTATTTGCGGTACTCATCCAGGGTGGTCGCCCCTACGCAGTGCAGTTCACCACGCGCCAGCGCGGGCTTAAGCATGTTGCCTGCATCCATCGCACCTTCAGCCTTACCCGCGCCCACCATGGTGTGCAGCTCATCAATAAACAGGATGACCCGGCCTTCTTCCTGGGAAAGCTCTTTTAGCACCGCTTTCAGACGCTCTTCAAACTCGCCACGGAATTTGGCGCCTGCCAGCAGTGAGCCCATATCCAAGGAAAGGACGCGTTTCTCTTTCAGGCCTTCAGGCACTTCACCGTTCACAATACGCTGAGCCAGCCCTTCAACAATGGCGGTTTTACCCACCCCTGGCTCACCGATCAGTACCGGGTTATTTTTGGTACGACGCTGCAGCACCTGAATCGTGCGGCGAATTTCATCATCACGACCAATCACGGGATCCAACTTGCCATCTAATGCACGCTGGGTTAGATCCATGGTGTATTTATTAAGCGCTTCGCGCTGGTCTTCGGCATTCGGGTCGTCGACCTTAGCACCACCGCGCAAGCTATTGATTGCGGCTTCCAGGGCCTTCCGGTTGAGCCCTGACTCTTTCATCAGTTTGGTGATCGCACTGTTCATTTCCAGTGCAGCCAGAAGTACCAATTCACTGGCAATGAACTGGTCGCCACGCTTCTGCGCTTCCCGGTCAGTTAAATTGAATAGTTTGATGAAGTCGCGAGATGGCTGAACGTCACCGTCGAACTGGCTTACTTTAGGTAAGTTATCTAGCTGCTTCTGCAAACCGTCGCGCAGGCGCGAGCTACTGCCCCCAGCTTTTTCAACCAGGGCTTTAATGCCAGTGTCTTTGGTATCGAGTAACGCAAGCAATAAGTGCGCGGGATCAAGCTGATTATGGCCGTGCCCAACCGCAAGGGATTGTGCCTCAGAAATAGCGGCCTGTAATTTGGCAGTAAATTTATCGAATCGCATGGAATTCCTCCTGGGGGTGCCGTGCGTTTGGACCCACGGTGTTTCCCAATAACTTGTCTTTAATGTGCTAAAAACGTTTAGCTTGACAAGTTTAATGGAGTCAGTTCCACGCATTTCAAGAGCTGTGCATAACAAGCTCGAAGGAATAACACTACTTAATTGATCCAGATCACACTTGCCATGCGTCCAGTGCTGCCATTGTCTCGGCGGTAGGAGTAAAAACGCGACTCGCAGGCCGTGCAGAAGTGGCCTCCGCTGATGTGATGAATACCCAGCGCTTCTAAACGAAAGCGCGCCAAGCGATAAAGATCCGCCATATAGTGACCAAGACGATAAGGGCTGTGGTCAAACGCTTCAGCGGTCTCAGGGTGTACCGCAACAAAGGCACCATACACTTCTGGTCCTACCTCAAATTGGGCATTCGAAATAGCCGGCCCGAGCCATACCAAAATGTCGTCAGGATCGCAGTTCATAGCGGCGACGGTCGCTTCCAGCACGCCACCCGCTAGCCCGCGCCAGCCCGCGTGGGCAACGGCTACCTGGGTCCCTTGGCGATTGCAGAACATCACCGGCAAGCAGTCTGCGGTTAGCACCACACAAGCATAGTCGTTGCTGCTGGCAACCGAGGCGTCTGCTTCCGGCGTATCGTCTTGATACGCCTGCTGAACGCGTGCGCCATGGGTTTGGTTAAGCCACAGCAGCGGCCGATCATCGCCGATTTCTTTGTGCAACAAACGCCGACATAGCGCGACATGATCAGCATTATCGCCTACGTGGCTCGCTGGATTAAAAGCGGCAAAATCATCCTGGCTCGGCCCTGTTTCCCGAGTGGTCACAAACGCCCGCACATTCGCGGGGGCTGGCCAATCAGGTAACAGTAGCGTGGGCTTTAGATCAATCGCGTCGCTCATCTCATGGTCTCACTATCTTCGCGCAGGTAATCCAACAACATCAGTAGATCATCAGGCAAGTCGGCATGAAAAGTAAGCGTTTCACCACTCACCGGATGCACAAAACTGAGCTTCCGAGCATGCAGCGCCTGACGCGGAAATTCACGCAAAATCTCTTTTAACGGCGCAGCAGCACCCGGCGGCAGCTTAGCACGGCCACTATAGAGCGGATCGCCAATCAATGGGTAGCGGGCATGAGCCATATGAACGCGAATTTGATGGGTACGCCCGGTTTCCAACTGGCAACGCACATGGGTATGCGCGCGGAAACGCTCAACCACCCGAAAGTGAGTCACTGCCGGTTTCCCAGAAGCCGTGACCGCTTGGCGCTTGCGGTCTTTTGGGTGCCGACCAATGGGCGCGTCAATGGTGCTGCCCGACACGGGCTTGCCAATCACCACTGCATCATATTGACGAGAAACGCTGCGCGCCTGCAACTGCTCAACCAGCGTCGTTTGTGCGGGCAACGTTTTCGCCACCATCATTAGACCAGTGGTGTCTTTATCCAGGCGATGTACGATTCCCGCCCGAGGCACTTCTGCCAGTGCAGGATGATGATGGAGCAACGCATTCAACAATGTGCCATCAGGGTTGCCCGCGGCGGGATGAACCACCATGCCCGCGGCTTTGTTGATGACTATTACCGCGTCGTCTTCATAAACGATATCAAGCGGAATATCTTGGGGCTCAAAACGAGTATCGTCTTCAATAGTCGCTTTAAGCGCTAATGTTTCGTGGCCGTGCAGCTTGGCCTTCGGTTTTACTTTAGCGCCGTCGACGGTGAGCTCACCGGCGTTGATCCACGCTTTCAAACGCTCGCGGGAATAATCGCTGAACAACTCAGCTGCGGCTTGGTCTAAACGCGCGCCAGCTAATGTCGCGGGTACTCGCTGCGTGGCTTCAACAATACGAGACATGAACAACCTCTTTAAGACGCAAACACCGCGGCTACCCTATAATGCTTTTTAACTCTTCAAACGGCATTAGAGTGTCGCTAAGCCTGCGTTTTGCGTCTAGGTGATTTATAGTGGGCGAACTGCGACCTATTCTACCATTTCTACTTATGGCCATCGTCGCTTTTCGGTGATTGAGGCTTGTTTGCAACGAGGATGATGATGCGCGCTTTTTCCGCTGCCAACCGCTTTGGCGTTCTAGCCTTAAGCCTTGCCCTTTTGGCAGGCTGTGCCAGTAACGACACCACACCTGAAGAAGAGGATGAATTCTCAGGTGTGCAAGAACGCGAGCTCTATGAGCTTGCCCGCACAGCGCTGGATAGCAACCGTTTCCCAATTGCCATTGAGCGACTGGAAGCGCTTGACACCCGCTACCCATTTGGCCCCCATGCCGAACAAGCTCAGCTTGAGCTAATTTATGCTTACTACGAAAACAGCAACTGGGAAGAGGCACGCGCCGCTGCCAGCCGCTTTATTCGCTTGCACCCTGATCACCCTCAAGTGGATTACGCCTACTACCTGCGCGGCCTTTCCGCTTGGCAGGCAGGGCGATTTAGCCTTGAACGCTTGCGCCTGATTGATATTTCTAAGCGTGACTTGGGTGCTTCACGGGATGCTTACAACGACTTCCGCGAATTAATTCAGCGCTTCCCCCAAAGCGAATATGCAGCGGATGCCCAGCAACGCATTGTGTATCTACGTGAGTTGCTGGCACGCCATGAACTGCACGTGGCCGATTACTACTTGCGTCGCGGTGCTTTCCTGGCCGCCGTTGAACGAGGTCGCTGGGTGATTGAAAACTATCCGGAGTCCGACGCAACGCGTGACGCGCTGGCAACCATGGTAGAAGGCTATCAAGGACTTGGCATGGACGATCGCGCCAACGAAGTGCTTACCGTGCTGCGCGAAAATGCGCCAAACCATGAGCAGCTTAGCAATGGCCGTTTCAAGCCTAAGCACCTGTAAATAAGCACTTATGAATAAGCGCCTGTAAAATAACGCCTGGTCCAATGGCCGCATAGGATGGATTAGCCAGGTGTACACCGCCCTAAATCATGCTGAAGCACGATTTAGGGCGTTTTTGATGCTTAATCGCCAGGCTGCCAGCCATTAACAATCGGGTAGCGCCGGTCGCGCCCAAACCCTCTGGGCGTGACCCGTACTCCGACCGGGGCTTGGCGGCGCTTATATTCACAGCGATCAACAAGCTTCACTACTTTATAAACATCTTCCTCATCAAACCCAGCGGCGATAATTGCCTCAGCACTCATATCGCCTTCAATGTAGCTCACCAGAATGGCGTCTAGCACATCGTAATCAGGCAATGAGTCACTGTCTTGCTGGTCGGGAGCTAACTCCGCACTGGGCGGGCGCTCAATTACTCGCTCTGGAATAGCGGGCGATTGGGTATTGCGCCAGCGGGCCAAACGATACACCCAGGTTTTGTAGACATCTTTGATGGCGTTATAGCCGCCCACCATGTCGCCATAAAGCGTGGCGTAACCCACGGCCATTTCGCTTTTATTGCCGGTCGTAAGCACCATCAGGCCTTTCTTATTGGAGATCGCCATCAACAGAACGCCGCGACAGCGCGACTGCAGGTTCTCTTCAGTGGTATCCCGCTCGGTGCCCGCGAAACTTTCCGCCAAAGTGCCCATAAACGCTTCGACCATCGGCTCGATAGGCATTACGTCATAATGAACGCCCAGCATATCCGCCTGTTCGGCAGCGTCCTGCTTCGAGATATCCGCCGTATAGTGATAAGGCATCATCACTGCTTGCACACGCTGGGGACCCAACGCATCGACGGCAATCGCTAAGGAAAGAGCGGAATCGATACCACCGGAAAGCCCCAGAACAACGCCTTTAAAACCACTTTTATTGACGTAGTCGCGCAGCCCTGTCACCAGCGCACAGTAAAGACTCTCTTCAGGCTCAACTTCTGGCTCAATTTCACCCGCTTGGGGTTCCCACGTTTCAGCGCTCGTTTGCAGCAGTTGAACGGGCATTAAGCCTGCTTGCCAAGAAGGCGCCAGCACTTTGAGTTCGCCTTGGGCGTCTACACAGCTAGAACCACCGTCGAAAACCAGCTCGTCCTGCCCACCGATCGTGTTCACATACACAATCGGGCGGTTTACATCCTGGGCACGCTGCTCTAACAGGCGCAAGCGCTCGCTGGGCTTATCCTGATGATAGGGCGAGGCGTTTAAGCTGATCAGCACTTCTGCACCGGCTTCGCGGGCTGCATTAACCGGCGTACCTTCCCAAAGGTCTTCACAAATCAGCAGCCCTAGCTTGGCGCCTTTGTGCTCGTAAACCAGCGGTTTGGTGCCAGGCGTAAAGTAGCGCTGCTCATCAAACACTTGATAGTTCGGCAGTGCCTGCTTGGCATACTCAGCTTCCCATTGGCCGTTATACAGCACACCCGCCAGGTTATAGCGCTTTCCTTCACGAACGCCCGGGTAGCCAATAATCACCAGCACATCGCGGGCGATTTTTTCTGCCATCTTCGCCCGCGCTTCACGCAAGCGAGCTTCCATCGATGGGCGAAGTAGCAGATCTTCCGGTGGATAACCAGACAAGAAAAGCTCTGGGAAGACAACAATATCCGCCCCATGCTCGATCCTTGCTTCGCGCACCGCTTCAATGGCGCGTGCAGCATTGCCGGGAATATCTCCCACTAAAGGGTCGAGTTGGGCCATTACCAGCGTTAAGTCTTGCATGGGCGTTAAAATCTCTTGAGAATCTTTAGAACACGTTGCCGCTCACCTACGTACATTGTCCCGCAAGGGCTGCCAACTGGCAAAGGTTAGCCGGCGCTCATGTTACTCTAGCTATTATTACATCCCACCATGGGAGTCATAGAGGATGAACCTTTTGATCATTCGGCTGATTATTTTTGCCGTGCTGTTCTATGTGGGCCTGAAACTTTATGGTCTCTACCGAGAGCGCAAACTTTCCCACCAACAGAGTGAACCCGAACGCCATGAAGGCGGACAAATGGTGCGCTGCCGCTGGTGCGATGTCCATGTTCCGGAAGAGGAAGCCCTACGCGATAGCGAACAGTGGTTTTGCTCAAGCGCTCATCGGGATCGTTTTTTGCAAGAGCAACAAGATAAGCAGAACCGCGATTAAAACCGCTACCGATAGACAACGACAGCCATAAGCTATGCCAAATCCGTCATTAATCGATCTACCGTCGGCTGAAAGGGCGCTGGGTCGATAAGTGGCTCACGCCCTAATAGCTGATCAACCAATACATGGGTAGAGGCTGGTGCAAGCACTAACCCATTGCGGTAGTGGCCAGCATTGACGTAAACATCGGACCACCCTGGCAATGCCCCAATAAATGGAATGCCATCCGGGGAGCCAGGGCGCAGCCCTGCCCAATGATAAGCAACCGGGCAATCTGACAACGCAGGTACAATGCTTTCAGCGGTCTGTTTGAGTGACGCCAGTGCTTCACTGTCGGTCGTTTTATCAAAACCCGCTTCTTCTAAGGTTGAGCCTACCAACAGCAACCCATCGCTACGCGGGATAATATAGCGACCATCTTTCAATACCACGCGCTGCACCAATCCTGACGGCGCTTGATAAGCAATCATTTGGCCTTTTACGGGGCGTACCGGCAGGCGAATCGTTATGCTTTCTAACAGCCTGGCTGTCCAGGCGCCACCACATACCACCACCTTTTCAGCGCGCAGCTCCCCTTGCGCGGTCGCAACGCCCAACACCTGTTGGTCATGCGTTATAAAACTATTTACCTCACAGCCTTCATTCAGCACAACGTTCGGCATTGCCAGCAGCCGAGCGCGCAACGCCTGTCCCAGACGTGGGTTGCGCACACTACCGAGTGTCGGCATCCACAACGCACTCTCCTGGGCAGCAGCCACCATGGGCTCCTTCTGACGAACAAAGTCAGCGCTAACACGCTCCAGCGGCTTGGCTAAGCCTCTCGCCCAACCAAGCGCAGTGTCAGCATCGTCAACGTTAAGATAGAGCAGCCCTTTTTGGCGATATTCAGGATCAATACCGGTTTCTTCCAACAAGCGTAGCGACAACGTGGGATACACGCCCTCTGACCAGCGCGAAAGTTGCGAGATTGGCGGCGCATACCGCCATGGGTAAAGCGGCGAGACAATGCCACCACCTGCCCAAGAAGACTCCTGCCCGCAAATGCCGCGCTCCACTAAAGTAACTTGCTGGCCAGCATCTGCTAGCTGCAGTGCCGTCATCATACCGATCACGCCACCGCCAATAATTAAGAAATTGCTCACAACGTTTGTCCGCTTTGGCTTACATAAAAAACGATCACCGCGAGGTAGGCTGTAGAAAAAACACACGCCTGGAGTCACCATGCCAGCTAACAATAACGGCGTTCCACACACGCGTATCCAAGGCTTTACCCTGATCGAACTTATTATTGCTCTTCTGCTTATTTCAGCCTTAGCCGCCTGGGGAGTGCCAAATTTTCAAGCACTTGGCCGAAGCACAGCCGTTACCGCCGATATTAACAGATTGCAGTCTGCCTTTTCGTTGGCTCGCAACACAGCCATCACGCAGCGTAAAACGGCCACGGTTTGCCCAACCAATCAGCAAAGAAACACCTGCACCAGCGACTGGAGTAACGCGCTACTGGTCATCAAGGGGGACGCGATAAATCAAATAACCAGCAGCGATGTTGTTCGTGTCTTCCCTAAAGAGCAGGCAACTACCGTCACTTATAATCGTAACAGGCGGCGTGTGAGCTATAGTACGCTTGGCCACGCAAACGGCTTCAATGGCAGTTTTTATATATGTGCGGCAAGCGCTCCAGGAAAAGTGCTCGTGCTCAGCCGACTGGGTCGCCTGCGCATCGATGAAACGCCCGCCGATTGTTGATCACGACAGGCGTTTAACCACGGCTAACTCAGGCGATGCCATCCAGATAACGCTCAGCATCTAGCGCTGCCATGCAACCACTGCCTGCAGAGGTAATCGCCTGACGATAAATATGATCCATCACATCACCACAGGCAAAGACACCTGGCACACTGGTAGCGGTAGCATTGCCTTCAAGGCCTGATTTCACCTTGATGTAGCCGCCGTTCATTTCCAACTGGCCCTCAAAAATCCCCGTATTAGGGCTATGACCGATAGCGATGAACAACCCAGGCGCGTGAATCTCGTTGGTAGAACCATCTTTAGTCGACTTAACGCGCACGCCAGTCACGCCGGAGTTATCGCCCAGCACCTCGTCCACTTCATAAAACCACTCAAGGGCAATTTTGCCTGCTTCGACTTTCTCAAACAGCTTGTCCTGCAGGATTTTCTCGGCGCGCAACGTATCGCGACGATGAACCAAAGTAACCTTTGAGGCGATATTTGAGAGGTACAGTGCTTCCTCAACAGCGGTGTTGCCGCCTCCCACCACAATCACTTCTTGGTTACGATAAAAGAAGCCATCGCAGGTAGCACACGCAGATACCCCTTGCCCCATAAATTGCTGCTCGGTTGGCAAGCCCAGATAGCGTGCGCTGGCACCGGTGGCAATAATCAGCGCATCACAGGTGTAAATTCCGCTGTCCCCTTTTAAGGTATACGGCTTCTCACCTAAGCTGACCTCATTGATATGGTCGAACAACACTTCCGTATTAAAACGCTCAGCGTGCTGCTTCATGCGCTCCATCAACTCTGGCCCCTGAACACCCTGTGCGTCGCCGGGCCAGTTATCGACATCGGTTGTGGTGGTCAATTGGCCACCTGCCTGCAGGCCGGTAATCAGCAGCGGTTTTAAGTTAGCACGGGCTGCGTACACCGCTGCCGTATACCCGGCAGGGCCGGAACCAAGAATAATTAAACGTTCATGACGCGTTTCCATGACACCACCTTTGTCACAATTGAGCAGATATCGTTTGCAAGAGAGTCTGCCTGAAATGGCGTCAAGTACAAGCAATTACAAGGGTTAGCCTTCGCTATTAGGCGAAGACGCCTTGAAAGCTGGGGGTGAAACACCCATGTGCTATTAACAAGATAAGCCATACTGGGGATAAGCCACATTAAAGAAAAGCAGTGACCGTCGCGCCTAAGCGTTGCGATCAGCAAATTGAGATCAGCAGTTCGCTTAAGGCCAAGCAATCAAAGGAGAGACCAATGGGCAAGATACCCGATACGCTCACCACGCTAGAAATAGACAACCAGCAGTATCATTACTATAGCCTGCCAAAAGCCGCCGACGCGCTCGGCAACATTGACCGGCTACCCAAAACGCTCAAAATTCTACTCGAAAACCAGCTGCGCTTTGGCGATGACGAAAGTGTTGATCAAGAGGACATTCAGGCGCTAGTGGACTGGCAAAAAGAGGGCAAATCAAGCCGTGAAATAGGCTACCGCCCTGCCCGCGTCCTCATGCAAGATTTCACCGGCGTGCCAGGGGTTGTAGATCTTGCCTCTATGCGCGCTGCCGTTGAGAAGCTCGGCGAAGATCCCGCCCGTATTAACCCACTTTCTCCTGTTGATCTGGTTATTGACCACTCGGTGATGGTCGACAAATTCGGCAATGCTGCCGCGTTTCAAGAAAACGTCGATATCGAAATGCAGCGCAACCGTGAGCGCTACGAGTTTCTGCGCTGGGGCCAGCAAGCGTTCGACAACTTTAGCGTTGTACCGCCCGGCACCGGCATTTGCCACCAGGTTAACCTCGAGTACCTGGGTCGCGCAGTGTGGACAAAAGAGCAAGATGGCCAGACGTTTGCCTACCCCGACACCTTAGTCGGCACCGACTCCCACACCACTATGATCAACGGCCTGGGCGTACTTGGCTGGGGCGTCGGCGGTATCGAAGCGGAAGCCGCCATGCTTGGCCAGCCGGTCTCGATGCTGATTCCGGAAGTCGTTGGCTTCAAGCTTAACGGCAAACTGCGCGAAGGCATTACCGCCACTGATCTAGTGCTTACCGTTACTGAGATGCTGCGTAAAAAAGGCGTGGTAGGTAAGTTTGTTGAATTCTACGGTGACGGCCTTAAGGATTTGCCGCTGGCCGACCGCGCCACGATTGCCAATATGGCACCGGAATATGGCGCTACCTGCGGCTTTTTCCCAGTAGACGACGAAACGCTTAACTACATGCGTCTCACCGGCCGTGAAGATGACCAAATTGCGTTAGTAGAGGCATACAGCAAAGCGCAGGGCTTATGGCGCGAACCTGGCGATGAGCCGATCTTTACCGACTCTCTCAGCCTCGACATGGACGAAGTAGAAGCGAGTCTTGCCGGCCCGAAACGCCCCCAAGATCGTGTGGCGCTGAAAGACATGGCCGCCGCCTTTGACAAGTTCATGCAAGAGGACACCAGCGCAGATACAACCGCAAAAGGAAAACTCTCCTCGGAAGGCGGCCAAACCGCGGTGGGGGTTGAGAGGAGCTTTAAACATGACACCAGCCAAGCCGTTAAACTTAACGATAAGGATTTCAGCCTCGATCCAGGTGCCGTGGTAATTGCCGCTATCACCTCATGTACCAACACCTCCAACCCAAGCGTCATGATGGCAGCCGGGCTGCTGGCACGTAATGCACGCCAAAAGGGGCTTACCACGAAACCTTGGGTTAAGACCTCGCTTGCCCCCGGCTCCAAAGTGGTGACCGATTACTTAGCAGCCGCGAACTTAAGCGATGACCTGAATGCACTGGGCTTTAACTTAGTGGGTTATGGCTGTACAACATGTATCGGCAACTCCGGCCCGCTGCCCGATGAGATCGAAAAAGCGATCAACAGCGGCGACCTTGCCGTGGCATCGGTGCTTTCAGGCAACCGTAACTTTGAAGGCCGTGTGCACCCGCTAGTCAAAACGAACTGGCTCGCCTCACCGCCCTTGGTGGTCGCCTATGCGTTAGCCGGTAACGTACAGTGCAACTTAACGACCGACCCACTCGGCCAAGACAATGACGGCAACCCGGTTTATCTCAAAGACATCTGGCCTTCTCAAGCAGATATCGCCACTGCCGTTGAACAGGTCAACACTGAGATGTTCCGCAAAGAGTATGGTGCGGTATTTGAAGGCGACGATACCTGGAAAGCCATCAACGTTCCTGAAAGCAAAGTTTACCAGTGGCCTGAATCGACCTACATTCAGCACCCGCCGTTTTTCGAAGGCATGGAGCGTGAGCCGGACGCCATTGAAGATGTGGAAAACGCCCGTGTATTAGCCCTGCTAGGCGACTCGGTGACGACCGACCATATCTCCCCAGCGGGCTCTATCAAACCCGATAGCCCTGCGGGTCGTTATCTGCAAGAGCACGGCGTGAAGCCCGTCGACTTCAACTCCTACGGCTCACGTCGAGGTAACCATCAAGTAATGATGCGTGGCACCTTTGCCAACGTGCGCATTAAAAATGAAATGCTGGACGGAGTTGTTGGTGGTGAGACCCGCCACGTTCCCAGCGGCGAGCAAATGGCGATTTACGATGCCGCCATGAAATATAAGGAGGAAGGCACTCCCCTAGTGGTGATTGCTGGTAAAGAGTATGGCACCGGCTCTTCACGGGACTGGGCAGCAAAAGGCACCCGCTTATTGGGTGTGCGCGCGGTTATTGCCGAGTCTTATGAACGTATTCACCGCTCAAACCTAATTGGAATGGGCGTGGTACCGCTGCAGTTCCCTGAAGGTGAAAGCCGTGAAACGCTTGGTTTGACCGGTGATGAAGAGATATCAATTGCTGGCTTAAGCGATTTAAGCCCAGGAGGCAGCGTGAAAATTGTCATCAAAAATGACGATGGGGAGCGCACCGTTGATGCCAAGTGCCGAATTGATACCGTCAATGAGCTGGCTTACTACCGCCACGGTGGTATCCTTCACTACGTGTTGCGCAAAATGATCGGCGCAGCTTAAAGGCAAAACCTACCAATGCTTGCATAGCCCCCACCATGGTGGGGGCTTTTTTTTTTGCGCTCACTTTGCTGTTTCGCTTCCCGTTATTAAACTTAGAAAGCCCTGCGACGATAAGCACGGTATTCAGGCGACCAGCACGCTCTCTCAATACGCTCACGTAGTTCGGTGCCGCTTGTTTTAAGCGCCACGCCGTTTTGCTGGGCCTGGGCAGCCACTTCAAAGGCGATCGATTTACTAATATCACGAATCCGCGACAACGGCGGTAGCAGTGCGCCCTTGCCCTCCTTAACCAGCGGCGCTTCGCGCGCCAGCGCCCGAGAGGCGCTCATCAACATTTCATCAGTAACGCGATTAGCATTCGCGGCAATCACACCTAAGCCAATACCGGGGAAAATATAGGCATTGTTGCACTGGGCAATTGGATAGGTGCGGCCGTTATACACCACCGGTGCAAAAGGGCTACCAGTCGCGACTAGCGCTTGGCCGTCGGTCCAGCGAATCACATCTTCGGGTACCGCTTCTGCCTGAGAAGTAGGGTTCGACAGCGGCATAATCACCGGATGTTCGCAGCCCGCGTGCATGGTGCGCACCACTTGTTCGGTGAAAATACCGCGCTTGCCGCACACACCAATCAATATCGTTGGTTTCATTTGGGCAATGGTTTCTTCAAGCCCTTGCCCATTCCAGTTAGCAACCAGCTCAGAATCGTGGGCCAAACGGCGCTGAAAATCCCGCTGCCAAGGCTGATCCGTGGTCATCAACCCATCTCGATCAACAATAAATATTCGCGCCCGTGCTTCGCTTTCAGTCAGACCTTCTGCCTGCATGGCCACGACCACCTGCTCAGCAATACCACAGCCTGCCGAACCGCCACCAACAAACACTACGCGCTGCTGGGCAATCGTTTCATCGCGGGCCTGGCACGCCGCCATTAAGGTGCCCACCACAACTGATGCGGTACCTTGCACATCGTCATTAAAGCAGCACAAATCGTCACGGTAGCGCTCTAAAAGCGGTACCGCATTGGCCTGGGCAAAGTCTTCGAACTGCAGCAGAACGTTCGGCCAGCGACGTTTTACAGCGGCAATAAACTCCCCCATAAACGCATCGTACTCTTCCTGACTAACCCGCTCATGACGCCAGCCCATATACATAGGGTCATCCAGCAATGCCTGATTGTTAGTGCCCACATCAATCATAATCGGCAACGTATAGGCGGGGCTAATACCACCACAAGCGGTATAAAGTGCCAGTTTACCGATGGGAATGCCCATTCCACCAATCCCCTGATCACCCAGCCCTAAAATCCGCTCGCCATCGGTGACAACAATCACCTTAACGTTATCTTTGGTGGCACTGCGCAGGATATCGTCCATATGCTCGCGATCCGGATAGCTGATGAACAGCCCCCGGTGATTGCGATAAATATTAGAGAACTCCTGACATGCCTGCCCAACCGTGGGGGTATAAATAATCGGCAACATCTCTTCCAGATGCTGGGAGACCAAGCGAAAGTAAAGCGTTTCATTGTCGTCTTGGATGGCACGCAAATGAATATGCTTCTCTAAATCACTATGACACTGTTGATACTGGCGATAAGCCCTCGACAACTGCTCGTCAATGGTCTCCACTTTTTGCGGCAACAAACCAATCAAGTTAAACGCTAGCCGCTCCTCTTGAGTAAACGCGCTGCCTTTGTTCAATAGCGGCATTTCAAGCAAAGAAGGACCGGCGTAAGGAATGTACAGGGGGCGTTTACTCATCGTAGACATAGGCACTCTCTTTTTATGTCGATTGCTATTGCAATGCAGCAACGCTGGGCGTTGGCGGCGTTTATCCGTAATGTAACACGCTAATACGACAAAGGTGGGAGGGACATAAATAATGGCAATAAAAAAACGCCTTGGTAGCTACCAAGGCGCTCATAAAAAGCCTTAAAACTGATCAACTGCTAGCAGCTTTTAGCAACAGGCTGGCGACCTTCAACTCCGCTAAAAAAGAACGGCCGCAGCTTAACGCCCACCATGTTGCCAGCGAACGCCGCAACCATCCATATCCAGCCATGCAAGCTGCCAGAGGCAATACCGCTGAAGTAAGCGCCAATATTGCAACCAAATGCCAGCCGCGCGCCATACCCCAGCATGATGCCACCAATGACAGCTGCTAATAGGGATTTAAACGGAATGCGGAAGTTGGGAGCAAAGCGCCCAGCTAGGCTCGCTGCGGCAAGCGCACCCAGCATGATGCCAACGTTCATCACCGTCGTGATATCACTCCATACACTCGCCTCTAATGCCGCAGCATTACCCGGCGCTTGCCAATAACCCCACTGACTGACATCACCACCAACGAGTTCAAACCCTTTCGCACCCCACAACGCGAACGCAGAGGTAATACCCCAAGGGCGACCAGCAAGGGCCAATGTTGCGAAATTGAGTAGCGCTAGCGCCACTGCGCCAGCAATCAACGGCCACGGACCCGTTAACCAGCGCTGACTGCCAGGCTTGTCGACCAACGGTGCCTGCTCCAAGTGGCCATGGCGACGCCTTTCCATAATCACAGTAAACGCAGCAATCGCTGTAAACAGCACCAAACTAATTGCGATACCACCGCCAGCACCTGCTACATTCACCAGCGACACAGGCTGAAACGCTGGCAAGCTCTGCCACCACGCAAAATGCGCTGAACCAATCACCGACCCGACAATAAAGAACAGCAGCGTAATTAACATTCGTGCATTACCACCACCTGCAGTAAACAGCGTGCCCGACGCACATCCGCCACCTAACTGCATGCCCACACCAAAGATAAACGCCCCCACCACGACAGAAATACCAATCGGCGCAACAAAACCACTCACGCTGGTGCCAAACAGCGAACCAGCGCTTAACGCCGGGAAAAATAGCACCACCGCAATCGCCAACATCACCATTTGGGCGCGCAAGCCACGGCCCCGCCGCTCGGTGATAAATACCCGCCAAGCAGCAGTAAAGCCAAATGCCGCGTGATACAGCACCAGCCCAAGCAAGCCGCCAACAATCATTAAGAGACCAATATTGGCGCCAAACACGACACCGATAAGCACCGCGCCCAGCACGATGGCTGCCGCTGAGAGTAATGGCACCCGGTTCTGACTAGGTGCCACTGCAGAAATCGTCGACATAGCTCACCTTCTAACAACGCCAAAAGCGCCTGTTAAAAACAGGCGCTTGGCTGAGTGGGACAATAATAAGCCTAACGCTGGCTGTAGAACGCTGGAAATTCTTTATTCAGCAGTGCATATGCTTTTAAAGAATATTAAACAAAGCGCCCTAAGCCTACCGCGGAACGTAAGCGATCCATGGTGACGGCGGCTTCTTCTCTAGCGCGATCGGCACCTTTTTGCAGCACCGCTTCGATATGCCCTGGGTCTTCCATGAGCGCGATGTAACGCTCGCGGGGGGCACTTAAGTGCGCATTCAAGTAATCGAACACCTGGTTCTTCGCATCGCCCCAGCCGATACCTGCCACGTACTGCTCGCGTAGTGCAGCGGCTTCCTCATTGCTGGCGAACGCTGAGAATATCTGGAACAGCGTGCAGGTGTCTGGGTCTTTAGGCTCACCGGGTTCCAGTGAGTTGGTTTTGATTTTGCGCACCAGCTTCTGCAGCTTTTTCTCGCTAGAGAAAAGCGGGATCGTATTGTTATAGCTTTTGGACATTTTGCGACCGTCCAAGCCCTTCAATACTTCGCCTTTTTCATCCACAACGGCTTCAGGTTGAGTGAAATACTGGCCTTTAAACATGTGGTTGAAACGTCCGGCGATATCACGCGCCATTTCAATGTGCTGAATTTGGTCGCGCCCTACCGGCACTTTATTGGCATTAAACATTAAGATGTCGGCGGCCATTAACACCGGGTAACCGAACAAGCCCATAGTGACGCCTTTATCGGGGTCTTGGTCACCGGCTTCTTCATTCTCAGCGACCGCTGCTTTGTATGCGTGGGCGCGGTTCATCAGCCCCTTGGCGCACACACAAGAAAGCATCCACATTAATTCGGGAATTTCAGCGATATCCGACTGACGATAAAAAATGGCGTTATCGGTATCTAACCCTAGCGCAAGCCAAGTGGCGGCAATTTCCAGACGCGACTCTTGCACACGCTTCGGATCTTGGCATTTGATCAGCGCGTGATAGTCAGCAAGAAAGTAAAACGACTGCACATTGGGGTCTTGGCTTGCCTCAATGGCAGGCTTAATAGCCCCCACATAGTTACCAAGATGTGGCGTTCCGGTCGTGGTAATCCCGGTCAGCACGCGGGTTTTGGCTGTCTGACTCATAGTGTGGATCCAGCTGGATAAAGGTCAAAAAAGGTAAGTCATTGTACACTTAATGCCAAACCACCGTCGCCTGTGTCTGATGGCTTTCCTCACTCTCCTCTACTTTGATAAATATAGGTAGGCTCTGTGCCAGTAACGTTTCACTATCGGTATTGGCATTAGTAATAACCGCACCTAACGCCACTACCCAAGGTTGGCCGTCACGCTCAACGGGCGTAAATAAGCAACTATTGTGTTCGCAGTCATCACCTAGCACTGTGGTTAATGGGTGCGCTACGACATCTTCCCAGCGGAGAGGTTGATCGCTATTGATGGTGAGCACGTTGCCTCCCCACTCCAATTCACTAAAAGAAGCCACTGCTTGCGAGGCGGCTATTTCAGCGCGCATTTGCGCTAACGTCGACGCCCGATAATTACTCGCTAAGCGTTCATCCACAAACGCAGATTGCACGCAAATAACGCCAATAATCAACGCGCTAGCTAACAGCGCCATCACCACAACTAGCGCAGCGCCCTGCTCCTGCGGTCGCGGTCTAAGCTGCATATCGCCTCCTTAGCACAACTCCATACATCTCATGGGCTAGCCGAAAACGTAGGCTGCAGAACAGCCTCTCGATGGGTAACGTGGAAATCGATATTAGCCCCTTGCCGACCTAATGGCAGTGACACCACGCTAACCCCATTGGTAGCGGGTGCTCCAAGCGGTTCGTCCCGCTCACAGCTAGCGCCAGCGTCATAATCAAAGGTGACCAGCGGCTGAGCCTCCTGCATATCTTGAACCGTGCAGCGACAGCCAGACTCAATCACCACGCACTGCAGGCGAAAAAAAGGCGCTCCGTTTGAGTCGGTAGCGCCGTGCCTGCGTAGGGTGTCGGTAATCGATGTCGCCGCGTAAAGAAGCGCTTCCTGATTCCGCCCCAATTGATCCACCTGCTTAAACGTATGAAAGGTGCTTAAGAAAAGCTGTCCAGCACCTAGAATCACCACCATACCAATGGCCATGGCGACCAGTAGTTCTGTTAACGTAAAACCGCGCTGCACATCCATGGCAGGCCCACCTTTACGGCTGATTGGGAAGTTGGAACACGTAGTTGAAGATATCGTCGGACTCATTAGGCTCAGTCCGCAAGCGCACCACCACATCAAACCGACAGCCTTGGCGCTCAATACGACTCTCTTGCCCCTGGGCATAGCCAAGCGCCGCCTGTTCTGCAAACCAATGGCTGTGCCATGCGGACTCAATGGTGGCTAACGGTATCGTGTCACAGTCTTGGTATGAGGAAAGTGCTGCCCATATCCGCTCTTGGGCATCTACCGCCGCGACGTTCGCTAGCGACTGCGTGTAGCCTGCACTAGCGCTTTGCAGTGCTGTCACCTGCATCGCGGCAACGCCTATTAACCCAAACGCTAAAATCACCAGCGCGATAAGCGCCTCGATTAGCGAAAGGCCGCTTTGCCTAACCATTTACCAGCACGCCTCAGGCAGGCGCTCGCCCCGCGCATTAAATTGAATATCGCTGCTACAACCGTCAGTTTGTGATGTTGTCGCCGTCAGTAAAAAACCGCCATCGTCCTCACTGCCGTCATCAGCTGTAATCGTGTAATTACCATCGGGAGAAGAGGGAGTAAAGGAGCAGTCGGCATAAGCGTATTGGCGGGAGTAACAGCGCTCAAGCTCGGCGGCGGCCTGCAACAGGCCAGCATGGGCATCTGTGCGTAGCGAACGCTCAACATAGTGGGTGTAACTGGGGTAGGCAATGCCCGCCACTATGCCAATGATAGCGACGGCAATCAGCATTTCAATGAGCGTAAAACCGTGCTGACGAGCTTCCTGGCGCCCAGCACGGTTAGCAAAAGGCAAAGGCACTGAACGCGCTCCTGTATCAGTTGGCCCATACGCTGAGTATGTCGCAAACCGATATGCTTTGCATCAGTCGCTTACAATCACCTGCTCACGCAGCTCTTTCGGCATAGAGAAGGTAATATTTTCTTCGCGGCCCTGCAGCTCAACAGGCACCTCTGCGCCAAATGTTTGAAGCTTATCGATAACACCTTTCACCAGCACTTCTGGCGCACTGGCCCCGGCGGTGACACCAATACGGCTAACACCTTCCAGCCACGCTGGCGCAATTTGGTCGGCATTATCGATTAAATAGGCAGGCGTGCCCATGCGCTCGGACAGTTCGCGCAGGCGATTAGAGTTGGAGCTATTGGGGCTGCCGACGACCAATACTAAGTCGCTATCTGCCGCTAGCTCACGCACCGCATCCTGGCGGTTTTGAGTGGCATAACAGATATCATCTTTGCGTGGCCCCTGAATCTCTGGGAACTTCTCACGCAGCGCATCAATCACCTTAGCGGTGTCATCCATCGAAAGCGTAGTTTGGGTCACAAACGCCAGCGCTGACGGGTCGTTGACGGCTAACTTCGCCACGTCCTGCTCATCTTCGACCAGGTAAATTTGGCCACCGTGGGAAGTGTCATAACGCCCCATGGTGCCTTCGACTTCCGGATGGCCTTCGTGACCAATCAAAATGCACTCTTGGCCGCGCTTAGCATAACGCAACACTTCCAAATGCACTTTGGTAACCAATGGGCAGGTCGCATCAAAGACTTTGAGACCGCGCTGCTCAGCCTCTTGTTGCACGGCACGGGAGACACCGTGAGCCGAGAAAATCACGATCACGTCGTCAGGCACTTCATGCAGCTCTTCAACGAACACCGCGCCACGTTCGCGCAATGTTTCAACCACAAAGCGGTTATGTACCACCTCGTGGCGCACGTAAATGGGCGGGCCGAAGACATCTAGCGCGCGGTTGACGATGTCGATCGCGCGATCCACGCCAGCACAAAAACCGCGCGGGTTCGCCAGCTTGATCTGTATTGGCTGAGAGGACTCTGATGACTGCATAAAAGCGCCTTGATGCAACTTGCATCGCCTGTTAAATGAAAACGAGTGCTTAAAATCAGTGTTTGGTGATGGGCGTTACGTTCAGCACATCGACTTCAAACGTCAACGTGCGACCTGCTAGCGGATGGTTAAAGTCCACTTCCACACGGTCGCCATCTATGGTTTTGACCACGCCAGGCAATTCCGTTCCCGCTTTATCGGCAAATGACATCACCATACCGATTTCTGGCGCTTCATCACCGAAATCGGCGCGCTTCAGCGTTTGAATATTTTGCGGGTTATGCTGCCCAAAGGAGTGCTCAGGCGTAATTTGAAACGACCCGCTCTGGCCTGCGGCCATCCCTTTAATCGGGTGTTCGAAACCAGGGGGTAAGTTACCGTCGCCATACTGGAACGTCGCCGGGGCTTTCTCTTTGGTGGAATCGACTACCGTGCCATCTTCCAGCTTCAGCGTGAAGTGCAGGGTAATTTCCATACCATCGTCAATTAGGTAGTCCATGGTTCCTCACTCGTCACTCTATGGCTTTCAATCACGCTGCTGTAGCGCGGCTTTCTTACGACGTCGATCACCCATTATCGACTCCCAAATTAACCCCACCGCCCCCAGCGTAATGCCGATATCCGCCACATTAAAGGCAGGATAGTACCAACCAGCGGCATGGAACGATAAAAAGTCCACCACATAGCCATGTACTAAACGGTCATACAGATTACCCAGGGCACCGCCAATAATTAGCGGCAACGCCACGGCCAGCAGTTTTTCATCCGCCTTAACGCGGGAAAGCCAGACGGTTAAGCCAATGCTGGCACCAATGGCAATCAGCGCAAAAAACCAGCGCTGCCAGCCGGGATGGTCCGCTAAGAAGCTGAACGCAGCGCCAGTATTGTGCAGCAGCGTCAGGTTGAAAAACGGCAGCACCTCAACGGGCTGGGCGTAATTCAACAAATGGCTGGCGGTGTATTTGGTCAGCAAATCTAACACGATGATCGCCACCGCTAGCCACAGCCAGCGCAGCGGCCGCCGCATTGGCGGCCGCTGGTATGGATCATTGGTGGTTGACGCAGTGTTAGGCATAGTAACGAATCTCGCCGCTGCCTTCTGGAAGATTGCTGATACAGCGACCACACAGGTCGGCATGCTCAGCATGGGTGCCTACATCAGCACGATGGTGCCAGCAGCGCTCGCACTTCTGGTGCTCGCTGCCACTAACCGCCACTTTCAAGCCTTCAAGCTCGGTGCTTTCTGCGTTAGCAGCATCCGCCAGCGGTGCTAGATGGACTTCACTGGTGAGCATCACGAAGCGCAGCTCGTCGCCCAATTTGGACAACGTAGCGTTCAGTTCATCACTCACATAAAGCGTAACTTCCGCCGCCAAGCTGCCCTTAATGACTTTGGCATTACGCGCGTCTTCCAGGCACTTGTTCACCGACTGCTTCACTTCCAGCACTTGATCCCAGAAGGCGCGGCCCAGCTCAGCGCCATCATCTAAGGTGCCAAGCCCAGTGTAGTAAGTTTCCAGCAGTACGCTGTCGCCACGCTTGCCAGGAATATGCTCGTAGATCTCCTCAGCGGTAAACGACAGGATCGGTGCAATCCAGCGGCTCAGCGCTTCAACCACATGATAAAGCGCGGTTTGCGCGCTACGGCGGGCAAGTGAATCTGTTTGGGTGGTGTACTGGCGATCCTTGATGACATCCAGGTAGAAACCACCTAATTCCCGTGCGCAGAAACCATGTACCTGCTGATACACATCCAGGAAACGGTACTCTTCATAGGCTTTTTCGATGCGCCCTTGCAGCTGTGCCGCACGGTCAACCACCCACTGATCCAGCGCCAACATATCGCCAAAGGCCACCTGATCGTTTGCCGGATCAAAACCATTCAAGTTAGAAAGCAAAAAGCGTGCAGTGTTACGGATACGACGATACACATCGGCGGTACGCTTCAAGATTTCGTCAGACACCGCCATTTCACCGGAGTAGTCGGTCGAAGCAACCCACAGGCGCAGGATATCGGCACCCAGTTTATCCATCACACTTTGCGGCGCGACCACATTGCCCAGCGATTTGGACTGCTTACGGCCCTGTGAATCGACGGTAAAGCCATGGGTTAGCAGCTGACGATATGGCGCATGACCATCAATCGCCGAACCGGTCAGTAGCGACGAATGGAACCAGCCTCGGTGCTGGTCCGAGCCTTCCAGGTACAAATCAGCACGCGGGCCACTTTCATGACCATGAGGATGCGAGCCACGCAGCACATGACGATGCGTGGAGCCGGAGTCAAACCAGACATCCAATGTATCGGTGACTTTGTCGTACTCAGCAGCTTCGGCACCGAGTAGCTCAGCGGGGTCGAGTTTAAACCACGCTTCAATACCCTCTTGCTCGACGCGTTTAGCCGCCTCTCCCATCAACTCAACCGTCTTGGGATGCAGCTCGCCGGTTTGCTTATGCAAGAAGAACGGAATCGGCACGCCCCAGTTGCGCTGGCGAGAGATACACCAATCCGGACGATTAGCGATCATGCTATGCAGACGCGCCTTGCCCCACGCGGGGGTAAATTCGGTGGCTTCGATGCCTTCCAACGCCCGTTCGCGCAGAGTTTTGCCGTCTTTACCTTGAATATCCATGCCCACAAACCACTGGGCGGTGGCCCGATAAATTACCGGGGACTTATGGCGCCAGCAGTGCATATAGCTGTGTTTGATGGGCGTGTGCGCCATTAGCGCATTAACCTCGCGCAGCTTCTCAACGATATGCGGGTTGGCCTTCCAGATCATCTGGCCGCCAAAGAACGGCAGATCATCAGCGTAGACACCGTTCCCCTGCACCGGGTTAAGCATGTCGTCAAAGCTCATGTCATGCTCACGGCAGGTGATAAAGTCATCCATACCGTAAGAAGGCGCTGAGTGAACGATGCCCGTGCTGCCCACTTCGGACTCAACGTAATCCGCTAAGTAAACCGGCGAGAGGCGGTCATAGAACGGATGACGGAAATTGATCAGATCCAGCGCTGCACCTTGTGCGGTAGCGATTACGCTGCCCGTCAGCTCAAAACGCTCTAAACAGCTTTCCACCAGCTCTTCTGCGAGCAGTAGCAGGCGATCGCCGGTATCCACGAGCGCATAGGTAAACTCAGGATGAACGTTCAGCGCCTGGTTAGCGGGGATTGTCCAAGGCGTGGTGGTCCAGATTACGACAGCCGCCGGCTTGGGCAATTCGCTTAGACCAAAGGCCGCCGCTAGCTTGTCGGCATCTTCTACCGGGAAAGCGACGTCGATGGCGTCGGATTTCTTATCGGCATATTCAACTTCCGCTTCCGCCAAGGCCGAACCACAATCAAAGCACCAGTTAACCGGCTTTAAGCCTTTGAACACATAGCCCGCATCCACCATTTCCGCCAAGGCACGGATTTCGCCTGCTTCATTGGCATAATCCATCGTGCGGTAAGGGTGGTCCCAATCACCGATGATGCCCAGACGAACAAAGTCAGCCAGCTGCGTTTCAATCTGCGCACCGGCATATTCACGGCACAGCTCGCGGGCTTTATCCGCGGCCAAATGTTTACCGTGGGTGGTTTCTACCTTGTGCTCAATAGGCAGACCGTGGCAATCCCAGCCAGGCACGTAAGGGGCATCAAAACCCGCCAGATTCTTCGACTTAACAATAATGTCTTTAAGGATTTTATTGAGAGCGTGACCAATATGGATGCTGCCGTTGGCGTAGGGAGGGCCATCGTGCAGAACAAACAGCGGCGCACCCGCGCGGGCATCGCGCAAGCGCTGGTATAGGTTCATATCCTGCCATTTAGAAACGCGCCCTGGCTCCTGCTTCGGCAGCATGCCGCGCATAGGAAAGTCGGTTTCTGGCAAGTTTAGCGTGTGCTTATAATCCATAGTCCGGTCAGCCGTCGTTAGCATCGGCGGCGTTATCCGCCGAAGAGAAATCAGAAGAAGCGGTCTCACGCCCAAGCGGGGCCGAGGCCAGCGGAAGAGAATTCATGCAGCCAGCACCCGCTGCTGCAAAGTAGCGGCGCGCTCTGGCTTGATCGTGTTCAATTTGCGTTTTTAGCGCATCAAAGTCGTCAAACTTCACTTCCCCACGCAAACGCGCGCAGGGGTAAACCGTCAGCCGCTGACCATAGAGGTCGCCTGAAAAATCCAACAGATGAACTTCCAGCGTGGGGCGTTTAGACCCCACCGTTGGCCGAAAGCCAACATTCGCCACGGCGGGATAACGCTGACCATTAGCCAGCTCGGCCACCACAGCAAACACGCCGCGCAGCGTTAATGGCTGAGGCAACAGCGGCAGGTTAGCAGTGGGCACACCAATAGTGCGCCCTAGCTGCTGGTCGCGTACCACACGGCCATGCAGCGAATACGACCTCCCCAGCAGGCGTGCAGCCACGTCAAAGTTACCGCTGGCCAGCAAGGTACGTACGCGCGAACTGGATACCCGCTCGTCATCAACTTTAAAGGTACGCGTGTGTTCAACACCAAACCCTTCCACCTGCCCGACAGTTTTAAGCAAGGTGAAGTCACCACGGCGGTCGCAGCCAAAGCGGAAATCGTCGCCCACCACCAGATGCTTCACCCCCAAGCCCTTAATTAGCACTTGATCGATAAACTCGCGCCCGGTCAGGCTGCGCAAGGCATCGTTGAAAGGCAGGCACAGCACCTGTTCGGCACCATGATCACGCAGCAAGCGAACTTTTTCACGCAGGCGGGTAAGCCGCGGCGGTGCTTGATCACCGGCAAAAAACTCCCGCGGCTGAGGCTCAAACACCACCACGGTCAACGGCACCTTCAAGCGCGCCGCATGCTCACGGCACTGCTGCAGGATCGCCTGATGGCCGCGATGCACACCATCAAAATTACCGATGGTGGCAACGCAGCCCCGATGAGCCGCTGTCAGATTGTGCAGACCTCGAATGACGTGCATGGCACCTCTTTTTTAAAAGCCTTTTTTAAAAGCGTTTGCCGTCTAAAAGCGTTTGATTATAACGAACGCGCTGATCAGGTGCAGGGGAAGATTAAGTTCGCCCTGGCATCACCTTATTTATCACCCTAACGCTGCCTGTTTGCGCATCAGCTATTCATCTTAAAGTGACGCAGCCGCAGGCCAAACGCGGTCAGCCAGGCAAAATAAAGCCCACCACCCAGCACCACTAACCCTGCTACCCAGCGAATGCGCTGCCACAGTTCAAAATCAAGCCACTCCTGCCAGTCGGGGGCAGCCAGATAAAGCGCAATACTCATCAACGCGCTACCGCCCACTAGTTGTACTGCGTAGCGTCCCCATCCCGGCTGAAAGACCAATACCTTCTGGCGATAGAGCAAATATCCCAGCAACCCAGCATTTAAAAATGCTGAAAGCGCGGTCGCCAATGCCAAGCCTGCGTGAGCAAGCGGCCAAATTAACAGCAGGTTGAACACCATGTTAGCCACCATGGCAATAATGCCTACTTTGACCGGTGTTTTAGTATCCTGACGGGCAAAGAAGCCCGGTGCTAATACCTTGATCAGCATAAATGCCACCAATCCAAAGGCGTACGCGCGTAGGCTCATGGCGGCCATTTGAATATCGGTATCGGTCATTGCCCCGTAGTGGAACAAGGTAATCAAAAACGGTTCTGCCAGCACGGCCAGTGCCAGCGCGGCAGGCACCCCCAATAGCAGCACAACGCGAATAGCCCAGTCTAGCATTGCAGAAAAGTGTTCGGTGGACTGCTCCGCATGACGTTTGGAAAGCGCAGGCAGAATAATCGTGCCAATCGCCACACCGAAGACCCCAAGCGGAAGTTCAACCAACCTATCCGAATAGTACAGCCAAGACACGCTGCCCGCCGTTAACAACGAGGCCAGCACCGTATCCAGCAGTAAGTTAATTTGCGATACCGACACGCCAAACAGCGCGGGCGCCATCAGTTTCAGAATGCGCTTCACGCCTTCGTGGGCAAAATTTGGCCACGGCGTCGGCAGCAACCCAAGGCGCAGCAAAAACGGCACCTGAAACGCTAACTGGGCAGCACCCGCAATCAACACCCCCCAGGCCAGCGCCATGGCGGGCTCTTCCATTAACGGCATTAACAGTAGCGCCGCGCCAATCAGCGAAATATTCAGCAGCACGGGGGTGAACGCGGGCACCGCAAAGCGGTTCCAGGTATTCAGCACGCTACCCGAAAAAGCGGTTAACGAAATCAGCAGCAAATAGGGAAACGTCAGGCGCAGCATGTCGGCTGTCATGGCCAGCTTTTCGGGGTCACGCCCAAAGCCGGGGGCAAATACCCACACCAACCACGGGGCGCCCAGCATCGCCAACGCTGTTATTAGCGCCAAAATAGCTGTCAGGCTGCCCGCTACTGCATTCAGCAGCTCGCGAATTTCCTGTTTACTGCGCTGGGTTGAGTACTCTGAAAGCACCGGCACAAAGGCTTGGTTAAACGCCCCTTCGGCAAACAAACGACGCAGAAAGTTAGGAATTTTAAACGCAACGAAGAACGCATCCGAGCCGTTGCCTGCCCCCAAGAAGGTGGCAACCACCACGTCGCGCACCAACCCCATCACACGCGACAACATGGTCATGGCACTGACCACTAACCCAGAGCGCATCAACCCGCGGCGCGGGGGCGACATATTTGCTTGCGGTGGCGTGTTGGCGGTCATCACTCAATCCATAGTGACTAAAACAAGAGACCCAAAGTCGCCGCTGGCAACGCGACGTATAGACACAAAAAAACCGGCCGCAGCCGGTTTTTTTATGGCGCCTGCCGGCTTACGCCGCCAGAGCCTTAATGCGCTTGTTCAAGCGGCTTTTCAGACGTGCAGCTTTCTTCTTAGAAAGAACGTCTTTATCAGCGATGCGGTCGACAACCGGCTGCATTGCCCGGAACTCTTCCATCGCTTTGCCATGATCGCCGGTGCTGATCGCTTTGATCACACGCTTGATGTAGGTGCGGACCATGCTGCGCTGGCTGGCTTTCAGGACGCGACGAGTCTCGGCCTGGCGGGCGCGCTTGCGTGCTTGCTTGCTGTTCGCCACAGGTATCTCCTTGGAGAATAAAGGTTGCCAATAAACGGCAACGGATTAACTATGTGTTTGTCGGTCGGCTTTCACCACGACATTTCCGTCAGAATCTTTCCACAATAACCAATTGATTTGGAAGCAATTAAAATACTACCAAATGGTGTAACGAGCAGTTCAAAATCTGCCCGTCCACGGGTCTTGTCTGAGAGGATGGCGTAGTCTATCACGCGTTAAGCGGGCTTGCCAGCGCTTGTCAATGCTTTTCCCGCACGGATCGCTACTCACCCGCTAAGGCAATACCTGCCCCGTTGGCGCCAGAATTTTGCGCAGAAAACGCCGCGTCCGCTCATCTTGAGGGTTGGTGAACAGCGCTTCGGGCGGCCCTTGTTCGACAATTTGCCCTTCATCCATAAACACCACCCGGTCGGCGACGTCTCTGGCGAACTGCATTTCGTGGGTCACCACAATCATGGTTTGCTGCTCGGCGGCGAGCTGTTTCATTAAGCTCAGCACCTCTTCCACCCATTGCGGATCCAGCGATGAGGTTGGCTCGTCGAATAGAATCACATCGGCATTCGCGGCCATCGCACGCCCAATGCCTACCCGCTGTTGTTGGCCACCGGAAAGCGATGCTGGGTAAGCATCTGCCTTATCGGCCAAGCCAATGCGCTCTAAAATCTCCCTTGCCCGAGCGTGCGCCTGAGCCTTAGGCAGTTTATCCACGACAATCATGCCTTCGCTGATATTTTCTAACGCCGTTTTGTTGGCAAACAGCCCATAGTTCTGAAACACGAAAGCGGTTCGTCGGCGAAGTGCCAGTATATCGGCACGACTAGCACGCCGGGCATCGACTCTTAAATCGCCTACCGTGATGTGTCCCGCTTCTGGGCGTTCTAGAAAGTTAATACAGCGCAGCAGGGTTGACTTACCGGTACCCGAGGGACCAATAATGACGATAATTTCACCCTGTTCCAGGTGCAAATCAACGTCGGTAAATACTGGCTGCTGGCCAAAACGCTTACTGACAGATTCGAGGGTGATCATCGCTGGTACGCCTTATTCAGATACGTTTCCAGACGGCGCTGACCCCAGGAAAGCGCTTCCACCACCACCCAGTAAATAATCGCCACCAGCAGAAATGCTTCCAGATAGAGAAAGCTGCCCGAGGCTTCTTTTTGGGTAGCACCCATCATTTCGGTCACCCCCAGGGTAAACGCCAGGGAAGTCGCTTTAATCATATCGATGAAGTAGTTCATCAGCGTTGGCGTTGCCACGCGGGTGGCTTGAGGCAGAATAATCCGCCGCATCAATTGAGACTGAGTCATACCGATGGACAACGCCGCTTCGGTCTGGCTACGGTCAATACCCACAATTGCCGCGCGAATGGATTCCGCCATGTAGGCCGAAAAGTGCAGCGTCAAACCAAGCACCGCGGCAGTCACCCCGTTGATGGAAATCAGCGCATTAATCAGTTGGGGCAAACCGTAATAGAACAAAAATAGCTGCACCAATAGCGGCGTTCCGCGAAAAAACGAGATAAACAGCAGCGCTGCGCCGTTCAACACCGGCACCCGCGACACCCGAATGACCGCCAAGAGGCAGGCAATAATCAGCGCAAACACCATGGCGATACTCGCCATTTGCAGCGTTAGCGGTAAATAACTCAGTAGGACCGGCAACAGGTCCCACATATACTCCACATTCAGCATGGTTATTCCAACGTTAGCTTAGTCGCAATAAGCAAAACGGCCGTGGCATTGCCACGGCCGCAAACTAAAGATAGCCGTCACGAGGTAAAGCCGCGATTATGGCTGAGTGATATCAGTATCGAACCATTTTTGCGATATTTCACCTAATGTACCGTTTTCACGCAACTCTTCCAGGGCGGCATCTACGCGGTCACGCTGAGCACGGCCCTCTTTATCATCACGAAACGGCAGCGCGTTTTCTATGATGGTGAACGGCTGGCCAGCCAATGCAAGCGGCAAGCCGCGCTCGCTGATCACTTGGCTAGCGCTAACGCGATCCATCACAAATGCATCGATACGGCCAAGCGCCACATCCTGCTCGACGTTGGATTCGTAAGTACGGATATCGATCTCATCGGCATTAGGCTGTTCACGCAGCAGTTGCTCGTAGTTAGAGCCCAGGTTCACCGCAACGCTTTTACCGGATAAATCTTCAACACTTTGAATAGTGTCGTTACCTGCCCGCACAACGACCTGGGCACCATCGTAAACATACGGAGCGGTGAAGGCGTACTTCGCTTTGCGCTCATCGGTAATGGTGATTTGGTTGGCAATGGTATCAATGCGCCCCGATTCCAACATGCCCGCCAAACCAGAGAAACTCGCTGTCACGAATTCAATCTCATCGCCAGTCACATCACCAACGGCGTTCATAACATCGACTTCAAAGCCTTTCAGCTCATCACGCTCAACAAACGTAAAGGGGAAATACCCCCCAGACATGCCGACGCGCAGCGTATCCGCGTAAGCAGCGGCAGACAGCACACCACCTACAACGCTAAGCGAAAGAACGGCAACGGCTTTTTTCCAACGGCTCACATTCGCCATATTCTTTTTCCTCTTTGGGGCACCTAAGCACCCTGCTTTAGACGTGGGCACCGGTTGCGACGTTCGTCGAATATCCACCGGTGCAATGAGGCCAAGATACCAGCAAAAAAGAAATAATAAACAGCTTTCTTAGTGTTTTTTGGAATTTAGGATCAACCGATGGTGCTATCGTGATGATGACGTGCTCAGCAGCGTTCCACCCATAACCACTCCTATCCCCATTACTATTAGTGTGCTTACACTTATACTCTAGTCCTTGTACTATACATTTATAAGGTGATTTGCAGGCTGGGGAGATAATCGTGGCAACTAAACCTGATGCAGAACAAAGATTTGCAGCACAAACAGTGCGTTACACACGTCGCGCCTACCAAGCGTCATTGAGCCGAGGCCAGAAAGTCGTGGAAATCGCCAACGGAAATCTTGTCGAAACGCGCCCCGATGGCAGCACTTATGTGTTGAAAAAAGCACCCGCTAAACACAAAATTCCTGTAGGCGTGAAGCTGAAGGTGACCTAATGGATCCAACACCAAGGTTGAGAATGTTTGCTGGCCCCAATGGCTCAGGCAAAAGCACCATTCAGAGTGTCATACCTGCACATCTGAAAGGGGTTTACATCAACCCAGATGATATTGAACAAAGCGCCAAGGACACAGGCGCTATCTATTTTGGTGATTATTCTGTCGACATTTCAAAAGCGGATATCAAACACTATTTCTATCAATCGCCTTTAACACGAAAAGCGTCTCTGGCACCTCTGCTTGAAACATTACTATTTGAAGACAACTGCCTTTCCTTTTGTAAAACCGAACCAAACTCCTATATCGCTTCAATTGCCTCATCGCTCATTCGTGATCAGCTTATCGCCTCTAGAATTAGTTTTACGTTTGAAACTGTAATGTCATCAGAAGACAAGATAGAAGTATTACAGGCATCCCGTGCAGCAGGTTTTAAAAACTATCTCTACTACATTGCCACCGACGACCCAGACATTAACGTCCAACGAGTTCACAACCGAGTAGAATCGGGAGGACACACCGTACCAGAAGATAAGATTCGTCAGCGTTACCATCGTTCACTCGACTTATTAATAAATGCCATCAAGCTTGCTGATCGAGCGTTTATATTCGATAACTCAGGTAATGAAGACATATGGCTAGCAGAAGTAACTCCGGAAGGAGAAATTGAACCTAAAGCGGAAGAGCTACCCGACTGGTTTTACCGAAGCGTTATACAGAAGCTCACTCCTGCCTATTAAGAAGCTAGCTCACGTCTGGACTTTTTCTCCGTTGCGGAAGCACCCATTCTTAGCAGAGTGAACGAGAAGGCGAGCAGCAATGATGCCTAAGATGGCTAAACCTTGGCCTTACCAGAAATAACGGCTTTAAAACCTGCCTTGGTGATTGGCTGTTGATTGGCGTCAACCACCTTGCCGCCTAAACGGGCCAATGATTTGGCAAGAGAAACCAACCGCGCAAGCTGAAGCTTGCTGGGCGAAAGGGAGCGACCACTTTCATTCACCTTAATAGTGACACCCTTAATTAAGTACTGGCTATTATCATCGGTAAACGAAGGAAGTTGCCCAGGAGGAAAGGCGTTTTCAATCACAATAGGGTTACGTGAAGACTCCCCCATCACCGTAAAAGATTTCGTACTAGGCTCATACACCGCTCCCGCAGATGCCAGCGCTACGCTTAAGCGCTCATTTAGCCCAGGGGATGGAGTTTCAAACAACACTTGCACGCCCCAAGAAGCACCTTCCTCATTCGCCAGCGTGGGAATATCTTCCGCTTTCGCTTTCGCGCCCATCGAAAGCTTTCTGGGCCGATCAGCAGTCTGGGAAGCGCCTCTAAACTCATCGCTAAGGATCAAATACATAGCGACAAAGCCACAGGTAAGGCTAACCCACATCGTACCAATCGCCACTACTAGCGTGAGCGTATAAGTATCCATACTAGTTTCTCATCCCTACGGCACCCGCAGCGCCTCCACGCCTCAATCTATAAAACACCCTGTTGTTGCTAGCACGGCCCAAAATGAGCCTGCTAAGTGATTATGGTAGAAAAGCGTGTTATCACAAGCCACCCTTGGTCTATAGCGCCTTTCAAGCTACACCAACATCACTCCCGAATGCGCTACGCCGCTATACCCAAGCCCCCGCACCATCTCTCCCAAGAGCCCCCACCGTTATACCCGAGTAATCCACCACACCGTCATTCCCGAGTAAACCACCGCACCGTCATTCCCGAGTAAACCACCGCACCGTTATACCCAGTAAACCACAGCACCGTCATTCCCGAGTGGGGTTATCGGGAATCAATTTTGACCTTTGCCCGATAATACCCAGTTGCCTGTCTCACCATGGATTCCCGCTAAGGGCATGCGGGAATGACGGATCTGGGCGTAACCTCTGTGAGTGGCAGGTGTCAGCTACCCCAACATCGCCTTGGTATGCTCACGCTGTTGCTTCACCGCACCATCTAATATACCCAGCAGCTTTTCATAATCCTCCGGCATCGCTTTATCCATGCCGGTGTCTTCAAAGCGTTGTAAAGTGGCTTGAGTGTCCGCTATGACAGTTTGCAGCTCATCGATAACGTGTTGTTGTTCTTCATTAGTCATACGTCACCTCAGTAAAAAAAACCGGCCCCCAAAGGGAGCCGGTTTAGTGTACTACTTAGTGATACAGCAAATGCTCTATCGAAACTAAGCCTCAGATTAACCCAGCAGTGAAAGAACGTTCTGCGGAATCTGGTTGGCCTGTGCCAGTACAGAAGTACCGGCTTGCTGCAGAATCTGTGCACGCGTCATATCGGCCACTTCAGTAGCGTAATCTGCATCTTCAATGCGTGAACGAGCAGCTGACAGGTTAGTTTCGTTAGTACTTAGGTTTTCGATAGCAGATTCAAAACGGTTCTGCACCGCACCCAGCTCTGAACGGAGACTATCAACTTGCTTCAATGCATTGTCTAGAGCTTCAAGTGGCTTTGCAGTGCCTGTCGTTTGCAACAAATCGGTATCGAAATCTCCACCTGCAGTTGCAACACCATTGAAGGTAGCATTTAGCGTAGCTTCTTTAAGTGTTCCATTATCATTAACCACAGCAGCCACGTTACCATCAGTTTGGAGTGCATATTCAACTCTGTTACCATCAGCGTCCTCTTGGATGGAAACATTACCCGTGGCAGTATCGAATGCTACTGCTAACACAGTGCCATCATCCATACGAACACCATATTTACCTGAATCTTCACCATTTTCTTGAATTTCCTGAACATTATAGTTTTGACCATCGATGTTCACAGCAAGATTACTGTCATTCTTAGCCAATAAATCTGTCGCTTGCGCATTTGAGAGGCCTTGCGTTAGATCAACCTCCTGAGCAGCACCGGCTGGGGCACCAGAATCAACAAAAGCAGTTGTTTTTCCATTAAAAACAGCGACCTGAACATCTTCCATGTCACCATTAGCGTTTTCAACTTGAACCTTTTCATAGCCGCCAGTGCCGTCTTGCTTCAGCAAATTGATTTGGTTGCTATTGTCTGCATCCTGAGCGACGAAATAATCACCACCATCAATTTTGACGCTATAGACAGCTTTGTTAGCACCTGTGCCAGAGTTTGTCAAGTCACCGGTAGCAGTGGCAGTAATACCAGTAGCATCATTAAAGTAATCTAAGGTTGCAGTATCGTCTGCAAGCGGCGCAGCACTAAAGTTAGTTCCATTCGTATCGAAGGCAGTGTCATCTGCAATTGCTACATTGGTAATAGCGGAGACATCGCTCTTTCTAGCAATAGAATCAGAGAACTCTACTTTTTTATCAGAAACACTGAAATCACCAAGACCCAGAGTTTCGGCAGTTATTTCTTTCAAGTTTACTTTAATGGCTTCACCATCATTCGCGCCAACTTGAATACTAACACCCTGTTCACTTGCCAGAACTTTAGTGCCGTTAAAATTTGTTTCGCCAGAAATACGATCAATTTCTTCAAGGCGTTGGTTAATTTCGTCCTGAATTGACTGCAAGTCGTCAGTAGAGTTTGTGCCATTCTGAGCCTGTACAGCCAGCTCACGCACACGCTGCAGGTTATCGTTTACTTGGTTCAGTGCGCCTTCAGCGGTTTGCGCGATGGAGATACCGTCGTTGGCATTACGCTGCGCCTGAGACAGACCGGTGATCTGTGAAGACATCCGGTTGGCAATAGCCTGACCAGCTGCGTCATCCTTGGCGCTGTTGATACGCAGGCCAGAACTCAAACGCTCCATAGAAGTCGTCAGAGCATTTTGTGATTTGGACAGGTTTTGCTGGCCAATCATGGAAGTAATGTTGGTATTGATCACTGACATGGTGTGATTCTCCTTGCATGAACACTGGCCGGAAGGCCTGCTAATCGGCCACTTTGTGCGCCGTTATTAGAATTAACGGCACGGCGGGGGGAATCTTTAGGGTGATTAGTAAAAAAAGATGTAATGTTTGGTAACTGAAGCGGGAGGGAAGTAGCACTTTTAGGGAAGTTGAGGTTGATTCACTATCTTCGCAGCTGAGATCGCGAGCTAAAGCTCCCTCCTGGTATGGATTGACCTGTCAAGGGCACGGTTATCTTTCGTTCATTCGGTTGTCCTCAATGCCTAGGGGGCAGGAAGCGAAGGGCTATCTGCGACGGTGGATCTCTCTGGTATTCGTGGGTTGGTTACCGACCTGTCATCACTTCGTCGCGGAGCTACCCTGCTCTACAAGCGAGGGTCACCCAGCCCCAGAGGGCGGGGCCTCATAGGAGGGCCAGGGGTTCTCCCACCGGCCCGACGCTCCCTGACACCTAGACACTGGAACGTGATAGTCATGCGGTTGCCCGGCTTCCGTGCGGTTTGCCCACAGCCTCACAGGCAATCGCCCACATAAACCCCGTCAATTCGCGCGCGACGGCGGTGATAACCTGCTGCTTCATCTTGCCCGTGGCCGCCAATCGACGGTAACGTCCGCAGAGTCGTTTCTGTGCTTCCCAGGCGATTGCCTGCACCGTCGGCGTGGTCTGCTCGGCTCGCTTCTCAATAATGCGCGTCTTGCGCGCGGGGAAGCGATAGCTCCAGGCGGCCTCCACCAACACACGACGCACATGACCATTACCCGTTTTAGTGATGCCTCCCTGTCGGCGACTACCGCCACTGGAGTGCTCGCTGGGCACTAGTCCCAGGTAGGCCATCAGTTGCCGCGGTGAGTCGAACCGGCTGATATCACCCAGCTCGGCCAGCACTGTCATGGCGGTAATCAGGCTGATCCCACGCATCGCCATTAGCGACCGAACCACCGAGGCCAGTGACCACTCCATTAACGCCGCTTCCATTTGCTTCTCTAACCCTGCAACGCGTCGTTGAGCCTCTCTCACGGCCTCAATGTACTCCTGTAGCACGATCTGCTGAATCCGATTATCGAAGCGGACGGTCTCGAGCCAGCGAAAATGAACCGGTATCCACTTACTTTTGCCAGTGTAGACCTTGCCGTGGCGTAGCAAGAATGCGCTCAGACGTTGACGTGCTTTAAGCTCAATGGCCTTCATATCCTCACGGGCACGTGTCAGATCACGAATGGCTTCCTGCTCAGGCGTGGGCACCCAGACCGGCGTGAGTTCGCCAGCACGTGAGAGACGGGCCAGCATGACGGCGTCTCGTCGGTCGGTCTTGACGCGATCTCCCGCACGACGAGGAATCAGTGATGGGGCAACCACTTCGCCATCATGGCCGCTGGCCTGAATCTGGTGATAGAGGCCGTAACCACAAGGGCCAGCCTCATAACTGAACAACAGAGGCTGCCCGTTGAACCGCTGGCTGAGCTGGCGAATCATCTTGTCAATGGCCTTGGATTCGTTAGGAATCTCGCCACGAAACTCGGGCTCGAGCCGCCCCGCCTCGGCGATAGAGACGGCAATGGTGGCCTTGTGCACATCCAGGCCGATATAAGCGGCATGGACGTTGCCAGCGCCGCTACGGCGTTCACCAAAGGACGGTTGATTTACGCTAGACTGTTTCATGACCTGCCTCCCTTAATAGTGGCTCTGCGTTGTTGCCTCAACCTCAACATAACCCACGAAGTTGAGGAGGGGCAGGTCAATCCATCATGTCTACAATGTTACAGCGTTAAGATTATTTCTTACGGCCTAACTGACTATCCAGGGCGTCGAACTGCTGGGTGAGGTAGCTGCTCATGCTGTTCATCTGGGAAATCATCGCATCTAGCTGGCCGAACTGGGTGCGGTAGCGGGAGATGGTGCCTTCAATGGTTTTTTCCATGCGCTCAAAACGGTCGTCCAAGCTTTTAACACGGTTTTCCGCGCCGCTAATCGCTAGTTTTACCACGCCATTGTTGCCCAGCATCTGTTCGATTGTAGTGTTTAGCCTACCCGCCATGCCGTCGCCCTCGCTTTCACCGGCAAAAAAGGCATTGAGGGCTTGAGGATTATTGGCAACTAGATCGTTTAGCACATCGTCATCAACCTTGAGCTTGCCATCTCGTTGCAGAGTGATGCCTAGCTGGTTAAGCGTCGATAACTCACCGCCTTCTACCCCGCCGGTTAATACACTGCGCAGCCGAGATTCAATGGTGCGCACGGTATTGTCTCCCACTAGCTCTCCAGCTGTTTCGCTATCACCGGTAAAGCTAGTGAGTTTGCCAATGGTGCCTTTTAAGTCGTTAAACGCTTTTACAAAGCCATTAATCGCTTCGCGCTGCTTTAGTGTATCGCGCTCAATATTAATGGTGCTGGAAGCCGTTTCGCCGTCCACGATATCGAGTTCAGCAAGATTTAGCGTTACGCCTTGAATAGCGCCTTCAATACTATTTTCCGCACTACTAATCGCAATGCCATTAACCGTAAGCGCGGCATTCTCCCCTGGGCGCTTTGTTGTCGCATCTTCAACAAAGGGGCCTGGCACCACGGTGCCACCGGCATCAACAAAGCTAAAGCTTTCAATAGAAGCGTCTGCGCCAGTGGTTTTAGAGCTAAGTGCCAGCCGGTAGCCCGTGCCATCATTGATAATCGTGGCGTTAACACCAGCTTCTTTATCAGCGTTAATGGCATCACGCATATCAGCAAGGCTACTGCCTTCTGCGATGTTGATATCGACGGTCTCACCATCGCCAAAGGTCAGCTGCAGCGCGGTCGCCCCTTGTAGATCGAGCGCTTGGTCTTTGGTATCTACCCGGCTTGAAGCCAGCGTGCCAGAGGTGGCCAATTGGCTGACCTCTACCCGGTAGCTGCCCGGCAGCGCATCAGCGGCGGCAGTCGCTTTAATGGCTTCTCCACCACCTGTGCCACGCAAATTGGCGGAAAGGCTTTGATAGAGCTTGGGGTCATTAATTTTAGCGACCGCATCTTGAAACGCGTTCAGCGACGTTTGAAGTTGACCGAACGCAGAAATTTTCGCCTGCTGCTGTTTCTTTTGAAGCGTAATCGGCGCGAGTTTGCCCCGCTCAGCCGCTTGAAGCTGATCAAGCAAACCAGTGAGATCAAGGCCAGAACCAACGCCAAGAGAGGTTATCGTCGCCATGCGGGGGTGTTCCTCAGTGCAAAAGGCTAAACCACAATACCCAGGCACGCATGCGCACGCCCGTTTATTTAATAGCACTGCTATCGGCAGAAAAGCGCACAACTTTAGCGCCTTTTCGCGCTTTCGCCGCTTTTCATACTTTTTTACTAGAAATGGGAATTTTCTAATGAAAACGCCTGCAGGAAGCAGGCGTTAGCGTAAGCGTTCAGCAACCACCAAATTACTTTAGCGGCTATTTACGCCCAAGCTGAGCGTCGAGGGCATCAAACTGCTGGGTTAGATAGCTGCTGGTTTGGTTCATCTGAGCAATCATGCTATCCAACTGGCCGAACTGGGTACGGTAGCGTGAAATGGTCTTCTCAATGGTTTGTTCTGTTCGGGTGTAGCGCTCCACTAGGGATTCCACACGATTTTCCGCCCCAGTAATGGCTCCCTTCACTGCACCGTTCGTGCCTAACAACTGGTCTAGGCCTTGGTTTAACTGGCCTGCCATACCTGAATCGTCGGCGTCACCGGCGAAGAACGCCGACAGCGCATCCTGGTTATTGACAATGGCGTTATCCAGCTCGCTTTCATCAATAGAAAGCGTGCCGTCCCGCTGTAGTGAAATACCAATATCACTAAGCATCGAGAACTCACCTTCGATACCGCCACTTAATATGCTGCGCATGCGAGATTCCACAGTGCGCACCGTATTATCGCCGTTAAGCTCGCCTGCCACGCCGGTTTCCGCATTGAAACTGGTCAGCTCGCCGATGGTGCCCTTGAGGTCGTTATAGGCATCGACAAAGCCCGTAATCGCTTCACGAACAGCGCGTGTATTCTGCTCGACTGCCACGGTGCTATCGCCCTCTTCTTGAAGATTAAGCGTCACGCCTTGAATCGCCCCTTCAACCTGATTGGTAGGGCTGGTAATAGCAATGCCATTCACCGTCAACGCGGCATCGGTGCCTGCTTGTAGGGTGTTATCGGTGTCGGCGGCGAAAGGCGCAGTGCCTGCATCGGAAAAGCTAAAGCCGGTAATAGAGGCATCCGCACCGGTTTCGCTGGAACTAAGCGCCAGCCGATAGTTGGTGCCGTCGTTCACAATAGTGGCGTTAACGCCTGAATCCTCACTGGCATTAATCGCATCGCGAATATCTTCCAGGCTGCTATTCGCACCGATGGTGACGTCTTTACTGGCCCCATCACCGAATGTGAAGGTTAACGTTTGCTCAGTGGTCGTTAGCGGCGCGTCCAGTTCGGCAACGCCTTCAGAGGCCAGCGTGCCACGGGTAGCGAGTGTATCAACGGTGACGTTATAACTACCGGGCTGCGCTTCGCCGTCTGCCGTGGCAGTAATGGCATCGCCTCCCACATTCGTGGAAAGGCTTTCGTAAAGCGCACTGTCGTTTAACTCAGCTGATGCAGTTTGAAATTTGGAAAGCGCACTTTGCAGCTGACCATAAGCAGAAATCTTGGTCTGCTGGGTTTCCAGTTGACGCTCTATAGGCTTCAGCTTCCCTCGCTCAGCATCTTGCAGTTGATCCAGCAAGCCGTTGAGGTCGAGTCCTGAGCCAATTCCGAGTGATGAAATGGAAGCCATAAGTTACTGCCCTTTTTTTAAAAAACGCCCAACACGCTGGCGCTGCTCATACGTAAGAATGTGATTTATTATTGAATACTATCGACCATTAAAGCTCAGACTTGAGCCTAATTGGCTTTTTTTACGTACGAAAAGGTAATGAATTGTAAAAGATGGCGCCTGTAAAAAGCTCAAAAAGGCATAATGCCATCCATCGGGATTAACACTTTTCTGTGTATTCTCTAGTGACTTACATGGTGAATTATCTAGATGACAGGAACATGTCAGGAAAAGGTCGGCGGTTGCTTTGACACTAACGAACCATAGACCTTGGTCTAACACCTGCATTGCTTTATAATGCACTGCAACAAGCCCATTTTGGGGCTGTTTGCAGGAGAACGACTTATGCCTTCCGAGGTGTCACAACCCGCATCCACCGTAGCGTCTGCCGCTTATCATGTGCAGCGCAGCCTACGCCACTGCCTTTCTACCGTTGCCGAGCTGCTTTACGATAACGGCCATGTGCTCGAAACCATTACCTTGCCGCAGCGTGGTCTTGCCCGACGCGAGCTGGCTCATTTGAAGGGGCATTGCCCTAGTTGGAAAACATGCCAACGGGTGCTTGAAGAGAGCGGCGCCGCTGAATTTAATGATTACGACCGCTTCGTACTGACGTCTATGGGGCGGGAGCTAATGTTTGATATGTTTGGCCAGGGAGCTGCCGACTGCGCGTAATCGCGTTTGCTTTGCTCTGCACGTTCTAAATACGACGCTCTAAATACGACGTTTTAAATACAAAGCGCCCGCAGCCCCTTGAAAAAAGAGCTGCGGGCGCTTTTCTATTGGCGTGGTGTGCTTAGCGCAGTCCAAGCAGCGATAGAATAAACAGCACAACAACGATTAGACCAATAATGTAGATAATGTTACGCATAACGGCACTCCTTGCTTTTGCGTTTAAAGGCTTGCTTCAAAGAAAGCAACACCTTGAAATAACACCTCTAGCCTAGCAGTGATTGGTTATGTTTGCGTAATTTACCCTTGGTGGGCATTAAATCGCTCTCTTAAACCGTGCCAGCAGCTACTACTGGTGTGGCCATTGAGAATATGAACAGTGAAATAACCCTTTTTTACTCATCCTTATGCCCTAGACTCATAAAATAAAGCGCTGCGGCCAGCGCCAGCACCGAAAGCGCGAGATAGATGGCTTCCAGTGGCGTTGTGAAACGGATATCCACCACGGCGCGGAAAAACTCAATAATCACCGCCAGAATCACCACGCGGGCAATTTTGTCCTTGAGTTGATCCAGTGAGCCTACGTTAAACGGGTGCTTGGGATAACGCACTTCCGCCTGATCGATACGGGAAACAAACAGCCGATAGATACCTAGCCCGAAGATCAGCAGCACAATCGCTATTAAATACACATCAACGGCGATGATGATGTCTGGCACCAGGGTGTCGTGGATATCTTGAGAGCTATCCATCAGGTAGTAGCGCAGTACGTCACCCACCACGGTTAAGATATCCAGCGTGCCAACAATAAACAGCATCAGTGAGCCCAACAGGCTTGGCACTACCGCCAGCATTACTAGAAAGCGAGAATTCCAAAGCACCGTTTCAATCCGCCGCTCCCAGGGAGATTGTTCACGGGGCGTTTTGGGCGCAGGCGGCAGTGCTGAATGTGGCGACGGTGAGTTCGATGATGATGACTCAGACGGTGCTGGATCAGACATGGTACGTGCTTACTCCTTTTTAAAAAACCGCCAGCTTAGGCGGCGCTAGGATGATCGTACGCGAACTTATAGCACGTTGATCAGCACAACCGTAAACGTAACTCCGGTGAGTAGAAAACCCAGCGAGAGCATGATGCCATCTCGGGCAACTAAGCCTAAACCAAACAGAGTAAGCGCTAAGCCCGCGCCGTTGGCGCTAAACGGAATAAACTCCATCGGCGGCATGGCTAACGCGATAAGCAGGCACATCACGGCGGTGACGCGTATCCCGATATAGCCAGTCATCCACGCTAGGCGCACACCTAGTAAGCTATCAATCCACGTGGCGGGCTTTTTCATGTAGTGAATGGCTTTATCGAATTTAGTTCGGGAAATCGAGCGTTTTACCAGCCATTTAGGTAACCAGAAAGTTTCCCTGCCGATTAATAACTGAACGGACGTGAGCAACACCAACGCCGCCATAAGCGTTGGCATACCGGGAATATCACCGATGATGGGCGCAAGTGTGATTAGCCCAGCAAGCAACAATAGTGGCCCAAATGAACGCCTGCCCACCGCGTGAACCACGTCGTCTACGCTTACATTGGCTTTTTCACGCTCCATTCGCTCCATGGTGTTAATCAGTTCGGTTAAGTTCGATGCATCCTGCCTATCATTCATTGACGTGTCAGCGCTCCCTTCCTATGGTTTAGCGTCTATCCTGGGGGCATTATTCAGCGTGGGGCGTACTTTCTAGCTTGCTGCGAATAAAGTCGCTATGGCTGACGTGCAGGAGATCTGCCAGCCGCCGGATACGGTGCTCTTCGAGTGGGTCGATACTGCCGTCTGCCCAAGCAAGCTGCCACATTAACGCTACCAACTCGCAGCGCTGCTCATAACCGTAGTGCTCTTTTATCAGGCTGACAAACTGGTAATGATCGACGGCATCATCTACTTCTGCTTCCGCCAACGTCATTAACTCGTTAACGTCGCTTTCGCTTAAGTGGTAGCGGTTGATGAGCATCTGCTTGAGCGCGGCGCGTTCAGCATCGCTTTTATCGTAGTCGGCACGCATGACTTCACAGAGCAGCGCCGCCGTTGCGAGTTCTAGCGTCAGGGTTTGATTATCACGCTGCTCAGGTTCTGCCAGCGCGCGTTGGAAGAAATTGCTAATGGCATCCAGCACGGTTTCTCTCCTGTTAATAAACCTGCCACTTCGACTGGCGATATGGCACTTAGTGCCCTTTACGCCTAAGCGCCCACCCTCTACTACTCACTATTCACCAATCGCTATTCACCAATCACGATTTACTAATCACTCCTTACGCTTCGCCAACTGCTCTTTTAGCTGCTTGGGCACTTGCTTGATAATCAGGCGATCCTGGTTTTCATCGTACTCAATGCTGGACCCGAGCAGGTGGGAGTCAAAACTGATCGATACGCCCCCAGCACGTCCGGTAAAACGGCGGAACTGACTGATAGTACGCTTGTCGGGCGGAATCTCTGGAGAAAGGCCGTAGTCAGCATTACGGATATGGTCGTAAAACGCTTTGGGCTGCTTTTCGTCCACCAGCCCCGAAAGCTCTTCTAACGTCATTGGCTCGCCACGGCGCAGCTGCTCGTTGGCGTAGTCGACCAGGGTGTCGGTTTTTTCTCGGCTGGCTTCGTCGTCGTAGTCCTCTTTTTCGACGTAATCACTGAAAGCTTTCAGCAGCGTGCGGGTTTCGGCGGGAGCATCAATGCCCTCTTCCATTCCCAACAGCGCTATCAAACCATCGGCTAGCTTTTTGCCGCCGCGGTCTTTTAAAAACGACACATATTGTGCGCTTTCAGAATCGCTCTGCCACTGGGTAAGGTTTACCCGTGCTGCCAAGGTGAGCTGGCTGGTATTAAGCTGCGCGGCGGGCACTGCTTGGTGCTCTGCGTTAATGCCAATACCTTCCCTCTGATGAACTAAGCCTAAAAACAGTGTCTCGGTATCGCCCTGGCGTAGATGTGCGAACACTAAGTAGCCGCTAACGGAGAGCTGCTCTTGCAGGGTTTGCGCCAAGCGCTCGGCAATCGCAATAGAAAGCTGGGTGAAATCCTGCTCTTCTGCCATATATGCCCGCAGCCAGGCGACCAGCGGCCCAGCCTGCTCGCCCTGCTCAGCAAATCGCCCCCACCCTTTGGCTTTGGTGTTGTAGGTATCATTTAGCGAATTCACCAAGCTTGCCATCACAGGGTCGTCGTGGGCCGCGGGTGTTGACGCAGGTGCCGCCGTGACGGTCAAACGTTCACCATCTAATGATGGATCAAGGCGGTGCACAATACTTTGCAGTAGCGGCATAAGCGGGAGTTACCTTTTATTTAAGAGCGGTTTAGCTAAGAACGATGTATCTAAGAACGATTGATTAAAAAAACAAGTTATCAAAACAGCGGTGTTGGCAAAGAACCGCTCAACAGGCAATCCGCAGGTTTAGGGCTTTAAGCGATAACCGGTGCGGAAAATCCAGGCAATGGTGGCAAGGCTAGCGGCCAGGAAGAGCAGGATCATCGCCACGCTGGCCGCTAAACTGACATCGCTAATGCCGTAGAAGCTCCAACGGAACCCACTGACCAAGTAGACCACAGGATTGGCCAACGTAACGGTTTGCCAAAACGGCGGCAGCATATCAATAGAATAGAAGCTGCCGCCCAAAAACGTCAGCGGGGTAATCACCAGCAAAGGCACCAACTGCAGCTTGTCGAAACCATCTGCCCAAATGCCGATAATAAAGCCCAGCAGGCTGAAGGTGACGGCGGTCAGCACTAGGAAGGTGAGCATCCAAATCGGATGAGCAATTTCCAGTGGCACAAATAAGCTGGACGTTGCCAGGATAATCAGCCCCAGAATGATCGATTTCGAGGCAGCAGCGCCCACATAGCCCACCACCACTTCTAAATAAGAGATGGGCGCTGAGAGAATTTCATAAATGCTGCCGGAAAACTTCGGGAAGAAAATCCCAAACGAGGCATTAGAGACACTCTGGGTAAGTAGCATCAGCATAATCAGCCCAGGCACAATAAAGGCACCGTAGCTGACCCCGTTAATCTCGCTGATGCGTGAACCAATCGCCGCGCCAAACACCACAAAGTAAAGCGAGGTTGAAATCACTGGCGACACAATGCTTTGCAGCAACGTGCGGCGGGTGCGCGCCATTTCCGCCATATAAATGGCACGAACGGGGTAGAGATTCATGGGCGCTCCTTTACCAAATCGACGAAAATATCTTCCAACGAGCTCTGCCGGGTGTGCAGGTCTTTAAAGCCAATGCCCGCCTTTTCCAACTGCGTGAGCAGCGCAGAAATACCGCGTCCGTCCTCTTCCTGACGGCCATCGTAGGTGTACACCAATTCATAGCCATCTGCAGCCAGGCTCAGCTCGTCTTGATCAAGGGACGCAGGCAACGCAGAGAGCGGCGTGTGCAGCTGCAGCGTTAGCTGCTTGCTGCCAAGCTTTTTCATCAGCGCTGCTTTCTCTTCCACCAACACAATCTCACCGCGATTAATAACGCCAATGCGGTCGGCCATTTCTTCGGCTTCTTCAATGTAATGGGTGGTGAGAATGATCGTGACACCATTATCCCGCAGCCCGCGCACCACTTCCCACATATCACGGCGTAGCTCGACGTCTACCCCAGCGGTGGGTTCATCTAGAAATAGAATGCGTGGTTCATGAGAGAGCGCTTTGGCGATCAATACACGGCGCTTCATACCACCGGAAAGGGTCATCAAACGGTTGTTGCGTTTGTCCCATAAGGCCAGCGACTTAAGCACTTTCTCGATATGCGCTGGATTGGGCGACTTGCCAAACAAGCCACGGCTAAAACTGACCGTGTTCCATACCGTTTCAAAGGCTTCGTTGGTCAGTTCTTGAGGCACAAGACCAATACGTTCGCGGGCCTGACGATAGTGGCTAACGCTATCATAGCCATCGACGACGACGTGGCCTTGGGTTGGGTTCACCAGCCCGCACACCACGCTGATTAACGTTGTTTTGCCCGCCCCGTTGGGGCCAAGCAGGGCAAAAATCTCGCCGCGCTGAATAGTTAAATCCACACGGCTAAGGGCTTGAAAGCCACCTTCGTAGGTTTTGTTCAAGCCTTCAATAGTAATAATGGGATCGTTCAAGGCGTGCTCCTCACACCGCGACAGCATTGCCGCGGTGCTTGACGGATGTTCGGCGCCATTAACTGCGGCTAGTGATTTCCAACAGGTGGTAACCAAACTGGGTTTTGACCGGGCCGTGTACTTTGTTCAGGTCACCGCTGAAAACGACCTTGTCGAACTCCGGTACCATTTGGCCGGGGCCAAAGCTACCTAGGTCACCGCCTTGGCGGCCAGAAGGGCAGCTAGAGTGCTGCTTGGCCACTTCTGCGAAATCACGACCGTTTTCGATCTCTTGCTTCAGTGTGTTGCACTGCTCTTCACTGCTTACCAAAATATGACGGGCGCTGGCACGTGCCATAACAAACTCCTAAGTAATAAAAAAAAAGAACCTACATAACCTGTTGCTGTTTCATTTTGCCATAACCGTCATCGCGGGTGCGCTTCGCTTACCACGCGCTACAAAACCTATGGCACCTACCGTAGCGCGGTGTAACGAATCTCGCGAGGTACGAGCGAATGAGGCACCCGCGTCGTTAGCCACCAAGCGCTACAACTTTCCAACGGCAGGCCGTGAAACATCAACAGAGCATTGGCTCAGTTTATCATGCTGGTACGGCGTTAGGCGCTAGCGTTAGCGTTAGCGTTAGCTTGATTAAAGGTCAGCTAACGCACCACTAAAACGTAGCGCGTCACCAACACTTGCCAAGGCGCGTTCGTGGGCGCTTACCGAAAGCGGGCCTCGGCTACAGGCGACAATTACCCAAGGTCCCTGGGCTGACGAAATGCGCGAGGCAATACCCGCATCGCAGCTACGACGGTGCTGGGTACCGGTCTTATGGGCAAAATGAATGTCACTGCCCAACCCTTGTTTCAAGCGGCGCTCGCCAGAGGAGGTGCGGCTCATTACCGCCAGCAGCG
This sequence comes from Halomonas sp. XH26, assembly GCF_024138895.1. Classification (NCBI taxonomy): domain Bacteria; kingdom Pseudomonadati; phylum Pseudomonadota; class Gammaproteobacteria; order Oceanospirillales; family Halomonadaceae; genus Halomonas; species Halomonas sp. XH26. The sequence continues at coordinate 3,424,871 of NZ_CP071889.1, forward strand.
TTTGGCGCTGCTCGGTATTCAAATCCGTCATACCCCCATGGTGAAGCGAGGCTAGCACATCCCCGAAGGCGCGCAACGTGCCTACGTTCTCACCCGTGGCTTCGTAAGCATCAAAGGCGCGGTCGTAGTCAGGCTGCTCGAAGGCATCTTGGCGCACGCTAAGGGCACGGGCTAACGCTACTGGGCGCTGGCTAACGGGATGCTTGCGCAGCGCCATAAAATCTAAACCACCTAAGTCTTGGGCATCTGGATGAAACTGGCCATACACACCTTGGCGTACTCTAACGAGCTTGCTAATCGGCCCTATATGACCGGGTCTTCCTCCGCTCGCGGCCACCATGGCCTTTGCCCGTGCATTCACTGCCTCAAGCCCTACACGATCAATCAGCATATCTGAGGCGGTGTTATCGCTAACGGTGATCATCTGTTCCAACAAATAACCAATAGAAATAGGCGTGCCTGGATCATGCCAGTTTACCGGGCCTGCGCCATCCACATAGTCACTGCGCGCCAGGGTAATCCGCTCATCAAGCGATAGCCTGCCAGCTTGGCGTTCGGCCAACACCTGAGCAGCCACCGGTACTTTTATCAGCGATGCCAAATACCATGGCTCATCGGCTTTCCATGAATAGGCTTCACCACTGGCCAAATTCTGCACATACACACCCAGCTGCCCACCAAACACCTCTTCGATGGCGGCCATGCGGGCATTTAAGTCACCCTGCCAGCGGCTCTGTTTATCGACTTCATAATACCAATCTGCATGAACAGGCAGTGCTATTAACAGCGCTACGACCATGAGCCCGCGCTGTATCCAGTGTCGCAAATCGTCAACTCCCGTTAGTTTGCTCGCGCTTAGCGATGAGCCGCCATCCAGCGGGTCAACCAAATCCACAGCGCGGCACCGAGTATTAATAAGCCACCAATGCCAAGCGCCTGCGGATAGCTGTAGGCCCCCTCGCCTTCCAATAAAAAACGCAGTACTAGAAAAATCATCACGATATGGAAGATAAAGGCTTTGCGCGCATCACTACCGATGAGAGTGATCGGCAACAGTGCTTTCGCAGCGGTGGCGCCACCCGCTAAGGCAAGCCCAAGCAGCACCAACGCGCCACCCACGCTAAACAGCATAAAGTTTATCCCTGGCGGGTGTTTTCCCACATTACGAGCCACCGCCATCATCGCACCATGAACATCGCCCCCGGCGATGGCTATGCCATAAAAAGCGCCGACCATCAGCGCCCCCGACCCTGCCAGCCAAAGAATTAAACGGCGGCGTAAGGTGGCATCGAAATAGCAGCGTAACAGCGCTTCGCCGATCAATAAGCCAGACAATATTAGTGGGGCGCGGCTAAGCTGTCCCCAGGCATAGTGCTCTTCATGGTCCACCAGAAACGCTTTTAAGAGCTCGTAGCCCCCAAAGGAAAAGCCTTGTAACCACGCTGAAAGCGCCGTTAATCCTGCGATGGTCGCCAAACGTCCCCACAGTGGCGTTCGCGCCCACAGCGGCAATATTAATGGCACCCATAGCAAGGCAATGGCGTAGAAGCCGAGAATCTCTACCCAGATAGCAAACCGCCCGTAGAGCAGCGTATCAACAATATCGCTAGGCGAGCTAAAGGGGAGCATTTCGATAATAATCAGCGCTTTATACCAAAACCAAACCTCAATGGCCCTTACCCATAGCTTTAATCGCCGCTGGGGCCAATCGTCACTTTGCGTGTGAGATAAGAAGGCCACCGCCAGCGCGATGCCGAACACTAAAATAAACAGCGAGGACGAGAACTTAGTTAAAAAGTGGATAGGCACCATGCCCCAGTCGGGCACATGACGCATGCCTACTAAACCACTAACGGCATGACTGATAATCATCAGCCCAATGGCAATGCCACGCGCGAGATCAATCGCTTCGATTCGTCCTTGCGCTTTAGGAAGCTGTGGAACCTCCTTCCAGTTCAACACGTCGGCAACGTCCTTGTGGCTGATGTTAGTAATAGAACCTTGGCCGCAGAAACTGAGTGCAACACCTGAGCATTTCGCTAAGGTGTTGTCCCATGTCTTACCTCGAACTCAGCATTGAAGAACGTGCCAGCATCCAAGTGGGTCAAGCCCAAGGGATGAGCCTTCGGCACATTGCCCAGCTCTTAGGGCGAGCTCCTTCAACCATATCTCGTGAAATACGCCGTAACCAAATGGCCCAGAACGGTTACTGTGCCCGGCACGCCCAACGTCAGCGAGAAAAGCGTCGAGTAGTCTGTCGTCCTGCGCGTAAGCTTTTGCCAGGCACCGAGCGGTTTGATCTCATCGTGCATATTTTGCGGCGACGCTTGTCTCCTGAACAAATTAGCGGCAAGCTCAAGACGATGAAACTACCTGATTTGCGCGATGCCTACGTCTGCCGAGAGACCATCTACACGGCCATTTATGCCTTGCCCGTTGGCCACCTTCGCAAGGAACTGATTCACTGCTTGCGACAAGGTAAAACCACACGCAAGCCTCGCCGTGGCGAAGTGGATCGACGTGGTCAGATCCCTGACATGGTCAGCATTCACTTACGTCCGCCCGAGGTCAGTAAGCGTGAAATGCCCGGCCACTGGGAAGGCGATCTGATCAAAGGTAAGAATAACGCGTCCGCGGTAGGCACCTTGGTAGAGCTTAGCAGTGGCTATCTGATCCTCGCAAAAATGGACGATGCCACCGCCACATCCGCCGTAGCAGGCTTTAGTGCTGCTCTGAACCGAATGCCGACCACCGCTCGAAAAAGCATGACCTATGATCAGGGGCGTGAAATGACACACCATGCAAAAATTACTCAAGAAACCGGTGTTGCGATTTACTTTTGCGATCCCCATAGCCCCTGGCAACGGGGAGCCAATGAGAATATCAATGGCCTTATCCGTCAATATTTACCGAAAGGAACAGACCTTTCAGTACATAGCCAGGAAGAGCTGGATGCCATTGCCTTTGAGCTGAATATGCGGCCTCGAAAACGCTTTGATTTTAAATGTCCGATAGAAGTGATGAGCGAGCTGATGGCCAAGTACCATGAAAGCCCATCAACCATCCAATGAGTGTGTTGCACTCAGAGTCTGCATCCGCCAACTCTAACCATAGCCTATTCATTCCCTACGCCCTATCCTCACGCCCTATGTGGCATCTTTTAACGCAAAAATGCCCCGCAACTGGCGGGGCATTTCATGGTTCATCCGTGAACCGGAATAGAAGTTAATCCTTTAGCAGTCATGGGTTACCAACCGGAATCATCTTCCTCTTCAGTTTCCCATGTGTCTTGCTCTTCTTCTTCCTCTTCATAAGTGAATTCTTGCTCTTCCTCTTCGTACTCAGTAGTTACACCTTCATTAGTAGCGCCTTGCTCTTGATCAGAGTCGAAAGAGTTGTAGGCGCCTTGCTCATCCTGGGTCGTTTCTTCCTGAGGAGCGGGCTCGTAATCATCGTTGCCTTCCATGCCAGCAAAGGCCAGCGGGCTAGCGATTAAACCAAACGATACGCCTAAAATGCCAAGTTTCTTGAGAGCTTCCTTTTTCATAGTCATGCCTCCTGGTATGGCTTCGCTTTCACTTTGGTTTTCGGTAATCAAAAAATTCGATCATTTGAAAACCTTGGTTAGTGGCAAGAACGTCATGTCTTCCTAACACTTCGTTCTTGCCCAATACATTGCAGCCGCCATACCAAGCCATGCCAACAAAATAAAAAACACTTTAAATACAGAGACTTGTACAAAAATAATGCATACCAATCTAATGGCGCACCGATCTTTAATTAGCGATTTATTGTTTACCGCTGACACATGAGCCCTGTTGCATCATGACAAACGAGGTTTGGGGGATTAATACCCCATCACCCGAGGCAGCCACGTGGCAAGGCCAGGTATCGCGATCAACAATAAAATCGTGGCCAGAATCGGTAATAGGAACGGCAACACCGCTTTGACCACCTGCCCATAGCGTAGTCGCGTAATGCCCACCATTAGAAACAGCACCGTGCCAAAGGGTGGCGTGATAACTCCCACTGAAAGCGTAATGACCATCACAATGCCGAAATGGACAGGGTCTAACCCCGCGCTTAGCGCAGCAGGCACCACAATGGGAGTGAAGATCAGGATGCTCTCGATGACCGACATGAAACAGCCGATAAGCAGGAAAAACAGCGCAAAGCAGAGCAGCAACGCAATCGTCGGCATATCGATGCTGGCCACCTGTCCCGCCAACGCTTGTGGAATGCCCATGCGCACCAAAATCCAGCCGTAAAAACTGGATACCGCAATAATCAGCAGAATCACGGCGCTGAACATAAGGGTACGTTGGAAAGCATTAAACAAGTCGCGCAGGCTTAAGTCACGGTAGATCAGGCCGCCTAAAATAACCGCATAGAGCGAGGCAATGGCGCCCGCTTCCGTTGGCGTAAAGAAGCCCCCCCAAATACCACCGACAATAATGGCGGGCATCATCAAGGGCAGAATAGCGCGCTTGCCGGTTCGGACGACCTCGCAGGCATCAAACGGCGTAGGCTTAGGCATCACTACTTTGCCTGTTGCCCCGAGCATTACCGTCATTCCCATCAACAGTAATGCCATCAAAATGCCGGGCAGCAGCCCCGCCATAAACAGCCCGCCGATACTCACGTTGGCCAACCAGCCATACACTACCAGCGCAATACTGGGCGGCAGAATCGGCCCAATCACGCTAGAGGCGGCGGTAATTCCAGTGGCGTAACCCAAATCATAGCCACGCTCTTTCATGGCTTTAATTTCAATGCTGCCAAGACCCGCCGCGTCAGCCACGGCAGTACCCGACATGGTGGCAAAAATAGAGCTGGCCACTACGTTAGCGTGACCAAGACCACCTTTGGTAAAGCCTACTAATGCCGTGGCGAAGTCAAAAATACGCGTGGTTGTTGAGCCAATATTCATAATATTGGCAGCCAGAATAAACAGCGGAATGGCCAACAACGTAAAGTTGTTGAGCGTTTGCACCATCCGCAGTGGCAGTAGCTCAACGGGCAACCCTCCGGTGCCGGTGAATACCAAAGCGATAAATGAAGTAACACCGATAGCAACCACGACAGGCAACCCGATAGCCATTAGCACCAACAGGCCGCCAACGAAAATTAGTAATTCAGTCATGGTGCCGTCACCTCTTCTTCGCGGGGTGCTTCAAGCCAGAAAACCGGGCCGCGCAGCGTTTTCCAAAGGGCGATGACCGCCATGCTTGCGAAGCTAAAGAAGATACCGTAGTAGAGGTAGCTGAAACTGATACTTAACGAAACGGTTTTATTGTTGGCGCTCATATCCGACATAATCCACGCGCCCCATGCCGCGAGCAGAAAAAAGCCGCAAGAGATCAGCGAAGTAAGGCGATACTGTATATTTTTACCTAAGCTAGAAAGTTTGTGGCTGAACAGGTCAACCACTAAATGCTCACTGCGTACCCACGCAGAGATAGACCCAAAGCCAATGGCATAAATGGCCAGCAGTGACGCAACTTCTTCTGTCCAGGGCATCCCCAACCCAAGTAAGTCACGGGCTACCACTGCAGACACAATGAGCAGTAATATCGCGGCCATTAACGTCACCCCCACCCCATCGCAAAGACGGGTGGTGTAACGCAACACATAAAAAGCGATTCTATCCGGCCCGTTTCTGGGCGGCATAGCTGAATCCACGGGAACGCTCCTGAGGCTTAATAAGGCTTAAATAGGTATCTTTTAAAACTACAACGACGGCCTGATAGGCCGCCGTTGTTCATTTAGCACAAGCAATTACTGGCTTTCATTACCTAACGCATCTTCACGCACGCCATCAGCCATACCGGCCATTACACGATCAATCGCAGGCAACGCCGCTTCGCGGAAAGGTGCCACATCCGGCTCAATGATGGTCATCCCTTCATCCTGCAGCGCTTCTAGATAGAACTCGTCAAGTTCACGCTCTTGCTCTGAACCGTATTGACGAGCTACGTCGATCGCCTCTTCGATCAATGCCTGATCATCGGCTTCTAAGCCACCCCACCAGCGTGAACTGGCTACCCAGCTCCACGGAAACTGCACGTGGCTGGTCATAATGATGTGATCCTGTACTTCCCACAGGCGGCGGGTATAGGGCGAGGAGAGCGAGTTTTCATGGCCATCGACTTGACCTGTTTGCATGGCCAAGTAAATTTCCGGCGCGGGAACGTTCACTACCTGGGCGCCGATCTCTTCCCACACCTCAAGCCACACGGGGAGCGATGGCAGACGCAAACGGAAGCCGTCTAAGTCTTCAGGGCTATTGATTGCCTTGTTGGCGGTCATATGGCGTGGGCCACGGTGCTGCAAACCAAAATACTTAAGCCCGCCTTGGCTCTCAGCCTGATCAATCAATGCCTGGCCAGAAGGGCTTTCCATATAGGCGTCGACTTCGTCCCAGGTTGAAAAAACAAACGGCACGGTAATAGCGTCATACTCTGGCGCATACTGCTGGCGCCAGTTGCCGCCAGTGATAGAAATCTGGGTTTGACCTAAGTTGAGCAGTTCCAGCACCGCGTTTTCACCACCGAGTGAGCCTGCTAGAAAAGGACGCACCTCAAAACGGCCCGGTGCCTGCTCTTCTAGGTACTCGGCAAAGCGCTCGACTGCTGCGCTTTCGGAGCCGCCTTCGCTCATGGTGTTGTTAACTTGAATTTCGATCGGGTTTGCCAAGGCAAAGGGGGCCGCCGTTAGCATACCCAGGGTGGCCAGCGTGGTAAGCAATGTTGTCCGCATAGGATGACTCTCTACGGTTGTCGTTATTGGATGTGGTTATGGTTATTAAGCGTGATACCTATCACAGCATTTTTGCTGTTTGATTGATCTTGAAACAAGCAGCCAAGCGGCTCAAATCGACGTTTATGAAGGCTGACTTCGTCAAATACGATGGCTAGAAACGCCGCTATAGCGCGCTAAACTACGCACCCTATTATCAGCATACGACCAAAGATGAATACCCACTGCACCCTTAGGCTATCTCAATGGCGCTTGTCTGCTGTTTTTAGCAGCGGCTTTAACCGCTATGTTCGCCAGGAGCTTTCATCATGCACGAAACCGCACCCGTCGTGTTTATTACCGGCGCCACTTCTGGAATAGGCCTTGCTTGTGCCCACCGTTTTGCCCAAGCGGGCTGGTCACTGGTGTTAACAGGACGGCGTCAAACTCGCTTAGAGGCGCTCTATAACTCACTGAAAAACAGCGTACCTGTGCACATCGCTCAATTGGATGTCAGCAACCCACAAGACGTTGCTAACGTGGTTGCGGCGTTGCCAGAACGCTTTCAGCACGTGCATACACTGATCAATAGTGCAGGACTAGCGCTGGGTAAGGGGCCAGCACAAAACGCTGAGCTGGATGATTGGCACCGCATGATTGATACCAACGTAAAAGGATTAGTGACTGTCACGCGCCACTTGCTGCCCAAACTTATCACCGCAGGCCCCGGCTCAACGGTAATTAACCTGGGTTCTATCGCCGCTCATACACCTTACCCAGGCGGGCATGTGTATGGCGCCACCAAAGCCTTTGTAGAACAATTTAGCTATAACCTGCGCTGCGACGTTGGCCCCCAGGGCGTTAGAGTGACCGACCTCGCCCCGGGGATGACAGCGAGTGAATTTACGCTGGTTCGCATGAAAGGTGACCACCAGGTAGCCGATAGCTACTACGCAGGAGCGGAACCACTTCAGCCTGAGGATATCGCCGACCAAGCATTCCATGTAGCCTCACTTCCGCCGCATATCAATATCACGCGCTTAGAAGTGATGCCGCTTTGTCAGCAGTGGTCGGCCCCTTCGATACTGCGGGATTAAGCGCCGATTTGATGAGTTTTATAACGCTGAATGCTTTTCTGCGGTCAGCAGGTCCACCATGTGCCTTGCCGTGACAGGAAGCGTCGCGTAGCGGCGCACGCCAATAACAAGTTCACGCTGGGCCCAGGCGTCGCTCAACGGAATGCTTTTAAGCTGCAGATCACCTAGCTCGCGGTAGATCGTTTGCTCTGGTAGCACACCGACCCCCATGCCATGGTGAATCATGCGGCAAATAGCATCAAAACTACGTACCTGAATGCGCATTCGCAGCGCTCTTCCCGATAGATTAGCCTGCTCAAGCAATAGCGCTTGCAGTGACGCATCTTGCTGCAAACCGATAAAGTCGAAAGCGAGCGCTTCATTGAAGGCAATACTGCTTCGCTCCGCTAACGGGTGTTTATCAGGCGTTACTAGCACTAAGCGATCACGCCGATACGGAATTATTTGTAAGTCTGGCGCAGCCACATGCCCAGCAAAAATGCCAATATCGGTCAAGCCATCCCGTACAGCGGCAATAATTTCATTACTGACCCGCTCTTGCAGGTCGATTTTGATTTCAGGGTAGTGGCGAGAGAACGCACTAAGGTCTTGGGGGAGAAACGCAATGATTGCTGAGGTATTGGAATGAATACGCACATGCCCACGCACGCCTTCACCATATTCGCTAAGCTCTGCCTGTAAGCGTTCAACGTTGTCGAGTATGCGCCGCGCGTGATGCAAAAACGCATGCCCTGCTGGGGTTAGCTCCACCCCACGGGGCTTACGGTAAAGTAGCGTTGCTCCGACCAAGCTTTCAAGATCGCTCATTCGCTTGCTAACGGCGGCAAGGGCTAGGTGTTCGCGTTCGGCAGCCGCGGTCAAGCGGCCTTCGTCTGCAACAGAGATAAACAGCTTGAGCGTAAAAAAATCAAAGCGGCGCAACTCGGCAAACTCCTGAAAAGTAACCTGACTATGCTAGCGCATACCTTCGCCAGTCACGAAACCTTTGTTACCCATTGCCTAATTGTCTCGCCTAAGCGGCTCACGCATGCTGGTAGGCAACAATATTAACGACACGACCAGGAGAGCCTTAATGCATGCTCCCGAAGCGCGCCAGCTTCCTTTAGAAGGCCTGAAAGTCCTTGAACTTGGGCAGCTCATTGCAGGCCCTTTTGCGACCAAGCTGCTGGGTGAATTTGGTGCCGATGTGATTAAAATTGAGCCGCCCGGCACCGGTGACCCCCTTCGCAAATGGCGAATGCTTGAGGAAGGCACCTCTCTTTGGTGGCACGTACAGAGCCGTAACAAACGCTCGGTGGCGCTGGATTTGCGCAGTGAAGAGGGTCAAGCGCTGGTGCGCGAACTCGCTACCGAGGCTGATGTAGTGGTGGAAAACTTCCGCCCAGGCACATTAGATAACTGGGGGCTGGGCTGGCAAGCGCTCTCAAAACTCAACCCACGGTTAATCATGGTGCATATTTCCGGCTACGGGCAAACGGGGCCTTACCGCGACAAACCTGGCTTTGGGGTAGTGGGTGAAGCCATGGGCGGGCTGCGTTATCTCACCGGCCAGCCGGGAGAGCCTTCCGTCAGGGTAGGCGTGAGCATTGGTGATTCGCTGTCCGCGCTTTACGCTGTCATTGGCACCTTGCTGGCACTGCAAGAACGCAACCGCAGCGGCCTGGGACAAGAGATCGACGTGGCGCTGTATGAGTCGGTATTTGCCATGATGGAGAGCCTGCTACCGGAATTCGATGCCAGCGGCCAAGTGCGCGAACCTAGCGGCAGCGCCCTCCCCGGCATTACGCCTTCTAACGCCTACCGCTGCCTGGGAGGCGATTACGTATTGATTGCCGGTAACGGCGACAGCATTTTTAAACGCTTGATGGGCGTGATTGGCCGTGATGATCTGGCCAACGACCCCGCGCTAGCCCACAACGATGGCCGCAGCCAGCAGGCTGAAATGATCGACGCAGCGATTCAAGCGTGGTCTGAAGAGCGCCCAAGAGAGGCGATTCTTAAAGCGCTGGATGAGGCGCGTGTGCCAGCGGGCTATCCGTACACCGCCGAAGATATTGCCTTTGACCCCCATTACTTGGCGCGGGAAATGATTCAAACCTTCACCCGCCCCAACGGCAAACCATTAAAAGTACCCGGTGTACTGCCCAAACTTAGCGCTACCCCAGGGCGACTCGGCGATGGCGGTCCGGCGCTTGGCCAGCATACCGATGACGTGTTGGATGAGCTGGGCATTGACCAGGAAACCCGTGCCAAGCTGCGTCAAGCGGGCATTATTTAAGGAGAGCGCTATGCATAATTCCACGAGCCAACCCGTGCTCTGTCCCACAGCACCTTGTCCTACAAAAATAGAAATTAATGAAGTCGCCCCGCGTGACGGCCTGCAGATTGAAGCGCGCTTTGTCCCCACAGACGATAAGATCCGCTGGATCGACGCACTCTCCACCACCGGCCTGCGGCGCATCGAGGCCACCTCGTTTACGTCCCCCAAAGCGATTCCTAATCTGCGCGATGCTGCGGATGTTGTCACTGGTATTCAGCGCCGGGCAGGCGTCGATATCAGCGTATTAGTGCCTAACCTTAAGGGCATGGAGCGCGCGCTTGCCTGCCAGGTGGATGAGATTAATTTAGTGATGTCGGCAAGCGATAGCCATGGCCTGGCGAACCTGCGCATGACACCTGAGCAGTCGCTTGAGCAATTTGCCGCGATTGTGGAGGCCTGCCAAGGCAGCGACGTATTTATCAACGCCTCGCTTTCGACCGCCTTTGGCTGCCCGTTTGAAGGCGAGGTGCCTGAAACGCGGGTGCTTACGCTGGTGGAACAACTGATCGCGCGGGGCATTCAAGGCGTCACGCTATGCGACACCACGGGCATGGCCAACCCAGCCCAGGTGAGGCGCCTGTGCGACGCCGTGCTTGAGCGATGGCCGGAAACACCGTTCACGCTGCACTTTCACAACACGCGTGGCATGGGCTTAGCCAACGCGCTGGCGGCGTGGCAGGCGGGCATTAACCGCTTTGATGCGTCGTTAGGCGGGCTGGGGGGCTGCCCTTTTGCCCCAGGCGCTAGCGGTAATGTATGTACCGAAGACTTAGTACATATGTTTGCAGCGATGGGGGTCGATACGGGCGTCGATCTAGATGCGCTACTTGACGTTGCCACCACCCTGCCGACACTTATCGGCCACGACGTGCCCGGACAAGTGGTAAAAGCCGGGAAGTCATCCCGGCGTTATGCTATGCCCGAGCGTTAGTCTTACGCTGGCCCAATCACATGCTTCACTTCCAGGTAGGCACTTAGCCCCCAGGGGCCAAGTTCACGCCCAATGCCGCTACGCTTGAAGCCGCCCCAGGCGGTTTCAGGCAACACCAGCTGCGCGCTGTTGTACCAAATACTACCGGCTTTTAGCTGGCGACCAATGCGCTTTGCCCGCTCAGGATCACCGCTAATCACCGTCGCAGCTAATCCATAAGCGCTATCGTTGGCGAGTTTAATCGCCTCTGCTTCGCTGGTAATGCTGCGTGCGCAGAGCACGGGGCCAAAAATCTCCTCTTGCCACAAGCGGCTTTCCAGCGGCACATCACGGTAAAGCGTCGGCGCTAAAAAGTAGCCCTGCGTGGGTAACGTGCGATGGGTAATATCGCGCACTGCCGTTAGGCCTTCTTGCGCTGCCAAGTCTAAATAGCGTTGTACCGCATCGCGCTGCTTAGCGCTGGTCAACGGTCCTAAGTCGGTACCTTCGGCGAGTGGGTCGCCCAGGGTTAGCGCATCCATCCGCTCAGCTAGGGCGGTGTAGAGTGCTTCTGCTACGTTTTCATGTACCAGTAAACGCGAAGTCGCTGAACAGATTTGCCCGGCATTGAAGTAGATACCCGCCATTACCCAGTCGGCGGCTTGGGCTGGGTCGGCGTCTTCCATTACCAGGATCGGCGATTTTCCACCTAGCTCTAGGGAGACACTGGCAGTGCGAACGGCAGCAGCTTGCATGACGGCTTCGCCGACTCGGTTACTGCCCGTAAAAGAGATTTTATCCACACCTGGGTGATTGGTTAGCGGTGCGCCAATGCCCTCGCCATCGCCGTTAAGCAGATTCAGTACACCGGCTGGCAGACCAATTTCCAGGGCAATTTCTGCCAGTGCCAACTCGGGGAGCGGCGTCACCTCTGACGGTTTGAGCACTGCGGTACAGCCTGCCGCCAACGCGGGCGCCAGCTTCCAGGCGCTTGTCACCAGCGGGAAGTTCCAGGGGGCAATCAACCCCACGACGCCCACAGGGTCATGATACGTACGCGCCTCGACGCCCTCCATTTCCATACTGACCAGCTCGCCTTGGCGGGCATCCAGTGCTTTGGCCTGCTTGGCATAATAGCGATAACAGGCAATCGCGTCGTCCAGGTCAATGCCTGCTTCTGCAAGCGGTTTACCGTTATTAGTGGCTGACAGAGTGATTAGCGCTTCTCGACGGGCCTCCAACGCATCGGCAAAGCTATCTAGGTACTTTGCACGCGCAGCGCCACCCAGCGCTTGCCAAGCAGGTTGTGCTTGCTGAGCGGCTTTAACGGCAGCGTCGACATCTGCCGCGTCCCCCGCTGTGACCTGAGCAATGCGCGCTTCGCGATAAGGGTTCATCACATCGAGCATGCGCGTGCCTGCTGAGGCAACCCATTGGTTGTTGATGAACTGCTGATTGATAACTTGCTGGTTGAGTAACGGCATCTACGTATCCTGGTCGAAAATTCGGCACGCACGCTGCCAAGCAGCCGCGTCTATTTCAATGAGTAACGGGCCACTTGAAACACGCTTAGCGAGTGAGTTTGCAAGCTCCTCAGGGCTTTCTACCCGCACGCTTGGGCAACCAAACCCTTCGGCCAAAGTAAGAAAGTTGGGGGCTTTAATATCCACGCCCAAACGAGCCACACCGTTGGCATCCATATAGCGGCGAATTTCTTCGTAGCCTGCGTTGTGCCACAGCACAATCACCACCGGCAGGCGTTCCTCCACCGCAGTAGCAAGCTCAGCAAGGGTGAACATCACCCCGCCATCACCGACAAGTGCCACCACGGGTAGATCAGCGCGAGCTAACTGCGCCCCTAACGCCGCTGGCAGCCCATAGCCCAAGGTGCCGTAGCCGGTAGAGGCATTGAAGTAGCGTCTTGGCGCTGGCTGGCTGACTAAGTGGTTGCCTGCATACACCGGCGCGGTGGAGTCACCCACCAAAATCGCCTCAGGCAAGTAGTCTGCTAGGATTTTATAAAGCGGTACGAAGTCGCTAAAAGCCGGATCGTTAACCAGGTTAAGTGCGCTCAACGTAGTGGCAGTACGTTCAACACCGTGGCGCTGCAAAGGTTCGGGGAAATGAGCGAGTAGAAGCGCTAGGCTACGTCCGGCATCGCCCACTAAACCAAGCGTTGTATGCTGATTACGCACCAGTTGTTCAGGGTCGAGGTCAATTCGAATCAGTTTTCCATGGAGGTGAAAGCCACCATCAAACACGACATCGTAGTCGGTCTCGCCAAGCTCGGTACCCACCGCTAAAATCACATCGGCGTTGGCCGCCAGTTCGCGCACCGCTGGCAGGGCGGCATTCGCGCCCAAATCCAGCGGGTGGTCGCGGCCTAGTAGCCCTTTGGCGTTGATAGTCGTCACCGTGGGGGCATCAAGCTTCTCCACTAATGCTCGCGCTGCCTCTGGCGCTGCCACACAGCCACCACCTAACAGCACCAAGGGTTGCTTCGCGGCCTTTAACAAGCGGGCGGCTTCGGCAAGCCCATCCGGGTCAGGCGCTGCTCGGTAAAGCGATGGCGCTTGCCAACTGGCCGGAGCCTTCACCGGCACATTGAACAGGTCAATCGGAATTTCAATATGCACCGGGCCTGGGCGCGCACCATTGAAGATCGCAAAGGCGCGTGCAAGCACGTCAGGCAGCGTATTGGCATCTAATAGCGTGTGGCTAAAGCGTGCCACGCCGCTGATCATCTGCTGCTGGCTGGGCAGCTCGTGCAGCCGACCTTGGCCTAGCCCCAGCGTATCCCGACGGTTAACGCTGGAGATCACCAGCATGGGAATGGAGTCTGCTAATGCTTGGCCCATCGCAGTGGCAATATTGGTCATTCCCGGGCCAGTGATAATCAGACATACCCCAGGCTGACCGCTGGCGCGGGCATAGCCATCGGCCATAAACCCTGCACCCTGCTCATGGCGCGGGGTTATATGCTGCACGTCGCTGCCTTCCAGCCCACGATAAAGCTCTACCGTATGCACGCCCGGAATACCGAACAGAGTACGAACACCATAGGTTTCACGCAGCAGGTGGATCAATAGCTCGGCACAGGTCATGGTTGAGTGATTGCGCATTGCATCAGCGTTCATGACAGGCCCTCTCAGAAGAAAAATGTATGGGCCATAAAGGCGATGATGGGCAACGTAATGGCCGTGCGCAGTAAGAAAACGGCGGCTAGCTCCCAGAGCTTAATAGGGATTTTTGATTTAAGTAGTAACGCGCCAATTTCCGACATATACACCAGCTGTGTCATCGACAAGCAAGCGATCACAAAACGGGTCAGCTCGCTTTCAATATTCGTCGCCAGCACTGCTGGTAAGAACATATCGGCAAACCCGACCAACGTCGCTGGAGCAGCCGCTTGTGCTTCAGGGATACGCAGCAACTCAAGCACCGGCACCATGGGGTAAGAGAGCCAGGTAAACAGCGGAGTAAACTCGGCTAAAATCAGCGCGACAGTGCCGATAGCAAATACCAAAGGCAGCAGTGTCAAAAAGATATCAATCACGTTGAGTAGTGCTAAACGCACCAACTCTTTTGGCCCTGGCGCATCCGCTGCCCGGCGAGTTGCCTGGAGCAAGCTGTAACGAAACAGCCCTACATTTTCGGTGCGCTTCTCGCTTAACTGGCAGCCAACAGGCTCGTAGTAGTCGTTAGATTTGAGCGATAGAGGGGGAATCCGCGCCACGATGATGGCAGCAATCAGCCCTGACACGACTACCGTAAAGTAGAACTGTACGAAGAGATGATTGATATCAACAAAGTTAGTAACCAGTAGACTAAACGCGATGGAAGCCACTGAAAAGTTAGTCGCAATGACCGATGCCTCGCGAGCATTGTAATAACCCTGCTCATACTGTTGGGCGGTGATCAATACACCCACGGTGCCTGACCCCATCCAAGAAGCCGTTGCATCGATAGCACTGCGTCCAGGAAGATTAAAAATCATCCGAAACGGCTTACGCACCATGGTGCCGATAAACTCCATAAAGCCAAATTCGACCAAAAACGGGAGCAGAATCGCCGCAAAGAAGAAGAACGTCAGTAGCACCGGCGCCAAATCATTGAGCATTACGCCGCCAGTAAACGGTGCCGTCACAAATTCTGGGCCGACTTGGAAAAAGGTCATGACGACAAAGATGGCACCTAAGATGCGCATCACTACCCAAATAGTGTCTACGTCAAACATCTCTTGAAAGTGCCCACGTTGCGCCCAGTTAGGCTTTGCCACTTTAACGTAAAGCGTTATCACTACGGACAGACATAGGACTAGCATGGCAATGGCAGGTAGTGCAGAACCAAGCAGCGACTGCAACCCATCGGCCATTAGGCCCATGCCAATATTAATCGTTCCTCCCACTTGAAAAGGCACCAAAAACAAGAGGACGCCAATTAAGGAGGGAATCAAAAACTTCAGCAAATGGGCACGGTGAATTGGAGCCGACGGCTCGGCATCATCCAATTTTACTTGAGAGAAAGACATACGGTTCACCTATTAGAAGTGATTATTGGAGGTGGGCTGGTGGCGTCCTGGCAGGCAATAAGCAGCCTGCCATTTCTCTGACCATTAGCGCTTTGTCAGGTAAGCGCTTTTATTTATTAGCTATTTCAGGACAGCTTAATCACTGTGTTTCACGCCCGGCAGCACGCAGAGCATTTCGTACAGCAGTGTGGCGCCCATCAATGCGGTATTACCGCTGGGATCATAAGGAGGCGACACTTCCACTAGATCACAGCCGACGATGTTCAAGCCTGCCGCACCGCGCACAATTTCTAGCCCTTGCGCTGAGGTCAGTCCGCCCATCTCTACCGTTCCCGTTCCTGGCGCAACAGAAGGATCCAAGCCATCGATATCGAAGCTGATATAGACAGGCACATCGCCCATCTGCTCGCGCACTTCTTCCATCAAGGGAGCAAGCGAGCGATGCCAGCACTCTTCAGCGGGAACAACGCGGAAACCCTGGCTTCGGCACCAATCAAAATCTTCGGCGGCATAACCGGTACCACGAAGGCCGATTTGCACCACTTTGCCGTGGGCTAACAGGCCTTCTTCCTGGGCACGGCGAAACGGCGTGCCATGGGCAATCGGCTCACCGAACATGTGCTCGTTCACATCGGCATGGGCATCAATATGGATCAGCCCCACTGGCCCATGCTTTTTGGCAATGGCACGTAAAATGGGCAGTGTCAGGGTGTGTTCGCCGCCCAACGTCAGCGGAATGCAGTTGTGTTTAAGCACGTCATCATAAAAGGCCGTGATGATGTCCACACTTTTGGGCAGGTGAAACGTGTTGATGGGCACGTCACCTATATCGGCCACTTGTAAACTTTCAAACGGGGCGGCGCGGGTAGCCATGTTATAGGGTCGAAGCATGCGAGATTCATCACGAATCTGACGTGGGCCAAGACGCGTACCAGGGCGGTTAGACGTACCAATATCCATTGGAATACCGATAAAAGCAGCATCTAAGCCAGCGGCGCTTTCCTGGGTGGGTAAACGCATCATGGTGGCTGGCCCACCAAAGCGCGGCATGCTATTGCCCCCAAGCGGCTGGTTAAAATCAGACATACAGATCTCCTTGGCGTTGTTCATGTTGTAGCGCTGAATAACAACTACATTGCACAGAACATGCCAAGTCTCTAAACGCCCTAACAATAGGGCTTTCAGCCATTATCGATGCAGTAATGAATCAAAATCACGTACACTTAAGTCATATATGCATCATCGATGCAAAAATGAATCACAGGTTGCTCAAGAGACAATCGCTATGAGTGAAATCGATAAGTGCGTGCTAAAAACCATTGTGGAAACCGCCAACGATCACTTCTTTATCGTCAGCGGAGAGGGTCGAGTGCTTGATATTAGCCCCGGTGCTGAGGCTGTTTATGGTGCGCCCCGGGAAGAGCTGCTAGGCAATAGCGTTTATCAGCTTCAGCAAGCAGGCATCTTGAAGCCATCCATCACCTTAGAAGTGATGCGCACCCACCAGCCAGCCCAACTTATGCAGGTAACAGGCACCGGACGCCGTGTGATTGCTGAAGCCTACCCTGTCTTTGTGAATGGAAAGTTGGAGCGTGTTATCAGCCGCTCCAGAGACTTAACCGATTTACAGCTCCTACAAGACGAATATGCACTACTCCAGAAGCGCTTTAGTGAGCACTTAAAACGTAGCCAAGCAGCCCCCGATGCCGAGGAGCAAGCGCTGGACGACGCGCTGGATAACTTGCAGGCGCGAAGCCACGTTATGCGTGAAGTCGCCTTGCTTCTCAAACGGGTCGCCCCCTCAGACGCTAATGTATTGATGCTGGGAGAGTCGGGCGTGGGAAAAACCGCGTTTGCCAAACAGTTGCACCGTTGGAGCAAACGCCATAACCATCCCTTTATTGAGGTTAACTGTGCGGCCATTCCCGAAAACTTATTTGAGTCTGAGATGTTTGGCTATCAGCCCGGCGCGTTCAGCGGCGCGGCTCGCCAAGGAAAAGCAGGCTTATTAGAGCAAGCAGAAGGTGGCACGCTGTTTCTCGATGAAATCGGTGAGCTTCCCTTACTAATGCAAACCAAACTGCTAAAAGTTATCCAGGACGGAAGCCTTACCCGGTTAGGCGATACACGACCGCGCAAAGTGGACTTTCGCTTAGTTGTCGCCACGAATCAGAATTTAGCTAAACAAGTAGAAGCGGGCCTATTTCGTCTGGACCTTTACTACCGTCTCAACGTCATACCGGTCACGCTTCCCCCTTTACGCGACCGCCGAGAAGATATTCCTGATCTCGTGGAAGCCTGTTTGAAACGCCTTAACCAACGCTATGGGCGGCAAAAAATCCTGGGCAATCCAGTATGGTCAACGTTAATGGGAAGCGACTGGCCAGGTAACGTCCGCGAGCTTGAAAACTGGCTAGACAGAGCCTGGCTATCCAGCCCAACGGATCAAATTGAAGCACCTAGTCCTCACCCCTTTACGGAGCAGCCCCCTGCTAATCTAGCGCAAACGTCAACCTCTTCGTTAGTCGCCGCCTTAGCACCAGAGGAAACCCTAAAGCAGTACCTAGCCAGACTAGAGCGCGAAACACTGGAAGCGTTGAGCAAAACGCTTCCCAGCACGTACGCCATTGCTGAGCGGCTGGGGATTAGCCAATCCAGCGTGGTGCGCAGGCTTCAGCGTTATGGCATCAAAGTCACCAAGTGAATTTTCCGCTTGACACAACCGCCGTCATCAACCATCCATGTAAGTGTCATACAACGGCAACACCTTCAACACAAGCTGAACCAATAACAACCAACAGCCGGTGATGTGTGTGCTATGTCAAACCAATCGCGTATTCGCTTGGAACGCGTCACTAAACGTTGGGACGCGACTACTGCCGTCGATGACATCTCCTTCGACGTCACGCCTGGGCAATTTGTCATTCTGCTCGGCCCTTCAGGCTGTGGTAAATCCACCACGCTGCGCATGATCGCGGGCCTGGAAGAGGCCAGCGATGGGCGTATTCATATCGGCGAGCGCGACGTTACCCGTCTGCCGCCCGGCGACCGAGGGCTGAGCATGGTGTTTCAGTCCTACGCGCTGTTTCCGCATTTGAGCGTTGCCGACAATATCGTTTTTGGCCTGCGCAGCCGCAAGGTACCCAAAGATGAGCAGCGCCAGCGACTGGCCAAGGTCGCCGAACTGGTTGATTTAACCGATTACCTAGACCGCAAACCTGCGCAACTTTCCGGCGGCCAACGCCAACGGGTTGCTTTGGCGCGCTCAATTATTTCCGAACACCCGATCTGCCTGATGGATGAACCGCTATCCAACCTGGACGCTCGGCTACGCAGCGACATGCGTAGGGAAATCAAAGCACTACAAAGTCGCCTGAATATGACGGTGATTTACGTCACCCACGACCAAGTGGAAGCGATGAGCATGGGAGATCGTGTGATTCTGATGCAGCACGGCAAAATCGTCCAGGACGGCACTCCGGACGAGCTTTATAACCGCCCCGCTAGCGCTTTTGCCGCCAGTTTTATTGGCAGCCCCGCCATGAACCTGCTGCCACTAGTAGCCGGTAAAGATGGTGCCGTTATCGAAGGCGAACCAAGTACCCACGTAGCTCCCTTGGATGCCGCTGGTGGACACTTGGGCATCCGCCCGGAAGATATCGAACTGCGTATCGCCCCCGGTTCCGGCGTACCCGCTAACGTATTAAGTGAAGAGTACCTGGGAGCGGATACCATTGCTTATGTGGCAGTGGGGTCGCACACCCTACGCGTGCGGCTTAGCGGCAAGCAGGCACTGACAGGTCAGCCATGTAGCCTCTACTGGACGTCAGAGAATACACACCTTTTCGATGCTGAAGGCCTGCGGCGGGATGACCTGACGACGTTCCCCTTACCCAGCTCATCTCGCAGCATTCCTCGCCCACCGGCGGTGGGCTCTTTCCAACACTGACAGCAGTATTGACACTTGCGGAGTCTCTTATGCGTTTGCGTACCCCTTTTGCAATGACCGCTCTGGCAGCGGGCTTGTTTAGCGCCGCCCAGGTAAACGCGGATAGCGTCGATCTGACCATGTACTACCCGGTCGCAGTGGGCGGTGCACTCACCGACGTCGTTGATAATCTGGTGGAAGAGTTTGAAAGCGAATACCCCGATATCAATGTGGAAGCGATCTACGCCGGTAACTACGACGACACCCGCGTGCGCGCCATGTCGGCGATGGAAGCGGGTGAAACGCCGCAGCTGTCGGTCATGTTCTCCATCGATCTGTACGAGCTGATTGAGCAGAACGCCATCGTCGCCTTTGATGACCTGGTCGAAACCGATGAAGAGCGCGAATGGCTCGATGGCTTCTACCCAGGGCTGATGGAAAATGGCCAGTTGGATGGCAAAACCTACGGCATCCCCTTCCAGCGCTCCACCATCGTACTGTTCTGGAACAAAAACGCTTTTGAAGCCGCTGGCCTAGACCCCGAAACGCCCCCTGAGAATTGGCAAGAGATGGCCGAAATGGCCGCCACCGTGCGCGAAGCCTCCAACGGCGAGCAGTGGGGCGTGATGGTGCCATCGACTGGCTACCCCTACTGGATGTTCCAGGCCTTTGCCTTTCAGAACGGCCACCGGCTAATGAGCGAAGATGGCACCGAGGTCTACTTCGACGACCCCGCAGCGGTTGAAGCGCTGGAGTACTGGGTATCATTGGCCACCGAGCACAATGCCATGCCTAACGGCACCATTGAGTGGGGCACCCTGCGCCAGAACTTCCTAGAAGAGTCCACGGCGATGATGTGGCACACCACGGGCAACCTGACCGCGGTACGCAGCGAAGCCAATTTTGATTTTGGCGTCGCTATGCTGCCGATGAAAACCCAGCGTGGCAGCCCCACCGGTGGTGGTAACTTCTACATTTTTGAAGATACGACAGAAGAAGAGCAGCGCGCAGCGATGACCTTTATCCGCTGGATGACCGCTCCCGAGCGAGCTGCCGCCTGGTCGATTGAAACCGGCTATATGGGCGTTAGCCCCGCCGCTTACGAAACCGACGCGCTGCAAGGCTATGTGGAAGAGTTCCCACCCGCCGCGGTCGCCCGTGACCAGCTCGAACACGGCACAGCAGAGCTTTCCACTTACCAGGGTGGCCGCATTCGCCGCGCCTTGGATAACGCCGTGCAAGCAGCGCTGACCGGTCAAATGACAGCGCAAGAAGCGCTTAGCCAAGCGCAGCAAGAGGCCGATAGCGTGTTACGCCGCTACGCCCGCTAATCGTTAGCCATTTTACTGTTCGCCGGGGCGCGCCCCGGCTTTTCCAACGTGCGGTACGTCTCTATGTCATTCACCAACCACCGCAAAATGCAGCTCTATGGCGCGCTTCTGCTACTGCCCGCTGCAGTACTGCTGACGACTTTTGCTTATTTACCGACCGTGACGACGGTCATTAACAGTCTGTTTTTACCCGGCTTTCGCGGTGCACCCACTGAATTCGTAGGCCTTGAAAATTATCAAGTGTTGTTCGATGACCCGACGTTTTGGAAAGTAGCGCGTAACAACTTAATCTACGCCGTCGGTACGATTCCTACGTCTATCGCGCTGGCTTTGGGTATGGCGCTATTCGTCAATGGCAAGCTTCGCGGTCGGGGCTTTGTGCGCATGGCCTACTTTACGCCGACGATTCTACCCATGATCGCTGCCGCCAATATCTGGATGTTTTTCTATGCGCCGCAAATTGGCCTATTCAATAAACTGCTCGGTATGCTGGGCTTTTCTGGGGTGAACTGGCTGGGCGATCCAAACCTTGCATTAAGTTCGGTGATCGTGATGTCGGTGTGGAAGGAGGCCGGCTTTTTTATGATCTTCTACTTGGCGGCGCTACAGAGTATGCCACCCGAGTTAAAAGAGGCGGCTGATTTAGAAGGCACTAGCCGCTGGAGCTTCTTTTGGCGCGTCACCTTTCCACTACTCATGCCCACCACGCTGTTTGTGCTCATCAATGCGCTGATTAACTCGGTACGGGTCGTGGATCACCTATTTATCTTGACCAAGGGTGGGCCCAACAACGCCACCAACCTGCTGCTCTACTACGTCTACGAGAATGCGTTCTCGTTCTTTGACCGCACCACGGCAGCCACCATTACGGTGGTGATTCTGCTAGTGCTCGCGGTAGTGGCCACGCTTAAGTTCACGATTTTAGATCGCAGGACGCACTATCAATGAATACGACCACTGCCTATGCGCACCGCTCCCGCTTCTTCTCAATCCCAACGCTGGAAACCGTGGCCGCGTGGCTACTGGCGATTATTTGGATTTTTCCGCTGCTGTACGCCTTTTGGGCCGCCTTCCACCCTAGCGAGTTTATGGTCAACTTTGCGCTTTTCGCCCCGCTGACGCTGGAGAACTTCACTAACGCCTGGTCTCAAGCACCCTTTGCCCGCTACTACCTGAACACCTTTGCGCTGGTAACGGGAGTAGTGATTGGCCAGTTTGTGGTCTGTACCCTGGCGGCGTTTGCCTTTGCGCGCTTTCCGATTCCCGGCAAGAACGTTCTGTTTATGCTGGTGCTGATTCAGCTCTTTGTGTTCCCCGAAGTGCTGATTGTCGAGAACTACCGCATCGCTAGTGGGCTGGGGCTGATCAACACCATCACCGGGATTGGCTTACCTTATGTGGCTAGCGCCCTGGGTATTTTTCTGCTCCGCCAAACGTTTAAAACCATCCCCCGAGAGCTGGAAGACGCCGCGCGTATCGAAGGCTGCAACTGGCTGGAAATTTTGTGGAAGGTCTACGTACCGCTAGCCAAGCCTACCTATCTTGCTTATGGGCTGGTCTCGATTAGCCACCACTGGAATAACTTTATCTGGCCATTAGTGGTGACCAACTCGGTAGAGAGCCGCCCGCTAACGGTAGGGTTAGGGGTATTTTCCGCGCCCGAAACTGGGGTTAACTGGGCGACCGTTAGCGCTGCGACGCTGTTAAGCATCGCCCCGCTGCTAATTGCCTTTTTGCTCTTCCAACGCCAGTTCGTGCAGTCGTTTTTAAGAGCGGGGATTCGCTAGGATCACTATCTTTCTGCACGCCCCTGGCAGTGTTCGCCACGCACTATCGCGGCGGCATCGAAGGTGCCAGTGTCTAGCACCCAGGCGGTGACCAGCTTGGCGGGTGTAACATCAAAGGCAGGGTTCCATACGGGAGCATCGCTGGGTGCCCACACTACGTCGCCAAAGGCACCCGAAACACCGCGTATTTCGGCGCCGTCACGCTGTTCAATAGGAATCTCGGCGCCAGTGGCGCAGGCGGGATCTACCGTGGTGTAAGGGGCCACTACATAGAACGGCACCTGATGATAGTGAGCAATCACCGCCAGCATGTAAGTACCCACTTTGTTGGCGAAGTCACCGTTGGCACAAATGCGGTCGGCACCGACCATGACTTTATCGACTTTCCCCGCGGCCATTAAGCTCGCGGCCATGCTGTCAGCAATCAATTGATAGGGAATGCCTAAGTCGGCCATTTCCCAGGCGGTTAAGCGGCCACCTTGCAGCAGCGGGCGGGTTTCATCCACATACACATGCAGCGTCACACCGCGCTGTTTGGCAACGGCCAGCGCGCCAATGGCGGTGCCAACGCCTGCGGTGGCCAGCGCGCCGGTATTGCAGTGGGTCAATATGCGGTCGCCTGATTGCAAAAGGTCGGCTCCCCGCTCGGCCATACGCTGGCAAAGCGCGCGGTCTTCTGCAAACAGTTCAGCGGCACGTTCGGCCAGGGCGTTGACGCCTTGCTCAAAGCAGGCTTCCATGGCATCCAGGCAGTACATCAGGTTCACTGCGGTGGGACGCGTGGCGCGTAAGCGATCACTTACCAACTGCCAATCACTTTGCGGATGACGCGCGGCGTATTGAGCCAGCACGAAAGCGGCGCTCAAACCAATCAGCGGTGCCCCGCGAATCGCTAGGTTTTTCACCGCATGCTGCCACTCTTCTGGTGAACCACAGCGCACCCACTGTTCCGCCTGGGGCAGTTGGGTTTGATCCAAATACTCAAGGTGGTCGGCATAGACCCGTAAACTGCGTGACTGTAGGTGTGGCATTGCTGGACTCCTTGAGCACTTGAGCTTGACTAGCAGAACAACGGCGCGGCTTATCAGGCGCGAAGCTTATCATATAGAATGGCTGCTACTAGATGAGGCGACGCAGATCCTATGATGACGCTACAAACTGAACTGCTGGCCGCCATTTCATGGGCGGCGCAGCAAGGCTGGACGCCAGCCACTGGCGGTAACTTTTCCGCCCGTACCGAGGCGGGCTATCTTGTCACCGCTTCTGGCCGGGATAAAACCCGCATTCAGGCCGATGACCTCTTGCTCTGCAACCTGGATGGCAAGGTGTTATCCGGTGATGGGAAACCTAGCGCGGAAAGTGATCTTCACGCTGCGCTTTATCGGCTAGACCCGACCATCAACTGCGTGCTGCATACCCATACCCTAGCCAGCACTGTGCTGTCACGGCGCTTTCCAAACGGCATTGAGCTAAGTGGCTTCGAGATGCAAAAAGCCTTAGCGGGCAACGTGACTCATGATGCCTCGGTTCTTTTACCTGTGGTACCAAATTCCCAAGATATGGACGAGCTAGCGGAGCATGTACGCCTCGGCTGGCCGATGCCCTGGGGCTTTTTGGTGGCGGGGCACGGTATTTATGCCGTGGGCGATAGCATCGCTAGTTGCCGTCGGCACTTGGAAGCCATTGAATTTTTACTGTCCTGTGTACTTGAAGAGAGCCGGTGGTCTAAATGAGTAACCCTGCTGTTCGCGCCGTTGTCACCGATATCGAAGGTACCACCACGGATATTAACTTCGTCCATAAGGTGCTGTTTCCCTACGCCCAGGCCAAGCTGCCCGATTTCTTGCGGGCAAATGCTGACTCTCCAGAGGTTGCCGAGCAAATTAGCACCGTGCGCCGCGAAATGGGCGACGCTGATGCCACGCTGGAAGCAGTCATTGCGCAGTTGCTACATTGGATCGAGACTGACCAAAAAGTTACTCCGCTGAAAGCACTGCAAGGTATGGTGTGGGCCGATGGCTATCAGCGTGGCGATTTTAAAGGCCACCTGTATAGCGACGTCGCCCCGGCGCTGCGCCAGTGGCAGCAGGCAGGCAAAGCGCTGTACGTGTATTCGTCAGGTTCCGTGCAGGCGCAGAAGCTGCTGTTTGGCTACAGCGATGAAGGCGACTTAACCCCCCTGTTTAGCGGCTACTTCGACACCCATATTGGCCATAAGCGCGAAGCCACGGCCTACCAGCGAATTATCGCTGAGCTTGACCTGCCACCGGAAGCGGTGCTGTTCTTGTCGGACGTGGTCGAAGAGCTGGACGCCGCCAAGCAGGCGGGCATGCAAACCCTGCAGTTAGTTCGCGAAGGCACCCAGGCGGGCAACACCCACGCGTGCGTTTCCCGCTTTGATGAAATTGCGCTTTAGGAGAGCCTAGAATGTCGCAACTGAAAGTATTTGCTGATCAGAACCCTAACGATGCCCTGCTGGACATCACTGACGGCGAGCAGATAACTGCTGAGCTGAACAAGGTGGGTGTGCTGTTTGAACGCTGGGCAACGCCGGGCGAGATTGCCGACGATGCCACCCAGGAAGATATTTTAGCGCTTTATCAAGACGACATCGACCGGGTTAAAGCCATCGGCGGCTATCAAACCGTCGATGTGCTGCACATGGTGCCCACGCACCCAGACAAAGACGCTATGCGCCAGAAGTTCTTAAACGAACACCGCCATCACGAAGACGAAGTGCGCTTCTTCGTTAAAGGCCAGGGGCTTTTCTGCCTGCATATTGAAGACAAGGTGTATCAGGTACTGTGTACCCGCAATGACCTGATCAGCGTACCTGCTAACACACCCCATTGGTTTGATATGGGCCCAGCGCCAGAATTCACTGCACTGCGCTTCTTCGATAACGTGGAAGGCTGGGTGCCTCACTGGACAGAGAGCAATATCGCCGAGAAATTTGATCGCTTGGATCAGCTGTAAGTTGTGAATGGTGAATCGTAAGTTGTGAAGCGTTGGAGATAGTGCCGCCCGCGGGTGCCTCATACGCTCGTCCCTCGCGAGATTCGTTACACCGCGCTACGGGGCTTAACAATAGTTGAGTTGGGCTTATTATGTAGCGTGGCGTAAGCGTCAGCGCACCCGCGAAGCAACGCGCCAGCGTTACCGAGGTTGGCACCGAGGCGGGATCAGCCACAGTGCCATTATCGAGAAGTCCATTATATCGAGAGGGGTAAGAGTTTATAACACCTCTTGCTGGTTATACGCCCTGGCTAAATCCGCCAGTGCGGTAAGCTCACGATAGGCCTCCGGCTCCATAATCAGCGCTTGGCCCATCAGCACATTGCGTGCTTCAAGCTTAGCGCGGAGCGCGGTGTCTTCGATCTCTTCAAAGTCAGCGTTATGGGCCAACGATAAAACGCGACGGTGCATCTCAATGCCGCAATAAGCCAGTGCATCCAGGCGGATCTCTTCAAGCAGTGCATCGCAGGCGTCATCGGCGCTGTTTCCCTGCGCTTCAAACAGCGCCCTGGGGAACAGAATGCCGGTGCGTTCGGTTTGCCATAGGTGGCGAAACTCAGCGTCAAAGTGGGTAAAGCACGCTTCAATCACGTCAAGAATCCACGCTTGGTAGGCATCAAGTTCATCGGCTTGGCGGTGGGCAGGCTGACTGAAGTAGGCCATCAGGAAGTTGGCAACGACCATGCCTAGATCAAAGGCCATTGGGCCATACTGAGAAAATTCGGGATCAATCACACGCACATCTG
This sequence comes from Halomonas sp. XH26, assembly GCF_024138895.1. Taxonomy (NCBI): domain Bacteria; kingdom Pseudomonadati; phylum Pseudomonadota; class Gammaproteobacteria; order Oceanospirillales; family Halomonadaceae; genus Halomonas; species Halomonas sp. XH26. The sequence continues at coordinate 3,451,274 of NZ_CP071889.1, forward strand.
ACGCGGTGGCCATAATTGACCCGGAGTGCAAATCACCATGCAGCATGGTTTCGGTATTCGCGGTGAACTTCATCAACAACCGCTGCACCTTAGCTTTTAAGCGCGTATTACGGCGCAGCTCATCCACTACCGGCGAAAGCTCTGGCGTATGGCGGTTCATTTCGGCGCCATAATAGGGGTCGGTAAACACCAGGGATTCGGTAATCGCAGGAATCGCCACGTTGCCTGAAAAAAGCCCAACGTCAGCTTTCTTCTCAGGGCTGCTTAAGGAGAGCTCCGAGCCACGAAACGCCATGCGCGCGCAGAATTCACCGATGGTTTCGCCAAGCAGGTTAACCCGCTCACCGTTGATCAGCTTGCGACGCAGAATCGTATGCGGGTAAAGGTACTCCATGACAATCAGCGCTTGGGGCTTGTCGAAATAGAACACCTCAGGGGCGATGCCTGGCGCACGCTGGGCTTGACGTACCAGGGCGTAATACTCGAAGTGGGCGCGATAAAGTGGCAGCGGCCAGCTCTCACCGACCATACGCACATAGGGTAGCGCTTGTTTTACCACCACGCTTCCCGCACTCCCCGATACAATGAACACCAGGTTGAGATTGCCATCCCCTACTTCGCGGATCTGCCATTGCTCAGGGTTGCCGCCCACTCGGCTTGCCACTGCCTCGACACTCCCCAACCGCTGAGCCAGAGTATCTACCTCTAACGCTTGATAGGCCTGTTCGTGTGCCACCATTTTATTCCTCACGAAAAATGCGTTTTTATTTGTCACACTGGGGAATGGTTGTCAAACACCCTTCACTTAAAATGTATCAAGCACAGTGGTTAATCTTAAAAGCACTGCCCTATACCAACCAATATGCTTAAAAGGTATTTAACACAGAAACCGCACCCCCTGAGCAGCCAGAGGGCTGCGCAGCCTATCGGGTAGTGGACTATCAGTAATCACCGCATGATAGTCAGCAAGCTGGCCAGCGGCACAGCGCAGCGGTAGGTCGAATTTGGTTTTATCCAGCACCAGAATGCGATATGCGGCATGGGATAGCAGCGCTTCGCGGGCCATAACTTCGTCATCATTGTAGTCATATAAATGGCCATCACTGTCCATGCCGCCCACTGAGACAATGCCGACATCTACTCGGTAGCGTTGAAAGAAGCGCCAGGCATCGCCGCCAATCACATCTTGATCACGGCGCCGTACCCGCCCACCTGCTACCACCAGTTCGCACTCCATAGTGCACAATTTGATCAGTGCGTGCAGGTTATTGGTCATAACCTGCAGACCTTGCTTATCGCGTAAGGCGTCAGCCAGTTGCTCTACCGTGGTACCGGTACCTAAAAATAGCGATTGGTGATGCTGAACCAGCGAAGCGGCCTGGCGGGCAATCTGACGCTTACCCGCTTGATTAACAATTTGGCGCTGATCGTAGCCAATATTCTCCTGATCGGGAAATGGCAAGACTTCCCCGTGGCGACGCAATACCAACCCTTGCTCAGCCAAGACACGAACATCCCCGCGCAATGTTTGTATCGACACATCAAACTGGTTAGCTAGCGATTCCAGGGGCTGGCGACCTTGCTGGCGCACCTGTGCCAACACGGCACGGCGGCGCTCGTTTAAGCCCATTATTTTCTTCACGTTGGCGACCACCTTAGTAACGAAAGCCTTTTTTTGACAGGCGAAAGCCTACCGCCATCAAACGAAAGCGTAGTGTCACGATGTTGTAAGGCGATGACAGTAGTGTGATCAGTGTTCACCTACTGGAGGTTTTACGATGTTGAAGCGCTCACTGTGCACTGCCGTTACGCTTGCAAGCTTTGCTCTATCGTCATCACTGCTGGCTGATGAAAAATTGGTGCTCTATACCAGCCAACCGAATAGCGATGCCCAGCAAACCGTGGATGCCTTTCAGGCCGCCTATCCTGATATTGAGGTGGAGTGGGTACGCGATGGCACCACTCGCCTGATGACTCGCCTACGCTCCGAGCTTTCCGCGGGTGTCAGCAACCCAGACGTACTATTAATTGCTGACAGCATGACCATGACCTCACTCAAGCAAGAGGGCCATTTGCAAGCTTACCTCAGCCCAGAGCGGGAGGCTTATGATGAGGCGCTATACGATCCGGAAGGCTACTTCTACGGCACCAAACTGATCACCACCGGGATTGTGTATAACACCGCTGCCGAACATCAGCCGCAGCGTTGGCAAGATTTGACGGGGCCTGACTATGAAGGCCTGGTAACAATGCCAAGCCCGCTCTATTCCGGCGCAGCGCTGATTCATATGGCAGCGCTGAGCGACAACCCCGATCTTGGAATGGGCTACTACGAGGCGCTGCAAGCTAATCGTGCAGAAGCTCAGGGCGGGAATGGTGGCGTGTTCAATGCCGTTGCCTCAGGCACAAAGCCCTATGGCATCGTGGTAGATTTCCTGCCGATTCGCGAGGCCGCCAAAGGTTCACCGGTTGAGTTTGTCTTCCCCGGAGAGGGCGTTAGTGCGGTCACCGAGCCCGTCGCTATCATGCAGGGTGCCAACAACCCGGACGCCGCGCAGAAATTTGTCGATTTCGTGCTTTCCCAACAAGGCCAAGAACTCGTCAGCCAGCAAGGCTACCTGCCTGCCCACCCGGCTGTTGCGCCGCCTGAAGGCTTTCCCGCTCGTGATGCTATCCAGCTAATGCCGATCAATATTGAGCAAGCACTGGAGCAGGAAGAGACGTTGAAACAGCACTTTAGCGACCTGTTTGGCGGCTAACCATGACACCGTCGCTTAACGTTGGCAGCCAGCATCGCTGGCTGCTCAGCCTAATCACACTCACGGTGGTGCTATTAAGCCTAGCGCCTAGCCTGCGGCTACTGGCTGAGGCACTTAGTGACCTTGGCCAGGGCAGCGAATCACCGCTATGGAAGGTGCTTAACGCAGCGAGTACTTGGCGAGCGCTGTGGCACAGTGTGTATACCTCGGGCCTTGGCATGTTGATTGCGCTGGTGCTCGGTAGCCTATTCGCCTTCGTGATTACGCTGACCGACATCCGTGGCAAAGCATGGCTTGTGTTCTGCTTTATGCTGCCGATGATGATTCCTCCCCAAGTGACGGCGCTGAGCTGGCTACAGCTGTTCGGCCCCGCCAGCCCGTTGCTGAAAAGCATTGGTATGGCACCGCCGCTGGGCAGCCCCCAGCCGCTCTACTCAGCGGAAGGCATTGCCCTGCTGCTGGGAATCCAAAGCGCACCGCTGGTCTTTTTAGCACTGCGCACCTCACTGATCTCACTCCCCCGCGAGCTTATCGAAGCGGCCCGTATCAGCGGCGCGCGCCAGACCCAAGTCTGGGGGCAGATTATTTTGCCAGTCACTCGGCACGGTTTAATTGCCGGGGCGGCGATGGCGTTTATTTCTAGCCTGGGCAACTTCGGTATCCCTGCCATGCTGGGGATTCCAGCGGGCTACTACGTGTTACCGACGCTGATCTACCAGCGTATGGCTAGCTTTGGTACTGGCGTGCTGGCGGAAATGGCAGCGCTATCGTTATTGATTGGTGTGCTGGCACTGGCAGGCGTTGCCTTGCAGCAATACTGGATGAATCGCAGCCGCTTTGGTTTAGGCGGCCACAGTGGCCGCTCTCATGACTTTACGCTGGGCCGCTTTCGGCCAGCGGTGACGACCGCACTCGTCGGCGTTTTATTGGTGATTCTCGTCGCGCCACTCGCAGCGCTGGTGGTCAGCTCATTGGTGCCCGCCATGGGCGTTCCCCTTAGCTTCGATAGCGTGACATTAAACGCCTATCACGAAGTGATTGGCCGCCAAGGCGCCACCTGGCGCGCTGTGCGCAACAGCCTATGGCTAGCAGGCGGTGCCGCGCTGGTGCTTATGCTGTGCAGCCTGCCGCTAGCATATCGCCTGCAGCGACTCCCGCCCCGTCTCCAGCAGTTGACGCTCAGCGCTATTGAACTGCCCTACGCACTGCCTGGTGTGGTGCTGGCGATCGCCTGCATTTTGCTGTTCGTACGCCCTCTGCCGCTGATCAACGTAGCGCTCTACGGCACGCTCGGGCTGATCTTTGTGGCCTATCTGGCGCGTTTTTTAGTGGTATGCCTCAAACCCGTTAGCGCCAGCCTGGCCCAGCTTGATCCCTCCTTGGAAGAAGCCGCACAACTGGCGGGGGCAGGCCCGTGGCGGCGGCTAACCACGATCGTACTGCCGCTGATTGCACCATCGCTATTTGCCGGGGGACTGTTGGTCTTCCTGCTGGCGGTGAACGAGCTGACGGTATCGGCACTGCTTTGGAGCGCCGGCAACGAAACGCTGGGCGTGTTGATTTTTAACCTTGATGAGGGCGGTGAGAGCGTGCTGGCATCGGCGGTATCGGTACTGGTGGTCTTGATGGTCGCCACGCTGATGCTGTCGCTCAGCCTGCTCGCCCCTCGTTTACCCAAAGGAGTCGTGCCATGGCAGGGCTAGCAATTCAACAGGTCACCAAACAGTTTGGCGACCATCGCGCGGTCAATGATCTCTCGCTAGAGATTGCGCCAGGGGAATTTGTGGCACTGCTGGGCCCCAGCGGCTGCGGTAAAACCACCATGCTACGTATGTTGGCGGGGTTCGAAAATGTCACTGGCGGCGAAATACGCCTGAACGATACGCTACTCGCCAGCCGCCATCACCATGTACCACCAGAACAGCGCAACATGGCGATGGTGTTTCAGTCATACGCGCTCTGGCCGCATATGAACGTGGCCGACAACGTCGGTTACCCACTCAAACTGCGCCGCATTCAGGGCAGTGAGTATCAACGCCGAGTTGCTCATGCACTGGCTCAGGTAGCCTTGGAACCCTATGCACAGCGTTCGCCACAGGAGCTAAGCGGTGGTCAGCGCCAGCGGGTCGCGCTAGCCCGCTGTCTAGTGACCGACCCTGCGGTTGTACTGCTGGATGAACCGCTGGCCAACCTAGACCGTAATCTGCGTGCCTCCATGGAACACAGCTTTGTGGATTTCCACCGCCGTACCCGCGCGACGATGGTGTACGTCACTCACGATCAAAGCGAAGCCATGGCGATGGCCGACCGCATTGCCGTAATGCGCGACGGTGAGCTAGTACAGTGGGCAACGCCCGAAGCGCTTTATCGCCAACCGCGCAGCGAATGGGTGGCCAGCTTTATCGGTCAAGGTAGCCAGTTGGCCATTGCCAGCGGCGCGCCAGGGCAGCGGCTAACGGAAAGCGCCCTGATGCAAGGGCTGGCTGCGGCACACAACTCCCGCGCCCAAGCTGCACGTCAACCCGTCCTGGTTCGCCCCGAACATATTCGCGTAGACGCCCAAGCTCCCAATGAACATGACCTCACCGGGCGCGTCGAGCGGCTGACCTTTCGTGGTGAACGCTACGAGTTACACCTGCGTCTGCCCAGCGGCGAAGCCTTGCTGGCTTACCATCACCACGCGCTTGAAGAGGGCCAACAAGTCGCGCTGCGGCTATTGGAAGGCTGGTGTCTGGAGCCTGACCAATGAGCGCCCGTATTCATCTATTAAGCGGGCTGGGGGGTAAAGGCCCAGCTGCTATCGTGGTCGAAACCAACGGAAAACGGCTGCTGCTGGACGCAGGGGGTGCGCTGCACCCTGGGGAGCCTATCACCTGGGCAGATGGCTTGGACGTAGACGCTATTCTGATTAGCCACGACCATATTGACCATATCGGTGGCGTTGCCGAACTGCCCGATACCATTCCGCTCTACTGCACGCCCTTAGTCGCCAACACATTGCCTAAACATCGCGCTTGGCAGCCTTTGCCAGCACGTGGAAGCCTTATGGTCGAAGGTATCAAGGTGACCACCGGACAGGCTGGGCACTCGCTGGGCGGCGTTTGGCTGCACTTGGACGTGGATGGCGGTATTTTCTACAGCGGCGATGCCTGTTTTGAATCCCGTTTGTTTCCTTTCGATACACCGCCACCTGCACGCACGGCGCTGCTGGACGCTTCCTATGGCAACTACGACCAACCCCAGGAAAGCTGCGTGCAGGCTATTCGTCTGCAGCTTGACCAGCCGTTAGTATTACCGGTGCCTGAAACAGGGCGCGCTCTGGAAATGGCCCTGTGGCTGTCGGAAGAGGCAGACCATTGTCAGTTCCCTTTCGCCATTGACCCGATTATTCGCGACAACCTCGCCGCACTGCTAGCACTGCCAAGCGACTTACGCCGCCCAGGTCTCGACAGTGCGATTAGCGCACTGCTAAAACGGCGGAATGCTTCGCAGCCAGCGCTGCAGTTGGTCAGTGATCGCAATGATACGCCCGACCAATGGCCCAATTACCAGCTACTGCACACCGGTTACTTAACACCTGAACGCCAAACTCAGCTTGCCGCAGGCGAGATAAGCTGGCAACGCTGGAATGTTCATCTGCGTGCATCTCATCTGGTAGCGCTTGCCGACCAGCTAAGGGCCACTCAGGTAGTGCCGCTATTTACCCTGCTCACTGGACACTGCTTAAGCGAATGGCGCCAACGCCTGGGACAGCGGCTACGCATCCATCGCACCTTAGAGATTCAACCGCATACGGCCACGCGCCCTACCGCCCATTTAACTGTTTAGGAAATTAATAATGTCCGCAGTGATTGTTGATGTTGACGGCACGCTTGCCGAATTCCACCCCACCGACGTACACGAGTGGGTTCTTGGCCCCGCCAAGCAGTGGGATCCTTTTTTTGCCCATATGGCTGAAGCGCCGGTGATCGACGCGGTAGCCAAGCTGGTTAAGATCCTGAAGGCCCAAGGCCAACAGATCGTTATCTGCAGCGGCCGACCTGACAGCCACCGTGAGCACACCCAGCGCTGGTTAGAGCGCCACACCATTCCCTTTGATGCTATGTACCTGCGCCCGCAAGGCGATGACCATGTAGATGATGAAGAGGTGAAAGCCTCGCTACTCAATCAAATGCGTAGCGACGGCTTTGCGCCTTGGCTGGTGCTGGATGACCGTGACGCGGTAGTCGCCCAGTGGCGCGCACTCGGACTTACTTGCCTGCAGTGCGCACCGGGAGATTTTTAAGGAAACGGCAATACACTGACGCCCCGCTTAGCGGGGCGTCAGTGGCAATATCTGCGTTGTGTTAGCGGTGGTCAGCCTGCAAATGAGGCGTACATAATCACCACTAATACCACAAGCACAATACCGGTTGGCACAGCGCCCTTCCAAGGCGTGAGATCGACATCGCCCGAATCTTCTTGCACCCAGGCGGTGGCGCGGGGACGCAGCTTACCAATGATCAGCATCACGGCAACCAACAGCACGAACACAGCGGCGACAAAGTGGAACTCATGCATCACCATCGGCAGCTTGTTAAACGGCGGAACAAAGTAGCCAGCGGCGATCAGCAAACAGCCCCCTACCAACGCTACTTTAGCCGCCATGGGAGGCACGCGTTTCGTCAGAAGCCCCACCAGAACAACCGCTAAAATAGGGATAAAGTAAATCGCGTTCATCTTCTGCAGATAGCCAAATAGACTATCCTGGCCTGCCAACAGTGGCGCAATAATCATGGTCGTTACGGCCATAATCCAGCCAAATACCTTGCCTGATTTCACGACCTCTTCTTCAGTGGCATCTTTTTTCAGCACACCTTTATAGATACCCAGGCTGAAAATCGTGGTGGTACTGTTTAGCGCCGAGTTAAACGAGGAGAGAATCGCCCCGACCATTACCGCAGCAAAGAAACCTGTTAGGTACGGCGGCAACACGTTAAACACCAAGTGGCCATACGCTTCGTCCGCGCGAACGCCTTGGTCGGCGTAAAGGTGGTAAGCAATGATCCCCGGCAGCACCAGATAGAGCGGGCCTAACAGTTTAAAGAAGCCGGTCAGCAACACGCCTTTTTGGCCTTCTGCGAGGTTTTTTGCCGCAAAGGTGCGCTGAATAATTTGCTGGTTCGTCGTCCAGTAAAACAGGTGAAGCAACAGGACGCCGGTAAAAATAGTCGAGAACGGTACCTGCTGGTCAGGACCGCCTACCGAGTTAAATTTACTCGGATCGCTCTCTTTCAGAATGCTCCAGCCTTCCATGATGCCACTGCCATTGCTCACTGCCTGAAGGCCGAAGTAAACAATCACGAAACCGCCAATTAGCAGCCCCACCCCATTCAATGTATCCGATACTGCCACCGTACGCAGACCGCCAAATAGCGCATACACCGCACCAATTAAACCGACCACCCATACCGTGCCCCATAGCAGCGCCGTACTCGACTGAATACCGGTAAGCCCTTGAAGATCAAGCATGCCCTGTAAACCAATAGCCCCTGAATAGAGAATGATAGGCAACAGCACAACGGCGTAAGCAATCAAGAAAATTACATTGGCAATCAGCTGAGTACCGTTATCAAAACGTATTGCCAACAGCTGGGGGAGCGTTGCAATTCCACTTTTAAGAAAGCGCGGTAGGAAAAACAGCGCCAGTGCTACCAAAGCGATCACCGCAATCACTTCCCAGGCCATAACACTCAGACCATCGGTAAACGCGGAACCGTTTAGCCCAACCATCTGCTCAGTTGAGAGATTGGTCATCAGCATTGAGGCGGCTATTAGTGGAAAGGTTAGTGTCCTTCCGGCTAAGAAATAGCCACTCGTACTTCGGTGATCATCTCTGCGTGTGATGCGCCACGTAACAAAGGCCACTAGGCCGGTAAAAAAGAGAAACGATGCCAGCGTTAGGGCATGCATGGGAAGGTCCTTGGGAGTAGTCGCTTATCGGCAGGCGACGCAGTGAATGTAGGTAAAATTACCAATATTCACGGGCATTCTAAGGAGATGAAACGATTCAACTATTATTCTTTAGTAGCAATAAAGAATAAATAAGGCGGTTTTTTACTACCTCGGCACCCTTTTTACAAGTCGCTACGGTGGTTAGTCACTACGGAAGGAGAGGCTAAGTCACAAGATCTAAGCCACACGAGCTAAGTCACAAGTGCTAAGTCACAAGTGCTAAGTCACACGGATCAAGCTGCACAGTCCATGTCACAATACTGTTGCCTTGGCGACCACTCATCACGCTTGATTTCATCGCATAGTCCAGCATCTTTGCCACCGTATTTGTCTGTCGCGTGACGTAGCATTAATGAGAAAACTGGACAGCCTTCATAAAAGCCGCTGAAATCGTCATATGATAGGCTTCTTGTAACGTTATTTAACGCTAAGCAATCAGTGTTAGCACTTTCCTACTTACTAGCGTCACCAGTTAACTTGGAGCAGAAGCGATAATGACAGCGCGTTGGAAATCCTTGCCATTACGGTTACGACTGTTTATCTCGTTTGGAACGGTATTGGCACTGGCTATGTTGCTAGCGCTCTACCTGCAGGCCCGTTCACATAGCCAGGCGCGCTTGGAAAACCTGCTAAACGAAGAGCTGCCTACTCAGGTAGAGGGTCTTGCCACCCGGTTGACGCTTAGGCTTAGCCCAGCGCTAGCGTTGTCAGAAAGCTTAGCCGACAGCTATTTCATTGAGCAGTGGGTGCGCAACGGAATGCCAGACACCGACCAGCCGGACGTCATGCGCTATTTGTCACGTTTGATGGAACAGCTCGACACCGAACTGTTGTTTATTGCGGCTCAATATCAAGGGCGCGGCTACTACTTCCAGTACCGCGATGGAGAGTTTCTAGAGCGGACGCTACAAGCGCCCGGCGGCGATGATGATTGGTACTATCAGTTTACCGATAGCGATACTGCTTATAATCTAAACCTAGACAGTGATACTTTTTCACCAGAAGAAGCGTTTGTCTTTTTAAATTTCCGTAGTCGTGAACAGGCACTCAATGGCCGTCCTCTTATTGTTGCTGGGGCGGGGCTGGATCTTTCTCGATTGGCGCAGCTAATTGAAGACTTTCGACTTGGCGAAACCGGCCGCGCCGCGTTACTCAATGCGGAAGGTGAGCTACTTATTCGCAGTGACGAGACGTCACTGGCAGCGCTTCAAAGCCAGGAATCAGCCAGCCTACTGCAAGATGAAAAAGAACTTCGTGTACACGAAATCCAACGTGATAATCACACCTTTTTAGTTTCCACTCGCTGGCTACCCGAGCTGCAGCGCTACTTGATGATTGAAGTTTCTAAAGAGGAGTATTTAAGCTCCATCAGAGAACGCTTTTTGGCATCGACGGGCTTCGGGCTTGTGATCCTTTTAGGCGGGTTAATTATTTTATACCCACTTACCGGCAGCTTGATTCGCCCCTTAACTCGCCTTCAACGCCAGCTTAAAGAGATTACCAACAGCCTAGATTTATCCCGCCGTGTCAACACAGATGACCAGGCTGAAATTGGCGATTTAGCAAATCAGACTAACGAGCTGCTAGCGCGCTTATCTCGCACCATTATGGCAGTTTCCAACAACGCACTGGCACTCACTCAAGTGGCCGATCGCTTAGCGCAAACGGCGGGATTGTCGGGCATTCAAGGCGGGGACATTAGTCATGAAGCGAACCAGACGATGGCCGCCGCTGTAGAAGAAATGGCCTCGTCAGTGGCTGAGATAACCTCGACCATGGAGGAGCTTTCAACCTCATCCACACAAATCGCTGATCATTCGCAATCCGTGGTAGAGGTAGCTAATCAAACGCTTGAACGCAGCCGTAAGGGCAGCACAGCGATGCAGCTGCTGCAGTCAAAAATGCAGGATATTCGCAGCGACAGCGAACAGAGCTTGACAGAAATTATGGCACTGGGCGCTAAGTCTAAACAAATCAGCAAGGTCATGGAGCTGATCAATACCCTTGCTGCGCAAACTAAACTGATTGCTTTTAATGCCGCACTAGAGGCATCAAGTGCGGGCGAGTCAGGTCGCCGTTTCTCTGTTGTTGCAAACGAAATACGTCGCTTGGCGGATAGTGTTACTGACTCAACCCAAGAGATAGAAGGCCACACCGAAGAAATTCAAAATGCGATAAATCGTTTAGTTGTCGCCTCTGAAAAGGGAGCGTCTTCGATAGAGAAAGGTGTTGAAGTCAGTGTTAATACCGCTCAAGACCTGGATGCACTACTCAAAGCGGCGAGCCAAACCAGTAGCGCAGCGCAGCAAATATCACTGTCAACTCAACAGCAGAAAACTGCTAGTAACCAGGTGGTTATTGCTTTGCGCGACATTGATACAGCCAGCTCACGTAATGCACAGTCAGTACGCAGCATTACCGAGATCAGCCAAGATATGATCAACATGTCGGCAGAGTTAAATGCGCTGGTGCAGGAGTTTACATTGGCTCAACAGGATGCAAACCACCAACGCCCTTCGTGAGGACGCTGCGATGAGTGTAATTCGGGTAGTGATGGCGGACGACAGTCAACTGGCACGTGATGTGCTGCGCGACATCCTCACCCGCGATGGCGACATTGAAATTGTTGGTGAAGCCAGCAACGGGCGTGAAGCAGTTGAACTTGCCCGCCGCTTATCGCCGCAGTTGATCACAATGGATCTGAATATGCCGGTCATGGACGGCCTCAGCGCCATTGAAGAAATTATGCATACCAAGGGGGTTCCTATCCTGGTGGTAAGCGATCGTTCTGATGCCGAAATAGCTTACCGAGCGCTCGACGTTGGCGCGTTAGAAGTGATGCCGAAGCCGACTCTTGATGATGAAGACGCACAACGACTACTCGCGCGTGTTCGGCTTCTTTCGGGAGTAGCCGTTATTACCCGCCTACGGCGTCGATCAACCTCCGCCATGCCCGTTGCGCCGGTAAACACGCCGCCTGTTGATCGCCATAATAGGCCGAAAGCTTTTCAGCGTATTATCGCCATTGCTTGCTCAACCGGTGGGCCGCAGGCACTCGCCCATTTACTTAGCAAGCTGCCGACCAACTTTCCTGCACCTGTGGTGATTGCCCAGCATATCAGCCATGGCTTTATTGAAGGCATGGCGCACTGGCTGACATCGCTCTGTTCAATGCCGGTTTGCGTTGCTCAGCATGGTGAACCGCTAAAGCCAGGCTTTATTTATCTATCGCCATCGGAACGCAACTTGCGTGTCACGCCGTCCCACCGCCTGCAACTACAGCAGAGCCCAGATAATTCACTTTATCACCCCAGTTGCGATGCGCTATTAACGAGCGTAGCTGATGTTTATGGCCCAGAGGCTATTGGGGTGATTTTAACGGGCATGGGTCGTGATGGCGTTAGCGGCATGCGCGCTATTCATTTATCGGGAGGGTGTACTTTTGCCCAAAACGAAGCCAGCTCGGTTATTTATGGCATGAACCAAGAAGCGGTTAGTGCCGGCGTTATCCAGCATATTGTTTCCCTTGATGAACTCCCTGCCAGACTCATTCGCGAGACCAGTGGGCAACGGTTGTCTACCTGGACGAAATCGCTATGAGCTCGCTGACGCCATTCAAGGATCTGGTGCATCGCCGCTGCGGTTTGCACTTAGAGGGCCTCGCTGAAGCTCGTCTCGTTAAAGCAGTGGAGGCACTTCAAACAGACACTGATATTAACGACACCTCGAAGCTCATTGCACAACTAGAGCAAAACGAAGCGATGTTTGATCGCTTTATCAGTCAGTTAACGGTGAACGAAACCTACTTCTACCGGGAGCCCGAAGCACTCCACTGGTTAGCCGATACCTACCTCCCTCGGCGGCTGGCTGAAAAAGGTAAACCATTGGCTATTTTCAGCGCTGGATGTTCTTCAGGCGAAGAGCCTTACAGTGTTGCTATTGCGCTGCTTGAGCGCTACGGAGAGCGTGCCAAGCAACTCTTTCATATTACGGGAGGAGACGTTGATCAGCAGGTTCTTAGTAAAGCTCAAAAAGGCATTTATAGCGGCATGTCGTTTCGGGCACTGAACCCTGCGCTTAAGCACCGCTATTTTCGCCCAGAGGGCAGACGCTTAAAAATAGATGATGCGCTTCGTCAGTGGGTCACCTTTTGCTCATTTAACGTATTACAGCCAAACGCTGACAAGCTTGGCCCCTTCGACGTCATCTTATTTCGCAACGTATCGATCTATTTTGACGAAGCGACCCGACGCGATATACAACGCCACCTAAAGCAACTGCTGGAACCACACGGGATTTTGATGTGCGGTGTCACGGAAACATTAGGCAACGACCTGGGCATTTTGGAACTGCATCAGGCTCAAGGAGTGTTCTTTTTCCAAGAGAGCACCTTGCCCAGTGCCTTACCTGCAAATGATGAGCCACCCTATCGCGACGATCCGTTGCCAGCCCTAGCGGTGTTGTCAGAGACGCCTCCACAACCACCTGAGAATGAATCTGAGCACAAGCAGCCGATAACATCGTTTAACGCGGCTTTGCAGCAAGCTCATCATTTACTGAACCAGAATGCATTTTCAGAAGCAGCCGCGCTACTTTCTGACCTTCTAGTGCAACAGCCTTGGAGTGTGGATGCGTTACTGCTGGCGGGTTTAGTGGCTCGCTGGCAGCAGAACTTTGCTGACGCTTACGACTACTTTAAGCGAGCCATTTACGTTGCTCCTGAGTGCTGGCCAGCTCACTTTTTTCAAGCTGAGCTTTTCCGACTAGGCGAGCTTAGCGATGCTCCCGGACAACGAAAGCGTGGCTATGCAGCGGTTATTCGCCTACTGGACGCGTCAAAACAGGCGGATGGTGGATTAAGTGTCATTGCGCCGCCTATTCCTCCAGGGGATGCCTACTTTTTGGCAACTCGCTATCTTGGTGCACAAGCAACGACACAGGGAGTGGGTTAATGGCACTGGATATTAAACGCTTTATTCAGCGCTTTATTGAAGAAGCGTCAGACCACTTGCCCCGGTTAAGAGAAGGTATTGAAGCGCTAGAACAAGGCGATACCCATCAAGAACGTATCAATGAGCTGTTTCGTGCGGCACATACGCTGAAAGGCTCTTCGCGTATGCTGAAACTGACGCCCATTACGGCGATCGCTCACAGTACAGAGGAGCTGCTAAGCGCACTACGCGATGGGACACAAACCGCTTCACCTGATGTCACGAGCCTCCTTAATCAAGCCACGGACGCGCTGTCTGACCTAGTTAGCCAACTTGCCCAAGGCGTTTCTCCAGCAGAGCTAGCGGAAGCCGACAATCAGCTTTGCCAAGCCCTGGAAAACACCGCGGCGGGAAAGCCGCCCCCCGCTCTCCCTCCTAAAACAACCGTATCCGAGGACGATAAAGCAGAGAACGCAGCCCTCAACGCTGCACCACCGGCAATGAAAAGCCCTGCTCTTCCGGCTCAAGAGCTACGCTTAACAGACACGGTACGCGTGCGTCTTGACCGCCTAGATGACGTTATTCGCCTGATGGGGGAAGTGTTATCAGGGCACCACCATCTGCACTCACTCGTAGAACAGGCACGCAGCCTTGGCGCCTCGTTACCCAAACATCAGCAGGCCCCCTTTAACGCTTTTAGCCGCGAGCTGAAGGACAGCGTGCTTTCCCACGACGGTCTAATGAGCGATCTCCATGACCGAGCTCTGCAAATGCGCATGCTGCCGCTGAGCGTGGTGTTTGACCCCTTATCGCAAATGGCCAGAGACCTTGCCCATTCGCTAGGCAAACAAGTCAATTGCCGTGTTCACGGCAGTGAGATTGAGCTGGACCGACAGATGATAGATCGCCTCTCGGACCCGCTCATTCATCTACTGCGGAATGCGTTAGATCATGGCCTGGAAACACCCGGTGAGCGACAGGCAACAGGCAAGCCTATACGGGGGCAGTTATCGCTAGAGGCCTGGCAAGACGGCAGCTGGGTAGTGATTGAAATGCGTGACGACGGCGCGGGTATTTCCCTAGATGCGGTCCGGCACAAGGCACTCTCCAAGCAACTACTCAGTGAAGAGCTGCTGCTTACCCTAACCGAGCAGGAAACCTTAGAACTTATTTTCCTACCCGGCTTCTCAACCAAACCCCTGATTACCGACTTTTCAGGTCGTGGCGTGGGGATGGATGTCGTCAAACGTACGGTCATTGACGAGCTCAACGGTGATTTACGTCTAACCAGCCATCCAGGCAAAGGTACCTGTTTTACCCTACGCCTGCCTTTATCGCTAGCCATGATGCGCGTTCTCCTGATCAACGTGGGCGCTGTCACGCTAGGTGTAACAGCACCTTATGTGTCAGAGCTTGTAGAGCATGCATCAACGGACTTTATTGATGCTGCCGGGCAAAAAACACTGATCCTGCGCAACGAGTTCGTGCCGGTCGTTTCACTAGCGGAATTATTAGACTTACCCTATACGCCCACTGATGCTGACAACTTACTGTTACTTGTCGTACATCAACGTCATCAAAAACTTGCGCTAATTATTGATGCCTTGGTGGATGAACGCGATATGGTAATTAAGCCGTTGCCCGCGCATTTACGCCATTTACCACTGGTTTCTGGCATGGTCACGCTAGGGCGCAATACGCTGGTTAGCCTATTACACGTGCCGACGCTGCTGGAACACTCGCGCCGCTATGCCCCGAAAGCGCTAGCTAAAACGGATCAACCACCCCAGACACATCGTATACTCGTCGTCGATGACTCTCTGAACACCCGAGAAATTGAAAAAGATGTATTAGAAGCTTGGGGATATCAGGTCACCCTGGCAGAAAATGGCCGTGATGGTCTGAATAAAGCCTTAGCTGACTCGTTTGATGCAGTGCTCACCGATGTTGAAATGCCTGTCATGGATGGCTTTGCGCTCACTGCGAGTCTGCGAGAAAATGAGATTTATCGTTATAAGCCGATTATCATTATCACATCACGAGAAAAAGAAGCAGATCGTCGGCGCGGCATTGAAGTAGGCGCCGATGCGTATATTGTCAAAGGTAGCTTTGATCAGAACAATTTGGTGGATACGCTAAAAGCGCTACTCGGCTGAGCATGCGCCAGGACGGAGGTTAATCATGCAAATATTGGTCGTAGATGACGACCCGTTGGCCTGTGAAATGACAGCAACGCTGCTAGAGTTCCATGGCTATACAACGGTCATGGCCAATGATGCCATGGAGGCCACACAGCTGTTAGATAGCTTGGACAGTATCGCGCTTATTGTTAGCGACATGCATATGCCGCTCATCAATGGGGTAGAGTTCTTGGAAATGCTGCGTGAACAAGACGTTACTTTGCCTTTTATTTTGCTCACTGGCGACTCACCTAGTTCAACCCTTATGCAGACGCCTGGTTTAAACGCCTGCCTGCAAAAAGATGCGGAGCTAGAATCCACGTTAGGCAATGCCGTGACTCAAGCGCTCAACGGTTGAACGTTTGCCATTTGCATTACAGCGCACCGTTCGCTCACATGAACAGGTAGTCTGATGTCACCATCTGCCCCGACATTGCAACAAAAGCTGAACCAGCTGCGCCAACGCTTTATTGAACAGCTACCAGCACGTTTACAGAAAACCACAACAAAGTGGCAACAAAGCCGGCTTTCAACGGAGGCAGAGTCGCGCCTAGCCCCGGAGCTTCACCGCTTTTTCCATAGCTTAAAAGGTACCGGTCGCTCATTGGGCTTTGAACGAATTGCCATGTTGGCAGATCAAGGCGAAGAGCTACTCAAGGCGGCGCCTGCTTCTGCTGACCATGCCTTTGATGACCAGGCTGTTAATGACATAAACAGCCTGATTCCTCAGCTTTTTCAGCAGCTCAGTGAAGAGATTGAGTACCTACAGTCCCAACATGGCCAGCAAACAGTGCTGGCATCACTCAACAGCGTTGAATTTTCATCAGTTGCACCTCAAACACGCAGCAAACGTCAGCGGCTTATTTATTTATGTGACGATGAGCCCGACCAAGTCGGCCAGTTGCTACATCATCTTCGCTGTTTTGGGCATGAAGTGGTTCATTTTGAAGACACCGAGTCGTTTTTTAATGCGGTTCTTACCCGCCGCCCCGACGCGATCATCATGGATGTACAGTTTCCGCAAGGTAACACTGCGGGTACTGAAACGCTGACCAGCCTGAATAAATTAATCGGAGAGCGGTTGCCCTCCATCGTACTGTCGTCCTACGGTGACTTTTATTCACGACTGAGCGCTGTTCGAGCTGGCTGTAATGGGTACTTTACCAAGCCCATTAAGCCACTGGATTTAATGTTAGCTATTGACGAGCTCACTAGCCCCTTGGATGAAGAACCGCTGCGCGTGTTGGTAGTCGATGATGAACCCGACGCTGCCACCTACCACTCATTGATGCTTGAAGAAGCCGGTATGATTGTTCAGCAGGTGCACCACCCTGCTGACGCGCTAAGCGCCTTGGACCGCTTTAGCCCTGACTTACTGTTAATTGATATGTATATGCCGGTATGTTCTGGTGAAGAGCTAGCGACGATTATTCGCCAGCAATCCGCGCATATTGGCCTGCCCATTATTTATCTATCTAGCGAAACAGACAGCCAAAAGCAGCTATTGGCCATGACGGCAGGCGTAGAAGCCTTTATTACCAAGCCAGTTACCCCTGACGAGCTCGTGTCTGCGGTACGGCTTCGTGCAGAACGCCTGCATCTACTGCGCTCGCTGATGACCCAGGACAGCATGACGGGGCTTTATAACCATAGCACCACGACGGATCTTATCGGTAAAACACTCGCTCAGGCATATCGTGAAGGTAGCCAACATGCGATGGCCATGCTCGACATTGACCATTTTAAAACGGTCAATGATACCTACGGCCACCTAGCGGGAGACCAAGTCATTATCACGCTAGCACGGCTGCTAAAAACCCGCTTGCGCATATCCGATATCATCGGGCGTTATGGCGGTGAAGAGTTTGTTGTATTGCTAAAAGGGGTCACCGCAAAGCGCGCAGCTGAACTTATTGACGAACTGCGCCACGATTTCGAACAAGTAGATTTTCATGCTGGCGGAGAGCGCTTTCGCTGTACTTTCAGTGCAGGCATTAGCAGTTTCCCCAGCCAGCCTTCCACCGAAGCGTTACGCTTAAGCGCGGACCAAGCACTTTACCTAGCGAAACGGCAGGGGCGTAATCAAGTAGTCATTAGTAACGAGAGCGACGCAAAAGGAAAAGCACAACCGCAGCAACACAGTGTGAAAAAACAATGACCAACACCCATCAGCAGCGTGACGACCAGTCTCTCTCTCTCGAGGAGGCACTAGCACGTCAGAGTAACGATGACACGATTATTGACGTGGACGAACCTTGCCAGCAGTTGGTGTTATTTCGCCTGGCAGAGCAACGGTTCGCCTTGCCAGGCAGTGCGGTCAATGAGATTTTGAATGGTGATCAACCGGTTTATTTCGTGCCTGGCTTGCCTGCTTCTACGGAAGGTGTGATTCACTTGCGCGGCAACATTGAATCGGTGGTGACCCTACAGGCACTTCTCGGCCTCCCCCCGGCGGAACAAACGGGCATGCTATTAGTCGTGACCGCCGCGGGCATTCGCAGCGCTGTTCGTATCGACTATTTAGAGGATGTTTGCGAAATCCCAACCAGCGCACTGAAACCGGCACCGGACACCCTCTCCAGCCAATTGATGCCTTATGTGAGTGCCCTCTGGCAACCTGATATAACGCCAGCAGAGAGTGGCGAAAAAGAAACTAACGGCGATTCTGTAGAAGGCAGCGCGGCCATTGCCCTGCTGGACCCAGATGCTTTATTCAACGCCTATCAACAAGGCCTAGGATAAGCCCATGGCCATTGGCGCGCCGAATCACTCCTTAGACGCAGCGTCCCACGTTGCTTTAGTGTTATTTAGTGCTGGCCATACGCTCGCCGCCATCGAAGCACGCCACGTCGCGGGGTTAGCGAAATCGGCCCACCTACCGCGTTGCGCGAATGCCGAGTACCTGTTGCTTAACGCGCCATTGTTGAGCGTAGCCCCTACCCACTGGCTAACCCTTCAGGATGCCAACGGCGCTTGGCAGCTAGGCGTTACTGGCGACGTCGTCTTAGCTCATACGCCGATAACGGAGCTGTTTCCATTACCTTCTTTAATTGCCGCACGCCACGTCAGCCCCGCCCTACGAGGCTTAACGATGGCCAACCAAACGGTACGTTTGTTATTTGATGGCGCAGCGCTTGACCCAGCGCTAACGCTGCAACCATAAACAGCGAACCAACGTGCCTTTTTCTACCTGCTGGTGTGGGTCAATCACCGCTAACGCATCTGCACTAATACAGGATGACAGCACGCCTGAGTTTTGGTCTTCAAACGCATCGGCGATAATGCCCGCTTCGCTAAAACGCAGCGCAACACGCATATAGTGCTGGCGTGGGCCGGTCTGAGTAGTGAAGTTAGCGGAGGCCGTCAGCGTAGGTAAGGCGTTCAACGCCGAACACCCCAGTAACGCACCCATCAACGGTCGTAAAAACAACCACGCGCCCACAAACCCAGAAACAGGGTTACCCGGCAGTCCTACAAAGCGCGCCTCACTGCCGTCTTGGCGTGGCAAACGGCCCAGCGCCAGCGGCTTCCCTGGGCGAATCGCCAGCTTCCACATATCTAATTGGCCTAGCGATTCCAGCGCTGCTTTGACGTGGTCTTCTTCGCCCACGCTAACGCCACCGGTGCTAACAACGACATCGGCGACGGATGCGGCTTGAGTTAATAGCTTGACCGTTTGGGCATAATCGTCAGGCACACTAACCAGTTGCTCGACCTCAGCACCAAAGTTCTCCAACAAGCGCTTAAGCATCGGCCGATTGGAGTTATACAGCTGACCTGGCTTTAACGGCGTGCCTGGATCAACGATCTCATCGCCGGTCGACAGTAGCGCTATGCGAGGGCGACGGCGCACGCTAACGTGGGTAACCCCTTGACCGGCCAAATGCCCTAACGCGGCAGCTTCCAAGCATTCACCAGCAGGCAGCAGTAACTCACCTCGACGCACATCACGACCCTGGCGGCGCACGTTATCACCTACCGGTAGCGCATCCGGCATCAGTGCCTGGTTCCCCTCCTGAGTCACCCGCTCTTGCATCACCACACAGTCGGCCCCTGGTGGGATCTCACCGCCGGTAAAAATCCGTGCGCAACTGCCTTCCGCCAGCGGCGCTGCCGGGCTGCCTGCCGCAATACGCTGGCTGATAGGCAGCCACTTGCCCGCATCACTGGCAAGCAGGGCATAGCCATCCATTGCGCTATTATCAAAAGGCGGTACGTCTAACTGAGCGGTAACAGCTTCGGCCAGCACGCGCCCAGCAGCGTCCTCAAGCGGTATACACTCTGCACCGAGCTGCGTGACATCTGCTAACAGCGCTTCAAGCGCGGCACTTATCGGCTGTAGCTCAGCCATGCTGCCCCCGGCCTGGGATGACCAGGTTGGCGAAATTACAAGGCTTATGACGGCTATCGAGCTGCTCGGCCAGAATGCCGTCCCAACCAGTACGGCAGGCGCCGGTTGAACCCGGTAGACAGAAGACGACCGTAGCGTTGGCTAAGCCACCGAGGCAACGGCTCTGAATGGTCGAACTACCAATCTCATCGCCGCTCAGTTGGCGAAAACGCTCGCCAAAGCCTTCGATACGCTTATCCAGCAGTACCGATACAGCCTCCGGCGTCGAGTCTCGGCCAGTAAAACCTGTACCGCCCGTGGTAATCACTACCTGTACATTTGCGTCGGCAATCCACTGGGCGACTACCGCACGAATTTGGTAGACGTCATCCGGCACGATGCGTTTCTCTGCCAGGGTGTGCCCAGCCTCGGTTAAACGCTGCACCAGCGCTTGGCCGGAGCGGTCAGTCTCATCCGTACGTGTATCAGATATGGTCAACACCGCTATTTTCAAGGATTCCATGCTATCCATGGACTTACTCCTTGGCTGTTTTCTGAGCTTGGCGAGCATCTAGAGCCGCCAACTGCTCGGGCGTTGCGGCACCCTGGTAGTGAGCTTTCCATTCACTGTAGGGCATTCCATAGACATATTCCCGGGCAGCCTCATAGTCCAGCGTTTTACCCTGTTCGTCTGCCGCCGTTACGAGCCATTTAGACAGGCAGTTACGACAAAAATCCGCCAGAATCATCAGATCGATGTTCTGCACATCCTTATTGTCGTCTAAATGTTGTAACAAACGACGAAACGCGGCGGCTTCTAGTTCCGTACGCGTCGTTTGGTCTAATTCATTAAACGATGACATTGGCGATCCTCTTATCAAGTGGCTTGAGAGCAGCATAACAAAAGACACCGCCCGAAGGCGGTGTCGAGTGGCAATTAAGCGAACCGGCTAGCTAGGTTTGGTAGCGGAAACATCGCCACTACTGCTGCCCGTTTTTTGTGCCGCAATTTCCTCTTCGCTCATGGCTGTATCTTTGACCTCCTCGTACCACAAGTTGTGGTGCTCTTTGGCCCAGGTTTCATCGACATAGCCAGTGGTCATACCTTCCAGTGAGCCTTCCGTACCAACAGTACCAATATAGATATGGCCCAGCGCGACAGCCGTCAGACCAAGCGCACCCACCGCATGGATGATGTTGGCCCACTGCATGGTATCGCGGCCTTGGCCATAGTTGGGGAAGTCGAGCACAAAACCACTCGCGATCACCACCAAGCCAGCAGTGGCTAATAGCCAGTACCACGCTTTTTCGCCACCGTTGGCAAAACCCGCGTCAGGATGGTGCTTGCCTGTTAACCCACCTGCCTTTTTAAACCATACCCAGTCATGCTTCTTAGGAATATTGTCTTTCAGCAAGCTAATTAACAGTACAACGAGTAGCACACCGAATATCGGGCCAAGATAGTTATGCAGCACTTTGGAAGCTGAAATCATCCATGCCCAGACGGCGTCGCCAAACAGCGTGCGGAACACAAACTTACCAAACAGCAGATTCAACCCTGTTAACGCCAAGGTGATAAACAGGGTGGCAACGGTCCAGTGCAGTGAACGCATTAGCAACGACCAGCGAAAAAGCTTACGCCCTGTGCGCGGCTCATCAAGATGTTTGCGCCCAACCATAAAGTAGAACAGCGCAATCACCACGATCATCCCGCCAATCGCAATCAAACCAAACGGCGACACCCAACGGTTTCGGATCTGCCGCCAGGTTTCGCCACTTGAATTGATCAGATTGTAGTTACTGTCAAAACGCGAGTCGCGGTAGTTAGGCCCTGTTTCACCACTGCGCACCTGGCGCCACTGATCTGCACTAATACCTGGAGCAGCGGTCACCATCTCGCGGTCTGCGTCAGCCTGGGCAACCGCTAGTTGGGACATGCCAAGGCTGGCAGCCAGCAGCAGTAACAGGATGCCGATACGCCAACAGCGCTGGAAAAACGCCCTTACCCAGAACGCTAGCGCAGGCGCCTCTGGTGTCATTGTGGTCGTGGTCATCGTTGTCATGACACGCCTCCTTACCCTTTACGGGCAGCATCGTAGGCAAGGTTGTCAGTACTGGCCTGGGGGTTATTCGACCAAGCACCATCTTTATGGCCACGATGGACGACACGCTGGCGGAAGATATCGGCAACATCTTGCGCATCACCCGCTAGAAGGGCTTTGGTAGAGCACATTTCCGCACATAGCGGCAGCTTGCCTTCCGCGATGCGATTGGAGCCGTACTTCTCGTACTCCTCCTCTTTGCTCTCGGCGGGGCCACCTGCACAGAATGTGCACTTGTCCATTTTTCCGCGCTCGCCAAATGCATTTTGTTGTGGAAACTGCGGTGCGCCAAAGGGGCACGCATAAAGGCAGTAGCCACAACCAATGCACAGGTCTTTATCGTGCAGCACGATGCCATCATCGGTTTTATAGAAGCAGTCAGTCGGACATACCGCCATGCATGGCGCATCGTCACAGTGCATACAAGCCACTGAAATCGACATCTCATCCGCTTCGCCGTCGTTGAGTGTGACCACCCGGCGACGCTGGATACCCCACTCCACATCATTGGCATTTTTACAGGCGGTGACACAGCCGTTGCACTCGATGCAGCGCTCGGCGTCACACATAAATTTCATTTGAGCCATGGTGTTCTCCTCTCACCAGCGCGGGCACTTACCCGCGCTGGGCTCTGTCAGGTCGGTCGAGACGTTTATTGGCTTAAGCCCGCTCAATTCGGCAGATGGTGCACTTGGTTTCCTGCATCAGTGTCACCGGATCATAGCCATAAGTGGTGGCTGTGTTAGCCGCCTCACCAATGACGTACGGGGCAGACCCGTCCGGATAACGATCCCGCAAGCTCTCGCCTTGGAACATGCCGCCAAAGTGGAACGGCATAAAGGCAACCTTGCGATCAACCCGAGGCGTGACCAGGGCTTTCACCTTCACTCGGCCACCTTCAGCACCTTCAACCCATACGTCGTCGCCATCACGTACGCCAATGTCATTAGCATCCGCAGGGTTCATCTCGACAAACATCTCTTGCTGTAGCTCGGCCAGCCACGACATAGAACGTGTTTCTTCACCGCCTCCCTCGTATTCAACCAAGCGACCCGACGTGAGAATAATCGGATAATCGGCACTGTTATCGCGATCCTGGATGGTTTTGTACATCGTGGGCAGGCGCATAATTGAGTCAAAGTCATCCCAGGTGGGATAGCGTTCGACTAGGTCGCGACGGGTGGTGTATAGCGGCTCGCGGTGTTTCGGCACCGCATCTGGGAAGGTCCATACCACGGCGCGCGCTTTCGCGTTGCCATAAGGCGCGCAACCACGACCAATCGCCACCCGTTGGATACCGCCTGAGAGGTCGGTTTTCCAGTTTCTACCTTCCGCGGCCGTTTTCTCAACGTCAGTCAGATCATCCCACCAACCGAGGTCTTTAAGCAGTTGGTCGGTAAACTCGGGGTAGCCGTCATCAATCTCGCCACCTACTGGCGCCGAGCCCTCAGCCAGCAAATTAACGCCGTCACGCTCAATGCCAAAACGGGCACGGAAACCCATACCGCCTTCCATTACCGGCACGCTAGTGTCATAGAGGTTGGGTGAGCCAGGGTGATTAAACTCTGGTGTGCCCCAGCACGGCCACGGCAGGCCGTAGTAATCACCGTCGGCAGGGCCACCTTGGGCACGCAAGTTCTGAAAGCTGAAGGTATGCCAGTTTTTCTGGTGCTCTTTGAGGCGCTCAGGGCTTTGGCCGGTGTAGCCAACAGTCCACATGCCACGGTTGATTTCACGCAGCACGTCATCAATCAGAGGCTCGTTGCCGTTCATCTCGAAGTTCTTCACGAACTCATTACCAAAGCCAAGCTTGTTGGCAAATAGGTACATAATTTCGTGATCAGGCTTTGATTCAAATAGCGGCTCAATGACTTTGTCGCGCCACTGAATAGAGCGGTTGGTTGCCGTCACGCTGCCGGTAGTTTCAAACTGGGTCGCTGCAGGCAGCAGATAAACACCATCAGAGCGGTCGTGCATTACCGAGGCAACCGTGGGATAAGGATCAACGATGACCATCATCTCAAGCTTCTGCATGGCTTTTTGCATTTCCACGCCGCGGGTTTGCGAGTTGACCGCGTGCCCCCAATAGAACATCGCTTTTAGCGCGGTGCGCTGGGAGATATTTTCATCCTCTTCCAGTACACCATCTACCCAGCGGGATACGGTAATACCGCTGGAGTACATCGGCTTTCCATCAGCGTACTCGGTATCGTCAAAGCGACCTTTTAGCCACTCATAATCGACACCCCACACCTGGGACCAGTGCTGCCATGCGCCTTCAGCCAAACCGTAATAGCCCGGTAACGAGTCACAGCCAAGGCCGAGGTCGGTAGCACCCTGTACGTTATCGTGGCCCCGCAAAATGTTGGCACCACCACCGGACTTACCAATATTGCCCAGCGCCAGCTCTAGAATGCAGTACGCGCGGGTGTTGTTGTTACCGGTGGTGTGCTGGGTACCGCCCATACACCAGACCACGCAGCCCGGACGATTGTCAGCAAGCCGCTTGGCCACATCGAACATATCCGCTTCCGGTACGCCAGTAATGTCTTCCACGACACTCGGCGTGAACTGAGCCACCTCTGCACGCACCTCATCCATACCGTAAACACGCTGGCTGATATACTCACTGTCTTCCCAGCCGTTCTCAAAGATGTGCCACAACAAGCCCCAGATATAAGCGACGTCAGAGCCAGGACGCAGGCGTACGTATTTATTGGCTTTTGCTGCGGTACGCGTAAAGCGTGGATCCGCGACGATGATGTCGCAGTTATTACGCTCTTTAGCAATGAGAATATGCTGCATCGCGACCGGGTGAGCTTCACTCGGGTTGGAGCCGATAAACAGAATTGCCTTGCTGTTCTGCATATCATTGAGCGAGTTGGTCATCGCCCCGTAACCCCAGGTGTTAGCAACACCTGCCACGGTGGTGGAGTGACAAATTCGCGCTTGGTGATCTGTGTTGTTGGTGCCCCACATGGAGGCCAGCTTGCGCATCAAATACGCCTGCTCGTTATTAAACTTGGCCGACCCGAGCCAGTAAACACTGTCTGGTCCGTGGGCTTCACGCAGTTCAAGCAGCTTGTCGCCTATTTCATTAACCGCGTCGTCCCAACTCAGTCGCTGCCATTCACCAGCCACTAGCTTCATGGGGTATTTTAGGCGACGGGTGGAGTGACCGTGCTGGCGTAGCGAGGCCCCTTTGGCACAGTGAGCACCGCGGTTAATCGGGTGATCAAAAGCGGGTTCTTGTTTTGTCCAAATGCCTTCTTGAACTTCTGCATAGACACCACAGCCCACCGAACAGTGGGAACAAATGGTGCGCTTGGTCTCAACGGGTGAGTCTAATACGGGGGTTTTATTCGCCGACTCGGCGCGCTGCATCATCGGCGCGCCCATAAAGCCCGCAGCTGCGACGCCACCGGTGGCAACGCCACTACGCTTTAAAAATTGACGACGGGAGATTCCAAGCCCTGAAGCGTTGGGAGTATTAGTTTTGCGAGTTAGACGCATGGCAGTTCTCCTGGCATTTTGCCGTCAATCACGCAGCGACGCATAGTAAGCGCGAATATGGTCAGTTTCGTGGTAGTTCGTTGTTTGTTTTTTAGGCTCAGTCGACGTGGTGCTACCGGCTTGAGCTAGCGTGACGTGACCTACAGCAGCGGCCGCACCGGCAGCGGCGGTACCTAGCCCAACGGTTTTCATAAACCGGCGGCGCTCAGGGTTGTGTGACGTGTGCATGGGTTTCTCCTCTATCATGCCCTTATTCTTTTACATGGCCCGCAGGCCCTATTATTCGCTTACCACTGCGCATTGCCACTCACGGTGTGGCATCGCGCGCCGCGCCGGCTGCGGTTGTCGTTGGCTCCACAATCCGCACCGCTTGATAGGCCGCTCTTTCGCTCAACGTTGCCTGCTCGCTTTCCATGAACGCGCCGCCCAACTGACCAAGCGATGCGTAAAAAACAGTGTCTACGTTAGTGAGATCGCCAAAACAGCGCGTTGACCAGGGAGCCATGTGTTGCTGGAAGAAGTAGCTCTGCTCGCTGCTTTGTGACGTAATCAGCATCGCCATTACCTCACATATAGCAGCCAAATGATCTTCTGGCTCGCGGGTATGCTCGCTACGCTCAAACCCCAGCGCCCGAAGATCCTGACGCAGGGCAACTAATGCTGCCTCCATTAATTCCCCGTTGCGGTACCAAGACGCGTAAGGCACTACCTCGCCCTGAATAACGCCAACAAGAAGACGAAAGTGGGCACGCTGAAGGCTATCTACACTGCTTTGGCCAGCAGCACTTGAGAGCGCTGCCCAACACTCAGCCAGTCGGCTGCCGTCTTGCTCAATGTCTAGGCTGGCTAGCCACGCTAATAACTCACTGTCAGGTGCCTGTCGTAGCAAGCTGGCTAAAAGCTGATAAATATCGGCCCGCAGTGCGTCGGTATCGCTAAGTGTGGGCATTGCATCACTCATTGCTTTACACCTTTAGTTGCGCATCCGGGTCACGGATCATAGTTTTCCAGACATCTTTGACCCGACAGTCCTCGCACATTTCTAGCCGCGCTAGCGCATCGCCCGCGAAATAGGGGTGATTAGCTAGCTTCGCTTTGATCGTTGCTATCGTACTGGCAGTGGCAAACGGCTTGCCGCAGCCAATGCACTCAAAAGCCGCCTCTTCGTGGCAAATGTGCCGTGTGTCGCGTTCCGGTGCAGCCAAAAAACCAGGAAGCAGCGTAATCGCGCTTTCAGGGCACGCCTGTTCACATAGCCCGCACTGCACACAGTCTGACTCCAAGAAACTTAGCGCTGGTGTATCGCCTCCTGCTTTCAATGCCGGCGTCGGACAATTACTAACGCAGGCATGGCAAAGCGTGCAGGCTTCACGATCTACTTGAATACCGCCATAAGCAGCCCCTTCAGGCATGCTATGCCGGTCATTGCTAGGCGCTCCAAGTGCCGCCAGTGTTGCTAGCACTTGATTAAAGCGGGCACGCTTATGGGGTTCGGTAAAGGTCAGCGCAGCATCGGTTAATGGCGTAAGAGTGGGAAGTGCATCGCGCTCATCAGTCTGCTCCGGCTGCAGCAGCTTAATCCGCGTAGTGTCATGCCCCAGCGCTTCTAGCAGGCCGTGGGCTTGGGCGACTTGATGGGTGATGAACGTGGTTAAACGAGGCGGCATCTCATCGTGCAACTGAATACGCACCTCAGCAGCTCCGTTCGCCAACGCGGTAAGCCACTGATCGTGGCCAGCAGCACCCAGCTCTTCAAGCGGGACATCAAGCAAGTGGCCTGGCGTCACAACACCTGCTTTGCGTTCAGCATCAAGAGAGTCATGGGTGACAAAACGCATCACAGGCGCTTGACCACCCGCCTCGCGGTAGGCAGCCAACCACGTCGCTAAGGTGTCTTGCTGACGACGAGTTTCCGGCAGGCGAAATTCAATCGCACCGGTTGGGCAAGCACTGGTACAACTGCCCACCCCTTGGCAAAGGAACGGGTCAATTTCAATACGCGATTCAATGCGCCCCTGAACGCTGGAGATAGCATCTGCAGGGCAAACATCCAAACAGCGCGTACAGCCAACGTTGCCACTCGCGGAATGCGCACAAAGATCACTATTAACCTGGAAATAGCGTGGTTTATCGAACTCACCGACGAGGTCAATAACGCTTTCCAGAACCTCACCACGCTGAGATTCTTGGGCTAACCAATCCAGACACACATAGCCTGGCGGGGGGATTTCCCATGACTGAGTACTGTTCGACGAGCCTGCTGCCGTTAAGTCGAGCACCACATCAAACACGTCACGCTCAATTAGTGCTTGAGCCAGATTGAGCGTGTCGCTATCCGCGGGCGCTATTTCAACGCGAAAGGCACCAAGATAACCAGTGATTCGCAGTTGGGATTGCTGAGTATCGTTTAGCGTTTGGCAGATGAGAGGCTCGCTGGCAGCCGCTAAATCAACTGCAGAATCAGTTGTCAGCAGCGTCAACGATGCCAAGCCACGACCCTGTAACACTCGGGCAGCTTGGCTAACCTCATGTGAATTACCCATCAACAGCGCATGGCCGCGGCTGTGATAAGTCACGTTAGCAGGCGTTAAGTTAACCGGCCACGAGATACGCTGGCGTACCGCTTCGCGGGCGGTGACGTTAATCTGGTCATCTACCGATGCCAGTTGGATTCGTTGGTTCATGCATTCTCACGGTCCGAAAGTCGTTTTTTTTATAATTAAAAGTCATGTTTTTTACTTTAATGGCATATCTTAGCGCTTTCTCTACCTTGAGCGTATGGTGCCTAGGCGTTTTTTGCCACTTTAAAGCGCATTGGCGTCTCAACGCCTCATCACCATAATCACCATAACCAGCTGTTTATAAAAAATTTATTCTTTACTAATACATTCGTCTACCTTGCTATTGGACGAATCAGACTGGTCGTCTAGTGACGTTTTTTGTACAAAATCACTATCACTTGTACAGGCATCAATTTCTTCAGGTGGGGTAGTAGTGTCGTCATCTGCGATGTTCTCATCGTCTGCTTCTGCGGGCCTATCTACTGCCTCTTCCGCTTTGTTTGCCCAACGGCGAAGCTTGCCTGCCAGTTCAGTAGCCATAGGCTTAAGCTGCTGGCGATAATCAGCATCGTAGTCATCCAACCCATCGCGCACGTTGTAGTTACCGGTGGCCCATAGTCTTTTTAGGGCACGGCGGCGCAGTGCAGCGCTAACACCTGGTGCCATGAACGCGCTGAAATCACTGCCTGCCGGTAAGTGATCAGGGTCGGGTAAAGTGTGATCCAAGCTGCCAGGAAGGGGGGGCGCGTCATCAACGCTAGCCTCTGCATCCAACGATTCAGTATCGCTGGAAGCAGCACTTAGCGCATCGGCCTCCAGCCCTAGCTCTGACTTCGGCTCTGCGCTGTCGTTGGGAGGGTTATCTAATGCTGCGTCGGCTTCGTCGCTTTCAACGCCACGCTTTTTACGTGACCAGCGTTCAAGTCTGCTCACTGGGGCTGCTCCTTGGTCGGGGTTTTTTTAGCCCGACCGGCTCCCTTATGCTTCTTTTTGCGCTTTTCTGGTGGCGCTTCACCATGGCGCGCTAAATAGCTTTCCAGCCATACCTGAATCGCCATCGGCATCGATGCTTCGAGTACCTGTTGTTCACCATCAAGCCAACCTGCTGCTACATCTTGGCTTGCGGTAATAGCATCAGGCTTGGGCGCTTGCCCGGTAAAACCAGCGCGAACAAAAAGACGCGGGGTTGCTGACGTGAGGTTAAAGCGGTAGGCCGCTCGCTCTGTCATCGACAGTTGAAGGCTAAGCACATAGTCACCTTGCTCACCAGGCGTGAGCTCAGCGATACGCCATTGCGTTAAGGTAAAGCCCCTCACCTGCTTGGGCTCTGCCACCAAGGTAATGCTCAAAGAGCGCAGATTCTCACTCATACGGATAGACCACCTTAGACCTTGAATGGGTAGACAAGTAAGCCTTTTGAGCGCCATCATCGTCAACTCAGAGTGTTTTACTCAACTATTATAATTCACATGTATGCGTTACATGATTCTTCACTAGGTTCCAACGAGGATTGCGGATGCCCGCCCTTCAGTTAAGCCGAGCCCGCTTACCGGCCACGACGACAATCAATGTGCTGGATGCTTACGGCGACTCTCGCCAACAAGCCATCGCCGCAGAGCGCGCGCTGACGGTTTATCTCAATAAGCGTGAAATTGTCACGCTAATGACGCTGGGCGATGACCCTGAAGCCTTGGTGGTGGGCTACCTACGCAACCAGGGATTGCTGCGTCGCGCGGAAGATTTATTGGCGGTACAGGTGGATTGGGAGGTGGAGTCCGCAGCTGTCGTCACCGATTATTTACCTGACGATTTAGACAACCGGCTAAGTACCCGTACCGTCACCACGGGTTGCGGTCAGGGGACCGTGTTCGGCAAATTACTGGAACAAACATCGCTCTCTGCGTTACCTGAGACACCGCTGGCGCAATCAACGCTTTATCAATTACTAACCAATTTGAATACCTACAACGAGACCTATCGCAGCGCGGGAGCAGTACACGGTTGCGCGCTGTGCCACCAAAGCCGCGTGCTCGACTTCGTTGAAGATGTCGGACGTCACAATGCGGTGGATACCCTGGCAGGCCACCAGTGGCTCAACCAGGCCGAAAGCAGTAGTGCTGATATTTTCTATACTACTGGCCGCCTAACTTCCGAAATGGTGTTGAAAGTGGCGCAAATGGGGATCAGCGTGCTGGTTTCACGTTCAGGGGTGACCCAAAAAGGTGTGGAGCTGGCGGAACGCTTCGGCGTGATGCTGATTGCTCGGGCTAAAGGCAAAAACTTCCAGGCGATTAATACCGCTAACCGCCTAACGTTAGATGCCATCCCAGCCAAACCACCCAGTGCGCGCACGTCTAAGGAGGCCGGTATATGATCACCCCGCAAACCCTCACTGGCATGATTCTCGCGGGCGGCGAAGGCCGCCGTATGGGTGGCCGTGACAAAGGCCTTGAACCCTTCGCTGGGCTACCGCTCGTGGCCCATGTAGCTAAGCGCTTTGATGGCCATGTCTCTGAACTACTGATCAACGCCAATCGCAACACTGATGCCTATGCACTGTTTGCAACCCGGGTTATTGAGGACGCGGAAGGTGGCTTTAAAGGCCCCTTGATGGGCATTTATAGTGGCCTACGCGCTGCTAAAACATCCTGGCTACTGGTTGCCCCTTGCGACTCACCTGCCCTACCTAATGACCTCGTGGCGCGTATGGTGGCGGGCATCACCTCAGCGAGTGGTGAACACGATATCGCCGTTGCGTATGACGGCGAGCGCCTGCACCCAGTCGTCGCGCTGCTGCGCACCTCGCTTGCCGATGACTTAGCGAATACGCTGGCTGAGGGCGAACGTAAAATCGACCGCTGGTACGCTCGCCACTCATGGTGCAAGGTCGATATGTCGGATTGCCCGGAAACGTTTGCCAACCTCAATACTGAAGAAGAAAAAGCTCGGCTGGAGCTAACACTAAGCACTATCTTTAAAGATCCAGCCTCGAAGGAAACATCATGAGCCTGTCGTGCTTCGAACTCGGTGAGCAAATGCTCAGTGTTGACGCAGCGCGAGAGGCACTGCTGTCCTTGGCTGAACAGCCCGTTGCGGTAGAGTCGGTAGCGCTTAGCCAAGCTCATGGTAGGCGCTTAGCCACCGATATCACCGCGCCAATTAACGTGCCACAGAATACCAATGCCGCCATGGATGGTATCGCCCTGGCGTGGCCAGATGAGCAGCCTCAGCAAACCAAATGGCCGATTGCAGGCGATGCCTTTGCCGGACAGACGTTTGAAGGCAGCGTACCTCTCGGCCAGTGCGTACGCATTACCACAGGCGCTCCCTTACCGTCAGGCACCGACACCATTATCATGCGCGAGCAGCTTAGCGAGCATGACGGCAGTGTCACCATTGATTCCCCTGAGCGGGTTAGCCATGGTCAGCATGTGCGCCAAGCGGGGGAAGATATTGCCCTAGGCGAGGTAGCACTGCTAGCTGGCACGCGGCTAGATGCCGCCTGTTTGGGGTTAATCGCCTCACTGGGCTATGGTGAGGTTTGTGTTTTCAGGCGTCCAAAGGTGGCGATTTTCTCTACTGGAAATGAGGTCACTCCCCCTGGCGAAGCGCTGCCCAGCGCAGGCATTTACGACACCAATCGTTTTACCTTGATGGGCTTGCTCAACGAACAGGGTGCTGAAGTGATGGATCTAGGCATTTTGCCTGATGACCCCACCACCATTCAAAACGCCCTGGCTAGCGCAGCCAAGCAGTGTGATTTAGTCATTACCAGTGGGGGCGTTTCTGTCGGCCACGCCGATTACACCAGGGAAGCATTGGAAACATTAGGCCAATTAGCTTTTTGGCGCGTGGCGCTGCGACCCGGACGCCCCATGGCCTGCGGCTGGCTGGGTGAATCGCGCAAACCATTTGTCGGCTTACCCGGCAACCCCGTCGCGGTCATGGTAACCTTTAGTCAATTCGTGGTGCCATTATTGGAGCGTTTACAAAATCAACCCTTCGTTCCACCGAGGCGTTTAACAGCCATTACCCAAACTCCGCTAAAAAGTCGCCTAAAGCGCACCGATTTTATACGTGGCATTTATTCAAGCGATGCTCACGGTGTGCTGCAGGTACGTAGTACCGGAGCGCAAGGGTCTGGGATTTTAACCTCGATGGTAGCTGCTAACTGCCTGATTGAACTGGGTGATGATCAAGCAGGCGCCCAGCCAGGCGACGCAGTCTGCATCCAACCACTGACGAGGTGGCAATGACCAAACAACCAATTGCCGAAAAACTCATTGATGATTTCGGACGCCGTGTCAGTTATGTACGCATTTCCGTGACAGATCGCTGCGACTTTCGCTGCGTTTACTGCATGAGCGAAGAGATGACCTTCCTGCCAAGAGCTCAGGTGCTTACGCTGGAAGAACTCGCCATGGTGGCTCAAGCGTTTACCGAATTAGGCGTTGAGAAAATCCGCTTAACTGGGGGCGAGCCGCTAGTGCGTAAAGGCATTGAGCAGCTCGTGGACGACATTGGCGCGCTGCCAGGGCTCAACGACTTCACCATGACCACGAACGGGGCCAGTCTGCGTAAACACGCCAAACGGCTCTATCAAGGGGGGCTGCGCAGGCTCAATATCAGCCTCGACTCTCTTGACCCCGAGCGCTTCAAACAGCTGACTCGGACAGGTGAGTTAGCGAAAGTGATTGACGGCATTCACGCCGCTAAAGAAGCTGGCTTCTCACGCATCAAGCTTAACGCTGTGATTCTCAAGGGGCGCAATGATGATGAAGTGCTGGACCTCGTCACGTTCGCTCGCCAAGAAGGGCTCGATATCAGCTTTATCGAAGAGATGCCGCTTGGCGATGTGTCTGACCACTCGCGGGCCGAGACCTTTTACTCTAGTGACGACGTTCAAGCGCTGATCGAGACACGCTACCCGCTCATACCTACAACGGAAACCACACCTGGGCCTTCGCGCTATTTTAAAATGGCCGATAGCAGCAGTCGGGTTGGCTTTATTTCGCCCCATAGTCACAACTTTTGCGATAGCTGCAACCGCGTGCGGGTAACCGTTGAAGGCCGTCTGCTGCTCTGCCTCGGCAATGAACACTCTGTCGATTTGCGTGCCGTACTGCGCCGGCATCCTGGCAATATGCAGGCGTTGAAAACCGCCATTATTAATGCCTTGCCGCTCAAGCCCGAGCGCCATCACTTTACTACCGATGGCGATGTCCAGGTGGTGCGCTTTATGAATATGACAGGGGGTTAAAGGTTGTCAGCCACTCGCGTGCCCGTGCATATCATTACTGGCTTTCTCGGCAGCGGTAAAACCACGCTTATCCACAGCCTAATCGAGCAAAAGCCTGTGGATGAGAAGTGGGCCATTTTAGTCAATGAGTTTGGCCAAATTGGCATTGATCAAGCAATGTTTGAACAGCGCGACGATGTCGTCGTCAAAGGGCTCCCCGGTGGCTGCCTATGCTGCCAGCTGGCCTTTGTGCTGCAGGCTGCACTGGTCAATTTGCTCGCCCGCAACAAACCAGACCGCGTCATTATTGAGCCTTCGGGGCTTGGCCATCCAGCCGGCTTACTCGACTTGCTGCGCGGCGAAGCCTTTCAAGGTGTTGTGGCCGTTCACGATATTATTGCCACCCTAGATCCGCGCCGGTTAGATGAATCTCGGGTCCGTGAACACGAGACCTTTCAAGATCAGTTGGCCATGGCCGATGCCATCGCCATTACGATGGGTGAGCAAGCTAGTAGCGAACAACATGAGCAGGCGCAGCGGTTTGTGACGGAACTCTGGCCACCACGCAAGTGGGTTCATCGCAGTGAGCATGGCACGATGCCGCTATCGCTGCTGTTGAACAGCGGCCAGACCAGTGCCCAAAAAGATACCACTGTTCCTGATACGCATCGTCAAATGATAACAACCCCCACGCTGGAAGGCGCTTTTTTTGATGCAGCCCCTCCGCTGGGCCAACCTCAGCACAAGACGGCTAGCTCCCTTGGATACACCAGCACAGGCCTCCGTTGGCACCCCAGCGAACGCTTTGACCTTGATCGTTTGGCCGCCCACTTAGGTGAGTTTCCCTCATCTGCGCGAGTAAAAGGCGTCTTTCATACCGAGCAGGGCTGGAAGCAGCTCAATCGAGCCGATGGAACACTTAGTCTCGGCAATAGCGCTTGGCGGCAGGATTCGCGGCTTGAGGTGATTACCCCCGATAATGACGTTGATACCCACACCAATTTACTGACAGAACTGCAATCATCAGGAGCGCTGTTGGGCTAAGAACGTTTTCTCGATAGCGTCTATCGGCATAGGGCGTCCAAATAAATAGCCTTGAAAAGCTTGGCAGCCATGAGCTAGCAACCACGCTTTCTGGCTCTCTGATTCGACGCCTTCGGCAATGACATCAAGATTTAAGCTTTTCGCCAGGGCAATCGTACTCTCCACAATGGCCGCATTAGCGCTGCTTTCTAACACTTGATGGACAAACGACTGATCGATCTTGAGCTGATCAAGTGGCAACTGCGCAAGATAGGCCAGCGATGAATAGCCAGTGCCAAAATCATCCAGAGAAAAACGCACACCTTGGGCTTTCAGGCTAAGCATTTTGTCACGGGCATCGTCTCGCGTTTCCACAAACAGCGACTCGGTAACCTCGAGCTTTAGCCTCTCAAGCGGTGCTTTTGTCCGCTTAAAAACCTGCTGCAAGCGAGATAAAAAATCGCTATCGCGAAACTGCAGTGGGCTGATATTCACGGAAATCGTCAGTTCACGCAGGTGTGGCGTTGCTGCCCAACAGGCTAGCTGACGGCATGCATCTTCAATGACCCACTCACCAACCTCATTAATCAGCCCGGTACTCTCTAATAGCGGAATAAACTCGCCAGGTGAAACCATGCCACGCTCTGGGTGCTGCCAGCGCAGCAGTGCTTCAACTCCAGTAAAGTGACCAAAGCGATTAACTTGAGGCTGGTAATAGAGACGCCATTGATGACTCTCCAATGCCTGCCGCAAGTCGGCTTCAAGCTTAACCCGTGCCAGTAGCGTAGCCTGCATCGAAGGATCAAAAAAGCGTATGGCATGACGCCCACTCGCTTTCGCCTGTAATAAGGCCATATCGACCTGCTGAAGGTAGTCTTCGGCGCTTCGCTGGCTATCGGACACAACCGTAATCCCAACGCATGCGGTCACCATGACTTGCTCTTCAGAAAAGCTAATCGGCTCATCAAGTGCCACCAGAAGTTTCTGGGCAATATGCTCTGCTAAGCGGCGTGTCCGGCGTGGGCTTTCATCCACGCCCTCAATAAGCACTGCAAATTCATCACTACCCAGACGAGCCAACGTATCGGTATCGCGCAACATTTGGCCAAACCGCTGAGCAACCCGCTGAAGTAACTGATCGCCAGCGAGATGCCCCAGGGTATCGTTAATATAGTTGAAACGGTCAATATCAATCACCAACAACGCCCCACATCGCTGATGGCGGTTTAGCTCTTTTAGTGCTGTCTCCATTCTGTCCATAAACAGGCGTCGATTTGCGAAGCCCGTTAATGGATCGTAAAACGCGAGCTGATGGATCTCTTGCTCAGCGGCTTTACGCTCACTGATATCACTCATCGTGGCAACGTAATTGGTGAGCACTCCGTCTGCATCGTAAACAGCACTGATCGTCAGCCACTCAGGGAACAGCTCGCCATTTTTGCGCTGATTCCAGATTTCACCTTCCCAACTTCCTGTGGTCATCACCCGCTTCCACAAGCGCTGATAAAACGCTGCATTATGGTGGCCCGAGCTAAACATACGTGGGTTCTTACCGATCACCTCTGCATCGCTATAGCCGGTTATACGCTTAAACGTCTCATTAACTTTTAAAATATTTCCCCGAGCATCCGCCACTATGATGCCCAGATGTGCTTGAAAAGCAGCCGCTGCAATCTGCAGCTCTACTTCTGCGCGCTTCGCTTCGGTAATATCACGGTTCACCGATAACACTCCCTCAAACTGTCCAGCACTACTTATTAGCGGGCTCACGGTGGCATGAAAGTGGTGTGGCTTTGCGTCAATAGTCAGCGGATACTCAAATCTTTCTACTTGATGAAACTGCTGGACTCGCTCAAAAACGGCGGCAAATGCACGGGCTAAGGGAACCGGCAAGACATGTGAAAAGTGCTTTCCCAGTGCATCTTGGCTATTAATAAGTAGCTGCTCAGGGGAAACCGCATGGATATAGCTAAAGCGCCCTTCCACATCAAATACAAAAATCAAATCCTGGATCGAGTGGACTAGGGCATCCATACGCGCCCCGCGCGCTTGCGCTTCGGCTCTTGCTAGCTCTCGTTCTTTTATTCGCTCATGTAGTTGATAAGCTAACGCGAGGCGGTTTAGGTAGTGGCGAACGCCCCAGGCTCCCAATAGCGTAATCAAACCAGCGACCAACAATAACACCAGCAAACGCTGGCGCCATCCTGTCATCAGCGTATGAAGGTCAACGCCCACTGCAACAAATACCGGATAGTCACTAATGCGTTGCATGTGAAATAAGCGTTTACTTCCGTCAAGGGGCGAGATCGCGGTTAATGTCCGATCAAGATTACCGCTATTTAGCCAGCGCTGTGTATCAGGTGCATCAAGTTGGCTACCAATGAGCATTCCTTCATGGGGAGCCGGGTGCCGAGCAACCACTTTTAGATTTTCATCTATCAGTGCCATACTCTCACCGTCGTACAGTCGCATTTGCTGCAGCGCACTATTGAGGATATGCGGCATGATGCGAGACATAATCACACCAGCGAAATCACCCTGGTCATTCACTAGACGCCTGCCATGGTAGAGAAAGAAACGCTGCTTGCTTGCCGACCAAATAAGCGGCGTCATCATTTCGTCTTGGCCACCTTGTTGAAAGGTGCGGAAAAAAGCGCTGTCGCCAACCCCCTCCCCAACATGTCGATTATCGTTACTGCTTAGACGTAGGCGCCCCTGAGGGTCTAAGACACTAACACTATCGATCAGTGGCACGTACTCGGTAAGATTGTCTAGCGCTCGCTGGACGGCAGTTGCACTTTCCGCCCCTAAACTATCCAACTCCGAATCGTTTGCTTGCTGAACATCCAACAGCTCG
This sequence comes from Halomonas sp. XH26, assembly GCF_024138895.1. NCBI lineage: Bacteria > Pseudomonadati > Pseudomonadota > Gammaproteobacteria > Oceanospirillales > Halomonadaceae > Halomonas > Halomonas sp. XH26. The sequence continues at coordinate 3,488,763 of NZ_CP071889.1, forward strand.
GCCAGACTAAACAAACCTTGGCTGCTCTGCCCAAACATGCCTTTCACCCATTCTGACACCACATTCGCACGGGCAATCACGCGGGATTCAGCCGCATTAACTTCTTGGTGATATTGGCCTTTGAGCAACCAGCCAAACAGCGCAATCATCATACATAACGACAAAATATAGAGCGTAATAACGCGCTGTTTTTGGCGCCGAAAGCCAGGCATTGTTTGGCTTTTGTTAGTTACCCGATCACTGCGAGGTAGCAGCATTATATGTAGGCCTTATTCAGATATCCCGAAGCACACCTGATACAGTATAAAAAGAACGGTGAAAGATAGACCACAGCGGCTCCTCGTAAGCGGTGCTAAATAGTGGCGCGGCTTGTTTTTGATGTATATCTATTTTCAGCAAAAAAGCTCATAAAAGTCGTTATTTTACTTAATAAGAGGCTGCCATGGCATCGTTAGGCCAAATGAGTGACTACGAAGTACGCTTGGTACGTATTTTTAAAACGGTAGTGGAATGCGGTGGTTTCACCGCTGCGGAAACCGCTTTAGGCATCAGTCGCTCAGCCATTAGCCAGCACATGAATGATTTAGAAGGCAGGCTAGGCTTTTCACTATGCCAACGTGGCCGAGGCGGCTTTAGTTTAACCGAAGAAGGCAAAGAAATTTACCAAGCAGGTTTGACGCTACTGACCGCGCTCGAAGCCTTTAAAAGCGATGTCAATGCATTGCATCATACCATTAAGGGCGAACTAAATATCGGCATCACCGATAACTTGGTTACCTTGCCCGCCATGCATGTTACTGATGCGCTCGCCGAGCTAACAGCGCCAAACCATGAAGTCACCGTTAATATCCATATGGAACCTTCGGATGCCGTTATTCGAAGCGTAATGGATGGCCATTTGCATGTCGGCGTAGTGCCTGCGGTTAACTTACCCTCCAGCTTGGAAACACAGCTGTTGTATGAGGAGCCTTCGTTTCTTTACTGCGCAGTTGGCCACCCCTTGTTTGATGAAACTGATGAAGCATTCACAGCTGAACAGATCGCCGCTTATCCAGCGATAACACCTCGCTACCCACTCCCTAGCGATGCGCGTAAAGCACATGATGCGTTAAATTTACAAGCGTCTGCCTCTGATCGGGAGGGCGCTGCGTTTTTGATTCTCACTGGACGGTTTATCGGTTTTCTTCCAGAACATGTTGCTGCCCAATGGGTTAATGCCAATAAGATGCGCGCCATTCAGCCGGGTACCCAGCGTTATCAGATTCCGTTTGTTCTAATCACTCGCCATGATCGCCGACCCAACCGGGTGGTCGATGCATTTTTAGGATTTGTGAAAGGCGCAAAATAGCTCACCTGGTTATGCCAAGCACAAAATAATCAAAGCTCGGCGCTTAGCCGAGCTTTGATTATTAACGACGTTTATATATAACGAGTTTATAGCACCGCCCTCCTCTGTGAGGGCGGTCACGCTTTGCGCAACAGCTTGTTCCGCTATAAAAAGGCGACATAGCGCCTCTTCTTTTGAGAATATGAGAAAACATCGCATATAAAACACTTTCTCATAAAAGGAGCTACGATGAAGCCTACCTCTTTTGCCACTAAATTCGTTCCTACATTCGCCACAGCCGTACTGTTTTCAGCCATCAGCGTAAACGCTCATGCCGAACAGCGCCTCGCCACCTTCGACTTAGGCAGTCTAGATACGTTAGATGCGCTGGGCTTAAGCGAGCAGGTGGTTGGCGTCCCCAAGCAGAGTCTGCCCGCCTACCTAGAGCAATACGCTAGCGACCGTTATAGCGATATTGGTGGCCTACGCTCACCGGACATGGAGGCCATCAGCGCTAGCGAACCTAGCCTGATTCTTTACACTGGCCGCCAGGGCGATTGGGAAGAAGCGCTTGGTGATATTGCCCCGCTACTTAACACCAGTTTGCAAGGCGATAACTATCTCGCCGCTTTTGACGACAACGTGCGTGAGCTAGCCAGCCAATTAGGGGCGGAAAGTGAAGCTGACGAGGCACTTGCAACGCTCCATACAGACATTGACGCGCTACGCGAAGCACTCAGCAATGCCCCCAGGACACTGGTCGTCACTCACAACGGCGGCAACCTGATGCTTAACCAACATCCCGTCGTTCACGATGTGTTAGGCGTGGAAGCGCTCAACATGCCGGAGAGTGTGACCTCAGAAACCCGTGGTGAACGCACATTTACACCGCTTTCTGCTGATGCCATTGCCGACATCAAACCAGACGTCGTGCTGGTCATTGATCGCAGCGCCGCCATTGGCGATGAACCTGCGGATGCCGACCAACTGCGCCAAGCACTAGCCGAGGCAGGTACTACCCCCCAGCTAGTGATGCTAACCCCGGCACTTTGGTACCTCTCCGGTGGCGGCCTACAAAGCTTAGCGCTACAAGTTGAAGAGGTCGCTGCTGCGCTGAATTAAGTGCTCGATGAATCCTCATGAATCTTGATCTGGTAAAGCACGCAATAGATCACCGGTAGCACGATAAGGGTGAGTAGCGTGGCAACACCGAGACCACCAATCAGCGCGACCGCCATGCTGGCGAAGAATGCATCACTAATCAGCGGTATCAGCCCCAGCATGGTGGTTAGCGCAGCCATTGAAACTGGTCGCACGCGGCTAATGGCGGCGCGCACCACGGCGTGATAGCGATCTTTGTGTAGTGGCAGTTGAACATTGATTTCTTCCACCAGAACAATGGCATTTTTAATCACCATCCCAATCAAACTCAGCGTGCCCAGCAGCGCCATAAACGAGAAAGGCAACCCGGTTAGCAGTAACGCGGCCACTACGCCGACAATGGTCAACGGCACCAAAAACCAGATCGCCAGCGGCTGACGGAAGTTATTAAACAACACCACCGTGATAATAAACATCATCACCAACCCAAGTGGCAACGATGCAAATAGGCCGCTCTGGGCTTCACCGGCGGTCTCAAATTCACCGCCCCACTCAAGCCGATAACCGGGTGGCAATTCTAGCGCCTCTACTTGAGGTCGGACTTGAGCCAATACGCTAGCCGCCGTCACTCCGCTTAGCGGGTCGGGTTCGCCATACACCGCCAGCATACGCTCTCGGTCACGGCGCATAATTAGTGGATCTGCTACCTGGGTCGTCACATCGCGCATCACTTGATCCGCAGTGATGTAGCGCCCCTGCTCGGCGCTCCATACGTTAAGCGACCCGACATTATCGATATCGTTGCGCTGCTCTGGTATCGCTCTGGCGACAATCGGAATCAAGTCGCTGCCGTCACGGTAGATGCCCACCTGACTACCACTCGTACTCAGCGCCAGTGTGGCTGCCAGATTCTCGCGCGTAACGCCCAGCCGTCGCGCTGTGTCTTCGGCAAAAATTGGCACCACGGCCTGAACACGGTTACGCCAGTTGGTGCGGACACTGACCATATTAGACGTATCACTAAACAGTGCTGCGACTTGATCACCTAGCTGGCGTAATACAGCGGGGTCGCTGCCGTAAAGCCTGGCTTCGATCTTGGCTTTCGGGGCAGGGCCAACTTCCAGCGGGGCAATTTTATAGTCGATATCGCTGTGATCGCGTTCAAGTACGGCTTCGATATCCGCCATGCGCGCTTGCTGTATAGCTTTGTCATCGGTTTCGACAATTAGCTGAGAATAGCTGGCATAGCGGTCTTCCGGCGCATAGGTCAGAGTAAAGCGCTGGGCACCGCCGCCTACCACGGTGGTGAGATGGCGGACACCCTCCATTTCCATAACCACCTCTTCCAGCTCTGCAACCCGCCGCTCGGTTTCCAGAATATCGGTGCCTTCCGGCGTGCGGTAATCAACAAAGAAGATGGGCGTATTTGAGGCAGGGAAAAAGGCATTTTTGACGGAACCAAAACCGACAACCGCACCTGCCAGTATGACCATCACCAGACCAAGTGTTAGCCAACGCAGCCGGATACCCGCCACAATCACGCGGCTAAACAAACGGTACACCATCCCTTTGTAAGGATCTTCATCTGTGCTGCTAGGCGCCACATTGCGAAACAGCAGTTTGAAATAGAAAGGCGTGAGCGTCAGCGCTGTCAGCCAACTTAGCAGCAGTGAATACAGCAACACATAGAACAGCGAGCCGATAAATTCACCGGTGGTATCTGGCGACAACCCAATTGGAGCAAACGCGGCAACTGCGATCAGCGTGGCTGCTAGCAGCGGCCAGGCATTTTGTTTAACCACCTGATGCGCCGACTCACGAATACTCTGGCCACGCTTTAGGCCCACCAGCATGCCTTCAGTGACCACAATGGCGTTATCGACCAGCATCCCCAGGGCTATAATCAGTGCCCCCAGCGAGATTTTTTCCAATTGCAGACCGTGAATGCGCATCAGCATAAAGGTGCCAATAATGGTAATCAGCAGAATAAAGCCCATTAGTAGGCCGCTGCGCCAGCCCATAAACAGCATGAGCACCACAATGACAATGGCTACCGCCTGGATCAGGCTGATTAAGAAACCGGATACCGCCTCATCCACCACGCTCGGCTGGTCATAGACCACGTTGAGTTCCATACCCAACGGGGTGCGTGCTTCCAGTTCTTCAAGCCGCTGTTCAAGCCGGGCGCCTACTTCGACCACGTTGACGCCGCTTTCAAACGAGATGCCCAGGGAAATAGCCGGTCGCCCCATGTCGCGGTAAAGCTGCTGCGGTTGCTCGGTCAAGCCACGGGAAACCTCTGCGATATCGCTCAGCCTTACCAGCTCGCCGTTACCTTCACTAACGATTAACGCGCGTAAATCATCAATATCGGCGGAACTACCCGAAGGCGTTACTCGGAAACGCTGCCCCCCCTGTTTCAAGTGACCCGAGTCCACTACGGCATTTTGCGTATTAAGCAATTGTTGGAGTGAACTTAGCGGAATGTTCAGCGCACGTAGCCGCTCTCGGTCAACTTCAATGAAAATGCGCTCCTCTCTTACTCCCGCCAGAGACACCTTTTCAACGCCGTCGACCAAGGCGAGTTCACGCTTAAGAAACTCGGCCTGGCTTTTCAAATCGGGCATGGCATAGCCATCACCGGTCAGGTTAATCATCAAGCCGAACACATCGCCAAAGTCATCGTTAACTCGTGACTGGCTAGCACCTGGCGGCAAGGCGGCCTGCGCATCGCCAACTTTACGGCGTAACGAATCCCACAGCTGCTGAAGCTCATCGTTTTGCACCGTGCTTTGCAGCTCGATGGTGATTTGAGAAAACCCGTTAGAACTCACCGAGCTGATGCGTTTAATCGCGGGCATTTCTTGAATGGCTTCTTCTAGCGTCGAGGTGACTTCCTGCTCCACTTCTTCTGGCGTAGCGCCAGGATACTGGGTGGTGACTAGCGCATTACGAATGGTAAATTCAGGAAACTCAAGCTGCCCCATGCCAGTGAAAGCGAGCGCCCCGCCGAAGAGCAGCACCACGGTCATTAAATAACTAGCGGCCCGGTGGCGTAAGAAGTAATCAACCATCTTATAGCCCCTGTTCCTTTTCCCATGGTGTTACACGCATATCAGCGCTGACACGATGGGCTCCCGCTGCCACTACACGATCATTCGCGGCTAGTTCGCCACTCACCTCTAACCCCTTAGAAGTTAAACGCCCCACCTCGACCGGTACCGCCTCTAAACGATCCGGCGCCTGAAAACGCCACACCACCGCCTGCTCCGAGTTCTCACCTTGATAGCTAATGGCGTTAGGCGGCAAATGCCAAACAAGACTTTCAGACGCTGGTAACAGTTGGCCTAAATCAAGCCGCACGGTGGCGCTCATGCCATCAAGCAGCGTGATATCGTCGGGCTGCGGTAGCCGAAGCGTTACCTCATAAGCCAAGCTTTGGGCGCTGGCCTGGGTGGTATAAGACGCCAGCTGCGCAAGGTAAGGTTTTTCGCTATTGCCAAACCGCACTTCAAAGGCCATCGCCATTTCAAACGGGGTCACCTCATCGTTGCGCGGTATCTGCTGAACGATTTGCTGCGGTAAATGAAAGATCACATCAAGCTGCCCTGGCTGCTGAATCACCGCCACGGTTTCCTGCACCTGGACAATCTGCCGATTATCTACCGGCACCTGGGCAATCACACCATCGTAAGGTGCGCGCAATTGGGTATTTTCCAGTTGCTCTTCGGCCTGTTCAAAGGTCGCCCGAGCGGCACGCAACTCCGCCTCTGATTCATCAAACCGTGCTTGGCTAATCGCTCCACGCTCTAGGGTATAGCGCATGCGTTCGTGAGTGGCCCGTGCCAGTTCTAACCGTGAACGGGCGCTATCCAATTCACTGCGCATATTACGATCATCAATACGCGCGATGAGGGTGCCTTCCGTTACCCGCTGACCGGGAGTCACGTTAATCTCTAACAGCTCACCCGCCATGCGAAACGATAGATTGCTGCGTGTAGTGGCTTCAACGCGCGCAGGAAATTGTCGCTGCAGCGCGGCACCAGACGCTTCTAATGTCACCAGTTTCACCGGCCGAAGAGGAGGCTCATTCTGGCTTTCGGCATAAGCGTCACCTGTTGCCAGCAGCAGGGCCAGCAGCGCTGGAAGCAATCGAATCACAGTGTTACGCACAGCGGACTCCTCGGTGGTGTTATCAATACACAGACATAAAAATTTCACTGACATCCATGAATGTCAGTGAGCGTGTATACTAATCACCTACTGGCGACTTTGCCATTCAGTAATGCCAATATAAGTGCACTTTTTTGTTAGGAGCCGCTATGTCACGCCGCAAAGCTGAGGCTGAACGCACCCGCGAGGCCATCCTTGATGCTGCAGAAACTCAGTTTCTCGCTCAAGGCGTGTCGCGCACCACATTGGCTCATATTGCCGCAGCGGCTGGCGTTACCCGAGGTGCGATTTACTGGCATTTTGAGGATAAAGCGGCGGTATTCGATGCCCTGCTAGAGCGTGTTCGCGTGCCGCTCGATGAAATTGTCGATGATGCTGTGCTGCGACTGGGCCACACCCCCACCAAATGCCTGCAAGAGATTGCCCTGAGTGCGCTTGGCGCTATCTGCCATAACCTTCCGTTACAGCGCGCCGCCACCATCGTGCTGCATCGCTGCGAAAAGCTGGAAGATGATCATCCACGTATCAGCATGATCACTCGGCTGTCCGAGCATGCTGAAATGCAGGTTGAGCAGCTATTTGAGAATGCCCGGCAAGCCGGCCATCTGCGCGCTGACCTCACGCCCGCCAGCGCCCGGCGCCAGTACCATAGCTTTTTAATCGGCATTTGCTTTGATTGGCTACAAGATCCGCAGCAATTCTCATTAGCAGACGAGTACGAGAGCATGATCGAAACGTTAATGCGGGGATTGCTAGTGGAGAGCGCACTCTAAACGCTTTGAGAAGATAAGCTTGGCATGCAGGTTGCTCCCATCACTAGAAAATTTCCATTCACTTGATGAGAGAGAGCTGACCTATGCACATGCAGATCATTAACGCCCGGCTACGCCAGCGCCCTGAGCTCTACCGGCTTGAGATTGAGAACGGTATTTTCTCGGCAATCACTCCCCAGAACGCGCCACAAACGGTAGGGGATGGGCAAATTGATGCAGGCGGCAAGCTGCTTTGCCGAGGATTCGATCTTCGACCCCTGGTACTCACTGGGTAACGGTAAGCTGTTGCGGACGCTCGATTTTGGCTTGCATATCTGCCAAATGATGGGCTATCAGGATTTCAGCCAGGCGCTGTCGCTTATCACTGACAACAGCGCACGCACACTCAATATTGAAGCGCGTTACGGTATCGAGGTCGGCAAACCCGCCAGCTTCAACCTGCTGGAGGGTGAAGATGACTACAGCGTGCTGCGTACTCAGGGCGAGGTGCTACTTTCCGTTCGCCACGGTGAAATCATTATGCAGCGCGACCCCGCAAAGATTACGACACCCCCGTGGCTTGGTATTTAGAAAAAGCGTAATATAGCCGGGCTGATAATCAGCAAAGTTCTCAGGGCGGGGTGAAAGTCCCCACCGGCGGTGATGATGGCTGAATAAACTTCTGTCATCTAAGCCCGCGAGCGCTCAAGACTGTTGTTTTTTATTTCTTGAGGTCAGCAGATTCGGTGAAAAGCCGAAGCCGACGGTGATAGTCCGGATGAAAGAGAACGGTACCTTAGACACGCAACTTAAAAAGTGGCTTCAGCCACCTTTTGCGGTTGCCTGACGATCGGTTCCGCGTGCCCTGATTCTGGTACAACTTATCCAAGAGAATGACCATGAATCAGACATTTCCGCTAACGCTTTCAACACACACCACGGCTCAGCGCATTGCGTTTATTCAAGGCCACTGGCATCACGATATTGTCGAGAAGGCCTATGAAGCATTTATCACTGAAGTAGAACGCTGCGGTCTTAGCGCCGAACAAGTGGACATCTTCACCGTATCAGGTGCTTACGAAATCCCCCTCCAGGCAAAGGTACTCGCCGAGAGTGGCCGCTACGGCGCCATTGTCGGGGCAGGCTTTGTGGTAGACGGCGGCATTTATCGCCACGACTTTGTCGCCCATGCGGTCATTGATGGCTTAATGCGCGTGCAGTTAGATACGCAAGTACCGATTATCTCGGTCGTCTTAACACCACACCACTTCCATGAGCACAGCACTCACCACGACTTCTACACCCAGCACTTTGTTACCAAAGGGCAAGAAGCCGCCCAGGCGTGTCTGAATACGATGGAGAACCTGCATCGAGCGCGCAAGCTAAGCAACGCGTAAATCTATAGTGCAGTTAAAACCTGAGCTGTTTGAGCCCGGCTAAACGCCGGGCTTGAAATGACGGCTCCTTAGTCACCATTGCCGTTATTTGATATCCAGCAAATAGCCGTAAAACGCCGTGTTGCGCTGCCAGTCCAAGGACTCATAAAGGTGCTGGGCGCGCTCATTCTCTACCTGCGTCATAAGGATTAAGCGCGCGACACCATGCTCGCGAGCCAGTTGGGTAGCGGCTTCCATTAACGCCCTTCCCGTCCCCTTATCACGACACTCCGGCAACACAAAAAGATCATTTAGCGTCCAACGCGCATTCAAGCCCACCGTGGAAACTCCAGGATAAAGCTGCACGAAACCAGTGAGGTTAGCGTCGCTATTTTCACTAACTAAGATACGCGAGTCAGCCTGCCCAAAGCGCTGACGCAAGAAGTCCCGCGCCGCACCGATATCACTCGGCTGACTATAGAACTGCCGATAGCCGTCTAATAGCTCGGTTAAAGCATCAAGATCATGAATGGTCGCTGCGCGAATCTTGGTCATAGTGCTACCTCCTGAACGTATTACGTAGTGGACTGGCTACTTCCCATCACGGATCTTTCCATCACGGATCTATCAAACATTCAGTAAACAACGTATCGCCAATGGAATACAGTAGAAGTACTACGAAATGAGATACTGCTATGCCTGACTTTATTGCCCCAGATAATCTTCCACGCTGCCAGTGGTGTGGCGGTGCCCCCGAATTTCTGCCCTACCATGACAACGAGTGGGGGTTTCCGGTGGTTGACGACCAGCGGTTATTCGAAAAGCTCTGCCTGGAAAGTTTTCAGTCAGGCTTAAGTTGGCGCACCATTCTCAACAAACGCGAGAACTTTCGCGCTGCCTTCCATCATTTCGACTTCCATCACGTTGCCCGCTTTGGCGAAGAGGATGTGCAGCGCTTGCTGCAAGACGCCGGCATTATTCGCCATCGTGGCAAAATCGAGGCGGTGATTAATAATGCTCAGCGGGCGCTGGAAATGGTCAACCAGGAAGGCTCACTGGCCGCATATTTCTGGCGTTTCGAGCCAACCCTCGATTCACTTGCCGCACCACAAACTCAGACCACCTCGCCTGAATCCATCGCACTTGCTAAAGATTTGAAAAAGCGCGGCTGGAAATTCGTTGGTCCAACCACTGCATTTGCGTTTATGCAGGCCATGGGGCTACTCAATGATCACTCGCTGACGTGCATCACTCGAGAGCAAGTCGAACAGGCAAGGCAGCAATTTCAACGACCAAAATAGCAACAGAGGCACAAGACACTATACTTTTTGCACAAACGTGCCATGCCCAGATGGCCGGCCTACGTATTCGCTGGGTGCCGTCTTGTAGTAGGGTATGATTTTTACACACTCATCTATACACCGAACAGCAAGGGGACATCACGTTCCCAATGGGGTCAACGTGGTCCAAACGCTCTCTTCTCACACAGAATCCCGCGCTTCGATATGGAAAGCTTGGAGCGTGCATATATTCACGGCCAGCGGCGTACTGCTCGGCACAATGGCGCTGCTCTCGCTGATCGACAACAATCCAGTCGCCTGCTTACTATGGCTTGGCGCGGCGATGATGGTCGATGGTTTCGATGGCACTCTGGCGCGTAAGTATGAAGTAAAAACCATCCTGCCCCACTTCGATGGCTCGACGCTTGATATGGTCATCGATTATCTAACCTGGGCATTTATTCCCGCTCTGTTCATTTACTTCTTTATCGAGTTACCGCCCAATTTCGAATTGCTGTCAGTGTTTATCATTCTGCTGTCATCGATGTTCTGTTTCTGCAACACTAATATGAAAAGCCAGGATAATTACTTTGTTGGCTTTCCTGCTGCCTGGAACATTGCTGCGGCCTATTTTTATATTCTCGATTTACCGCCCTTCATCACCTTTGCATCTATCGTTTTTCTCGCCATTCTTACCGTGACCAAGATGAAGTTCCTGCATCCGTTTCGTGTTCGTCAGTTCATGCCACTCAATATCGCCGTCACGCTATTATGGTGCGCCTGTACAACGTCACTGGTGCTCTCAAGCCCCGAACATGCCGCTTGGGCACTATGGGGGTGGGGCATTGCATCCGTTTACTTCATTGGTATGTGCGTATGGCGTACCGTTCAAGAAGCGTTTTAACTTAGCGATACCTCATACCGCTGTGCCTCCTCCACCATCTCGGTGGCAAGCTCTCCCACGGTGCGCACGGCATCTTCAATGGCCGGTGTTAGCGTAAATGCGTAGTTAAGTCGCAAACACTGGCGAAACTTGCCCGAGGCTGAAAATAGCGAGCCAGGAGCCACATGGATGGCGCGCTTGGCTAAGCGTTCATTAAGGCGTACGCAGTCCACGGCGGCAGGTAACTCCACCCATAGCAAAAAACTGCCTTGTGGATAACTGATGCCCGCGCCTTCTGGAAAATAGCGCTGCACCCAGTTGATCATGATGTCCCGTTGGCGCTGATATTGGCGGGTAACATAGCGAAGGTGACGCTCGTAGTGGCCTTTGGCGACAAACTCCGCCACCGCCAACTGCGGCAATGTGGCCGAGGCACCGGTAGAGACATACTTCATATGCAGCGCCTTATCTCGATAACACCCCGGCGCTAGCCAACCCACTCGTAGTCCTGGCCCCACTGTTTTCGAAAAGCCACTGCATAACAGCACCCGCCCATCGTCATCGAAAGACTTCACCGTCAACGGCCTTGGGTGGGTATAGGAGAGATCACCGTAGATATCGTCTTCAATGATGGCCACGTCGAAGCGTTGGGCGAGTTGAAACAGCGCCTGTTTGCGCGCCTCGCTCATGGTGTAGCCCAGCGGATTGTTATACGTCGGAGTGACCTGGATGGCACGGATCGGCCACTGCTCCAGCGCCATTTCCAACGCTTCCAAACTAATGCCCGTTTGCGGATCAGTAGGAATCTCCAACGCTTTTAGACCATTGGCTTTTAGGATCTGCATGGTGCCGTAAAAGCTAGGCGAGTCCACGGCCACCACGTCGCCAGGCTGAGTAAGGGTGCGCAGCGCTATCGACAATGCTTCCTGGCAGCCGGTGGTGATCATGATGTCATCCGGGTGCAGCAAACAGCCGGAGGCAATGGCCAGCCGCGCTACCTGCTGACGCAGCTCGGGGCTACCACTCAGTTTGTCGTAGTTAAAGCCATTCAGATCGTTCTTACGGTGCAGTCCCGCCAGTGTTTTCGACAGCGGCTTAAGCGTTTCATAAGCCAGGTTCGGCACACCGCGCCCAAGCAGCAGCCGACTATCGTCACGCTCGGTAGCGACCAGCTCTAATACTTGATCCCATTGGGAGACATCCAGCGGGCACTGCGCAGGACGAGAGACAGAAGGCAGCACCGCAGGCACTCTGCTTGGAAGTACAAAGTAGCCCGATTTCGGCCGTGATTCGATCAGCGACACATCCATCAGTTGCCGATAGGCTTCCTGAGCCGTCGAGATACTGACATCAAGCTCCTGACATACCGCTCGAATAGAAGGCAGGCGATCGCCCACGCGGTAAATACCGTGCTCAATTCGCTCCCGCAAAATACAAGCGACTTCTTCGTAGCGCGTCATGACTCCAGCCCTCTATCTTTGAAATGCTTTTAAAATCGCTCTTCAAAACGTTCTTGAAGACGTTTTAAAAACAATACAGATACCCTGCCCAGCAACCATACAGAGGTATAACATATACCATCTGTATCTTGAAAATAGAAAAGCCTATATCTGTATTGACCTAGCATGGCTGCGTAATCTGGTGGAGCACATCGTCATCAAGGAGAACTGCCATGCTACGCTTCAGCCTCACTCAGTTTCGCTGTCAGTTACGTCACTATCATCAACGCCGCCGTAGCCGCCGTCAGCTACTAACCCTTGATGACCGACTGCTGGAAGATATTGGAATCACTCGCACCCAGGCGCAAAAAGAGGGTTGTAAACCGTTTTGGCAGCACTCTTCATGCAAAAGAGGTCCCTATGAAAACTGCTGAGTATTACCTGTTGGATGTGTTTACCGATAAGCCTTTTTCGGGCAATCAGTTGGCAGTTTTTTTAGATGCCGATGAGCTTGAAACCAGCACTATGCAGGCAATTGCCAATGAACTTAACTTGGCTGAAACGGTATTTTTAGGCGCGGCGACAGCGGCTAATCACTACCCTATGCGGATTTTCACACCGACGTCTGAGCTGCAGTTTGCTGGCCACCCCACGGTAGGTACCGCGCATCTACTAGCGGAGTTAAACCTCGTCAACCGCGAGCAGGGCATTGTGCTACAGCCACCTGTCGGCGAATTAGCGGTTAATTATGAAAAAAATACAGCAACATTCAAAACCGCCCAGCCCGTCATGGTCACGGGCAGCACGATTGATCGCCTTACTGCCGTTGAGCTACTAGGGCTAGACATCCACCAAGTCATTGGCGATCCAATCATTGCCTCTTTCGGGCTGCCCTTTCATCTTATTGAGCTAGCCGACCTAGCGGCTCTAGAGCACATACAAATCGCCGGTGCAGTATGGGCAGATGCCGTTACACGCAGCGGCACTGAGCAGATATACCTTTATGTGATGGAACAACGCGACAGCGAAGAGACGATTGTACGGAGCCGTATGTTCTCCATGCACGCCAGTATTTGCGAAGACCCCGCCACTGGCAGCGCTGCAGCAGCTTTAACCGGCTATTTAGCGTCACTCAAGCCAGATCCCCTACACTGCAAGATTCACCAGGGTGTTGAAATGGGGCGACCCAGCGTTATCCACACCGCCGCCAATGGTGAGATTAAGTCTGGCTATGTCAATGTGGGCGGTAAGGCAGTCATCTTGGGTAGGGGTGAATTTAATCACCTAGGTTGATGATGAGGTGATTTATTCTTCAACGTGGCTTTGGGCCAACGGGCAATCATCGCGGTGACAATAATGGCAAAGAAGAGCCGTGCCCATAAGATACCCGTTATATCGGCTCCAAGCATTAAGATCAGCAGCGTATCTTCTATAACGCTATGGCAGAGGCCGAGAAAACACAGCGCTAGCGTGCTGTCGCGCTTGCTAAGCACCCCGTTTTGCACGTCACGAATCAGCAGCCCTGCGCCATAGCTTAGTCCCAGCGTGAAACCAATGACCGTCACATTCGCTGCCGAACGACCAATGCCTAATAGCTTGAGCAACGGTAGCAAGCCAAGATGAATCCAACGCTCTAGACCCAGCCTTTTTAAAAGTTTTAAGAGCACAATCAGCGCTAAAATAATCACAAAAATAAGCGCTAACGTTTCCAACTGTGCCAACGCCCAACTGCTGAGCGTTGGTGCTGATGAAAAACTTGGCTGCCATACCAATTCAACGGGTGCTTGCAACAAACCAAAATACGAATAGAAGCAGTGTAACAGCCAAGCAAGCAATAAAGCCCCGCCCAAACGCAGAACCAGCGTGCCCCACCAAGGTACGCCAGCGCGCTTGGCTACCGCTCCCTCAACGGGAAGCGAATGCCCTACCAGCATCAACGCACCCAGTACCGTTACCTGCTCAACACTCAAAGGCGTTTCACCGACGACTTGGAAAAACACCGCAATGGCGGTGTACAAATTGGTGAAGAGCGCCGCCGCCCACACAACACCCATTTGTTCAGGCAAACCGAGTGTGCTCATTAAAGGAGCTAATGCCGCCCCCAGCCACTCGATCATACCGAGTAGCTCTAACCCTTTGACGATGAGCAAAGCAGGTATCAGGATTTTGAGTAATGTCACATATACGCGCAGCGCGTCTTGCAGTACACGACCGACCACCGCCAATAAACAGTGAATTGAGATCCGCATCAAGCCCTCCATTGCCATCGTTTTAACAAACGTTATGATAATGGAGATGACGCAGAATCTTCTTTCCAATACGGTGCCTACAGTCACTATTCGTTCTTTATAAACATAGGAAGAGAATTTTATTTCATGGACGCTATTGATCGAAGAATTCTTGACCAGCTTCAACGCGATTCCAGCCTGACCAATCAAGCATTAGCGGATGAAATAGGGCTTTCCCCCTCTGCCTGTTTAAAGCGGGTTAATCGATTACGCGATGCGGGAGTCATTGAGCGTGAAGTGGCGCTACTCAACCCTGATGCCTTAGGCCAGCGCCTACACATGGTGGTGGAAGTCACCATGGAGCGGGATAACAAGTTACTCTACCAGCAGTTCTTAACATCAGCGGTCAACGCCCCTGAAGTGAAGCAGTGCTATCAAGTAACGGGTGAGTGTGATTTTGTGTTGATCGTTGCAGTTGCTGATTTAGATGAGTACGACCGCTTTTGCGACAGCGTGCTCTATGCCCACGACAACCTGCGCAAGTTCCGCACGTTACTATCGCGAAAACGGCATAAGTTCGATACGTCTGTGCAGCTCAGTCGTTGAGTACTGCTCACGCCGTCAACCCAATCCCCCGCAAAATCACCGAAGTTACCGACTGCACGGCTTTTTCAAACTGCAGGTCGTCTAAGGGTTTATCGTCGTTAAGCAGGTAGATTTGGTAGTCGAAGTCGGCGTAGTGCTGGGTGGAGGCCCAAATCATATAAAGGAGATAGGACGGTTCAACGGGGTTAATTTGGCCGGACTCGACCCACTCGCGAATTTTCGACTCTTTCAATTTAGCCCATTCGTATAAGTTATCGCGCAGGCGCTCTTTCAGAATGGGTGCGCCCTGCATTACTTCCGCTGCCCATATTTTCGAGCCGTGAGCGCGGTAGCGAGAATGATTCATTTTGGCGCGGATATAGCTAGAAAGCACTACTCGTGGGTCGTCGTAGAGTTCGAAGCACAGCGCGTCCTGTTTCCAGATTTCCAGCAGCGCTAGCAGCACTTCCTGGTAGAGCGCCTTTTTAGTGGAAAAATAGTAGTGCACGTTGGATTTGGGCAGATCGGCCAACTGGGCAATTTCCCCCATCGATGCTCCGGCATAGCCTTTTTCAGCAAACAATTGCTCCGCCGCCTGAAGAATCTTTTTTACGTTGGTTTGCCGAATTTCGTCCTGTGTTCTCGCCACGCTGCTCGTCCCTTTACGACTAAGATACGCACACCAAAAAAGTGCACCACCGCTTAGCAGTGGTGCAGAGAAGATGGCGTAGTTAGCTTACGGCGTCAACGTTGGTTAGTGGGAAACGAAAACTCGGCACGTGTGGCTTCGCTCACCGAAGGCCAGCGCTGGGAAACCGCTTTTCGGCGGGTATAGAAGCGTACAGAGTCAGGGCCGTAGGCGTGAAGGTCGCCAAACAACGAGCGTTTCCAGCCGCCAAAGCTATGGTAGGCCACCGGTACGGGAAGCGGCACGTTAACACCCACCATGCCCACTTCGATGCCATCGGTAAAGCGTCGAGCAGCCTCGCCATCGCGAGTAAACAGGCAGGTGCCATTGCCGTATTCATGGTCGTTAATCAACTGCATAGCATCATCTAAGCTGCCGACCCGCACCACGCACAGCACTGGCCCGAAAATCTCTTCCTGGTAAATGCGCATCTCGGTAGTAACGTTATCGAACAGGCAACCACCAACGAAATAGCCATCTTCATGACCCGCGATTTTCAGCTCACGGCCATCGGCCACTAGCGACGCGCCTGCCTTTATGCCGTCTTCGATATAGCCCAACACCTTATCACGGTGCTCTGCCGTCACCAGCGGGCCCATATCCAAGCCTTTATCGGTACCAGGGCCAACCTTGAGCTCAGCAATTTTAGGCAGCAGCGTTTCAACTAACCGATCTGCCGTCTCGTCACCCACGCACACCGCCACCGAAATCGCCATGCAGCGCTCACCACAACTTCCGTAAGCCGCCCCCATCAGTGTATTGGCGGCGTTTTCCAAATCGGCGTCTGGAAGCACCACGGCATGGTTCTTCGCCCCACCCAGAGCCTGAACGCGTTTGCCAGCGGCCGAACCACGGGAATAGATAGCTTCCGCTACCGGCGTTGAGCCAACAAATGAAATAGCTTTAACAGCCTTAGCATCCAGCAGCGTTTCCACCGCTTCGCGACTACCGTGCACCACATTCATCACGCCTTTTGGCAACCCTGCTTCTTGCAACAGCTCGGCTACCGCCATCGCCGCCGAAGGATCTTTTTCCGAAGGCTTGAGAATAAAGGTGTTGCCGCAAGCAATCGCCATCGGATACATCCACAGCGGCACCATGGCAGGGAAATTAAACGGAGTAATGCCAGCCACTACGCCCAATGGCTGGAAATTGGACCACGCATCAATGCCCGGCCCAACGTTATGGGAATACTCACCTTTTAATAGCTCAGGCACACCGCAGGCATACTCGACATTTTCGATGCCGCGCTTCAGTTCGCCCATCGCATCTTCAGGGGTTTTACCGTGCTCTTCACTGACCAATTGCACCAAGCGGTCGGCGTGCTCCTCTAGCAGTTGCTTGAAGCGGTACATTACTTGGGCGCGCTTAGCAGGTGGCGTATCTCGCCAAGCGGGAAACGCAGCTTGGGCGGCGGCAATAGCACGTTCTACGTCGGCGGCGCTGGCGTCCGCCACTTGGCGAATCACTTTACCCGTTGAAGGGTTGGTCACGTCCAGCATGCGCTGGCTGTCGATTAATTCACCGTTAATCAGATGGGAAACAACGCTCATTTTTTAACTCTCTTTTTAACGCTCTGAAGTTTAGATCAGTCGGTTATGCTAACGAATCCAGGGTGGTGGCAACGGCATCAAACAGCCGCTCTAGCTCAGCCTCTGTGGAGCCAAACGGAGGGCCAAACTGCAGCGTGTCGCCGCCGTAGCGCACGTAGAACCCAGCTTCCCATAAGGCTAAATGAGCGTCCCTAGGGCGAATGGTGGGGTCGCCATCTCGGGGCGCCAATTGAAGTGCGCCCGCTAAGCCATAGTTACGAATATCAACAATGTGATTGCGGCCTTTTAGAGCGTGCAGCTTTTGCTCAAAAGCGGGCGCGATAGCACTTACCTGGGCAGGGAAGTTGTCACGCTCCATCATTTCGAGTGCCGCTAAGCCAGCCGCACAAGCGACAGGGTGGGCGCTGTAGGTGTAACCGTGAGGAAACTCAATGGCGTGTTGGGCGCCGCCAGCGTGCATAAAAGTGTCAAAAATTTCGCTGGAAGCAATCACCGCGCCCATAGGAATAGCGCCGTTGGTGATCTGCTTGGCAACATTCATGATATCCGGTGTAACGCCAAACGCTTCTGCGCCGGTGGTTGCGCCACTGCGGCCAAAAGCAGTGATGACTTCATCGAATATCAGCAAAATATCGTGGGCGGTACAGATCTCGCGCAGCCGATCCAGATAGCCTTTGGGCGGCACAATCACCCCAGCAGAGCCAGACATCGGCTCAACGATCACCGCCGCAATGGTGGATGCATCATGCAGGGCGATTTGATCAAGCAACGCATCAGCAAGCTCGGCGCCGGTTTCGGCTTGGCCACGGGTGAAGGCGTGACCTGCCTGCAGCGTGTGCGGCAGATGCGTTACGTCCATCAATTGGCCGTAGTGCTTACGATTGCCACCGATGCCACCCAGGCTGGTGCCACCAATATTAACCCCGTGATAACCCTTGGCACGGCCAATCATGCGCGTCTTCTCAGGCTTACCTTTTAGCCGCCAGTAGGCCTTGGCCATTTTGACAGAGGTATCAGCGGCTTCTGAACCAGAGTTAGTGAAAAACACATGATCCAGCCCCGCAGGTGTAAGGCTGGCCACTCTTTCCGCCAGTTTGAACGCCAGCGGGTGACCAATTTGAAAACCTGGCGCAAAGTCGAGAGAGCCGAGCTGCGCCGCCACCGCTTTTTGAATCTCTTCACGGTTATGACCTGCGCCGCAGGTCCATAAGCCAGAGAGTGAATCAAACAGCTTACGGCCCTGGTCATCGATGTAATAGCGCCCTTCCGCGCCAGTAATCATGCGCGGGTTGGCGCGGAAATCACGGTTAGCGCTAAACGGCATCCAATAGTGCTGATTAAGTGCGCTGGGAGAAGCGTTTTGTTCGTCAATAAACGCCAGAGGGGTAGTGTTGTTTTGTAGGTCAAACATGGTGTCCGGCTCCATCGCTATGAGACATAGCCTCAGCATGCGCCACTGAACATGTTTATAAAACTACGCTTTTCTTGTGTTCACGTTAGTAAATTTATACGTAATAAGCAGGCTCTCGTTATCCATTCTGGCTTGACGATATTTTGAAAAACGCCTATTTGTTATATCTATACGAATAAATACAACAAATGAGTGGTTCACGCCCCACTAACGCTTGGCAACCGCGCTGCGCTTAATAACGCTGCTGTTGGATAGCTTTTGCTGGATTGCTTTGCGCTGAAAACCAAGCTCACACACAAACCATAAACAAAGGGCAAACGTGTTATGAAATATCTACCTCCTCTTAAACTAGCGCTTTATAGCGGCATGCTAATTGGGTTCTTCATGCTAGAAAGTCCCATCATCATGCTAGCCAATCGCATAGAACCCATGCTGATGGGCCTCCCCTTTTTATTGGCCTGGAATCTCTTTTGGTGGTTTGCATTAACAGTGCTGTTTTTAGTGGCGTATTTGACAAACTGGGGCAGCCCATCATCAACGGCTAACCACACCATTAAGCAACCATAAACGGGAGATAACGCATGACCGGTAGCTTATTAATTATTGCCGCATTTATGATCATCCCTTTATTAGTAGGGGTTCTATCGGCACGTCAATCGCAAGAAACGAGTGAAGACTTCTTCGTTCAAGGCCGCGCGATGGGTAGCATAGCGGTATTTTTCACCGTAGCGGCCACGTGGTGGAGTGCGTTTGCCTTCTTGGGTTCTAACGCTACGTTCTATACCAATGGCCCGGTCTTTCTGACTGCGCTAGCCTGGAACTTGCTGTTTGGCTTTATGTATTACTGGATCGGCAAGCGGGTTTGGTTTTTAGGAAAGCGATTCAATTATTTAACGCCATCAGATTTAATTGGCGACTTTTATAACAGCGAAGCGCTGCGTATTACCGTTGCTGCTATTACGCTGATTTTTACCGTACCTTATTTACAGATCCAGTTAACAGGCGGTGCCTATTTAATTGAAGTTGCCTCTGGTGGCTTAATTCCTTTCTGGCTCGCCGCGCTGCTGTTTTACTTCATTATTATTATCTATGTATGGATTGGTGGCATTCGTGCCATTGCCTGGACCGACGTCATTTATGGGGCTCTGCTGTTCTTCGGCATGATGTACGCAGGCTACTATATTTCCACCCAAGTGGGTGGGCCATCCGCTCTGTTCAGCCAACTCCAGCAAACCTCTCCTGAACATCTCACTATGCCAGGACCGAACGGCACGATGGGCTATCCCATGTGGTTCTCGCTGTTTGCGATAACCGCTATAGGTGCCTTTATGGGTCCACAAATCTGGTTGCGCATGTACTCAGTTAAGCACGGGAAGCTGTTTAACTTAATGCCCTTCTTATTAGGCTTAGCAGCTTTTGCCTATGTAGGTTCTGTTCTATCAGGTTACTCGGGAGTACTGCTTGAGCCGAATGTGGAAAATCCCGACCAAATCCTGCCCATCATGCTCATGGAGTATGCGCCATATCTGCTTGCCTCGCTGATTATGGCAGCGGGCGCATCAGCCGCCATGTCAACGGCAAACTCACAGATTCACGCGGTATCCACGGTAGTGACAATGGATATTTACAAACGCTATGTGAACCGTGACGCAAGCCAAGCCCGTATTGTTTATATCGGTCGCTTATCACTGGTGGGCTTCTCACTGGTGGCTTATATCATGGCGCTTACCGTACCCGGTGTTCTGGTCACTATCGGCATTGCTGCTCTGGCTGGTACTGCACAATTGGTGATTCCTACACTCGGTGCCATCACTTGGAAAAAAGCTCACCCGACTGCTGCTCTAGTAGGTTTGTGGGCCGGCGTTGGCTGCGTGCTTCTGATGACCTTTGGCCCGCTAAGTGCTCCCCTTGGCTTCCATGCGGGTATTTGGGGGCTATTGCTCAACATCGCGCTGTTTGTTGGCCTAAGCCATGCATTGCATCGCCGTGACACAGCGGTTGTGGAACGCTTTACCCAGGCGCGCTACGACTATGATGCGGAGTACCATCCCGAGCGTTTACCTAGCTATACACAAGAACCTAAACCATCTTATGCACAAGAAACTAAACCCTCTATAGCTGATCGCTAACAATCAACAAAGGAGTGTATTGATGGCCAAAGCCCCTTTTTCAACTACTAGTTCAACGGCTAGTTCAACTACTAGTTCAACCGTAAAGCGTCGCCCTAAACTCGCCGAGCTTATCAGTGATGATATCAAACGCTGGATTGCATCGGAGGGGCTCGGTGAAGGTGATCGCCTGCCAAATGAGCGAGCTCTGATGGAGCTCTATGGCAGCGCCAAAGCCACTATACGCGAAGCGCTTAAGATTCTTGAGGTTGAGGGGCTAATCACTTTAAAAACCGGGCCTCAAGGAGGGGCCGTTATTAATCAGCCGGGCATGGAGCCCGCCAGCCGCATGCTACGCAACTTTCTGCATTTCCAACAGTTAGATGGCAAGCAAGTGTATCAATTGCGCAAGCTGTTAGAGGTCGAGCTGGCGGCATCCGTCGTCGGCCGACTCTCGGAAGAGGACTTTCAACAGCTTGAAGCGAATATAGCAGCCTGCACTTGCTGTGGCGGCGAGGAAGACCATAAGCGCCAGCGCTTTTTAGAGTTGGAGTTTCACCAACTGCTGGCGCGCACCTGCCCTAATCCACTGTTGGCGTTTATATGCCAGTTTTTAAACGACATGCTGCGCGACCTAGTCGTGATCAAAAAAGCTTACGTGCCTGAACGTAAGCAGTTCGATCACGCTAACCAGGACTATCACCGGCAGTTGCTAGATGCCTACCGAGCTGAAGATACCTCGCGTGTCCGTCAAGTGATGGCCGAGCATATGCTAGATGCAGAGCATCACATGAGTGCGCTAGAAGCCGAAATGGCCGCACAAATGCTAGTCAGCAACGACCTACTGGGCACTCTAGCTCATCGCTCCAAACTATATGACTTATAAATGGAAAAACGCGTGCTGTAGCACCCTTTTCATCCTGGGAGGATACTAAATTGACTACCTACATAACGCCAACAAGCGCGCTCACTAACCTTCGCACCGACAGCGACCGTCTTTGGCAATCGCTGATGGACATGGCGAAGCTGGGCGCGACGGCTAAGGGTGGCGTTAACCGACAGGCGCTGACGGATCTTGATCGCCAGGGACGCGATCTATTTATCCAATGGTGTCGTGCAGAAGGCTGCACCATCCGCATTGATAATATCGGTAATATTTTTGCCCGCCGGGAAGGCAGCGACCCAACAGCCAAAACCGTCATGGCGGGCAGCCACTTGGATAGCCAGCCCACTGGTGGGAAGTATGACGGCTGTTTTGGCGTACTTTCAGGCCTAGAAGTAATCCGAACGCTTAATGAACACAACATCACTACAAAATCGCCCATTGAAGTCGTTGCGTGGACTAACGAAGAGGGTTGTCGCTTCCCACCCTGCATGATGGGTTCTGGGGTATTTACTGGCGTGCTTGAATTTGACGCCATGATGGCGCGCACCGACGCCGATGGCATCACGGTGAGTGATGCACTGGATGCCATTCACTATCGTGGTAGCGATGAGGTCTCACCCAGTGAGATAAAAGCTTACTTTGAACCACACATCGAACAGGGGCCGATTTTAGAAGATACCGACACCACCATCGGCGTGGTTATCGGTGGGCTTGGTCAAAAGTGGTTTGATTTAACCCTAACCGGGCTTGAAGCCCACGCGGGTCCCACGCCAATGAATCTAAGGCGCGACGCCATGATGGGCGCGGCAGAAGTCACCCAAGCACTTAACCGAATTGCCTTTGATCATCAGCCCCACGGGCGCGGTACGGTTGGTTGTATGTCACTACATCCTGGCTCGCGTAACGTTATTCCAGGCCAAGTTAAAATGACCCTGGATATGCGCCACTGGGAGCCAGAAGCCCTCATCTCAATGAGTCAATCCTTAGCGACGGCGGTCGAAGAAATTTGCCAACGGCATGGGCTGGAATATGAATTAACGCCCACCGCAAATTTTGCCCCTGAGCACTTCAATAAAGCCTGTGTTGATGCAGTGCGCGAAGGGGCCGAGCAACTCAACCTATCGCACATGGATATCATCAGTGGTGCTGGTCACGATGCTATGTTCGTCGGCCGTGTAGCCCCCGCAGCAATGATCTTTGTGCCCTGCAAGGACGGCATTAGCCACAACGAAATTGAAAGCGCCACTCCAGAGCATGTTCACGCTGGCTGTAACGTCCTTCTACATGCCATGTTGAATGCGGCCAGTGTTGAAGATAGCGTTAGTAACGCTGGGGAGTAACAATGACGGAGACATTTGAGACACTCACAGCTGTGGAAGCATTAGCCCGCTTCCGCAAGGGGACTCTTTCCCCAGAGGCGCTGGTAAACGACTGCTTGGAGCGAATTGCCCGCGACAACCCAAAGGTCAATGCGTTTACCTGCGTGAACGAGATAGAGGCTCGGCGCTTGGCAGAAGAGTCGGCCCAGCGCTGGCAGGCAGATAAACCCAGCGGCCCGCTAGACGGCATTCCTGTCTCCATTAAGGATTTAACCTTAACGAAAGGCCTACCGACACGCCTGGGTTCAACCACTACTCCATCAGACGGCCCTTGGGAGGTGGATGCGCCAATCAGCCGTCACCTTCGCAATGCTGGGGCCATCGTCATTGGCAAAACGACTTCGCCCGAGTTTGGCTGGAAAGGCGTCACTGATAACCCCCTGCACGGCATTACCCGCAACCCGTGGAATAGCGCACTGACGCCCGGGGGATCATCCGGCGGCGCAGGGGCAGCGGCAGCGCTTAATCTAGGTCTATTACACCAAGGCAGTGACGCGGGTGGCTCTATCCGCATCCCATGCAGCTTTACCGGCACCTTTGGCATAAAGCCAACCTTTGGTTGGGTTCCCCAGTGGCCCGCCAGCGCCATGAGTACACTTTCCCATTTAGGGCCAATGACCCGCACAGCGGCCGACAGTGCGCTAATGCTTAGCGTGATGGCGCAGCCAGATGCCAGGGATGGTTACTCCGGCAATCCCCTTGGGCCAGACTGGCTAACGCCGCCTCCTGCTAACCTAAAGGGCTGGCGCATCGCCTATAGTGCAGATCTTGGCTACGTAGAAGTAGCCTCAGACATTGCTCGAAAGGTAGAGGAAGCCATTGCTTATTTCGAAGAGCTGGGCGCCACAGTAACTCGCGTTGATCCTGGCTTTAGCGATCCAATCAAGACGTTTAACACCCTCTGGTTTGCAGGTGCTACCCAAGCGCTAGAAAAACTGGACGAACAACAGCAGGCATCACTCGACCCAGGGTTTCTCGATATTGCCCGACGCGGACAGGATGTATCGCTTTCCGACTATCTCGCCGCACGGCGTCAGCGTAGTGAATTAACCGCTCAAATGGCAGCCTTTCATGAACGCTATGACTTGTTGGTTACACCCACGATGCCCATCTCCCCCTTTGCAGCGGGCCATAACGTACCACCAGGGGGAACCTACCGAGACTGGATGGACTGGACGCCGTTCAGCTACCCCTTCAATCTCACCCAGCAGCCCGCTGCATCCCTTCCTTGCGGTTTGGATAATCAAGGGCTGCCAGTAGGCCTTCATTTAGTAGCGGGCAAATATCAAGACCTCAAGGTGCTGCATGCCGCCCAATTACTTGAGCGCTACTTGCCACCGCTGACACCACCCGCGATTGCCCAAACAGTGTGAAATATGGCTTATAGTACGACGTCATACCCCTCAAACTTAGGTGGGCCAAGATAGATACCTTCCGGCGCCTTGGCGTTAGCATGAGCCTTGCGGAACGCTTCTGACTTGGTCCAGGCGCGGAAGGCTTCTTCTGATTCCCACACACTGTGGGAGATAAACACGGTGTGGTCTTCCTGGCTTTCGCCCTGCAGCATTTGGAATTGTGTAAAACCCGGCACTTCATCCAAATGAGAGTCGCGGTTGCGCCACACCTCTAAAAAATCCTCTTCGCGGCCTGGGGCAATCCGAAAACGGTTCATGGCGATATACATGCACTCTCTCCTATTGAGTTTGTCTAACACGCTAGCGTAGCGGCCTGCCGCTTACGACGTCTATCCCTTGATGGTAACGTCATGGTTTTATGACGAATAAGCTGTATGGCAAATAAGTTCTATGGCAAATAGGCGTTACGCCGAGCAAACCCCAACCATCAGGATACGGCATGGCTAAGGCACCCATCCAGGTCGTTTGGTTCAAACGCGATATGCGCATTCATGATCATGCGCCGCTTTCCAGTGCATCGGCGGCTGGCCCTGTGCTGCCTGTTTTTGCGATTGAACCTAGCCAGTGGCAAACACCTGATAGCGCCCTGCGCCACTGGCAGTTTGCCGCTGACGCTCTAATCGACCTTTCCAACGCATTGGAGACCATTGGCCTACCGCTATGTATTTGGCAAGGTGATATTGTCGATTTGCTGAACGCCCTAAAAGCTCACTACGGCCACATTGCCCTTCACTCTCATCAGGAAACGGGCAACGCCTGGAGCTTTGAGCGGGATAAACAGGTGCATGCTTGGTGCCAAACCAACGGTGTAGCTTGGCGGGAAGCCCTCCAGCACGGTGTAGTACGAGGACTTAGCAGCCGCTCTGGGCACCAAACCCGTTGGGAGAGCCACTGGGAAACGCTGATGTCTGCCTCGACCTGCCACGCGCCGCAAAACGCCCAAGCAGCCCCAGGCTGGGAAGCCTTTCACCACCTTAACGTTCAGCAACTACCTACCTTAACGCTGGGATTTGATACCACACCCTGCCCCCAGCGCCAGCGGGGCGGGCGCAACGAAGGCCGCGCACTGTGGCGTAGTTTTGTGCAAGCACGCGGGCGGCGTTATCGCGGCTCGCTGTCTAAGCCGCTGTTAGCGTGGGAGTTTGGCTCACGGATTTCACCGCATTTGGCCTGGGGCACGCTTTCCATGCGCGAAGTTGTCCAGTCGTTACGCCGTCAGCGGCAGAAGCATGCCGATGATACCGCCTGGGCCCGCTCACTACGCGCCTTCACCTCGCGACTTTACTGGCACTGCCACTTTATTCAGAAGTTGGAAAGTGAGCCAAGCATCGAGCATCAAACGCTGCACCCGGCGCTGCGCGGCCTGCGGGAGCGCGATCCCAACCACCCCAACCTCATTGCCTGGAAGAACGGCCAAACCGGCGTGCCGCTAGTCGATGCCTGTATGCGCAGTCTTATCGCTACCGGCTGGCTTAACTTTCGCATGCGCGCCATGCTGATCTCCCACGCCACCTTCGGCCTGGGGCTGCACTGGTATGAACCCGCGCTGCACTTGGCACGTCTGTTTACCGACTTCGAACCGGGCATTCACTACCCCCAGGTGCAGATGCAAGCAGGTGCCAACGGCACTAACGCGCTGCGGGTGTATAACCCGATTAAACAAGCGGAGGATAACGACCCCACAGGCGAGTTCGTCGCCCGCTGGGTGCCAGAACTAGCGCCCCTGCCCTTCGAATGGCGCGCCAAGCCCTGGGCACTCCCCGAAAGCCTACGCCAGAGGTTCGGCTTTCAACCCGGCGAGCACTATCCGCTACCCCACGATTTTGAAGCCGAAGCGCGGCACTGGAAAAAGATGCTATACGAACTAAGACGCACGCCAGAGGCCAGGGAATCCAGCCAAGCCATTGTGGATAAGCTCGCCAGTCAGCGACGACCTCCCGCTAAGCGCGCTAAAAAAGCAAAACCCGCCAATCGCCAGCAGCTTTCGCTGTTTTGCGATGACGGGCTGGGTGATGCCTAGAAGGACGGTTTAGCTAAGCGCTTCTAGAGACTCCTCGATAATGCTCAAGCCCTCTTCCAGCACTGCAGAAGAGACCGTCAGCGGCACCAGAATGCGGATGCTGTTGCCGTAGAAACCACAGGAGAGCAGGATCAGACCTTTCTCGCGAGCTTTGGCACAAAGGGCACCGGTGAGTGCTGTATCTGGCTTACCTTCGCTATTGAGCAGTTCAAAAGCAGCCATGGCGCCTAACTGGCGGCCGTGGGCAACGGCGGGGAAGCGCGCTTCCCACACCGCAAAACGCTCGGCCAGCATCTTGCCCATCTGTTCGCTGCGCGCCAGGATATCTTCTTCTTCGATTACCTCGATGACCGCCAGCGCCGCTGCGCAGGAGAGCGGGTTGCCGCTGTAAGTGCCACCCAGGGAGTTGGGGCCAGAGGCGTCCATCACTTTGGCACTACCCACAACCGCCGATAGCGGCATGCCGTTCGCCAGGCTCTTGGCGGTGGTCAGGATGTCCGCTTCAATACCGCTATGTTCGAGCGCAAACAGCTTGCCGGTACGGGCAAAGCCAGACTGCACTTCATCGGCGATCAGCAGAATACCGTGCTCATCACACAGCGCACGTAGCGCTTTCAGGTAATCCGGTGAGGCGATGTAGAAACCGCCCTCGCCCTGTACCGGCTCAATCACGATAGCCGCCGTGCGATACGGGGCAATATCGGTTTTGAACAGCGTACGAATGGCGTCTAACGACGCTTCTTCGCTGATGCCGTGCAGCGGGTTGGGGAACGGTGCGCGGAAAACATCACCCGGCATAGGGCCGAAGTCGTTCTTATAGGGCAGTACCTTACCGGTCATGGCCAGCGTCATCATGGTACGGCCGTGGAAAGCACCGTCGAACGTGATAATGCCTGTACGACCAGTCGCCGCGCGGGCGATCTTCACGGCGTTTTCCAGCGCTTCCGCACCGGTATTAACCAGCATTGCTTTACGCTCGGGGCCACGCACCGGCGTCAGTTCACAAAGTTTTTGGCACAGCTGCACGTAAGGGGCGTAGGAGATCACCGCCGCGCTGGTGTGCATGACTTTCTTGAGCTGCGCTTCAACTGCCGCGACAATTTTCGGGTGGCGGTGGCCCAGGTTTAATACGCCAATCCCCCCCGCAAAATCGATCCAACGGTTGCCATCGGCATCCCATAACTCGGCGTTTTCAGCGCGCTCGGCAAACTGGGTGGTAGGCGTGGCGGCACCGTTGGCCACATAGCGATTTTTCAGTTCGTTCAATTCTTGGTTATTCATCATCGTTTTCCTTATAGACCGCCAACGCAGACGTATTTCAGTTCAGTAAACTCATCTAACCCGTGGTGGGAACCTTCGCGCCCCAACCCAGACTCTTTCACGCCGCCAAACGGCGCCAGCTCGGTAGAAATCAGGCCTTCATTGACACCAACCATGCCGTATTCCAACTGCTCCATGGTGTGCCAGATACGGCGGTAACCCGTGGCGTAGAAGTAGGCCGCCAAGCCAAACGGGGTATCGTTGGCCATGGCGATCGCTTCTTCATCACGCTGGAAACGGAACACTGGCGCGACGGGTCCGAAGGTTTCTTCATCGGCCACCGCCATCTGGGTGGTTACGTCAGCAAGCACCGTGGGTGTAAAGAAGCGCTCGCCTGCGGCGTGGGGCTTGCCACCGCAGAGCAGTCGCGCACCATGATTCACCGCGTCGTCAACGTGACGCTGTACTTTTTCCACCGCCGCTTGGTTAATCAGCGGGCCGATGGAGCAGCCTTCCGTTAAACCATCGCCGACCTTCAGCGCGCTAACTCGCTCGGTCAGCTTGCTGACGAACGCATCGTAAACACCGTCCTGCACCAGGAAACGGTTGGTACACACGCAAGTTTGCCCGGCGTTACGGAATTTTGAGGCAATCGCCCCCTCCACGGCGGCGTCCACATCAGCGTCATCAAAGACGATAAACGGTGCGTTGCCGCCCAGTTCCATGGCGGTTTTCTTCACTGTGCTAGCGCACTGAGCGAGCAGGTGTTTACCCACTGGGGTCGAGCCAGTAAACGAGACTTTACGCACCCGAGAGTCGGTAGTGAGCACTTCACCCACCGCTGCCGGTTTTGAGGCGGTAATCACGTTAATGGTGCCGGCTGGCAAGCCCGCTTCAAGCGCCAAGTAGGCCGTTGCCAACGCGGTTAACGGCGTGGCTTCGGCGGGCTTAATCACCACGGTGCAGCCTGCGGCCAAGGCCGGGGCGCACTTGCGGGTAATCATCGCCAGGGGGAAGTTCCACGGGGTAATTGCTGCCACTACGCCGACCGGCTCACGCAGCACCATTAGGCGCTTATCCGCGCCGTGACTGGGTAGGGTTTCCCCAGCCATACGCTTGGCTTCTTCAGCGAAAAACTCAATAAATGAGGCGCCGTAAGTCACTTCGCCCTTGGCTTCTGCTAGCGGCTTGCCCTGCTCCAAGGTCATCAAGCGGGCTAAGTCATCGGCGTGTTCATTGATCAGCTCAAACCAGCGGCGCAGCAATGCCGAGCGCTGTTTCACTGGTGTTGCGCGCCACGCGGGCCCGGCGGCATACGCTGCGGCCACTGCGTCGCGGGCGTCATCAGCGCCTAAGTCGGCAACCCGGGCAATCGTCTCGCCGGTTGCGGGGTTATCGACGGCAAAGGTCTGTTGCCCCTTGCGCCACTCGCCACCCACCAGGGTGGGTACTGCATCGTGTAACCACTGTTCGATAAAGCTCATGATCTTCTCCTGATCTGCAACATGGTATGCACGCTAGCAGTAATGCGCTGGTGAACGAATGCACCACTTTCGCGTTCAACCAGACCACTTTTCTGTTTTACTATCTAAACGGGGAGCATCATGACAATAAGAGGATGTGAATGGACCGCCAGGACGTGTTACAGCAGCTTGTAAAACACTATGCGCAGCAACCTGAGCGTTTAAGCAAACAAGTACGACTGGAGCAGGCATTGAGGCAGGCGGTTACTAAGGCGTGGCCGAACCAAACTCGATTGCCGTCGCACCGTCAGTTGGCATTAACGTTGGGCGTTGCCCGACATACGCTAGCGGTGGCGGTTTCGACACTTGTTGAAGAGGGACTGCTAACGACATTTCATGGCAAGGGCACCTGGAGTTGTAAGAAAGAGGCTTCTGTCGCTCCCACGTCACAGAGTGTTCAGCTTTCAAAACGTGCTCAGCAAGTATTGCGTTGGCCTGGCGCCAGCACCGTGCAAAGCGGTGCCTTTGTGCCTGGCATACCGGATATCGCCCAGTTTCCAATGCGCAAGTGGCGTCAGCTGTATGCCAGCGTCACCGTGCCACAAAATGCCTTATTGCTCTCTTACTCTACCGGTGGCTATGGGCCGCTTAAGCGCGCAATCCGGGAGTTTCTGGCGCGCTGGCGTAATATTCATTGTGATATCGAACAGATCATCATCACCGATGGTACCCATAACGGTATTGAGCTATGCGCCATGGCATTGGCCGATGTAGGCGATACCGTGGCGATGGAGTCGCCCTGTTATTGGGGGGCGCGCAACGTATTCACAGCCACAGGGCTTTCGATTGAGATGCTGCCTTGGTTTTCCGATAGTGGGCATGTGTTTCCGCAGACGACCGGTAATATTGCGCTCGCGTATTTGACCGGCTCTCATCACTATCCTCTTAGCGTGCCCACACGCGCTGCTCATAAGCAGCAGCTCTGTGATGCTTTATCGCCCACCTATGTAGTAGAGGATGACTACGAATTCACCCGAGACGATCACACTAACCTGCTGTTTGATCCCAACTCGGAACGCCATTTACTGGTAGGCTCGTTCTCTAAGATGATGTTTCCCGGCCTGCGGCTTGGCTATTTGGTGGTGCCACGCCATTTGGCAGGGCCAATGAACCGCTTACGCAGCGAGTTATTTCGCGAAGGCCGTATGCTTGATCAAGCGGTATTGGCGCAATTTATTTTTGATGGTGACTTAGACGTCTGGTGTCGCCGCATCCAGCGCGACTATTTAGGCCGCCAGCAGGTGCTGCACGACCAGCTCAGCTCACTACCCAAAGTACGCAATGTGTCCCCCCCGACTAGCGCGATTAGCTTGTGCGTTGAGTTTGAAGCAGGGGTTAATGATGTAGCACTTGCCCAAGCATTGCTCAAAGAACACTTGATTGTTCGCCCGCTAAGCCCCGTGTGCGCTGACAAGGACTCACGGACAGGATTGGTAATGGGCGTGGGCATGCTATCGGGAGAGACATTAGTGCGTGAAGCCCAACGGCTGCGCCGCTGTTTAGAGTTACTACTTCGCTAGGCGGGGTAGGCTTAGAACGTGTTCAGCATCACACTGTATGCCTAGTTACAAAAACTTATTCACAAGGATTTTGCCATGCGCCACCCTGTTGATAATTCGGTGCTCTTCTCAACGCTTCGCCTATTGATAGCGCTGTGCGCTGTACTGGTTGTTTCAGGCTGCGCAACCTTTGCTCCTAACCCGCCTGAAGATCAGAGCAATATTTGTGAAATCTTTCGTGAGCAGCCGAGCTGGTATGACTATGCCCGGGAATCAGAAGAGAAATGGGGCACACCTATTGCCACACAGATGTCATTCATTCAGCAGGAATCTTCATTTCGCAGCCATGTGCGCCCGGACCGCAAATATTACCTAGGCTTTATCCCCGGCCCACGCCCCTCCTCCGCCAAAGGCTATGCCCAGGCCCAAGATCCCGTTTGGGAGGAGTATGAGGATCAAGCGGGCAGCCTGTTTGCCCGCAGAACCCATATGAAGCACGCTACGGATTTTATTGGCTGGTATAACCGCCGCTCACAGCAGCAGGCAGGTATCTCGCTGAGTAACCCTGAACACCTTTACTACGCTTACCATGAAGGCGCAGGTGGCTACCAGCGAGGCTCCTACCGCAGCAAACCCCACGTGCTGCGTGCAGGCAGCCAAGTGTCTGCCCGCGCTAACCGTTATCAAGCGCAGCTCAACGCTTGCGAAGCAGAGTTTCAGTGCCGCAAGTTTTATCAGGTCTGGCCGTTTTGTCGTAGTTAAGAGCCCCGCTCATGTGTCTAATGAGCGGTTTGGCAGGGGTGTTAGTGAGTGGTGTGTTTTGAATATCACTGCTGTCTGGCGTGTTTGGCATGGTCAAACAATAAACGGTAGCCATGCCAGTAATATCAGAACGCCTTACCGGGCGTAGCGCAGCTAATTATCTTGCAGGGGGCATCACTAATATTTCGGAAACGATGCGGAACGCTTGTCTTGAAATAATAAGACTCCCCCGGCCCTAAGCGCCTGGCGGTGCTGCCAACAATGATTTCAATCTCGCCTTCTACGACAAAGCCAGCCTCTTCACCGTAGTGAGTAATCATGGCTTGCCCAGTGTCCGCACCCGGCAGATATCGCTCCACCATAAACGCCAGCGCACGGTTAGGCCGATTTGCCCCGACAAGTTTGAAGGAAATATCGCCGGATGCGATATCAACCAAGTCATCCGCCGAATAGAAAATCTGCTCCTGACTATCAAGATCCATCGTAAAAAAATCACCGACGCTCATAGAGAATGCGTTTAGGATTTTCTTCAGGGAACTGACTGATGGGCTAACTTTTCCTTGCTCTATTAGCGAAAGACTTGAGTGGGTGACCCCACACAACTTTGCCAGTTCACGCTGCGAAATCCCTCGCTGCTTGCGCAAGGAGCGCAAGCTCGCACCCACGTCATCCGACATGCTTTTTTCACTCCCTATCAATAAGTAAATTAAATTACGTTGGCGGTCTATTGATGGGCACATAATAGCGCAAAAAAAACCCCACGGCTGTGGGGCAAACTCTCAATTAACGTGGCGTTTTGAAAAATAATCGTTTTAATCAGCTTCAGCCATTCTGTTCCGTTCAGGCGCTACGAACTCCCGCTAATCCCGAGTCGCCACTTACCGTTTTCGGCCCATCTTCATAGGCGATACGGAAGCCGGTAAAGCCATAAATAATCGCGAACATCGGACTCAGCAGCGCCAGAAAGGCGTAGGGCGCATAGCTAAAGGCACTGACCCCAAGCGTGGCAAACATAAAGGCACCGCAGGTATTCCAGGGCACCAGTGGTGATGTCATGGTGCCTGCATCTTCCACTGTGCGAGACAGGTTTTTCAGTTTGAGCGAGCGACGCTTGTACTCGCTGGCATACATACGGGCAGGCAGAATAATACTGAGATACTGATCGCAACCTACGACGTTAGCGGCCATCGATGTTGCTACCGTGGTAGCAATCAGGCTGCCAGTGGTCTTGGCCAGTTTGAGCAGACTTTCCACGATGGTGCGAAAGAACCCTGCTGACTCAAGAATCCCGCCAAAGCTCATCGCGATAATGATCAGCGAAACCGTCCACATCATGGCGCTAACGCCGCCGTTAGTTAGCAGGTCGTCCACCGTAACGTTTCCAGTATCTACCGCGTAGCCTTCCACAAAAATAGTAAAGCTATCGCCTAACGGGACGCCCTGAACCACAATCGCACAGACAATCCCCATCAGCGAGCCAACAGAAAGCGCGGGAATGGCGGGTACTTTCTTGATCATCATTACGATGACGGCCGCTGGCACCAGTAGCAGCCAGGGGCTAATGATAAACAGCTCATTGAGGCTCTGCTGTAACTCGGCTACCTGTGCCGCGCCATCACCGGAAGGCGTCATGTTCAGGCCGATAATGGTGTAAAGCACCAGAGCAACCGCTAGCGCAGGAACCGTGGTGTAGAGCATATAGCGAATGTGTTCAAACAGATCAACACCGACCACACCTGGCGCCATATTGGTGGTTTCGGAAAGCGGAGAAATCTTGTCGCCAAAATATACGCCGGAGATCACGGCTCCCGCGACCATTGCTGGATTAAGGCCTAGCCCTTCACCAACGCCCATCAAGGCGATACCAATAGTGCCAGCCGCCGTCCAGGCATTGCCACCAGCCAACGATACCAAACAGCAGATTAAGCACGCCGCGACCAAAAAGTAATCCGGTGCCAGAATACTCAGGCCGTAATAGATCATCGTGGGCACAATCCCACCGGCAATCCAGTAGCCAATAATGGTGCCGATAATGATCAGAATGACAATCGCCTGAGTCGTCAGGCCAATAGAGCGCATGATACCCGCTTCAAGCTTTTTCCAGCGGCTACCCGTCGCAATGGCCACCGCCGTTGCCACAATCGCACTTAAAAACAGCGGCAAGTGCGGATCCGTTTCGAAGTAGCCAATAAATACGCCCAAAGATGCTGCCATAAACACAATGGGGATCATGGTCGCTTTTAAACTTGGCCGTGGTATTTCCTGATCTTCCTTAACAGTGGTGTCGGTCGACATAATGTCCTCACTCAGCATTTGCTTGTTGTTGGTGTTGATAGTGATGTAACCGCGTTAGAAGCCGTTGTGCTGGTCATCGCTGAGACCATTGCAGAGACCATCGCAGAGATTGTTATTACCTTTCTGATACGGCGCTCAGGCACAGGGAAGCCATGGCCAGAGCCACCGTTTATACGGCGGCGTCTGGCGCTGTGGATGACTCAAATCAATACGTGGTGATGCCTTTAATCGCTGTTCGCGGGTCACGAACAAAAATGTTTTAAGGGCTAAGCGACATCCATACCGTCTTCACTTCACAGTATTTCTCCTGTGCGTGAAGCGATTTATCGCGTCCATTGCCCGACTGCTTAACACCGCCGAAAGGAACGGTCTGATCGATACCGGCCCAGTTATTCACATATACCTGGCCGGATTGCAGCCGCCGAGAGACCCGCATGATGCGGTCAATATCTTGACTCCAAACGCCGGCAGCCAGGCCGTAGTCGCTGTCATTGGCCAGAGCAATCGCTTGCTCTTCGCTGTCGAACCCAAACACACTCAGCACAGGGCCAAATATTTCTTCGCGGCCAATGCGCATTTCGGGAGTCACATCATCGAAGACCGTAGGCGGCAGGAAGTACCCATTGGAATCGCTAGGTTCGCCGCCCAGTTTCAGGGTGGCACCTTCGCTTTCGCCTTGGCGAATATACTCCAGTACTCGTTGGTACTGCGCTTCATCAACCATGGCACCCATGAAGCTACCTGGATCGAGCGGATCTCCCGGCTGCATATGCTCAGCAGCTTTCACTACCCGAGCCACAAAATCTTTGCGAATGCTGTTTTCCACCAGCAGGCGCGAACCGGCAATACAGACTTCGCCTTGGTTGTGGAAAATAGCTTCCGCAGCGCTTTGGGCGACGGCATCTAGGTGCTGGCAGTCAGCAAAAACGATATTGGGGCTTTTGCCACCGCACTCCAGAAACACGCGTTTCAAGTTGGATTGTCCGGCGTACTGCATCAGCTGTTTACCCACGCCAGTGGAGCCGGTGAACGCCAGACCATCAACCTGCATGGAAAGTGCCAGAGCCTTGCCCACCGTATGGCCGTACCCTGGCAGCACCTGAAAGACGCCATCGGGAATACCCGCTTCCTTGGCAAGGTGGGCCAAGCGCAGCGCTGACAAAGGTGATTTTTCCGACGGCTTGAGAATGACGCTGTTGCCCGCCGCCAGTGCCGGAGCAATCTTCCACGACGTCATCATTAGTGGGAAATTCCACGGCACAATGGCAGCGATAACGCCCATTGGCTCGCGCAGCACCAGCCCTAGCGCACGATCGCCAGTAGGAGCCACTTCACCGTAAAGCTTGTCGATACACTCCGCTTGATAGCGCAGACAGGCGACGGTGCCTGCCAAATCCCCTAGCGAACTGGAAATCGGCTTGCCCATGTCCAACGTATCTAACAGCGCCAGTTCATCGCGGTGTGTCTCTACCAACTCGGCTAAACGCAGTAGCACCCGTTTGCGCTTACTTGGGTGGCAACGTGACCAGACACCACTTTCAAAGGTTGCACGGGCTGCTTGCGTCGCAAGCTCAGCATCTTGCGCATCGCAGCTGGCTACCTCAGCAAGAACATGTCCGGTGGCAGGGTTGATACTGCTCAGCGTGCTGCCATCAGCGGCAGCGACAAACTCACCATTAATGAAAGCGCGCGTTTCAAAGCTCAGTGATGCGGCTTTTGATTGCCAGTCGGCGAGGGTTTTCGGTGTATCTGCCGCCATTATGCACTCTCCATAGGGTGTGTTATCGCCAGCTTTTCAGCGGTTTTATCCAACGCCAAACGCGCCTTACTGACCAATTCATCGATTTCATCGCGGGTGATAATTAGCGGCGGAGACATCACCATCGTATCGCCCACTGAGCGCATCACCAGGCCATGCTCAAAGCACAAATCACGACACAAGTTGCCCGCGGAAAGAGACTTATCGAAGCGTTCACCGGTGCTCTTGTCGGCGACCAGTTCTAGTGCCCCAATCAAGCCCAACGAACGGGCTTCACCCACCAGCGGATGCTCAGCCAGTTCCTGCCAACGCTTAGCCAGATAGGGCCCCAATTCATCGCGGACTTTCTCGACTACCCGTTCACTTTCCAGCAATTCGAGGTTTTTAAGCGCAACCGCTGCACAGACCGGGTGACCAGAGTAAGTAAAACCGTGGAAGAACTCACCGCCGTCTTCGATCAGCGTATCGGCCACTCGATCTCCCACCAGCACCGCGCCAATGGGCAGATAGCCCGACGACAATCCCTTAGCAATCGGCATCAGGTCAGGCTTTAACCCATAGTGAGTACTGCCAAACCACTCGCCTAAACGCCCGAACCCGCAAATCACTTCATCGGCAATCAACAGAATGTCGTACTTGGCCAACACCTCTTTCACCGCAGGCCAATAGCTGTCCGGCGGAATGATCGCACCGCCTGCGCCCTGCACCGGCTCAGCAATAAACGCCGCCACCTTGTCTTCACCCAACGCCAGAATTTGCTCTTCCAACGCTTTGGCACACTGCTTGCCAAAGGCTTCCTGGCTCATATCGCGCCCTTCACCAAACCAGTAAGGCTGGCAAATATGGCTAATCCCCGGCACACACGGGCCGCCTTGATCATGCATCGGCGCCATGCCGCCAAGGCTCATGCCCGCGACAGTTGAGCCGTGATAACCATTTTCACGCGAGATGACCCATTGCTTCTCCGGCTTGCCTTTGATCGCCCAATAGCGCCGCACCATGCGCAGCACGGTATCATTGGCTTCAGACCCGGAACCCGTGAAAAACACATGATTGATATGCTCGGGTGCCAGCTCACTCAGTTTGGCGGCTAGCTTTACCGCCGGAGGATGGGTGGTTTTAAAGAAGTTGTTGTAATACGGCAGTTGCTGCATCTGCTCGCTGGCGGCATCAACCAACTCCTGTCGCCCGTAACCGAGATTGACACACCAAAGTCCCGCCATACCATCAAGAATACGATTGCCTTGGCTGTCGTAAATGTATACCCCATCGGCGTGGGTGATGATGCGGCTACCCTCTTCGCCAAGTGATTTAAAGTCAGTGAATGGATGAAGGTGGTGTTGGCGATCCAACGCCTGATAGTCCTGGGTCTGCATAGGTCGGCTCCTGTTCAAGTCGTTGCAACAAGCATTCAGCTATTAACTGGCTGGGCGGCGCGTTGGGTACGATGCTGACGGCAGGCCGCCGCAAACCCCTGAAATAGTGCGTCATAGAAAGGATGTTCTTTAGGACGCCACTCGGGGTGCCACTGCACAGCCAGGGCGAAAGCAGCAGCGTCGCGCACAGAAATTGCTTCAACTAATCCATCAGGTGCCCAGGCTTCTGCATCCAGACCTGGTGCAAGCTGATCAATCCCCTGCTGGTGCAGTGAATTCACCTCAGCATGCTCGCTGCTATAGAGCGCCGCCAGGGCGCCATCCGGGCGGATCTTTACCGTATGAGAGGGCGCATAATGGCCCGCCATGTCGTCAGCGGGCGGCTCACGATGATCGAGCATGCCTGGTAGCGTTTGAACTGCCTGATGCAGGGTGCCTCCAAAGGCGACATTCATTTCCTGAAAGCCGCGACAAATGCCAAATAGAGGCAACGCCTGACGTAACGCCTCGTGCACCCAGCAAAGCGCCGCCTCATCGCGCCGTGCGTCAGCACGGGTATTCTCTGGGGCGCGTTCAGCCCCATAGCGGTCAGGAGCGACGTTGGTATAACTGCCAGTTAGCAGCAAGCCATCCAGGCTGCCCAACAGAGCAATGGCCTGTTCAGCATGCTGCTCGGGCGTCAACGTATCGGCGGCTAACACAGGAAGAATCACCGGCGTGATGCCGTAGTGGTAAAGCGCCTGCAGGAATTTATCGGTCACTATCTGCGCGGGATGGCCTTCCACTTCTCGGCAGCAGGCGATAACACCCACCAGTGGGCGTGGGGAATGCGTTGCTTGCATAGTCAAACCACTTTGTCAGTTGTTATGTTTTATTCAACAGTCACTTCAACATAGCGTGGCTTGTTTTATTTTCCAATAGCAAAATAGCATTTTTATGAAAAAACATATTAAACTATTGATAAACAAAGAATTAAAAAACACATCCGTTACCGACAAAAAATAATGACACTATTTTTGTTATTAAATATTTGACACAGGCGGCTGCCGAAGCAAGGATACTGTTAGCAGAAACACAACTAAAACGGCATAAAAATAAGGTACAACGTATGTCCTCTGCCAATAACACAGACGCTCAAAACGTAGCCTCGGACTTTCTTGACAGTCACCCAGAGATCACCAGCATTGACCTGTTAATCAGTGATCTTAACGGTGTCATTCGTGGTAAACGCATCCCTAGCGATAACCTTGGCAAAGTGTTTGAAAAAGGCATCTATTTGCCTGCTTCGGTATTTGCGTTGGACATCAATGGCAACACCGTTGAAGAGACGGGGCTGGGGCTTTCCAGCGGCGACGGCGACCGCGTATGTCGCGCCATTCCCGGTACGCTCAATCCGGTCACCTGGATGAATAACAACCAGTATGGCCAGCTATTGATGACCATGGAGGAGATGGACGGCGCGCCATTTTTTGCCGATCCTCGCCAGATTCTGCGACGCATTCTTGAGCAGTTCTCCGAGCGTGGTTTAACCCCTGTCGTCGCCCTTGAGTTAGAGTTTTATCTGGTTGATCGTTTACGCGACGAAGAAAACTTGATTCAGCCACCGCAGTCTCCCTGCAGCGGCGAGCGGGCCACTCAAAGTCAGCTGTATTCGGTGCTTGAGCTAGACGAGTACGCTGAGTTTATCAATGACTTGCAGAGTGCCGCCCAGGCGCAAGGCTTGCCGCTGGATACGGTATTGAAAGAGTGTGCACCCGGCCAGTTTGAAGCCAATCTGATTCACACAGATGATGCGTTAAGCGCCTGCGACCACTCGGTACTACTCAAGCGATTGATCAAGG
The DNA here is from genome assembly GCF_024138895.1 of Halomonas sp. XH26. Classification (NCBI taxonomy): domain Bacteria; kingdom Pseudomonadati; phylum Pseudomonadota; class Gammaproteobacteria; order Oceanospirillales; family Halomonadaceae; genus Halomonas; species Halomonas sp. XH26. The sequence continues at coordinate 3,527,682 of NZ_CP071889.1, forward strand.
GCGTTGCATTAAAGCACGGTTTTGAAGCTACCTTTATGGCCAAGCCTTACGGCTTAGAAGCGGGTAGCGGCACCCATGTTCACGTCAGCTTGGTAGATAGCAACGGACACAATATCTTTGCCGAAAACGGCGACGATCCGCTGGAGAGCACCGCACTGCAACACGCCGTAGGAGGACTGCTGGAGCTGATGCCAGACTCCATGGCACTGCTGGCTCCCAACCTCAACTCGTTCCGCCGTTTTCAGGAAGGACTCTATGTGCCCTTGGCACCTACCTGGGGATACGATAACCGCTCTGTGGCCATACGCGTTCCCGCCGGGCCAAAAGAAGCGCGGCGCATAGAACACCGCGTAGCGGGTGCCGATGTTAATCCCTACCTGTTACTGGCCACCGTACTGGCCTCTATCCACCATGGCCTAACTCAGCAGACTACACCTGCGGAGCCAATCATCGGCAACGCCTATGACCAAATCGCACCTCAGCTAACTAACAGCTGGACCCAAGCGCTGCACCTGTTGAACAACAACCGCGTACTTGGCGAACAGCTTGGCGAAGACTTTATTGAAGTGTTCATTGCCAACCGCCAAGCAGAGCGCGCCGAAACCATGCGCGAAGTTAGCGCCATGGAGTATGACTGGTACCTGCGCCACGTATAAGCTGATAAACCACCAATAGAACCCACCAAGAGAATAGAGAGAGGCGCTGCTCGGCGTCTCTCTTTTATTGCTTCTGCCTATCTTATGCTGCTATCCCCGTCCTTCTATTAGCTTTTTATTCCGTGTTATCCGTGAGCATCCGTGGCAAATAAAAACGGGCTGACGAACGTATTCGCCAGCCCGCTTCCAAGCAATCCTCAAACTAATCAGCGCTAAACTGCCAGCCGGTCACGCATGGCGTAAAACCACGCTCCCATCGCGGAAAGCGGAACACGTAACAACCGTCCACCGGGCATTGGCAGATGGGAAATCTGCGCAAAAGCTTCAAAACGCGTCTCTTCACCGCTAATCGTTTCTGCCACTAACTTGCCAGCCAGATGAGAGCACGTTACCCCGTGGCCAGAGTACCCCTGGGCGTAGTAAACGTTGCTATTAATGCGGCCAAACTGCGGCAGGCGGTTGAGTGTCAGCAAAAAGTTACCGCTCCAGGCGTAATCGACGCGGACATCGCCAAGCTCTGGAAAAGTAGCCAGCATTTTCGGTCGAATAGCTGCCTCAATACTGGCGGACTCCTGCCCGCCATAGTTCACTCCGCCGCCATATAGCAAACGGTTATCGGCGGTCAGGCGGTAGTAATCCAAGAGATAATTACAATCCTCTACCGCTTTATCGTTAGGTAGTAATCGTGCTGCTAACTCTGCAGACAGCGGCTCAGTGGTAATGATCTGGGTGCCGCACGGCATCGCCTTGCTTTCCAGCTTGGGTAGCAACCCTTGCAAATAGGCATTGCCAGCCATAACGACCCGTTGAGCGGTCACGCGCCCCTTGGGGGTATGCAGCGTCACCGGTTCACCGTGCTCTACGCGAGTCACAGGGGAGTGCTCAAAAATCTTGCCACCCAACGACTCCAACGCCGCCGCCTGCCCCAGCACCAAATTGAGAGGGTGAAGATGCCCACCAGAGTGATCTACCAATGCCCCCACATAACGATCGCTGCCTATTTCTCGTCTAACCTCTTCACCTTCCAACAGCTCAAGTTTCTGATGGCCGTAGCGCTCCCATAAGGCTTTTTGCTCCTTTAAGCCTTCCCACTGCTTCTTGTTACAAGCGGCAAACAAGTTGCCTTCTTTTAGGTCGCAGTCGATCTGATACTTTTCAATGCGCTGACGGATAATCTGGTTACCCTCAAATGCCATTGCACCCAGCGCCCGAGCGGTTTCAGCGCCGTTTTGTTTCTCAATAACATCCATATCACGGCTATAGCTATTAACGATCTGGCCACCGTTGCGCCCGGACGCCCCAAAGCCAATCGCCACGCTTTCCAGCACCACTACCCGATGACCACGCTCCGCCAAATGTAGTGCTGCAGAGATGCCCGTAAAGCCAGCCCCCACGACACAGACATCACATTCAACATCCCCCTCCAGCATGGGCCTTTGAGATGTGGAGTTTGACGATGCCGCGTAGTAAGACGCGACATGGCCAGAAGACGCTTGAGGTTGCATTTGCCACCTTCCTTTTGTTGATTATTTTAACCAACTCGATCATATAGACCGACGTACAAATGCGCAAGCAACAGCATTCAATGGGCTTACAGAGGCGAACAGCACCTTTTTCCATAAGATAAATGTTATTAAAAAAGCAACACTCGGGCATAAAACACACGTTCATCACGCTGAAAACAGTCACCACACGTTTTTATGCACCGCTCCCATTGAGGGCGAGATTTCATGCTTCCTGTTTGCGCCTTATTACCGGGTACGATTGAGGCACAACTCGCTGCTATTGCTAGCGTTGATAACCACAGCGGCGTAACGCTAGAGCAGCTGCCTATACTCACCATAGCCCCCACCGGAGACCGCTATGGATTATCAACACTACCGCACCGCCCTTGCCGAGACGCTTGCCCAAAGTGAGCTGCCCTTTGCGCCTGCCGAATACCAAACGCGCCTAGACAAAGTGCGCCATGCAATGACACAACGCGGGCTAGATGCATTACTGCTCACCGACCCTGCCGACATTAACTACTTAACCGGCTATCACACCTTCGAGGTATCGGTACACGCCTGCTTAGTGTGCACACCTACACAGCTGGTACTGCAGGTGGCATCCATTGAAACAGGGGCGGCAGTGGTCACCGCCCGTGTCGACGAAATCATTGGTTACCGATGGGAAAACCTGGATGAGATCATTACACCGCTCGCGGACTTACTCACTTCTTGCAAGCAAATTGGCATTGATGGCTGGAGCAGCGGTTTGCGAGTGGGCGTGATGGACGCGCTGGCCCGCTCAGTAGGTAAAGAGCGCTTCTGTGAAGCAGGCGACCTGCTCGATACGATTCGCATTGTTAAAAGTAGCGCCGAACTTGAAATGCTCAGCGAAAGTGCACGAATTACTGCGGCAGGTTTAGAAGCTGCGATGGCCGCTATTCGCCCTGGCATGACTGATAACGATATTGCCGCTATCGGTGCTCAAGCGCTGCTAGAGAACGGCAGCGAGTTTATGAGTTTGCAGCCTATCGTGACCAGTGGGCACCGCATTGGGGTGATTCACGTGAACCACAAGCGCCGCGTCATACAGCCCAATGAACCGATATTTTTAGAATTCGGTGCCGCTTACCAGCGCTATACCGCGCCGATGATGCGCACTGCCGTGACTGGAAAACCTAGTGCTGAATTAACCGCCACCCGCGACTTGTGCCGTTCGCTGTTCGAATCGCTATGCAGTTATATGAAACCGGGCCACACCTTTGATGATGCCGCGAAGGCAGCGGATGCATTGCTGGCAACTACCCGTGATCAACTGTTCTTCTCGGGGGTGTTTGGCTACGCGGTGGGTGCGCAGTTCCCTCCTAGTTGGGTTGAAGGCACCGGCTATATTGCCCAAGGCCTACATCGTCCCTTCGAAGAGAACATGGTCTTCCACTTACCGCTCTGCCTTCGCGTTCCTGGCCAGTGGGGCGTAGGGATCAGTGATACCGTGGTGGTCACTCAACACGGCGCCGAGCCACTCACTAACAACGACTGGCAGCTTTATCAGGCAATGGATAAGTAGCGAATAGAGAACCACACTTATAGCCCAAGATTGACAGTACGATTAACCAGCGCTATCGTCACCAAAGATGCAAATGAGAAACACTATCTTTTCATGATCTCATTTATCTGAGGTGACGATCAGTTGAGGTAACGATAAGTACTATGAATGAGCTCTATGAGTAAGTTCTATGGATAAGTACTAAGAGTAAGCACTATGGATAAGTACCATGACTAGTGAACAGCGCCAGCTTCGCCAAACGTTGATTTTTCTACGCACCTCTTTCGAAGCAGTGCAACACTCGATTGCCGGTCGGCTAGACGACCCGCTGCCCTGCTGGCTAGACACCAGCATGCTCACCCTACTGTCACGGGAACTAACCCGCTGCAGCCAACAAGCGAAGCCGCTCTTCGCCCCTCCCGTCACCGAGCAAATATTCATTGCCTCACAGCAGTGTGACTTACTCCTCAAGCAGTGCCCCGGCGTGCTGAGCAGCGCCGTTTGCCACCGCCAGTTAAGCGCTATCATGCTGGCGCTGACCAACGCTATTGAACAGATCAATACGCCAGCCAAGCGTCGCTGGCCTTGGCAGAGAGCCTAAGCAACCCTTTACCTATACTCCGGTTTATTGCGTTGCCGGGGGTTTGTTTTGCCTTCAAAAACCTTATCCCATGACTGCGCCGTAGCGGCTGGCAATTACTGAGTTAGCATTTACTAGTAAACTGGTCTATTCTGTTCGCCACGATTTAATTGACCGCTTCCAAAAGGAGTCTGTTCATGGCGTATGAAGCGCTTTTCACCCCTCTTCAATTAGGTAGTTTGTCGATCCCAAACCGAGTCATCATGGCTCCCTTGACACGCTCGCGCACCCCAGACAGCGTGCCGGGCACCTTGCAGGAAGCCTATTACGGCCAACGGGCAGGCGCAGGGCTGATTATTAGTGAAGCAACCAACATCTCCCCCACAGCCAAGGGTTATGTGTATACACCTGGCATTTGGACGGATGAACAAGAAGCTGGCTGGAAAGGCGTGGTGGATGCAGTGCATGCCAAAGGTGGTCGTATCGCGCTGCAGCTGTGGCACGTTGGGCGTGTGTCACATGAAATGGTGCAACCAGATGGACAACAGCCTGTTGCCCCTAGCGCGCTAAAAGGCGAAGGCGCTCAGTGCTTTGTTGAATTTGAAGACGGCACTGCTGGTCAGCACCCCACTAGCACGCCTCGGGCACTGGAAACCGATGAGATCCCCGGCATTGTTGATGACTACCGCCAAGCGGCTGTTCGTGCCAAACGCGCAGGCTTCGACATGGTGGAAGTCCACGCGGCTAACGCTTACCTACTTAACCAGTTCCTGGCGACCGGTACCAATCAGCGCACCGACCAGTACGGCGGCTCGTTGGAAAACCGCGCGCGCTTCCCGCTAGAGGTGGTCGATGCGGTAGTTGAAGTGTTCGGTGCACAGCGCGTGGGCATTCGCTTGACGCCCTTTATCGAACTGTTCGGTCTGACTGATGATGAGCCAGAAGCCATGGCCTTCTATCTGGCAGAGCAGCTGTCCAAACGCGGCTTAGCCTATTTGCATTTAAACGAGCCTAACTGGATCGGTGGCGATATCACTTTCCCTGATGGCTTTCGTGAGCAAATGCGCGAGCGCTTTAATGGCAGCCTGATTTATTGCGGCAACTACGACGCAGAACGCGCGGAGTCACGCATTAATCAAAACACCGCCGATGCCGTAGCCTTTGGCCGCCCTTATATCGCTAACCCCGACCTGCCGGAACGCTTCCGAGTGAATGCCCCCCTTACCGAGCCGAACCATGAAACGTTCTACGGCGGTGATGAAAAGGGCTACACCGATTATCCGTTTATGGATAACGGCTACGATCGTATTGGCTAGATTTCTTGTTAAGCCGGAACCCTTATGAACGAAAAGCATCACTTAGGTGGTGCTTTTTTTATGTCTGAACGCGTCAAAACGCTGCTAGGCTATTGATTCTATCGTTTTCACATACTGGTGAGTCATGTTCGGTTCGCTGTTCGCCCTGCTGGTGTCACTCCTGCTTGTTGGCCTTACTGCCACCACGGGAGCACGTTTCCGCCCTGATGACTGGTATCGCAAACTGCGCAAACCCAGCTGGACACCACCTGATATCGCCTTCCCGATCGCCTGGGGCATCCTTTATTTATTGATGGCCATTGCGGCGTGGCGCATTTATATGGCCGATGACTCTCCGTTTCGCGCCGCCGGTCTGGTCGTATATGGCCTGCAATTACTGGCCAATGCGGCGTGGTCATGGCTGTTCTTTGGGCGAAAGCAGATCACCACAGCGCTGGCAGATATCGTGCTCCTGTTGGGATTAATTACACTAGCCATAGTGCTATTTGCTAATGTGAGCCTGTTAGCTGCTTGGTTGATGGTGCCTTACTGGCTTTGGGTGGCGCTTGCGTTAACACTGAATGCCGCTATTTTACGACTAAATAATAGGGCCTAAGCGCCGACAGATAGGACTCAATGAGATGGATATCACTTCACTTCCGTTCTTACTCGCTGTTGCTTCATTAGTGCTGGGGGTCGTGGCTGCGGCTATTTTCGTTTACGTGGTTCTTCCCAAACAACGCCGCGCCAAAGCAAAGGCCGCCACGCCGCCAGCACCCAAAGCAGAACCACAGACTTCCTCCCCTGAACCAGAAGAACCGGTGCCCACCAAGCGCACCGCGAAAGTAAAGCAGCACTCTCTATTTGTCATTTTTTCTCATCCCGATTCGACGACAGACGAACGCCTGGCCGAGTGGCTACGGGGAAAAGAAGCCAGCTATGATGCAGTCAAAAAGGTTTTCTTTATCAAAGGCAAACAACCCTCGAACCCAATCACGATCGCCAACGCCTTTCCACCTGGAGAAATGCCCGACCTACTTCAAGGCGAAACCCACGAACCCATTCGTGGGATTAGCTTGCTGGTTAAGCCGCCACTACATAAACGTCGCAATCAGCAGATGTACGTTTATGTAGAGCTCGCTAAAGAGTTAAACGATGCCTTTAGCGGCAACTTACTCGATGCCGAGCAGCAACCCGCCTCCGAGTCGACTTACGCACACATTATTGGTTGACCTGGCTAGCGATCAAACAACGCCTTGGCTACGCAGGTAGTCGTCGTAGCTGCCGCTAAAGTCGACAAGGCCCTCGGGCTGCATATCAATAATGCGCGTGGCCAGCGAGGAAACAAACTCGCGGTCGTGGCTGACAAATATCAGCGTGCCTGGGTAGTTCTCCAGCGCTAAGTTCAGCGCCTCAATCGATTCCATATCCAGGTGGTTGGTCGGCTCATCCATTAGCAGCACGTTCGGGTTGGTGAGCGTTAGCTTGCCAAACAGCATGCGCCCCTGCTCGCCACCGGAAATGACCTTCACCGATTTACCAATATCGTCGCTGGAAAACAGCATCCGGCCCAACGCGCCGCGCACCACCTGCTCACCGCCTTTGGTCCACTGGCTCATCCACTCGAAGAGCGTGGCATCAACAGGAAAGTCGTCGGTGTGATCTTGGCCGAACATGCCAACTTCCGCTGCATCGGTCCACTTCACTTCACCGGCATCGGGGTGCAAATCACCCGCCAGGGTTTTCAGCAGGGTGGTTTTACCAATGCCGTTGGGGCCGATAATAGCAATGCGCTCACCTGCTTCTACGGTCATCGAGAAACGCTCGAAGAGCGGCTTCTCATCATCGTAGCCTTTGGTAATTGCATCTACATTTACGGCATTGCGGTGAATCTTTTTATTCTGCTCAAAGCGGATAAACGGACTAACCCGACTCGAAGGCTTGATATCTTCCAGCTTGATTTTGTCGATCTGGCGCGCCCGTGAAGTGGCCTGTTTGGCTTTGGAGGCGTTGGCCGAGAAGCGGCTAACAAACTGCTGAAGCTCGGCAATTTGGGCTTTTTTCTTGGCGTTATCCGAGTGCTGGCGCTCACGGGCAGCAGTGGCGGCTGTCATGTAGTCGTCGTAGTTACCGGGGAACAGGGTAATTTCCCCGTAATCCAGATCCGCCATGTGCGTGCACACGCTGTTCAGGAAGTGGCGGTCGTGGGAGATGATAATCATGGTACTGCTGCGCGCTTTGAGAATATCTTCCAGCCAGCGGATAGTATTGATATCCAGGTGGTTAGTCGGCTCATCGAGCAGCAGCACATCCGGGTCGGAAAACAGTGCCTGGGCCAGCAGCACACGCAGTTTCCAGCCGGGAGCAACTTCACTCATCGGGCCGGTGTGCTGTTCAATGGGAATACCTAGCCCCAACAGTAACTCCCCGGCGCGAGACTCAGCGGTATAGCCGTCAAGCTCAGCAAAGCGTACTTCCAAGTCGGCCACCGCCATGCCATCCGCTTCACTCATTTCTGCCAGGGAGTAGATCCGTTCGCGCTCGGCGGCCACTTTCCACAGTTCAGCGTTCCCCATGATGACGGTGTCAATGACTCGCTCGTTCTCATAGGCGAACTGATCCTGGCGTAGCTTACCAAGCCGCGTGCTGCTATCCAGCATGACCTGGCCGGACGAAGGCTCAAGCTCGCCACCTAAAATCTTCATAAAGGTGGATTTACCGCAACCATTGGCGCCAATCAAACCGTAGCGATTGCCGTTATTAAATTTGACGGAGACATTTTCAAACAGGGGCTTGGCCCCAAACTGCATGGTGATATTGGCGGTTGCGATCAAGATGTGAGCCCTGGTTAACAGTGTAATTGCGCATTCAAAGGCTCGCGATTCTACGCGCCTTTGGGCAGCGTTACACCTCCCACCTAGTGCGCATTGTCTAGCGTAGCCGGAAGTTCGAGTAGAAAGCGTTCACCATCAAGTGCTTGGCGCAGCCGTGCGTGCAGTATCGCGACGATGTCAGGGTGTTCGCCAACCAGCCCTGTGGTTGTCACACTCAAACCTGGGTGGCGCTGTTCAGCGGCGGCACAAATCTCGGCGATATCGCCACCTTCCCCCGCATGACGCCCAGGCGAGAGAAACAGCATCGCTAAGATGACCGGGCCTGCTTGGAACTCCGGCGTATCCAATAAATGCTCCAACAGCGGCTCGTTAAAGCGATATTCGTCACCTTCACGGCGTTCCATGGAGGCAGCCGCCACACAGGCCACGTCATCACCAAGCAGTACACTAAGCTGTCCCGCCAAGCGATTGCGCACGGCGGTCACTTCAGGAATCGGGCTACCGTGATCGACCAGCGCTACATGCGGTGTAGTCCCCGCTTGGCGCTTATCGCGCACGTTGTCGGCCAGCAGTTTGGCTAAGCGCAGGTCATTATTGCCCCGCTCATCCACCAGCGGCTGGGCCACACGAACGCTCACCTGAGGAAAACGCGTCTGCAGTGCTGCCATGCGCTCTGGCAAGTAGCCCGTCAGTGCTTTGCTTGGGCCAAAGAAGAACGGCAGCACAATGATCTCTGTCGCCCCATTCTCGGCACTGCGCTCAGCAGCCGGGCCCAGAGTCATCGCGGGGATGCCGTCGACCTCTTCGGGAGGAATTTTATTAGAGTGCAGCAAGGAAGCCGCCTGTACGGTTTCTCCTAACTGCTGGCTAAGCGCAAACGCTACGCGGCGCAGGTTATGGGTTGCCTGAGGCCGTAATGAGCCGTTATCGACGAGAAAAATAGCGCGCATGTCGGTCTCCGGAGATGGTCAAGTAAGTAATCACTAAAGGCATGATAAGATGAGCGCTTTAACCGATGTACCGTACTCATGATGCTTGATAGCGATGTTTGATACTACCGCCCTGAACCAGCAAAGAAACTTCTTCGATGGCCATACCGATATCTGGCTTTTTGGTTATGGCTCGCTGATCTGGAAGGCCGACTTCGCCTACTTGGAACGCCAGCCCGCCTACATTACCGGCTGGGCGCGGCGTTTTTGGCAAGGCTCCCACGATCATCGTGGCACGCCGGACGCACCGGGGCGCGTCGCTACGCTGATTCGTGCCCAAGGGGAAGTATGTCACGGCATGGCGTATCGCATTACACCCGACGTGCTGGCACCGCTAGATGTACGTGAAAAGAACGGCTACCTGCGTGAAAAAGTGCCGCTCACTTTTCTAGCGCAGCGTGGCAATGTGCAGGCGGCAAAGGCAACAACGGAAGGACTAATTTACTTAGCTACTGAAGATAACCCAGCCTTTCTGGGCGAGGCATCGTTGGATGATATTGCACACCAAATTGCCCATTCCCATGGCCCGAGCGGCTCGAATAAAGCTTACTTACTGAACTTAGCCCAGGCGTTACGCGAATTAGGCACAGACGATGCGCACGTTTTCGCCATTGAGGAGCAGCTACACCGCTACCAATAACGTGGATAACGGCGGTGGCGCGCTAAATTATTCACCAAAATGGCCACTACCAGCATTACCACGCACCCGGCACCAATGGGGATCAGCGGATACCACCAACCTAACTTGTGGACACTCGCCCCACCGGCTACCGCGATCAGCGCAGCGGCAGCCCCCGGTGGATGTACGGTGTGTGTCAGTTGCATCACCAGTATGGAAAGCGACACCGCTAGTGCCATCGAGATAGGCGTCGCGCCCAGCAGTTGGTAGCACCCCACCCCCACCAGCGCCGACAAAACACTGCCAAACAGTACATGGCTTGGCTGGGCGAACGGGCTTTCAGGCGCTGCATAAATCAATACCGACGTTGCCCCAAAGGAGCCCACGATTAATAACTGCTGCGAGAGCCAAGCAGAGCTTAGCCAGCATATAACGGCCATGCCAGTAAAAGCGCCCAGCCACGACCAGCAGGCATCTTTCCAGCCGACGCGGGGCCGCGGCGTTGGTTCTCCTCGCATCTTGCCAAGATAGGCTTTCATTGCACTCTCTCTGCACAAAAAGAGTGCAGATGATGGCAAAATGCACCAGATAAGCAAATGACAATCCGTCATACGCTGATGAAGCACTTTCAAGAACGCGTTAAAAAACGTCCTTAAACCCACTTTCAAACACATTCTCAAACACACTTCCAGGATGACAAAGCAGCTAATGTCTAACGCCAGCAGTACCCCGTTAAACGTCACCCCTTCTAGTTTATTGCTTGCCGTGGTGGCAGCTGTCGGTATGGCAACCATCGGCGTTATTTCGCGTATTACCGGGCTAAATGCCGAAAGCATTACGTTTTATCGTTTAGGCCTTGGGGCGACGTTTCTGCTGGCGTATTTAGTGCTGACAAAACGCCACGCCGCACTCAACGCACTGCCTGGACGGCAGGTAGTCATCAGCGGCGTACTTCTGGCGTCATTTATCCTCTTTTACGTTCAGGCCATGAACTACACCCAGATGGCCAACGCTATTTTGATGATCTACCTAGCACCAATTATCGCCGCCGTGGCAGCTCACTCCCTCTATGGTGAACGCCTTACCACTGAACAAATTGGATTGATTGGTTTGGCGCTGTTTGGGTTCGCGATGATGCAAGAGTTTCGTTTGAACCTTGATGATCACCAAGACATTATTGGGATGGGCTATGCCTTAGCCGCCATGTTTGCCTATAGCGGCTTTATGCTCATTAACCGTCGTTTGCCAAGTCATTTAGACAGTAGGGTCTGCGCGTTTTGGCAGCTGCTAGTAGGTGCGCTGGTCATATTACCGTTTGCTCTTTGGCAGCCCGAAGGGCTAACCGCCGCGGCTTGGCAATGGCCTTGGCTGTTAGTAGCCGGCTTCTTACCCGGTTTTTTAGCGTTACTGTGTGCCGTGATGGCGATTAACCGACTGCCCACCGCCCTGTATGGAACCCTGGCTTACTGCGAGCCGGTGGCAGTGGTGATCTTTGGCTGGAGCTTATTCGGTGAAACGCTTTTGCCACTGCAGCTTGCCGGATGCGCACTGGTATTAGCCAGCGGCATCATGCAAGCAGGGATGGGGAGACGCAGGCCTACATCATTAGCCACGACAGGATAAACAGCGCCAGCACAATACGCACGATGGCTCCTAGCAGGGAGCCTCGCAGCAGCGCTCGAAAGCCGCGCCATAACAGCCACAAGCCAATTACCAACACCAGAATGCTAAAGAACGACGCATTGATACCCAGGGAGCGGGTAAGGCCATCAATGAAGTCATCAAACGCGCCGAAAAAGTTAGTGAAGAAGCCCAATAAAAACTCCACCACCACGCGAATAGCATCGCCAATCGCTTCGCCTACACCATCAAAAAATCCGTTTGCCTGCATGCGTCTCGTCCATCGCTAAAAAGTTTTCGATATTGTCAGTTAAAACCACGCTATTGCAAAGCATGCCGATAAAGCAGCGCTTCCTTCCCTTTTACGCCCCCTTAAGACGTTTACCCTATTTCACTTTTTCGACTGACGCGTTACAACGTTGTGAACGCAATAGCGGGAGAGACTGGTGCTAGCCACCAGCGCCGAAGGAGCAACGACCCCGGAAACTCTCAGGCCACCGGACCGCTATTGTTACGGTATTTACTAGAACAGTAATTACTAACACTTTCCGAAGAGCGGTTGATGACTGCGTCACTCAGCCCACCGAAGGAGCAAGCGCTTCAATAGATGCGTGAATCTCTCAGGTTCCATGACGGAAGGGGTACGCCTAGCCAATGTTGCTAGGGGTATCGCTTGACGCTCATACAATCTGGAGAGACACATGCAACGCATTGCTATTATTGGCGGTGGGATCACCGGTATTACAAGTGCTTATGCCCTGGCAAAGCGCGGCTTTGATGTGACTGTTTTTGAAAAACACCGCTATGCGGCGATGGAAACATCTTTTGCCAACGGCGGGCAGCTGTCGGCCTCGAATGCTGAAGTGTGGAACCACTGGCCGACGGTGCTTAAAGGCCTGCGCTGGATGCTAAAAAACGACGCGCCGCTCCTGGTCAACCCTCGCCCTAGTTGGCACAAACTCAGTTGGTTTGCAGAGTTCATCGCCGCCATCCCCCGGTATGCCGACAACACCACAGAAACCACTCGGTTAGCGATTGCTGCCCGGGAACACTTATTCCAGTGGGCGAAAGACGAGCAGATTGATTTCGACCTCAAACAGCAGGGCATTTTGCATATCTACCGCGACAAAGCTGGCTTTGACCACGCAGCACGTGTGTCGCAGTTGCTAGCGAAAGGCGGCCTTGAACGCAGATCGGTCACGCCGGATGAAATGCGCGCCATCGAGCCAACCCTGGCAGGTAGTTACTATGGCGGTTTCTATACCGAAAGCGACGCCACTGGCGATATCCATAAATACACCAACGGCCTAGCCCAAGCAGCCGCCAAACGTGGGGTGCAGCTTAACTATGGCCACCACATTGACGATATTGGCGCTGACGAGAATGGGGTTTGGATAAGCGCCACGGTAGATAACAACAGCATGAGCCAACGCTTTGACAGCGTAGTAGTTTGTGCGGGGACCGGTAGCCGCGCCATTGCCGCCAAATTAGGCGATCGCGTTAATATCTATCCCGTAAAAGGCTACTCCATCACCGTACAGCTAGATGACGAGGCCTCTCAGCAAGCCGCGCCAACCGTCAGCCTGCTAGATGATGAAACCAAATTGGTGACCAGCCGTTTGGGGCACGACCGCTTCCGCGTGGCTGGCACCGCTGAATTTAACGGCGCGAATCGCGATATACGCAACGACCGCATTCAACCGCTGATTCGCTGGGTAGAAGAGTGCTTTCCTGGCGTGAGCACCCAACGCGTAGTGCCCTGGGCTGGCCTGCGCCCAATGCTACCTAATATGCTGCCCAAAGTTGGGCCTGGCCGTTTACCCACTGTTTTCTATAACACCGGCCACGGCCACCTAGGCTGGACACTGTCAGCCATTACCGCCGAAATGCTGGCGGACGCGGTGGAAGAGAAAAATATCCTCCGCGAGACAGCCCCCCAACCGCTTAGCTAGTTCCAACCATGACAAGTCCGGGCAGGCTTCCGGTAAGATATAGAACACCCCAACATAGGCGTGTTTTATGCTTAACCAGCGTGCATTAACCTACCTCAATGAAGTGATTCGGCGCGGCTCGCTCAGGCGTGCCGCCGCCCACCTGAATGTCGATGCCTCTGCCGTTAGCCGCCAACTAAAAGCATTAGAAGAAGAACTGGATACCCAGCTATGCGAGCGGCACGGAAGAGGGATGCGTGCCACCGCAGCGGGCCAGCTACTGGTGCACCATTTTCATGCCCAGCGGGCTTCAGAAGAAGCGGTGCTCTCCCAACTAATGGCACTTCAAAGTCTAGCGAAAGGGGAAGTTCGCATTGCCGTGGGAGAAGGGTTTATTGCTGACCTGATCGCCGCACCGTTAGGCACTTTTATGTCAGCGTTTGACGGTATCAAAGTTGAAATCCGCATGGCGGGTGTCAATGAAGCGATGTCGTTACTCCACGATCGCGAGGTGGATATAGCGCTACTCTATGCACCGCCGGTAGACCCGCAACTTTTCTGCCACGTGGAAACGCGCCAGCCGCTCGATGTCATTGTCCCCCCCAATCATCCACTAAGTGATCTTAACCGCCCGGTAACGCTGCATGACTTAAAGGAATGGCCTCTGGCGTTAATGGACAATCCTTTTGGTATGCGGCAAATGGTTAATATGGTGGCTCACCAGGAGCGTATTCATCTTGAAGCACGCCTGCATACAAACTCTGTTTCGGTGTTAAAGAACTTCGTCCGCTCAGGCATCGGCGTTACGTTTATGCCCGAACTCACCGTAGCGGATGAGATTGAGCGCGGTGAGATCTTCACACTCCCCATGCAGTACCCGGTGATGAACGGTACGCGGGCACAAATTGTTAGCCTGAAAGGACAGGAACTTCCAGTCGCCTCAATCACTTGCATCAATCACTTACACAAAGGCATGCGCTTTTTCTCCGCCGATGCACCACGACTGTTGCAATAAAAGCCACAGTTTAGGTATTGCATAGTCAACACCTCAATACATAGTCTTCTAGTAGGCACTCCTTATAAATCTAATAACGCGCCCATAGCGCCCCGTAGCTCACGACAATAAACCAGGAGACTGACTATGTACCCAGCAAAATTGAGCCAACACTTTTCGCCTAAACAGCTTATTTCCGCGTGCCTAGTAGGCTCTGCTTTGATGGCAGGGAACGCGCTTGCAGCGACTACGATTAATCTAAGTTACAACGGTGCCCCAGACCCCGAAAAGAATGCTGTCCACGTCTTTGCAGAGAATCTTAAAGCGTTGGTAGACGAAAAAACTGACGGTGAGATCCAGCTTAAGCTCTATCCGAATAGCATGCTCGGCGAAGAAGAGGAGCGCATGGAACAAACCATGAATACGCCCATGCTCAATGTGGCGTCATTTGCGGGTGTCTCTCCTCTTGTTGATGAAATCTTCGTTAGCGCTATTCCGTTTCTGTTCGACGATTTTTCTGCAGCCCACACTTTCTTCGATGAGGGGGAGTATTGGCAGGAAGTCAGCAACGCTCTGCAGGAGCGTGCCGGTATCGATATGCTAGCCGTTGTGGAAGAGGGCGGCTTTTTGGCGTTCACCAATAACGAAAGGCCGATCAGTCACCCTGACGACTTCGAAGGACTCCGCTTCCGCGCTATGGATCCTAGCCAGGTCGCTCTCTATGAAGCCTTCGGCGCCTCCGGCACTCCCATCCCCTGGACAGAGACCTATATGGCACTGCGCACCGGGGTGGCAAACGGCCAAATGAACCCGCCGATGTATATCATCTTGGGCAGCCTTTACGAAGTGCAGGACTACCTGACCCTTGCCAATATCCAGTACTCCGACCAGTTCCTGGTAGGCAACAGTGACATGATCGCGGGTTGGGATGATGAGCTTCGCAGCGCCTTTATGGAAGCCGTCTCCGAAGCTAATCACAATGCCCGTGAGCACAATGAGGAGCAAGTAGAGGCGCGTATCGCCTATTTGGAAGAGCAAGGCATGGAAGTAATTCGCCCCTCTGAAGAAGAGCTAGCCGCTTTCCGTGAAATTGGCCAGCCTGCCTACCTTGAGTGGCTCGGTGAGCGTGATATCGAGCAGCGCTGGATCGATATGGCGTTGGAAGATGCAGGCATGAGTGAACTGCTCGACTAACGGCTGTTAACAACAGGGGCTGGCATCATGCTGGCCCCCTATTTCCAGTACTTAATACTCCAGTACTTAAGACCCAAGTACTTAATGTTCAAGTGCTTAACGTTTCTGTGCTTCATGGAAGGCTGCCATGTTTAATACGCTTCGATCCCATCTTTTAGCGATCAGCCGCCCTGTTACCTTAACCCTAGCGGGCGCACTGTTATCGCTCAATGTTGCGGCCATTCTGTTTGGGGTGTTTGCACGCTACATCGCTGGTGGCGCGCCTATCTGGACAGATGAGCTTTCACGTTTCTTGATCATCGCCACCGTGATGCTCGCGGCGGGCGCTGTCTGGTCTGAAGGAGGACATATGCGCGTTGGCCTGTTAGAGAAGCGGCTGCCCGCCCCCTTTGCTCGCTTGCTCAACGTGTACCAATGGCTACTCACCTTGCTAATTGCAGCGGGGGGTGCATGGGTTAGCTATCGCTATGCGCTATCGGTCAGCATGTTTACCACCTCTGGGCTCGGCATTAGCCGCACGGTGCCACTGCTCTCGCTACCTATTGGCTTTTTGCTACTAGCTTGGCATGTGCTTCTCTATGGCCCTGCGCCACTCAAGACCATCGAGGACGACCTATGATTGTCACTATGCTGGTTGTTTTCCTGGGCCATGTCTTGCTTGGGCTTCCTCTGTTTATCGCCCTGCTTACCACCGCAATAGTCGGCTTTTTGTTTGTCGACCCCTCAATGATTCCACGCATGCTGCCCCAACAATTCTTTGGTGGTATCAATGTATTCTCCTTGATGGCGATTCCGTTATTTATCTTCGCTGGCAACCTGATGAACGTCAGCGGCTTAACTGAACGCTTGATGGGGCTCGCCCGCCTGATGGTAGGGCATTTGCGGGGCGGCATGGGTCACGTCAATGTGGTGTCGAGCGTATTCTTCGCGGGTGTTAATGGCTCAGCGGTGGCGGACACCTCGGCACTTGGGTCGCTGTTAGTGCCTGCTATGGAGAAAGAGGGCTACTCACGAGCCTTTGCCGCAGGGTTGACCGCAGGTAGCTCGTTGATCGGCCCGATTATTCCACCCAGTATCTTTATGATCCTCTACGCCTCATTGACCAACACCTCAGTCGGCGATCTATTTCTGGCGGGCGTTGTGCCAGGGCTACTGCTGGGGGTTGCCTTTATGGGCATGAACGCTTGGTATGCCTGGCGCCATCGGTTACCCAAAAGTGGCCAGTTGCCCTCGCTCAGCCAACTTGGCGTAGCCTTCGTAGCCGCTCTGCCTGCACTTATTGCTCCTTTTATTATTGTTGCTGGCATCGTGCTTGGCTTCGTTACGCCGACCGAGTCAGGCGCATTAACAGCGCTATATGTCGCGTTGTGCGGGGTCGTGTTGGGAGGATTGCGTTTTAAAGAGTGCTGGAAAGCTATCGTCGATACGGCACGCTTAACCTCGGCGATTTTTCTGATTATGGCCGCCTCAGCGACGATTAGCTGGCTACTATCCTATGCGCAAGTGCCCGCGCAATTTGTCTCGCTGTTATCTCCTTACATAGACAACGCAGTAGTGATTCTACTGTTACTGAGTGCCATTACCTTTATAACGGGCATGTTTATGGAAGAAGTGTCAGCGTTGATGCTACTGACGCCGATCTTTGCGCCAGTGGCTATGATGGCGGGTATCGACCCTATTCACCTGGGCGTCATCATCACGCTTAACATTACCATCGCGTTAATCACTCCGCCGCTGGGTGCCTGCGTGTTTGTCGCCGCCGCGGTCAGTCGGCTTGAGATAGTGTCGCTGTTCAGAACCATTTGGCCCTTTGTACTGACGGCGATTGCGGTGCTTATTCTACTCATCCTGTTTCCGCCACTAACGCTTTGGCTTCCTACACAGTTTGGATAGTGCTCTTCTTGAATAATCCTTTACTTGGATAACATGATGCCTTTGAACACACTATTGAAGGCCTTGCCGCCTCTACCCAGCCACCTAGCTCCAAACTGGGAACAGCTGCGCCGAACATCTATTGAAGATAACGGTGAGCGCTTGGTGCCAATGAGCCTCGCCCCCGCACCGGTTAGCGTATTCCCCGCCTATGCTCGGCTGGGCATTCCCGGCGCGGTACCGGAGTGTTTCGTTCGGGAAAGCGTTTATCGGGCGCTACTCGCCGCAGCACGCAGCCTCCCCGAGGGGATCGGCTTAATCGTACTCGACGGCTGGCGTCCATGGCGGGTGCAGCAGTACTTATTTGATACCCTGCACGAAGCTATCCAACATCATCAGCCCGACCTCAGTGAAGCGGAGCTACTAGAGCGCACACGGGAGTTTGTCTCAGTCCCCAGCCGCGACCCATTAGAACCCAGTCCACATCTCACCGGCGGCGCCGTCGATGTCACGCTATGTGATGCCGATGGCCTGCCGCTGGATATGGGGACGCTGTTTGATGAAGCGATACCTGCCTCTCATAGCGACTATTTCGAGCGCCTGGGAACGCTAACGCCGCAGCAAGTTAACGCCCGCGATCATCGCCGCCTGCTGTATCACACCATGCAACAGCAAGGCTTCACTAACCTGCCTAGCGAGTGGTGGCACTTCGATTACGGCGATCAATTATGGGCCTACTACGGGTCACATCAGCAGGCGCATTACGGCCCGACAGAGTTGGACACCATTGAGAATCGCTGGCGCCGACAGCTGTAGTTGACTAGGCACGATGCCACTCCAGGTAAAGGGCATCGTCGCCTAGAACTCACACCACCTTAGCAAGGATGCTCAGATTGCGTTTCCCGCTACCGCATGCTTGCTACCGATAGACGAGTTTGCTCTTGCTACCCAAAGCCGATAAAGCGCTGGAGTAAAGAAAAACGACACCAGCGTTGCCAAAAGCAGTCCAAATCCGACGGTTTGCGCGAAAGGTGGCCACAATCCACCTGCCGCCATCATCAATGGAATTAATCCGGCAAAAGTGGTGATCGTCGTTGAGATAATATGACGACTAGTGGGGCCGCTAATGACCGCTAACATGGCATCGATATCGCCTTGGCGTGCCGCTTCATCGTCGTCAAACGCAGCAATGATGATAATAGTGGCATTAATCGCCACACCCACAAGCCCCATAATGCCGACAATAATGACAAAACCGAATGCATGACCACTGAGCAGCAGCGCTACAATGCCCATGCCCATCGCCTGGGCACCGGCAATAAACACAATGGCAGCGCGGCGAAAGGAATTAAACGCCAGCACGACCGTTGCCACCATGGCAATCACCAACAGTATCACCGAGGCCAGCAGGTTACCCACGGCTTCGTTGCGTTCGGCGGCCTCACCACCGGTTTCAATGCGATAGCCAGAAGGGAGGTGAATTTCTCCTGCATTGAGCGCGTTCTGCAACGCGTCCTCTAGCTGTGCCATGGAAACTGCCGGCAGCGCATCGGCCACCAAGTAGCCTTGTACTAGCTGCACCCGTTCAGCATTACGGCGAGTAATCACGCTCCAGGCTGGCGTTAGCGATACCTCCGCCACTGCCGCTAGCGGCAACCCCTCTGCGACGCTATCGCTGACTAAGCGCAGCGCGGCAAGTTGTTCAGCGTCGGTGCGCCACTCACCCACATACCGTACCCGAACAGGGAGCTGCTGAGTATCTTCCAGCAGCATGCCTGCAGACTGGCCCGACAGTGCAGCACCAACCTGTTCCGCTAGGCGTTGTGGCGTTAAACCTGCATCGTGAAGCGCCGTTTGGTCGATATCCAGCGTTAGCCTGGGCAGGTCGCGCTGCATACCTGCGCGCACATGGGTCACCTGAGGCAACTGATGCATTAGATTCGCGAGTTCAAGCCCCAGCGATGACAGTATGTCCAAGTCATCGCCATAGACCCGTAGCTCAATCGGTGCTTTAAACGGAGGCCCCTGCTCATACTTACGCACCACGCTTTGGGCCTGCGGAAAGTGCTGATCAAGCACCTGCTGCAGCATTGGCACCCGCTGATTAGTCACCGCTAACGACTCGGCATCGACAATCAAGTGTAAAAACGCCGGGTTGTTATCCTCATTGGTCAATACGTTGTAGTACATCATGGGGGCACTTTCGCCGATAAATGCCGACACCCGCTTGATGCCCGGCAGCTCTCGGATAAGGGTTACGGCTTCATCGGCCAACGCAGCGGTATTGGCGATGCTGCTAGCCGGTGGCAAGCGTACTTCAATGTGGAATTGGTCACGGTCTGCCGGTGGAAAAAACGCGACGTCTAACGTTGGCATTAGCGCGATGCCACTCACAGGCACGCATAAGGTAATGATCATGGCAGCCACCGGATGACGCAGCGAGCTACGTACGGCACGCCGAAAACCACGCTTGACCACGTTATCTTGTGAGCCTGACGGTTTCCTCGCCACGCTGGCCAGCAGCATCGGAGAGAGCGCTGGCACTAACAGCAGCGATACCAAGTAAGAACTCACCAGCGCTACAATAACGGCCATGGCTAGCGGTCCTACGAACTCTCCGGCGGGCCCTGGCATTAGCACAATTGGCATAAACGCTAGAATGGTCGTCAGGGTGCTGGCGAGTAACGGCACGGCTAAATGGCGCAAGGCATCTCGGGTCGCGGCAATCACTGAGTCCCCTTGCAAGAAGCGCTCACGAAGGGCGTTGGTCATGACAATGGCGTTATCCACCATTAACCCCAGTGCCACAATAATGCCGGTAATGCTCATTTGGTGGATATCAATACCCAGCGGCTTGAAAAACGCCAACGTGAGCAGCGCCGTGGCGGGAATCGCTAGTCCCACGGTGATCGCCGAGCGCCAGCCCATGCTTAAAAACAGAATAGCCACTACCAGCACTAACCCTATCAGCAAGCTGCTAGCGACATCGCTTAAGCGCTGATTGGTGTAACTGGCTTGTTCAAACACCACTTCAACATCAAGGCCCACGGGCAGCTCGTCAGCAAACGCCATGAGTTGTTGCTGAGCCCGTTCAACCCAAACATCAATACGCTGGCCGGGAGCCATACGGACACCCACAAACACGGCTCGTTCGCCGTTAAGCAGCGCCATGGCGGCGGGCGGGTCCTGCACGCCGCGGCGCAGCTCGGCAATCTCACCTAGCCTAACCGTTTGACCTTGCCGGATAGCCACGTCGACATCGCGCAACCTGTCCAACGTATCAAATTCACCGCTCAGTCCGACCGTTAGCCGATGGCCTCGAGTGACCACTTCGCCTGCCGTGCGGCGGCCATCACTTGCTTCAATGGCGGCGGCCAATTGGCCTACAGAAAGCCCCAACGCATTTAGCTCTAAGGGGTCGACCATGACCTCGACCTGCTCCCCTGCGACACCAAACAGATGGGTGTACTCCGTTCCTGCAACACGCCTAAACTGATCTTCCAGCCGTTCGGCGTAGCGCTCCATCAACTGCGGGTTGGGCGAAGAATCTAGTGTCCAGCGCAGGGCAGCCACCATGCTAAAGGCGTAACCGCGGTCATCCAGCAGCTCTGGTGTTTGCACACCGGCTGGCAAGGTTGGCGCGATATCGCCTAATTTATCTCGTACTCGGCTCCACACAGGGGTGACATCAATAACCGCGTCTTCTAATTCAAGACTGATAACAGCGATGCCCTGGCGCGACGTAGATTCAAGCACTTGGATTTCTGAAATAGTGCGCAACTCGTTTTCAATAGGCCGCGCTACCAGCGCTTCAACCTGCTCAGGCGTAGCACCAGGAAACGGCGCAAGCACGGTAGCCATACGCGCAATCAGATGAGGGTCTTCTGCCCGAGGAAGCGTTTGAATAGCCGATAGCCCAGCCACAACCAGCAACCCCAAGGTTAGTGCCACTAAACGGCGATTAAATAACCACTCAATGCGCTGCATAAGCCATATCCTCGCTGAGGGTGACCTGCTGCCCAGGGGTGATGCGGTGAATGCCGCTAGTAATTATCCTTATTCCTGGCTCAAGGGTTCCGCGCACAAAGGCTTGATCGCCTTCAGTGTGCAGTAATTCCACGCTCGCCCGTGCCACACGAAAATGCCCCTCTTCCAGCGGCTCTGCCACCATCACGTTCCATAACCCTCGCTCGGCAGCACGTAAGGCATCTAGCGGCACCCAATAGCCACTGGCAGGCTCTACCACTGCGTAGCTAAGTTCAACGAGATCACCTGGCACCGCGCTGCTTGAGGCGTCAAGCGAGACAACCAGCGTCTGCGTGCGACTGTCGCTGTCAATATGGGGTAGCCGAGCACGTACCTTACCGCCAATAGCGTGGTGATTAACGTTGAGTGTGACCGTCTCGCCTGGTGTAAACGTCGACGCTAACCGAGCAGGCAATCCCAGGTGCGCTTCGAGCTGCTCAATATCGATAAGCTCAAACGCGGCGGTGCCGCTAGCCACTAAACTGCCAACACTGACATAACGTTCAATCACGCGTCCGGCGAAGGGCGCTTTTAACGTGCTATCTTCAAGATCTGCGGTAAGGCTGTCTCGTTCAGCCGCCAGTGCCGCAAGGCGAGCTTGAAGCGTGAGCCGATCCGTGCGTGCTTGGTCCAACGTCGTACGGCTGGCAAAGTTACTTTGATTAAGCTGCGCTTCACGCTCTTCTTGGCGCTGAGCAAAAGCCAGACCGGCGCGGGCTTCCTCACTGCGTGCGGCCACTTCTGCCAAGCGGCTTTCAAGACGACGGGTATCCAGTGTCGCTAGCACATCGCCCTGCTCAACCGCACTCCCCCTATCAGCCAACACCTCGCTAACACGGCCAGCGGGTTCAAAGGCAAGCGACACTGACTGACGTGCAACCACTCGCCCCGTTAAGCGCACGTCCCGCTCCAGCTGTTCGGAGTGGGCAAGAGACTGCGTAACCACTTGCAACAAAGCGTTATCAGTTTCTTGCTGGTTAGCCAACTGGGCACGACTGTGCTGGCTAGTAAGCGCAACCACCGTAACTACCGTGATACTCATCATAATTAAGGCCGCCAACGTGCCACGACTCCGGTGGCGCCAGGAAGTATTGAAGGACGTGTCCATAATGGCCTCGAAATGGTTTATTCTTGAACGATACGGTTCACTATAATATGTGTACGGCAGCGTTCAATATTTATTTATTCGATAGGCACGGATTTTACGGAATGACGGACTCGCAACCTTTACCGCCTGACAAAAAACGCAGCGCCGGTCGCCCCAAAGATATGGCTAAGCACAACGCGATGCTAGACGCGGCGGCCTGCCTATTTTTTCGCTTTGGGCTCGAAGGGGTGACCATGGAAGCCGTTGCCCGTGAAGCGGGTGTTTCCAAAGTGACTGTGTACGGCCATTTTGCAACCAAAGAAGCGCTATTTGGCAACGTCATTCAGCGTGAAACCGCCCTCATTCGTCATGGTCTAGAACAGCTTCCCGACACTCATGAAGCCGTGCGTCAATCACTGATTGAAGTCGGCACAGGGCTCGTGCGCTTTTTGTTGGAGCCTCACGTATTAGCCGTTGAGCGTGTTATGAGTACACAGGGGAATCAGTACCCTGAACTGCTTCTGGCCTTTTTCGAAGCTGGCCCCTGGGCCACTAAAAAGTGGCTGCAGGAAAAGCTTGAGGGGCTAGCCTGCGCGGGGCATTTAACGCTTAACGCACCCACGCTAGCCGCTGACCAACTCTGTAGCATGTGGCAAGGCATGTTAGTTATGGAGGTGCGCATGGGGGTACGCCAGCCCCCAAGTGATGAAGAACTTCATCATCAGATTAGTCGCGCCGTAGATGTGTTTTTGGCGGCGTATGGAAACCATTGAGCGCACCACTAGTATGCAAAAAAGCCCCGTATCAACGGGGCTTTCGCAACGCTTAGGTTTTGATTTAAACGCCCACTGGCCCGCCATCGCGCTTCTGAATAACAACGGTAGATGCCCGAGGACGTACTTGGCCACTGGTCTCAGTGGTAGCATCTTGGGTCAGTGCGCCACCATCCGCGGGCCAGTTGCCGGGGTGCTGAATATTGATAAACAGCGCCGTTTTATCTGGCGTCGCAAAAATACCGGTCACTTCACAGCCGTTCGGCCCAACAGCAAAGCGTTTAAGTTGCTGTTGATTGCTGTTGTTAATCACCGGACCGGTACCCTGAAGCTCGTCTAGGCTGTTAGGTACCACGGCTAATAGCTGGTCGTTGGTGTGCTCGGTAATGCCTTCATAACCATTATCGGTCTGAATCCAGAGAATGCCCTGACCATCATCACGCTGGTCAAACCACAGACCATCGGGGCTGGCAAATTGGTTCATTTCAGTCAGGCCGGAATGATTGCCTTCATCATTAGTGGCGGCACCAAATACAAACACTTCCCAGCGAAAGGCATTCGGCAGGCGACTTTCACGCCAGCGGATAATGTGACCGGCTTCGTTATTAGCGCGTGGGTTAACGGCGTTGGCCGGGGCTGTCTCGTAGCCCACTCCTAGCTGAGCAATGTCATCGCCTTGATTGGTGAAAGTAGCCGCAACGGCATCTTCGCTACGCTTCGAATTATTGGTCAGCGTTAGATACACCTCGCCAGAGGAAGGATCCACGGTTGCCCACTCAGGGCGGTCCATCGGTGTCGCTCCCATTAGATCCGCTGCATCACAGGTGTTAATAATCACCCCAGCTAAATCATTCTCTGCCAACCCCAAAGCCGTTGCCAACGAGCGGCCATCGCGTGTTTGCGCGCTAGGCGTTAGTGGCAACCACTCACCGCTACCATCGGCATGGAAACGGGCCACATAGAGGGTGCCGTTATCCATATACTTACTACCAATAGCGAGACGGTCATACGCCTCGCCTGGGCGATTGGCATCGGCAGGATCCCAGGCAGCGTCAGAAACGTATTTATAGACGTACTCGTTACGTGCATCGTGACCAGAGTAATAAACCACCGGCTGACCGGCCTCTAGCTTGCCTAACCAACACCCTTCATGGCGGAAACGGCCTAGTGCTGTGCGCTTAACCGCGAGGGCATCACTATAGGGGTCGACTTCTACTTGGTAGCCAAAGGTGCGCGCTTCATTGCGGTAGTCATCTTCGGCACGCTCGCCCCGTGGCGTGATATCGAAACGGGCAAACTCATCATTTTCTTCAGAGGCATCACCCGCCGAGGTATCCCAACCATAGCGGCTTTTGTCGGTAGGAATACCTATCCGCGCGTCGTCCTGGAAAAGCTGGCCGTGATTAACAAACACATTGGGCCAGTTCTCTTCGCAGGCGATATAGGTGCCCCAGGGCGTTAACCCATTACCACAATTATTATTGGTGCCACGGGTTTGTGTACCCGCTGGTGAGAAGCGCGTTTTCACATAGTCACTGCCCGCCACTGGGCCTGCTATTTCCATTACCGTCGCGCTGGTAAGACGGCGGTTATAAGATGAACCTGGCACATGCGACCAATGGCCGTTAGCGTCTTTCTCAATTTCCACAATGGTAACGCCATGAGCATTGATTTCGGTGCGTGACTCCTCTGCCGGTCGTTTTCCCCTGGCATTTGTGGGGCCACCCTGGGGGGCCCAGAGCGCATCTTGTTCGATATATTCGTTGTTGAGTGCCAATAAAAATCGCCGCGAGGCGTTATCAGCATCCAAGGCAAAACCAGCCATTCCATCGTGGTTCATACCCACGCTAGCGGCTTGACGCTCGGCGGTCATTGGCTGGTCGGGCTGCCAGTTGTCACCAGCGCTCAACGGTGTTCCCCAAGGAACCAGCACTTGGGCAATATAGCCTTCAGGCACTACGACAGCATCCGTTAGCGATCCTTGAACCGCCTCAAACGCCAGCGTCAGCGGCGTTTTTTGCGCCCCGTTTGAGGCCAATGCTTGAGCGGCACCGCCAAAGCCAAGCATTGAAGCAGCGGCCAAGCCTAGGCCGCCCCGCATTACCGCACGCCGCGAAACATGCTGCGCTAACACATCCGCAAAAGGCTGGTTGCTGCTCTGGTTAAACAGGCGATGATCTTCAATTTCCTTGCTCATAACGGTCCCCTTGTCACGGTTAACACGCGCTAGTTTTAAGTTAAGGAGACACTAATAAATTTAAATGACAGGGTAATGACGAGCACTCTACTGTTATATGAACGTTCATTAGCAAGCTTTCACCGACTATTAAACCTTTAGTGAAGCGTCTGCACGTTAGTTGAGAACGGTGGTTGAGAGTGATGGTTGTGAGCGAGGGGGAAGTCTGCTAAATTAATGCTAATAGTTATCATTACCACAGGACATAACCTCTCATGCAGCCTAGGAAAAAAGATGTTTCGCCAGAAGGCTCACCTAGCGCATCTCGCGAGGTGACAAGTCAGGCGCTGCTTGATCAAGACGGTCAGTTGGTTATTCACCATGAACAGCGACGCTATGTGCTGCGACGCACGAAAAGCGGCAAGCTGATCCTAACAGCATAAACCTTTTAAAAATAACCACTTACCCACTACCACCCCTTTTAGCCAGCCAGGTAGCCCATCGCACCCAGCCAGCAACATTATCCATCACTTTCTGTTGGAACTGTCTGGCCCATGAAACCAACTCACACGTTAGGCTTTTGCCTTACCTTACTCCCTCTTCTACCTGCCCACGCCAATGAGTCGGACTTAGACCCCGTCACGGTCACAGGTACCCGAGCACCGACGGACCTGTCCCGCGCACCACTCATTATCGACATCATCGACCGCCAAGATGCAACGCTTGCCACCGCAAGCCGCGTTGAAGACGTGCTGAGTCGCCAGCCTGGCCTCCATGTGGCTGGCCAAGGACGCCGTAACGGCCAAACGCTGAGTATGCGTGGCTTCGGGAGAAATGGTGTACTGGTGCGTCTGGATGGCGTTCGCCAAGATATTTCTACCGGCCATGTGGGCAACTTTTTTCTAGACCCAGCGCTGATTCAAGAAGTGCAGATTGCCCGTGGCTCGCTTTCCAGTCTGTACGGTAGCAACGCCATGGGCGGCGTTGTTAGTTTTACCAGTGTAGAGGCCAGCGACTTATTAGCCCCAGGTGAAGATAGCGGTGCACGTCTTTCCCTAGGTGGGGCGACGGCTAACAACGAGCTACGCGGCAGCCTGACCGCGTTTGGCCGCCGCGACACAACTAATGGGCAAGTGGATGGGCTATTTTCTGTGGGCCGTAGCGAGTCAGGCGATATTCGTCGCGCGGGCGGTGATGAAGCAGTAGAAGATGCCAGCCTCAATAGCCTGCTTTTGAAAGGCGGCTGGAAACCAAGCGACGACCAACGGGTGTTTATTAGCTGGCAGCACTATGATGAGCGCGCCACCCAACCCGCTAATCCGCAGCAGCTATCAACCAGCGCTAGCAACCCATTACGCGACCGTGATGTTGAGAGCAATAACGTACAACTTGGCCACCGCTGGCAACCGAGTGGTGCCACTGAAATCACCTCGCAGCTTACCTTTAGCCAACAGGATATCGACGAGCCACAGGCTAGCCGCACCCTTGAGCGGGTCGGCCTGCAGAGCGATGGCTATCACAGCATCGACCATGGCTGGCTTTCACAAACGCTGGTGTTTGGCGCAGAGCTGGAGCAGGCTCGCCAACGGCCTGACGGTGAAGCGAATGGTTTCCCCCACGCTGATATCGATACCCAGTCGGCCTATCTTGACACCACGCTTACTGCGGGCCGCTATTTAGCAGAGGGCGGCGCGGGGCAGTTTGACGTCGGCATTGGCGCGCGCTATGACCGCTATGACGCCAGCGGTCAAAACGATGCCGACAGCGTGCACGACCAAGTGTCGCCGCGCTTCCGTCTTGCCTGGCGACCCGACGGCTCCTTGATGCTTTTCTCAGGCTACGCCGAAGCCTTCCGCGCGCCCAGCCTTTCCGAGCTTTACGCTAACGAGCGCCACTTTGCCGGGTTCTGCGCAGGACCATTTTTCTGTACGCCCGACAACTACTGGATTCCTAACCCTAACCTGTCGCCTGAAACCAGCCGCACCTGGGAAAGCGGTGTGGTATGGCACCAAGGCGACTGGCAGGCGCGCGCCAGCTACTTCGACACCCGTGCAGACGACTTCATCGACACTCAGGTCGATATCATGGCGGGCACGACTCAGGCCGTAAACGTGCAGCGTGCTCAGCTATGGGGCTATGACGCCCGACTTACTTGGCAACCTAGCGCATTCCCACTGCTAACCAGCTTTGTAGGTCTTTCAGAGGTATCCGGCAAAGATCGCGACAGCGGTGAGGCCCTGGGTAGCCAAACACCCCTGGAAATGACGCTGGGCAGTGACGTTGCACTTTATAACGGCGCTGTACGGGTCGGCTGGCAAAGTCGCTTTGCTCAGGCGTTCGACAAACAGGGCGACGATGAACGCCTGCCAGGCTATGGGCTGCACGATATCCACCTTGCTTGGCAAATCACCCCCGCTATTGATACCGCGCTGCGCCTCGCCAACCTCGGCGACAAAGTGTGGTATCGGCCCGATGGCAGTCTGGGCGACGGACGTAGCCTGTTCGCCACCCTCAACTGGCAGTGGTAACTCCTTGCAATGTTAAGCCTAGAGGTGACGTATGATTGAGTCCCAGCAGATCGCAATTCTTGAAGCCTTTGAAGCAGCACGAGCAGCACAGCCTCGCCTGCCAGCGATTGATATTGCCGAGCGCTTATCAATCAGTGAAGGCGAACTTCAGGCCGCGCGCTTAGGCCGTGACGTATGGACGCTGCCCCTCGCACCGAAAGACCTTGCGGCTCGCCTTCCCCAATTAGGCAGAGTCAAAGCGCTCACCCGCTCTCGTTTAGCCGTGCTCGAGCAAACCGGTGATTACCCTGACCTGGACGGCGGGCCGCAAACCGGCTTGCTGCTTGACCCAGGTGGCTTAGATTTACGGTTGCTGTATTCCCACTGGCACTGGGCCTGCCTAATCCGCGACCCTATTCATGCTCCTATCCATGGCTCTAACCGCGCCCCCCTGCCAACGGAGAATGAACAAGGCCAGTGGCGCTGGAGCCTGCAAATTTTCAATCAGCATGGCTGCGCCATTCACAAAAGCTTTGCGCTGGAAGATCCGCTGCCCCGCCCATGGGGCGCATTAGCTGCCCTAGGCACCATAGATACCCCCGCGTTTACCCAAAGCGCGCCCCGCTTAAAGCGTGCGCTTCCTGAAGCGCCGACACTCGCCAGCGAGTGGGCGGCGATGCGTGATGTGCACCAATTCTTCGCCCTGCTTCAGCGCCACCATCTAGAGCGTCTGGAAGCCAACCAGCTAATGGAAGGCCGTTATACTCGCGCGCTGCCCGTCGATGCCCTAGAAAATCTGTTAACCAAAGCAAGTCAGCGCGCACTGCCACTGATGCTGTTCGTGGCCAGTCCTGGCTGCGTGCAAATTCGCACGGGCACACTACCTAAACCTCAGCGCGCCCGCGGCTGGCTGAACCTGTTTGGCGAGCAGTTCACGCTGCACCTTAATGACACCGCCATTGAGCAAGTGTGGCAGGTTAGCAAGCCTAACCGCGACGGTGGCGTCACCAGTGTAGAAGCCTTTGATGCAGAGGGGTCTTTGGTGCTGCAAATTTACGCTGAGCGCCAGGAAGGTCGCTTGGAGCGTCCCGAGTGGCGGCAGTTGCTGAATGAACTCGGCAGCCAAGAGGCTGTGGCATGAACGTCACACGCTTCGCATGCCAGTCGTTTGCCGCGCTACTGATTGGCTGGTTAACCACTGGCGGGGCGCTAGCCAATGAACGCTGGGTCATTCTGGGCGGCGATATCGCTGAAACCATCGCCGCGCTTGACGCGGATATCGAGGTCGTTGCCCGCGATGATACGGTGCTCCACCCGCCCGAAATGGCCGCACTGCCCTCGGTAGGCTACCTGCGCCAGCTGTCGGCAGAAAGCGTACTCTCAGTGGCGCCGGATCATGTGTTAGCAGCGGGACATTCCGGCCCGAAAGAAGTGTTGGAACAGCTAGAGGCCGTGGGTGTAACGGTTGATGTGATTGATGCCCCAGCTGACCTTTCCTCGATTGCCGAGAAAGTCCGCACAGTGGCTCAGCACACGCAACGCCAACAAAGGGGTGACGAGTTAGCAACCTCACTCACCGCGACGCTTGAGCGCTTGGCGGCTCTTCCCCCGCTGCCTGATACGCGTGCAATGTTTATTCTTCACCATAGTGGCCTAACACCGCGGGTTGCCGGCAGCGACACCGCCGCCCATATAGCCTTGGATGCCGTTGGCCTCGACAATGCCTTTGGCGATATGGCGGGCTATCAAAGCGTTGCGGCAGAGGCGCTGGCAAAAGAAGCACCTGCGCTGGTGATTATGTCCCAACGGGGGTTAGACGCTCTGGGCGGTGAAAATGCACTATGGAAGTTACCGGGGATGCGCTTAACGCCCGCAGGACGCGAACAGCGGCTTATTGTGATTGATGATCAAGCACTGCTCGGTTTTGGCCCTCGCACGCCTGAGCAGCTATTTACCTTGCGTCAGGACATTGAGGCGCTGCTTGGCACAGAGCAGGTCAGCCGATGATCACCAGCGCTTCCCATGATCGTTATCGCCCCTTGTTACCGCTTAGTCGAACAGCACGAGTGTTAAGTGGTCTTACCCTGGCGTTATTGATCGCCCTTGGCTGGGGTGCTGCTTCAGGCGCGTTAGGTGTGTCGCCCTGGGCGCTCATTAATGGCAGCGCAGATGAGCTCAGTGTCCAAGTATGGTGGCAGCTACGCCTACCGCGCCTACTTCTGGGGGTTGCCGTGGGGGCGATGCTGGCGGGCAGTGGTGCCGCCATGCAGGGGCTATTTAGAAACCCATTGGCCGACCCAACGCTATTAGGCCTTGCCAGTGGCGCAGGGCTATTTGTAGCACTTTGGATTGTGCTATTTCAGGGCAGCGCTGCCGGTAGCCTTTACGGCCAGTTTGCAGCGGGCTTTCTCGGTGCGCTTAGTGTTTGCTTAGTGGTGTTTGGCATTGCCAAGCGCCAAGGGGGTGGCAGTGCCGCCGTCATGTCACTGCTACTAGCAGGCTTAGCAATCAACACGTTAGCAGGCGCTGGAGGCGGCGTACTGGCGTTTATTGCCAGCGACGATCAACTTCGTCAGCTCAGCTTATGGGGAATGGGCACGCTTACCAACGCTCTGTGGCGCACCACCGCCGTAGCCCTTGCCCTGATTGCTTTTGCCCTATGGCTGTTAATACGCAGCGCTCGTGAGCTTGACCTACTTCAGCTAGGCGAATCTACCGCCCATGCGGCAGGCCTGGATGCAACGTGCTTAAAACGCCGCGTGGTCGTTGCTACCTCGCTGGGTGTAGGGCTGTGCGTCGCGCTTACTGGCGTGATTGGCTTTCTTGGTTTACTCGTCCCCCACTGCCTGCGACTTTGGCTCGGGCCTGGCCATCGCCTGCTGCTACCCGCCTCTATGTTAGGCGGTGCACTACTGCTAGTGGTGGCCGACACCCTGGCGCGCACCCTCGGTGCCCCCGCCGAAATCCCCGTCGGGCTGTTAACCAGCCTACTGGGCGGCCCCTATTTTCTTTACCTACTAATGCGTCGGAACCGGGCATGCTAACCCTACATAAGGCGGGTTTTACCACCACGCCCTCAATCGCGCCTCTGGACGGCACCCTTCGCCCTGGTGAGCTACTCGCCATTGTTGGCCCCAACGGCGCGGGCAAAAGCACACTACTCAGCATGCTGTCGGGGTTTCGCCCCTGTGAACAGGGCGAGCTACATCTGGACGGCAAACGCCTGAGTGAGTGGCCAATCAACGAGCTTGCCAATCGCCGGGCGCTGGTCGCCCAGCAAGAATTGCCCGGCTTTGATTGGCAAACCTTTGAGCTAGTGAGCTTAGGCAGCAACCCCAGCAATGCACTGATTGCGGAACTGCTGCATGACCTAGATCTGACGCATTTAGCTAAACGCAGCGTACTTTCACTCTCTGGCGGCGAACGCCAACGGGTAATGATTGCACGAGGTGCCTGTCAGCTACTCTCACGGCACTCACCTACCGCCAAAGATGGCGGCCTTTTACTGCTGGATGAACCCACTAGCGCACTCGATATCGGCCAGCAGCAGCGCTTAATGCGTCAACTACGCGCCTGGGCAGAACGGCACTACATGGCGATTGTCTGCGTGCTGCACGACCTCAATCTCGCCAGCACCTACGCCGACCGGGTATGGCTGTTACATCAAGGTCAGCGTATTGCTCACGGCTCGCCCGCCCTAGTGCTTGACCCCGCCACCATCGCGGAGGTTTATGACGTAGAGCTGCTGCCTATCAATAGCCGTAACGCTGCAGCCCCTCTTCTCGCCCTAACGCCTTAAGATAACGGTCAGCAGCCAACGAGCTCTATCCCGCAGAGTGGCAAAGCCTTCATATAAGTCCATACTTATCCGTACGTAACGGGCAATATATGCATTACCGTGTGCCAATTGGGGAGCAAGAATGAGACTGATCAGCCTCATGTGGGTAATGCTGGCAGGGATGAGTTTTAGCATCGGCGTATTAGGCATTTTTCTGCCCTTATTGCCGACCACCGTGTTTATGCTAATAGCTATTTACTGTGCCTCAAGGGGGTCTCCACGTTTTGAAGCCTGGATTCGCTCCCGCCACTATGTCGGGCCACTGCTGGTTACCTGGGAACAAGAGCGCGCCATACCCAAGCGCGCTAAGATTTTTGCCGTTTGCACGATAGCGTTGAGTGCAATAATCACCGTTTGGTCACTCGGGCCTGGCTGGTTAAGCGGGGCAGTGGTGGCTCTCCTAATGCTGATTGCACTTTGGCTGGCTACCCGGCCAGAGCCTTCTTCTCATAGTTAAATGTGACTGGATAGTTCATCGTTTAGTGAGGTGATGTCATCAACGCCTCGCCACTTCCAGCTGTAGGGCTGCTTGGGCACGATATGGGCTGGTATATCGTGCGCTTGCATCACAATACCGCCATGGCTTTCAACCCTACCTGTCTATAACATTCATAAAGCGAGCCGCCAGGAGTTTGCACTTCTTTAACACTAGCTTCCAATAAGGACGGACTCTATGCGCGATGAGGAAAAATACACAAATTCAGAGGAGCAACTGCTCTATCTTCAAAAACGGTTAGATGAGGAAGATACCGCCGCCCTAAGCGAGCTGTTTACTGAACTCGATATCTTATCGATTGCGCGCACGCTTGAGTCTTTCCCAACCAAAACTCGCGACCGATTGTGGGAGCACATTCCGGAAGCACTGCTCGGTGAAGTGCTCGCCGAAGTCGATGAAGATATTCGTGCCGACTATATTGAAGACCTTTCTGCCAGCGATGTAGAACAAATCGTTAAAGGCCTAGATGCTCAGGAAGTGGCTGAAGTTCTCGACGTCGCCGACGAAGAGATCAAAACGACTGTCTATGCCAGCTTAGATCAAGAGATCCGCGCCCAAGTTGAGAACCTTCATTCTTATGAAGATGACGTGGTCGGTCGTTACATGGACCCAGAGACGGTCAATGTAAAACAGGGCGTATCGCTGGAAGCCGTACAGCGCTATATCCGCATTCATCACCTGCTCGACGATGAGTCACAACAGATTATGATTACCGACAAGGATAAGCGCCTGTTAGGCACGCTGACGCTCATTGATCTAGTCAAACAACCACAGGAGAGCGTCGTTGATGAGTATATGGTTGCCCCCTTCACACTTAATGATCAGATGAAGGTAAGCGAGGCTGCCGCACTGCTCCGCTCTAAAGAGCTGCCTTTTGTCCCTGTTTGCGATAGCGACGGGTTGTTAGTAGGCCAGTTGAACGCTGCTGATGTATTAGAAATCACCCAAGATGATGCAGACATGACGTTAAAGCACATGTCGGGCGTCAGCGACGAAGAAGAAGTCTTCACCCCGATACTCCGCAGCGCAAAGAGCCGCGGCATTTGGTTGGGTATTAACCTGCTCACGGCCTTTTTAGCGGCCTTCGTAATTGGGCAGTTTGAAGAGGTACTGGACCAAATTGTAGCGCTAGCCATCCTGATGCCGGTGGTCGCGAGTATGGGCGGGATTGCGGGCAGCCAAACCCTCACGGTGGTGATACGCGGTTTAGCGCTCGGTCAGCTCGCCGGTAATAACAAACAGTGGCTCTATAACAAAGAGATGTGGGTGGGGATGAGTAACGGCCTGGTGTGGGCACTCGTCGTTGGTGGTATTTCCTATCTGTGGTTCGGCGATCCGCTGATTACGCTGGTGATTACGTTGGCCATCTTTGTGAATATGAGCCTTGCTAATTTATCAGGCGTGCTGATTCCCTTAGTGCTGAAAAGATTGCAAATAGATCCCGCATTATCAGGTGCCGTCATTTTAACCACCGTTACTGATGTGGTCGGCTTTATGACGTTCCTGGGGCTAGCCACGCTGATTATTTTGTGATCAGAAGGCACCCACTGACGCTGAACCTGCCGTTTCAGTGCCAGTGGGCCTGCTTTAATAGCTAATCACGTGAAAATAGCTCAATGATTTAGCTGTGTAACTTTATACAGCTACCCACATACCTTGTTTATCTGAGGACTCAATCGCATCTATCAAACGATTCACCCGCGCGGCTTCGCGGAAGTCAGGATAGAGGGGGCGGTGGTTGATGATGCCCTCCACTAGGTCGCGCACCTCGATAATTTTCTGATCGTTATAGCCCAGACCGTGCCCTGGTGCGGGGCTGAACGCGGCATAGTCGGGATGTTCCGGGCCTGCTAACAGCGTAGTGAACCCACGCCTGCCGTGGGCATCGCCGTGGCGATACAGCTGCAGCTCGCTCATGCGCTCTTGATCAAACACAATGGCACCTTTGGTGCCCGTTAGCGTGTAGGCCAAGCCCATTTTGCGACCAGCCGCCACCCGAGACGTTTCGATATTGCCGATTAACCCTTTATCAAACCGCAGCATGGCCTGGGCCTGATCGTCGTTTTCCACCGCAGCCATAGCACTCCCGTCGGCATTGGGCCGAGAGGGGATGACAGTCTGTAGCTGGCCGCAAACCTCGCTAATCCGCTGCCCGGTTAAAAATTCGGCCATATTGAGGATATGCGACCCCACATCACCTAACGCACCGGCCCCAGCGGTCGCCCGCTTGGTATGCCAGTCATGGGGCTTGTGCGGGTCGAGCAGGTAATCCTCATTGTGCCGCCCACGAAAGTGAATCAGCTCACCAATTTCACCGCTGGCAACAATCTGACGAGCCAACTGGGTGGCAGAATTGCGAATGTAGTTAAAGCCTACCAGGGTTTTGACGCCCGCCTTTTCAGCCGCGGCGACCATCTCGTCGGCGTCTGCCGTACTCAGCGCCAGCGGCTTTTCAGCGTAAACATGCTTGCCAGCGGCGATAGCGGCCAGCGCCATTTCTTTATGCAGGAAGTTAGGCGCGCAGATATCCACCACGTCCACGTCACTATCTTCTACCAAGGCGCGCCAGTCATCGGTGGCACGGGCAAATCCCCAAGCACTTGCTCGGATCTCCGCAGTGGCGAGGTCGACATCCGCCAGCAGTTCGCAAACGGGCTTAGCGGGCAGCTCAAAAACGCTGGATGCTGCATTAAAGGCAATGGCGTGGGCTTTGCCCATAAAACCGGTGCCGATTAGACCAATCTTGAGGGTTTTCATTGTGGTTATCCCTGTTCTAAAACAATAACGCCGGGCTGGGCCCGGCGTTGAATGATGTCGTGCCCCATAGACTGCTTACATGGTCGGCATGGTGAAGTGGTTGGTCTCTTCACGAATGCCGCTGGGCCAGCGCTGTGTGATGGTTTTCATGCGAGTGTAGAAACGCACGCCGTCGGGGCCGTGCATATGCAGCGGGCCAAACAGTGAACGTTTCCAACCGCCAAAGCTGTGGAACGCCATGGGTACCGGAATCGGTACGTTAACCCCCACCATACCGACCTGGATCTGCTCGCAGTATTGGCGCGCGGCATCGCCATCGCGGGTAAAGATTGCCGTGCCGTTGCCGTATTCATGAGCGTTGATCATGCTGACCGCTTCGTCGAAGCTGGCCACGCGAGCAATCGCCAGCACCGGGCCAAAGATCTCCTCGGAGTGAATACGCATTTTTGGCGTCACATGATCGAACAGAGTGCCGCCAATAAAGTAGCCATCGCCTGCGATATCAACCGTTGTCTGGCGACCGTCGACCACGAGCTCTGCGCCTTCATCCACACCAACCTGAATATAGCCCGCCACCTTGTCGCGATGCTCGCGGGTGATCAGCGGCCCCATATCGTTATCAGGGCCATCAACCAAGCCAGGCCCGACCGTCAATTTATCCAGTTCAGCCACCAGCTTTTCACGCAGGCGGTTAGCGGTTTCTTCGCCCACAGGCACGGCCACCGAAATCGCCATACAGCGCTCGCCTGCTGAGCCATAGGCCGCGCCCATCAGGGCACCCACGGCTTGATCGAGATCCGCATCGGGCATAATCACCATATGGTTTTTAGCCCCGCCCAGCGCCTGAACACGCTTGCCATGTGCTGATGCCGTGGCGTAGATGTACTCGGCGATGGGTGTGGAACCCACAAAACTTACCGCCTGAACACGCTCATCGGTGAGCAGCACATCTACCGCTTCTTTATCACCATTGATGACGTTAAAGACACCATCCGGCAGGCCCGCCTCTTTAAGTAGCTCAGCTAAGCGCAGCGGCGTAGAGGGATCTTTTTCCGAAGGTTTCATGACAAAGGTGTTGCCGCAGGCCAAGGCAATGGGGAACATCCACATGGGCACCATGGCGGGGAAGTTGAACGGCGAGATACCGGCGCACACGCCCAGCGGCTGCATCATCGAATAGCTATCAACGCCGGTGCCGACGTTCATAGAGTGCTCGCCTTTCTGCAGGTGGGGAATGCCGCAGGCAAACTCGACTACTTCCAGGCCGCGAGTCACTTCGCCTTTGGCGTCTGAAAACACCTTGCCGTGTTCGCTGGAGATGAGCCGCGCCAGCTCATCGGTGTGCTCTTCGACTAGCGCCTTGAATTTAAACAAGATGCGCGAGCGCTTTAGCGGCGAGACTTTTGACCAAACGGCAAAGGCTTCGTCGGCGATGCGCACTGCTTCACGAGTTTCATCGGCGGTGGCTAGCGCTACCAGGGCGCTTTGTTCGCCGGTGGCCGGATTATAAACCGGCGCAGTGCGCTGGCTCTGACCGGTGGAGAACTCACCATTAAGATAATGGGATAACGTCTTCATACAAGCTCCTGATTAAAAGGCGGCGACTGGCACTGTTTAGCTGGCAATGTCGAAACCTGCCTGCTCGGCAAGTTGGCGCAAGTTGCGATACCCCAGGCGAGCATAGGTCAACGGATGGGCGACTTCAGGGTCTTGCTCGGCTTCAACCACTAACCAACCCTGGTAGCCCTGTTCGCACAGGTGGGTTAAGGCGGGCAGAAAATCTACATTGCCATCCCCCGGCACCGTAAACAGGCCGTCTAACACACCGTTTAAAAAGCTTTTATCGCGGTTGCGCACTGCGTCCAGCACAGGGAAGCGCAGGTCTTTGCAGTGCACATGGTGAATGCGCTGGCTGTAGCGTTTGGCGATGGCGAGCGGATCGCCGCCTGCACCGCGCAGATGACCGAAATCAAGCAGTAGACCCACACCTTCGCCAGTGTTGTCCATTAAGCGCTCAACGTCGGCCTGGCTTTCGATTACTGTGCCCAGGTGGTGGTGATACACCAGTTGAATGCCCTGGGATTTCAGGTAGTCACCCACCACCTCAAGGCCATGCAGCAGGCGCTGCCACTCTTGCTCGGAAAGGTGCGGACGCTGGGAGAGCGGACGCTCCTGATCGCCGTGTACACAGTGGGTAACTTCACATAGCACCATCACCTTAGCGCCGCACTGCTTGAGCAGGTTCATGTGATCCTGAATAGCGTCAATCTCTTCTTCAGGCGTGCGTTCCAACAGCTGCGCGGAGTACCAGCCCGACACAAGCGCCAAGTCGTGGGCGCTAAGCACCTGATTCAAGGCGTCGGGCGTGCGGGGAAACTTGTTACCTAATTCAAAACCACTAAAGCCTGCCTCGCGCCCCTCTTTCAAACAGGTTTCCAGCGGTGTTGCGCCACCCAGGCTGGGCAAATCATCATTAGTCCAGGTGAGCGGATTGATGCCTAAAGTAACCGTCGGCATAGCGTATTCCTTATCATTTTTGTCTGAGTATTTTTGGCGTTAGGGCGCTTTACCCTATCGCCGACTCTCTGATGTTCTGTATTTGATTAGCGGGCCTGGCGCTGCTTGGCTTCGCGGTAACCTTGATAGGCTTTATTGACGGCTTCACGCTCGGAAACCTCGGGCACGGCCACTTCCCACCAGGCACCGCCTTCTTGGGTGCTGGGCAGTGGGTCAGTATCCAGGGCAATCACATAGGTCGAGTTGGCGCTGCGAGCGCGCACCAACGCCTGCTCCAGCTCCGCAATGCCGCTCACTGACTCAGACTCACAGCCCAACGCTTTAGCGTGGGCGGCAAAATCGGTTTTCGGTGCACCAGCCTCAACAGTGCGGCAATCTTGCAGCAGGTTGTTGAACCCCGCGCCGCCAGTGGCGTGCTGCAAGCGGTTGATACAGCCATAACCGCGGTTATCCAACACCACCACAGTCAGCTTGTGGCCCAGCATCACCGAGGTCGCCAGCTCCGAGTTGTGCATCAGGTAGCTGCCATCACCGACCAGCACCACTACCTCGTTGTCAGGTTTAGCCATCTTGACGCCCAGCCCGCCGGCAATTTCATAGCCCATGCAGGAGAAACCGTACTCAACGTGGTAGCTGCCAGGGCCCGAACATTGCCAGAGTTTGTGCAGCTCGCCGGGCAAACCACCGGCAGCGCAGACCACGGTAGTATCGCTGCCAGCTTGGCGATTAACTGCACCGATCACCTGAGCATCGGTGGGCAGCGCTAGCCCTTGATCTGCGGTTACACGGCGCACTATTTCGGCCCATTCGCGTTTGCGAGTGCCGGTTTGTTCGCGCCATTCATCGCTACCGCGCCACTCGCCCAGCGCTGCGTCGAGTTGCCCCAGCCCGATCAAAGCATCGCAGCTAAGCGGTAACGCTTGATGCTTCAAGCTATCGAAACGGCCAACGTTAAGGGCGATAAGTGTTTTATCGCTGCTTTCAAACAGCGCCCGAGAGCCAGTGGTAAAGTCCTGCAAACGCGTGCCCACCGCCAGAATGACATCCGCCTGCTCCGCCAATTGGTTAGCAGCTGCACTACCGGTCACCCCAATGGCACCTACGGCACAGGGGTGGCTATCGGCCAGTGCGCCTTTTCCGGCCTGAGTTTCAGCCACCGGAATACCGCGTGTTTTGGCAAACTCGGCCAGGGCATCGCAGGCAGCGGCGTAATGCACGCCGCCACCGGCAATGATCAGCGGGCGTTTAGCCTGCTGCAACGCGGTAATGGCTTGGCTTAGCTGGTATGCATCCGGTGGCGAGCGACGAATGCGATGCACGTTGGGGGCAAAAAAAGCCTCTGGGTAGTCATAGGCAAAGGTCTGTACATCCTGAGGCAGCGCCAGGGTTACAGGGCCGCAGTGTTCAGGATCCAGAAGCGTAGCCATCGCTTGTGGCAAGCTGGTCAGCAGTTGCTCTGGGCGATTAATCCGGTCGAAGTAGCGCGACACCGGGCGGAAACAGTCGTTGACGCTAATCGTAGGGTCACCGAAATGCTCCACTTGTTGGAGCACCGGATCCGGTTCGCGGGTGGCAAAGGTGTCCCCCGGCAGCAGCAGGATCGGCAAACGGTTGGCATGAGCGAGCGCCGCGGCGGTCACCATATTGGTCGCCCCCGGGCCGATGGAGCTGGTCGCCGCCATTAGGCGCTGGCGGCCATTGGCCTTGGCAAAGGCGATCGCCGCGTGGGCCATGGACTGTTCGTTATGGGCACGAAAGGTCGGCAATTCGTCTTGCACGTGGTAAAGCGCTTCGCCTAACCCCGCCACGTTGCCATGACCAAAAATCGCAAACACGCCTTCAAACAGAGCCACTTCTTGGCCATTTATCTCAATACGCTGAGCGGAGAGATACTTGACCAGCGCCTGGGCCATGGTGAGTCGAATGGTGCTCATCTTACGCCTCCTCCGTGTGGGCCAGCGTTTGCGGCTGCGCCTGCCTTAGTTGCCGCCACGCCTTTATCAGCTCGGCATAGTTTTGGGCGACTCGCGCTACCAAGCTAGCGTCGTCGATACGCCCGGCCAGCCAATCACGACTCGCACTAGCAAATAGCGTGCGGCCAACGGTGAAACCCTTACAGCAGGCATGATTGGCTGCTGCTTCAAAGCCGCGTTTCATGTCGTCCATAGGGGCGTCGAGCCCGAGCAGTACAACCCCGCGGCAGTATGCATCCTCGCGCTCAATCGTCTCGCCCACCGCCTGCCAGGCAACATCCGTCATTGAGGGTAGCTTCCACCAGTCTGGGCGAATGCCTAGGTTGTAGAGTCGCTGAAGGCTGCGCGGTAGCGTCGTGTTATCGCTTTGCATATCAGCGGGAGGGATTATCTCAATCAGCAACTCCAGCCCATAAGTACAGGCCGCCTGATAGAGCTGACGCAGACGCTCCTCCTGCTCTAGGCGCAGTGAGAGTTCATCGTCAGGATGGTAGAACACCAAGCATTTAATGATCTGCTCTCTAGGCCAGTTTCGTAGGCAGGCACCTAAATCATCGCCATGCTGGAAACGCAGCGGGCGTGAGCCTGGCAGCTCTACCGGTCGACCAATCCACCAGCCTTTTCCACTGGCATGATTGAGTGCGTCCTGACCCAGCACGTCATCAACCAGGATAGCGGGAGTGGAGATGCCGCCCAGCTTGGCGCCCTCTTCAGCGGCGGTGACCAAGAGTTTTTTGAGTGCTGGCAACCGCACGCTGTCGGCATGCTCTTCGCGGGCCATATCGGTGAGCTGGCGACGGTGGTCAAATGCCAACCCCAACACTTCGGGCCACTGACTAGGCACCCGGGTAGTGACGCGGTGCAGATGATTAAGGCGTTGATCAATATCCGGACGGGGTACCTCACCCCGGCGCGCCAAGTAATCAAATAACTCGTCTTCGGTGGGCATGGCGGGGGCACAGCCGTGGCGGGAGACCACCAACGCGCCACAGGCATTGGCGTAACCGGCGCTGGTTTGCCAGGGTTCATTGCGCAGCCAGCCGCGTAGCAAGCCACTCATAAAGGCATCGCCAGCGCCCAGTACATTGAGCACCTCGACCTGAACGCCCTTGACCAGAATGCCGTCTTCAATGCGGTCAGGAATAGCGCCTTCAAACACGACACAGCCCATGGGCCCCAGCTTGCATACCAGAGTGGCTTCGCTAACCTCACGTACCGCGCGCAAAGCGGCTAAGGTGTCCGTGCTGCCACCGGCAATATGAAACTCCTCTTCGGTGCCCACAATCAGGTCAAAATCCGCCAGCCAGCGCTGCAGATCGGTGGTCACGGTTGCATCCGAAATAAAGCGGGTTTCACCATCACCAGGGTTAGTCAGCCCCCACAGCACTGGGCGGTAGTCGATATCCAGCACCCGCTTCACGCCATGATGGGCGGCGGCGTCCAGCGCTTTGCGGCACGCCCGGCGAGTGGTATCGGTAGAAAGATGGGTGCCGGTAATCGCCAGCGCCTTGGCCCGGGCGATAAATTCAGGGTCGATGGCGTCGGCGTCGATGGCCATATCGGCACAGTCGCGGCGGTAAAATAGCAGCGGGAAGCTTTCGCGATCTTTTAACGCCAGCAGTACCAAGCCGGTGTGGCGCTCGGGGTCGGTTTGTAGCGCGGAGGTATCCACCCCCACTCGTGCTAATTCCTCGCGAACAAAATTGCCCATTTGTTCATCGCCGACCCGCGAGAGCATGGCAGACTTCAATCCTAAACGAGCGGTGCCGTAAGCCATATTGCCCGAGCTGCCACCTAGGTACTTGGCAAAGCTCGCCACGTCTTCTAAACGGCTGCCAATCTGCTCGGCGTACAGGTCGACCGCCACACGTCCCAGGCAAATCAGGTCAAGCGGCCGGTGTTGACTATTGTTATTCAGCATAAATGTCTCCCCACGTCACAAATTCGTGGTATCGGGCAAAAGAGGGCACTGGGCATAAAAGCGTCTTGGGTGGCTATCGATGAGGCTTACCTAAAATGAGAAGGCGTCCCGAAACCGCTTGAGTGCTAGTTCGTCGTCGCCAGAGGCCCAACCTTCTAACCCCACCGTGCCGCGATAGCCTATGTCGTTCAGCGCTTGAGCAATGGCCGGGTAGTTAATCTCGCCAGTCCCCGGTTCGCAGCGCCCAGGCACATCGGCTACCTGCACTTCACCAATGTACGGCCCGCAGCGGCGAATCAATTCAATCAGATTACCTTCGCCAATTTGAGCGTGATAAACGTCCAACATAATGCGCAAGTTGGGCCGATCAACACTCTCCACCAGCGCTAGAACATCTTCCAAGCGAGCAAACGGTACGCCGGGGTGATCAACGTCGGTATTGAGGTTTTCAAGCACGAAGGTGACGTCACTCTTCTCGCCAAGATCTGCAAGCCGATTGAGCGTGTCGCGGGCTTTGAGCCACATAGCGCCCGTCATCTGCTGGCAAGGCTGAACGGGCAACCCATTACTATCTAGCCCGGTGCCATGCAGGTTAAGGCGCGGAATGCCAAGGCGCTTTGCTACCTCAACCGACTCAGCGGCGGTGCGTAGCAGTTCATCTGCCCCGGTGGCATCTGCCAGGGTGCCGGTGACATAGCCGGTCATGGATGAAAACGTCGCCCCGCTATTGGCCAGTGCGTCAATGTCGTGCTTCGTCCAGTCCCAGATTTCGACTTGAAAATCCAGTTCAGAAATACGTTTAACACGCTCCAACACGGGCAAGTGGCGGAACACCATTTCAGCGCAGACGGCCAGCGTGAACGGCGATGATGGAGTAGGTTTATTCATCATGGCTCCCTAATAGCCGTTCGCCGTTCGCGGTGAAGAGAGTTCAGTGCTGCTTGCATCGGCAGGTTGAGTGTCTTGGTCGGCTAAGCTGGCCTTCTTGGCTTTATCTTCCCGCTGGAATTCCGCAAGCTCTGCATCCAGGCTTTCAAGCTCAGCGCCACCCGCCATCATGTTGAGCACTTCTTCGCGACTGACTTCTTCTTTGCGGAAGGAGCCCAAACTACCGCCGCGTGATAATAGGGTGAATGCATCCGCCACTGGGTAAGCATGGTGGACATTGTGGGTAATAAAGATAACCGCAAGGCCATCGGCGCGGGCTTTAGCGATGTAGCGCAGTACAACAGACGCCTGCTTGACCCCAAGCGCGGACGTGGGCTCATCCAGAATCAGCACTTTGGCACCAAAGTAGACGGCACGAGCAATCGCCACACACTGGCGCTCCCCACCGGAAAGCGTACCCACCGGCTGACTTGGATCGCGTACATCAATACCGATTTTGGACATTTCCTCTTTGGCAACCCGGTCGGCATATTTCCAATCAATTCGCTTTAAAGGCCCCCAGCCCACCGTCGGTTCGCGCCCCATAAAAAAGTTACGGGTAATCGACATCAACGGCACCATCGCCAGATCCTGGAAAACGGTCGCGATACCAGCGTCTAATGCATAAGCTGGGGACTTGAAACGAGCAGGTTTGCCATCCAAAAGCATTTCGCCGTGGGTGGGCTGGTGAACACCAGAAAGGGTTTTAATCAACGTTGACTTGCCAGCACCGTTATCCCCTAGCAGGCACATAACCTCACCGGAGTAGACCTGCATTGAGATATCACTTAAGGCGATAACGCTGCCGAAGTGTTTGCTGACACTGCGCATTTCAATCATTGGCGTACGTGTGGTCATGTTATTTGGCCTCCATCGCCTTTTTGCGCATGTAATTGTTGAATAGCACCGCCACCAGCAACATCACGCCGAGGAAAACCTGGAACCAGTCGGTGTTAACGCCGGTATAGAAGATGCCCATTTGCACCATGCCAAAGATCAGTGCACCCAGCGCTGCACCAATGGCAGACCCATAGCCACCGGTCAGCAAAGCACCGCCAATGACAACGGCAATGATGGCTTCCAGCTCTTTTAGTAGGCCGCGAATGGTGTCCGCCGAGCCGGTATCCATCACCTGTATGCAGGCAAAGATGGTGGCGGAGAAAGCCGTGAACATGAACAGTGAAATCTTAACGCGATGGACGGGAACGCCTGAGTTGCGCGCCGCATTGGCATCGCCACCGCTAGCGAAGATCCAGTTGCCGTAAGGCGTGCACA
The DNA here is from genome assembly GCF_024138895.1 of Halomonas sp. XH26. NCBI lineage: Bacteria > Pseudomonadati > Pseudomonadota > Gammaproteobacteria > Oceanospirillales > Halomonadaceae > Halomonas > Halomonas sp. XH26. The sequence goes on from NZ_CP071889.1 coordinate 3,571,572, forward strand.
GCAGCACCCAAGTCGCTACAGCGGTTAAGCCCAGCCACCAGACAATCGAGACGGGAATACCGGTAACCGTGGGGTTGCCCGCAAAGTTGGTCGCCATCCAGCCATTTGCTGCCATCCAGCTAAATAGGCCCGTAGCGACTTCTCCAGAGAAAAGCGCCGCAAACCAATCTCCGGGGATATGATCCTGCACTCCTCCCACCTGAGTACGTCCCGTCAACAACCGACTGGTTCCGATAGCCAGGCCACGCAGAATGAACAGGAAGCCCAGGGTAACGATAAATGACGGCAAGCCTGTTTTATTGACCAGATTACCGTTAATCCAGCCCACCAGACCCGCACAGGCGAACGCCAATAAAATTGCGGCCCATAGCGGCCAGCCATACTCCACCGCAGGGATAGCAATCAGAATGCCGGCCAAGCCAATCATCGAGCCAATCGAAAGATCAAACTCTCCGCCGATCATCAGCAACGCAGCCGCCGTGGCGATAATGCCGAGCTGAGCGGCGACTTCAAGAAAATTAATAATACCCGCTGGGGTAAACATCCCGGTGCCGCTGGAAGCAGCGATAAAGAAGGCAAGCACCAACACGGCACCGGCCAACGCCCCCAACTCTGGGCGATTAAGCGCTTTCTTCCAGAAAGAGACTCTCTGGATACGTTCGTCTTGATCAGCCGCTGCTGGCGCAACCGATGGTTTCGTTTCAGTGGAATTCATAGCGATCGACTCCCAGGGCTCGACACCGCCGAGCCTTTTCCGATTAGGTAGTTATCAGCGGATGCCCTGACTACTCAGCTCAATGACCTGAGCCGCGTTTTCTTGAGTAACAAATCCAGGGCCGGTGGCAATATCCCCTGCGGGCAGCAGACCATTTTTGACGAACTGATCTAGGAACATGACAGGTAAGTAGCCCTGCATGTACTGCTGTTGGTCGATCGCGAAGTCCAGCTCACCCGCATCCAAGGCTTCCAAAATGCCGGGTGAAAGATCAAAAGTACCGAGGGTGAACATATCGGTTGCCCCCTGCTCACGCATGGCCCGAATCATCGGGTCAGCGGCCAATGCACCCAAGGTCAGCACACCACGCACATCACTGTTCTCGTTAAGGTAAGCGACAATGGCATTGCGAATATTGGTGGGGTCGTAAGTGGTCGCTAGCTGCTCAGCATTGCCATCGAAGCCATCGACAAAACCATCACAGCGCTGGTCAAGTCCTTGGTTGCCTTGTTCATGGTTAACGCAGACGCCTTTCTCGACGCCCATTTCCTGCATGCGCTCAGCAGCCTGCTTACCTGCCTCATACTCACTTTGCCCAATGTGCAGCCGGGCACCATAATCCCTTGCCACGTCACCACCGGAGTTAATGGTGATGACGGGTATGCCGTTATCGACAGCATTTTGGACAGCGCCACCCAGGGCATTTTCGTCGGTAAAAGAGAGGATTAAACCATCCGGACCAGATGCCACTGCTGCTTCTACAAGTTGCTGCATCTTGGCCATATCAAAGGTGGAGGGCGCGCGATACTCCAAGCTAGCCCCGACGGTTTCAGCAGCGGCTTCTGCGCCGTTTTTCACTACCGACCAGAAAGGGTCAGAGGGAACGCCATGGGTCACCATGACGAAACGGCTCTCTTCTTGTTCCGGTTCCTGTGCTTGGGCGACACCTGCAATTAATGCAGTGGTGGCGGCAGAGGCTAGAAGCCATTGAGATAGACGTGCCATAAACAATTCCTCATAACGTTATCGTTGTTGGTAGGGAAGTGGCATTAAATGCCTTGGCGTTATGAAATATAGATTCCAAACATCAGTTATTGCAAATTATTTATTCTATACTTTGGTATAAATGGAATATTTATTCCAATCAACTAGACTGCATAACAACGAGTCACTTTGCTCAGTACTGCATATCCACTAGTACATAAGCAAAAGGGTGCTAGATGGGCCAACGCGAAGGAATTTGTATGCCACAACCACCACAGAGCTATCGTGAGCTGGAAACGCTGATCACCGCCGAGTACGCCACACTGAGCAAACGCTTACAGCAAACCGCGCGCTTTATGCTTGATCACCCTCAGGAAGTTGCTTTAGCGACCGTGGCCAAAATTGCCGAACAGGCGGATGTCACGCCATCCACCTTAATTCGCTTGGCCAATAGCTTGGGCTTTAAGGGCTTTTCCGAAATGCAGCAGCTGTTTCGCAGCCGTCTGGTCGATGAGTTGCCTAACTACACCGAACGAATTCGTGCGGTACGCAGCGCCACCGGAGAAACACCCGATAGCACCCAACTATTATGGGAGTTCGCTGACGCCAACCGCGCCGTGCTTGAGCAGCTACCCAGCCGTATTGATCCAGAGAGCCTAGAGAAGGCGCTGGATATTTTTGAAAAGGCCCAGGCGATTCATGTGATGGGCGCACGGCGCAGCTTCATGGTCGCCAGCTACATGACCTATGCCCTGGCGCATGTGGATAAACCTGCGTTGCTGGTCAGTGGTTTGGGGGGGATGTACGGCGAGCAACTGCGCGCGATGAGCCAACACGACGCCCTACTGACCATCAGCTTCTCCCCCTATGCCGAAGAGAGCCAAAAAGCCTGCGAAGACGCCCATCAGCGCGGTCTACCCATTGTGGTGATTACCGATTCAAGCCTTAGCCCACTGGCGCGTTTCGCGGATGTTGCCTTCGTGGTTAACGAAGCAGAAGTAAAAAGCTTTCGCGGCTTGACTGCATCGCTCTGCTTAACCCAAGCCTTGGCAATTGCCCTGGGCGTGCGACAAGACAAATCCCGGGACAAAGCCCTGGAAAAAGCCTCAACTAAAAAACGTAAGACATAAACACCAAGCCAACAGCAACAACAAAATAGGAGTGCTTATGAAACTCGCGCTTATCGGCGCTGGACGCATCGGCAAGGTGCATGCCCAGGCCATTTATTCACACCCAAACGTTACGCTGGTTGCCGTGGCTGATTTTCATCAGCCTGCCGCAGAAGCCCTGGCCGAGCAGTACGCTAGCCGAGCGGCCTCTGTGGATGAAATCTTCGCAGATGATGAAATTGATGCCGTACTGATCGCCTCAAGCACGCCTACTCATGCGGAGTATCTGGAGCGTGCCGCCCGTGCAGGCAAGGCGGTTCTGTGCGAAAAACCTATCGCCCTGGATTTAGCGCGCACGCGCGATGCTCTGCAAGTACTCAGCGAACACCCAGTGACCTGCGCATTAGGCTTTAACCGCCGCCACGACCCACAGTTTGCTGCATTGAAAAAAGCAATTACCGAAGGGCGTATTGGCGCACTTGAAACGCTGACGATTATTAGCCGCGACCCCTCTCCCCCGCCTGCCGAGTATGTGGCTGAGTCCGGCGGTCTGTTCCGCGACATGATGATTCATGATCTTGATATGGCTCGCTGGTTGCTTGATGAGCCTATTGAAAGTGTCTTTGCCGTCGGTAGTAGCATCATTGACCCAGCGATTGGTGAGGCAGGTGATGTGGATACCGCCATGGTCACCCTTACGACCGCCAGTGGAAAGCTGTGCCAAATCAGCAACTCACGGCGCGCCTGCTACGGCTACGATCAGCGTATCGAAGCCTTTGGCAGCCAAGGCATGCTGCAGGCCCAGAACGAGAGCGACACCCGACTGCGTTTTACGGGTGAAGCCGGCCAAGTGGAAGACAAACCCAAGTGGTTCTTCCTGGAGCGCTACGCCCAAGCCTACCAACTTGAAATTGGCGACTTTGTTGCCGCCTGGCAAGAGAAGCGTGCGCCACTCGCCGGTGCCCAAGATGGCCTAGAGGCGTTGCGCTTAGCCGATGCAGCGGAGCTTTCATTGCGTGAAGGTCGCAAAATCCTGCTCGACGCCTCGGTCTAAACAGACGCAGACGGGTCTGTGTAGACCTTTCATATCGACAACGGCTAGCTGCCAACCGAGCAGCTAGCCATCAGAAGGAGCGATATATGGCTTCACTACTGGTACGCCCCACCGCCCCAGATGCCCAAGGCACCGTGATTGACGTTACCCCTGAATCGGCTGGCTGGACGCACGTTGGCTTTCGGGTGCATAAACTCGCCAAGGGCCAGCGCCTGGAGGCCAGCAGCGATGACCAGGAAGTCTGCCTGGTGCTGCTCACCGGGCGGGCCACAGTGACCTGCGGCGAGCACCGCTTTGAAGACATCGGCAAGCGCATGGATATCTTTGAGCAGATCCCTCCCTACGCGGTTTATCTGCCTGACCATGTTAGCTACGCGGTGGAAGCGACCACGGACTTAGAGCTTGCGGTGTGCGCTGCCCCTGGGCATGGCAATCACGCCCCAAGACTGATTGCTCCCGACAACATCAAGCAAAGCACCCGTGGCCAGGGCACTAATACCCGCCATGTTCACGATATTCTACCGGAGACCGAGCCCGCCGATAGCCTACTGGTGGTTGAAGTATTCACACCCGCGGGTAACTGGTCGAGCTACCCGCCACATAAACACGATGTGGATAACTTACCCCACGAATCATACCTGGAAGAGACCTACTACCACCGCATTAATCCTGAACAAGGGTTCGCCTTTCAGCGCGTTTACACCGATGACCTCAGCCTTGACGAAACCATGGCGGTAGAGAACGGTTGCTGCGTGTTGGTACCCAAGGGCTACCATCCTGTGGGCGCTTCCCATGGCTACTCGCTCTACTATTTAAATGTCATGGCGGGGCCCAAGCGGGCGTGGAAATTTCACAACGACCCCGACCATGAGTGGTTAATGAAAGCCTAACGGGCGGCACAATTTGCCTGCTAACATTTATCCAATGCTATGCTGTATAGCCCCGCTAATGCGGGGCTTTTCGCGTTAGGCTTTTCAACGACTGGTTGCCAAGGACTTGCCATGCTTCCCGATTACTCCACCATCGCTTGGGTGTTGATTGTATTTTCTGTTTACCTGACTGGCGTTTCAAAAGGTGGTTTCGCGGGCGGTTTCGGCACGCTCTCGGTGCCACTCATGGCACTGGCGATTAGCCCTACCCAAGCAGCAGGCTTGTTACTACCCCTCTTGCTAGTCATGGATGTATTTGCGCTAAAAGCATGGTGGGGCAAGCAGGCAAACGCCGAGGTATGGCGGTTTTTGCCGGGGTTAGTCATTGGCGTGGTAGTTGGCACACTGCTGTTTGGAAGTTTAAGTGATGAAGGCGTGCGATTGGTGCTGGGCGTAATCTCCGTTGTGTTTGCGGTGTATATGTTGCTGAAGCCTGTCGCGAAGAAGCCGATTTCCACCCGCTGGGCGCTGCCTGCCGCCAGCGTTTGTGGGTTTACCAGCTTTATTGCCCATGCAGGCGCACCGCCGCTGAACATTTATTTGATGCCACGCAAACTCTCTAAAGAGACCTTTATAGCCACCTGCACGGTCATTTATGCGGTGGTGAATGTCATCAAGCTCGGCCCGTATATGTGGCTTGGCGAAGTCAACGTAACAAGCGCCTGGGCGTCGCTACTGTTGGTGCCGGTAGCCTGGATCGGCGTGCGCAACGGGCTGTGGCTGCAAAGCCGCGTCAACGAAGCGCTATTTTACCGTCTAGTGATCCTGGCCATGTTTTTGGTGGGAATCAACCTAGTCTGGCAAGCGGTCGGCTAGCGCGTGCTTAAAGTGCCACCAGCAGAAGCCCACTCAACATGATCAATGTACCAGCGGCTTTTGCCATCGATGCAGGCTCTTTTAGCCACAGCACGCCCATTAATACCCCCACCGGAATGGAGAGCTGGCGCAGCGCCACGACGTAACTCACTTCGTCGGTTAGTGCCAGGGCCATGAGTACCAGGCCATAAGTGCAGGTCATCATCAGCCCTGTGACGACCAGCATCACTAGCCCTTGCTGGCGGATGGCAGGCAACCGGCGACGCTCTGCGGGTAGCAGCATCAGCAGCGGAATCGCCCAGGTTAAGGTCATCACTGCTTGTAACACCATAAACACCGCGCCGGCGGTTAAACTGCTATGGCCTGCTAGCTGCATCAACGCCAGTGCCTGCTTATCTATCAGCGAATAGCCCACCGTGCCTGCGGCTGCCAACAGTGCAAACCCCATGGCTGGTGTTAAGTAGGTAGATAGTCTGCGCGCCTCTGGATGGCTTAGCGGCAGGCAGAGCGCCCCCGCCACCACCAAGGCCATGCCAATGCCATCCGCCACATCCAACGTGCGGTTGCCAAGCAGCGCAATGGATACGAGAGGCACAAGCACCACCGGCAGCGCCCGAGCGATAGGATAAAGAACGCTAACTTCCCCACGCGCATAAGCCCAGGCTAAGCCACCCATATAGAGCATTTGGCACAGCCCTGAAAGCGCCAGCCATCCCCAAAATGCGTTGGGTAGCGCCGCCAACGATGGCCCAAGCCACACTAGCGGCAGCAACAATGCACCGCCTGCCCCGTAAGCCAAGGCAAAAAAAGCCAGCGATGGTGCATTGCGCTTACCCAACACGTTCCACCCAGCATGCATACACACCGAAAACAGCACTAACGCCAGTGCGGCTGGACTCAAGGCCGCTCTCCTCGCTGTAATCGGGCATTAATGGCATCTACAACGCTTGGCAGCTCGGCGATAGTGGCAATGCTGTAGTGCGGTTTTGATGGAGCAAATTGAGCGGCCACGCGCTCATGGGCTGCACGGCGTTCGCTATCGCTTAGCGCTTGATACTGGCCATAACTCAGCCCCAAGGCGTTGCCTGAACAAGTGAGTGCGACCGTCCACATTCCTGCATGGCGCCCTTCAAGGATGCCGGGGGCGGTATCGTCCACCTTGATACAGGCAGCAACATCACTGATGCCTAACGCAATGACATTGGCCAGCGCCTGGGCGGGGTGTGGGCGACCGTTGGGCACCTCATCGGTGGCCACCACATGATCCACCTTCAGGCCATTATCGGCGGCTAGCGCCACCACCTTTTCCATCACCACGGCCGGATAGCCAGAGCACGAACCTATTTTCAGCCCCTGCCCTCGCAACCAAGTTAGCGTATCAAGCGCCCCAGGAATCACCGCCGAGTGATCGGCAATTTTGGCGATCTGCAGCGGCATAAAGCGTTCATAAAGCGCCGTCACATCGGTATCAGTCGGCAGGTGGCCGACTGCCTGGAGAAAGCGCTCGGCTATCTCAGGCTGATTGCACAGCGTGTGGATATGATCCCATTTGCCCATGCCCATCGGGCCGCGTGCTTCTTCTAGGCTGATCGCCACACCCAGTTCGGCAAAGGCTTCGACAAATATCTGGGTCGGGGCGAAGGAGCCAAAATCGACCAGCGTACCCGCCCAGTCACAAATCACCGCCTGCAGACATTGAGGAGATTGATAGTGCATCAGGCACTCCTTGATTCAGTGAAGAGAGAAACACCCATATTCGTTAGGGCGTCTTGAATAACGCTGAGTAACTGTTCAATCACCGCCGCATCCAATTGGCCAATGCAGCCGATGCGAAAACTTTCGACGTCAGTTAACTTGCCCGGGTAGATCAAAAAGCCACGCGCCTTCAACGCTGCATAGAACGTCTTAAATTCAAACGCAGGGTCGGTAGGGCTCAAAAAAGTGGTGATAATCGGCGATAGCCACTCATCTTCTAAAAGCGTGCTGAAGCCTAACGCTCGCATGCCTTTTACCAGCACATTACGGTTATGGGTATAACGTGTGCAGCGCCCCATCACGCCGCCCTCTTCCCGGTGCTGGGCAAGCGCCGCTTGAAAGGCCACCACCGTATGCGTGGGCGGAGTAAAGCGCCACTGGCCAGTGCGTTCCATGTAATCCCACTGGGCGTGTAAATCCAGACTCAGCGAGTGGGCTCGCCCCTGACCAGCAGCAAGTAGCGTCTGGCGAATGATCACAAAACCAAAGCCCGGCACGCCTTCGATGCACTTATTGGCTGATGAAATCAGCACATCAATAGGCGTTGTTGTCAGACTGATCGGTACGCCTCCAAACGAGCTCATGGCGTCAACGATCAGCGTTTTCCCGTGAGCGCGCACCACCTCAGCGATGGCTTCCAGCGGGTTCAAAATGCCGGAGCTGGTTTCGCAGTGAACTAGAAATACAGCGCTAATGTCAGCATCTTGCTGTAGCAGTGCCGCCACTTCTTCGGGTTGCGGCGGTAGGTAGTCACCTTTGTCCAGCGTCACATAACGGCGGCCCATCATATCGAGCAGTTGAGCAGCCCGCTTGCCGTAAGCGCCGTTCATTAACACCAACACCTTGCCGTTGGGGTCGGTTGCGCAGGCCAGCGCACTTTCAACGGCGAAAGTGCCGCTGCCTTGCATCGGCACACAGGCATAGGCGTCGCTTGTCGCCTCGGCCATGGCAAGCAGTTGCGCACGCACATCGGCAGTCACACGGTTAAAGTCATCATCCCAGGAGCCCCAGTCACGCAACATGGCTGCTTTGGTCGCCTGAGAGGTGGTTAGTGGCCCTGGGGTTAAGAGGTAAGGCGCTTGTGAATGACTCATCATTTTGGTCTATACCAGATTATAAGCACATATTAGCCGCTGGCGTAGTGGGCTGTTTAGCCCGCCTGACGCCAACGCTGAGCGTTGTTTAAGAGAACGTGGGTAAGCGCAGTGTGGAGCAGTTTAACCACCAGCGAGGTAAGGAAAATCAGCACAGCCATGGCCGCGGCGCTAGCAAAATAGCCCGCCTCGTCCAGATGCAGCACCGCCACTGAAGCAAGCCGCGTATCGCTGTTATAGAGGAACACTACCGCAGACACTGTCGTCATCGCATTGACGAACAGGTAGACAGAAATATCCAGCACGGCAGGTAGCGATACCGGCAATGTCACGCGGCTAAACGTGGTCCAGAACGGTACTTTTAACGAGGCCCCCACGGCTTCAAACTCCGGATCGAGCTGTTTCAGCGCGGTGACAGAGGTAAGGTGACACACCGTATAGAAGTGCACTAGCGTGTTGAGCACCAGAATCGCCATGGTGCCGTAAAGCCAGTTAAGGGGGTTACCTGCCTGGTTGAAAAAGAAGATATAAGCCAGGCCCAGAACCATGCCCGGCACCGCCATGGGGAGCATGGCCATAAAATGCAGGCCTTGGCGCAGCGGTCGATAGCCTTCGCTCTTTTCAATCAGCCACGCATTAAAGAAAATCACCAGTGTACCCACTAACGCGACGCTAAAGGCCAGTTTGAGGGAGTTAAACCACGCCCCCCAGCCACCGCCGGCTAAGCCTTGAAAGGTGTAATGCTGCAGCGTAAACGACAGGTTATAGGGCCAAAACTGTATGAGCGACGCATACACCGCGGTACCAATGACCAGCAGAATAATGCCCGCGACCGAATAACACAGCAGCGCAAACGTCCAGTCTCGCAGCGGGCTAGGCGTTGGCTGCCACGGTACTGCCCGAGCCGAAAGCTGAGCCACTTGGCGTTTCTGTATCCAGCGGTCGACGATGAACGATAGCACTGCGGGCATCAGTAGAATAACGCTAACCACCGCGCCCATTTGGAAGTTCTGCTGCCCCACCACTTGGCGATACACATCGGTGGCGAGCACGCTGAATTGGCCGCCAATAATTTTCGGCACACCAAAGTCGGTAATGGCCAGCGTAAAGACCACGAACAGGCATGAAATCAGCCCGTAACGCACCCCGGGCAGCGTAATCGTCAAAAATGTACGCCACTTCGGCGTGCCCAGTGCTTCTGCTGCTTCATAGAGGCGTGCATCGCTATTTGTCAGCGCAGTGGTTAGCAGCATTAGCGCATGGGGAAAAATCCAGAAACTCATGCCCATCACAATGCCAATCGACCCATAAATCGAATGACCTGCCAGCACATCGCGCAAAACACCTTGGTTACCAAACAGATAAACCAAGCTTATGGCGGGTAGCAACGAAGGGGCTAGAATGGGCAAAATCGCCAACATTCGAAACAGCCGCTTGCCTGGCATGCAGGTACGGGTAATACCGTAGGCGCATAAAAAGGCGAGCCCTGCGACGACCACCGTCGTAGTGAACGCAACGCGCAATGAATTGGCGATCGAATTGACCAGTGCTGGCGTTTGAAAATACTGCACAAAGTTAGCTAGCCCAATAAAGTCGCCGCTACGGTCTTGCAGGCTTTTCACCAACATTGCAAATAGCGGAAACAGCAGGCCGAATACTAACAGCGCCACAGCCGCTAGCAGCACGATCAGGCGTATCAATGCTTCCAGCGAAGGCGTTGCTGCAGGCGCTGAAAATATACTCGCCCTCATGACTGGTTGCTCCCTGCCGGATATAAGCGGGCAGCATCAGCAGGCAGATGGATACCCAAGGTTTGCCCTAGCCTTAATCCTAGTGTGGCGCTATCGCGGCTGGGAACATCAGCCAGCAACCATTGTTCGGTATTGTTAAGACGCAGCGATACCCGCTGAAACGCACCTAAAAACTCAATGCCCATGACATCACCGCTCAGCCCAGTGGTGCTGGCACTAAGCGCGACTGACTCGGGGCGAATGGCCAGTTGAGCTGCTTGGCCTTGCGGGTAGACGTGCGGCAAGCAAGGGCAGGAAATAGTGCCTAGCAACGCGTGGTTATTCGCCTGTGCGGTCACCTCTAGAAAGTTCATGGTGCCAATAAATGAAGCTACAAAAGCGCTGGCGGGCTGGTGGTAGATCTCGGCAGGCGTACCCACTTGTTCGATCACCCCGTGGTTCATCACTACGATACGGTCAGCCATGGTGAGTGCTTCTTCTTGATCGTGGGTCACCATAATGGTGGTCACACCAAGACGCGCCTGTAGAGCTTTGATCTGATGTCGCAGATGACCGCGCACCCTCGCATCCAGCGCAGAGAGCGGTTCATCCAGCAGCAACAGGCCAGGCTCAGTAGCCAGCGCTCGTGCCAACGCAACCCGCTGCTGCTGCCCACCAGAAAGTGCGGCAGGATATTTATGCTCGCTACCGCTAAGGTCAACCAGCGCAAGTAACTCCGCCACGCGGGCATCAATCATCGCTCGATCACTGCGACGGTTGCGTAACCCGTAGGCAACGTTATCGAACACTGTCAGATTGGGAAACAGCGCATAAGATTGGAACACGATGCCAAAATCCCGCGCCTGCGGGGGCAGCATGGAAATATCCTTGCCGCGCTGAATTAAGCTACCTGCTGTTTGCTGAGCTAGGCCTGCAATAGTGCGCAACAGGGTTGTTTTGCCACAGCCAGAAGGCCCTAAAAAGCATACAAACTCGCCTTCCTGAATCTGTAGCGCAATGTTGTCCAGCGCGGTAAAGCTACCGAAACGCTTGGTGACACCATCTATGCTTAGGTGCGCAGAGGGTGAGAGGGGTTTCGCCGCCGAGTGAGCCGTCAGCGGCGATGTCAGTGTGGTCTGCATAACATCTCCAAGCCCCGGCCTTGGCCGGGGCAGCTGTTCGTACTTACTGTTCGGTTTTACCGTCGTAGCGGCGCTGCCACTCTGCCAGCACGCGCTCGCGATTAACTGCGGCCCACTGGAAGTCGGCATCAATCATGCGATCGGTAATGTCCGCAGGATAGTTTTCAATCGGCTGTGCCACACCGGGATAGGCCACCACGGCGTAGCCTTCGTTATAGAGTTCGTTAGCCTCGCGGGAAACGGCCCAATCCATCAGCGTTTGTGCAGCTTCCTGTTTGGCGGTACCCGCAACGATGGCGGCAGCTTCCATATCCCAACCAAGCCCCTCTTCCGGGAAGATCACTTCAATCGGTGCGCCTTGAGATTTTAACCGTGCACCACGGAAGGCAAACGACACGCCAACCACTGCTTCACCGGTGGCCGCTAGGCTGCAAGGAGCAGAGCCTGAGTGGGTGTAACGGGAAATGTTGTTATGCAGACGGTCCATATAGTCCCAACCTTGCTCTTCGCCCCACAGCTGCATCCAGCTGGCTACATCCAGATAGCCGGTACCGGAGGAGTTGGGGTTAGGCATAATCACATGCCCCTCAAACTCAGGCTGGGTCAGGTCTTCCCAGGAGGTCGGCATGGGCACGCCCTGGCGCTCGCCTTCAATAGTGTTGTAGCAAATGGCCGCGACCCAGGCATCCATGCCTACCCACGCAGGGTCTTCACCATTACGGTAAGCAGCATCAATAAATTTAGGATCAAGGTTTTCAACGCCTGCGGGCGCATAGCGTTCCAGCATGTCCTCTTCTTCAAGTACCAGCAGACTAGTAGCGGCTAAGCCCCAGATGACGTCTGCCTGGGGATTATCTTTTTCCGCCAGCAAGCGCGCAGTAATCACGCCCGTAGAATCTCGCACCCAGTTAATGGTGATATTGGGATGGGCGGCATTGAAGCGTTCGGCGTATTTTTGCAGGTCATCTGACTCAACGGCGGTGTACACCGTTAGCTCAGTGGCGCTAGCCACCGAAGTGAAGGCAACGGCAGTCGTTGCAAGCAGAGCAGTTGCAATCTGAGTAGGTTGGAACAAACGGCGAAGTTTCGACATGGTAGGCTCCTAGCGTTTTGGTATAGACCAGGAGTTTGCCGTTGTTAAATGACAGTGCGATGACGCTTGTTTGACCGATTTTTTAAGTTGTTATGTACGCTCAAGCATAAGTTCTTGTGAGGGTTCTTGTGAGGGGTCTCTTGAGCGCCCTTGTCTTCGTAACCTTGTTACTGCTGGCCAGACAGCTCAACACTGATGCATAACGAATCGTGTAACCAGTGCTCTTCGTCATACTCAATAGGGCGCTGTTGATCATCAAAAATGGCACGGCAAATGTTTAGCCCTGCCGCGCCCGGGGCAACGAGTAACTCTTCTGCATCTAATGGCGACAGCGCTTCGGACACCATGCGTATCGAGCGATTGGCCAAGTGATGCCCCCACCGCCCTCTCAACAACCCCCAGAGTGACTGTCCGCTGTAGATGTCTAGCAACTCTGGCGCACGCTCTGGCACCACCCAAAGCGACTCCACCAGCACAGCGCGATCATCCACGTAACGGCGACGGCGAATATGGTGAAACGGCTGGTCATCGGGCAGCCCCAAGGCACGGGCAGCCACCAGATGTGAGCGGGTTTCCAGCTTTAAAACCGCCGTGCGTGGTTGCCGCCCCTGAGCCCCCACATAGTCGTTAAAGCCTGCGTCCCGGGTGGGGTCATACACCAGCCGGGCGGGCGAAATGAACCAACCACGCCGATTGCTGCGGTGAATGAGCCCTTCCCCCTCCAGTTGCGCTAAGGCTTGGCGCAACGTAACGCGGGTCGTAGAGAAGCGCTCTGCCAACACTCGCTCAGCGGGCAATTTGCCTTCCCACTGCGTGGCATGCTGGGTAATTAAATAACGAAGCTGTTCCGTTAACTGTAAATAGTAGGCATCAGGCATGCGCCGATTTTCCTGATAGATCGTTGGCCGATGAAGCGTCTGTCGACGCTGCCATCCGCCAGTCTAAGCGCTGCCACCCTTCTACACTAGCTACCTCCGCCAGCACGGGATCAGGGTTAACCGCCACGGGGCAGTCGACATACTGCAACAGCGGGATATCGTTGCGGGAATCTGAGTAGAACGTTGTGTGGCTGGGAGCAATTTTTTGCTCGGTTAACCACTGCTGAAAACGCACTACTTTCCCCCCACGGTAAGAGAGCACGCCTTTGCTATGGCCGGTGTAGCTTGCCCCGCTTGCCGCATGTTCGACACTTAGCTCTACCGCCAGCACATGCTCAATCCCTAACATCGTCGCAATCGGCGCGACCAGGTGATGCGATGACGCAGAAATGAGGACGAGGATATCGCCTGACTGGCGGTGCGCGTCCAGGCAGCGCCAGGCTTGATCAAAAATACGGGGCTGCAAATGGGTAGCGACAAAGCGCTCAACTTCTTTTTGTACATCTATTACTCGGCGGCCCCGCAATGGCGCCAAGGTCATTGCCAAGTACTCCTCTAGCTTTAGCTTACCGGCATGATAAGCCTGCTGCATCTGTTCGGCACGGGCTATAAAGATCTCGGCATCACTGATCCACCCCTGCTCAATCATCCATAAATTCCAGCGGTCGCTGCAGTCTCCATCCAGGAGGGTGTCATCAAGATCAAACAGAGCGAGGCGCATGTGGCACTCCTTTTTTCGCGAGTTCGGCGGCGCGTAGGGTATGCCAACGATGATGACAGGACGATGACGCCATTGATGAGAATGGAAATTGCTCGCCCTACCTGTCAATAAAATGGCTTAAGGGGTTAACCACATTGAGGCAAACTCATCGGCGGGTAGCGGACGACCAAACCAGTACCCCTGAGCTTCGCTACAGCCCATTTGTGCGAGCAAATCGGCCTGGGCAGGGCTTTCAACTCCTTCTGCAAGGGTTTTCATATCAAGCGTGTCAGCCATGGCAATAATGGTTTGCACAATCGCCCGATCATGGTGGTTATCGAGCATGTCACGCACAAACGAAATGTCTATCTTCAACGCATCCGCAGCGAAGCGCCGTAAATACGAGAGCGATGAGTAACCCGTACCGAAGTCATCAATAAACAGCGCGTAGCCAGCCTGACGCATAGCCTGAGTAATTGTGACCGCCTGATCGGGATCACGCATAAAATCACTTTCAGTCAGTTCAAGCGCAATGCTGCCCGGAGGTACACAGGCGGTTAGCTTAGCCACATGTGCGGTTAGCTGAGGATCGGCAAATTGTTGCGCTGAAATATTGATTGAGAGCCTACCTGGCAGTGGCATATTGCTAGCCTGCCAAACACTTAACTGACGTGCCGCTTCTTCTAGCACCCAGTCTCCCAGCATGCGGATCAAGCCACGCTCTTCCGCCAGAGGAATGAACTCGCTGGGGCTTACCCAGCCCCACTCAGGGTCAAACCAGCGACACAACGCTTCAGCCCCCGTCAATGTTTTGCTAGCAAGACTAAACTGGGGTTGGAAGTAAAGTTGTAGACGCCCTTCAATAATGGCTTGATGCAGGCGCTCGGTCATCCATTGCCGGCGTTCCAGCGTCTGACGCATCGCCTGTGTATAGGGGCATACGCTATTATCACGGCGTTTTGCGTGATGGAGTGCAATACTGGCTGCGTTAAACAGCTCACCGGCCTCCGATACATCGCTTGGATAGCTGGCTACCCCAATACTGACGTCGAGATTAAAAACACGATGCCCCAGCTGGATGGGGCGCCTGATTACCTCGCATAGCTGAAACACTACTTCTTGAAGACGAACATCCTCAATGTTGGGTAGCAGTATCGTAAATTCATCACCGGAAAGTCGTGCGACAGCGCTTTTAGATAGGCTAGCTTGCCTCAAGCGCTCGGCTACGGTTGCGAGTAACTGATCTCCTACCTCGTGGCCATGTAAATCATTTACCTCTTTAAAGCGTCGGATATCCAGCAGCAGCAGTGAAAGAGAGTCATCCTGACTAGCTGCCTCTTTTCCCATACTGGCCAATAGCTCCATAAAGCGCGCACGATTAGGTAATCCTGTTGTGTTATCTGTGTAGGCAAGACGATGTATGTGACGATGATCACGGCGACGTTCAAGCTCACCGGCAGCACCAGTAGAGAGAATTCTCAGCACGGAAGTTGCAAACGCATTGGTCGTCAGTGGTGTTTGATAAAACACCATCATCACGCCGATGGCATCGCCCTTAGCATTATCCAAGCGGCGGCCTATCCACGCCTGGGTACTTAACGAGGTTCCCGGCAGCGTAAACGCATGGCCACTTTGAACAACGCTCTCGCCTTCAAACACGACTCGTTCAGCAGGCGTTCCCTGCAGCATAAACGTTTGGTTATCTATTAACTGGCCATTCGTGACTAAACTAACGGTCTGGGCTGCTGTTGCGGGTAGCACCGCGTTTATCTCATTAGATGCTCCCAAAAGCTGTGGAACAGGTTGATCCAATAACGCGATAAACCCAGCATCTGCTTCTAATAACGTGGCTAACGTGATGATCAACTGGTGGAAGTAATCGTCTCCTACGCGTGAGGTAACTGTAGAGGCTACTTGTACCACCGCATCCTGCACGCGTTGTGATTCGTGCTGGTCGGTCACATCTGAGATAAAGCCCTCAAGATAGGCAACATGGCCATCATCATCGATAACAGCTTGCCCTTGCTCCCACATCCAACGGTAACTGCCATCCCGATGGCGTAATCGGTACACCACTCGATATGGCTGACACTGCTGGATTGCCTGTTGTGCTGCTAGATGAACGCGATCTTGATCGGCTTCGTGTATGAGGGAGGCAAAACTGATGAGTCGATTATCTTGTAATTCGTCCGGATGGTAGCCCGTGAGCGCCTCAGCCCCTTGGCTGACCAACTGCATCGTCCAGTGTTGATCATTTAGGCAACGGTAGGCCATACCAGGAAGGTGATTAAGCAATGTGTTTAAACGCCGCTCACTCTCTCGGGCCAATTCTTCACTTTGACGAAGCGCTTGCTCGGCTTGGCAGCGACCAAGCTCTGCCCCCGCTTGAGCAGCCACAATGCGCAAAATTTCGTTTTCAAGTCCATCAAGCTGCATCGGTTTATTGCTTAACACCGCTAAGATACCAATGGCCGAGCCATCGGATGAAAACAGAGGCAGTCCCATGTAACTCTCTGCACCCAGTTGGCTGAGTAGCTCGTCTTTAGGAAAGCGCGCCTGAACATCGCAGGCATACAAGCAAGGTTCTCTACCTAAAACCGTTTCACAAGGCGTTCCAATGAGAGGATAAGCGACATTTTCCTGATGATGATTATTTGACCAAACGGCCAACGTTGTGGCCATATGAGGCTCGGTGACCGCAGCGATCAACGCATGATCAATCCCAAGCAGTTGGGCAAGTTGCTCGACAAGCGTCGTATAAAAGTCAGATCTTCCACTACGTCCTAAACCTTCCGCCAACTGACGGAAAATCTCCGACGCTTCGTTTATGGTGTGCATTGGAGCACTCACTTTTGTCATCGTAGAGCAGCTGCCCACAGAGCACTGTTGTAATAAGCTGTTGCAATAAAATGCAGCGGGCTACAGCATAAACAGTTATTTTACTGATGTACCACGCCTATCTATAACCCTGCTAAACAGACGCAGGCGCTATGATTGATAACTTAGCACATAACTTAGTGGCTGCTCGCTACGCTGGACAACACGTTTAGGGGTAATATGACGAGCCGTTCAACAGAAGATGAAACACTTTATACCTCGCTTACTAATGGGCTTCCCAGTTTTCTTGGTAATGCGTTATTACGCTCGGCTAGTCTACCTTCGCTACCTGCTATTGCCATGCAAGTGCTTGAAATAGCGCGCTCCCCTCGGGCTCCTCTGAGTGACTATGCTCGTGTTATTGAACGCGACCCTGGGTTAACGGCCCGCCTTATTGCGGCCGCGAATAGCGTGCACTACCTTCGTTCAGCTCATCCTGCACAAACCAGTTTGGAAGCAACCCAGCGACTGGGATTAGACGCAACGCTCGCCACCGTATTGAGCTTCACTCTGTTTCCCTGGCCACCCACAGAGAACGCAGCTCTACAAACTTGGCGACGCGCCATTGTTGCTGCCGTGGTAGCAAGTAAGCTGGCTCACCAACTCTGCCCCGAACAGGTTGGCAGCGCATTCACGCTTGCCCTACTGCAGGATATAGGCATTTTGGCGATCCTCACCACCTACCCAGACGAGGCCGAGGCACTATACGCTGAAAGCAAAGTGTCTCACGCACAGTTAGTCAACGCTGAACGCCGCCACTTTGGCAGTGACCACACACTGATTGGCGCTTGGTTAGCCGCCAAGTGGGGGCTACCGTCCTCAATCGTGCATGCTATTGACCAAAGTCATGACGGCTTTTTAACCGATGACATGGCAACACTCTGTCTACGTTTATCCGGTTCAATCGCCGATGCATGGCTCAGCCCTGAACCAAGCACCACCTTAGCAATGTTGCTTAGGCAGCTAGCGGTCACAGAAACACTGCCTACGAATGTCATTGAAGCGCTTTTCCATCACTTGTCAGAACAAATTGATTTATTAACAGATATTCTGGATCTCACCGTACCCGCTCCGGTGAATAGTCAAACACTGCTGGCGGACGCACAGCAGTTGCTCTATCAACACTCTTTGACGCTCACCGCACGATTAGATGCTCAGCAACAGCAGCTGGATACACTACAGTTGCATAATTCTGCATTAGAAGAACGCAGCCGTATTGACCCACTAACTCAATTGGCTAACCGTGCGTGGTTAGAGCAGCAACTCCAAGAACGTTTTGCGCTTTGCAATGAGCAAGGCCGCACAATGTCAGTGGTGTTTATCGATTTAGATCATTTCAAAGTGCTTAACGATCAATATGGCCACCAGACAGGCGACTTAATTCTGGAACGTTTTGGTAAGATACTAGCGTCATTAACTCGCTCAGGCGATTTGGCTGGGCGCTATGGCGGTGAAGAGTTTTTAATTATCTTGCCCGATGAGACCGCTCAAACCGCGAGACAGTTAGCCGAACGCATTGCTCTGTATTTAAATGAGCAACCTATGTTGAAAATTGACCAAGAAGCACTGTATGTCACTGCCTCTATGGGCATTGCGTGTTTAAGCAATGGCAACTTCAGCAATGAACGGGAGCTGATAGATGCCGCCGACCAGAGCATGTATTTCATCAAACGCTCTGGCCGCCGGGGCATCTCCGTTCATGGCCAAGATTGACCGTTAGTCGTCTACTATCTATTCAGTGCCTGGGGCAGATACAAGGCGATTTCAGGGAAGAGATGCATAAAAGCAATCGCCAGCAGCATCAGCAGAAAGAATGGCAGTGTGGCTTTCGTGATGGTGACAATATCTTTACCAGTGAGTCCTTGAATGACAAATAGGTTAAACCCCACGGGCGGCGTAATTTGTGACATCTCGACCACAATCACTAGATAGATACCAAACCAGATCAGATCAAATCCAGCGGCGCTAACCACTGGCATAATAATGGCCGTGACTAGCAGAATCAGTGAAATACCATCCAAAAAACAGCCCATGATCAACAGCAGCACCGTTAAGGCCACTAGCAGCATCGTAGGAGATAGACCCATTTCACCAATCGTGCGAGCTAACTGCATAGGCACTTGAGTAAAGCCCATCGCAGAGGTCAAAAATGACGCGCCAGCAATAATAAAAGCGATCATGCATGCGGTACGTACGGCGGCAAATAACGAGCTGGTAAAAATTTCTCGATTAAAGTGGCCATTAAAATGCGCAATAACCATCGACAGTACAACGCCTACCGCGGCAGCTTCTGTTGGTGATGCTAGGCCGCCATAAATCGATACGATAATGCCACCGATAAGTAGCAGGATTGGCACCAGCGACCAGGTATTGCGCAGCTTCTCAACAAAGCTCATGCCCGACTCATCAGCACCGGTTAACTCGTTTCGGTTACCTTTCAACAGTGCCCACAGCACCAGATAAGTCATAAACATGGCTAAGATCATCAGCCCCGGCCCAATACCTGCCATAAATAGCCGAGTAATGGACTGCTCAGTCACGACGCCATAAACAATCAGCACGATGGAAGGCGGAATCAGCAAGCCCAGCGTTGAAGCGCTGGCCAATGTACCAATCGCCATGTTGCTGTCGTAGCCGCGTCGCTCGAGTTCCGGCAGGGTCATTTTCCCCACCGTTGCACAGGTCGCCGCGGAAGAGCCGCATACGGCGGCAAACATGCCGCTGCCAATGATATTGGTGTGAAGCAAACGTCCCGGCAAGCGATTTAACCAGGGCGACAAGCCACGAAACATATTGTCGGCAAGACCTGAGCGAAACAGTATCTCACCCATCCAGATAAACATCGGCAGTGCCGTTAAATCCCAGCCATAGCTTGCTCCCCAAAAATCCGAGGCAAGAATAGGGCCGGGGTCGAAGGGACTAAAAAACTGAAGAGCAACCCAAGCAGTGCCAATCAGAGCAAAGGCAATCCAGACGCCACTGCCTAACAGCACCACGAGGGTAAAGATGGTAGCCAAACTAAGTAATAGCACGAGGGTGTCTCCTGGGTAGCGTCTTAATGCGCTTCGTTGTCGTCGATGGCGGTTGCTTCACGGAAGCTCGCAGGGTCGTGGATAGCGATACGCAGCGCTATCCACAAGGCTTCCAGAAGTGCCAATGCCAAGAGCCCTACCCCAACAACTAATACCGATTGCGGTATCCACAAGGGAATCGATAAAAAGCCTGACGATACATCGTTATATTGAAGGCTTTCTCTTGCCAACCCAATCAAGCCATAGGTCAGCAAAAGGCTGATCACTACCGCAATGAGCAATCCAAACACCTCAAACCAGACGCGTATGGCAGAAGGTAGACGCGAGATAAGCAGCGTCACCCGAATATGCGCATGGTGGACAAAGGTGTAGGCAAGCCCAAGAAACGTTGCCCCGACTAACAGATAAGACGCCATCTCAGAAACGCCGGTGATGCTCACGCCGAGTCGGCTAAGGCCAACCAAAACAAGCAGCGCATCTACTAACCGAAACGTGACCTGCAGTGCGATAAGTGCACAAATAGCCACCATACACGCGGCAGCACCCCAAGCACCGAGGCGGTAGAGTTTGTCGAATTTAAACATCATGTTCGCAGTCTCATTGAGCGCGTGGGTGGTAAGGGCGGCACAAACAGCCGCCCTTAAAGCCAGCATTACTTAAAACCAGCATTAGTTGTTAAGACTCAGTTACCGCGTTGTTCGCGATAGTTCTCTAAGGCTTGTTTTGCATCGTCGTCAGCACGGGATTCCCAGTCAGCAAATAGTTCATCGCCCGCCGCTTGCAGAGCAGCAGAGACCGCCTCATTAGGCTGAGAAACTGAAATGCCATTTTCCCTCAGTGCTTCCAGGCTAGTTTCATTGTTCTCACGGCTCATTTGCCAGCCACGCTCTTCAGCCCGAGCAGCCGCTTCCATCAGCGCGTCTTGGGTAGCTTCATCTAAACGATCAAAGCTTCGCTGACTCATAAACACAATGTTCTTAGGGAGCCACAAGTTGGCATCGGTGTAGTCGGTCACATAGTCCCAGGCTGCCATGGAGTTACCGGTAGAACTGGAAGTAATCATGGCATCCACACGACCGGTGCTAAAGGCAGTAGGAATATCAGACTCTTCGGTTTCTGTCGGACTGCCACCTAAATTATCAACGAAACGCTGAGTATTAATATTTGGCGCACGCACCCGCAAGCCGTCGAACTGATCGGGATCCGTTAACGGCGCAGAGGTGTAAATGCCCTGGGCTGGCCAAGCTACAGCATACAAAGGCACCATTCCTTCATAGGCAAATAGCTCAGTAATCATCGGCTTAGTGGCTTCCCACAAGGCATAGGCATCTTCATAGCTACCGGCTACCCCCGGCAGCGTATCAACTTCGAAAATAGGGTCATCATTGGAAAGAACAGAAAGGAACACTTCGCCAGCATCAATCGTACCCCGGCGCACCGACGGCTTAATTTCACCATGAGAGACCAGAGAACCACCGCTGTGCACCGTAATGGTTAAGTCACCGTTTGTGGCCTCAGCCACATCCTCTGCAAACTGTTTATTGTTTTGGGTATGGAAGCTTGCATCACCATAAGGCGTTGCCATGGTCCATTCAGCCGCATGGGCGGTCGCCGCAGCGGCGAGGCTGCAAGCGGTCACTAGCAGTAATGGCGTTGTTATACGTTTATGCATGGGGACGTCCTCTTATTCATATTAATGGAAGTTCAGGTTGATCGAGGTGTTGCTTCGGGAGTGGTAGGGGTTGCGCTAGGGCAAACCCAGCGGCCGGTAAAACTTGTGTTTGCCATGTCAGCGCACCGCTCTATGGCATAATTGGCTGCACATTCTTGGGCGATCCGCCCCACACTTCGGCAAAAGCGAGGATGATTCGCACTGCGCCATATCACATCATAGTTCATAGGCGGCAACGGCACGGGTAGCGCTAAACGGTATAGATCACCCCGCCGCCACTCATCTAATACGGTGGCGACCGGAAGCGCACCGATTCCCAGCCCCTCCATCGTCATTCGTGCAATGGTCATCAATGTGCTAACGCTATGGATACGAGGCTGCTGAACGCCCACATCAGAAAGGTAACGAACCAGTTCTTCGTAGGGGCGAGCCTGCCTGCCAAAGGAAATAAACGGCAACGACTGGCACCAAGCGTTGGGGTGTTCGCTTAGCAGCGCGGCATGACGAGGTGAAACAAACATGCCCATCTCATAAGGACTTAACGTCTCGCACTCAATTTGCTCCGGAGCCAAGTAACCATTCATTGCCAGCAAAATATCAATCTCATTGCGCATCAGCCGATCATTAAGAGCCGGAGAGTAATCAACTGTTAACTCGATAATGAGTTCTGGAAAACGCTCAGTAAGCTGCTGAATGAACGCGGGAAACCAGCTATGTGCAATGGTTTCAATGGTGCCGAGCCTAAGGGGCGCAGAAAATGTCTCAGCACTATCAAATAGCTTTAGCGCCTCATCACGCTGATGCAGTATGCGCTCAGCATGCAGAAAGAACTCGCGGCCACGCATGGTCGGCTGAACCGGACGCGCCGAGCGCTCAAGCAATAGCTCACCTACGGTGCTTTCCAAACGTGAAATACGCTCAGAAACAGAAGGTTGCGTGATATGTAGGCGTACCGCCGCCTTGCGAAAAGAGCCAAGCTTTACCGCCCATACAAAAGCGTCTAGCTCTTTGAAATCAAGCATACATTTGCCTAACCAATGGTTGCAGTAACATCGGCGGGTATTCCTACACAGCGCAGGTAACGCCGCGTGTAGTGCCGCCCCCTAGCGCAATGTGTCACTGGGTGAAATGGTCGCATTGCTATGTAACGCAATCTTAGGGCCAGCATGGTGGGATTACCCACTATTTTTCGCTGAACAGTGTCTAGCTGAACAGTGACGAGCTGACTCATGGCCGACGTTTGCATGTTTCACTCCTCAAAACGACTCACTGACCGCCGATTATTATTAGTGCTGCGGGTATTCGTTAGGGCTGGCGTGAGCGTTTTTTTTATAATCTTTTATCGAGTCGCTTTATTTATTTGATAATCGTATTCCCCCCTAGCGTCAACCATTTTTCCAATAAATAACAGCACGATAGGAATCACCGATACTAAGTATCGCTAAAAACGATTGGAACTTAACAGGATAGGTTCATATATTGGTTTTAAGACATCACACTGATAATCAAGCTAACTATTTACAACAGGTAGTCATAACAAACACTGTCAACCGCATCTTTAACAACAAATCCTTCAGTATTAGCACTCCGTTATTAAAAATAAGCGTTCTTGGCCAACGCTGCTAACTAACAACTCGCTGTTAACCAACAAGTGACTCTAATAAATTCAAAACAGGCTAGGAGACGATATGGCAACCCCACTGCTCAACTGTGACATGGGCGAAAGCTTCGGTAATTGGTCGATTGGCTTAGATGCCGATGTAATGCCTTACGTCGATTGTGCCAATATCGCCTGTGGCTATCATGCCTCAGACCCCCATGTCATGCGTCGCACGGTCGCCTTGGCCAGTCAGCATGGTGTGCGTATTGGCGCCCACCCCGGCTACCCTGACTTAATGGGGTTTGGTCGTCGCTCTATGGCCTGCTCGCCCGCAGAAGTAGAGGATATGATGCTGTACCAGGTCGGTGCGCTGGCCGGAATTTGCCAAGCCGAAGGCGTGACGCTGAGCTACATAAAGCCCCATGGAGCGATGTATAACGACATGGCGGCGAATCTTGAGTTATTGGAAGGAGCCATGCGTGCGGTACGTGCTTATGATGCCGACCTTCCGCTGATGGTCATGGCAACTGCCGATCCGGAACCTCATCGTCAGTTGGCGAAAAAAATGGGCATTACCCTGTGGTTTGAAACGTTCGCTGACCGCGCTTATGAAGCGACCGGCCATCTCGCCTCTCGCCGTCTGGCGGGTGCTGTCCACCACGACCAAGCCACTATCGTTGCGCAAGCCGTTGCGCTCGCCAAAGGCGAGGCGCTGACCGCCCGCGACGGCAGCGCGCTGCACCTACCCTGCGACACCCTGTGCGTGCACGGCGACAATCCTGAGTCGGTGGCTGCCGTGCGCGCGATTCGTGATGCCTTTACGGCGCTGGAGTCTGCGTGAAACTGCGTTTAGAAACGGCGGCCATGGACGCCGTAACGGTACGGCTGTTTGACACTATCGATGAATCCAATATGGCGTGGATCATCGCTGCCGATCAAACCCTGCGCGATGCGCTGGGCGAGGCACTCATTGACCTGATTCCTTCCTACACCACGCTGCTGGTGCACTATGACAGCCAGCAACTAACCTTTGGCCAAGTCGCTACGCTGATTCACAGTGCCTTGCGCCACTTAACGCCTGCCGAATCGCAGGACGGTCAGTTGCATGAGATCCCCGTATGGTATGACGAAAGCGTTGGCCCTGAGCTTCCGCTGGTGGCAAAACGCGCAGGGCTCAGCGTTTACTCTCTGATCGAGCGTCACTGCGACCATGATTACTGCGTTTTCGCGCTGGGCTTTGCCCCCGGCTACGGTTTTATGGGGTTGGTAGACGAAGGCATCGCCACGCCTCGCTTGAAAACACCCCGCCGCAAAGTCGCAGCAGGCAGTGTGGGCATTGCCGATCGACAAACGGCTATCTACCCGCTCCTTTCTCCAGGGGGATGGAATATTTTAGGTCGCACTGCCGTACCGCTATTTGAATACGCTAAGCGGGGCGAGCCCCTGTTGCGCCCTGGCGATAAGGTGCGCTTTAAAGCGATTGGCAAAGCAGAGTTTGAAGCAGCAGGAGGCGATACAACGCCGATGGAGGAGCGGCCATGAGCCAGGCAATGCTAACGGTTAAGCAGGCCGGACCACTGGCTCTGATTCAAGATTTAGGGCGGTTCGGCGTGGGTCATTTGGGAGTTACCCAGAGCGGTGCCGCCGACTGGATTTCATTTCGCTGGGCAAACTGGCTCCTCGGTAACGCACCTGATAGCGCGGCACTGGAGATTGTTATGGGTGGCAACCTCAGCTTGGTTGCCAATGCCGAGGTACGTCTGGCGCTCACCGGGGCCGATCTTGGTGCCACCATCGATGGACAGCCACTAGCCACCAACACAAGCTTTCTGCTGCGTTCCGGTCAAACACTCATTTTCAGCCAGCCTCGGCGTGGCCTACGGGCCTATCTGGCGTTTCCTGGCGGATTAAACGCACCAACGATTCTGGGCAGCCGTTCCTGCACTGCCCGCGAGCAAATTGGCGGGCTCCGTGACGACGGCAAACCGCTACAAACCGGCGATCAGCTCACCTGGCAAGGTAACTCACCCGACGAGCGCAGCTTGCCTGAAGGAACAGCCCCCGCCATGCCAGAAAAAAGCTGCCAACTCAGCATGGTGCTTGGCTCGCAAGCTTCAAATTTCGCCGGACGCAGCCTGTACAATGCTTTTAACCAGCCTTGGACAGTAGATAATCGCGCTGATCGCATGGGTGTTCGTCTCACTGGCCAGCCTCTGCATTGCACGCTCGGTGGCATTATTTCTGAAGGAATTCCCCTTGGCGCCGTGCAAATCCCACCCGACGGCCAGCCGATTGTGTTAATGAATGACCGCCAAACCATTGGCGGCTATCCACGCCTAGGTGCACTTACCCCGATGGCCTGTGCGCTGCTTGCTCAATGCGTACCGGGAACCGAGGTGCATTTGAGCCCTGTCAGTGCCAGCCAAGCGCAAATTGCCTATCGGAAGCAATTAAGCCATTGGCATTAAAAAACCCGCATCTCTCGATGCGGGTTAGAACAGGGAAGTTACTTAGAGCAAGCGTTGCTTTGACGTTTATGCAACGTCGAAGCGGTCCGCGTTCATCACTTTTGCCCAGGCAGCGACGAAGTCTTTGACAAACTTCTCGCCGTTATCATCCTGGGCATACACCTCTGCGTATGAGCGTAGCAGTGAGTTAGAACCAAACACTAGATCAACGCGAGAGGCTGTCCACTTAACCGCGCCCGTTTGACGGTCGCAAATCTCGTAAACATTATTGCCCACCGGCTTCCAGCTGTTGCCCATATCGGTCAGGTTGACAAAGAAGTCGTTGGTCAACTGACCTTCACGGTTAGTGAACACACCGTGCTTGGTACCACCATAGTTGGTGCCCAGCACACGCATTCCACCTAACAGCACGGTCATCTCCGGTGCGGTGAGCCCCATCAACTGGGCACGATCCAGCAGCATTTCTTCGGGTTTGACGATGTAGTCTTTCTTCTGCCAGTTACGGAAGCCATCGGCAAGTGGCTCTAAAGGCTCAAAAGAATCTACGTCAGTCATCTCATCAGTGGCATCACCACGGCCTTTGAGGAACGGTACACGCACATCAAAGCCCGCTGCTTTGGCCGCTTTTTCAATACCCACGCTACCCGCTAAGACAATCACATCGGCAATGCTGGCCCCCGTATCAGCAGAGATCTGCTCGTATACTTTTAGCACATCGGCAAGACGCGCTGGCTCATTGCCTTGCCAATCTTTCTGGGGAGCCAAACGAATGCGCGCACCGTTAGCACCACCGCGCATGTCGGAACCACGGTAAGTGCGCGCGCTATCCCACGCGGTGCTGACCATGTCGCTAATGCTTAAGCCGCTCTCAGCAATTTTCTGCTTAACCACTTCTTCGCAGTAATCGGTGCTACCTGCAGGCACAGGATCTTGCCAGATAAGGTCTTCAGCCGGCACTTCTGGGCCGATATAGCGTGCTTTCGGGCCTAGATCACGGTGCGTTAGCTTAAACCACGCTTTAGCGAAGGTTTGCTTGAAATACTCCGGATCGGCCATGAATTTTTCGCAAATGGCACGGTACGTCGGGTCCATCTTCATCGCCATATCCGCATCGGTCATGATCGGATTGTGACGCACAGAGGGGTCGGTTGCATCAACCGGCTTATCCTCTTCTTTAATGTCGATAGGCTCCCACTGATGAGCACCAGCAGGACTTTTCTTCAGCTCCCACTCGTAGCCAAACAGCAGGTCAAAGTAGCCCATATCGAACTTAGTTGGGTTGGTGGTCCAAGCGCCTTCAATACCCGACGTCACGGCATTGCTTGCTTTGCCATCCATGGTCGGGTTGCCCCAGCCAAAGCCCTGGTTCTCGACGTCAGACGCTTCAGGCTCAGCGCTCAATGCAGCGGCATCACCATTACCATGACACTTACCCACGGTATGGCCACCCGCTGTAAGTGCGGCTGTTTCTTCATCGTTCATCGCCATACGGGCGAACGTTAGTCGCACGTGCTCTGCCGTCTTCAACGGATCTGGCTGGCCATTTACCCCTTCCGGGTTAACGTAAATAAGCCCCATTTGTACCGCTGCAAGCGGGTTTTCCATGGTATCTGGCTTATTGACATCAGCGTAGCGCTCATCAGAAGGCGCTAACCACTCTTTTTCAGCCCCCCAATAAATGTCTTTCTCTGGGTGCCAGATGTCTTCGCGACCAAACGAGAAACCGTAAGCGGGCAGCCCCATAGATTCGTAGGCAACCGTACCCGCAAGAATTATTAGGTCGGCCCAGCTGATTTTATTGCCATACTTCTTCTTCACTGGCCACAGCAAA
The DNA here is from genome assembly GCF_024138895.1 of Halomonas sp. XH26. Lineage (NCBI taxonomy): Bacteria > Pseudomonadati > Pseudomonadota > Gammaproteobacteria > Oceanospirillales > Halomonadaceae > Halomonas > Halomonas sp. XH26. The sequence continues at coordinate 3,599,051 of NZ_CP071889.1, forward strand.
CGGCGCGCCTTATCAAGGCTTACGTTATCCGGCCAGGAGTTGAGCGGTGCAAAACGCTGGTTACCGGTACCACCGCCACCACGGCCATCGGCAATGCGGTAAGTTCCGGCAGAGTGCCATGCCATGCGGATCATCAGGCCACCGTAGTGGCCCCAGTCGGCTGGCCACCATGCTTGGCTGTCAGTCATCAAGGCATGAACATCTTGCTTGAGGGCGTCAAAATCGAGTTTTTTGACCTCTTCCCGATAGTCAAAGTCAGGATCCATCGGGTTAGTTTTACGATCATGCTGGTGCAGAATGTCTAGGTTCAACGCCTCTGGCCACCAATCTTTGTTGGAGGTGCCAGTATACGTATTACCACCATGCATTACAGGACATTTGCCACTCATGTTTCTCTCCCCTTCTTGCTCTTTGCCTTGGACTCGCCAAGGAAACAGATGATCGACATCTCATATTGCTGTCTACAGTGTAGGTAATCAGCAAGCATTGCGTTGATATGTACTGTTTTAAAGCACCTCATCGATAGCCACAATTTGTAATAAACCAATAGATCGATAGTTATTTATTATTAAACTAGCTATTTCTTAGTCAATACAAACTTAGTCAATAAAAACTTAGCCAATAAAAAAGGCAGGACGTCAGACGCCCTGCCCGTACCACTATCATGATAGTAGCGTTTTCTTACCTTTACTCCACCATTGGCAACAGTGCGTTCAAGCTATCCCGCGCATCGCCGTAGAACATGCGCGTGTTCTCTTTGAAGAATAGCGGGTTTTCAATGCCAGAGTAGCCCGTGCCCTGACCACGCTTGCTGACAAACACCTGCTTGGCTTCCCAAACCTTCAATACCGGCATACCGGCGATAGGACTATTGGGATCTTCCTCGGCCGCTGGGTTTACGATGTCGTTGGAGCCGATCACGATCACCACATCCGTACTTGAGAAATCGTCGTTAATCTCGTCCATTTCCAGCACGATATCGTAAGGCACTTTGGCTTCAGCCAGCAGCACGTTCATGTGCCCAGGTAGACGCCCTGCCACCGGATGAATACCAAAACGTACGGTCTTACCCGATGCCCGCAGCTTGCGTACTAGATCGCTCACCGCACTTTGTGCTTGAGCCACCGCCATGCCATATCCCGGCACGATAATCACGCTGTCAGCATCGTTTAAGGCACTCGCTACGCCACTCGCATCAATCGCGACCTGCTCGCCCTCAATTTCAGCCGCTGGCCCTTGAGCACCACCGAAGCCGCCCAAAATCACGTTAACGAAGTTGCGGTTCATCGCCTTACACATAATGTAAGACAGGATCGCCCCTGAGGACCCCACCAGTGCGCCGGTAACAATCAATAGATCATTAGACAGCGTGAAACCAATCGCCGCCGCTGCCCAGCCGGAGTAGCTGTTCAACATCGATACCACCACCGGCATATCCGCACCGCCAATGCCCATAATCAGGTGATAGCCAATAAAGAATGACAACGCTGCCAGCACGATCAGTGTCCAGAAACCTGCGCCGTTGAGGTAAAGAATCGCGAGCAGCAATGAAAGCGCCGCAGCACCGGCATTGAGCATATGCCCACCCGGCAGTTGGCGAGGCTTGCCATCCACCTTACCCGCCAGCTTACCAAACGCAATCACCGAGCCGGTAAAGGTCACCGCACCGATGAAAATCGCGAACACCACCTCAATCTGCAAAAAGGTCAGCTCAGCAGGAGCCTTCGTGGCCACCAATGCGGCAAACGCAGAAAACTCTTGCATCGCGCCATCGGCCGCTTGTGCTGCCAACACCCGGCGGCGCTCTAAATCTGCGCTCCAGGCAACAAAGACCGCTGCCAAACCCACAAAACTATGTAGTGCCGCTACCAACTGAGGCATTTCGGTCATTTCGACCTTGCCTGCGACATAAGCACCAATCCCAGCACCGATTAACATCGCCGGAACCAGCCACCAGTAGCCGCCAATACCTGGCCCGAGGGAGGTAAAGAACACCGCTACGGCCATGCCCACAATGCCGTACCACACGGCACGCTTGGCTTTTTCCTGATTACTCAAGCCGCCTAGCGATAAAATAAATAGCACACTTGCCGCAATTGCCGCGGCAGATACGAATCCTTGTCCTAACATCTCGTTTCTCCGCCGCTTAGGATTTTTGGAACATGGCAAGCATCCGGCGTGTCACCAGGAAGCCACCCACGATATTAATCGACGCAATCAGTACCGAAATGGCCGCCAGCACGATAACGACGCCACTGCCTGAACCGATTTGCAAAATTGCCCCTAAAATAATGATGCCGGAGATGGCATTAGTGACCGCCATTAAAGGCGTGTGCAGCGAATGACTCACCTTCCAAATCACCTGGAAGCCAATGAAACACGCCAACACAAACACAATGAAGTGCTGCATAAATGAGGCAGGGGCTATTTGACCCAGCAACAGCATCAACGCGCCACCAACGGCGAGTAAGCCAGCTTGTCGCTTGGTTTGCGCTTTGAAGGCGGCCAGTTCAGTAGCCTTCTTCTCTTCAGGCGTCGGTTCTTTCTCTTTTTTCTTTGGCTTCGCCGCGGCAATGGCCTTTACTTTGGGCGGCGGCGGCGGGAAGGTGATTTCGCCCTGGTGCGTGACCGTAGCGCCGCGAATGACATCGTCTTCCATGTTGTGATGGATGACGCCGTCTTTCTCAGGCGTGAGGTCGGCTAGCATATGGCGAATATTGGTGGCGTAAAGCAGCGACGCCTGGGTGGCCATGCGTGAGGGGAAGTCGGTATAGCCGACCACCACTACGCCGTTATCAGATACCACTCGTTCGTCCGGCTTGGTTAAATCGCAGTTACCGCCTTTTTCAGCGGCTAAGTCGACAATCACCGAGCCAGGCTTCATGGCTGCCACCATATCTTCCAGCCACAGCTTTGGTGCAGGCCTGCCAGGAATCAGCGCCGTGGTGATGACAATGTCGACATCCGGCGCTTGTTCGCGGAAACACTCCAGCTGCTTCTCACGAAACTCTGGGCTGGAGGGAGAGGCATAGCCACCGCTTTCTGAACCGTCCTGACTATCTTCAAAATCGAGAAACAGGAATTCAGCGCCCATGGATTCAATCTGCTCGGACACCTCTGGGCGCACATCAAACGCACGCACCACAGCGCCAAGGCTAGCCGCAGTACCAATCGCCGACAAGCCCGCCACACCTGCGCCGATCACCAATACTTTGGCAGGGGGAACTTTACCGGCGGCGGTTACCTGGCCAGTAAAGAAGCGGCCAAAGTTATTGCCCGCCTCAATCACCGCACGGTAGCCCGCGATATTGGCCATTGAGGAGAGCGCATCCATTTTCTGCGCTCTGGAAATACGTGGCACCATGTCCATCGCAATAACAGACGCGCCCTGAGCTTTACAGGTTTCCAACAGTGCTTCGTTTTGTGCTGGCCAGAAGAACGCAATCAGCGTCTGGCCTTCGCGCAAATAGTGAGCCTCAGTTTCCGAAGGTTCACGGACTTTAATCACCACGTCCGCATCACGCCACAGCGCTTCCGCGCTTTCCACAACGCTGACACCCGCATCGCGATACGTGTCGTCATTAAAGCCCGCGGCAGCCCCTGCGCCGGCTTCCACCAGGCACTCATGGCCTAGCTTCTGAAGCTGTTTTGCGCTCTCAGGAGTAAGCGCTACACGCGCTTCTCCTTGAGCTGTCTCTTTCGGTGCGCCTATTTTCACACGCTTTCTCCCTTGGTTAGCCCATTTCCAGCGTCATTACCAAAACAATCACGTTTTCACCCTTGGTTATTGGACGCTGGGCATTATTACTGACATGCGTCTTCGCGCCAGATAGCAGTTTAGGATCTAACGCGGCGACTGCCAGTTACTATTCAACCTTCGATTCAATTGGGTTGTTTAACTACAACACTACCCTTTTTAACAACGATTCCCCACCAAAAGTTAGAGAAAACTACTTCCAAAGTACCGCATTCAATTCGCCCTACCAGTGATTAACTGTAGTAGTGGGCATGGCAATAATGATTAACCGCCAAAAACGACCACAGCAGTACTTGTAACGACATTTGTAATGACATTCTCAACAACAAGCTTAACAACGCAGGAGAGTCACTTATGTGGACTAAACCAACGTATCAAGACATGCGCCTTGGCTTTGAAGTAACGCTGTATATCTCTACTCGCTAATCTCTAGCTACTGAGCCACGGCCCCTGCCTGCCTTATTGGGTTGATATCAGGTAGGGGCTTTCAGCCAGGATTCATAGCACACCCACAGCACTAACGTAGGAGGCCAGTCTATGCATATTTTAGTTCTTGGGGCTGCCGCAGGTGGCGGTTTTCCCCAATGGAATTGCAACTGCCCTAACTGCTACCACGCTCGCCTGGGCAGTGCAGATCATCAATCTCGCAGCCAGTCATCGATTGCGTTAAGTGTGGATGGCAAGCAGTGGTTGCTATGCAATGCGTCCCCTGACATTCGCGCTCAGCTCAATGCCAACCCGGAATTATGGCCAAGTGAGCTGCGTGGCAGCGGTATTCGTGGCGTGCTACTGGTAGATGCTCAAATCGACCATGTCACCGGGCTACTCTCCCTAAGAGAAGGCTGTCCATTAGAGGTGTGGTGCACGCCTAATGTGCATCGCGATTTATCGACTGGTTTTCCGCTATTCCCGATGCTGGAACACTGGGGCGGACTACACTGGCAGCCGATTGACTTGGAAGATCATCAGGAAGTTGTCGAGTTTTCGATTCCCTTTCTGCCAGATATCGCGCTCACCGCCTTTGCGCTACACAGCAATGCCCCGCCCTACTCACCGCGGCGCGGCGCGCCTTCCTGCGGCGATAATTTAGGGCTGTACATTGTTGACCGCAACAGCGGCAAGTCGCTGTGCTACGCCCCTGGGCTTGGCAACCCCACACCGCTGGCAATGCGTTTCTTAAACGCCGCAGATGTGGTGATGGTGGATGGCACCCTGTGGGAAGACGACGAAATGCAGGCACTTGGCGTTGGCACCTCCACAGGCCAACAGATGGGTCACCTCGCGCTCAATGGCAGCGGTGGTATGTGTGCGCTATTGAACGAACTCCCCAGCAGCACGCGGCGCATTTTGATTCATATCAACAACACCAACCCGATTTTGGACTGCGCTAGCGATGCAGCGAAAACATTGCAGGCCGCAGGCATCGAAACAGCTTACGACGGAATGAAACTGACGTTTTAGGTTGACTTCCACAGACCTTGAACACTCTCTTATCTTAGAATTATTAAGTATTAATCTATTAACATCCAGACCTAAATCTTAGATTAAAAAAGCACTAGGTTAGTAGATTTTAAAAGATAGTAGATCGATAAAAGGTGCAAAAACAGGTCCTGATAAAATCAAACCAAAATAAGCATATAACTTTATAAAATAATTCAAACAGAGCGAGTTATAACCAAAAAACCTGTTTCATTAAACAAATCCTATGCATAAAAAATGGCTAAAAATAAAAACCATGTAAATCAGCAACAAATACATTAGATATTACAAAAATAACCAGGAAATCGACTATGGCGATGACAGCGATAATGCCCAGTGCTTCTGCCACCCCGCTCAGTCGGGAGGGGTTCCGTGAAGCGCTAATGGGTAAAGGGCAGTACTACCATCTTAATCACCCCTTTCAACAGGCGATGGCCAACGGCGAGCTTACCCAGGAACAACTTCAAGGTTGGGTAGCTAATCGCTTTTACTACCAGTTGATGATTCCCCAAAAAGACGCCGCGCTGCTGGCTAACTGCCCAGATGCCGCTACCCGCAGGCGATGGGTGCAACGCCTGCTTGACCACGACGGCCACGACGGAGATGAAGGCGGGATTGAAGCCTGGTTAGCCCTAGGTGAAGCCGTAGGGCTACACCGTCATACACTGCTTTCTCAGGAGCGTGTGCTACCCGGCGTGCGCTTTGCGGTAGATGCTTACCGCCACTTTGTCGCTCGAGCCCCCTGGCAGGAAGCTGCGATCTCATCGCTTACCGAGCTATTTGCGCCGCTTGCCCACCAAAACCGCCTGGACACCTGGCCTCAGCACTACCCGTGGATTAACGAGCAAGGCTATCGCTATTTTCGGAAGCGGCTCAGCGAAGCCCGTCGAGACGTCGAGCACGGCCTGGAAATCGCTTTAGGCGTGTGTACCACGGTGGCGCTGCAGCAGCGCGCGCTGGATATTCTGCAATTTAAGCTCGATGTGCTCTGGAGCATGTTGGATGCCATGACCATGGCCTATCAGCTAGACCGCCCGCCTTACCACACCGTCACCCGCGAAGCGGTGTATCACCGTGGGCTTGAGCACTCACTTTACTAGGCAATGATCGACTAGCGTTGGGGAATTCACCATGTCACAGCAACTCGTCATATCACATCAAGATATTTACCAGCTGCGACGCGGTTGGCGCTTACAGTGGGAAGCCATTCAGGGCTGCCACGTCATTCTTTATCCCGAAGGCATGGTCAAGCTCAGCGCGACTGCCGGTGCGATTCTTGAGCAGGTTGATGGCCACCACTCCATCGCCGATATTATCGCCACCCTACAGCAGCGCTACCCAGGCGCGGAGTCCTTAGCAGACGATGTCGTGCAGTTTATCGAGGAAGCCCGCGGTAACGGCTGGCTAGCCGTGAAGGAGGTTCATTGTGGTTAATAAAACGACCTCACCGCCCTTATGGCTGCTGGCGGAACTCACCTACCGCTGCCCACTGCAGTGCGCTTACTGCTCTAACCCGTTGGAATTTACCCGTTACCAAAACGAGCTGGATACCGACGCGTGGTTTAGCGTGCTGCGCCAAGCCAGGGCGATGGGGGCGGCACAGCTTGGTTTTTCTGGCGGCGAACCGCTGATTCGTCAAGACCTGGAAGCGCTGGTAAGCGAAGCACGCCAGCTAGGCTTTTATACTAACCTGCTGACCTCCGGCGTGGGCCTCACTGCCCAACGGGTAAACGCCTTGGCTGAAGCGGGCCTGGATCATATCCAGATTAGCCTGCAAGCCGCCGACCCCGAACTTGCTCAGGCGCTGGCAGGCTCTGCCAAGGCCCATGCCAACAAGTTGGCAATGGCCAAAGCGGTCAAAGCTGCTGGCTACCCCATGGTATTAAACGTAGTGCTACATCGGCACAATATCGATCAAATTGGCGACCTGATTGCCCTCTGCGATGAGCTAGGCGCGGATGCGGTTGAACTGGCCAACTGCCAGTATTACGGCTGGGCGTTTTTGAACCGACAGGCGTTAATGCCTACCCGTGAACAGCTGGTACGTGCCGAAGCAGAAACCAATCGCTGGCGTGAAACACTCGCAGCACGTGGCCGCGATATGTCATTACTATTTGTGGTGCCAGACTACTTTGAGCAAGCGCCTAAAGCGTGCATGGGTGGTTGGGGCAGTATCTTTATGACCGTTGCCCCAGATGGCGCCGTGTTGCCCTGTCACAGCGCCAGGGAGCTACCGATGGCATTTCCGAACGTCAAAGAGACGTCGCTGCAGGACATTTGGTACCAAAGCGATGCTTTCAACCGTTTTCGCGGCACCCAGTGGATGCCTACGCTTTGCCAGCAGTGCGACGATCGCGATAAAGACCATGGCGGCTGCCGCTGCCAAGCCTATTTATTAACCGGCGATATGAACGCCACCGACCCTGTATGCCAGCACTCTCCCCAGCATGGGTTGTTAGAGAGCCTAATTGCAGAAAACAGCCATAACACGCCCGATCAAGCGACGCTGATTCCCCGCAATGCCCGCCAATCAAAGCTGTTGCAAACAAAGCAGTTACAGAATCAGGTTGAAAGTCAGGCTGACCGTCAAAGTCAAAATAGTTCAGCGGCGTCTCCGCCCCGCCAGCCACTTGAGCTGATTTATCGCCAATAAACCTGTTTATCAGCAACAAACCTATCTATCAAACCTAACTATCACACCGGTCTATCGGTAATAAAATGATTAAGGCTCGCAGGTAGCTCGCTCAGCATGGGCGGGCAGCTGCGGGCAAACGGCTGCTAACGAATGTCCGCTCGCTTGCCAGCCATCCACCCCATTGGGGTACCAATAGAGCTCTTCATAACCCATTGCCTCGGCGCGCCGGGCAGCGTTCCAGGAAAGCCAGCAGTCAGCCCGGCAGAAGAATACTAGCGGCGCGGCTTCAGCGCGCTCACGCTGCGCATTCAGTGCTGTGGTGAAATAATCAACCCACTCCTCTTCCAAACTAGCCGCGCCTACGTTGGGCAGCCACATGCTGCCTGGGATCGTTAAGTGCGCACTATCCTGCAGAAAAAGGCCGTTATGCCAGGGCAGCGCGTAGACATCCACCAGAATCACTGGCGGTGACTCCAGCAGCGCTTGAAAAGCATGGTCATCTAACGTGGTCACCCCTGGAAGCGGTGCGGTAACAGGCGCTTTAAAAGGCGGCAAGCGGTAGCCTTCTTGGTTAAATACCGCTGAGGGCGCTTCAGCGTGTACCGCTCCACTGAATACACCCGCTGCCCACACCACACAGAGCATATAGCGGCGCACAGAGTGCGCCGAAGGTTGTGTCGACATGGTGACATTACTCCCAATCAAACGGGCAGCCGGTACAACCCTCCATTTGGGCCATTTGGAAGTTGCCGTAGTGGATGCGTGCACCGGTCATATCAGCATCATTGAGCCGCGTGATGTTCATTTTTGCTTCTTGCAGATTAGCATCGCGCAGGTCCGCACCGATCAGGTTGACCTTATTCATCCAGGCCATTTCCAGATTGCTGCCCATCAACGTCGCTCCTTGCATGCTGGCCCCGGAAAGCCGGGCAAACTCAAGGTTAGCGCCTGTCAAATCGGCATAATCAAATGTCGCGCCCTGGGCATAAATACTCCAGCTATCCAATCCAACCAAACTGGCATGGGAAAGATCGGCGCCGCGTAAATGCGTGTTGGGCATGCGTGCACGATTGAGGTTGGCATGTCTCAGCGATGCGCCTTCAAAATCAACGCTGCGTAGGTTGCTGTGGCGGAAATCCGAGCCTTCTAGGTTACTGCCCGCAAAGTTAGCGCCCTGTAGATCCAAATTGGAAAAGTCGCCGCCGGATAAATCCATATTGGCGCACTGAGTACCTGGCACCAACTCACAGCCGTTATGCACTGGCGGTTGATACTCTTCAACATAATCGTCGGCGACAACGCTGCCTATCGCGCTAAGGCAGAGAAAAACCGCCGTTGTTTGGCGGCTCCATAAAGACAGAGCATTGCGAGTTATCATTGTTATTCTCTCCATTACCGTTAATGTTATTCAAAAAAGGGCGGCAGAAGCCGCCCAAGAGGGGTCGATAACTTAACGGTTAGCCAAGTCTTGAACGAAAGATGGCAGCTTAAAGACCCAGAACGAACCGCCCTGAGCAATCGGCCGCGTCAGTTCAGCCATATCACCGCCCCAGAGAGGAACCGCGCCGCCATAACCGGCAGTAACACCAATGTACTGTTCACCATCCATTTCCCAAGTTACCGGTGGTGAAATGATGCCGGTGCCTACCTGGAACTTCCAAAGCTCTTCACCGGTTTCTGCGTGGAATGCTTTTAAGTAGCCATCGCCAGTACCGGTAAACACCAGATCACCGTGGGTAGCTAGCACGCCTGCCCACAGCGGCATAGGCTCTTTATGCTCCCAAGCGTACTCACCGGTGACCGGATCAACAGCACGTAGAATCCCGACGTGGTCGTCGTACATACGCTTAATGCGGAAGCCCATACCCAGGTAAGCTGCGCCTTCCACGTACTCAACTTCCTCGGTCCAGTAATCTTCTTTCCAGTGGTTACCCGGTACGTAGAACAGGCCTGTGTCTTCGCTGTAAGCCATTGGGTTCCAGTTTTTACCACCAAGGAAAGGTGGTGAAACTTCAACAGGCTCAGAACGGGTTTGTCCCTCTTCCAAGCGCGGTGGGCGCTGGCCTTCAGCCTCAACCGGGCGACCGGTTTCCAGGTCAATATGGGTAGCCCAGGTAATGTTATCGACAAACGGGAAGGCGTTGATGAGCTCGCCGTTGGTGCGGTTAGTGACATAGAAGAAGCCATTACGGTCAGCGTGGGCTCCTGCATTCACCGTTTGGCCATTCTCATCCTCGTACTCAAACAAGACGATTTCGTTATTGCCTGAGAAGTCCCAGGTGTCGTTGGGCGTGTGCTGATAGAACCACTTCACTTCGCCAGTCGAAGGGTCGATCCCTAGCTGGCCAGAGGTGTAAAGGCTGTCGTAGTCAGACGGGTCGCCGTCTTCCGAGGTGCGTGCCCAGCCATTCCAGGGAGCAGGATTACCGGCACCAATGATGATGGTATTGGTATCAGGATCGAAACTGGCGCTCTGCCACGGCGCACCGCCACCTTGGCTCCAGGCTTGTACTTTGCCGGTTTCGCTGTCTGGGTCATCGGGCCAGGAGGGCGCGCTAGCATCACCCGTTGGGGTACTCTCTTCACCGTTCAGACGCCCCATATGGCCTTCAACAAAGGGCCGCATCCAAATCTCTTCACCGGTATCAGGGTCACGGGCATACAGCTTACCCACAATGCCGAACTCATCCCCCGAAGAGCCATGAATCAGCAACACGCGACCTGTTTCGCTATCTTCTACAATCGTTGGCGCACCGGTCATGGTGTAGCCCGCGCGGTGGTCACCAAAGCGCTCGCGCCACACCACCTCACCGGTGTCTTTGTTCAGCGCCACGATGCCAGCATCCAGCGTGCCGAAGAATACCTTATCGCCGTAAATGGCCGCACCGCGGTTCACTACGTCACAGCAGGGGCGAATATCGCTGGGCAGGCGATGGTTGTATGACCACAGCCGCTGGCCAGTGCGCGCATCAATAGCAAAAATACGTGAATAGGAGCCAGTGACATAAATAACGCCTTCATGAATCAGCGCCTGAGACTCCTGGCCACGCTGCATTTCATCGCCAAACGAGTGAGACCACGCTGGGGTCAGCATCTCGACGTTATCTGCGTTAATTTGATTAAGCGGGCTATAGCGCTGTGCTTTCACGCCCATGCCGTACATCAACACCGTTTCAGTGTTGTTATGGTCATTGAGAATATCGTCCCAGGTCACCTCGCTGGCGTGGGCTGTCAGCGCAATGCCCCCGACGCCTAAGGCAGAAGCGTAAGCAACGGCGGCGGTGAGTGTACGCAGGCGAAAGGGCCACGAAATTTTGCGGGCTGACGTGTTGTTATTGATAGCGTATGTCATGGGTTTTCCATCCGAGTAATGATCACAATGCAATGGCTGCAAAGCGGCCAAGCTGCTGCTTGCGTGGTGCCAGCAAGACTAAGTCCAGCTTAGAAGCTCGGATAACAAACCAATCTACCCCTCCAGTCGCGTTCTCATCCTGATTTAGCACTACTTCCAAAGGAGGAGCCTAGCGATGCCTAAGGTGCTATAGGTTCGGAAGGCCTGCCTGCCTAAGCTCACTCAAGTGACGATACATTGATCCTCTGAGGAGCATTTCCCATGACTATTACAAAAACCGTACTGACAAAAACAACCTCCGCAAAACTGCCCTTACGCCTCAGCAGCCAAGTGGGTGCTATCGCCCTTGCCGCGTTGCTGGCTTCGCCGCTGGCCTGGTCTCACGGCAGCGTGACCCCTCAAGCCGTTGATATTAAAGACCTCGAGCGCTTAGGCGACGAATGGCGGGAAGAGAACCCCTACCGGGATCATCCCCAGCAAGAGCTCGCCATCGATATTGGTGCCCGCGCTTACAACAGCAACTGTGCCGCTTGCCACGGGCTAGAAGCGAAATCCGGCGGCATCGCTCCCGACCTGCGCGAGTTGGAAAACGGCGCATGGGGCGATGAGTGGTTCAAAGAGCTGGTCACCAATGGCGCCGAGCGCAACGGCCGTGTGCTAATGCCGCGCATGTCCGATTACGTTAGCCAAGAAGGGCTTTGGGCCATTCGCACATGGTTGGAAACGGTCAGTATGGAAACGACTGGACAATAATCCCAACGCTGGGAGGCACCATGGCAACCCTAAACCCTATCATCACGTTACAACGTATCGCCGCGGCGTTCGCCGCGCCCCTTACCCCCGCACTCGCGGTGCTTTGCTGGCTACTGCTCGCGCTGCCGACCACCGCGTTGGCCACAGCGAGCACAGCTGAACAGGATCCGCTTAACTCCTTTATGTGGCCTGTGTACCGCGAGCGCTTTCTGGGCGATGCCCCCGTGGTGTTTGATGAGCGCGTCACCGTTAGCGCGCCGGGGTTCGCCGAAGACTCAGGACAAGTACCCATTTCGCTAGATGCCAGCGCCTTAGAAGCCAGCGGCGAGCCAATCACTGACATTATTGCCTGGGTGGATCTCAACCCGATTCCCCGCCTGTTCCACTACTCCCCGATGAGCCATGGCATAGCCAAGCTATCGTTAAATATTCGCTTGGAACAAGCCTCCGCAGTGCGTGTAGCAGTGAAACAGGGGGATACCTGGCATGTGGGTGGCACCTACATTGAAGCGGAAGGCGGTGGCTGCACCACCCCCGGTATTGCCAGCGCTGACACCGACTGGGAAACCACCTTCGGCGAGCTCCAGGGTCGGCTGTTTGCCAATGAGGACGAACAGCGCCTGCGGGTGCGCCTTTCTCACCCCATGGACAGCGGCTTAATCCCCAGCCAGCCCGCCTTTTATGTGCAGTCGTTTGAACTGTTGGATCAGCAGGGCCAGCAAGTGGCCGCCCTGGATATCGATGCATCGGTGAGCGCCAACCCCACCTTAGGGCTGCATATGCGCCCCTCTCCAGGCGGTTATGTGATTGGCGCGCGGGATAACAACGGCAACCGCTTTTCTATTGGTCTGCAGCCATGAAAGCCGGTTTTCTGGCCACCTTCAGTACACTGCTGATCACGCCGCTGGCAGCCAGCGAACCGGTGATGTTCTGCGAACGTCCGCTAACCGCCCAACCGATCGCGGAAAACACCTGGATGGTGGAAGGTGTAAAAGAGGAGCTCTCCACCAGCAACTGCGGCCATATAGGCAACCAAGCGTTTATTGCTACGCCCAGTGGTGTCATCCTTATCGACAGCGGCAGCAGCCCACACTTTGGCGAAGCACTCAAAACACTCATTGCTCAGCACACCGCTCAACCCGTTCGCTGGGTGTTGAATACCCATCACCACCCTGACCACTTTTTTGGTAATGCCGCCTTCGACGAGGCACAGCACCTCACCCTAGCCAGCACTCGTGCGTTGATGGCTCGCGACCGGGACGCACTGATCGATAACGTAGCGCGGCTGACCGGGCACAGTTTGGAGCACTCGTCTATTGCCCTACCCAAGGTGATCGAGGCAGGCGAGATAATCCTTGGCAACTACCCGCTCACGCTTTTCGCCATGAGCGGCCATAGCGGTGGTGACCTGGTGATTATGGACCATGCCACCGACGTGCTGTTTTTAGGCGACATAGGCTTCTACCAACGTGCTGCCGCCACTGCCCACAGCCCAAGCCTGCAACAGTGGCAGGAAGAACTGAATGATCTGCGCGCGCTCAACGCCAGTATCGCAGTACCGGGTCATGGCCCCAGTGCGCCGCCCGAAACGATCATTGGCCAAACCACGCATTACCTGGAATGGCTGGACCAACGTCTCAGTGATGTGGCTAGCGAAGGGCTAGGTGCCAATCATGCCTTGGCCGTTGAAATTCCCAGCATGTTTAGCACCATGGCACTCAGCGAATATGAGTTCACCCGCAGCGTAATGCAGCTTTACCCACACTACGAAGCACGGTTGCTGTGGGGCGCCCCACACTAAGGAGCACGCCTATGCTGCTTACCCTGGCAGATGCCGCCGAGCCCACTGACACCTTGGCCGAGTTACACAGCGACGCCCAAGCTGTTTACTGGCTGGCTCGTTGCCCGCAAACGGGCGGCATGCAACTTTGGCAGTGGCCCGCCGACAGCAACGAGCCGCCGCGCTGTGCAGTAGAAGATGCTGTGGGTAGCCGCGTGAATCAGTACGGCGGCGGCAGCTACACGCCCCTGCTAGGGGGCGTCGTATGGGTGCGCCAGTACGATCAAGCCATCATGCAGCTCGACCGCCACGGTGCAAGCTACTGCTGGCAACAGCGCCCGCAAACAGCCTACGGTGGGCTGTGCGCCGACCCTAAACGTCAGCGAGTGATTGCGGTAGAAGAGGATCAACAAGGTCAACGGCTGGTCGCCATTACTGACACCAGCAGAACTTACAAGAACAGGCAAGTGCTGGTTGAAGGCGCTGACTTCTACGGCGCAGCGGTATTAAGCGATGACGGCAACTACCTCGCCTGGGTCAGTTGGTCGTTGCCACACATGCCTTGGCAACACAGCCAGCTACATCTCGCGCGGGTGACCAGCACAGGTCAGCTTGAAATATTTGAGCACTGGGATTTCGGCGCGGCGATTAGCCAGCCACAGTTTGGCCCTCGCAACGCGCTAATTTGCATGAGCGATCACGCTGGCTGGTGGCAACCCTGGCAGGTAAACCTGGCTACCCCTGAGTGCCTGAGCAGTGCCCCGGTGGACCACATCACCACACCGTGGCAGTTGGGTGAGCGCCAGCACGTATGGCGAGACAATCGGCAGGTTTACTGCCAACTGTACCAGGGGGCAGCTCAGCTTTATCGCCGTTGCGACGAGCAGGTTGAAGTACTGCTACCAGACCCCGGCCGCGTGGCAAGCATCACACTAGCAAGGCACGGTGACTACGCCATTGTGCAAAGCGCTACCAGCGGCGCCCAGCTTATACGCTTCAACAAAAATGGTTCGCGTAACCGTCTAGTAGGTAAGGTGGAGGGTAACGTAACGCAAAACCTAGTGACTGAAAATTCCGCCACCGCACAATGGCTGGAAACCCCTGTTGGCAACGAAGGCGAAACGGTTCACGGCTTTTTCTACTCAGCCTTAGCCAACCGCGCTGCGCCGCTGATTGTGCGCGTTCATGGCGGGCCCACCGCCGCCGCCTACCCTATTTATGACCCGCTAGTAGCCTACTGGCAGCAACAGGGCTTTCACGTTTTAGATATCAACCCTCGTGGCAGCGGCAATTTTGGTCGCCGCTATCGAGAATGTTTAGCCGGCCAGTGGGGGATCAGCGATACTGAGGATGTCATCGCCTTGGTCAATGCCGCCTGCACACGCTTTGCGATCGATACAGCGCGCTGCTTTATTCGTGGCCAAAGCGCTGGCGGGTTTACCGCCCTTAATGCCTTGGCGGCCACTCCGCTATTTGCTGCGGCCACTAGCCTATACGGGGTAACCAATGCATTAACATTAGCGGCAAAAACACACCGCTTTGAATCCGGTTACCTGGGCTGGCTAATCGGAGACGACCCCCAGCTCGACCAGCGCAGCCCTACCTACCACGTCACCCGTTGCCAGCGCCCATTACGGGCACTGTTTATCCAGGGTGGCAAAGACGCCGTAGTCGTGCCAGAACAAACTCATGCCATGGCGCGGCATATCGAACTCCACAGTGGCGAGGCACAAACACTGCTGTTTGATAACGAATACCATGGCATTCGCCACCCCAAAGCTCGCCAAACCATGCTGGCCCGCGAGCTAGCCTTTTATCAATCTAGCCACCTAACGACAGCACCAAGGTCGTAGCGCAACAATCCCTTAAGGTGCTTAAGATAATGGTTAACAACGATAAACGAGACCGCCCATGACTTCGCCGCTCACACAACTTCGCAAGTTTGTCGCTCCTGAAATTATTTTTGGCGACGGAGCACGCCACGCGGCAGGCAACTACGTCACTACGTTCGGGGCAGAAAAAGTGCTCCTGGTCTCCGACCCTGGCGTGCTGCTGGCGGGTTGGGTCGCCGATATTGAAGCCAAGCTGCTGGAAGCCAATATTGCCGTTGAGCGCTTTACCGCCGTATCACCCAACCCACGGGTCGATGAAATTATGGCCGGTGCCGAGCTCTACCGTGAAACCGGCTGCAAGGCAATTGTGGCAGTGGGCGGCGGCAGCCCCATGGACTGTGCCAAAGGGATCGGCATCGTCACCGCCCACGGCGGACATATTCTTGATTTCGAAGGTGTGGATACGATTCGCGTGCCCATTCCGCCGCTAATTTTCATTCCCTCAACAGCGGGCACATCGGCGGACATTTCCCAGTTTGCGATTATTTCCGACCAGCAGCGACGCATGAAATTTTCGATTATCAGCAAGGCGGTGGTTCCTGACGTATCGCTGATCGACCCAGAAGTCACTATGACCATGTCGCCCTATCTCACCGCGTGTACCGGGGTCGATGCGCTGGTACATGCCATCGAAGCGTTTGTTTCAACGGGGAGCGGCCCGCTTACTGATGCCCATGCCTTAGAAGCCATGCGCTTAATCAGTAGCCATCTTGAGGCACTGGTGGCGAACCCAGCCGACGGCGAGCTGCGTGCCCAGGTAATGCTGGGCAGTATGCAAGCGGGACTGGCGTTTTCAAACGCCATTTTGGGCGCGGTACACGCAATGTCGCATAGTTTAGGCGGCTTCCTGGATTTACCCCACGGCTTATGCAACGCCATGCTGCTAGAGCACGTGGTGGCTTATAACTACGAAGCCGCCCCTGACCGCTTTAAGCGGGTTGCCGACGCCGTGGGTATCGACTGTCGGGGGTTGTCACAGCAGCAGATCAAAAAAGCGCTGTTTCAGTACTTAGTCGACTTAAAACATGCCGTTGGCCTAGGCGGAACCCTTGGCGTGATGGGCGTCTCGCGTAGCGATGTGCCATTTCTCACTAACCATGCATTAGGTGATCCCTGCATTCTGACTAACCCACGCCGTTCCAGCTCAAGAGACGTGGCGGTGGTTTACGAAGAGGCGCTATGAAAAAAGCCAACGATCCCTCGGGCTTTTCAGTCAGCGACCTGCTCGGGCTTGGCCAGCAGTCGGCGCGTAAAAGCTACTATCGCGAGCTTTCCGTCCGTTTAGAAGAGCTTGAGGTGGAGCGCAACCGCTATAAATGGCTGTTCGAAAACGCGCTACACGGTATTTTTCAGGCATCGCTATCCGGCAAACTGCGCGCCGCTAACCCGGCGCTTGCCGCTATGCTCGATGATAGTAGCG
The DNA here is from genome assembly GCF_024138895.1 of Halomonas sp. XH26. Lineage (NCBI taxonomy): Bacteria > Pseudomonadati > Pseudomonadota > Gammaproteobacteria > Oceanospirillales > Halomonadaceae > Halomonas > Halomonas sp. XH26. The sequence goes on from NZ_CP071889.1 coordinate 3,616,119, forward strand.
TGGCGCACACACTCGAGCGCTGCGCGCGTTTTGACGCGCTGTTTGTTAACACATCTACAGGGCAACAGCTCCGCGACCTGCTGCTCACACAAGGTCACGTAACCGGCCAAACCACCTGGCTGCAAGGCGCATCCGGACATCAGGTACCCGTGGCAATTACCCTAATACGTAAGCCCGCTGAGCTTGCCGGGGACGAAGACCTGATCGAAGGCTTTGTGGCAGATATTACCGAGCGTGAGCGCGCACGCCAGCATTTAGAAACCCTCAACACCCACTTGGAAGCACGGGTAGCTGACCGTACCCAAGCGCTTGAACGGCTCAATGAGGAGCTTAGAAGCGCTCGCGATGCCGCAGAGCTTGCTAACCAAAGTAAAGACCGCTACCTAGCCGCCGCTAGCCATGACCTGCTACAACCCATGAACGCTGCACGCTTATTGGTGGCCTCGCTACAGGAGCGACTGACCGACAGCGAGAACCTGGCTTTGATTGAGAGTGTGCAAAACTCATTGGAAGGCGCTGAAGCGATTCTTTCCGATCTGTTGGATATTTCACGGCTGGATCACGGCCAGGTACAGCCACAACTACGCCACTTTAAACTCGACGATATCCTCAGCAATCTGGTTGATGAATTTTCCCCGGTGGCGCAACGTAAAGGACTAACGCTGCGCTACGTGCCTTCTCATCAAGCGGTGACCAGCGACCCTTATCTACTCAGCCGCATTGTGCGCAACTTTCTTGCTAACGCCTGCCGCTATACCCAGCGTGGCGGTATCTGCCTGGGTGTCCGCCGTCATGGCGACGACAGCCTAGCCGTGCAGGTTGTCGATAGCGGTATTGGTATTCCCGAAAGTGACTACCAACTTATTTTTCGCGAGTTTCACCAACTTAACGCTACCCGTGCGCGGGACCGCCAGGGCGTTGGCCTGGGGCTTGCCATTGTGGAACGGATTAGCCAGCGCCTTGAGCATCCGCTCACTGTGCGCTCTGCACCCGGCCAAGGCTCCTGTTTTGCTGTTACGGTGCCGCGTGCCAGCGGTATTTCCTTTAGCCAAGCCCCCGCTCCCAGCGCGCCGCCCTCCGCTGACGATGAGTTTGAAGGTCTTCGCGTGCTGATCCTGGATAATGAGCCAACAATTTTGCAAGGCATGGCGCTGCTGTTAACTGAATGGCAGATCAGTTGCGATACTGCCCTGGATATCGATACCGCTAAAGCCTGCCAGGAAGCACCGGATATGCTACTGGTCGACCTGCACTTAGATGACAATATGACTGGCCTGGAGGCTATTCGCCAACTTCGCCAGCACTGGCACGACCCGCATCTGCCAGCCGCTATTCTCAGCGCCGACCGCTCTGACCACTGGCAGCGCCGCCTGCGTCATGCCAGCGTGCCGCAGTTAAACAAACCCGTTCGCCCCGGCAAACTGCGCGCGTTGCTGCGTAGCCTGCTCAATGGCTAGCCTAAGTTTCCAACAAACCTGTATCTCCCTGCATAACGGGGCGCAGGGAGTGCTGGCCCAGGCGCCCCACTTAACCCGCGCTCACGTTAGTATCGCCATTGCGGCGGGCTATTTGGATGAGCCGCGCACCCTGCCAGGGCTGGCTCATCTGCTCGAGCACGTGCTCACTACCGCGCCGTTGGAAGCGTTTTCTAACATCAGCCTGCTTACTTGGTTTTCCCAACACCAAGGCAGCCTGAACGCCCATACCGATGACTACGTCACCGATGTACATTTCTCGATACCAGCAGAGACCCTAGAAGCAGCGGCGCTCACTGTTGCCAGCCAGCTCGCCAGGCCTGCGTTTTCGCCATCCGTCATTTGTGCCGAAGTCGCCGCCATCGACGCCGAGTGGCAGGCCCGCCAGCACAGTTCGGCAATGCAACGGCTGTCGGCCATCGCCACGCTCAGCGATTCACAGCATATTGGTGCAGACTGCCGTCACGGCAATGCGCAAACCCTAGGCAGCGACACGGCACTATTACTTGAAGCGCTCACCGCATTTCACCGCGACCACTACCACGACGGCCGCGTTAGCATCGCCATTATTAGCCCTTGGGCCACGGAAACGATGACCCGCCTGGTAAAACGCATGGCAACGCTGTTTAGCCCACCCACACCCTGCGCTCCTTCGCTTGCCATTGCGCCCCGTTGGAGCCGCCAGCTCAGCGCGAAGGTAGCCAGTACGGGCAATACCGTTGAGCTACTGTGGCCGCTGCCCTCGGCCATTGCTCGTCATCAACTTACCGCCCTTAGCGACACTGCTGATCGGTTAAATCAAGGCCTACTAATGGAGCAGTTACCTGGCTTGATTACCGACTACCGTGCAACGCTGGCCCCTAACGGGGCGACAGACGCCTTTAGCTTGACGCTAAGCGGCACTGCGACACAGGAGCAGGTGAAAGCCCTTGCGGCGGCCCTAAGTGAGCGCTTAGCAGCCTTCTTCGCAACCCTGTCCGGAACAGCACCTAACGATCATGGTAACCGCTGGCAGCCACCCGCTGAGACGGTGCAGTTAGCCCCGGCTTGGTTTGCACACGCCCGCCGCCAAGCGCTAGCTCGTCGCTTTGCTACGCCGCCCTCTGAACATCAGCCAGCCGCAAGCCTGTTTGCGGCTAGTAATGCCCGTTGGCTATTAGATAACGCGTCTCCATCACCCTCATCACCCGCTTTTGATGCTTTTGATAGGCAACCGGCGGCTTACCCCACCGTGCAGCGCTGGTGCGGTCAGTACGGTGTTAGCGATGATTTCGCGGCACTTGCCACTACCGCCTGGGCGGCCTGCTTTGTGCCCGGCGCAGTGGTTGCACCCAGCCCGCTCACCGCTCAGCGGCTCGCTCGCCAGGCTATTGTCTTCAAGCAGGAGAACTCGCCCCACGGCAGTTGGGTGATAGCGATGGGTAGTCAAGCCAACCACGCCATGGTGGCGCTGTTGGAAGACGCCGTATTGGCTGTCTCTAAGGCTCAAGAAGGGCTGCTGGCTCAGCAGTTGATACAGCGCCTAACACCATTGCCTGCCACGCCTGCGGTATGGGTTTCCCATCAAGCGGAGTTAGACACTATTTCGCAGGCACTAGCCGCCCTGACCTGTCGCTCACTGACAACTACTGCTGGAAACACACCCAGAGCCGCTCCGTCAGCCGCCGATACACAACCAGCGAACGTTGCAATCATGCGCACGCTGATCTTACCGGGCTCGCCCGCTCAACGCTGGCTATTGGCGGCCGCTGAAAAGTATCACAGCGCAACGTTTTTTCAGCAGGCACGATATGAACATCGCCTGGGGTATGTGGCGGCGGTTCGCAGGGGCGACGGCGCGCCTTGCTCGCTTGGCTATGTGGTGCAAACTAGCAACGGGGTGCAAAGCAGCGCAGGCACTGTCTCGGCAGGGGAAAAACGGATAGAAGAAAAGCTAATATCGATCACCAATTCCATCTGGCAGACGCCTGATAAAATCCTGCAGGCGCAACTGCCAGCGCTAACACTGCCTGAAACACCTTTCGCGGCGCTGGTTCTCCAGTGGCAAAGCCTCTTGGCAGGTACCCATCAACCACTGCATCGCCTTGGGCAACAACCTATCGATTCACCAGCACTTACCCAGTTACTCTCCCAGATAAGCACCCTGGGCCACTGGCAAACCCACTGGCTGGATAGCGCTGGTCACTATTTTGTCAGCGATTGAGGAACTGGGAAAAATCGATATCGTTGGCGGATAAAATCGCCTGTACTCGGCTGGTCACCCCCAGCTTGCGCAAGATCGCTGACACGTGGGCTTTCACCGTGGTTTCCGCAATATTAAGGTGATAGGCAATCATCTTGTTAGATTCACCGCGCGTCATATGCTCCAACACTTGTAGCTGCTTGCGGGTCAGCAGGCGCAGTTGTTCCGCGGTAAAGCCTTGGTCCTGATGGCGACGCTTGCGGATACTGTCCGGTGCGCGCATGGCATCGGCAGGTAGAAAGATATTGCCTTCCAACACCTGGGCAATGGCGTGGCGCATTTGATCACGGGGCAGTGACTTGGTGATAAACCCAGCCGCACCACAAGAGACTGCCTGCAGAATAATCTGCTTATCCTCTTCCGCAGACACGATCACCACCGGAATCGTAGGCTGCTCATTACGCAGCTGCAAAAGTCCTGTTAACCCGTTCATGCCGGGCATATTTAAATCTAGCAATATCAAATCAAGATCAGGATCTTGCTGGGCATGGGCGAGGGCCGCATCAAAGTCTTCTACCTCGATAACCTCAGCATCTGCGTAAGCTTCACGGATCACTCGCGCCATGGCATCGCGCACCAGGGGATGATCGTCGGCAATCAGGAGTTTATATGTCGCTGTCATTATTATGGTTGCCTGTGGTTTAGCTAAATCCCGCTTACTGTGTCTTTTATAACACTCTACTAAGTCATCTCTACTAAGTCACCACTACGGGGTCACCACTACGGAGTCATCCGCCTTTAGTGAAGCAACTTCCCACCACCAAGCGGAGCCCGGCTACTGCTCAGCGGCTTTCTGCTTAAAGGTGTTAGCGAACTCGATCAGCGATTGCGTCAACCAAATGAGGGCGGGGTCGTTGGCATACAGCCCATGCTGAATCAGCGTCATATTAAGTGCAGGTAACTCTTTAGGTGGCGCGACGATTCGCACCGGCAGCATGGTGATAAATCGTTCGGCCATTTGGCGTGGCAACGTCATGATCGCATCAGTGAGCGCAACGACCCGCGCTGCCGCAATATAATTTAAGTTCTTTGAAATCACTCGGCGGTTTAAGCCGTGCTGCACTAAACAATTATCGATGTTACTGGGTCTTAAACCGCTGATATCAGACAGTGCCACATGGGACTCACAGGCAAACTGCTGAATATTCAGTGCATCACCTACGCGGTCATTGTCAGTCGCAGCCAAGCAAACCAACTCCTCATCCATCCAAAGATGCTGTATGACACCACTGGGCAGCACACTTTGGCTATCCAGCCCGACCACCATATCCACTTGGCGCTGTTCCAGCCCTTCACTCAGTACGTTGGGGGTGATCAGCTCAATGGAAAAGCTGATATCCGGCGCGTAAGCCAGCAATTGGCTAAGAAACGCCGGATACATCACCTCTTCAAAATAATCCGTGGTGGCCAGGGTGAAATGCCGCTCGCTGGTGGAGGGTAAGAAGTTGATCGGCGGGGCGAGGCCTTCCTGCAACATGGCCAGTGCCTGCTGCACGACTGGCAACAGCGCCAGCGCACGAGGCGTTGGCTGTAGACCATTGTTGGTACGTATTAATAATGGGTCATCCAACGCGTCCCGCAGCCGTTTTAAGGCATGACTAAGGGCGGGCTGGCTTAAATGTAGCTTTTCCGCTGCTCGTGTCACGTGACGCTCACGCATTAGCGCTTCAAATACCAGCAGAAGATTCAAATCAAAATGACGAAGCGAACGCATAGCGCCTCACTATTTATCCAACGAATGGTTTCATTCTAAACATTCATTTCATTCATCGCTAAAAATTCCTTATCGTCGCGCTACTTCAAGCCCTATCCCCCTGTTTTATTTCTACTGCACGCCATAGGAGTACACGCTCGGTGACCCCATCTCAGATCATGCCAAGCCTGTTTGGTGATGTTATCTCTACCTTTATGGGCGTGCCGAAGGCCACGGATCCTAAAACGACCGATGCTGAGGTCGTGGTGAGCGGTGTGCCCTTTGATCTAGCGTGTTCAGGACGATCAGGCACCCGCATGGGGCCAAACGCCATTCGTCAAAGCACTGCTAACCTGATCTGGGAAGGCAAACGCTGGCCTTGGGACTTCGCCCTGGAAGAGCGGCTGCGGGTATGTGACGCGGGCAATCTGGACTACGCCTACGGTGAGCCGGAAAGCCTAGTCGATAACCTTGAGACCCACGCATTGCGGTGGCTAAAAGCCGATAAAAAAATGCTGACACTGGGCGGCGACCACTATATCAGCCTGCCCCTGCTACGCGCTCATGCTCGGGTGCATGGCCCACTGGCATTGATCCATTTTGATGCCCACACCGACACCTACGAGCAAGGCACGCGTTTTGACCATGGCACTATTTTCCACCATGCCTTAAAAGAGGGCTTGGTAGTGCCGGAGCACTCGCTGCAAATTGGTATTCGCACCAGCTATGATCGCCATAACCACCCTTATGAAGTGCTGGATGCAGACTGGGTAAATGATCACGGCCCTGCCGCCGTACTGGAACGCATCCGTGCACGTGTTGGCCATCATCCAGCTTATATCAGCCTGGATATTGATGGCTTAGATCCAGCCTACGCGCCAGGCACCGGGACACCAGTATGTGGCGGCATGTCTACCGACCTGATGCTAAAAGTGATCCGCGGCATGGTGGGCATGGAGCTGATAGGTATGGATGTTGTTGAGGTCAACCCCGCTTACGACCATGGCGATATCACGTCACTCGCCGCAGCCACGTTGGGGCTAGAGTTTCTATATACGCTGGCTGCAGGTTAAGCATGTAAGTCTCGCTTCGCGTTACCGCCTCTTCGCTCTCAGCGTTGAGGCGGAACAAGATTGAGAAGTCGCTGAGAAGTTATTGAGAAGTAGACGGCTACTGCTAATCAGTACTCTTCACGCACCAACGTCGCATCAAAAGACACGTCAATATCCATGGTATTGCTGTGATCATAGTCGTCTGACATAGACGCCAAATAGGCAAGCGACGTTACAACGCGGCCTTTTACTCGGCCAGTGTCACCATCGATATCCAGCAGCTCTATATCAATGGGCACATCTTGCTCTGTGCCGTAATGAGGCAACATTCCGTTTTCAGGAAAGTAGCTCACTGAGGCATCACCTGTGTCGCCGTTCATCACTATAAAGCTAATGCTAAGCGTGCCCTGGGTTTCGAATTTCGCTTCTCGATGCCCCTGAATAGTGACATCCATCATGCCCGGCATTAACTCACTAAAGTTAGCCGTAGAACCTTCCGAGTGAGTAACGACATGCCACTCCTTAGACTCTCCATCTAGCGTGCCGCTGATCTCATCGGCAACGGCGTGCCCGCCCACCCACATAAGCCCACCCAGTAACAGTGCACCGCTCACGTATCGTTGTGGATTTATCATTTATTTTTCTCCTGTTTCATCACCTATCTAATCCGTCGTCACTGATTTTCTCGTTGCTTATTACGCTGCTGAAACGGGGTGAGTTCGCTTTAGTGCACAGCTAACGTATAGCTTTTTTATTAATAAAATTCAGCAGCTTACTTATCTCGTCTCGGCCAGAGCTGTTGATTACGTGGAGTAACATGCACGAGGCGACGTTAACGAGCACTTTGCTCACGTACAGCAGCAAGATCCCAGTCACGCATTAAGTCGACGGCGACATCTTGGGATTCCAGGTTTTCACCCTTCACCTGCATCATAATTCGACCATCGAGTAATAGCGTCACTTCTGCACGGGAGCGTTCAGGCTCCCACTTCACCACTGCCGCTTCACGCCCCAAACGAACACGCTCCATATTAGGCTGCGCGGCGATCATTGCCGGATTGTTAAACATTGCCCCCATGCTTTGTATCAGAGGACTATCAAGCATCATGCTAGCGGTCATCTGACCATCGCCGTCATCTTGTTGATAAGCGCGCTCAAGCGACGTACCACCAACGCCAAACATGGCGGCAGCTCCCCCTCCTGCGCCGCCTGAGGTCGCTTCATGTGCCGTCCAACCCTCCGGTGCGTCAGGGAAGGTTTGGGCAATCAGGCCTGACATCATCTTGCGCATATCTTCAATAGCAAATTCCAACTCGGTAATTGCCGCGCCGTACTCTTGCTCTTGATAGAGTTCAAGACCTAGTTCGATCTGTTCAACAACCTCATCCGCTAATACGCTTTGTGCGGCAGGAAAAAGTAGTACGCTAGCCACTACCGCCGCCTTTAGACGATGAGTCGACAAGATGTGATTCAACTCCATGACAGTTTCCTCTTTGATAGGTCTTGTTAGTTATTGTGATCCCACTCTATGGGAAAGCGCCTGCATCGCTGCTATCGCTTATGGAATTAGCTTTATGGTGCTAGCTTTAGTTTTGATAGCATTAGCAATACCGTCAAATTTAAAGTGATATCTAACGTTGAGACATGCCTAACATCAGCCCCTACCCGTTTGTTTGAACCGGATCGAAGCCTCTAACGTCATGCACTTAGCCGAAGGGGCGCGCAAAAAAAGTAGCGATTAAAAGCTGCGTTACTCAACGTAATAACGCTAGGCGATCAAGTAGTTAACTATTTATCACCTAGCGTTAGAAAACGCGGACAGCATCCGAATTAGAGGCGCGTTACTCTTGAGAAGCCGCTAGCGCTTGATCAATATCTGCTAGCAGGTCGTCGATATGCTCAATGCCAATCGACAAGCGCACCATATCCGGTGTAACACCTGCGGCCTTTAACTCCTGCTCATTTAACTGGCGGTGGGTAGTAGATGCTGGAATCGAAGAGCAGCTCTTGGCATCGCCGATATTAACCAAACGCAAAATCAGCGACAGGGCATCGTAGAAGCGCTCACCTGCGGCCTGGCCGCCCTCAATGCCAAAGCTAAGAATTCCCGAGGCATGGCCATTCATATAATGCTTGGCCAGCGCATGGTCAGGGTGATTTTCCAAACCTGCATAGTGCACCCAAGTGACCAACGGATGGTTTTCCAAATGCTTGGCAACGGCTAACGCATTGGCACAAATGCGTTCAATACGCAGTGACAGCGTTTCCAGCCCCTGAAGCAGGTTCCAGGCCGCTTGAGCCGAAAGCGCTGCGCCCATGTTGCGTAGCGGTACCACGCGAGCACGGGCAATAAAGGCGGCGTCGCCCACATCGCGGGTATAGCTAACGCCGTGATAGGAGATGTCTGGCTCGTTAAGCAGCGGGAAACGGCTGGCATTTTCCGCCCAAGGGAACTTGCCTGAATCAACAATCACACCGCCTACCGTGGTGCCATGGCCACCGATATATTTCGTGGCTGAATGAACGACAATATCCGCTCCGTGCTCAATGGGCCGACACAAGAACGGCGTTGCAGTGGTGTTATCAACAATCACCGGTACCCCATGGCGATGTGCCGCGTCAGCTAGCTTTTGCAGGTCCACCACGCCACCGGATGGATTACCGATGCTCTCGCAAAACACCGCTTTGGTACGCTCATCAATTAACGCTTCGATGCCGTCGATATCATCTTTATCGGCAAACCTGACTTGAATACCTTGGCGTGGCAAGGTGTGGGCAAACAAGTTGTAAGTGCCGCCATACAGCTCGCTAATCGAAACGATATTATCGCCTGCTTCAGCGATGGTTTGGATCGCATAAGTAATCGCAGCCATCCCAGACGCCACCGCCAATCCTGCAATGCCGCCTTCTAGCGCAGCCACCCGCTGCTCCAGCACCGAGCAGGTTGGGTTCATAATACGCGAGTAAATATTCCCTTCCACTTTCAGATCAAACAGATCCGCCGCGTGCTGGGCGCTATCAAATGAAAACGACGTGGTCTGGTGGATCGGCACGGCAACTGCGTTTTGTGAATCAGGCGCATAGCCATGGTGGAGGGCAATGGTTTCAGGCTTCATAAGAACGGCTCGCTAGTTGATGAAGGATCACCCTTGATCCTAAACAAGCGCCACTCTGAAGGCCAACGTCGTTTAGTCGAGAGTTAATAAACCTGATGTGCTACATGTTGCACTTGTTCATGAAGATAGCCCTCAATCCGCTGTTTGAAGTATAGAGCCACATAGCGGCATACAGTATAGTTAGCGCGCTTTTATAAGCGCCATGTTGAATTCACAACGTCTATTATTTATCGACAAAGGAACTGGCGATGCAAACAACGCCCTTAGTACGCTCTACATTCTGCACCTTAGGTTTAGCTGCCGTACTCACTCTCAGCGGCTGTCAATCAGGTGCAGACATGGGCGGTATGCTCTCCGCTGGCACCGGCCTAGTAGGCGCTGTCACCATGAGTGACGAACAGATGCAACAACTAGGTGATCAAACGATTGCCCAGCTTGATGCCGAAAACCAGCTTGTCGCCAGTGACAGTCAATATGCCGAGCGGCTGGCAAGCCTGACCCAGGGTTGGGAAAATATCGACGGAAACGATCTTGAGTTCAATGTCTATCAGTTGGATGACATCAACGCTTTTGCGGTACCCAACGGCTCTATCCGGCTGCATACCGGCCTAATGGACGCAATGACAGACGATGAAGTACGTTACGTTATCGCTCATGAGATTGGCCACGTGGCGCTGGGACACTCCAAGCGTGCTTTCCAAGTTGCTTACGCAGCATCGGCTGCACGTGAAGCCGCCGCTGCCAGCGGAAGTGCTACTGCTGCGGCACTGTCCAGCTCTGAACTTGGTGAGCTGGGCGAAAAGCTGGTGAATGCTCAGTTTTCCCAACGCCAGGAAAATGAAGCTGATGACTACGCTGTTGAGTTGATGCAGCAGTACAACCTGAATGCAGAAGCCTCTTTGACTGCGCTACGCAAATTGGAAGCAGCATACGGCAACAACAGCAGCTTCTTCTCCAGCCACCCCGCTCCGGGTGAACGAGCCGAGCGCCTTGAAGCTACGCTAAACTAAGCGCAGCGTACTGCTCCACCACGTATTACTTCACCGTTCACTACTTCATTGCCTTGCCAAGTAAGCGCCTCTCGGTCTTGCTTGGCAAACGCATTGCCCTGTTCGCAACCATTTGCCCCTACCACCCGCTACCTAACGCAAAGCTGTCGTTTGACCTCACGGGAGTCGCGTGACGTTTCACTCGTCACACCTCGTTTTTATGCGTTAGTGACCAATCCTAGTCCCCGACGCCGCCCCTCAACAACCATTCTAAATAATAGAATGGTTCGAGTACTTTTAATCAATTTAATAATTATGTTAGCCTGCTTACAATATCTCTCGTCGTCCATATAGCGATGAACAGTCATCGCAAATGTAGAGACGTTTTATTTAACGTGAGGTTAAAAGTTATGAAGTTAATCAATACAGTAGCAGCAGCCGCCCTAATTTTATTCTCAGGTGTAGCACTTGCCGAGCGCGGCTCTGGTGAAGCCAATCAGATCGCCTACCCTGATTCATCAGCACAACACCAAACCGACGCGAGCACGTTCAGTGCTTCTGAGTTACCGATTAGAAATTCGAAGTAATCAGCAACCTTCCTAAGTCAGGAATTTGCTAATGGGTGGGCCTTTTGGTCCACCCTTTTTCATAGATGGAAAGAGCGGTATATGAGCGCTGATGCCCCCTCCATAGACGAAAATACTCGCTAGCGATCTCTTAAGACTTGCCTCTAGGCCTTTATGAAGCTTCCACAAGTCAACTCCGATTTACCGCTGAGCAACGCCTCTTGTTGTTCGCCATTCGAACAAAATGTTATTTTCTCGCCTCGTACCTACATTGACGCAGCCGAGACACTCATGAGTAATGCCCTACCAGAAGATGCTTTAAAACCGACGGATCGTGATTTTGTTGCCGCGCTGGCCAGCGGGCTGGAAGTCGTGATGGCGTTTGATGAGACGCACACGCGGATGACACTCAGCGAAGTCGCCGAGCGTACAGGAATGAACCGCGCGAAAGCACGGCGATTTTTACTGACGCTCCACGCCCTTGGCTATGTGCGCAAACAGCAACGCTACTTCGAGCTAACCCCCAAAGTGCTGCAGCTAGGCTACTCCTATTTAGCGTCTAATAATTACCGAGGCGTCATTCAGCAGTATCTGGAGGATATTACCCGCCAGTGTGGTGAATCTTCATCGCTTGGGGTACTCGATGGCGACGACGTTATCTATCTGGCCCGCTCAGCTGCCCCGCACCGCTTGATGGCGATCACGCTTTCCGTCGGCACTCGCCTACCGGCGGCATACACATCCATGGGTCGAGTGCTACTTGCCCAACTGCCGGATAGCGAGTTGGATAGCTACCTAAGTCAGCTCACCTTGACGCGCTATACCGACAAAACCATTACCGATAGCGCATCACTAAAAGCGGCGATTCAGCAAGCGCGGGAACAGGGTTATGCGATTACCGATCAAGAGCTTGATTCCGGCCTGCGCTCGATTGCTGTACCCGTGTTTGATACCCATGGAAAACTGATCGGCGCGATGAATATCAGTACCAATGCCGCCCGTGTGGATATGCCTACGCTGTTGGAAACGTATCGACCGTTATTATTGGAAAAAGCACAGCTCATTCGCCAGTCGGTAAGTGTGTAACCCCTTTAAATTATTGAGTTTGTTCAAGCTATGCTCAAACGACGAGTCCTCTACTCCTACGGGAGTCTGGGCGGACTTGTCTATTGGCTACCGCCTAATAGCGCTTGCGTTCCTGTAGAAACGTCCAATCTGGTCATATTAGCGACAGGCCAACCTGTCATTGCCCGTATGACCTGCCGAGAATATGCCAACACAAGGAAACAAAATCTGTCATTCGAAATGACGAGTAAACGACGGATGCCCTTGTTGATGCAGACTCCCTACGCCTAACAACAAAGACTATTTACTGTGGTGGCGTGGAGTGGCCCACAACAAAACTTACAAGGTAACCTCATGGACAACACTCGACTCAAAGGTAAAAACTGCCTCATTACAGGCGCAGCTCGCGGCATGGGCGCTGCCGTAGCCGAACACTATGCTGCCCAAGGGGCAAAGGTTTGCGTAGCAGATATCAATATTGAAGGGTGCGAAGAAGTCGCAGCACGTATCAAAGCAAACGGCGGCGATGCTATTGCAGTCAAACTTAACGTTACCGACCGTGCTGAAGTACAGGCCGCCGTAAAAGCCACCGTTGCTGCCTTTGGCAGCCTGAATGTCATGGTCAACAACGCGGGCATCAACAAGCCATTGATGTTCCTTGATATCACTGAGGAAAACTGGCATCAGATAATGGATGTTAACGCGCTGGGCTGCTTACTTGGCATGCAGGAAGCCGCCAAGCAGATGATTGACCAGGGCAAAGAAAACGGTCCTTATAAAATCATTAACGTTGGCTCAATTCTGTCTCGCCAAGCCTTTGACGACGTTGTGCCCTACTCATGCAGCAAACATGCTGTGCTGGCCATGATTAACGGCGGTGCCAAGGCACTGGTCGACCACAATATTACGGTCAATGGTTATGGCCCTGGCGTCGTGCGCACTGAACTGTGGGAGCAGCTTGATAAAGACTTGGTCAGTATCGGAAAATTCGATAAGCAGGGCCAGTCGATGGACGAGCTTGCTGAGAAAATGATCCTAATGAAGCGCTACTCCTACCCGGAAGATGTGGTCGGCACCGCCTCTTTCCTGGCCAGCGCTGAATCTGATTACATGACCGGTCAGTTGCTGATGATTGATGGTGGCATGATCATGCAGTAAGTCAGTCTCCGCCCCATGCCTGCGATTCAGACATGGGGCTAGTTACCTCACAACGGGCTCCCCCCTTCGGGAGTGCTTTTTTATCTTTGTGGTTTTCGTCCGTGTGATCCGTGAGTGTCCGTGGTCGGCCTCAATAATGCCCCTTTTCGCGCATCACCTTATCGGCACGCTCTTGAGCAATAGAGAGTGCTTTCTTGATAGAGCGCCGTCCATCCAGTACTTCAAATATCTCGTTTCCCGCAATGCTGATGACCTCCGTTACCCCAGGCACGGGCGGGCGTGGCCATGCCTGTAAAATATCCTTCTTTGCCATATCATCGACAATCTTAATCAGCGGCGATAATGCCGACACTTCAGGGTCCTGACTAACACTGAAACGAGGCGTTACCAAGCTACCGTTCATGATGTAAAGCTTGGACATATTGGCTGATGTCAGGTGTCTTAGCGCTGTCCATACCGCCTCAACACGCTCTGGTGCTAAGTTCGAGGGAATAGCGAGGGCATAACCACCAATCGGCGTAATGGCGCGACCATGATTTCCAACCGGATGGGGCAGATAGCCAGTATTGCCATATGCAGGAGAGTGTCGATCTAACTCAAACAACGGGGCGAGTAACGTATAACAGTAGGCCATACAGGCCTCGCCCGATGCGTACGACTGAGCACGTTCGTACCAGGACATACTAAGAATGTTCGGCGGTGAATATTTCAAAATATCCAGCATATATTCACAGGCCCTATAAGCGGCATCTGACTGAAACATTGGGCGCAATTGCTCGCCCGCGGCTTGCTGAAAGTCATAACCGCCCTTGCCGTTGGGGAGGTTAAGCAGCGGCTGACCGAACTTTGCCATTAAAAAACTAAACGTATGACCAAGGGGCGTGCCTCTTGCCGCATTCCAGGCAATGCCATAACGCCCTTTGGCTGGGTCATGTAACTGCCTAGCGACTTTAACCAGTGCTTCTGTGGTGGTGGGCGGCGTTAACTGCGCTGCCTCGAAAACATCCTGACGATAACAAAGTAATTCCGGTGTGGTTTGAACAGGGATACCGTACTGGCTACCCGTATACCCTGAGCTCTGAATCGCCATGGGGTGGAAATCAGAAAGATCGTAATTATCGCGTTTAATTAGCGTATCGAGAGGCATGAGAATCCCTCTTGCCGCTAATTCACCAAACCAGGGCAGGTCACAGGCCACGACGTCATAGCGCGACTTCGCCAAACGGGCATTATCGAGGATCTCATCTAGCAGATTATCGATTGACCGTGCTTTGTTGCGAATTTCTAGGCCAAAGATTGACTCTAACTGACGCTTAAGATTGTGCATGGCCATAAACGTGGGGTCAGCGTGGGCTAACACGCGTAACCCGCCCTTCAGTTCAAGCCGTGCAGACAGGACTGCTGGTGTTGATATCACCCGCTCTGAAGACGACGCCCCTAAGAAGATCTTACTGGCCGTTTCCGATGAGGGGTCGATTCCGAACAATGGGCCGAGGAGCCCTTTAATTCGCTCAGCGTAGCTTTCCCACTCCTGAATCATTTGAGAAGAAGGATGCAGCGAAACTGTTTTACCCGACTTGGTTCTTGGGCGTGAGATAAGAAGACCTCGCTGCATAATGCTGTTAATACCGCGCTTTGCCGTCCCATAAGTCAACCCAGACGCATCGGCCAGCGACGTTGGGGTGGTTAATCGACCTGCAAGATGGTTGCGCATGACGTGCAACAACATACGCATTTCGCGATAGCCGAGCGCCATGGAGAGCGTGCCTTCAGTTTCATCTTCAAATTTTTCAATGAAGTCGATAAAGCGAGCGAACTCTGTATTAGAAATTTTCGAGGAGGGCATTTGCGACAGCTTATCGTAAGGCCCCTCTGGATTAGCCTCATTTATCTCAGCAAGACCGTCTCTCATGACAACCCCCAAGCATGGTAAAGCCATAAGACTAACAAAGTAGTGATAAGTGCTTTTAACGATCAGCCGTTGTTTAAAGCATTCAAACGTCAGTTGATACCATTCATGATTAACCGGATGCCCAGTAAGATCAGTAGACAAAGAATGACACGGAAAAACACTTCACCATCAATACGTTTCTGAATCATCAACCCTAACCTGACCCCCAACCAAGCCACTGGCATCAGTAATAGCGCTATCGTCAGGTTATCGATATTTACCAAGCCAAGCAGAGTATAGGGAACCAGTTTTACCAGATTGGTAATCGCCAGAAAGACAACGGCTGTGCCTAGAAATTGCTGTTTCGTCAGTTGGCATTGCAACAAGTAAAAATTCAGCGGCGGGCCGCCCGCATGGGCAATAAAGCTGGTAAACCCTGCTATCCCACCACACAGTCGTCCAACCCAGCTAGGCATCAACTTGCCACGTAGCGGCTTGAATAGCCCCCATAGACCAAACAGCACTGAGAAAATCCCCAGTACGAGTTTCAGGAGCGCTTCATCAAACCAGCCATAGGTTAAATAACCTACTCCAACACCTAATATCGCAGGTGGAAACATCAGCCACAATAAACGATCAACCCGCTGTCGCCACCACGCTTTTAGGCTAAAGATATCCATCACTATTAGCAGCGGTAGCATCACTGCCACCGCAAATGCTGGGCTCGCTTTTAGCGAGATTAACGGCACGGCAACCACCCCCACACCGCCGGCAAAGCCTGACTTGGAAATACCTGTCAGCAGCACGGCGACCACCATCAAAATAACAAAAACCCAATCAACACCCATGACACACCTCATCAGTCTTCGAGCAGCAAACGGCTATTCGCAGATGAAAAAAGGGGCCATGACATGCACAGCCCCTTTTGCTCGGGTAATTTACCCCTACAAACTGCCCAGATGCTTTATCTGTCGGGCTTAAAGTACCTGTTATCGTACCTGTTATCGTACCTGTTATCGTACTTGTTATCGTACTTGTTATAGCACCTGGCACACTTCATCGAAGGAGAAGCGATCACCACGGGGGAACAATGCGCTGGCATCGCCATAGCCTAAGTTACATAGGAAGTTGCTCTTCACTTTGCCGTCCGGGAAGAACTCTTCATCCACGGCCGCGTTGTTGAAGCCGGACATCGGGCCAGCATCCAGGCCGAGTGCGCGAGCAGCCATGATCAGATAGCCACCCTGAATCGAGCTGTTGCGGAAGGCGGTGGAGTGAATGAAGTCCGATTTGCCTTCGAACAGTGATTTAGCATCTTTGTTGTGGGCAAACATGCGCGGCAAATGCTCATAAAACTCGGTATCAAAACCAATCACAGCCACCACTGGGGCTTTCATGGTCTTCTCCTGGTTGCCCGGCAGCAGCGCTGGCTTCAAGCGCTCCTTGGCTTCGTCAGTGGTCAGGAAAATAATCCGCGACGGCTGACAGTTCATGGATGTGGGGCCAAAGTGCATCAAGTTATACAGTTCACGCAGGGTGTCTTCACTTACCTCACGGTCCTGCCAAACGTTGTGAGTACGTGCTTCAGTAAACAGTGTTGCGATAGCTTTTTGATCAATCATTGTCATGTCATTTCCTCTTTCGGTTTAACCAGCTCAGTTCGAGCCGGGCGTTCAGGGTAAGCTCAAGCCGTCTTTAAGCCGAAGTTGTAATGAAAGTAGCGGTAAGGGGTTTCCATCTGCCGACCATCGGGCCCCTGACCCGCTGGCTGCTGCGCAAACTCTTTGACCAGTGAATCTTTCACGCCAAAGACCGCATCCGAATCGAGGTAGGGATCATTCTCAGCGAAGATTTGCGTGACCAAGGTTTCGTACCCCGGCGCCATCAACATGAAATGCACATGGGCAGGGCGATAGGGGTGACGACCCGTGATTTCGAGCATCTTACCCACCGGCCCATCGGTCGGAATCGGGTAAGGCGATGGCGTGACCGTCCAGAAGGCATAACGCCCCTGGTCGTCGGTGTGAAAGCGCGCGCGTAACGAGGCGCTTTCAAGCTCAGGCTTCTGGACGTCATAAAAGCCTTCACTGTCCGACTGCCAGACATCAATGGTGACATTCGCCAGCGGCTTGCCCTGGTCATCGTGGACATAGCCCTCGACAAATAAGGGCTCCCCTTCAACGCCCCAGTTAATGGCGTCGCCTTGGCTCGCCTGGGGAGGATCTGCCACGTAGAAAGGCCCCAGCACGGTGCTTTCGGTAATTTTGGGGTCGCTTGATGCGTGGTTAATGGCATCCACCAGCATCGTCACGCCGAGGGTGTCAGACAGCAGAATGAATTCCTGGCGTTCGTCATCGCACATTTGTCCTGCACGGGTGAGAAACTCAATTGCCTGGGTCCACTCTTTCTCGGTGGGCTTCACCTCGCGCAAATACGCATGCAGATGTTTTACCAAGCCATTGAGCAAGGTTTTGAGCCGTTCGTCCTCACAGCTTGAAAATTCATTAATCACTGCCTGGGTAATATTGTCGGTGGTCAGGTTACGCATCTTACTGCCCTCCCTGCTGTGCAGGCGTTGGCTCACCCAGCCCGGAAAGGCGTTCGGTGTGATGTACGGTAGCGATATAGTCATCATCGCCATGCCCGGTGGCGATCAACGCGGTATAGGCTTCACGCATTTGCGCGGCCAGCGGCGTCGACACCCCGGAGCCATGGGCACAGTTCAGGATCAGGTCAAGATCCTTGGCCATCTGGGCGGCGGAAAACGTCGAGGTGAAATCGCGCTGTGAAAGCGGCGGCACCTTGTACTTCACCATAGGGGAGCCCACTGCGCTGTCAGAAATCAGCTCCAACATGGCGTCCCATTCAATGTTGCCTTTACGCGCCAGCGTCAAGGCTTCGCTCAGCATGCCGGCACTCACCGCAATCATCAGGTTGATGGCCAGCTTGGCGACCCGAGCCTGCTCTTCATCGCCTAGCCAATACTGCGCCTTGGTAAAGGCGTCAAACACCGGTTTCGCCGTTTCCAATGCATCGCGTGGGCCAGACACCATCGCCGACAGCGTGCCAGCCTCTGCTGCCACCGGGTTGCCTGACACCGGGCTGCGCAGATAGGCAATGCCTTGGGCTTTGGCTGCTTCAGCTACCCGCGCTGAGGCTTCCACACTGACCGTGCTGGTTTCGATCAGGATGCTACCGGGTACCATATGGCGGACCAGATCGCTGGGTTCAAGGCACAGGCTGATCAAGGCGCGGTCATCAGGAATCGAGACAAACACCAGATCACAATCTGCCACGGCACTGGTAAGCGATTGATGCGGGGTAATGCCTATGTCTTCGGCGAGCGCCAGACGCTGCGCTGAAAGATCAAAGCCTTGAACGGCCGTCCCTGCCTGAATAATCCGGGCGGCCATCGGCAAGCCCAGCTTGCCCAGGCCAACCCAGGCGACCTTGGAGGATGAATGGGACATTTAATGTGCCTCCTGTGTGGATTGAGCTTCACGCTCCAGCAGCTCGGCGTGAATGCGATGGCCTGAAGCGGCAAGCTCGGCAATACCCGGTTGGATATTCATCAACAGACGACCGCCACGTTTTTTGAACTGCCCGGCCACCATGACACTGTCGACGTTGGCAAGGCTTGTTTGCATAACGACCGTAGAAACGGGATCGTTAACTGGCTGCATATTGAGCTGGTTGCTATCCAACAGCACCAAGTCAGCCTGTTTGCCTGGGGTCAGGCTGCCAATGCGGTCATCAAGCCCCAGGGCTTTTGCTCCATCCAGGGTGATCCAGCCCAGCGCTTCCCGAGTGGTAATGGTCGAAGTATCGGGGATCTTGCCCAGCTCTCGGCGAGAGGCATCGTTATCCAGGGCGCGCTGCATCCCTAGAGCGGCTCGGGCTACGCTGAACATATCGCCGGAAAGCACGGACTCAAGATCTACCCCCAATGAGACTACGCCGCCGTGCTGGCGCACCAGTCCAGTCACCGGAAAGCCATGCCCCTGGGTCATCTCGTTTTCCGGTGCTACTGAAAAGGTCACGCCGCTGGCGCAGAACCTAGCCATCTGGCCATCATCCAGGCTCTGGCCATGCACAATGTTGATATCCGACCCCAGCAGACCACGAGCTTCCACTTCGTCCCAGGCGCCGGGCGACACGGCTTCGCCACCGCCCTGATGCATGGATGCCACCAAGCCAAACTCTTTGGCCAGGGAAAAGTCCTGCAGAGTGACATCCAGGGTGGAGTAATGCGGCCCCAGAATCGCCATCCCCAAAGTGACCAGGCCATCAGGATTAGACAGCTCCCCGCCAAGCAGACGCTCTATTTCATGGCGCGGGTGGGGAATTTCACTAAAGTGCGGTTGACCGGGCTTGGGGTCCGGCTTGGGCGAGCCGTGCATGAACAGCGCCCGAATACCGGATTCCTTCAACCCGCGCACAGCGGCATCGGTATGCTCAGGGGTCGGATTGTTATGGCACCAGTCACCCAGAGTGGTGGTGCCGCAATTAAGCTGGTTGATGGCGCCCATGCGGGTCGCAATGTAGATATCGTCCGGCGTGAACAGGGCCGCCAGCCCGCGGTGCACGTGACGAAAATATTCCAGCAGCGTCCAGTTGGCAGCTACGCCGCGCAGACCGGTCTGCCAGGTGTGCATGTGGGCATTCACCAGGCCGGGAATCAGGATACCGCCGCCACAGTCAATGACCTCGGCGTCCTGGGTTCTGGGGTCAGCCGTCAGATCATGACCCACGGCAGCAATGCGCTCGCCCTCAATCAGCACCTGGCCGTCGCTGAGTTCGCCTAACTGCGGGTCCATGGTGACAATGCTGGCGTTGATCAACAGGGTTTTCATTGCTCACCCCCGTTATCTGCCTGTGGCCGACGCCCGGATTGGGCATCGGTCAACAAACGACGAATGCCATTCGCTTCCACGTCGCGTGGATTCCAGTACGGGTTACGGGTAGCAATCTCAGTGGCACGTTCAACGTCTTCCACGCTAAACCCGAGTTCAGAGAGCGCGCTTGGCGCCCCGACGGCACGTCCCAGGTCATACAGACCAGTGGCGGCATCGTCGCAGCCCAACGCACGGCAGATACGCGCCATGGCCTGCGGCGCGGCCGGGGCGTTGTAGGCCACCGCATAAGGCAACACGATGGTGTGCGTTTCTGCATGGGGAAGATTGAAAGAGCCGCCCAGGGTATGGCACAGCTTGTGGTGTAGCGACATGCCTACCGAGCCCAAACAGGCGCCACACAGCCAAGCGCCGTAAAGTGCATCGGCACGTGCGTCGACGTTGGACAGATCATTGGCGATAACCGGCAGGCTTCGCGCCAGAGCAGCAATGCCTTCTTCGGCCATCAGTGCAATCACTGGGTTGCCATCGCGGGCATAAAGCGCTTCCACCGCATGGGCGATGGCGTTAATACCACTGGTGCCCGACATACCAGCTGGCAGCGTCAGGGTCAGGTCAACGTCGTAAATCACCGTTTCCGGCAGCACGTCTAGGGTACGCTGGGTGGTTTTCTCACCGTCACGGGTTTCACCCAGGATCGGCGTCATTTCCGACCCGGCATAGGTGGTGGGAATAGCAATCTGGGCTAACCCTGTGCGCAGCGCTATCGCCTTGCCCAAGCCAATGGTAGAGCCACCGCCAATGGCGATGGTGCAATCCACGTCCAGTTCCTTGACGACCCGCATGGCATCATCCGTGATATCTACCGGGGTGTGCATGGCAGCCTGGGCATAGACACCGACGCCTTTATCACCCAACTGCTGCAAGACATCCTGGGCCTGCTGGTGCTGCTGGGGCGTGGCCAGAACCAAGGCACGTGAACAGCCGAGATGAGCAAGCTCTTCACTTAGACGTGACAGGGTTCCTCGGCCAAACACCACGCGGGATGGTAAGCCATTATAAACAAAGGGTTGCATGGAACATTCCTTATACGTTTGAAGTGGTCTGTATGTGCTCTTTGCAGTGCACATCAGTCGCAACACAGCGAGCTAGCTCGCCTGTGCCTGCCTGCCCATGCCGGTAATCGCCTGAACCAGTTCGTCCTCACTGACGTTATCGCCATCAAATTCAGCGGTCACACGGCCGTCGTACATAGCGATAATGCGGTTACTCAACCCCAGCACTTCCGGCATCTCGGAAGAGATCACCAGCACCGCATAGCCGGATTTAGCCAAGTCTTTCACCAGGGTGTGAATTTCCGACTTGGAACCTACATCAATGCCTCGGGTGGGCTCATCAAGAATCAATAGCTTCGGATGGGTATGCAGCCATTTGCCGATAACAATCTTCTGCTGGTTACCGCCACTTAAATTGCCTACCTTCTGGCGCCAACTGGGGGTTTTGATTTTCATTGCTTGGTGATATTTGTCGTAAACTTCGCGCTCTTTAGAACTGGTCATAAAGCCCATTGACGACACGCTAGACAGGCTTGCCAGGGTCATGTTGTCTCGGCAGTTCATGCCCAGAATCAGCCCTTGGTCTTTGCGGTCTTCCGGGACTAACGCAACGCCACTGGCGACTGCATCATGGGCGCTGCGAAAGTTGACAACCTCACCATCCAGTATCACTTCCCCAGCGGAAGGTGTTCGCAAACCAAAGATGGTTTCTGCCACTTCAGAGCGCCCTGCTCCAACGAGACCATACATGCCAACAATCTCGCCCTTGCGCACGTTAAAGCTGACGTTCTCAAACACCCGCTTCACTGAGAGGTTACGCACTTCCAGCAGGTTGTTGCCAAAATCACTGGGCTTACTGGCATGATCAAGCTCCAAACTGCGACCGATCATCATGCGGGTGATTTCGTCTTCGTTGGTATCTGCGGTATTGACCGTGCCGGTGTATTCGCCATCGCGTAGTACTGAAATGCGGTGGGAAAGATGGAAAATCTCATCCATGCGGTGAGAGATATAGACGATCCCCACGCCCTGCTCACATAGCGAGTTGATCACGTCGTAAAGCACTGGTTTTTCATGGTCGGTGAGCGACGCCGTCGGCTCATCAAACACCACGACGCGTGGGGTAAACGCCAGCGCTCGACCAATCTCCACCATCTGTTTTTTAGCAATCGATAGCGACCCAACCAAGTCATCGTGCTGAAAACCGCACTTGAGCGTCTCAAGAATCTTATTGGTATCCTCGCGCAGCTTACGCCAGTCAACACGGT
This sequence comes from Halomonas sp. XH26, assembly GCF_024138895.1. Lineage (NCBI taxonomy): Bacteria > Pseudomonadati > Pseudomonadota > Gammaproteobacteria > Oceanospirillales > Halomonadaceae > Halomonas > Halomonas sp. XH26. The sequence continues at coordinate 3,638,542 of NZ_CP071889.1, forward strand.
TGAACGGCTTTCTTGGCAGGCTGCCCAGAAAGATGTTTTCGGCCACCGTCATTTCCGGTACCAGCGACTGCTCCTGATGGATCAGAACGACCCCTGCACGCTTAGCATGCTTAGGGTTTTCAAAGGCCATCTCCTCACCACCAAGAGTAATCTTGCCTTCATTGGCTTGATGCTTACCGGCCAGCACCTTCATCAAGGTTGATTTACCCGCGCCATTCTCCCCAAGCAAGGCGTGTACCTCGCCGGGACGGACATCGAAATCAACATTGTTGAGTGCCACAACACCAGGAAAGCGCTTGGTGATGCCTTTAAGCTCAAGTATTGGCGCAGCATCGATCGGCTGGCGTGATTGGTTGGGAGCATTCATATCCGCACCTCCTTGGCCGAGGGCGCATTAAGTTTCTTATCAATGATCAGTACTGAAATAAGGATCGCACCGAGGATCACCAGCACGTAGAAGGCAGGCACCTGCATCAGGTTCATGCCATTACGCAGAATACCAATCGCCAGTACGCCGCCCAGGGTTCCTACTATGCTGCCGTAGCCACCGGTCAGCTTGGTGCCGCCCAGCACAACCGCGGTAATCACCCAAAGCTCATAGTCACGCCCCAGGTTTGGCGTTGCTGCGCCCATCTGGCTGGCCAGCAATACACCTGCCAAGGCAGCAAAGAAGCCCACAATAATAAAATTGATCATCATGTGGCGTCCCAGGCGGATGCCCGCATCGATGGAGGCTTCTGGGTTGCCGCCAACGGCAAAAGTATTGCGGCCATGGCCGGTACGGGTCAGCACCAAGTGCATAATTAACGCGCAGGCTAGGAAAATAATCGCCAAGACAGGAAACGGCCCAATCGTGCTGGTACCAAAGTCTGCAAACGCAAAGTTCATGGCAAAGAAGGACTGCTCATCGGTGTACAGAAAGATCAGGCCACGCACACCAAGCATGGCACCTAGCGTGACGATGAAAGCGTTGACACCGGTTTTCCACACCACAAAACCATTCAGGGCGCCCAGCAGAATTCCTGAACCCAAGGCCGCTAGAATCGCCAGTGTCATGCTCACTTCCTGCAAACCCACCGCTAACGATGCAGCAAGCCCCAATATTGCTCCCACCGACAGATCGATGTTGCCGTTGATCATCACGAAGGTCATGCCTAGCGCAACTAGGCCAATCGTTGAGGTCTGCACCAGAATATTGGTGATGTTGCCAAACGACAGGAAGTACTCCGACATAAAGCTGAAGAAAATAAAGAGCGCGATAACAAACACCCAGATAGGCTGGATACTCGTCCTGCCACGGAAGAATCCTTTAATAAACGACATACTGTTTTCCTCCGTGCTATGAGTGGGTCGTGAACAAGCGCTTACGCTTGTTAGCGAGATCCAGCCATACGGCTAGGATGATAATCACCCAGGTCACAATCCACTGGATGTAATAGGGGTAGCCCATCAGCAGCAGGCCATTCTGGATAAAGCCCAGGATCAACACGCCAATCACGGTTTTCCAAATACTGCCCGCACCGCCGAGCAAACTGGTTCCGCCAAGAATGATGCCGGCCAGTACCAGCAGCTCGTAGCCCTGGCCTACGTTGTTTTGCGAGCCCATTACCCGTGAGCCAAGTACCAGGGCGGCACAGGCCACACAAAAAGCTGAAATTAGATAGGTGCTGAACACACACCAGTTTTTACGAATACCGGAATAAACCGCCGCCATCGGGTTGCCACCGACCGCAAAGATGCGCCGACCGTACCCGGTGTAGGACATCACTACCTGCATTACGATGGCCAGTAGCCCAAACATCAGAATGGGAACCGCAATACCACCGACATAGCCGCGTCCAAAGAAGGCAAACCAGGTGCCTTGCTGATCGGCGATATCAACGTTCTGACCGCCGCTGTAAATCAGCACGAAGCCTTGAATAGCCGACAACATCGCCAGGGTCACAATCAGTGAATTGAGACGCAGAAAACCAATCAAAAACCCGTTCACAGCACCGATCATCAAGGTCAGCACGAACATCAACAAAATAGCGTTGGTGGGGCCAATCTTGTCGTGTAGGTCAACCACCAGAACAGTGGAAAATGACAGCATCGAGCCAACGGAAAGATCCAAGTTGCCACCGATAATCACCACGGTGACACCGACGGCGATGATGCCAATGATTGACGCCTGACGTACCACGGTCATGATGTTGGACTGAGAGAGGAACTGCTCAGAAAAGAACGAAAAAACAAACATACTGAGCAGGAAAAAAATGAGTATTCCTTGTGCCGATAGAAAACTCAGCATACCAGCCTTGCTGAGCTTTCCCGTCAGCAACCTAGGTTTTGATTGCTCTGCGGAAGCCATGCTATTCACCTATATAAAATCACCCCGGAAGACACCGATTAGCACGACGTTTGTTCTCACGCTAACCATGCCTCCGACGCAGAAAACCTGCCTTTAGGGTCACGCCGTGTCAGTGTTAGTGGGCAACACCTGCGGCACCAAACCGTTCGCTCTACCTTTAGAAAACCGGGCGGTCGAACTCTTCAAGGTTTTCAGCAGTGATTTTTGGCGTTTCGAAGAAATTCATTTTCGGGATATCTTCGCCAGCCAATACATCCAGAGCCGTTTTTAGGGCAGCCTCCGCATCATCAACAGGTGACTGATAGATGGAACCGTAGTATTCACCCCGCTCAATAGCGTCGTAGCCGACAGCGAAGTTAGTAGCACCAATGAAAATAATCTCATCAGCACGTCCAGCGCCATTGGCAGCATTTAAAGCGCCGACGCCCATGTTGTCATCGCCGGAATAAACACCATCAATACGGTCATATTTGGTCAGGAAGTCTTCCATCACCCGCTGGGCTCGCTCACGGTTCCAGTTACCCGGCTGAGTTTCCATTAGCTCAACGCCTGGACAAGCTTCTGCAAGACGCTCCTCAAAACCACCGGCACGCTCCATCGCGGTGGTATAGCCCGGCTGACCAGAAATCTGCACGATTTGACCTTCACCGCCTAAGGCATCACACATCATCTCGGCAGATGAAATACCCTGCTGAACATTGTCCGGCCCAGAAAAGGCAGCGATGAACTCAAGACCCGCTTCAGCAATTTTAGAGTTAGTAACCACCACCGGAATGCCGGCGTTATGCGCTTGGCGAATCGCAGGAATGACCGCTTGGCCGTTGGTTGGCCAAATAATGATGGCATCAACACGCTGCTGAATAAGATCCTGCATCTGGCCAATCTGACGTGCGACATCGCCACCGGCATCCAGCACGACAATATCTACGTTGCCAGCGCGCTCTGCAGCGGCTTCAAAGGCGCTTTCATAGGTTGTTTGGTAACTATCGACACCGACGTTGTTTTGGGTAATGCCAATGCGGTAGGTAGTTTCGGCTTGAGCCGTCGTGATCGACATCATAATGACCGACACGGCAATAGCGGTTTTCTTGAACATTGCGTTACTCCTGACGTTTTTTAGTAATTGTTTTTTAGCCTGCAGGCTATGCAAGCCTGGGTTTGGAGCTTACTGCTGAGCTTTGTTCCAGCACAACGTGACCGAAGTATAGAAATGACCAAACTGGTTATTTTGTTTTGTTACTTGAACACGACGATATGCAGGTCATTCATCAGCAAGGTCTTAGCAGAAAGAAAAGGAAGGAAAGGAAGGAAAGGAAGGAAAGGAAGGAAAGGAGAAAGATTACTGAACAGAACGACAACGGCCTCTATCACAGAGGCCGCTGGGCATACACCTACTCTAAACGTTTAATAAAACCACGCCATAGCGGCTTAACGATTTCGGTCAGGCAGATCAGCCAAGGCATTGTGCCCAATAGCACCGCTGTGCTGCTGGGACGTTGATTCTGGGTAAGCGATTTGATTATCTTCACCCGAACCGCGCTCCGCTAATGCAACACCAGAAACCAGTGCAAGAGCGATGGCAGCGACGATATTAATTACTTTCATTATTCATTCTCACTCGTTTTAATTGGTTAACTAATAAATTGAGTTATTAATAAATAGAGCGGTTAATAACTAGAACAACTCATCAATGATTGCTCAGTGACCTTAATTCCCACGGTACGTTGAGTAGCCGTAGGGGCTAAGCAGTAGCGGTATGTGGTAGTGCTGATCGGCCTCTTCCACTACGAAAGGTACTGGCACATTGGGGAAAAACGTAGCGGTGTCATGCGCTTCAAACCATTCACCGGTTTCAAACGTGACACGGTAAGTGCCTGGCAAGAACGCTTCATCAGTGGGGTAAAGGGCTGATACACGGCCTGCATCGTCGGTAGTTGCCGTTGCCATCAATTCCCAGCCCGTATCGGTATGACGCTCAAGTTCCACATCAACGCCAGGAGATGGCTGGCCGTTCTGAATATTGAGGACATGAACACTCAGCGGGTTATCAGCCGCCAGTGCTGTGGCAGCAACACTGCTAAGAGCAATACCAGCAAAAAAAGCAGACAATAGTTTCATAACAACATCCTTTTAGTGTGATAGGAGTAAAGCGGTGTTTGTGGGATTTACTGGGGTATCACGCTGTCGATAGCCGTTAGGGCACAGCCTTCGTCAATAGCAGAACCACCCGCCCCAGCAACACCAAGGGCACCAATCAGTTCACCTTCGATTCGGAGCGGCACACCTCCCCCCAACAGCAGCAATTCATCCAACGTGTTTAGGTTTGCCGACTCAGGGTCTTGGCGAGCATGTTCAGATAACGCGCGACTAGTACTGCCCGTCGACAATGATGTAAATGCTTTGCGTTGGGCGGCCAACGTGTTGTGGGGGCCGATGTTGTCATCGCGTTGCAAAGCAACCAGATTGCCACCACGATCTACTGCAGCGACCACCGCAGTGCGGCCATCGGCATGACACGCTTCCAAGGTGGCATTCACTAAGCGATTAGCCAGATCTAGCGACAGTGTCTGCTGCTGGAGCGGCCCGGTATCGGCAAGTACGCTACCGGCCAACAAGACAGCGCCAAGCAGAGGCAGGCGAGCACGTCGTGATGTCATGAAAGTCTCCTTATCAAGTGATGGCATCATCCTGACAGCTCGACCTCGTCAAACACCTGACGGCAGCATTACAGATTTGTAATGTGAAAAAGCGTCCGATCCGGCTACTCTGTGTCGATTTCGCGGGGTGACTGTATGCGTATCCTGATAGTAGAAGACGAGCAAAAAACCGCTGATTACCTGAGCAGAGGGCTTGGTGAATCGGGCTATGCTGTTGAGGTAGTTCGCGATGGATATGATGCACAGCACTACATTGAAGAGTACGAATTCGACTTGATCATTCTTGATGTCATGCTGCCCGGCCTTGACGGCTGGCAGTTACTACAAATGGTCCGCCAGCGAAGCCAAGTACCGGTGCTTTTTCTGACCGCGCGCGATGCCGTAGAGTATCGCGTCAAGGGGCTGGAACTGGGCGCAGACGATTACTTAGTAAAGCCCTTCTCGTTTGTCGAACTATTAGCCCGAGTACGTACGCTGTTACGCCGCAGCCCGCCTCGCGAGAGAGAGCATTTTCGCGTAGCCGATTTAGCAATGGATGTTTTGCGCCGCCGAGTCACCCGCCAAGGCGAACGACTTGCACTCACCAACAAAGAATTTGCGCTTTTAGAGCTGTTTCTCGACCGGGAAGGCGAAGTGCTATCACGTACCTATATTGCTTCTCGGGTTTGGCAGATGAACTTTGACAGCGACACCAACGTCGTTGAAGTAGCTGTACGGCGACTTCGCGCTAAAGTCGACGACCCCTTTCCCACTAAACTAATCCACACCGAGCGTGGCATGGGCTATGTGCTTGAGGATCGTTCCTAATGCCAGCATTAAACTCTCTAGCAACGCGCCTATCGTTACTTTTTGCCCTTGTCAGCACACTACTGCTGGGAAGTATCGGCACCTATCTCTACCATTCGTTAACCCGTGAAATAGCATGGCGTGATGACCAAATGCTGCATGGACGCCTGGAACGTATGGAGGCGCTGCTTGACGATAGCGAAAGCATCGCGATGCTTCACCAGCGCCCTCAGCTCTATGCCAACATGCTAGGCAATCGCGACAGCCTGCTGTGGGTACTTGATAGTGAAGGAAAAGTTCTCATTGAGGTTAATCCCAGCAATGCGCCCGTGCCAGAACTGCCAATGACGCCATCCGTTCGCTTTAGTGATATGCCTGAATCGATCCAGGCGAGACTGGCGTGGCACACTCTTGAACAAGATGGCCAGCCATTAACTCTGGTCGCAGGCAAGCTGCTAAATGAGCGAAATCAGATGCTCGCTGCCTATCGGCTCAAACTATGGGTGGCATTAGTGACTGGAGCATTACTGGCTTTTTTGCTTGGCTGGGGCGTCAGCCGACAGGGGCTTCAACCGCTGCGCCGCCTGGCTGAGCAGACCAACCGCATTGACATTCGCCAATTGGATCGACGCTTGAACGTGGCTGGGGAAACGGAAGAGATCAACCGTCTTAGCCAAGGCCTGAACCGTATGCTGGGTCGATTAGAGGAAGGATTCTCCCAACTCTCTCGCCACTCAGCCGACATGGCTCATGAGTTGCGCACCCCCTTAACCAATTTATTAGGGCAAACACAACATACGTTGCGCCGGGAAAGAAGTAATTTGGAATATCGCCAGGTACTTGAATCGAATATCGAAGAGTATGAGCGCCTATCAAGAATGATCGACAGCCTGCTATTCCTAGCCCGTACTGAAAGCCCATCAAGTGATATTCCCAAGGAGCGCGTCGATATCAGGGAGCTAGTCACCCAGCTATGTGATTACTTCGAGGGCATGGCGGAAGACGACAACCGCACATTGATAAATCACACTAGTGGTAGCGTACTTGCCAACTGCGATCTATTGCGCACGGCATTAGCCAATCTAATCGCTAATGCCCTACGCCATGGACGTTCAGGAACACCTATCCGCATTTATACCAAAAACGTTGAAAACCAAATTGAGTTACACATTCATAATCATGGGCCTGTCATCTCACCAGACGATCTGCCAAGAGTGTTTGAACGGTTCTATCGCTGCGATCCAGCGCGAAGCGGAGTGGCAGGCTCAGGCGGCTTAGGCCTAGCCATTGTTCGCTCAATTGCTCAGTGGCATAAAGGTGACGTGCGGGTCGAAAGCGATGCCGAAAAAGGCACTACCTTTACGCTCTTACTCAGCATTAACGACACGCACTGATACGGTTACGACTCTCTTACTTAACACACTAACTTATTTTTTGTTATCACCTAGCATTATCTAAAAAACAAATAACAACTATCAGCCTCACAAAAACTAACGTTTTCTTAAGTTAATTTTTAATAAATTACGCTATAGTTTACTGTAACGTATGTTAATTCTTAATGATTTTGTGAGGAAATATATGATGCTACGCCTTTCTAAACCTCGTTTAGCGCCGCTATGTATCGCCGTTGCCAGTATCGCCATAGCACCCACCGTATCCGCTTGCACTTCCCTTCTCTATAGCGACGCAAATGATCACTATTATGCGGGCCGCACCATGGAGTTGCCCATGGAGTTACCTTACAAGGTATCTTACTTTCCTGAAGGCACTACCTTTGGTTCGCAAGCTGACAAACATCATGCACTAGACTTTACTGGTCAAAACGCATTTGTAGCGATTAGCGTACCTGACCCAGTCTCAGGAGACGTAAAAGTAGCGGAAGGGCTTAATGACAAAGGCCTAACATTCAGCGTGCTGGCATTCGCGAGTACCGAAGGTCCCGTAGATATGGTCGACAACACACAAGCAGTGCTAGCCGCTATCGACTTAGGCGCCTGGACGCTTTCTCAGTTTGATACAGTCGACGAAGTCAAACAGGCATTAGAAGAACAACCTGTATTAGTCACTTCATTACTACCCCATGGGTTACTAAAAACACCGTTCCATTACACCCTGCATGACACTACGGGTAATTCAATTGTGATCGAGTTTGCTAACGGCGAACAAAATATTATTGATAACCCGCTAGGTGTTATGACGAATGGGCCAGAATTTTCCTGGCATATGACTAACCTGAACAACTACACATTTTTAAGCAACATTGATCAATCAAAATTGGAGCTTAATGGGGTAACACTCGCCCAACCTGATTCAGGCATCGCCACTGCTGGGCTCCCCGCCTCAAACACATCGGTTGGCCGCTTTGTACGCGCCGTTTACTATTCTCAGTTTGCCGAAAAAGCGGAAGATGCTGATAATGCAATCACCACGCTGGCGCACGTCATGAATAATTTTGACCGTCCGCGCGGCATTACTATCGACAACCGTTTCCATGATTCTATTGAAAACATTGCGGCCCCAGGCGTTAACAATAATCGCGTCTACACGTCTGAGTACACCTCCTGGACGTCATTGATTGACCTCCAGCAGCGGCACTTCCACATACGCTCTTACGACAGCCTTAACTATATTCATTTCGATTTAGATGAGCTAACTGATATTGATGAAATACGGCACGTCGAACTTAAAGATGTTGTCCATGGCCCACAAGATGCCACCGCATCCTTACGCCAATAAGCAATTCTCTGAAGAACTTGATTCGATAAAATACTTTTATAAACAACACACTAGGTAATAAAACATACTAAGCCGTTATGCGAACCGTCCAGGGCAAGAGCTAGCACCTCTTGCCCTACAAGCTCTAACTAACCTACGACACGGTCTACTCACACGTTAACGCCTACCCTCTAACCAGGCGTTAATTTCCCGAGCGACAAGCTCTGGATGCGTCATGTGGATACAGTGCCCCTCGCTTACCATAACACGCAGTGTGCTATGAGGCATTTGCGCATGGATATAACGCCCTACTTCCGGGCTAGCAAGGGAGTCTACTTCGCTTTGAAGCAATAGCGCCGCGTGTTTCGCTTGAGGTAGTAAATGTCTGTAATCCGAAAAGAAGGTAGCTCGCGCAAAGGTTTTCGCCACTAACGGGTCGGTTGAACAGAAACTGCTGGAGAGCTCTCCAATTAACGCATGAGACGTCCCAGACCCCATAATCAGTGGTGCCAGATAATTAGCCCATCCGATATAATTTCGATCCATTAAGCCAATAAGTTCTTCCAGATCACTACGCTCAAAGCCACCGTAATAGTTGGGTGGCATATTGAGAAAGCAAGGCGAGGGACAAATCATAATATGACTAGCGAATCGCTCGGGGCTGGCAATGGCCGCTAAGAGGCCAATGTTGCAACTAACAGAATGCCCAACAAAATGCACCTCGCTCAAATTGAGAGCATCACAAATATCGGTAACATCACGAGCATAACCTTCCAGCGTATTATAGCGTGACTCGCTGAAGGCAGAAATTGTTGATTGACCTGATCCTACATAGTCAAACAAGACCAGCGTGTAGTGCTCTTCAAGCTGGGGGATAAGGTACTGCCACATATGTTGGTCACAGCCAAAACCGTGAGCGAGCATCAGGGTTTTATTGCCTGACCCAACAACGGTTACATTATTTCGAGCTATGACTCGCTCTTTTGTTAACACGTTTGCTTTGCTCCCTTAGCTTAACGGTTTTATATACCAAAAATTAACTATCGATGACGTTTGAATTGCTTCTTAAAAGCGTGCTGATGCCACTCTTCAACCCAGGGTTTGAAGGCATGAGCAGGCATTGGACGGGCAATAAAATATCCTTGCCCACATTCGCAGCCAAGCTCAATAAGCTGTTGGCTATGTTGAAGCGTTTCAACACCTTCAGCGACCAAATCACATTCGAATGCGCCGGCAAAACCAATAACACCTTTAAGAATCGCTAAATCTCCAGCGCTAGACAGCATATTTTGAACGAAACTACGATCAATTTTTAGTGTATCAACTGATAGGTCTCTAAGATGGCTTAAAGAGGAGTACCCGGTACCAAAGTCATCTAACGAGATACGGATTCCCATCATTCGGCAAGCATTGAGCACCGAGTAAACATGGCTAACATCCTCAATAGTGCTTGTTTCCAAAACCTCAAGCTCAAGTCGCTGTTTTGGCAAACCAGGAAAGTCAGCAAGTATGTGGCTTAAATCGCAGAGAAACTGGGAATGCTGTAAGTGATACCCATCGATATTGACACTGACATGTAAATCCAGTCCTTGCTGAAGCCACTCCTGAAGCTGGCAAAGTGCGCTAGTGATAACCCATCTCCCCAGCTCCACGCCAGTCGACGTATTATTCAGCACAGGCAAAAAAGTGGCGGGTTCTTTTAATCCGTCGCTGGGATGGTTCCAGCGTATGAGCGCTTCAGCTCCAATCACCCTCCCCGTGAGCATATTAATTTTGGGCTGGAAATAAAGCTCAAACTGATTAGCGCCCATCGCAGCTCTAATAGCATTTAACTCTGATTGTTTGCCTTTTTGGACTTGTTCATTACCCACATTAAATAAACAAATCTGATTTTTTCCTGACAGCTTTGCTTGATACATCGCCTGATCGGCTTGACGAATCAATTGGTCAGGCTCTACCTCTTTCGATTGCGGATAGAGGGTAACGCCTATACTGGCAGAGAGCTTTAACAGCACCGAATCTATATCAAAGGGTTCTGAAAGTTTATTAATAAGTCGAGAAAGTGACTCTTCAACTAAACCGGCACTAAAGCGTCCATTCAAAAAAATAACAAACTCATCGCCACCAAAACGAGCAATCAAATCGTCGCTTCTTAAATTAGTAGCCAAGCGCTTGGCTACTAATTGAAGAATTCTATCGCCCATATGGTGACCATAGAGATCATTCACCTCTTTAAAGCCATCAAGATCAACAAACGCAAGCGCGAACGCCATATCATTTTTCTGTAAATCAATGATTTTCTGATCAAGGTGCTTGGTCAAAGCCGCGCGGTTAGGTAAACCGGTCAATTGATCGGTATCTGATAAAGTGCGTAGCAAAGAGACCTTCTGCTCAAGAAGCTTTTTAGTCTCCGTCAACTCCTGAAATAACTGGTCAGATCGGCTAGAACTACTGACACTCCAGAAAATACGCTCATTGGCACTATCATCGCAAAGCACATTCACCACGATTGGTAGGGTACTTGTAGAACGAGTCACCATTGAAAGCCGTATTTCGTCGCACTGCTTTTCCCGAACTAAAATAGGCACTATATAAGTGTCATACATAATCTGTGACGCTTTGCTCAATAAAATGAACAGATCGGCGCCTAATAAATCACGCGTTGAATAACCGTGATACTGCTCAAGATAGCGATTACTATAGAGAATCCGACGCTTATAGTCAGTAACCATGCACCCTATTGGGAAATCATCAAGCGAAAATAAGTTGGATGTCACCATGCTCTACCTTGAAATATACCGCAATGATTCATGCGTAAGCGTTTTTTACATTTACATATGATCTCTGATAATTAGAAAATTTGCTATTTTTATAACGTAACCAATTGATGTCATATAAAAAAACATCAATATAAAGAACTCTGCAAGTGGTACCGCTCGCTATATCCTACGCTTGTAAGTTGCGCAGTAAAAAAGTGAAGCGCACTAACGAAAATATGAAGAAAACACTAACAACAACCGATGCTGCCCACTAGATTTTTCTAGAAGGCAGCATAGCTAGTCAACGTCATCATCTTGACCAAGAAAAAGACGGTTATCTCGACGGCCCCAGGAAACGCGTTTCACTCACACGCGTTACCGATGGTTCTTCCAGCGATGTAAAGCGCAGCTCAATGGAGTGGCTGGGTTGAGTCAAAACACCCTCATCGGCGCTGAGAGCAACCCGTAAGCGGCGAGTCTCGTTAGCCTCTACGTCAATGGTTTCCATGCCTTGTAAGCGCAGCCCTGGCAAGCCGGATGCCGTTAACACATAGCGGTGAGGATCGGTATCTTGATTGCGCAGCGTTACGTTGTAGTAGTTGACGATGCGTCCACTTTCAGTACCTTCAAACAACGCTTGGCGATCTCGCGCAACATCTACATCGATGGGCACACGGGTGTTTAAGAAGCCAACGAGCAGCACCACCATAGAGAGCAGCGCCACAGCATAGGCGATCAGTTGAGGGCGCCAGAAACGGGTGTCTTTACCCTCCAACGCGCGCTCCGTGGTATACCGCACAAGGCCAAGCGGTTTATTAATCCGTGCCATGACGCTGTCACAGGCATCAATACACGCGGCGCAGCCAATGCATTCGTACTGCAGTCCATCACGAATATCGATACCTGTTGGGCACACCTGAACACACAGCTCACAATCGATGCAGTCACCAACACTGGATGCCTCAGCACCCTTTTGATGATGATTACGACGAGGTTCACCACGCGCAGCATCATAAGAAACAATCAGTGTATTGGCGTCGAACATTGCCGACTGAAAACGCGAGTAAGGACACATATGGAGGCATACTTGGTGGCGTAGCCAACCCGCATTCAGGTACGTAAAAACCGTGAAGAAGCCGATCCAAAATAGCGCCCAGGGATGCGCATTCAAGCTGACAAAATCTACCACCAACGCTCTAATCGGCGTGAAGTAACCGACAAAGGCGATCCCCGTTGCCAGCGCGATTAGCAACCAAGCCGTATGCTTAGCGGTTTTGCGCCAAAGCGTGTCAAAGGTACGTGATGCGTTATCACGACGTATGCGACGGTGCCGTGGCCCTTCCAAGCGATGCTCAAACCAGATAAACAGAAAGGTCCAAACGCTTTGCGGGCAGCTATAGCCACACCACACGCGCCCCGCCGCTACCGTGATCAAAAACAGGCCAAACGCGCACAACACCAAGATCCAGGTGAGCAAGATAAAGTCTTGTGGATAAAACGTCGCCGCAAAAATATGGAACTCTTGCGCAGCAAGATCAAACCACACCAGCGGCCGCCCCCCCCAATTAATCCATGGCAAGCCAAAATACAGCGCCATTAACAACCAGTTTGAGCAGCGCCGGATGCGCTGAAAAAAACCACCAATTTCTCGCACATAAATATGTCCAAGCTGGGGTGGCTTATTATTGGACGGGTTGCTACTAAAAGGCTGGTGGCGGGAATCATTAGATGCAGGCGAGTGGTGTTCAACCGCTGCCTCAGTGGTTAGGTTTTGCAATGGAATGCGTTGCGTCATACCGATATCCAGAAAAGAGGGAATGGAGGTCATACGGTCGAGGGGCGTCGCCGATTATTAACCACCACTATCCCCACTACGCTGACTAACAAACAGGCGCAGTTTTAGAGAAATATTGCGTATCAGTTGAGCCTAAACAGCTTATAAAGCTACCTTCTGATATGCTTTTTATTAATGGATTTGAGCCTGTTTTAAATTTCCCACATCCGTCACAGTGGCATTTCCCTCTAGCAGAGAGTTTCACCTGTGCCACCTAAAACTGTGATGGAGTATCCTGGTGCTATCCTCAACGCACCGACGGTTTATCCCATGAAACGTTACGAACAATTTGCCGATGAGATAGCCACGCTGATTCGTCAGGGCGTGCTTGGTCCTGGGGAGCGAATTCCGTCGGTTCGCCAGGCCAGTCGTCACCATGGGATCAGCCCATCCACGGTGTTTCAGGCGTACTACTTACTCGAAAACCGCGGTCTCATCACGGCACGAGCACGCTCAGGCTATTTTGTTCGTGAACATGCTCGGCGCTTGCTGGGCGAGCCACGTGTGACGTTGCAGCCCACCGACCCCGCGGAAGTAGAAGTCAGTGAGCTAGTGTTCTCGGTGCTCGACTCACTGCAGGATGATCGAACGGTGCCTTTTGGGTCAGCTTTCCCAAGCCCTGAGCTTTTCCCACTTTCGCGGCTGAGCACCAGCATGACACGTGGTCTGCGCGAGCTTTCTCCTCAGCAGGTAGTGGCCGACATGACCACCGGGCATGTCGACCTGTGCCGACAAATCGCTCTCCGCTATATGCTGGGAGGCATTCAGCTTCCAATGGAAGAGCTGGTGATTACTAATGGCGCGATGGAAGCGCTCAACTTAGCCCTGCAATGCGTGACCCAACCTGGCGATTTGGTGGCGGTTGAGTCCCCGGCGTTTTATGCCAGCCTGCAAGTATTGGAGCGACTAAAACTGCGTGCAGTGGAGATTCCAGTGCATCCACGCGAGGGTATCGACCTTGATGTGCTAGCAGAGCGATTGGCGTCGCTACCTATCAAAGCCTGCTGGTTTATGAGCCATCTGCAAAACCCGCTCGGCGCCAGCCTAAGCAATGAACGAAAGCAGACCCTTTATCAACTATTAAAGCAGCACCAAGTCCCCATGCTAGAGGATGATGTGTATGCCGAGCTGTACTTTGGCAGCACACCGCCTACCCCAGTGAAAGCGTTTGATGATGAGGGGCTAGTCATTCACTGCAGCTCTTTCTCGAAATGTTTGGCGCCTGGCTATCGCGTTGGCTGGGTAGCGGGAGGGCGCTACGCCGAAGCTATTTCACGACTGAAGTTAATGACGACTATTTCGCCTTCCATTCCCGCACAGGCAGCCATTGCCGACTATTTACAGCACGGCGGCTATGACCGTCACTTACGTAAGCTCCGCCACGCTCTAGAAGCCCAACAAGGTAGTATGCTGGCGTCTGCAGATCGCTACTTTCCCACCCAAACACGTATCACTCGGCCTGATGGCGGCTACTTTTTATGGGTAGAGTTTCCTGAAAAAGTTGATTCACTACGCTTATTCAACATGGCGCTCGACCATGGTGTTAGCTTGGCGCCAGGCCCCATTTTTTCCGCAACTCAGCAGTTCCGGCATTGCGTACGCTTAAGCTATGGCCACCCGTGGACAGCACGCAGCGAGCGGGGCATGGAAACCCTAGGACAGCTATTAACTCTGTTTTAAATCCCTGCCGCTCTGTAGCTCACCCCTCTTCCTAACTGATATGGTTTTTTGGTTAAAAACTAAGCCTGCCATGAAGAACATCTACTAATAAAGTAATCTAGCAAATAGCCAGATAGAACCACTCGCTAGGCGCTTAGGCTGGTTAATGATCATTTGGTTTTCGAGTGTTGGTGTTCTATTACTGCTTTCACTGGGAATTAAGCTCATGATGGGGCTAGTGGGCTTAACCAGCTAAAAGACTTACGTTGTCTGGTCAACGTATTAGACATTGGGTCATAGGTTATGATCGCTCTTTGGCAACTTGCCTGCCATTGAACAATGTTAACCGGATTAGCCTATGCCAATTGACCTGCAAGCGCTCTATCCCAAACTAGTGCATCTGATGCTGGACACGGTCTTCGTGGTCGATAAAGACCATCAGATCCTGTTTGTGAGTGATGCCTGCGAGTCACTGCTTGGTTACCGTGCTGATGAACTGACCGGCACTTTAATCACCCATTACATGCATCCTGACGATCTCGCGCTCACGCAAGCTTCCATTGTGCGGGTCATGAGCGGTCAACAACACATCGATTTCCGCAACCGCTACCTCCGCAAGGATGGCAGCACTGTGCACATTCTATGGTCTGCTCGCTGGTATGAAGACGAAGAAGTTCGCATCGGCGTTGCTCGAGACGTAACAGCCCTAATACAAGCCGAAGAAGAATTACGCTTCCTTGCCCATCACGATCCACTAACAAAGCTGACGAATAGATCACTCTTCTATGATCGGCTCGTTTCAGGCTTGGGCGCGGCTCATCGCCACCAGAGCGGCCTTGCGCTGCTGTTTCTGGATATTAATGACTTCAAGCTGATTAACGATACCTATGGACATGCCATAGGAGATGAAGTGCTCTGTACAGTGGCTCGGCGACTGGAAAGCTGTCTACGTCAAACAGACACGGCCGCGCGCATGGGCGGTGATGAATTTACTATTCTACTGACGGGCATCCAATCAATGGAGGCCGTTACACACAAGGTAAATCAGATTCTCGCCATCATGGCCGAGCCGCTGGGCGCAGAATTTGGAGCGATCAACATGCCGTCTTGCAGTATTGGTACAGCCTGTTATCCCGCCGATGGGGACGATGCGGATACGCTGCTCAGGCATGCTGATAGCGCGATGTACAGAGTGAAAATGCATCGGTAAAGCACAACCATTGCGTTAGGCGTTTTAAAAAATCCGACGTTGCTGATGCCGCTGGAACATCGCGTTACCCCTTGCTATTTCACGCCGACAATACCCCGCCTTCCCATATCAAGACTAAAGCCTAAGAATTTTAATTATCAAAAATTGATAACTTTTTTTTCTTTTATCTATTTTGCTGCGTATCGTTTATCAAAATTTGAGGTAATTGCGATGGGGCCATCCGACCGGATGCTAGCGCTACTGTGCTGCCTAGCAAATCAAGGGGAAGCAATGACGGTGAAGTCGCTGGCCGAGCTGACCGCTCAGCCAGTCTCGACCGCATATCGCCACCTGCGCCAACTTTTGGCCTGGGGCCTAGTCAGCGAACGCGAGGGCGGCACCTATGCGCCGGGCCCTCAGGCGGTGCGTCTGCACCAAGGTTTCGAACACCACAACGAGCTGCTTCGCTGGGCTCGCCCAGTGCTGACCGAATTGACTGAGACCACTCAGGAGAGCTCGGCGCTACTGGTGGCGGTGCGTGACCACGCCCTTTGCGTAGAGATGATCGATAGTCCACAGCCGCTGCGCTGCTGCTACCACCGGGGCCAGGTGCAACCGCTACTCAAGGGCGCCAGCGCTCGGGCGCTGCTGGCCTGGATGAGCGATGAAGAGCGCCAGATGGCGCTGATGCTTCGCTCGGAGGCGGAGCGGGACGATGCCCTGATCGATCTCGAGACCATTCGCCTACGGGGCGTGGCGGTCAGCGTGGGCGAAATCGATCAAGGAGTATGGGGCGCCAGTGCCCCAGTGTTCAACGGCCGCGGTCGTCTCAAGGCGGTGATCAGTGTGATGGCCCCCAGCGCTCGGGCTCAAGACCGAGCCGAGACTCTGAGCGAGGCCACGCGCCTCAGTGCACAACGATTGGGAGAACTCCTGCAGTGACACAAGCAGATAATGAGGCGGCGCTGATGGCGCCCTGGCAAGGCCGGGTCGATAGCACAGAGGCAGGTGACGCACGGCGCTGGCATCAGGTGATGCGTCCGGCCTTTCGGGCCGAGGCGCCGGGGCGCGCTTTGTTAGGGTTCTGCTCTGATGCTGGCGTAGCCCGCAACCAAGGGCGGACGGGGGCCAGTGAAGGGCCCCTGGTGTTGCGTCGCCAGCTAGCCAACCAGGCGTATCACCTGACGACACCGCTGTATGATGCCGGCGATGTGGTCTGCCAGGGCGACAACTTAGAGGACGCTCAGCAAGCCTTCGCCGGGCGGGTGTCCGAGCTGCTCGAACAGGGCCACCGGGTCATCGGCTTAGGCGGCGGCCACGAGATCGCCTTCGCTAGCTTCTCGGGACTGCTGGCTCACGCCCAACGTCAGGCGACGATGCCACGCCTAGGCATCCTCAATCTGGATGCCCATCTCGATCTGCGCCAGGCCGAGCGCGCCAGCTCCGGCACGCCCTTTCGGCAGTGCGCCGAGCTGTGCCAAGAGGCGGGCATCGACTTCCACTACACCTGCCTTGGAGTGAATCGTGGCGGCAATACGCCAGCGCTTTTCGCCCGCGCCGAGTCGTTGGGAGTGGAGTGGGTGCTCGACGAGCAGTGTCGCTCGCTGGACAGCCCCGCGATGAAAGCCGCTCTGGAGCGGCTGCTGACACAGGTCGACTGGCTCTACCTCACCATCTGCTTAGACGCCTTACCAGCCTGGATTGCCCCGGGCGTCAGCGCCCCTTCCGCCCGGGGCATCGAGCTGTCCCTGGTTGAGGATGTCATTGATCATCTAGCCGCACGCGTTGCGCTGCCAGTAGTGGACGTAGCCGAGTTCAATCCAAGCCTGGATATAGACGCGCGAACGGCCCGTGTTGCGGCCCGTCTGGTCGAGCGCCTGGCGCGCTAACCAACGATTAACCGGTCGTCAACGGCCACCCCTACCCGACCGCCCTGAGCGGCACACAACAACTCATGGAGCATCAACATGCACTTTACTCTGGATGCCGTGTCCACCACGGCACTGGCGCTGATATTGCTTGCATTTGGCGCCGGGCTTAAGCGCCGGCTCAACTGGCTGGAACACTTCTGCGTCCCTACCCCAGTGATCGGCGGTTTCGGCTTCGCCCTGCTGGCCTGGCTGCTGCGCGATCTTGGCTTGGTTACCTTCGAGCTTGACACGGCGATGCAGAGTCCATTGATGATCGCCTTCTTCACCACCGTGGGCCTGGGTGGAAGCCTGGCGCTGCTCAAGAAGGGCGGTAAGGCGCTGGGCATCTATCTAGTGGCCTGCTGGCTGCTGGCGCTGATGCAGAACGGCGTGGGCATTGGCATGGCCAGCCTGCTTGGCCTCGACCCGCTGATCGGCCTGATGGCCGGAGCCACCTCCTTAGAGGGCGGCTTTGGCGCAGCAGCGGCCTTTGGCCCTGAGGCGGAAGCCCTGGGTGCCCAGGGTGCCACTACTGCCGCCATTGCCTCTGCCACCTTCGGCATGATTGTCGGCGGTGTGATCGGCGCGCCCATCGCCCGCTGGATCATCGACCGTCGGCAGATTCCGGTTGTCGCCGAGGACGTGCATGATCTGGAGAAACTGCAAGCCGAGGAGCGCCCCACCCAAGCGCCCATCGACAGCCGTACCCTGCTGCGCGTGCTGGCCGTCGTAGTACCGATCATGGTACTGGGAGTGTGGTTCAAAGAGGCCCTGTCAACTCACCTAGGGGTCATCCTGCCGAGTTATGTGGGCGCCATGTTTGTCGCCATCCTG
Organism: Halomonas sp. XH26; assembly: GCF_024138895.1. NCBI lineage: Bacteria > Pseudomonadati > Pseudomonadota > Gammaproteobacteria > Oceanospirillales > Halomonadaceae > Halomonas > Halomonas sp. XH26. The sequence goes on from NZ_CP071889.1 coordinate 3,657,235, forward strand.
CTACGCAATCTTAATGATCGCTTCCACTGGGTCAGCATGCCAGACAACGCCCTCGCCACCCTGGGCGACGTAGCCTTGGGCGTGTTCCTGACCATGGCAATGATGAATCTCAAGATCTGGCAGCTCCAGGAGATGGGCGGCTCACTGCTATTAATCCTGCTGGTGCAGACCTTGGCCATCGTCTTCCTGGCCGTGGTGGTGCTGTTCCGTCTGCTGGGCCGCAACTACGACGCCGCAGTGCTTACCGCGGGCTTTATTGGCCACGGTCTAGGCGCTACTCCCAATGCGGTGGCGAATATGAGCGCGGTGTGCGAGCACTATCGTGTGGTGTCGCATAAGGCCTTCATTATCGTCCCGCTGTGCGGCGCCGTGCTGATCGATATTGTCGCCATCCCCGCCATTACCTGGTGTCTGAACGCCTTCGCCTGATCAATGTTCGTCCGACAACGCTAGCCTCTGGATTCAGCTGGCGTTGTCGTTTTTGTCGCCGATGCCGCGAAGGTACTCATTACCTCTAGCCACACCTCTGCTACCGGTGAAGGCAAACCCTCGCGGCAAATTGCGCTCCCCAGGCACCTGCTCCAACTCCTCCATGGATTTCGACCGTATAACGCCAAACAGCAGCGCATTAGGACACGTTATCCTCTTTAGTAACGGGCTCTTCGATGGGCTCGCCATTCTCATCCAGCAATTGGTGATCATATGCTGCTTGAAGCCCCGTCTCTTCAGCAGCGGACTGCTCCTCTTGCAGTGGTTCTTCTTCAACTGACTCTTCCACCAAGTCTGCCCAGTAATCAATGTGGCCAGGATAAGCTGGCGATATAATCGCCACCACAATACCAACGACAGAAAATAGCGAAAATGCATAGGCATAACCAAAGCCGTCCACCAGCATACCAACAACCGGCGATCCTACTGCCTGCCCAAGCGCACAGGCCATAAAAGGCAAGACTGGCCCCATGGAAAGCCGCCCCGGCAATAGCCGAATCCCCGTCATCAGATACAGTCCCGTTAAGCTCATGTAAGCAAGTCCAAACACCATGGCGGAAAATATCGCCAATGCTAACTGGCCTGGACTGGCAGCAAGCAACACCAAGCTTGAAGACAGCATCATTAACATTAATGCCTGCGTAATAGGAGGGTTATTACGGTCAGCCAAATCACTCACTACGGCACCTCCAAGCCCAGCAAGTCCTACGGCAAACCAAAGCCAACCAGTTTGATTAGGAGGCAACCCACCAAGGGTAACGGCCAAATCAGGCGCAAAAAGCCAGAACGGCGAAGACACAAACCCCATAGCGAAAGCAAAGAGCGATAGCCGGGTAAGGCGCGACCACTGTAGCCGCGTGATTGGCGGTGGCGGCGCCGCATTCGCTGGCACAACCCGAGAGACCGAAGGAATAAAGTACCAGGCAGCAATGACCCCTAAGCCTGCCATAACGGCAAAGCTAGTGTAGGTAAAGCGCCACGCATCGGCCAGGAAAACGACCGTCGGCACTGCTACGATAATGCCAATACTGGTGCCAGCATTCATGATAGAGCTAACGCGGCCATGCATTGTTCGGCTCACCAGCGCCTGCATAGCAGCCGTCAGAGCGGGCATCATCAAACCGGTACAAATCCCGCAGACAAACACACCTACGCCGAGCGATAAGGCGCCAGACGACTGGCTGATAAAGACAAGGCCAGCCACACCAAATCCACCTGACAACACCGCCAAATTACGCGCACCGAACCGATCGGCTGCAAGCGGTGCGAACAACGTCGCCAAGACAAAACTAATAAACGGCAGCGCCCCAATAATGCCAACCAAGTACGCTGTCAGTTCTAGCTCGGCGCTAATGGAAGGCACAAACAAACCAAACGCAAAGCGCGCAAGTCCATAGCTAATTGCTACCAGCGCTGCACCAAATAGGGCGAACCCCATGTTCGACAAGGTTTTCATACCGAGCACTCCACGGCCGTGTGTGTCTTGTGCATCAAGCTGATCTATCAACTGCGCCACCAATAGCTTACTTCGCTGGGTGATTGCAATCTCCGGCTGTGTGGCTGCCGCAAAGAGGTATGATTTAGTCGATACGCAGAGTGCTTAAGTTAAAAATAAGCATTAAAAGAAGGTGACACTGAAAGTTTCACCGCTAGCTGCCAAGGGCGTTGATAACATCGCTAAGAAGTCACTTCGGTTGTATCAACCCATCACCGTTGCTTTGAAAGCAACAAATTCGTCATTAAAACGACTCTTTTCTACCCGCCAAGTCGCTTAGCTTACAAAAAGCCGAATAAAGGCACCGACATCAGTAGGGATAGGAAATGTTTTCAGATAAACAAGTTAGTGAAGCCACTGCTTTGCGGCATCGGCTACACCAGCAGCCCGAGCTTAAATTCCAGGAAAATAACACCGCCGCGCTGGTCGCGGAGCGGCTAAGAGCGCTTGGCTATCGCGTTACCGAAGGTATTGCCACTACAGGCGTTATGGCTGAGCTAGCGACCGGTCGCGAAGGGCCAGTGATTGCCTTTCGCGCCGATATGGATGCGTTACCCATCAAGGAAGCCAACACATTTGAGCATCGCTCCCAACGGCAAGGTTTGATGCATGCCTGTGGTCACGATGGGCATACCGCCACGCTTTTGTTGGCTGCCGAGGCCATCATGGCGCTGCGTGACGAGCTATGTGGACACATTAAACTGCTATTTCAGCCTGGCGAGGAAGGTGGCAATGGTGCCGACATCATGGTCAAGGCAGGGGTATTGGAAAACCCCAAGGTGGACGCGATATTTGGCTACCACAACCGCCCTGGTTTCCCAACAGGCCAACTGTTTGTTAAACCCGGGCCGGCTATGGGCGGTAACGACACTTATAAAATCACTATCGAAGGTATTTCCGGCCATGCCGCCATGCCGCACTTGGCGGTAGATCCTATTTATGTCGGGGCATCGCTGGTACAGCAGTTGCAAGGGTTAGTGGGCCGCCACAAATCGCCGCTGGAAGCAGGCGTGATCACTGTAGCTGCTTTCCATGCGGGCGATGCCGCCAATGTGATTCCTGGCCAAGCCGAGCTGCTAGTGAATATCCGCAGCGACCGCCCCTCTTCACGCGAAGCGCTTGCAGGCAAGCTTGAGCAGGTAACCGCTGGCGTATGCGCAGCCCACAGTGCGCAGTTTCATCTGGAACACCTACACCAGGTGCCCCCCCTGGTTAACGACCCTGCGTGGTCAGAACGTGTGTTAGCGGTTGCCTACAAACACGCAGTAAGCCACGACATTCAGCAGCTGGACTATATGCCCACTATGGGTGCCGAAGATTTCGCGTTCTACCTGCAGGAAGTACCGGGGTGTTTCTTCTTTGTCGGTAATGGCGATAGCGCCTATCTGCACAACGAGCACTACGACTTTAACGATGCTGTTCTGCCGGTCGCAGGCGGGATGTTTGTGGCGCTGGCAAAAGAGCTGTTAGCACGAGCGTAATTCTCTGCAGGCCTCTTATTACGATTAAAAAAATAACGTTAAGTAAAAAGGATTTATACGATGCAAGGTGTTCTTTCATCTATTGAGCGTGTGGGTAATAAGCTCCCACACCCGTTTATTCTCTTTGTCATTTTGGCTGGCGTAGTTGTGGTCGTCTCAGCCCTGCTTGCCGCACTCGGCGTTTCAGCGGTTAACCCGCAAACCGACGCAGTGGTGCAGGTACGCAGTCTACTATCGGCTGATGGCATTGAGTTTATGCTGACCAGCGTGGTCAGTAACTTCGTTAACTTCCCTCCCCTCGGCCTTATTTTGGTGGTGATGTTTGGCATTGGTTTGGCCGATAAAGTGGGCTTAATGTCGACCTTGATGCAGGTGAGCGTGGCGAAAGCACCACCCGCTCTGCTCACTTTCTGCGTTTTTATGGCAGGTATTTGCGGCAGTATTGCCTCCGATGCCAACTACCTAATCCTGATCCCGCTAGCCGCCATGGTGTACTACTCGGTGGGCCGTCACCCAATCGCCGGTGCAGCTGCCGCCTACGCAGCGGCAGGCGCCGGGTTTGATGCCAGCCTGTTCATTACCGTCGGGGATGCGCTGTTTGCTGGCATAACCACGGAGGCCGCACGCTTGGTAGACCCAGACGCCTACGTCTCACCTGTTGATAACTACTACTTTGTGGCCTGCTCAGTGTTTGTGCTGGCAATTGTTGGCACGTTAGTCATCGATAAGATCGTAGAGCCGAGGCTGCAACGCACCCTACCGATAAGCAAAGACTTTAAAACTGACATTATAAAACCGGCATTAACCGACGCAGAAAAGCGCGGCCTAAAGCGGGTAGGTATTGCCACACTGATTTACCTAGCGCTGATCTTAATTGCCGTGGTGCCCGAGGCATCACCACTGCGCAATGAAGAGGGCGGCTTGATCCCCTCGCCCTTTTTGCGCTCACTCGTGCCACTGATGTTTGGCTACTTCGTCACTATTGGCTTGGTATACGGCATCACCACCGACAAGATCACCAGCAGCCGTGATGTACCACAACGCATGGCGGAGTCTGCCAGTGACTTAGCACCTACCCTAGTACTGTTCTTTGCCATTTCGCAGTTTATTGCTTATTTCCGCTGGTCAGAATTGGGGCAATTTATTGCTATTGAAGGCTCCAATATTCTGCAAAGCACCGGATTTACCGGGCTACCGCTAGTAGGCGCGTTTATTGCGATGAGCGCAGTGCTGAACGTCTTTATGACCAGCGGCTCCGCTCAGTGGGCATTAATGGCCCCGGTATTCGTGCCGATGCTGATGATGATCGACTTCGATCCAGCTTTTGTATTGGCAATGTTCCGCATAGGCGATTCCAGCACGAACATCATCTCCCCTATGAGCCCATATTTTTCGGTAGCACTGGTGTATATGCAGCGCTATAAGCCAGATATGGGGCTAGGCACGTTGATAGCCACCATGCTGCCGTTAGCCATAGGCTTTTTGCTCGCCTGGTCAGCGTTTTTGATGTTCTGGCTGGCCATGGGCTGGCCAATTGGCCCAGGCGTATACATGATGGCTAACTGATACTTCAGTACGTCACTGCATCGCCATCATTAACTTCCACAAATAGTCGGCAGCGGGCGAAAGCCTTCTGCCGACTCTACGCACCAAATTGCCTTGGCTACTAGCGGCCATAGGGTGGTCAATGGGAATCGCCTTCAGCAAACCAGCGTTTACTTCGCTGCGTGCAGCAGCAGCCGTCATAAACGACACGCCAATCCCCGCACATGCCAACCTTCGAGACACCGAATGCAGGTTGCAACGATAGGCAGGCGTAGCCAACTGCCCGGCAGCACCAAATAGCGCATTCACGAACTGCTGCGAGCCCGAGGCATCCGGTAAAAAAATCAATTTGTGCTGTAATAACTCCGTGACCGACACGCTATCTTGGCGGGCAAGCCGGTGGGATGGTGCTACCAGCGCGCACAACGGCCCCCGCTCAAAAGAGTGCACTACTAACCGTGGGTCTGAAATGGGGCCGTAGGTAATAGCAATATCCACCTCGTCGCTGGCCACCATCTCATGGGGTTCTCGGGGGTAATAAATCCCTGTTTTAATCTCGATCAGCACGTCGGGATAATGCTCGGAAACACGGCGCATCACGTGGTTGATAAAGCTATCCACAAAGCCATCACCTACCGAGACTACCACCTTCCCCGACTGTAAATTGCGTAACCGAGACAGCGTATCTCCCAGCTCTGAATTCAACCGCCGCTGAGCAAGAAATCCTTCCACTACCAATTGGCCTGCTTCGGTCAACGTCACATGCCGACCTTGACGCTCCAACAACGCCATGCCCAATTCTCTCTCCAACCCACGTACTTGGCGGCTTACCACAGAGGGATTGATATGCAGATGCTCCGCCGCCGCACGAATGCCACCGCAACTGCTTACCTCAAATAAGTAAAACGCACGTTTATCCAGTAGGGTCATGATGATCTCGTGTGAATAACCTCGTGCCGATGAGCTCGCACACCAGCTTTTTCAAACCAATAGCAACAAAATGCCCCTATCTAAGGCAGCTTGCTCCCATCTTTTTTATGCTACTTTCGAAATATAAATAATGTGATTTTATAGTGGCAGACCATGCGTGCCTATCTAAGCCAGAACGTGTGCCCTAAAACCTTATTGAGTCAAAAAATCACCCACACGCTCACATAAAGACATGGAACATGGACACAAAGAGTAGAATGAAAATTACTCTGAATGCGATAGGAGCATGCATCGTTGCAAATAGCTGAGATAACACCCTCTGAGGTGCCAATGGAGCTACTTCTTTTAGCGGATCCCTGCGAAGAAGCCATCAAAAGCTACCTATATCAATCAAGATGCTTCATCGCCTGTGCCAAGGGTTCGGTAGTTGGAGTTTGTGTTATCAAGCCGATTTCTGAGGGAGCACTGGAATTGATGAACATTGCCGTTTCACCATCGGTTCAACAGAACGGTGTTGGTACACAACTTCTCAGGCATGTTATCGAAAAAGTAAAGGCATCTGGTGCGCAACGCTTAGAGGTAGGAACGGGTACATTCGGCTATCAACTGACCTTCTACCAACGGCAGGGCTTTAGGGTTAATTGTATTGATAAAGATTTTTTCTTGAAGAACTACCCTGAGCCTATCATTGAAAATGGAATTCAGCACAAAGATATGCTTAGACTAAGCCTGGAATTTTAGCCCCCTCATAAGATAACGGTTAATAACTCAGCATATTCTTTTTAGACTACTCTATAAACAAACGCGAAAACCCCGCACACGGCGGGGTTTTTAAGCTTACCGACTTAGCCGGTAGCTAATATCTCGGTAGGGAGTTTATTCCACAACCTTGATATTAGAAGCTTGAAGGCCTTTTTGGCCCTGAGTTACGTCAAAAGAAACCTTCTGACCGTCTTGCAGGGATTTAAAGCCTTCTGCTTGAATTTCGGAGAAGTGTGCGAACAGATCGTCGCCGCTAACTTCAGGAGAAATAAAGCCGAAGCCTTTAGTGTCGTTAAACCACTTTACGGTACCAGTTGCCATGATCGAAATCCTCGATTTAGCGAAATTAATGCCGGGGAAATACCCGAGTTACAGAGGGTAGAACAAGAGACTTTCACCAGGCTCAACGCTAAAATGCTTCGATACTGCTGACAACGTTCGACTTGCTAACCAACTGCAATCAGTCTGCGCTTCTATATTACTTACGTCAACAGCTAATACCAAAAAGAGCTAAATAAGGTAACAACAGCCTCTATATTGAGGTGTTTATCCTGAACATAAAATAAAGCTTAATCATATATTGAGGATTTAAAACATGCATTACAGCAACTTACAAACTTATTGGCTGGCATATAGCCAGCCATTCTTTTAAAACAATTTTAAAAAATTTTCTTCAAACGCTTAAATCGCACATCAGCATGGCTTTTCCCACTTCTTCGTCAGTAATCAACTGCGCCTGATAGGGGCCGCTGTCATGGTTCACCAAGGAATAATCAACGCTTGAAAGCCTTTCCTGCACTTCGTCAATAGGCGCTGAAAACTCAACCAAAAGCACGCTAATGCCATTTGAGTTTCCAAGATAAAAAACGAAGCTTTCAACTGGCAGGCCGTAGTACTCACCGTTTTTTGCTGCTAAACGGTAGCCGCTATAATCTCGGTTGCGCTCGAAGAAATCTATTTCTCCAAGAGCTTCTTTATAAACAGTCGGCAGAACAATCTCGTTAACCTCCGGGTAGAGCGAGCCATCTGGGTAAGTCACCAGATTACGGCGTAGTTCGCTCCACTCCTCAGATTGGGCACAACCGTCTTCCCACGACGCAAGCAAGGGCGTCCAATCTACTGTTGAGCCTGACGCAGCAGTTCCATAGAAAAGCGCGCAGCCGAAAACTGCGGCAATCACTGGCTTATAGGTACGTTTCATCTAGTTCCCTTTTTAATTTATATTTAATCGAAAAGACTGGTAGGTACGGCGTCGGGTGCGCCTTGCTCAAGCCAAAGGCTGTGCCTTTCTGTGTAGTAGTTTTCATAGCTGTGCCAAGTACTATTAAATTTGTTACCTATATCGTAAGTAATAGCACCAGCTGCTTCAGCTAAAGCTAAAACAGTGTTCTTCGAAACCTCACAGTTACTTCCCACTAAACTTGAGTATTGTTGAGTCAAATTTTCGTCAACCGACGTAACTTCTGGATCTTTACCCGATACAAACCACGCTTTGCCATGTTCTCCGTAGACGCTTCCACCAAAACGTACAAACAGATCAGCGAAGTGCAGATACTTTGTTGCATCATTACAAGAAGCCGTGTGAATATTAATTCCCGCACTTCTGGCTAAGCGCTCCATCAGCTCTTCGTTGCCGCTATCAATCACCGTAAAGTAACTAATGAACTCCATAGGATCGACAGGCTCAGCACGAAAGCTATTGAGCAGGATTTGCTGCGTCCTTTCATCACCTCTTAGGACAGCATCGTAAAAGCCCATATACAGCGTCGAGAAAGGCATTTCGATTCGAAATGGCGGCTCACCTTGGCTGACTTGCATTGGGCGACACTCACTATCGAGTAAGCGCAGATTGTCACCGATCACGTCCCTCGCCCTGGGCGTCAGGTTTAAAAATGTTGCCACAGTTAACTGCAAAGGCTCAGACGTGCCTGCCTGCCGTTCATCGATATAGTCAGCAAATGAATAGAGCCGCTCATCGTCTTGGCAAGCAACCTGGGCGAATGCACTGGTGGGCAGTGAAAACAGCGATATTACCCCGGCGGTAAATAGGGCCTTAAAATACATTTACTGGCACTCCTGTGGCTTTATAGTGACGCGGCGACTGACATTAAAATAGGGGTTGATGGGGTCTTCAATGGTGGTTGATTCAGCCAATTGATAGCCATCTCCCTCTTGCTGAACGGCTGGCCGCCAACTGCCTCGGCTTGAAATACCTTCTTCTCGGTAAAAGGCTTCAACCATTTCCCAGGCAATGTTTTTATCAACCACAATGTTGGCATTAGGCTCGGCTTGTTCACCTTGGCACTCGTTGGTATTTTCAACGTAAATACCTTGGCTAAACACATTGTCGTATATCAACCAAAACGCGTTTTCTTCCATCACGTTGCCTAAGCTGCCGACAAACATGCGCGCGACTTGTTGAATAGTGTCAACGTTCTGGCCTAATAACCGATAGTGGTCGCCATCTAATAGATAAAACGCCCAGAACCAACGCGCATCAATCGCCGCTGCTTTGGTACCGCGCAAAAATTCCATGTGCGCGCTTAACTCTGGTGTTTGCCTTAACTTAGAAAGCAAGATGTCGAGATGCTCTTCAAAGGGCAGTACCGGATGGCCAATTAGCTCCCCATCAAAGTAATAAACAGGGTTACATTCCATGCTAGCAATCACCATATTGCGTGCTAACAGCGTTTGAACGTTCTCACCGGCAAATAGAAATGTGCGTAATGTCACCAGGAGAGGATCCATATCGTCGCCATTGGCTAATGCCTGCAAGGTCCCCCGGGGGTCTTCCTGTAAGCGAATATCATCGCCGTATTGGCAACCAAATTGGGCACTTTCCTGAGCAATGTAATATTGCCAGGCTTGCTTTTGCTCTTGTGTTAATGCTGATTGTGCGAAGGATTCGACCACCAAATCGTTAGCATGCGCAGCAGAGAATGTTGTTACCCCTACCGCGATGGCTCCCGCCCATTTCAGCGCTTTTTTCATGATCATTCGTGGTTCCTTGTCACTATCACGTCTAGCGGTTGGCCTGCCGTGCTGGCTGGCAGTTGTCTCGCCCCAAAAACGCCATAGCGTAAGTCGTGAGTTTGTGAAAAGGTGAATACGCCTGTATTGGTGTGGCTGTGATGAACCACTAGCCAGTCTCCCTTGGTCAGAACGCCCTGAATACCTTCTAACGCTGCTTCCGATAGCGTTAAGGCTTGAGGACGATAGCCGACACCCCTGGCGCGCTCACGCAGGCGCTGAACGTCTGCCAAGCTCATACGACGAAGCTGGCTATCCCCTTCTGCTTGGGGCTCGCCATACTCAGGCCCGAAATAAGCAAGGCCATACTGACGTTCATGCCGCGCAAAACAGCTAAGTACCTGTGGCGTACTGGCAGCAGCGGTAAACCGATGGGCCCCTAGCACATCAGCAATTTGGTCGGCCTCACGACGTACTGCATGACAATTAACTTCGCCCAAGAGCGTAGGTTGGAAATGCACCCATAACGCGATGCCATCTTCATTTCGCTGGATAACACGAGCAAAATCAGTTGCAAGAGAAATACTAACGGGGCGTTTCGCAATCGCGTCGCTACCACAGTCGCCATGCCTGGCGGCTCGCCACTGAAGACTATTTACTCGACTAATATCCATCGCTCTTGAGAAATTGGTAAGGCAGGTACCTTCGCCAGTGATCACCGGAGAACGATGGATCGCCCAGTTGCCGTCACTGAGCTGCTGGACATCAATAAGTGCCGCGTGATGGGGCATGTTTTCATGCAGTGTGGCTAGTTGGCTTTCTAGCGGCGTTGAGACGTCTAGATGCATCACACCTAACGGCCCCTCGTTCTCTGGCAACGCCACATGAGTGCTGTTTTCTTCGGCGGCAGAGGGAGAATAGGGAGAGAGAGAATAAGGAGAAGCCGATAACTCAACTAGCCTTTCTACCGCAGCTTGTTCAACAGAGCCAGATGTTGTTGCTTCACTTTCCTGGTTATCACTTTCAAAACGCTCTATCGCGTTGGAATGCCCGCTTACCAATGGAGGCGCAATGTAGGAAGCGAAGCGCCCTAACGAATAGATCACCGGCTGAGTGTGAATTACCCAGGTGGCAAATAACGCGCCCCCCGTGGTCATTGAGCGCTGAAATTCTTCGTTAAAATAACGGTACGTTGGGGTTTGCGTCACTGCCGCACTACTCAACATAGGCACCGTTACAACAATCACCAACCCACCCACTTTGATCGCGTGGGGTAACCAGCGATATCTGGAAACCATGAGAACAGGAATACTTGCGGCCAAACCAATCGCATTCACTAACGCAAAAAACAGTGAAAAACCCATCGCAATCGGTGGCACAATAAGTGCTCGAACGTACTGTTTACCCTCTTCTTCTCTAGACTGACCATTCGCGAGCAGTTGAGCGTCATCATATAACCGCTGACGCTCCGCCTCGGCATACGCTAAATAGTGCGGTAACAGCACCTGGTCTCTGAACTGCTCTGGCGTCAGGTCTAACGTGATGACCATCTGCTCATCACGCGGTTGTAACGCCTCGTGTAGTTGATCCTGAATTGGCTGAGAGGCAATAAAGGCGTCGGCATTCAAATCAAGTGGTAGCGATGCACCTAAATGTTGTTGCATGGACTGATCTGCTTGCTCGCCTATCTCGTGAGACTGCTCTGCAATAATCGCCTCAAGAAATCCCTCCCGGTCATTCGCGCGCCAATCACTGGGTAGCTCAATACCCTGTGCCAGCATTGCTTGCCTTACCTGAGCAGCAACGTCATCACTCGCCACAAAGTGTTCGTAAGAAGCAGGCGCACCTAAAACGGTGGCTAGCTTCCCATTCAAATGCTCGTAAGAGAGGTCTTCACAGCGCTGAACGGTTCGCTGCTCAGTAACGAAACGATTGCCACGACGGACATTTTGGGTCACTACTTCGGGGGCATAGCACCAATCTGTGGGGGCAATATAGTACCCTAAATTGTCGACTACTTCTTTACGATAAATCTCTTCGACTCGAACAACACATTCATTTCTAAAATGGCCACTTTCACATCGTTGTCGGGCATTAAAATAGGTTGCCAAACTGCGCTGTAGTGTCAGCACCTGGCGAGTGAAAGCCTCTTCGCTTCCTTCTACTTGGTTATTTCGCCATTGACTTAACAGGTCTTCTTGCACATCTAGCCACGCTTGCTCAGCGTAGCTGGAGATCTCTTGCTGGGCCGCCCAATAATTATCCGAAATCGTTTTATACGCGTCCCATGCACCACGAGTAGACTCTTGTAGCGTTTCATAGCCTTGGTAGCTTTCAGGTAGCTCCTTACTCGCTTCATTTGTCGCCACTTGATGGATAATACGCTCTGCCTCTGCCTTGAGATCATCAACAAAGGCGGGAGAGACAAACGTCATCAGCCCTAATACAGAAAGAAAGCTACGCGTATGAGGTGAATCGAGATCTTCTTCATCAAACGCAATACCTTCCAACTGCAGTGAGTTAGTGGCAAGACCCCGTTTCATCAGCAGAAGATGCTGAGCATCCATGCGCTGCTCGGCAGAAGTGCGATCAATCAATACATCAACTAAGATGCGCTGGCCAAAAAACATAACAGGGAAGCCAATGGCAATCGCCAGCGTCACCTGCTTTATAAACAACTTGGTTGGCTTATTTTTTAATGTGATCAGGCGTAGTAGCAGCAAGCTAAGTCCGATACCCGACAGTATCCGCCCCTCTAGCTCTAACGCTCTAATGTCGCCGTTCGATAAGCGGGCAACCGATGCATCTACCAAGCGGCTGTTAAACGCCAATTCATAAACTAAATAGGCAATATTGAGTGTGAAGAGCAGCCAAAGCCAAGCCCTCCCATTTTTTAAGTAATGACGCATTATTCTCTTTGTTCGCTTGGTATCGTGATAATGACGGGGGCTGTTCGAGGCGCTGTTACCACTGTCGTTCCGCTACCTGTTTTTAATTGGCCGCGCTCTGGCAGCGTTACAACGATAGCGCTGCCTTCAAGCGATACCAGGGCGCCCGTTTGATTCAAATAAGCGCCCTGTTGAATAAAAAAGGCCTGTTCTTCATCAACGCCACGGGCAGCATCATCAGGCAGAACGGTGCCTTCGATGACTAAGGGAGTGCGGGGTACTGCGCTTTGCGAGGAGGGACAATCAGCTTCATCACGACATAACAGCTGTGCAGCGAAATCATCCAAGCTATCTGCATAAACTGGCTGGCTATAATAGCTTTGAACGCAGGAAAAACTGGCTAATATGCCGAAAATGACGGCTGTATTTCGGCATGAAAACACGCTCACTCCCGCTATCGAGTTTTTTGAAATATTAATTATTATTTATAATCACAGACCCGCCCTGTATAAGTCAACGCTACTTTTCAGTTAAATTAACATTTTATTTCCTTTTGCTAATTCATTCTGATGGACGTTTATATCCTGTCGTAGCGCTGTCTTCTGGCCGCTAGCTATCAGGTAAGGTTGAGTTCTTTGAGCATTTTTGAGGGATGTTCGTACCACGTCTGCAACGCCTTTGCCGGCATGGGACGGGCGATACCGAATCCTTGCAACAAATGGCAGCCCATTTCTGTCAGTCGTTTGACGTGAGCGTTACTCTCAACCCCTTCCGCGACGACTTTTTTATTGAATCGTTTAGCCAGATACACAACGCTCTCAACAATGGCCAAATCATGATCGCGCTCCAACATGTTGATAACGAAGCTGCGATCTACTTTAACCACATCCACAGGCAGATCACGTAGATAGGTCAGCGACGAATACCCCGTACCAAAATCATCCAAGGCAACGTTCACCCCTAGCGAGCGACAGGCACGCATGACCTGTGTCGCGGCTTGCAAATCGTCCAGCGCAGCAGACTCCAGTACCTCAAGGCATAGCAGTGCTGGCGACACATCTGGGTGTGCGGCCAACGCACCCTGCAGCGTATCGAAGAAATCGGCTCGAGTGAGTGACTGGGGGCTTAGGTTAATGCATACCTCCAGCATGATGTCGCTGGCATGCCACTCCTCCATCTGCTTCAGCGCTGTTTCGAGCACCCATGCATCAAAGCTCAGTTCTAGTTCGCTACCAGAAATCGCGGGTAGAAACTGACCGGGGGCCAGCAGCCCGCGCTCGGGGTGCTGCCAGCGGATCAGCGCCTCCACACCGGTGACCTGCTGAAAGACTGGGTCAAACTGCGGCTGGTAAAAGAGCACAAACTCATCTGCATCAAGTGCACGTGCAATTTGTCCGCGCCGGATCTGAAGGTCCTTAAGCTCTTGTTCGCGCTCAGGATCGAATAGGACGAAACGATTACCACCGGCCATTTTGGCGCGATACATCGCTTGGTCGGCGTGACGTAACAGGGTGTCAGGATCATTGTGATCAGCAGGAAAGAGAGTAACGCCTAGGCTGCCAGTCAGTCTCAGCGGCGCCTTATCTGTACCCCCTAGTTCAGGCATCGTCAATGGTTTCGTAACCTGTTGAAGTATAAGATTTAAACGCTCAATACCACCCTCAAATCGGTGCAGCAGAAAAGCAAACTCATCCCCCCCAATACGAGCGATAAGATCACCTGACCCTAGCGCATCGACTAATTGTCCAGCCAAAACCACCAGGATTCGATCAGCCCCCGCTCGACCAAATCTCAAATTGAGTTCCTGAAACCCGTCTAAGTCGAGTACCGCTATTGCCAGGGTTTCATCTGGCTTGCTGCTATCAAGTGCCTCATGCATAAGCTCAATCATGTGGCGGCGATTAGGCAGCGCGGTCAGGCGATCCACATACCCCGCTCGAAACAGCTCATCCGCATGCTGCTTGATGCGCGTCAGGTCGGAAAAAACGGCAACATGATGGGTAGTGTCACCAGTTTCATTGCGTACCACTGAAATTGACAGCATCTCTGGCAATGGATCGCCGTTTTTGCGTCGATTAATCACCTCACCCTGCCAATATCCCTTCTCGTTCAGCGATGCCCACAGTGACCGATAGAAGCTAGGCGTTTGGCGCCCTGACGATAAGACCCGAGGGTTCTTGCCAAGCACTTCGTCACGGGTATAGCCGGTAATTCGTTCAAATGCTTCATTAACCTCAATAATGCGGTTATCGCTATCCGAGATCATGATCGCTTCACGACTGCTAGAAAACACCTTGGAGGATAGCTCCAGGCGCTTCCAGGCTTCGTCGTTCTGACGGCGCAAGCGTAAGCCGTGAATCAGTTGACCAAGTGGCCGGAGCAAAGGCTCAAGCAACGTAAGCGTTTCATTGCTATACCCCTTAGCACAGTTGGCAAGTCCCAGCATAGCAACCATCTCGCCTTCCACCGAGACAGGCAGACACAACAGCGTATCGAGGGAAGGATGCCCTTTAGGCAGTCCGCCACGCCTTGGATCATGGGAAGGCCGATTGCTAATCAGCGGCTTGCCAGTACGCAGAACATGACCATAGAGTGAGTCTAACTGAGAGAACACTAAACCGTGCGCTTGTGCCTTACGGTAAAGTGTCCGTGAAGCGTCGTCCCAACTAATATCAGTAATGGCGTGGGTCTTAAGAAACGGCTCTCCGCTCTCATCCTTAAACACCTCACCAATAAACCCGTATTCACTCTCTGTTAGCGACAGCAGCGCCTCTAGCGCACCTGAAAACGTATCAGAAATATTATCTCCAGCAATAATGCTCGCTTGCAGGCGAGTGATTAGATCGTCGATACGGTGACGCCACTCAAGTTCGTGTTTGTTCCGCTGAAGGAGCGTAATGTCCTGCAGGGTACCGGCAATATGACGGGCAGGCACCGTATCGTCGATAGAGGCACCCGTTAACTGTACCCAGGTAATCGCCGTTTCGCCGGGGGCTTTCAAACGTAGGCAGGCGTCAAAAGGAGTGCCCTGATGAATGATTCTCCCCAACCCGCTTTCCAGTGTGTCGCGATCTTCAGGCAAATAGTGACTTGCGAGCTCAAAGCGGCTACTAGGTGTTAACGGCGAAGCGCCATGCAAGCGTAGAAACGCCTCATTACTCCATATCGTATTGGAGCTTACATCGAGCTCCCAAACACCCAGCCCCGCGTGATTAATAAGTCGCTCAAGACGCTGAAGCCGCTGCAATTCCAGATGACTCATGACCTGGTGGGCTAAGGTCTGCAAATGACGCTTATGCTCGTCACCTATGGCCCTTAGGCGGTGATCTATCAGGCACAGCGTGCCAATAGAAAACCCGTCGGGCGTCACTAGCGGCGCTCCCAGGTAGTAGCGAATATAAGGCGGGCCGGTGACTAAGGGATTATTCTGGAAACGGGCATCCACAGTGGCATCCACCACCTCCAAAAGCTCGTTTTCCAAAATAGTATAAGCGCAGAACGAGACGTCACGGGGGATATTGGCAATTTCGGGGCCCACTTGGCTCTTGAACCACTGACACTCTTCTTCAACCAAGCCGATCAGCACAATTGGAACGTCAAAAAACTTGGCGGCAGAACGAGTAATAGCATCTAAAACAGCGTCAGGAGCCTGGTTATGACGGATATAGCGCCACATCGCACGCAAACGGTCTGCTTCATTCGGTGGCAATGGTGCAACCATTAACACTCCTCAATGAAACAGAGCTGAAGGTTTGCTAAGGGGCAAAATAATGACGGCCTGAACTCATGACGCATGGGAGACTTCCTTACATTTTTTTTGGCGTCTTTTAGTATCGGCAAGCAATGCAATAGCTTTAGTCGGATATCGCGAGAATTAGCATAAAGGAGGAGCAATTTTACGTTGCTATCACTTATGTTTAGTTACATGGTACGAGTTGAATAGCTACGCGTCAGAATTAAACATAAATACAGTCATACGGCCCTTGAGCCTCATGCATGAAAAGGGCGCGTTATGCACCATGAATTTCCGCTACTAGAAGGCCCAGCAGGAAATCCACGAGCTGACCGCCGCCGGAGCGCCACTCACCACAACGCTGGTCGCGCTAATTGAATAGGCAAAATTGATGCTGCCTGACGCGCTGGTTTACATTATGCGCTTCGATCCGGCGCACACTTTCTGAGTGGCACCGCTCCCTGTTTGTGAATCACCCTGGTGGCGTTTATGAATTTGACCTTAACGGACACTTTCAACGCTGCAATAAAGCACTTGAAAGTATCACAGGATACCCAGCATCTCATTTAATAGGGGCACATTTTAACCCGTTTATTGCGCACTCCTTTCAATAACCTACCCAGCAACAGCAAGAAGACCTCACTCGCCGCCACTGTGACCTACTCCAAGGGTACCTATTCGCACGCCCCATGCCCTTAGAAGAACTAAAGCGCCTGCCCGACTATTTACCCGTCGCCCTAACAACTAACAACTAACAACTAACAACTAACAACTAATCCAAACGAGCTCGTATCCACTCAATAAAAACGCGCAGCTTATAAACGTCGACCATATGCTCTGGGTAGGCCATGTAGTAAGCATCCTGGCTTTTAAGCGAGAACTGCCAAGGAATGATTAACTTCCCCTCATCAAGCTCTTCCTGAGCAAGGAATTTTGGCACTAGGGCGACGCCACAGCCCGCGCGGGCAGATCTTAACGCCATATAGAACGTATCGAATCTTGGCCCATGGTAGCTGTGCTCCGTATATAGATCTTGTGCTTCAAACCAGTCATGCCACCCCTCGGGCCGAGTAGAAACCTGTAACAACACCATGTCTGTTAAGTCTAATGGGTCGCGAACGGTTGTCTGCTCCATGGCGGAAGGCGCGCAGACAGGCACCACCTCTTCATCCAGCAACTTTATACACTCAGCCCGCGGCCATACACCATGGCCAAAAAAGAACGCCGCCTCTATGCGCTCTTTTTGCATATCAAACGGTTCGGTACGGTTAGAAATATTGAGATTAATATTGGGATGTTTAAAGCGGAACCCGTTGAGTCTGGGGATAAGCCAACGCGCCCCAAAGGTGGGTAACGTGGCGATATTCAGTACATCTGCCTCTACGCCATAAGACTGCATATAACGCGTAGACATTTCGACTTGGGCTAGTATTTTACGCGCTTCGCCAAGATAGACCGCCCCCTCTGGCGTCAGGTGCAGGCGCTTTCTCACCCGCCTGAATAACGGATGTTGCAGCGTTACTTCCAATTGTGACACCTGCTTGCTCACCGCACTTTGCGTCAGGCTCAGCTCATCCGCGGCCCGCGTAAAACTGAGGTGCCTCGCCGCTGCCTCAAAGCAATTCAAGCTGGTCAAAGAAGGTAAGTTTCGACGACGCATGGCAATCCCACTTGGTGAAATTAAGGAATGATGTTTTTCACAAACATCGTTTGATGAGCTACCGCAAGCTTGGCAATACTGGCTCTGTAACCAATTTACTCACAACTTAATATTTGGTGAAGCAATGATTCATTCCCTGATGGAAAAAATGGGCGTCGCAAAAGAACAGTATCAAGGCGGCTACCTGATTGTTACCACGCCGATTGATGGTAGCGAAATTGGTCGTCTTACAACGGCTTCTAGCAGCGATATTGAAACTGCTATTGCGAACTCAGAAAAAGCCTTTCAAGCCTGGAAAAGCGTGCCTGCCCCCCGTCGTGGTGAATTGGTGCGCCTGTTTGGGGATCAACTGCGCCAGCACAAGGAATCACTAGGCGAGCTGGTCACCTGGGAGTGTGGCAAGATTCTCCAGGAAGGGCTTGGCGAAGTTCAGGAAATGATCGACATTTGCGACCTTGCCGTTGGTCAATCTCGCCAGCTTTTTGGACTGACCATCGCTTCCGAGCGCCCTGGTCACCACATGCGTGAAAGCTGGCACCCGTTAGGCCCGATTGGCCTAATTACGGCATTTAACTTTCCCGTTGCCCCTTGGGCATGGAATTCAGCCTTAGCGCTGGTATGCGGCAATAGCTTGCTGTGGAAACCTTCAGAAAAAACACCGTTAACAGCGCTGGCATGCCAAGCACTGTTAGAGCGTGCCATTGAAGAGTTCGGCGATGAGGCACCCAAGCACCTGAGCCAGGTGATAGTTGGTGAGCGTGCCGCTGGCGAGCAGTTGGTCAATGACGCTCGCGTTGCGCTGATCAGCGCTACCGGCAGCACCCGCATGGGTCGCGAAGTTGGCCCACAAGTGGCAGCGCGCTTCGGTCGCAGCATTCTTGAACTGGGTGGCAACAACGCCATGATCTTAGCGCCGAGCGCAGATCTTGATATGGCGACTCGCGCCATTCTCTTCTCTGCGGTAGGTACGGCTGGGCAACGCTGCACGACACTGCGCCGCTTAGTCGTTCATGAATCCATTAAAGACGAAATCTTAGCGCGTCTTAAGAAGTCCTATAGCGCGGTGTCTATCGGCAACCCGCTTGAAGGTAACTTGGTTGGTCCGCTAATTGACCATCAAGCCTTTGATGCGATGCAAAGCGTGCTGGCTAAAGCGCGTGAACAAGGTGCGAAGGTGTTCGGTGGCAACCGTGTAGAGATCGCCAACAGCAACGAAGGCTACTACGTCGAGCCTGCCATTGTTGAAGTGACCGAGCAAAACGATCTGGTCAAGCACGAAACTTTTGCGCCCATTCTTTATGTTCTCACCTACAAAGAGCTGGATGAGGCTATTGCTACCAATAATGACGTCCCCCAGGGCCTGTCATCGTGTATTTTCACCACCGATGTTCGCGAAGCCGAAACCTTCATCTCTGCGGTTGGTAGTGACTGCGGCATCGCCAACGTCAACATCGGCCCTAGCGGTGCTGAAATTGGCGGTGCGTTTGGGGGCGAGAAGGAAACCGGCAGCGGTCGCGAGTCCGGCTCCGACGTTTGGAAGAGCTATATGCGTCGCCAAACTAACACCGTGAACTACTCTCGTGAACTCCCACTGGCCCAAGGCATTAAGTTCGACTAACCCTTCCCCTCTATAAGGGCCCTTCCCTGCAGGGCCCTTACTAAAAACATAAAAAATGAAGGTGATGTATGCGTGACGATGTCCAAATCGGCCCGACGCCAGGCCTCGCGATGGCGCTATTACCGCTGCTGGCCACTACCGCCATTCTAATTCTGCAATTTTTTATCTTCTCTGACTTTACCCCGCATATTCCTTTAGCCTTCGGGATAATGATTTGTGCCCTGTGCGGACGCATCCGTGGCGTACCCTGGCAAAAAATGGAAGCCTCAATGCTTGAGGTGGTTAAGCTGGGGATGCCCGCTATTTTTATTCTATTAGCGGTCGGTATGGTGATTGGCACCTGGATTCTTTCCGGCACCGTTCCCACGCTGATGTATTACGGTTTTCAGCTGGTTTCACCCTCTTACTTCCTTGTCGCGACCTGCGTCATTAGTGCGTTGGTATCTCTTGCCACAGGCACGTCCTGGGGCACAGTAGGAACGCTCGGGCTTGCCCTAATGGGCATCGGCGAAGGGCTGGGCATTCCCATGTATCTAACGGGCGGGGCGCTGGTATCCGGTGCGTTCTTTGGCGATAAAATGTCGCCCTTATCAGAGACTACCAACCTAACCCCTGCCGTATGTGAAACCGATTTATGGAGCCATATACGCAGCATGATGGCCACCACGGTGCCTGCTATGATTGTCGCGCTGGTGCTTTATTTATGGCTCGGCACTAGCTATGGCGGCCAGCTTGAACGAAGTACCGATATTGCAACGTTTCGTCAGGCTCTTGATGACACCTTTACGCTCTCCTGGGTAACGCTGATTCCGCCTTTTGTTGTGATCGGTTTAGCGCTTGCCAAATTCCCACCTTTCCCGACTATTTTCACCGGCGCTGCGATAGGCGGCTTAGTGGCTATCGGCGTTCAGGGCGAAACCGTTCATGCCGTGTTTGATGCCATGCAAAATGGCTTTAGCAGCGATACTGGCAATCCGGCGATTGATGCTCTACTCAGCAGTGGCGGTGTGCTCTCCATGACCTGGGTGGTAACGCTAACGTTCTTCGCGCTGGGTTTTGCTGGCATGTTAGAAGCCTATGGCACCGTTGACGCGATTATTAAGCAGCTCATGCGGCTCATTAAAGGTCGCTTCAGCTTAGTGGCAACAAGCTCCGGCACAACGCTGGCGGTAAGCACTATTATTGGCGATGTTTATACAACGCTGGTGCTGCCCGGTCGCTTGCTGAAAGGCCAGTATCAAGCCATGGGCTATAAGACCTCGACGTTGTCACGCACCATTGAAGACAATGGCACGCTCTCCTCGCCGTTGATTCCCTGGAACATGGGCGGTGGATTTGTGTCCTCGACGATTGGCGTACCCACGTTAGCATATGCGCCCTTTGCATTTGCTTGCTGGCTATCCCCTTTATTCGGCCTGCTGTGGGCGCTAACTGGCCGCTTTATTCCTCGTGAATCCCCCGAGATCGCGGCTGAAAACTCGCCCCATACACCTCAAAACAACTACTCCTCCCAACCTACTTCATAGCCATACAGGGTCGGCCTATGGCCGACCTGCGCTTCTTTTCAGGAGGTACTATAAGATGCAAACGACCCTCTCCGAGCGCTGCCTTTGGCTGCAAACGAGCGCGGAAGCCCCAGTACACTATCCTGCGTTAGCGAACCAGGAAGAGGCCGAGGTCTGTGTTGTTGGTGGCGGTATTACGGGTCTGTCCACCGCGTTACATTTGGCCGAAAAAGGCATCAAGGTAATTTTGCTGGAGGCGGGAGATATCCCCACGGGTGGTTCAGGCCGCAACGTTGGCCTGGTTAATGCCGGACTTTGGATTCCACCCGATGACATCGTGGCCGCGCTAGGTGAAGAAAAAGGCGAACGCGTTAATACTATTCTGGGCGGCGCCCCAGCAAAAGTATTCGACATTATTGAGCGCTATGCCATTGAGTGCGATGCAACGCGTACAGGCACCCTGCACCTTGGCCATAACACCAAAGGCTGCCAAGAGCTCGCACGCCGCCGGGACCAGTTACAAAACCGTGGGGCGCCGGTGACGTTAATCGAAGGAGAGGCATGCGAGCGGATGACGGGAACCTCTCAGATACATACCGCGCTGCTTGATAAGCGCGCGGGCACTATCAACCCCTGCGCCTATACGCGAGGCCTCGCACGTGCGTCAGCGGATCTTGGGGCCACTCTCTACTGCCAAAGTCCCGTAACAGGCATCAAGCGACAGGAAGACCGCTGGCGGGTATTAACTCAAGATGGCAGCGTGACCGCGAGCAAAGTCGTCATGGCGACCAATGCGTATACCGAAGACGACTGGAATCAAGTTCGACAACACTTCTTTACCGGCCACTATTATCAACTGGCGTCAGAACCCCTGACGGGCGAAGCCGCCGATGCGATACTGCCAGAGAAGCAAGGCGCTTGGGACACTCGGACGGTACTTAGCAGTATTCGGCGAGATAAGGCAGGCCGCTTGCTGTTGGGCAGCCTAGGGAAAGGTGAAGGCAAACCGCTGGCTTACTTAACCCGCTGGGCCGATACCATAAAAGATCATTACTTCCCTGGGCTCGGCAACGTTCGCTGGGAATATACCTGGACCGGCAAGGTCGCGTTCACACCGGACCACACCTTGCGTATTTTTGAACCGGCTCCTGGGATATTGTCAGCTACTGGCTATAACGGACGCGGCATTACTACCGGCACGGTGGTCGGCCAAGGTTTTGCCCATTACATTGCAAACGATGATGACAGCCTGCTGCCGCTTCCGCTATCACAGCCCAAACCCATCAAAGCCCGCCCTCTGTGGAGCTGTGCCTATGAAGGCGGTTTCTCGCTATATCATGCGGGTCAGTGTCTACGGGTGCTGATCTAGGGGCATTACTACGTAACAAAACGGCAGCACATTCCTGTGCTGCCGTTCTTTATAAACGAAAGATTAGCTTTTTAAACTTGCCAGCACCTTCGCTTTAGAGGCATTTTCGCGCTCTGCATAGAGCGATAGCTCATCCGTCACCTGGGTACCCAATGCCTCTTCAAAGGCATCGCGATTGGCATTCCCAGCATAGGCTTCGCTCTCTGCACCACCCAGGTTCGACTGGAAAATACCCGCCGCACTCACTGGTAGAAAGTCTTCATAGGTAATCGGCTGTGCTTCCACCAGCCCCTGGGCGATTAACGCCTCAATATCGGCATTGCCAACGTCTTTGGCGGCCTGACCTTTCTCGGTCAGGTGATAGTGAAAATACGCTAACCCCTCACGGCGCATGGCTTCGTCGTTATCAGGGAGCCTGGCAAAGACGTTTTGCATAACCGTTTGATGTGCGTCGTTATCCAACCCTGCGGTTTGCTTACGGCCTTCAGTAAGCAACTGGTCATAAAGCGCACGGCCTTTCGGTGTTAGCGCCACTCCACGCTGCTCAATTTCACCAAAGCGAGCGGTGTGAGTACCTTGCGCGTCACCGGCAAAGCGGATTGATTCTTCCAACGCTTTAAAGCTGGTTTGGCGCAGCAAAATGGGGCATTCACGACGCGGCGGCCCTTCAATGACGGCTTTGGGATTCATGCCCATCTCCGGCATGCGGCGCTGTACTTCGTCGATATCCAGGGTGCGTGGCGTCAGGTGATTAATATGCGGCCCACGGAAGCACACCACATCGGCAATCAAACGGTGCTCATCATGTAGCGCCTGGTAAGTCTCCAGATCGACCGTCGCATCCTGGTGCCAACGGAAGGTTTCCAGAGCTTCTTTGACGAACTGGTCGGCTTCTTCGCTGGTTAACCCACCCTGGGTTTCATGACGCTCAATAAGCTCGCGCGCCCCTGGGGTAAAGATATCGCGCTTTGCCAGAATCTCTTCTGAACGCTGGCGCAGCGCTTCGCTTTCAATAAGCTCTAAACGCAGCAGCGAGGTAAAAACACGGAAAGGGTTCATCGCCAGCGCATCATCGTCGATAGGCCGGAAGGCGGTTGAGTGAACCGGTACGCCCGCTTCTGAAAGGTCGTAATAGCCCACCGGATACATACCCATCACAGCAAACAGGCGGCGCAGCATGGCAAGCTCTGTAGCGGTTCCCACGCGAATAGCCCCGTGGCGTTCTACGCTCAAACGGGCCAATTCACCCTGCGCTTCCAGGCGGCGATGCAGTTCGGGCTGTTGACTAAGTGTTTCTTGGTTAACGCGCTCGACAAGTTCAAGCAGCGTTCCGTACTGCGGCACTTCGGCTTGATACATGGCCGACATTGCCTTAGAGAAACGGTCACGCACTTCATTGGTTGAAAGAAGGCTCGGTTGAGTCATTTCGTTGCTCTCTCTTGCATATTGTTGGGATAAGGATGAGATACCGACCTCAATTGCGCCAATAGCGCCTGAAGCGGGTGTAGCAAAGTTTGCCCAGAATAGCGTTTCACCTGGCTGCGGCAGGAGTAGCCGGTGGCTAGCAGCTTGCCTGTGTTTTGCTCGGCTTCCACCTGGGGCTGCCAGGATTGGGCATAAATGGTTTTCGAGGTTGCGACATTACGGGTTTCATGGCCGTAGGTGCCGGACATACCGCAGCAGCCGGTCGCCATCAGCTCAAGCTCTAAACCAAATGCCGCAAACACCTGCTGCCAAGCTTTGGGGCTGCCCGGGGCGTTGGTCTTTTCGGTGCAGTGGGAAAGCAGCTTAAAGCCAGGATCGGTTAGGTTCAGTTGGCGAGGTGCTAGCGTGTTCATACGCGTGGCTAGCCACTCTTGCAGCATCAGCACGTTGGGCACTTGCTCACTGCCCAGGGCTTTGACGTACTCTTGGCGATAGGTCAGCGTCATTGCCGGGTCGATCCCCACCATGGGTACGTCGAACTCTGCCAACGCTCGCAGGCGCTTGGCCTGTTTTTCCGCCGTACGCTCAAAGGCGCCTAAAAAGCCCTGCACTTGCAGCGGTTTGCCGTTGGCAGAAAATGGCATCACAAACACCCGCAGGTTGAGTCGCGACAGTAGTTCCACCACATCCATCACCAGCTTGGCTTCAAAGTGGCTGGTGAACGCGTCCTGGACAATTATCACGCTGTTGGCACGCTGCTGCTCAGTCAGCAGCGCAAGCGAGGTGGGCGTGGCTTCGGCAACGCCCCAGGCGCGTAGCTGTTTTTTGACGCTGGCGCGGGAAAGCTGCGGGGAGTCGCTCATACCCAGCCCTTGACGCATTAGGCTATCGACCCAGCGCTGGCTGAGTAGGGCGTTATACAGCGGCGCCACCTTGGCAAGGGTTGGCAACATAAATTCGGTGCCACCGATCAGGTAATCGCGCAGCGGGCGTAAATAGCGGCCGTGGTAGACCTCTAAAAACTGCGAACGGAACTGCGGCACATTGACCTTTATCGGGCACTGGCCCGCACAGGATTTACACGCCAAACAGCCCGCCATGGCATCGTAAACTTGGTGAGAATAGTCGTGGTGTTGCTTGCGACTGAGCGTATTGGCGACGCGTAACGGAAAGCTTTTGATAAAGCCCCAGCCGTTTTCGGCTTTCTTTTTGCGCGACTCCTCCACCACATCAATCCCTGCCAGGGACTGCAGGCGTAGCCACTCACGCATCAAGCTGGCACGGCCTTTGGGCGAATGCATACGGTCACGGGTGGCCTTCCAGGAAGGGCACATGGGGTCATCAAGGTCGTAGTTATAGCAGGCACCATTGCCGTTGCAGTACACCGCCGCGTCATAGGCCTGCCACGCTCGTTCATCAATGGTGCGGTCCAGTTGGCCGCGCAGGGTGACGCCATCAACCGTTAACAGTTCAGGATCGCTGTCTTTGGCGATTAGTTCGCTGCCTTCAGCGGGCGACGCAATTTTGCCTGGATTTAGCTGGTTATGCGGATCAAACGCGGCTTTGACGCGCTGCAGGCTGGGGTATAACTCACCAAAGAATTTGGGGCCGTACTCCGAGCGCACGCCTTTGCCGTGCTCGCCCCATAACAGCCCGCCGTACTTCTGGGTCAGGGCCGCCACTTGATCAGAAATCTCACGAATCAGTTTTTCCTGTTCGGGATCTTTCATATCCAGCGCCGGACGCACGTGCAGTACCCCCGCATCGACATGACCAAACATGCCGTAGGAGAGCTGTCGGGCATCCAACGCGGCGCGAAACTCAGTAATAAAGTCAGCCAAGTGCTCCGGTGGTACGGCAGTATCTTCCACAAACGCAATCGGGCGCTTTTCGCCCTGTACATTGCCCAGCAAACCCACCGAGCGTTTGCGCATGGCGTAAACTTTTTGAATCTGCGAACGGCCTTCCGCCAGGGTGTAGCCTAAACGCTCTACCGTGGGGTCTTGGCTCAAGTGTTCCGTGAACGCCCGCACACGCTCAGACAAGCGCTCAGGATCATCGTCATTAAACTCGATCAAGTTAATGCCACGAATCGGCTTACTACCGGTGGCGGGGAAAAACTCAGCTACGCTGTCCCAGACAATGTCTTCCATGGCCAACTGCAGCACGGTGTCATCGATGGTTTCAATCGAGGTGGGCCGAGCGCTGCTGGCCATCAATGCCTTAGCATCACGCAGGGCGTCCATAAAGCCTGGGTAGCGCACATTAACCAAGGTGGCGTGCTTAGGAATCGGCAGCACATTGAGTACCGCTTCATTCAAAAAGCCCAATGAGCCTTCCGAGCCGCACAGCAGGCTGTTCAGGTTCAGTTGGCCTTTTGCTTCCCGCAGATGCGCCAGATCGTAGCCGGTTAAGCAGCGGTTGAGCGGCGGAAATTTCGCCTCAATCAGCCCCCGCTGTTGGTCGATAATCTCAGCCGCGGTGGTATGCACCTGGCCAAGAATGCCGGATTGGGCAACGGCCTGCTGCTCTTCGTCAGCGCTAAGCGGGCGGCTATGCAGGTGTTGACCTCCCAGCAGAACCGTATCCAGTTCCAGCACGTGGTCACGGGTTTTACCGTATTCGCAGCTGCCCTGGCCGCTGGCATCGGTGGAGATCATGCCGCCGATGGTGGCGCGGTTAGAGGTGGACAGTTCCGGGGCAAAAAACAGCCCATGAGGCTTCAGCGCCGCGTTGAGTTGATCCTTCACCACGCCCGCCTGAACGCGTACCCGCCGTGCCTCTACATCGATTTCGAGGATCTGGTTCATATGGCGGGAAACGTCCACCACAATACCGTCGGTCAACGACTGGCCGTTAGTGCCGGTACCGCCGCCACGAGGCGTGAGCACGATATCGCGGTGGGGCAGCTCGGCAGCCAGCTTGGCAAGGCGCTCAAGGTCTTCCGCATGCTTAGGAAACACCGCCGCCTGGGGCAGGCGCTGGTAAATCGAGTTATCCGTTGCCAGCACCGTGCGGTTGGCATAGTCCGGGGCAATCTCGCCTTCGAAGCCACGGGCGCGCAAGGCGTCGAGAAACGCCACATAGCCACTTCGCACTGCCACTTCGCTGACCATTGCGATCATGCCTTGAGCGTCTCCAGCGCCTGCTCGATGAGCCCTAGCCCTTCTGACATGACGTCTGGTTCAGTGGTCAATGGCGGCAATAAGCGTAAGACATTACGCTTGCGGCCACTGGGCATTAGCAAAACGCCAGCATCACGCCCCGCAGCCAAGAGGTTAGCTAAGTGCTCTCCCCCCGTAGCATTGTCGGTATCTTCAAAGACGATACCGCGCATCGCGCCAATACCCGTCATGGCTCCTAGCATGGGAAAACGCTCGCTTGCTTTCCAGCGCTGGTAAGCACTCACAATCGCCGCTTCTTGGGCATTACCCCATTCGCTTAGCGCCTCGTCTTGCATGATATCCATCACTGCCAATGCAGCTGCACACGCAACCGCATTGCCTGAATAGGTGCCTCCCAACGCGCCTTTGGGTAAGGCATCCATTAACTCTTTACGCCCTACCAAAGCGGCCAGAGGAAGACCTGAAGCAATGCTTTTTCCTAACAGAATCAGGTCGGGCTCGATGCCGAGGTGACTGAAGCCAAAGCGTTTACCGGTTCGTCCGAAGCCTGATTGGATTTCGTCACAAATCAATAAAATACCGTGCTGATCGCAGATTGCCCGCAGCGCTTTAGCAAACTGGGGGCAAAGTAAGCGAAAACCGCCTTCCCCTTGAATGGGTTCAACGACGACACACGCCACTTCACTGGGAGCAATTTCTACGTCAAATACACGCTCTAGGACCGCCAGCGACTGCTCGGCGGATATCCCACTATCCTGGCTGGGAAACGGCAGGTGATAAACCGGGCCAGGCAACGCGCCTAAACCGGCTTTGTAGGGCTTAACTTTGCCGTTCAAATTGAGCGCGGCCAAGGTGCGGCCATGGAAAGCATCGTCAAAGGCAATCACGCCCTGGCGACCCGTGACACCACGGGCAACTTTCAGAGCATTTTCTGTCGCTTCCGCACCACTGTTCGTCAGCATGCATCCCAGCGGATAAGAAACCGGCACAAACTGGTCAAGTCGCTCTACGACAGAGAGGTAGCCACGGTGCGGCAAGGCATTAAACGCTGAATGCATGAGGGTATCGACCTGAGCCTTGACGGCCTCGACCACCGCTGGATGGCCATGCCCCAAGTTAAGCACACCAATACCGCCAATAAAGTCGATATAACGCTGTCCCGCTTCATCCCATACCTCTGCATTACGCCCTTTAGTAATGCAAACGGGATGGAGGATGCCTAATGCACTGCTGACGTTGGGAAGGTCCATCGTCGAAAACGCTCCTGAAATGACTATGTGTTCCCTTATCAAACAGGTTCATATGGCAGATCACAAACGAAAAAAAACGCTAAATACATGCCAAGCAGGAATGCATTAGGTGTGAACACATGATCAGAAGCATAATCATCCGCCGCTCAGCATAGCCCACTCATTGCTAGCACATATTCCACTAGGAAGACTATAAAAAGAAAACGTCGCGCCGGTCATGCAGATAAAAAGCACAAACCACTGGTTACTTAAGGGATTTCTTAAAAGCCTTTGGTATGACAAAATGGAATGCGTACGCAACTTAATTTCTTTTGTCTGTCGGGCTGCATACGTGAACAATAGCCAGCTATTTTTTCGCGCCATTTTCACTGATCGATCCCCAGACGGTCGGATTGCGAGAATTGCTAAGCAGCAATTTTATTATAAATAATTTAATTAGCAGGAGTTAACATGAAAAACATTACTTCTAAAGTGCTATCACCAAAAGTGCTATCCACAAAAGTGCTATGCGGCGTAGGTGCGACTCTTCTGTTGGCGGGTTGTGGTGGCGACAGCAAACCTAATATCGCTATTGGCCCCCCTGCCAGTACCACTCAAGGCGTTTCCCAACTACTTTTTGATGCCTACGGTATTGGTAGCGATAAGTACAATACCTATCAAGAAGGGTTTGGTGCTGCACTCGATGGTGTGCAAGATGGCAACATCGATATTTCTATCGGTATTCTTGGTTTACCTTCTGGCAGTATCGAGAACTTACAAGCCTCGAGCGGCGATGCGCGCCTAATTAGTTTAAGCGATGACGCTATTGACTATATTGAAGAGAACAGTGCCTATAAGCGCTTTACGATTCCCGCTAATAGCTATGCTTTTCAAAGTGAAGATGTAAACACTATTACGGCTTATGCCATTTTAGTTGGTAACACAAATACTATTGATGAAGACCTGGGTTATGAACTAGCGCGTTTAATGCATGAACATGCTGAAGAAAACACGCACTCCCAGTCTGCGTTCATTACCCTTGAAAATGCACTCAATGGTTCAGAAGGTCTACCCATTCACCCCGGTGCTAAAAAATATTACGAAGAGCAAGGCCTCACCGTAAATAACCCGGTTGCGGAGCTTGGCGAAACTGAAGCCAAAGAAGAGTTTATTTTAGGTACCGGTAGCCAAGGCGGCACTTACTACCCTCTAGGCGGTGAGATGGCCACCATTTGGAACCGTTACCTGGAAAGCTATAACTTCACCAATATTGAAACTGGCGCTTCAATCGAAAACTTAGTGAGCATTCGTGATAACGGTATGGATCTCGGGATGACCGTACACGCACCGGCACAAGATGCCGTTGCCGGACGCGGAGAGTTCGAAAGTGGCGCGATTGATAACGTTGCCTTTATCGGACACATTTACCCTGAAGTCATTCAGATTGTGACCCGTGAACGCTCCAATATTGACAGCCTAAGTGATCTAACCGATTGATGTTTCCCTTTCGCCGCTGGCTAAGCCAGCGGCGTTATATGTATGAGGTTTAATCGTGGATAAAAAAAAACTCCTGACGAAGCGGCGCTTTTAGAAAAGTATGATCGTGAGTCACAAGTACGTTCTGCACTACAGCTAGGCAAGTGGGGTTGGCTGATCACCCTAATGGGTGTATCACTGACTTGCTTTCATCTCTATACCGGTTATTTTGGTACGCTACCGTCACAGCAGCAAGGTGCCGTCCACTTAGGGCTTGCCTTGGGGATGATCTTTATCTTATTCCCTGCAACGCGCGGTGCGGGCAGGCGTAATGGCGTGCCGTGGTACGACGTAATACTCGCCTTCGTAGCCACCTTTGCCGCCTACTATAAAATCCTATTTTATGAAGAAGTCCTGCGTGCAAGGGTTACGGGCTATTCAGCCGTTGACCTAACGATTGCCGCACTCGGCGTACTGTTTGTACTAGAAGCAACTCGCCGTACTGTTGGTATGCCAATTGTTGTCATGGCTACGTTGGCAATTCTCTATGCGCTGTTTGGCAACTTGATCCCTAGCCCTTTGCTTTCTCATCCGGGCTTCTCTCTTGAGCAGGTGTCTCCCTACTTATGGTTTAGGGAAAGCGGCGTTTTTGGTACGCCCCTGCAAATATCGGCGCGCTTTATCTTCTTGTTCTTGTTTTTCGGCGTTGTTCTGATGCATACCGGCGTCGGCCGATTCTTTAATGACTTAGCCTTTGCGTTAACCGGGCGCTTTACGGGTGGGGCTGGCAAAGCCGCCGTTATAGCAAGCTCGCTTCAGGGTATGATTTCGGGAAGCTCTATCGGCAACACCGTGGCTTCTGGCTCTTTCACCATTCCTATGATGAAAAATGCCCGCTTCAAGCCCGAAGTAGCAGGAGCAGTCGAAGCGTCAGCCTCTACCGGCGGGCAGATCATGCCGCCCTTAATGGGTGCTGCGGCTTTTATCATGGTGGAGTACGTGGGCGTCTCTTACCGCGAAATCATGTTTTCGGCGCTGATTCCCGCCATTCTCTATTTTGCGGGTATTTTTATCGGGGTGCATTTCGAAGCCAAACGTCATCGCATTCTCGGCCTTCCTAAAGATCAATTGCCCAGCAAGCGTAAGCTGATACTGTCAAAAGGCTACATGTTGCTGCCTTTACTCGTCATTATTACGACTATTAGCGTTGGCTTTACCGCTCAACGGGCAGCGCTACTGGGTATCGCATGTGCGTTTGCTGTCAGTTTGGCTCGCAAAGAAACACGCCCTTCGTTAAAAGATATATTGGTTATTTTTGAAAAAGGGGCGCGCGTGGCACTGCCAGTGATCGCAGCGGTCGCTTGCGCAGGCATTATCGCTGGCGTGGTAGGCATGACAGGAATGGGGTCAAAATTTGCTGCTGGCATTATTAGCTTAGCTGACGGCGTTTTGATACTTGCGCTGTTGTTCACAATGATTGCCTGTATTGTCTTGGGCATGGGATTACCCACAACAGCAAACTATGTGGTCACTGCCACCATTGCCGCACCAGCACTGATTAATGAGTTCGGCCTTCCGCCAATGGCAGTACATTTGTTTGTCTTTTATTTCGGCATCATCGCCGATATTACGCCTCCCGTGTGTTTAGCCGCGTTTGCGGGTGCAGGCATTGCACAAGCCAACCCAATGAAGACCGGCTTTACGGCGGTTAAATTGGCGATTGGTGCGTTTATTATTCCTTATGCCTTCATTTATAATCCTGTGCTGGTATTAGTCGAACCTACGCTGCTAGGTCTTTTAAGCGCGCTGTTCTTTTCACTCGTAGGGATTATGGGCGTCAGCAGCGCACTACTCGGTTACTTTGTGCGTGATTCCTTCTTCGGGGAGCGTCTGGTACTGTTAGTCGCAGGGCTTGCCATGGTGGTTCCCGAGTTGCTAACCAGCGGCTTAGGCTTGCTTGCCATGGTGACAGTGGGCTGGCTTCAGTCGCGCCGACCTGATAAATCCCAGGAGGCTGCAACGCTCGCCCAATGAGCCATTATAAAAGCCTAGCTTCCCCCCGGCGCTTAGTCGCCGGGGCGGCTTTCAGGTCATCAGGAGCGCCAGGTTTGGCATCACGCAATCTTCCTTCTACAGCGGCTATGCAATGCTTTGAAGCAGCCGCACGCCATATGAGCTTTACTCGCGCAGCAGACGAGCTAAACCTCACCCAAAGTGCTGTCAGCAAACAAGTCGCGCACCTCGAAGCCACCTTGCAACACAAGCTATTTCGTCGCGTGCGACGTAGCTTGCTGCTAACCCCAGAAGGGGCCATTTTTTTAAGTGACGTACGCAAAGTGCTCACTCAAATTGAGATGTCGACGCAAGCGATAATGACCTACAGCGGTAATAGCGAGGTTCTTAAAATCGCCACCTTACCTAGCTTCGGTAGCCGCTGGTTGGCCAATAAGTTGCCCACCTTTTTAGCCGCCAATCCAGGCATTAGTTTGGAGTTTCATGACCGCGTAAAAGATTTCGATCTTGAGCAGCAAGATATCGATATTGCTCTGTTTTATGGGCATGGCAGTTGGCCAAGCCTTGCTTGTCATAAGCTTATTGATGAGGATATGGTCGCGGTTGCCTCCCCTGAATTACTCGCTCGGCACCCCATCCAGTCAGTGGATGACTTAACACAACTACCGCTGCTGCATCTCTCGACACGCCCTGACGCATGGCACCATTGGTTTGCAAACCAAGAGATCATCACTGACCGTAGCTATCATGGCACCCGCTTCGAGACCTTTCCTATGCTGGTGCGAACGGCAATGGCAGGCGGTGGGGTCGCCCTGGTTCCTCACTTTACCGTCGATGAAGAGTTGGAAGGTGGCCGACTGGCAGTCGCTTGGCCATATCGATTGCTCAGTGAGAGTGCTTATTATCTTGTTTACCCTGAACACTTGGGGGAACTCGCCAAAGTGCGACGCTTTGTAGAGCATGTTACCCAGTTTAGTGATTGATACTGGCACAATACTACGCACTGCTATGTTTAGCTAAACAACTAGCCATTGCTTTTTGCCAAACAATTACCTCATTTAATCCCTATTAAAAGCTTAACGCCTATAAAAAGCTTAACGCTATTAATATGTTGGCGGATGCAGACTCTGAGTGCAACACACTCATTGGATGGTTGATGGGCTTTCATGGTACTTGGCCATCAGCTCGCTCATCACTTCTATCGGACATTTAAAATCAAAGCGTTTTCGAGGCCGCATATTCAGCTCAAAGGCAATGGCATCCAGCTCTTCCTGGCTATGTACTGAAAGGTCTGTTCCTTTCGGTAAATATTGACGGATAAGGCCATTGATATTCTCATTGGCTCCCCGTTGCCAGGGGCTATGGGGATCGCAAAAGTAAATCGCAACACCGGTTTCTTGAGTAATTTTTGCATGGTGTGTCATTTCACGCCCCTGATCATAGGTCATGCTTTTTCGAGCGGTGGTCGGCATTCGGTTCAGAGCAGCACTAAAGCCTGCTACGGCGGATGTGGCGGTGGCATCGTCCATTTTTGCGAGGATCAGATAGCCACTGCTAAGCTCTACCAAGGTGCCTACCGCGGACGCGTTATTCTTACCTTTGATCAGATCGCCTTCCCAGTGGCCGGGCATTTCACGCTTACTGACCTCGGGCGGACGTAAGTGAATGCTGACCATGTCAGGGATCTGACCACGTCGATCCACTTCGCCACGGCGAGGCTTGCGTGTGGTTTTACCTTGTCGCAAGCAGTGAATCAGTTCCTTGCGAAGGTGGCCAACGGGCAAGGCATAAATGGCCGTGTAGATGGTCTCTCGGCAGACGTAGGCATCGCGCAAATCAGGTAGTTTCATCGTCTTGAGCTTGCCGCTAATTTGTTCAGGAGACAAGCGTCGCCGCAACATATGCACGATGAGATCAAACCGCTCGGTGCCTGGCAAAAGCTTACGCGCAGGACGACAGACTACTCGACGCTTTTCTCGCTGACGTTGGGCGTGCCGGGCACAGTAACCGTTCTGGGCCATTTGGTTACGGCGTATTTCACGAGATATGGTTGAAGGAGCTCGCCCTAAGAGCTGGGCAATGTGCCGAAGGCTCATCCCTTGGGCTTGACCCACTTGGATGCTGGCACGTTCTTCAATGCTGAGTTCGAGGTAAGACATGGGACAACACCTTAGCGAAATGCTCAGGTGTTGCACTCAGTTTCTGCGGCCAAGGTTTATATATTCATACGCTTGAGATTTTATAACAGCATTGATAACTATCGGGCAGAAGCACCAAAGAAGAGAACATCTTCTTACTTCACTCCTGCCCGAGAGTACATCTTGGTTCAGTCAATGGTATCGACAAATTCGCTGAGATCCCGCACTCGACTCCTGTCGATAGTCACGCCAAGTCCAGGTGAGTCGTCCAACACAATATGCGTTTCATCTCCCGGCATCTGCGCAACATCTTCGCCAATCATGGCGGGCCCCACCAAGTCATTCGCAATAATATTGGGGTGCGCCAGCGCTAGGTGGGCACCCGCGAGCGTCGCGATCGAGGACTCCACCATAGAGCCGATCTGGCAGGGTATATCAGCCGCCATTCCGACCTCTGCCATCGCCATAGCAGGGCGTAAGCCAGAGGATTTCATTAACTTAATGTTAACCATGTCAGCGGCGTTTAGTTGAATCACCTCCAGCATTTCTTTAACACCATGAATAGGCTCATCAGCCATAATCATCGCATCAGTTGACTGAGTCACACGTGCCATGGCGGCGAGGTTCTCCATAGCGACGGGCTGTTCAAACCAATCCACTTGATAGGGCGCTGCATGCCGAATGACCTGAAGTGCTTGCTTTGCACTCCATCCTTGATTGGCATCTACACGCAGCGCAATCGATCGATCTAGTGCTTCTCTAACCCGTGCAATCCGCTCAACATCATGTTCCGGCGTATCGCCCAGTTTGATTTTGATGGACTGATAACCGCGTCGAGCAGCCTCTTTCGCCTGACGCGCCATCTCCTCCGGCGCTAACATGCTGATAACGTATGGAAGTTCCAATCTAGCATGGCTACGCCCACCTAGCAGCGCATAAAGCGGCTTTCCGCATTCACGCGCCACTAGGTCGTGAAGCGCAATATCGAGAGCTGCTTTAGCCGAGGGATTATGGCGAATTTTACGGTTGGCGACATGATGGAATTGCGCAATATCACTGGCGTCGGCGCCCATTAGTAACGGCGCTAGCTCACGGGTGATGATTTCTCGGGCGCCAAGATACGTCTCTCCAGACACATGCTGATCTACCACGGCTTCACCCCAGCCAACCTGGCCAGAAGCAGTTTCGATGCTGACAATCAGGCTGGCGATATCGTGATAAGTGTCATAGGCAATTTTAAACGGTTGCTTAAGTGGAAGACGTACACCATATACCGTGATTTTGTTAATACGCATTATTGATGCCTTATTTATGTCCAGGAAAAGATCTGAGCCAAAGTAATCATCAGACTTGCCATACCCAGCTGAAGAATCGCTAATGGCAGTATCCATTTGATCCACTTACTCCACGACACACCTGCCACCGCAAGCCCTGCCATGAAATATCCTGACGTTGGAGTAAGTATATTGGAGATGCCATCACCAAACTGAAACGCAAGAACAGCTGTCTGACGGGTCACTCCCACAAGATCTGCAAGAGGTACCATTAGAGGCATTGTCAGTGCTGCTTGGCCACTGCCAGAAGGGACTAAGAAGTTCAGGACAAGTTGAACAAAAAACATACATACCGCAGTAACCACTGCGGGCATTCCGCTCAGCAGCCCTTCGAGATGATAAAGAATCGTATCCAGGATATCCCCATTTCTCAGAATCACCAGGATGCCAAAGGCAAAGCCCACTACCAGTGCCCCCATCGCAATCTCCTGAATGCCCTCAACAAAGTGGTCGGCAATTTTATTCGGATTCATACGCGCAAATGCGCCGATTAAAATAGCCATCAAGAGAAAGGCGCCGGACATCTCACCGATATACCAGCCATGGCGTATCACCCCATAGGCAATAACGAGAATAGTGCCTACAAAAGTAGCGAGGACGAGTTTATCGGCAACCGATAACGCGCCTGGATCCTCATTGGCTTGCGGTTTGCCAAATTGGCGGCGGTCGCTATTAAAGACAGGGCTCGCTTCGGGGTGAGCTTTCACTTTGGCCGCATAGCGAGTGACGAAAGCAATACTGACGCTGACGAATATTAGCCAGTAACAGGCCCGCAGGGTCATTCCAGAAAACATCGGGAGTTCAGCGATATCCTGAGCAACGCCAACGGTAAAAGGATTCATAAACGCTGCAGAGAAACCAGCACCAGCACCTACCAGTGGTACCGCTGCGGCCGTAATAGAGTCATACCCCAGCATACGCAGTAACGGTGCGAGGATAATGATAAAGGCAATTGTTTCTTCTGCGAGCCCGAAGGTTGCTCCTCCCATCGCAAATAAAAGCATCAGTAAAGGTATAAGAATGAGATCACGTCCAGTAAGCGCATTACTGATACTGGCAACAACTTTTTGTAAGACCCCGGTTGCTTTTAGAACGCCAAACGCGCCCCCCGAGATAAAAATAAAGAAGATGATGCTACTGCCTTCCCCCATACCCTCAAAGACCGCCATGAAAGGACTTAACCAGCCAGCTTCTTGCGCTTCCACCGCCGCATAACTGTCTGGCACTACAACCGTACGCCCTTGCTCATTGGTTACACGCTCATAGCTACCCGCCTGAAGAAAGTGGGTTGATAAAGCAGCGAGACAGATAAAGCTAAATAACACGACAAAAATATGCGGGAAGCGAAATGTTGGTCGTGAACTCTTCTCGTGTGTCATTGTTTTTTCGAGAGGTGTCATGGGGTGTCCCCAGTTTATTGATGGTTATCGAGAAACTGCATTGCCACATTTGTCAGGAAGTCGCTTCCAATCGACAGAATGGCATCGTTAAAGTCATAGTCAGGCTGGTGAAGTTTCGGTGTTTGTGGCCCTGAACCATTGCCAATCCATGCATAGGCACCAGGAATATGGGTAAGAAAAGCTCCCATATCATCAGCTCCCATGCTGACTGGGTGCTCTACCAGCTGTTCATGCCCCCAACGCTGCACCACCACATCGCGGCACAGTTGGGCACAACCGCGGTCATTGGCAACCGCTGGTGTTGAAGGAACGTAATCGAGTGTGACGTCGCATCCTGTTGCCTTGGAAACCCCTTCTGCCACGTCGCTAATCCGCTTCTCAAGGCGTTTGCGTAGCTCGGGTTTAAAGCAGCGCGCGGTACCCGTCAGCCGAGCAGTCGCCGGAATAATATTGCTAGCATGGCCGCTTTGCAGACTGCCGAGACTGATAACAGCGATGTCCTGGGGGTCAATATTACGACTGACAATCTGTTGAATGGCGGTTGTAAATAGGCTGGCCGCGACGATGGGGTCTGTTGTGAGATGAGGCATCGCTCCATGTCCACCCGTAGAGTGGAACGTCACCTCAAAGTCGTCGCTTGATGCCATGTGAGGGACGTCATGGATAACAAAACGCCCGGCATCTACACCTGGCCAATTGTGCAGTCCAAATATTGCATCAAGAGAGAATCTCTCCTGAAGCCCCTCCGCAAGCATCGCTTCAGCACCAGTACCAATTTCCTCGGCGGGTTGAAAAATCAACACAATATTTCCCTGAGCTGGGCGCTGGTTAACCAACTGTGCAGCAGCGGCCATCAGCATTGCCGTATGTCCGTCATGCCCACATGCATGCATTACATTTGACTGGCTGGAACGATGCGAAAACTGATTAGCTTCCTCGAGTGGCAAGGCATCGAAGTCGGCTCGAAGCCCAACGGTTGCCCCCTTGCTGGTGCCTTGGATGACGCCGACCACACCGTGGCCACCTATCTTCTCATGCACCTCATCTACCCCCAAGTCACGTAGCATCATTGCAATACGCTCAGCGGTTATAGACTCCTGACCAGATAACTCTGGGTGCTGATGGAGCTCCCTACGAAACGTGATCATTTTCTCAAGCTCAATGGCTGATAACGTCATGAGAGGTAAAACCTTGTTGTAAAGTGGTAAACCTGGGAGAAATGCGCCATCTGGCGTCTGCGATAACACATGCTTATGCAACATGAGCCGCGTACGCCGCTATACGCTTAGCCAGATTGTTTTTGAGTATGTTGTAACGCTTGGTACGAATAAAATACTTCTTCCCGATAGCGTCATACCTTTATGAGATGAGGCTTTAGTTGTATTTTCTGTATGAAATGAGACGCGCATCGTGACGTCTCCGGGAGCGGACATGGACACAAAAAAACTAAGGTACTTCCTGGCGGTGGTCGAAGCGGGTTCGATATCGTCTGCAGCCAAGCAGATACCGATCGCTCAGCCCGCCTTGACGCGACAGATACATCAGCTTGAAGCCGATATCGGAGCAGTCCTGTTTTATCGTGACCGCAAAGGGGTATCTCTGACCCAAGCGGGGCATTACCTATATGCCAACGGGCAGCGTCTACTGTCAGAACTCGAAAGTGTCGCGAAAAAAACACGCGATATTGCCAATGGCTACCGCGAAAGCCTCTCGCTCGGGATTAGCACCATACATCCCTATATTCCTAGCATCACAGCACTTATCAGCAGATTTCGCTCACGCTATCCATCAACGCAGTTAACGCTGGAATCAATGTTGTCAGGTCCTCAGGCAGAGGCGATTCTGGCGGGTCGGCTCGATGCAGGCATTCTATTCATTGAACGAGAAGATGAGCCACGGCTAGATTACTATCCATTAGCCAGTTTTCGTATGGCGGTCTTCACCAGTCGATGCCACCCTCTCATAGCGACTACCCCGACCTCGCTTAAGGATTTTCACGACGCGCCATTCATTCGGTTTAGTCGAACCTCAACACCTGGCAGCTTCGACCGGTTAGACAGGTGCTTTCAGAAGGTAGGCTTCGTACCCAATACTGTTCAGGAGTGTCGCGATGACATCACTATTCGCAGTTTGGTCGCAACGGGAATGGGGTATGCGATTATGCCGAGCATCATGGCACTAGGGGACGAAGACATTGTCGCCTATGAATTAGACGACTTGCCAATAGCCACGGATCTCATGCTTGCTTGGCAAAAGGGGCGTCAGCCAGCGGCAGTAAAAACACTATGCCTGCTCGCCGAAGAATCACATTGATTTCATCATTAACGACAAAAAAGATTATATCTAATGACCAAAGTTGCGATATTTGTTGATATCCAAAACGTATATTACACCGTGCGAGAAGCGTATGGTAAGAACTTTGATTACAACAAATTTTGGGCACAAGTAACCGCAGGAAGAGACGTTGTGGCTGCTTTTTGCTATGCCATCGACAGAGGTGACCAAAAGCAACGGGAGTTTCAAAATATACTCAGAGCAATTGGTTTTAATGTAAAACTGAAACTGTTCATCCAACGTTCAGACGGTTCTGCGAAAGGTGACTGGGATGTTGGCATTGCTCTCGATGCAATGGAATATGCAGAACAAGCAGATGTTATTGTATTAGTGTCCGGCGATGGAGACTTTGATCTTTTAGTCAACAAAATACGCGTTAAGCATGGTAAAAAAGTTGAGGTTTATGGTGTTCCCCAACTTACGGCAGCATCATTAATAAATGAGGCCAATGAGTTTATAGCGATAGATCGTTCGCTCTTGCTACGTTAGGTTGCTAATAGCGTCGCTTAACTACAGAGGTTATTCGCCTGGTAACTGATCGACCCGCGTGAGGGTAAGCCGCCGCCCCTCATTCGGAGAGAAGTGAAACTGGCCTTCTACCTCCACACTTTCATCTAAATAGGGCGCTATTTCCTGGTGGAGAAATATCTCAACCCGATTAAGCTGTTCGTCTTCGATCCAATAATGAAGGGGGTCGTTGAAATGCCGCACGACGCCCTGGGTCACGATTTGCCTATCATCAAAGGCAGCTGGGTTGTTCACCAGCATGGGCAATGGCACCGTTACGGTTAGTTGCCCGCGACATCCGCTGACAAGAGTTACCATCAGCAGCATAGCTACCATAAGGCCAAGGCGTTTTTGAAGTGATTTCATTGCGATGCTCCCTTCACTGTTGTTTGTCTTTTTGATCTCTATAGGCGTGGCCAGTATTAGCTTCGCAGGCGGACTGTACTCCCGCCATCCTCTCTATTTCTTGTACATACTTTATATTCGCGATGGCTCGCGGTAATGTTAACGCTCAATTTATGTCTTGCGTTGCTTAATACTGCATTTTCACAGCGAAACATAACGCTAAAGAGCCAGCCCATGACCCACACTGTGTTAGCAAGAGCGACTGCCGCGCTTAAAAACCTATTTATTGGCGATGCACTGGCCATGCCCGTTCACTGGTTCTATAACGTTCACGATATCGATAGCGCTTTTCCAGGTGGGATAAAAACATTTGAAGCGCCTCCTAAATTCCACCCTTCCTCGATTATGTCGATGCACTCTACCAGTGGCGGTGGTCGCAAACGTGCAGCGATTAGTCAACAGCCTGAGATTGTTGGCGGTGTCATTCTGAAAGGAAAGCAGTCGTACTGGGATCGCCCAAATGTACATTATCACCAGGGCATGGCTCCTGGAGATAACACGCTCAATGCACACTGTGCGTTAGCGCTAATGAAAACCATGACGGCGCCAGAGCAGCACTATAATAGTGACACCTTCCTTCAAGCTTATATCCGCATGATGACGGCAGAGACACCAGCCCACCCGGATACCTATGCCGAATCTTACCACCGCGGCTTTTTTGCAAATCTTGAAAAGGGATTGCCGCCCAAACAGTGTGGTGCGGTGACTCACGATACGCCTTCCATTGGAGGCTTAGTGACAATTGCCCCGCTGGTAATTGGCGAACGTATGAAGGGCACCTCTCTGACAGATACACGTAAGCTTTGCCGACAGCATCTCGCTCTGACACACCCGGACAACTTTCTCGCCGAGGTTTGCGACGCCTACGTTGAACTGATCGACGGTTTACTATTCCGCGAACGCGAAAGCTCGGTTCAGGAAATGCTACTACAGGGCACACGTGGCTTATCAAAACGTGATCTGACAAAACTCGTTGCTAGCCAATATAGCGAACGCGAAGTCGTCGGAAGTATTTTATCCACAGCCTGTTATATTACTGACGCCTGGCCTGCGGTGCTATATCTTGCCTGCAAACACCAACAGAACCCCCTTAAGGCCTTACAAATCAATGCAGAAATTGGCGGTGACAACGTGCACAGAGGTGCCGTACTAGGTGTATTACTGGGGCTGATCAACGGCGAAGCCGACGAAGATTTGTTTGCCCGGTTAACCGAACATGCGTCGATTAACCGGGCCATTGAGGGTCTTTTTTAAACCTCGCTAGGCACGACGCTCCCATAGCGTGACTTCCGAGAGGCTGTGCTGGTATTTATGCATGGTCTCACGGATCACAAAGGGCACTTTTTCAGGGGCGCTAATCATCCGGAAATTGGGTTCAAGCAGCGCTTTAAGGCCATCCAACGTGCTAACGTTTTCACCATCTTTCTTGAACCCACCAATCCACTCTTCCTTGGGCGTGTACTCTTCCAGCCAAGTATAAGGCGAGGCGATCATCAAAATACCGCCTACATTGATGCGCTGATGGATCGTTTGCAGAAACTGTGCAGGCTTGTAGAGTCGGTCGATCAGGTTGGCGGCCAGCACAAGATCATAATTGCTGAACTGCGGCTTGAGATTGCAAGCATCACCTTGATGAAAGCTAACGCGGCTCGCCGACTCTTCCAGCCCCAGACTCGCTAACGTACGCTCCTGGTAGCTGACTAATTCGCCCTCTTCCACACGGGTATAACGCAACACTTTTTGCTCGGCCATCTCCACGCCCTGGCGAATAAAGTTAGCCGAGAAGTCCACGCCATCAACGTGTTCAAACTCGCGGGCCAGCTCAAAACTGGAGCGCCCACTGGCACACCCTAGATCGAGGGCGCGCTTCTTCTGCTTGCCCGACAGGCTGTCCAACGCCCGGTTGGCCAATGCTTGTGGGAAGTTGGCAACGCCAAACCAGTCATCGCCGTAATGAAACTCTGCATACTCAGCCATGCGAGCATCGCTTTCATAATAGGCGCTGGGCAGCGTAACCTCTGCATCCGACACCACATAGCGGAAACCTGCATGCTGAAAAAAATGGCGCCGGAACGCATAGCGTGCACTAAGGCGCGTTTCGTTACCACACGATATCCATGAGCCGCCCTTAATCAGATTATGCTGATTGTCGAAAGTCGGTGTTGTGAAATCATCGTACAGCGGATGAACATCAAACCCAGGGAATGGATAGGTCGGGGTCTCCACCCATTGCCAGACGTTGCCCACGACATCAAACCACTGACCGTGCTGAAAACGAGTCACTGGGCAGGAGGAAGCGCCATGATCCAGATGCAGGTTGGCATTAGCGGGCGAACCACTATTTAGCTCGGTGACACCGGCTTCTTCAACCAAGCGATGCCATTCATCCTCTGTTGGCATGCGTACAGGCTGGCCGATCTGCTCACTTTTCCAGTTGCAGAAGGCTTTGGCTTCATGGAAGTTGACTTCAACAGGCCAATCCCAAGGCATCTCCACTTCTTCTGTCATCAAGCGTAGACACCATTCGTTTTTCCACACCCAAAAAGTGGGGTGCATCGCTTTAGCAAATTTGCGCCAGCTCAACCCTTCTTCAGACCAAAACGTATCGCTCAAATAGCCGCCAGCTTCTACAAACTCAAGAAACTCACTGTTACTCACCAAGAACTGGCTAGCCTTGAACTCATCCACTTCAGCCTTATGATGGCCGTACTCGTTATCCCAGCCGTACCAAGGGTCGTCAAAGGACTTGCCTAAGGTTACCCCTCCCCCTGGCACTGTGATCAGGCTGTTTTCCGGTGGCTCTCCGCTAATGCTCACTGGCTCCCATTCTCTCT
Source organism: Halomonas sp. XH26 (assembly GCF_024138895.1). Taxonomy (NCBI): domain Bacteria; kingdom Pseudomonadati; phylum Pseudomonadota; class Gammaproteobacteria; order Oceanospirillales; family Halomonadaceae; genus Halomonas; species Halomonas sp. XH26. The sequence continues at coordinate 3,699,900 of NZ_CP071889.1, forward strand.
GGGGAGTCACCAGATGAAGCTGCTGCTGACGGATTAATACTGACGACGTTTCCAGGTGAATCCGCTCATGCTCAATGCCCATGACAATGGGCCAAAACGGGCTGTCCCAATCAATTGGCAACGAAAGCGGTAGTTCTCGAATCAAGGTGAGTACCGCCGCACGAACCTTGTTGCGGTAGCTCATAACATCACTGACTGACGGCCACTCATAGTGGTCATCATTCAGGTCATCCCAACTCATCTCATCGACGCCAACAGCAAAAATAGACTCCATGTTGGGATCGATACGAGTGGGCAGGAGTTTAGCCAGCACTAGCTTGTTGACGAAAAACGTCGCGGTATGTCCGAGGTAGAAAATCAGTGGATGCCTAAGAGGGATGGACTTCCGAACGTACGCTTCCTCGCTCACTAATGTAGTAAAAAGTGACTCATAGCGGTCAAACGTCGCGGTAAAACAGGTCTCAATATCCCGACGTGTCGCGTCAGGATCATTACCAGCCAGCGTCACAGTGCGGGGGAAAAGGCCGAATGATGTCGATTCCTTCAGCCCAGCTTGGGAATTGGTGGAAGTCATCTCTTGGAGCACCTTTTTATCTTTAAAAACATAAGTTTTCTCGCACCCCGCCCAGGTATGGTGGACTCTCTATCACCACCGCTGAATTGCATTTGCACGAGGCAGATACCTATGATCATTAAAAACCATAAACTTGTACAAAAGCTAGTCTAGCTATACAAAAAGTTAGCCATAGCGCATTTTGTACATTTACATTTCAATAAAAAGAAGGCTTTACACTGGGTGGCGACACATCTATCAATGAAGCATCACTGCCTTCAACAGATGCTTGTTTAAGAACGTGAAGAGTAATGACAAGGTCTGATCCAGCATCAATATGCAGAGATCTGAGCCATTGATGCAGAATTCAAAATGCAGGGAGAGAGAAGGAGGGATAAATACAAGGTAATGTTACAGATGAAAAAACGTTAGCCTCCTTTCATCGGTAGTAAAAAGAGGCTGCTTGGAATAAGCGCATCGCTGCAGCTTACACTCAGTCTTGATGCAGACTATTCGTTAATACGTTGCTGCAGCAAATTCAGTTCTTGTGTGTGCTCTTCAAGCTCACGTACTTCTTCTGCTAATTTTTCACGCCGTTTCTGAATATCGTCTTCGTCGCCCTCTCTGAGAGCCTCCTCAAGTGCTAACTCACGCTCACGTACCTCTTCCTGGCTCTCTCGAACCTCTTCGGCAGCCTCTGTAATCACTTGCTCATTTGTGCAATTCTCTTCGATGGAGTGCAATGCACGCTGCAATCCTCTAACACGATGCTGATTATCGTGTGCTTGAGCGTATTCCAGCTGTTGTCGTAGGACAGTCGCTTTATCTTCACACAACCTTTCTGTTGCGTGCGCTGCTGGCAGCAGTAAAACTCCTGCTGTTGCAGCTAAACTTAAACAACAAAGCCATGTTTTTTTCATTACTCGCTCCTAGCGCTCTACGTGCTTTACAAGGTAAGCGTAAAAAAATATCGACCTTATAAAGATATAGAGATCATTTCCAGCTAGTAAATATACGCCGCTCGCGGTGGAACCGTGCGAGCGACGAATGAACAGATTAGGCGCGTTCTTCTACCACCCAACTAACCACTTCTTCATTGCCGAATTCAGCTTTCCACTCTTTAATGACGTTATGGTTGCCACCACGCGTTTCAACGACCTCCCCCGTGTGTGGGTTCTTGTACACTTTTAGAGGGCGCTTCTTGCGGCCATCGGTACTGCTTATTTTGGTGCCTTTAACAGATGCGGAGCGATATGATGGGTCAAGCATTTCGCATACATCGCGGGCTAGCTTGCCATGCTCTGTCATAAGCGCTTGCAATTTCTCGTTGAACTCCAGCTCTTTTTTCAATTCACTATTGTTTTCAAGCGCTTGCAACTCTTCCTGTAGCTGCTTTAACATCTGCTCTTTCTTGATGTAGTCGCTTAATACTGATGCCATGTATTCATCTCCTTAGTTTTAATGTCTTTGCCATATACTGATAGCACAGTAAAACATGTTAAGAGTGCTACTTCAGCATGGCAGGCGTACTCACGAGCAGGTGTGATTATTAAACGATTATATACCGTGTGATTTCATAATATAGGTGTTCTCAAAAAATTTTAAGTATTATTTACGTTTAGTAACGAACAGCTATGCATTAATAATCCCTAATAATATCAGAACGCCAGGAATCCAACCCGTAAAAACTGCGCAAAATAGTGTATAAATTGCAACTGAATGCTGTATTTTTTTCGCTAATGCTAGCAAGCAAAAGAAGCTGAACCACAAAGCAGACCATGCAAACCAGCTAAATGTATTCCACAGCTCAAAGTTAATTCCTATATCGGCGATAGAGCTTGCTCCAACAAACGCCGCTGTAATACTAACAAAAAAGCAGAACCATCCAAGACCTGCTCCATCCGCCTTTAAAAACTGGTTAGCTCCAACCCAAAGATAAGTAAAAGCAAATAACAAGGTAAATGCCCCCGTGCTAATTGCAGCAGAATTATCCGGTTCTCGGAAAATCAAATAGACAGCAATAATGAAGCTCAACACACCAACCATGATGTTGATAACAGATACCTCTTTGTCACCAATCTTTCCTAGCAGCCATATTCCGTTCACAAACAGTACTGCTCCGACATATAGCAAGGTAAGCCCTAAAATCATCACAACCATTCCTGTAGTTATTTTTTAATTTTTCTGGCGTTTTTAGTTTTCTTTTTCTACTGCTCCACTGCATATTTAATAAATATCTACATACCTCCTCGCCAGACACATCAGCGTTTTAAAAAAGAAAGTAACTTCCAATTAACATGGTCGTCGACGTGTGATCCTGTAACTGCTTCTTTTTATTTTATTTTCATAGAACGATTCACTTTTATTCAAACGACAACCAAGGTCTAGCAGCACATCATGCGAGCTAAGAAAGACCGAAATGGCACCAAGAAACTCTATTTTTAAAACCGGGGGAGTATAGCAGGGGTTACGTAAGCAACCATTGAAATTAGTGTCATATCTTCATAAGAAGCCGCAACGAAATGCTAGCGTCCACGACCTTTGCGATACTAAATCATTCTCCATGATTCACTGATAACCCTGCAGGCCAAATCGCAAAAAAACGTGATACGATAATCTTCTATAAAAGCTATATTTTCTGTCGTTTTGCGACAACTTCATCGTCAAGGGAATCAACACACACCATGTCGTCAGCTACAGACTGCGTCGCTACGCTTATTGATGACTTCCAGAAGCGTCGGCCTATTCGCGCCGGCTCACTGATTATTACTGTCTATGGCGACTCTATCGTTCCGCGGGGCGGTACTGTATGGCTCGGCAGTCTATCGAAACTGGTGGAGCCCATCGGTATCAATGAGCGGCTGGTGCGCACATCGGTTTATCGGCTGACCCATGAAACCTGGCTACGTGGCGAAAAGGTCGGTCGTCGCAGCTACTACCGGCTGAGCGGCACTGGACGACGTCGTTTTGAACAAGCTTTCAAGCGTGTCTATCACGGTGCCCAGCCACCCTGGTCGGGCCAGTGGACATTGGCGCTGCTGACGCAGTTGCCAGCCGACCGTCGCCAGCAGATTCGCGATGAGCTTGAATGGCTCGGTTTTGGTAGTTTCGCTCAGGGCGTGCTGGCGCATCCCACGCTGTCATGCGCGGAAACCATGGTGGCTTTGCAAGAGCTTGATGCGGCAGACGACACGATCGTAATGCAAACCCAGACCATGGAGCCCATGACCAGTAAGCCGCTGCGCCTGCAGGTCAGAGACAGCTGGAACCTCGACGAACTCGCCGAGCTTTACCAGCGTTTTCTGGTTAAGTTTCGCCCACTGTGGAATGCGCTCAACGCAGAGAACCATTTAGGGCAGGAAGAGTGCTTCATTGCTCGCACCTTGCTGATTCACGAGTATCGTAAGGTTCAGTTACGTGACCCCCTACTGCCTGACGAATTACTCCCCACGGCGTGGGAAGGTCGCTACGCCCATCAGCTCTGCCGCAACCTCTATCGATTGCTCTACGAGCGCGCAGAGCGCTGGCTGGACCGGCACCTAGAAACTGCCGAGGGCCCATTACCAGCCCCTGGCCCTAGTTTCTACCAACGCTTCGGTGGATTGGAATGAACGCCTTACGTGTCTTATGGCGGGGGGGCACCTACCCTCCGTTGAGCTAGACAGCCTATAAGGCCAAGCTGGAAGAGACCGTCCAGCTTGGTTGCACTTCACCGGCTCAAGGTGACGCTTCCCCCAGCCGTCGATAAAGCGTCGAGCGGCTGATACCTAGCGTCCGGGCCGCGGCAGTCATGTTTCCCCCATGGGCTTCGAGCGTACGTACCATATGGGTTCGCTCCATTTCTCGCAGTTCTTGGCAACCGTTGCCAAGGCCCTCCGATGTGACCGTATTACGAACGCCACTTTCTATGGGCTGAGCAAGCTTACGCTGCCAACGCGGCGAAAGCCCTTCTATGGTTAGCCGTTGGCACTCTGGCTCAGCTCCCACCAGAGCCGCTTCTAAACAGTGTATTAGTTCCCGCCAGTTGCCGGGCCAAAGGTAGGCAGTCAAACACTCTAATAAGGATTCATCCAGCGCCAGAGAGCGGCCATGTTGGCGACATAGCGCGGCCCAGTGTTGACGAATCTGTCCCGCGAGATCAGCCTGCTCGTTCAGCGTGGGAAGCTCTACTACCACCCCAGCCAGACGATAAAAAAGATCTTCGCGGAAGTCACCGGTTGTCACCAGACTTTCCAAATCGCGATGGCTAGCGGCTATTACTCGGCAGTCGATGGGCACCTCGCGGTGATCGCCCAGAGGCGTCACCACTCTCTCCTGCAACACCCGCAGCAGACGGGCCTGCAGCGCCAGCGGCATGTCACCGATCTCGTCGAGCATCAAAGTGCCACCATTAGCTTGTACCAGACGCCCGCTGTACCCGCCCTTACGGGCGCCGGTAAAGGCGCCTTCCACATAGCCGAATAGCTCCGCCTCGATAAGGCTTTCGGGCAGCGCTGCGCAGTTAAGTGCCAAGAAGGGCCGCTGCTCACCGAGACTGCTATGCAGTGCTCGAGCCAACTGCTCTTTTCCGGTGCCAGTTTTGCCCTGCAGCAGTACAGGCAAACCCGCTTCCAGTGCCCGGCTAGCTCGGCGAGCCTCCCGGGCCAGCGCCATGGGCCAGTCCTCCACCAGCGCCTCAAGCCCACGAGAGAGGAATGGTTCGGGTGACGCCGGCATCACCGTGGCTTCTCCGCTAAAAATTGCCGGCTGCCACTGATCCGGGGGATTGAGCCGCCCCACCAGTTGGGCGCCGGTAAGCGGCAGCCCCAGCAAGACCGAACACCGTTCGCATTGACGACAGATTTCCTTCCAGGAATTGCCCAATAATTCTTCAATATGGCGACCAATTAGTGAGGCAGAGGCCTCGCCCAGCCATTGGGCGGCCTGAGAATCAGCCGCCAAGATCAGCCCCGAGTCGTTCATTGCCACTAGACCACAACTCACGCCGTCCAACTCAGCCAGCGATGCGTGCACCTGGAGCACCCAACGCTGCTGGTAGTGGTGGAAAAACAGCCGTTGCTCCAACGCCCCCGTGAGCTGCTGCACTCGGCGCAGGAAAATTTCTGGTCGAGGGTGATTGGCCTCGAAGGTAAGGTCGATCAATCCTAAACAGTCGCCGTTGAGATCAAACAACGGGGCGGCTACACAGGAAACAGGGTTGTCGGGGAACAGCAGATGCTCGCAGGACTTGACCAGCACCGGTGCCCGCTCGATGAGCGCTAGGGCAGGTGCATTGGTCCCGAACCAGCGTTCATCCAGGTTGATGCCAGCCCCGATGTGAAAGCGATCATTAAGCACGAATCGCTGGCCGTAGCTCTTGAGCACGGTGGCATCCGGGGTGGCCAGCAGCAATTGGCAGCCACGCAGGTCCTCAGTCACTCGCCTGATCAGCGGGTCAGCCAGTTCAATAAGGCGACGATGCATCTCGCGCTGAGCGCGGAGTTCGCCACTGTCGAGCCGCGGCAACTCGGGTAGGCTACCAAGCTGCAGTCCATGCTCAATGCAGCGCTGCCAAGAACGGTCGATACTGGCATCGAGCATGCCCATCGGTAGTTGCTGGCCACGGAGCAGATGTTCACGGGCCTGGAGAATCACGTCGGGGGTTCTCAGGACTGTTTTGGAGATCATGGGCTTCTCCCAGCGAGGTTAGCGAGCTGTCCCAGAATGCGACAGCCGTCGTATCCGGCGACAAAACGGCGGAAGAATATCGTCATAACCAACCTTCAACTCACTGATATTGTTGTGATTATATTATTTCCCTGAGCTGGCACGGGGCTTGCTAGGGAGTATTGGAGGCGTGCAATGCTTAGCACGCACTCAAAACAATCATAAATCAGCCTGACAGGAGCACAACCATGACGCAGCCCTCAACTGCCATTCAAGCTTGGCTGGACAAGAGCCACGCTCTTTTTATTGGCGGCCAGTGGCGCACCGCCGCCAGCGGCCAGATGCTGGATGTCTATAATCCCGCCACCGCGGAAGTGATCAGTCAGGTTCCGGCGGGTGATGCCGCCGATATTGATGCTGCAGTCGGTGCTGCCCGAGAGGCCTTCCGTGACTGGCGCAAGTCGCGGCCAGCCCAGCGTGAAAAGCTGCTGCTGGATCTTGCCGATGCTCTGGAGGCCCGCGCCGATGACTTTGCCCTACTCGAGACACTAGACAACGGCAAGCCAGTGACCTTTTCGCGGCATATGGACGTAGCTCTCGCCATCGACTTTATCCGTTATACTGCGGGCTGGGCCACCAAAATCGAGGGGCGTAGCATGACACCCTCGATGCCTTTCGTGCCCGAAGACAAGCACATTATCGCCTACACCCGCCGCGAGCCCATAGGCGTGGTGGGTGCCATCATCCCCTGGAATTTCCCACTGCTGATGGCAACTTGGAAGGTCGCTCCGGCCCTAGCTGCTGGCTGCAGTATCGTACTCAAGCCCGCCGAGGACACCCCGCTAACCGCCATATTATTGGCAGAACTGGCCGAGCAAGTAGGCTTCCCGGCTGGCACTCTCAACGTCGTCACCGGTCTGGGGCACACCGCTGGAGCAGCGCTGGCCAGCCACCCAGGAATCAACAAGATAGCCTTCACCGGATCGACCCCCGTGGGTAAGCAAATCGGGCATTCCGCCATGGAGAACCTGACCCGTACCACCCTGGAACTGGGCGGCAAATCGCCGGTGATGGTGCTGGCCGATGCGGATATCGAGGCAGCCGCTACTGGCGCGGCTCAGGCAATCTTCTTTAACCAGGGGCAGGTGTGTACCGCTGGGTCGAGGATCTATGTACATGAGTCGATCCACGATACCTTCGTCACCAAACTCGCCGAACAGGCCCAGAAGCTGACGCTAGCGCCGGGCTGGGAACCCACCAGCACCCTCGGCCCGCTGGTCTCCTCTAAACAGCAGCACCGGGTGCTGGCGTATATCGAACAAGCGCGCAGCGACGGCGGCACCATCGTCACCGGCGGTGGTAAAGGCAGTGAAATCGGCTACTTCGTCGAGCCGACGGTGATCACCGGCTTGGCCCAGGAAAGCCGCTGTGTGCAAGAGGAGATCTTCGGTCCGGTGGTCGTGGTCCAGACCTTCCGCGATCTTAACGAACTGGTGTTACTGGCCAACGACTCTCCTTATGGACTGGCCGCCAGCATCTGGTCCAACGATCTTGCCGCGGTCAATCGCCTGGTACCAGAAATAGAGGCCGGTAGTATTTGGGTCAACGGCCACAACCTGTTGGATGCCTGCATGCCCTTCGGCGGCTTCAAACAGTCAGGCATTGGCCGCGAGCTCGGCGATTCACTGATCGAGCATTACACAGAGCAGAAATCGGTTGTGATGATCGTTTGATATAACCAAGTCCTGGCACCGTACCAGCCCCAAGGGGATTCATCTAATGCGCCAAGACATGGATAGCGAGATATTGATCGCCGGAAGCGGCCCCGCTGGTGCCGCTCTGGCCATGCTGCTGCATCGCGCTGGTCGACGAGTCACCCTGGTGGGGCGTGTCCGCGATTACCAGGCCATTGAGGGCATTGCCCGGCGCAGCCTCCAGGCCTTACAAAGCCTGGGGCTGCACCGGGCTGCCGCTTGCGCGGTGGGTCCTTTGCCGCGACGAGTTATCTGGGGTGGTAAGGCTCGGGCACCCAACGCCGAATGGCTGCTGCCGCGTCCATCCTTCGATGCTGCCCTGCTGGAAGATCTTCACGAGGCTGGTATCCCCATGATCAAAGCGAGGATCACGTTCCTGGAGAGCCAGAAAAGTGAAGTTCGTCTGGGCCTGGCAGATGGTCGCATACTGACCGCTCCCTGGGGCGTGGAGGCCCGGGGCCGGGCGGCGGCGCGGCGCCAGTTCCGCGACGCAGCTCCCTGGTCAACCCCTGCTTGGATCCTACGCGGCGAGGCCGCCGACTCAGACCCTGCCAGCGCTGCCCTGTCGTTGCCCGGCGGAGGCTGGGCCTGGTGGGCACGGCTTAAAGGCCAGCAGTATCTGCAGTTGGCCCTACCGGAAGCAACGCTACGCCGGGCACGGCATGACCCCAACATCTGGCTAGCCGCCCAGCCCGACCTGGCACAGCTCTGGGGCCAAGCCAAGATTTGTCATCACTACCAGCGCCCTAGCCTACTGGGGCGCACCCAAGTGAGAGAGGGGCGCCTCTGGCGCCTCGGGGATGCCGCTATGGCCATCGATCCCCTCTCCGGACAGGGCATTTTCAATGCGCTCTCCTCAGCCCACGGCCTAGCACCAGTTCTCAATAGTCTCTTTGAGGAAACCAGCATCGCGGCGCCCCTAGAGCGCTTCCACCAACGCCGCCAGGATGCCCAGTACTGGCGTTTCGCCCGGGCTGGCCGTGACTTCTACCGTCAGGCTGCCTATCAAGAGTCGATAGACGCCGATCCGGCACCCTACTGGACGGAGCGCTGTCACTGGCCCGATCATCAACCGCTACATCTACCAGAGCCCTGGGCTCAAGTACGAGTGAGACGCGGCCTGGCTATCATTGGTAACCACTTGGCAGAGCGGGAGCTGGTGTTTACCCAGGACCAGCCAATGGGAATTCAGGCAGTGGCGGGAATCTCCCTAGCGCCTCTGGTCAAGGCTATGCAGGATGGCGACCACGCAGCGGCTCGGGCACTATTGGCCGCCGCTGGCCCCGCGGCCATGGCGATCATCCGCTGGTGGGCCGATCACCCTGACTGGCCAGCGCTGCCCGAGCCCCACTCTCTTGGCGGTGCCCCCCTTTCACCGATTGACTCCGCCAGCCAATAGCCCAGCGCATGGGCCGCAGCGAAGCTGGCTCCGCCCAGTGCAGGAGGAGTTTCCACCGGTGGTGGCCCCACCTGCCAGGGCTGCCAAACTCGGCCTTCCTCGGGGAGATCTCGGCCCGCCCAGACGCAGGCGTACCAGTGGCCATTCCAATCACGCCGTGGCGAGCCCGGCATCAGTCCCGCGGCGCCACTCACTGCTATCACCCTGGGCCAAGCGGCTGGGTAGACCGGCGCCCCGAAGCGCGGGCTGGCAGCAACGATGCGGGTGCCTGCGGCCTGTAGCCTCTCCACCGCCTCCTGCAGTCGCGTGTCGGCTCGGGGCAACCCCAAACTACACAGCAGCCAAACCGGTGGCACCTCTGCTTGCCACTCGAAGGCCGCAGTCAGGGCAGCAGCATTGGCGGTGAGACGCTCCTCAAATAGCTTGTAGTAGGCGATTTCAAGCCGCGTGAGCGGCAAATAGTGGCCCAGGGTGGCGAGGATCGCCCGGCCATGACCAAGGTGATCTTCGGGGTCAGCACCACTGAGCGAGTGGAAGCGCGTCAGAGGCAAACCAGGAGGCACACCACTATCGATAACCCCCAGAGTCGGGCTGCTGGCCGGAATTAGAGACATGACGACGCCTCCACTGCAACCAGTTGCCCTTGCTGGAGCCGATAGTAGGCATCCAGATTGCCAAAGTGGTCGCTTTGGTGGCTGATAATCAGCCGAGTGCTATCTCCCAGCACCTCATCAAGCAAGGCATCGAAAGTTCGGGCAGCCGCTGGATCCAGCGCCGCAGTTGGCTCGTCCAGCAGCACCAAGCGAGGCTTTTTTAGCAGTGCCCGAGCCAGGGCCAAGCGTGAACGCTGGCCGCCAGAGACCTTGCCACCCAAGTCACCCAACTCGCTCTCTAACCCTTCCGGCAGGGCGGTCAGCCAGTCGGCGAGCCCAACGCGGGAAAGCGCGTCAATCAACTCGGCATCGCTTGCCTCAGGTGCCAGGGCGCGCAGGGTCTCGGCCAAGCTGCCGCGTAGCAGGCTGGGGTGCTGTTCCACCCAAGCAACCTGCTTGAGCCAATGATGGCGGGAGAGCGCATCAAGCGGCACGCCATCGACACGGATTTCACCCGACTCGAGCGTCTCCAGCCCTAGCAACAGACGGATTAGGCTGCTCTTGCCTGCCCCGGAGGGACCGGCAATCAGCACCTTGCTGCTCGGCGGAAGCGCGAGATCAATATCATCCAGAAGCCAACCGGATTGGCCGGGATGGCGGAAACGCACACCCTCCAAGCAAAGCCCACCAGGCCCGACAGGACGGCCGCCCTGGTAGGGATCACGCATGGCGGGCTCATTGAAGAGCTCGGCCAAGCGGCAAGCGCTGACCCGGGCCCGCTGCCACCCCCCATAGAGACCCAGCAGGCCACCGATGGGGGCCATCACCATACCGAGGTACGCCAACAGGGCTACCAGCTCACCGAGTTGCAACTGCCCCTGAATCACCAGATAGCCGCCCAACAGCAGCACCCCGGCCCGGGCCAGAGAGAGGATCAGTTGGGGCCCCACGTCGCTGAGAAAGCCCACCCGACGCACCGCCAACAGGCGTCGCAACTGCTCGTGGCCAAGTCCCTGGAGACGATTGAGTCGCGACGACTCCAGCGCCTGACCTTGAAACCAGGGGCCATGGGCCAGGGTATCCTGCCAGAAGCCAGAGAGTTCGCCGCTCTGTTCACGGAGTGCCTGCTGACGGAGAGTCAGCGCCGGGCGCCAAGCGCGCAGCCACAGCCATTGGATGGGTACTAGCACGGCCACCAGGGCCATTAGCATGGGACTGAATAGGCCAATCATAGCCAGCGCCCCCACCAGCCCTAACAGATTGGAGAGTCCGCTAAGCAAGCCGTCCAGGGCGAAGCCCTGGAGGATAGACAGGTCGCCATCTAGACGGCTCATCAGATCGCCTCGCCCTCGCGCCTGCCAACGGGCCGGTGCCAGGCGCAGCAGATGGCGAAGCAAGGAGCGGCGCAGCGAGAGCAATAGTCGGGCAGAGAGCGCCACATGCTGCAGCCGGGTTAGCCCCTGTAGGGCCAGGGTAGAGAGCCCCAACACCACCAAGGCGGCGACGTAGGCAGCGACGGTGCTGAAGTCCCCCTGCATAAGGCCGTGATCGATCAAACGCTGGGTGAGCAACGGAGGTAACAGCGCCAGCAGGGTCGCCACTAGGCTCAGCGTCAGCAGCCGGGCCAGCGCTATGCGCCGCGCCTTGAGGGGGCGGTAGAGCCAGCCCCAGGGCAGCGCCCCTGTGTCACGGGTGAAGTCAGGCTCGCGCATCGACGCTCTCTTCATTCATCAACCATAAGGGATGCCCCCAGCAAAAATGGCCGACCGCTTTCACAAGCGCCGGCCAGAAGGATCATGCAGCGGCAATCTAGAAGCGTGCCACCTTCAGCGTTGCGGTGCTCATATCACCGGGCAAGCGAATGCGCCCCAGATCATTGAAGTCATCATCATAGATGGCGATATCACTGGAAGCGCCGCCCAGGTAGATCCGCGAGCCGTCATAGGAAGTATTAACACTGTAGTAAGTATGATCAAGATCGATCACCTTCACTATCTCTTGGGTGCGGGCATCCAGCTTGCTGAGCTGAGTGTAGACGCCATAAAAGACGTCCCGCTCCCGGGGATCAGAAACCATGGAAAAGATGATGAACTCAAAAGGGGCTATCTCCTTGTTCTCGGTCTCGCCGGTGGCTAGGTCGACGCGGCTGATGCCCCAGTGCCAAGCTTCGTTCTTCTCGCCGGGATGCTCAGCTACCGTGTAGGGACGCAGGAACTCGTTGGCTACCTCGCCCATCGACCACATGGCTAAGGAGTCTGGCGGGCTAAAGCTGGGGCGATCCCAATTTCGGTTGGCAATGGCGATCTCGGTCTCGCCGTTTTCCGGGTCGACCCGATAGATATCAGCACCAGCCAGATAGAGATTACCGTCCTCGGCGGCCCCCATGGTCGTCACCTGGCGCGGTGCTGGGAAGGTAGCCAGGGGCTCGGCAGCTAGACCTGCTGCGGTGTCATAGACCGCTAGCTGTGGCTCCAATACTTCGTAGTGGTCGAGGCCTAGCCGCGCCCGATCCCAAATGCTATAGAGACGGCTGCCGTCGGGGCTCACGGCAAGGGAAGCGATGGATTTAGCGCGTATTGAATTGCCTGAGCCGCTGGCGCGAAAGACTTCCTCACAACTAGTGAGGTCGATGCCCACTACGTCTTCCCAGCGGTTGTGCAGCACATAGGCGATCCGCTCATCCGGCGATAGCTGCAGGGTGCCGGAGCCAAAGGCGCCTTCTACGTCACAGGTACGCACCACCTCCTGGGCCTCCGGATCGATCACGTAGAGCTGGTTGGGACGAACCATGGTCACCAGATACTCGCGTACTTCGTCAGCGCTGGCTTCATCGGCGACAGCAGCATTAACCACCAGAGGCTGGGCAGCGAAGGCCAGCAGCCCCATTAGGGTCAAATTGAGCAGCTTAATTTCTGAGCTATTCATCACTTATCGTCTCCCGGATAGACACTATCGAACTTGCGCCAATCATCCTCAGCGCGGTCGGCTCCATCCCCCCAGTTGGGGTAGGTGTTCATAGTGTCCGGCACCTGAGCAGGCCACCAGCAGGGGTCAGCGCAGCCATAGAGATCCGCTTCCATAGGTTGGCACAGCGAAGCCACGCCGCCGAAGGGGTCCACTTCCCAGCCCGGGTCAAAGCTAGACGTGCACCCGGCAATGGTCTGCATGGCCTGCACTTCTTCCAGGGCCTCTGGGCTAGCGGCCCGCTCCATTTCGCGGGCCTTGCGGTTGAGGGGTGCCAACCCCAGTGCGGTCAAGTTCTTCTTGTTATTTGTCATGCTGTCTGCCTCCCGGCCAGGGGGCCGTCGAGAAAATCGGGGTTATGACGCAGGATTCGAGCGTAGGCTTGAATGCCGAAATCGACCCAGTCGCGCATCAGGTCACAATAGTGGTAGGTGGGAGTCATAGGGTCGCCATAGCGGGCGTAGCTCTCGTGGTAGCAACCGCCGGAGCAAAGGTTGCGGATCCGACAGTTGCTGCAGCCACGCTCGGAGCGATCACTCCTGGCCTCGATAAACTGCTTGAGGCCTGCGTGATCGAGCCCCTCCTGGACGCTGCCAAAGGTGGGCATCTCGGAGCCGGTGAAACGGTGACAGAGGTGCACATCGCCCGCATGATCCACCGAAACCAGCCCTAAGCCAGCCCCACAGGGCACCGCCTTGCTGCGCCCTTCCCAAAGATCGGTGAGCAGTTGGTTGAAGTTACCGAAGCCGATATCGCGCCCCTGAATGGCGGCTGCCACGGCTCGCTCACCGAGCTCGACCATACCGTCGAAGACCCGCTTAAGCTCATCGCTGGTAAGATTGTAGTCAGCCATATCACCGGAGGTGACTGGGGCGAAGCCCGCCTCGGCGAAGCCCAGTTCGTTGACCAGGTGATCGTGAATACCGATAACGTCGGTGATGCCACGAGTCAGGGTCACCCTGGCTCCCACCGGTCGTGAGCGATAGCTGGCCAACAGCGGCTTAATGCGTTTGGCCACCAGGTCATAGGTGCCCTGGCCGTTGACCGCAATACGGTTTTTGTCGTGGACCGCTTTAGGGCCGTCCATGCTCACCGTGAGCCCAAAGCGATGGGCGTCGAAGAAAGCGATCTTTTCCTCGTTCAGTAGCGTGGCGTTGGTGGTCAGCGTGAAATCTACTGCCTTACCAAGCCCATGAATGCGCGCCTCGGCCCAGTCCACCACCTGGCGGATCAAGGGCATGTTGCTGAGCGGCTCGCCGCCAAAGAAGACGATGTTGTAGCGATCCCGCTGCGGGGCTTCGCGCATCATCATCTCGATAGAGGCCTGGGCGGTGGCCAGATCCATCTTCTTACCGTCCCGGGGGTTATCCAGGTCTTCCTTGTAGCAGTAACTGCAGCTAAGGTTGCAGCCAGTGTTGACATTGAGCACCACAGTAGAGAGCGGGAACTGCTCCACCTTTACGCTGGGATTATAGGCCTGGACAACACCATCGGTGATCAGCTTCAGTGCCTTAAGCTGTAGCAGCCGCTCCTGGATATCGTCGCCGCTGGCCTGATGTATCAGATGGCCCGGCAGCGCCCGGCTATTGAGCCCCTCCTTTCGCCCGGCCAGTGCCAGCAGCTCCTCGCTGAGTGCGTCCGGGGCGAACAAACTCGTGGTGGGGATATGAAACCACAACGGCTGGCCTTCTACTTCCATCCGATGCAGGTTCTCGGGTATGGCTTGTAAGATTCCCATGGTGATCTCCTAGCGAAGCGGCGGGTTGTTCCAGCGTTGTACGGTAACGATCAGTTGGGCTTCGTCCTGTATCGCCTCCTGTCCTACCACACTGGCGGTCACCCGTAGGTTGCCCACGCTGTTGGCGTTGTACTGACGCAGCGGGTTGGGCCCAGCCCCGGCAGGTGAGAAGATCCCTGTGGCGGCGTCCAGTATGCCCGCAAACCTGACATCCTCGTCGCGCTCGGCGATCTTGTCCCAGGGGGAAACGCTCCAACGTACCGGTACCTGCCCCAGCGGGATGGTCTCATCAGCCCCGTCCAGATATCCGGCGGCGGTGAAGACGCCACTCACCGGCGGAGTCTTATCGTTACCGATGCGAGCAACTCCCAGCGTTGGACTTACCTCCAAACGATCTACCGTGCGATAGCCAGCCAGCAGCCTCTCGGCACTGATCTCGCCGATCTGCATAGCCAGCCAGCCGGGTGTGAGATCGTTGCTGGCCTCAACGTCCAGCACCAGGCGCATGTCGCTACGTTCGATCACCTTACGCACGGTGACGCCCTCCCCAAGACTGATTTCCCCTTCCCCAAGGCCGTGGCCCAGTAGCACCAGCCGGCTACGCTCACCGGCCTTGAGTGAGGCGGGCAGGCTGGCTAACACCGCAGACTCGGCCGCTTCGTGAGGCACCATTTCCACCATCATTCCAAAAGCATCGTCATGATCATCGAAGATGCGCCCGCTGGGATGCGCACCGGAGAGATCCAGTACCTGCTTGAGATCACGACCGTTGAGGTTCAGGTTGGCGCGCCACTCATAGCCGGTATAAACGATGGCCTGGCCTTCGCCACTGAGCGGACGACCACTGGTGAAAGCGCCGTCCAGGCTAAGGGAGTAGGCATCCTCGCCTTCATCGGTGTTAATAGTAACGTCGGCATAAAAGTCGCCTTCTCCGGGCCAGTGCCCCCAGAGCTGCCAGTCACCCTCAGGAGAGGTCTGTTCGGCCTGCTGCCATGACTCCCAAGCTTCATTTTCGAGACTTTGAGACTCGGCCAGCCAGGGAGCGATCTCGTTCAGGGCGAGATCGAACCAGTCACGATCCCGTGCCATGGACTGGTACTCAGTGGTCTGGAACTGGCCCACATGGAAGTGCACCAGTCTCTCCCACTCTTCCTGGGGACGGCGCTGTAGTTGGGCGCGGCCGCCAGTATGACAGCGGGCACACATTTCCTGATAGCTAGGATGATCAAAGGACTCGATACGGTTGAGGCGTCGCTCGATCAGTTCACGCTGAGACGCGCTCTCCTCGGGCGCTAGGCCGCGGGTATCAGCGAGGAACTTGACGATATCCCGGCGAGCCTCCTGGGGCAGCTCCAGGCCGTGCATGGTCTGCATGCGCGCGATCGTCATGTCCCAGCCTTCCGGGGTCTTACGCTGCGCACTAATGCGACTCCAGCTCTGGGGGCCACTTTGGGCCTGATGGCAGGCTGAACAGTGCCTGTCGATAGCCTCGCTGCCAGCAGAGGCCAAGACGGCGCCGGTAGGCAGCAGCAGGGCTAGGCTACAGAGCCCTGTAGGAAGTGCATGTCTCATCACGGAGGGTTCTCCACGCATTATTGTTGTCGTTATGTTCACCTGCGGTTCTCTTCGCGGACGAACATAGAAGGTGTGTGCCAGTACCATTCAACTTGCATTGACCGCGCCGACTATCAACTATTTCTTTTTATTCATGTAGTTAAAGTTATTTACTTATCTGAGTTTTTTTAGATTTTCAATCAACCGGCAGCAATCGGTGCCCCAACTTGCAACAGTTGCGTATGGACTTGAAACACTTTGCCTCTTCAAATTTGATCATCATTGACCGTGACGGCACCTGGAGTTTCGGTCGACTCAGGTTTGAGACTTGGCGCTCAGGAAGGAAAGGGGGGGGATGGGGCGACTACAAAGACCACTTGAGGCTACCAACCTGTGGTTGGGTGGGGGATGGCTCGCCAGGGGGCGCGGTGGTAGCGAGCCATACTATAAGTATCGCCTTGCTACGCTATGCTCTGCTGCTTAGGTTGTGTATCACCGGCTAGCAAGGTTGGCCGGTCAGCATCGAGCTCTGCCAGCGGTTCACAAGGTTCCAAGCTGTCACGGCAACGGGTCACTAAACGCTGATACTCTTGAGTACCCTGCTGCTTCCAAGCAAACTCCTCATCACTCAGCGGGCGTTTAACCTTTGCAGGAGCCCCCATCACCAGCGACTGTGGCTCACACTCGAAGCCTGCCTTGACGAATGCTGCTGCCGCAACAATAGAGCGCTCCGCTATGTGAGCACCATCCATCACTACAGCGTTCATGCCGACCATGGCATCACGCCCAACCACGCAGCCATGCAAAACCGCGCCGTGGCCGATATGGCCATCTTTCTCAACCTTAGTGACACAGCCCGGAAAGCCGTGCATGACGCAGGTATCCTGCAGGTTCGCACCCTCTTCCAGCACCAGTCGGCCGAAGTCACCGCGCATCACCGCGCCGGGGCCAACGTAACAATTGGGGCCAACAATCACATCCCCGATGAGCACTGCGGTCGGGTGGACATAAGCGGTCGGGTGCACCACTGGCGTCACCCCTTCAAGTCGATAGTAAGGCATCACGTTCTCCGTTAGTTCGGTTGGCCGTGGCGACGGCTTTGCACCACCACAAAGCGACTGGCAACAAAGGCTTGATTACATAGCGAGGCATTAGCTGCCAGATTACCGCCTGTGGCGTGAAAGTCACTGAAAGCAGCCGACTGGTTGACGAATATCCCCCCATCCAGGTTCAACGAAAGCGGCGTCGCCACTTCCATCGCCAGCTCTTCGAACTGCTCGGCCACTGCCTCATCAGTCGTATAGCCACCTAGGGTTATCGCGCCCTTTTCCCGGATCACGTCACGGGCCAGTTCAATGCTATGCGCGGTGTTCTCAGTCGCGATAACAAAGCTGATGGGGCCGAAGCGTTCCTCACCATAGGTAGCCTTCTGTGCTGCATCTACCTTGAGGATAAGCGGCGTGTGAATGCGGGCGTCAGAGTATTGGGCGTGTTTTCGTGACTCGCTATCCAGGACTATTTCGCCCAAGCCACGGCACGCATCAATCCGTGCTTGCGTGTCTACTGACTGCAGGGCACCTAACACCGTGCAGGCGCGGTCATTGTCACTCAGAAATGCCTGTACAGCTTTCGCAAGCGCTGCCGCCACGTCGTCAAAACTCAAATGGCCATCCGCTGTTTCAATACCGTTTTTGGGTACATAAATAGCCTGAGGGGTCGTGCACATCTGCCCGGAATAAAGGCTCAGCGAGAAGGCAAGATTCGCCGTGACCGCTTTAAGGTTATCCACGCTGTCGATAATGACCGTGTTGACACCGGCTTTCTCAGCAAACACCTGAGCCTGAGTGGCGTTATCTATTAGCCAATCGCCAAAGGTATTGGAGCCAGTGAAATCGATCAGCTTTACCGCAGGGTCAAGCGCCAGCGTTTTCGTCAGCGGCGCATCGACAGTGTCGGGTACCAAGCTAACCAGACAAGGGTCAAAGCCCGCTTCCTCCAGTACCTGTTGAACAACCCGTGCGGTCATCGCCACAGGCAAAATAGCGCCAGGATGCGGCTTAAGAATGACGGGGTTGCCCGTCGCCAGACTGGCAAACAAGCCAGGATAAGTATTCCAGGTGGGAAAAGTAGAGCAGGCCACCACCAACGAGATGCCACGTGGCACGATGTGAAAACGCTTATCCATGACAATGGGATCATGCTTGCCCTGGGGCTTAACCCACTGTGCGGTAGCAGGAATCTGCGCCATCGCTTGCCAAGCATAGGCCACGGCTTCAAGGCCGCGATCCTGAGCATGCGGCCCACCTGCCTGAAACGCCATCAACGGCCCCTGACCACTAGTATGCATCACCGCCTGGGCGATCTCCGGGCTCATGGCATTAAGGCGCGACAGGACTTCCAAACACACCCCCACGCGCGCTTGCGCCCCAGCATCTCGCCAGTCACGCATTGCTACTTGCATGGCCACTATCAGCTCGTCGGGGCTTGGCTGGTTATAAGTAATGCCGAGTTCAAAACCATAAGGTGAGACTTCGCCGCCCACGTGGTGAGTGCTGCCAACACTATTCAGCGTAAATGGTTGATTAAGCAGTGACTCAAATCTCGATGGTGCCGCTTTAACGGCATCTTCGGGGTATTTGCGCATACTTTCTGGGTAGGGCGTCCAAAAATTACGGCTAGAGATGGCGCCGACAGCCTGGTCAAGAATGTCACGGTGAAGGTCAAACATCTGCTGCGCTGATTGCGTCATGGGGCGCTCCTGCACTCACTTATTTTCTTGATACGTTATAAGAACAAAGACTATCTTTCCCGTAACAAAACATCAAACGCTTTCCCTGGCACCGCTTGCTTAAGAATTAGCCCACCACGATCAATAAACTCGATATATACGGGCTAAAGATCACTTTTCGGGCCAACTTTCCACCTTTCATACCATGGTCTAATAACTATCACTTACTCGCTATAAATACATACAAGTCATTGTTAACAAGACATAAATTATCAAAAACACCAACAAGTGACACACTAAAAACAGTCAAACAATATTGATGTGTATCAAAATAAACCTATACTCGGCAGATATTCATCCTGTGCGCCACAGGCCGAACTGAGGTAACAATGCCCACTACTCTAAAAATAACTCCGCCCCTGGAAGGCGTTTTATGCATCACGCTGAATCGCCCTGAAGCACTGAATGCGCTGAATACCCAGCTGCTTGGCGAACTCGCCGACACCCTGAACAGCGCCGATAGTGACGACAACGTTCGCGCCGTGGTGATCACCGGAAGTGCGAAAGCATTCGCCGCCGGTGCGGATATTAATGAAATGGCTGAACGTGACCTAGTCGGCATGCTGGAAGATCCTCGCCAGCACCACTGGGCCACCATTACGCGTTTCCGCAAACCAATCATTGCTGCCGTTAACGGCTACGCCTTGGGCGGTGGCTGTGAGCTAGCAATGCATGCCGACATCATTATTGCCGGTGAAAGTGCCCTGTTCGGCCAGCCTGAAATCAATCTGGGCATCATGCCCGGTGCTGGTGGTACCCAGCGTCTGCTTAGAGCGGTGGGTAAATCACTGGCTACCCAAATGGTGCTAACTGGCGAGCCAATTTCTGCTCGCCGCGCCCTTGAAGCAGGCCTGATTAGCGAGATTACCCAGCCCGAATTAACCCTTGAGCGCGCCATGGCCATTGCAACGCGCATTGCCGCCAAGGCACCGCTGGCCGTGCGCTTAGCAAGGGAGTCGTTACACAAGGCGATGGATACCGACCTAGCCACTGGCCTGCGCTTTGAACGCCATGCGTTCACCTTATTGGCGGGCACCGCCGACCGCGAAGAGGGCATTCGCGCCTTCCAAGAAAAACGACCTGCCACTTTTCAAGGGCACTGACACAAGGATATTACCCATGAGCCAAGCGCCCCTGCTGTACACCGTGGAAGATGGCGTTGCCTGTATTACGCTAAACCGCCCCGACAGCCTGAACAGCTTCAATACAGAGATGCATGCCGAGATGCGCAAGGCGCTAAAAGCCGTGCGCCAGGACTCAAGCGTTCGCGCTTTGTTATTGACCGGTAACGGCCGCGGCTTCTGCGCTGGTCAGGATCTTTCCGACCGCAGCGTTGCGCCCGGCGAACAAGCCCCCGACCTCGGCGAGTCGCTTGAAAAACGCTACAACCCTATGTTGCGCGCTCTTAAAGACATGCCGTTCCCAACCATTTGTGCGGTGAATGGTGTGGCGGCAGGAGCCGGTGCCAACATCGCCCTGGCCTGCGACATCGTATTGGCTGCTCGTTCGGCAAGCTTCATTCAGGCCTTCTGCAAGATTGGATTAATTCCCGACTCTGGCGGCACCTGGACACTGCCTAATCTGGTGGGTATGGCGCGTGCCAAGGGTCTAGCCATGCTTGGCGACAAGCTGCCCGCCGAGACTGCCGAACAGTGGGGCATGATCTGGCGCTGCGTCGATGATGAGGCGCTTCAGGAAGAAGCCATGAACATGGCTCGCCACTTGGCCACTCAACCAACGCGCGGCTTGGCGCTTATCAAACGTGCCCTGCACGCCAGCAGCGATAACAGTTTCAACGAGCAGCTCGACCTGGAACGCGACCTGCAGCGCCTTGCCGGACGCACGGAAGATTACCGCGAAGGCGTCAGCGCTTTTATCGAGAAACGTCGCCCCACCTTCAAGGGAGAGTGATATGCCAGCCCTTCCCACGTCTGCCGTTATTGGTGTGATTGGCGCAGGTGCCATGGGCGCCGGTATTGCTCAGGTTGCCGCCCAGGCTGGCCACTCGGTCATTCTGCACGACAACCAGCCGGGTGCCGCCAAAGCAGGCATCGATAACATTCGCCGTCAGCTGGAAAAGCGTGTTGCCAAGGGTAAGATGATCCAAGGGGACGTGGATAACATTATTGCTCGCCTACAGCCTGCCGATGCTATCGATGCCTTGGCCGACAGTCATTTGGTTATCGAAGCTATTGTCGAAAACCTTGAGATCAAACGTCAGGTGTTCGCCCAGCTAGAAGCTTTGTGTTCGCCGGACACCTTGCTCGCCAGCAACACTTCGTCACTGTCGATCACTTCTATTGCTGCGAATCTTGAGCGTCCTGAGCGCATGGCGGGGCTGCACTTCTTTAACCCCGCACCGATCATGAAACTGGTGGAAGTGGTGTCTGGCCTAGCCACCACCACCGAGGTTGCCGACACCCTTTATGACACCGCCGTTGCCTGGGGCAAGGTCGCGGTGCACGCCAGCTCCACTCCTGGGTTCATTGTTAATCGCGTGGCACGGCCATTTTATGCCGAAGGCCTACGCCTGCTGCAGGAAGGTGCCAGCGATGCCGCCACTATCGATGCATTGCTGCGTCAAGCTGGTGGGTTCCGCATGGGGCCTTTCGAGCTGATGGATCTGATCGGTCATGACGTTAACTACGCGGTGACCCGCTCGGTGTTTGACGCTTACTACGGCGATACCCGTTTCGAGCCCTCCTTAGTACAGCAAGCGTTGGTGGAAGCCGGGCGCCTGGGACGTAAGTCTGGCAAGGGCTTCTTTGACTACGCTGAAAGCGCTGCTAAGCCACAGCCTACCTTTGCCGAACCAGCAAATACGGAGCTACCAGCACTTGTCGTACAGGGTGCCAACAGCACTCTCGCGCCACTGCTGGAACGCGCTCAAAAAGCTGGTCTCAACGTGGTGTACCGTGAATCGCTACAGCAAGACGGCTCCCCTCGCCTATACCTAGGCGACCTAGTACTGGCCCTCAGCGACGGTCGTTGCGCCGCTGAACGTGCGGTCAATGAAGGGCTCGATGCTCTGGTACTGTTCGATCTATGCCTGGACTACCGCAACGCTAGCGCCATCGCGCTTGCTGCCAGTCACACGGCATCGCCCGAGGCCCGCCAACTAGCAACGGCATTCTTCCAGCACATGGGAATGGACGTGGCCTGGCTAACCGACACCCCGGGACTGGTGGTACTGCGCACCGTAGCCATGCTCGCCAATGAAGCTGCCGATGCCGTACTTCAGGGTGTCTGCAGTGCCAAGGATGGCGACCTGGCCATGCAGGCTGGCGTCAACTATCCCCGCGGCCCCTTGGCCTGGGCAGACTCACTGGGTCTGCCCTTCGTTCACCGCACCCTTACGCATCTACAGCAGAGTTACGGCGAAGAGCGTTATCGCAGCTCGTTCCTGCTGCGTCGCAACGCCCTGAGCGAGGAAAGCTTTCATGAGTGATTCCCAACTGACCCCACAGCAACTGGCGGAAGCCTGTGCCGAGGCAATGTTTGCCCGTGACCATGCCAGCCAAGGGTTGGGCATGCGCATTACCCGTGTCGCCCCCGGCTTTGCAGAACTGACCATGACCGTGCGCCAGGATATGGTGCAGGGTCACGGCAACTGCCATGGCGGGTTTCTGTTTGCCCTGGCCGATTCCGCCTTTGCGTTTGCCTGCAACAGCTACGATGAGGCCACGGTAGCCTCAGGCTGCAGCATCGACTATCTCGGCCCTGGCCAGCTAGGTGACGAACTGACCGCCACCGCCGAAGAGCGCAGCCGCCGTGGGCGCACCGGCATTTATGACATCACGCTGCGCAATCAGCACGGCGATACCGTTGCCTTGTTCCGCGGGCGTTCCTACAAAATTCGCGGCAGCGTACGCCGCTTGGAAGACACTGACGCAGAAAATACTGCTGCTGGAGATAACCGATGAAAGACGCGCTGATTATTGATGCCATTCGCACCCCAATAGGTCGCTACGGCGGCGCGCTTTCGGGTATGCGTGCCGATGACCTGGGGGCCATTCCCATGCGCACCCTGAGGGAACGCAACCCAGGTGTCGATTGGTCGCTGATTGACGATATCTTTTACGGCTGCGCCAACCAGGCGGGTGAAGATAACCGTAACGTGGCGCGCATGTCCGCGCTGCTGGCCGGGCTGCCGGTCGAGGTGCCCGGCACCACCATTAACCGGCTTTGCGGGTCTGGTATGGATGCAATAGGCAATGCCGCCCGCACAATTAAGACCGGCGAAGCAGGGTTGATGATCGCCGGAGGGGTGGAGTCGATGTCCCGGGCACCCTTCGTGATGGGCAAGGCCGAACAAGCCTTCTCACGCCAAGCCGATATTTTCGACACCACCATCGGCTGGCGCTTTATCAATCGCGCCATGAAAGCTCAGTTTGGCGTGGACTCAATGCCCGAAACCGCTGAAAACGTGGCTGAACAATTTGGCATTTCCCGGGAAGACCAGGACGCCTTCGCCCTGCGCAGCCAGCAGCGTACCGCCGCCGCTATCGAGGCTGGCCGCTTGGCCGAAGAGATTGTTCCGGTCGAAATCCCCCGCCGCAAACAAGACCCGCTGGTGGTGGATACCGATGAGCACCCGCGCGCTACCACAACCGCCGAGCAGCTTGCCAAGCTACCCACGCCTTTCCGCGAAGGCGGCAGCGTAACAGCAGGTAATGCATCGGGGGTTAACGATGGCGCCTGTGCGCTGCTGTTGGCATCTGCCGAGCAGGCTGAACGTTTCAGCCTCACGCCACGCGCTCGTGTGGTGGGTATGGCCACCGCTGGTGTGGAACCGCGCATTATGGGGTTCGGCCCCTCTCCCGCCACTCGCAAGGTGCTTGCCCAGACCGGGCTTACCCTCGACCAAATGGACGTGATCGAACTCAATGAAGCCTTTGCTGCTCAGGCGTTGGCAGTCATGCGCGACTTGGGCCTTAGCGATGATGCCGAACATGTTAATCCCAATGGGGGCGCCATTGCACTCGGACATCCGCTGGGTATGAGCGGCGCTCGGTTGGTCACCACGGCACTGCATGAGCTCGAACGTCGGCAAGGACGCTTTGCACTATGCACCATGTGTATCGGTGTCGGACAGGGCATTGCTCTGATCATCGAGCGCTTATAGGCCCATTATTCAAACCATTAATCAAATCGTTACCCTAACCATGGCTCACTCATAAAACGTTAGCCCAATAACAATTTGCTTGACCGGAGACCCTGATGAATCAGCCCGCTACGCGTATCGACACTGCGACTCTCGACCCCTTGGAAACCGCCAGCGTCGACGAGCTGCGCGCCACTCAGGTCAAGCGCCTGAAGTGGAGTCTGAAGCACGCTTACGACAATGTGCCGTTCTACCGTCAGTCTTTTGACAAGGCTGGGGTACATCCCGGCGATATTCAGACGCTGGCAGATCTCGCCAAACTGCCGTTCACCACCAAGGCTGATTTGCGCGACAACTACCCATTTGGCATGTTGGCCACCCCGATGAGCGAGATCGTTCGCATCCATGCCTCCAGCGGCACCACCGGACAACCGACGGTGGTGGGCTACACCCAGAAGGACATTGATGTGTGGTCCGATGTGGTGGCGCGCTCGATCCGTGCCGCTGGCGGCAGCCGCAACGACAAAGTACATGTGGCGTATGGCTACGGCCTGTTCACCGGCGGACTGGGCGCGCATTACGGTGCCGAGCGCCTGGGCTGCGCGGTCATCCCCATGTCGGGCGGCCAGACTGAGAAACAGGTTCAGTTAATTCGTGATTTCCAGCCGGACATCATCATGGTCACCCCCTCGTATATGCTCAACATCGCAGACGAGATGGAGCGACAAGGGATCGACCCGCGCACACTGCCCCTGCGCACTGGCATTTTCGGTGCCGAACCCTGGACCGATAGCATGCGCACGGCCTTAGAGCAGCGCCTGGGCATTGACGCCCTCGATATTTACGGCCTCTCTGAAGTAATGGGGCCCGGCGTGGGCATGGAGTGCCTGGAAACTAAAGATGGCCCGACCATCTGGGAAGATCATTTCTACCCCGAGATCATCGACCCAATCAGCGGTGACGTCCTGCCAGACGGCGAATACGGCGAGTTGGTGTTCACCACCCTAACCAAAGAAGGCCTGCCGGTGATTCGCTACCGCACCCGCGACCTGACCCGCTTACTGCCGGGCACCGCCCGCCCCATGCGCCGCATCGACAAAATCACTGGTCGCAGCGACGACATGCTGATCATCCGCGGCGTGAATGTGTTCCCCACTCAGATCGAAGAGCAACTGCTCAAGATTGCGACGCTTTCGCCCCACTACGAGATCGAAGTCAGCCGCCAAGGCAATATGGATATGGTGCTTGTGCGGGTCGAGGCGAGCCATCATGACATCGCCCGCGATCCAGTAGCCTGTGAGCAAGCAGCAAAACAGCTTCAGCATGCCATTAAGACGTACATTGGCATTAGCACCCAGGTTGAAGTGTGTCAGGTAGAGAGCGTGATGCGTTCGCTGGGTAAGGCCAGACGCGTCAAGGACCTTCGCTGATTCACTCCTTAGCGCCTTAATCGGTTGGTTTAGCCATACACTGAGACGTTAGAACGACGCCCTTGCAGGCACCCTTGCAAGGGCTTTTTTATTCCCAAACAGCCATCTTTGATGAAAAAAGATAGAACATTAAGAATCACTTAATTTACCCCCATTTTCCTTTACAAACCAACCACACTGGCTTTATCCGTAATCATAAAGTCTTAAAGCGACACACAAAAATAGTTATTGATAAAATATTTTGTATCACTATACTTTAAGCAAGATAAGTCAACCCCCTGATAGTCCGACGCCGCGGAGGTCTCTATGTACGCGCAGCTCGTTGAAACCGGTTCTAAAAAACTTAAAACGCTTGATGAGATGGGTCCTGAGGAACGCCAGTTCCAGGAGCGCATCAATGATGAAATCAAAATAGAACCTAAGAATTGGATGCCGGACGCCTATCGCAAGACGTTGATCCGTCAGATCTCGCAACACGCACACTCCGAGATCGTCGGTATGCTGCCGGAAGGTAACTGGCTGACACGTGCGCCGACCCTTAAGCGCAAGCTGCAGCTAATGGCCAAGATTCAGGATGAGGCGGGTCATGGCCTGTACCTCTATAGCGCCATGGAAACTCTGGGTGCCGACCGCGACGAAGAGATCGACAAGCTTCACGATGGCCGCGCCAAGTACTCCAGTATCTTCAACTACCCAACGCTAAACTGGGCTGACATGGGCACCATCGGCTGGCTGGTCGACGGCGCAGCCATCGTCAATCAGGTACCGCTACAGCGCACCTCTTACGGCCCCTACGCGCGCGCCATGATTCGCGTGTGCAAGGAAGAGAGCTTCCATCAGCGCCAGGGTTATCAAATTCTGTTGACCATGATGCAAGAGGGCACTGACGACCAGAAAGCCATGGTGCAGGACTCCATCAACCGTTTCTGGTGGCCATCGCTAATGATGTTCGGGCCATCCGACGAAAACTCACCCAACAGTGCTCAGTCGATGGCCTGGAAGATCAAACGCCACAGCAACGATGAGTTGCGCCAGCGCTTCCTCGACCAAACCGTACCGCAGCTGGAGCTGCTGGGCTGCACCGCTCCCGACCCGGATCTCAAATATAACCAAGAGACCGGCCACTACGAGTTCGGTGAAATCGACTGGCAGGAATTTTTCGACGTCGTGAAAGGCAACGGCCCCTGCAACCGCGAGCGCATTGAAGCACGTCGTAGCGCCATTGATAACGGTGCCTGGGTGCGTGAAGCCGCCGTGGCTTATGCCGCCAAGCGTCAACACCGAGCAGCCTAAGCTGGCAACGTCTTATTTTTAAAACCCGACTTTTAAAACACTATTTTTTAGAACAATAGGGAGTCTCGCGAGACTCCTATGACCACTGAGGCATCTCTCATGGCTGACTGGCCCCTCTTCGAAGTTTTTATACGCAGCAAGCACGGCCTTAACCACAAGCACGTCGGCAGCGTACACGCCGCTGATCGCAGCATGGCAATCGAAAATGCCCGCGAGCTTTACACCCGTCGTAATGAAGGAGTGAGCATCTGGGTGGTTCCGGCCAGCGAAATCACTGCGTCTTCTCCTGATGAGAAAGAGCCGCTGTTTGACCCGTCTAACGATAAGGTCTATCGCCACGCATCCTTCTACAAACTGCCGAAAGAAGTCGGCCACATGTAAGGGAGGCTGTGATGCAAAACATGGCTCTGAAAAACACTGCTCTGAAAAACATGGCTCAAAAAACACAAGCACCGCTGACCGATTACCTGCTACGCCTTGGCGACAACGCCTTGGTGCTTGGCCAGCGGCACGCACAGCTGTGTGGCAAAGCTCCAGCGTTGGAAGAAGAGCTGGCCTTAATGAATGTAGGGCTCGACCTCTTCGGACAGGCACGCAACTGGCTTGGCTATGCGGCTGAACTGATGGTTGCTGACCTGGTAACTGACAATATCGATGCCGATCATCTGGCCTTTCGCCGCGATGCCCAGGACTTTCGTAATCTGTTGATCACCGAGCAGCCCAACGGTGACTTTGCAGACACCATAGGACGTCAGTTCCTGTTCGATGCTTGGCACGTTCATCTACTTGATGGCTTGGCTGGGTCCAGCGACCCGCGAATTGCCGAAGTGGCTGCTAAATCGCTTAAAGAAGCAACGTACCACCTTCGCCGCTCCTCTGAATGGGCGATTCGCCTGGGCGATGGCACCGAAGAAAGCCACACGCGTATGCAGCGCGCGCTCGACAACCTTTGGCAGTTCACCGGCGAGCTCTTGCAGGTCGACGAGATTGATCAGGCCATGATAGAGGCCGGCATCGCGCCTGATCCTGAGACCATTGCCGCTCGCTGGAAAGCAACGGTGGAAGAGGTGCTTGAGGAAGCCACGCTGGAGCGGCCTTCCTACGACGCCTGGATGTATACCGGCGGCAAAGTCGGCCATCACACCGAGCACCTGGGCTTTCTGTTGGCGGAAATGCAATACCTGCCGAGGGCATATCCCGATGCGACCGTCTGGTAACCCACCGCCTGCGCCTGTCAGTGATGGACCTATCGATAACAGGCCTACCGATGACTGGCCTTCAAGTGACTTGATCGGCAGCGACCGTCGCGGGCTGCCACCCGCCGGTGAAAAAGGCGATATCGACGCCGTGCTGGCGGTTTTAGAGCAAGTGCCAGACCCAGAAGTGCCGGTGGTCAGCGTGGTTGAACTGGGAATTGTGCGCGATATCGACTGGGTGGACGATCGGCTGGCGGTCAATGTGACCCCCACCTACTCCGGCTGCCCGGCGACGGAAGTTATCGAACAGCATATTCATGAAGCGTTGGTGGCCGCTGGTTACTCAGACCCGCTGATTCAGCGCCGCCTTTCACCTGCCTGGACCACCGATTGGTTGACCAACGCCGGGCGCGAAAAATTGCGCGCTTACGGCATCGCGCCGCCGGTAGGGAGCGCCAGCAAGCGCAGCCTGACGGGCCAGTCTGACCCGGTAGTGCCCTGCCCTTTATGTGGCAGCAACACAACCGAACGCGTCAGCGAATTCGGCTCTACGGCTTGCAAGGCGCTCTATCGCTGCCGCGATTGCCTGGAGCCTTTCGACTATTTCAAGTGTCTGTAAAACGACGAGACCATTTCCCATGAGCCGATTTCACGCCCTGACCGTCAAGGATGTACGCAAGGAAACCCATGATGCCGTTTCCATTGCTTTCGATATTCCCGACGATCTGCTGGACGCCTTTCGCTTTACCCAAGGCCAGTACCTGACACTGCACCGCGACATCGAAGGTGAGGATGTCCGCCGCTCATATTCAATCTGCACCGGCGTCCACGAACACGAGCTAAGAGTCGCCGTCAAGCTAGTCCCAGGTGGTAGCTTCTCCACCTTTGCCAACCAGCAATTGCAGCCTGGGGAGCAATTGGAAGTGATGCCACCACAGGGCAAGTTCTTCGTGCCTCTCGACCCCAGTCGTGAAGGGCACTATCTGGCGGTGACCGCAGGCAGTGGCGTCACCCCCATCATGTCGATTGTTTCCACTACGTTGGAAAGCGAGCCAAAAAGTCGTTTTACCGTGATTTATGGCAACCGCTCTACCACGGGCACGCTGTTTCGCGAACGTCTGCAGGATCTCAAGGATCGTTATCTCGAACGCCTTAATATCATTTACGTGTTCAGCCGCGAGCAGCAGGAAATCGATCTTTACAATGGTCGTATCGATGCCGATAAGTGCAATGCCCTGTTTGACCGTTGGGTAGACGTACCCAAGCTCGATGCTGCGTTTATCTGTGGCCCGCAAGAGATGACCGAGATCGTGCGTGATGTCCTGACTCAACATGGAATGCCAAAGGAGAAGGTGCACTTCGAGCTGTTCACCACTGGGCTGCCGACAGCGGGCGCCAAGCGCCGCCAGGCAGCCAGAGCTGGTCAACTTGAGGCTGAAACTTCGCATATCAAGGTGATTATCGACGGCCGCACCATCGAATATAACCTGTCCCGCAATACCCAAAACATTTTGGACGCGGGTAACGAGCACGGCGCCGACCTGCCGTTCTCATGCAAGGCGGGCGTGTGTTCCACCTGCAAATCAAAAGTCATCGAAGGTGAGGTGGAAATGGACGCCAATTACGCCTTGGAAGATTACGAAATAGATGCCGGCTACGTACTGTCCTGCCAGTGCTATCCGATCAGTGACAAAGTGGTGCTCGATTTTGACGAGGTATAACCCCTAGTCCACCTACTTCCAAGCCGGCGACTGCGTCGGCTTTGTTTATGTTGTACGGGAGAACACGCAATGCCAGTTTTGCAAAGTTACATCGCAGGCCAGTGGCTCGGACAAACCGAGTCCAAAGCCCTTATCAGCGCCATCAACGGCACCACCGTTGCGCATACTCACCAAGAAGAGATCAATTTCCGCGAAGCGGTGGCGTACGCCCGCAACACCGGCGTGAAGAACATTCTGGCGCTGGATTTTCAGCAGCGGGCCGCCATTCTTAAGGCGCTGGCCGCCTATATCCAAGAGCGTAAGCGTGAGCTCTATGCCATCTCTCACCACACCGGCTGCACCAAGGCCGACTCCTGGATCGACATCGACGGCGGTTTCGGCACCCTGTTTACCTACGCTTCCACGGGCCGCAAGGAACTGCCCTCAGGCAATGTGGCCCACGAAGGCCCAGTGACCCAATTAGGCAAAGAGAACCACTTCAACGGCACCCACATTCTGGTACCCCGCCGCGGCGTCTCGGTGCATATTAATGCGTTCAACTTCCCTATCTGGGGTATGTTGGAGAAGTTCGCGCCCGCCTTTCTGGCAGGCATGCCGTGTATCTTCAAACCGGCAACGGCGACGAGCTACTTAACCGAAGCAGCCGTACGCGTCATCAACGATTCTGGCCTGCTGCCGGAAGGTGCGCTGCAACTAGTGATCGGTGGAGCCGGTGACCTACTCGACCACCTGGAAGAGCAGGACTTTGTCACCTTTACCGGCTCGGCAAGCACTGCCCTAATGCTGAAAAGCCACCCTAACATCATGGCCAAGAGCATTCCGTTTAACGCCGAGGCGGACTCGCTCAACAGCGCCATTATGGCGCCAGATGTAAGTCCTGAAGACGAAGAGTTCGAGATTTTTGCCAAAGAAGTGGTCAAGGAGATGACCGCCAAGTCAGGCCAGAAATGCACCGCGATCCGCCGAATTTTAGTGCCTACCGAGCATCTCGATGCATTGGCAGACACAATCACGGCGCGCCTTGCCAACATCGTAGTCGGTGATCCTCATCAAGAAGGCGTGCGCATGGGCGCACTCTCTTCCCGTGACCAGTTGAGAGACGTGAATCATGCGATCGAACAGCTGTTAGAAACTAGTGAGTGCGTCTTTGGCAGAGACGGCAGCTTCAAACCTGTCGGCCAGGAGGTGGAAAACGGCGCGTTCATCTCTCCTCACTTACTGATCAACCGCAACCCACTGAGCGACGGTGGTGCGCACGACATCGAAGCTTTCGGTCCCGTCGCGACGCTAATGCCCTACAACGGCATCGACGAAGCTTTAACCATCGCCGCCAAAGGCAAGGGCAGCCTAGTAACCACGCTGACCACCAAAGACCCCGCCATTGCTGCCAAAATGATCCCCGTGCTGGCCGCCCAGCATGGCCGCTTGCAGATTCTGGATGCCCAGGCAGCCAAGGAGTCCACTGGTCACGGCTCTCCGCTACCGATGCTCAAGCATGGCGGCCCCGGCCGCGCAGGCGGCGGCGAAGAGCTCGGCGGTATTCGTGCTGTTCACCATTACCTACAACGCACCGCCATTCAGGGCTCTCCGACCATGCTCGCGGCCGTCACAGGGGAGTATGTGCGTGGCGCGAAGGTGATCGAGAACGATATCCACCCGTTCCGCCGCCATTTCGATGACCTGCAGGTTGGCGAGTCGCTGTTAACCCACCGCCGCACCGTCACTGAAGCCGACATCGTCAATTTTGGCTGCCTGTCCGGCGACCACTTTTACATGCACTTCGACGATATTGCCGCGAAAGAGACCCAATTTGGCCAACGCATTGCCCACGGCTACTTTGTACTGTCGGCAGCCGCTGGCTTGTTCGTTTACCCAGGTGAAGGTCCCGTATTAGCTAACTACGGCCTGGATACGCTGCGCTTTATTACGCCTGTGCTGGTTGGCGACACCATCCGCGCCCGCCTCACCTGTAAGCGTAAGATTGACCAGGGCCGGGCATCTCCTGACGGCCACCCGCAAGGCGTGGTGATGTGGGACGTGGCGGTGACCAATCAGCATGATGAGCTGGTCGCCAGCTATGACATTCTAACGCTGGTCGCAAAGCGCCAGTAACGGCTCAGCCTAATAGCCAGACATAAAAGCAAGGCAAAAAAGATGACAGGGCAAACGCCCTGTCATCTTTTTGTATCGTACGAAAGTTAATAAAAGCGTTTTAATACATCAGTCGTGGTAGGAACAGCACGATGGCGGGGAAGATAAGCACCAACAACGCACGTATGGTACCCGCAACCCAGAAAGGGGTGACGCCACGGAAGATTGTGCCTGTGGATACGTCCGGCAATACGGCTCGCAATACGAACACGTTCATACCGACGGGAGGTGTTATCAGGCTAATCTCAATAACGATAACGACCAGAATGCCAAACCATACCAAGTCATAACCCAGCCCCGCCACTACCGGGAAAAATACCGGTACGGTGAGCAGCAGCATCGACATACTTTCGAACACACAGCCCAGTACGACATAGATCGCGATAATCACCAGGATGACCACAAAAGGCGCCACATTCAGGCCATTAACCAGTGCTAGCAGGTCGCCAGGCAGCCCCGCACGGTTGATGAAGTTGGCGAAAATCAGCGCCGTTAGTACCACGGCAAACAGCATCGCGGTGGTGCGCACGGTGTCCATTAACACGTTCATTAACACTTGTGGGGTCAGTGCCCGACGCATTAGCGCGATTAAGAAAGCGCCCATTGCACCGATACCGGCCGCCTCAGTGGGCGTAAACACCCCGAGGTAAATACCGCCAATCACCAGTACAAACAGTGCTAGCGTACTGCCTACGCTTTTTAGCGCCTTGATCCGTTCTGGCCATGGCACTTTCTCTGCCGCAGGGCCAGCGGTGGGGTCGCGCCAAAGCACCCACTTGATGGCACCAATATAAAGAAAGATGCCAAGAATGCCGGGGATAAAGCCAGCGGCAAAAAGCTCGCGGATACTGGTTTCGGTCAGGATCCCATAAATCACCAGCATGACGCTGGGTGGTATCAAGATACCCAAGGTGCCACCCGCCGCGATGGAAGCGGCAGCCAGTGAATCCTTATAGCCATATTTGCGCATTTGCGGCATGGCGACTCGGCCCATGGTGGCACACGTCGCTAAGCTCGATCCGCATATCGCGCTAAAACCACCGCAAGCGACAATTGTCGCCATTGCCTGACCACCCTTACGGTGACCTAGGAAACCATTTGATGCTCGAAACAAGGCATCGGACAGGCCTGCATGAGAAACAAAGTTACCCATTAGAATGAATAATGGAATCACCGACAGGCCATAATCCATGGCGGTGTCTACTACCCGGCGCGCCGCCATTGCTTCAGCAGCATTCCAGTTACCCGTTAATAGATAGAACCCGGCGAAACCAACGATCCCCATCGCGAACGCCAGTGGCACACGCAGGAACACAAGTATTAACAATACTGCGAAACCGTACAACGCTTCAGTCATGGGGCTCTCCTATACTCAATGGGCCACCTTTTTCGATTACCTTAAGCCCCTCAAGCAAATAGAAACCGGCTCGTATAAGGGTCAGTAGTGCTGAAAGCGCGAGCATGATAGCAATCAGTCCGATCAGGTAGCCCCGCGGTATGCGCAGAAACTCCGTCACATCTCCCCATGAGAAGGCACGCTCTGCCAGCGCCCATACACGCTGCGCCATCAACCACAAAGCTGCCGTCACTATCAGGTTAACGATCACTTCACGTAGCCAGATAAGTTTTGCAGGAAATACCGCATCGAGCAGATCAACACTGACATGCTCTTGACGCCAACAAACGACTGGCAGCGAGAGAAATACCAATGCCGCCAGCATTAGCTGGGTTAATTCAACAGCCCCTAGAATGGGGGAATTAAAAAAGTAGCGGCCGCCTACGTCAGCAGTGGTCAACAGCATCATGCCAAAGAGGGTAGCGCCAGCCACCCCCTCTAATGTCAGCTGCAGAACCCGACTAACGCGCGTAGCACGTGCCATTTGGGTTTGCATGGTCACTCTCCATCTAGCGCCAATGGGGATTTACTTTGCGTCGTCTGGTACTAATTCATCTGGCACTAGGCTGCTAACACTCTCTTCTTCCGCTGCAGCGTTAAGCTGTTCGCGATAGAACTCGATGGCGGCCATCGCATCCACATTGCGGTTTTCTGAAACAGACTCCGCCCACTCAGCGATCATGCTGTCACTCATGCTTTTCAGTGTATTGAGATCTTCGTCACCGAGTTCAGTAAAGGTATGGCCAAGCTCTTCGGCAAAGTCGACGCCACGGACATCCGACACATCCATCATGTAGCCGAACAGACGCGATAAGCGCTCACCTGAGACGGATTCAACGGCCTCACGATCTTCTGGCGACATTTCATCCCAGATCATCGGGTTGACGACGATGGTGAAACTACCGCGATAGAAGCCGCCATCTACTTTGAGGGTGTAGGGGAAAATCTCTGCGACACGGAAGCTACGCAGCCCTTCAGGAACAAGCATGGCCCCGTCGATGACGCCCTGAGAGCCCGCTTCATAAACACCTGTGGGCGGCAAGGCTACACCGGTTAACTCTAGGGCGTTGGAGAGATCCCCCATCACGCCACCGCCAACGCGAATGCGCTTACCTTTAAGGTCTTCTAAGGTTTCATACTGTTCGCTGCTGAAGATCCAGCCAGGACCGTGGACACCGGCAGCAACAACATCTACACCACGGTGTTCACCAGCGGCTTCCAGGTACTCTTGATGCGTATGCCAATAGGCACTGGAGGCATTTTCAGATGAGAACTCTTGAAAGGTGGGAAACTCCGGCAGCTTGGTTAACTGAAAGCGGCCAGTGTTATAGCCGTGGAAAACCCAGGTAGCATCAGCGATGCCATCAGCGACCATCTCCATTTGTGACGCTGGGGGCCCCATATCATGTATCACGTCTACGGTTACGCGGCCTTCTGTCGCTTCTTCAATCCACGCTTTCCAGGTTGGCCAGACGATGGTGTTAATGCCGTGATTAGGGCCCGCCCAGGTACTCACGGTGATTGTCGTTTGCGCCAAGGCGGTGGTGCTCAGCGTTGCAGCGGCGATAGCGCCAATCATCAGGTTTGTTGTTTTATTCACTTTTCTTTCCTCTGGTCGTCACGAAGTGGAAGCACAAAACATGATACTTTATTTTTATCTTTTACAAATCTAGTGAATCACGTTATTTATCACAATGCCTGCAGATACGTGGATCATGCAACGACCCATCGACTAATAGATGTTAATACTTAAGTATTAATCTTGATATAATTACTAATTTACAAATAGTTATATAAAAAATGGCCGCCTTCCTAAGTCATTACCAACGGCTATTAGAAGATCATTTAGAGCCCATCTTTTGTTACAAAAATCACATCATTATTGATATCAATGACACGCCTCTGACGGAATATGGGCACTTTCTACTATCTTGGCTGGTCTTTCCTGTGTCTCGCTTTTAACCAATTCTCTCCAACTGGCGCTCAAGCTTGCGCATGGTATTGAGCAAGTCACGATATTCGCCAACGCTTAGGGTCGATACCAGATCGGCTTCCCACGCCTGAGCTTCAGGTACTAACTTATTAAGCAGCTCTTGCCCTGCATCTGTCAGATGTAAGTCATGCAGTCGCTGGTCTTGCTGGGATGGCATGCGGCTTATCAGTCCACGTTCTTCCAGCGACTGAATAGCCCGAGACACGCGTGCCTTATCCATATTGGTGTAGGCACACACCTTCTTAGCGGTTAAATCATCACAGTGGCTAAGCCACGCAAGTACACGCCACTGGGCAATATTGAGCTCATAAGACTCGGCATATAGCTTCTCTAACGCCTGACTGATGCGGTCAGCTAAGCGGTTAAGCTGATAGGGTAAAAATTGGTTGAGATCCAGCTCTGCCCTGGCTGAAGACTCCTGAGGCGCATCGCTTGCGGCTTTATCCATCGTCATTGTGTTTCTCCTAGAGCCACCGTTTAATCAGGGGTGGTGATGATAAAAATCAGCACCATAGCTGGGAATATGGGCACCAGCAACGTGCCTATCATACTGACCACCTTGAGGAAGAGAGTCCTCTTAGCTCCATCCAATAACGCTGTTTCGAATAAAACGACTCACCGTTTACTCGCCTTTATCAAACAAAAATGTCATCAGCGTTAGGTTGCCAACGCTCAGGGCAAGCCCTGTCAGAATAAGCCAAAACAGTGCCGACAGATGCTCTCTCTTGCAACTAATTTGCCGATTTTAATTATTATACTTAGGTATTATCTTGCAATAATCATCTGATTTATTGAGAGTTATTGTCTAATTCATGCATAAGGACGACTGGCCCGCCTATGGAGTGCTGGACATTTAGTTTCATTAGAAACTATCCTCCTGGTATACAACATTCCAATAAACACCTGAACCACCCTGTTAGCACCGGAGATACCATGAGTAAGAAATTCGCGTCCCATGCCGATACCGAAGAGAAACAGATCAGTTTCACCAAGCTGGCAGAGGGGCTCTATGCTTACACGGCCGAAGGTGACCCCAATACGGGCATAGTGATTGGCGATGACAGCGTAATGGTCATCGACACCCAGGCAACCCCCATCATGGCCCAGGACGTTATCCGCCGTATCCGCGAGGTAACTGACCTACCGATTAAGCATGTGGTCATGAGCCACTACCATGCGGTGCGTGTACTTGGGGCTTCTGCATATAACGCTGAGAATATCTACGCAAGCCAGAATACCTATGACCTAATTGTCGAGCGTGGCCAGCAAGACTATGAATCCGAGGTTGGCCGCTTCCCGCGCCTGTTCAAAGGGGTCGATTCTGTCCCTGGTTTAACCTGGCCAACTACTGTCTTCCAGGAAAAACTGACCGTCTTCATGGGTGAGCGCGAGGTACAGATCATCCACCTGGGCCGCGGACACACCAAGGGCGACACCATCGTCTGGTTACCGAAAGAAAAAGTGATGTTTGCCGGTGACCTCGTTGAGTATGGCGCTACCCCATACACCGGCGATGCTTACCATGAGGACTGGCCTACAACACTTGATCGCTTACAGGCCATGCAGCCCCAGAAGCTCGTTCCCGGCCGTGGCGATGCGCTGCAAACTGCCGAACAGTGCCAGGAAGCCATTCAAGGCACCCGCGACTTCTTGAATGATATGTATGGAAGCGTCAAAGCCGGTAAGGCGGCGGGTAAATCACTCTCCGAGTGCTACGCAGAGACCTACGCGGTTCTGAAACCGAAGTATGGCCACTGGGTCATCTTCGATCACTGTGTGCCTTTCGATATTACTCGCTGCTATGACGAAGCAGGTGGCGAATACCCTGATCCACGTATCTGGACGGCAGAGCGCGATACCGCTATGTGGCACTCCCTGCAGGACGCCGTCGAAAATCAGTAAGTGCTTACTAGAGACACCCACTGATCATGCCCAGCTGTCGGGTGTAATGCACCCGACGCTGTAGGGGAGCAATAGATGCCAACAACCTATAAAAATCCTGTCTATCCTTACCGACGCCCGTCTGAACTTGATGTTCAAGGTGTTCGCCATTACCCAGTAGTGATTGTCGGTGCCGGACCTAGCGGCCTCGCTGCCGCCATCGATCTGGCTAAGCAGGGCATTCACTCAATTGTCCTGGACGATAACAACACCGTTAGCGTGGGGTCGCGAGCGCTATGTTTTGCCAAGCGATCACTGGAAATTATTGACCGCTTAGGGTGCGTCGAGCCGATGCTTGAAAAAGGCGTCACTTGGCAACATGGCCGCGTTTTCTTTCAGGATCGTGAGGTCTATGACTTCAACCTGCTGCCAGAAGATGGCCACCGCATTCCCGCCTTTATCAACTTGCAGCAGTATTACTTTGAAGAGTTTCTGGTCAACCGCGCCCACGACTTTGCCGAGCAAATTGATCTTCGCTGGAAACATAAGGTCATTGATGTCGATGCGCAGCCTGACAGCACTGCCCTCACAGTCTCGACTCAGGATGGTGATTACCAGTTGACCTGTGACTACCTTCTTGTCTCGGATGGCGCCAACAGCCGCATCCGCGACATGTTGGGCCTTGAGAGCAAAGGCCAGGTATTCCAAGACCGCTTCCTGATTGCTGATGTGGTGATGAAGGCCGACTTCCCGACAGAGCGCTGGTTTTGGTTTGACCCACCCTTCCACCCCAATCAATCAGTACTACTACACAAAGAACCCGACAATGTGTGGCGTATCGATTTCCAGCTAGGCTGGGATGCTGACCCGGAAGAAGAAAAGAAAGAAGAGAACATTCGCCCGCGCGTGCAGGCAATGCTTGGCCAGGATGTGGAGTTTGAGCTTGAGTGGGCCAGTGTCTATACCTTCCGCTGCCGGAAGATGGATAACTTTATTCATCACAGTGTGATATTTATGGGCGACGCCGCTCATCAGGTATCACCCTTTGGTGCCAGAGGTGCCAACGGCGCCCTGCAGGGCGTGGAAAACTTAGCCTGGAAACTGGCTCGCGTTCTCAAAGCCCAGGCGCCGAAAGTACTATTGTCCACGTATAACACCGAGCGCCAGCACGGCGCGGCAGAAAACCTGCTTAATTCTACCCGTGCCACTGACTTTATTACCCCGAAGAGCCATATCAGCCAAGTATTCCGCGATGTGACGTTGGAACTGGCGGAGAAACATGCCTTCGCACGCAGCCTAGTCAACAGCGGCCGCCTTTCCATGCCGTGTCGCTATGACAGCTCACCGCTTAATACGCCCGATGCTGATGGTGGCCCAAGCGAGGTGCGCCCTGGCAGCCCAACCAAAGACGCGCCTATTCGATTGGGCGAACAGAACGCCTGGCTACTCAATCAGTTTGGTAATGACTTTACGTTACTGCTTGACGGCCGCGTTGAGGATGAGCATGCCGCCACATTATTCAAAGACCTGGGTGTCCTGCTAGACCGCTGCCTTGATGTAAACCTAGTGATCGTTGGCCCCACGCCACATGTGCTTAGCACGTTACCGCGCACTACCGTCGTGGATGATGTTGAAGGGTTAGTGACGCAACGCTACGGCCTGAAAGCTGGTGGTGGATACCTTATCCGTCCTGACCAGCACATTGCTGCTCGCTGGCACGCTATCACTGCCCACCAGGTTGAAGACGCATTATACCGCGCGCTGGGCGTTTATCTTGCGGGTGCCGCTGACACTACTTTCCAGGAAAGTTGCCATGCAAAGGCTTGAACTGAACCCCAATTTCACTGATCCAGACGCCTTTTACGCTGCGCTCACCGCGCTACATCGCGACCGCAGCGAGGCAGAGAGCGAGCGCATCAATGCGCGCCTGATCCTGTTACTGGCTAATCATATCGGCGACCAAACCGTGCTTGAAGAAGCGATTTCTCATGCGGTTGGTGATGGCGATTAATCGCCGCGTCTTAGATCTATAAAAAGATAGGTCTATAAAAAGATAGCTTTATTTAAGTAACGTTCAAACAAAGCGGGTCTTAACAATGACTGAACAATTGAAGTATCAAAATGGCTTTCATAATCACTTTTCAAGCGAAGCGCTGCCGAGTGCACTGCCGATTGGGCAAAACTCACCGCAAAAGTGCGCTTACGGCTTATACGCAGAACAACTCACTGGTTCAGCATTCACTGCGCCCCGGCATCAAAACTTTCGTAGCTGGCTTTACCGCATTCGCCCTTCGGTTGTTCAGAGCGCGTATCAGCCACTGGAAAATAACAACGTACACACAGCCCCGCTAGACAAGCCCGCAGCGGACCCTAACCAAATGCGCTGGGATCCCGTTTCGATACCGGATGCACCGACTGATTTTATCGATGGCTTGTTTACCATTGCAGTCAACGGGGATGCGGGAACCCAAGCTGGCGTGGGCGTACATGTCTATACATTCAATAAAGACATGACCGAGCGGTTTTTCTACAACGCTGACGGGGAACTGCTCTTCGTTCCGCAGATGGGGGCTATTCGTCTACGCACCGAGTTTGGTGA
The DNA here is from genome assembly GCF_024138895.1 of Halomonas sp. XH26. Taxonomy (NCBI): domain Bacteria; kingdom Pseudomonadati; phylum Pseudomonadota; class Gammaproteobacteria; order Oceanospirillales; family Halomonadaceae; genus Halomonas; species Halomonas sp. XH26. Next base: position 3,739,653 of record NZ_CP071889.1, read on the forward strand.
ACTCGAGATCGATAACGGTGAGATTGCCGTTATTCCTCGCGGTGTGAAGTTCCAAGTGCGTAAAGCACAGGGTGTTGACGCTGCGCGGGGGTATATTTGTGAGAACTACGGCAGCCCTCTAGAACTGCCCGGCCTCGGCCCCATCGGGGCTAACGGTTTAGCCAACCCGCGTGACTTCCAAAGCCCAGTAGCGGCTTATGAAGACCTGGAAGGTGACTACCGCTTAGTGGCTAAGTTCTCTGGTCGTTTCTGGGAAACAAAGCTCAACCATTCGCCGTTAGATGTGGTGGCGTGGCACGGTAACTGCGCGCCGTATAAATATAATCTCGCCAACTTCAACACCATCAATACAGTGAGCTTCGACCACCCGGATCCGTCAATCTTCACCGTCTTGACGTCCCCCTCCGATACGCCGGGAATGGCCAATCTTGATTTTGTGATCTTCCCGCCGCGCTGGATGGTTGCCGAGAACACCTTCAGGCCGCCCTGGTTCCATCGCAACCTGATGAGCGAGTTTATGGGGCTTATTCATGGCGAATACGATGCGAAAGCGGAAGGCTTCACTCCAGGTGGTGCTAGCCTGCACAATTCAATGTCACCACACGGCCCGGATGCTGAAACATTTGAGAAAGCTTCCAACGCTGAGCTGAAGCCACAGTTCCTGGGGGATACGCTGGCCTTCATGTTTGAAAGCCGCTACTTCTTCCACCCAACCCCTGCGGCTCTGGATGCTGACTTCCGCCAACGTGACTATGTGGATGTTTGGTCAACGCTGCGTTCGCACTTCAACCCAAACCAGCCCTAAAACTTATCGCCCCCTGACGACAAGGATTGAATGCCCATGAAACTTGCAACACTTAACAAAGGCCGCGACGGCGAACTTATCATCGTCTCCCGTGACCTCTCACACGCGGTGAGCGCTGTTGATATTGCTCCCACGCTTCAGGCGGCCCTTGAAAGCTGGGAAGCCGTTAGCCCTCAACTCGAAGAACGCTACGCACAACTGAATAGTGGTGATGTCGAAGGTGCCTTTGAGCTTGACCAGTGTGCCCTGCACTCCCCGTTACCGCGTGCCTATCAGTGGGCCGACGGCTCCGCCTATCTGAACCATGTCCAGCTGGTACGTCAGGCGCGTAATGCCGAGATGCCCGAAACCTTCTGGACCGATCCGCTTATGTACCAGGGCGGTAGCGACTGCTTCCTGGCGCCCACCGAAGATATCGAGGCGGTGAGTGAAGAGCATGGCATCGACTTTGAAGGTGAGATTGCGGTCATTACCGATGACGTGCCGATGGCTGTCACCCCCGAGGAAGCCGCCAAGCACATTAAACTAATAATGCTGGTTAACGATGTCAGCCTGCGCGGCCTGATTCCAGGCGAACTGGCGAAGGGCTTCGGCTTTTTCCAAGCCAAGCCTGCCTCTGCTTTTTCGCCCATCGCGGTGACCCCAGATGAACTAGGCGATGCTTGGCAAGAAGGCAAAGTGCACCTGCCGCTGACCGTGCACCTGAATGACGAGAAGTTTGGCGAGCCAGAAGCCGGGCCAGATATGATTTTCAGCTTCCCACAGTTGGTTGCCCATGCGGCTAAAACCCGCCACCTCGGCGCGGGCGCTGTGATTGGCTCTGGCACGGTTTCCAACCCAGATCCCGACGGCGGCCCTGGAAAGCCAGTGGCTGACGGTGGCGTAGGCTATAGCTGCTTGGCCGAAGTGCGCATGGTCGAGCAGATACTGTACGGCCAGGTGAAAACCCCCTTTATGCGCTTTGGTGACCGGGTACGCATCGAGATGTTTGACCGCGATGGCAACAACCTATTCGGTACCATCGATCAGCAAGTCGTAAAGTACCAGCCCAAATAAAAGCAATATGAGAAAGACAACATAAGGAAGGCAACATGACGACGCTCTACGGCTATTTCCGCTCGTCGGCTGCTTACCGGGTGCGGATCGCCTTAAACCTGAAAGGCCTGGACTACGATCAGGTTCCGGTCAATTTGGTGAAAGGCGAGCAGCGGGGTGGCGAGCATCTAACTCGCAACCCTCAGGGGATGGTGCCTAGCCTGGTACTGGACGATAGCTCAGTAGTTAACCAGTCGCTGGCGATCTGCGAGTATCTCGATGAGATACACCCCAAGCCTTCGCTGCTACCGGCTGATGCCTTAGCGCGCGCAAGGGTTCGTGCGCTTGCCCTGTCGGTGGCTTGCGAGATTCACCCACTCAACAACCTGCGGGTGCTCAAGTATCTCGTCAGTGAACTGGGGGTGGATGAGGCGGCCAAGTTAGCCTGGTATCGCCACTGGATTACCGAGGGCTTCGCAGCCCTGGAAGCGACGCTCTCTACTGACCCCAGCAGCGGCGACTTTTGCCATGGCGACACCCCAACGCTTGCGGATATCTGCCTGATTCCCCAGGTGTATAACGCAGAACGCTTCGAGTGCGATTTGTCAGCCTACCCGACGATCCAGCGTATCGCTGCCAATTGTCGTTCGCTGCCAGCCTTCGAAAAAGCCGCCCCCGGAGCACAGCCTGACGCCAACTAAGCTGAAGCCAAGCCCAATAAAGCGATACTATTAAGCTATACTAAGCAGGCTAACATAAGCGGGCGTCTTTCCACTCGGGAAGGCGCCCGACTCGTGTCCGAAGGGGCATCACATCCAACCAAAAGGAGTTAAGGGGTGCTAAAGCTGCCCTCTACCGCCACCGTAGTGGCACTGGCCGCGGTGACTGCACTCGGCCCGCTGGCGACGGATATGTATTTGCCAGCCATGCCCGCGATGGCAGAAGCGCTGAATACTGGCCCAGACCGAATACAGCTGACCCTTAGCCTCTATATGGCTGGATTCGCTCTGGCCCAACTAGTGTGCGGGCCAATCTCTGATCGCTTTGGCCGCCGCCCGGTGATGATCGCAGGGTTATCGCTGTTTCTCGCTGCGAGCCTACTCTGCGCCTGGGCGCCTAGCGTCGAGTGGTTGCTGGTAGGCCGCTTCCTACAGGCCTTCGGCGGTGCTGCTGGACCGGTATTAGCACGGGCATCGGTGCGTGATATTCATGGCCCTATCGAGGCTGGGCGCATTCTCTCCTATATGGCAAGCACGATGGCCCTCGCCCCTGCTCTGGCCCCTGTGGTGGGTGCAGGGTTACTGCTGTTTTTTGGCTGGGAATCGGTGTTCGTGGTGCTGGCGCTCTACGCGGCAGTGATGCTGGCGGTGCTGATATTTATGCTACCCGAGCCGTTGGCGAAGGAGCGACGGCAATCGATCCACCCGAAAACAGTACTGGCTAACTTCCGCTTACTACTGACTCAGCGTGCCTTTATCGGCTACACCTTGGTGAATGCGGCCGCGTTCTCCGGGCTATTCGCGTACCTTTCTGGCTCATCTTTTGTCCTCATCGAGTACCTGGGTGTCGCGCCCACGTTGTATGGCGTGCTGTTCACGCTGATTGTCGCGGGCTTCTTCTTCGGCACGCTGGTCAGCGGCCGCTATAGCCACCGCCTAGGTCGTGATCGCCTCGTTACTTTGGGCAGCGTAATCTGCGCAACTGGGGGCGTCGTCATGGCGGGCTTGGCCACCGTTGGCGTTCATCATCCGTGGGCGGTGGTGGGGCCGCATATGGTGTTCATGCTGGGAGTAGGCATTTTGATGCCACAAACAATGGCCGGTGCACTGGCGCCCAACCCCCAATGTGCAGGCGCAGCGTCTTCTTTGTTTGGTTTTCTGCAAATGACGATTGCCGCTGTGGTAGGTGGATTAGTCGGGCAATTCCACGACGGCAGCTCGCGCACCATGGCCTTGACGATTGGGCTGATGGGGCTGCTCGCCTTACTAAGCCACTGGCTGCTGGTACGCCGCCGAAAAGAGACGTAGTTGAATCAAATGTATCGCTACCTAGCAAAAGGCCACGCATTGCGTGGCCTTTTTTACCTATATTGAGTTGCCTCAAGCAGCTTCGACAGCGATGGTCTTCGAGCGACCTTCACGTAGCTCCTTCAACAACGTCTCGCGGCGCTCGTTGGCTTTCTCAGCGGCAGCTTCGCGGACTGGTCCGAAACCACGAATCTCTTCTGGCAGCTTAGCAAGCGTTAAGGCCGTGGCGTGATTCGTACCATCAAGACGGGCCACTAACTCATCAATCAACTGCTCGTAGCCAGCCAATAAAGCGCGGTCGAGCTTACGATCAGCGCTGAAGCGGAAAGGGTCAAGCGCCGTGTTGCGCAAACCGCGCATCTTGGCCAGCGCGCCCATTGCCTTCAGCACCCAGGGTCCGAAGCGGCGCTTCACCGGACGCCCTTGCGCATCTTTACGACCACCCAGCAGCGGCGGTGCCAAATGGAAGGTTAGCTGGTAATCTCCCGAGAACGTCGCTTTGACCTCATCCAGAAAATCGCTCTGGGTATAAAGGCGCGCCACTTCATACTCATCTTTATACGCCATCAAACGATAGAGCTGATGGGCGACGGCTTCACTCAACGATTGGCCACCGTATAGTGCTGCTTCGGCCTCACGCACTTTCGCTACTTGGGTAACGTAACGCTCAGCCCAGGCACGGTTCTGATAGCGCTCCAGGTGGCGACTATTACGCGCTATCACGTCGTCCAGTGTAGCATTCGCGGACAGGGGCATCGTGTCCAAATGCTGCTGAAGGTAGTCGGGCTCCACCGCTGCCAAGCGGCCCCAGGCAAATGCCTGCCGGTTCTTCTCCACAGCGACGCCGTTAAGTTCCAAAGCACGCTGCAGCGCAGGTTCAGAAAGCGGCACCAGCCCCTGCTGCCAGGCAAATCCCAGCATCATCATATTGGAAAACACCGTATCGCCTAGCAGCTGTTCGGCTAGGCGATTGGCATCCAGGGAAGCAAAGCGTTCATCTCCTACCGCTTCACGCAACATGTTAAGGCGCTTACTGGGCTGCATATCCGCATCGCGATAAAGGACATAATCCGCCGTGGCTAGCTCGGCCAGATTCGCCACGATACGCGTGGTCGGCTGCAGCACATTCAGTGCTTTCTGCGAACTCGCCACGACCATATCGCAAGCGATCATCGCATCGGCCTGACCGGCTTCGATACGGACCTGATTCAGCTCGCTAGGCTGTGATGCCAGACGCACATAGCTAAGGACTGCCCCGCCTTTTTGCGCAAACCCCATAAAGTCGAGCACGCTGCTGCCCTTGCCTTCCAGGTGTGCTGCCATGGTGATCAGTTGCCCAACGGTCACCACGCCTGTGCCACCAACGCCCCCCACCAGTAAGTCATAAGGGGCTGTCAAAGTGGCAATGGCAGGGTTAGGCAAATGCGCTATACGTTGCCAAAAGGCATTATCTGCGGTGACGCCTTGGCCTTTACGCAGCCCGCCGCCTTCAACAGTGACAAAACTGGGGCAAAAGCCACTGACGCAGGACATATCCTTGTTGCAGGACGACTGATCGATTTTGCGCTTACGACCTAGTTCGGTCTCGCGAGGCACCACCGATAAACAGTTGGACTGTACAGAACAATCACCACAACCTTCGCAAACATGATGGTTAATGAACACCCGGCGGGCGGGGTCTTCCATTAAACCACGCTTGCGCCGACGGCGTTTTTCAGCCGCGCATGCCTGGTCATAAATCAACACGGTGCAGCCAGGAATTTCGCGCAGTTCACGCTGCAGCGTGTCCATCTCTTCGCGCCCGTGGAAGGTTACCTGCTTAGGAAACTCCTTTTCATGCCCACGGTATTTTTCGGGTTCATCACTGACCACCACTACCCGACGAACACCTTCATCCAGCGATTGCCGGGCGATCATCGGCACGTTGATTTGCCCATCCACGGGTTGACCGCCCGTCATGGCAACCGCGTCGTTGAACAGGATTTTATAGGTAATATTGACGTTAGCAGCCACTGCCTGACGAACCGCCATTGAGCCCGAGTGAAACCAGGTGCCTTCGCCTAAGTTCTGGAAAATATGGCCGTTGCCGGTAAAGCGGCTCTTGCCCACCCAGTTAACGCCTTCGCCGCCCATCTGAATTAAAGATTCGGTGCTGCGGCCCATCCACGACGCCATAAAATGACAGCCGATGCCCGCCAGGGCTTTACTGCCCTCCGGCACCTTGGTCGAGCTATTGTGTGGGCAACCCGAGCAGAAATACGGCATGCGGCGCACACCACCAAGCTCCTTAACGCCGGCTTGGCAAGCGTCAACGGTTGCCAGTTTGTCGCTAAAATCAATGTTGAAAAAGCGCGCGAGACGCTCGGCGACAAAGCCTGCCAAGAGACGCGGGCCCAGCTCCCCAACAAAGGGAATCAAGGGCTTGCCGGTTTCATCCTGCTTGCCGGTCACGATGACCTCACCAGGATGGTCGGGTTCGGACATGTACTCTTTAAGCTGACTTTCAATAATGCCGCGCTTCTCTTCAATGACCAGCACTTCGCGCTTGCCATGAATAAACTCAAGAATGCCGGGGCGATGGAGCGGCCACACCATCCCGACCTTGTATATTTCCACCCCCAATTCACGCAGCTTCGCTTCATCCAGCCCCAACAAACGCAGCGCCTCAAGTAAATCCAGGTGGCCCTTGCCTGTGGTAACCAGCCCAAATGTCGCCTGTTCTTGGCGAAATAAATACTGATCAATCGGGTTAGCGGTGGCAAACGCCTGAACGGCGGCCAGCTTGTGCTCAAGGCGGGTCTCAAGCTGCGGTCCCGGCAGGTCAGGCCAGCGGTAGTGCAGCCCGCCTTCCGGCATTTCGAAATCCGGCGTTACATATTCCGGCAAAGGTGGCACGTCCACCGATGCGCCACTTTCTACGGTTTCGGAAACGGCTTTGAACCCCACCCAGCAACCAGAGAAGCGTGAAAGTGCATAGCCCCATAGCCCAAAGCGTTCATATTCCGCCAATGAGGCAGGGCTTACGACCGGCATAAACCAGGCCATAAAGGCGACATCCGACTGGTGTGGCATGGAGGACGATACACACCCATGATCATCGCCCGCGACCACCAGCACACCACCCGTCGGTGAGCTACCGTAGGCATTACCGTGCTTTAACGCGTCGCCCGCGCGGTCAACACCTGGCCCTTTGCCATACCACATGCCGAAGACGCCTTCGACTTGCCGCTCAGGATCTGTCTCTACCTGTTGGCAACCCAGCATCATGGTAGCGGCCAGGTCTTCGTTGATCGCAGGGACAAAATCGATGTGATGCGCTTCCATAGCGGCTTTCGCCCGCCAAATTTCTTGGTCCACACCGCCTAAGGGCGAGCCACGATAGCCACTGATAAGTCCTGCCGTCTGGCGGCCATTATGGCGATCAAGCTCCGCCTGACGTAAGGCGATGCGTACCAAGGCTTGGGTGCCAGTAAGAAAAATACGGCCTTCGCCTCGGCTATAGCGGTCGGCCAGCTGATAATTATCAAGTGCGATCTCGAGAGGCTGGGTAATAGAACCCGCCTGCTCAGCAATTGAGGGGGTTGTCATGAGAGTTCACCAGTACGGTTGAAGAGTTATGGTTGTAATACATCTGAGTCTAGCCAAGAGCGCACTAAAGGTGCTTGCTAATTAACTCTTCAAACGTCTGGTTATTAATCATTACTTTCATTTTTTTAGTTTTGACGCAATGATATTCAACAAACCACAAATAAATGAAATGGCACCATGAAAGAAGTAACCAAAGAAATCACCTTAGACAGGCATGATCAGCGCATTCTTACCCTGCTTCAGCAACAGGGGCGTATTACCAACAATGAACTCGCCGAACAGATCGGGCTCTCCCCCGCGGCCTGTTGGCGACGCGTAAAAGCCCTGGAGGAGAGTGGCGTTATCCGCCGCTTTGCAGCGTTGGTAGAACCCAGCCTAGTGGGCCAACCACTGTCGGCACTGGTCATGGTGACGTTGGTTCGCCACCACATCGACAATACCGTCGAGTTCGAAAATCGCATTCTGCAATATCCAGAAGTGCTGCAGTGCTATGCCACCACCGGCAACGCCGATTTCGTATTGCGAGTAGTGATCGAGGATATGGCGGCTTACGACCGATTTCTGAATGAAAAACTCTTCACCTTGGAGGGCATTTCCCAGGTCAGCTCCAATTTCGTGCTGCGTAATATCAAAGAAGAGACCGCTATCCCGATTCGTTGAATCAGCCGATTGAGACCACCAAGCCTTACTGCCCGTTAGAACGAGCCTCCAAAACTTCAAAATTAAGACTTAAGTATCAACTCAACCAACTTTAAATTAGTTGCTATTGAAACTATCTAAAGGCAAGGTAAGCGTTGTGATTTACGCCTCCTGAGAAGGCGCCACTTGCTCGGTGTTAGGCGTTACCAATAACAACACAGACGTTAATAACGTCGTTTTGGAGCTTCCGCATGAAACAACCAGCTCGCTTACTCGTGGGTGCGATCGCGCTTTCCAGCATGGCGTTCAGCATGTCTTCATTTGCCCAGGCAACGATCACCGTGAGCACGTGGGGTGGGCCGAATCACGGGATTAATACCATTGTTTGGCCGACCTGGAAGGCGTGGATTGAAGAAGCCACTGATGACCGTGTCACGGTAGAAGTAGTACACGATATGGGGCCTCCTCCCGCACAAATGGAGATCGTTGCTGATGGTATTGCAGACGCCAGCTGGATTTTTCACGCCCATATGGCGGGTCGTTTTCTAGCCACGCAGCTACCTGAATTCCCCACCTTTGAGGAGTTCTCTTCAGAAGATGCTTCCGCTGCCTATTGGCATACCCACCAAGAGTATTTGCAGCAAGCCAATGAGCACCGTGGTGTTGATGTCGTTGCGATGGGCGTGCATGGGCCAGGGCAAATATTTACCCGTGACCAAATAAGCTCTATTGATGAGCTTGCTGGCAAACGGCTGCGCGTGGGCGGCGGAGTGATGAGTGGCTTAGCCGAGGCAATGTCGGTAACCGGTGTCTCCATTCCGCCCACAGGCACCTACGAAGCGGCATCCCAGGGCGTTGTCGACGGTGCGATGCTAACGCTTGAGAGCTTACGCAGCTTCCGTGTGGCTGAAGTTGCCCCGCACACCCTTACCGTAGACGGCGGTTTCTATCGCGGCAGCTTTGCGATTGTTATGAACCCGATGTTCTGGGACCAAGTGTCGGACGAAGACCGCGCGGCGATTGAAAGCGTATCGGGTGAGCGGCTTTCACGCTTGTTTGGCTACATGATGGATGTTTCCGACCAGCGCGGCGTTGAATTTGGTGAAGAAAATGGCGCAACCTTTACCCAAGCATCGGAACAAGACATTGATTACCTGAGGGGCGTTGCTAGCAACTTACAAGATGCCTGGAGTGAGTCGATAAAGAGTCGTGGTGTTGATGCGCCTGCCGCACTTGCCTTCTTTCATGAACAGTTAGTCAATGCAGCGGCCGAAGAGCGTATCGAAGCGAGTGTTGTTAGTCACTGAGCCGCTAGATTAGGTGCTCTCGCCGCGGCCGTATAATCGGCGGCGAGAGCAGCACTCACATTATGATGACGCCCTATAAGCAGCTACTTTTCTATCACTTCCCTCCACTCCCTCCTCCCGCATCTCTGTTTCACTTGAAACCAACTTGATCCGCGTCAAGATAGTTTATCTCTCGTCGGTTGATACTGATGTCATCATCAAGAACCGCCGAGGGAGAATGACCATGGATACTGCCCAGCATACAGATACCACCTCTTGGTGGGGCCGCCTCACAGAGCGCTGCTATACAGCATCAACCGCGACGTTAGCCCGCAACATAAACCAGCAAGCAGGCGCTAGCTATGATGCACTTATCAACGACCTGGAAAGACCGCTAGAGCCACGCTTTGAGCAGGCAGTGGCAAGGCAGCTAGCAGCAGGCCAACCCGCTCATTTCAGCCCAGCCAAAACCTTAATGCCAGTTATGATGCAGCGCCTTAAAGAGAGTAAGCTTCATGGGAATGTTCTGATGAAGCATGCCGACTATCGTACACTGCGTGACACCTGCAACGCTTGCGCAGCCGTTGGCGATTGTTGGAAAGCGATGCGGGCAAGTGCCGAGCTTGATGAGTGCCGCCGCTTATGCCCTAACGCCAATGCCTTTGATGCCTTAGCGGCACAGTGAAGCGTGTTGATTAACATACCAGCAACGTATCTCTCTAACGCAAAGCGCTCCCACCGACTATCGATGAGAGCGCTTTGATGACTCTTCTTAATGTCTTATTCTAACGAGTTGCTTCAGGAAGCCTGATGCCGCAGTCGTGGGCTAGCTAACTCTCCCACCACGGTAATAACCACCAGCAGGGCTAGCAGCCACGGCCACTGAGTGCCTACTTGAAGAGTGGCAAGGCCCAGCGCATCGATGAAAATTAACACGATGCCTAACGGGCTGACGTAACGCACCATAAACAGCCACAGCGTGTGTTGGGTACGGGAGAGCCCTAGCTCCTCTCTAAATAGCTCAGTACGCAGCAGGAAGCCTGCCATCAGTGCCGTACCTAAACCGCCTAATGGCATCATCCAACGGGAGGTCAGGTAATCCAGCCAATCGAAGAAAGTGCGGCCTGCCACCGTCCAATCCGCGCCCATATTGAAAGACAGCATTGCCAAGGTGCTTACCAACCACAGCACGATGCCCACACCCCAGGATGCCCGTTTGCGCGTCATCCCTTTGCTTGCAACTAGCCAGGCCACTGTCGCTTCGATCATTGAAATCGACGACGTAAGCGCGGCCATCGACAGCATCACAAAGAACAGGACGCCAAACAACGTACCAAACGGCATTGCTTGGAAGGCCAGGGGCAAGCTCATAAAGATCAACCCTGGCCCTTGGCCGGGATTCATTCCGTTAGCGAAAATAATCGGGAAAATAGCCAAGCCTGCCATCAGCGCGACAACGGTATCAGCAATGGCCACACTGAATGTCGTGCGCGCAATGGAGTGCCCTTCTGGCAGGTAAGAACCGTAGGTAAGAATGGCACCAGACGCGAGCGACAAGGTAAAGAAGGCATGCCCCAGTGCCGCTAAGAGCCCTTCACTGCTTAACCCTTCGGCATTAAAAGAAAACAGAAAAGACCAAGCTTCGGCAAAGCCACCAGAAAAAGCACCGTAGCCAATCAGTATGCCCAGCATGATCACCATGCCTGGCATCATCCAACTGACACTCTTTTCAATACCTGCTTGTACGCCCTTACCGACGATGAACATGGTTAGCACCGTCACTAGCGTGCTCCAGGCGCCTAACGTGAAAGGGTTGGCATTATTAGCGGCAAAAATTGCTGCCATATCATCGACGCTATTACCGGCCAGTCCGCCGCTCAGCATTTTCCACAGATAGGAAAATGACCAGCCAGCGACGACCACGTAGAACGACAGAATCATGAAACCACACAGCATGGCCATCCAGCCGAAGATCGACCAGAAACTGCCGCGCCCTGACTCATGTACCACTCGACGGATAGCATCAATCGGGCTACCCCTACCGCGACGCCCAAAGCTGATTTCAGCCATCATGATAGGAACACCTACTGCCAATATGCAGGCCAAATAGACCAGCACAAAAGCGCCACCCCCGAACTCGCCAGTGATGTAAGGAAACTTCCAGATATTACCCAGGCCCACTGCAGAGCCAGTGGCTGCCAGCACAAACCCCCAGCGGCCCAGCCACAGCGTTTTGGGGGGCGTATTTGTCGTTGTCATTGGGAAACCTTATAAATTTATATTGTTTTTTAGGCTATTTATTATGAGCAGCTAGAACAGCTACTTAAGAGCGATTAACTGCCTATAAAAGCCAACCAACTGCGGTCAATCAGTCATAAAGAGCAATCTATAAAGAGTCTATGGAGATAGCCATAGGGCAGGAATGGGGTTAAATCGCATTCGGCGAGGCGCTACCCGCGGAAGCGGCATAAAACTGTAAAGTAATCGTTACACCCAGAAAAAAATGCCGAAGAGTGGTGTCTTGCCGTTGTATTTTGCTGACAAACTGTAAACAAATCGTGACAGTTAATTCACCTACTATACGTACTTTTTTAAGATTTTGCTTAAGTAGAGCCTTGAATACGGCTTAACGTGCTGTTCCAGGTACGGTTTCAAGTGCAATCTTGAGCACCAATACCGTAACGCTTGAGTTTATTCGCAATGGTTGTGTGGGAAACACCCAACCGCTTGCCTAACTGGCGGCTGGAGGGATGCTGCTGATACAGCGTACTCAAGATATTCTTTTCCACCTCGCCTAACATGTCGCTCAAGCTTCCCTCTAATGGAATACCCGCCAGCTCAGGCGATACTTCACTGTGAGGAAGACGCAAATGCACCGGCTGAATGGCTTTCTCTTCACATAGCGACACCGCCTGGAACAACACATTTTCCAACTGACGCACATTGCCCGGCCAGTCGTAGCGGATGATTTTTTCCAACGCAGCAGGTGAAAGTTCAGGCAAAGGGCAGCCTATCTGACGCGCCGCACGATCAAGCACATAGGCAGCCAACTCCTCGATACCATCCAAACATTCACGTAAGGGAGGGACCTGTAGCAACAGCACATTAAGTCGGTGATAAAGATCCAGCCGAAACAGCCCTTCACTACATAACTGCGGCAGGTTCTGTTGAGTGGCACAGATCACCCGGACATCCAGGAAGGTTTCCTCGTCGCTACCCACACGCCGGAAGCCGCCATCCTGAAGAAAACGCAACAGTTTTGTCTGCAGACGTGGGCTCATTTCACCGACTTCATCGAGAAACACGGTGCCGCCTTCGTTAAGCTCCAGAAGGCCAAGTTTTCCTTCTGGCCGAGCGCCTTCAAAAGCACCGGGCGCGTAACCGAAAAGCTCTGTCTCGGCCATTGATTCTGGCAGCCCAGCACAGTTGAGCACCACAAACGGCGCTTGCCCGCGATGGCTTGCCAAATGGCAGGCTCTGGCGACCAGTTCTTTCCCAGTCCCCGTTTCTCCTACAATCAGCAACGGGGCATCCAGTGGCGCCATACGCCGCGCCTCATTGATCACGGCGGCCAATCGCGAACTCGACTGAAAGATGGCCTCAAAGCCACGCAGTTCCTGGCGCTGCACCTGATAAATACGTGCCCCAATACGGTCGGCACGATGCAATGTCACCACCGCCCCGGCTAATGAATCCACCTTGGTGTCTTCGGTGTGCAGTGGCGCAATATCGGCGAGATAGGTATCGCCTTTCAGCTTGATCCGCAGCCCATTGATACGTGAGTTGTTGCGGCGAATCACCTCGGGAAGGTCGACTTCGTCAAGGTAGCGATCCAGCGATAGCCCGGGTACTTCTTGAACGCGCACCCCCAATACCTGAACGGCGATACGGTTGGCCGCTACAATGCGGCCCTGCATATCTATCGACATAACGGGGTCAGAAAGCGAAGACAGCAATGCATCCAACTCCAAATGACGACGCTCGCTGGGCATCAAGCTCGCGCGTTTGACGCCAAAAACGCCTGGGATAGCTTCCAGTGCCGGCTTAAGCGTACTCAGCTGGGCATTAAGCAACTTCGGGACATGCAAATAGATGGTATTGCCCTGCTCGCCCCCGACTTCGCCCCGCGCGACATTAATTCGGTAGTCAGCAAACTGGGCCACTATATCGCGAAGAATGCCGATTCGATTCTGACAATAAAATTTAAGACGCATAGAACCCTCACCGCACAAAACTAACGTAGCTACTTAGGCTTTGCCTGAAAAATCAGTGATTTCGGACATCGCCTAGCCACCACTCACCGGCAGCCCCTGCTCCTCTTTCATACTACGCAGTATGATTTCAGAGCGAACCTGGGTGACATTAGGATGAGGTAATAAATGGTGGTGAATAAAGTCTGAAAACTCGGTGAGGTCCTTGGCGATAACGTGCAATACATAGTCCGCATCCCCCGACACAGAATAAGCCTCACGCACCATGGAGTGCTTCGTCAGTAACGTTACAAAATCATCATCCATGCTCTCACCATGCGCTTTGAGATTAACGCGAGTGATCGCACGCAATCCAAACCCCAGGCGGGAGGCATCAAGCCTCGCCGAATATCCCTTAATCACCCCTTCGGCTTCTAGCCGCGCTTTACGCCGGGAGCACTGAGAGGGAGACAAGCTGACCCGTTCTCCCAACTCTGAATTGGTGAGGGCTGAGTTCTTCTGCAATACTGATAAAATTGCAAGATCATATCGATCCAAAGAAATCCCATGCATAGAACACTCCATTTGCGCACAAGCTGTGCGCTATTTGGCGATATCTTAGGTTAGTTTGCAACCTAATTGCACCGCCTCTTCCCTATACTGAGCTTGTTCACTTACAAGACAATAATAGGAGAGACAGCGATGGGACCTTTTCCTCATGACGCGCCAAACGTAACCATAAGCGATGCAAACCCAGCGGGCACCGATGGGTTTGAATTTGTTGAATTTGCCCATCCTGAGCCGGAAAAGTTAGACAGCCTGTTTCGGCAAATGGGCTTCGTCCCCGTTGCAAAGCACCGTGATAAGTCAATCACCGTTTATCGTCAGGGTGATATTAACTATCTGCTTAACAGCGAGCCTAACTCCCACGCGTCAGCGTTTATTGAGGCGCACGGCCCCTGCGCACCGGCCATGGCTTGGCGCGTTGTTGATGCTCAGCACGCCCTAAAACGTGCCGTTGAGTTAGGGGCTGAAGAGTTCACTGGCAATAAATCTATCGATGCGCCTGCAGTTGTTGGTATTGGCGGCTCGCTGCTTTACTTTATTGATACGTATGGCGAAAAAGGCAGCTGTTATTCAAATGAGTTTGAATGGTTAGATGAGGTAAACCCTAAGCCTAAAGGGTTTGGCTTTTACTATCTTGACCACCTCACTCATAACGTTATTCGCGGCAATATGGACACGTGGTATAAGTTTTATCACGACACCTTTAACTTCCGTGAAATACGCTACTTCGATATCACCGGTAAAGTCACCGGCCTGACTAGCCGCGCATTAACCTCTCCCGATGGCAAAATCCGTATTCCGATTAACGAGAGTGCCGACGATCACAGCCAAATTGAAGAGTACTTGCGCGAGTATAATGGCGAAGGTATTCAGCACATTGCCATTGCAACGAACGATATTTATACCGGCACTGACTTAATCGCTGACGCGGGGCTTGAATTTATGCCTGGTCCGCCGAGCATCTATTATGAAAAATCGCTTGAGCGCGTAAAAGATCACCAGGAGCCCCTCGATAAACTCCGTAACCGTGGCATTTTGATTGATGGTGAAGGCGTTGTGGGCGGTGGCGAAACCAGAATTTTGCTACAGATTTTCTCAAAAACGGTGATTGGCCCGATCTTCTTCGAGTTTATCCAGCGTAAGGGCGATGATGGTTTTGGAGAGGGCAATTTTAAAGCACTTTTCGAATCCATCGAAGAGGACCAAATTAACCGAGGCGTGTTGCAAAGTACTGCAGAATAGCAAAAATGCTAAATAACAAAATTAGCGCTGACGAAAAGGAAACACTGTGCAAGACGCTTGGCGTAATTATGCAAATGCCCCCCAAGAGGGGGCTATTGTTTGCCCTTCTCATCTTATAGAAGAAGGCAATGCACACTGCATAGAAGTTATCAGTAACGATGAATCTTTCCCCGTCATTGTAACGCGCATCAATGGTGCCATTTATTGCTACGTCAATGCCTGCCCCCACCAATACTTACCATTAAATTACCGGTCAGAGAGTATCATTTCGTCAGATAGAAGCCGTTTGCTATGCAGTGCCCATGGCGCAGCGTTTGATATTAAAACAGGCAACTGCTTAGCAGGTGCTTTTGATAACCTTGACGCAATACCGGTGTTTGAAGACCCGCAAGGAAATGTTTGCATTGGCTGATGCTAGATTAAGCCCTGCGATAATGGTCTCTGTCGGCCTATCGCAGGGCTTATCGCTTACAGCGTGAGACCGAGCAAAAGGTAGGCAGCCAAGGAGAGTATGGCAACGGCAAGCGCAAAGGGAATTTGCGTCTTGATATGGTCGATATGGTCAGAAGCAGCCCCTGTTGAGGCAAGCACTGAGGTATCCGACAACGGCGAGCAGTGATCCCCGAACACACCGCCACCCGCTACGGCTGCCACCGTGGCATATACCAGCGGTGTAAGCATATCGCCGCTAAAGTTGAACGCGAGCGGCACGGCCAGCGGCATCATGATAGCGAAGGTGCCCCAAGATGTACCGGTTGAAAAGGCGATAACGGCTGCGATCAGAAATGTCATCGCTGGTAGTAATGCCGGCGTCAGCCATCCACCGGTGGCTTCAACGATATAGCTGGCCGTGCCCATGTCTTTGGAAAGCTGATTCAGCGAATAGGCTAACGCCAGAATAATAATGGCTGGCATTACTCCCTTCATCCCGGCCATCGAGGTTTTCATAATGTCGTTGAAGGGAATGCCCTGAAGGCGCATAACGATACCGAGAAACACAGAAGCCGCCAGAAATGCTTCCATGGTCTTAGCCGAGTCCATCACGATAAAGGTGCCTACAGCAACGCTGATCACCACCAGTACCGGGGCGAAAAAATTCCAGAATAGGTTGGTACGCGCACCGTCATAAGGCGGAATCTCTGTCAGCTCCTCGCCCACCAGCGGCTCTGCCCCATCACGCAGTACTTTGCCCTCTTCCTGAGCGCGACGCTCGGCTTCTCGCATCGGTCCAAAAAGTGGAATAACACCGACAATTACCAGCCCCACGACCAGCACCGAGAGCCATGCATAGAGGTTAAAGGGAACCGCATGTAGAAACACGCCCATCGCCTGAGCAGCATTTTCGATGGGGCCCATGCCAATCAACAAGCCAGAAATAAACACCGCCCAGCCGGTAATCGGAACCATCACACTCACCGGGGCGGAAGTGGAGTCCGCGATATACGCCAGCTTTTCCCGCGACACCCGATAGCGATCCGTCAGGCCGCGCATGGTGCTACCGACAAACAAGGGGCTGAAATAGTCGCTGAAGAAAACGAACATGCCCATCACCCAGGCAATCAACTGAACCCTTACCCGTGACAAAGCACGGCGTTCCACCCAGGCGGTAAAGTTCTGAATCGCCCCTGTGCGTTGGAAGAACGCGATCACTGTGCCGATGAAAAGCTCCAACAGCAGTATCCAGGAGAAACTGGTGGTGCCCAGGGTTTCCTTTAACAGCGTGGGAAAGCCCATCAGG
Organism: Halomonas sp. XH26; assembly: GCF_024138895.1. Lineage (NCBI taxonomy): Bacteria > Pseudomonadati > Pseudomonadota > Gammaproteobacteria > Oceanospirillales > Halomonadaceae > Halomonas > Halomonas sp. XH26. Next base: position 3,756,770 of record NZ_CP071889.1, read on the forward strand.
CCATTGCCAAGGGTAATCACCCCAACAAAACAGGCGACTGCCAGCGAGAAAACGGTGTTGCGGGTAATAAATGCCAGCACAATAGCCAACGCCGCCGGCATGATGGACAGCAGTCCAATATGATCTTGAGGATCCATTGTCATCTCTCTTTTTTATAATGGTGAGTGGGGATCAAGTTTCTTGCTTTGCCTTACGGCGCTCCATTTCACTGGTCAGGTAGAAACCCAACCGACGCACGGGATCGGGCGGCATCCAGCTAGCCTTGCCGAATAACGACGCTATATTTTCGACCGGCTGGCCCATGGCATGGCGCGCCAAGGCATCGCCAAGGAAGGTACCCTTGACGATACCGCCGCCATTGCACCCCGCTGACACATACAAACCGGGCTGGATCTCCCCCCAGAGTGGCGCGCCGTTATAGGTCAGCCCGGTGGTCCCTCCCCAGACCTTATCGAAGCGCACTGGGGTGAGTTCGGGATAGCGCGCCTCAAGGCTCGCTTTCAGTTCAGCCTCAATACGGGCGTTATCGGCTTCGCGCTCATAGCTGTAACGCGAACGAATCATCAAGCGCCCATCGGCGGTGGTGCGTAGCGTACAACCCAAGCGATGTGCGGGTAGCAGCCCCCAGGTCGTCGCAGCAATGCGCTGTCGTTCAAGCCCAGGTAAAGGCTCGGTAATAGCGGCATAGGTATAAATAGCGGTTAGCCGCGAAGGGTCTGCGCCCAAGGCCCGAGAAAACGCGTTATTGGCCAGGATTACCTGTCCAGCCGTTACTTCACCTTCGGGTGTAGTGACACGCCACTTTTTGCCATCAGGCTTGATTTGAGTCGCGGGCGAGTGCTCATGCAGTTCGATTCCGGCTTCCAATGAATTCGCTAGGCCAACAATCAATGCTGCAGGCTGCACCAGATAACAGTCCGGTGAATAAATACCCTGTGTGTAGTAGCGCGTGCCAATTCGCTCAGCCAGTTGGCTACCGCTCAAGGTCTGGCAAGAAAGGCCTGCAGCGTTAAGAAAAGCTTCATACTGGACCAAGGCGCGCTGGCCTATCGCACTGCGGGCAGCTCGATAAGTGCCGCTACGTTCGAGTTGGCAGTCAATTCCCAGCCGCTCGACCCGCTCGCGCAGTAGCGCCATGGTTTGTCGGCTTAATGCGTTCAGTTTCTCCATGCGCTCAAGTTCTTCGGGGCGAGCATCATTGGCTAAAGCGATTTCCAGCATGAAACCAGAGTTACGCCCTGGGCTACCTTCACCTACTTGGTCGGCTTCAAGAATTTTGATGCGGTCTTCAGGCCGCGCCTGCTGCCAGGCCGTAGCTGCCGCGAAGCCGGTGTAACCGGCCCCGATGATGACGACATCCGCCTCAGTTTGGCCACGCAAGGCGGGGCTCGGCTGGCGCTCTGGAAGCCAAGCGTTCCAGCCGCACAAGCGCTGATGGGATGGATGCGTGGGTTGTGACATGACGATTTAATCCAGATACAGCAGGCCGTGGGCCTGGTTAACCATAGCGGCGACTTCTTCTTGCATGCCTTGGAGCACCTCCAACTTATGGGCCGTCGTCATGCGAGATTTGAGCATTGAGCAACTCATGGCCCCCAAGGGGTGGCCACTATGGTCGAGGATGGGAATGGCTAAGCCGCAGTATTCCGGGAGTAGAGAACCTTCAACGCCCCGGGCGTAGCCATGTGTTAGTAGATGGTTAATTTCGGCTTCGACATCGGCGATGGCGATCGCGTAATCATCCCGCAGTCGTGTCGCGTTGTGGTCGAGAATCTCGCCTCGTTCATCCGCACCGAGATACGCGAGCAAGGCAATCGACGCTTGGCCGACACCGAGCGGCAAGCGCCCTCCCGTCGCCCTAACGAAACTGCCCACCGGATAAGCACCGTTCTGTACTTCCAGGCAGACCGCGTAGATACCATCGCGGGCGAACAGATAGAAACTGTCTCCCCAGCGTTGTGCCAACGCCAGCAACCTCGGTCGAGCCAAGTCTCTCAATCCAGCGCCATTGCCCGCCTGAGCACCAAGCACTAGCAACTCATAACCCAGCAGGTAACGCCCACGAATGGGAGAAGAGCGTAAAAACCCTTGCTGCTTGAGACCTTTTAACAACCGATAGAGCGTAGGACGGCTGAAGCTCAACTCATTCAGATAATCGTCGACACTCGCACCGCGGTGGCCACCACGCGCGGTAACTTGCAGTATCTGCATGGCGTGAACGAGCGTGCTGGGGCCTGATGAGGTGATGTTTTCATTTACCGGCATTATGTTTATCGTTATTTGTCTAGGTGAGCTAGAACATAGCAAGACAAATTCACGAGTTCATCTCACCAAATGAGACACAACCATTTTCACGCGATAAAGCGGGTGTGGGGCAATGGGTTCTGCCGGGCAACGCCGATCATTGCCTATCTTTTTGCCGGTCTGTGCGTCAGTCTATCCACTGACGCTTGTTGTCGCTGCACAATCACACCGCCAAGGCATAGCATTGGCGCACAAGGAGAATGGCAAACAATGGGGCGCAACCAAACGGCACTCAATGCCTTACTTTTGTTGCTGCCACGGCTGGCTCATTTTGCCTGGCGTGTAGTGTGTCACTTCCTGAAGAATCGCGGCATCCTGCTCGCCGGTGGGGTGGGCTATAATATTTTGCTCTCGATCGTGCCACTATTTGCAGTATTGGTTGTGCTGTTGACAAAAGTGGTAGATCAACAGCATTTACTCAGCGTTCTTGCTGTACAAGCGCGCCACCTAGCACCGGCCCATGCCGAAGTGTTGATGGACGCCGTCCGCAGTTTGTTGAAGTCTCGCGGCGTCATCGGCATCCTTAGCTTACCCATTCTATTGCTCTTCAGCTCCTTCGCCTTTCGCATGCTCGAAGATGCCTTGGCGATTATCTTCCATGCGCCAGAGAGCCCCCATATCAAGCGCAGTGTGTGGGTTTCAGTGATGCTGCCTTACGCTTTCATACTGGTGCTAGGGGCGGGGCTGCTGGCCTTAACACTGATAGTCACCCTGGCCAGCTCGCTCAATACGCTGATGATGGCGCTCTTTGAGCGAGAACTGTCGTTTGCGGGTTTATCCGAACCGGTACTCAACTTATTCAGTTTTGCTGGGGTTTTCTTGTTATTCAGCGCTATCTATAAGGTGCTACCGATCGTGCGTATCGCGTTGCGCCGAGCGGTAATCGGCGGTTTCGTCGCGGCACTGCTGTGGGAAGGCGTGCGGCTGCTACTGGTTTACTATTTCACTCACCTCTCGTTCGTCAACGCCGTTTACGGGTCCCTAGCAACGCTGGTGATTGTGCTGCTCAGCCTGGAAGTCGGTGCCATCATTTTGCTGCTGGGCGCCCAGGTCATTGCTGAGCTAGAGCGCAACACACGCCTCGGCCTGCCTTGGCATATTGACCCCGACCGACAACCCATCACCCACGTTGATTAAGACATTACATTGAAATGCCGCCATCAAAAGATGGCGGCATTTATTTGAGCGCTATTTATAAGAGGGCTGCCCCCTTTATGCTCGCCTAAAGTCAGGCCGTCGCATGAACCATCTGGCGGTCACGTCTGGCACTCCACACCAGCGTCATCAGAAACAGTGCCAAGCCCAAGAAGTCCAGCAGCAAGTTTCCGTGGGGCCACAGCATTAAAGCACCAATGGGGAACATGGCTAGGCGCAGCCACCAGGGCAACTCGCTTTCCAGATAGCCTTCCAGCCCTGCGATAATGGCGTAAATACCGAATAACGCGAAGGCAAATACCACCAGCATCTCGGCCGGTGTCCCGGTGATCATTGGCGACCAAACAAACAGCAAGGGAATGATGTAGAGGCCCTTGGCGATTTTCCAAGCGGTAAAACCGGTACGCATAGGTGGCGTTTTGGCGATAGCCGCCGCAGCGAAGGCAGTAAGGCATACTGGCGGAGTCACATTGGAGTCCTGAGATAGCCAGAAAATCACCATGTGCGCCGCCACCAGCATCATCGATATCGTGTGCGACGAAAGCGCCTGCTCGTAGAGTTGTGAACGGAAATCGTCCGGCACCACGGCCAGTAGTTGTTGGGCACTGGCAGCGTCCATCGGGGCATTCAGCGCTTCCAAAGCATCTGGCGCGGCAAGCATAAAGATCGCCCGTGCCTGCTCGGGCAAATCACCGGCCATAATCAGTTCTAACAGCTGACTTTGTGCCATCAGACCATACAATGCAGGTGCCGATAGTGTGCCCAATACGATGTAAGCGGCCGTCACCGGCAACCCCATCCCCAGTACAAGAGAGGCCAGCGCGATCAATACGATGGTGATTAACAGGCTGCCGCCCGCCCAATCAGAGATCATCAACGAAAAGATGTTACCAATGCCGGTCGTCGACACCACATTGACGATCAAACCAACCGTCAGCAGTAAAATGGCGGTGGAAACCATGTTGCGGGTGCCCAGTACCAAAGCGTCGATAATTGCCTGAAGCTTCATGGGTGAACGTGATAACCAGGAAGCAACGACCACCGACACGATAGCGATACCGGCAGCATAGGTGGGAGTGAAGCCATTGATAAGGGCGACGACCAGCACCACGAGCGGTAGCAGGTAGTGCCAACCGCCCTTCAATACATCAATCAGTTTTGGAGCTTGTTCCGTTTCTACCTGATGAGTACCGCTACGCTTGGCTTCGATACGCACGAACATGGCCACCGAAAGGAAGTACAGCAGTGCAGGAAGCGCAGCGACCCCGATGATGGTGAGATATGAAACCTGGGTGTAAGAGGCCATGATAAAAGCCCCCGCCCCCATGACGGGAGGCATAAGCTGGCCCCCGGTTGAAGCCGCGGCTTCAACGCCAGCCGCAAAACGCGGTGGAAAGCCCGCTTTACGCATTAAGGGAATAGTAATCACACCGGTGGAAACCGTATTGGCTACGCTGGAGCCAGACACTGACCCCATAAGCCCTGAAGCGAATACCGCGACAAACCCCGGGCCACCAACAAAGCGACCCGCGGCACAACGCGCTAGCTCAATGATGAACTCTCCAGCACCCGAACGTACTAGGAAGGCACCAAAGAGAATGAACATGAAAACGTAAGACCAGGAAATCCGGGCAATCGAGCCCAGCATGCCGTCACCGCCGAGGAAGCTGCGAAACAGCACGGTTTCCCAGTTCAGCCCGGGGAAATTGAACACCCCGCCGACATAGCGCCCCCACCAGGCAACGTACGTCAGCGCAATGATACATAGCAGCGGGATAAACCAGCCGGTAGTCCGGCGGGCAAATTCTAATACCAACGCCAAAGCGGTAATCGACACGATCCAGTCAGCCAGGGAAAAGCGTACCCCACGGGCATAAAGCGCATCCTCAAAGCCGATTAAATAGAACGCACAGCCTAGGGCGGCTAGACCAAGACACACATCAACGGCGAGTAATAGGCGCTGACCGCTAGCCGAGCGCGCTTTGAACATCGGCACGGAAAGCGCGCACAACAGGCCGAACATACCGAAGTGTAATGCACTAACCCAAATCTCTGAGACAGTGCCCAGGGTATTGAAATAGATATGTGAGAAAGCAACGATGATGGCGAGCAAGCTCAGAATCCGCCCAAGCCAGGGGTGCTCAAGGCGCTCTGAAGCGCTGCTTGCGGATTCATCGCGCACCGTATCAGGTGTCGAATGACTCATGGTGTACCTCATAACACTAAGTAAGGCATAGGGAGGCCATCCGCCCGGCTTATGCCAGGCAGATGCAGGGCGATAGGCCTTCAGCCTTCGAGAAGATGCTCAGGAATTTCTATGCCTTGTTCCTGGAAATAGCGCGCAGCACCGGCATGCAGCGGTATCGGCAGACCGTCGAGCGCTTTTTCCAGAGCCATATCACGCGTTGCCGGGTGAATGTTGTTTAGAAACGGCAGGTTCTCGAACATGGCTTTGGTGATCTGGTACACATGCTCTTCAGGCACATCGGCGTTAACCACCAAAATATTGGGCTGGGAAATGGTATTGATCGGGGAGTCTTGACCAGGGTAAGTGTCGGCGGGAATTTCGAAAGCGCTCCACACTGGGTACTGGCTGTTAATGCGCTCAAGTTGCTCAGCGGTCACGTTCAGCGTGGTAATGTCATCGCCCATATTGGCATAGGCGCTGGTCACGGCAGAGGCCGGAACGCCTGCCGGTATGTTCATACCATCTATATTGCCGTTCTGCATGGAATCAGCGCTGGCACTGTAGCCCAGATAGGCAATATCCATCTGCTCCGGATCAATGTCCAGACCGGCAAGAATTTGCCGACCAGAGCCTTCGGTACCGGAATTACGCGCACCAATGGAGAAACCGCGCCCGTATAGCTGGGCCAAATCATCAATGGTGCCAGTATCGACCAGTGCGTCGCGCATCACAAAGTGTTCAACGTTCTGCCACAGCATAGAAACTGAGCGTACGTTGTCATAGGCTTTGGGCACTGGCCCCTCACCGGACCATGCCCAGGCGCCGTAGAGTGCTTGCAGAATACCGAATTGAGCCTGATCGTCATCCATCAGGCGCAAGTTTTCCGCAGAACCCGCCGAGCTGATGGCGGAAACGGAGATGCCGTGGGTAGGCTCGAGCTTGACACGTATCAGTGTAGAAAGTGCGACGCCTACCGGATAGAACGTGCCGCCAGTAGTGGCAGTGCCCATGATGTATTGTCCGCCCTCGGTAGATTCCTGGGCAGTAACAGCGGAGGCACTGACGCCGAATGCAGCGACGGTAGCGAGACAAAGAGCGGTTTTAAGAAATTGGCGTTTCAGCATGGTGTTGCTCCCAGCTTATTGGAATTGTTGGAGTAATCACTACTCCTTCCCCAATAGAGCGAGAAGCTAGCCAACTTTAAACAAAAGCATAAAAATCAATAAATTATAATTTTACTTCTACGACAAAAGGCAAAGACGCCTGAGCGACCATCGGCCATTTTTCGCCGACGGACTTTGCCCTCATCGGCAAAAAATGGCCGATGAATCAGCCCTAGCGCATTAACTCTTGAATCAACCGTTTAGGTCGCGAGAAAGTCTTCTCGGCGCAACTGGTGACGCTGCATTTTCTGATTGAGTGTACGGCGAGGCAGATCGAGTTCGTCGAGTACCGCTTGAATATTGCCATTATGGCGCTGTAGCGCTTCTTTCAAGACGGTAGCCTCAAATGATTCCATACGCACAGAGAGCGCAGACGCTTGATGTGGCGGCGTAGGCGAGCTTTGCCAGGGCAGATCCAGCCCAAGAATAAAGCGCGTGGCAATATTGCGCAGCTCGCGGAGGTTTCCAGGCCACCGATGATTGCCGAGGGCAGTCAGCAGTTCTGTGGAGGGTTCGCGCAGCGGCCTTTCGTGAACATCAGCGGCTTGATGGCAGAAGTGACGAAACAGCAAAGGAATATCTTCGCGGCGCTCACGCAAGGGAGGAATCGCCAGCTCAGCAATCGCCAAGCGATAATAAAGATCCTCGCGAAAATCTCCTTGCGAGACCATTTCCAGCAAGTTCTCTTTACTGGCCGCTACGACCCGAAGATGGAGGTGGATAACTTGGTTGCTGCCTAGCCGGGTAATTTCACCTTCCTGCAGTGCGCGCAACAGCTTAACCTGGGCAGACAGTGGCAGTGATTCTATTTCATCCAAAAAGAGGGTGCCGTGGCTAGCGGTTTCCAGCAGACCTATACGCCGCTCCCCCGCCCCGGTAAAGGCGCCTTTTTCATGCCCGAATAGCTCTGATTCGATTAATTCACTGTTCATGGCGCCACAGTTCAACGCCACAAAAGCGCCTTGGCTACCGCTGCCAAAGTCGTGCAAGGCGCGAGCCACGACTTCCTTGCCGCTGCCCGTTTCACCATTGATAACCACGTTGGCGCGGCTAGCAGCTAAGTTTTCCACTTGGCGCCGTAGTAGTTGCATCAGCGCAGAGTCGCCGAGCAGGCGCGTGCTTAAATAGTTATGCCGTAATGCCTGCTGTAACTGTAGGTTTTCCAGCGCCAGGGCACGATGCTCTAGCGCTCGTCGCACACACTCCTCGAGGCGTTCAGGATCGAAGGGCTTTTGCACAAAGTCCCAAGCCCCCTGCTGAATCGCCGCAACCGCCATGGGGACATCGCCGTGGCCTGTGATCAGAATCACCGGAGGCGGCGTATCGAGTGCTTGCACGGCGGTAAACAAGGCCAAGCCATCCATCTCGGGCATCTTGATATCACTGACGACGACACCGCACGGCTGGCCGTTTTGAAGTGCATTCAGCACCTTACCGGCGCGTAAAAACGTGCGAACCTCTAATCCCGACACCTCCAACCATTGGCTAAGAGAGTCACGGACATCGGCTTCATCGTCCACTAGCCAGACGGGCAGAGAAACAGCCGATAGTCGAGCTGAGGTGCTAGAAGGTGCTTGCGTCATGAAGGTGTCTCCTCACCATGCAGTAATGACAGACGAAACCAAGCGCCCCCAGCGGGGTGATTGCCAGCGCTGAGCTTACCGCCAAGGTCCTGAGCAATGCCGTAGCTAATAAACAACCCCAGCCCTAAGCCTTCCCCAACCGGTTTAGTTGTAAAGAATGGGTCGAACATCTGCTCGATCACTTCTTGAGGCAAGCCAGGACCATTGTCATGGATCGTCAATCGCACTTGCTCCGTAGTTACCTCAACATGCAGACGAATGACACCATTGGGTATGTCGTTCAACGCATCCAGCGCGTTACGCAGCAGGTTTGTAAGCAACTGCTCAAGGCGAACGTCATCGCCACGTATCCATAGTGACTGTTGCCAATCACCGTCACGCTCCAAACGCACTTTTTGCTGCTGGAAACGCTCCTCCAGTAGCTCTAGTACGAAGTTCAGGCTGGCCGGAAGATCCACACTCTCGCGGCTCTCGCCCTTGCGAGCAAACAGCTTTAGCTGCTCGATTAACCGAGCGAGGCGTTTGCTCAATACCTGAATACGTTGGAAGTTGTCGCCTGCCATTTCCTGACGGCCGAGCGCCAACAACCGCTCACCGTTGGCAGCATAAGTGCGGATGCCTGAAAGGGGTTGATTAAGCTCATGGGCAATGCCTGCCGCCATGGTCCCCAAGGCGGCCAATTTACCCGCTTGGACCAGTTCAGCTTGCGCATCCTCTAAGGCCTGGGTGCGTTCCTGGACACGCTCTTCCAAGCGAATATTAGTTTGCTGGATGATTTTCGCCTGAGCATCGCGCATGTGTTGGCGTTTTTGGCGTTCACGCAACCACAAGCCAAACAACAAAAGAGCGGAAAGCGTGACTAAGCCCGCCAGAAGTACATTGCGAGCACTGATATAAAGTGGGCGCACCGGGCTGAGATAATGCATCGACCAACCCAGTGTAGCAAGCGGCAGGGAAGCGACCAGAAAACGCTCGCCTCCCCCTTGTCCTTGGTTGCCTATTACCAGCGTATCGTCATGTAGACGCTGGCCGAGCGGGGAAAGCGATTTATCGAGAAATTGACGTTGGGCATTAATCTGCGCCAATGCATCTTCAGAAAGCCCATCAATGTGCTGAAACCGCCACTGCTCACGGCTAGAAAGTATCACAACGCCATTGGCATCCGACAAAATGACGTTTTCTTGTGCTCGACGCCAATCCTCTTGAAGCGCTTCCAGTGAGACCTTAACCACCAGGACACCCGCAGAGACAGTGTCGTCGCCAAGCGTAACGACATAAGAGGTGAAATAACCCGGCTGTCCGGTTGTGTCACCTATTGCAAAGAATTCACCGCTACCGCTCTGCATGGCATCGTAAAAATAGGGGCGGAAGTGATAATCGTGGCCAATGAAACTTTGCTCGAGCTCATAGTTGCTGCTGGCCAGGGTAACGCCTTGCTCATTCATCAGAAAAATGGCGTCAGCGCCCGAACGCTCAGCGACCTCTGCCAAGTGCTGATTAACAGGAGACAGCAATAGATCACTGGGTTCACGCAGGGCAGCCTGGACTAAAGGCTGCTGGGCCAGTAAGTCAGGCAGGTAAGTAAAGCGCTCAAGCGCGCCTTGCAGACTGCTGGTGTAGAGCGCTAGACGCGTATTCGCGTGACGTTGGGCATCCGCTTCGGCGTGGCTGTATTGCCAATGCCATAACCACCATAACCCTAAAAGGCTCAGCACGATTAAAGAGGCCAGAACCAGCGCATACAGCCAAATCTTTCTGCTCACTGTGAGTTTGCCTCAACGGTCGAATTGATCAGACCTAAGAGCTTATCACCCAGGCGTAAGCACTCCCATTGTCGAAGGTATCTCTAACGCCCTTCAGCGCAACAGCAAACTCATCACTATACGGTTGCCACAGGCGTCACCGGCGAGCCAATGGCGCCTGGCAGCTACGCCAACGTCATTCGGTTATAGGAATACTTCTCTCTGCCTATACCTATTTGCGAGCCTCCAGTCCGGAGGCTTACGCCACATCGTAGTTCGAGCCAGTTGAAAGCACAGCAATAAGCTTTTGCGCAAACAGCACCGGCGCCTCTACCGACGGCACATGACCCACACCGTCAAATATCTCCAACGGTGCGCCGTCGAGTTCCGCAGCCAAGGCTTCCAAAGTTGCGGGCGGCGTGGCCATATCTTCACTGCCGCCAAACAGCTGTACTTTGACCTTATTAGGAACGACCTTATGAGGGGCGTTCTTACCTGAAAGCTTTCCAGTGAACGTATCACGACCAAGCATTTCGCATAGCTGGGCATAGGACTCATCGTCGCCACGGCTCATTTGTACGCACCAGCCTGCTTTCAGCGCTGGACTTGCCTCAAAGGCCTGTGGTGCAAACCAGCGCGGCACGATCTCTTCAGACATTGCTGCCAGGCCTTCCTGACGCACTCGGCCTGCGCGGGTGTTCCAGAGATCAGGATTGCCGATCACTGCGCCAGTATTGGTCAACGTAGCGGAGAGCAGCCGGTCGCTATGCTCAGCAATCAACTGCTGGCCGACGACACCACCAATGGACGTACCGGCAAAGTGAAAGCGCTCAGCAGCCGCCAGCTCTGCCAATGCCAGAGCCTCAGCGGCTAAATCAGCGGGAGTGATTTGTGCACCGCTGGCTGCCTGACTAGCTCCGTGGCCGGGAAGATCCCAGGTCAGCACCCGGTAGCGGGGTAGCAGCGCGGGAATGATGTCGTCCCACACGGCTTGGCTCATGCCCAATGGATGCGCTAGCACGATAAGTGGATTCACATCCGAGCCGAGCAATCGGTAAGCGACGCTGCGGCCATTGATAGTATGAAAGGCCATGCTACCTCCGTTAGACGCGTTCAATCAGCGTGGCGATACCCTGACCCACGCCTACACACATGGTGCACAATGCATAGCGCTTGCCGCTGTTTTGCAACTCATGGGCGGCGGTAAGCAGCAGGCGTGCGCCAGACATTCCCAATGGGTGGCCAAGGGCAATCGCGCCGCCGTTAGGGTTGACGCGTGGATCGTCGTCTTTAAGGCCCAAGCCACGCATGCAGGCCAGTGCCTGGGCAGCGAACGCTTCGTTGAACTCAAACACATCGATATCATCCATGGTGATACCAGTGCGTTTGAGCAGTTTTTGCACAGCAGGTACCGGACCATACCCCATGATGCACGGCTCAACGCCCGCTGTTGCCATGCCGATAATTTTCGCCATCGGCATTAGGCCATGCTGCTTAACTGCCGCCTCACTGGCCACCAGCATCGCCGCCGCACCGTCGTTAACGCCCGACGCATTACCTGCGGTCACGCTACCGCCTTCACGGAACGGCGTAGGCAACCCTGCCAGTTTTTCCAGGGAGGTTTCCCGCAGGTGCTCATCCTGATCAAAGATTAGCGGCGCCTGCTTGCGAAGGGGAATCTCGATGGCGGTGATTTCCTGGGCAAAGCGCCCCGCGTTTTGGGCGGCAGCGGCTTTCTGCTGGGAGCGCAGGGCAAAGGCATCCTGATCTTCCCGAGAGATAGTGAACTGCTCGGCGACGTTTTCCGCCGTTTCTGGCATCGAATCAACGCCGTAGGCTTTCTTCATCAGCGGGTTGATAAAACGCCAGCCGATGGTGGTATCTTCGATCTTTTGCCCGCGCGCAAAAGCGCCTTCAGCCTTGCCCATCACGTAGGGCGCTCGCGACATGGACTCCACACCGCCTGCCAGTGCCAGCTCCATTTCGCCCGCTTTAATCGCTCGAAACGCGGTACCGACCGCGTCCATGCCCGAACCACATAGGCGGTTCATGGTTGTGCCGGGTACCGAGGTCGGGATGCCCGCCAGCAGCGACGACATACGCGCCACATTGCGGTTATCTTCACCGGCCTGGTTGGCGCAGCCCATAAACACTTCGTCAATGGCAGCAGGGTCGAGATCCGGCGCTTCCGCCAGTACGGCTTTAAAAATCGTCGCGGCGAAATCATCGGGGCGCACGCTGGCCAAGGTACCAGCGAAGCGGCCAATGGCGGTACGGCGAGGATGGCATAAATAGACGTCACTCATACAAAGCTCCTTATTCACCCGCGTGGGCGCGCTCGGTGCGTGCTTTTAGTTCGCGCAATATTTCAAGCTCGTTGGCGTTCGGTTCCGGCGTGCTCTCAAGCTGCTCGGCAAAGCGAATATCCCAACCGGTTGCGTCAATCACGTTTTCACGGGTGACGCCGGGGTGTAGCGAGACGACGACCAGCTCTTTGGTGTCCGGGTCGGGCTTCATCACGCACAGGTCGGTAATGACCCGCGTGGGACCCTTGCCAATATTGGGCACGTTATCGCGCCCTTTGCCATCACGGCCAAAGCCTAGCGTGGTGACAAAGTCGACATCTTTCACAAACGCGCGCTTTGAGTGCTTCAAGGTAATAAACACTTCACCTGCATTGGTGGCGATTTCCGGCGCACCGCCGCCGCCCGGCAGGCGTACCTTAGGCGCTTTGTAATCACCGATCAGCGTGGTGTTAAGGTTGGCAAAGCGGTCGATTTGCGCAGTGCCTAAAAAGCCCACGTTGACTTTGCCACCCTGCAGCCAATAGCGGAACATCTCTGGCACGGCCACCGTGGTCAACGCTGATTCGCACAGCTCACCGTCACCAATGGATAACGGCAGAATCTCAGGCTTGGTTTGCAGGGTGCCGGACTCATAAATCAGCACTACCTCAGGCGCATGGGTTAGGCGTGCCAGGTTGGCGGCTTCAGAAGGTAGACCAATGCCCACAAAGCAGGTCATGCCATTTTCTAACGCACGGGCAGCGGTCACAGTCATCATTTCAGAAGAGGTGTATTCCTGACTCATTAGGCTTGCTCCTCTGCACCGTAGATATTCTTGTCGATCCATTGAGTAAAGGTATCGCGGTCACGAGCAATGGCATCCCACTCTTTATAGAAGCGGTTGCTGCGACCGTAGTAGCCATGGGTATACGAAGGCAGCGCGCCCTTTTCTGCCACGGCAACAGCACTAATCGCCCAGCCAGGAATCACGCAAGCATTGGGATGAGCGTTCAGGTCATCGACAATCTCTTCCACGGTGACAATGCTGTGCTTAGCAGCCAACACCGCCTCTTTTTGTACGCCAACAATACCTTCCACCAGCACATTACCTTGTCGATCCGCCCGTTGAGCGTGAATGATCGACACATCCGGTCGCACAGAAGGAACCGCCGCTAGGCGTTCACCGGTAAACGGGCACTCAATAAATTTGATTTGATCATTCACGCTCGGCAGCTCGCTACCGACATAGCCACGCAGCACAGCCATTGGCAGGCCAGCAGCCCCAGCCTCAAAGGCGCAGGCCATCGCGGCATGACTGTGTTCAAGAATCTCAATTTTGCGCGGCCAGCCTTTCTCAACCGCATCGCGCAGGCGGTGAAGCGAGCCCACGCCGGGGTTACCGCCCCAGGAGAAGATCACCTTTTTAGCACAGCCCGCGCCAATCATTTGGTCGTAGATGATATCGGGGGTCATGCGGATCAGCGTCAGGTCGCGCTTTTTCTGACGGATCACTTCGTGACCCGCGGCAAACGGAATCAGGTGGGTAAAGCCTTCCATGGCAACGGTGGCGCCATCTTCGACGTAGCGTGCTACTGCGCCATGCAAGCTCAAGAACTCAGCCATAGGTCTCCTCCTGGCAGTGACTCTCGACAAGTTCGAATAACGAACTTTGATTTGTATTGCGAACAATCTACTCCCGTCATATTCGCTCGTCAAACCCCACCAAGCACGCATACAAAAGGGGAGGCTAAGCCTCCCCTTTCGTTAACATCGGTAAAAACCCTGTCATTTCAGATGATTACTCATTCTTCAGCCAAGCAGCCGCACGCGCTACTTGGCGTAAGCTACTACCAAGGTATAGCGTCGGGTCACAGGCGTTACACAGCTCTTCATGAAGGAGGTATTTTTATGGTCTTTCTACTGCTTTTTGCCCTCGTACTGCTTCGCGTACCGTTTAAACGCAGGATTTTATGATGGCGTTTAAAGCGGCCTGGTAACCCTCCGTCCCAAGCCCCGCAATGACCCCATCTGCCCGCTGCGAGACATAGGAGTGGTGACGGAAGCTTTCGCGTTTATGGACATTTGAGATATGTACCTCAATGACCCTACCTTCAAAGGCATTGAGCGCATCGAGGATAGCGACAGACGTATGGGTATAGGCGGCCGGGTTGATGATGATAGCCAGCGTGCCATCGAGACGCGCCGCATGAATGGCGTCAATCAATTCGCCCTCGTGATTGCTTTGAAAACAGCTTATATCCCAGCCCTGCTTCTCAGCTGTTTCAGCCAAAGCGTTATTAACATCGTCCAGCGTCTCATAGCCGTAAACGTCTGGCTGGCGAACGCCTAAAAGATTTAAATTAGGTCCGTGAAGGACCGTTACTTTTGGTTGTTCCACTGCTCATCTCCTTTCGTGGCGCTACGTCATCGTCGGAAATCGTTATGCCTATAATAACGTGTCGTTTAGTGCTTAATCTGTCTTCATAATGTCTGAAAATCGCTTAATTGAACGCTATTCGAACAACATACTATATTGGCTATGTGCTAGTAAGGTTATTTCAGCGAGGGGGCACTGATGGAGGAAAAAGGCTAAGATGAAAGGTTAAAACCTGATGACCGCGGCTTCGTAACGGCGATCATCCGTTAAACCAACCAAGCAAGCCGCCTGTATCAAACACTCAACTAGACGGCCCGCCATAAACAGCTGGATATAAGCTTGTATCAACCAGCCAGCCACACAAAAGAGTGGCGATAGACGGCTTGGCCGAAGAAACTGAGTAACTGGCTTTTGCTAACAAATGGCTCAAAATTTGAAGTAATGAACTCAGACAATTGATGTAGCCAGAGTGTGGGATGTTTGCTGATCGGACGCTATAGTAGCTCCTGATGAACAGATGATATGCAGAGGGAGTTAGATGAGTAACTCAAACAACCATAAAATGGAACAGCTACTCTCTGCTTACAGAGAACATCTAATGCTCTACAAAACTGAGCTTGAAGCCATTTGGCAAGCTGACCATAGTGATGCTAAATGGGTTCAAGATATTATGGGGATTGCGCATAAGTTGAATGGTTCTGGGAAGGCATACGGCTTTGTGGAGCTATCTCAGTTGGCCCGTGAGCTAGAGCAAGCCTGCGAGGCGGCTCAGAACCTGACGCAAAAAAAGATCATATCAGGTTTATCAAGCCCACTTTATGCTTTACTAAATGCGCTTGAGCGTGACTCAGTCGCAAAGAATGCAGGTGCCTCCCCAAATCACAACTCAGCTAATACATTGCAGACAAACGATATTTGTGATGCGGTCGATATATTATTGGTGGATGACGATCCTAATTTTTCAAAGAGCCTAAGCGAAGTGCTTAGCCAGTATGGATATCGGGTTCATTGTCAGGATGACATCAATCAGCTAGATCAAGCAATTGCAGACCACGAACCTGTGGCTTTGATTGTAGATATGGACTTTTCCGGTAAACGCTTCGCTGGTGCCAACCAAGTAAGCATCTGGCGCCAAAAAAATGGCGCTCCTTTGCCTGTGTTTTTCGTATCTGGGTACGACTCTTTTGACCTGCGCTTAGCATCTGTTCGCGCCGGAGGGACTCACTACCTTAGAAAGCCCTTGGATATACCTAAACTTGTTTCGTTGCTTAACTCAGAACTAAATCTTGCCCCGAGCGAACCCTATCGAGTGATGTTAGTAGATGACGACTATGACTTACTCAGCCTATACGGGGCATTTTTAACAAATGCGGGTTATAACGTCACTAGTGCTACCAGTGCACAGGATGCACTAAGACTATTAGAACATAGCCATCCTGAATTAATATTAATAGACGTATACATGCCAGGCTGTAGTGGCATTGAGTTAGGTAAAATAATCCGCCAGCATGAAGAGTTTGCCACAATCCCACTATTATTCATGTCTGCAGCAGCGGATACAGATATGCAGTTAGCTTGTGCTCGATTGGCTAACGATGAGTTTATCAATAAACCAATCGAACTATGGCGTTTATTGATGGTTGTCAAATCTAGAGTAAAAAGGGGGCGATACTTGCGCTCTCATTTAGGTACGTCAACAATTGCAGAAACACAAACTGTCCATGATCCACTGACAGCTTTGCCTATGCTTGCAAGCATGCGGCGTGACATTGAAGAAGCGCTGCAACACCGAGCGTCAGACAACCTAATGGCTGTCGTAAAAATTGATATTCGAGATTTTCATACTATTAACAACCTCCACGGCCATTATTTTGGCGATGAAATCTTACAGCGGATTGCCTGGGAGCTGACTCAGCACATAAACCAGAGTGACACACTATATCGAGAAAGCGGTGATGAATTCTTGCTTCTAACCACAGGACACAAAAGCCAAATATTGGTAGAGCAATATATTAACGATACAGTTAATTCAATTGAGAATACTAAAATAACGTCGAAACATGGGATCATGGCACTTTCAGCAGATATAGGAGTCGCATTTGCTACAAAAGATATTAGCAGTGCAGGAGAGCTGCTCGATAACGCCGACATAGCTGTCTTTAAAGCGAAAAAATCAACAACTCCTGAGATATGCTACTTTGATGACACTCTAAAAACTGTTCAAAAAAAGCGCTTTTTTTTGGAACACGCCATAAAAAAAGGACTCGCTACCGATCAGTTTGTCACAGTTTATCAACCTATTTACACTGTTAATGAAAATAAACTTGTTGGCTTCGAGGCCTTGGCACGTTGGCAGCACCCGGAAAAGGGGCTGCTTTGTCCAGGCGAATTTATCCCTTTAATGGAGGAGAGAGGCTTGATACCTCTTCTCACCCACCAGATGTTAACGCAGTCATTGTCACAGTTTGCAGCTTGGCATCGCCAGCACCCCTATTTATTTCTGTCACTTAACCTGACTGCTAAAGATATTCAAAAGCCCATATTTTTAAAACATTTGGCCTCATTATTGGCTCAATACCAACTAAACCCAGAACGTATTGTGCTAGAAATCACAGAATCTCTATTGCTTTTTGACTGGCAGCATGCACGCTACTTACTTCGTCAACTAAGTGATTTGGGCGTGCGACTGGCGTTAGATGATTTTGGCACCGGATACAGTTCACTGAGTTACTTGCAACGCATTGATGCCGCTAAATTAAAAATTGATCGAAGCTTTATATACCAATGGTCTCAAACCGGTGACGCGCGATTACTACAAACTATGGTGCAGTTAGGAAAAACGATGAATATGTCAGTAATCGCAGAAGGTGTGGAAAAAAGAGAGGAGCTATCATTCTTACGCCAGCTAGGCTGTGATCAATACCAAGGCTTTCTAGCAGCTAAGCCCATGTTTGCAGAGGAAATAGAGAAAACCCAATGGAACTAACACTCCATAAATAAAAAATAATTAATATATAAAATTTAACTATTTAATTCTGTGAAGCGGCCTAGCGTATTTCAAGCTAAAGGCCGCTTTATTATGACTAACGAAGAAGCTTTGTTGGTGTGACGTCGGTGACTCGCGACAGCCTAGATGACCGAATACGTGCATTGATGCCATCTATTAGTGTCTCTGTCGTTAACCGAGATTTCAACAAAACAGCTTCAACCTGCTCGTGTTGTTGGTGGGACATATCAGCCCCAGATAAAATGACCACTTTTGCTTCGGGTTGGCAAGCGCGAATGTCTGGAACAAGCCCCCAACCTGAACCATCAGGTAATCCTATATCGAGCAACACAACATCAAATACCTGTCGTTTCAAATGCATTCGAGCAATTTCCAAAGTAGGAGCCGCTTCAAACATAAAAGACTCTCCCGCCATGGCTGCCACTACTTCATGTAAATCCGTATCATCTTCAACATGCAGTACTCGGGGACGATGCTCACAGTTAACTAATAGCTGCCGCTGAACCAGCTCAATTAATCGATGTTGATCTATTGGCTTTGCCAACCATTCAATGTTACTAGCGTCGCCGTTAATTGCTAAATGCCCCTGTTCTACTGTAGCTGAAATGACGACGATCGGCAGATCGACGGTGCAGGGATCTTTACGCAGGGTACGAATAATGTCCAACCCGCTTACATCTGGTAACGACAAATCCAAACTAACAAGGTCGTAATAAGTATTACGTAGAACGTTTAGCGCCTCCGCACCATTGAAAGCAATATCAACTTGATACCCAGCGCCGCTCAGCATAATGCTTAACAGATTGGCAACATCCTTATCATCTTCAACAACCAAAATACGAGGATTTCCGTAATTTTCATCGTCTTTTCCTGGTTTTTGAGAGCGTTTTAGTGCTGTTTGAGCCAATGGTAATTCGAAGAAAAAGCGCGAGCCTTTCCCTTCAACAGACTCAAAATCGATTCGCCCTCCCATATGCTCTATCAGTTCACGCGTAATCGCCAGACCAAGTCCAGTCCCCTCTTTGGCACGGGCATCCGAAGAATCTGCTTGAGAAAAACGCTGAAACGCTTTATTACGAAAAGAATTAGAAATTCCAGGACCATTATCAATAACACTTACCACTGCCTTACTATTTAATACTTCAACAGTCAACGTCACCTCGCCACCTTCGGGTGAAAACTTAATGGCATTGGACAACAAGTTGGCCAGAACTTGCATTAAACGTGCATGATCAACATTCACCAACACATCTGGCGCTTTATTAGCCAACAGCAGAGTCACCCCTCTATCGCTGCCATAATGACGGTTAGACTCTAGGGCCTGTTCAACCAACGGTATCAACGCTTGCACTTGCATATCGAAATGTAACTTGCCTGCCGCAATTTTTTCGATGTCTAGTAAATCATTAATCACGTGAGCTAACCGCTTACTGTTACGATGGGCTGTCGTTATTAGTTTTTGAGCTTTTGCGGGCAATTCACCAAAGGCTCCCCCCACCATTAAACCCAGTGCTCCAGAAATAGAGGTTAACGGCGTACGCAGCTCGTGGCTAACAGTAGAAATAAACTCACTTTTAATTTTATCTGATTGTTTCCGCTCAGAAATATCTTCCGCAATGCCCAGATAACCGCTAATTTCACCAGCACAATCACGCATGGGGGTAACCACCAGGGATACCGGCACATGATGACCATCCTTATGAACGTAAGTCCACTCCCGTGTCTCTGAGCCATCTTGCTCAGCTTTTTCTACAAACACTCTAAAGCCTTCGACAGGCAGCCCTTGCTCAGCGCCTAGCTGAGCCGAGCGAAGCTCTAACTCATCTCTCAGGTGAAACATTGCCGGCGTCTTTTTACCCAATATGTCTGTCCTTTTGTAACCCAGCATATTCTCCGCGCCTTTGTTAAAGGCGGTGATAACGCCTGCCGTATCAGTAGCAATAACGGCGACTTCAGTCGCGGCTTCAAGGATGTTAGATAAAAAGCGTTCAGCGTTACGAATAGCAGTATCTGCGGCTTTTCGTTCATTGGCTAAGCGGTTCATCGCGCGAGCGAGCGAACGTGCTTCTGGTCCCCCTTGTTCACGGAAATCACTATCAAAATATGCACTATCAGCCATCTGGTCGATACGCCGTGTGATTCGCTCTATGGGGTGCGTAAGACTTCGTGCAACCCACCCCCCTGCTAAAGCGATGAGCGCCATGGCAAACAGAGCAATGAGTAAGAACTGTTTAAAAGATGCTTTTGCGGGCGCAATGGCTTCCTCATAGGGAATTGCTCTCAGTACTATCCAACCGATAGAGTCCAATTGCTTACTAGCCGTCAGGTATCGCTGTTGCTGATATTCCACGATAGTGCCCGGTGGACCCAGCGCCAGTGCGGTGTCGACAAGTGGATCAGTACCATCATCGGGAAGAGGCTCGATCGTCTCAAAACGTTCCAGCATAGAGACAAACAAACGGTGTCTCGGGTCAATAATCAGAGTGATACTGGAGTTAGCCTCATCTAAGCTATAAGCGTCGATAAGCGGCGTATTAGCTAGATCTAGTATTCCGCCCACGTACCCTACAAAACTATTGTCTACAGATAGAATGGGCTGCAAGTATGAAATGAGCGGCAGTCCAGTAGTGCGTCCAATAATGGGCTCAGAAACCACTGCTTCTTTGGTTTGTCGGGCACGCTGGAAGTGAGGGCGGTCGGCATAGTTGGTACCTAGACGCCCGGAAACGTGGCGATTTTCTGCGATGGCCGTGCCATCAGCATCAAACGCCAGCAAGCCATCAGGGAAAAGGTTGCCAGCAACAGAGGGTTGTTCCAGTAACGTTTGTAGCGATTGAGCGCTACGTAATACGCCATCGTCATTGAGTAGGCGTGTTGCAAAAGCTTCTAAACCAAGCACTCGCTGCTGCTGTGAAAGTTCAAGCTCAGAGGCTAATCGCTTTATCTCAGCTGTCTCACGCTCGGCCACAATCGACTCATAATCAGTGACCATTAGTTGATACACTGTGACTAAAATCCCGCCAACGAGAATACCACTGGTAGCAAATACGAGTAACACAATGCGCATACTCAGCGGGATGTTTATCATTGGTATTCCCTTGGCAATAAGATAAAGAAGTTGGCACCCCCACCTGCAGCATCACGGTAGCCAACGTCGCCCCCCATCTGCTGGCAAATTTCTTGGCTGATGGCTAAACCAAGGCCAGTGCCAGGTAGCTTTCGGGTATCGCTACCATCTGCCTGGGAGAAACGCTTGAACAAATGATCACGAAACTCAGGATCAATGCCAGAGCCGTGATCACGAACTGAAATCTCAACAGTGTTGCTATACGAATTGACACCTATGTCAACCGTCTCTCCTAAGGGAGAAAACTTAATCGCATTAGATAACAAGTTATTGAATGCTTGTATAAAGCGAGGGCTATCAACATTAACCCAAACAGTAGGCAACGCGCCAGAGAGCTGAACAGATACCTGATGTTGCTCACTGTAGCCATGCATAGCTTCGATGGCCTCTTGCAACAAAGGGGCTAGCAGTTGCACACTTAAATTCATCGGCATTTTTCCAGCAACCAACTTTTCTATATCTAACAAATCGTTAATTAGTGCCGTCAAACGTTGAGAATTGCGTTCAGCAGTATTTATGAGCGACTGAGCTTTATCAGGCAAAGCACCTACCGCACCACCTCTAAGTAAACCAAGCGAGCCCTGGATAGACGTGAGTGGTGTACGTAATTCATGACTGACAGTGGATATAAATTGATCTTTTAACTTGTCTAGTTTTCGGCGCTCTGAAATATCTTCAATAAGTGACCAAATTACCTGCTGGCCATTTCGCTCTTGACTTAACATACCCTGCAGGCGTACTGGATAGCGACTGCCATCCTTGCGAATATACTCTTTCTCGAAGGGGCCATAGCGTCCCGTCGTTTTTAAACTTAAAAGCGCCTGCTTCTCGTCGAGCAAATACTCTTTTGGTGTGACATCCCAGTAACTCAAAGACACAAACTCATCGCGGGTGTAACCCGTCGGCGCAATAAGTGCATCATTCAAGTCAATAAATTGCCCGGTTTCAAAATCATTTAAAGCGATACCAATCGGTGAAAACTCAAAGAGCCCCCTCAGCCGTGCTTCATTACTTTCCATAGCTAAACGTGCTTGCTCATGCTCATGCACATCCCGCAAATAGCCGTGCCATAAGGTACTTCCATCAGAGAGGCGTTCAGGTTTCGCCTGGCCTAATACCCAGCGATAACTATGCCCATTTGACTGTACACGATACGTCGCTTGCCAGTTCTCTAACGTATCCGCTGAATGCTCTATTGATGCGCTAATAGCCTCCAAATCGTCAGGATGAATTTTCCCAAAGGCAGGCGTTGCATCAGCCGCTGCCTCTTCGGGAGTCAGCCCATATAAAGCTTGAATTTGAGGTGAGCTAAAAGGAAATGTTGTGCGACCATCAGCAAACCGGCGAAACTGATAAACAACGCCGGGTAGCTGAGCAGTCAACTTGCTGAGACGCTCATTGTTAAGACTACTCGCTAAAATATCGGATAGCCAACGCGCTAATAAGCGAACAAAAAGCCTCTCACTGTCCCCGTAAGTTTCTAAACGTACGTTGCTCGCAGAAAAGTTGAGCGTTCCAAATGCGCGGCCCTCTATATCAATGACGATACCTGCATATGCGCCTAGTGGATTGTTCTGATAGCAAGGATGACGTTTAAATTCACAGCTTTCAGCATTAGCAATAAACAGTTCTCGCGTCTGCTCTGAGTCGCCCGAGAAAATATGATGACACCAAGTGTGATCCAGCGCGAAAGACTGATTAGCATGTACCGAATTATCTGGAGCTGCATCTGCCCAGCGCACCGTATAAATATCTCCTTCGATTTGACTAAGGATCGCCAAATCCATTTTCAAATAGTGCCTTGCTGTTTTTAGCGCGTAATTGATTTTTTCATCTAGCGCAACGTGTGAAGAAAATGCGATATCGTTGAGCAGCGCCAGGGCATCATGATGCTTGCTTAGCTGACTTGCCGTATTACGCTCACGGGTAACATCAACAATAAAGCCCTCTAGGATAGCGGGATAATGAGCTTCATCGTGAATGCATTTTCCTCGTTCTTCCACCCACCGCCAGGTGCCATCTCGGTGCTTAATACGATACTCAATGTGCCATTCTGTGTTGTCAGCCATTGCCCTAGTGACTGCGTTTTCCAGCACTGGCGCATCATTCGGGTGGATTAAGTCAGCGTAACAAACGCTTTTATTGCCGATGAGTTCGTCGGCAAGATAACCACTTACCCGGTCAACCTGCCCACTAATATATAGCATGGTCCAATGTTCATCAGGTAAACAGCGGTAGGTCACACCGGGCATATTATTAATGATAGAAGCTATTTGATCGCGATTGGCCATCAGCTCCGATTCAATTGCTGAACATGACTTCTGACTGATTTCATCAGCGTGTATTAGCTCTTCCACAGTCGCGGCGAGGTCGCCCAGCATAGTGATTTGCTCAGAAGACAACGTTCTCGGCTGTGTATCAATCAGGCATAGGGTTCCAATGCTGTGTCCACTAATAGTGTGCAAAGGAATGCCAGCGTAAAAGCGTATATTGGGAGCACCGATGACAAGAGGATTGTCAGCAAAACGAGCATCTTCTAACGCATTTTCGACAATCAATAGTGAGTGAGTCAGAATTGCGTGGCCACAGAAGGATATATTGCGGGGTGTTTCTTTGGCATCAAGCCCTTGGCGTGACTTGAACAACTGCCGATCCTGGTCAATTAACGATACCAACGCAATAGGCACTGAAAAAACTTGGCGAGCGATCCGTGTAATACGGTCGAAACGTGCTTCATGCTCGCGATTAAGCAAACCTGTTTCATCCAGTGCACGCTGACGCGCGATTTCATTTTCCGGAATCGGCGGTGCCTTCATGTTCAATCTCCGCTGTCATATCAATCACGATGCTAATCTGCCGCTAAACAAACGCGGTTACGGCCGCTGTTTTTAGCTTGATAGAGCGCTTGATCAGCCCGGTTAAGCAGGGACTCAGCGGTGTCCTCAGGGAAATGCTGATTATCGACGACGCCTGCTGACAAGGTGCAGGAAAACGGTTCGCTCCCCCCCGTAAACTGAATAGCAGCAAAGTCTTTGCGGAGGCTATTAACCATGCTGACAGCGTTGTCGGCAGTACAGTCTATCAGCACCACCGTAAACTCTTCTCCACCGTATCGGCCTAATTTATCGGTACTCCGAAAACGTTGGCGTAGCAACGTGCCCACAGCGGCAATCACTAAGTCCCCTACCGCATGCCCATGCATGTCGTTAACAGACTTAAAATGATCAATATCCAGCATTACTGCACAAAAATTCTGGGGCTTTCGTTGCGCTAGCAGCCACTGGTGTTGTAGAGCTTCTTTGATACTGGCGTGCTTAAGAAGCCCCGTTAGCGCATCTCTATTTTTTGTATCCTCAGTCTTGCGTAATCGCATAACACGAGATCGACAAAGGTTGACAAGAAGGTCAGTATCGATGGGTTTTTCGAGAAAAGCATCCCCGCCTCTCAGTAGTGCTTGACCACGTAGTTCTGCATTAGATTCGCCAGAGAGATAAATAACGGGCACTTGTGACCAGCGCTCCATTTGGCCGAGAAGAGCAGCTATCTCTGCTCCAGTGATTCCTGGTAGCCAGAGGTCCATTAGGATTAGCTCAGGGTTAAAATCATTGATAGCCTCGAACAGGGGGTCGGGACGGTCGAACACACTGACCTGCATACCTACATTCTCAAGTACGCATTGAAGATGATGCGCTATTTCGGCGTCATCCTCGACAATCATCACACGTTCTGGCTGGCTATCTTTCGTTTTGATTAACTGCGCTATGTGGGAAGCAAGCTTTATCATATCTAAAGGTTTGACAAAATAATTTTGCCCTCCGCTGCGCAAAGCATGGAGTCGCGCTCTAAAGCTTTCTTCCGTGCCCGTAAAAAGAATTGGGCAGGTGTAATCTTTAAGGTACGTCTGCCAAAAGGCCACCGGGTTTTCCCTAATCGCTTCGCACTGAGTGGCACGATGATCAATTAATAGTAAATCCGGAGATGATTTTTTTTTATCTTGATGCAACTCTTCAGCATCCAGAAAATGTCGCACTTGAAAGCCAAAACTGTGTAGCTGTTGAGCCATATACTCCGCTAGCATGGCATCTCTCTCTACCAGCCAGATAGAAGGTGCGCCATCAATATTTTCCAGGCGAGTGGTCTCCATGCCCACAATAGCTTTCCGTTTTCTGTCTACCTCGAGTGTGCGTTGTAGTTGTACAACCCAATCCAATACCGGTAGTGATTGCTTGGCATCTTGCTTCAAAACCTTTGCCACCAGCAGCTCGTACTCTCGAGCCTGACGCCCAAGGCTTTCAAAGCCAAAAGTTCCTGCAGAACCTGCTAGCGAGTGTAAGACTGAATTTAATTGCGTAAGGGACTCATGGCATGAAGCGTCTGCTGCCAGCCAGGTAGCAAGCTCTGTCAGCCGTTCGAAATCAGATGTAAGACGTTTTGAGTAAGCTTCCGAAAGCGTTTTTAAGCGCTTGGCAAAAGCTTGTGAAGAAGTTGAATCAACCATGGAACGTTTTCCAGATAGCACGGACGTCATCAGCGAGCGTCATAGGATCAAAAGGTTTTGCAATAACACCAGTTGCCCCGACTTCTTTATACCTTGCCACCTCTTCAGGGTGGACTTTAGCGGTCATAAAGGCGACCGCTATAGATGCGCTAATGTACCCTTGGCTCTTCAACTCTCTCAGTGTACTAGGCCCGTCCATACCCGGCATCATCACATCAAGCAAAAACATTTGTGGCGCAAACTCCCCCACTTCCCTTAATGCTTGCTCGCCAGATTCGCAAATTTTGACGGTCAAACCGCCTACATCCTCTAGGGCCATTAATGCAATATCTCGGATATCAGGGTCGTCTTCGACGCACATAACTCTTACAAGCGTATCCATGCCAGCCTCCTTCAAAATTTATTAGATATACTTAATCATTATCGCGATGTAAGTCTTGCACTAGAAACGCTACGTCTTTTTCAGAATAAGCCGGTGGGCTTTTATCAACAGCCAGAATTTACCTTCGTACAAGGCTAATTAAAACGTTGTGATCTAGCCACTTGAACCCGTACCAGCTTTCCCAGAGATCTGTCAGTAACATCTCACGTAACCCCTTACTCAGTTCAGTGTTCATATCAACACCTCCTCGATTGCAAGCACCAAGCCTTGTCGATGACGGCATATATTCAATCTCAAAAGAATTTAACTTTTTGTTAAAAAACACCATACCCAGCCAATTCTAAACACAATGACTGATAATTCGTCACCTTAATGCTCTCTATGGCCTCAATAATTACCCTCGCGTTATGTAGGCTGGTGAACCAGTGCTCATTAAGACATTTGTCTATGAAACGCCCATTGAGCGATTCGTGTAGGCGTTTTGAGTGGGTTTCCAGGTTCGATTCCTGAATGCATATAATAACTGCGGCACTTTGGATCATGCGGTAGAAACAGAAGGGTCAGCAGCGGTACCCTCTCTGCCTTACCGACCAAAGTGAAGCAAAGTATGGGATACCGACAGCTGACCCAGGCACAACGATATCAATTTTTTGCGCTTAGGGATGCAGGGTTGAGCCGACGACGACGTCCTATACGCTCAAAGCGAGGTTAACCGAACTGGGCATGCTGATGTCTTACAGTCGACCAAGAGTGAGTAATAACAATCCTTACTCGGAATCGCTGTTCCGCACTCAAATACTGCCCGACGTGGCCCACCAAGGGCTTTGCATCGCTGGCGCGGTACGAGAATGGATGTTGGCGTTCGAGCAGGCTTACAACGAGCAGCACCTTCACAGTGGCATCCAATATGTCACGCCAACTGACCGACATCGTGGTGTTGATCAAAAATGCCTTGAACGCCGTAAAGCGGTTTATGAAAGCGCTAAGCATCGATATCCGAAGCACAAGTCGGGTAGCATCCGAAACTGGGAGGTCACTGGCTCGGTGTCGCTAACCCAGGGAAAGTGCACGAAATCGAGCGTAATAAGCAGGCTGCTTAAGAGCAGCTATTTGGACAACTGGGTTGAAAATCACCGATAGACCGACTCCAAAATACAAAAATCAAAGACCCAATGTTTTAATCATAAGCCTCAGCTGATTATTTAGCATAGGTAGTCCAGGCTGCACCATACAGCCCAGACTCTTTGCTTTCTTTAAAAGCTGAGTCTCTGAAGGATCCATAATAATATCAGCAACCAATTGCTCTTTAGTCAACTCACCAGTATCAAAGGGTAAAGGATCATCATTTTTAAGCCCAAGTGACGTAGCATTAACAACAAGCTCATGACCTGCAGGGTTATTACTACCCAACACTACCTCAATATTAGGATGCTCTTTTTTAATACTTAAAACAAGCTCCTCTGCTTTCTTTAATGTTCTATTAAATATAGTAATTAGCGCAACATTCTCTTCTGCTAATGCAAAAGCGATAGCGCTAGCGGCGCCACCCGAACCAACTAAATAAACGGAGCGGCCTTTTGGTTCAAAGCCATTCTCTCTCAACCCCGCCACAAAGCCTTTTCCATCAAGGATATATCCATGATATCTCCCATCCGATGTGCGGCGGACTACATTAGTGGCTTGCGCACAACGCGCATCTGCTGTTAATTGATCACACAAATGGGACATAGCCGTTTTATGAGGCACTGTCACTATGAAGCCGGCTAGGTTACGCATTGAAGATAAGCTTTTCACAAATGATTCGAGACAGTCGCTATGCACATGAGCTGGTACCATAACAGCATCAATACCTTCCTCCTGGCATAAAGCATTAAATTTTTCTGGAGTTTTCACGTGTTCAATGGGGTCAGCAACAATAAAGCATACTTTTGTTTTTCCGGAAATTCTCATATTCTCACCAAAACAATATTTATTTTTTGGCTCATAAGAGTTTATCTTATGAGCAATTATTTAATTAGTAAGGTTAAGCATTTAAATAAACGTTCATCCTTTTGGCTGCTTGGCGGAGGTGGTTTTCAGCTGCCGAAGCAGCGCCATCACAGTTTCCACACTTTATATTTTCAAATATCTGAGTATGCTCTGAGAAAACATCATGTACTAAATCATGAGAATATTTAGAAGTATTCAGCCTAGCCTGACGAATAAGCTTTCTCACCGAATGATCGAGATGCTCGTTTAAATCAATAAAATAACCATTGTGAGTTGCTTCCACTATAGACCTATGGAAAAGATAATCCTCATGATCAGCAAGCTCTCCGTTCATAATTGCCAACTCCATACTCAATAATGCCTGCTGAATTTTTTTAAGGTCTGTACTATCACGTTTTGAAGCCGCAATTTTTGCAGCCCCTGATTCAAAAAATATCAAAAATTCAATAATTTCCCGAAAAGTTTCTTCATCTTTGACAGGGAAATCGCCGACTTTAAATGATCGGGCATGAATATTTTCTACAACGGTTGTCTTTTTACCCTGCCCAGTATCAATTACACCATCTTTTTTTAGGTAGGAAAGGGCTTCCCGAACCACCGTTCGGCTTACACCAAACTGTTCGCAAAGCTCACGTTCGCTTGGCAAACTATCCCCTGGTTTCAGGAATCCATTGTTTAACTCTCTGTAAAACCAGTTAACCAATGAATCCGATAACGGCTTAGCAATGTCCATTTCAGCTATGACCTCTAAAAAAATGTCAACATTTTCTCTGGCAATTACTTCACATAACCTGCCTAGGCAACCAAGTAGCTATTTCAGGATATATAGCAATAAGCACCATGCCAAGGACAATCACTAAAACATAAGGAGTAACTGACTTATAAATATGCAACATTGTAATATCTTTTGGCGCAACCCCTTTAAGGTAGAAAAGGTTAAAGCCAAATGGGGGTGTCATATAACCAATTTCCATCATGATAATAAACATTATGCCGAACCAGATGGGGTCAATTCCGTTAGCTTGTATCAAAGGTACAAAAACAGGCAAGGTGATCATCATAATCCCCACCGGATCCATTACCATACCCAGTAAAAACACAATAAATAGCATGGCGAACACTACCCCCCACTCTCCTCCGGGGATAGACACCATAATATCAGTAATTACACGCTGTGCTCCCATAGAGGTATAAACGGTACTAAATGCATACGCCGAAAAAAGTATCCACATTATCATGGAAGTAAGGACTAAGCATTTTATTGAAGCATCAGAAATTAACTTAAACGTTAGTTGCTTATGAACAGCCGCTGATATTATAGAAC
This sequence comes from Halomonas sp. XH26, assembly GCF_024138895.1. Classification (NCBI taxonomy): domain Bacteria; kingdom Pseudomonadati; phylum Pseudomonadota; class Gammaproteobacteria; order Oceanospirillales; family Halomonadaceae; genus Halomonas; species Halomonas sp. XH26. The sequence continues at coordinate 3,785,894 of NZ_CP071889.1, forward strand.
CGAGCACGCCCACGGCAGCAGCTTCAGTTGGGGTGGCCATGCCACTGAGAATAGACCCTAGCACTAATGCCACAATCATAATCGGCAGTAAAACGCCTTTTAACGCCACAATTTTTTCATTCCAACTACCTCTCTCTTCCTTCGGTAGAGATGGACCAAGGCTAGGGTTAATAAAACACCGTATTGCGATATATGCGGACACCAAAATCATGAGCAATATGCCTGGCATAACCCCAGCAGCGAATAATGCCCCTACTGAAACTCCAGTCAACATTGAATAAAGAATCATTACAATGCTTGGAGGAATTAGAATCCCAAAACCACCGCCGGCATTAATGCACCCTAGCGCCATTTCTCTATTATAACCACGGGCGAGCATAGCAGGTAGCGCCACGGCTCCCATAGTTACAACGGCTGCACCGCTTACACCCACCATTGCCCCAAAGATAGCACATATGAATACCGTACCAATTGCTAATCCCCCGCGCACTCCCCCCCACCATAGATGCATCATTCTATATAACGATAGTGCAACCCCAGATCTTTCTAGAATGATAGCCATTAAGATGAAGAGCGGAACAGATATCAAAGTAAAGCTGTTCATAGTACTCCACATTCTTGATGCAATCATATAGAATGCATCGCTCCCCCATGTGAAGTATAAAAATATTACTGATATTCCTCCTAGAACCCAAGCTAGCGAAACACCTAAGAACAGAAAGAAAACTAAAGAACCAAAAAATAAAATTGTCAGAAATTCAGTGCTCATGGCCCCTCCTCTATATTTTTTATTAAAAGAATTACGCTTCTATACTTTTTTTTCGATGAGAATCAAAAAGTCTTCCACAAAATTAGAAATCCCTTGTAGTAAAAGCAGGCAAGCACCCACTGGAACAGCAAGTTTCACAGGCCATATTTGAGGGTTCCAAGCTGTTCCAGATCTTTCAATTCTACTAATGGAATCACTAGCCAGCTCCCAACCTTCGATGATCAATACAGAGATAAAAGCAAAGAATAAAAACGACGTTATCAAGTTAATAAATGATTGAGCTTTCGGACTTAATTTTTGGTAGAAAATATCTACATTCACATGCCCCTTATTGGCTAACAAATAGGCCCCAGACAACATAACATAAGCTCCAAAAACAAGTTGGGAAAGCTCTCCTGTCCAAGTCGTTGGCTGCCTAAAAAAGTACCTCATAATGACTTCAGCTATGAGCAATATAAATATCAAATATATGGAATACCCTACTACTCGACCAACCATTAAATTCATGGCGGTTATATAGCCACATAATGACCTAACGTAGTGCATATATAGCTCCAAAAAAGTAAGTTGTCTGCCCAGAGCTCATACTGGGCAGACGAATGATTAATTCTTAGAAATATCGTTCCTAAAGCCTCTCAGCATTTCTATTGCTGCTGAAGCACTATCTCCTTTATTTTCTTCAAGCTTCCAAATATTATCTGCTTCGACCTCCATCTTTTCCCTAACATCATCGGGTAAACTTATAGAGGTAACGTTCTGAGAGCTTTCAATTTCTCTTAAAGCGACTTCTTCACGATACATATGATCGATAGTTGTGCTCCAAAAGTGATCTTCGAGTGTATCTTTTAGAATGTCTTGAATATCATCTGGAAGTCTTTCAATAGCATCTTCGTTAATTATATAGGCTTCCAATGCACCAATGAGAATAGGGTCTTGTACTCGATATGAAGCAACTTCATAAAATCCCATATTGGATGCTTCTTGAACAGCACCCCAAACTCCTGCATCAAACGTGCCTGTGGCAAGGGCCTGATAAAGCTCAGTTCCAGGGATAAACGAAGCTGCAGCACCAACATTTGTTAAGAAAGTTTGGGGAACTCCAGCAACCCGTATGCGCATTCCTTCAAAGGTTTCTAGGCTGTCTATTTCGACTCTAGAGAACATTTCGTAGGGATAAACTTTGTCTGAGGCATAATATAGGCCATAACCTGCTGCCTCTTCCCTAATGATCTCTTCAAAACCAAGATTCTTAAAATAGTGAGCGGCTTGCCACACCTCATCGAATGCACCAGGAAGTCCGAAAGCAATGCCAGCTGTTTCGAGCTGATCTGTCAGATAAGCAGGTGATGTCAAAGCCATAGGAATGACACCACGGCGAACCGCATTGAATAGCTCAGTTGCTCCAAAGAGACTATCAGCAGGATAAAGATCTAGAACCAACCTACCATCTGTGCGCTCTTCCAACGTATTTTTCAGCTTAACGAGACTGTGTTCCCAAGTTGGACTTGCCATAGGAAGGTGTGTAGTTACTCGCCATACATATTGTTCTTCTTCGGCGAGAACTTGAGAAATGCTAGCTGTAAGCAAAGTGGCTGTAATAGCACCATGCGCAATAATTTTGGACACATTCATGAGCAACCTCTTATGCATTGTTTATCATTTTTATATCTTGTCATACAAAAAAACAATCTTGTATGACAAGCTAGTTTTTAACAGCAAGACTTTAGAGTCAATATATCCTTTGGTATTATATTTTTTCTATGCTTTTGATTTATATGGAATTATTCAGGAAGGAAATCTATTCAAGTCTCTTTTCTCGTGCTTTTTTTGACTCACTTCACTCTGGAGTCGCTTTTTTTCAATCAACGGATCGATTACAGCAGAAAGATCTAATTTAATATTTTTTGAACTAGGCGGGCGGAACAAGAGATATATCAGATGGGTAGTATTTTTAGCGCCCAAAAAAGGTAGCGATCTATAATCTAACTGAAAAACAATATTAGTAATTTTTAAAATACTATCCCGCCGTTGCTTATTCATGATTTCGACGGGATGTAATATGCCTAACTTAATTGTTAGGCACGACCTGATAGATTTCTAATCGCTTTGCAGCATTTTCTAGATGTTGTGAAGCTGCTTTTTCCGCTTCAACCATATCCTGAGCTTCGATAGCGTTAAAGATAGCCTCATGCTCTTGCTGGACTAGTTTAACCATATCATTTCTACGAGCAGTTTTTTCTCTGGCGATGCGTATCAAGTTTCTAACGCGTAATTCTAGAAATTCTCCAAAGCTTATAAAGTAGGTATTGTGAGTGGCGTGTAGAATCGCTCGATGGAATTGCATATCTTCATTAACTCCATTTTCCCCTTTTCGAATAGCTGAACCTAGATCATCGAGATGCTTGCGAATTGATTTGAGATCGTCATTATTTCGACTTTTAGCGGCCTGTCTAGTGGCAGCTACTTCTACCGACATCAAAAAGCTAAAGAGATGGGAAAGATCTTCTTTGTCTTCAAGACTAGGCTCCAGCCTGAAAACCGAAGATCCTTGCGGATTAACGAATTGACCACGCCCTTGTTGGGAGATAACCAAACCATCAGACTTTAGAATAGAGATAGCCTCCCTGATGACTGGACGGCTAACCCCGTAGATATTTGCTAACTCATGCTGGGTGGGAAGGCGTTTACCCGGCTGAATTTCCCCGCTGTCGATGGACACTCTTATGCGTTTGGCTACTTCATCTGGAAGTGAGTGGCCTCTTAAGATGTGATTTGAAGTGGTTTGGTTCATTTTTGTGTCCATTTGGATAGCGATCTTGCTTTAGTAATGAGTGAGCCCCACGTATGTCAATTAATGTATAAACCACCATTGACCTGGATTGTTTCACCAGTTATGTAACTGGCTGCATCGCTGCACAGAAAGTCGACAACGCTGGCTACTTCATCAGGCCGACCTAATCGCTGCAATGGTGTGGAATCAACCATATTCTGTCGCTTGGTTTCATCTAATGATTTCATCATACGGGTGTCAATCAATCCAGGGGATACAGCATTAACTCGTGTGAGGGGAGAAAGCTCTTGTGCCAGTGAACGAGTCAAAGTGAGGACTCCCCCTTTTGCTGCAGCATAGGGGGTATGGTTAATGCTTCCACGTTGGCCAGCCAATGATGCAAGGTTTACGATAGAACTACGGTGACTTAATAAAGGGCGCAATGCCTGAATAGTGTAGAAAACTCCATCCAAGTTAATAGCAAGACTGTTGCGCCATTCGTTCACTCCGATCTCGCCTAACGGGAGATGTTGATACAAGCCCGCTGCAGTAACGATGTAGTCAACTTTGCCAAAGATTTCCCGGCATTTTGCGGCTAGGCGCTCAGCATCTTCTGCTTTTGACACATCTTGCATCATACCATAGCAATTCTGCCCACCTCCTAGTGACTCGACTAGTGGAGTTAAGGCCTCCATGCTGATATCGGACAGTAGTAAGCGTATGTTTCGATCATGAAAACGTTTTGCGATTTCTGCTGGTATTTCGCCTGCAGCCCCAGTTATCACGGCAGTCTCATAATGTTGCTTATTCATTGATAACTCCTACATAGACAAAAGTATTATTGTAAGGTTGTCTTACAAGTTGCAGTTTAGAAGGTGTAAATAAGCATGGCAAGTCGAACATTGCTTGATACACAACAAAACCTGTAAAACCAAATGCCTGAATTTTTCAGCATGAGGATACGCTCGCAGCCACTAACGATAGGGTCTGAAAGAGGTAGTGCCTGCTTAGAAAAAATGCATATTGCGTATGATTAGGTGCTGTTTGCGCGCAATTTGTCGGATCTATTCAGACACCGGAGAGCTTCCTCAGCAAACGATGGGTATTTCCTAACGCATTTTGTGGCTTGCCCAACAGGGTTGCCTAAGAAATTCCTACGTTACAAAAATTTGTAAGGCAACCATATCAATTTTAAGGCGCCGTATGATGCAAAAACAACGACAGCACTCTGAGCTGGGAGCAGTAGTAGTTACTGGGGGCGGAAGTGGTATTGGACGTGCCATTGCGGAGCAATTCGCCCATGCAGGCGAGGCAGTAATAATCTTTGATTACAATAAAGCTGCTGCCGAGCAGGTGGCATCAGACTTGACAGTCGCCGGCTACCGCGCTGCGGCCTTTGCCGGTTCAGTGAGCGATGAAGCTGACGTTTCTGCTGCTTTCGATCTTGCAGATAGCTACTTCAATGGTGTCAAGACGCTAATCAACAATGCCGGCGTCTCCGGTAACTGCCCAACCATTGAGCTAAGCCTCGCGGAATGGCAGCGCAATATTGACGTGAACCTTACTGGGGTCTTTCTATGCGCCCGTGAAGCCGGACGACGCTTGATTAAAGCCAACCGCCCGGGGGTAATTATCAATATGGCCTCTATGTATGGCGTTGTCGCTGCACCTAATCGAATAGCTTACTGCGGCACCAAGTCTGGCGTAGTGATGATGACTAAGACGCTGGCACTCGAATGGGCTAGTGCCGGTATTCGGGTTAATGGTATCGCACCTGGATACGTTCATACCGCCCTGACTCAAGAGCTAATTGAGACAGGCCGCTTGGATGCTGAGGCACTTAATCATCGCACACCTTTAGGCCGCTTCGGGACGCCAGAGGAAGTGGCAGATCTAGCCTGGTTCCTAGCCTCCGATCAGTCTCGCTTCATCACTGGCCAAGTCGTCGGTGTTGATGGTGGCTGGTCTGCCAACGGCTATCTCTGATTATTTGCTAGGAGAATTCAGCATGCCCCGTTTCAATACATTAAAGTCAGAAGCCGCTTGGCGTGAACTCATCACCACCGACAAAGACTGGAAGGCTGCGGACGCCAATATGCTGCGTAGCCTGTTAGTAAGCATGCACTTAATTCGGGCCTTCGAGGAGAAGGTGCTGGAGCTGGCTGGCCAAGGATTGGTGCACGGCCCTGCCCACTCAGCGATTGGTCAGGAAGGGGGGGCCGTCGGTTCAGTACTACCAATGCGGGCCAGTGATCAGGTGAATGGTTCGCATCGCGCCCATCACCAATTTCTCGCCAAAACGCTGCACTACGTGAGCCCTGAAGGCCTGGATCTAGCGGCTCCCATCAATGAGAAAACGCAGTGGCTGCTGCAAAAGACACTTGCCGAAATTCTAGGATTGGACCAAGGCTTTTGCCGCGGTCGTGGCGGCTCCATGCACCTACGCTGGGCCGAGGCCGGTGTACTTGGCACTAATGCAATAGTTGGTGGTGGCGTTCCCTTCGCTGCAGGAGCGGCCTGGGCGCATCGCCACGCTGGGACGGGGGATGCCGCATTTACTTACTTCGGTGACGGTGCGGTCAACATTGGTTCCGTGCTTGAGACTATGAACCTGGCTGCAGCGTGGAAATTACCGCTTTGCTTCTTTATTGAAAACAACCGTTACGCAGTCTCCACGGTAGTCGACGAGGCTACCGCTGAGGCACGACTGTCTGCGCGTGGTCAAGCCTTCAACATTCCCTCCTGGAAAGTCGATGGCATGGACCCACTTGCCGTCTATCTGGCTACCCAGGAAGCGATGGAAGTGATGCGCAGAGGTGATGGCCCAACCATTATCGAAGTCGATGTTTATCGCTTTTACCATCAGAACGGGCCTATGCCAGGCAGCGCCTTTGGCTACCGCAGTAAAGATGAGGAAAAAGCTTGGCGCGAGCGTGATCCACTGGATCTAGTGGCCGCCAAGATGATCGAACTCAAGCTGATTGATAAAGACGATGTACAAAGTCTTCGTTACCAAGCACAACAAGCGATGGAAAAAGCTGCCGCTGAGCTACTCGATATGAGCGGTAAAAAGCCTGCAATTCACGACCATTTGTGGCCTTCACGTGATTTTGTTGATGCGCTTGTACGTGGCGACCTATCGGAGTTCGACGGCGCTCATTATGTAGAACAAGAACAGTTCAACGGCAAGCTTGAGGAGCGCAAGTTCATCGATGCTGTGGCAGGTGTGATGAACCGCCGCATGGAGCAGGATGAGCGTATTGTAGTGATGGGTGAAGACGTACACCGTCTCAAAGGCGGCACTAATGGTGCCACTCGTGGCTTATCAGAGCGCTTTCCCGACCGCTGCCTGGGCACTCCCATCAGCGAAAATGCCTTCGTCGGTCTTGGTGGCGGACTCGCCATGGACGGTCGTTACCGCCCTGTAGTTGAGTTCATGTATCCCGATTTCATGTGGGTGGCCGCCGATCAAGTATTTAACCAGATCGCTAAGGCCCGTCATATGTTTGGCGGAGATGGCAGCATGCCGCTTGTGTTACGCACAAAAATTGCCATGGGCTCGGGCTACGGTTCACAACACTTAATGGATCCCGCTGGAATTTTTTCCACCTCGCCGGGTTGGCGCATTGTCGCTCCTAGCACCCCCTATGACTATGTTGGTCTGATGAACGCCGCTCTCCATTGTGAGGATCCGGTGTTGGTCATCGAACACATCGACCTCTACAACGTAAAAGGGCTCGTGCCGACTGATGATCTGGACTATCTCATCCCACTAGGCAAGGCCAAGGTGTTACGTGAAGGTACGGCCGTCACCGTACTGAGCTACCTCAATATGGTGCATCAAAGCTTAGAAGTAGCCGAGCGCTTAGGCGTTGACGCGGAGGTTATCGACCTGCGCAGCCTTGATCGAGACGGCCTAGATTGGGAGACCATTGGTGCAAGTATCATGAAAACCAATAACGTTCTGATCGTCGAGCAGGGTTCAGTCGGCACGTCCTACGGCACCTTGCTGGGTGATGAAGTCCAGCGCCGGTTCTTTGACTACTTAGACCAGCCCGTGCAACGCGTGCACGGCGGCGAGGCATCGCCGAGCATCTCGAAGGTGCTTGAGCGCGCGGCCTGTGCCGGCCCTGAAGAAATCGAGGATGGACTTCGCCGGGTACTGGCTGAACAGGGACGGTCACTGTAAGGCCGCCCGCATTATGACCTGCGGCACTTGGTGAGCTCCAGGGTCGCACAAAGAACGGTATTGAGGAGTTCCGCACATGAAAATGGTCGCACCATTGGAAGTGGGCATTTGCTGCCAAAACCTTGAAGCGCTCAAGCGTTTCTACATTGAGCAACTGGCATTTTCAGAAACTAGCTACTTCAAAATAGCCGCCGATAAAGCAGGCGATACCGGCCTAACCAAGGGCGCCTATAAAGTTGTGCGCCTACAGTCCCCTTACGGCGAGCGTCTCAAGTTGCTGGAACCAGAGATTGCACCTGTTACAGCCAATCATAGCGGCACCATCCTTGAACGGAAGGGAAATGTGTATTTGACCTTCATCGTTGATGACCTAGCGGCAATGCTGGCCAAGCTGAAAAAGAGCGGTGCTGAGTTGCTTAGCGGCGACAAAATCGTCGAGGTGCGACCCGGCACTTATCTGGTCTTCGCCCGTGACCCCGAAGGCAACATCATCGAGTTTGTCGAGTACTCTGACATTCTAGGCTATCGACCTGACCTAGTAGGAAAATAATTTATGGCTACTGAAATTTTGATGCCGTCGCTGGCGGCTGGCATGGAAGAAGCCACGCTGATGCGTTGGCTTAAGCATGAGGGCGACCCGGTGGCCAAGGGCGATGTCCTTGCCGAAATAGAGACCGATAAGGCCGTAATGGAGATGGAGTCCGAGGTCGATGGCAAGCTGGGCCAGATTCTGGTGCCCGCAAGCCCTGAGGCCGTTCAGGTCGGCACTCTCATTGCTGTTGTGCTGGACGAGGGGGAGTCCACCTCGGCAATGGACATCTACCAAACCGCTGCCCCGCAGCCCGATTCGGTAGACTTGCCCGCTAGCCCAACTCCAGCGCCAAACCCGGCTCCAGATAAGGCCTCGGTGCAGCACAGCGCTTCGCTATTACAAACATCGCTTGCCCAGTCTAACAACAGTGCTGGACGGATTTTCGCTAGCCCGTTGGCACGCCGTTTGGCCAATCAGGCTGGCATCATGCTGAATAGTCTAGCCGGCAGCGGCCCACGTGGGCGAATAGTACGATTAGACGTCGAGCGCGCTTTACAACAAACACCCGCTGCAACTTCCACTGTTGAGATCACAAGTCCAGATGCTGCTATCTCATCGCAGGGTGGAGCCGATACCAGTGTTAAACGTATTCCCAATAGCGGCATGCGCAAGACTATCGCTAGACGACTATGTGAGTCTAAGCAAACCATACCGCACTTCTATTTAACGGTGGATTGCCGAGTAGATGAACTATTAGAACTGCGCTCTAAACTCAACGCAAATGGTTCCCAAGCCAAGCCAGCGTACAAGCTATCGGTGAACGACTTTATAGTATTTGCCGCCGCCAGGGCGCTGCGTCGGGTACCCGAGGTTAATGCCAGCTGGACTGAGGCTGAAGTGATCCGATATCTCGACGTTGACATCAGTGTGGCCGTAGCCACTGAGAGCGGACTGATAACACCGGTGGTGCGCGAGGTAGACCGTAAGGGGCTGGCCGAGATTGCTACCGAAGTACGCTCACTGGCAGATAGGGCTCGTGCCGGAAAGCTGGCTCCCAGCGAGTATCAAGGTGGCGGTTTCACCATATCTAATCTTGGCATGTACGGTATTCGTGAGTTCAGTGCGATTATTAATCCGCCACAATCAGCCATTCTGGCAGTAGGTGCAGTAGAGAAACGTCCAGTAGTCGTGGACGACCAGCTCGCTGTTGGGAGCATGATGACCCTAACCTTGTCCGCTGATCATCGTGTCATAGACGGCTCCGTCGGTGCTCGCTTTTTGTCAGAGCTAAAGGACTTGCTGGAAGAACCACTTAACCTGCTGGTGTAGAAATGATGGAAAACTATCAAGTACTCGTGATTGGAGCCGGCCCCGGTGGTTATGTGGCGGCCATACGCGCTGCACAGCTTGGACTAAAGACGGCTATTGTCGAGCGCGCTGAGTTGGGTGGGGTATGCCTCAATTGGGGCTGCTTGCCGACTAAAACGCTGCTTCGCTCGACCGAAATTCTGCGTTTAGCCCGCGAGGGCACATCATACGGACTGGTACTTGATTCAGCTCCGCGCTTTGATCTGACTACCGCCGTCAAACGCTCGAGGGACGTGGCTAAACAGCTCAACCGTGGCGTGCAAGGGCTAATGAAAAAAAACAAAGTAACAGTACTCACCGGCCATGCCCGACTGCTGGGCAAAGGTAAGGTTGCCATCGACAACGCTGGTGCTGAGCAGAAAGTACAGGCTAAACACATTATCCTTGCCACCGGAGCTCGTGCACGCTCCATCCCTGGTTTCGAGCCAAATAGTGAATCCATCTGGACTGCACGCGAGGCAATGATGCCAGAAGTCTTACCAAAGAGCATAACCGTTATAGGTGCTGGCGCTATCGGCGTCGAGTTCGCCAGCTTCTATGCCACTGCGGGTAGTAAGGTGACGATCCTAGAAGCTTCAGATCGTATTCTTCCAGTCGAGGATTCCGAGATATCAGACATGCTGGCTGAACACCTGCGCAAGCAGGGCATTGAGATTCACACCGGTGCCTCTGTGGAGAATCAGGAAACGACAACCTGCGGTATTAAAGTTAATTTTACGAAAAGCGGCAGCTCCCAGTCGGTTGAAGCCGAGAAAGTAATACTAGCAGTGGGCATTACTGGAAATGTCGAAGGTTTAGGCCTGGAGAATACAAAGATCCAAGTTGATCGCACGCATATCATTGTTAATGAATACTGCGAGACTGACGAGCCCGATATCTATGCTATCGGTGATATCGCTGGTCCACCGTGGCTTGCCCATAAGGCCAGTCATGAAGGCGTGATGGTGGCAGAGCTTATCGCCGGTGTGGAAGACGTACATGCACTTGATCCTAAATCTGTTCCCAGTTGCACCTATTGCCACCCTCAGGTTGCTAGCGTCGGTATCACAGAAAAACAGGCGTTAGAGCAAGGTTTTGAGGTGGATATTGGACGTTTCCCATTTCTCGGAAATGGCAAAGCGTTATCGCTTGGCGAACCTGAAGGTTTGGTAAAGACAGTCATTGATAAAAAGACCGGAGAGCTTCTTGGTGCCCATATGATTGGACCTGAAGTGACCGAGCTGATCAGTACTTACACCTTGGCTCGAACCCTCGAGACGACAGAAGTTGAGTTGATGCAAACTGTGTTTCCACATCCGACTCTTTCCGAGGCTTTACACGAATCTGTACTTGCCGCTTACGGGCGAGCGCTTCATATCTAATAACTTAAGCTATACATCTGCTAGCTCGCAGCCGCTGCTTTCGGCAAAACAAGCAGCATAAAGAATATACCCCCCGTAAAAAAGGAACCGATATGAAGCTGCAAGACTCGAATATTCTGAAGAATCAATGTTACATCGATAGCGTCTGGGTTAATGCCGATAATAACCAAACTATTTCTGTCACTGACCCAGCCACTGGAGAAACTATTACTAGCGTACCTAAGTGCGGTAGTAATGAGACACGCCGTGCAGTTGACGCTGCGGAGTTAGCTTTTCAGGGCTGGCATAAAAGAACCGCCAAAGAGAGGTCAGTGCTGCTGCGTCGTTGGTACGAACTAATGATAGAGCATAAGGAAGATCTGGCTCTAATTATGACACGCGAGCAGGGCAAGCCCTTAACCGAAGCGCGTAGTGAAATTGACTATGCTGCCAGCTACATTGAGTGGTTTGCCGAAGAAACCCGACGCGTTTATGGTGAAACTATTCCATCGCCTTGGGATTCGGCACGCCTGCTCGTGTTACGCCAGCCCATTGGCGTTGCAGCTGCGATTACACCATGGAACTTCCCAGCAGCAATGATCACCCGCAAAGCCGCTCCAGCACTCGGCGCCGGTTGTACCATTGTGATCAAGCCCGCTTCACAAACACCGCTTACGGCACTGGCAATAGCAGAACTGGCCCATCGCGCAGGTTTTCCCCCAGGCGTGTTTAATGTGGTCACTGGTTCAGCCGCCGATATTGGCGAAGAGCTCACAAGCAATCCAAAGGTGCGCAAACTTTCATTTACTGGCTCCACGGAGATAGGCTCACAGTTGATGAGTGAGTCCGCAGCTACCGTTAAGAAAGTGTCACTGGAATTAGGTGGAAATGCCCCCTTCATCGTTTTTGATGATGCTGACCTTGATGCTGCAGTCGAAGGCGTGATCATCTCCAAGTATCGTAACACTGGACAAACGTGCGTGTGTGCCAACCGCATTTATGTGCATGATAAAGTCTACGATATATTCGCCAGTAAGCTTGCTGCAGCTGTCTCGAAACTTAAAGTTGGCCATGGCACCGAAGACGGCGTGACTCAAGGACCTTTAATAGATATGAGAGCAGTTGATAAAATGGAGTCTCATATCAACGATGCCACTTCCAAAGGTGCCAAGGTTATTCTCGGCGGCAAACGTCACAAACTGGGCGGCAGCTTCTTTGAACCTACTATTCTCACTGGCGTAACTCAGCAAATGATGGTGGCGCAAGACGAGACCTTTGGCCCACTAGCACCTTTGTTCCGCTTCGAGACTGAAGAAGAAGTTATCGCTCACGCTAATGATACACGTTTCGGCCTAGCGGCATACTTCTACAGTCGCGACATTGGCCGCATTTGGCGAGTGGGTGAAACCTTAGAGTATGGGATGGTTGGTCTTAATACTGGCCGTATATCTACTGAAGTTGCGCCATTCGGCGGAGTTAAAGCATCTGGTATAGGTCGCGAAGGCTCGCGCCACGGCATGGATGAGTATTTGGAAATAAAATACTTTTGCATGGATGGTCTCGACCGATAATAGAAAGCTAAAAAGTTTATCTTTTGTTAACGGCATGGCTAGCAGACATTTTTGTATCTGAGAGCCCAGTGCTATACATCAAACTTATTGCACTTCAAAACCAGATTAGTCATAGGAAAAACAAAGGGGCTGCGAGAAACCGAAGTCCCTTTTTCATTATTTGAGGCCCAAAGTTGGATGCATCTCTATTAAAATGGGATGACGTCGAAGGGATTGTCTATCGTATTAGCGGATGAGTACGCCACTCACTAATGCCAGTAGAACCTTAAGGGTTACCGACTTCAATGTATCTCAAGTTAGCAGGCAGCACCACTAATTACTTCTGACGGAAGGAAGGATTTTTAAACACGATATTGAACAATTAAACCCTATCTTCAACTACATTAAACCCTCCTTAAAATACTTAAAAAAACACAACTAATATTTAATAAAAAATAAACCAACACATTTAAAGCCTAGCCACAAAAGCTATAAAAAATTATTAAAAAAACACTAAAAATAAAAACCATCACCTACCTCCGCGATTAAAAACCTCAAAAATCTGAAAAGCTTCATATAAAACACGTAAATATTAAAAATAAGAATTATAAAATTGCTACAACGTTTTTATCCGACGAGTCTATTACCTGTGCGATTGATTTTAAAACACCAAAATTAATGACAACAGGTATCATAATGAAACCAACCCCTCTTGCGCTCTTCAGCCTTATCGGAATAAGTGCTTTTTGCAGCAATGTTCAAGCATTGGATATCAAGCTTGGTCATGTCTTGGCACCAACTCATAACTGGCATGTCTCTGCGGAAGGTTTTGCTCATGACGTACGAGAAGCTACCAATCAGCGTGTAAATTTTCAGGTTTTTCCTAGCGGCCAGCTTGGCAATGAAACCCGGATGGTAGAGGGCATGCAAATTGGCAGTATGGATGCCGGAGTTATTGGATGCGGATCCTTTCAATCCTTAGAACCCAAGTTTGGAATTGTTGAGCTGCCTTACTCTTGGGAGAACCGAGAAGCAGCCTACGCAGCTTATGATGGTGAACTAGGCAGTATCCTCGAAGAACTAGCGGAAAATAAGAATATTAAAATTCTCGGTTGGTGGGAGAATGGTTTCCGTCACGTTACTAACAACCGCGGGCCAGTTGAGTCTCCGAACGATCTAGAAGGTCTAAAAATCAGGGTCACTCCTGACAGGATGCGTCTAAATACTTTTGAAGCACTCGGTGCAAACCCCGCCCCACTTTCCTTTGGTGAACTCTACTCGGCATTACAGCAAGGCGTCTTCGACGCTCAGGAAAACCCCCTTTCCATTATTCACTCCTCTTCTTTTTACGAAGTTCAAGATTACATCTCTTTAACGGGCCATGTTTGGGCTCCTGCTTGCTTAACAATTGCTGACCTTACTTGGAACAAGATCAATGCGGATGATCAGGCAGTTATCCAATCGCTAGCAGACGAGTGGCGCGATAAGCAGCGTGCTATGACCCAAGAGGATGATAAAAACATGCTCGAAATGCTGGCTGCAGAAGGTATGCAGATAAATGAAGTCGACACGGCGGCCTTCAACGAGCGGGTTCAAGGAGTATGGAACGAGTATTCCGATGTGTTCGGTGAGGAATTGATGGAGACCGTCAGACAGTACCGAACGGCTGAATGATATGACCTTTTCCAAACTTGTAATGCGTGTATCCCATCTAAGCTTGGCCGTAGCCGCCTGTGGAGCCGCCGCGTTGGCGGCCCTGGTTATCTATACGGTCTTTATGCGCTGGGTTGTGGGACAAACGCCTAATTGGGCGGAAGAGTTGCCGCGACTAGTGCTGATTTGGACAGCCCTATTGGGCTCAGTTACCTGTACCTATCAACGCTCTCACCTTAATGCCGGACTACTGCCGCTAATTGTGCGCTCTATCGGCGCCCGCCGAATCATCGGAAAGGCCACAGACATTGTGCTCCTGATAATGCTGTTGGTACTGGCGAAGGCTGGTTGGGATCTAACACTACTAACCATGAGCATGACCACAACAGCGTTAAAAATGCCTGTTGGAATCATTTATCTCTCGGTACCAGTGGGCTGCGTAGGAATGGCACTAATGCAAGTGCAGCACGTGTTGTCTTCAGGAGATTCACTATGACTGCCGGTGCACTTACTTTGCTGGGTGTTTTTGGTCTCGCTATCTTAATTAATATTCCGATTGCCTTCAGCCTAATCCTCGCCGCGCTTGTTTATCTGCTTGTGTTCGGCGCAGCCCCGATGATGGTTTCCGCGCAACAGTTCGTTGGTGGGATGGACAGTTTCACTCTATTAGCGATTCCCCTTTTCATACTGGCGGCGCAATTGATGAACAGCGCCGGTCTCACCAAACGTATCGTACATCTCTGCATGTCCCTAGTCGGCGATATTCGGGGTGGTTTAGCCGTCGTAGCGGTCATGGCCTGTATGTTATTTGGCGCCTTGTCGGGATCGGGAGTAGCAGATGTTATTGCGATCGGCAGCATGCTGTTACCTGCAATGCATAAGAATGGCTACCACAAGGGTTTTAGCAGCGCACTCGTTGGGTGTGCAAGCTCCTTCGGAACAGTGATCCCTCCTAGTATCGTCATGATTGTCTATGGCACCACGTCTAATACATCGGTGGGTAAGCTCTTCATGGGCGGCGTAATTCCTGGCCTGTTGTTGACCCTCTCATTAGTAGGTGTAGCACTTTATATTTCGCGGAAACATGGCTGGGCCGGGGTCAAGTCTTCCGACCCCGCGGAACGCCGCCGAGCGGTCATCGATGCACTGCCTGCACTCATGGTGCCGGTACTAATCATTGGTGGAATTCGCTTCGGCGTATTTACACCGACCGAAGCAGCCGCCTCGGCCATTCTCTATGCCCTTGTACTTGGTGTGGTGCTCTATCGATGTCTCTCACTACGAGACATTCTCAACTGTGTCATCGCCACAGCAGAAACGAGCGCCGCCATCTTAGTAATTATCGGCGCTGCTGGTCTCTTCGCCTGGGGGCTGACTTATGAGCAGGTACCACAAGCCATCGCTGGAACAATTGGCAACTGGACTGATAGCACGCACAGCGTTTTGCTTTTGCTGACGGCGGTACTACTGGTGCTCGGAACCTTCATGGAGAGCATTGCCATCATTATCATCATCACGCCGATCGTTATGCCTTTGCTTTCCCAGTACGGCATTGATCCCGTGCATTTCGGCGTGCTGCTCACCGTCAACCTCGCTATCGGCGCCAATACTCCCCCTCTGGGTATAGATCTAATGGCGGCCTGTCGTATCTCGGGCATCAGCGTTATGGAAACGTTACGCCCACTTTCGCTAATGCTGATGTCCATGCTTGCTGTCCTAATGCTCATCACATTCGTGCCTGACATCGTGCTGTTCTTACCCAACCTAATGGAGTGACTTTCATGCTTCATAGCAAACTAAAAGGCTGTCGAAGCTGGCTTTTCGTACCAGGGCATGACGCCGATTGTTTGGCCGACGCGTTGGATTCTGGGGCCGACGCCATCGTTATTGATCTGGAGGAATTCACCCCGGCAGCATCACGCCATACTGCCTGCCAAGCGTTCGCCAGCATGGCCAAAAGCTGTCGGCAAAGAGGCGCCTCTCCCATGGTCCGAATCAATGCCTTAGATAAGGGAGGCCGAGAAGAGCTGAAACTGCTAATGGGTGCCTCTCCTGAGGCGGTCTTCCTGCCCAGAGCCGAGGAAGTAACACAACTGACGGCACTTTCGTCAGCACTTAGTCGCGAAGAAAAACACTGGGGTATAGCACCAGAAACCACCGTCATTATACCGACTATAGAGAGTCGCTTGGGGGTCAAGCGGATCAGCGAATTATTACACTCTAGCCCCCGCGTTTTAGCCGCTCTGCTCGGCACTGGTGATTTAGCACGTGACCTAAAGCTGTCTCCAGAAGAGCGTAGCGCCTCGCTAGCCCCCTTCCGACAGTTGTTTCTTAGGGCTTGCGATGATGCCGGCATGCTGGCAATTGACGGCCCGTGCCCAGAAAAACAAGGGTTCGAAGCAGACCAGTCTTGGTCTTATCAGTGCGGCTTTCGAGCTCGTTGTGTTGTCGATTCTCGTCAGATTAAGCCCTTACATCGGCTGTTATCTGCCCCGTCTACCTAACCATTCGTTCAAAGAGATCTTGCCCATGAGCAACGCCGTCACCCCGACACGCAACGGGGGCCAAATCCTGATTCAACAATTACGCCAGCATGGTGCTCGGCGCGTTTTTCTGGTCCCCGGCGAAAGCTATCTGCCCTGTATTGATGCACTTAATGAGCATCGTGATGCTATCGAGCCTATTGTCTGCCGCCAAGAGAGCGGTGCTGGCTACATGGCCGAGGCCTATGGCAAGCTAACCAACGAGCCTGGAATCTGTTTTGTCACCCGTGGTCCTGGCGCCACCAATGCATCAATTGCCGTCCATACGGCTTATCAAGACTCGACGCCGATGATCCTTTTCATCGGACAAGTCGGCAACGATTTCATCGAACGCGAGGCCTTTCAGGAAATCGACTATCGCCGCATGTTCGGACCAATGGCCAAATGGGTAGCCCAGATTGACCACACTGCACGGATACCTGAGTTTATCGCCAGAGCCTACTCTGTCGCGACCAGTGGCCGCCCTGGCCCAGTAGTTTTGGCCTTGCCAGAAGATACGTTGTGGGGCGAGGCCTGCGTTGCTGATGTGGAGCCTCGGCAGCGCCTACACAGTTACCCTAGCCAACAGCAATTGCGCGAGTTGCAACAGCATCTAGAGCGGGCCGAAAAGCCATTCCTATTACTGGGTGGTAGCGGATGGACCGAACAGGCTCAAATGGATATTGCTGCGTTTGCCGAGCGCTACGCTCTTCCCGTTGGCGTTGCTTGGCGACGCCTAGAGTGTTTTAACCAACACCATGAGAATTTCGTTGGTCACGTTGGTAGCGGCATGCATCAAGCTTTGCGTGAGCAGCTCAAGTCTTGCGATCTGATTATTACGCTGGGGGCGCGATTAGGCGAACCTACAACAGAGGGCTACAGCTGGATCGAGTCGCCGGTGCCAAGCCAGACATTAGTCCATATCTATCCCGACCCAGAAGAACTGGGGCATGTTTATCGTCCTGACCTCGCTATTAATGCCGACGTGGTTGGTTTTTCGGCAAGCCTAGGAGAACTAGCTCCTGAGGTAACACCCGCATGGAAACAGGCGACGGCCACTGCTCGACGAGCCTATCTTGATACTCTTATACCTTTAGAGGCGCCTGGACGGCTTAGCCTAGATAAAGTCACCCGAACGGTAGATCGACTACTGAACGGGAAAGGCTGTATCACTGTCGGCGCTGGCAACTACGCACTTTATGCTCATCGCTACATCCAGTTTGGTGGACTTGGCAGCTCGTTAGCTCCCACGGTTGGTGCAATGGGTTACGGCCTTCCCGCAGCCATCAGCAGTAAGCTCGAGCACCCTCAACGGCCGGCCATCTGTTTTGCCGGTGACGGTTGCTTCCAGATGAATTTGCAGGAGCTCGGCGTGGCCCTGCAGTACCAACTGGGTATCGTCATACTCGTCTTCAACAATGGCATGTGGGGCACCATCCGCGCCCATCAGGAGAATGACTTTCCTGGCCGAGAGATTGCGCTGACATTCACCAACCCTAAGTTTGACGCCCTGATCAAGGCCTATGGCGGACATGGAGAGATCGTCGAGGACGACGCTTCGTTCGAAGCTGCCTTTAATCGTGCCCTAGCCTTTACTGAGCAAGAACACTTGCCCGCTTTGATTGAGCTGCGTTATGACGCTGATGGTATTGCACCAGGAGAGCGTCTAAGCGCAATCCGTGCTGCAGCTCTTGAAGGCCAAAAATATAGTTATGACACAGGAGAGCTCTGATGACTGAGTCTACTTTCTCGACACTCCGCATTGATGGACAGCGCCTATGGCACTCATTAATGAACCTTGCTGACATTGGTGCCACACCGAAGGGTGGCAATTGCCGGTTGGCGTTGACGGAAGAGGATCGACTTGGTCGTGAGCTTGTGTCTAGCTGGTTTCGAGACGCTGGCTTGACCATAGATGTCGATCAAATGGGCAATATCTTCGCTCGTCGTGCTGGAAGCCGTAATGACCTACCCCCGGTGGCCACCGGAAGTCACCTCGACACCCAGCCCACCGGTGGCCGTTTCGATGGCTGTTACGGTGTACTAGCCGGGCTGGAAGTTATGCGAGTTCTCAATGATCTCTCTATTACTACTGAAGCACCACTTGAGGTAGTGATATGGACTAACGAAGAGGGCTGCCGCTTCGTTCCAGTCATGATGGGATCAGGGGTGCATGCTGGCGTAATCCCGCTTGAGACCGCGCTAGCTGCCAAAGATCGCAATGGAGACACTGTAGCTGATTCGTTGGAACGTATCGGTTACAGCGGTGACATTCCTATGGGTAGCAAAACCTTCGGTGCCTATATTGAATCCCATATCGAGCAAGGTCCAGTACTTGAAGCGGAAGGAATAGCTGTCGGCGCGGTAACTGGCTCTCTAGGCTTGCGCTGGTTCGATGTTGTGGTCACCGGTCAAGAAGCCCATGCTGGGCCGACACCCATGCCCTATCGTCGTGATGCGCTAAAACGGGCCGCCGAGCTCATCGGCGATATCCTAGCGCTGGCTGATCCGTATCAGCCGCACGGTCGCGTCACCTGTGGGGAGTTCGACCTTTATCCAAACTCACGTAATGTCATTCCTGGGCGAGCAACCTTCAGCGTTGATATTCGCCATTTGGAGAACGAGACGCTTGAACAGATGGAGCACGCTCTCCGAGATATCTGCTCAAAGCATCATGAGCCTGGAAAAGTAACCGTAGAACTGCAGGACGTTCAGCGGGTGCCACCGACACCATTCAACAGCGACCTAGTAGATCTCATTCGCGCTAGCAGCGATGGACTTGGCATACCCTACCGCGATATCGAGACCGGGGCCGGTCACGATGCCGTCTTCATAAGTCGTGTTGCGCCCACGGCTATGATTTTCGTTCCTTGCGAAGATGGTATCAGTCACAACGAAAGCGAAAATGCCACACCGGAGGATCTTGAGGCTGGCGCCAACGTGCTGTTGCACACCATGCTGCGCAAGGCCGGTATCGCAGCGTCTTAAAATAAGGATATGACAATGCACGATAAAGCTTACTGGCAAACGCTAGCCAGCCGACTACAGCTGACCACTCAAGCCTTCATCGACGGTGAATTTGTCAACAGCTATGACGGCTCAACTCTAAAGGCTTACAACCCGGCGACAGGCCAGATGATAGCCAACGTGGCTGCCTGCAGTGGTGTGGATATCGACCGTGCGGTACTTGCCGCACGTCGAGTCTTCGAATCGGGCGACTGGTCTCGCTGTCCTCCACTAAAGCGCAAACGAGTTTTGCTTCGCTTCGCCTCGCTTATCGAAACGCACGCAGAAGAGCTAGCGCTTCTACAAACACTCGAAATGGGGAAGCCAATCGCTGATAGCTTGGCCTTTGACTTGCCCGAAACAGCACGCTGTTTAGCCTGGTATGCCGAGGCGATCGATAAACAGTACGACGAGATAGCCCCCACCAGCGAAGACGTTCATGCCACCATCACCCGCCAGCCTCTCGGTGTGGTCGCTGCTGTGGTGCCATGGAATTTTCCACTGATGATCGCCGCCTGGAAATTCGCCCCAGCACTGGCAGTCGGTAATAGCGTCATACTCAAGCCCGCCGAGGCCTCTAGCCTTAGTGCTCTCAGGCTAGCTGCACTAGCCAAGGAAGCGGGCCTGCCGGATGGCGTATTCAATGTCACCCCTGGCCACGGTGCTATCGCTGGCGAAGCGCTGGGAATGCATCCACAGGTCGATGCACTCGCCTTCACAGGATCCACCGCTACAGGCAAGCGTTTTATGCGCTACTCCAGCGAGTCCAATCTAAAGCGAGTGTGGCTCGAATGCGGAGGCAAATCTCCGCACATAGTCTTTGCTGACTGCCCGGACCTGGATGCCGCCGCACATGCTGCTGCCGCAGGTATCTTTACCAACCAGGGGGAGGTATGCATTGCAGGCTCTAGGCTTTATGTGGAAGCGTCTATTTTTGATGACTTCTTGCCACGACTGGTTTCCGCCGCAAAAGACATGCCAGCTGGCGATCCGTTGGATCCCTCTACGCGTATGGGAGCATTAGTCAGCGCCGACCATCATGCCAAGGTATTAAACTTTATCGAGCAAGGACTCAGCGAGGGCATGACTCTCCACCACGGTGGAAAGCATGCGACGCCTGTGGAGGGAGGATGGTACGTTGAACCAACAATATTGGAAGGAGCCCAAACCACCACGGTGATGCGCGAGGAGATCTTCGGGCCAGTGTTAAGTATAAGCCGCTTCGCCGACGAGACCGAGGCCATCGCCTTAGCTAACGATTCTATCTATGGGCTTGGAGCTGGACTCTGGACCGGTGATCTTGGCCGTGCACATCGCGTATCAAAGCGCCTTCAGGCTGGCTTGGTCTGGGTCAACTGCTATGCCGATGGTGATATTAGTGTCCCCTTCGGTGGCATGAAACAGTCCGGCTTTGGTCGTGATAAATCACTTCATGCACTGGACAAGTATTCAGATCTGAAGACGACCTGGTTCAATTTAGCCTACAAAAAATAATACCGTTAGCGATTATTTAGCTGCTTCGACATCAGGTATTTCGTCGAACACTTCAAGTCCAGTGGTCAGCCGCTCCTCGAGCGGCACCTTGCCCATAGCATTAAGGAAAAACTCCATAAAGATGGTCTCAGCATCACTGAAACGAGCATCTTGGTGCCACATTACGTGAAGATCAATTTCAGCGACGCCATCATAAGGCGGAAGGGGCCAGAGCCGACCTTCTGCAACATCTCTCAGCACTAAATGCTCGGGTAGACAACCAATACCCCATCCGGCAATTACCATTCGTTGAATTTCTTGGAGGCTACTCGATTGGCCGACCACATTGCCCTTAAGACCATGGTGGGCACGAAACACTGCAAGTGAAGAGAGCACACCATCAAGTTGCTCGCTGCCAAACGAGACATAGTTCTCACTCATGAGGCTATCCATCGGCAAGTTATGGCGGCCAAAGAGTGGATGGCTTTTTCCGCAGTAGAGCCGATACCGTTGTCTCGCTAACGTCTGGCTATTCAGATTACTCGGACATTGCAATGCGAGACAGATACCCATGGCTCCCTGCCTTTGGGCCAATGCATTCTGCACCTCCTGACTAGACATATCCTCAATACTAAACGTGATCTGGGGAAACTTTTTATGAAAGCGTTCGAACACACTGTCAAGGAATCGGCATTGAATTCCCGTTATGAAAAGTAGCGAAACATGACCGACTACTTCAGGGTCAAAATCTCCTACTGAAGCAGCCAGCCGAGCTACGTTAGCGTAGATATCGATGGCTTCTCGATAGACGAGATGCCCAGCTTTTGTCACATTAAAGCTGTGACTATCACGCTCGATTAGCCGCTGGCCTAGCCTCTCTTCCAATCGTTTCAATGAGAGGCTGACTGCTGGTTGTGAAAGGTAAAGCCTATTGGCAGCCTTACTGACGCTCTCTTCCTGAACAATAACAATAAACGTTCTAAGAAGATTCCAATCTAATGTATCGTGAATGGGTCTCATAAAGCCTCTTCTTAACCTCTAAAAATATAATTAATTTTTATACTAAAAGTGGCCTACCGAAATTATTTCAAATTAATTTAACAACGTATAAAACCAAAAAATATTGCACCAAAATAGTGCTACCAGCACATTTCTTTATATTTTTTGCACTAATCAAATGCTAAATCAAAACCTAATCAAAAACCAAAAAATTATTTAATGAAAAACTGACAACACATCAAATAAAAATCTTTTGTATAAATATTATTAATCTTATCCATAAAAAATAAAAAACTCTAGTTTTTTATATTCTATTGACCGTTAATCATTGTCATGACTAGATTCAATAGCCCCATGCAAAACATTTAACTCGTCAGTACAAACACAAAGAGGCAGACAATGAAACGTTCCCTTGCATTAGTCATTCTTACATTGAGCGCATCACATGCTATGGCTACTGAGTTGAGAATGCTCACCAGCTACGACCAAACGAGTGCTTATACACGCGAAGTTGCCCAGCGATATATAACAAAAGTCGAGGAAGCTAGCCAAGGTGCTCTAAAAATCGGCTTGAACGGACCAGATGTTGTATCACCCTTCGAGCAACTTGAGCCTGTGTCATCTGGTGTTTTTGATCTGCTTTACACTCATGGAGCCTACCATACCAATACTACCGGTGTCGGTGCCGCTATGGATGCGGTCTTTGTCGATCCTGACGCTACCCACGAATCAGGCCTCTGGGACTTTATCGATGAACACTACAACGATCTCGGTCTCAAATTAATTGCAATTCCGCCTTTAGGTAGCAGCGGCTTTCAATATGTACTCAAGGAACCCATCGAGAGCACTCCTGGCCTAGAGGGTCGCCGGATTCGCGGTAGCGCGACTTATACCAGCATCACTCAAGGATTAGGGGGGACTCCAGTGCTAATGTCAGGCGGGGATGTTTACTCTTCGCTTGATCGTGGTGTGATCGATGGAGCCGCTTGGGGACTCAACGGCGTCGAAGATTTCGGGTGGAATGAAGTCGCGGGGTACTTTACCAAACCTACCTTCGGCCAAACCTATACCTACTTGTTCATGAATCTAGCTTCTTTCAACGCGCTCGATGAGGACAGTCAAACTTTACTTCTCGAACAAGGCAAAGCGCTAGAAAACGAAACAGCCGCCATTCTTGATGAGCTAGCACAGCAAGAGTGGGCATCATTGAAAGAAAAGGGAATGGAAGAAACATACTTTCAACAATCTGATGCCGAGCGGCTTGATGCCCTGGTCAATGAAGGAATCTGGCAGTTAGGGGTCGACAAGTCTCCAGAGGCGGTTAGCAACATGCGTGCAATCGCTGAGCAGAACAACATGACTGCGACGGTCGAGTAGGTATCACTATGCCCCACCCGATAGCTAGACTCCATGACCGTATCACGCGATTCGGGTTCTACCTTGGCGGTGCCACTTTGTGTGGCATCGTCTTATGCTTCTGGATCGAAGTGGTCGCTCGTTACTTTTTTAATGCCCCGACACTATGGTCGAGCTCCCTTGTCGCTTATTTCCTTTGCATCGCGGTATCCCTGAGCATACCGGAGCTAGCGCGCACTAATGGCCACATCGCGATCACCGTACTCCCTGAAAGGCTCTCCCCTTCCATGCGCCAACGCTATGACCGAGTAATCGCACTAACGTCAGGAAGTGTTTGTATTGTCACCGCCTGGATCATCGTTAAGGAAACGCTCCGCCAATTTGATGGAGGAACTACAACCGCACTGGGTCTTGATATTCCTAAATACTGGGTTTCAAGCTTCATCTGCTATGCCTTTATCAATACCGCATTGTACTTCCTGCGCCATGCATTGTTTGCGGGGCCCTCTCATGATGATAACGAGCGACAGGAGGCTTAAGCATGGAATGGTATATTTCGCTAGGCATTGCCCTCACATTGCTAATGGGTTTATTCGCTCTGGGCGTGCCGATTTTTATCGCCTTTCTTACCGTCAACGTCCTGGGTACTTTCTGGCTTATGGGCAGTGCAGGCTTCGGTATGTTCGCCAACAGCGTATACAGTACCGCCACGTCAGAAACACTCACTACCATCGTACTGTTCGTGCTGATGGGAGAATTACTGTTCCGGTCGGGTTCGATAGACGTCATTTTTGATGCCCTGGACACGCTAATGGGCCGCATAAAAGGCCGCCTATATTTCTTTGTCATTGTACTTGCCACCCTGTTTGGGGCTTTGTCAGGATCAGCCCTAGCCGTGACCGCCATGCTGAGCCGCTCGGCGTTACCAACAATGCAGCAGCGTGGCTATGATGACAGGCTTTCTATCGGCCTAATTCTGGGGGGAGCCAGTTTGGCACCGATTATTCCCCCAAGCCTGCTGGTCATCATCATCGGCTCCATGGTCGATATCTCGATCGCTCGACTGCTCATCGCTGGCATTATCCCGGGCATCCTTCTGGCAGGGCTGTTTGTCGGCTACGTAGTAGTAAAATTGATACTCAATCCCTCCTTAGCACCTAACGCCGACGAAGGTGGAGGCGGAACGTGGCGAGCACGTAGTAAAGCGCTACTGAATATGGCGCCGTTCAGTATCATCATTTTCTCGGTGCTCGGGCTAATCATGTTAGGGGTTGCCACGCCTTCGGAGTCTGCAGCCACTGGCGTGCTTGGTGCCATGTTGGTAGCGGTTTACTACCGTCGTTTCACACTCAAAATGGCACAGCAGGCGATACTCTCTTCGTTGGGCATCAGCGCCATGATCATCGCTATCCTGGCCTGTTCGAAACTGTTCAGCCAATTACTCTCTTTCGCTGGTGCGACTTCAGGTCTAGTAGGGCTGGCCACTAGCCTAGAACTTGATCCCATGTGGATGTTGTTACTACTGATGCTAGTGCCGCTCGTTGCGTGCATGTTCATCGACCAGATTGCATTCATGATGGTCGTCATTCCCATTTATGCACCATTGGTCAAGCTATATGGCTTCGACCCCATCTGGTTCTGGACCCTATTTTTAATAAATATCTCGGTCGGCAGCCTAACTCCCCCTTTCGGCTATAACTTATTTGCAGTGAAAGGCGGCGCACCCTCAGTACCTATGCAAACGATCTTTGCCGCAGCTTGGCCGATCGTCATCTGCTTCCTCTTCGGCATGCTAGTACTGTTCTTCTTGCCTTCTCTTATCACGTTTTTACCCAGCTTGATCTGACCACTAGGAGATATTCATGTATCACATCGCACAGATGCCAACACCGATTGATCCCCATATCAGTCAGCAACTACTCGAGTGTGAAACGGCCACTATTGGCCATTTCAGAGAAAATGGATTCATCGATCCAGCGATTCACTCACTGCTCGCCCAGACGCGGGTGGTAGGAACTGCTGTGACCCTATCTCTCCCACCCACAGACGGCACGCTACTTAATCACGCGATGCGATTAGTACGCCCTGGAGACATCTTAGTCATTGACAGACAAGGCGACGACCGACACGCATGTTGGGGCGGGGTGATGACTCACGTAGCCAAAAAGCTAGGTGTGGGAGGAGTCATCATCGACGGAATGGCGACGGATGCACAAACTATTCAAGAGCTAGGATTTCCGGTTTGGTGCCGAGGCATTTCAGCCTTGACGACTAAATTGGCGGGGTTGGGAGGCACTATGAATATGCCAGTCACTCTCGGAGGGCTCGTTATTCACCCTGGTGATATTATCCTCGCTGATGAGAGTGGAGTTCTAGTAGTACCTGCACAAGAAGCCGTTACGATTGCCTCAAAGGCCACTATGCTGCAACAACAGGAAGAGGCAATTCTCCAGCGAGTGGCCCAAGGAGAGTGCTTACCTGATATTAGCGGAGCAACCGAGATCATTGAGCGAGTTAACGGAATAGAACCTTAACTTATAATGAAAAAGTAAGCAGGTGCGCTTCACCGACCTCAACCGTGGTCTCAAAATAGGCGGCATCATAGAAAATAGCCACTACCCAACAATACCAAACCACAGAGCCGAATTGATGCCATTTACTGGCAGCCTAAGCGTGAAAAGCAGTTTCACCGATAGGCTCTGTGCACGACATATTAGCTGTACATTTCGAACCCAGTTATTGTGGCCTGCCTGGCTTCGGAGGATTGCCATGATTATCGATCAAAAAAACCTTAAACGCTTGCCACAACGGGCTCCGATAACGCTCTGGATGCCACACCAATGAAAAAATCCTGGTTAGCTTTAACCCAC
The DNA here is from genome assembly GCF_024138895.1 of Halomonas sp. XH26. Lineage (NCBI taxonomy): Bacteria > Pseudomonadati > Pseudomonadota > Gammaproteobacteria > Oceanospirillales > Halomonadaceae > Halomonas > Halomonas sp. XH26. The sequence goes on from NZ_CP071889.1 coordinate 3,812,291, forward strand.
TGTTCAGCGCAACCAACTCCCCTCTTTCAAGCTCCCCTTCCACGCTGCGATGAGAGAGGCAGCCCAAACCGAGACCAGCTTTCACTGCTTGCTTAATGGCCTCATGCTGGCTGAGCTCCATACGCACCTGCAATCGTTCGACATGATGTAACACAGCGGCCTCAAATACTTCGCGCGTGCCTGATCCAGGTTCGCGCAGTATCCAGGCGGCCGCTCTGATATCAGCGTCATCAAGCCGCTCCTTCCTGGCAAGGGGATGCTGTGGGGAACAGACAATCACAAGCTGGTCTTCGCACCATGTTTCACTCGTCAGGCGCGATTCGTGGCACTGCCCTTCGATCAGCCCCAAATCGGCATCAAAACGCAGCAGATCCGTAATCACCTCTCCGGTATTACGCAATCGTAGCCGAAGATCCACCCTCGGGTTCTGGTTGCTGAAGTATCCAGCCAGAGGGGGCAGCAGATAGGTACCCGTGGTAGCGCTGGCCGATATATTAAGCGTGCCCTGCAATTGGCTTTCAGGGTCCTCAGCAACAGCAACAAAATCGGCCATGCCCTCCAGAAGGCGCTCGGCACGGGGTAATAGGTAGCTTCCCATACTATTGAGCTGCAAGCGTCGGCCAAGCCGCTCGAAGAGCTCGACATCCAGGTGACGCTCAAGGTCTGAGAGCGATTGGCTAATAGTCGATTGAGACAGCTTTAAGTGATCAGCAGCAGCAATAACCGTGCCGTCACGAGCAACAGCGACAAAAACCTGCAACTGACGAAAAGTCACATGAGGGGTCATATATCGTTTTTACCGAACAGCCATATGGTTATATGTTGATAACCATACAGCATTTTTGCCCCTATGCTAGCCACGTACGCACCAACAAGAGAAAGCATCATGTGGCAAGGTCTGATTCTGTGTAGCACCCTAACCTTGGCAGGTTTTGGCTTGGCTAACCTCCCCGGACTCGCTTCCAAAGGTATTAGCCCATTGGTATTCGCCTTACTGTTAGGCCTGGCTGTGGGTAACCTGCCTCTTGCACACCGCCTTCCCAGTACTCAACCAGGATTAACATTCGCCACCCGCTGGCTGCTGCGGGGCGGCATTGTACTGTTTGGACTGTCATTAACCCTGCAACAAGTCTTCGCCCTTGGTTTTAAGGTGTTGCTGTTGGATCTGGTGGTGATCTGCAGTGTTCTCATCATCGGCTATCAGATCGGCACCCGCATACTGGGTATGGATCGTGAAACAACACTATTAACAAGTGCAGGCAGTGCCATCTGCGGTGCAGCGGCGGTGCTCGCAACCGAAACGGTCATTCGTTCGCGGCCCGCGGCCTCCTCCATAGCCGTCGCCACTGTCGTGCTGTTCGGCACAATGGGAATGCTTGTCTACCCTCTTTTATACCCGCTTGCGGGAATGAACGAAGGTCTCTTTGGGGTCTATATCGGTGCGACTGTCCACGAAGTCGCCCAGGTCGTGGCCGCTGCTGATGCGGTGGGCCCCGAGGCATTGGCCAGTGCTGTCATTGTCAAAATGGTTCGTGTGATACTGCTGCTGCCCTTCCTATTGATCGTCGGGCAATGGTGGCTTCGTCAGCAGGCCCGTGACTCAGGATCAGAGGCGGGCAAGCCCATAATCCCCTGGTTTGCCTTCGGGTTCATCGCCATGATTGTGTTCAACAGTGTTATCCACTTGCCTAGCAGCCTCCATCAGATACTCGTTCTGGCGGGTCAGATTGCGTTGACCATGGCCATGGCCGCACTGGGGTTTGAAACCCGAGTCGAAAAGCTCAAGGAGTTGGGTATCCGCCCTTTTATACTGGGGTTCATCCTGTTTGGCTTACTTCTGGTGGGAGGTGGCCTAGCCAGTCAGCTTCTGATGGGCTGAACAGAGGCTCCACCATATCAAACCCGATGGGACCGCCTGGCACCCTATTGCTGCTGCCTCGCTTCTATGCTTCTGTTATCGGCGTAATGCGCAACCCTAACGTAACGCGCACGGCAGATTTGACCTCTGACCAACACACGATATGTGCAGGTTTGAGTAGTGTAATGACGTATGAAGCCCGAACAATGCCGCCGCCAAAAAACGTAGCATCGTACGCGCAACCAGCCCTTATCGCCACCATGCTAAACTGCCATGTGATTGATCTATTCAGCCTTGGAGGCCAGCATGCCAGCTGCTCATCGTCGTAAGTTGCCTATTGGTATTCAAACCTTTTCGGATATTCGAGAAGGCGGCTATTACTACGTCGATAAAACGCCGTTTATTGAAAAGCTGGCGAATCAGAACAAATACTATTTTCTCTCCCGCCCGCGCCGCTTTGGTAAAAGCCTGCTATTGGATACCCTGGGCTGCCTGTTTGAGGGCCGCGAAGCGCTATTTGACGGGTTATATATTCACGATAAGTGGGACTGGCAGCAGCGCTACCCGGTGGTGCGCTTAAGCTTTGGCAATGGGGTGGCGACTGACCGTGAGGATCTAGACGCTAACATTCGGTATCAGTTGCAGCAGCAGCGGGCACGCCTGCAGATTACGTCAATGCCCCCTGAGCGCATTGCAGACGACTTTGCGAGTTTGATCGAGCACGCGCATCGTGTTCACGGCCAACGCGTGGTGGTGCTGATCGACGAGTACGATAAACCCATCCTGGACAATATCCTTGATGGCGATAGGGCACGCGAACTGCGCGAAGGGCTAAAAAACCTCTATAGCGTACTGAAAGACGCCGATCCCCACCTGCACTTTGTGCTATTGACCGGGGTGTCGAAGTTCAGCAAAGTCAGCCTGTTTTCAGGGCTGAACAACCTGCGCGACATCACACTCTCATCCGACTATGCCGCTATCTGTGGCTATACCGACCACGATGTGGATACGGTGTTTGCCCCTGAACTGCCTGGGCTTGACCGTGACGAGATTCGTCGCTGGTACAACGGTTACCGTTGGGGCGGGCAAGACGTACCCAGCGTTTATAATCCGTTTGATGTGTTGCTCTTACTAGAAGAGCGGAAATTCACCCCTTACTGGTTTGAGAGCGCTACCCCTACGTTTTTAGTAGAACTGCTAAAAAAACGCGGTGTGTTTACGCCTGCCTTGAGCCAACTGCAAACGGAAGCCGAATTGTTAGGCCGATTTGATGTCGACCATATCGCCACAGAAGCTCTCTTATTCCAAACGGGCTACCTTACCGCGCATGCCGTCGAGGAGCCGATGACCGGTTACTGGCTCTACACCTTGGGTTACCCCAACCTTGAGGTGGAAACCAGCCTTAACCAAGCGCTGTTACCCGTACTGGGCGTGCAAGCACCCCCTCGAGAGCGGCTCACGCTGTTCCGTACCTTGCAGGCACACGACCTCCCAGGCCTGGAAACCCACCTCAAAGCGCTTTATGCCGGTTTACCCCATGACTGGTACCGCAACAATCCGATAGCCCAATATGAAGGCCATTACGCGAGCGTGTTTTACAGCCACTTTGCCGCGCTGGGTGTGAACGTAACAGTGGAAGACGCCAGCCACCACGGCAAAGTAGATATGAGCGTCGACTTTAACGGCCATGTTTACTTGTTTGAGTTCAAAGTGGTCGAACAGCTGCCCAAGGGTAAAGCGCTGGAACAAATCAAAGCCAAAGGCTACGCCGACAAGTACCGTGCCAGTGGCAAGCCTATTCACTTAGTAGGCGTGGAGTTTTCAAGCGTTCAGCGCCAAATTGTGGCGTTTGAAGTGGAGACACTCTAGCACGCTGCTGCTTATCATAGCCCTCTGCTTAAGCTCAACGAAAAAAACCGGCCGCAAGGGCCGGTCAGTTAATACAGTTTCGATAGGCTCGCCTTAAAGTCGTGTGTGTCTTGGCAAGGGCTGCCCCTCACGCCAGCCCGCTGCTAAACGCTGCCCTTCCTGCACCTGAGCGGGCGTCATTTGAGACAACAGTTGACGACGATTACCTGCTGCTAATTCATTCCCCCTTGCTGCCGCCAAATTATACAACGCGTAGGCCAACACACTATTCTGGGGAACCCCCTTACCTTCCCTATACGCCCCCCCCAGATTGTTAAGGGCATTGGTATTGCCCTGCTCAGCCGCCGACCGATAGAAGCGCACTGCCTGAGCGTAATCTTGAAGCACGCCCTCACCATTGGTGTACATAAGCCCCAGGTTATATTGGGCGCCGTCGCTGCCCTTTGCGGCTGCACGCTTAAACCACTCTGCCGCTGTAGCTTTATCTTGATCGACCCCACGCCCATAATAATGCGCCAACCCTACCTCAAGCAGACTTGTCATATTCCCTTGGTCCGCTGATCGGCGGAACCAGGTATAGGCGAGCGCTTCATTTTTTGGTACGCCATCCCCACTCAGATACATCAGACCAAGGTTTTTTTGTGCAATATGATCGCCCTGATTAGCGGCCAGCGTGTACCACTCGGCGGCTTGCGCATAGTTCTGCGGCTCCCCTCGGCCACTGGCATACATAGCCCCTAAGTTAAGCTGAGCACTGGGGTCTCCCTGCTCTGCCGCACGACGGTACCACTCTACCGCCAGCGTATCGTTTTGCGGTACACCACGGCCATTAGCATAGAACAAACCGAGGTTGTACTGTGCGATGCGATTACCTTGCTCCGCTGCACGTTGCGTCCACTCAGCGGCTAGAATGTCATCACGGGCGAGCCCAGGCCGATCTTCACTGTAAAGAGACCCTAGATCGGTTTGAGCAAAAATGTTGCCTTGCTCCGCGGCGCGCCGATACCATTCAGCCGCCTGGCGGTAGTCTTGCGCCACGCCTTGCCCAAATTGGAACATGGTTCCTAAGTGATATTGTGCTTCAGCATTTCCTGCTTCGGCTACTGGCGCCAGCAAGCTGCGTGCTTCGATATAGTTTTCCTGAAACAGGGCCGCCAACCCCATATCCAAGTTGCCCGCCGTGCCGGTTTGGCTACTCTCTGCGTCTTGCGATTTTGCTCCACTGCCAACGCTAGGAATCTCTGGCAGGCTGCTTAAACAGCCAGAAAGCACAAAAGGGGCTAAAGTAAGTAAAGGTATGCGCACCCATTCCCTGCTTTTTATGTTCATGCTCTGTTTCTCTTTTCTTTTAAAGCTGATTCATTTCATGTTGTTGCTGACGACGTTCAGCGCTTGAGCTTTTTTCACGAAAACTGCTCAAAAACCCTTTTTCGAGATAGTTTAATGTCATCTGAAAGCTAAGGTGCGGTGCATCCAGATGAACTTCGGTATTACCCGCTTCAAAGTTCGCCATTTTATTGCCCACGAAGGGGCGCTGACTGGAGAGTAGGCGATAACGCTCTGATAGCCCGTTAAAAAGGGCATCAAAGCGCTGTTTATTGAGCGTGGCTAATACCGCGACCAGCTGCTCGTCTTGATCAAAAACCAGCGTCATCTCCTGAAGCCCTTCGAAGGAGAACTGCGCGACCGGTGCCGTAAACATTCTTCCCCCGCTGTACTCATTGGTACCCGCAGGCCGTAGAGAGAACTGTGCCTCCGCCTCCTGAATGCTTAATTCACCAATAGGCATGCCAAAAGGGGCAGGGTTGGCTAACACAGGCGGGCACACGGCTATCAAGAGTAACGATAGCCAATACATCCATTTCATCTTTTTTCTCCATGCTTAAACACGGCCTTTCGGCGCACGTCATGATTATTTATTACATTAGAGTTACCACCATGCCTCAGACGAACCCAGTAGCGGGATCGCTCGTCTGATCCGAGGTCGCTAGCACCAACACGCTATAGCGTTGCGCCACATGCGAGATGGCCATTAATTCTTAACGACCTAAATTTTCATAACTTTAGAAATTAATTAAGCAGCGTCTAGTTGCATGGCATGATACAGCTGCGAGGATGTCTATCGCTGGCATTAGCTCGGCCCCTATTAGTGATGCTGCCACGCAGTCACATTTAATCATCCCGCGCATTCCGCACACCCTTTGAGCTATTTCCTTTTGGCTATTAAAGTAGTTTTACGATTCAGTCAGTTATAAACAATTTGAATTTCCAACGCTTCATCACGCTGTCTGTTGTTATTCAAAGCCCACTAAGCATTTGAGTAACATAGGCTGCCAGCCCCTTATCGGAGAACATCATGTCATCCCCCCTTGTGACGACCCAATGGCTGCAAGACAACCTAGATAACAAACGGTTAGTGCTGATCGATGCGAGCATGGCGACGGTGATTGGTAAAGAGCCTATCGTCTATGATCGCCCGGTGTGGATACCGGGTAGCCGCCAGATCGATCTTGAAAGTGTGCTTTGTGATACCGGCTCTTCTCAGACTCACGCCTTTCCAACAGAGGAGCAAGTCACTGAGGAAGCTCAAAAGCTAGGCATTACGACCGAAAGCCTCGTCGTACTGTACGATAACCAAGGCATCTATTCGGCGCCTCGGGCTTGGTGGATTTTCCGATCAATGGGCGTTGAACACGTTTTTGTACTGGATGGAGGATTGCCACAGTGGCTAGCCGAACAGCGGGACGTTGTTTCTACCATCGCGGAAACGACAACCAAGCCCGGCAACTTCGTCGCCAACCTTGATCACAGCCGAGTGCGAAACTCAGCGTACGTTTTGCAATACCTGGACGATAGCCAAGTAACCGTTGTTGATGCCCGATCGCGTTCACGCTTCCTGGCACAGGTACCTGAACCCCGACCTGGGGTGCGCAGTGGTCATATCCCCAATTCTCATAATCTGCCGTTTACAGAGGTGCTAGAGGGAAATTGTTTTAAACCTGTTAGCGAGCTGAAGGCCATCTTTATAGCGCTTGCTCCATCTCTCCAATCCAACAGTGAACCCCAACTGGTGTTTTCCTGTGGCTCGGGCATCACCGCCTGCATCATTCTGCTGGCCGCCGAACTGGTGGGATACCATCAGCTATCGCTGTACGACGGTTCTTGGGCAGACTGGGGGAGCGATGAGTCACTCCCAGTGGCTTAGGCTTTGTATGAATGGCTCTGACCAATAGCAATGGACGCTTCACAAACCTCTACGCAAACAGCAAGCGTCGGGCTTGAATTCGCTACACTCCAAGCACACAGAGGCTATGAGTCTCAACACGATGGCAAACGCTAAGGCAAGCTCCCTACTTTGCTAACATATCCGCGACGCCCCGCTCAGCGGCTTCAATGGCACCAGCCAGGTAGCCGGCATAGTGCTTACCCCACTCGCTACCAATACCCGTTAAGCGAGGCTCCCAAGGCCCATCAGCCGCCCGAGCAGGGGGCGCAGTACCGTGATGCTCGATGGGTATCTGATCAGCATAGGTAGCGGTGAACGACTCCTGCGCCCAGTCTTTAATCACATCCATTCTCGGGCTAGCAGCTTGAGGGCCAAACAGCCTGGCCAGCTGTGCGCGGCAGTGCTGACGTAGTGCCTTATCACCAAGTTGCGCTCGCGTACTGGCGGGCAAACTAAAAAAGCCAAACAGCGCGCCGTGACCATCTGGGTGAGACATATCATGAATTTCACCCAGCGGGCCCAGTAGACTGCGCGCCTCCCCCGAAAGATGCTCATCTCGCCAAAAAGGCGTGGGGTACAGGGCGACATATTTGCCGTGGGGGGCCATCCAGGTAGCAGTGCTCGCCCACTGATGAGTAAGCCCCTCAGGTAACGCCGGTGAAAACATCATTGCCTGCGCCGCTAATCTCGGCGGCACAGCCAGTAACACATGCTGGGCGTTATAACGCTGCCCAGAAGTACACAGAATCTCCACACGACAATTGTAAGTGAGTGCCATCGACTGAACGGCCTGGCCGGTAAAAATATGCTCAGGACCAATGCGCTGATGCAATGCATCAATCAGCGCTTGCATGCCACCCCGTAGCCGCATAGAAGGCGGCTGATTTACAAAGCCCTGCATGCGAACCGGCGGCATTTGGTGGGAGCGCTCCATAAGCATATCGCCGGTTTCATACTGGGCAAACGATGACAGCCCCAGCGATTCCACCAGCGCTCCAAGCGCCTGTTGAAACTCAGGCCAAAACCAAGAAGGTCCTAAATCAAAAGACTCTGCGCTCCCCACCACCGGCACCTCTCCGCTGGGTATTAACGTTGCAATACGTCCACCCACCCGCTCTCGTGCTTCCAGCATCACATAATCGCTGATGCCCCGTTGTTCCAATAAATACGCGGCATACAGCCCCGCCAACCCAGCGCCTATAATGGCGATACGTGATGTATGCATGAAAAGTCTCGATGGTTGATAAAAACCGAAAGCATACCGCAGTATCATGTGTAGATAGCCGTCATCCCAACCTGTCTAAATCCTCGAAGCTGCCTTTAACAGCCAATACGTACAGGCCTTAGCCTCACTAGACGTTGCTCCGCTGCCCAGATAGTGACAAATGTAGAGCAAGGGATCTTCCATCCACGGTCACGACGCCTTATGTCCAATCCATCTGAGATAACGCTGAAGTTTAGTGCGCCGCATTGTCGCAACAGTGTTATTAACCGATATTATTTGGATACAAGCGCGTTAAGATAAGCAGGCCTTATTCCATATAAAGATATCCTTATGCTAAAACGCCTGCTTCCTCTGGTGATTCTCATTCTTGGCATTGTCAGCTTTATGGCATTGCGTTACACACGCCCTGAGCCAGCCCCAGTGGAGGCTCAGGAGCGCCGCTGGCCCGTTGAGGCATTGACCGTTTCTCCCAGCGAACATGTGCCACTGCTTTCGCTGTTCGGGGAAGTGGTCGCGCCGGACATGGTCACCCTAGTAGCGCCAGTTCAAGCGCGGGTGGCTCAGCGGCCGGTAAGCGACGGCCAGCGGGTAGCCCAGGGTGAGTTGCTGATAGCACTGGATGAAGACGACCTGTCATCGCCTCTGCGCCAAGCCGAGGCTGAACTTGCCGACCTTCAAGCCCAGCTGGAAAACGAGCGCATCCGCCATGAGAATAACCGCCAAGTATTAGCCCAAGAGCGCACTCTTCTTGCCAGCGCTAACCGCCAATTGGAACGCAATCGTTCGCTGGAAGGACGTAACCTGACGTCTCAAACAGACGTCGATACGGCCCGCGACGCCGTCGCTCGTGCCCAGCTGAATGTGTCAGCGCGGGAAAGCGCTATTGCCGAGTATCCTTCTCGGCTGGCCAGTTTGGAAGCCCGCCTGGCCAGGGCTCAGGTGCAAGCGGCCGATGCGCGGCGCAGTCTAGAGCGTGGCCGTGTTCACGCGCCCTTCGCTGGCAGCGTGACGCGGGTGCAAGTCGCTGAAGGCGACGATGTGGCCCCGCGCGCCGCCTTGCTATCGCTTTATCCGTTAGATGGCCTGGAACTACGCGCCCGAATTCCCCAACCGTATCACGCGGAACTTGAAGCGCACCTGCCAAGCGGTGCACCGCTGGAAGCCACCGCCACGAATGGCAACCAGCACTTCGTACTAGAGCGCTTGGCGGGGGAAAGCGACCCAACCGGCACCGAAGCCATTCTCTCAGTACAGGGCCAACACCATGGGTTGCGCCCAGGGGCCATGGTGGCCGTTCAGCTTCGCCGTCCTGGGGTGAAAAATGCCGTTGCCGTGCCCTACTCTGCCTTGCACGGAGCTGATCTACTTTATCGCATTAATCACGATAACCGCCTGGAGCGTCAGCGCGTTGAGCGGTTGGGCGAAGCAGCCCAGCAAGACGGAGAGCGTTGGCTATTAGTGCGCGCTGAAACGTTGGAAGCAGGCGACCGCGTCATGTCGACCCACCTGCCCAACGCTGTTCACGGGCTGCCGGTAGAGGTCATCCAACCCTTGGCTGGCGCTGAGGCCACCCCATGACCCAGCGCGGCGACTTTATCGGCTTTTTTGTTCGCCACAAGGTGTCGGCCAACCTAATCATGCTGGTGATGCTGCTGGGCGGTGCGCTAGGTATTGCGCGCATGAATATCCAGTTTTTCCCCACCTTCGCGCTCGATGTAGTTAACGTGCGCGTGATGTGGAGCGGTGCGTCTGCCGAGGACATTGAACAGGGCATTACCAACCCGCTTGAACAGCGGCTACGCAGCCTAGATGGCTTGAAGCGCATGACCTCCACCTCGGCCCAGGGCATTGCCAATATCACCCTGGAACTGGAAGAAGGTAGCGACCCGGTACTAGCGCTAGATGATATTCGCCAGCAAGTCGATAGTTTTACGAACCTTCCTGCCAGCGCTGACCCGCCGGAGATCTCTCGCCAAGCGCGTTACGAACCCGTCGCGCGCCTGTTGGTGTATGGCGATCTTGCCCCCCATGAACTGCGCCAGCTAACCCATCGTTTTGAAGACTCGCTGCTAATGGCAGGGATTGATCGTATTCAGCTCAACGGGCTTCCTGCTCAACAAATTAGTATCGAAGTGCCTACCGAACGCCTGCAAGCGCTCGGATTATCGCTTGGGGAAGTGGCCGCCCAGGTGCAGGGCATGTCTCGAGACTTACCGGCGGGCTTATTGGGGCAACAAGACAGCACCCGGGAACTGCGCTCGCTTGAACAACACCGTGATGCGCTTGCCTTCGAGGACATGCCGGTTCTCAGTAATGACCGCCTGCAGCTGCGCCTGGGTGACATCGCGTTCATTCATCAGGAAGCAAGAGATGGGGAAGTCGAACTGACTTACCGTGGCCAGCCCGCCGTTGAGATGATTTTGCAGCGCGCGGAAAGCGGCGACTCGCTTCAAGCCGCGCAGCACTTGGAGCGCTGGCTGGCAGCAACGCGCCCCACCCTGCCGCCCAGCGTCGAGTTAGCGGTTTACGATGAGTCCTGGCAACTGATCGACGAGCGTATTTCATTGCTGCTGGGCAACGGCCTAACCGGTCTGCTGCTGGTGGTGATTCTGCTCTATTTCTTTCTTCCTGCCCGGGTAGCACTGTGGGTCGCCATCGGCATTCCTACCGCGTTTCTCGCTTCTTTAGGGGTTTTCTGGGGCATTGGCGGCTCGATTAACATGATGTCGCTGTTTGCTCTCATTATGGCACTTGGGATGATTGTCGATGATGCGATTGTGGTGGGCGAAGACGCAGACGCCCACCATCGCATGGGCGAAGACCCCAAACTGGCCTCTGCCGGCGCAGCCCGCCGCATGCTTTGGCCAGTGGTCGCCTCGTCACTCACCACGGTGGCGGCTTTCATGCCGCTATTAATGGTCGGTGGGGTGATTGGTAATATCCTCGGCGATATTCCCATTATTATGATCTGCGTGCTCATCGCCTCGCTATTGGAATGTTTTGTGGTGCTGCCTGCACACCTGCGCAATGCGTTTATACCCGCTAATAAGGCCAATCATCCTGCCCGTGGTATTGAGCGGCTGCGCCAAGGGTTTGAAGCGCGTTTTGATCAGTTCCGCGAAGGCCCCTTCCGTCGCTTTTCCCAACGCTCGCTACGCTACCGTGGCGTTACGCTAACCACCGCGCTGGCCATCACGCTGGTCACTGCCGGGCTGCTGGCCGGTGGCCGCATAGGCTTCAACTTTTTCCCTTCGCCGGAATCCAGCATCGTATATGCCAACGCCAGCTTTGTGGCGGGCACCCATCGCGGGCAAGTGGCGGATTTTGTCGACCACCTGCAGGCCACCTTACAAGAAACCGATGACGCCATGGGCGGCGGCTTAGTGCGCACAGCAGTTGCCCATTACGGCAGCACCCAGGCAGGCGGCGCACCGGCACGCACTGGCGATGGCGTTGGTTCAGTGATGGTCGAGCTGACCTCGCCTGATGCCCGTGACGTCCGCAATGTGGAATTTATTCGCGCCTGGCGCGAACGGATACAAACACCGGCCGGGTTGGATAATCTGAATATCACCGAACGTGCCGCTGGCCCACCGGGCAAGGATGTCAACATCCGTCTGATCGGTGAAAACGCCGAGGGCCTGCGCCATGCCGCCGATATTCTCGGCGAGGCCATGGCTGGATTGCCCGGCGTACTCAGTACGGAAAATGATATGCCCTGGGGGCGCGAGCAGCTGATCTACAGCGTTAACGCCTATGGCCAAGCGCTCGGCCTGACCACTGACGACCTGGGTAGCCAGCTACGTACCGCTTTTGATGGTCAGATTGTGCAGATACATCAATCCGGAGCCGATGAAATCGAAGTGCGCGTTCAACTGCCCAGGCACCAACGCGAGCGCTTATCTACCCTTTCCAGACTAGCGATAACGCTAGCGGATGGTCGTCAGGTGCTGCTCTCTCAGGTGATGGATTTATCCCACCGCCAAGGGTTCGAGACCTTACGCCATGCTGAAGGTCAGCTGGCCGTTGAAGTGACCGCTGAGATTGACAGCCAAACCACGTCCGCAGAACAGGTGCTAGAAAGCCTCTCCGCTGGGCTACTGCCCCGTTTAGAGCGTGAATACTTTTTGACCACCAGTTTCGAGGGGCGTGCTGCTGACCAGCGTGAAACCATGGCGGATATGCGCACCGGCTTGATGATTGGCTTAGGCTTGATGTACGGCGTTTTAACCTGGGTGTTTGCGTCCTGGACCCTGCCGCTGATCGTGATGGCAATTATCCCCTTTTCCCTGGTAGGTGCCCTGCTGGGGCACTGGGCGCTGGGGATTAATTTAACCATTTTGTCGCTCTTCGGCCTATTTGGGCTATCTGGCATTGTGGTTAATAACGCCATTATTCTGGTCAGCTTCTATCGCCAGCAGCGTGAAAAAGGCCTGGGAATTGACGAGGCACTCAATGAAGCCGTTGTGCAACGGATCAGGGCCGTGCTGCTCACATCACTGACCACAATTGGTGGCCTGTTACCACTGCTGTTTGAAACATCGCTGCAGGCCCAATTCTTGATACCCATGGCCACCTCGATTGCCTTTGGCTTGGGTGGCTCTACGCTGCTGGTGCTGTTTATTATCCCTGCGCTGCTTTCGTGGGTGGAGCATGGCCGCCAACGCTGGCCGGTGGGACGTTAATTTATTAGCAGGCTATTTACCAAACCACCGTATTCACTGACAGCCTGTAACTATCACTGGAAACACTAAAACATGAGACCACTGGCTAAACTAACCACATTACTAACACGTTTCCCCATGACAAGTGGTGTTGTACTTCCCATTATTGTCGCCGCATTTGCCTACATCAGTTACCAACTAGTGACCCAGGAAATTAATCAACGCGACCATTTAGGCCGCACTGAACTATTTCGTGCTGTTGAGGAGGGTAATAGTGAAAAAGTCACATCCCTAATCGACCGTGGTGCCGACCTAAATAGCTCAGATAACTGCGGCTGGTCGCCATTAATGAAAGCAGCTTCGCTGGGTAACATGTCTGCTCTCAAACAACTAAATGAAGCGGGAGCCGACATAGAGCACCATGATGAAAGTCACTATACCTCGGTTATGATTGCCGTAGTAAGCCGCCAAACTGAGGCTTTAGCGTACCTCTTAAGCCATGGCGCTCAAGTAAATCATCAAGATAATCTCGGCTGGACAGCGCTTATTTGGGCCGCCAAGCAAAATGATAGCCAGGCGGTAGAACTGTTAATGAATTATGGTGCAGACCCCCTTCTTACTGACAACAAAGGTCAAAATGCGATACATTGGGCCGCACTAGAAGGCAATCAGTCAATCGTAATGCTGCTGGGTAGCAAGCTATAGGTATGTAACACTAGGCTTCTAGACGATTAAAACCATACCCACAAAGCTATATTTAAAAAACTATATCCACAATCGCATTCAGAAGACGCACCAACAAAAAGCACCCTCCTCACTAGAAACTAGAAAGAAAACGGTCAGTTCTATTAACCCCCCTGAACACCATTACTAGATCGATAGAGTTAAATGCTCACAAGCGTATGCATAAGCATTGGTGCTAGCTATTAAAAAAATCTTTAATCGCATTTACGAGCCCTTCCGGACTAGAGGAATAGAGAACTTGTTGAATAATATCGCCCTCACGATTAACCAAATACAAGGATGCGCTATGGTCAATGGTGTAACCCATTGCAGAGCTCTCAGCTTCTACTCTCCGCCAAATGACTCCATAACGATCAGTCAGTTCTTCCAACTGTTGCTTAGTTCCAGTAGCACCGATAAAACTTTCACCGAAAAAAGCGGTATATTCCTGCAGTCTCTCTAAGCTGTCTCGCTCAGGATCGACTGAAATCATCAGCGGTACAACACGTTCGCGCTCTTCTTCCGTGAGCTCTAGCAAAGCTTGCTTTTTGACGGCTTGATTCATCGGGCAAACATCAGGACAGTAGGTATAGCCAAAGGTCACAACGGCTACTTGATGATCACCCAAATCAGTTAAGGAAAAATCTCCCCTTGTAGAAACCAGTTCAATCGGCCCGCCAACCTTTTCATCATTACGACCTTGAGCAGAGAGGATTGTCTTAAACATCAGCGTACCGACGACGACCAAACTGAAAACTAACAACCCAGCCAATAGCGTAATTAGAACCGACCGAGATAAAGATGCTTTAAACATGGCCATTTCCTTTAGTAATATTCATAATTAGCTAGCAATCGCCACATACGAGTAAGCACAGCGTACGATACCGCTTTTAGCATGCCTATTTTAAATAACAAGCGCTAACACTCTTGCATTATCTCAGACGATAAAAACTATTCACTTGAAGATGAATGATGCATAGGCATCACAGGGCGTACAGGGGCTTCAAACTCCAGCACATCGCCATTATCAAAAATCAAATTAAACGTTAAGGTATCGCCTTCCTTCACCGGCTGGTCTAAACCAATAAGCATTAAATGCAGCCCTCCAGGCGCAAGCTGAACTTCCCCACGGGCTGGAACTTCAATAGCATCGACCTGGCGCATTTGCATTACTTCATTAATCACTACGTGATCATGTAACTCTGTATAATCTGTGATGCTATTTTGGGCCTTTATTAAACGCACTGGCGCATCACTTTGGTTATACAGCTGCATAAAGGCAGCCGTCGCAGGTGAGCCAGGCGGCACCTCGCGCACAAAAGGATTTTCAACGGTCAGCGAGTCTGCATTTACAAAGGAAGAAAATACTATTGCGCTTATCGCTAAAAAAGTAGAACGAATATTCAACATACTGCATACCTCCTATCAAACCATCATCTCACCTCAGCAGAGACTAGAAAGAAAACGCCAAGGATCAGAATTTACGCATATAAATTAATGCCTTAGATATCGGCTAATTGAAGGGCTTGAGCAAACTGCTCTTCATTAAGTGTTTCACGCCAATATTCAACACAGCTAGAGCGCATCATCAGCAACTCGGATTCCAACTGACCGATATACGCTGCTTTTTCAGTGCGCGCTTCAATGTCAGCACCACTGAGAATCATTTGGCGCAGCTCGTTGCGCTGAGCAACTACGAGATCTTCCAGTGCCTCACGTACTGCAGGGCTTTTAGCCACCCAATCTTGCAAAGCAGATCGCTGATCAATGTCCAGTTGCAAGTGATCAGCATTTCGTGCAACGACAGGGGTCAAAAGTACAATAGGACTAGAAAGCTCTGAAACATCGCGAGATTCACTTACAGTTTGTGCAGTAGCAACACTTACCCCCAATGGGATAATTAAGATAGTTGTTAACAACATTTTACCAATCAGCATAACGTTATCTCACCAGGGAATAAGCGAACACTCTACGACTCTGTAACCTTCACCGTAATGTGAGAGATTGTCGCACCTGTTAGAGGGTTGGCTGGCTGCTTGCCGGATACCCTGGTCAATAACAGCATTACCATGCTCACCTTCTACTACCGCCAGTACCGCGGAAAAGACCCAGAGCACGCAAACGCTCGGCTTACCGCTACGTAACGCGAATGAGCCTTCATTAATTTATTGATGTGATACTTTTCGTCGCCTTGGACAAAATGATAATGGCTTTTTCACACACAACATCCATAATGGAATAATGATATTACGAAAAGATATATCTTAGCATTCGCTTAAGGAGCCCCCTATGCAAAAGCCGCCATTATTGACGCGTAGAGAACTGTTAAAAGTTGGCTCTAGTCTGGGGGTAGGTAGCCTACTACCATTCAGCTCCCTTTCTGCCAACACGTTGCAAACGCAAGCACACATCGTAATTCTTGGTGGCGGTGCGGCGGGCATGGCCATGGCGAACCGACTAACCAAACGACTAAAAGGCGGCACAATTACCCTCGTTGAACCACGCGAGACACATCATTACCAACCAGGCTGGACAATGGTGGCGTCCGGCGTTTGGAACGCAGCGAAAACCATGCGTCCAAATGCGCAGTTTATGCCTCGCGGCGTGAACTGGGTGCGTGAACATGCCGCTTATATCGATGCCGACAACAAGCGCATTACGCTAGCCAATGGCGAAACGCTTGAATACGACTTCTTGATTGTGGCAACCGGCATTCAGCTCAATTACCACTTAATTGAGGGCATGACGCCTGAACTGGTGGGACAGCATGGCATTGGCAGTGTTTATGCCAGCATAGAAGGGGCTTCACGAACTAACCAAGCTATTCAAACGTGGCTTAGTAGTGGTCAGGGAAAAGGGATTTTTACCGCTGCCCCCACTCCCGTAAAGTGTGCTGGTGCGCCGTTGAAAATGACCTTCACTACGCTGAGTAGGCTAGAAGCATCTGGGCAGCGTGACGCCTTCACGGTGGACTATATGGCACCAGGGGCAGGACTCTTCTCCCAGCCCTGGGTCGATGAGTTTGTTAAACAACGCTTTGATGATCAAAGCGTTAATCGGCGACACTACTACCGCCTTTCCGCCATCGACCCTCACGCCAAACAGGCTGAGTTTGCTTTTGTGGGGCCAGAAAGCGAGTTCACCTCGCACCATGAGCTGCGCGAAGCAGAATTTAGGCGTGATAACCGACCCACCGTGATTGCTGACTACGACTTCATTCACGTCGTGCCACCTATGAGCGCTCACGATTTTGTTAAACAAAGCGCGCTTATCGCGCAAGATGGCCCATTTAGGGGCGAGTGGCTGGATGTCGATATTCACACCTTGCAGCACAATCGTTATCCAGAGGTATTTGGCATTGGCGATGTGATTGGCGCACCGATCAATAAAACGGCCGCCAGTGTTAAGGCGCAAGCACCGGTGGTCGAAGAGAACCTACTGGCCGTGATGCAAGGTAATGCGCTTCCTGCACGCCATATGGGCTATACCTCGTGTCCCATGATTACCGGCATTGGCAAGGCTATGCTAGTGGAGTTTGGTTACGCTGATAATTTCGCGTTTATGCCGTCATTCCCATTTATTGATCCTACTGAAGAGTCCTGGGCCGTATGGGTAATGAAAGACCGCATGCTTCAGCCAGCTTACTACGCAGTGCTTGAAGGCCAAGCGTAAGGAGAAAAAAATATGACCATTGGCGGAATACTAACCATACTGATGTACACCTTAGCGCCATTTATATGGCTGCTAATGATAGGGTTAACCATTATCATTGGCCTGCTCTTACTCGCCTATCTACGCGGTTATCAGATCACTCATCACCATAGCCACCTCGCCTCCCTACTAGCCGTATTGATTGGGCTAACGGCATTTCTCTGGGTTCCTTGGCTCACTCACTCGACTCTTGGTTATGTAGCGACGGTAGTTGACTGGATAGCGCTCATAGGTGCTGCTATTGCAACGTTCGTGATTGCTTTCATCACCCTGCATCCATTGAGCTATTTAATTCGTCTTCAAAACGAGAAATAACTTCACTACTGCAGCACGTGAAGCATTAGCTTTTATTCATGCCGATAAATCAGCCTACATAAGGGGGGGCGCAGCTAATCTACGCCCCCATGATGCGACAATACGCCATCACTTTTCCCTCCACTTTTGTGTGTTACTTCGGCTTCGCCTCTTGTACCATTAAATATGTAATAAGCATATTACCCAAAGCAATATAAGAGAATTACGTTCTTGTTTACCACGCGTTAAACACTCGTACATCTCTTATCATGCTTCATGCCCTTGGAGGTCACGATGGAGCTCGATCCGCTGGTTTTATCCCGTCTACAGTTTGCGTTTGTGGTGTCTTTCCACGCTATCTTTCCGGTGTTCACTATCGGTTTGGCTTCGTATATCGCGGTGTTGCATGGTTTGTTCTATAAAACAGCCAACCAGGCATGGGATCGTTTAGCCCAGTTCTGGACCAAGGTGTTTGCCGTAGTGTTCGGTATGGGCGTAGTGTCGGGTATTGTGATGTCCTTCCAGTTTGGCACTAACTGGAGCAACTTCTCGTACGCTACATCGAACTTCCTTGGCCCTATCCTCAGCTACGAGGTGGTGACCGCCTTCTTCCTTGAGGCAGCCTTTTTAGGCGTTCTCCTCTTTGGCCGCAACAAGGTACCGCAAGGAGTTCACCTATTTGCCGCTATCATGGTGGCCATCGGTACGTTCATCTCGTCTTTTTGGATCCTTTCAGCTAACAGCTGGATGCAAACGCCGGCAGGCTATGAGCTGATTGATGGCCGCTTCCATATTATCTCTTGGCTTGAGGCCATTTTTAACCCGTCGTTCTGGTACCGCTTCGCGCACATGGGCATGGCGTCGTTCCTCACCGGAGGTTTTGTGGTGGCTGGCGTTAGCGCGTGGTACCTATTGCGCAACCGCGATTTAGAGGCCAACAAGAAAGCGCTCTCCATGTGCCTATGGTTACTCCTCTTTTTGACACCCGCTCAGGCATTGATCGGTGATTTCCACGGGCTAAACACCCTAGAGCACCAGCCAACGAAAGTGGCGGCCATGGAAGGCAACTGGGAAACCCGCTCTAATGTACCGTTGCTGCTCTTTGCGCTGCCCGACCAGGAAAACCAGGCGAACCGTTTCGAGCTTGGCATCCCTAGCATGGCCAGCATTATTCTCACCCATAGCGCTGATGGGGTCGTCCCCGGCATTTCAGATGCAGCACCCGATGAGCAGCCTCCTGTCGCTATTGTGTTTTGGTCATTCCGCATCATGGTGGGCATTGGCTTCTTAATGATAGGCGTCGCACTAGTCGGGCTATTGATGCGTCGCAAAGCGCGAGTGTTTACAAACCAACTGTTTCTCAAAACCTTAGTCGCCATGATTATCACGCCTTTTCTTGCGGTGCTCTCTGGCTGGATTGTGACAGAAGCGGGCCGAGCACCTTGGCTCGTATATGGCGTGATGACACACGCGCAAGGCCTTACTCCCTCGTTAACAGGCGGCATGGCTCTGTTCACGCTGATTGGTTATATCGCGGTATATAGCGTTGTTTTTGTGGTGGGTGTGTACTATCTCACACGCGTGGTGCGTAACGGCATGTTGAATAACCCCGTCGAGGTTGACGGTGAGATTGAGCGTCCCAAGCGCCCACTATCCGCCGCTCACACCCCGCTAGATGATGATTTAAGCGAGACCACCGCAGGAGCGAACACATTATGAGTATCGACTTAGCCTTAATATGGGCGGTAATCATCGGTTTTGGTGTCATCATGTACGTCATTATGGATGGTTTCGACTTGGGCTTAGGGATCCTATATCCCTTTGCCCCTGACGAAGAATCACGCGATGTCATGATGAACTCTGTCGCCCCCGTGTGGGACGGTAATGAAACCTGGCTGGTACTCGGTGGCGCAGGGCTTTTAGGTGCGTTTCCGCTGGTCTATTCAGTCTTCTTACCAGCGCTCTATATTGGTGTTTTCTTAATGCTTGCCGGTCTGATCTTCCGCGGCATTTCCTTTGAGTTTCGCTTTAAGTCGCACAAAAACCGCCGCTGGTGGAACCGGGCTTTCTTCTTGGGCTCCGCTATCGCCGCCTTTGCCCAAGGGGCCGTGGTGGGTGCTTATATCCAGGGGTTTGCCGTTGAAGATTTTCGCTATGTGGGCGGCGCGCTCGACTGGCTAACCCCGTTCACCGTGTTAACCGGATTAGGACTAATGGCTGGCTATGCTCTGCTGGGCGCTACCTGGCTGATTATGAAGTCAGAAGGCCATGTACAACAGTGGGCCTATGCGATCACGCCTAAACTGTTACTTGCCGTCTTAGCCGTGTTTGCCATTGTCAGTATCTGGACACCGCTGGTAAGCCCTGAGGTGTATAGCCGCTGGATGGATACGTTCCAACTGATTTGGATCTTCCCTATACTAGCCTTGCTCTGCTCAGGCTTGGTGTACCGTTCGGTGAAGCGCCAAGATGAAGGGCTACCTTTTGTCATGGCGCTAGGTATCTTCCTGTTTACCTACCTGGGTCTGATTGCTAGCAAATGGCCGGTGATTGTGCCGCCTAACTACACCATTTGGGATGCTTCATCTGCCCCGGAGTCACAGCTGTTCTTATTGATCGGCTTCCTGTTTGTGATCCCTATTGTGCTGGCCTACACCGCATGGACCTACTGGGTGTTTCGAGGCAAAGTTAAAGTGGGTGAAGGCTATCATTGATGCTTGCTACTTTAATCAGCGGGGCGTAGACACATGACAATAGGTGCGCGCGTATCTATTGTCATGCTGCCCTGAATCAACACACCCAACGCTTTGTTAGGAGATAGTTATGCATAAAGATTGGCAAAAAACGACCCAAGATCTTTCGGCACTCATGCAGGATATTGGCAAAAACATTCCTGATGTTGCTAAGGGCTTCACCCAAATGGCGAAAGGGGCAAATAAAGAGGGTGCGCTTTCACACAAACACAAAGAGCTGATGGCGCTAGCCATTGGTATTAGCGTGCGCTGCGATGGGTGCATTGCGTTCCACTCAAAAGCTGCGGCGGAGCTTGGCGCAACTCGCGAGGAAGTGATGGAGATGCTAGGCGTTTGTATGTATATGGGTGGTGGGCCAGCGTTCACCTATGCAGCCCAAGCACTTGAGGCGTTCGATAGTTTCGCCAATCAAAGCTAAGCAGCCGTATCATGCATTTCCGCCCTCTTTTAAGTATAAAAGAGGGCCAAGCCAGCTTCCCTAATGAAGACAAGTTATCGTTGGCACCGTGTAGTAAGGATAAGGCATGAACCTATGGCTATTAGCCGCTGGCACTCTCATCGCCAGCATATTGGTCGCTATACTCTTTCACTGTTTTCATCAGCGCCTGCGCCAACAACTTACCCCCACCCGTGAATCAGTGACTGCCGTAGAAAATGTGTTCTCTTCCAATCGACAAACCATCCGTTTTGCGACGACGCATGGGCTCACATTAGAAGGATGGTGGTTTACCACTACGTATGAGCAAAAAGGACATGTGCTCTTAACCCATGGCTGGGGTTCTAATCGTACTGCCCTTCTACCGTTAATTCCCGTATTGCTGGCGGCCGGATGGAATGTATTGGCATTTGACGTGCGCAATCATGGCAATAGTGATGAGGATACCTTCTCCTCAATGCCTCGTTTTGCAGAGGATATTGACGCTGCACTCGCCTGGTTACATAGCAACTATGATCGTCGTGCTACGGCACTGATTGGTCATTCAGTAGGGGCTGCTGCCACGCTGCTAGCTGCGTCACGCCGAAGCGATATAACCGCTGTTGTTAGTATTTCGAGCTTTGCTCATCCAGCAGACATGATGAAGCGATGGTTAGCAGAAAAAGGCATCCCCTTTTTCCCCCTAGGCTGGTACGTACTTCGCTATGTAGAGCGAGTGATTGGATATCGTTTCGATACTATTGCTCCATTGCATACATTAGCGCACATCTCCTGCCCTGTCCTGTTAGTGCATGGCGACAGTGATTGCGTAATACCTCAAACAGACGCTTATAAATTGGCGAACCAAGGGGGTAACGCTGTTCTGCGTTTAGTGCGTGGA
The DNA here is from genome assembly GCF_024138895.1 of Halomonas sp. XH26. Classification (NCBI taxonomy): domain Bacteria; kingdom Pseudomonadati; phylum Pseudomonadota; class Gammaproteobacteria; order Oceanospirillales; family Halomonadaceae; genus Halomonas; species Halomonas sp. XH26. Next base: position 3,833,930 of record NZ_CP071889.1, read on the forward strand.
GGGCACGACTTAACACCAAGCATGACGCAGCACAGTGATGAACTGGTAGCATTTTTACAGGCATCTGTCGCTTCGAAGGAAGCGATGTGCCTCGCAAGTTAGCCTTCAGTTCATCACTTTCTTGCTAACGTACTATCTACACCCATTATCAGTCGCCTGGGCCACACTCCATGCAACGCTCAGTAATGCTTGGCCCTTGCTTTAGATTAGCCTGCAAATCGCGCAGCCCCGACCTTACGCCTTCTTCAATAACAGGATGATAAAAGGGCATTGCCAACATTTGGCTAACGGTCAACTTTTGCTCTAAGGCCCAGGCAAGCAAGTGGGCAATATGTTCTGCGCGAGGCCCTAACATTTCTGCCCCCAAGAAAAGCCCGCTGCCATGCTCTGCGTAAAGCGCTAAGTAACCATGGTTTTCACCCATCACTCGCGCCCTGCCTTGGTCGTCAAATGACACGCCTCCCTCAGCAATAAAGTCACATCCTCCATAGTTCGCCTCTAGCGTTGCACGGCTTTCACCCACAATGGCCATCTGGGGCTCGGTAAACACCACCGCGAGCGGAACATTACGCTGCCCCACTTGCACATCGTCTAAGCAAGCAGCATTGCGTCCGGCAATTTTTCCTTCGGTGATCGCTTCATGGAGTAGCGGAACGGACTGGTTTGCATCTCCCGCGATGAAGATATGGCTAAGCGTGTTGTCATTGGCTAAACACTGCGTGGTAAAACGATTAAACCGAGGAACGCCACGCTTATCGAGCGCCACACCTGCGTTCTCGATATCCAGCTGGTCGACGTTAGGTTTACGCCCGGTTGCGGCTAGCACGTAGTCAAATATTTCCGTGACTTTTTGCCTGCTTTCCCGCTCGTAGAAGGTGATGGCTACGCCATCGCCCTGCTGCTCAACCTGCTCAATAGTGGCATCAGGGTCCAAGTAGAGCTCTCGATTGAATGTTTCATCGGCCAGTTGCCTAAGCTTGTCAGACTGAAACGGCCCCACAGCACCGCCAACACCAAAGGTGCGTGTGCGCACACCTAATCGACTAAGCGCCTGCCCAAGTTCCATACCAATAACGCCTGGTCCTACTACGGCAACGGAGGCTGGCAGCGACTCCCAGTCAAACACATCATCATTGATGATTAAGCGGTCTCCCGCCCCCTCCAGCAGGCGCGGCCACGTTGGCCGCGAGCCGGTGGCAATAATAATGGCGTTGGCTGTCAGTTGGGTATGGTCATCTATGACCAGCGTGTAGGGGTCGATAAACCGCGCGTGCCCCTGCAAGCGGTGTGACTCGGGAATCGTCTTCATGGAGGACAACACATTGCCAACAAAGCGGTCGCGCTCACCTTTGATCCTAGCCATCACCGCATGCCCATCAACCGCCACCTCGTTAATGGTGACACCGAACATTCCTGCATTTTGAGCGCTGTGGACCGTGTTTGCAGCCGCTATCAGTAGCTTAGAAGGCATGCAGCCCACCCGAGCACACGTAGTGCCATACGGCCCTTCTTCAATTAACACCACGTCATCCGTGTGCTTGCGTGCTGCGTGCCATGCGCTAAGCCCCGCGCTGCCCGCGCCAATAATAGCGATGTTAGTTTGCTGCTGTTGCATAACGTGTTTCCCCTTCCTTGTGTTCAATCACTTTGCTCAGCATGCGTGCTGGCACTCGGCTGCCGTCAGCGCTTGACCTGGATGCACCAACGCTTGCCAAGCTTCAAAGGTGGTGAAAAACATCTGTCCAGTGAGTTCATGATAAAGCTCGGTGTCTTTTAGGCGATCCATCACCGGCCCTTTGACTTCAGCTAAATGCAGCATGACGCCCGCATCCTTTAGACGTGCGTTAATGGCCTCTAAGCTCTCCAGAGCTGACGCATCAATGATATTGACTGCTTGGCATGTCAGCACCATATGTTGTAACGACGGGGCGCGGGCGGTCAGGGCCATTACAGTATCTTCCAGGTAGCGGGCGTTGGCGAAGTAGAGGCTTTCATCAATGCGCAGAATAGCGACACGCTTATCAGTCTCGACCTGATGACGCTTCACATTGCGAAAGTGTTCGGTGCCTGGCACCCGGCCTACCACCGCGCTGTGGGGCTGGCTGGTGCGGTAGAGATGCAGCCCTAGCGAGAGCACAACACCGCTGACAATTCCCATTTCCACGCTATGCAGTAGTGTCAGCAGCAGCGTTACGATCATCGCCAACCCATCGCTACGGGAGTACTGCCACGTTCGCTTGACCGCAGGCAGATCAATCAGCGTGCTCACCGCGACGATAATCGTTGCGGCTAGCGTGGCCGTGGGGAGAAACGCCAGTAAATCGGTGAGTAACAGCGTGGCGAGCACAATCCCCAGCGCCGTGAAGGCGCCTGCCAACGGTGTGGCGGCGCCTGCTTCAAAGTTCACCACTGAGCGCGAAAAGCCGCCCGACACCGGCGAGCCGCCGCTGATGCCCGCACCCAGGTTCGCCATACCCAGGGCAATCAGCTCTTGATTGGGGTCAATGCGCTGGCGACGTTTGGCCGCCAGCGTTTGCGCAACGGATACCGACTCCACAAAGCCAACCAAGCTGATCAGCAGCGCCGCGGGCAGCAGCCCCAGCCACAGCGATTGGTCAAGGCCGGGCAGGGCAATCGCCGGCAGCCCGCTGGGCACGAAGCCCACTACGTCAACACCATACTGCGCAAGGTTAAGTCCCCAGGCCAGCAACGTGGTGATAACGACGGCAGAGATAGGCACGGCTTTCACCGCAATACTTGATGCACTAGCAGACATGCCTAGCGCCAACAGCCAGCCCACCAGCCGTTGGCGGCAGAGCCATAAATACCCCCAAACGCTAGCTCCAATCGCCAACGTGGTGAGGTTCACCTGCTGCCACTGGGCCAGCAGCGCGCTGAGCATCTCAATCACGTTATGGCCAGACGCCTCAACGCCAACAATGTGCTTGAGCTGGCTAATGGCAATTAAAATGCCCGAGGCGGTAATAAAGCCAGAAATGACTGGGTGGCTTAAAAAATTAACCAAAAATCCCAGCCGCAGCACGCCCATGGCAATCAGAATAAGTCCTGAAAGGGCCGCCAGTACCAGCGCTGCCCCGATGTACTCAGGGCTGCCAGGCGTGGCAAACGTGCTTAACGCAGAGGCCGTCATCAGTGCCGCCACCGCGACCGGCCCCACCGCTAAGCTGGCACTGGTGCCAAAAATGGCATAAAGCACAAGCGGAAGCATGCTGGCGTATAGGCCCATTTCCGGGGGCAGCCCGGCCAACAGCGCATAAGCCAGCGCTTGCGGCACCAGCATGAGCGTCACGATGACGGCGGCCAGCGCATCCCGAGAGAACTGCGCTCGTTGGTAGCGACGCACCCAGCCGACGATAGGGATCCAGCGTTCAAGGCTCATCATGCGCACTCACTTTATTTTTCGCCAGTAACGTTTTCTAACCCCTGCCGATGCTCTTCTAAATCAAACCCCGCGGCTTTAGCAGCAGAAAACAGCTCGGCCAGATCGCACTGCTCCGTATGGCGCTTGGCGTAAGCCCACAGGTGCGTGGCGCGCTTGCCTGAACGACAAAACGCCAGGATGGGGCGCGGCAGCCGCTGCACCGCCTCGGCAAATGCCGCAACGTCTGCTGGGCCATACTCACCGGGCACTACCGGAATATGCACCCACTGAAGTCCTAGCGCGTCGGCTTTATGGCGGTAAACAGCTTCATTAGGAAAGGCGTCACTCTCTCCTGCTTTGCAGTTACAGATAACCGCTTTAAAACCTTTGGCTTTAACGTCCTCTAAATCATCGATACTGAGAAATGAGGTAATTTCAATGCCCATTTCTAACGGTTGCGTTTGCATGGTCTTTTCCTCATTTAGAACGCGAATATCGAAACGTTAATCCCAAGCAGCCCCCTCTAGCGCATCCAGCGGGATTTTTAGATAACGCTTGCCGTTCGCCTCTGGTTCCGGCAAGCGACCACCCCGAGCATTCACTTGTAGAGAGTGCAGGATTAGCTTCGGCATGGGTAGCTCGCTATCGCGCTTACGGCGTAAGGCGATGTACGCCGCTTCACTGACGCCTGCTAAGTGGGGGTTGCAATCGCGCTGTTCCGCTACTGTGCTTTCCCACTGTGGCTCTCGTCCGTCGGGCATATAGTCGTGCCCGGTAAACACGCGGGTAGCTTCTGGAAGCGCCAGAATTTGCTGAATAGAGTTCCACAGCACATGGGCATCGCCACCGGGAAAGTCGGCCCGTGCAGTGCCAAAATCGGGTTGAAAGAGCGTGTCATGAACAAACGCCGCGTCGCCAATCACATAGGTAATAGACGCAAGCGTATGGCCTGGGGAGTACATAACTCGGGCATTTAGCTCGCCAATCGTGAATGTATCGCCTTCGGCAAACAACTTATCCCACTGACGCCCATCGGTGGGCATATCCGGCCAGTGATAAATCTCTTTCCACAGTGCCTGTACTTTAGTGACATGCTCGCCAATCGCGGTTGGAGCGCCTGTCTTTTCTTTTAAGTACTGAGCTGCTGAGAAGTGGTCAGCATGGGGATGGGTGTCGAGAATCCACTCCACCGACAGGCCTTCTTTAGCGATGTAGGTAAGCAGCTCATCGGCGTGATGCGTGGCCGTCGCCCCTGATTTCTCATCAAAATCCAAGACGGGATCAATAATCGCGCACTGCTTCGTCGCAGGGTCGCTGACCACGTATTGGACACTAAAAGTACGCGGATCAAAAAAGCCGGCCACATCAGGCGTGCCCGCTGTCGTATGCTCAGAGTGTGCGAAGGTCTTCATATAGGACGCTCCTGACCGTTAGCTGAAAAACAGCCTGAAAAATAGAGCGATGACTGACCGCAGTCAGTCATCACGTCGCTGTTAGCAGGCGTTAAATAGACTTTTTGCAGAAGTACCAGTCGGTGTACTCATACCCCTCTGATTGGCGTGCTTCTGCGTCTTGCGAGGTATGGGGGGGCGGCACTATTACCGGCTGGCCCGGTAGCCAGGCCTCAGGGGTTGCCACCCCATGCTCATCGCTAGTTTGCAACGACTTAACCAAGCGAAGGACTTCCTCAACGGAACGGCCATTGCTCATGGGGTAGTACAGCATCGCCCGCAGCACGCCTTCAGGGTCAATCACAAATGTCGCGCGGACGGCAGCCGTATCACTCGCACCTGGCTGAATCATGCCGTAGGCGTTGGCCACCTTCATGCTCAAATCCGCAATGATGGGGAAGGTAATCTCAACCCCAAAGTTTTCCTTGATGCTGCGGGTCCAGGCAATGTGTGAGTGGATGCTGTCTATCGACAAGCCCAGCAGCTCGGTATTCACCGCTTTGAACTGATCAGCGTAGTTCGCAAAGGCCGAAAATTCTGTGGTGCATACCGGGGTAAAGTCGGAAGGGTGGGCAAAAAGCACTAACCACTTGCCACGATAGTCGCTCAGCGACTTTTCGCCGTGGGTGGTTTTCGCCGTGAAATCGGGCGCTGGACGGTTAATCTGGGGCATGACTGGCTGAATCGTATCGTTAGACATAGCAATTTCCTCTTGGCTGAATTATTACAGGAATAACGATAGCTCATTTTGTTATATAAGGCGAATAGGCACGCGCTATAGTTGCAATAGAGATACTCATCTCCAGCATGCATTACGGCTAACTTCTTTTTACCTATCAAATGCAGCCAGCACAGGTCCAGCCTAGCGAAAGCCTAGTCAAATGGAGCTAACGTAGCTTTTTTAGTAGAAATAACGCTACTGTGAAGATGGCTGTAGAAGCATCTCAAACGATACCTATCACTGACAAAAAGTCGGCGCATGCTGATGCGGGGCTTTTTAGCGCGAGTATTAATCGATACTAAGGTGTGTCCAAATGCCCCATGCAAAAAACTTATCCATGTCCTAAACTTCAAAAAGTGAAAACAATGCTCATTTTCTTAGATTATTTTAACCTTAGTATTGAGCGACTTACGAGAAGCACAATAGTTGAGACAGTAAGCTTCGTTTTAGTGCCATGATAGCCCTTTGTAGTCGCATGAGCTAATAGGCGTAGATGCCTAAAAACTAACCAAGTAGCCCACAGAACGGCTTTCGATAGGAATAATATGTACGACGCGGTAGGGAGTGAGTCGCTGTTTTTTTAAAGGAGAATAAGCGAGATGTCTGCTTAGTCTATCCCTATCAATAGAACGTAATTCAGTATTAATAGAACGTAATTCAGTATTAATAGAACGTAATTCAGTATTAATACTTATTTTATGATAAGGAGATGATCGCATGAACATCAACAACACTATTGGTCTGAACAAGACTAGTGCTAGTCAGCTGGCCGAGAAGCTCAACGAGCTACTTGCCAACTATCAAATTTTCTATATGAACGTGCGTGGATATCACTGGAATGTAAAAGGCCCTCAGTTTTTTCAGCTTCACGAGAAATTTGAGGAGCTTTACACAGACCTGCTAACCAAGGTCGATGAAGTCGCTGAGCGCATTCTCACTCTTGGCCATCAACCGGTACATGCCTACAGTGATTACGTCAAAATTGCCAAGATCCAAGAGGATAAAAATGTCCAAGACGGCGAAGCCTGCGTGCGTGGAGTACTCCAGGGCTATCAGATCTTAATTGAGCTACAGCGTGAGCTTCTATCATTGGCCTCAAATGCTGAGGATGAAGGGACTGCTGCTCAAGCCGGTGACTATATTCGCGAGCAAGAAAAGATCGTGTGGATGCTCACATCCCATCTCGCGTAGTAAAAGTAAAAAATTGATCACAACCATACCCAGCATAATATTTTCCGTGGTTGTGATCAGATCAGAGTAAGACTGTAAGATTAAAAAACGACGAGAATTATTACTTCATGATAGAAGCCTTCATTAATTTATAAAAAATAGCTGTCAACCTATTAATGAAAACTAGAGTGAATTTTTCAATGGCGATAAACGACGCTCTTCTTTTAATAGCCTATAAAAATCAGCATCCGATATCATTTAACCCCCTACTGCCCCCTGTTTTAGGTTAGTGAAAATACGTCACCCTTTCGTCTTGCAGATATTTTTTATCAGTTGTTTTACCAAACCCACCCACACTAATGATATATGAATACAATATCGAACAGGAAATAACATGACTTCTAGTGCTCACACTTCTCGACTACAAAACTTTCCAATCTCATGGTTTTCTCTTATTATGGGAATGACAGGATTTACTATTGCTTGGCACCGAGCAGAATCTTTATTAAATATTACAATAAAAATTAGCCCAATTCTTCTCATCACCACTTTAGTCACTTTTTTTGTCTTACTAACACTTTATATAACTAAAATAGTAAAGTATCCAAGCCAGGTTAAATCTGAATTTTCCCATCCCATAAAGCTTAATTTTTTTCCAACTATATCTATTGGACTAATCTTATTAAGCATTGCTTTTTTGCCATACAGCAACCGAGTTTCCTTCATTTTATGGAGTGTTGGTGTAGTACTTCATCTTGGTTTCACGCTTTATATTCTATCAGCTTGGTTGCACCAGACACATTTTGAAGTTACCCATATAAACCCAGCTTGGTTTATTCCTGTCGTGGGAAACATTCTTGTACCTATTGCTGGCATAGAGCATGCATCACCTGAAATTTCCTGGTTTTTCTTCAGCATCGGGCTCATTTTCTGGGGTGTACTTTTGACCATCATTTTTTATCGAATGTTCTTTCACCAGCCCTTGCCCGCTAAGCTGTTGCCTACGTTATTCATCCTAATTGCACCACCAGCGGTGGGATCCATTTCGTGGTTTCAACTGGTAGGGGAAATCAACGCTTTTGGCCGTATTCTCTATTATATCGCCCTATTTCTTACCTTAATGCTACTAACTCAAACAACGCGATTTATAAAGCTTGATTTTTTCTTATCCTGGTGGGCTTATTCATTCCCAATAGCAGCTATTACCATTGCCAGTTTTTTGATGTTTGAACAGCTACAACTATCATTCTTTAAAGTGCTGAGTTTCACTCTTTTGGGGCTATTAACATTTTTGATTAGCATGCTTATTATCAGGACTTTTCAAGCTGTACGCATGAGATCGATCTGTATTGAAGATTGAAACTAGGGCTTTCAAACTCTTTTTACGGGTTCTTAGCACTCACTTAGTGTAGCGACCATTTGAGCTGCACGTTGTCTTCTTATCCCTGACGATCACGATGAATGACACTAACTACAACATACCTCAAAAGCCATAACTGAATAAGCATACAAAACGTGTAATGCAGATATTGTGACCACAGATTTGTCACAACCAAAACAAAAGGGCTTACGCATTAACGTAAGCCCTAGATATGTTTTGGCGCGCCCGGTAGGAATTGAACCTACGACCTTCGGCTTCGGAGGCCGACACTCTATCCAACTGAGCTACGGGCGCTTTGGGTGCGTATCGTACCCGTGTGGGCGCGCTGTGTCCAGCTAGTCAGCGGTTTTACAGGCGCTTTGATTGACCGTTTTCCGCAGTGTGGTGCATGCTTTGGGAGCACTTCCTATCTTTAGTAAAACTGGGAACACACTATAATGAAAACTTTTGCACGTAACACGCTGGCACTGGGCATTTCACTGGCGCTAGTAAGCGCCGCGAATGCCGCTGATTTTGCTGATATGGACCCCGTTACCCTGCGTTTGGCCCACGTGGTCAACGAGCAAGATGGTTTCCATATCGCCGCGACCAAGTTTGAAGAACTGGTGGAAGAACGCACCGATGGCAAGGTCAACATCGAAATCTATCCCAATGCCTCGCTGGGTGACGAACGCACGCTGCTGGAAGGCATGCAGATCGGCACCGTGGATATGGGGCTGATTACCAACGGCCCGGTGGCCAACTTTGTCGAAGAGATGGCAGTATTTGAACTGCCGTTCCTATTTCCTTCACCAGAAGCCGCTTATGGCGTGCTCGATGGCCCGATCGGCCAGGAGCTGCTGGATAAGCTGTCTGACGTGAACCTGAAAGGCTTGGCCTACGCAGAGCGCGGCTTCCGCAACCTGACCAACAGCGAACGCGCGGTGAATTCGCCGGAAGATCTGGATGGGCTACGCATTCGTGTGATGGAAAACCCGGTGTACACCGACACCTTCCGGGAGCTGGGCGCCAACGCTATTCCCATGGCGTGGACAGAAGCGCTGACCGCCATGCAGCAAGGCACCATCGATGGTCAGGAAAATCCGGTGAACGTGATCCATTCGTTCAAGCTGGATGAAACCCAGAACTACATGACCCTTTCCCGCCATACGTACGCCCCTGCCATTTTTGTAATGGGCATGCCCGTTTGGAACCAACTGCCAGAACAGGCACAAACCGTACTGAAAGAAGCCGCCCAAGAAGCCGCCGAACATGAGCGCCAAGTTAATGCGGATATGGAAGCCGACCAACTGGCGGCGCTGCGCGAAGCCGGTATGGAAATCAACGAAACGCCGGATATGGAAGCCTTCCAAGCTGCCGTTGCTCCGGTGTATGAGAAATACGGCGAGCAGTTTGGTGACTACCTGCCGCGCATTCAGGAGGCACTTAAGTAAACGGTCTTTGCTACCTGCCCGACTTCCCGTAGCGTGAGGTTGGTTTTATTGAAGTGACCGATAGCTGTTTGCGCAGTGTCAACGTACTGCGTGAACAGCCTTTGCCAATTAGAGACGCCTGATGACTGAACCAACCAATATAAAGTTGGCAACGAGACTACATAAGATAAATCTCAATTTATTATTGGTTTTTCATACGCTTTATTGGAAAAGGAGCTTAACCCTTACCGCAGAAGCGCTCTGCCTTAGCCAGCCAGCAGTCAGCCATTCGCTAAAGAAGTTGCGCCTGCTGATGGATGACCCACTATTTATTAAAACGCTGGATGGCATGCAGCCAACTCCGCTTGCCCGGCAGATGGATGCCGCTGTGGCCAAAGGGTTGTTCTACTTCGATCAGGCGGTGTATAGCAACAGCGAGTTCTCACCGGCTACATCGAAACGCGAGTTTCGTGTCAGCCTGGTGGACTATGTAAGCCAGCAGTTACAACCTAAGCTCATTCAGCACTGTTTAACCCATGCGCCCGACTTATGCTTCAACATGTTGTCTACCCGCATAGCCAGTGCCGAAGATGCTCAGCACGCCATACAAGCCTACGATATCGACCTCGCCATGGTGCAGTTGGAAAGCTTGCCACTCACCTCTTATCACGAGTACCTGTTTGATGATGTGATTGGCTGTGTTGGTGATGCTTCCCTATACGGAGACAACAACACGATCACGCTTGACGCTTTTTTAAACGCCCCACAAATCGCATTATCTCACCGCGAAGACAGCCCATTGTTAATCAATGAGAAACTGAGAATACTGGGGTTAGAACGCAAAATCGTCGCCAAAACACCTTATATCACTCCTCTTCAAGAGATACTGGTCTCGACGAATTTACTCTGCGTGGTGACTGAGAGTGCCGCCAAGGTGATTTGTCGCAATAATAGCCTGAAGTTCTACGCCCTGCCCCTGGATGTAGCGCCCTTTAAAGTATGCCTATGCTGGGATGAACGGAAGGATCACGACTCAGGTATACACTGGTTAAGATCGCTAATTAGGGAGCTGATAACACCCGCTCCCTAAGGCTGGCGATACCTACTAACCATTCAGGCAAACGCTAGTCCAGCGCTATCACTTTGCCGGGGTTCAATAGACCTTTGGGATCCAGCGCGGTTTTCAGGCGCTTCATTAAGGCAATCTCCTCACTGGTACGGGAAACTGACAGATAGTCCTTTTTCTCAAGACCAATGCCGTGTTCTGCAGAAATGGAACCGCCAAACGCTTTCAGAGACGAATAGACAAGCTGTTCAACCTGGCGTCGGCTGTCCGGGCTATCGTCACGTACCGTGATCATAATGTGTAAGTTGCCATCACCAAGATGACCAAATACCACCATTTTGCCTGATTGAGGCCACTGGGTTTCAAGGTTCTCTTCTAAAATATCGACATACGCTTGCATACTGGGAATCGGCAGGCTGACATCGTAGGAGAACATCGGTTTCAGCTCGTTCACCAGCACTTCGATATCTTCTCTTATGGCCCAGATCGCCTGACGCTGGGCTTGGGAGCTCGCCAAGGCCGCATCGGTGATCAAATCGACCTCTAGTGCCTTTTGCAGCACTTGGGAAAAACGCTCAGCGTCCTCGGCCTCATCCAGCCCCAACGTTTCAATAATGGCGTAGAAAGGTGAGTTATCCGCTAGTACAGGCGCATGCTTACCGCTTTCGGTGGTCATCAGTTTATAGTGATTATTCCACAGCGCTTCAAAGGCACTGAGGCTATTGGCTAGCTCACGAGAGACAAGATTCAGCAGCTGAGTCAGCGCATCGAAAGAGGGCACCGCCACTAATGCCGTTTGCTCGCTGGGCATGTCGGGTTGTAACCGTAGTACTGCACGGGTAACGATTCCCAGCGTACCTTCACTGCCAATAAACAGTTGCTTCAGATCGTATCCTGCATTGTTTTTCAGCATTTTATTCAATGAGCTCACTACGGTGCCGTCGCTAAGTACCGCCTCTAGTCCCAGTACCTGCTGGCGCATCATGCCGTAGCGTATTACCCGTATACCACCGGCATTGGTGGCGATGTTGCCACCAATGGTGCAAGAGCCTCTTGCCCCCAAGTCAAGTGGGAACTGCATATCGATCTCTTGCGCTGCTTCCTGTACGCGCTGCAGGGTCACCCCAGCCTGAGATAGAATTGTGGAGCCAACAGGGTCGATCTCCTCTATTTGGTTCATCAACTCCAGTGACACGACGATTTCATCTGGACTTGCCATCCCGCCATGCACAATGCCGGTCATGCCCCCGTGTGTCACCACAGGCTGGTCGGCCTGATAACACAAAGCCATAACACGGCTCAGCTGTTCTGTGCTGCGCGGCCTAACAATCGCCTTAGCGCGACACGGCGCCCCTGTAAACCAATCTACGCTACGCTGCGAGACATCATCACCAAGCAGTACCCCCGAAGGACCGACGATTGCAACAAGGTCGTTCAGCAACTTATCCATTTCTTATTCCTGATTTAGCTGACCACACCATTGGTTTAAGCACTTGGCGTTTAAAACCCTGTAGTGCTTCATTCAAAAGTGCGCAATTAAAAGTAACCTCTTGCAGGTTATCGCCAACCTAAAAATCACTCAAGTACAAGTTATATAAAGATTTTTCGGATTAGAAGAACGAATAGTAGAATAAAAATAAGTAATTTGCCCCCTATAATCAATGTGATATAGATGAGCATTAAGAAAATAATAAAACTACGCCTCAATATAATTAAAACCACTAATTCTTAGGAGATAATGTGAATATCCTTGCCTGCTTTACGCTGAACGCTGTGACTAAACCGGCACGCCAGCTTAAACAGCTAACTCTTCCCCTTATTGGTGTAGGTCTACTCAGTTTGCCCCTCGCTGGACAAGCGGAAGAGATAGCCCCTACTACGCTGCGCCTAGCCCATGTGGTGAATACGGAAGATACTTACCATATTGCTGCTGAGCGCTTCCAACAGCTGATTAGCGAACGTACCGATGGCGCGGTTAGCGTGGAAATTTATCCGAATGCCTCGCTGGGCGATGAGCGCACCTTATTAGAAGGTATGCAAATCGGCACTGTAGATATGGGCATTATCACCAACGGTCCGGTGGCTAACTTCGTCGATGAGTTCTCCGTTTTCGAGCTCCCGTTTCTCTTTCCCAGCTCCGAAGCGGCCTATACTGTGCTGGATGGTGAAATCGGCCAGGAAATCCTAGGCAAATTACAGGATGTGAACCTGAAGGGATTGGCATACGCTGAACGTGGCTTTCGGAATATCACTAATAGCCAGCATGCAATCAATGTCCCTGAAGACCTTCAAGGCCTAAGGCTGCGGGTCATCGAAAATGAGGTTTATGTTGATACATTCCGCGGGCTCGGTGCCAACGCTGTACCCATGGCCTGGACAGAGGCATTAACCGCCTTGCAGCAAGGCACTATTGATGGCCAAGAGAACCCCGTTAACGCTATTCATGCCTTCAACCTTGCGGAAACCCAGGACTACCTAACGATGACTCGGCATATTTATGCGCCAGCAACGTTTATTATGAGCCTTCCCGCCTGGAACGGCCTCCAGGCAGAGCTTCAGCCCGTTGTGCTGGATGTCGCCAAGCAAGCATCTGCATACGCAAGAGAGCAGAATGCTATCATGGAAGCTGAACAACTGGCTGAGCTTCGCGAGGCAGGCATGGAGATCAACGAAACTCCAGATATTGAAGCCTTCCAGACCGCCGTGGCGCCAGTGTATGAGAAGTATGGCGAGCAGTTTGGTGATTACCTACCGCGCATTCAGGAGGCGCTAAATCAGTGATGGCGTTTGCACAGCCACTTTTAACACTATTGAAACGTAGCGAACGCGGGCTGGATGCCATCATCCAGCCCGTGGTCTTTGCAGGCATGGCAGCATTAATTGGTGTGATCACTCTGCAGATTGTGTCGCGGGTGCTGTTCAGCGCCGTTGGCTGGACGGAAGAAGTCGCGCGCTTTCTACTGGTGTGGATTACGTTTTTAGCCAGCAGCTTAGCCTTCCAGCGCGGGCGGCATATCGCCGTGACCTTTGCCGTAGATGCGCTTCCCCTGCCCTTGCGCAAGCTGGCGCGCTTGGCTGCACTGGCGGTGGTGCTGGCGTTTATGATCGCGCTAATCGTGATTGGCTACCGCTATATGCAGGTGCAAAGCTTTCAGAAATCCGCCTCACTGCGGCTTTCGATGACCTACATCTATGCAGTCATTCCACTTTCTGCCGCCATCATGGCGTGGTACGCCCTGGTGGATATGATCGACGTACTGGTGAACGGTGAGCCAACGGTCGCCGCGCCGGAGGAGCCACTATGACTCTGGTGCTGTTCGGGCTGTTCTTCCTGTTTATGCTACTGGGAGTGCCGATTGCCTTTGCGATTGGGGCAAGCACGCTTTATGCGCTGTACCAGTCGGGCGTGCCTCTCATGGTGGTCACCCAGCAGATGTTCCAGGGCATTAACTCGTTTGCTCTGGTCGCTATCCCGATGTTTATTCTGGCCGGTGACTTAATGGCCCAGGGTAAGGTCAGCGAGCGGCTGGTGAGCTTTGCCGATTCGTTAGTCGGCTTTATGCGCGGCGGGCTTTCGGTGGTATCGGTAATGGCAGGCATGTTCTTCGCAGCTATCTCCGGCTCTGGTGCAGCCACCACCGCAGCGGTGGGTTCAAGCCTAGTGCCGGAGCTTAAGCGCAAAGGCTACGACCCTGCTTCAGCGGCGAGCTTAATTGCTGCCAGCGGCACTATCGGGGTGGTGATTCCCCCTTCGGTGCCGATGATTATCTACGCGGTGATTGCTCAGCAGTCGGTATCAAAGCTGTTTTTGAACGGCTTTTTGCCGGGGCTGGCAATGGGGCTGGGGCTGATGGCCATTGCGATCACTCAAGCGTATAAGCGTCAGTATCCCAAAGGCACACCGCTGTCGCTGCCGACCATTTGGCGCACGCTGAAAGCGGCTAGCTGGGGGTTGATGACGCCGGTGATTATTTTGGGCGGTATCTTCTCGGGCATTTTCACGCCTTCAGAAGCGGCCGTGGTCGCAGTCAACTATGCGCTGCTGGTGTCGCTGTTTGTGTATCGGGATTTAACCCTGCCCCAGGTGTATAAGCTGCTGATTCGCTCGGCGATGACCACCGCGGTGATTATGCTGGTGATTGCCATGTCGGCAGTACTCAGCTGGACACTTTCAAGCTGGCAGGTACCCGGCGCCATCGCCCAGGCAGTGCTGTCGCTTTCCACCAACCCCTACGTGATTATGCTGCTGGTCGTGGCCGTGATTCTGCTCACGGGGGTGTTTATCGAGACCGCTAGCGCTTTGATTATTCTTACCCCGGTGTTGCTGCCGCTGGTACTGCAATTGGGCATCGACCCGATCCACTTTGGTTTGATTATTGTGGTGGGGCTATCGATTGGCATGATTACCCCGCCGGTTGCGATCAACCTCTATGTGGCTTCGTCAGTCACTCAGCTACCGCTGGAGCGCATCACTCGGGCAATTATCCCGTATCTTTTAGGCTTGATTGGGGTGCTGCTATTAGTGGTTTATGTACCGATCCTGCTGGGCTGGTCGGGAAGTTAACGCTGGGCTGTGTCTAGTCCTAAAATAGATTGACACTTATTTCATCTCAAACGCCCAGTGCACTGCATTGGGCGTTTTGTATTTCAGCGCTAGGTGTGGCCGCCGACCGTTATAAATCTCGACAGACTCATTCACCATCGTACGCGCCTGACAAACATCTCCTGGCTGAACCAAGAGAAATTCAGTCTTCAATATCCCGTTTACACGTTCTGCGAGAGCGTTTTGATAACAGTCATAACCGTCTGTCATTGAGCACTGGAGACCGTACTGGCGATGTATCTTCTGATAGCTGTCACAGCAGTATTGGATGCCTCGATCCGAGTGGTGGATTAACGGCTCGCTCCCTAACCGTTGGCGTAGAGCGTTGCGTAACGCTTGCTCTACGTCCTGGCTACGTAAGCTCTCATGGACGTGATGACCGACGATTTTGCGGGAGTAAGCGTCAGTGACCAGACTTAAATAGCTCATCCCGTGACGCGTCGGTAGATAGGTAATGTCAGCGACCCAGACCTGATTAGGGCGGCAGGCAACCACCTGCTCGGGGCCTGGCTTGAGCAGGTTCGGATGTCGCCGGAAGCGATGATGGCTGTGCGTCGTCTTATGATAAGCTCGGCGTATGGGCACCAGCAGACGCCGCGCACGAAGGACCTGAAAGAGCTGATCTCGTCCCACGTGCAGCTCTTGATCTGCTTGGCGGTGCAGCAAGTGATGCAGCTTGCGGGTGCCTAGTCGGGGCTGGGTAAGTCGTATGTCTCGAACAAAATCGACGATCCGCTGCTCCCGGGCTTCTCGCGACTGCTGCGCTTTTTTGGCCTGATACCAAGCCTGGCGGCTGATGCCGAGAAGGTGGCATACCCTGCTGATGGTTAATCCGGCAACACGTTCTTGCGTGAGGATTTGCCTGGCTGCTTTTTTACGGACACCCCGTAATCCTTCTCCATCACCTCCACAACCGCCTCGAAGAACTGAGCCTTTTGCTCAGCAAGCCGCAACTTCTCTTCAAGCTCTTTGATCCGTTGTTCAGGGGTAAGTGGCCGGGGCATGTCGGGACTCCTTTTAGAGCGCTGTGTGGCACCGGGACTCCAGTCCTGATGGCCATATCGACGTAACCACTTTAATACCGTCGTGCGACCTTGAATACCGTAACGACTCTGCGCCTGTTTATAGGTCATCTCGCCACGTTCCACTTGCTCTACCACGGCCTGTTTAAAGGCCAGAGTGTAGTCTTTCTGTGTGCGCTTAACTCGTTGACTCATCACGCTCTCCCAAAATAAGGACGGGAACGTGTCAACTCTATTCAGGACGGGTCACTGAAATGAAAAAGGGGCTTGCCATGTGGCAGCCCCTTTTTTTTCTACTACGTTCTTTCTACTACGTTTTTTTCGACGACGTTTCGTCTACTGGGCGTGTTTGCTACTGCTGGCTGTTTAACAAGGCGTATTTTCAGCCAGCAGGAGCATAGCGTTAGGCTTAAAACTCTTCCCAGTCGTCTTCGCCAGCGTTAACCGGAGCAGGCTTAGAAGAGAGCACGGGGCGCTTGAGCGCCTGTTGCGCACTTGGTGTGCTAGAAGGCAGAGACTGACGCGGTTGGTTTAACGCTGGCCGTGTCGATGAAGCTTGTGGCTCATCGTCGCCAAGCACAAAGGTGTTAATCAGCTCATTAAGGTGCTCGGCATGACGGCGCATGTTGCTAGCAGCTGTGGTGGATTCCTGCACCATGGCAGCGTTTTGCTGGGTCATGGTATCCATTTCCGCGACGGCGGTGTTGATCTGGCCAATACCGCTACTTTGCTCCTTGGCACCCGCCGTAATCTCACCGATCACATCGGTCACCTTGGAGACACTTTCCACAATGTCATGCATCGTCGCACCCGCCTTACGTACTAGCTCGGCACCGGTGTGGGTGTGCTTAACAGAGCTATCAATCAGCGTACGAATCTCTTTTGACGCGTTGCTAGAGCGGCTAGCCAGTGTGCGTACTTCTTGCGCGACGACCGCAAAGCCACGGCCATGTTCACCTGCCCGTGCGGCTTCCACCGAGGCGTTAAGCGCCAGAATGTTGGTTTGGAAAGCGATGGCATCAATCATGGTGATGATTTCGCTGATACGCGTCGCCGAGTCGTTGATATCGTGCATCGTCCGCTCGACCTGTCCCATGGCTTCTTCACCATGGTGGGCTACTTCAGCAGTGGACTGCACCAGCTGATTGGCCTGCTGGGCATTATCTGCACTGTGATTCACGGTCGAGGTAATCTCTTCCATGGAAGCTGACGTTTCTTGCAGGTTGGCAGCGGCCTGCTCGGTACGGGTGGCCAGTTCCTCGGAGCTATGGGAAATTTCCCCCGCCGAATGATAAACACTCATGGTGCTACGGCGCACATCACGCAGGGTTTCCTGCATGCGCTCGACAAAGGCATTGAACTGAACCGCTAGGTTACCAACCTCGTCATTGCTTTCTACCGCTAGGCGGCGGGTAAGGTCACCACGGCCTTGAGCGATATCATGCATAGCGCTGGCGGTGCGTTTAATCGGCCCGACGGTGCGACGCACAAAACCAAATGCGAGCAGCGCCACTGCTAGAAATAAGGCGGCACCCAACAAAATAGCGAACAGGATAGACTGGCCTAGGTCCGCGTTAGCGGTCGCCTCAAGTTCTGCAACAACTGCATCAACATCAGTGACGTAAACCCCGGCACCGATCATCCAGCCCCACTTTTCTAGACTCTCTACATACGAGTGCTTCGGCTCAATCTCCCGGGTGCTTGGGTACTCCCATAAGTAACTATGGAAACCGCCACCGTTCTTGGCAACCTGAAGAATATCGCGAATAAGGTAATTTCCGTCTGGGGTTCTTACGTCCATCATGTTGGTACCTTCACGCTCTGGCGCAGGGGCCGTCACGATATTGTTACCATCGAAGTCGTAGATAAAAACGTAGTTATTACCTTCAAAGCGCATGGCGCGCACGAGCTCTGCTACCTGCTGTTTGGCTTCCTCATCATTAACACCTGCTTGCTCATAAATAGGAGAAATAGCGGACGTCGCCATTTGCACAATGTCGCGCACTGCATTGCGGCGCTCTTCAATCAGCACCTCACGCTGATTCGCCAGCGTCTCACGGGTGTTTTGAATGCGCTCATAGGCGTTAAACGAGACTAACCCTGCTGTCACTATGAAAAGTGGCAGTAGGACAAGCGTCAACACCTTAGCCTGTAAGCTAAGGCTTCGTTTTTGCGGAGTCGAAGAAGGAGGAGTAGCCATAAAGTGTTTCTCAGTAGGTCATCGGAAGAATTTTTAGTAGTTTTATGCATTCTTTATCGACCTAACCTGTGTCGACTTGAGCCATCTCTCGTGTTTTTTGTTTATGAACAGCGAATTAACGTCGCTAAATAGGACTTTCATAACCTGCGTTAAGGTTATCTTTGCCCTATCCGCTCACTGTAGGGGTGTGGTGGCCAAGGACGGCCCGTTTTAGCAAGCCGCTAGCCACGTCTTTTTGACTGCTCTGCCCCCTATTGGGGCAGGGCAGTTTTTTATTGGGGGCGATTTTCGCATCACAACGCTTATGCCGTTGCTGCCTGGGGCCGACGCTCATCCAGCATGCCTTTGTCGAGAATAAAGCGGATGATCTCTTCAAGACCTACCCCGTCGTAAAGATTGGTAAACACAAAGGGACGCTCGCCGCGCATTTTCTTCGAATCCCGCTCCATCACCTCAAGCGATGCATGAACCTGCTCGGCAATATCGATTTTGTTGATAATCAGCAGGTCTGACTTAGTAATGCCTGGCCCGCCTTTACGGGGGATCTTATCGCCTGCGGAAACGTCAATCACGTACAGCGTGAGGTCAGAAAGCTCGGGGCTGAACGTCGCAGAGAGGTTGTCACCGCCGGACTCCACTAGTACCAGCTCTAGTTTTGGATGGCGAGCGTGTAGCTCATCGATGGCCGCCAGGTTCATCGAGGCATCTTCGCGAATGGCGGTATGCGGGCAACCGCCGGTTTCCACACCTAAGATGCGGTCAGCAGGCAGCGCATCGTGCTTGAGCAGAAAGTCGGCGTCTTCACGGGTATATATGTCGTTGGTTACGACGGCGATATCGTAGTAATCCCGTAGTGCCGAACAAAGCTGCTTAAGCAGTGCCGTTTTGCCGGAACCCACCGGGCCACCCACACCTACACGTAAACAGTGCGTCATTGTCATCTCCTACTCATAAGCGTTTAACTTCTAAACAAGCGTGAATATTGTGTTTCGTGCAGAGCGCTTGCCAGCGCCACGCCGGGCAGTACCGGGCCAAGGTCATCATCTTTCAGCAATAGTGCCTGATCGACGGCCGCCACCAGTTCCCCGCGCAGCTGTTCAATCACCCGCTGGGCGGCGGTATGGCCCAGGGGAAGTGCTTTGCAGGCCACTGCCAGCTGGTTTTCCAGCCACGCCCAGCCAAACCCTAATAGCGCTTGGCGCGGGGGCACACGGCGCATAAAAGCGGCGTAGCTAAATAGCGTCACATAGCCTGCATGGGCAGGTAATAAAGGCGGCAGACAGCCTTCACTTCGCTCATCCTGGCGGGGTAATAAATCCAGGCTGCCCAGCAGGCGCTTGAGCGAAGCACCCAAGCGGCTATCTTCAGCGGCTAATTCAGCGGTTTCGCGGGTGGCCGCCAACCACTCGTCCCACTGAGCGATTGCATCGCTGTCATGCTGCTCAAGGGCAGTGTAAAAGCGCGCGATCAGCGGCAGTTCACAGCGGGTTAGGCCATCTTCCAGTACGCCAGAAAGCCACTCAGAAAGGCTTTGTTCATCACTTACCCAGCCCAGCTCAAAGGCGCTTTCCAGCCCTTGGGAAAACGCAAAGGCACCGATGGGTAGCGCTGGGCTGACCAACTGCATTAGCCCTAGCAGGGCTAAGTCATGGCTTTCTGGTGCGGCATGCTCAGTGGGCATGATGATGCTCATGCGCGTGTGAATGGTCGTGGTCATGAGCGTGCTCGTGGGAGTGCCCATGACCATGAGAATGCCCGTGAGAATGTCCGTGAGAGTGCCCGCCGCCACCTACTTGGTTATAGGCCCCTGGTTCTGGATCGAAGGTGGCGTTGTGGTGCTCAAGCTCAGCCCCCAGTAGTTCCGCCAGTTCTTCTAGCACATGGTCGGGTGGGAAACGCACCCAGCCACCCTTTTCATCTTCGCCCAGCGCCAGCTGTACATGGCGGTTGCCCAAGTGGTATGCCAGCCGTGCCAGGGGTAGGCCAGTACTGACTCGCGCGGTCACCACCGGCTCGATGGCAGCGCGTATGCGCACCACTTCGCCATTTTCAGCTTTTAAGCCTTCGCCGTCGCGCAGCACTGGGCCACGGTCTAGAAACAGCCCCAGCTCGCGGCCGCTATCGCTTTGGGCTTTTAAGCGCCCGCGAATGCGCAGTTCGAAGGGTAGTGTCAGCGTGTCGCTGGCGGCACGCTCTTCCACCGGCCCTAAACGTTCTATCAGTTTCAGCATCTATCTCTTCCTATTAAAACCACCCAACGCCTAGCCGGAGGTAGGTCGAAGTGAGGGTCTTTTGCCATGGATGGCAAAAGTAGCGTACAAGGATGTATTCACAGCGCCCTCACGTAGTCCTACCTCTCGGCGCTCCTCGTATTGCGTCAATCAGAACAAGTGATAATGCTGGGCTAGTGGCAGCTCGGTCGCCGGCTCGCAGGTGAGTAGCTCGCCATCGCAGCGCACTTCATAAGTTTGCGGGTCGACGGTGAGTTCTGGGCAGGCGTCGTTGAGCTTCATATCTTTTTTGCGCACGCCGCGTACGTTTTTACAGGCGGAAAGCGTGCTCTGCAGGCCCAGCCGCTCTTTAATGCCTGCGTCAATCGCCGCTTGGCTCACGAAGTTGAGCCGCGTTTGGCTGGCGGCCTTTCCAAACGCCCCAAACATAAAGCGATAATGCACCGGCTGAGGGGTAGGAATAGACGCGTTGGGGTCGCCCATGGGCGCTGCCGCAATCATGCCGCCTTTTAAAATCAGCGAAGGCTTTACACCGAAAAATGCCGGTTTCCAGAGCACTAAATCAGCCAGTTTGCCAACTTCGATGGAGCCCACCTCATGGGCAATGCCATGGGTAATCGCGGGATTAATGGTGTATTTGGCGATATAACGCTTGGCGCGCAGGTTATCAGCGCCCAATGCTTCATCTTCGGGCAATAAACCGCGCTGCACTTTCATTTTATGGGCCGTTTGCCAGGTACGGCAGACCACTTCGCCCACTCGCCCCATGGCTTGGGAATCCGAGGCAATCATCGAGATCACGCCCAAGTCGTGGAGAATATCTTCGGCGGCGATCGTTTCACGGCGAATACGTGAGTCGGCAAAGGCCACATCTTCAGGAATGTTGGGGTCCAAGTGGTGGCAGACCATCAGCATATCCAGGTGTTCGTCGATGGTGTTAACCGTATAAGGCCGCGTCGGGTTAGTGGAAGACGGCAGCACGTACTCTTTTGAGCAGGCGGTCAGGATATCCGGCGCGTGACCGCCGCCTGCCCCTTCGGTGTGGTAAGTGTGAATGCCACGCTCTTTAAACGCTGCCAGGGTGTCTTCCACAAAGCCGGATTCGTTGAGTGTGTCGGTGTGAATCGCGATCTGCACATCGTACTTTTCTGCCACACTGAGGCAGTTATCAATGGAGGCAGGCGTGGTGCCCCAGTCTTCGTGGAGTTTAAGCCCCATGGCACCGGCTTCCAGCTGCGCTTCCAACGCTTCCGGCAAGCTAGCGTTGCCTTTGCCCAACAGGCCAATATTCATCGGCAGGTCGTCCACCGCTTGCAGCATTTTGCCAATATGCCAGGCACCGGGAGTGCAGGTGGTGGCGTTGGAGCCAGTCGCCGGACCGGTGCCACCGCCTAGCATGGTAGTCACCCCACTCATCAGCGCTTCTTCTACCTGTTGGGGGCAAATAAAGTGTATATGGGCGTCAATCCCTCCAGCGGTGAGAATCTTGCCTTCGCCTGAGATAATTTCAGTGCCGGGGCCAATCACTATATCTACATCGGGCTGAGTATCGGGGTTGCCTGCCTTGCCAATCGCAGCAATGCGCCCGTTTTGCAGGCCGACATCGGCTTTAACAATGCCCCACCAGTCTAAAATCAGCGCGTTGGTAATCACCGTATCCATGACAGAGACGTCATTGAGCTGACTTTGACCCATGCCATCGCGTATCACCTTGCCGCCGCCGAACTTCACCTCATCGCCGTAGTGGGTAGCGTCTTGCTCCACCTCGATCCACAGTTCGGTATCACCCAGGCGCACGCGGTCGCCCACGGTGGGGCCATACATATCGGCGTAGGCTTGCCGACTGATTTTGTTAACCGGCTTCATTGTTTATCTCCATCGAGCGCACCCATCACATCGCCACGGAAGCCGTAAATTTCGCGCTTACCAACGAAGGGAACTAGCGTGACCTCGCGGGTCTGGCCAGGCTCAAAGCGAATCGCGGTGCCCGCTGCCACGTCCAAGCGAAAGCCACGGGATTTGCTACGATCAAACACCAGCGCGGGGTTGGCTTCAGCGAAGTGGTAGTGAGAGCCGATCTGAATGGGGCGGTCGCCGGTATTGGCCACTTCGACGCTAATCCGCTCGCGGCCCACGCATAGCTCAATATCACCGTCTTTTAACTGGTACTGTCCTGGAATCATTGGGCCGGAAATCATGGCAGCCTCCTGGTTGCTGACGACTAGTTGATTGGCGTGTGAACGGTCACGAGCTTGGTGCCGTCCGGAAAGGTGGCCTCTACCTGCACTTCATCCACCATTTCCGCCACGCCATCCATCACGTCATCACGGCTAAGGATTTCACGGCCGTAGCTCATTAAGTCGGCGACACTTCTGCCGTCACGGGCACCTTCGATAATTTCAAAGCTGATCAGCGCGACGGCCTCGGGGTAATTAAGCTTTAGGCCGCGTGCTTTGCGGCGCTCGGCAAGCTGGGCAGCAGAAAACAGCAGCAGCTTATCTTTGTCTCGTGGGGTCAGTTCCATGGGGGCTCCATTGGCTCGATCAGTGGGAGCGCTCAACAGAAACGACGGTGCAGGATTTGGAACAACGCTCCCAGACTATCGAAACCGAGCACGCCTATTTGAAGCAATGCAGCGCAACCACCGTACCAAAATGGTGAATAGAAAAAATAGTTATTATTATTCAACAGCTTGAAAAATACCGACTTTCTCTTATTCGCACCAAAATTGCACCATGCTAATTAACCAGCCCCTTCTTTCGCACCAAAGAAGTGCAATTAAAACGCTCCATTTAGCATTAACTATCAAATAATAATAAAACACATTACTATTTGTGCGCGTCTTTTAAATAAGGCTTTTTTTGAGCCTCTATTTCTACACCAGGTTGAGACACACCACGTGACCATCAGCACCCGCTATACCGTTGATCATTTTTTAGGCTACGGACGCCGATACAGTATCGATTACTGCTTTCCCATCACTTCCAACGCTGCCTGCACGCCGAAAACATCGATCGCCCAAGGGCGTGTAGAAGAAGTTAGCCTAGCGGCGGGTGTGGAGCTTTTTATTTCCGATTTGGATGTGCTGCGACCTTATCAATCGTTCTCTAAGGGCAATACCGACCTGCTGATTGTGGTGATGTTAGAGGGCTGCGCACATTTCGATATTGATGGCCAAAAGCGTTGGATAACGGCAGGGGAAGCTTGCTGGCTAAGGCTGGACACAGGTTTAACGCTAAGCGCTTTTCATCCTGCTAATCAACGGCTTCGCACGCTATGCCTATCGCTCGACGCACCAGCGATGCAGGCTTGGTATGGTTCTTACATTTCATCGACTTCCCCCCATGTCTGGCAACTCAGTCCTGGATTACAGCTCACCATCGATGAAGCGTGCTGTGCTTCCAGTAGCGCTGAGTCGCAACGCATGCTCTTTCAAGGACTGGCACTGCAAATCATCGCCCAGGGGCTGGACTGCCGTTCGCCATATACGGCTGACAGTGGCGCACTATATCGACAGCGCTTGGCGCTGATACGCCGCTGGCTGGATGAAGAGCCGTCGTTTGACCACACGCTGCAACGCTTAGCGGATCGCGCGGCCATGAGCCCAAGTACGCTAATGCGGCATTTCAAGATGGCTTACGGCCTAGCGCCCATCGACTATTTGCGCAAGCGTCGGCTTTCGCTAGCCCGCGAGCTGCTGCTGAGCGGCCACAGCGTTCAACAAGCGGCACATTTAAGCGGCTACCGCCATGCCAGCAACTTTATTACTGCTTTCAAGAAAAACTACGGTATCTCGCCGGGTGCTTTGACGGAAAGTTCCCTTAAACGCTCCTAAAACGATACGGCTGACGTTTGCGCATAATCAATTGCGCGGCGGGCATAACCGCCCGCCCAGCATAAGTGGAATAATTCTCATTATGAAATATTAACTACTAGCAACATCCAACTTTGGAAAACCGCTCCATGCCATTGTTATATCGATCAACATGCACTGCTCTTATTCTTGCCTACCCTTTGCTTGCCTTTGCTGAAGCTCCTGACGAAACATTGGACAATTTGCTAGTGACCGGTGAGCGCCTCAGCACCAGCAGTGAAGGCACTCAACGCTACACAGTGCCCGCTAGCCGCAGTGCGGTCGGGCTGTCATTAACGCCACGCGAGACCCCCCAATCAACAAGTGTTATTACTCGCCAGCAGATCGACGACCGTGCGGCACAGACAGGCGGTGATGTGTTAGCTCAAGTACCCGGCGTTTCGCCAAGCCGAGCTGACAGCAACCGAATTAGCTATGCCGCGCGTGGTTTCTCAATCCGTAGCGTGCAGTTTGACGGGCTCAGCATTCCGCTCAGCGGTTTTTGGAATTTTGGCGATACCGACTGGGATGCGGCGATTTATGATCGTGTTGAAGTAGTGCGCGGGGCAACCGGTTTGTTGACCGGCGCTGGCGAACCTTCGGCAAGCGTTAACTTTATTCGCAAACGCCCGTTGTCCGAAGCGGCTGCGTCTGTTTCCGCAGGCCTCGGCCGTTGGGACCGGCGCCGCGTCACGGCTGATGTGTCTGTTCCATTAAGCAGCGATGGTACGACAGGGGCCCGCTTTGTCGTCGCCAAAGACCAGAACGATAGTTTTATCTCTCATCTCGAAGATGACCATGAGACGCTTTACGGTGTTATCAGTAGCGAGCTTACCCCCGCTACTCAATTAACCGTAGGGGTTGAATATCAGCACAACGAGACGGTTGGCGCAGGGGCCAGTGTCCCGGCTTTTTATGCTGACGGCAGCCGAACGGACTTTGACCGCAGCGCATCTAACAATACCGACTGGTCAACGTTTTACAACGAGACCACTCGCGTGTTCGCTGATATTAGCCACCAACTGGATAACGGCTGGACGTTACGCGCCGCAGTCAGCCATAACGATGGTAACTATGGCCTAGAGTACCTTTATCGCGGCGGTTTCCCAGACAGGGAGACAGGCCTTGGTATGTCCAGCTCCTTCTTAAATTACCGCGGCAACCGCACTCAACAAACCGTTAACGTTACGGCCGAAGGTGATTTCAGCTTATTTGGCCGCCAACACGAGTTGGGCTTTGGCTGGATGCATAACGAAGATGACTTTGAGATAAAACTGGCCACCCCGGTTGGCACACCGCCTTCCGCGGGCAGTTACTTTAATTGGCGAGACAGTGTGGTGGCCAAGCCTCAGTGGGGGGAATTCAGCAGCTCAGATAATATGCAGGTAACGCAAAGCGGCGGCTATATGGTGTCGCGCTTTTCGTTGAGTGATCCGCTTAATCTCATTGTTGGCGCACGCCTGAGCGATTGGGAATTGGATCAGACTTACTATGGGTCTGAGCGGCAATACCGATACAGCAACGAAATAACGCCTTATGCGGGCATTATTTACGATATTAATGACTACGCCTCTGTTTACGCGAGTTATACCGAGATTTTCCAGTCTCAGAATGCCCGCCGTGAGGATGGCTCTCTGCTTGACCCTATTCAGGGTCGCAGCTATGAGCTGGGCGCTAAGGCAACCCTTCTGAACGGCCACTTGGATAGCAGCATTGCACTGTTTAGAACAGAGCAAAACGGTGTGGCCGAAGCTATTCCTGGCGTTGATGTGATCGGCCAGCCTGGAACGTCCGCCCACCGCAGTGTTGATGGTAATCGGGTCAATGGCGTAGAGGTCGAATTGATTGGCGAAGTGGCCTCGGGCTGGAATGTGAGCGCCAGCTACACGCTAGCCAATGCAGAAAATTCCGACGGCGAGCGTACCAACACGACCCATCCGCGCCAACAGATCAAACTGTTTACCACCTACCAACTGCCGGGCGCATGGAGTGGCTTAACATTGGGCGGCGGGGCACGTTGGCAAAGCGATATTTGGCGGAATACATCTAGCCCCAATGGCCAGGTTAAGGTTGGGCAAGACGCTTACGCCGTTGCTGATCTGATGGCACGCTACCGCTTCAACGATCAATTAAGCGCGCAGTTGAACATCAACAACGTGTTTGACCAGGACTACTACGAGCAAATTGGTTTCTACAGCCAGTATTGGCTTGGCGAACCGCGTAGTGCCGTTATGTCGATCAACTGGGATTGGTGAGAAGCTAATGATGCTGCGCTCATTCATCACGCTGTTAATTGCGGCTGCCCCCATGACGGGGGCAGTGGCTGATGCCTCTCTGTTTCCCGTTGTCATCCCAAGCCCACTGGGAACAGCCACCATTGACGAGCCACCGCAGCGCGTCGTCACCCTTGGCGTTGGCGCTGATGATATTGCCATTTCACTTGGCGTGGTGCCGGTCGGGGTCAGCCGTGCGGAGTGGGGCGGCGATGAGGACGGCTATTGGCCATGGGTACGAGATGCTCTGGAAGCACAGGCAACGCCGCTCCCCACAACGATTACCCAATACCCCGAGCTGGATGTTGAAGCACTGCTCGCGCTGGAGCCGGATGTAATTCTGGCGCCTTCCAGTGGTGTTCCAGACGCCATTTATGATTTGCTGTCGCCGCTGGTACCCATTGTCGCTTACCCAGAGCGTCCTTACCTCACCTCTGTTGATGAGCAGATTGAACGTATTGCACAAGCGCTTGGCGTGCCGGAGAAAGGTGCTGCCTTAATGCGTTATCTCGAAACATCGCTGAGCTCTGCAGGCGAGGCTTATCCAGGCCTTGCGGACACCACTTTTGCTTATGTACGGCCCGACCCAGCCTCTGGAAACGTCTCCGTGTATTTAGCAGATGACCCTCGCGTTGGCACACTGACAGGCCTTGGGCTTCAGTTGTCACCAACGGTTGAAGGCCTATCACCAAGCGGCAACCACTTTGCGCACTACCTAGGGTTTGAGCATCTGCCCATGCTGGAAGATGTCGACTTAGTGGTCTCTTGGTATCACAGCGAAGAGCAGCGCGATAGAGTGGCTGAACTATCGCTTTTTGCCTCTTTGCCAGCCATTTCACATGGCCGCTATCTGGCGCTGACCGATCAGCCATTAATCGTTGCTAGTTCTGCCGGTTCGCCACTAGCGACTCAATGGATGATCGAGCGGCTATTGCCACGCCTTGCCGAAGCAGCTGAACGGCGATGAATGCTGGAACTGGTATCGTGAATGGTCTATTTCCCTCTTTACGGCAGCGAACACGCTGGCTGGCAGGGCTAGTGGGGGCGGTGCTGCTGTTTGGCTGGGTCAATCTCTCGGTGGGAGCAGAAAATCTCTCCCCTTATCAAGTATGGCAGGCACTTCAAGCGGCAGGCCCCAGCTACGCCAACGACTTAGTGGAAGCACGCCTGTCACGCACACTGCTCGCCATCGCTACCGGCGCGGCGCTTGCCGTCGCCGGTACGCTGCTCCAAAATTTAACCCGCAACCCGCTTGCCGAGCCTGGGCTTCTGGGCATCAATGCAGGCGCAGCCGCGTCTCTGGTCACCGCTGGCTTGGTGCTTGGCTCGTTGCCTGCAGGCGCTTTTTGGTTAGCGCTACCTGGTGCGCTTTGCGTGGCTGTTTTGGCAGGCGTTCAGAGCGCTTATCGCCAGCATGACCCAGCACACCTGCTGCTGTTAGGGGCGGCGCTTAACGCCGTTCTATTTGCCTACGTACAAGCCATCACCCTTACCCACCCCGCCTTATTTGCCAACTATCGCTTCTGGATTGTTGGGTCCATCAATGGGCATACGCTAGATGAGGCCCAGCGGCTATTTGGCTGGATAGCGGTCGGGCTAGGCCTGTCGTTTATCCTCCCGCGCTTTTTACACGTCCTGCAAATGGGTGACGGAGTGACCAAAGCGCTGGGGCTGAGTGCGGGTTGTTTGAGGCTGGCGGTGCTTAGCGGTAGCGCGTTGCTAGCGGCGATTTCAACCGCCACGGTGGGCCCTATCGCTTTCGTGGGCTTAGCCGTGCCGTTGTTGGCCAAAAAAATTGCTGGTCATTACGTTTATTGGCAACTTGCCATCGCGTTGGTGATGGGCCCCCTAATGATGATACTTGCAGACCTGCTCGCACGCCTTTTGCTAAGCCCTTCTGAAATCATGACAGGGATTCTGACGGCGCTGCTAGGCGCGCCATTTCTGTTAGTCGCTTTGCGCATTAACCAGCGCGCTGTGTGAGCCATGATGAAACGCTTTAATACGTTGCTGCCAGCCCCCCGTCATTTACTTCCCCGTATTTTTCCACCCTGTCTTTTGCCACCCCGTGCTTTAGCCCCCTACATGTTGGCCAGCATTATCGCTTTAGGGCTATTACTGGGTTCTCTGATGCTGGGAAGCCAAGGACTTAGTAAAGAAGCGCTTGGGCACCTTATCCAAGGTAATGCGACACCGTTTGAACAATGGCAGGCGTTTACGCTGCGCCTACCACGGGCATTCGTCGCGCTGTGTGCTGGCTTTGCGCTGGGTGTATCGGGTGCCCTGTTTCAAGGCATCACCCGCAACCCGTTAGGCAGTCCCGATATTATCGGCCTTACTGCCAGCGCTAGCCTGGGAGCACTGCTGGCAAGCAGTTGGCTGGTGGGCATTGTCTCTACCACAACGGGGGCCGCGCTGGGTGCGATCATCGGCACGCTGGCAGTCTATAGCGGCTCTGGGCGCGGTTTTCGCCACCCCTCTTCAATGATTATTGCTGGCATCGCTATCAATGCCTTAGCCCTAGCAGGCGTGCAGCTAAATTTGACCTGGCTGGGCCAAGAGCAAGCGCGAGAGGCGATGATTTGGCTTAGCGGTAGCGTAGCAGGACGCCAGTGGCACGATCTTTGGCCAATGCTTGGCCTGTGTTTGCTGTTACTGCCCGGTATTGTGCTGATAGCCCCCCGGCTGCGCCTGATGGCACTTGGCGACCCCGTCGCCAAAAGCCTAGGCGTTAATCTGGCAGCATCGCGCTTATTAAGTGCCTTAATGGGGGCTTTTTTAGCAGGTGGCGCGGTCGCGACGGTAGGGCCGATTGCGTTTGTATCCCTTGCCGCACCCCAGTTGGCGTTACGCCTTTGGCGAAAGCCTGGGCCGCTCCCCTTAGCGGCAGGCGTGGTCGGAGCCCTGCTGCTATTAGCGGCAGACTTAGCGGCTCAGTACTCATTGCCTTCTGGGGCGTTACCCGTCGGTGTTTTAACGGCTGGGCTGGGCGGTATCTATTTGGTTTATTTATTAAATCGCCAGCGGCGGGGGTAATTACGGCTGCTGGCGGAAGCGCTCAAACATCGCCAAACCAAGAAATACCACTCCCGCCGAGATGCTTAGACAACCAAGCCATAGCGTTATTGCCAGCCCTGTGCTCCAGGTTTCCATCGCCAACCAAAGCGGCCAACCGAGTATCGCGCTGCCCGCCCAGAACCAAGGCTTTTGTTGAGCAGGCTTAAGGCCACAACGGCGTCGATGGCGGCTATCCGATAGCGCAATTAATGCAAAACCCAGTGTACAGAGTGCCAGAATCGTGAGGAGCATCATGACGCCACCTGAATAGTCTGCACACGGGTGCTCGCTTTTTTAGCGGCTCGTCTCATTTGCCATACGATGATCAGCGCGCCGACCAAACACATCAGGTCAACGCTGACACGCTGCCAATTACCTGCGGCAAGCTCACCTAGAACACTATAGGAAGGGGTCAAGAGATTGAGTATTGGCAGGCAAAGCAACAAGATAACGGTCATTGTTAACTGCTCCCGCCACGCCTGCGAGGCCGAGCGTCTTAAAACAGCGTGTAGCAACGCCAGCAGCCAGGCGGCAAAGAAGCAATGGATCTCCCATTGGGCACGCCCACTAAGCGCCACCGGTAAAAGTCGGTTGCTGGCTAAAAAGGCCAATACGGCAATCGGCATGCCGGCCAGCGTGGCTATATTAAGCCGCTCGACACACCACATCCCCACCACACTGCCCTTCTTATGCTTACGCTTTGACGTCCATAGCAGTAGCCCGGTTGCCACCATGCCACACCCAGCAGCGCCCAAGGCAAAATAGATCCAGCGCATGCCCCAGTTAGCAAAACGACCTGCATGTAGCCCCACCATGACGCCGTGTGCTTGTTCATCGACACGTTGCGACTGAGTTTCTGCTAACAAGGCGCCCGAACTGGCCTCATAGATACGTTGTGGGCGGTGCGCAGATAACGCCTCGTGGGTACTTTGCCAAACCACGGCACGCGCACCTGCATCACCCGGGTGGCTAACCCTTAAGGACTGCACCGGCTTCTGCCAATGCGCTTCAGCATCATCGACCAGTTCACTAAGGGCATATAACGCTGCAGGCTGCCCCGTGGCTGAGTCAGAGAGGGGAAAGGCATGCAGTTCACTGGTCGCTTGGCGACGCGCGTCAGCATCGGGAAAGGCGCGCTCTACTCCCCAAGGCATATAGAGCGACATGAGCGTTATCAAGCCGGTATAGGTAATCATTAGCTGAAAAGGCAGCGTTAACACAGAAAATGCATTGTGCGCATCAAGCCAGCTACGGGCGCCCTTTTGGGGCCGGAAAGCAAAAAAGTCGCGCAGGATTTTTTTATGGGTTATCACGCCGCTAATGATTGCCACGAACATCATCATGGTGGCGATACCAATGAGCCAGCGGCCATAGACGGCGGGGAGATGATGCAATTGAAAATGGAATCGGTAGAAAAAATCCCCCCCACGCGTTTCTCGCGGGGTAACCAACGCCAGAGTGGTTGGGTCAAGTACCGACTGCTCTCTCCCATCCGCCCCAAACCAAACGGCTGTCGAGACCGACATGCGCTCATTAGGAAAGGTAATCTGCCAGCTTCTCGCCGATGAGGCATGTTCAGCAAGATAGTGCTGCCAGTAATCAGCCAGACGTCGGTTATCCCACTCAGCGTTCGCGACGACACTCGGTAGTTCGGGCTGCATCCATAACGAAATACTCTCTTTGAAGTAACTCAGGGTGCCCGTCAGGAAAACAGCAAACAGCAGCCAAGCAGCTAACAAGCCGCACCATGTATGCAGCTGAGCCATGTTACGCCTCACGCTGCGCTTAGTGGATGCCATAGGTAGCCACCAATAGAAGGCCGCAAGCGGCGAGACCGATAGCCCCCCAAAGGCGTATCAAAATCGGCGTGATAAACGACCAAGTCGCCACGCCCGCCCAAATAATGAAGCTCCCCATCATTCCGATACGCAGAGACATCATGATATCTAGCGGTAAGCCAAGCGCTGCCACCGAGAACAGTGCAGCGACTATATAGCCGCCAAGCGTCGCGGCCAGGATGCGTAAGATAAGCAGCCAATACGAAGAGGGTAAAACGTTAAGCAGCATGGTGCATCTCGGTGCAGGTCACAAACAGCCATCTTAATGCAAAAGGTTTTCATTTGCATTAGTGACAATAACTTATTTAGCACCTGCTGCATAACGTTTAGGTTAACCAAATGCGCGGCGTGTGGGCGGCGCGAGCGATCCAGCGTGGGCGCAGTAAATGCCAAGCCTGCTCACACAGCGCCCAGGCTTCATTACGTGAGTTTCCGAGGTAACGTAATAACAGTACGCCCTGGCGAACGGTGACCGCCCAACGCGGGTTGTCCGGCAGCGCTTCACGTAGTGCATCAATCGCCGCACCGGCATCTTCTAAACCAACCGCCCACAGCGTGGCTTGCACCGTGGCTCCCCCCTGCCCCCAGCGCCCATTAAAACGCGGATGTGCAGGGTCTAATGGTTGGCGTTCAAGCCACAGCGGCTTGCCATCTAGGGTTAAACGAAAGTGCTGCTCAATGCGGCCTGTCACATAGGGAATTTCACTGGCGGGGCGGCCTAGCGCCATGATTTCCCAGCCCAGGCAGCGGGCACTGCGATGCAACGCAATATGCGTTCGCTGAGTGCCTTTGGAGCCATCAAAGGCAATGGTTTCCTGAGGCAGCCATTCAAGGATGCCGCCATCTGCCACGTTCAGTTCAGTCTGTTGGTTCCAGGCTACGCCCTGACTGTCAGCTTTATAAAGCTTGTTAGCCGCAGGCGTGGTGAGCAGCGCGTGGGCACCACGCTCGATGTGGGCGCGAATCGTCAGGGCATCGCCACTGACTAAACCACCGGGTGGATGCAGCACGTACACATGGCAAGCTTCTGTGCTGCCTTCTGGGTAAAACGGGCGCTGTACTCGTAGGGGCCCTTGGTGACGAGCCTGCACCAACCGGGTTGTGCCCTCACGGTCAGCAAAACGCAGCGCCAACGATGCCGCCCAGTGGCGCTCGCCATCAAAGCGATGGCCTGAGCCAGCAGCAGGTGTCGCAAGTTCACACAGAGTCATGGGCGCTATCGCTTCCTGTTGGTCAATATTTCAACTTGAAATGCAAGGAATGCGCCAAAATGGTGAAAAGTGCTTATGCGCCGCCATAGCGCCCGTATGAGATGGAAAAAGATAGTTTTCAACCTGCCCATTCCGCACCAAAAAGAATCAATCTAAAGACAGACTGCACCACGGCTGCACACTTATGCGTTTTGCTCGCGCCCGCCCACCTGGCTTGCTGGCCGTACTTGGTGATCATAAGTACCGTCGGCGATATTTTGGTTCTCTTGACATTCCATACAGAACGCCAGAAACTTAGCCAAGGCTATACTTCTTGCTTAATGCAAAATAAATTTCGCCTTACCACATTGTTTATCACTCATCGGTCAAACACTTATTGATCACACACTCATCAGTCCTTAACCCAATCTGTCTCAACCTATCGTTTAAGCTGGCATTCCGGCTGGGGGAATCATGGCAACAAGATACGCAATTGCTCTGGCAAGCCTACTTCCACTAAGCAATGTCGCCTCCGCCGGCGAGGCGCCGCTCAATGTGGTCGCGACCATTGGGATGATTGCCGATATCACCCAGGAGATCGGTGGTGAGTGCGTTAACGTAGACGCACTGATGGGGCCAGGGGTTGACCCCCACCTTTATCAGGCAAGCGCCAGCGATGTGGCGACACTGCGAAACGCAGAGCAGATTTTCTACTCAGGCTATTCGCTGGAAGGCCAGCTAGGCGACGTACTGGAAAGGTTCTCCGAGCGCACACCTACGCTTGCCGTTGCTCCTGCCTCGATTGACCCCGCATCGTTGATTACCTCACAGGATGTGTACGGCATTGATCCTCATCTGTGGATGGACGTTTCTTTATGGGCGCAAACACTGCCCACGCTCAACGAAGCGCTGAGTGAAGCGCGCCCCGACTGCGCCGCGACATTTGACGCCAATACCGAACGCTATCAGGCTCAACTGCTTGCCCTGCACGAATGGGTAAAAGACAGTATTGCCAGCATTCCCGATGAGCAGCGTATTCTGGTCACCGCTCACGATGCTTTTGGCTACTTTGGCCGCGCCTACGATATCGACGTGGAAGGCATACAGGGCATCAGCACAGAATCGGAAACGGGTATTGCTGATATTCGCAACATGACAGATATTGTGGTGGACCGCGCGATTCCGGCCCTTTTCATCGAGAGCACCATTAACCCGCGCACGGTTCAGGCAGTCATTGATGCCGCCCAACAACGGGGCCAGACTGTCGAAATTGGCGGTGAACTCTACTCCGATGCCATGGGCGACCCGGATACGGTCGATGGCACTTATATGGGTATGATCTACCGCAACACCCAGCATATTGTCGAAGCACTTGGCGGTACGCTGGCACCGCTTCCCGATGAAATGAACGATTGGGCTAACGAGTGGAAGCTCGCTCACTAATCATTCAACAAGGCACCGCAACAATGGCGACACCCGTAACGACCGACACAGCGCTCAGTATTCAGAACCTGACCGTCAGCTATCATAATCAGCCCGTTCTCTGGGATATTAATCTGGAGATTCCTACCGGCGTGATGGCAGGCATTGTCGGCCCTAACGGGGCGGGTAAGAGTACGCTGATCAAAAGCCTGCTGGAGCTTGTACCATCGCTTTCCGGCGAGGTCATGGTGCATGGTCGCCCCTACGTCTCACAGCGCAGGCGCGTTGGCTATGTGCCGCAGCGCTCCAGCGTTGACTGGGACTTCCCCACCACAGCGCTGGATGTGGTCACCATGGGTCTTTATGGCCGCCTGGGCTGGTTCCGGCGGCCCGGCCGCAAAGAGCGCAAGGAGTCACTGGAAGCCTTGGAAATGGTGGGAATGAGCGACTATGCTGACCGCCAGATCAGCCAGCTTTCCGGCGGCCAGCAGCAACGGGTATTTCTGGCCCGCGCGCTGGTGCAACAGGCTGATGTGTACTTTCTCGACGAGCCCATGGCCGGGGTTGATGCCACCACGGAGCGGGCCATTATCGACATTCTGCGCCGTCTGCGTGACGCGGGTAAAACGTTGATTGTTGTCCACCATGACCTGCAAACCGTACGTAACTATTTCGACTGGCTGCTGCTGCTTAACGTACGCGTGATTGCCAGCGGCAAGGCTGAAGACGTATTTACTATCGATCATCTCCGTCAGGCGTACGGTGGCCAGATTGCCCTGCTGAACGATAGCGACTCCCTGATGTTCGCTGCTTCGAAGGTGAAATAACCCATGCAGTGGCTCGACCTTCTATCTGACTACACCTTTCAAAACGTGGTGATTGGCGCCTCTCTGCTGGGGCTGATCAGTGGCCCACTGGGTTGCTTTGCGGTGTTACGCCGCCAGAGCCTGCTCGGCGACGCCATCTCTCATGCAGCACTGCCCGGCGTGTGTTTAAGTTTTATCATCACCGGCAGCCGCGATATCGGCGGGGTGATCATTGGCTCACTGGTTACCGGCTCGTTAGCCGCGCTGACGATGCTGTTACTGACCCGTAAAAGCCGCCTGAAAACCGATGCTGCTCTCGGCATTTGCCTGAGTATTTTCTTTGCCGTTGGCATCGTGCTGCTGACCTATATCCAGGGCACCAATAACGCTTCCCAGGGGGGGCTTGAAGCGTTCCTTTTCGGTCAGGCCGCCGCTACGCTGCGTTCGGATCTCTGGATAATGGGCAGCATCACCCTTGTCACACTCACGCTGCTCGCCGTCTTCTGGAAACAGGCCAAGTTGGTCACTTTTGATGGGCAGTACGCCCGCTCGCTCGGCATGCCCGTCAACGCCATCGAAGCCGCACTTACCGCCATGGTGGCGCTCGCCGTGGTGGTCGGCCTGCAAATGGTTGGCGTGATATTAATGGCCGCCATGATCGTGGCGCCAGCAGCAGCGGCTCGGCAGTGGAGCCGTCATCTGGGAGGGATGCTGGTGATTGCCGCTGGTATCGGTATTGTCAGTGGGGTCTCGGGGGCAACCATCAGCACTCTATCCCGAGGACTTGCGACCGGCCCGCTGGTGATTCTCACCGCAACAGCTATTGTAATCATCTCACTGGCGCTTGCCCCCGGCCGGGGCCTGCTATGGGGCTTCATCAAGCATTACCGCCAAAAAGAAGCATTGCAGAAGCAGCAATTGCTCTACGCGCTTTACAAGCATCCCTCCGCTTCACAACACTACCGCACAACATTCGGCGTGCGCAGGGTGTTGAGTCAACTTAAGCGCCAAGGCTACCTTATACGCTCCCCTGATGGCGGAACCGGATGGGCGCTAACGTCGCGGGGAGAAAAGGCAGCGCAACAGGTGGTCGCCACCTTCGAAGAGGTCGTGACATGATTGCTGAATTACTGACCGACACGGCCCTGCCTATTATTCTAGTAGGCGCCATGGTGGGCATTGCCTCCTCGGCGGTGGGTACCTTCCTTGTGCTGCGCGGCAACAGTATGCTCACTGATGCGATTAGCCACTCAATTGTGTTTGGCATTGTGATTGTCTGGCT
This sequence comes from Halomonas sp. XH26, assembly GCF_024138895.1. NCBI lineage: Bacteria > Pseudomonadati > Pseudomonadota > Gammaproteobacteria > Oceanospirillales > Halomonadaceae > Halomonas > Halomonas sp. XH26. The sequence continues at coordinate 3,870,290 of NZ_CP071889.1, forward strand.
GCTGACCAAACAGCAGAGCGGGCCCGTGCAGCTAATAGGCGCCGCATTAACTGGGCTATTAACCGTGTTGCTCACCGAAGCACTGGCCAACACCAAGCGAGTAAAACAGGATGCCGCCATCGGTCTGGTTTTCCCCGCCCTCTTCTCCATCGGCGTGCTGTTACTCAATGTCTACGCCAACGATGTACATATCGACACCCACACCGTGCTGCTTGGCGAGATCGGCTTTGTCTGGCTGGATACCATCGACCTGTTTGGCCTGCCCATTCCCCAGGCGCTGGTCTCGATGAGCATCATGACGCTGCTTAACTACGGTTTTATCGGCCTGTTCTACAAAGAGCTGAAACTTGCCACCTTCGACCCGGCGCTGGCAAAAACCTTCGGTTTTATGCCAACCATCCTGTTCTACGTGCTACTGATGCTGACCAGTTCCACTGCCGTTGCGGCCTTTGATGCGGTGGGTGCGGTGCTGTTTATCGCCTTTGCCATTGTGCCCGCCTCAGCCGCCTACCTACTCACCGACCGCCTGTGGATGATGTTTATCATCGGTGCGCTAATTTCCATCGCCTCAAGTATTTCCGGCTACTATCTCGCCGTCTACCTGAACGTTTCTATCGGCGGCATGATGGCCGTCATGACCGGCGTGTTCTTGATACTTGCCTTTCTGTTGGGCCCGCGCTATGGCCTCGCCACGCAGCTTCTCAAGCGCCACCGCGACCGTCAGTCGCCGGTGGAGCCGCCTGCCAATCTGTGAACGCCGGTTTCTCCGCTGCATCAGCAAAGCGCCCGCCGTCAGGCGGGCGCTTTGCTTGGTTGAGGTAACCGGGTGTGGATAACTTAAACGGTCAAATGCTGCTTGATCAGTTCGTTGGAAAGCTCAGCGATCTCGCCTTTGGCCACCGGACGGCCGCGATCCATAATCACAAAGCGGTCGGCGTATTTGCGCGCAAAGGGCAGTTTCTGCTCGACCAGCAATACCGTTAAGCCATCTTCCTTGATCAGTTGGCGAATCACCTGACCGATTTGCGCCACAATATTGGGCTGAATCCCCTCCCCTGGCTCATCCAAAATCAGCAGCTTGGGTTCTATCACCAGTGCGCGACCGATGGCGAGCTGCTGCTGTTGCCCACCGGATAAATCACCTCCACGGCGATGCTTCATCTCTTTTAAAACCGGGAACAGTTCATAGATACGCTCGGGGATTTTTTTCAGCCCATCACTGCGCGCTGCCAAGCCGGTGCGTAGATTCTCTTCCACGCTGAGCAGCGGAAAAATCTGCCGTCCCTGGGGGACAAAGCCAATGCCCAAACGGGAACGTGCCTCAACGGCTTTTTTGGTCAGCTCAATGTCGCTACCCTCACCCTGATAGCGTAGCTGGCCACTCTTTACGGCCACTTCGCCCATAATGGCTTTCATTAAGGTGGTTTTACCCACCCCGTTACGGCCCATCACGCAAGTGCACTGGCCTTCAGGCACGTCGAGGTCTAAATCCCACAAGGTGTGGCTTTCCCCGTAGAAGTGGTTAAGCTTTTCAATCGCCAGCATTAGGCAGCCTCCTCGTCGTCTGCACCCAGATACACCTCGACCACTTTCGGGTCGCTGGATACCTGATCCATACTGCCTTCTGCCAGCACGCCGCCTTGGTGCAACACGGTCACTTTACGGGCAATGGAACGTACAAACCCCATGTCATGCTCTACCACAACCACCGACTGTTTACCCGCCAGGCCTGTTAGTAACTCTGCGGTGCGCTCCATCTCCTGTTCCGTCATCCCGGCGACGGGTTCATCTACCAGCAGTAAACGCGGGCGCTGCATTAACAGCATGCCAATTTCCAGCCACTGCTTTTGACCGTGGGAAAGAATCCCTGCTGGCTGGTAGCGCAGCTCGGTCAGGCCAATCGTTTCAAGCACCTCATTGATACGATCTTTAATTTCACCAGTTATACGGGCAGTCAGCGTGGGAAAAATACGCTTGTCGGCGGCCATCGCCAGATCCAGGTTTTCAAACACGCTCAGCGCTTCAAATACCGTGGGCTTTTGGAACTTACGACCAATTCCCAAGCTGGCGATATCCGGTTCATTCATTTGCAGTAGATTATGACGGCTGCCAAACCACACGCTGCCTGCGTTGGGGCGCGTTTTGCCAGTAATGATATCCATCATGGTCGTTTTACCGGCCCCGTTAGGGCCGATAATGCAGCGCAGTTCACCGTCATCAATAGTCAGGTTTAAGTTATTGATTGCCTTGAAGCCATCGAAGCTCACCGAGACATCTTCCATATACAGAATCGGGCCATGGCGCACATCCACCGGTGAGGCCTGAGGAGCCATAAAATCAAATACCCGATCCCGCGTGGTTAGCGATTGCAACAAGCTCATGCGGTAGCCTCCTTCGGCAAGGTATCGGATTTTTTGCGGCGTTTTAGGTGAAGCAATAACCCCGCCACGCCTTTGGGTAGCAACACGGTGACCAAGACAAACATCGCGCCCAGGGCAAACAGCCACGCATCTGGCATCACGCCGGTAAAAATTGTTTTGGCGTAGTTAACTAAGATCGCCCCGATAACCGCCCCATAAAGCGTGGCGCGGCCACCCAGTGCCACCCACAGCACAATTTCAATCGAGAAAATCGGTGAGAACTCACTGGGGTTGATAATCCCTACCTGAGGAACATAAAGCGCGCCAGCCAAGCCTGCCAGCATGGCGGAAACCACAAATACAAATAGCTGGAAGCGTTCGACCCGGTAGCCAATAAACCGCGTGCGTGCCTCAGCATCCCGAGTTGCCACACAGACTCGACCTAGCTTGCTGGTAACAATCGCCCGACACAGGATGTAGCCCAGCGCCAGCGCAACCCCAGTGGCAATAAACAGCCCTAAGCGAGTGTCGTTACTGCGCAGGTTGTAGCCCAGCAGCTCGCGAAAATCGGTCAGTCCGTTGTTGCCACCAAAGCCCATCTCATTGCGGAAGAATGCCAACATCAGGGCAAAGGTCAGCGCCTGGGTAATAATCGACAAATACACCCCAGTGACCCGCGAGCGAAACGCTAAAAAGCCGAATACCAATGCCAATAACCCAGGGGCTAACAGCACCATGGCAAACGCAAACCAGGCCATATCAAATCCGAGCCAGTACCAGGGCAGGCTGTCCCAGTTGAGAAACACCATAAAATCCGGCAGTACCGGGTCGCCGTAAGTACCGCGATCACCAATTTGGCGCATCAGGTACATGCCCATGGCGTAACCGCCAATGGCAAAAAACGCCCCGTGGCCCAGGCTCAGAATGCCCAAATAGCCCCATACCAAATCCACCGCCACTGCTAGCAACGCGTAGCTTAAGTACTTACCGAACAGGTTCACGGTGTAAGCATTAACGTGCAGCGGGTGGCCTTGGGGCAGCGCTACATGGAGCACCGTAACCAGCAGCAGGGCGGCAAACAGCACGCCAAGAAAAATCTGCGTGGCCCGTTCGCCAAACGGGCGGGTTAGCCAAAACTGGCGTGAAGATGATTGCGTCATCATAGGTTAGCCCTCCGCAGCCCGGCCCTTCTGCGGGAAGAGTCCACGCGGGCGTTTTTGAATAAATAGAATGATGAACACCAGGACAATAATTTTGGCCAGCACGGCGCCTGCCCAGGGTTCCAACACTTGGTTGATAATGCCCAGGGAAAGCCCAGCCACCAGGGTGCCCCATAGATTTCCTACGCCGCCGAAAACTACGACCATAAAGGAATCAATAATGTAGTTCTGGCCCAGATTGGGGCCGACGTTGGTCAGTTGTGATAACGCAACGCCTGCCAAACCAGCGACGCCAGACCCTAATGCGAAGGTCATAATATCGACCCGCGTGGCGCGGATACCCATGGAGCGTGCCATGGCGCGGTTTTGGGTCACTGCACGCACTTCAAGCCCTAGCCTCGTGCGGCGCATAATCAGCATCAGCGCGGCAAACACTACCAGTGCAAAACCGAGTACAAACATACGATTAAGCGTCAGCGACAGCGCATCGTTAATCACTAATGAACCGCTCATCCATTCGGGCGTTATGACCGTACGGTTTAGCGGTGAAATCACCGTTCGCACCAGCTGTTGTAAAATCAGGCTGATACCGAACGTCGCCAGCAAGGTTTCCAATGGACGGCCCTTCAGGAACTGAATAACGCCTCGCTCAATGGCAATACCCACAAGCGCAGCCACCATAAAGCCCGCGGGAATCGACAAAATTAGCGCCAGCCCCGGCTGGCCGGGCAACAGCTGCTGCATCATCCAGGTGGTATAAGCGCCGAGCATGATTAGCTCACCATGAGCCATATTGATAACGCCCATCACGCCAAAGGTAATAGCCAGGCCAATCGCCGCCAACACCAGTACCGAGCCAAGTGAAAGTCCGAAGTAGAGCGTTTCCAGGCCACGGTTAATTTTGAGATTCTGCTCAATGCTGCTCAGCGCTTCATTGGCGGCATCGGCAATAATAGGGTCATCGCCATTCGCTGCCCGACTTAGCGCTACTCGAACACGTGGATGCAAACTGCCTCGTAGCGTTTCAACGCCTTCAAGCTCGCCGCTTTCAACTTGGTAAATCGCCAGCGCCTGGGTAAGCCTGCGCGCTACCTCGGCATCTTCTTCTTCAGCGATCAGTTGACTGAGCGGTTCGGCCAGCTCTTCATCGACCTCGCCCAGTAGTCGGCTGGCTGAAATACGCCGACGCTCAACGTTTGGCGAATACAAATCTACTACGGCAATAGCGCTGCGTAGCTGGTTGCGTAAATTGTTATTAATGCCAATACGATCCAGGTCACGGCGGGACATCTCCCCCAGCGGTTCATTGGTCAGCGCATCTGCAACTGGCCAATCGCGACCTTGATTATCGAGCACCACCACAAAGCGGCCGTCGTCAGTGCGCTGCAAGCGACCATCCAACAAGGACTGCAGCCAATCACGCGCGCGCTCATCATCGCTTTGCAAAATAGCGTTGATCGCTTCGCCTTTGGCGGAATAGGAACGCACGTCCAGCGCGTTTAGTAGCTCAAGCGCCGCTGCGTCATCAGCCTCAACGGTGGCGCTTGTTTGTGCTTGGGCGGTGACTGTGACGCTTAACAACAGCAGGCACAGCAACCCTAAGGAAAAGAAACGCCTCATGGGGTTCTTCCTTTGGTTATATTAGAAACAGTGATCTAAAAAAGGGAGGTAGCGTGCTCCCCCACCACTCAGCGTTTAGCCAAGCAGCGAGGGGTCATCATTTACTCAGCGAGGGCCGCTTCAGCCTCTTCTGCGGCGGTGCTGCCGCCACACGAGCCGTTCACCACGTTGAAGTTGCCGCACTCCATGGGCTTGCGCCAATCGGCAATCAAATCACGTGAGCCAGGCAAGTAGTCAGACCATGCATCGCCCGCTACGGTAGAAGGCGTTTGCCAGACGATATCGAACTGGCCATTGTCTTGAACTTCACCAATCAGCACCGGCTTGGTGATGTGATGGTTGGGCATCATCGCCGCATAGCCACCGGAAAGGTTAGGCACAGCGACACCGATAATCGCGTCTTTTACCGCATCCACGTCGGTAGTGCCTGCTTTACGCACCGCTTCGGCCCACATGTTAAAACCAATGTAGTGCGCTTCCATGGGGTCGTTGGTGACGGCCTCTTCGTCGCCGGTGTAGTCAATCCAAGCGTCGATAAAGTCGTAGTTGTCATCAGTATCGACGCTCATAAAGTAGTTCCAGGCCGCCAAGTGGCCGACTAACGGCCCCGTATCAATGCCGGTGAGCTCTTGCTCGCCCACAGAGAAGGCGATGACCGGAATATCGGCAGCATCGATGCCTTGGTTAGAGAGTTCGGTGTAAAACGGTACATTGGCATCGCCGTTAATCGTGGAGATGACCGCCGTGGGTTTCCCCTCTTCACCAAAGCGGCGTATTTCTGACACGATGTTCTGCCAATCTGAATGGCCGAACGGCGTGTAGTTGATCATGATGTCCTCATCAGCGATGCCATGCTCATCTTTGAGGAACGCTTCGAGAATACGGTTGGTGGTACGCGGATAGACGTAGTCGGTGCCGACCAGCGCAAAGCGCTCGATGCCGACTTCATTAATCAGATACTCAACCGCAGGAATCGCCTGCTGGTTGGGGGCGGCACCGGTATAAAAGACGTTTTCCGAGGACTCTTCACCTTCATACTGCACCGGGTAGAACAACAGGCCGTTAAGCTCTTCCGCTACCGGCAGTACTGCCTTACGGGAAACGGAGGTCCAGTTGCCGAAGATCACGTCGACCTCTTCTTGCGCCAATAGCTCTCTAGCACGCTCGGCAAATAGCGGCCAGTTAGAGGCTGGGTCGACAACAACTGCTTCAAGTTGGCGGCCCAGCAAGCCACCCGCATCGTTTTGCTGCTCAATAAGCATCTCAACGGTGTCTTTAAGAACCGTCTCACTGATCGCCATGGTGCCAGAGAGTGAGTGAAGGATACCGACCTTGATCGGGTCGTCATCCTGGGCAATAGCTTGTGTACTGGCCCCCATGACGGCGGCGGCCATTAAGGCGGTAGCGAAACGGCCAACGGTACGAGGGTGTGTCTTGCGCTGCAATGTGGTCACTTGAACCTCCTTGCGCCCCTTATGACGGGGCTCGTTATTTGAGCTTCGCGGCCAAGGACTCCCGTTATGTAACGTGGGAACGGTTGTTACGGGGCTTGGTGCATCCACTAGCTCCTAGCTGCTGCAAGGTTTGCGCCACACTACAAAAAGAAACACTAAAAAGATTAGAATCAAAAGGTTAGTTTTAAAAAAAGCAGCCCCGTCTTCACTGGCCGCACTATCGTGGCGCGCCAACATCCAAAAAATGCACGCTGTTTATGCACCACAACGACACCTCGCACCAATAGTGCACTTTCTGTTGCATACGCCTATTAATCCCGCCCATTTTTTTCACAAAAAAAGCGCCCTAGGAAACCCTAGGGCGCTTTACACGCATGCCTATGTTCTATTCAGCAGTATTCAAACGCTTAGTGCGGCGCTTTTTGAGCAACGGTAAACCAAGCGACAGCACAGCGATGACCAGTAACGATAGCGAAATCGGTTTGTCGATAAAGGTCATCCAATCACCACCGGAGATCTGCAGCGCGCGACGCATGGACTCTTCCATGATGTTGCCTAGAATGAGCGCCAGAATCAGCGGCGCGGCGGGGAAGCCGAACAAGCGCATTCCCAAACCAACCAAGCCAAAACCAAGCAGCAGTAATAAGTCGAACACGCTGAAGCTCATGCCGTAAACACCGATCATGCAGAAGATCAAAATCAGTGATAGCAACAACGGTTTGGGCAGATCGAGAATCTTGGCGATCAGCGGAATCAGCGGCAGGTTAAGCACCAGCAGAAAGATATTGCCGATATACATACTGGCGACCACGCCCCAGAACACATCCGGGCGCTGTTCAAGCATCATCGGGCCAGGATTAACCCCCATCACCAGCAGTGCGCCAAGCAGTACGGCGGTGGTGCCAGACCCCGGCACACCCAAGGTTAACAGCGGTACAAACGAGCCGGTGCATGCCGCATTATTTGCCGCTTCTGGCGCAGCAACGCCTTTGATGTTGCCTTTACCAAACGTATCGCCGTCTTTGGCAATGCGCTTTTCCATGCTATAGCCAAGAAACGAGCCGATGGTCGCGCCGGCGCCCGGCAGCACACCAGTAAAGAAGCCCAATACTGAACTGCGGCTAACCGGCCCTGCAATCTGCTTCACTTCACTGCGGGTCAATTTTAACGAACCAATCGCATTACGCGGTGCTTCTTTACCACCGCCTCCGCGCAGCAACATGTAGAACACTTCGGCTAACGCGAAGATACCCAGCGCGACGACCAGAAAATCGACACCGTCGAGCAGGTGGATAGAGCCAAAGGTAAAGCGCTCGGTGCCGGTTTGCATATCAATCCCAATGATCGAGATCATTACCCCGATAACGGCGGCAATTAAGCCTTTGACCAGCGACTTATCGGATAGCGACACAACCGCGGTTAAGCCCAGCACCATCAACGCGAAGTATTCAGCAGGGCCAAAGCTCACCGCGACTTTGGAGAGCAGCGGCGCAATCAACATCAAGAAAACAACGGAGATGGTACCGCCAACAAAGGAGGAGTAAGCGGCAATCGCCAGCGCCTTGCCTGCCAACCCTTGCTTGGCCATCGGATAGCCGTCAAAAGAGGTCGCAACCGTTCCCGCCACGCCGGGGGCGTTAAGCAAAATAGATGAGGTGGAGCCGCCGAAAATAGCGCCGTAATACACCCCGGCCATCAAGATCAGCCCTGAAGAGGGCTCCATAGCGAAGGTAATCGGGATCATCAGCGCCAACGCGCTGATCGGCCCAAGGCCGGGCAACATACCGATAATGGTGCCAGCAAAGACGCCGGCAAAGACGTAAGCGATATTGATAGGCTCAAGCGCGATGCCAAAGCCGTACATTAGATTGTTAAAGGCATCCATGGGAGTGTCTCTCTTTTAAACCCGCTAACAGTGAGCAAGCGCGGCTTAGTTAAAACGGCAGCACGCCAGTGGGTAGGTAAACATCCATTACCCGCGTCATGGTCAAATACAGCGCCAACACCACCCCAAGCGATGTTGCCAGATTGACCCCATGGCGGCGGTAGCCGTAGTAAGCGGTTAGGCCAACACACAGTAGCGTCGAAGCCAGCACAAAGCCTAACGGCACGAGCAGGAATGCATAGGCAGCAATGGCGATGGCGGTGACGATCACCCGCGCCCAAGGCGTTAGCAGTAGCGGCTCCTGGGTTTCGACTTGATCAATCTGATCGGCCCCCGCAATAGGACCAGGACGCTCAAAAAACAAGCACGCCGACAGTAATAGCAGGGAAACACCTAACACTTTTGGAAATAGGTCTGAATCCACTGGACGGGGCAGCGGAAAGTTGGGGATTTGCCAGGCCATTGCCAGATAGGCAGCCGCCACTAACGCCAACACAAGCGCTAGCCATTGGTTGGTATTGAATCGAGTCATGGGAAAGCTCTCCGAAGACGTCATTGCTGAACAGCAAGACCCTTGCGGTAACAGACAGAAGATCCCGGTGGCACGCTGCCACCGGGGGAGCCTTTGGGACGAGCGATTACTGGCGCATCAGCCCCAGGTCGGTCAACACGCTACTGAACTGCTCTTGCTGCTCATCCAGGAAGGTAGCGAAGGCGTCGCTATCCTGGTAGGCATCAATCCAGCCTAGCTGGTCGCTTGCTTCGCGCCATGCATCAGTTTCGAGCATTTCGGCGAAGAGCGCTTCGTAGTATTCAACCGCCTCTTCAGGCATTTCCGGCGCGCCCATTACGCCACGCCAAATATCGAAGGTGTAGTCGTAACCTTGCTCTTGGTAAGTAGGTACATCGGCCAGTCCACCGCCCAGGCGCTCTTCGGAAGAAACGCCCAGCGCGCGTAGCTGGCTACCTTCGCCCAGCTGACCTACCGCTTCACCGGCACCGCCAACCACTGCCTCAATATGGCCACCCATCAGGTTAGTCATGGCGTCGCCACCACCCGAGAAGGGAATGTAGTTGACCGAGGAGGCTTCCATACCCGCCGCGGAAGCAAGACCGGCAACCGAGATGTGATCCATTGAGCCCGGCGCACTACCACCGCCCACGCTCAAACTAGGATTCTCTTTGAGCGCTGCAAAAAGATCATCCAGGTTTTGATACTCGGAATCTGCCGCCACCAAAATAATCGAATAGTCGGTATTGATACGCGCAATCGGGGTGAAGTCGGTGTGGTCGTAACGCGATGCGCCTGCCAGGGGTACTAAAATCATCGGCGGGCTGGTGGCGAAAAGTTTATGCGGATTGCCGTTATCACGGGCTACCTGAGCCCAGGCAACTGCACCGCCACCGCCAGGCACGTTAATGGCTGCAAAGCTTTCGTCGGCCAGCTCTTCTTGCTGAATAACGCGGGACATGGTGCGCACTAGCGTGTCCCAGCCGCCACCGGGGTTGGCCGGGGCAACAAACTCAATTGAACGGCTCGGTGTCCACTCTTGGGCGCTGGCAGACGTTGTCATGGCAAGGGCTGCCATCGGTAAAGCAAGCACGGCAAAGCGCTTTAGGGGAAGCATGGTCATGGGCGTTCTCCACATTAGCTATGTTGTTATATTAGCTGTGTTATAGATGGTTGTTATCTACGTATCTTTGTGTGGTTACACCCTTCACATTAGAAGACCGCTACTCCTCGCGACAAGCTTATGACCATTAATGACAAAAAGTGCTTTTTGTGCGTTTTGTTCATTTTGTTCACGGCCGGTTAGAACGGCTCGTTTACAGTGATTCCAGCCATGTTGAGGAGGATTCCAGCAGCCGATAACGTCGCTCAGGGCGGCCAACATCGCCATAGCCAATTTCTGCATTAACCGCTTGTTCGGCTACTAAAAACTCCAAATAACGCCGCGCTGTTGAACGGCTTGCGCCCATTGCCTGCGCTACTTGCATCGCCGTTTGGGAATCATGCTCGGCAGCCAGCGACTCCACCACACAGCGCAGGGTCAAGCGGTCGATGCCTTTAGGTAACGTGCGCGTAGCTAGCCGCGCAGGTTCACCTGGTTGTAAGCGAGCAAGCACCTGATCCAGCTCGTCTTGACTCATTTCAGCCCGATTCGCCAATGCCTCTCGCTCGCGGCGAAAACGTGTCAGCATTTGCGTCATACGTGTCGCTTCAATCGGTTTAATCAGATAATCAAAAACGCCACCACGCAACGCTTCGCTGATGGTTTCTACTTCGCGGGCGGCTGTCACCATGACGATATCCACATGCACATAGTCGCGGCGAATGGCCCATAGCAGCTCCAGACCCTCCACATCAGGCAAGTAAGCATCTAATAAGATGAGTTGAACAGCATCAGCATGCTGGGCCATCAGGGCTTTTGCTTCGTTGCCGTTACGTGCCAACCCCACCACATAAAAGCCGTCGCTCTGCTCAATAAAAGCCTTGTGGATATCGGCAATGCGAAAATCGTCTTCGACGACCAAAATACCGTACTGCGTCGCAGACATAGTGTTTCCTCTTCCTGGCGTCGTTATTATGATTTAAGGCGTTGTGGCTATTGGGTCGCAAAGCGCGCGATCCAGCACGGCAATAAAGCACGCGCCGCCTAACTCGCTCTCTTCTAATGTCACCTCGCCGCCATGCTGACGGCACAACCGCGCGACCAGTGCTAAACCAATGCCACGATGTTTACCGGTTTTGGTAGAAAACCCATCTTGAAAGATCGATTCCGCATGCTCGCCGGGCACACCTGAGCCGTTATCCTCTACTTCAATCAACAGCTGCTCGCCCAGATCCGTAAAGAACAGGCGAACTTTCGGGGTGTCACTGTTTGGACCATTAAGCGCCGCATGACAGGCGTTATCTAATAAGTTGCCCACAACGCTCATCATGACCTCTTGCCCAGTGACCGTCAGTGGGCAAGAGAGCGAGCTCTGTTCATCAATTTCCAGCGCGACGCCTAGCTCTCGTGCTCGCGTCAATTTACCCAACAAGATGCCGCTGAGTACTGCGTCAGCCACGTGACGCATTAAAAAGCTCATTTGCGCCTGAGCACGTTCGGTTTCGTGGTGAATCAGCGCTAGCGCCTCATCAACGCGGTTAAGCTGCAGGAGACCAGAAATGGTGTAAAGCTTGTTGGAAAACTCGTGGGCCTGGGCACGCAGCATATCGACATCACGACTTGCCTGGGTAAGTGCCTGGGAAAGATCAATAATTTCGCGGCGACTGCGAAATGTCGCAACGGCACCTTCGATCTCACCTTCGTGCAAAATAGGCACGCGGTTGGCCACCACAGGATGGTCGCCCAGCCACATTTCCTGGTCAAACTCTTGCTCGCCGTGCTTTAACACCTCGCTTAAGCGCGAGTTGGGCACCACCTCACGGATTGGCTGCCCCAGCAAAACCTGTTCATCCGATAGCCCTAGAAAACGGCGTGCCTGCTGATTCACTAACGTGATCTGACCATCGCGGTTAACCGCCAGGATACCTTCGTGGATAGATTGCAGGATGGCCTCTTTTTCCATGGCCAAGCGGGCTATCTCATAAGGCTCTAAACCAAGGATGACTTTTTTAAGATGCTGCGACAGCCAATAGGCCCCGGCAAATCCTAGCAAAATCATCAGCGCCACCAGCGCCCACCCTAAGCTGGTATAACGGGCGACATCCATATCTACTCGTTCTAGCATGAAGCCCACCGAAACCACCCCGATGATGTTGCCCTCTTCATCCCAGATGGGCGTTTTGCCCCGCATGGCGGTGCCTAACGTTCCGGTAGCTTCCGATACGTATGACTGACCATAAATCAGCGCCTGATCGTTATCCCCGCCCACCATTGGCTGGCCGATACGCTCAGGCACTGGGTGCGAGTAACGAATCGACTGGACATTACCTACCACAACATAACGGGCACCGGTCTCATGACGAACGCGTTCAGCAAGCGGCTGGATAATCAGCGCAGGATCGGGTGTCGAGAAAGCATTAACAATTTGCGGCATGCCCGCGACGGTCTTGGCCACTGCCAATGCCCGCTCGCCCATTTGGTGGGTGATAATTTCTGCTTTACGGTGGTTCAGATAGGTGCCTTGCGCTAGCAACATACCCGCCAGCAGAAAGCCGACCAGCAGCATGACTTGCAGGCGAAAACTTCGCTTGTACCAGCGGCGTTTGGCACGAGTACGGCGCCAGCGCTGTAATTCGGCCAACGTACGTGGGCGTGGGGCGGTCATAAAGGAACTCACTAGGCGCGACAGCGTCATTATGGCATGCAGCGCCAAGCGGCGTTAGCCGTTGCGCTTTTTCGACTATTTGCTTATTTAGCAGCCACTGATTTTGTTTTTATCGATATACTCAGCGCTTTTAAAGCGTGCATGACGAACTCTCATCCTGCAACATCGCAGCCGCTCACAAAGACCGCTACTCAGGAGGAGTTACGTGTTGAGTTTCTTAAGAAATGTCTTATTAGCTAGCTTGTCGCTATGGGCAACTTCCGCCGCCGCTTATCCATTTTACGCCCCACCACCGCCACAAGATGATACGCCGGTGTTCAGCGGCGATGCCGAACTTGGTTTTACCCACCTTTCCGGCAATACCAATAGCCAAACATTGATCGGCAAGACACGCCTGACGTGGCTGACGGGAGACTTCACTCATTCGCTGCGCGGTGAAGTCCGCAATGTGAGCAAAAATGGAGAAACCAGTGCTGAGCAATATTTAGTGGCAGGCAGAGAGCGTTTTGACTTTAGCGGGCCCCACTATTTGTTTGGCTTTGCCCGCTGGGAAAAAGACCGCTTTGCTGGCTACGACCAGCAGCTTTCTGCCATTGGTGGCTATGGCCGTCAATTGCTATCCGGTGAGCAACACTCACTATCGTTAGAAGCAGGCCCAGGGTATCGTAATGACCGATTACGCGACGCCGATAATGAGCAATTGGCAGTTGCTTATACAGCACTCGACTATCAATTTGGATTCTCAGACTATGCTGATATCGCCCAGGAAATGTCGGTGGAATATACCCGCAAGAACACCACAGCGCGTTCATTAACGGCACTCACGGCTCGGCTAAATTCACGACTATCGCTACGCCTTTCCCATGAAATAAAACACAACTCGCAGCCGCCTGAAGATACCAGCGAACGCACTGACAGTACCACCAGCGCATCACTGCTCTATCACTGGTAACGCGCTACAGCTTCCTCCCCAAACAAGCTCCGCATTATTTTTCATTTATTATCAAATATTTAAATAACAGCCTAACCAGTTATGACTGCCATTAACCTATTCATAATGGTGCATCTCGCTTATTTTTCGCGCCATTTTTATGCAATTCCCCTCTCAGCATTAGACTTTGGTCTATGGACAAGATATACTACCCGCAGTTTCCTGTCCTCGCGCCATTCATTGAATGGCGCTTTTTTTTGTTTCGAAAATCGAATGCTTTTAGGCGTTACGCCTACTCACGCACGGTTTTGTTAAGCTCAGTGCTCTGCTTACCCATCCCCCTCATTAAACATAGGTGTTCTTAATGAACCACCCTGCCAACACAAGCGAGGGTACTTCGCGGTTTTCCCTCGGCGACCCCATCGTACTGGTGCTTAGCATCGGTTTCATCTTGGCGTTTCTTGGCCTCTCCTTTTATGACATTGATCTTGTCGCCAACTCAATCAGCGCCGGTTTTGCTTGGACAGCCCTGGTGCTAGGCAGCTACTTTCAATTGTTACTGTTACTGACTTTTTTTATTGCCATTGGTCTGGCAGTTACGCCAGCGGCAAAAGCCAAGATTGGCAATCTCGATGCACCAGAAATGAGTACATTCAAGTGGCTATCCATTATTCTGTGCACATTGCTAGCAGGGGGTGGTGTCTTCTTCGCCGCCGGAGAACCGGTATATCATTTTGTGGTAACACCACCTGCCTTTGACACCGAAGCCGGCACCGCCGAAGCCGTCTCAAGCGCCCTTGCCCAATCGTTCATGCACTGGGGCTTTTTGGCCTGGGCGGTACTTGGCTCGCTAACCGCGGTGGTGCTTGCCCACGCCCACTATGTGAAAGGCCAGCCACTGCAGCCACGCACACTGCTTTACCCGGTTTTTGGCGAGCGGCTTATGCGTGGCCCGCTAGGTGGCGTGGTAGACGCTTGCTGCGTGATTGCGTTGGTAGCAGGTACTGTCGGCCCCATTGGATTTCTAGCCACTCAGGTAAGTTTTGGCTTGCATGAGCTGTTCGGCCTTCCCGAAGGCTACCTTGGGCAACTTATTATCCTTGCGGTACTAGGCTGCATTTACGTGCTCTCTTCGATGAGTGGTGTTCATAGAGGCATTCAACTGCTTAGCCGCTTTAACGTACTGCTGGCACTTGCCATTGGCGCGGTGATCATCGTGTTTGGCCCTACGCTGTTTTTGGTCAACACTTATGTATCGAGCATGGGCGCTTACATTAGTAATTTTTTCACCATGGCAACCATGACCGCCGACACCGCTCCCGCATGGTGGATGCAGTGGTGGACAGTCTTTTTCTTTGCCTGGTTTATTGGCTATGCACCGCTGATGGCGATATTCGTAGCGCGTATTTCACGCGGGCGTAGTATTCGCGAAATGATTCTTGCCGTGGCGGTACTCGCCCCGATTGCGACTACCGTATGGTTCACTCTGCTGGGTGGCTCAGGCATTTATTATCAGCTCACGGGCGTCATTGATCTGGCAGAGGCACTAAATAATTTCCAGTTTGATGTAGCGACGCTTACCGTGGCCCAAGCGCTCCCCGGCGGCACCTGGATGGCACTGGCAATATTATTATTGACGACAATTTTTGTGGCCACCACAGGTGATTCGATGAGTTATGCCATTGCTGTAGTAGGTGCTGGCCATGATGACCCAAGCCCATACGTGCGTGCTTTCTGGGGGATTGCCATGGCGCTAATGGCGGCAGTGCTGCTGTATATGGGAGCAGGACAAATTGGCGCCTTACAGCAATTTATCGTGATTACCGCGATTCCCGTTTCACTGATTTTACTGCCATCGCTGTGGAATGGCCCACAGGCAGCCTACGCCATGGCGCGCGAGCAAGGCATTATCGAGTAACGGTTAATAGTCCTTATGTAGCCCTTATGTTATAGACCTTCCAGTAGGCGCAGAATCATCTGCGGCTGCTGGTTGGCTTGAGCCAAGATAGCGATACCGGCCTGCTGTAGAATTTGCGCGCGAATTAGATTGGAAACTTCACGGGCATAATCAGCATCTTGGATGCGCGACTGAGCAGCAGACGTATTAATGATGTTGGTATTGAGTCCATCGATCACACTTTCGAAGCGATTTTGCACCGCGCCTAAATAGCTCCGCTGGCGATCCACCTGTTGAATAGCATCATCCATCGCCTTTAGCGGGTTATCCGTGGCGCTGCCATCATCTAAAACACTAAAGCTGTCCAGCCCCAATGCCTGCCTATTCATGGCTGCAAAGCGCACCGCAATGCTATCGCCATCGTTAGCACCCACCTGAATATTTACCGCTTTGCTACTATCAAACAACTTGATGCCGTTGAAATTACTCTGCTCGGCAAGGCGATCAATCTCTTCTAGGCGTTGATCGATCTCATTTTGAATTGAACCAAGATCATCGGAAGAGTTAGTGCCATTAGCCGCTTGAACACTCAACTCACGAATACGTTGCAAGTTATCGTTAATTTGGTCGAGCGAACCTTCCGCTGTTTGCGCCATGGAAATGCCATCATTGGTATTGCGAATGGCTTGCTCCATGCCACGTAGTTGAGCCCCCATGCGATTGGCAATCGCCTGCCCTGCCGGATCATCCTTGGCACTATTGATGCGTAGCCCAGAAGAAAGACGCTCCATAGCGGTCTGCATCGCCTGCTGACTGCTGCGCAGATTATTCTGCACGATAAGGGACATCAGATTTGTGTTTAGGCTTAGCAACACTCGTCTCCGAGGAAGGTCAGCCTGCCCAAGGGTAGGAGGCTACATTGCTATTATCGGCCGCGCCGCAAAAATCATGAACATGTTCGTTGTTTAAGTGTGCGGCGGCTGGCAGCAAGTACTTCATCTACCGGGCGACGCACGTAACTATGCAGGTAGTACCCCTCATCGATGACGTCTCCGTCCCACGCCACAATATCCAAGTCCATGGTTCTAGGCCCTGATTTAATGGGACCTCGCACACGTCCCAGACGGTTTTCCACCTCTTTTAAGTAAGCACGGAAAGCGTCGTGATCAAGGGAGGTACGCACGAGTAACGCGGCATTCAGGAAGTCCGGCTGGTGTTGATAGCCAACCGGCGTTGTGCGAATCGCTTCTGAGCTGGCTATCAGCTCACACTCGCTGCGCAAAATAGTCAGAGCTTCGTGAAAGTGGTGTTCCGGCTCAATATTGGTACCGAGAGAGATTAAGCATTCATGGAGGGCCGTATCTGGCGTAGTGCTTAACGACGAGAGTGGCATAGCTGCATCCTAATCTTGTAGACCCTAATTTAGAAACCCGGCGCTTAGCGTCAAAATTCGAAGGCGGTTGTCAGGTCATATTGATGATACGTAAGATTAGCTTGCCTGCTATTTTGTTCAAGCTATGTACAAGATATTGACAAACGCTACGCTCACGCAGAAAGTCATACACAACGCTAACGTTAATCCACTTGGGGAACTTGCATGAGTTCATCAGCTGCACTGATCACTGGCGGCGCAACACGTTTGGGACGCTATTTCGCCGAAGCCCTAGCGGCTAAGGGCTATGATATTGCCTTACATGTGAATAGCTCACGTGGTGAAGCCGAAGACGTTGCCAAGACGATTCGCGCCAAAGGACAGCGCTGCGAAATACTGCCATGCAACTTCCTAAGCGACTCTCTTGAAGAGCTTGTGACAACCGCCAAACAACACTTCCCAAACTTAAACGTGCTTCTTAATAGCGCCTCTGCATATGAACCTGCTCCCATTTCAGGCACCGACATGGCCATGCTGGAAACGCAGTTTAGGGTCAATATGTTCACACCTTTGCTGCTCACACGTTACTTTGCAGACGCCGTCGATAGAGGCCAGGTCATTAATATTATTGATAATAAAGTGGCATATCACCAGTACCCGTATGCCGCGTATCTATTATCGAAAAAGAGCCTTGCTGATATGACGCGTATGGCAGCGCTAGAGTTTGCACCACGCCTGCGTATTAATGGTATTGCTCCCGGCGTGGTACTGCCCGCTTCTCAACGCACCAGCGACTATATTCAATGGCGAATTGAAGGTATACCCGTTAAACACCAGGGTGATCCCGCCCACCTTGTACAAGCGTTGCACTATTTATTAGACAATGACTTTGTTGCTGGGCAAATTCTCTTTGTCGATGGGGGGGAGTCGATCAATCTTGAAGGGCAACATTCCGAAAACTATCCAGGCTGAAAGCATTCCAACCTATCTTTCAAATCTATCTTTCAAACTTATCTTTAAAACCTGTCTTTAAAATCTGTCTTTAACGCCCTCTTACGCCATACGCTGCCGATGCTTATTAAGTCATTCGGCAGCTTTTCGTTGACGGTACGTTAAGCCCTGCACGATTTAATCAAAGGTCACATTTCCCACCTTCCATGGACAGAAGAGTTGTCTGTAGACTCGTGAAAGTCGTCTTATTTCAGCTGGCATACAACTCATCTAGGCGACTATTCCAACAATAAAAAGGAATTTCTCTTGGACAAACTCGCGCAACAACTGGGGCTGCGCACAGACCCAACTATTTTCTTTTTCTCTGCAGGATTGATGCTGCTGTTTCTGGCTGATTCTCCTGCTGTGGATAGCACTCAGCCGTTACGGCAATATTCGCTTGGGCGGCGAAGACGATCGGCCGGAGTACGGCGTTCTAACGTTCTGACGAATATGAATTAAAGCGGATGTTTCAACAACAACGCCGCCCCTTGGGGCGGCGTTGTTGTTTAGTTAGCCGTGTCAATAACCGGCATTCTATTACACACCGTCAACATCACCATGATCAGGTTTTAGATGATCAGACTCTTTTGTGGCCTGCACTGACTGATTGGATGGCTGTTCGCTTTCCTGACGGATTGGCGATGTTTCTACCTTTTTCCGTTCAGCAGTGGAGTCCAACACGCGCACATTAGCGGGAGGTGTTTTGCCACCTTTAGTTTCACCGAAATAGAGTGTGGTATGCGGGAATGGAATCTCGATGCCTGCTGCATCAAAGCGCAACTTCACTAAACGGTTATAAGCACGACCAACACCCCACTGATCGCCCGGCGTCGTCTTGATCACCACACGAATATTGACAGAGCTGTCGGCCAGCGCGGTAACGCCTGCGACCGTCAAGTCAGCCAGCAGCTTATGGCTGTGCTCTTCGCTCTCTTTCAGATCTTCGAACGCCAACTGCAGCTGTTCAATCGCCTCGTCAATGCTCTCGTTATAGCCAATACCGTATTCACCGACGTGGTTACCGAACTCACGCATATAGTTCGACACAGTATCAACACTGGAAAACGGCACGATATGGTAAGTGCCAGACAAATCACGTATCCCTACCGAACGAATACTTAATCGTTCGGCAGTACCGGTGACACCGCCTACCGTCACCACATCACCGGTATTCATGGCATTCTCTACCTGAATAAAGATGCCCGTAATAACATCTTGAACCAGTCTTTGACCACCAATACCAATCGCTATACCCAACACACCGGCACCAGCAATGAGCGGCCCGATATTAATGCCTATTTCCGACAATATGATCATGCCGGTCATCGTCACCATGGTAATCACTAAGGCGTTACGGAACAGACTCAACAGCGTTTTAGCACGCGCAGAAGGCTCACCATGCCCCGTTTCCGGGTTGAGCTTATGTTCGATCAGACTCGCTAGCCCCAGCCACACACCGAACGCAATGATCAAGATTATGGCGACGCTGGTAAGTTTCCCGACGAGGTTCGCGCCACGTTCGGAGGCATACCATGCCGCTAAGTTAAACACTCCCCAAGCATCCAAGACGACCATAATGACCGTTATTAATAACACGGTACGCAGCACACGTAGGGCATTGGGCACATAGCTATTTAAGCGCACTTCCAGCATCGGTAGCTTACGACGCAGATCATCGGATAGCTGAATACGACGGCCAATCGTTTGCGTAAGGAACGCCGAGATCAAAAGGCCGATGACCACGGCTGCCAATGTCTTCAATGTGGCAAACAGTACAAACGGCAATGCATCCCCAGGGCGTGTCAACGTCAGCACAAACACCATCAGGAAGTAGAGCAATGCGAATAAGTGCCAGGTTCGAGCAAATAAGCGCAGCGACACGCGGCTAGCGGTCATCGTCGCTCGCGCTGCCATCTGGTTAAGATTATCACGCAGGCGTACACGGTTTTTAAGCACGACGCCGACCGCGTAGATGAAGGCCAGCAACATAATAAAGGTGCCGACTGCTTGACCCAAGGTCGCCGCAATATAGAAATTGACCAGCGGCACGACCACCATCAAGCCATAGCCGACCATGCCAATTAAACGCGCTAACCAGCGATTCCAGTAGGAAGCTTCTTTTGCTGAAATAGGTAACAAGCGCAGCCCTTCATAGCGGGAAGAGAACAGCATACGCACACCGGCTTTCAACAGCTCAATAACCAAGAAAGCGTTCAGGAATAGCGAGGCACGAGTAGAGAGTTCTCCCGTTTCCCCCACCGCAAATGCCGCCAACAAGTTACCGCCAACGTAAGCAAAAGCAACCAACAGCACATCTACGACGGCAGCAATAGCAACACACAACACCAAACGCAGCACGGGCGTTAAACCGCTGCCCTGTTGAGACCACCCGCTAATTTTAGTGAATAACGGTTTAGCCAAACGGCGGCAAAGCAAAAATATCGCGAACGTCGCAACAATCACGATACCCAGATTAATTGCCGCACTAACAAACGCGGCCATGTCGAACGAGCTGGCGCCTTGGCCGGTAAACAGGTTGCCCACCACGGCCACTGCCTGCTCTATCTGTCCACCCACATCGCCAACCACACGACTGGTTAGCTCTGCAAGCTGCCTGGGCAGCGACACATCCTCAGGGGCAAGGTTGCTGCCCTGGGCGGCGGCCTCTGGTGATAAGTCACTGGTAAGCTCATTGGGTAACGCTGACGCTTGGTTTCGCAACAGCTCAATCAGCTCTTGGCGTGCCTGCTCATCTTCCAGCAGATCGGCAAGAGCCGAATAAGAGGGCTGCTCTTCTGCGTTAGCGACGTCTTCGCTCTGCGCACTTAGCGTAGTTTGAGCCAGTGCTGGCGTTGTCAGAAAGGCGAATAGCATCAATAACCAGATGCCTAGCCTGGGGAATAAACGTAATGGCGTCACACCTAAACCTCCCTTTGGGTGAGTCTTTTACTCAATGTCATTACTAACTCATTTTTTGTACGTCGTTTTATGCACATCATAGTGCACGCTATTCACATTGCACTCCACGAGGATGCAAGATTTGTATAAAAGATAAACAGGGTAACATGAGAAAAAGGGTGTGGCTCGCCACTAGCTTCGTCAATATTTATTACGTCAACGCCACTTAAGTTGTCATCATCTGTAGATTTATCCGCAAAGCGGCGCCAGCCATTGGTGGGCTAGCGCCAACAGCAGCGCATAGCGCGCCCCTTTAGCCACCACAATCCAGAGCAACGCACGCCACCAGGGCAGTCTAAAGATACCTGCGAGTACAGTAAGGGGATCACCCAGAACGGGAGCCCACGAAAGCAGCAAGCTAACTTCACCAAAACGTTTATACCAACGCTCTGCGCGCGCTAGCCCGGTGGGCGATGCAGGGAACCAGCGGCGATGTTGAAACTGGCGAGCATAACGTCCCAGCGCCACATTGATCATACTGCCCAGCGTATTGCCAGCGGTTGCGACGAGCCACAGCCCAAGCGCGGGCTCGCCTAAACACCACAGCCGTGCCAACCACACCTCTGAGCCGCCAGGCAGTAAGGTGGCACTCGCTAGCGCCACCCAGAATAGGCTAAACATAATGGGTGCCGCCTTTGTCAGTCACTACTGGTCCGCGAAGCACTGCTCATCGGGGCAGTTGGCCACCCAGCTGTAGAGTGATTTCGTCAGCAATTGTGCGCACTAACGCACCTAGCGCCAATAGACGCTCTTCAGGAATACGTGCCATGGGTCCAGAGACTGAAATGGCCGCCAGCGGCGTGCCATGCTCATCGTGAATACAGGCGGCCACGCAGTGTAAACCCACCGCATGCTCCTCACGGTCGCAGGCAAACCCCTGAGCCCGAATAGTCGCCATTTCGATCAACAGCTCATCGGATTGATGCAGGGTATTTTCAGTCACACGGGCAAGGTCGTAACCTTTAAGCAGCGCGATACGCTCGTCTTCGCTCATCCAAGCTAGTAGGGCTTTGCCCACCCCAGAAGCATGCAGCGGCGCCCGCGAGCCTAAACGAGTAATCATCCGCATCATCTGCGGTGACTCATGCTGGGCAAGAAAGACCGCCGTTGCACCATCCCGAATCCCCAGATTCGCGGTTTCACCCGTTTCTGCAGTTAAACGGCGTAAAAAGGGCCGGCTTTGGGCGACGACATCACGTGCTTCTAAAAAGCTATTACCAATGCGGAAGGTTTTAACATCAATGCGCCAAAGTCCCTGCTCACTCTCTTGCGTCACGAACCCTTGGCTTTGTAGCGCTTGTAACAACCGGTGAGTGGTGGATGGCGCGAGATCAGCCATTTCCGCCAACTCCGATAAAGCCAGCCCTAATGGGCTTGCCGACAAATGCTCTAACAGCGTGAGGCCACGTACTAATGATTGGCTGTGCCCACCGCTCGCCTTGGTGGCCCCCGCCGGACGTCCGACTGACCTACGCTTTACATCACTCACCTTACTTTCTCCTGAAAGCGCCTCTCCTGAAGGCATAAAGTGAGGGAGGATAACGCGCCAGCGGGGCCGCTGTCGCGTTTACGGAAACAAATTCCACCAATGATATCTCAAGAGTTGCTAGCGATGGCGCCACTGAGGGGGGCGCTTGGCGATGAAGGCATCAATACCCTCAGCGGCATCGTCTGCCAACATGTTGCACGCCATGGTTTCGCCAGCAAAAGCATAGGCTTCCTCTAGTGGCATCGCGAGCTGGCGGGCGAACATAGCTTTGCCAGTGCGCACCGCCACAGCGCTCTTGGCGCAGATGCTCGCAGTGAGCTCGTCCACGGCACTATCGAGTTCGCTCTCGTCGGCAACCCGGTTAATAAGCCCCCAGTCGGCAGCCTGAGAAGCACTAATAAACTCCCCGGTCAGCAGCATTTCCATCGCCCGTTTACGCGATACGTTACGCGACAGCGCTACCGCCGGTGTCGAACAGAAAAGCCCCACATTGATTCCTGAAACGGCAAAACGGGCACTGCTAGCCGCCACGGCCAAATCACAGCTAGCGACGAGCTGGCAGCCAGCGGCCGTCGCAATGCCCTGAACTTTAGCAATCACAGGAACAGGTAAGTTAACGATGCACTGCATCACCGCGCCACAGCGAGCAAACAGTGTTTGGTAGTAGGCTTTGTCAGGGTTCGCACGCATCTGCTTTAAGTCATGCCCTGCGCAAAATGCCTTGCCGTTCGCGGCCAACACCACGCAGCGCACATGTTCATCCTCGGCAATGTCATCAAGCGCACGTTGCAGCGCCGTCAACATATCCTCAGACAATGCATTAAAGCGTTCAGGCTGGTTTAAAGTAAGGGTCGTTACCCCGTGATAATCAGTGCGTTGCAGCAGATCTGAAGACGCCAGTGGCGCACCTGAAGAGACAGACATAGAAAGCTCCTAGACAGTCGAGTGTTGCTCAGTCTAGCGCGTACAAAGGCTAATGTTAGCGAGATACGACCAAAGAGGCCTCCTGAAGAGCAGGAGGCCTCGTGAGTTATGCGTTTGCGCGGTTGCTCTTGCGATGATTATAACCTAGAGGATGGGGTTCACCGCGGGCCTTAGCCAGTTCGATTTGGCGTTGACGTTCTCGGGCAGCAGCACGGGTTTTTTCGGGGAGTGAGTCGATGCAGTGAGGGCAACTGATGCCCGGCTCGTAGGCCGACGACTGCATATCATCAAGCGAAATAGGCATACGGCAAGCATGGCACTGCTCATGATCACCTTCGCTAAGGTCGTGACGCACGGTGACGCGGTTATCAAACACGAAACACTCACCACGCCATAAAGACTGCTCTTCCGGCACCTTTTCGAGGTAGTTCAGCACACCGCCTTTAAGATGATAGACCTCTTCAAAGCCCTCTTTTAGCATAAAGCTGGAGGCCTTTTCACAGCGAATACCGCCGGTGCAGAACATCGCGACTTTTTTGTGCTTTTCCGGGTTGTAGTGCTCACGCACGTACTCAGGAAACTCACGGAAGGTGGTCGTTTTCGGGTCAATCGCCCGCTCAAAGCTACCAATCGCCACTTCGTAATCATTGCGGGTATCAATCACCAGCACGTCCGGGTCGGAAATCACGTCATTCCAATCTTCCGGCTCCACGTAGGTGCCAACGGTGTCGTTAGGATCAATATCCGGCACGCCCAGGGTGACGATCTCTTTTTTCAGTTTCACCTTAGTACGGTAAAACGGCGTTTCGTCACAGTAGGACTCTTTATGGTCAATATCGCTTAAGCGAGGGTCGGCGGTCAGCCAGGCCAGCAGGGCATCAATGCCTTCACGAGTACCCGCCACGGTGCCGTTAATACCTTCTTTGGCCAGCAGCAGCGTGCCTTTGACGCCGTTATCGATCATCGTCTGGCGCAGTGGCTCACGCAGTGCTTCAAAGTCGTTCAGAGTGACAAACTTATACAGTGCCGCGACCACAATGGGCGGCATTTGGGTGGTTTCCGTCATGGAATACTCCTGGTAGTCGCCCTCGCAAAGGGCGGACCGAGTAAATAAACGCGCATAGTTTAGCAAACAATTCAGGCAAAGTGCTGCTCTGCCTAACGATGGCTAGGGGGCGCTGATCAATCGTCGATTTATTCGATCTGACCATCTAAAAAGCTTCACCCCACGCGCCAGGCGAGCGGGCGTATATTGGTGTTATTCCTTACGACGCTTTCGGAGAACACCATGCACATTCGTCGTTCTAACGAGCGAGGCTATGCCGACCACGGCTGGCTGCGCTCTTTCCACACCTTTTCGTTCGCCAACTATGTGGACCCTAACCATATGGGATTCCGAGCGCTGCGGGTAATTAATGAAGACAGGGTAACCCCTGGCAATGGCTTTGGCGCCCACCCTCACCAGGATATGGAGATCATCTCCTATGTGCTGGAAGGGGAAATGGAGCATCGCGATAATATGGGTAATGGTGAAGTCATGCGCCCGGGCGATGTACAGCGTATGTCCGCAGGTACTGGCGTATTGCACAGCGAGTTTAATCATTCAAAAGAGAACGGGCTGCATTTCCTGCAGATTTGGATCGAGCCTGCCAAACGCGGCATTGCCCCTAGTTATGAGCAGAAAGCCTTTCCAACCGCTGAACGCCAAGGCCAGTGGCGCTTAGTCGCTTCTCAAGATGGTCGCGAAGGGTCGGTGAGCGTTAACCAAGACGTTAACCTTTACGCTGGATTGTTCGACGCTGGCGAGCAGGCGGCGGCCCCACCGTCACGCTATGCCTGGCTGCATGTGGTGAAAGGCACGATCGACGTTAACGGCGAAACTCTTAGCTCTGGAGATGCCGCTGCCTTTCAACCGGGTGAGACGTTTAGCGTGGCAGGCGGACAAGCAGCCGAAGTGCTGTTGTTTGACCTAGCCTAGCGCAACCTCAGCCCTGAAACCTATAACGGCCCCGAAAGTGGGGCCGTTATAGATGATCACGCTGACAGCAGTGTTTAGCTGTTATGCGCCGAGTACAGCACGCGAATTTTCAGCGTGTGCTCAACTTGTTTCAATGCTTCTAGGGCCTGTGGGCCGTAGGCTTTATCGACATCAATGACCACGTAGCCCACTTTGTCATTGGTTTGCAGGTACTGACCTGAAATGTTGATGCCGTTTTCAGATAGTACGCGGTTAATTTGCGATAACACGCCAGGCACGTTGTCATGAATGTGCAACAGACGATGCTTATCCGGGTGAGCAGGCAGCGCTACTTCTGGGAAGTTAACAGAGGTAACCGTGGTGCCATTATCCGAATAAGTAATCAGTTTTTCAGCCACTTCAATACCGATATTCTCCTGAGCTTCCAGGGTAGAACCACCGATATGGGGCGTTAAAATCACGTTATCCAGGCCGCGTAGCGGGCTTTGGAACTCTTCATCATTGCCTTTCGGCTCTACCGGGAAGACATCAATAGCGGCACCGTTCAGCTTGCCAGCTTTAATCGCTTCTGCCAGTGGTTCAATCTCAACAACGCTACCACGAGCTGCGTTAATCAGGATGGCACCCTGTTTCATGGCTGCGATCTCTTTCTCGCCAATCATCCAGCGCGTAGCAGGCAAGTCAGGAACGTGTAGGCTGACCACGTCAGAGCGTGCTAACAGCTGCTCCAGGCTCGCTACCTGATTCGCGTTCCCCATGCCTAGCTTGGTGATCACATCGTAATAGATAACGTTGAAACCAAGCGATTCTGCCAGCACTGAAAGCTGCGCACCGATGCTACCGTAACCAACGATACCCAGGGTTTTGCCCCGCGCTTCGTGGGAGTTTTTCGCCGATTTCAGCCAGCCGCCTTGGTGGGCGCGAGCATTCTTCTCGGGGATACCACGTAGTAGCATGATGGCTTCCGCCAGCACTAACTCTGCGACCGAACGGGTATTGGAGTACGGCGCGTTAAACACCGCGATGCCGCGTTTAAGGGCTGCCGTCAAATCAACCTGGTTCGTTCCGATACAGAAACAGCCAACGCCCACCAGCTTTTCTGCCGCGTCAAATACGCGCTCATTGAGCTGCGTACGCGAGCGAATGCCGATGAAGTGCACATCACGAATCTTTTCGATCAGCGACGCTTCATCTAGCGATGTCGGCAGGTGCTCGATATTCTCGTAACCTGCGTTGTGAAAATTGTCCACCGCGCTTTGGTGGACGCCCTCGAGCAGCAGGATCTTGATCTTGCTCTTGTCCAGGGACGTTTTGGCCATGGCTGAATCAACCTCTATGGTCGGCGGCATGCGCCGTGTATCGGTTCACGGAAGGCCCATATGGTAGCACAATCACTGCCGCTCTCGGCGTCTTGAGATGATGAAAAGTGTGCGTTTACAAGATGAACCAGACGCAAGTAGCAGAATTGACCCAGGATGAGGGCAGACGCCACCCCCTTAGCTCGGTGTATACTGGGCGTTTATTTTTTGATAACACGGCTATCGTCACATTCGCCGCCCGTAATCAGCGTCAGGGCGCCAGCAAAATAGTAGGCCTTACCCAATGAGCGATAACACTCCACCAGCGCAAGATTTCGCCGCAACGGTTTCACAGCTTGAAACCATTGTGGAACGCCTTGAGTCCGGCGAACTCTCATTGGAGAACGCTCTGACCGCGTTTGAACAAGGCGTGCGACTCACGCGTGAAGCCCAGCAGCGGCTCGACAACGCCGAATTAAAAGTTCGCGCATTAAGTGAAGACCGCGATGGTAAGCTTGACGTTACCTCTTTCGCGACGGTGCCAGAAACGGACAATGCCACTAATCACGGCAACGACAGCGAGGAAACGCCGCCATGGTAACGACGGCTAATGCTTCTCAACTGGCGACGCTGCGCCATGCGAGTAACGCACGGGTGGATGCCACACTTTCAGCCTTGTTTGACTCCCAACCAGCCGTCGCGCCACGCCTGGAAGCCGCTATGCGTCACGGCCTACTGGTAGGTGGTAAGCGCCTGCGGCCACTGCTGGTATATCTCGCAGGTAACGCGCTAGGGGCGCGGGACGACGCGCTGGATGCCCCTGCAGCAGCCATTGAGCTGATTCATGCGTACTCATTGATTCATGACGATCTGCCTGCCATGGACGATGACGACCTGCGTCGCGGCCAACCCACCGTACATAAAGCGTTCGATGAAGCCACCGCGATTTTAGCGGGAGACGCACTGCAAGCACTGGCCTTTGAGGTACTTGCCAGCCAGCCCCATCCACGGCTTAGCAGCATGGTCACCACGCTGGCCGTTGCCTCTGGCCGGGCAGGTATGGTCGCAGGCCAAGCGCTAGACTTAGCCGCCGTGGGGGGCCATCCGGACGTGAATGCCTTAGCTCATATGCACGCCCACAAAACCGGCGCGCTGATTGTGGCCGCAGTGCGCTTAGGCGGCTTAGTCGTAGTGGATGAAAACGACCCCCGGCTTGCCGCTCTGATTCGCTACGCCCGCGCCATTGGTCTAGCCTTCCAGATTCATGACGATGTCCTTGATGTGACGGGCGATACCGTCACACTGGGTAAAATCTCTGGCGCTGATGCTGCACGTGCCAAGCCGACTTACCCAAGCTTACTGGGACTTTCCGGCGCACAGCACAAAGCAAATATGCT
This sequence comes from Halomonas sp. XH26, assembly GCF_024138895.1. NCBI lineage: Bacteria > Pseudomonadati > Pseudomonadota > Gammaproteobacteria > Oceanospirillales > Halomonadaceae > Halomonas > Halomonas sp. XH26. Next base: position 3,898,284 of record NZ_CP071889.1, read on the forward strand.
TATCGAAGAGGCCATTGCCGCCCTCGCCCCGCTTGGCGAGCAAGGCGCACCGCTGGCCGACCTTGCCCACTATATGATCGAGCGCGACCACTAAACGATGTCCATGACCCTGTCCATGAAAACATGCCTATGAAGCTGTTCGACGAGATTCCCCGCGAGCGCCCGGCAACGCCGCTGCTCGACTCTTTTGATCATCCCGCTGCGCTGCGGGCCATGAATGCTAAGCAGCTTGCCCAGTTGGCTGACGAACTACGTGCCTACTTGCTATACAGCGTGGGTGTGACAGGCGGCCACTTCGGTGCAGGTCTGGGCGTTGTGGAACTGACCGTAGCGCTGCACCACGCCTTTCATACGCCCAAAGATCGTTTGGTGTGGGACGTAGGCCATCAAGCGTACCCGCATAAAATTTTAACTGGGCGACGCGAAGCGATGCTCAGCATTCGCCAGCATGGCGGCCTTGCAGCGTTTCCACGTCGCGCAGAATCCGATTACGACACCTTCGGTGTAGGCCACTCCAGCACGTCGATTTCAGCTGCCCTGGGGATGGCGCTAGCCGCCCAGGCGCAAAACGACCCTCGTCGTGTGTGCGCCATTATTGGCGATGGCGCACTCACTGCGGGCATGGCGTTTGAAGCACTGGCCCATGCGGGCCACGTTAACGCCAATATGCTGGTGGTGCTGAACGACAATGAGATGTCGATCTCGGAAAATGTTGGCGGCATCGCGACCTATCTAGCCCGCGTGCTGTCTAGCAAGCCCTTCCTTAAGATGCGTGAAGAAGGCAAAAAAGTGCTCTCCCATCTGCCGGGCGCACTCGAGCTTGCTAAGCGCACCGAAGAGCACATGAAAGGTATGGTGAGCCCTGCCACGCTATTTGAAGAAATGGGCTTTCACTACATCGGTCCGATCGATGGTCACGACCTGGAGGCGCTCACCGAAACATTGCGCAACCTGCGCGACCAGGATGGCCCTCAGTTTCTGCATATCAAAACAGTTAAGGGTAAAGGTTTTCTGCCCGCCGAAGCTGACCAGATTGGCTATCACGCCATCACTAAGCTAGAAAAGCCCAGCGCCACTGCCAGTGCACCACTGGTGAAGCCCCCAGCAGCGCCCAAGGCACCGGCTAAGAAAAAGTACTGCAACGTGTTCGGCGACTGGCTGTGCGATATGGCAGCCACCGATTCACGGCTGATGGGAATTACCCCCGCCATGGGCGAAGGCTCGGATTTAATTCGTTTCTCCCAGCAGTATCCTGAGCGCTATTTTGATGTCGCGATCGCCGAGCAACATGCCGTAACGCTTGCTGCGGGTATGGCCTGCGAGAGCATGAAGCCTGTTGTGGCGATCTATTCCACGTTCTTACAGCGCGGCTACGACCAACTTATTCACGATGTTGCCGTCCAGAATCTAGACGTAACATTTGCGATTGACCGCGCAGGCCTTGTGGGTGAAGACGGGCCAACGCATCACGGCAGCATGGATTTGTCTTTTTTACGCTGCATTCCGGGCATGGTGATTTTAGCCCCTGCTGATGAAGCAGAGTGCCGCGCCATGCTTAGCGCCGCTTACCATCACCCAGGCCCAGCAGCGGTTCGCTATCCGCGTGGCACAGGCCCGGGCGCAGCCATTCCTGAACACTTAGAGCCGCTGCCCATTGGCCAAGCACAGCTACGCCGCGATGCTGGGACTGAAGGTGTGCGCATTGCATTGCTGGCATTTGGTAGCGTCAACAGCGCCGCCGCTGAGGTTGCCGAAAAGCTCGACGCAACGCATATCAATATGCGCTCTATCAAGCCACTGGACCGAGACACCGTGCTGCATGCCGCCGATGAACATGAGCTGCTGGTCACTCTGGAAGAGAATGTGATCGCCGGTGGCGCAGGCAGCGCAGTGAACGAGCTGCTGCACGCGGAAGGGGTACAAATCGAAGTGCTTAATTTAGGCCTGCCTGACACCTTTGTTGAACACGGCACCCCTGCAGAGTTACTACGCGACTGCGGTCTGGATGCCGACGGTATCGAGCGCGCTATTCGCGCTCGTCTCCCGTAACTTTTAACTTTTCAACGGTTGAGAACACCATGCTATTTTTGATTATTTTGTTTGGCCTGATTGGCCTTGCTGTCGGCGGCCCTATTGGCCTGCTGGTAGGCGGCGGGTTGGGCTGGTGGCTAGGGCGCCGCATTAGCCGCCGCTTAAACGCTGCCCGCACACAAATCCAAGAAGGCTTTTTAGAATCGATCTTCTCGGTAATGGGTTGCTTGTGCCAAGCCGACGGTAAGGTCACCGATGGCGAGCTTGGCGTGGCCGAAAAGCTATTCGACCAAATGCATCTTCAAGGCGAACAGCGGGCCAAAGCGCGAGCCGCCTTCGAGCGCGGACGCGCCGACGACTTCAACCTAGATGCCGAACTGGCGAACGTTAACCGACTAACCCAGCGCCAACCGGTTTTACGCCAGGTGTTTTTGCAGGTTCAGTTAACCGCCATCGCTGCCGACGGCGTGCTGCATCCTGCCGAGCACGAGATGATTTTGCGCGTGGCCCGTGGGGTTGGCTGTAGTGAAGCGGAAGTGCAGCAGATTGAAGCCATGCTTCACGGTGCCGCCGCGAATTCGCAGGGTTCCAGCGAAGAGGCATTGAAAGACGCCTATCAAGTACTAGGGGTGAGTGAAGATGCCAGCGACGCCGAAATTAAAAAAGCGTACCGCCGCCTGATGAGCCAAAACCACCCCGACAAACTCGCTGGTAAAGGGCTGCCAGAAAGCATGCGTGAAGTAGCCCAGGCGCGCACCAGCGAAATTGGCAACGCATACGAACGCATCCGTAGCGCCCGAGACCGGTAGCTCGACAGGTTTCTAAGCACTCGCTACAGTAAAATCTCACCGCGCTGCTTAGGAGCTGCCTCATGATAACGAACTACAGTTTTCCGAACTCTCGCTCGATGCGGGTTACCTGGACACTTGAAGAACTCGGCCTAGAGTACCGTTGCCAACATGTCGCATTGGATAGAGGCGAGGGACAAACCGCTGAGCACCTAGCCCGCCATCCAGATGGCAAGGTGCCAGTGATTGAAGATGGCGAGCTAACGCTGTTTGAATCGGCACCTATCTGCCGTTATCTAGCCGAGCAATACGGTGATGGCAGCCTTCTGCCAGAAAGCGCCGCTGAGCGAGCGCAAGTCGACCAGTGGCTAAGCTTTATCGTCACCGAACTCGAGCAACCGCTGTGGCTTCAGGCCAAGCATAAATTTGCGCTCCCCCAAGATAAGCGCGTGCCTTCAGTATTGCCTACCGCCGCCTGGGAATTTCAGCGGGCACTGCTAGCACTAGAACGCCGCTACAAGGGCCAGGAGACGTTAGTCGGCGAGACGTTCACCCTGGCAGATATCTTCCTTACCCATACTTTAACGTGGGCAGCCAGTATGAAACACCGACTGCCTGAACCCCTAGCGGTCTACCGCGCACGTCACGCTGATCGCCCAGCGCTAGCCCGTGCCATGGAAAAAGAGCAAGAAGCGGCAGTTGATCGCTAGGTAACCGCCCCATGAGGTAGAACAGCGCTGTAGACAGCAAAGTAGTGGCAAATACTTCCGGCAATCACAAACAGATGCCAAATAGCGTGATTGTAGGGAATGGCACGCACGGCATAGAAGATAACCCCTAGCGTGTAGATGATTCCCCCTGCGGCAAGCAGAGCGATGCCGGTCATCGATAAACTGGCCGCCATCTCTCTAGAAGCCAGGACGATCATCCAGCCCATCAGTAAATAGATAGCCACGCGTAGTACCGCGAAACGCTGTGGCCATAGCAGTTTGCAGCCAATCCCCACTAGCGCTAGCGACCACACGGCGGTAAATAAGACCCATCCCGTGGTGCCGCGCATATTAACGAGCAGAAAAGGCGTATAAGTGCCCGCGATAAGCAAGTAAATTGCGCAGTGGTCAAGCAGCTGGAAGCGTTGCTTCCAGCGTCGATGAGAAATGCCATGATAGAAAGTCGAGGCAGTATAAAGCAGGACTAGCGTGGTGCCGTACAGGCTCAGGCTGACAATTTTCCAAGGGTCGACGTGGGCGGCTAAGCTCGCTACTACCAGCAGTACGACCATACCCACCAAGCTGAGCACAGCACCAACCCCGTGGGTAACGCTATGTAACCACTCTTCGACAATGCTGAACTCGCCTTGCTCTTGAGGCAGCACGTCATGCCGTTGTTCATCTAGAGCTTTCATCCTGGGGCGCTCCTGATATGCCACGCCCCACCATTATCACTCCATGCGTTCAATACCTACAACGCTGGCGCAGGTAACGTGGCTTTAATGACTTATCATCCAAGGCCGTGCGGAAGGGAACATTTTATTACCTTCCGCCGTATAAAATACTTGGGGCTTATGACGTTCTTGATGACAACAGCCTTTTTCGTGCTCACTATGCTGGTTGCCATGCCTGGGCTCATGTGCGGCTTTTTCATTCCGCGCAAAGGCACTGCGCCGCGCTGGATCCATCGTTAATAACTGAGGGGCGACCAGTAGTACTCGTGGTGACAAGGTTCCACACGTTGGGCAAGCGCAAGCATCACCTACTTCGCGCAGTGGAACCAGTTCGTGGAACAAGCCATGGGTAGCACATTTATAGTCGTAGAGAGGCATACCACTTTCTCCTTGTTAGCATCCACTTTAAACAGGCAGCGATACTGGCGTGTCGCTGCCTTTCTCAATGCAGCGGTGGCTGAGGGCGCTCTACTTGTCCTTGGAGAGCGGCAGATCAGCTCCCTGGGCGACTTGCGCTCCAGGCCCATTGGCATTCGGCTTCACATCAATATCAAAAATATCCGTTGGCAGCCAAAGTGTTGCGCAAGCATTGGGAATATCGACAACGCCACTGATATGCCCTTGTACGGGCGCGCAGCCTAGCAGGGAGTAGGCTTGAGCACCGGTGTAACCAAACTTTTTGAGATATTCGATGGCATTGAGAACAGCCTGACGATAAGCCACATGCACATCCAGGTAGTGCTGTTTACCCTGCTCGTCTACCGACACTCCTTCAAAAATCAGGTAATCATCGTATTTCGGCGTGATAGGACTCGGTTTGAAAATAGGGTTCTTGATGGCGTACTTCTCCATCCCGCCTTTGATCAGGTTAACCCGCAAGTGGATCCAACCGGCCATCTCAATAGCGCCACAAAAGGTGATTTCCCCATCACCTTGACTAAAGTGCAGGTCACCTACCGACAAGCCACCATCTTTAACGTAAACGGGAAAATAAATTGTCGACCCGCGCGATAAGTCTTTGATATCACAATTACCACCATGTTCACGGGGCGGTACTGTTCGCGCGCCTTCAGCGGCAGCTTGTTGCTTTGCAGTGCCTGACAATTTGCCCATATGCGCCGTATCGGCGTAGGGAAGCGCGGCTAACTGAGGGATACGGTCAGGCTCGGTATCGTAAAGTGCTTTTTCTCGCTTATTCCATTCAGCCAACATCTCTTTTGACGGTAGGCAGCCAATCAAACCCGGGTGGATTAAACCCGCAAACTCTACACCAGGAATATGTCGGGATTTGGTGAACATGCCATTAAAGTCCCAGATCGACTTTTGAGCCTCTGGGAAGTGCTCGGTTAAAAAACCACCGCCATTCTGTTTAGAAAAAAAGCCATTGAACCCCCACTGACTCTCTTCAAAGGTACCAATATCGAGAATATCGACCACCAACAAATCACCAGGCTCAGCACCTTCAACCCCCACGGGACCTGATAAAAAGTGAACCTGAGTTAGGTCCACATCACGCACATCGTCGGCGCTATCATTGTTATGGATTTGCCCGCCAGTCCAGTCATGACACTCGACAATAAAGTCGTCGCCAGGCTTTACCATGCAGGCCATGGGTATATCGGGATGCCAGCGATTATGGATCTGTTCGTTTTCGTAAGGCGATTGTTTAAGGTCAATTTTAATAATTGTTTCAGCCATAACAAACCTCTGTCACGTAACGTCGGATAGTCAGTGTAGAGAAGATCGTTTCCCCTACCCCACTATGCAAAATAGTCACTCAGGCAGTTATAAGCTAATTACATCTCGACTCTTACGCAGCCTTAACTAAACTCAGCCAAGCATCTGCTCAACAGATACTCAGGGGAGCAGGCTTTAGGGTCTTTCAGACAGAAGAGCGGTTCAGTAGCGTGACAAAAGGGCTTAGTCACCCTTTACGCTCAATATCGACGTCGCTGGCCTGGGTAAAATCGTCCAGCGCCATCATATGGCCAAGTTTGCCCGCTTTCGTTGAGAGATAGTGCTCATTATGGGGGTTTAGGCCTGTGGTAATCGGCAGGCGCTCAACCACATTCACACCATCTCGGGTTAAGGCATCAACCTTTCTAGGGTTATTGGTCATCAGTTTTAGTGCCGTGATACCCAAGTGGTTAAGCATCGGCACACACAGGTCATAGCGACGCATGTCCGCACCAAAACCAAGCTGCTCGTTGGCTTCAACCGTGTCAGCACCTTGGTCTTGCAGATGATAAGCGCGGATTTTATTCAACAGCCCAATACCTCGCCCCTCCTGGCGCAGGTAGAACAGCACACCACGCCCTTCTTCGGCAATACGCTTGAGCGCTTCTTGTAACTGATAGCCGCAGTCGCAGCGCATTGAGAACAGTGCATCGCCGGTTAAACATTCAGAATGCACGCGCCCCAGTACTGGCTCGCCGCCGCTCACATCACCTAGCGTTAAGGCGATATGGTCTTTACCCGTGGCTTCGTCTTCGAAGCCGTGCATGGTGAATGTGGCCCAAGGTGTGGGCAGCCGGGAAGCGGCAATGAAGCGAATGGTCACAGGTTACCTCGTTGATTAACCAAACCAGCTAACCACACCGGTGTTGGAAAAATAAGAAAACATTCTATCAGGAAGCGTCGGTAGCCTCACGGTCTCAACAGGGAGAGGCGTTTTTAAGTACGTTTTTAAGTACAATGGCCACCTTCAAATACAGTTATCTTCAAGTACCGTTATCTTCAAGTACAATGACTCCCTTACAATGCGGGCAAACTTCTCAAGAGCAAGTGTTTATGACCACCACACCTTTGCAAAACGACCGTTTTCTTCGTGCGCTGGCTCGCCAGCCCGTCGACCGCACTCCGGTGTGGATGATGCGCCAAGCAGGCCGCTACCTGCCAGAATATCGCGCCAGCCGCGCCGATGCTGGCAGTTTTATGGATCTGTGTCGCAACCATGACCTAGCTTGTGAAGTAACGCTTCAGCCCCTTGAGCGTTACCCGCTAGATGCCGCCATTCTATTCTCCGACATCCTCACAATCCCAGATGCGATGGGGCTAGGGCTCTATTTCGAAACCGGTGAAGGCCCTAAATTCAGAAAAACCGTACGCACCCCAGAAGAGGTTGCAGCGTTAACGGTACCCAACGCCGAGCGCGATCTCGATTATGTGATGCGTGCCGTATCGACCATTCGTCGTGAGCTGAACGGCCGCATGCCGTTGATTGGCTTTTCGGGTAGCCCCTGGACGCTAGCCACCTACATGGTGGAAGGCGGTTCTAGCAAAGATTTCCGTCACCTGAAAACCATGCTTTACGATACGCCAGACACCATGCACCAATTGCTGGACACCCTGGCGCAGTCGGTAACCGACTACCTAAACGCGCAAATTCGCGCTGGCGCTCAAGCGGTACAGATTTTTGATACCTGGGGCGGTGCGCTTTCAACCCCCGCCTACCTGGAATTTTCGCTGCGCTACATGGAGCAAATTGTCTCCGGCCTGATTCGTGAACACGATGGCCGCCGCGTGCCGGTTATTCTGTTTACCAAGAACGGCGGCCAATGGCTGGAACACATCGCCTGTGCCGGCGCCGATGCGCTAGGTATCGATTGGTCGACCGAGCTTTCCGACGCCCGCTCCCGCGTGGGCCATAAAGTCGCGCTGCAGGGCAATCTGGACCCCAACGTGCTGTTCGCCCGCCCCTCGGCCATTCGCGCCGAAGTGGCTCGCGTACTGGAGAGCTACGGCCACGGCCCGGGCCACGTCTTTAACTTGGGCCATGGCATCAGCCAGTTCACTAACCCTGACCACGTCACCGCCTTTATGGAGGCGCTGCACGATTTAAGCCCGCAGTATCATCAAGGCATTCCTACCCAAACGAACGCCCCGCGCCCAGGAGCAAAGTAATGAGCGATTTACGCGACGACCAGTGGTTTACCGAAGTATTTGATAGCCACGGCAGCGCTTTCTCGCTGAAAGTCACTGAGAAATTGCTGGATGTGCAAAGCCCCTACCAGCACCTGGAAGTGTATACCACGGAGACCTACGGCAACCTGATGGTGCTCGATGGCTGCGTAATGCTGACCGATCGCGACAACTTCCTCTATCACGAAATGATAGCCCACCCGGCGCTGTTCACCCATCAAGACCCCAAACGGGTGGTGATTATTGGTGGTGGCGACTGTGGCACGCTGAAGGAAGTGCTGCGTCATCCAGGCGTTGAAAAAGTGACGCAAATCGACATCGATGAAGAAGTGACTAAGGCCGCCGAGCGCTTCTTCCCAGCGCTGGTAGAAGCCAACGGCGACCCGCGTGCCGAGCTACTGTTTGCAGATGGTGTGAAGTGGGTAGACGACGCTGCCGATGAGAGCATCGACGTGCTGATTATCGACTCTACCGACCCGGTCGGCCCCGCCGAAGGGCTGTTTAAAACCGACTTCCTGAAGCGCTGCCACCGTATTCTAAAAAATGGCGGCGTGATGGTGCAGCAAAGCGAATCACCGCTTTACCACAGCGGCTCTATTATTCGCGAACTGCGTAACGACATGCGTGAAGCGGGCTTTGATAGCGTGGCCACACTGCCCTTCCCACAGCCGGTTTACCCTTCTGGCTGGTGGAGCGTTACCTTGGCCGGTAAAGCGACCAGCGTTGAAAGCTTCCGCGAACAGGCTGCCGCTGAGCATAAAATGCCGCTACAGTACTACACTGGTGATGCTCACCGTGGTGCACTATCGCTGCCGCCTTTTATGCGTAAAGCCTTCGCATAACTTAGCGCCTGCGAATAGCCAAAAAGCCGAGCATTGCTCGGCTTTTTTTATGTGCTTACGTTTACTTGCCCTTTCACGTTAAGGAATAACAAATGAAAACCGTTCGTTGGTTGGGAGTAGGAATTGGTGTTTTAGTACCTGCGATGGCCATGGCCAGTACGCTGGAAACCGTTCAGGAGCGCGATAGCGTACGTTGTGGCGTTAACGCTGCCCAGCCAGGCTTTTCGTCATTAGATGACGACGACCAATACCGGGGCCTGGATACCGATGTATGCCGTGCCATTGCCGCTGCGGCGCTTGGCGACGCGACAAAAGTAGACTTCGTGCCACTCGACTCGGTAGAACGTTTCACCGCGCTGCAGTCTGGCGAAGTCGATGTCCTATCACGCACCACGACCTGGACCTCGAGCCGTGACACGACGATGGGGATGAACTTTACCGGCGTAAGTTACTACGATGGCCAAGCCTTTATGGTGGCCAGCGATCTAGGCGTGCAAAGCGCTAAAGAGCTTGATGGCGCGGCAGTTTGTACCCAGTCCGGCACCACCAGCGAACTCAATCTTTCTGATTACTTTCGTATCAACGGCATGACTTATGATGCTGTCGTTTTTGATGCGCCTGAGCAATCTATTGCTGGCTTTGAAGCGGGCCGTTGCGATGTTTTAAGCTCCGACGCTTCCCAACTGTATGCCCAACGGATGCAGCTTGCTGATCCCGACATGGCGATCGTGCTCCCTGAAATTATCTCGAAAGAACCGCTGGGCCCAGCCGTTCGTCAAAATGATGACCAATGGTTCAATCTTGTGAAGTGGTCGCTGTTTGCCATGCTAAATGCGGAAGAGCTGGGCATTACACAAGCTAACGTAGATGAACAGCTTAATTCGGAGAATCCTGATGTCATGCGCCTGCTTGGTCAAGATGGTGACTTTGGTGAGCCAATGGGCATCAATACCGATTGGGCGTACCAAATCATCAAGCAGGTGGGTAACTACGCAGATATCTTTGATAAAAACGTCGGTGCTGACTCTGACTTCAAGATTGCCAGAGGCTTAAACGCCTTGTGGAAAGATGGTGGCATTCAATACGCACCCCCTATTCGCTAATCCTGTTTATCTTTCAAACCCGTTAATCTGTAACGCTTAAACCTACTATTCTAAAACTATCAGCAACGTTAGCGACTCGCACCAAAATAGAGCAATCGCTAGTCGCTAATGTTCCTTTTTGCACCAATACTTTCGTATACAGCTGGCATTTTGCGTTGAAAAGCGCTGAATTTGACGACATATCCTTTCTGGCACCTTCCTTGCTAGCTTTTAGTGTCATGCATCTGCATGCATAACGACATTAAATCGAGTAAGGGGAACGACCATGATGAATAAAAAACACTTGGTACTGCTGGCCTCCGCGGGTGCTATCACGTTGGCCGGTGTCGCCACTGCTCAAGCTGATACGTTAGAAGACACGATGGAACGTGGCGCCGTACAGTGCGGCGTCAGTGACGGCCTGCCAGGCTTTTCCGCCCCGGACGATGAAGGTAACTGGCAAGGACTCGACGTTGACGTATGTCGTGCTGTTGCAGCTGCCGTTCTCGGTGATGCTGATGCGGTGAACTACATTTCTCTGAACGCTGTAGAGCGTTTTACGGCCCTGCAGTCTGGTGAAGTGGACGTACTTTCACGCAACACCACCTGGACCACCACCCGTGACACCACGCTGGGCCTCAACTTCACTGGCGTTAACTTCTATGATGGCCAAGGCTTTATGGTCTCCCGCGACCTGGGTATTTCCAGCGCATCTGAACTGGACGGTGCCGCTATTTGTATTCAGTCTGGCACCACGACTGAGCTAAACCTAGCAGACTACTTCCGTGCCAACGGCATGGAATTCGACCCCATCGTTTTCGATACCTCTGAGCAAACCGTGGGTGGCTTCCAGGCTGGCCGCTGTGACGTTCTCACCTCCGATACTTCCCAGCTAGCCGCACTGCGTATTCAGCTAGATGACCCGTCTGGCGCGATGATTCTGCCAGACGTTATCTCCAAAGAGCCGCTAGGCCCGGTGGTGCGTCAAGGTGACGATGTATGGTTTAACATCGTGAAGTGGTCGTTATTCGCCATGCTTAACGGCGAAGAGTACGGCATCACCAGCGAAAATGCCGAAGAGATGCTCAGCTCTGAGAATCCTGATGTTGCCCGCCTACTTGGCCAAGATGGCAACTACGGTGAAGGTATGGGCTTAGAAGCCGATTGGGCTTACAACATCCTGAGCCAAGTTGGTAACTACGGCGAAAGCTTTGAGCGCAACGTCGGTATGGGCTCTCCGCTTGAAATTGAGCGCGGCGTTAACGCCCTCTGGAATCAAGGTGGTTTCCAGTACGCACCGCCGATTCGCTAAGCGTCTCGTTTGACCCCGGCCCGCCGCCCCATTCTTCCAAGGGCATCGGCGGGCCATTTGATTGACCGTCCGTATCGCGGAGACGCCTTCCATGTCCGTAAGTCCTAACACTCGTCCCGCTGGCCACAAGCCGCCGTTTTGGCGAGATCGCGCCAAACGTGCGCTTATTTTCCAGCTACTCCTCGTCGCCGCTGTGGCAGCCTTTCTGCTCTACATTGTCGGTAATGTCCAAGACAACTTATCCGCACGTGGTATCACCACCGGGTTTGGTTTCTTGGGCAACACCGCAGGCTTTGGGATTGTGCAGAGTCTGATCGACTACTCATCTCAGAGCACTTATGGCCGTACCTTCCTGGTTGGCTTACTGAATACGTTGTTAGTGGGTGGCCTAGGGGTATTGGCCGCGACCATCATTGGCTTTATTGTTGGCATCGCCCGCCTGTCGCCTAACTGGCTGCTGGCGCGCTTAGCCACCGCCTATATCGAAACCTTCCGCAATATCCCGCTGCTACTACAAATTTTCTTCTGGTACTTTGCGGTATTACGCACGTTGCCAAGCGCCAGAGATAGCCTGGCATTTGGCGAGGCTCTCTTTCTCAACGTACGCGGATTGTATTTACCCCAGCCGCTGTTTGAGTCTGGTTTTGGCTTGATCCCTCTTACCTTCCTTGTCGCCATTGTTGCCAGTATTGCCCTGGTGATATGGAACAAGCGCCGCCATGAAGCCACAGGCAAACGCCTGCCGGCCTATTGGATTTCGTTTTTACTGATTTTTGGCTTACCGCTATTAGTGCTAGTTGCCACTGGCGTGCCGGTTACCTGGGAAATGCCGGAACTACGCGGCTTTAATTTCCGTGGCGGTATTACAGTAATCCCTGAGTTCCTCGCGCTTTGGCTGGCACTGTCGATTTATACTGCCTCCTTTATTGCTGAAATTGTCCGCTCTGGCATTCAGGCAATTTCGCACGGGCAAACAGAAGCCGCCCAGGCGCTAAGCCTGCCACGTAACTTGGTTCTTCGTCTGGTGGTTATCCCTCAGGCGCTGCGCGTCATTATTCCACCGCTAACCAGCCAGTACCTGAACTTGATCAAGAACTCATCGCTGGCAACCGCCATCGGTTATCCCGACCTTGTCTCGGTGTTTGCTGGCACCACGCTGAATCAGACTGGCCAAGCCATTGAGGTCATTGCGATGACCATGGCGGTCTACCTAACCATCAGCCTGCTGGTGTCCATGTTTATGAACTGGTTCAACGCCCGAGTGGCACTGGTTGAACGCTAGGCCGACGGTGAGGATATTTACATGATCCATAATCAAACAATCATTAAAGAGCGGCCAGCCCCCAGTAGTTCTGTCGGGGCGGTTGCTTGGCTACGCGCCAATCTGTTCAATGGCCCGATCAATACCATCTTTACCCTGATCGGGCTTTACATACTCTATTTGCTTGTTGTTCCCACCGTTCAGTGGGCGTTTTTGAATGCTGACTGGATAGGTACCACACGGGATGACTGCTCTCGGGAAGGAGCTTGCTGGGTCTTCATCAATGCACGCTTTACCCAGTTTATCTACGGCTTGTATCCCCGTGAAGAAATCTGGCGAGCCAACATCGTCTTTGCTGGCTTCTTTACGCTGATAGCCTGGCTAGCAATTCCCCGCCTGCCCCTCAAACGTTGGGTGGCGGTATTTGCGCTCGTCGGTTTCCCCATCGTTGCTTATGTGCTGCTGCACGGCGGCTACTTTGACATGCCTCGCGTGCCCACGCACCGCTGGGGTGGCTTAATGCTGACCCTACTGCTGGCCACCGTCGGTATGGTTGGCGCGCTGCCAATCGGCATTGTGCTGGCATTGGGGCGACGCTCCAATATGCCCATTGTGAAAAGCTTCTGCGTGGTATTCATCGAGTTCTGGCGCGGGGTACCACTGATTACGGTGCTATTCATGGCTTCGGTAATGCTGCCGCTTTTCCTGCCTTCCGATATGAGCGTCGACCGCCTAGTACGCGCACTAATCGGCTTAACACTGTTCCAAAGTGCCTACATGGCCGAGGTTATTCGTGGTGGCCTGCAGGCCATCCCTAAGGGTCAGGAAGAGGCTGCCGCTGCGCTCGGCATGACCTACTGGAAACGCATGGGCCTGATTGTGCTTCCTCAGGCGCTGAAGATGATGATCCCCGGCATCGTGAACACCTTCATTTCGCTGTTTAAAGACACCACCCTGGTCATGATCATCGGGCTATTTGACCTATTGGGGATCGTACAAGCGGCGTTGGCTGACTCACGCTGGCTAGGCTTCTCGCTAGAAGGCTATGTCTTTGCCGCCTTCATGTTCTGGATCTTCTGTTTCAGCATGTCGCGCTATAGCCAGTATTTAGAACGCAAGCTGCACACCGGCCATAAGCGCTAACGCCGCTTTTATTAACGATTTTTTAGCAGGATAGAGACATGACTCAAGCAGCCACCAACATCTCTGGCACCCCCACTTCTGACCTGATGGTTGAAATGCGCGGCGTTAATAAATGGTACGGCGATTTTCACGTGCTGCGCGATATCGACCTGGAAGTAAAGCGCGGCGAGCGTATCGTTATTTGCGGGCCTTCAGGCTCAGGCAAGTCAACCTTGATTCGCTGCATTAACCACCTGGAAGAGCACCAGCAAGGCGATATCGTGGTGGGCGGCGTACCGCTTACCCAAGACGTTAAGCGTATCGAGCAAATCCGCCGTAGCGTGGGCATGGTATTCCAGCACTTCAACCTCTTCCCTCACTTAACAGTGCTGGAAAACTGCTGTATAGCGCCCATGTGGGTGCAAAAAAAGCCGCGCCGCGAGGCAGAAGAAATGGCTATGCAGTACTTAGAACGGGTGCGTATTGCTGAACAGGCGCTTAAGTACCCGGGGCAGCTTTCCGGCGGCCAGCAGCAGCGGGTCGCCATTGCCCGTTCACTGTGCATGCACCCTGACGTGATGCTATTCGACGAACCAACGTCGGCGCTTGATCCAGAAATGATCAAGGAAGTGCTCGACGTCATGGTGGAGCTTGCTAATGAAGGCATGACCATGCTGTGTGTGACCCATGAAATGGGCTTTGCCAAAACCGTCGCCGACCGGGTGATTTTTATGGACCAAGGGCAAATTATCGAAGAAAACGCTCCTGAGCCGTTCTTTAATAACCCGCAGTCAGAACGTACCCAGCTATTCTTGAGCCAAATTTTGGGGCACTAAGTAAAGCAATTGATAAAGCAATGGGCCTCATTGAAGGCCCATCTTTGTATTTCGCTTATATCGAGCGGCGCCAACTCATCGACACAAGAGAGACCGTTCAAGATGGAAAAGCTATTTATTGACCGCGCCCCACAGCCGATTGCTCCCTTTTCGCACGCTTGCCGAGTGGGCGATTTGGTATTTATTACCGGCCAGATGCCCACCGTACCTGAAACCAACGAAATGCTGTTGGGCACCTTTACCGAACAAACTCATCGCGTCATGCAAAACCTAGCCATCGTGTTGGAAGAAGTGGGCAGTCGCTTTGAATACGTCGTGCAGTCACGCGTATTTATTACCAATATGGGCCACTTTGACGAGGTTAATCGCGTGTATGCCAGCTACTTCAAACAGCCGCTGCCAACCCGCACCTGTATTGGCGTCACCGGTCTTGCCGGCGGGGCCGATGTAGAAGTGGATATGATTGCCTGGATTCCACCCTCACCCGACTAACTCCCCAGCGGAGTAATGCTGGCAGGCTGCAGGGCAGGTTGCTCGCGGTGTTGCGTCAGCGGTTTATTGGCGAGCGCTGTGAGCAGTATCTGTAATGGGTCGCCATGACTCACCACCAACACCGTCTCGCCTTCGCAGCGACGCTCCAGCTGCTCAACAACTGCGCACATACGCTTGGCGACGTTACTTACCGCCTCCACCTGATGCTGTTGATGGCCAGCATCCTGGGCATCTAACGCCCATACGTCAGGGTAATGCCGATCCGATTGGCCATCGAGCTCACCAAAGTAGCGCTCACGAAGGCGCTCCTCTTTCTCCAGCGTTAAGCCAAACGCTTTAGCGACTCGATCAGCGGTTTGTGTTGTCCGCAAAAAGTCCGAGTGCACCACCTTGGTGGGCGTCGGCCAACGCCATTGATCAATGACGGTTGAGAGCTGCTCTTCGCCCAAAGGTGACAAGCCGAAATCGCAAAGCCCACGCCCAGGCGAACTAATAATGAGGCCTTGTTCATTCGCTTGGCTATGGCCATGGCGCATCAAAAGATAGCGATTTCGCCAATGGTAGAAAGTGGCTGTGAAAGTGTTTGACATATCTTTGTAATAAATCCTAGATTGAGAGGAATCGTTTTCGAAAAATAAACATCTAGCGCTACAAATGTCCACTTGCGAAACGCACGCGCAGTAAAAGAAGCGCTGAATTCGATAGTGGATAGCACAACACAAAAATAACGCACATAAGAGGCTAACTATGGAAACACCACGTTTCTGCAAGCGCCCGCTTGCCATGCTAGCGGCTGCATCACTGCTCCCCTTCGCACTCCTCTCTACCCATGCTTTGGCAGAGTGCGAGCGCGGTGACTTGGATCCGCTGTACTGCGATGAAAACGGCGACATGGTGGCTGATCGGCCAAGCGACGAGTCTGGGTGGGCAAACCCGGACACCCTTATTTTTGCTTATACCCCAGTAGAAGATCCGGCCATTTATTCGGATATCTGGCAGCCCTTTATTGATCATCTATCCGAGGTTACCGAACGCGATGTGCGCTTCTTTGCTGTTCAATCTAACGCCGCACAAGTCGAAGCCATGCGCAGCGGGCGTTTACACATTGCTGGCTTCTCGACTGGCCCTACCCCCTTTGCCGTTAACTTAGCAGGCGCGGTACCCTTCGCACTGATGGGGTCAGATGATGGTCAGTTCGGCTACACCCTGCAGCTATTTACCCACGTAGACTCAGATATTGAGAGCCTGGAAGACCTCAAGGGCAAGCGTGTTGCCCACACCTCACCAACGTCCAACTCCGGTAATCTAGCGCCGCGTGCCTTACTGCCAGAGCTTGGCATCACCCCCGAAGAGGATTACGACGTCGTTTACTCGGGCAGCCATGACCAATCAATGTTGGGCGTAGTCGCTCGGGATTACGATGCCGCGCCGGTGGCTTCTGAAGTAGTCGAGCGTATGGCAGCACGTGGTCTTTACGATGAGGAAGATGTGCGTCTGATCTACGAATCTGACCGATTCCCCACTACCTCCTATAACTACGCCCACAACCTACACCCAGATCTTGTAGAAAAAATCGAGGAAGCCTTCTTTACCTTCGATTTTGTTGGCACCGAGCTTGGCGAAGAGTTTGAAGGCGTCGAAAAGTTTATTCCGATTAATTACAAAGATAACTGGCAAGTGATTCGTACCATCCAGGCGGCTAATGACGTGAGCTATACACGAGAAAACCTGGAGTAACAGCGATTGCGCCGTCTCCGGCGGCGCAATTATTCGCCTTTCGATGGAAACAATCACATGCTGGAAATTACCAATCTGGTCAAACGTTATGGCCACAACGAGGCGGTGCTGAAGGGACTCGACCTTAAGGTAGAGGACAACAGCGTTGTTTCTATTGTCGGCGCGTCCGGTGCTGGTAAAAGCACCATGCTTCGCTGTATCAATCGCTTAGTAGAACCTACATCGGGCTCTATCAAACTCAACGGCACCGAACTGGTGAATGTGAAAGGCGCTGAGTTACGCCGTGCTCGGCGCAAAATTGGCATGGTCTTCCAGGGATTTAACTTACTTGACCGCCTCACCGTCATGGAGAACGTACTTGCTGGACGGCTTGGCTACGTTAATCTCTATCAAGCAATCTCACGTCGCTACCCCCAAGCTGATATAGAGCGCGCATTTACCCTCATGGAGCGCGTTGGAATTGCTCATTACGCTAATAAACGTGCCGATGAGCTTTCCGGCGGTGAGCGCCAGCGCGTCGGGGTGGTACGGGCATTAATGCAAGAACCTGACCTGCTGCTGGCCGACGAGCCAACGGCATCGCTCGACCCGCGCACGTCCGAGCAGATCATGATACTGCTGCAGAGCCTTGCCAGTGAGCTTTCGCTACCGGTATTGATCAATATTCACAACGTTGCGCAAGCAAAAACCTACACTGAGCGCATTGTCGGCTTACGCCACGGCAAGATGATTTTTGATGGAGTGCCTGCGGACTTTAACAAAGACGCGCTAGATGCCATTTATGGTGGTATTGAAGCGCCTGACGATGCCATTACTGAGCAGCCCGATGCCCGCGTAGAGGAGCCACGACATGACGCCGTCTGACTCCCCTTCTCCCCCGCGCATCTGGAAAAAGCCGCCATTTATTGCCAACCCCATCATCCGTTACGGCATTTTTATTGTCGCTGCGATTTATCTGGTGTGGGCTTTCGGTTCTTTGCCGTTTAACTGGGCGCGCATTTCAGAAGGCTTACCGCGGGCAGCACGCATCTTTAGCGGGGGCTTTCCCCCCAGCCTGGAACGTTACGAGTTGCTGCTGACAGGCTTTAAAGAGAGCTTCCAAATTGCCATTCTCGCCACATTACTAGGCGTTTTTTTATCGATTCCTTTTGCGGTGATGGCCGCTCGTAACATCGCCCCGATGCCCATTTACGTGATTGGCCGCGCGGTCATTATTATCTCGCGCAGCTTTCACCCCGTGATCGTGGCTATTTTATTCGTGGCGGCCGTTGGTTTTGGGCCGCTGGCAGGTATTTTAACGCTGACTCTCTACTCCATCGGGTTTGTTGGAAAGCTGCTAGCAGAAGAGATCGAAGAGATTGACTGGGGGCAGGTAGAAGCCATGCGCGCGGCAGGAGCAGGCTACATTGCCACGCTTTATTACGCCGTCTTTCCACAAATATTGCCCCGTCAGGTCGGTCTATCGATGTACCAGCTTGATAGCAACCTACGCGCCTCTGCGGTGGTCGGCATCGTCGGTGCAGGCGGTATCGGTGGCACATTAATGAATGCCTTTGGTCGCTATGATTACGACTTCGCCTTTGCGATTCTACTGGTCATTATTGCGGTTATTTTACTGAGTGAAGGCATCAGCGGCTGGGTGAGGAAAAAAATATGGTAGATCACGCTCAGCAACTTGCCGACCGTGTTTGGCATCGCTACGACCGTAAAGAACGCTTAATCCGCTACGCTGTATTGCTAGGCACACTGATGCTGGTGTTCTGGGCGGTTCGCGATATTGATATTTTCTGGCCCTGGGTATGGGACGCTCCCAACCAAATGTCTAATTTGGGTGCGCGCATGTGGCCGCCCAGCGCTGCCGGGTTAAGCAATATTCTGAACGCGCTGCTCGAAACGGTACATATCGCAACGTTAGCCACATTTCTGACTATTTTTCTCGCCTTGCCAGTCGCCTATATCGCCGCCCAGAACACCACCCCCAATCGTGCTTGCCTATGGCTGGGGCGCTTTATTCTGGTCTCCAGCCGCTCGGTTAATACGATTATATGGGCGCTGTTATTCGTGGCTATTTTTGGCCCCGGCGTATTAGCAGGGATCCTGGCGATTGTGTTTCGCTCGATAGGCTTTATTGGCAAATTAATGGGTGAAGCCATTGAAGAAATCGACCGCCGACCGGTGGAAGCAATGGAAGCCACCGGTGCTTCCAAGGCAAAAGTGGTCGCCTACGCCATTGTGCCCCAGGTGATGCCAGCCTTTTTTGCCATCGTGATTCTGCGCTGGGATATCAACATCCGGGAATCCACCGTACTGGGACTCGTTGGCGCAGGTGGCATTGGCGTAATTCTACAAGGCGCTATCGACACCTTTGCTTGGCCGACAGTCGCTACTATTTTGATCGCGATTATCATTTTGGTACTGATAGGCGAAGCCATTACTAGCCTACTACGCAGCAAAGTGCTTTAACCCCTTTTTAGCTACGCAAGTGTTTGACCAAACGGCAAATGATTGCCATGGTTAGAGAGTAACTAACGACAAGGAGGACGTACGATGATGACCACCTATATCGTGGTAGCTGACGCCGCCCGCGCGCGTATTTTCACCCGTGATGCGTTGAATCTCACTGAGCATGAGAGCCTTGTACACGCAGCAGGCAGGCTGCATGAAGGTGATTTAATCACCGATCGCCGCGGTGCCGATGTTCATGAATCTACGTCAACCTCATCGCGCTCGTCAGGAGAGGAGGGCGCCGCCTCGCAGCATGAAAATGAGTTGTTTGCCAAAGAAGTTGCCAAGCGCTTATATGACGCACGCGTCGATAACAGCATGGAAAAGCTTATTATGGTCGCGCCGCCGAAATTTCTTGGGCTACTGCGAGAAAAGCTCGATAACACCACCCACAAGTTGGTCATTCACACGCTTTCAAAAGATTTGAGTAAAGCTTCCCTGGCCGATATTCAAAACGCCGTTAGCGACTTACGCTAATGCTCTCTACGTCACTCTCGCTTTCCCACTAAGCACGCTTTTCTGCTAAAGAAGTGGTCGCTTTTGCCGATAGTCGTCTGACCCCTGACGATTTAGAGAGCGACCATGTTTTCCTCCCTACGAGCCCGCATCTTACTAGCCGCCCTCACGGCCATTATTGTAGCCCTCATCATTAATGGCATAGCCAGCTACACCACCGTCAAGCATCACAACAATCAACAAGTAAGCCGCAATCTCAGTGCTGTCGTTAACGGTAACACCCAGGCGATTAATGAGTGGTTTAACGCTCGCTATACCATGCTGGCCAGCATGGATGATGCTGTTAACAGCAGCGACCCGCTTGCCGCGTTGCGCCAGTTGGCTGACTCTGGAAGCTTCATGACTGCCTATATGGCTTATCCCTCTACGTCTGATGCTGTTTTTTCTGATAACTGGCAGCCACCTAGTGATTATGACCCTCGCCAACGCCCCTGGTATCAGGACGCTGCCAACGCCAAAGACACCATTATCACAACGCCTTATGTCGATGCCCAAACAGGGGGGTTAATCGTTACCTTTGCACGCCCCTTCTACCGTAACGGGCAGCTCGCTGCTGTTATTGGCGCAGACATCACCATTGAAGATGTCATTGATATTGTGGCCAGTATCGCCCCGACACCTTCAAGCTTTGGTTTTTTGACGACGGAAGATGGCACGCTCGTGGCGCATCCTGACGCCGAGTTAACGCTTGAGCCGTCCTCAGTGTTGAGCAGCGATCTAACCAACGACAGCTTAGCCAAGATTATCCAAGCCGAAGAGCCTCAAGCGCTTGAGCTGCAAAACAGTGGCAAGCTGCTGATGGGCAGCACAGTGGGCGGCAGTAGTGGCTGGCAGTTAGTAGTGGCGCTTGATGAGCACGAAGCCACCGCAGGCCTGCGTGCCATTGCGACTACCTCGATTATCACTTTGCTGATTGTCGCGGCCATCACCGCCGTTATATTTGGAGTTCTGCTTTCATTGATGCTTCGTCGACTGCTTGGCGTGCGCAGCGCGATGGATAACATTGCCTCGGGAGATGGCGATTTAACCCTACGTTTGCCAGAAGAAGGCAACGATGAAGTGACCCAAATTGCCAGCGCGTTCAACCGTTTTGTCGGCAAAATGGAAGCCGTATTAGTTGATGTCCGTACAAGCAGTGAAGCGGTTCATCACGCGGCCAACGAAATTGCCATGGGTGGTCAGGATTTATCACGCCGTACCGATAACGCGGCCGCAAGCCTGCAGCAAACGTCTGCGTCGATCGAGGAAATAACCAGCACCGTTCAACACACTGCCGCATCCGCCCAGCAAGCCAACCAGCTCTCCCATGCAGCATCAAACGTTGCGAAGGAAGGCGGCCAAGTGGTGGCAAATGTCGTCACAACCATGGAAGACATTTCTCAAGCCTCTAATAAAATTGGTGAGATTGTCACGCTGATGAACAGCATTGCCTTCCAAACCAATCTGCTGGCACTCAACGCCTCTGTAGAAGCGGCCCGTGCCGGCGAACATGGCCGCGGCTTTGCCGTAGTGGCCGACGAGGTCCGCAAACTGGCGGGACGCAGTAGCGAAGCTGCCAACGATATTCAAAAGCTAATCGAAGACACACAAAGCAAAGTCAACAATGGCACCTCTCTGGTACAAAATGCGGGTGCGACGATGCAGGATATTGTTGCCCATATCACCCGTGTTACCGATGTACTGGAGGAGATTAACGCAGCCACCAGCGAGCAGAGCGACGGCATTAATCAAGTCAATATTGCCGTTGCCGAGCTTGATCGCATGACCCAGGAAAACGCTGCCATGGTGGAAGAGTCCACTACTGCTGCTGAGCAACTGAAAGAGCAAGCGGAGCATCTCGCGGGGACTATCAGCAGCTTTAAACTGTCCCACGCTGCCACGCCTGCTTTGCAAGTGCCCTACCAAACATCTGACAACCAACGTCGCCATATCGCCTAGGGATTACACTATGCATTTCCGCTCATTACGCTCTTTTGTCGTGGCACTAGCAGGCCCTTGCCTGTTAGCCATTGTGGCCGCCCTGGTGGTGTATAACCTGATCGCCGCCTCACACACCCAACAAACCGTGGATGACCACACCAGTGAGCTCATGGAAGGCGCGCTGGATGCCCGTTTAAACGCCATTGCCGAAGCAGAAGGTCAGCGCATTCAGCGCGAGCTGGACAAAGCGCTGACACTGGCCAGCCAACTCGCCATGACCAATGCGTTAATGGGCATGGACGATGCAGAAGGCCAACGCGCGCTCTACTTAAGCCGCCGACAGCTATCAAACCTTGTGCGCCAAACCGTCGCCGACAACCCTGACCTAGTGGATGCCTATATCGGCTGGGAGCCCAACGCCTTTGGAGATGACGCTCGCTACGCGGGTGACGAGCGCTACGGCCATGACGCCAGCGGCCGCTTTATGCCTTGGTGGTACCGCACTGATGATGGCGAGCTGGCGATACTGCCGCTAGGTGAGGATATAGAGAGCGAAACGCCCCTGGCAAGCGGCGTGCGCGAAGGCGAGTACTACCTGTGTCCACGGGAAACCTTAGCTCCTTGTATTATCGACCCCGCGGCTTACGACTTCGGCGGTGAAACCCAGCTAGTCACCTCGTTCAACGCGCCGATCTTGGTAGATGGCGAATTTCGCGGTGTGGCGGGGGTTGATTTGGCGCTTAACTTTATCCAAACCCTGTTAAACGATGCTAACCAGGCGCTTTATAACGGCGCTGGCCGAATGACACTGGTGGCGGGACGTGGCGGTTTGGTAGCGGATACCGCTGGCAAAGAAGCCTTGGGCTTGCCCGCTAGCGATTCGCTAAGTGACACGCTATTGGCAGGCATTGAGCAGGCAACAACGCAGGGCAGCCTACACAGCAGCATGGCCGACGGTATGTTCCAGCGTTATCAGCCTATCGCCCTTGGCAATACGGATCAGCCCTGGGTGCTGGTACTGCAGCTTCCCGAGTCAGTGGTACTGGCCGAGCTGAACGCCTTGCAAGACGTGCTTAGTGAGCAGCGTCAGCAAAACACCCTCGGCATGACACTGGTGGGCCTACTGCTGGCCGCCATTGGTGTCGGCGCACTGTGGTGGATTGGTGGACGAATCGCACGCCCTCTTAAACGCCTGGCCAACCGGATGGAAGAGATCGCGACAGGACATGGTGACCTTACCCAACGCTTGCCAGTTCATGGCCGCGACGAGAGTGCAGCGGTAGCAGAACAGTTCAATGCCTTCGCGGAGAAAATCCAAACCATCTTGCTGGATGTACGGCGCAGCAGCGAAGCGGTTAACCATGCGGCCAATGAGATTACCCAAGGAGGGCATGATCTTTCTCGGCGTACCGAACAGGCCGCCGCCAGCCTGCAACAGACCTCTTCAGCCATGGAAGAGATCAGCAGTACCGTTGGTCACACCACCCACGCCTCTCAGGAAGCCAGCGGGCTTTCCCAAACCGCCTCGGAGCTAGCGTCCCGTACTGACAGTGCGTTTGAGCAGGTGGTCGCCACGATGACGGATATTCGCACCAACTCTGATGAAATTCAGAGCATTGTCAGCGTCATTGATGGCATCGCTTTCCAAACTAACCTACTGGCGCTAAACGCATCCGTAGAGGCTGCCCGTGCTGGGGAGCATGGTCGTGGTTTTGCCGTCGTGGCTGATGAGGTACGTAAACTCGCCTCGCGCAGCAGCGACGCCGCCAAAGATATTCGCCAACGCATCGATGCCTCGGCAGGCAAGGTAGAAAGCGGTACCCAAATGGTGCGTGATGCCGAAGCCGCTATGCATGAACTGGCTCAAAGCGTGACGCGCGTTACTCAAATGCTCGGCGATATCAGCACGGCCGCGCGAGAACAAAACGATGGTATCAGTCAGGTAAGCATTGCCGTCACCGATCTAGATCAGATGACTCAGCAAAACGCAGCCCTAGTGGAGGAGTCCACCACCGCCGCCGAACAGCTAAAAGATCAGGCGGATCGGCTCGATGCACTGGTGGGTGGCTTCACGCTTGAAGCACATGACAGCCGCCACCCACAGAGCCAGCACACACTACCTGCGCCAACGCTGGCACAGTACTAAACAGCTATTAAATCAGGCCGCCAGGAGATCGGCAGTAGCGCAGGTTTATCGCTACGCTGGGCTCCGGCGGTCATTATCCTGCCAGGCCTCATTTCGAGGCCCACCTCGTTATCCATCCTGCCTTAGCTCAGTTTACTTCAGGGCGTGTTCTCCCCATTGCGAACCGATAACTACACGATCTTAAGCATACGCCTAAAGTCGTAATCATTGATGCCGATAGTAGGGCTGCAGATAGTACTTATCAGATAGTACATAGCAGATAGTACGTAACAGATAGTACCTACAAAGTGGCCTATTTCAGGCCTTAGCTTTCCTAACTAGCGAGACTATATTCATGCTGTCGTCCCTACGCTTGCGTATTCTTATCATCACGTTAATGGTAATTACGCTAGCACTGACTATTAATGCCTCAGTCAGCTACCTGACCCTGCAAACACATAATGACCAGCAGGTAACTCAGCAGTTGGCCTCAATTGCACAGGGTAACGCCCTGGCCATTGAGGAGTGGATTGATGCCCGAGCCGCCATACTAGAAGCCGCGCGCACGCCAGTGATCGATAAGGACCCGCTTGCGCCACTCATTCAGGTAGCAGAGTCAGGCGGTTTCCTAACGGCATTTTTCGGCCAAGCCGATGGTAGCCATCTTTCGTCCGACGGCTGGGTGCCAGGCAGTGATTATGATCCACGCCAGCGTGGCTGGTACCAAGCAGCAACAAAGCAGGATCGTACTATCGTCTCGCTGCCTTACGTGGACGCTAATAGCAATCAGCTAGTGGTTACCTTTGCTACGCCAGTCAAGCGTAATGGCCGTTTGTATGGGGTGATCGGCGGCGATGTCGTCATCGACAATCTAGTCAGTCAGGTCAACGCTATTCGGCCAACACCTTCGAGTTTTGCCTTTCTAAGTAGCGGTGGCGAGACAGTGATTGCTCACCCTGACACTGCACTGACGCTCAAACCGCTGAGTCGAATTAGCGACACCCTGTCCCCCGCGTCCATCGAACAGCTAAGTGCTACGCAAGACGCGTGGGAGCCTATCGAAGTCGATGGCCTGGATAAGCGACTCTCAGTGACCCCCATAGCAGGAACCGACTGGGAACTCGGCGTGGCACTAGACGAGCATGAAGCCACTGCAGGGCTGCGGGCCATCCTCAAGTCTTCACTGTTGACGCTAATCGCCATCATTGCTGTCACGGCGCTGCTGTTGAGCCTGTGGCTCAAACGTACTTTCGCTGGCCTAGAACGGGCGCGTGATGCCCTGGATGACATTGCCAGCGGCGAAGGCGATCTAACCCGACGACTTCCCGAGCAGGGCCGTGATGAAGTGGCCCAGATTTGCGGTGCTTTCAACCGCTTTGTGGGCAAAATGGAAGCGGTATTGGTCGATGTACGCACCAGCAGTGAATCGGTGCACCATGCCGCTAACGAAATTGCCCTGGGCGGCCAGGATCTATCCCGCCGTACCGATAACGCGGCTTCTAGCCTGCAGCAGACCTCCGCTTCAGTAGAGCAGATAACCAGCACCGTGGAGCACACCGCGGCCTCGGCCCAAGAAGCCAACAAGCTCTCTCAAACGGCCTCGAAAGTAGCTAAAGAAGGCGGGCAAGTGGTCGCCAATGTGGTTACCACGATGGAAGATATTTCCCAGGCCTCCCATAAAATTGGCGAAATCGTCACGCTAATGAACAGTATTGCCTTCCAAACCAACTTGCTGGCCCTTAACGCCTCCGTAGAAGCCGCCCGGGCAGGGGAACATGGCCGTGGTTTTGCAGTAGTTGCTGATGAAGTACGCAAATTAGCAGGGCGCAGCAGTGAAGCCGCCAACGATATTCAAAAACTCATTGAAGACTCACAAAGCAGAGTCAATAACGGTACCGCATTAGTGCAAAACGCGGGCGCAACCATGCAGGATATAGTCGCTCATATCACTCGCGTCACCGATGTGTTGGAAGAAATCAACTCCGCCACGAGTGAGCAGAGCGATGGCATCAAGCAGATCAATATCGCCGTGTCTGAACTTGACCGTATGACCCAGGAGAATGCTGCCATGGTGGAAGAGTCCACCACTGCCGCTGAACAGCTGAAAGAGCAAGCTGATCATCTTAAGGGCACCATCAGCAGCTTCAAGCTGTCTCAACACCCTTCGACTCCCCTAGCAGTCAACTCGCCCAACGTTTTGCCATCGTATTGAGTGACTATCGTATTGAGTGACTAAGGAATCGGCGGCAGTGGAATATCATCACTGCGCTTGGCACCCGCGGTCATCTCGCGGCAAAGTCGCAAGAACTCGCGTACCCCCGTGGTAAGGTACTTGTGGCGGTGCCAGATGAAAGTGAACTGACGTTTTAAGTCTAATTCCGGTGTTGGCAGAGGCACTAAGCTGCCGCGCCGGAAAGCATCACGTAGTGCTAGCCTGGAAACGCAGCCAATCCCCAGGCCCGACTCTACTGCCCGCTTAATTCCCTCGGTATGCTCAAGCTCCAACAGGGTATTAAACCGACTACGCCGATGCCGCGCGGCGTGCTCAAGAGTCATACGGGTGCCAGAGCCCTCCTCGCGCATAATCCAGTCTTCACGCAACAGTTGTTCCAGCTCAAGATGCTCGCGCCCCGCCAACGGGTGGCGCGGCGAGCAGAAGACGCACAGCTCATCCTCTACCCATGGCTGGCTAATAATCATATCGTCGTCGCACTGCCCTTCAATCAGCCCTAAATCAAGCGAGTGCTGGCGTACACTCTCAATAATGTGACGCGTGTTACGCACCGCTAGCCGCACCCGACTGCCGGGGTAGCGCTGCATGAAATCGCTGATCAACAGAGTTGCTAGATAGTTGCCAATGGTTAGCGTTGCGCCCACATCCAATGCGCCTACGCCCTGCTGGCCGCGCAACAGTTCCTCTACCTCTTCGGCCCTGTCCAGCAGGGCCACCGCTTTTGGCAACAGTTGAAAGCCCAATGCATTAAGCTTCAGCCGTTTTCCCATGCGGTCGAGAAGCTGGCAGTCAAATTGACGCTCAAGCTCCGCTAGCGACGTACTGGTAGCAGATTGGGACATAGCGAGGGCACGCGCCGCCTGAGAAACACTTTCGTGCTGGGCGACGGCCACAAAGACTTCCAACTGGCGCAGGGTGTAGTGCATAGAGACAACCTATCTTGTTTCGGCGGCATATCTATTTTTTAGATAAGTGTTATCAGTATAATTTGCTTAACAGATATATCTCTCTTTATTTAGAATTAGCAGCAACATATTTAGCCATCTTTTATGCTTTTTTAGAATATGGCAGACGAGGCTTAGGCCACTCTGCCCATTGGAGGAGTTAGCATGAGCAAGTTTGCCTTGGAAGAAGTCCTCAGCGTTCACCACTGGAACGACACCCTGTTCAGCTTCCGCACCACTCGCGAGCGTAGCCTACGCTTCAAAAATGGTCAGTTTGTGATGATTGGCCTGGAAGTGAATGGCAAACCGCTGATGCGTGCTTACTCCATCGCCAGCCCCAACTACGAAGACCATCTGGAATTTTTCAGCATCAAAGTACCCGATGGCCCGCTCACCTCGCGCTTGCAGCACCTTCAAGTTGGCGACCAAATTATGGTCAGCCGCAAGCCTACGGGCACGCTGGTATGCGATGACCTACTTCCCGGCCGCAACCTTTACATGCTTTCCACCGGAACAGGCCTTGCACCGTTTATGAGCCTGATCCAAGACCCTGAAGTGTACGAGCGCTTTGAAAAAGTGGTGCTGGTACATGGCGTGCGCGAAGTATCTGAACTTGCCTATGCCGACTTTATTACCAAAGAGCTACCTGCTCACGAGTATTTAGGCGAAGAGATTGCCGAGAAGCTGGTGTACTACCCCACGGTCACCCGTGAAGAATTCCACACCATGGGACGCCTGACCGATCACATTCGCAGCGGCAAGCTGTTTGAAGATACCGGTCTTCCGCCGATTGATCCGCGCCAAGACCGCGCGATGATTTGTGGCAGCCCCGCCATGCTCGACGACACTAGCGCACTACTAGACGAATTGGGCCTGAATATTTCCCCGCGGATGGGCGAGCCGGGCGATTACGTGATTGAGCGTGCCTTTGTTGAGAAGTGAGTAGTGAGTAGTGAGTAGTGAGTAGTGAGTAGTGAGTAGTGAGTAGTGAGTAGTGAGTAGAAAAATTCTAGTCGCTTTAATGACTACATCACTAATACAAAGCCCCTGCTGGAGATGATCCACAGGGGCTTTGTGCTGCTTACTACCTATAGTTCAACAACTTACTGCTTTTTACTTACCATTCACCACTCACTATTTACAGTTAACAAACCTAAACCGCGTCTTTACCGGTTTCACCGGTACGAATACGGATCACCTGCTCCAGCGGCATGACAAAGATTTTGCCGTCGCCGATTTTGCCTGTATTGGCAACCTGCGTAATGGCATCAATAACCTGTTCCGCCATATCGTCATCTACCGCAACTTCTAGCTTTACTTTGGGCAGAAAATCCACCACGTACTCTGCACCACGATATAGCTCTGTGTGACCTTTCTGACGGCCAAAGCCCTTCACTTCCGTTACCGTAATGCCCTGCACGCCGATATCAGAGAGCGATTCGCGTACGTCATCAAGCTTAAACGGCTTGATAATGGCTGAGATCAATTTCATTGCGACATCCTCTAGCTTGGTGGCCTTTTATTAAAGGTTGGCGGGACACTGCTGTTAGCCAAGCCCGTTAGCGTTAAGCATACACCGCTACAGGCAGAGAATAAAAAATCAGCGCCAATGGATTGTAACAATGCACTAAGGCAAAAAGGCCTCCCGCTAGGGGAGGCCAAAAGAGCACGCCAGCTCATTTCATTAGCGTAAGCTTATTTCTTAACGCTAAATTCGGGATAGGCTTCAAGACCGCACTCAGCAATATCGACACCTTCATACTCTTCTTCTTCGCTAACGCGGATACCCATGATGGCTTTCAGCACCAACCACACCACCAGGCTCGCAACGAATACCCAGCCAAAGATACCAACGATACCGATCAGCTGTGCGCCGAAAGAAGCGTCGCCATTGGTCAGCGGAACCGCCAGCACGCCCCAGATACCCACCACACCGTGTACCGAGATAGCGCCGACCGGATCATCAAGCTTCAGCTTGTCCAGCGTGACGATCGCAGCGACAACGATCAAGCCACCTACCGCCCCAATCACCGCAGCGCCTAGCGCAGAGGGCGACAGAGGATCCGCAGTAATCGCGACAAGACCAGCCAGTGCACCGTTAAGCGCCATGGTAAGGTCCGCTTTACGGAACCACAGTTTGGCAAGAATCAGTGCGGCAAGCACGCCACCGGCAGCGGCCGCGTTGGTGTTAACAAACACTTGAGCAACGTTGTTGGCAGAGCTGATATCAGACATTTTCAACTCAGAGCCACCATTGAAGCCGAACCACCCCATCCAAAGGATAAAAGTACCCAGTGTGGCCAGCGGCATGTTGGCGCCTGGAATCGCGTGGATAGACCCATCTTTACCATACTTACCTTTACGTGGGCCAAGCACCAATACACCCGCTAAGGCAGCCGCGGCACCTGCTAAGTGAACAATGCCGGAACCCGCGTAATCGGAATAGCCGACTTCAGACAACCAGCCGCCGCCCCACGTCCAGTAGCCAGACACCGGATAAATAAAGGCTGTCATCACCACTGCGAAGGCCAGGAAAGCCCACAGCTTCATGCGCTCAGCAACCGCACCAGACACAATCGACATGGCAGTGGCCACGAACACTACCTGGAAGAAAAAGTCAGAGCGCATTGAGTAGTAAGGCGCATCATCACCGCCTGCGGTCACTGCATCCACGCTGTTTTCAGCGCCAATCAAGAAACCAAGGTTGGGTAGGAAGCCACCCGCGCTGCTGGAATACATAATGTAGTAACCCACCAGCAAGTACATGGTGCAGGCAATCGCAAATAGCGCGATATTTTTGGTCAGAATCTCGGCGGTGTTTTTTGAACGTACCAAGCCAGCCTCAAGCATTGAGAAGCCAGCGGCCATCCACATGACGAGCACGCCGCAAATTAGGAAGTAAAACGTGTCGAGCGCGTAGCTCAGATCAGTCAACTCATTCATTTTAAGTTCCCCGTTGAACTATAGAAATGATCCGAAAAAACAGCTTCAAACGGCGTCTGCACCGCGTTCGCCTGTCCGAATCCGAATAACGTCTTCAAGCGGTGTCACAAACACCTTGCCGTCACCGATCTTGCCGCTGTTAGCCGCGCTACAGATCGCTTCCAATACGCTCTCTAACCGGGTGTCGTCCACGGCCACTTCAACTTTTACCTTGGGTAGAAAGTCGACGACGTACTCCGCACCACGATACAGCTCGGTATGCCCCTTTTGACGACCGAAGCCTTTAACTTCAGTCACCGTGATGCCCTGAACGCCGTTGTCAGCGAGCGCTTCACGAACGTCGTCAAGTTTGAATGGCTTGATGATAGCGGTGATGAGTTTCATCCCGGATCTCCCCTGCTGGATTAGGTAGCGGCAGCGCCGCCCGAATTAACTGCTTATCTCGTTAATGCGCATACCATGCCACCCAACTTTTTTTTCTTATAAGTCAGCAGTTTGTTTTATAAAATTCAAGATTATTCGGTGGCAAGGAAGACTTAGCAGCAGCCGCCACTGCCTGCTTGCACCATAAAAGAACATTAATAAAAACGCGGCGCTCCATTTCGATGCACTCCTTTGATACACCCCGCCGATAAAGAGAGGCCAGAGGCTAATTTGTAAACGATGCATGCGCATCGACTGCGGGTTGCGTATCCTTATAGTTAGTAAGCAGTGCACATTTATGCGTGGTCATTTAAGGAGAGAGCGATGGCGCCTCAAGATCGCATTAGCCGTTTAGCCCAGCAAATTGGGGATCGTTTACAGAACGCGTCCCAAGCCCCGGAAGATATCCAAAAAGGCGTACAGCAGGTAGTGCGTGGTGCCTTTGACAGGCTGGAGCTGGTGTCACGGGAAGACTTTGATATTTTGATGGATGTATTACAGCGCACCCGCTCCCGCGTTGAAGCTCTAGAGCGCCAAGTGGCCAGCCTTGAGGCAGCCGTGGAAGCTTCTACCTCAACGAGCCCTTCCCCCGTTGAAGCAGAAGCACCACCAACCCCCGCTCCTGAACCGAACAGTGATGGTTCAGAGGATAACAAGCCCGCCTAAACCCAGAACGGACGGCAATAGGCTTACGACGCCTATTGCCGACACTAAGTGGTGGCTTAATACGTTGATGTTGATGACGTAAAGAGCGTCATACCGACTTGATAAACACGAATCAATATCATTGACATTGACTGTTGTGGTGATACTCTCCGCCTCCTATTCCCTAACTGCTCGCGGATTGTTCATCATGTCTGACTGGTCTTCTTCAACGGCTGCACTCATTGGCACGGGTCTATTACTAGGCTTTTCCAGCAATGTTTTCGCCCAAAACACAACGTCTGGATCCACGCTAAACGCAAACGCTGAAGATACCATGGTAGTGGTTGGCTCCCGCACCCCGACCCAGATCAGTCAGATACCTGGCGCGGTATGGGTGATTGACAAAGAGATGCTGCAACAGCAGACCCGCAATGGTGCAGACCTAAAGACGGCATTGGGGCAACTTGTGCCGGGGCTGGATCTGGCACCGCAAGGGCGCACCAATTATGGGCAAAACATGCGTGGTCGGGGCGTGCAGGTGCTTATCGATGGCGTATCTCTGAACAGTTCGCGTGGGCTTTCCCGTCAGTTCGACGCCATTGACCCCTTCAATATTGAGCGTGTAGAAGTGCTTTCCGGCGCCAGCAGCCTGTATGGCGGCGGTGCTACGGGGGGCTTGATCAATATCATTACGCGCAAAGGCGAAGAAGGCCTGAACTGGCGCACCGAAGCTGGCATCACCACGGGCTTCAACAACAGCGATGATATGGATCGACGCCTGTCGCAATCGATCAGCGGCGGCAATGAGCGGGTTCAGGGCTACCTGGGTACCGCCATTGGTGACAACGGTCGTCACTATGACGGCAGCGGCCAAGAGATCTTTCCCGATATTGCCCAGACCGACCTGCAGGACAATCGCAGCATTGATGTATTGGGCAACCTCTCTTTCCGTTTGACCGATGAACAGAGCCTGGAGCTGGGCGCCCAGCTGTATCGTTCCGGCTACGAAGGTAATCGGGGTGTTTACTTTCCCAACCTCGACGCAGCCACGCCCAACTTGAACGATGCCGAGATTCGCGACGGCTACCGTTCACAGCGCGATCCGGAAACCGACCGCAAGCTGGTCAACGTCAACTATCACCACGCTAACCTGTGGGGGCAAAACTTCTACCTGCAGGCGTTTCACCGGGAGGAAGAGTCCAGTTTTCAGGCATTTCCCTACCCAGTCGCCGACGGTCTGCAGTTTCGCGCATCGCAACAAAACACTGATTTAAGCGGCATTAAAGCGCTATTTGAGTCGCGCCTGGGTGATGACGTTTCGTTGACCTACGGGCTCGACCTGGATCGAGAAAAATTCGATGCCAGCCAGATGCTGTTCGATACCGATATCTCGGATACCACCGGTGGTCTGGTGCAGCAGGCTTCAAGTGTTGAGCCCCGCTATCCAGGCTATCAGGTGGACGGGCTTTCGGGCTTCGTCCAAGGTGACTGGCAGGCCACCCAGGCGCTTAAGCTCTCCGCAGGGTTGCGGCAGCAGCATATGGATGTCGAAGTGGACGATTTCCAGGGTATTCCCGGCGGTAAGAACGATTACGAAGCCACGCTATTGAATGCCAGCGCCCTCTACGATTACGGCAACGGTCACCAGAACTGGCTGCAGTTTAGCCAGGGCTTCGAGCTGCCAGATCCCGCCAAATACTACGGCAAGAGCCCCGAGGTGAGTGTCGATAACAACCCTCTATCTGCCATCGAGACAGATCAGGTGGAGCTAGGCTGGCGCTACCAGGGGGGCAACTGGATGGCTCAAACGGCACTCTACTACGCTTGGTCGGACAAGGCGGTAGAGAACGCCCAGGACCTGAGCGTCAGCGTAGTGGACGAAAAGAAGCGCGACTTTGGCCTAGAGAGCGCGGTAACCCGTTACTTCGACAACGGCCTGGAGGTCGGCGGTACCCTACACTTGGTGCGTTCCGAGCAGGAGAACGGCCAAGGGGAGTGGGAAAAGCGTGACGCCCGCTATGCATCGCTCTCCTCTTCCACTGCCTTTATCGGCTGGACCGACTACGTGCGTTCGGCGCGCTTGCAAGCCAGCCATACTTTCGACCTGAAAGACGATGCGGATCGTGAGATCGATGGCAACACGACCCTCGATCTATCGCTCAGCCAGGAGACCGATTTTGGCACCGTGAGTCTGGGCATACAGAACCTACTCGATGATCAGTACTCCACCGTTTGGGGCCAGCGGGCCGCCATGTTCTATTCGCCCTACTACGGTCCAGAATACCTCTACGACTATCAAGGGCGCGGACGTACCTACACCCTGAACTGGTCGATGGCGTATTAAGCACCGCCCCGCTACTCGCAGGCAGCCGCTCAACAGCGAGGTAATGGGAATGGCGACACTCGACACACTCGCGCCACTCACCACCTATGACCTGCTGGCCCTTGGTCAGCGCTTCGGGATCGATTACCGCTTTCCCGAAGCGCCTGACCGCCCCCCATCGCCTTACGTAGCTCGCGGGCGTGTGATGGATATCGAGATCACCCCGGCCCTACGCGTGACGCACTCAGATCTTGATGTCCTGCACGCTTATGCCTCCACCTCCCGTCGTACCGCTCCGTGGTTTCTCAGTGTGGTACTTGAGGGCTGCATCCATGTGGGGCTCGGCCACCAGTCATTTCAGTTACAGGCTGGCGACGCCTTCAGTGCACACTTCAACCAGCAGACCAGGCTTGAGGTATTCCAGCCTGCACCACAACGCTTAAGCACCCTCAACGTGTCGATTCTAGATGGTCTCGAGCCTCTCTCTTCCTCGCCTGTTAACGTTGCCCCTCCAGCCACCCCAGTGCTACACACTTGGCAAGTACCACCGCTCCTTCGCCATAGCCTAGAGACAGCACTGGCATCGAACTGGCCAGCAGAACGGCTGTGCCTATTATGGCAAGGCCTTGCGTTCCAGTTGCTAGCTCATGGCCTGCCTGCCGCTGGCCTGGAACCCGGTGACAAAAACACACAAGAAGGCCTCCCTCCAGACCTTTCGCATCGCGACCACCAACGCCTGGAGCTCTTGCGCAAGCAGCTCGAACATTATCCCAACCAGAATTACCGGCTGGAGCAGTTAGCCCGAAATGCCGCTATGAGCCCTAGTAGCCTACGCACCAAGTTCCAGCGCTGTTACGGCTGCTCGATATTCGACTACCTACGGCGTTGTCGCCTGACCCAAGCTCAGGCGTACTTGCGCAAAGGTTATAGCGTGCAGCAAACTGCCCACGCCTGCGGCTACCGCCACGCCAGCAACTTTGCTACAGCATATAAGCGGGCCTTTGGTGTCACGCCGCATGAAGTCTTCAAGTATCGCTAACGTACTATCCATAACGTACTATCCATAACGTCTTGCCGTAAGTTCCCCTGCGCTGCATTTTTTGGCAGCACGCATAACCTCTTTGTCATAGCGCATACCTTTTCAAAGCAATTAAACGCAATAATTCTCATTAACACATTAGTTAATTGCTTCTTATTGCAGGTACACACCCATGTCTTTTATGCCTCGCCGTTTGTTACGCTCTCCGCTCAGTGCCGCTGTTCTCGCGGCGCTCGCGGCACCATCGGTTTACGCTCAGGCAAGTGCGCAGGAAAGTACACTGGAAAGTACAGCGCTAGGCACTGTGACGGTAACCGCCCAGCAGGCGGCCACTAAAGTCACCACCCCTTTTATTGAAACGCCGCAAAGCGTTTCTACCATTACCCGCGAACAAATGGATCACCGTGGGGTCAGCACCGTTCAGCGCGCCACCGATTACACGCCCGGTGTTTACAGCAACCAGGTGGGTGCCTCCAACCGCTTCGACTACCTGGTACTACGTGGCTTTTCTGACGGCAGCTTGAGCAACACGTTCTTAGATGGTCTTAAAGTGATGGGCGATGCCAACTCCCATAGCAGTATGCGCATCGATCCGTGGTTTCTAGACAGCATTGAAGTGGTACGCGGGCCTGCCTCGGTGCTCTATGGCCGCGCGTCGCCGGGTGGTGTGGTGGCGCTAAACAGTAAGCGCCCTGAATTTGAACAAGGCGGTGAGCTACGTTTTCGGGTAGGCAATAATAACCAGCGCAGTGCCGCCTTTGACCTCACTGGGCCGATTGGCGCAGAGCAGCGAGTAGCGTTTCGCCTGACCGGCATTGCCAGTACCGCCGACACCCAGTTTGGCCCCGCCGTAGAGGAGCGCTATGCCATTGCGCCGCGGCTAAGCTGGGATATCACCGACGACACCAGCCTAACGGTTGAGGCCTATCTACAGGATGAACCCGAAGGCGGCTACCACTCCGGCGTGCCCTATGAAGGAGCGGTAGTACCCAGGAACGGCAAGCAGATCAGTAACAACTTCTTTGATGGCGAAGCCGACTACAACGCCTACGAGCGTACTCAGCGCATGGCTGGCTATACCTTGGAGCATCGCTTTAATGACGACGTAACGGGCCGCCAGCTACTGCGTTATCTCAACTCCGATGTGGTGCTTAATCAAGTCTATGGCTATGGCTGGACGTCACCCACCTCTGACGAATTAACCCGCTACTATTCTGGTAGCGATGAATCTCTAGAAGCTTGGACTATCGACAATCAGCTTGAAGCCACTATCAGCAGCGGCTTTATGGATCACACACTGCTCGTTGGGGTTGATTACCAGCAGCGGGAAAACGACGTATCGTGGCCCACT
Source organism: Halomonas sp. XH26 (assembly GCF_024138895.1). Lineage (NCBI taxonomy): Bacteria > Pseudomonadati > Pseudomonadota > Gammaproteobacteria > Oceanospirillales > Halomonadaceae > Halomonas > Halomonas sp. XH26. Next base: position 3,934,119 of record NZ_CP071889.1, read on the forward strand.
GGGTATTTCCACCCCGTCAATGCCTTTAATCCTGTTTATGGTAGCGGGCCGATTGAATTTTACGCACCTACCCGCGAACGCCACGAGATCGATCAAACGGGTGTTTATCTACAGGATCAAATCGCCGTCGATAACTGGCGCTTTACGCTAGGCGGCCGCTACGACTGGGTAAATATCGACAATACCAACCGCGATAGCGGTGACACCAGCTCACTTAGCGATACCCAGTTCAGCGGCCGCGCCGGTGTGGTCTACTTGTTTGATAATGGTGTAGCGCCCTACCTAAGCTACTCCACTGCCTTCACCCCCACTAGTTTCGTCGATGAGAGTGGCGACCTGCTTCAACCAATGGAAGGCGAACAGTGGGAGGCCGGCCTAAAATTCCAGCCTAACGGCAGCGCCAGCCAATTCAGTGCAGCGCTGTTCCATATCAGCCAAGAGAATGTCGCGACCAAGGTGCAGCCATCCGACCCTTACCGCGCGGTAGGTGAAATTGAATCTCAAGGACTGGAGCTGGAAGCACAAACCCAGCTAACGGATACCCTCTCGGTTCAGGCAGGCTATAGCTTCACCGACATCACCTACGCTAAAAGCGATGATGGCAACCAGGGCAACAACGCGATTTACTCCCCACGCCACCAAGTACAGCTGTGGGGCCACTACGAGGCCAATAAGGGCTGGCTAAACGGCGTGGATGTCGGTGTTGGCGTACGCCACTATGCGGATATTGCCGCCGATCGAGCCAACACTGAAACTGTCCCTGACTACACCCTGGTGGATGCCACTATTGGCTACGATCTAAGCCAACTCGGCGTTGAAGGGGTGGAAACGCGCCTCAATGTGAACAACCTGCTGGATAAGGAGTACGTGGCCTCCTGCAACTCGCTGGAGTACTGCTACTTCGGCGCCGAGCGCGGTGTGACCGCCAGCGTTCACTACCGTTTCTAAACGCTTGTGCTAAGCGACGTTCCAAGCACTTATCTAAGCACTTATCTAAGTATTGCTAATTTATTGTAACCCCACCTGCCCAGGCCACTCAGCCTGGGCATTTTTCCTTGAATACAGGTTTGCAAACAATAAATATTATCGTTTAAATACAGTTCTTATTTTCTGGATAGCCTCTCACCACCATGCGCCACACTAACCTGTTCTCTTTGCTCGTGCGCTGCGGGCTGTTCGCCGTTTGTATGCTGAGCGTTTCTACTGCCCAGGCGCAGTGGGCCACGGTGGACTGGACCATCGCTGAAACACTACTGGCCATTGATGCGCCGGTTAGCAGCGTTGCCCAACAGAGTGATTATCACCAGTGGGTGGGCGAGCCACAGATACCCGACAGTGCTACCGATATGGGACTACGCGCCCAGCCTAATTTAGAACTGCTGGCCCAAGTGCCTCCGGAACAGACGTTGATCTCGCCCATGTTTGCCGGTTTAACACCGCGCCTGGAACGCATTGCCCCGGTCACTTCATTCTCGCTCTACTCTCCCGGCACCGATACCTGGCAAGAGATGCAAACCCTGACCCGTGAGCTGGGCGAGTTAACCAAGCACCAGCCCCAGGCCGAGCAGCTTATTGAAGAGACCCAAATATTGATGACCACGCTGCGCGAATCTCGCCCCCTATCTCAGTCTGAAACTGCGACGCTGCTGATGGTACAGTTTATGGATGCCCGTCACGTGCGGGTGTTTGGGGAAAACAGCTTATACAACGCCGTGCTGGAGCAGCTCGACCTCCCCAATGCCTGGGATCAAGCGACCAATGCCTGGGGGTTTTCACTGGTGGGGATTGAAGCGCTGGCGCGCTACCCAGAAGCAACGCTGGTGATCATCGATCCACTGCCCATCGGAGTCGAAGAGCAGCTTGCAAACAGCGGCCTGTGGCAGCAACTTCCCAGCGTCAGGCATGACAGGATAGTTCGCCTACCGCCGGTATGGAGCTTTGGCGCACTGCCCTCTGCCCAGCGTTTTGCAAGAGAGTTGTTTGCTGCACTGTCGGCAGGCAGCCCAGCTCAAGTAACCGACTCAACTGTTAACTAAGGTCAGTTTTCCAGGCACACGCTATTTTTAAACGTTCCAATTAACGTAGGGTTATGTCAGGAATAAAAAACTAGCGAGGGAGCGCCATGACACTAGCCATTGTGGCCACGCGCGCAGGGGTTGGGCTGGAAGCACCCGCCGTGCATGTCGAGGTACATCTAGCCAACGGCTTGCCGGGACTAACGCTGGTGGGCCTGCCGGAAACCGCTGTCAAAGAGAGCCGCGAGCGGGTGCGCAGCGCGCTCATCAATGCCGGGTTTGATTTCCCCAACACCAAGCGCATTACCCTCAACCTTGCCCCCGCCGACCTACCTAAAGAGGGTGGCCGCTTCGATTTGCCGATTGCACTCGGTATTCTGGCCGCCTCTGGCCAGATTCCAGTAGATGCGCTAGAAGGCATGGAGTGCGCAGGCGAACTGGCATTGGATGGCAAACTACGCGCCGTACCCGGCGTATTACCCTTTGCTCTCGCCACGCGGCGCGTCAACAAAGCACTGATTATTCCCCGCGCCTGTGCCGACGAAGCCGCGTTAGCAGGCGACTTACCGGTTTTACCTGCCGACACCCTATGGCAGGTCGTTGCTCACTTGCTGGGACAAGAGAAAATACCGCCCCACCAACTGTCTGCCTCGATGAGATCCACGGCCCCCATTGCCGACTTAGCCGACGTTCGCGGTCAGCAGCAGGCACGCCGCGCACTGGAAGTGGCGGCCGCTGGTGGCCATAACCTGCTGCTAGCAGGGCCTCCTGGCACCGGAAAAACCATGCTCGCTAGCCGCTTACCGGGCATTTTGCCGCCGCTTTGCGAAGACGATGCGCTGCAGGTGGCCGCTGTACGTTCAGTCTGTGGGCTACCGCTTGAAGCAGACTGGGGCCAGCGCCCCTTTCGCCAGCCCCACCACAGCGCCAGCGCCGCCGCGTTAGTGGGTGGGGGCTGTCATTTTCAACAATCGTTGCGACTAAACAATAATTACTGCGACAATCTCTATGTTGAGTTTACATAGAGCACGCCCTTGTGACCGTTTCTCTCAAACAATGCAGAACCTTTAGCTTTCAAGATGGCACCCTTAAAGACGAAACTGAGCGCTTGGTCGTTTGGTGGTACGGGCCTATCTTCAAAAATATCCGCTCACAAAGCGTCCCTAAAATTTATGTATTTTTAAGACCTATTGATCAGGAGAACAAATTAGGAGATGTGATTAAGCGAACGACGGTCTTAACGCATGTCGGGCTATTGAGAATCGGCTCCGTCTGGGAAAAGGGCGTGAGCAACTCCCGCATCGCATTTGAGGAGAAAACATTCCCTGTTTCGTTCTCTCCGGGCGGCTGGCGGATTGTCTCCTTAGACGACTTACACAAAGCAGGGCGCAGCCTCTATACCTCCTTTCATGAGGCAAGCTATTTACCGCTGGACAGAAAACACAAATCGTACCTGATTGAATTTGACCTCCCAGGTGGCAAACATCTGCTCATCCCTTGCACCGAATTTTTTGCACGCGTTTACGGTCGATCATCTGAAATCAAGCGTGTGCTCGCCACTTACTGTTGGGAGGAGGTCAAAGAACGGCTTTATCGACCGCTTAATGCGCCCCCATCGCCAGGTACCTGGCCGGTCAGATTTACATATCGTGTTCATAGGCACGATGCGATTTTGCTCGCGCACATGCTGTACGACCCCTATGCCGAACAAGCTGCCAGAGATATTTATGCGCAGACTGAAGCCAGCTTCCCCCAAGATAAGATGCTTTTAAAAGTCACTCCATGGTTTCAAGGCAGCGGGGAAATCTCTGTTTCTGGCGTTCCAATTGATTGTGGCAACACATTCCTAGGCTTGCAGATATTAGGCTGTACGCAGCCCGATGGTGCCACGATCCACCGCGAAAGAGAGAAATCAACGACAGTACCAGCCACCGATGGCGACGATGCCTCCTCTCAGTTCCCCTATCATCAGCTTCAAGACATCCCCGATGTCATTGACCTGACGGATGATGACGAGCCCGACCACGGTTCTTCCTGGCTAGACCTTACTGAGGACGAATTCGTTATTTTAGGTAAGCCTCGCGCCGTCTTGGATAAACGATATACTCGAAAAAATGTGCCCGATACACGAGGCGTCCCCGTTCCGGGTGACGAAACCATTTTCTCCACTGGGGAGCCACATGGATCAGGAAAAGGGGTCGGACAGGCCTCTATTCATGCTCCTATTACACTGGAATCACAGGGCTTTCTACGTGATATGTGGAATGCGCTTCTCTATTTACAATCGGCCTATCCCGCAACGATTCGTGGCGTTAGCTGGTTTACCTTTGAAGACGGCTTTAGCACTTCTCCTGACCCTCGGTTGATCAGCCTCGAACCTTTCGAAATAGACGAGGAGGTGAAAACGACAGTCGCCAATTGGGTTTACATTGATACTCAGACCAAGGTACCTCGCGGGGTGCTCGTCATTAGGGTGCATTTGTTAGATCAAACACTCTATCTCATGGAGATTCAACGACGCCCTCCAAAACCCAGAGCTGGCGGTAGCGAGGAGGCATCCAAGCCTCCTTCCTATAAAGGTTTGGTCTTCACGCTGAGCCACCAAGGCAGCTTCGAGCAGTGGTTACGCCAAGTGCTGTCTAACGTGCGGCACGTAGAAGGTGTTGTCCAAAAACTAGTTCGTCACTGCCCAGGATTCGCCGATACGTTCAAGCACCCTAAATCCAAAAAGGAACAGATACCCTGCGAAGCCTCTGTGTTAAATGCTTTTAGCAAGGTCAGTATTGGTCGCAGTGACTTAGCATAGGTACTATTTGCCACCTTTATGAGTAGCGGTGTCTGTTTTGTCGGTAAGAGCAACCTGTACACCCCGTGTGCAGGTTGCTCTTCTGACGAAGAGCCGATACGGCCATCCCTTCAGTGGCGGGCGAGGATCTTCGCTGCGATGGGCGAAGTGATCATTTGAATCACGGCAAAAAAAGCGGCTGGAATTGCGATCTCTGATGGCAAGCCAGAAGCAGCGACAAACGCTGCAGCGATGCTGAATTCCTTTTTACTGACCGTGAAAAGATAGGTAATCACCTCTTTGCGATCAGAAGTGAGTAACCGTGAGGACATACCTACCAGGTACCCAATCAAATTGAGGCACAGGGCCGCCCCCGCAATCACAAACGCATACCCACCATAGCCAATGATCGTGGCGGCATTCGGCCCGACCACAGCGAGTAGGATCAGCAGATACAAAATTGACCCTATCCCTGCATACGCTGAATCATGCCGTGCAAAGAAAGTCGAGAACTTTGTCCGCAAGCTGACCCCAATCACGGTAGGAACAAGCACAATCAGTGTTAATTCAAGAATAATTGAGCCCAGCGGTACGTCTAACTGGAGGCCAGTGAGCCATAAAAACAGGAAGGGAACAATAAACGGACATAACGCAGTGTTGACTGCGTTGAAAACAGCGGCAAGCGCCACATTGCCTTTCGCCATCAGTACCAAAAGAGGAGAAGACACATCTGTCGGCAGCGTGCCGAGCAAGGTTTGGCCAGCAGCCAGCGGGCCGCTTCCAAAAAATAGACGGCCCGTTAGCCACCCGGCAATCGACATAGGCCCATAGACCAGCCCCAATGCCAACAACTGCCGTGACGGCTTTCGGAACACGATGCGCACTGCATGCGCATCGAATGTGAGGCTGATAATCAACATCAGTAATGCCAGTAATGGCCCAATCGCGAACTTAAGCATTATTCCGGTGGCCGGAAAGAGTAAGCCTCCCCCCGCGACGACGATTACAAACCAGACAAGGTGCGCCTCGACAAAATAAATGAATCTACCCATGGTGGATTGGACGTTACCGGTTGAAGTGGATTGAGCCCCGCACCTAAAACATGATCACCTTCGGCCCAGCACACAAAGGCTCCTTGGTAGCTAGGGACGTGCTTCCCAATCCAGCGATGCAAATAGATAATGCTCAAGGGTTGAAGCTTTAGTTGCTAGAGGTTTTATAGTACCAAGAACAGATAATTCGAGAGAGGGTAACAGATGGGACATCATCATGATCATCCCCACATTGATCCTGCCTCTGGCGACCGGCGCGTCAGCATCTCCATTTGGGCCAATGGGCTCTTAACCATCGCTCAAATTGTCGGTGGCATTATGGCGGGGAGCCTATCGCTGATCGCTGATGCGTTACATAACTTTTCTGACATGGCAGCGTTAGTCATTGCCTTTGCTGCTCGTAAAATCGCCAGACGGCCTGCCGATGCGCATATGACCTTTGGCTATGGCCGCATCGAGATAGTGGCAGCACTCATCAATTACACCACCCTCATTATCGTCGGCGTCTACCTGATTTACGAAGGCGCTATGCGGATGATCGATCCCCCTGAGATAGAGGGATGGACAATCGTGATTATTGGTGGCGTCGCGCTTGTCGTCGATGCCCTTACCGCCGTGCTCACGTGGTCAATGCAAAAAGAGAGTGTCAATATCCGCGCCCTTTTTCTGCATAACTTATCGGATGCGTTTGCCTCCATCGCTGTGATTATCGGTGGTTCGCTTATTTTACTGTACGACATGCGCTGGGTAGACCCCGCCATCACGATAGGGATTGCGCTATATATTCTTTACCTTGCCTTCTCTGAAATTGGTGGCCCTATCCGTACGCTAATGCTGGGATCTCCCCCGGACATTGACGGGCAGGCAGTCGTTGAGACCGTCCGAAATATCGAGGGAGTCCAGGATATTCACCATGTGCATCTATGGCAGATGCAGGAAAACATGGCAGCCCTTGACTGCCACGTGGTTCTGACAGAAACCGGCTGGCAGCAGCTTGAATCCGTCAAAGCAGAGATCAAGGAGCAGCTTAAAATGCGCTTCAGTATTGCTCATTCCAGCCTAGAGTTTGAGCATAGTGATCACGCGCATCAAAATGCCAATCTATATGGGCACGAGTGACAGACCGAGGCCGACTCCCGGCTCAGGTAGGTAGCGAGCGACTTACTCCCATAGCGATTGGCTTATTTTTCAACCCTACTTTTCCACCCCATCGTTGAGACAGAGAGAGAAACATGTTCAAAAAAGCGTCTTTTATATTAGCTGGTACGTTAATGCTGACCGCTGCAATCGTCGCCGTATCGAAGCCTGCCCTCTTAGACATGCAAGCTCAGGCAGCAAAAGAGAGCGGTGTCCAGGCCGAGGACTCCTTGGTGCGTTCACACTCCCCCATCTTGGGACGAGAAGACGCGCCGGTGACGATTGTGGAATTCTTCGATCCGGCTTGCGAAGCCTGCCGTGCCTTCTACCCACTGACAAAAAGTATTCTGGAAACCTACCCAGAAAAAGTGCGGCTCATCGTGCGCTACACTCCTTTCCACGGCGACGTATCTGATAAGGCCATTCGGGTATTAGAAGTTGCTCGTCGTCAGGGCGTCTTTGAACCGGTACTGGAGAGGCTGCTGGCTCGCCAGGATCAATGGGCTTCACATGGCAGTTTTGATGAATCCGCTATCCTCGATATCGCGAGCCAAGGGGGCCTTGATTTAGCGGCTGCCGAAGAGCAACTGACTTCTGCTGAGGTGCAGGCGGTGATTGACCAAGACATGGCGGATGTCAGAGCCAATCAGATTCGCCAAACACCCACCTTTTTTGTCAATGGCGAGCCTTTAGACCCCTTTGGTATGCAAGAGCTGATTGATGCCGTCGAGAGTGAAGTAGCGGAGATCTCTGGGGAAGAGGATGGCCAGTGATGCAGCGCTGGTGGTTACTAGGCTTGGTGGGCTTTTACCCCTTGCTAGCCGAAGCCAATTGGCAAACGCATCTTTCGTTGCCGCCGTCTGAACTTAGCCCTGTCAGGTTACAAGCGACTAGCGAGCAAGAAGGCACATTACCGCTTGATAGCGTTGATACCCTAACCTTTGGGCGTGATGTCATCATTGATACCACCCTCTACGAGGCTTTAGCAGCAGAAGGTGTCCCTACGCGTTTCGCCAGTAAACTGGAAATACTGCTCAGCGAGTTTATCGCAGCGCCGCTGGAGTTTTCTGGCAGTGAACGTATTCAATTAGTGTGGGAGGAAGATCGACGCCAGGACGGCACCCGTGTTGGGCCACCACGCCTCAGTTATGCAGCTCTGCCTGATCAGGCAGAGCCCTTGGAGGTCGTTTGGCCGGTCACCCAAAAGGGGGACGTAGCTCTTTTCAAAAGCGACACCCTGCTAGGCACGTTGCGGTTGCCCGTGCTTAGTGCCCGCTTAACGTCTCGCTTTGGGAATCGGCGACATCCTGTGTATGGAGGGATGCGTCCTCATAATGGAATTGACTTGGCTGCGCCGACAGGAACGCCGGTCATTGCCACCGCACCTGGGCGCGTATCCTTTATGGGTCGCCAAGGGGGATATGGGCAGGTGATCGAGGTGGAGCACGACACAGGGGCAATCAGTCGCTACACACACCTTAGCCGATTTTCCCCACAGCTAGTGGTTGGGGATTTAGTCAATGCGGGAGAGTCGCTCGGAGAGGTAGGTGCCTCTGGGGTCGCCACGGGGCCCAACCTACATTACGAAGTGAGAGTCAATAACCAGCCTGTTGACCCCCTTGGTCAAGGTCAACGCATCATGCTAGGCGAACAGCCGACTCAAAGTGAATATCAAGCGTCACTTTACGAGGCAAGAGATCGCTTAGAACAAGCTATCGGTACGGCGTCACTTTATGACTTGATCTCGTTTAACGAGCCGTAACCACTCGTGCTTAACAACGTTGCATGGGGGTTAGTAACGTGAACGTGCGCTTGTCTCGTTATGGAACCCAAGCCGTGTAATCACTCATCTATCACAACACAGGTAATCGGTATGGAAGAGGTTTCTCCCGTCACCATGGGGGTATTGGCAAGCCTTGCGGCGGGCTTGATGACGGCTGTAGGGGCGCTTCCTGTCTTGTTTACCAAAACACCGAATCGTGGTGTTCGCGATTTAGCGTTGGGGTTCGCCGCTGGTGTCATGCTAGCGGCCTCTTTCTTCTCACTGATCATACCCTCCTTAGAAGCCTCGGAGCTGCGTTATGGCGGTAGCGTGGTACCTGCTGCCATTGCTTGTGCGGCCATTTTGCTAGGGATTGGAATGGTCGCACTACTGAACGAGCTCTTACCTCATGAGCACTTCGAACAGGGGCGAGAAGGGCCAGAGGCTGCCTCACTACGCCGTATCTGGTTGTTTATTATTGCCATTACGATACACAACCTGCCAGAAGGGCTGGCCGTTGGCGTGGCCTTTGGCGCAGGGGGAAGCGAAGGAGGCATGCCGCTAGCGATTGGCATTGGACTTCAGAATGCCCCAGAAGGACTGGCCGTAGCAGTATCACTGCTAAGCGTGGGCTATTCACGTTGGCGGTCATGGACGATTGCCGCCCTTACGGGGCTTGTTGAGCCGTTGGGTGGCTTATTAGGCGCTGGAGTCATCAGCATGTCACAAGCGCTACTGCCCTGGGGGTTGGCCTTTGCAGCGGGGGCGATGTTGTATGTGATCAGTCATGAGATTATTCCCGAAACTCATCGGAGCGGGCACCAAAAAAAGGCCACGCTGGGCCTCTCCATCGGATTGGTACTCATGCTGTTTTTGGATGTTTCGCTGGGCTAACCATTGGGCGTGGGGCGTAGCGTTAGTGCTAACCCAAGTCGTGAGCCCCTCCGTGCGATTTTTCAGTGATACAGAGCTGATGATCACTGATGACCTCAATGATTCGGCAGCTTTCCACTTTACCACCGGCACACTGTGTGACCATCCGTTGAAGCTCCTCACGCAGTATGGACAGTCGTTGAAGGCGGGACTCCACTTTCTTTAGGTGATGCGTGGCGATGGCATCGACTTCTTGGCAAGGCATATCAGGTTGATCTGACATGGCCAAAAGCTCTCGCACTGACTCCACCGAAAAGCCAAAGTCACGGGCATGACGAATAAAGGTCAAGCGCCGCACAGCGTCGTCTCCATAGCGGCGCTGTCCTCCGCCGGTTCGTGTCGCATCGCGCAACAGCCCAATACGCTCGTAATAGCGAACCGTTTCAGGTTTGCAATCGGCTCGTCGTGCTAACTCACCAATGCTGATACTTTGCCCCATCATCGACATGGTAAAACTCCTTACGCAGGGCTTGAAGCTGTAGTTGCTACAAGGTTTACACTTCAAAACCATAGCTCATTGGGAGAAGAGGCACCATGAAAACATCAACGCAGGCGACAGCGCCTACCGTCTTGACACTGCGTGTTGAAGGCATGGACTGCGGCGGTTGTGAGCGCAAGGTTGTGTCGGCGCTAGAGCGGCTGGACGGCATTGAGGAAGTCACGGCAAGCTCCGTCACAGGATCGGTGAAGATTCACCAGCGCGATCATGGAGGCCCCTCGCAACAGACCATTGAGGGCATCCTGAACGAACTAGGCTATCAAGTGACTTCCCCTGCTGGCCAAACACGCGCATCTGGTGCTTCATCCTCTTGGTGGCAAACCGCTAAAGGGCGCTTGGTCATTATCACGGGAAATCTGCTGATCGTAGCCTTCGCGCTTCGTTTAGCATGGCCTGCGCTGGGTAATGTGCCGTTCATTCTGGCCACGCTGGTCGGCTTAATGCCCATTGCGCAGAGTGCCTGGGGCGCCCTCAAAATGCGCAACCCCTTTACCATCGAGATGCTGATGTGCATCGCTGCGGTTGGCGCATTGGCCATCAATGCTGCTGCTGAAGCTGCGATGGTCGTGTTCTTGTTCGCCGTAGGTGAGCTACTCGAAGGGGTAGCTGCGTCACGGGCGCGCCGCAGTATCTCAGCCTTGGCAAACTTAACACCCTCAACGGCGAGGCTGATGGACAACGGCCATCTGCGTGATGTCTCGGCGGAGTCACTTAAACCCGGTCAGCGTGTGCTGGTGCGGCCCGGTGATCGCGTACCCTGCGATGGACGCATCCTGGTGGGCACCTCCGACATTGACGAGTCGCCGGTAAACGGCGAGTCCATACCTCGTTCGCGAGCGCCTGGTGATGACATTTTTGCTGGCACAGTGAATCTTGATGCCGCCCTGGAGGTGGAGGTAACACGAGGCGCTGATGACAATACGATCGCACGCGTTATTCGTCTGGTTGAAGAAGCACAGGCCGCCAAGGCACCGATAGCACGCTTTATTGATCGTTTTGCGTATTACTATATGCCCGCCGTCGTCTTACTCGCCCTACTGATGGCGATAGTGCCACCGCTGGTATCGACCATGGCATGGTCGGAGTCGATTTACCGTGCGTTAGCATTGCTGTTAATCGCATGCCCCTGCGCGTTAGTCATTTCCACCCCTGCCGCCATCGCCGCCGGTCTCTCGGCGGGAGCTCGGCGCGGACTACTGATCAAAGGGGGAGCCGTTCTTGAACAGTTAGGTAAGCTTCGCTTGGTGGCATTAGATAAAACGGGCACCCTCACTGCGGGTACCCCAAGAGTCACAGATGTGGAGTCTTGGATTGCTGAGGAAGACGATAACAGCGTATTGCGGCTCGCCGCCGCAATAGAGCGGGATTCCAGTCACCCTATCGCCACGGCTATCGTTGAGCATGCCCGACAGTCGGGCATCAACCTCCCCACCGTCACCGGCGGCCGCGCTCTGGCGGGGCGCGGTGTTTCCGGCCAGGTGGAGGGTCGCGAGCTGAGCTTAATGACGCCTCGTCACCTTCACGAGAAAGTCATCCTTGAGGAAAGTCTCAGTGCTCGGATTGTCGCGTTAGAAGAAGCCGGTAAGAGCCTCGCTCTCCTCGTCGAAGGCGAGCGTTTACTGGGCTTGATCGCGGTTCGCGATGAGCCACGCGAAGATGCCATGGAAGGCCTAGCGGCGCTATCCCGTTTAGGCGTACAGGCGGTCATGCTCAGCGGTGATAATGCCCGCACCGTCGCTGCCACGGGGGGTCGCTTAGGCATTGAAGCGTACGGCGAACTAATGCCTGAAGACAAGGCAGCGTATGTTCGAGACTGGCAAGCGGCAGGCCGTGGCCCCATCGGTAAAGTAGGCGATGGCATCAACGATGCACCGGCACTCGCGGCAGCAGATGTGGGTATCGCGATGGGGGGTGGCACGGATGTGGCGTTGGAAACCGCCGATGCAGCCTTGCTCAAGAACCGCGTTACCGGCATCGCTGAGCTGATAGACCTCTCTCGTGCCACGCTGCGCAATGTGAAAACCAACGTTGTTCTCGCCCTTGGCTTAAAAGCCATTTTCCTAGTTACAACGGCGCTGGGTATTACCGGCATGTGGATTGCGGTGATGGCCGATACCGGTGCTACCGTCCTGGTGACGTTGAACGCCATGCGACTGCTGGGTTACCGCTTTTCGCCCAGTACCGCAATGACAGGCCTGTCACAAGGAAAAACAACGTCATGAGAACAGCGCCAAACGATAGCCCTTCACGTCGCTGGCCATGGTTCACATTAGCTTGCGTGATGGCTCTAGCCGATCAACTGGTCAAGGAAATTGTGCATGCCCAGATGTCGTTTGGCCAAGTCATTCCGCTAACGCCGTTTTTTAACTGGGTTTATACCGGGAACACAGGAGCCGCTTTCAGCTTTCTCGCAGAAGCAGGGGGTTGGCAGCGCTACCTCTTTCTTGGTTTAGCGTTGGTGGTGGTCGTCGTATTGGTTGTGCAGCTATGCAAACCCCTGTCGCGCTTGGAGGCCTGTGCGTACAGCCTGATTCTTGGCGGCGCGCTCGGTAATACTGTTGATCGCTTAGCGCGAGGGTACGTCGTCGACTATCTGGACATTTACTGGGGCGAATGGCATTGGCCCGCCTTTAACATGGCCGATATCGCGCTATTTGCCGGTGTATTGATGTTCGCGGTGGCGTTATGGCGTGAAAGTCCTGCTTTTAAGCGCTCTGAGTAACGCTATGGATGTGGTCGATAAAGATAAAGAATATACGCTTTTTGCTGGGCGCTCCTCACCAATAGTCGATTGCGTTGTAGCGCTCGCCGCTGGGGTGCTGACCACCTTGAGTGCCGCCCCCTTTTCCCTATGGTGGCTTGGCCCAGTGAGCGTGGCACTGGTCTATTGGAGAATAGCGTCGCTAACGCCCGCCATGGCCACCCTGCGTGGGTGGTGCTATGGGGTAGGCCTGTTCGGTTCAGGCACGTCGTGGGTCTTCGTTGCTATTCACGATTTCAGTGGCACCGGGGCCTTGGTGGCGATGCTCCTCACCACTCTTTTTGTCAGCGTCCTGGCGCTCTTCTTTGCAGTCCCCTTTGGGCTCTATCGACGCATCACGGGGCCACGGTTCGCCTTTCTTAGCTTTGCCGGTATGTGGGTGGTGAGCGAATGGCTACGCACTTGGATGCTCACCGGCTTTCCCTGGTTATTGCTGGGCACCTCTCAGATTGATTCTCCACTAGCCCCATGGGCGCCCGTTGGTGGTGTATACTTGCTGTCACTCATGACCGCGCTGACAGGTACGTTAGGGGTAGAGGTACTGCGTCGCCGCTGGAGTTTCCTTGTCCCAATGGCCGCCTTGTGGATCGTTCCATTCCTATTGCCCGCCCAATGGACAACCCCGGCTGGCAAGCCCATCCGGGTGGCATTGCTGCAAGGGAATCTTGACCAGCGCATTAAGTGGACTGCCCAAGGGCAGCGCGAAGCGATCAGTATCTACACGACGATGACACGAGAGCAAGCAAGGGATATCGATCTCATCGTTTGGCCTGAGGCAGCCCTTCCCATGCTTGAGCAGGAAGCACAGCAAATACTTGAGCAAGTAGCGTCCGACCTGGGGCCTGACACCGCCTTGTTGACCGGCATTTTGCAACGCGACAGTGAAGGGCGCTCTTATAACAGCGTCATAGGGCTAAATGATGTGCAGGGCGAATACCAGAAGGCGCACTTGGTGCCCTTTGGCGAGTATTTGCCATTCCAAAGTCTCCTCGCTGGCACCCTTGCTTTTTTCGACTTGCCAGTACCTCGCCTGACCCCAGGGTCAGGCGAACAGGCTCCGTTACACGTGGCTGGAGCCACCATTGGCAATGCCATTTGTTACGAAATCATTTTTGCCGACCATGTCGCCCAACAGGCGCGTAATGCCGAGCTGCTATTAACGGTTTCCAACGATACGTGGTTTGGGCGCTCCATTGGCCCACACCAACATCTTCAAATGGCGCGTCTACGTGCCTTAGAAAATGGTCGTCACCTACTTCGAGCTACCAGTAATGGCGTGACGGCCATCATCGATTCACAAGGTCACGTCACAGCCCGTGCCCCACAGTTTGAACAGGCCAGTTTAACGGGCGAGGTGACCCCGATGCAGGGCCTAACTCCTTTCACACGCACCGGTAGTGGCCCCGCTTGGATACTCGCTGCGGTGCTGACACTGCTCGGGTTACAACTGAACTTATCTCGATCAAAAAACGACGCATTAGATGAAAAAGGAACCTAGCGATGCTCTTGGCAAAGAACGCAGCAATACTTAAGAGATTCCTCCCATGGCCAATGCAGATCGGCTTCATCGTGAGTGTGATGGTTTCGTTTCTGGCATGGCTCCCTGTCGCCATGGCGGCACAACCTTCCACTGCCCAGGAGACGGAATGGCCCAAGGGGCATTACCCGCTACCTGAGGAAGGCAATATTATCGGAGAGGCTGACACCTTCATCGTGAAGAATTACGAGGATACTCTGATTGATATTGCCAGACGTCACAACCTTGGCTACCAGGAGATTGTACGTGCTAACCCAGAGGTCAGTATTTGGGTGCCCGGAGTGGGTACTGAAGTAACCATTCCAGGACGCTTCATCCTGCCGAATGTCGAGCGTACTGGGGTCGTCATCAATATCGCCGAGCTGCGGCTTTACTACTACCCAGATGTCAAAACCGGTGAGACACCGCGCGTTGAGACCTATCCTATCGGCATCGGTCGCGAAGGGTTTGATACACCCCTTGGTGTGACCGAGACCACCATGAACATTAAAAACCCCGCATGGTACCCGCCTGAGTCGGTAAAACGTGAAGCGGAAGCACGCGGCGAAACCGCACCAAGCGTTGTACCGCCCGGCCCCGATAACCCGCTAGGAGACCATGCCATCATCCTAGGCTTCGATGGCTATTTGATTCACGGCACCAACCAGCCCGATGGCATTGGCATGCGCGCAAGCCGAGGTTGTATCCGCATGTTACCCAAAGACATCGAATCTATATTTGACCGCATTCCACCCGGCACCCAAGTCAACATCATCAATCAGCCGATCAAGATAGGTTGGGAAGGCGGTCAGCCGCTGATTCAAGCCTTTCCGCCGCTTGGAGAAGAAGAGCACAGTATGACCGCACTCACAGAGACCATGACACGCCTTAACCAATACAATGTCGATAACGTAAACCTCGATTACGAGCAGCTCAGCGATGTCCTGTCACTCTCTAACGGGCTTATAACCCCACTACATCCAAAGCAGGAACAGGAGCCACAGCGCCACAGCCCAGAAGAGAAGGCTATCAAGGGCATTTATGAAGACCTGGTTTTGACGTCATCTCAACGGTCATGACACGCCTTTTGGCACCCCGTTGAGCCCTGGCATATAGGTAGAGAGCCATAGCCCCGTCCAAACGGCGGGGCGACATTCGCCTACAGAGTCGCGGGGCCCTCCAAGTGACTGCGCGCTATCAGTGTCTTAGCACTCAATATCCAGAGGCAGCCAGTAGGTAACGCCACCCACTACCACCTGTATCCCGTCTGTCGTCCGCTCTACGGTCTGTTGTCGAAGCATTTTCTGCGTTAATTTTGTGTCATGGAAATACTCCATGGCAGCAACGATCCATGCCTCCCTCCAGGCCTCTCCTTGATCAGCACACCGGGCCATCGTCATCAGGGTGCGGGCTAGTGTTTCTTTTCGCCGCTTTCTTGCCCGTTTTACATCCACCCGAGGAGCCAACGTGGTGGCATGTTGGCGATTTAAGAAATTAGTAAACCCCGTGACCGAGGCTGCTTGTCCGGGCACCGCATGCAAATAGTTGTCCACATCGCCCTGTTGAGGCAGTCGCTGCCCCTCCCGGTCAGTAGCGAGTAGCAATGCGGCTGCCGCTCTTAGTGCAAGTCGTGCGGAGGTGTGGGACGTTTTGCCCGCCTCTATACGGGTTTCCAATTGCAGCCAATAGGCTTGCAGCACTTGGTCTGATAGCGAAGCGAACGGCATAGAACTGAGACACGCTTGAATACGTCTTTTCTCTGAGTCGATCCGCTTTGCTTGGTGATCCGGCTCTACCCCTTGCTCTTCATGCAACCATCGCATGGGAAGCCTCACACGCCGCAAGCCCTCCGCCCCGAAGTGATGAAGTAGCTCCGAATAGCTCGGTATCCGTGACCATGCCTGGTCGAGCTCAAGGAAGAACGAGAAGAAATGATTGATCTTGAGGGCAGCCTTATGCGGCCCAGTGATACGAATCAGCCATTCACCAAATTCCCCAAAGGCCTCACTTAACGCTTTGGTAGTGATACCGGCTTGGCCAATGGAGATCCGCTTGCGGCATGTTCGCGTCCAATAGCAGGGCTCACAGGCATCACCTCGACCCGCTGGCATGGGATTACCACACGATGGGCAGGCAATTTCCCCTTGCTCATTACAGGCTTTGCACAACGCATCCCCGTTGGGTGCCACCACCAATAAACGATGTCGACGACATGCAGAACAGGTACCGTGGTCTGCTGTCGAACAGCGTGGACATAAGCGATGATCATGCCCCATACGCGCCACTCGGGTAAGACGTTGAGATGCTTTCCCACACGCCTCGCAGGGCTCTGGTTCTTTGAAATAGGGAGCGCAGGCGATACAGACAGGGCCGTAGGGAGTGACCTTGCCGATGTTGTAGTCTGAACTGGCTTTTCCACATCGTGCACACGGTTTGTCAACGTTGCACTGACGACAGACGGCGTCTGGGTCATTCTTAGGCAGACGGGCTAACTCACCACATCGTGGGCACATCCGCCGCTTAAACACACGAGCATAGCAAGTTGAACAGTAGCCGTGCCCTTTATGGCGTCGCCACAATTTGGAGACTTCTCGGCCACACTCATCGCAGTCGACCGTTTGGTGTTGATTCAAGAGGTTGGCTCCGCTTTCATTCTGCGTTTTAAACGCGCCCATGAGGCTCTAACAGCGCGTTCCGACATGGGGCGACAAGCCGGGGGAACACGGCGGCGATGCGGCCCATGAGGGTGGTGAGATAACCGTAATAGCAGCGGCAACAACACAACGGGGGGTGACTTTCGGTGGTCATGAAGCGCGCTCGTTTTCACATTGAACGCGACCAACGCACTGAACGTTTCCTCAACGCCTATACTGAGCAAACGCTCCACCGACGCCAATAAAGCACTACGCTCGCTGACAGGCAACAGTTCAAACGCCAGCCCAGACAAAGGCATTCGACTATCCGTAACCGAAATGCCCAATGACAGAAGCGCATCGGCCAGGGGGGACGCAGGCCGCCGACTTGCACGCCGAACAACGCCAATAAAGAAGGCCACCATAGAAAACCAATCGGCGGGTGCGATAGGGGCCTCCCTAAACGTCACGTTGCTGCTTTTTAAAGCACGATCTGCCATCACTTGAACACTGAACGCTTCTGCTAAATGCAACGTGCATACCACCTTTCTAAAATCGTCATGGCACCGACTGCACTGAGCTAAATGTTGATCTTCCGCTGACAGGCGATGGGGCTCTATAGGGGCCTTGCATGCTGGGCATTCATCTATCAGCTGCACCCCATGAAAGCGGCACCCAGTGTGCCAAGCGAATCGCCAGTGTCGGCGCAAGTAAGGGGTTGAGTCCTCTGCCAAGCACAACGTGCATACCTGTTGTCCTCCATGGCGGGTTCGATTTCGGCTGCCGAGTGCCAACAACCAGGGCCAAGTCCGCGTTTCCGGTAATGAGTAACCGGCCACTTTCTCACAATCGTCACGCACCCCAGCTTTCTGAAACTCAGCGGACGATATCCCCGATGCATTGACTAATGGGCGCATTCTTACGAGGGGAATTTCCCTATCAATATCCCTTGTCCATATACGCCATGTTGGCCAGATAGCCCCGGTGAGCGACAAAGGATCACACCCCTGTCTCAACGCCGCCCGTACCAGCCATGAAGAAAGCGACTCTTCAGACAACAGAGGCACACTCAGCGCCCAGGGCATTACAGCATCACCTCCCTAATGCCACGGGTAGGTCGCACCCATGATTTACTCTGAATAATTTTCTCATCGATACGCTCAGCCCCGGACAAAATAGCGGCATTGGCACACTCAATCAGCAGCCGGTGCAGGTCGCCAAAATTGCCGCCAGAGATCGCGTGAAGCTGGGTCGCCAATTGTGGCTCATGCAGTTGGGAAGGATGTTTGAGCGGTAATATCTTCTCAAAGCCAGCGAGCAGCTTCTGAAACTCCTGATTGAGCTCCCACTTGGGTAACGCGACCACATCAAAGCGACTCGCATGCTGCGGGTCTGAATGCAGCACCCGCACGGCATCCTGCGTGCCCACGCCAACGATGGGAATCATTAACTCATTGCACAGGAGCTTAATGGCATTCATCGTTTCTCGCTGCTTGACGGCACCACCGGTTAGCAGTGAGTGAAACTCATCAATGATCAGCAGGCGCGTATGGCAAGCACGCAGTTGATGAATCACCTGGTAGCGCAGCTTGGGAACCGGATCAGTAGGTCGATAGGGAGCCCAGAAACTCTCTAGTACCGCGATATACAGACTTTTCTCATCGGCACTCGGTGGGGCCTGAGTGACGACAACCGGCTTTACCGGCTCTACGTCTTCATTCACGTAGCCTTCACCATACTGCTTATGAAAACGCTGAACGATGGTGGTCTTCCCGTTATTAGAGTCACCCACGATCAAAAGATTGGGCATACGAGGACGACTGGGCTTCTCCATCAACCCGCGCATAACCTCAATAACACGGTTGGCCAATGGATAGCCCAACCATCGCGGTTGATCCATAAACTCCATCCGCTCTTTAGCGGACAGCCCCAAGACGTGACGGAGGTCAGGATGAAGGTGTGTGCTCATGCTATGTCCCAGTTCACATCGATATCACCCGTTAAAAGACCGTTTCCTTGAGCGGGTGACTCTTGAGGGGCCGCGTTTGAGGGCGCATTTAACAGAGGATCTGCAGGCGTCACCTTCTTCTCATGCTCTTTGCGGCGTTGCGCCTGACGGCGGCTTCGCTTGGTGCGCGCTTGCGACTCCTCCACATGGGTTCGAAGCTCACTAATAGCGCGTAGAATTTCAGACTCATTCACCGAGTTCCTGCCTTCCTGGCGAAGGCGTGCCTTAGCCTGGGCATACTCCCAAACACTCATCGAGGGGAGGGCAAGATTGGCAAAGGGAATGCGAAAATAGTGCCCGAGTTCCGGGTCTTTGAACCAAATGACGCTAATGTCGCGAGGATCGCGCCGGAATACAAAGGTTCGTTTCTTGTCTGGCATGTCTGGATCTTTGGCATTGATCCACGGCCTTAGCGCCTCATCGTAATAGTTCATGCCATCGATGGTCACACCAAAAGTCTGGATCGTGCGCTGAAAGCTGGGCAAAAAATCGAGCAATACAGAGAGCCTGTCAGCAGGCCTCGGCGCTAATCCCACTCCCTGCACGTCAGCATTGCCAAACACACCAATTTCCCACTTCTTCATCGGCGACATGCCAATTCCAGAATGAAGGCGCTGGTGGTAAACCTTACAGATCAACGTCACCAGCCACTCTTCAAACTCGCTTTTCGTCATGGCTGCATGTTTCTCTGGATCGTACCCCTCTTTCTCTTTAATGGAGGAGAAGGTTGTCCCAGGCAGGTTATGGATTTCCTTGAGAAGAGATCCCAGCACCCGCTCAATGTGGCCACCATAACGAGGCTGCTTAACAGGTCGAAACTCAAGATTGATCCCATAGGCTAGGCATGAGCGCCGAAACGTCTCTGAGCGAAAATCTGGGCCGTTATCGACGTGAATCGTGGCGGGTGTGCCCCATACCGGCCACTCAGCCTCCACGTTATGCAGTAGCAGCCACTCATCTTTAGGAAGCATGGATTGCGCCACACACATGCCTACGGATGTTTCAGAAGGCGGGTCAAACGATAAGTAGTACCCCGTGACCATGCGAGTACACACGTCCATGGCCAACGTGATCCATGGACGGCCAATCGGTTTGCGATACACGTCATCGACCAAAATAATATCGGCAGGCGTGTGGTCAATCTGCATGACGGCTAGCGGATAGTCCGCATTGGGAAACTTTCCGGCAGCTGGCTGAAACTTATTAATCGCTTTCTCTCTAAAGCCATGGCCACGCAACCGATCACGCTCTGGGATGTCACGCAGACGAGCACGAACGGTACCAGGGCTCGGCGGATCAATGCGCCGCTCGTGGCAGCGACGCATGACCTCCTGTACCGCCTTTTGTGCTGAGGGACGCTGCAGCGTCAAATAAACCTCTTTGATAACTTCCTGAATCACCGCCTCCGCATGCGCGGGGATACGCGACTTCCCCTTCTTCCACCCTGGCTTTTGAGGAATCAATGCGAGCACCGAGCCCGTCGCTTTATACCGCTTCAACCAACGGTAGATCGTAGCCGTATCAACCCCCGTTTGCTTAGCACGCTCCTCCGCTGCATCTCGCCCCACGGTATGGCGATCCACCAAGGGCTTAATGATGGAAAAGCGATGCTCGGCCTCCCGCCAATCGGCATCCCCAATCTCGGACATATCCTGCTCAGGGGGTACAGACCCGCTATTGAGAGGCGCTAGTTCTTTGATGCGAAGCGGGCAACTACGCCCGGACTCAACGGCAATGCCAATGACCGTCTCAAAATCGAGCACCTGGGAAATTCGGTAAACGGTGCCATCTTTCTGAACCTGCTCACCCACCATGATCTGCAAGTGTTGGCGTCTTTGGGCGACTCCATTATTTGGTTCAGTTGTGTTGCCACGATGATTATTCATGATCGGGTACCCATACCTCCGATAGAGGACTGAAGGATTGAGCCATATCGCAATCTAGCTGTCGGGTCGCCAGTAGATGCCATAAATGCGCAATCCCCTCTGCCCGGTAAATATCGCCCATGAAGTGCCGAGAAAGCAGGTAATCCAAGGTCGCCACCCCCATCTCCCTCACCGTATTGAGGACTGCCTGGCTTTCGACAGAGGGAAACACCATCCGCTTATAGCGCGCTAGGAAGGTAATGTTGTCCAAGGTCTTATCACGAATGCGGCTTTCATCATGAATGCTAAAAGACCATCCCTCGTTGCTAGCATGCCGCATCGCCGCCTTCCATTTAGGCGACCATTCACGCCAATGTGCTTGCCACTTTTCCCGTGGTTTGACCTCCACCAGGAGAGGTTTTGGGTAGTCCTTGTAATGACGGTTACCGAGACGGTAATAAACCAAATAATCCGGGGTGTAGGTGTAACACCTACCGGTCACAGGATGATGAAACGGGATCTCGCACGGCTGGGAAATCACACCAAGGACGCTCACATCAAAGTCAGCCTTTATGAGGAAATCACGTTCGAGCGTCGACTCGAACGCAATAGACTCCTCCCCGCGAAAGGCATAGTAGCCAGACACACTTCGTCGGGTAGGGCCGATTTTACGAACAGATGTAGGCAGTGGCATGAGCAGTCGCACCAAATGTTGAATAAAACGTGGCCTGTCGCAGCAATTGCTATTAATTCTGTCGCATTCAATCCTGCATAGACTACCATAATAGCCCGATATTACGTGCTGAGGGTCGCATTAATTGCTGAAAATGACAGGGGCTCAAAGCCCAAACCTGGGGAAATCTCGCTTGCTCACCACGGCGTGCTGTTTTTAGACGAGCTGCCGGAGTTTTCGCGCAACGTCTTAGAAGTGTTAAGGCAGCCACTGGAAACGGGGGAAATTCACCTCTCACGCGCCAGTCATGAACGCCGTTATCCGGCACAGTTTCAGCTCGTTGCCGCTATGAACCCCTGCCCCTGTGGCCACTTGGGCGATCCGCGTCAGCGCTGCCAGTGCAGCGCCAGCCAGATTCAGCGCTATCAGGCACGGCTTTCTGGCCCACTGCTAGACCGCATTGACCTGCAAGTGGAAGTGCCCGCCCTACCGCCCGAGCAGCTCACCGCCCAAACTCAAGGCGAACCTTCCAGCGCCGTGCGCGAGCGGGTGATGGCCGCCCGAGAGCGCCAAATGGCGCGAGGCGCACTCAATAGCCAGCTAAGCGGCAAAGCCTTAGAAGCCGCCTGCGCGCTTAACGATGAAGAGCGCGCCTGGTTGGCAGGCGTGCTGGAAAAACTCAAGCTCTCTGCCCGCGCTTACCACCGCGTCCTGCGGGTCGCACTCACTCTGGCCGACCTACAAGGCGAACCCAAGCCCACCCAGCCGCACTTTATCGAGGCTATCGGCTACCGGCAGTTGGATAGGCTGTTGAAAGGTGCCTAGCGATGGTCATTGGCCATTACATCGACAAGCCGTTGGCATAAGGCGTCGAGCTTTCCACCCGTCGCCTCATCCTTTAGCGCGCCTGACTCGTTAAACGCACTGCCTGCCTTCGGCAATGATAGTGGCTGCGGCAGTACGACCAACCCCAGATTAGCCAACAACTGCTGTCCAAGGGGCAGTGCTCGAATACCGCCCAGCCCACCAGGGGAAGCCGCCACCAGCGCTGCCCACTTACCGGCAAATAACTTGAGCCCCGGCGTATCCTGGTAGGGCCGTGACAGCCAGTCCAGTGTGTTTTTCAGCAGCGGCGTGATAAAGCCGTTGTACTCTGGCGAGGCGATCAATAGCGCTTGGTGATCGGCCAGTATTTCGCGCAGTTTCAGTACATTATCAGGCATGCCCTGGGCTTCAATGTCCTCATCGAACAGCGGGCAAGGGTAGTCTTTTAAATCGATAAAGGTTGCCTTTCCACCCAAGGCCTCAATGCGCTTGGCAGCAAGCTTCGCGAGCTGTTTATTAAGCGAACCTTCACGGGCACTGCCCGCTAATACGAGAACTTTTGCTACTGATGACGCCATTACCACTTCCTCTTTATTAGAACGTATTTGAAAGTCCCACCATTTAATATTTGTGTCTTTTGAGCAAGGCGTTTTTTGCTGATTAGCGGCTAGGCTCGCTAGGAAAACTTGCCGCCATTAAAACGTCTGCACTCTGTCATTCAACTATCACTATTACGGACGAGAATTAGCAAAAGCTGAAACTGCTCTACTTTCTCTTCCTAAATAGTGAAACCGTAATGACCAAGCCGTTACTAGCAACCGCTCTACTCGCCTTTGTATTTACCAGTGCGGCACGATCAACGGCACCTTTAACTTTCCCTTTGTGACCATTGAGAACGTCGATCGCGTCGATGAGAGCACTATCGTGGTCGCCAATGACAACAACTATCCTTTCTCGATTGGCCGCCAGCAAGGACGCGCTGATGATAATGAGCTGATACTGCTCAATGTGGAGGACTTCCTGAACGCTCAGTAGCGAAACTCAGTAGCGAAATTAAGCACGAGGCAGGGCGCGCTCTGGCGCCCTAGCCTCAAGCTGCCCCCCTGAGCTTTAAACATTTACGTTATTGAACACTCTCAACAACGTTATCTACGAAACTATCAAGAGCTTCAAACAACACTTCACGAATGGGATCGGCCTCGTTAACTAAGTGATGCCGGGCTTCTGGATGGCGGTGGACCTCGGCATTAGGAAATTTCTCCTCCAATACCGCTAAATTCCACTCCCAATCGACGGTAAGGTCTTGCTCACCCTGTAAAATAAGCGTCGGCAGCGGGTTAGGTTCCAACGCTAGTAAACGGGGCATCCAACGTCGCATCGCGGTTATCCAGGCGACGCTTAACCGTTCAGGTTGCAGCGGGTCTTGGTCACGTAGGAACGCCGTAAACTGCTCATCAGTGGAATTGGGGCGATACTTACGTGGTAGCTCTTTTAGAAAAGGGCTGGCAATCAAGTGCAGCCAGCTAGACTGACTCCAGCGCCAGGGGCGTACCAATGGCGCTAGCAGCACAATACCGGCCCAGCCTGCCGTTTCACGACGGGTGAGCGCATCGGTCGCCAAGATGGCCGCCCCCGTACTCTGCCCAACACCTAGCCACGGCGTAGGGGCCATGCCCTGGGTTTGCAATGTCGTCTGTAAATGCGCAAGGCAGTGCTGATAGTCGTCAAAATCGTCAATATCAGCGCGTGGGCCGCTGGAAAGACCGTGACCAGGAAGGTCCCACAACACCACTCGCCACCCTTTGGCCAGCAGGCAGCCGAGCAAATGGCGGTAAAGGCCTAAATGGTCAAAGTAACCATGAATCACAAACGCGGTGCCAGTGGGAACAGGCGGGCTCCATACTTGGCACCACAGAGCAAAGCGTCCAGTATCAATAAATCCCGCGTGCACTTCGCTGGTGTCGTTTAATAGCGTTTCTAAACCGTAGTGGCGAAAATAGTCATGCACAGCGTCCGTTAGCGTGTCGCCCGGCCGAAGCTGGGAGAGCGATGACTCGCCTGCTGCTTGCCTAAACAAGCCTTCCAGGTGTTGGAAATTATGCATTAACGTCTCTCCGTGAACGCCACCTATCCATTGGCTGAATGACAGCGGAGACCACTGTCGCTCTCATCATTTGGTCGAGCATTTTGCTGCTTTACGGCATCGGCTGTTTACATGCCCGCGCAGTTGTGGAAGTATTTTCCATAAATATATATTTACCCTGACCGTGGCACGATAATATCCCACGGGCACCTTTACAGGAGAACCCCATGAGCGAGCGTATCACGCGTCACCGTTTACAGGTGTCAGCAGACCTGGACCGTTTCATCAATGAGCAGGCTTTACCGGGCACTGGTGTTGACGAAAACACCTTTTGGGCTGGCGTTGACGCCCTGTTCCATGATTTGACACCGAAAAATCGCCAACTGCTTGAAGAGCGCGACACGCTCCAAGAAAAACTGGATGCCTGGCACCGTGAAAATCCGGGCCCGGTTAGCGATATGCAGGCTTACCGCAGCTTCTTAAAAGACGCTGGTTACCTAGTGGATGCGCCGAATAGCGTTAAAACCACCACGGCCAATGTAGATCGTGAAGTGGCTGTTCAAGCAGGCCCGCAGTTGGTGGTGCCTGTGAGCAATGCCCGCTATGCATTAAACGCCGCTAATGCTCGCTGGGGTAGTTTGTACGATGCCCTATACGGCACCGATGCGATTTCAGAAGAAGATGGCGCTGAAAAAGGCACCAGTTTCAACCCGAAACGTGGCCAAAAAGTTATCGCTTATGCCCGTGGTGTGCTTGATCGTGCTGCCCCACTGGCCACTGGCTCTCACCGCGATGCGGTGAAATACGCTATTCGTGATGGCCACTTGGTCGTTAGTCTGGAAGGCGGTCGTGAAACCGGCCTAAAAGATTCCGGCAAGCTGATCGGCTTTAACGGCGATGCATCCGCGCCTGAAGCTATCCTGCTTACTAACAACGGCCTGCATCTGGAAATCCAGATCGACGACAGCCACCCGATCGGTAAAACCGACCCCGCTCACGTGAAAGACGTGGTGGTGGAAGCGGCACTGACCGCGATTATGGATTGTGAAGACTCCGTTGCTGCTGTCGACTCTGAAGATAAAGTCGGTGTTTACAGCAACTGGCTTGGCCTGATGAAGGGCGACCTGGAAGAGAGCATCGACAAAGGCGGCAAAACCTTCAAGCGGACGCTGCACGCCGATCGTACTTGGCAAACCACTGATGGCAGCACCGTTACACTGCCGGGTCGTTCGCTGATGTTCGTGCGCAACGTTGGCCACCTGATGACCACGCCTGCCGTCCTGGACGAAAATGGCAACGAACTGCCGGAAGGTATTCTGGACGCGGTAGTGACCTCGCTGCTGTCACTGCACGATCTGAAGAAAGACGCCGATCAGCCACGCAACTCTCGCGCTGGCTCAGTGTATATCGTGAAGCCGAAAATGCACGGGCCGAAAGAAGTGGCGTTCGCCAACGAACTGTTTGGTCGCGTTGAAGACATCCTGGGCATGAGTCGTGACACCCTGAAAATGGGCATCATGGATGAAGAGCGCCGCACCACCGTCAACTTGAAGGCGTGTATTGCTGAAGCGGCTTCTCGTGTTGTGTTCATCAACACCGGTTTCCTTGACCGCACCGGTGACGAAATGCACACCGCCATGGAAGCAGGCCCGATGGTTCGCAAAGGCGATATGAAGAGCGCTGCGTGGATCACCGCCTACGAAAAGAACAACGTGCAGGTAGGCTTAGCCTGTGGCCTGCGTGGTCGTGCTCAAATCGGTAAAGGCATGTGGGCAATGCCGGATCTGATGCATAGCATGCTAGAGCAAAAAATTGGTCACCCGAAAGCGGGTGCTAACACGGCATGGGTGCCTTCTCCAACGGCGGCTACGCTACATGCGCTTCACTACCACCAAGTCAACGTAGCGGACGTACAGCGCGAGCTGGAAGCCCAAGGCGAACCCGATTTCTTGGATGACCTGCTCACCGTGCCAGTAGCCGAAAACGCCAACTGGTCGGATGAGGAGATTCAACAAGAGTTGGATAACAACTGCCAGGGCATTCTTGGCTACGTGGTACGCTGGGTTGAGCATGGCGTGGGCTGCTCGAAAGTGCCGGACATTCATAACGTTGGCCTAATGGAAGACCGCGCTACGCTGCGTATTTCCAGCCAACATATCGCCAACTGGCTGCACCACGGCATTGTCGATGCGCCGCGGGTGGAAGAAACGCTGAAGCGTATGGCGAAAGTGGTTGATCAGCAGAACGCTGGCGACCCCACCTACACGGCCATGAGCGCCGACTTCGAAGGCTCAACCGCCTTTAAAGCAGCCTCTGACTTAGTGTTCAAAGGCCGCGTACAGCCTTCTGGTTACACCGAACCGCTACTTCACGCGTGGCGTCAGGTACATAAGGCGAAGTAAACGCGCTTTGCGGTATCATCAGCCTCGAGGCGCATGCCTCGGGGCTTTTTTATAAAGGACAATAATAATGACCGTAATGACTGCCGAGCAGATTGAGCACTTTTTAGATGAGGTGTTCCCCCAGCGGATGGGCAGAATTGAAAGCGTTGGTGCGATGAGTGCCACCCTGCGACTAACCATCGGTGAGCAACACCTTCGCCCTGGCCCCAGGGTATCTGGTCCGACCATGATGGGCTTTGCTGATGTGGCGTTGTATGTGGCCATTTTGGCGCAAATAGGCCCCGAAGCCATGGCGGTCACCAGTGACTTGAACTGCCATTTCTTACGCGCCGCTTCCGGCGAGCACGATATTGTTGCTCACGCCAAACTCATCAAGTTAGGCCGCCGTTTAGCGGTAGGCGAAGTGCAGATTTTCTCTGCCAGCGATGACACTAAGCCGGTTGCGCATATTACCGCCAGCTATGCGCTGCCAGACAGCCCAACTGGCTAACCACCGCGCTAACGGCTGAGCAGTGCAGTGACGGCTAAGCCTAACCAGCCTGCCATCAGCAGCAAACCACCGATGGGCGTTACAATACCAACGCTAAGCCCTACTAGGGCCATCAGGTAGAGCGAGCCCGAAAATGCGGTGATACCCAACGCCCATAGCGCTAGCACGATGCGCTGTCCTGGCTGAGGGCACTGGCTGCGCCAAGCCAGTACCGCTAACATGGCCAACGTATGCCACGCTTGGTAACGCACGCCAGTTTCAACGATGTCGACCATGGCAGCACTGGTACGCGATGCCAATCCGTGAGCCGCATAGGCGCCTAGTATCACCATTAATGCTCCTGAGAGTGCGACTAGGCACCACCAGGGTTTGTCTGCTCGCTGCATGCGTTACTCCTGTTTATAAATACTCGTTACAAGTACATGAGATAACTATCTGGGATAAGCCCCCGACATACGCACTCGATAATTCACCGAGATGATTAACGTTGTCACATACCTTGAGCGGTGCGAAACCGCTACAATAGACAATGTTTTGCCTCACCGAATGGGACACTTACCGTTATGCCTACTCCTAATGAGTCGATACAACTGACGCTCAATGGCGAATCGCATACGCTGGCAGCTGGCCTTAGCGCCGCTGATCTAATTGAGCAATTAGGCCTGACCGGGCGCCGTATCGCTGTGGAAATTAACGAACAGATCGTGCCCAAAAGCCAGCTTGCTCAAACGCATTTAGCCAATGGCGACCAGATAGAAGTCGTTCACGCCATCGGCGGCGGCTAGCGTAGCCCATCACCGTTTTTGCTTTCAAAAGGAACCGCTATGACGCCACTGACTGATACACCGTTTACCGTTGCTGGACGCGAGTTCAGCTCCCGCCTGCTGGTGGGTACTGGCAAATACAAAGACTTTACCGAGACCGGCGCAGCCATTGCCCAAAGCGGCGCGGAAATTGTCACCTTTGCTGTGCGCCGCACCAACTTGGGTCAGGATGCCGACGCGCCCAACCTTCTCGATGTCGTTTCCCCCCAACGCTACACCTTGCTGCCCAACACCGCGGGCTGCTACAACGCCAAAGACGCTGTGCGCACCTGCCGCTTGGCGCGTGAGCTGCTAGACGGCCACAACTTGGTCAAGCTGGAAGTGCTCGGCGACGATCACACCCTCTATCCCAATGTGGTTGAGACGCTAAAAGCTGCTGAGACACTGTTGGCTGATGGCTTTGACGTCATGGTGTACACCAGTGATGACCCCATTGTGGCACGTGAACTAGAAGCCATGGGTTGCTGCGCCATCATGCCGCTAGGTTCGCTGATTGGCTCGGGGCATGGCATTCAAAACCCGCATAATGTACGCCTGATTGTTGAGCAAAGCAGTGTACCCGTGCTGGTCGATGCAGGCATCGGCACCGCTTCTGACGCCGCCATGGCAATGGAGCTAGGGTGTGACGGCGTGCTACTCAACACCGCGATCGCTCACGCCCGCGACCCGCTGCGTATGGCTAACGCCATGAAGCTTGCCGTAGAAGCTGGCCGCGATGCCTTCTTAGCTGGCCGTATGCCACGCCGCCAAAGCGCCGACCCCTCTTCGCCTTTTGCAGGCCGAATTAACGGCTGATACAGAGACACCATGACCGATACGAACGACACCACGCCTGAAAGCAAAACTGCTGGCGCTGAGAGCAACACCACAGGCCCTGAAAATGCTGATGCCCCGCTACACCGGCGGGGGATTAAGAGCTACGTGATTCGCGCAGGGCGCATGACCCCAGCGCAAAGCCGCGGTTTAGAAGACGTTTGGCCACGCTTAGGACTGACGATTGCCGATGGGCGTCAGGATCTGGACACCCTGTTTGGCCGCGAAGCACCGCGCGTGGTGGAAATTGGCTTTGGTATGGGCAACTCACTCGTCGAGCAAGCCGAACGCCACCCAGACACTGACTTTATCGGCATTGAGGTTCACGCGCCGGGGGTGGGCAAGCTGCTAGATGAGGTAGATAAACGCGGCCTAACCAACCTGCGCGTTTACCGCGAAGATGCCTTAGCGGTGCTGGAGCAGTGTCTGCCTGAAGACTCATTAACCACGCTACAGCTCTTTTTCCCCGATCCATGGCCGAAAAAGAAGCACCACAAGCGGCGTATTGTGCAGCCTGCGTTTGTTGAGCTAATTCGTACGCGCTTAAAACCTGGCGGCACCTTCCACATGGCGACCGACTGGGAAGCCTATGCCGAGTGGATGGCCGAGGTCATGGACGCCGCACCCGGCTACGCGAATACCGCCAGCGCCGACACAGCGCCCTACGTTCCACGCCCAGACTTTCGCCCGCTAACTAAGTTTGAAGCCCGTGGCGAGAAACTTGGCCACGGCGTATGGGATTTGATTTACCGCCGTGACGTTTAAACACAGCGACTAAAGATAGCTCAGCGTCGTCTACGTTCGCTTATCGTAGACGACGCGATGCAGCGTACCGCTACCACTTTCAAAGGCGTCGATATTAGCCAGCGTGGTTTCAGCAATATTGGTTAGCGCCTCGGTAGTGAAAAAAGCCTGATGACCGGTAATCAGCACATTGTGAAAGGTCGTCAGGCGCATGAACTGATCATCATCAATCACCTTGTGCGATAGATCTTCGAAGAACAGCTGCTCCTCCTCTTCGTAAACATCTAGCCCTAAGCGGCCAATTTTGCCGCTTTTCAGACCAGCGATCACCGCTTGAGTATCGACCACTCGACCGCGGCCAGTGTTGATCAGCATGACACCCTGCTTCATTTGCGCGATGGCATCTGCGTTAACCAGGTGATCAGTATCGGGTGTTAACGGGCAGTGCAGCGAGATAATATCTGCCTGAGCATAGAGCGACGCCAGCGGCACGTACTCCACAAACGGCTCGGCATTCGGGTTTGGAAAAGGATCGCTGGCAACTACTCGGCAGCCAAAGCCATGCATGATATTGGCAAAGATCAAGCCAATCTGCCCAGTGCCAATCACGCCCACGGTTTTGCCATGCAGATCGAACCCCAGCAGTCCGTCTAGGGCAAAGTTGCCCTCGCGCACTCGGTTGTAAGCGCGATAGGTCATGCGGTTCAGGCTTAACACTAAGGCCACCGCGTGCTCTGCTACGGCATGAGGCGAATAAGCGGGCACCCGCACTACGGTAATTCCCAACCGTTCGGCCGCCGCCAAGTCAACATGGTTAAAGCCCGCCGAGCGCAGTGCTACCAATCGTATGCCGCTAGTATGTAGCTGCTCTAAAACGTCCGCATACAGATGGTCATTTACAAAAGCGCACACAACTTCAAACCCTTTCGCTAGAGGCGCCGTATCGACGGTCAAGCGCGCATCAAAAAAGCTTAATTCGTGTCGATTCGCGGCATTAGCACGAGTAAGGAAGGTTTCGTCATAAGGCTTAGCGCTAAAAACGGCAACGCGCATGGCATGTCTCCTGGCTTTGGATAAATGATCAGCATAGGCGATTGGCCTATTGTCTGCCCAAACGTCAGAGGAGGTATTCACCGAGATCAAAGAAAGATACCGCTATAAAAAAAGAAAGCCGCTCCAAGCGGGAGCGGCAAAAGACCGTGACTAGCAATGAGAGGGAGAAACCATGACAGGAAACTGGCGCTGGTCTTTGAAATAGCGTCGTGGTTGCCAACGCCTCATCAAACGCTGACCATAGCCTACGCATGGCATCTCAAGGAAAATCACAAAAACGTAGAGCATTAAAAAAAGAAAGCCGCTCCAAGCGGGAGCGGCAAAAGACCGTGACTAGCAAGTAAAGAGGAACCATGACAGGAAACTGGCGCTGATCTTTGAAATAGCGTCGTGGTTGCCATCATCTCATCAAACGCTGACCACAGCCCCCGCATGGCATCTCAAGGAAAATCACAAAAACGTAGAGCATTAAAAAAAGAAAGCCGCTCCAAGCGGGAGCGGCAAAAGACCGTGACTAGCAATGAGAGGGAGAAACCATGACAGGAAACTGGCGGTTTCTGTCGTGGTTGCCAACGTCTCATTAAACGCTGACAATCACAATATAATCATTCTCATTTACCGCGTCAACCTAAATGCGAATACTTTTTATTTATTTTTAAGACAATTTTTTTACACTACCCCACTAACTGCAACCAGACGGGCAGCGTCAGCATCGCTAACAGCGTCTGGCCGGTAATAATTGCCGCCATAAGCTCTGCATCACCTCCCAACTGCCGAGCAAGAATGTAAGCAGATGTGGCGGTAGGCAGCGCTGCAAACAGCAGCGCCACATCACGACTGATAGGGTCCAGCCCCACCAGCCACGCTAATAGCAGCACCACCGCAGGCATTAACAGCAGCTTGATGCTATTCGTCGCTATCACGCCACGATCAAGCCGTAGCAGTGCTGCAGGGCGCAGCGCCACGCCCACAGCAATGAGCCCTAACGGCAGCGCCGCGCCTCCCAATAATCCTACGGTATCCTCGCTCCAACCGGGCAAACCAGCCCCCGAAAGATTGAGTCCGATACCTGCCAGGCAGGATAAAATCAGCGGATTTTTAGCCAGTGCGAGGGCACTTTGGCCAAGGCTTCCACTGCCCAGCGTCCCTGCCGCGACAAAGCTTGCGACGCACATTACGTTCACCACCGGTACCATGAGTGCCACCGCCACAGCAGCGGTAGTCGCCCCCATGCTGCCATGCAGTGCCGCGGCTCCTGCGACACCCACGTAGGTATTAAAACGCACGGCGCCTTGGAACACCGACGTGAACGCCGCAGGCGTTAAGCCAAGGTAACCACGACAGCGCCATAGCAACAGACCCAAACCCCCCATCGTGCCGAGCAATACCAACGCTATGCGCCCAACCGGTACTTGGCTGACATCTGCAGTGGCCAGCGTGCCTATCAGCATTGCTGGAAATAGCACAAAGTAGATCATACGCTCCATTTGCGGCCAGAACGTAGCACTTGGCCAACGACCATAGCCAATGGCAGCACCCAGTAAAATCAATAAAAACAGTGGCCCAAGTGCACCAGTAATGCTCTCCATTGTTATTCCTTGTTAACTGCGACATCCCAGCACAGCGACATCCGTGCGATTACTGTTACCATGAAACTAACTTCCATCTTACGGCCTGCGTAGTGACCATTCTGCCATGAAGAACTTGCCTAAACCTGTCTACTTTACGGGTTTTCCAGCACTGAAAGTGCTTATCCTCATCACGGGCATCTCACTGGCCGCCTGCACGTGGTACGTGTTTGCCAATTGGCTGCGCGATGATGGTGATATTGCATGGTTTACACCAGATGCCAACTGCAACCTACACACCAGTACGTGCTCGGCAGTACTGGGCGATAAAGGCCGCCTAACACTGACCGTTGATGCCAATGGCCGTATTGACGCGCTGGATATTCTGCCACTGGATGTAGAAGTAGAGGGCCTCAACCCAAGCCATGTGACGGTCGACTTTATTGGGCGTGATATGGATATGGGCTTACACCGTTTTGGATTAACCGCTACTGCACCCGGGCACTTTCATGGCCAAGGGCAAGTCGGTATCTGCACGCAAGACGTGATGCCCTGGCGGGCGCGGGTTATCCTGGAAACACCGGAAGGCAAGTTGGGCAGTTGGTTCGACTTTGACGTGATTAGGAGTTAGTACGTATGGCCGCTAAACCAAACAATCGTAAAGCACTCTGGCTGGGCTTAGTGCTAATACTTGTCTTGCTGACCATTTCGGCTATCGGCCTTTACCAGTTTGCTTTCCAGCCAGGCAGTGATGACGTGACGGGGGGACCAATAGAAATGCCGTCTACTCAAGGTGATTTCTCTCTCTCCCAGCTAGATAAAGACGACATTGCGATTGTTTCATTTGGCTACACCTACTGCCCAGATGTTTGCCCAATGAATCAGGCCGTTAAACGCCAGGCATTGGCCCAGCTAAGCGACGCACAGCGCGAACGCGTGGTGCCGATAATGATAACGGTTGACCCTGAACGCGATACGCTGCCACGCATGGAAGAGTATATGCAGTTCTTTGGTGATGCGTTTATCGGCTTGGTGGGCAGTCAAGAGCAGCTTGAAGATGTAGCAGCACGCTATGGCGTTATTTGGCGGCGAGTAGAGGCACCCGATTCAGCCATGGCCTACACCATTGACCATAGCGCCTCGCTTTTCTTGGTTAACCGCAACGGTGAAATTTTACAGAGAGTGCTCTACTCCCCAGCACCGCACGGCTTAGTGTCAGCGCTGGAGAATGAGTTAGGTAGCTAGCCAAAATACACGACGAAGTATCTGGATTTAGGATGTACTTGGAATTAAGGCGTGCTTTGTAGGTGTTCAAGCATCGCCATTAGCGCTCTGGCTTGAGTGCCATCACGCGTGTCGTGCAGCGGGTTGAGCTGCCAAGTACTTTCGGCAAAGCCCCACCAATCCCAGCACCCCTGAGGATTAGCCATACTGCTTTCCGCCTGCGGGTATAGCACCACTTGACCATGGTCTGCTGCCCAACGGTTCAAACCACTGTGGCGTACAAACGTATCGCCAATGGCATCAACGCTCATTTGACAACCATGCAAGGCTATTGTGACAGGACACCCTCCCGCCTCACACGCCCCAGGAATAAACAGATACCCCACATCAGCCAAGCCTTTAACCGCGAACTCCGACTGATCAAAGGCCATCACTTCGCCCTCGCTAGCATTAGCCTCACGCTCAGGGTAAAGCCATGAGAGCATATCGCCAGCCACGTTCTCATCACAGGCAAGCACATGGCTACCACCGCCCTGGCGACAGTCGCCAAGTGCCTGGGGGCTAGCGTTGGCCTGCTTCGGCAGTTTGATGGGCCAGCCATGGCCTGTGTGCTCACTGCGCACGAAACGCAGCTGTTCTGAAGATGCCAGCCAGCGCTGCCACTGTTCTGCTAACAAACTCCCCAGCTCTGGAGAAACCGTGTCATCTTCATCACCGTGCCATACATAGGCACGCAGCTGGCTTAATGCGTCGCGCTCCCCCACCTGCTCAAGCGACTCGTAACGCTCGCGCCGACGGTCCAGCTCATCCAAGGAAGGCAACCCACGGCGGGTGCTCATGCACTGGTTAAGGGCCAAACTGAGCGCGCCCTGGGCACAGCTCCAAGGGCCCGCCGCTAATACACCTACACCACTAAAGCGCTCAGGCCAAGCAACCGCCAACTGTGCGGCCATGTAACCGCCAGAAGAGACACCTACCACGCTCGCGTGATCGCTCGCTGCGCTTAGTGCAGGTAAATCACCAGGCACGGCATCTGCTTCAGCGTGAACAGCCGTGCTGCCCAGCAGTAACAGCGCACCCAAAAAACAAGATGTAGAAGCGGCGGGACGTGTCATTTACTCGACGCCTAACAGTTCAACACGGAACGTCAGCATTTCATTTGGACCAATAGGGCCTTGGCCGCCTTCACCATAAGCCAGCTCAGCAGGGATATATAGCATCCAGCTGTCGCCAACGCTCATCAGTTGAAGCGCTTCCTGCCAACCTTCAATGACTTGATTTACCTGGAAACTCACCGGCTGACCACGCTCAAAGGAGCTGTCGAATACGGTGCCGTCCAACAGCATGCCTTCATAGTTCACTTCAACGGTGTCTTCAGCGCCAGGAGTTGCGCCGTCACCGGACTCAAGCACTTCATACTGCAAGCCAGACTCAGTCACTTCAACTTCTTCACGCTCAGCGTTTTCCGCTAAGTAAGCTTGACCTTCCTCTAGATTAAGCTGGGCAATTTCAGCGGCTTCTTGCTCGCGCTCTGCCATAGAACGCTCTTGGAAAGCGACCAGCGCCTCCATCATTTCTTCCTCGCTTAACGCCAACTCTTTGCCATCAAAGACATCGCGCATACCGTCCGTAAATGTATCTAGATCGAGGTCTTCAATATCAGCCTGCATGCTCTCGCCTAGAGTGACACCTAAGCTATAAGCAAGGCGCTGTTCGTCGGTTTCAGGAGCCGCTGCCGCGAACGGAGCAACCAGTAACAAACTCGCCAAGGCGGTGGAAGAAAACAATGCTTTCATGTAAAAAACCTTATCCAACGGCGCAACGCGCCAAATGTTTGAGTAGCTCAAAGACTAACACCCGCCACCTCAAGCTGCATTACCTGAGAAAACGGGTGTTAGTAAGACCGCTATTAAGTTCAGTAGTTTGGTGTCTTAAACGACCAATGTGGGACAGTGTGCCGCACCCGCCACACGCTGGGAGACACTACCCAACAGCAGGTTTTTCTCACCGTTGGTTCCTTGAGCGCCAATCACGATTAAATCGCACTCCCTCTTTCGGGCAAAGCGCACAATGGTTCGTGAGGGGCGGCCGCCTTTCACAAACGCCCTTATTCGCGCGCTGTCCGCCCCCATCTCTATGGCATAGGACTTGGCGTGGACTGCAATTTCCGTGGCGTACTCTTTCAGTGCATCATCGGGCAAATCAAGTTTATTCGGCCGCACCATGGAAAGCGATGCTTCCAATAAGCTGTGGTGCTTAAAGACACACAGCAAATAAAGCTCTGCACCGGTAAGCATATGCAGGCCAACCGCTTTATCGAGCGCCTTAATCGCCCCTTTCGAGCCATCTACGGGAATTAAAATGCGATTAAACATCCGCGTTCTCCTTGTGACTGCTTAGCGGAAGGCAACATCACGCAAGAACAGCGCAATTTGCGGGAACATGATCAGCAGCGCCGCCGCTAAAATCAGCATAAAGATAAAGGGCGGTGTGCCTTTGATGACTTCCCAGTAAGGCCGCTTAAAGATCGCAATCGCGGTAAATATATCGCAGCCAAAGGGTGGGGTCGCCGAACCTATGGCTACCTGCAGCGTAATCAAAATACCTACCAGAACAGGATCCAGACCGGTCGCCGCAATTGCCGGAGCAAAAATTGGCGTAAGCACCAAAATGACCACAATCGGGTCAACAAACATACAAGCGACAAAGAAAGAGATACAGATTGCAATCAGTACGCCTGTCGGCCCAGCTTCATTGACGCCTACCGCTTCCAAAATCATTTGTGGAATCTGCGCGAACGAAATTATCCAGGAGAACCCATTACCAACAGCGACCAATATAAACACCACTGCGGTAATTAAGCCGGTGGATTTAGCAATCGCATAAATATCGTTCATTTTGAGCGAACGGAATACCACAAACTCAAGCAATACGGCATATAGCACACAAGCTGCAGCGGCTTCTGTCGGGCTAAAAATGCCTCCGTAGATACCGCCAACGATAATGACTGGAAAGCCTAGCGGCCACAGTGCTTTTTGCACAGCTACAGCACGCTCTTTCCAGCTAGCGCGGGGTTCGGTAGGCACGCCTTTTACCACAGCGTAAACGATGCAATAAACTGAAAACATAAACAGGATCAGAAGCCCTGGCCCAATACCCGCAATAAACAGCTCGCCAATGGATGTTCCTGAAATAACCCCATAGATGATCATGCCAATACTTGGGGGTATCAAAAAGGCAATATCACTCGCGTTGATGATCAGTGCCAGCGTAAAGGGATCAGAATAGCCCGCTTTTAGCATCTTGGGTCGCAGCGGTGAGCCCACTGCTACTACGGTTGCCTGAGTAGAACCAGAAACCGCGCCAAACAGCGTACAGGAGGCCGCCGTACTGACCGCAAGACCGCCTTTGATATGACCTATAAAGGACATCACCATATCAATTAAGCGATTGGCCGACTGACCTCGTGTCATTACATCTGCCGCCAATATAAACATTGGCACCGCAATCAGCGAAGCAGGCCGAATACCCGCCATCATCTGTTGAATCAGCGTATCCATTTGGCCGAAGCCGTTAAACATCATATAAAAACCGATCACCGCTGCCGTAATCAGCGGGATCATCATAGGAAAGCCCAGCAGCAGCAGGGCAATCATGGTGACTACCATTATCGTCGTCATAGCGTTCCCCTAGAGTGCAAGCCCTGCTTTACACTTCTGTTTCGGTGTCTTTGTAACCGTCAACTACCCCTGTCGAGAGATATACATCCCGAGAGGTAAGGTTTTTAATTGCCGTTAACAGGTACTGAATGCCCGTAATGAGAAAGCCCATCGGTACCCAGATATAAATGATCCAAATAGGTAGCCCGAGTGACGGCAACACGCGACCTTTGCTTTGGAGATCGAGGATGTACACCACGGAGTAGTACAGCAGGAAAAACATGACGAGGGAGGTAAAGAACGAAATACCTATCATCAATACCTTGCGCCCCCCGACAGGCAAGGCATCGTAGATGGCTGACATACGAATATGACGACCGTGTCGAGCAGCGTAGCCGATACCCGCAAAGGTAATCATAATGATCAAAATACGGTTTAATTCCCCTGAAAACATAATGCTATTGCCAAATACAAAGCGGGCAATAACATTAGTGACCGTATTCAGCGCCATTAGCAAAACCCCCATCGCCAGTATGACTGACTCGATTTTGCTAATTGCAGTGTCGATCACGCCTAGTATGCCGGGCAAACCAGAGCTGTAATTCTTTTCGGATTCTTCTTCGGTCATGGCCGATCTCCTCTTATGCAGCGTGGCAGCTAACGATTAAAAACCTAGTGCCTCTTCTTTCACTGACCACCGAACGGAGCGTGTCCAGCCTTACTCATTTTGTAGCGTAACGGTTAATAACTCTTTCCGCTTCAACGCTGGATGTACGTAAATTTTTCTGTGTTTTACGCAAGGTAACGAGCTTTTTTTTGTTAGATGGCTATCAGCACCGGGTGAGCGTATAAAAATAAAAAAAGGGCAGCGCTGGCTGCCCCCTAGGTGATTTACCGTTCAAAACAAGTGCACTAAACGGTAAATTATTCGTTAGTTACGGCTTCGAGATCAGCTTTAAACTGCTCCAGCAGCTCAGCACCTTTATCACCCGTCATTTCTAAAAAGGCTTCTTCAACCTGAGGAGCACGGTCACGGAAAGCTTGGATTTGTTCTTCATCCAAACGTGTCACAGTGACTTCATCCGAAGCTTCCTGGATTTTAGCTAATGCCTCGTCGGCTAGCCCTTTAATGTGCTCGATTGTGTGATCATAGGCAGCAGCAGACGCTTCCTGCACTAGCTCTTTGTCTTCATCGGACAAGCCTTCATAGAAGTCTTGGTTAGCCATCATGGCGGTAGTGAACCAGCCATGGCCTGTGAAGGTAAGGTGCGGTGATACTTCATATAAACCGCCAGACTCGATCCAGAAAATCGGATTTTCTTGACCATCGATAATGCCGGTTTGCAGGCCACCATATACTTCGCCCCACGGTAGCGGCGTTGGTGTTGCACCAAAAGCATCATACGTTTCTGAAAGCAATGGATTCGTCATGGTACGAATTTTCTTGTTATTCATATCTTCCGGCGAGCTGATCGGCTCGTCGGTGGTAACGACCATTTCACCTTCAGGGTACATCTTCAGTAGCTCAAGGCCTTGTTCAGCGTAGAGCTCAGGGAACATCTCGTTGATGGCCTTACTCTCATCAAAGAAAGTCAGGACGGTTTCTTCATCTGTTGGTAGCAGGTAAGGGATAAAGAAGATTTGCGCTTCTGGGATAAGAGAACCCGTGAAACCAGGCGACTGGTTTACAAACTGAAGAATGCCGTTTTGGGTCTGCTCCATGATGTCATCAGATTCACCTAACTCACCAAAACGGTAAACCTGAACGCTGTGATCGGAATTCTCTTCAATATAGTCTTTGAATGCGTAAGCAAACACATCTTGGACATCGCCTTCGTACTCTTCGTGGGCGTAACGCCAGTTATCTGCTTGAGCAGCTGCGCTGAGACCAAATAGTAGTGCACCAACGCTCGCCGTCGTCATTAACTTAGTCGTTACTGAACGAGTCGAAATTAACTTGCTTGCCTTCATGCAGAGTTCCCCTAGCAGTGGTAAGCGCGCTATGCGAGTGCGCTAATATTTAATTTTTGTATAATGCGTGTCGCTCTTAAACGCTCTGTTAGTTGCCAGTGACTTTAGAGTAACTATTTATAAAATCATCATTCATAAAGCCTATCTTTTTGAATACGTTTAGAAACAGTTACACAAGCAATAACAACCTTAAAACACGCGTTATTCAAAAATAGCTTAATTTCAGGCTAGCGCGGTCGATCGTAGCGGTCAAGCCGTTCCGCAAGTATAGCAATCGCCTCTCTGACGTTCTCGCGCTCGGGTGACACAACTACTTGATCAAACGCAAGGCCATCAGAAAACAGCTTACTTTGCAGCCATTGTGCGACATCTTGCTTACTTATAGCGCAGTTTGTTAACCGCTGGTTAAGTTCAGACGTTTGCAATATCCAGTGCTGCCAGCGTTGAAGGTTCTCACGCTCAGCTTGAAGTTCGGCCTGCTGAAGTGTCTTTCGCAACTGGGCAATGCCCTCACTTTCTGCTGCTTGGGGCTTAAGATCACGACGCAACTGCCGCAAAACAGCGGTGACCGATTGCTGCCAACACTCCCGCGCTTTGCGCTCCATTGACAGCGCACCAGGCGTTACCTGAAGACCGTAGTGGTAGAGCCAGCTATGCACTAGAAGCTCACACACATCCACCCCTGCACTATCTTGCAGAACAAGGCATGCTTGCTCGACTCCGGGCTGGGCATAAAATGTCAGCGCAAAATCCCATAGTGGAGCCTGCTGTAAGCGCTGGAATCGGTTAGAATCGAACATTGATTTACCCACTTTTTTCGGGAGAATGCATGATCGCACTGCGCCAAGTCGCCCTGCAACGGGGTACACAAACGCTACTCGATAACGCTGACCTTACGCTCCACAGCGGTATAAAGGCAGGCATTATCGGGGCAAACGGCGCCGGTAAGTCGAGCTTATTCAAACTTCTGCTAGGCGAGCTCGGCCCCGACCAGGGCGACGTCGAGATGAGCGGCGGCCAGCGGATAGCCCACATGGCCCAGGAAGTTGAAGCGCTGGATCGCCCCATTGTGGAGTACGTGCTGGATGGCGATTATGCGCTGCGACAAGCGGAGGCTGATCTACTGGCCGCGCGCAAAGCAGACGATGCACATCGGGAAGCCGAGCTACATGGGCTTATCGAAACCCTGGATGGCTACACGGCAGAATCGCGGGCATCACAGCTGTTAGTGGGGCTCGGGTTTGTGCAAGCGGATCTTAAGCGGCCTTTGTCAGACTTCTCCGGTGGCTGGCGTATGCGGGTGAACCTAGCCCGCACGCTGTTTATGCCTTCCGACTTA
The DNA here is from genome assembly GCF_024138895.1 of Halomonas sp. XH26. Lineage (NCBI taxonomy): Bacteria > Pseudomonadati > Pseudomonadota > Gammaproteobacteria > Oceanospirillales > Halomonadaceae > Halomonas > Halomonas sp. XH26. The sequence continues at coordinate 3,974,753 of NZ_CP071889.1, forward strand.
TTACTGCTTGATGAGCCGACTAACCACCTGGATCTCGATGCCCTACTTTGGCTAGAACAGTGGCTAACCCGCTACCCTGGCACATTACTGCTGATTTCTCATGACCGCGACTTTCTGGATGCCGTGTGTGATCACATTGTGCATATGCATCATCAAACGCTCGAGCTTTACCGCGGCAACTACTCTCGCTTTGAGCGCACGCGGGCTGAAAAACTCGCTCTACAGCAAGCAGAAGCAGCCAAACAGCAGGCTCGCCGCGAAGAAATTGAGCGCTTTATAGCGCGCTTTCGCGCCCAGGCAACCAAAGCAAAGCAGGCGCAAAGTCGTGTAAAAATGCTGGAGCGTATGGGGGATATTGCTGTTGCTCATACGGATTCGCCTTTTCACTTCACGCTGCCTGCCGCAGATAAGACCTCACATCCGCTGCTCGTGCTTGACCAAGCGACCCTCGGCTATCGCAGCGAAACAGGCGATGTCGCGCAGTTAGAGAAGGTCAACATTACGTTATTACCCGGTAGTCGCATCGGCCTGTTAGGCCCCAACGGCGCGGGCAAATCGACACTGATTAAATCACTGACCGGTGAACTTGCGCTGCTAGAGGGCAAGCGCGTGCCAGGTGAGCATTTAGCCATTGGCTATTTTGCCCAGCACCAGCTGGAAAGCTTGGACGTGACGACGACGCCGTTTGTACATGTGCAACGGCTCTCTCCCAAGGCGAGTGACCAGGAAATTCGCAATTTCCTAGGTGGCTTTGGCTTTAAGGGCGATGACGCCTTTGGCGAAGTTGGCACTTACTCCGGCGGTGAAAAAGCGCGCTTGGCGCTCGCGCTGGTCGCCTGGCAGAAACCCAACCTGCTGCTGCTCGATGAGCCAACCAACCACTTGGACTTGGAAATGCGCGAGGCGCTCACCGAGGCGCTGGCAAGTTTTGAGGGCACGGTCATTCTTGTGTCTCACGACCGGCATTTATTGCGTGCCACGGTTGATGAATTCTGGCGGGTAGCAGACCATCGTGTTGAACCCTTTGATGGCGATCTCGATGACTATCGAGCATGGTTAAAGGCGCGTTTGGAAGAGGGCAGACGCGATGCGCGTAGCGAAAAAAGCGAACGCCAAAGTCAGCAGCCTAGCGGTGACCGAAAAGCCGCTCGCAAAGCAGCGGCGGAGCTGCGCGAGAAACTGCGACCACTGAAAAAAGAGCGTGATCAAGCTGAAAAAACTCTGGAGAAAACTCAGCAGGCGCTTGAAGAAGTAGAAGCTATTTTGGCTGACCCGACACTTTATACCGACAGCGCTCGTAAAGCAGAACTGACCGAAGCACTTGCCCAACAGGCGAAAATCAAAAGCCGCTTGGACACCGCCGAGCAGCAGTGGCTCGCCGCCGAGGAAGCGCTGGAAACAATGGAAGCAGAGCTATTAGCCAGCGAAGACGCCTAGCCCTGCGCTGACTAATACTGGCTGCTTTTAATCTAGTCAAATTAAGTAAACTAGCTTTCAAGCATGAACGTTACCGGCCCATCGTTAATTAACGCCACTTGCATATCAGCGCCAAATTGGCCGGTTGCAACGTTGGGCCAGGCAGCGGATGTCTTAGCCACCAAATAGTCAAACAGACGCTCGCCTTCAGCAGATGGTGCAGCGCTAGAGAAGCTGGGGCGCAAACCTTTGCGAGTATCAGCGGCCAACGTAAACTGAGATACCAGCAGTAAACCTCCGTTAGCCTGTTGAAGGTTATGATTCATTTTGCCTTCTTGGTCACTGAAAACGCGATAGTGCAGCAGCTTATGCAGTAGTTTTTCAGCATCAGCCTCACTGTCGCCCTTTTCAACGCCCACTAAAGCCAGGAGACCATGGTCAATGGCCCCTACCATCTTACCTTCGACCGTCACGCTGGCGTTTTTTACCCGCTGAATCAGTGCCTTCACACTTGCCTCTTGCGATGTGTCCCAAAGAAAATACAGTGTACTCGCTGGCACAGGCGTCAGACAAAACCCTTATTTGAATTAACCCTGGCCCAGTAGCGCATCGCGAAAATCATCGCTTAGAGGACGCTCGCCCAACCAAATACCAAACATAGCGCTGGCGAATTCAGCACTGTCATCTTCAAATACCACATCGCCATTCAAGGCGAGCTGCAGCGACTCTCCATCCCAGCTGAGTAGATAGCGATCACCAGGCACTACAGCACGATAGCGCTGATTCAGCCGCTCTAGGTCCTCCTCAATCTGGCTAAACTCATAGAGTGTCAGCGACTCTTTTAGCGTTTTCTCAGTCGCTTCAGCAAAATCAGCCGCCTCAATGTCATGAAAATAAGCTAACTCAAGGCGACGAGGGACATCGCTCAATGGCAGCGGCTCAGTTTCTCCCTCAAGCTGGTAGTAAGCCCCTGCATAGGCGGTCCAGATCATATAGAGGAACACACCACTACCCATTAACGCGTAGTGCTGACCGTTAATTTCCACGACGCGCTCAAAGCGCTCTCCTCGTTCAGTCACACTATCTGCCAGCACACTGGGTGCCAATAAAAGTGTACCGACTGACAGCAGCGTGCCCAGCATTAAAGGGTGTTTGTGTACATATAGCATAGCGAAACCTCTATTTTTCGGAACACTAACTATACATACACAAAACAAAAATAAAGGTTCCGTACAACAACTACCAGGAGCGACATAGCATGAGGTCGCAGTGAGGTTCGCCTAACAGCATTTCAGTCACTTGGCTGGTGTGCTGGGGCTGGCCACGGCTTCCAATAATCACCAAATCTGGAGAGTGTCGCTTCATGTAATCTTGAAGCACATCACAAGGTTGCCCTGGCTCGAGCACTAACTCAACATCAGGGACGCCATCAAGATCGCGCATTAAACTCTCAATCTCGTTATCCAGCGTCCTACGTAAGCGTTCTACTTCATGGTCTCTCCACTGGGCAAAATTAGCCTGGGAGCCCAACTCACGCTCTCCAGGCAAGCTCCAGGCATGTAGGAGCGTCAACTTAGCTTCTGGAAAGCGAATGAGCGCCTCCCTGAGCGTTTGACGAGCAGTCAGCGAAAAGTCGATCGGCACCAGGATATGTTGCCAAGGCTGAGTTGGTAGATAAGAGGCGACCACCACTGGGCAGGGCGCACTTCTCAGCACACGCATCACGGTGGTTCCCAAAAGGAGATCTTTCTGTCCGCGCTTACGGTGCATGCCCATAATAATTAACGAGGCATTGCGTTCGTGGGCTTCTCGCACAATTTCAACATGAGGCGCCCCCACAACGGTTTGAATAAGCAACGAAGGCGCTTCCAGCGCGTAATCTTCGCGCAGGTCGGTCAATGTGGCACTGATATCTTCGTTAACCGCGCTTTCAACGTCGTGAAGAACACGGTGGGGCAAGTAAGGGTCAAGGACGTGAAGAATGTCGAGCTGCGCCCCTTGGGCATAGGCCAGCCGAAGAGCGCGGGCAAACGCAGCGCGGTTATCCTGAGAAAGGTCCGTAGCGAACAGCAGCGTGCGAGACATGGCGCAACTCCTTGGCCGATCAAGTCGGCACCGTCAGTAGGCACTTTGGACGATCAAGCGGGCACCTTTCAGCATGGTGTCCGTTTGTGCATACCGCAAGGTGTGACTTACTTTTTCCACCGCTACTCTGCACGTTTATGGCGCTAGGTCATTTACATCACCACCACGCATGAAAGTGGTGCACCGGCCCACGCCCATGACCGACACTTAGCCGCGTGCTCGCTTCTAATGCAGCATGTAGCCACAACTTGGCTTCACCAATCGCTTGCTTAGGCGCATTTGGCGCCGCATCGGCGGGTAGTTTTGCTAGACACGCAGTGATCGCAGACGAGAGAGCACAGCCCGTGCCGTGCAGGTTGTCAGTGTCAATACGCGAGGCAGGAAGCCATGTGTGGCCGTCCGGGGTTGCCAGTAAGTCAGGACAGGTATCTCCGCGTAGGTGCCCACCTTTCAGCACCACATAAGGCGCGCCCAACTCCACCAGCGCTGGCAGCATCGCTTCCATGTCATCCAGCGAATTCGGTGACTCGGCGTCTAAGAGCACAGCCGCTTCAGGCAAATTGGGCGTAATTACGTCAGCCAACGGTACCAATATATCGCGCACAGCACGAATGCCTGCGTCATCGACCAGAATATCACCGCTTTTGGCCACCATTACTGGGTCCAGTACGATCCAGCGGGGACGGTTTTGCCGCAAGACTTCAGCGATTACCTCGGCAACCTCACGGCTGGCGACCATGCCAATTTTAACGGCATCTAATGCCACATCATTTATCAGGTTTTCTAGCTGCTCGCGAATAGCGTGAGGCGAAACCGGATAAACGGAAGCCACACCACAGGTATTTTGGGCGATGACAGCAGTGATGACATTGGTGCCGTAGACACCCAGCGCCGAAAAAGTTTTCAGATCACCCTGCAAGCCAGCGCCACCCGAGGGGTCAGATCCTGCGATGGTAAGTACATTGCGAAGGCGAGAATCGTTGGACATGGGGCTCCTTACTTAACGGTTCAGTAGCGCTCTAGAATACCCAAGTACAGCGCTCAATAGGGGCTTCTTAACTAAAACAATGGCCGCCCCTTAGGCGGCCATTGTGTGTTCAACGGGAGCAGAATGCTAATAGCATAGTTACATCGCTATTGAGCCGCTACTGCGTTGTGTCTCCATCTGGATTCCGTGCGTTGTAGTACGCCTGTTCAGAAATCGCATGGTAGTTTTCGACCTTATCCTGGAAGGTACGATAGGAGTCATAAATCCGTGTACCCAGCTCGCTTGATTCAGCCAATTCAGCAATAACGTCTTCTGAATGCTCACGGGCCTGAGCCAACACGTCGTCAGGAATACGGCGCAGTTCAACCTCATGCTCGTTGACCAACGTCTCCAACGCATCGTTATTACGCGCGGTGTACTCATCAAGCACATTCGCATTAATATCGCGCACTGCGGTCGTCAAAATAGCCTGTAAATCAGCGGGCAATTCTGCTAAGGCTTCTTCGTTGACAATGGTTTCAAACATCACCGTTGGCTCGTGCCAGCCAGGATAGTAGTAATAATCGGCAGCCTGATGCAGACCGAAAGCTAAATCATTATAGGGGCCAATCCATTCGGTCGCATCAATGGCACCTGACTGAAGTGATGTGAAGATTTCGCCGCCAGGCATGTTCACAATGGCAACGCCCATACGGCTCATCACTTCACCACCTAGGCCTGGCATGCGCATTTTCAGACCATCAAGGTCTTCAATCGAATTGATTTCCTTGTTATACCAGCCCCCCATTTGAACGCCAGAAGCACCCGCCACCATGACATCCACACCAAAAGGCTCGTAAACTTCGTTCCACAACTCCATGCCACCGCCAAAATGCAGCCAGGCATTCATTTCCTGTGCGTTCATGCCAAACGGCACGGCAGCGAAGAACTGTGCTTCAGGGGCTTTGCCCTTCCAGTAATAAGAAGCAGAGTGGCCAAGCTCAGCAGTGCCGTCAGACACAGCATCAAAGACTTCAAACCCAGGTACCAACTGGCCAGCACCAAATACTTCAATGGTCAGGCGACCATCGGACATCTCTTCCACCAGTTGCGCGAGCCGCTCAGGCCCCTGCCCTACACCTGGGAAATTTTTTGGCCAGGAAGTGACCATTTTCCAGCGGAAGTTTTCTTGTGCTTGGGCCTGATTATCAAAACTTGAAACTACCAGCAAACTAGTGGATAGAGCGGCTGTCATCGCAATGGCGACAGGTAAAGCGTTGGCTTTCATATATTAACCCTCTTGCTTCTATTATTACTGTTATAGGTAGGAGGAGTCCGCCTAGCCCAATTGGCTAGGCGGTTTGTTACAAGCCGTTCGTTTATGCAGCTTGGCTGCTTTTGATTAAGGTTGCCACTTAGTTGCGTTGATAGTCACGATAGTTTTCAACTTGGCACTAATCAAAAAGACGTAGCCTAAAATTGAGTAGGTAGCCATGTAGCTAGTTGGGGGAAAAACGTTAGCATCAGCAGCATGCCAAGCTGCATCAGGATAAACGGGATAACCCCACGGTAAATTGCCGAGGTCGGCACCGAGGGTGGCGCTACGCCGCGCAGATAAAACAGCGCAAAGCCAAACGGCGGAGTTAAGAATGACGTTTGCAGGTTAATAGCGATCATGATGCCCAGCCAAATTGGGTCAAGCCCCATGGCCAGCAGAATCGGCCCAACGATGGGCACCACCACAAACGTGATTTCGATAAAGTCGAGAATAAAGCCAAGTAGGAAGATGACCAGCATCACGATAATGGTCGCCCCCACCACTCCACCGGGCATACCTTCGAACAAGTCGGTGACCATATGCTCGCCGCCGTAGGCCCGGAAGACCAACGAAAACAGCGCCGCACCAATCAAAATCATAAATACCATGGTCGTCACATGGGTAGTTGAACGCAGCACGTCTTTCAGCGTTGCCCAATCCAGTTGACGATAAGCCAGCGCCAGCACCAGGGCACCAAAGGCACCGACAGCCGACGCTTCGGTAGGCGTTGCAAAACCGCTTAAAATCGAGCCAAGCACCGCCACAATTAGCACCACAGGCGGCACTAAGCCTTTCAACAGCAGCATCCCCAGGCCTGAAGTGTGACCAAGCTCCGCCATTAGCTCTTCACGGTCTGCAGCTGGGGCCATTTGCGGGCGAAACCACGCTACCAGAGCCACGTAAATCATGTACATAACGACCAGGAGTAACCCAGGCACCAGCGCTCCCATAAACAGATCACCCACAGAGACCGTTTTAGGGCTGAAAATACCCATCGAGAGCTGTGCCTGCTGGTAAGCGGACGAAAGCACATCGCCAAGCAGTACCAATGCAATGGAGGGCGGGATGATCTGGCCAAGCGTACCGGTCGCACAAATGGTGCCGGTCGCCAGCGAGGTGCTATAACCGCGCTTTAGCATGGTAGGTAGCGACATCAGCCCCATGGTAACCACGGTGGCCCCCACAATGCCGGTAGATGCTGCCATCAACATACCTACCAATGTCACTGAAATACCTAAACCGCCACGCATGGCACCAAACAGCAGCGCCATCGCATCAAGCAGTGTTTCAGCTACTTTGGACTTCTCCAATAAAACGCCCATTAAGACAAATAATGGCACTGCCAATAACGTTTGATTGGTCATAATGCCGTAAAGCCGGTTGGGCAACGCGGCGAGATAACCACTGTCGAAATTGGCGTCGACGCCGATGGTCTCAAGGCCTAGGCCCATTCCTGCAAACAACAGCGCGGTGCCCGCTAACGAAAGCGCCACCGGGAAGCCGAACATCAGTACGATACAGATGGTGGCAAATAAAATAAGCGGCATAAATTCCAACATTAAACGCGCTCCTCAAGGTGGTTATCATCACCAACAGATGGGGGTATCCGGCCAGTAAATACGTAGCCGTTGCGCACCACTTCAATGATGCCTTGTACGATCATCAGCGCGGCAAAGAGCGGTATTAACGTTTTCAGTGCAAAGACGGCTGGAATGCCACCATAATCGGAGGAGGTTTCCATAATACGCCAGGAGTTAGCAACGTAGCCTAAACTGGAAGCAATGACAAAAGCCATCACAGGCATCAACAGCGTGATAATACCCACGATGTTAACCATCGCTTGGCGACGGGGCGTCATTCCACGGTAGAAGATATCGACACGCACATGGCCATCGTGGCGAAAGGTGTAGGCCGCAGCGAGCATAAAGACACTGGCGTGCATGTACATCACCAGTTCTTGCATAAAAATACTGTTAACGCTGAAAATATAACGAAGCAGTACAATCGCGAACTGAATCAACATCATAATGATGATCAGCCACGCAAGGCTACGTCCGAACCACTCCGAAGCGCGGTCCAGCGCAGCGATAAACGCAGGTAGTTGTGTTGTATCTGACATGGAAGTGTCTCGCGTAAAACGACTAAGGGGGTCAGCGCCCCAGACAATAGCGCATATACGCAGACAATGCAGCGCCCATAAACTGCCTAGCAAGCTTATTATTAAACGCTTTGGCGAATCGCCGCTAGGCAGGCTGGAGGTAGCGGTAAATCGACAGCAATCGGTAAATGGTCAGAAAACAGATGGTCCAGTACATGGACATCTGCGACTTCAAGTGTCTGGGAAAGCAGGATGTGATCCAGGGCGCGCCGGGGCTGCCAGGATGGATAGCTAAGCAGCGGCTTAACCGGGTGAAGTGGCAACGAGGTACTAAAACGTTCATGAGCATGAAGCTGGTCAGGCGTGCAGTTTAAATCACCCATGACCACCACATGGCGCAGCGGCTCAATAATATTGCTTAAGTAATTCAGCTGACGCACACGCCCGCGCTGACTCAGCGCCAAGTGGGCGACAAAGATATGCAGTGCATCTGGCCCCTCACCATAGCGTGCGTGAATTGCACCACGCCCTGGCAACATCCCTGGCAGACGATGCTCTTCGATGTGGCTAGGCACGATACGTGACAATAGCCCATTACTGTGCTGAGCAAACTGCCCTAAATTACGATTTAGCTGCTGAAAGTAGTGGGGAAAGCGTGCTTTAGAGGCAAGGTATTCAACTTGGTTTACGCGACCGGAACGAAAACTACCGCCATCAACCTCTTGCAGGCCCACCACATCAAATGGCTCTAGCACATTACCCATTTGCGCCAAGCGTTCCAGACGTTGAGGGTGAGGCAAAACATGCTGCCAACTCCGCGTGAGGTAGTGGTGATACGCTGACGTTTGAATACCTACCTGCAAATTAAACGTCAGTAAGCGGATATGGCCACGTTCAACCAAAGACAACGCAGACGAGCCTACTTGCCCACCTGCGTGACCATGCTTTAACACCGTTATTGTGCACGCTCGTTACGCACGCGCTCGACAAGCGCATCCGCAATTTGCGGCATATTTTCCAAGCTACCCGCCGTGCTTGGCGACACAACGTAGCGGCCATCAACAATTAGCGCTGGCACACCCATCAGGCGCATTTCACGCATGCGGCTGTTGGCTTTATTGACTTCGCTACGAACGCCAAACGCCTTCAACGCCTGCTTAGCTTCTTCTTCACTTACACCGTAATTAGAGAAAAACTCGGCGATTTCATCCTCATCTGTCAGTGAGCGACCATCTTCATGAATGGCCTCAAAGAAATCAGCGTGCAGTTCATCTTCGATACCTAGAGATTCTGCTGCATAAAATGCCGTCGCGTGGGTATTCCAGGCACCACCCATGGTAGCCGGCATATGCACAATGCTAACGTCGTCTTCAAGTGTTTCGTACCACTCATTTACTGGTGTTTGCAGCCGATAGCAATGCGGGCAACCAAACCAAAACGCTTCGGTCACTTCAATCTGCCCTTCGTCGACCTGTGTCTCCACTGGCGACTCAAGCAGTGTGTAGTGCTGACCCTCTACCAACTCCTGAGCACTTACTGCCGCAGATAAACCTAAGCCAGCAATCGCGACCATTAACGTTTTCAACATAGCGAAAATTCTCCAAGAATGAGCGAGACTGTGACTGCCGAGCATGCATAGAGGTTCCCTATCTCTTTAATTACCAGCGAGATAGGGAACCTTGATTAGCTACGACTAGTTCAAGCCTAACAGGTAATTCGCTACAGCTTCCATATCGTTATCGCTCATTTTGGAAGCGATATCACCCATGATGTTGTTCGGGCTGTTAGCACGCTCACCGGAAGCAAAGTCTTGCAACGTGGACACCGTATACTCTGCGTGCTGACCTGAAAGCGCTGGATATACCGCGCTGCCAATACCAGCCCCCGTAGGTGTATGACAAGCACTGCAAGCAGGAATACCTTTGGACATATCACCCGCCCGGTACAGCTCTTCACCGCGTGCTAAAAACTCTGAGTCTTCATCGTTAGTTTGGCCAAGATTGGCGTTTTGGCCTGCAAAGTGAGCCGCAACATCCCAAGCGTCTTGATCAGAGAATGCATCGACTTGACCAGCCATGGTGGGAACCAAGCGGTTGCCGTCGCGAATATCCATGATTTGCTTGGCCAGATAGGACATCTGCTGCCCTGCCAAATTAGGGAAGGTACCCACTGCGCTGATACCTTGCTGACCATGACAGGCCGCACAGGTTTGAGCCAGTTCACGACCTGCCGCCGCATCCGCGTCAGCTTGGTGGTCGGTTTGAGCGTGCACGGTGCCAACGGCACCCATGGTAATTGCCAGGCTTGCCAGTAACTTTCTCATTGCTATTCCACTATGCCGTTTGATTATTGACTGGTACGCATCCCGGGCGCTGCCCAGGTTCAGCACTTTACCAGGGTCAGCTCCGCCAAAACGAACAACATGCCGTGTTGGTCGCTGCTGGCTAGAGCGCGATGGTACACTAGCGCCCCAGGTCGCAGTTATAAACCGCTTGCATTATAACGAATCACCCTAGCGGCGGGAATGCAAGTCCAGGTCTGCTTTTGGGGTAATTCGTCGCGGTACCGTCATTTACTCACGTTAACGTGGTGAAACGGGCCGTCTTATACGTCTGTTTTTCAGGATTAACACCATGTCTACTGCCAATGATCACCCAGTCGCTCGACTGAACTACCCCACAGCGCGTTTTATGATTAGCGCACCAACACTTGCTCTGTGTCCAGACGATACCGGCGCAGAAGTCGCGTTTGCTGGGCGCTCAAATGCGGGTAAATCAAGCGCGATTAACGCACTTACTCAACAAAATGCCCTTGCCCGCACCTCGCGTACGCCAGGCCGCACTCAATTGATCAACTTTTTCAGCGTCATGAACGACGAATCGCGTCGCTTAGTCGACTTGCCCGGCTACGGCTACGCCAAAGTGCCTGAAGCGGTAAAGCTAGAGTGGCAGCAGCACCTGTCTGACTATCTGCGTGGCCGCTTTAGCCTACGTGGCCTTGTACTGCTAATGGACGTGCGCCACCCGCTAACCGAGTTCGACCAAATGATGCTCAACTATGCAGATGAGCGCGAAATGCCTGTGCACATTCTGCTTACTAAGTCCGATAAATTAAAAAAAGGCCCTGCTAGTGCCGCGCTGCAAAAAGTCCGCTCTCGTCTTAAAGAGTGGGAAGACTTAGTCTCCGTTCAGCTCTTCTCATCGCTCAAGCGCGACGGTGTAGATACGCTTTCTCAAAAGCTCGACCAGTGGCTGCATACCCCTGAGTAAACCAAGGATCGCCGAACAAGCCAAGCTTTCACCATTAAACGGAATCTTGCCAAACAAACTCAGTCTTCTTAAATAAGCCACTTTTTCACGAGCGTCGCTCCAACCACTCGATCAGCTCGGGCAATTCTTTCACGTGGGCAATGCGGTGGGTGCGTGCTGGCAAGGTTTGGTCGCCTTGTGCGGCGATCCATACGGCGTGCATGCCCAACTGCTGTGCGGGTAGTACGTCCTCTTGCCAAGAGTCACCTACATGCATGGCCTGGTGTGGCACAACATTCAGACGCTCCAGGGCGGTGAGAAACGGCTTAGGATCTGGTTTTGGTGCCAGTAATTCGCCTGCAGCAATAGCGACTGGAAAGTACGCTGCTAACGGCTGACGCTTAAGGTGAATATTGCCATTGGTAATAGCGGCTAGTTGATAACGCTCGCTCAACGCGGTTAATAGCCCCGCGGCTTCGGGGTGCGGCGTTACTTGTACCCGCAAGCGATGAAACTCATTCATAGCAGCGGCAGCCCATAGCAACGCACTGCTACGTGCTAAGCCTTGGGCTTCCAACTGTGCTTCTAACGCCCGCAAACGCAGCCAGGTAAAATCACCACGCCGTTCTGGCACCCGCTTGGCCCACTCTTGGCGGCGCTCCAGATAATCAGCCAGCCCCTGCTGGTAACTTAGCGCTAATGGCGCTTCATGGCGTGCTTTGCGCCACGTTGCCAGCGCTTCAATTAGCCAACGATAGTGACCCTCTTCCGTTTTTAACATCACGCCTTGGTTGTCCCATAGCGTATCGTCAAGATCAAACGTAATCGCTTGCAAAGAAGCCATGGTTAACTCCGTGTCGGGCGGCGTTTTGCGCGGGGGTGAGCAGCATCATAGCTTTCGGCCAAGTGCTGCCAATCCAGGCGGGTGTAGACTTGGGTAGTCGATAAATTAGCGTGGCCTAGCAGTTCCTGCACCGCCCGCAGATCTTGGCTGGACTCCAATAAATGACTTGCAAACGAGTGACGCAGGCGATGGGGATGAAGGTGTTCAGGCAAACCACGCACAATAGAAAGTTGCGCCAAGCGCTTTTGAATACCACGGTGTCCCAGACGTTGCCCACGTTGACCAACAAATAACGCCATTTCGCCCGTTGCTGCCAGTTCAGGCCGACACGACAACCACGCCTTAATCGCTTGATCCGCTCGCTGACCAACGGGCACTTGCCGGGGCTTACTGCCCTTCCCCATCACCCGCACATGATGAGCATTTAAGTGCCCCAAATCCAGCGCAGCAAGTTCCGCTAAGCGTAGGCCGCTGGAGTAAAACAACTCGAGCATGGCTTGGTCACGTATTGCCAGCGGTGTGCCGTCGTGAGGCGTGTCTAAAAAGCGTGCGAGTGCATCCACATCAAGCGGTCTGGGCAAGTGGCTTGGCTGCTTTGGCGTGCGTAGTAACCCCACAGGGTTGTCGGCAAGCACGTGCTGCTGCACAAGATAGTCAGCAAAACGTGATAGTGCAGCGCGACGGCGGGCTAAACTTCTCGGCGCGAGGCCGCGACTGCGCTCCGCCCCCAAAAAGGCGCGTAGAAATGTAGTGTCTAACGTCGCTGCCTCGGTGACGCCACGTTGCTCAGAAAAATGCTGCAGGGCGGTTAAATCCTGACGATACGCAGCCACGGTGGCAGGGCTTGCGTGGGTCGCAAGCTTACGTAAATACGCCTCGACCTGCGTTGTTAATGAGCTTGGGCTATCCATGGTGTTCTAGGCGAAGCAGTAGCCGTGCCACGATATCGCTCAGATACTCTGTAAACAGCGTATCCATACTGGCGCGGTAACAGTCGGGGTCAGGACTTGCGAGCAGCAAATACCCCAGTTGCTCGCCCGCCGAAAGACGCGAAATGGCGCAGGAACCCGCGCGCCGGGGTGCTTTAGTATGCGGCAACAGACATTTCCAGTCGCTAACGCTGAGCTTGGCACAACGGCTGGTGCGCCCATCTAGCAGCGCAGCCAAACGAGCGCTGGCATGCTGGTCCAACACGTGGCGTGGCGGTTGAGGCGGCGTCGGCTCATTGTCACTCAATGAGGATGGGCACCATAGCGCCATTGCCGGCGTTTGAAAGTGCTCGCTTAACTGAACAGCGAGCGCTTGGGCCAAGGCATCACGATCTTCTGCTCCCACCAGACTGAGTAGCGTCTCACGCAGTCGACGGTATTGGGCTTCATTATGCCGCGCTGTTTCTAGAAGATGCTCAAGCCGCCCCTCTGCTGTTTCAGCACGCTGACGTAAATCGATTACCAAGCGCTCTAGCAGCGATACCGCCCCATCAATGTGGGGGTGCGGTACCTTAAGTTGCTGCAGCAAGCCTTCACGACCAACAAAAAAATCGGGATGACGGGCCAGCCAAAACGCCACTTGATCAGGGTCGAGCGTTTTGCGCGGCTCGGGGGCTTGAGACATCGCCGTTCTCCTCGAATTAGTTGAGTGTGACACGACCGTCAAAGACGCGTGTAGCAGGGCCCACCATCACCAACGGCGCTTCGGGATCGGGCCACTCAATGCTTAACTGACCACCCGGCAAGTGAACGGTGACCGGGCTTTTCAATAACCCCTGACGAATACCACTAGCCACAGCAGCGCAGGCGCCGGTGCCACAAGCAAGCGTCTCGCCGCTGCCACGCTCATACACCCGCAGGCAAATTTCGCTGGGCGACACAACCTGCATAAACCCCACATTCACCCTCTTCGGAAAGCGAGGGTGAGACTCAAGCAATGGACCAAGATGCTCAACCGGTGCACTATCAACACTTTCCACCTGCAGCACGGCATGGGGATTGCCCATCGAGACAACTCCCAGCTCCAGCGTATCACCGTCGACCTCAACGGCGTGTAAGGGTTGATCCCCCGGTGCCTCAAACGGCAACGTGGCGGGATTAAAGCGCGGTCTCCCCATGTCAACGCGCACCATACCATCGTGCTGAACATTAAGTACCAGTGGCCCACCGGCAGTTTCAACATGAATTTCATGCTTATGTGTCAGGCGCTGGTCGCGAACAAAACGTGCAAAGCAGCGCGCGCCATTGCCGCAATTTTCAACTTCGCTGCCATCCGCATTAAAAATACGGTAGCGAAAGTCCATCTCTGGGTCACGGGGCGGCTCAACCACCAATAATTGGTCGAAGCCAATGCCAAAGCGCCGGTCTGCCAGCTGGCGAATCTGCTCATCACGCAGACGCGCTCGCTGAGTCACCAGATCTACCACCATAAAATCATTACCCAGACCATGCATTTTGGTGAAGTGCAACAGCATCAGCGCTCCCCTTCCGGCAGCAGAGCTTCACCGGCCCACAGGCTTTCCAGGCTTTCCCGAGCGCGGACCACATGATAGCGGCTACCATCGACCATCACTTCCGGAGGGCGTGGACGGCTATTGTAATTTGACGCCATCACAAAGCCGTAAGCACCGGCTGATCGAACGGCCAGTAAATCGCCCTCAGCAATTGCCAGATCGCGCTCTTTACCGAGGAAATCGCCGGTTTCACAGACCGGACCGACCACATCATAGACCGCACGCTCACGCTGCTGGCGGGTATCCACCGGCACAATCGCCTGCCATGCCTGGTACAACGCAGGGCGGATCAGGTCATTCATGGCGGCATCAACAATCGCGAAATTTTTGGTTTCGCCGGGCTTTAAGAACTCTACGCGGGTCAGCATTAAACCTGCGTTAGCGGCAATAGAGCGGCCCGGCTCAAATAGCAAAGTAAGCGCTTCACCGCCCTCCCAACGAGAAAGGCGTGCCAGCAATTGGCTCGCATAATCAAACGGCTGAGGCGGCTTTTCGTCACGATAAGGGACACCTAACCCGCCACCTAAATCTAAATGGTCAATCTCGATGCCGCGATCACGCAACCGCTCCATCAACATTAACAACCGCTCAAGAGCATCTAAAAATGGTGCCGTTTCAGTGAGCTGAGAGCCAATATGGCAGTCTAGTCCGGTGACGCGCAAGTTGGGTAAGCTGTCAGCCAGCGTGTAAACATCCAGCGCTTCGTCGACTGGAATACCGAACTTGTTGTCTTTCAGCCCAGTGGAAATATAGGGATGAGTGCCAGCATCCACATCCGGGTTTACCCGCAGCGATACCGGTGCCACCTTACCCAGTTCCGCCGCAACAGCGTTTAATCGCTCAAGCTCGGGACGGGATTCAACATTGAAGCACTTAATGCCAACGTCTAGCGCACGGGCCATTTCATGAGGCTGCTTGGCAACGCCTGAAAACACGACTTTTTTCGGATCACCACCCGCTTTCAGCACGCGCTCAAGCTCACCAATCGAAACAATATCAAACCCAGCGCCCAATCGAGCAAGCAAACCCAATACTGCCAAATTAGAGTTAGCCTTCACCGCATAACAAATTAAATGGGGATGCCCCCCCAGGGCTTCGGTATAAGCACGAAAATGGCGTTCTAACGTCGCTTTCGAATAAACATAACAGGGCGTGCCCAGTTCAGCGGCGACCTGGGTAAGCGGGACGTCTTCGGCATAAAGCACGCCATCGCGGTAGTTAAAGTGATCCATTACCCCTCCTGCTCGGCAGCCGAACCATGGGTGTCTTCATCAGGTAAATAGAGCGGCCCTTTCTGACCGCAACCCACTAATAGCAGCGCAATCAGCAGTACCGCGCTCAAGGTGGTAACACAGCGTTTCATGCATCACCTTTAAGCGCGGCTAACGCCTCGCGGGCACGGCTGGCAGCGGCGCGCACCTGGTCAGGCGCGGTGCCACCGATATGGTTACGGGCGGCTACAGAGCCTTCTAACGTAAGCACCTCAAACACATCCTGCTCAATCGTGGCAGAGAACTGCTGCAGCTCTTCAAGGGTCATTTCAGACAGGTCTTTCTTAGTCTTCAAACCGTAAGCCACCGATTGACCGACAATTTCATGGGCATCGCGGAAGGCGACGCCCTTGCGAACCAAGTAGTCAGCAAGGTCCGTGGCGGTTGAGAATCCACGTCGTGCGGCTTCATACATGCTGTCTTTTTTCGGCTCGATAGCAGGCACCATGTCAGCAAAGGCTTTTAAGCAGTCGCGCACGGTATCAACGGCATCAAACAGCGGTTCTTTGTCTTCCTGGTTGTCTTTGTTGTAGGCCAGGGGCTGAGACTTCATCAGCGTTAACAGCGCCATTAAATGACCATACACACGGCCCGTTTTACCGCGAACCAGTTCGGGAACATCAGGGTTTTTCTTCTGCGGCATAATCGAAGAGCCGGTGCAGAAGCGGTCAGGCAGGTCGATAAAGTTAAACTGGGCGCTGGTCCATAGCACCAGCTCTTCACTCATCCGCGATAGATGCATTAGCAGAATGCTGGCAAAGCTGGTGAATTCGATAGCGAAGTCACGATCAGAGACGGCGTCCAGCGAGTTTTCTGCCGGGCGATCAAAGCCGAGTAATTCAGCAGTGACATGGCGATCGATGGGGTACGTGGTACCCGCTAGCGCCGCGGCGCCAAGGGGCATCACGTTCACCCGCTTGCGGCAGTCCAGTAAGCGCTCGTGGTCACGGGTTAGCATCTCTTGCCATGCCAATAGATGGTGGCCAAAGGTCACCGGCTGCGCCGTTTGCAAATGAGTGAAGCCGGGCATAATAGTATCGGCTTCACGATCAGCAAGCTCAATCATGCCTTCACGCAGACGCACCAGCTCCGCTTCGATCACATCGATCTCATCACGCATGAACAAGCGAATATCGGTCGCTACTTGGTCGTTACGTGAGCGGCCGGTGTGCAATTTTTTGCCGGTAATACCAATTTTGTCGGTCAACCGCGCTTCGATATTCATGTGTACATCTTCAAGCGGAATCGACCAGTTAAACTCGCCTCGCTCGATTTCACCCTGAATCTCGGTGAGACCATTGATAATGGTGTCACGCTCTTCATCGGTCAGTACACCGACTCGCGCTAGCATGGTGGCGTGGGCAATCGAGCCCTGAATATCCTGGCGCGCCAGGCGTTGGTCGAAAGTCACAGACGCGGTGAAGCGTGCGACAAAAGCATCGGTGGGCTCGCTAAAGCGACCGCCCCAAGACTGGTTCGTAGCTTGGCTCATCGGAGGCATATCCTGCTGACAAAACTGAAGGAGTCGTTAAAAACTAAAGTAATCGTTATCAGAAAGTGTACCAGAGTCGCCGCACTCAGCGGCATGCCGTTTTATAGTCGTTTTTCATGTCGGCGAGGGCTCAGCGTCGCTAAACGGATAAGGAGATTCGTGTAATAAGCTACGTATAGCTGAAAATGGCATCGGACGAGCAAAGTAGAAGCCCTGAAAATGCGTGCTATGGCGTGCGCTGAGATATGCATACTGCTCTGCCGTCTCTACGCCTTCGATTAATACCTCAAGACCCAGCTTGGCCGCCATGGTTACCACGCCGTCTACAATCGCAGCATCCCGAGTATCGTTGACCACGTCTCGAACAAATGATCGATCAATTTTAAGCTTGTTAATCGGCAAGTGTTTGAGATAGCTAAGGCTGGAAAAGCCGGTTCCGAAGTCATCCAGCGCAATATGCACACCCAGCGAGCGCAGATCCTGCAATGTTTGTATGACGTGCTCCGTACTGTCCATCAGCACGCCTTCAGTAAGCTCTAGCTCTAATAATTCGGGTGCCAAGCCTGTCTGCTCAAGCACCCGTTCAATAGATAACAAAAATCCCGCGCGCTGAAATTGCATGGGCGAAATATTAACCGCCATGGTAATAGGCATACTTGCGTTCGCATTCAATCTGACAGCATCACGACACGCCCTCTCCAACACCCACTCACTGATCGGCATAATCTGTCCGGTATCTTCTGCCAAACTGATAAACTGCCCAGGAGCAATGTTGCCACGCTCAGGGTGATACCAGCGAATCAGCGCCTCTACGCCAGAAACTCGACCAGTGGAGCCATGTATTTGCGGTTGGTAATGCAGCTCAAATTGCGACTGTTCTATGGCTTGTTGCAACGCATGGCGTAAATTAACCCGTTCGGAAACTTTACGATTTAGCTCATCGGTATACCACTGATAGGTATTACGCCCTTGCCGCTTGGCTTTATACATCGCCAGATCCGCCTGCTGTATAAGCTGGCGCGGTTCGCTAATCGTTCCATCATCAGTGGCAATTCCTATGCTGGCAGTAATACGCAGCTCGCTGCCTCGATACCAGTAGGGCGCAGAGAGACGAGCGAGCAGCCGCTCAACGACCTGCATGACATCTTTTTCATGGGCTAAATCAGGCAATAGAACGATAAACTCGTCTCCCCCAAAACGCGCCACGGTATCCCAAGGGCGCAGCTCTTCTTCAAGGCGCTTGGCGACCTCAATTAACATATAGTCGCCTACCTCGTGGCCAAGCGTGTCATTAATCGGTTTAAAATCATCCAAATCGACAAATAGCGCGGCTATATAGCGGTGATACCGCTTAGCCAGCAGGCAGCCCTGAGCCAGTCGCTGGTCGAGTAACAATCGATTAGGCAAGCCTGTTAATGCATCGTGACAAGCGTTATGTCGAAGCTGCGCTTGGTATTCGCGCTGGGCAGTAATGTCATTCTGCACACCAATGAAGTGCGTTACAGCGCCAGCAGTATCGCGCACAGGGGAAACATATAGATCATTCCAAAATGGCACGCCGTTACGACGGTAATTGCGCATCACGACATGAACTTCTTGCTGAGCACGAATCCCTCTGCGCAGTTGATCCAGCGTGGTGGGATCCGTCTCTTCGCCCTGCAAAAAGCGGCAGTTTTGCCCTAACACCGTATCCCGGGAGTAGCCGGTAATTCGCTCAAATGCCGCGTTCACATAAACTATTGGCAAATCATGCCCCTGGGCATCAACGATGATGACACCATTGATACTTGATTCAACGCTCCTCTCCAGCAGTGTGAGCTGCCGTTCCGTCGCTTTTCGCTCAGTGATATCTTGGGTTGAGCCCTGAACTTGAACAACTTGCCCCTGCTCGTCTCGTACGGCTTTTCCAATCACTCTTACCCATAGCCTTACTTCTTGTCGAGTGATGATCTCTAGCTCTTCATCAAAGCTGATACCGTGCTCGCAACAGGCTTCAAAAACCTCACGGATACGTGGCCTTGAACTCGGCGCATAAAAGTCAATTGCCTCCTCAACTGTGGGTCGAAACCCGGGCGAAACGCCATGCAGACGACATACCTCGTTCGACCAAATGGGCAGCCTTTCGGACATATCAACGTACCAACCACCAATCAGCGCTGTCTCGCCAACTATTTGGAAGAGCCTCTGATTACGGATGAGCTGTTTCTCGATGGCTTTTCGTCGCGAAATATCACGGGCAACCACGTAAATGACCCCTTTCCCCATCGCGGCGGTAACTTCCAACCACACCATTTGTCCCTCGGCCGTCAGCGCTCGAACGTCAAACGAAGGCACTCTCTTTTGGGACTGAAGACGCGCCAACGCTTCCTCAATAACCGGAATATCGCGACGGTCCACTACCTTGCCGCATGACTTGCCTATCCATTCGCTAGCGGAATAGCCCAGCAAGGTTTCAAACACAGGATTGACGTTAAGTAAAATGCCTGCGAAATCAATACTGAAGAACAAATCTTGCGATAATAAAAAAAACTGGTCTAATTTTTCTTCAGATTTAACAAGGGGCATGGCATTACCTAAACATGTGGATTGCCTGACAGCACTAGCCTTAAATTCAGCCGGTTATTTTTACTGTGTGGCTGGGTGCTTTATGATGAGACTTATCATAGTTCGTCGCGATCTGTCAGCGACAAAGGGAGAATCACGTGTCATCCATCACTAAACTGCGCATTGCCACGCGTAAAAGCCAGCTTGCTATGTGGCAAGCCGAGCACGTCCGCGACCGCTTGATGGCGGCACACAGCGGCCTGGAAGTCGAACTTATTGCGCTCTCCACTAAGGGCGATAAAATTCTCGACACACCGCTTTCCAAGATTGGCGGTAAAGGGCTCTTTGTGAAAGAGCTAGAAGATGCCATGCTGGATGGACGTGCAGATATCGCCGTTCATTCAATGAAAGATGTTCCTATGCACTTTCCTGAAGGGCTCGGTCTTTCTGTCATTTTGGAAGGCGCCGATCCGACCGATGCGTTTGTTTCTAACCACTATACCAGCATCGACGAGCTACCAGAGGGTGCTCGTATTGGTACTGCTAGTCTACGTCGTGGCCTGCAAATGCGCGAAGCGCGACCTGACCTGCAGATTCTTAATCTACGCGGAAACGTGCAGACTCGCCTAGCAAAATTAGATGCTGGCGAATTTGATGCCATTATTCTCGCCACTTCTGGCTTGAAACGCTTAGGTCTCGATGAGCGCATTGCCCAAGCCTTACCGCCTGAAATATGCCTTCCCGCCTGTGGCCAAGGGGCACTAGGCATCGAGTGTCGCCTCCATGACCCCGAGCTGATTGGATTATTAGCCCCGTTGGATGACCCCGATACCGCCACTCGAGTGCGTGCTGAACGCGCCATGAACACCCGTCTGGAAGGCGGTTGCCAAGTGCCTATCGCAGGCCATGCCGTGCTTGATAAGGCAGGCGACACTATTTGGCTGCGCGGTTTGGTTGGCAACCCAGAAGGTACAGAGGTACTGCGTGCAGAAGGCAGCGGTTCCATTCATGAGCCCGAAGCCCTGGGTATCCGAATCGCCGAGGACCTATTGGACCAAGGGGCAGGCGATATATTAGCCGAGGTGTATGGCCGCAACGTATGAGTCAACCGGTACTGATCTGCCGCCCTGGTAACCGGGGCGAAGCCCTAGCAGACTCGCTGCGTGCTCAGGGAGCTTCTGTAGAGCACCTCAATGTTATGCGCTTAGAGCCGCTGCCCGAGGACCACGTTCAACGAAGCGTGTGGTTAGATATTGATCAGTACCATAAAATAGTGGTGGTCAGCCCCTTCGCCGCTTACTGTTTAAGCGAGGCGCTCGATCGCTATTGGCCACAGCTGCCTGTGGGCATTGATTACTATAGTGTAGGCCGTGCGACGGCAAACATGCTCTTTGAACAACTGGGTGTGCGTGTCCATATTCCTTCGCCTGACTACGGAGAAGACACGAGCGAGGCGCTGCTGTCACTGGCCTCACTCAAAACACTTACGCATCAGCGTATATTGCTAGTGGCTGGTGAAGGTGGTCGCTCATTACTAGCCGATACATTGAGCGCACGCGGGGCCAACGTGACCCGCATCGCAGTGTATCGACGCGTATATCAAGCGCCAACGCCTGCCCTGCAACAACGTCTATTAACCGGCGATTATCGAGCGTTAATCGCTACCAGCGGCGAACTGCTTCAACATCTGGCAAGATGGTGTGAACAAGCAGCGTTGAACCAACCGCTAATCGTTTCCAGTCACCGTTTAGCTAAACTGGCCGGTAAACTGGGTTTTCGTGACCTCAAGGTGGCGTCGGGAGCAACACCAGCTGCACTGGCAGCGGCGTTGGGTCGGTCCTGCAACCCGAAGGGTGCCGATGTCGATCAAGGAACTTAATAAGGGCTAGCGACAGATGAGCAAACAACCAAACGATCAGGAAGGCGTACACAACGCGCCTGCCGATGCATCTCAACACGACGCTAAACCGAGCGACACCTCCGCGTCAGCCGCGTCGGGCGGCGAAACGTCAACAGCAGGCAATACGGCAGCATCTTCTTATGCCGCTAAAAACAGCCGCTCGCGTCGCCGTAATAAAGCGGGCTCTAGCACGCCCAGTGCCAGCACCGTATCAGCGAACGTCAATAATGACCAAGCCTCGCCCCAACCAAGCGACGCGCCCAAACAGACAGCTGAAACTAAATCTTCTGTAGATACTAAATCTTCTGCAGATACTAAGCCTTCAGCAGGTACCAAGCAGACGGCAAACACCAAGCCAACGAGCGGTGGCAATAGCACGTCTAGCAATAGCGCGTCTGGCAATGCTGCACATGTCCCGCCCTCTTCTAAGAACAGCACCACGAACAGTGGCAATGGTGGTGGCAAAGGCAGTGGTATCGCCATTGCGCTGGTGATTATCCTGGCACTTGCCGTCGCGTTTGCTGCTTGGCAAGGCTGGCAGCGCTTGGATAATCAGCAGCAGCGTATAGACGAGCTGGCCCAGCAAACGCAAAGCAGTGCCTCACAGCAAGAGGTTAGCGACCTAGCATCACGTATTGAAAGCAGCGAAGCCGAGCGCACCCAAGCGCTAGACAGCACGATGAGCGAACTGCGTAGCGAGCTGGACAACTATCGTGGCGAGGTCAACAACACATTAGACAACGTGCTAGCACAGCTTTCTCAAGAGCAGGAGACCGACGAGCGAGACTGGCTACATGCCGAAGCCGCCTACCTGCTACGGTTAGCCAACCAGCGCCTGCAACTGGAAGGTGACGTTGAAGGTGCTGCCGCCCTGCTGCGCACCGCCGATGCTCGCTTGGTCGATGCCGACAACCCTGCATTAACGCCAGTACGTCGTGAAATTGCTAACGAACTTGCCGCCCTGGACGCCGTACCACAGGTTGATCGCACAGGTATTTATCTTGCATTGAACGCTCAGCAAGAGCGTATTGCTGGCCTACGTCTATCACAAGAGATCGAAGAGCGCGCCGTTACCTCTAGCATTGAACAGCCGCCCACGGGCACCTTCCAACGTCAATTGGCTCGCTTTGGGGAAGAGCTAAAAGATCTTGTGGTGATTCGTCAGCACGACGAAGCGTTAGAAACACTGATTACACCCGAACAAGAGTCCTATCTGCGTCAAAGCCTACGCCTGATTCTTGAACAGTCTCAGTTGGCACTGCTTAAAGAAGAGCAAGCGCTTTTTGAGGCAAGCATCGATAAGGCACTGGCGCTGCTCAACGGCTACTACGATACCGAACGAGAAGAGACGCAAAGCGTTATTGCTCGCCTGCAAGAACTGAAGCAAACCCAGGTGCAGCCTGAGTTACCAGACATCAGTGCTTCGCAACAGGCACTAGCGGGCTTCATTGAAAACCGCTTTGAGTCGCGTCGCCAAGGTGGAGGTGATGCATGAGAAAGCTAATCCTCTTAATTGTTGCCGGCTTAGCGGTCGGCGCACTGTTCGGGCACCTGATGATGTCGGTGCCAGGCTACTGGTTAATACGCGTTGGTGATACCTCGGTACAAACGTCATTCTGGTTCGGCTTGGTGCTGCTACTGGGTGCCTTCATCGTTTTGCACTTTGCATTACGCCTGCTCAGCGGCATTATTCGCCCGGTCGGACGTTTTCGCACCTGGAATAGCCGTGCCCGCAATCGTCGTGCCATGAAACGCACCGTGCGCGGCTTGGTTGCCTTAACCGAAGGCCGTTGGAAAAAAGCCGAGAAAACGCTGGTGCGAGCGGCTGACGATTCCAGCACACCTCTTGTGAACTATCTCTCTGCGGCACTGGCGGCGCATTACCAAGGTCACCATGAAATGTCTCAGGAGCATTTAAATCAGGCTCAGCTCACTACCGAAGGGGCTGATACGGCGATTGGTCTGATGCAAGCTCAACTGATGATTGATCGTCAGCAGCCTGAAGAGGCGCTGGCCATTCTGAATCGCCTAGATAAGAAGCTGCCCAACCACCCGCAAGTCCTCAAGCTTCTTAAGCAAGTGCACCTAAGCGTTAACGACTGGGAAGGCTTACGCCAATTAATACCCCGTTTGGCAGCGCAAAAGCTGATCACTCAGCAAGAGCGTGAGCAACTGGAATTCAAAGCATACCGTGAATTGATTATTTTTGAGGCCAAAAACCCCACGAATATCGAGCGTGTACGCGGGCTATGGGCCGATATGCCGGACTATCTCCGCGGCAATACCGAGCTAATCGTGCTCTATACCGAGGCGCTTTTACAGGCCAACGAAGAGCCTATTGCTGAGCGTTTGCTTAATCACTCACTGGACAACCACTGGGATGCGCGCTTAGTAAAACGCTACGGCCTACTAAACGTAGACGCTGCGCGCCAGCTAGCAAAAGCGGAAAAATGGCTGCAAGAACGCCCCAACGACCCCGAACTATTGCTGACCTGTGGCCGCCTATCGCTGCGTACTGGTAAGTGGGAAAAAGCACTGGAGTACTTTGAAGCCAGTCAACGTCAACGCCCCAGCGGTGAAGTATGTGCCGAGCTTGCTCGCCTCTATGCAAGCCTTGGTGAACACAACAAGAGCCAGCTCTACTACCGACATAGTGTCGATATGCTCGCTAAATCACTGCCCTCGCTTCCACAACCAAGCGATGCCAATGACAGCAAACAAAGTGAGCTCAAAAAAGACGTTAAACAAAGCGCTTAACGTCGTTAGCAAGCCGCTAATGAAAAAGGGTGCCCATCATGGGCACCCTTTTTCTTTGCGTGTTAACGCATTGTTTTGCCAAATCTGACGGTGTTTCAACCGCGTCATCAGCAGCTAATTCAGACGTACAATGGTAAAGAACCGAGCAGCTTGCGCTGATTAAGCAGGAAACGCTCTCTTAGCATCAAGTGGTTTTGAGGTGATTGCTACGAGTAGGCAGGCACAAATAGATCAGCGATTGGCGCTGTTGCCCCAGGTATGCATCAGTTCGTTGGAAGGCCAGGTTTCGTCTAGCAATTTAACGGCTGTCTCATGACCTGCTACTGGCAACCCTGTCGGGTCGAGCACCCCTACTTGCACCAGTAGCGAAGCCTGATCCCAGTAAATATGTTCATGATAGAGCCTGTCACCACGGAACTTGACGATGGCGACGAGCGGGATCTCCACATACTTACCGGTGGGCGCAACCCCTGGTAGCAACCAGTCGATCTCGCGATCGTGGGTAAAACAGAACAATGTTTCATCAACGATCTGAGTCGCCCCGATAGTGCGTGATAGGGGAATCAGGGTGGTGTCGTCGGGGTTGCTATCGACGAAGTGGTGCTTGTAGAAGCGATAGAGCTGCCGATACCCCACTCCGCCCGTGAGCGTCGGGATATGGTTAACATAGGGCTGTTCCACCATGGTGGCCATGGTGTCGTCCACGTTGCGGGTAGAAAACTCATACTCGCAATGCTTATCCCACAGCGCCGAGAGGTCGTAATGAGGTCCCATCGCATTGCGAAAAGCCGTCACCGAGCGCTGGTGAGCCATGAGCGCTGAAGGCTTGTGGTAGTGCTCTGAATGAGGGCGGGCAAAGGCATGATCTACACCCTGGTATAGATACAGCTCGATATTATCCTGCTCGCCCAGGGAAGCTTCAATCGCCTCGCGGGCGACGGTGGGACAATATTCATCCTGCTCGGCGAAGTGCAGCACTAGAGCCCCACGGATGTTTTTTGCCTCGTCCAGATGGTTCTCGATTCCCATGCCGTAGTAACCCACCGCGGCATCTACATCACAACGACAAGCCGTCAAATAGGCCAGCCGGGCACCGAGACAGAATCCCAGGGCACCTACGGCACCACTGCACTCTGGACGCGACCGTAGAGTCTCGATAGCAGCGGCGATATCTTCAATACCGAGCTCCTGATCGAAGCCTTGAAATAAACCAAAGGCACGTTGCCAATCCTCCGGGGTATAGTCTAATTCAATGCTAGGCGCCTGACGCCAGAACAGATCCGGTGCCAGCACCACATAACCCTCTTCAGCGTAGTAGTCGGCGATTTCACGGATGGTGGCATTAACACCGAATATTTCCTGCAGCAGCACAATCCCGGGGCCACTGCCGGAGGCGGGAACGGCCAGATAACCAGTGAAATTTCCGCGGCCATCCGCCGCCTTGATCTCGATAGAAGTGCCCATGTAGATACCTTTCGTTGTTGTTGGCGGGTCATTGCTAAAGTCCACGCCATCACCTTAGACAAGAAAGTAAGCACTTCACGATCCGCTAACTGCCATCTCTATCCGCTGAGTGCAGAAAGTAATTTGCCAAGAAATGAATCAAGAAAATCGCTATTTATACTGAAAGGACTTTCGACACTCCCCATTGATGCGGGCACATAACAACAATTGAGATCCTTATGACAACGCAACAATCACTACCCCGTTGGATGAAGCAAGCCCTGATGGAGGATCATCGGAACTTGGTATTCAGCTCGACTGCCGCAGAGGAAACACGCACAAACGTCGCCAATATCTTTAAGTCACATCATCTGGAACCGTTGAGCCACGGTGGCAAACTATCTGCCCGTCTGCACTCAGTAGCGCTGGGCTGCGTCTCCTATAACCGCCTCGCCTATGGCGGAGCTGTGCGCATCGACCCTGAGCGGCTCGAGCACTTCTACCTGATTCAGATGCCCCTACAGGGACAAGCCCGGATTGACAACGACGGCGAGCAGATCGACTCGGGACAGCTGCTGGCCTCAGTGCTCAACCCCACGGCACGACTCAGGATGCACTATAGTGAAGATTGTGATCAGTTGATGTTACGTATCGAGCGTGAAGCACTAGAGCATGCCTGTAGCCGCTTTTTGGGACGCCCTCTACGCGCCCCTTTAAGTTTTCACCCCGTAATGTACTGGCGCGACACGCCCAGCTGGTTCAACCTAATCGGCTATATCACTCGGCTGCTCAAGGAGTCACCGGAGGCACACCAAGATCCGCTGATTGCCCCCCAGCTTGAGCAATTGATCATCCATACCCTGTTAACGACCCAGCCCCACAATTACAGCGATGCGCTGCGCCAAGGGGATAAACGCCTCGCCCCACGCCACGTCAAACGGGTGGAGGAGTATATCGAGGCCCATGCCCAAGAGCCGCTGACGCCAGCTCAGTTGGCGTCGGTAGCTGGTGTTAGCCTGAGAACCCTCTATGCTGGCTTCCGAGACTTTCGCCATCAGAGCCCCATGGAAACCTTACGTCAGGTGCGCTTAGAAAGAGTCCGACAGGCGCTGCTAACCGGCACTAACACGGCGACAATCACCGACATTGCCATGGGCTGGGGCTTTACTCATATGGGACGCTTCAGCCTCAGTTATCGTCAGGTATTTGGCGAATCGCCTAGCGAGACACTACGAAGCCGGTGTCTCGTCGGCCGGTAGCGAGAAGAAAGTCTGCGGTTTTGTCTTTATTCAGGCGGCTAAAAGCAATACTTTTAGACGAATAGCCATTGCTTCACCAAAGTGGCAAAATAACAATACAAGTTCGTAGTGCGCACTTAAAGACGACATGCGAACAAACCCTCGACCGCTCTATGGCCTCAAGGCCCAAAAATAATGATTACTGCGGCGAGGCTAGGAGGAAACATGACCGTACCTGTGACCCGACAACAAATCACCGCCGAGTTTCGTCATCCCGACTCGGCCTGCCGCTGGATGAGCCAAGTCAACGGCCCCCATCGTCTGGAAGTACCTCAACCGCGTCAGCTCAGCTTTCGCCATCAAGGAACCTGCCTAGGCAGTGTTTTGATCGGTACCATCGAATACGCCACTCGGGTAACCGTCGACATTGCCGATCTGACCCACAGCTACAGTATTAGTTTGCCCCTTCAGGGCACCCAGAGCATGGAGTATCAAGATAAAGTCTTCGACTCTGATGCCGCCGTGGGTGCGATCATCTCGCCTAGCCAAACGTTGCGCCTGAGCATGGACGAGCAATGCCAGAAGCGCCTTGTGCGCCTCTCCCGCCAAGCCCTTGAACACAAACTATCGCAGCTGTTGCACCGCCATTTATCACAGCCAGTCATCTTTGAACCACGCATGCTTCTAAGCGGAACGGTGAAAGAGTGGTGGCAGATGGTAGCTAACCTGCAGGAAATGCTGCATGCCGAAGGTTCACTCTGCGATATTCCCGAGGTGTGGGGCAATTTCGAGAACTCACTGATTACCAGCCTGCTGTATACCCAGCCTCACAACTACACAAGCGAGCTACTCGGTCGCCAACAGGGGCGCCCTGCCTACCTGAGTGACTTAGAAGCGCTACTCCATGAGTCCTTGGATCGCTCCCTCGGCCTAGCCGAATTGGAACAAGCGGCTGGCGTCTCTCGAGAACGGCTCTATCGAGACTTCCATACCCACTACGGGGTCTCTCCCATAGCCTACTTCCGCCAGTTGCGTTTCGACTATGTGCGCCAGCGCCTGGAACGAGCCACCCCCAACGAAAGCGTCTCAAGCATCGCCATGGATTGCGGCTTCCAGCAGTTGGGGCGCTTCTCACAGGAGTACAAGGTGCGTTTCAGCGAACTGCCCTCGGAAACCCTAAAGCGCTCGGCCACTGTACTGTTGCAATAAAAGCCCCTGCCTTACCAGTGCCAAGCACAGATACTTATCTACAATCATGAAACCGCCAAAAAAGATGGTTTATTTTGCATATAAATCATCCTTTAGCACATAGCACTTGGCCGCAGAAACTGAGTGCAACACCTGAGCATTTCGCTAAGGTGTTGTCCCATGTCTTACCTCGAACTCAGCATTGAAGAACGTGCCAGCATCCAAGTGGGTCAAGCCCAAGGGATGAGCCTTCGGCACATTGCCCAGCTCTTAGGGCGAGCTCCTTCAACCATATCTCGTGAAATACGCCGTAACCAAATGGCCCAGAACGGTTACTGTGCCCGGCACGCCCAACGTCAGCGAGAAAAGCGTCGAGTAGTCTGTCGTCCTGCGCGTAAGCTTTTGCCAGGCACCGAGCGGTTTGATCTCATCGTGCATATGTTGCGGCGACGCTTGTCTCCTGAACAAATTAGCGGCAAGCTCAAGACGATGAAACTACCTGATTTGCGCGATGCCTACGTCTGCCGAGAGACCATCTACACGGCCATTTATGCCTTGCCCGTTGGCCACCTTCGCAAGGAACTGATTCACTGCTTGCGACAAGGTAAAACCACACGCAAGCCTCGCCGTGGCGAAGTGGATCGACGTGGTCAGATCCCTGACATGGTCAGCATTCACTTACGTCCGCCCGAGGTCAGTAAGCGTGAAATGCCCGGCCACTGGGAAGGCGATCTGATCAAAGGTAAGAATAACGCGTCCGCGGTAGGCACCTTGGTAGAGCTTAGCAGTGGCTATCTGATCCTCGCAAAAATGGACGATGCCACCGCCACATCCGCCGTAGCAGGCTTTAGTGCTGCTCTGAACCGAATGCCGACCACCGCTCGAAAAAGCATGACCTATGATCAGGGGCGTGAAATGACACACCATGCAAAAATTACTCAAGAAACCGGTGTTGCGATTTACTTTTGCGATCCCCATAGCCCCTGGCAACGGGGAGCCAATGAGAATATCAATGGCCTTATCCGTCAATATTTACCGAAAGGAACAGACCTTTCAGTACATAGCCAGGAAGAGCTGGATGCCATTGCCTTTGAGCTGAATATGCGGCCTCGAAAACGCTTTGATTTTAAATGTCCGATAGAAGTGATGAGCGAGCTGATGGCCAAGTACCATGAAAGCCCATCAACCATCCAATGAGTGTGTTGCACTCAGAGTCTGCATCCGCCGCATGGTAAAGAGTCACAGCGGTTTCAATAACCATGAGACATCATTTTTATTATCAATAACAGAACCCACCAATCGTTGGCTACATGGTGGTTCTAACTGACCAAAGCTCAGGAAAAAACTTCAAATCTAATGCCTTTTTAAGATAAGACACACCCGTTGTTCCTCCCGTCCCCGCTTTATAACCAATAATTCTTTCTACCGTTTTCATATGACTAAAGCGCCACTTGTGGAAATTATATTCGGTATCAATCAACTTCTCGGCTAGCTCATACAGATCCCAATACTGGTTAGTATCGCGATAAATATCAGCCCAAACGGCCTCTACTTCAGGTGAAGCCACATACGGCTCAGACCAATCTCGGTTAATCACTTTTTCGGGAAGAGAGAAGCCGCGTCGACTCAATAACTTAAGACAACAATCATAAAGGCTGGGGGCGTTTAAAACATTCGTCAGGTGCTGATAGTTTTTAGGGTGCGAGCGATGCACTTCAACTAACCCTGGATGCTTATTACCCAAAAGAAATTCCAGTTCACGGTATTGATAGGATTGGAAGCCTGAACTCTGCCCAAGACTATCACGGAAGGAAATATAATCTGCTGGCGTCATGGTAACTAATACCTCCCAAGCCTGAATCATTTGCTCTTGGATGCGTGCTACCCGAGTCAACATCTTTAGAGCTGGTCGCAGCTCGTCGACCATAATATTATTAGCGGCCGCATGGGCTTCATGAAGGCACTGTTTGAGCCATAATTCAGAGACTTGGTGAATAATAACAAACAGCATCTCATCGTGTACGTCAGAGCGTGGGCGCTGGCAAGATAACAGAGGCTCTAAGTCCAGATATTGCCCATAACTGATATCCTGATTCCAGTGAACATTTCTTTCGCCTTTCAAGCTTAACGCGCTTTGACTAGCGTTTTTATTATCATGATCGCTCATAGTCACTCCATTTAAGATATTTATAGCTTTTATTCACCCTCCACGGGGCTGTTTTAAACAATCTCATACTATTAATTGTTTAAGAAGAAATTGGCATTTAAATACTCGATAATTTTGAAGTAATCGCCCCCCTCTCGACCACGGTCAGCCCAATGGAAGGCATCCGTGATATTGCCAGTCAGGTAGCCATGAATAGTTTGAAGGTGGGCGGCCCCCTTAAGGTCACACCTTGAGGGGGCTCTGCTAATTACATGCTGTACATCCGTTTTCTAGAGGAGTGCCAACGTCAGCCAGGGTTGCCAAGCTAACAACACCAAGGTCACAAGACTCGCCAGCAGGAATGGCAACAATGCCAGGAAGATACGCATAGGCGGCACCCCCGTCATGGAAGAGGCAATAAACAGTCCTGCACCCACTGGCGGCGTCAGAAGCCCCAGCACTAACGTCAGACAGACCACCACACCAAACTGGTAGGGAGTAATATCAAACTGCTGGGTGGCAATCGGCAGCAGGATGGGGACTACCAGGATGAGCGCAGCGATACCATCGATGATCATTCCCACCAGTAGCAACACCCCCACCAGCAGCAGCAGAAAAATAAAGGGGTCGGTGGTCAAAGCAGCGATCCAGGCGGCAGCCATTTGCGGCAGTTGCTCGTAAACGACCACCCAGCCGAAGACTCCAGCAGCAGCGATCAACATGATCACCAGACCGGCATTGATAGCGGTGCGTTTGAGTATCTCGGGCAGCATGGCGACTTTCAAATCACGATAGAGATAGCGCCCTAATAGCAACGCTGCCAGCGAGGCGAGCGCCGCCGATTCGGTGGGAGTTGCCAAGCCCAGCAGAATACCGCCGATGATAATCAGCGGTATCGACATGGCCGGCAGGCCCATCTTCAGCGCTTTTATTGCTTCTTGTCGACTCAGCCACTCTCCCTTGGGGTATTGCTGTACCAATCCCATGATGGCGATAGTCAGAAAGAAGGTTCCCCCTAGCAGTAGGCCAGGCAAGATACCGGCGATAAACATATCCGCAATGGGCACCTGGGCCATCACACCGAACAGCACGAACAGCATCGAGGGCGGGATAATGGGTGACAGCAAGCCACCAGCAGCGGTAATGGCCGCACTATAGGGCTTGTCATAGCCCTCCCGCTCCATGGCTGGCACCATAGCCCGGGACATGATGGCGATCTGCGAGGCGGCAGAACCGATAATCGCCGCCATCATCATGTTGGCAACCAGATTGATGTAGGCCAAGCCACCGCGAAAACCACCCACCAGCAGCCGTGCCAGGTCGATCAATCGGCGAGTTACCCCACCTTCGTTCATCAGCTCTCCGGCTAGCATAAAGAGTGGAATGGCTAGCAGCCCATAGCTCTCGATAGCCCCGAACAACTGCTGAGGATAGGACTCAAAGAGCACGGTATTACCCGATACCAAGATATAGAACAGGGCAGTAAGTGCCAGCACCAGGGCAATGGGCACCGCCCCCAGCAGTAGCAAAGCAAAGACAGCGACAGTCATCGGGCCACCTCCTCTTGAGTGGTGTGGGATGCCGGACGACCAAGATTGCACAGCGATTGGCATAAATTGATCAGACTGTGGAACAACAAGGAAGCGGCGAACCAAGGAAGAATCAGCCATACCCAGAACTTCTTGATACCCAGCGTTGAGGTATTCTCGGCATAGATGAAATTGAAGGTCTCGCCTTGAAAAGCCTGAATATCGAAGCCGGTCTGCCACAGCAGTAGTGGCTGATACCAGCGCCAACAAAGCCACAGCAGAATCAGCGCGAAGAGCGCCACCATTAGGTCCACGAACAAACCTACCAGGCGCTGACAAGAGGGCGGCAAGAGATCAGTGAACAGCGTCACAGCAATCCCTTGGCGCCGTTTGAAAACCGCACTGGAGATCAGCAGAGTCATCCAGATCATGGCGTAGATAGCCAGCTCGCTGATCCAGTAGATCGGATTGCCGGCGGCACGAAAGGCCACATTGATAAGGATCAGCAGGGTCACTGCCGCCGCTAGGACAGCGGCAGTGATCTCCTCTCCTTTGGCAAGTCGGTCAGAAAGTCGTGACAACATCACGTCACCCTCATTCACGTAGACGGTCGGCTTCCTGGCGAAGCATCTCCAGTCTCGGAGCCTTCTCACCCCAGATTGCTTCCCACTCGGCAATGGCGTCGCCGAAGAACTCAGCATCGGCCTCGACAATATTCAGACCAAGCTCACGGATCTCAGCTTCTTGGGCCGCATCCTTAGCCTGAAAGCCGGACAGGACATTCTCCAGGTGCTCAGCCATGGCGGTCTCGATCAACTCACGATCCTCCACTGAGAGTTCGCGCCAAACCCGACCAGAGACCACACCCACCATAGGGAACATCATATGGTTGGAGATCAGTAAGTTAGGCGCCTGCTCATAAAACTTGAGGATCAAGATAGAATCAAAGTCCATGTCGATGGCATCTACCTGGCCATTAGCCAGAGCGTCATAGACTTCGAGCAATGGCAGCGGGGCTGGAGCCGCGCCAGTGGCAGTATAGAAGTCACGGATTGGCTCAAAGGGGGTGATACGCAAGCGCTTCCCGCTCATATCGGCCTGGTTCTCGATAGGTGCCCGAGAGAGCACCTGCCGCATGCCTACCATGCCATAGCCAACGCCGACCATACCCACGCCCTGGGGCATCAGGTCGAGCAGTTCACCGGCAGTGTCGGAACGCAGTAAGCGAGCGGCATGATCTACATCATCAACCAGATAGGGTGCATAAAGGGCACCGAAGTCAGGAATCCGGTTGGAAATTTCAGCGATGGTCAGAAAGGCCATGTCCAGCGCGCCAGTCTGCAATTGCTGAACCATCTGTGCTTCGTTACCAAGCTGCTGGGCCGGGAAAACGCTGACGCTATGCTCGCCATCAGAACGCTCATGAAGGGTATCGGCAAAGGCCACAGCTTCGGTGGACCAGAGGTGCTGGGGAGGTGTAATCACCCCCAGGCGGAAATCGCGAGCCTGGGCAGAAACGGCACCAAAGAGTAGAGAGGCCGCCACGGCAGTGCTCAGAAAGGCTTTTGTAGGAGTCATAATGGGTCTCTTATATAGTTTTTATGTGGTTTTAAAACAGACTCAAACCTTCGCTGTACCGGCCAGTTGACTGGCGAGATCCTGCTCATCTTCTTTAGCCCGCGGCCGGGCATGGCGCACCTGTAGCTCGGGCGCCTCAACGTTGGCCAGTGCCACATTGAACACCACATGAGAAAACGGGCCGTCTAGTTCACGCTTGGCAATCTCGGCGGGGTCTTCAATACGTTCGGCAGTGACGACCAGCTCTTCACGGGTGGCAAAGGCAAAGTCGTCATAGGTGTAGGGATCACCCGCCAGATTAATCTGAGTGGTCAAGTGCTGGTGGCCCGGAGCGGAGACGAAGTAATGAATATGCGCTGGACGCTGCCCGTGACGTCCCAGGGATTTCAGCACTACATCCGTGGGCGCACCTTCGGGTACGCCGTAACCAGAGGGGATAATGCTACGCGCGGTGTAGTGACCTTCGCTGTCGGTATAAATCGTACGACGCAGGTTGTACTCAGATTGCGAAGGATCAAAGAAGGAGTAACCTCCATGGGAGTTGGCGTGCCAAATCTCGACCTTCGCGCCAGCAATCGGCGTGCCGTTCACGTCACGCACCTGACCGGTCAGCCACATGGTCTCACCGTCGTTATCCTGACTATCGTCCATGCGGGCAAAACCTTCGGCTTCCGGGGCACCAGCGACATACAGCGGGCCTTCAATAGTACGCGGTGTGCCGCCGGTGCGTTTGGCTTCGGCGTCGATAGCGTCTTGGCGCATATCAAGGTAGTGATCAAAACCAAGTCCAGGAGACAGCAAACCAAACTGAGTTTGGCTACCCAGCGAATTGAGCAGATTGACAGCCGCCCAGTACTCTTCCTCGGTCACATCGAAGTCATCGATTAGCTTGAACAGATCAGATACCAAGCGATGCACAATTTGTTTGGCGCGATCATTGCCACCGGTTTGGCCAAAGCCAGCAACGGTTTTGATGAAGTCTTGCACGTCGGGAGTGTCAAAAATCTTCACGGTCATGGTGAAACCCTCTGTTTGTTATAAGCTGTTGTTATTAATAAGAACTAACGTTGCACCTGGGTATATTAGCTATCGTCGTCACGCACTGAAGAGGGGTGACGACACAGCGGTTTGACGCTGATTTCCATATAGGGAAACAGTGGCAAGTTGCTAACCAATGCCTGCAGCTCAGCGTTATCTTCAACGTCAAAGATGCTGACGTTCGAGTAGCTGCCTGCCACCCGCCATAAGTGGCGCCATTTGCCCTGGCGCTGCAGGTCTTGGGAATAGCTCTTTTCAGCAGCCTTGATGTCTGCCGCTTGCTCGGCGGGCATATCCGTCGGCAATTTAACGGTCATTTCTACCTGATACAGCATGGCGCTCTCCTCCTCGGCTCGTACGCGACTAGTCTTTACGTGAGCAGTCTTTACGTGAGTAGTGCGTAACCTTGTCTTCATCTAGCGTGATACCCAGCCCTGGCTCTGTCGGTAAGTCGACGCCAAAGTCATGGTAATTAAGCGGTTTAACGACGATATCGTCTTTGAGCAGCAGCGGGCCGAACATCTCCGTACCCCAGGCCATTTCTGGTAGCGTTGCCCAGGCTTGAAGTGACGCGGCAGTGCCAATGGTGCCCTCCAGCAAGGTGCCACCGTACAAGCCAACCCCCGCAGCTTGGGCAACATGGGCCAGTTCCAGCACGCCGTACGTGCCACCGGCTTTGGCAATCTTCAGCGCGAAGGCACCACTGAAACCGCCGCAGACAAGGTCAAGTCCGTCGCGAGCGTCTTGTACTGCCTCGTCAGCGAGCATTGGTACATTGAAACGGTTAGCCAGTCGGATCAGTCCGGCGTGCTCACGGGCAGGAATGGGCTGCTCAATCAGCTCAATACCGGCCTCCTGCAGCGCCTGAATACCGCGAACTGCGGTGGATTCATCCCATGCCTGGTTAACGTCAACACGCACGCTGGCGCGATCCCCCAAGGCCTCTTTGATGGCCGCCACGTGACGTACATCGTGATCCACCGGATGTGCGCCGATCTTCAACTTAAAGTCACAATGCCGGCGCTGCTCTAAGCGCAACTGCGCTTCGTCGATATCCTTGGCAGTATCGCCACTGGCCAGCGTCCAGAGCACCGGCAAATGTGTTTGGCGGGCGCCGCCGAGCAGCTCGGCCACGCTTAGCCCCAAACGTTTTCCCTGAGCATCGAGCAGCGCGGTTTCCAGCGCCGATTTGGCGATCATATTGCCGCGGATGTGGCGGTTAAGACGGGCGCGTAGCTGATGAATATTGCCTGACGGTTGACCGATCAGCAGCGGCGCTAGGTAGGTATCAATATTGCGCTTGATGCTCTCTGGACTTTCTGGGCCGTAGGCAAGACCACCAATGGTGGTGCCTTCGCCTAGCCCTTCAACCCCATCCGAGTGGCGCATGCGCACAATGACCATGGTTTGGCAGGCCATAGTGGTCATGGAAAGCTTGTGTGGACGGATGGTCGGTAAATCGACCAGCACTGTTTGAATGTCTTCAATAGAGACGCCGCGCATAGAAACCTCAACTAGAGATAAATTTCTCAAAAAACACTCGGCATTCGCCCACCGGATTTTCCTCAAACCAAGTCTTGCTAGCCTCAATCATCGGCGGCGGCCCACACAGGTAGGCATCGAAGGGCTGGGAGAGGAAGTCGAGATCAAAAAGGTCACAGACCACGCCTTTGTTGCCTTGCCACGCTTCGGAAGGCGTCATTACAACGGTGCCAAAGGCGAAGTCGGGCAGCGTCTCGGTGAAAGCTTCTAGACGCTCGAGCTCACTGAGATCCTGCTCCTGGGTTACTCCATAGACGAGACGGATCGGCTGCTGGCACTCGCCCTTTTCAGCCAGCTCCTCAAGCATACCGAGGAAGGCAGAAAGGCCCGTTCCACCGGCCACCATCAGTAACGGGCGCTGTACCTCACGGAGATAGAAGGCTCCCAAGGGCGCCTCCAGAGAGATGGCATCGCCCACCTTGGCACAGTCGCGCAGGTAGTCGCTCATCACACCGCTCGGCAACAGGCGGATCAAAAAGCGTAACTTTCCCTCCTGTACCGCCGAGGTGGCAAAGGAGTAAGCCCGCCACTGATCGCTCCCCGGCACCTCAATGCGAGCATACTGACCAGGCAGGTACGGCAATGCCTGAGTGGGATCGTCGAGGGTGATCTCGAGGATGGCAGCACCATCGGAGACCTGCTCCACGGCGCTGACAGTGCCGTTATGCACCTCGGTAGCCACACTGCAGACGTTGGAATCGATATCGAAATAGAAGGAAGCCTGACTGGAGCGCAGGCGAGTCTGGCAAGCCAATACATGCCCTTCGGCGATCTCCTCCTCGGTCAAGGCCTCCTCATCGATATACTCGACATCGACATCACCGGACTCGCGCAGGCAGCGGCAAGTACCACAAACCCCTTCCCGGCAATCCACCGGCAGATTGACTCCGTGACGCTGAGCGGCATCCATCAGCAGCTCATTCTTATCGACCTTGACGAAGCGGGTGGTGCCGTCCCGAAAGACAATGGCGGCTGTGTTATGCATGACTCGCCCTCCAGCAACATCAGACGTGGTAGAAATCCAAGACGGAATCGATCTTGTCGTTGAGCAGTACCGTGTGCTTGCGGGTAATCTTCCAGTCGTCGCCGTCACCACGCAGCGTATAGCTGGCCGTGCCGAAGAAGTAGCCGCTCTCACCGAAGCGGTGGAAGTGAGTGACCCAGTTCACCTTAGCCTGCACCTGACCATCATCACGTGGCGCCCAGCGCACGTTATTAATCAGATGCAGCGTGCGGGGCATCGGCGTGGAAGCAGCGGACTTGCCAGTACGCAGGCGGAAGATGCGATCCTCAATGCCCGTGCGGTCCGCGTAGTACATCAGCGACATCTCACGCTTCGGGTCCTGGGTGATCTCATGGTCGCCCTTCCACTGAGGGATATGAAACTCACACTCTGGGGCGAACTGGTCTAAATAAGCATCCCAATCCTGGCTGTCACAAAGTTCGGCGACCTGATAGAGAAACTGTTCGATGGATTGCTGCTGGCTCATGACTTATACCTCCTGGAGCTTGAGTGCTTTCTTCTCGAGACCCGCGAGCAGCATTTGCTGCCAGCTGCCGTGCTGGTTGACGTAGAGCCCCTCATGGGTGAACTCGGTTCCGGTGATCACCGGTTTAATCCCGAGCACCTGGCTGTTGTGGGTCTCGCCGTACTCCCAGCACTGGTAGCCCCGGGAAATGTCATTCCACTCAGTGGCCCGCGCTTCGAAGCCACGCTGTTGCTCACGGAACTCCACCAGATCATCGGGGGTCCCCATGCCAGAGACATTGAAGAAGTCCTCAAACTGGCGGATACGATTCTCGCGATCAGCATCGGACTCGCCTTTCACGCCCAAACAGAGGCTGATCACTTCCGTCTTGTTCCAAGCCACCGGGCGCACGATGCGCAGCTGGGAACTGATCTGATCCATGAAGAACAGGCTGGGGTAGATATTCAGGTTACGCAGGCGATGCATGGTCCACTCAGCACGCTCCTGGGGGAGCTGCTCTAGTAGGCGAGGCATCACCGCAGCGTAACCAGGGCGTACCTGGGGGTTAGGCATGTCGCTGAACAACAGGCTGTGGCCGTTATTGAAGGAGAACCAACCATCGTCGGTATCTTTGTCGCCGGCACCTAGCTTGCTGTAGTCGAGGGTATCGCCGCTGCTGCCGTGCTTCTGGGCTTCCAGCTCACGGCGGTGCTGTACGGTAGAAACGTAGTTATAGTGCACAGTGCTGACGTGATAGCCATCCAGACCGTTCTCGTTCTGCAGCTTCCAATTGGCGTTGAAGGTGTAACGGGACTCACCGGGTAGCACCTCCAGCTCACCATCCTTCGCTTGCTCGACCATCATGTCGAAGAACAGCGTGGTGTCACCGAGGAACTCCTTGAGACTGACGGTGGATTCTGTGTCCAGACTAATAAAGACAAAGCCACGGTAGCTTTCGATGCGCGCCTGGCTCAGGCCACGGCTGGCCTTATCGAAGTCTTCGGGATATTCGCTCGGCGCTTTGACCTTGACCAGGCGGCCATCGGACTTGTAGCACCAGGCGTGGAACGGGCAGGTGAAGGTGGACTGGTTGCCCTTGCCAACCCGGGTCAGGGTGGCCCCACGGTGCTGGCAGGTGTTGGCCAGCGCCCGCAGTTCTCCCTTGCCATCACGAGTGATGATCATCGGCTGACGGCCAGCCTGCATGGTAATAAAGTCGTTCTTATTGGGAATTTGGCTTTCGTGGCAGGCGAAGATCCACTGCTTTTCGAAGATGAGTTCCATTTCGAGATCGAACAGCGCCCGATCGGTGAACATGTCACGAGAAACCCTAAAAACGCCTTCATCAGGACGGAAGTCGATACAACTCTCGACGAAAGCCTGCCAGTCGGAGGGGGAGCGATATGCAGTCATGGGTCGTTACCTTTTTATTACTTATGAGGTACGTCTAACCCTAGAGGCTTCCCCCAGCCTTCACTATGCAGTTCTTGGAGGAACACTATGCACTTTTTTGCTCATCCTCCGAGAGCAGTCCGGATCGGCGCCAATGCTCACCCAAGTAGTTCTAGTCTATTTAGTCGTCGCAACAATGTCCTAGAAACTGTGCCCTAGAAATAATGTTCTAGAAACAATGTTCTAGAAACAATGCCCTAGAAACAATGCCCTAGAAACAATGCCCTAGAAACAATGCTCTAGAAAAGCGCATAAACGCTTCTATGAAACAGTTACACTAGTATAAAGATAACCACGAAAGGCCTTAACATGACGCTACCGCTTTACCTTGGCCTACCCATGTGGGCCAATCAGGATTGGCTTGGCACTCTCTATCCAAGGCATGCCAAAACTGACCTGTTAAGCGATTATGCGGCGGTCTTTTCAAGCGTTGAGGGCAACACAACGTTTTATAGCGGCGCACCAAAGGCAGAAACGGTGGCCGCGTGGGCGCGGCAAACACCACCTCATTTTCGTTTCTGCTTTAAACTTCCTGCCACAGTCACCCATGACCAGCGTTTAACCCAGCCAGAAAATGCCTGGGCGTTTCTCAAGGCACTCACGCCCCTCCATGATCGCCTTGGTCCTACCATGGTTCAGCTACCACGTGATTTTGGCCCTTCGGAGCTCCCCCAGCTAGAAGCGCTTCTTGCTCAATGGCCGGCCTACTTACCGTGCGCAGTGGAGGTACGCCACCCCGCTTTTTTCCTCAAAGGAGAGGCAGAAAAAGCCCTTAACCGCTTGTTAATAACTTATTCAGCCAATCGCGTAATGCTTGATGTTCGTCCGCTGTTTTCAACACCCGCCAATGACCATCCTGGTTTAGCGCATGCACAGCAAGAAAAGCCGAAACTCCCGCTACACGTGCTTTCCACAGCAAATTATCCAGTCATTCGCTTTATTGGCCATATTGACAAAACAATTAATAAGGACTATTTCACGCCGTGGATAGACAGGCTCATCCTGTGGATAAGTCAGGGGAAAACCCCTTTCTTATTTGTGCATACTGCTGATAACCGAGCGTCACCAGAACTGGCGCGCTGTTTGTACCATGAAGTTCAACAACGCATCACTTTGCCAGCTCTTGCGTCATTCGCTGACGAGAAGCAGAGCCAACTGTTTTGACCGATCTTTTTAGGCTAACTGACTGGCAACCCCCACCACGATCGGATAAATTGCGCGTACTTTCGGAAAATAACGTTAGAACATTTCTCTTTTCCGAAAATCAGCACATTAGGCTTATAACGCCTTATTACAATTAACTAAACAGGTGATTTCATGGCAAAACTTGCACATGCACAGTGGTCATCGCGCATGGGATTTGTGCTGGCGGCCGCTGGTTCAGCCGTTGGCCTTGGTAACATTTGGCGCTTTTCTTACATGGTGGGCGACAGTGGTGGGGCAGCTTTCGTGCTTGTCTACCTTGCTTGCGTGGCGTTGGTGGGCCTGCCCATATTGGTGGCTGAATGGATGATTGGCCGCCGTGGCCAGAAAAATCCAATTAACACCATGGCTGACCTTGCAGCCAATCATGGTAAATCC
Source organism: Halomonas sp. XH26 (assembly GCF_024138895.1). NCBI lineage: Bacteria > Pseudomonadati > Pseudomonadota > Gammaproteobacteria > Oceanospirillales > Halomonadaceae > Halomonas > Halomonas sp. XH26. The sequence goes on from NZ_CP071889.1 coordinate 4,015,400, forward strand.
AAGGCGTGGGCGTTGATCGGTGTGAGTGGCGTATTAGCGGCGTTCCTGATTCTGTCTTTTTACAGTGTTATTGGGGGCTGGTCGCTGAACTACACCCTTAGTTCCGTCATTGGAACGTTTAACGGCCAAGATGCTGACACAATTAGTGGCCTTTTTGGCGGCATGCTGGCTAGCCCAACGACGCTGCTGCTTTGGCATACGGCCTTTATAATCCTCGTCATTGGTATCGTCGCTCGCGGCGTGACCAAAGGCCTGGAAAGCGCAGCACGCATCATGATGCCCGCACTAGTGGTACTGATGCTAGTGTTAGTGGGCTATGGTATGACCAGCGGCCATTTTGGCGAAGCGCTAGCCTTTATGTTCAGCCCGGACTGGGATGCACTTGACGGCGGTGTTGTACTTGCCGCGATGGGACAAGCGTTCTTCACCCTATCGCTGGGCATGGGCATTATGATGGCCTACGGTTCCTACCTAGGCGAAGATGTTAACCTGATCAGTACCGCACGCACCGTTATTATTCTGGATACAGCGATCGCGCTGCTGGCGGGCTTAGCAATCTTTCCGATCGTATTTGCTAATGGGCTCAGCGCGGGAGAAGGCCCAGGCTTGATTTTCGTTACGCTGCCGTTGGCCTTCGGCAATATGGCAGGCGGCACGGTGCTGGGTCTGATGTTCTTCCTGCTGCTTACCTTCGCGGCGTTAACATCGGCGATTTCGTTGCTAGAGCCCGTCGTAGAAACGTTAGAAGAGCGCACGTCGTTGTCGCGCCTAGCGGCAACATTCGTTAGCGGCATTGCCGTGTGGGCGTTAGGGGTTGCCGCACTGCTGTCGTTCAACGTGTGGTCTGAGGTGCTGTTCTTCGGGCTTAACATCTTTGATCTACTGGATACCTTCACCAGTAAGATTTTGCTGCCGCTGACAGGGCTTGGCGCGATTGTGTTCTTCGCGACCTGCTTGGATAAAGAAGAGTCACGCAAAGAGCTACGCATGGATGTTTATGACTATAGCCTCTGGAATCTGCTGGCTAAATACGTCGCCCCCATCGGGGTAGCCGTGGTTTTCCTAGCAGGCTTCTTCTAAGCATCAAGTTCTAGGCAGTAATGTTTAACCAGCAAGAGATAGCCCTGGCTTGCCCAGGGTTATCGTCAGCTAGTTAGCGCTTTACTTACCCGCCCTTACCTTAGTGCAATTCGCTCTCTTGCTCATCATCTGCCAAGGGGGCGATATCCCGCGATAACTTCTGAAATTCCCGATGCAGCTCTATGCCCCTACGCGCCCTCAGGCTGCGCTGGGCGGCACTACGCCGACGCTCAACATGCTCATCCACTTCCATACTCATAAAGATGTCGAGTAGTTCGCTTTTTACCGAGGTGATTCGTTCGACGTTTCTCATAATCGACGTTCCTCCAGGTGAATATGCCTACGTCCACCTGCATCCGTGACGACTGTTTATTTAAATGATGCAGTGCGGCACTTCACTTCTTACTATAACCTACTTGACAAAATGATGACGAATCCAGTTGAAATGCCCTAACGGCATTTAAACGCATGAGTAAATCGCATTTATACTGTTTCTGCATCGTGCTTGCTGCAACATACGCTGCAACAAGCACTCAGGCATACTGTCGTGAGCATATCTGCATAAGTACTAAAGAGAATTTAAGGAGCTTAATGTGAGCCGCGCCCTGTTCGATGAAATGAGACGCCGCATGGAGCACTTTCGTCGCTCCGAGCAAAAGGTTGCGCGGTTCGTACTGCGCAACCCAGACGAGGTCATCCATATGCGGATTGTCGACCTCGCAACAGAGGCTAAAGTTAGCGAGCCCACCGTTGTACGCTTTTGTCGCGCACTCGGCTGTAACGGGTTCCAGGACTTTAAACTCCAACTTGCCCAGATGCTGGCCAGTGGTAGTCAGTTTGCCCAGTTCTCTATGAACGATAGCGACTCGGTTGCCGAGTTTTCCCACAGCATTTTCGACTCCACCGTGGGCACACTTTTATCGGTGCGCGACCGGCTTGATAATGATGCCCTCGGGCGTGCGGTCAACGCTCTCGCCATGGCAAACCGCGTTGAGTTCTATGGCTTTGGGGCCTCGGGTGCCGTGGCTTTCGATGCCCAGCACAAGTTCTTCCGCCTGCAGATATCGACCTCCGCTTATGCTGACCCGCATATGCAAAATATGTCGGCGGTCACGCTAAAAGAGGGTGATGTCGTGGTCGCCATCTCACAAACAGGCCGTACCAAAGCACTGGTCGCTAGCGTTCGCTTGGCGCGCGAAGCAGGCGCTACCGTTATTGGCCTGTGCCCGAGTGACTCACCGCTGGCCGGCGAAGTGAGTCTGCCGCTGTATATCGATGTGCATGAAGATACCGAAATCTACACGCCGCTTAGCTCACGAATCGCCCATTTGGTGCTTATCGACGTCCTCGCCGTCGGCGTTGCCAAAACGCGCGGTCCGAAGCTGGCTGAGCAGTTGAAAGCCGTCAAGAAGAGTCTGAATACGCTGCGTTTTCCTGAAGAGCCGTAGCTGCCCATTCGACTGTATGCACAGCCAGTTCGCTGGCTGTGCTAAACTGACCGCCCATTTTTCGAACCGGCAGCGGCTTATATGGACGACGTCACGGCGATACTTGATCAGCTCAACCCTGCCCAGCGCGAGGCAGTAAGCGCACCCCAAGGTAACTTACTGGTACTGGCGGGTGCCGGATCCGGTAAAACCCGCGTGCTGGTTCATCGTATAGCTTGGCTAATGCAGGCCGAAGGGCTTTCGCCTTACTCCCTGCTGGCGGTCACGTTTACCAACAAGGCCGCGCGTGAAATGCGCACTCGTCTGGAAGCTCTGCTGAGCCTCTCCATGCGGCATGTATGGGTCGGCACGTTTCACTCTATTGCCCATCGCCTACTGCGCACCCATTGGCAGGATGCCCGACTGCCACAACACTTCCAAATTATCGACTCCGATGACCAGCTACGGTTGGTAAAACGGATGCTCAAAGATTATTCCATTGATGATGAACGCTTTCCGCCCCGCCAGGTACAAGGCTTCATCTCTGGCTGCAAAGAGGAAGGTCTTCGCCCCCACCAAGTCAACGTGGACGGCGATGGTTATCTTGGCCAGATGGTAGAGCTTTATGAGCGCTATCAATTTATCTGCGAACGCGGCGGCTTAGTAGACTTCGGTGAACTATTACTGCGCAGCCTAGAGCTGTTACGTGACAACCCGCCGTTGCTAAACCATTACCGCGAGCGTTTTGGTCATGTATTAGTCGATGAGTTTCAGGACACCAATACGCTGCAATACGCGTGGTTAAAACTACTCACTGGGCTGCAAACACCAATGGCTGCCGTCGGCGACGATGACCAGTCCATTTATGGTTGGCGCGGCGCTAAAGTGGAAAATATTCGCCGCTTTGAGGAGGAGTTTCCTAACACTCACACCGTACGCCTAGAGCAGAACTACCGCTCCACAAGCGCGATTCTGGAGGCCGCTAACACGCTGATCAGTCATAACAGTGAGCGGCTGGGTAAAAATCTGTGGACTGACGGTGTCGAGGGCGACCCTATTTCTGTCTACGCCGGGTTTAACGATTTAGAAGAAGCCCGCTATATCGTTGATACCATCAAAGAGAAAGTCGATGAAGGGTTTAATCGCCGCGACATTGCCATTCTTTACCGCTCTAATGCTCAATCGCGCTTACTGGAAGAGACGCTGATCCGCCAAGGTATGCCCTACCGTATTTACGGAGGACATCGCTTCTATGAGCGCTTAGAGATCAAGAATGCTTTAGCTTACCTGCGCCTACTGCTTAATCGTGATGATGATGCCTCTTTGGAGCGCGTGATTAACGTGCCCACCCGCGGGATTGGCACCCGCACGGTAGAAATTGTGCGCCATCGCGCCAGAGAGCAAAGCATTTCACTGTGGCAAGCGCTGCACGATGCCATCCAAGACGGCACGCTAAAAGGCCGTGCCGCCAACGCGGTACAGACATTTGCCAACCTCATCGAACAATTAGACAACGATGCATCTGGCTTGCTGCTGCATGAAATTATCGATCACATCACTACGCATACCGGCCTGATCGAGCATCACAAGAGCGAGCGCGGCGAAAAAGGCCAAGCGCGCGTGGAAAACCTGGAAGAGCTAGTGACGGCTGCGCGCGCCTTTACCCATGGCGATGCCTTCGAGACCCCTGAGGCAGGCGAAGGCATGGCAGCGCTGGAAGCATTTCTTTCCGAAGCGGCACTTAATGCCGGCGACCATGAAGCCGATGAGTTTGAAGATAGCGTGCAGCTGATGACCCTGCACTCTGCTAAGGGCTTGGAGTTTCCCGTGGTGTTTATTGCCGGCGTTGAAGAGGGCCTGTTTCCTCATAAAATGTCGATCGAAGAGCCAGGGCGGCTCGAAGAGGAAAGACGACTTTGCTATGTCGGCGTTACCCGTGCGATGCAGAAACTCTACCTGACCCATGCCGAAACCCGCCGCCTGCACGGCAAAGAGGTATTTCCCAGGCCATCGCGCTTTCTACGCGAACTTCCGCCCCACCTGCTGGAAGAAGTCCGCCTACGTGGCCATATTTCCCGCCCCGTTACTGCCTCACGTTCAAGCTTTGCGCAACAGCGGGTTGAAAGCGACGGCGACCTGCCTGCCCTGCATGTTGGCCAGCGGGTGATGCATCCGGTATTTGGCGAAGGCATCATTCTAAATGCAGAAGGCGAAGGTGCTCGCGCCCGCGTACAGGTCAGCTTTGAAGGTGAAGGGGTGAAATGGCTCGTACTAGGGTTTGCCAAACTCGTCCCACTTTGAGCGGTGTTAACGTAAGCGTAAAGCTGTAGGCGAGTACTTGCCGATTAAAACCTGCTTAGCGCATACTGGCTGATGGACACTGCGCTCACTGCGCATTAATAAAAAACATCAGATAATTTCGGAGTTATGCCCGCCATGCAACGCCGCCAATTTCTAAAAACCGCCGGCTTCGGTGCCGCCGGTGTCGCTGCTGCGCCTTTTGTTTCCACTGCGAGCGCCAACGAAACCTACACCTGGGATATGGTGACCTCCTGGCCGAAAAACTTCCCAGCACTTGGCACAGGTGCCAATGACTTCGCGCGTCGGGTTGAGCAGCTCTCCAATGGCCGCATGCGCATACGTGTACACGGTGCTGGTGAACTTGTGCCTGCACTTGAAGTATTTGATGCAGTCGCTGCGGGTACCGCAGAAATGGGCCATTCCGCATCCTACTACTGGCGCGGCAAGGTCGCGGCCTCACAGTTTTTCACCGCTGTGCCGTTTGGCATGAACACCACCGAAATGAATGCGTGGTTGTATAACGGTGGCGGCCAGGAACTGTGGGATGAGATCTACGCCAACCACAACCTGAAGCCTTTTGCGGTCGGTAATACCGGCACGCAAATGGGCGGCTGGTTCAAAAAAGAGATTAACTCTCTAGACGATATGCAGGGCCTAAAACTTCGCCTGCCAGGCCTTGCTGGCGAAGCGATGAACGGCATTGGCGTCAGCACCGTCACTATGGCGGGCTCAGAAATCTTTACCTCACTGCAAACCGGCGCACTTGATGCAGCGGACTGGGTCGGGCCTTACAATGATATGGCATTTGGCCTTCACCAAGTGGCGGATTACTACTACACCTCCGCATGGAACGAGCCGACAGCCGTGCTGGAAGGCACGGTCAATTTAGACGCTTGGAATTCTCTGCCAGAAGATCTGCAAGACGTTATCCGTGAGGCTGCGCGCGCCTCTAACCTCGCCATGATCAGCGAATTTGCCTTCCGTAACGCTCAGGCATTGGAAACGCTGGTCGATGAACATGGTGTCCAACTGCGCACCTTCCCAGACGACGTGATGGCAGCGCTGTATGAATCTTCAAAAGCCGCGATCCAGCGCCAAGTAGACAGTGACGAAGAGTCTCGCCGTGTTTATGACTCTTACTCAGCCTTCCAGAAATTACTGCGCCCATTCAGCGATGTCGGCGAATACGCCTACTTGAAAAACCGCGACAATGTCGGCGTCTAGGAATTTCGCTATCTTTTAGTGGCAAGACAAAGAAGGGCGCCAAGGCGCCCTTCTGCGATGTTAATGGTCAACCAATCTCTCAGCTATGCACCGCACGGATACGCCCATTATCATCCAACGCGACCATCACAAAACGCGCTTCGGTCACTTTCTGCCGCTCTTCCAAATGGCGGCCATGAGGGGGACGCACCCATACCTCAACATCAATCTTAATTGAGCTATGGCCTATTTCCTGCACGCAGGTATAGACACTCACCATAGAGCCCACGCGTACCGGGCTTAAAAAGTCCATCGCTTCGATAGCCACGGTCGCTGTACGACCGCCAGCCTCTCGGCCCGCGGCTAGTTCGGCGGCTTGATCCATCTGGTTGACTAACCAGCCACCCGGAATATCACCATAGAGATTGGTATCTTGCCGAGAAGCCAGTAACTTTAAGGTGAGCTGCCCCTGTGGAGCAGGCACATCGTCCAAATCGGTGTCCAGCGGTGTCATAAGGTGGTCGCTTCAAAAGGTTATTGTTGTGATGTTGCTGCATCGCAATAGGCCGGTAATAGTTAATCACAAGAGGGGTGCCGTTTGAAGCGTTACAATTTGCGACGTGTCAGAAAACATCAACTGCGACTGCTTCTGACTGGCTGGCTGCTAATCGCGGGCAATCTTGCCTGGGGTCAGCCAACCTCGGTGAGTGGCACGCTAGGTGCCGTCGGTTCTGACACTATGGCAGGCCTAGTGCTGCGCTGGGGCGAAGCCTTGAGCGCCCGCCACCCGGATATCAATCTGCAATTTCAGGCTGGTGGCTCAGCCAGTGCGCCAACGGCCTTAGTGGCTGGCACCACCCGCCTAGGGCCGATGTCACGTCCCATGACCCATGCAGAGCGCCAGCAGTTTATTGACCGCTACGGTTATCCACCGCTTGAGCTTCGTGTTGCTAGGGACGCGCTAGTCGTGGCGGTCCATCGCCATAACCCATTGGATACCCTGACACTCCAACAAGTCGATGCGATTTTTTCAACTAGTCTCGCTTGCGGAGCTCCCCGCCCCATCCGGCGCTGGAGTACGCTGATGCCGGCGGCGGATTGGCCCTATGGCCAAATAGCCCTGCATGGTCGTAACCTAGCGTCAGGTACTCATGGCCTCTTTCAGAAAAGAGCCCTATGCGATGGCGAGTTTCGCCTAGATATCAGTGAACACCCAGGGTCGTCGGCAGTCATCGCTGCGGTAGGAGAGTCCTTCAATGCCATCGGCTATGCAGGCTACAACCATTTAACCCCAATGGTGCGCGCACTAAGCCTCGTCGATGAATCTGGCGTTGCCGTTGCTCCCAACGAGCACTCTATTCAGCAAGGAGAGTACCCATTATCACGTGATCTCTATCTTTACGTTAACCTGCCACCCGGCGAGTCATTACCACCGGTGGAGCAAGCCTTTCTGGCACTTATCTTTTCCGAAGAGGGCCAGCAGATTGTCAAAGCAGCGGGCTTTGTGCCTCTGCCCAATCAGCTACGTGATGCTCAGCGCCAACGCCCGTGAACTGTCATTTAATTGTCACAATAAAACGATAGGGTAAGGAGAATTAACCATGCATGCTTATTTTCGTGATGGCTTTCGCTTTTCTATGATGTCCACATGACTCCTCCTCGGCTACCCTTTTCGCGTCAGCCGCTGCGCCATATACAAGACCGACTTGCCACCGGGCTTATCACCGCCGGTGGCATCGGTGTTTTGTTGGCTATATTAGCGATTGGCGTATTCCTTTTTTGGGAAACGCTACCATTACTCGCCTTTGGCGACACGTTCAGCCTCGCTAAACTCTCCCCCCTTGCCTGGGGCACGCTAAAAGCCGCGCTGGCCGCCATGCTATTCGCAACGCCCATTGCCCTAGGCGCGGCAATGTACTCTGCGCTATTTATGTCCGCGCGGCTCCGTAGCCGTTTGAAGCCAACGCTTGAGTTGATGGAAGCGGTGCCTGGCGTTGTCATCGGTTTCATTGCCGGTTTATTACTTGCTCCCTGGGTGGAACAAAACCTAGCCAGTGCCTTGATAATCATTATTTGGCTACCACTGAGCGCAGCCTTAGCGGGATACCTATGGTATCGGACGGCCGCCCGCGTTCGCCAACGACTACCGCTTTCTTGGGCAGGTTTATGGCTTATCCCCTGGTTAATTGGCATGACTGCACTGGCAATATGGATAGCTCCCATCATTGAACAACACTGGCTTGGCGGCGACCTGCGACGCTTGCTTGATCAACGGTACGGACTTGATTACGCCACTCGAAATGCATTGATTGTGGGTATTGCGATGGGGTTCGCGGTGATTCCCAGTATTTATTCACTTGCGGAAGATGCACTTGCCGATGTGCCCTCTACCTTAATGGAAGGCGCTCAAGCGCTAGGCGCTAGCCGCTGGCAAGCACTGTGGAAAGTTGCCCTACCCACGGCAGGCCCTGGCGTCTTTTCAGCGGTGATGATTGGCGCTGGCCGCGCCGTAGGCGAAACCATGATTGTGTTAATGGCCAGCGGTAACACCGCGCTCTTTAGTGCCAGTCCGTTTGAAGGACTACGTTCGCTATCAGCCTCTATCGCCATTGAGCTTCCCGAAGCTTCTCCAGGCGGGCTGACCTATCACTTACTGATACTAGCAGCGCTGGCCTTGTTTATTTTTACCTTTGTGGTGAACACGTTGGCTGAAATTGTCAGACAGCGATTGCGCCGACGCTATCAACGTTTAGGGAGCACACTCTAATGCGTTGGCAGCGAGCAACTTTTTCAAACGTCAATTTTAAAATGGGCAGTAGCGGGCTCTGGCCTTGGCTTTGTGCTGCCTGCGTGGCACTTTCGTTATTAATGTTGGCAGCATTATTAACGCTGTTGACGATTCGGGGGTTAGGCCATTTTTGGCCAGCATCGTTAGAGGAAGTTACCCTCAAGTCAGGCGATACCGTCATTGGACAGGCAGTTCGTGAAGTGGCGCTGCCCAAAGAAGCAGGGACAGAACGGCTCTATTTCACAGGCAATCAGGATGTTACAGGAAGCAACTGGCGGTGGATTGCCATTGATGAGATTAGCCAGCAGGCCGAGCCAGCCGACCTGATTCGCTTAACGCGCTCCCCTTGGGGTGATTTTATAGGCCGTTTAATGACGGTGGAGAGCGGCAATCAACGGTTAACAGAACAAGCCGCCTGGACCTTCATCCATGATGCACTTGCCTTACCCGCTCAGCAACGACCCCCTGGCACATTAGTACTAGCCACTGCGGATGGTCAAATACTTCGCCAACCGCTGGCAAGTGTCACCTACTTTCAATCGCCAAATGCCATGTCTTGGGGGCAAAAAACCATCGCCTGGGGACAACGCATCTGGCAATTTTTAAGTGAAGGGCCACGCGCCGCCAATACTGGCGGAGGTGTCTGGCCAGCCATTTTTGGCACTGTCTTAATGGTCATTCTGATGTCAGTAATCGTTACTCCGTTTGGGGTTCTCGCTGCCATTTACTTAAACGAAATCGCTCATCAAAACCGCTTAACACGCTTAGTTCGCATTGGCGTACGCAATCTTGCAGGCGTGCCCTCAATCGTTTACGGCGTATTTGGCCTTGGCGTATTTGTCTACGGAGTAGGCGGTTCTATCGATAGCTGGTTTTTCAGCGATGCACTGCCCTCCCCCACATTTGGCACCGGCGGCCTTCTCTGGGCCTCGCTAACACTTGCCCTGCTCACGCTACCTGTAGTGATTGTCGCTACCGAAGAAGGGCTAGCACGCATACCTGATGCCCAGCGGGAAGGTGCCGTTGCACTGGGGGCGACACGTTTAGAAATGTTAACGCGGGTGGTGCTGCCCATGGCAACACCCGCCATGCTAACGGGAGTGATTTTAGCCGTCGCCAGAGCCGCGGGCGAAGTGGCACCGCTAATGCTAGTGGGCGTCGCCAAGCTAGCGCCGCAAATGCCTGTAGATAGTGAATTTCCCTACCTTCATCTAGAGCGTAAGTTTATGCACCTCGGCTATCATTTATTTGATACCGCTTTTCATGGTGAAGATGTGCAGGCCGCAATTCCGCTGGTTTTCGCCACCGCACTGCTGCTGGTGTTAATCGTACTCGTGCTTAATCTAACTGCCATATTTCTGCGTCATTATCTAAGGCGTCAGCGAGGAAACGAATGTTAGCGTCTTTATCGTCCAACAAAGCGGCTCTCGCGCCCGTGACGCATTTTCCTGCCGAACAGCGCTGCTTGAGCATTGCAAAATTTCACCTCGCTTATGCGGGGAAAATGGCGTTGCGCGATCTAACATTAGACCTACCACGCCACCGTGTAACGGCCTTTATTGGCCCTTCAGGCTGTGGAAAGTCAACGCTGCTACGCGCGATTAATCGACTGCACGACCTTAATGAATCGGTAACACACAGTGGCCATATTCAGCTTGAAGGTCAGGATATTCATGCCCCGGACATGAACGTTACCGAGTTGCGACGGCGCGTTGGGATGGTGTTTCAAACACCCAACCCTTTCCCTATGTCGATTTATGAAAACGTGGCCTTTGGCCTGCGTTTACAGCAACGCTTACCCAAGCGGAAGCGGGACGACATTATCGAATGGGCACTTACATCGGCAGCACTGTGGGATGAGGTTAAAGATCGTCTGCACCGCTCGGCTTGGCAGCTATCTGGCGGCCAGCAGCAGCGCTTGGTCATTGCTCGTACGCTTGCCGTACAGCCGGATGTACTGCTACTCGATGAACCAGCGTCAGCCTTAGACCCTATCTCAACGCTGAAAATTGAAGAGCTGATTCGTAACCTTAAATCACAGCTAACGCTTGTGCTGGTTACCCACAATATGCAGCAAGCCGCGCGGGTTTCTGACTACACGGCTTTTTTGCAGCACGGTGAACTCGTTGAGTACGGGCCAACGGATCAAGTGTTCACCAACCCGCGTTTACAACGCACCGAAAACTACATCACCGGCCGCATCACCTAGGCCCCAAAGACATCACGTCAGGAGTGCTCAATGGATATTACGAGCGATAGCCACAGCCAACATATCTCTCGCCAGTTCAACCAAGAGCTGGAGGAGCTAAAAACCCACCTGATGGCCATGGGCGGTCTGGTGGAAAAACAAGTGCAAGATGCTGTTTTTGCGCTACTGGAAGGTGACAGCCGTCTTGCTGAGAAAGTGCGCGACAATGACCGCCAAGTGAACGACCTGCAACTGCAAATTGACGATGAATGTACGCGGGTATTAGCGCGTCGTCAGCCAGCGGCTTCCGATTTGCGCTTAGTGCTGGCGGTTATTCGCGCAACGTCTGACCTTGAGCGTATTGGCGATGAAGCCAGCAAAATTGCTCGAAATGCGCTGCTGTTAAGCGAAAATAGTGGCAACATTCGCGGTTTAGTGGAAGTACGCCATATCAGCGAGCATGTACGTAAAATGCTTCGCGATGCACTTACCGCTTTTGCTCGTTTTGATACCGATCTTGCAATGCAAGTTGTGCACGAAGATGAGTTCGTTGACGACGAGTATGGTAGCGCCATGCGCTCGCTGATGACCTTTATGATGGAAGATTCACGTTCGATTAGCTCCGTACTTAGCATTATGTGGGTGCTACGTGCCTTAGAACGCGTGGGTGATCATGCCAACAACCTGGCGGAGTACGTTGTCTACTTGGTCAAAGGGTTAGATATTCGCCATAGCGATCCCGACGCGATCGACCCGCAGGTACTTAAAAAATCTTGACCTAGCACGCGATTCCTCCTGCAATACGCCCAGATATCCCCTCTGGGCGTTTTTTCTAAGGAGCAAACATGTTGGATGCGATGACAGCGCTGAGCCGAGGCACTCGCTTGGTATACCAGAAAGGTCTGCGGCGCTATATTTTCCTACCCATCGTGGTCAATATAATTGTTTATGCCAGCATGCTCAGTTTCGTGGTCAACCGCTTTTCTGGTTGGCTAGACAGTGCTATGACAATGGTACCAAGCTGGCTTGAGTGGCTCTCATGGCTAATCTGGCCACTGTTTTTTATCAGCCTGCTGCTGGTGATCTTTTTTACCTTCACCCTGGTCACCCACTTAATCGCCGCACCTTTCTATGGTTTTTTAGCAGCGAAGGTAGAACGTCAAGCGACAGGGCGTGAACCCCTGGATGACCGTGGGCTCGCTAAAACCGCTGTCGATGCCTTGGGTCGCGAGCTAGTCAAACTCGGCTATATCCTGCCACGCATGGTCATACTGTTTATTATTAGCTGGATACCCGGCCTAAACCTGATAGCTCCTGTTTTGTGGATCCTTTTTTCCGCGTGGATCATGGCAATCACTTATTTAGATTATCCTATGGATAACAATAAGATAACGTTTCGCGATATGCGGACACGACTATCGCAACGGTGGTGGCCAAGTCTCACCTACGGCGGGTTGATTATGCTAGTGACCTGGATCCCTCTCGCCAACCTGTTCTTAATTCCCGGTGCAGTGGCAGGCGCCGTATTAATGTGGGACGACCACTACCGCGGCACGCGCGACATTACGCCTCATCGCTGATGGCTTAATCGCTATAACGCTGACACAACCTATTTGTTACCTTAAGGTTGTTTGGCTGCACTATTATTCTCAAGATTAAGCATAAGCCTTGTTAAGAAGATAAGGCCCCTAAAAGGAATACGACCATGCTGACCCGCGCACTCTGGTTGACGGCTCTCCTCACTGGCTCAATCTCTCTCGCGTCGGCTCACGACGTTCAAACCGACCAGTTAAGGATCGCTCATCCTTTTGCCACGCCAACCCCCCCAGGTGTGGCAAATGGTGCCGCTTATCTGGATATTACGGCTCATACAGAGTCCGTCACACTGGTCAGCGCTCAGACACCTGTGAGCGAAAGTGTTGAGCTACATGATATGCAGATGGAAGGCGATATGATGAAAATGCGCCACGTCAGTGCTATCGAAATCGCTAAAGACGAAACGCTGACAATGCGCCCGGGTGGCGGTTATCACTTAATGCTAATGGGCTTACACCAGCCACTGGAAGAAGGTGACCGGTTTCCAATCACACTCGAATTTGCCCAGCAAGACGATATTGAAATAGAAGTTTGGGTTCAAAGTGCCCAAGAAGGAAGCAACGCGGCTGATCGCCATCATCAGCATTAACGGGATCAATCGATAATCGTCTTAACCATAAAAACCCCGTCAAAGCGGGGTTTTTACTAAAAAACTTATTTGTCACTCACTTTTAACCACAGCCTTCTTTACCAGCGTGTACTGCTACCCTCTTCACGGTTGAGTTCTTCAGCGTGATACCCTGCTCTATCTTTAGCTTTAGAGTCATCATCGGTTGTGCTGGAACGGCTTGAGGGAGTGTATATCAGAGTATTGTCATTGTCGTTAATCAGATCCTTAGCTGAATAGGTCGCAGGGCCCGATGTGTTACGAGATTGAGGCTGAATAATTTCTTGGTTATCAGCACGCTCTTGGTTCAACTCAATGGAAGATTGCGCAAATACCATTGGGCTTGCGATAAGGCCCAGCGAGAGGCCCAAAACTGAAGTATTTTTAACAAATGATTTCAACAACATAAATAAAGACTCCTTACTACATGGAGCAACCGACAATGTAATGATACAAGGTACCCTTTTTTTGTCGGTCGCTGAACGTGTCATCTGAATAATTGCATTTCTAATACCAAGAAACAGTGGGCAATGTAACAATGATTATACTATACACAAAAAATTAGACCCCACCGAAGTGGGGTCTTGAGCACTCTTAGTATCGCGATACGTAACGCTAGCTTCCTATCCGTTTGAGGGGCTCCAACCTTGGAATTAACCCTAACTAGCGTGTTGACCGTCGAAAGATTCAATCCTTGAATCTAGGAGCATCCATGCGATTTGACATCCTTGCCTCTGAATAGCTCATCCATAAGCGTAAGAGTTATAATACCTTTTGAAAAGATATGTAACCAAAGTTAATGTTACATGCCGCTATTTTCTTCAGGCAACTCATCTGTGCTGTCATAGCCAGCATCTGAATCACCATGATTCGTTGAGCTTGGCTGCATGTCGCTGGCGTTATCACCTTCGTCATGGGTCAAATCTTGGCTGTCATAATCACTTGAATCTGTTGTGCTTCCAGGCTGAGAATCGACAGGCTGTTCATCTGGGGAAATATTGTTTGCTGGATCCGCTGGCTCTTGAGCAAATACCGCAGGGCTAGCAACCAGACCAAACGCTACACTTAAAATACCAGCTTTCTTGAGTAATTCCTTGGACATCATATTCCATCTCCTCGATCGCTGTTCAATACTGCTAAATGGTAAGAAAGACTGCCTTTCGGCTTACCAGTTCCTGTGGTTTTCTCTCTTATCTAAGACACTGCAGATGCCATGCCAAAAAGCAAAAAATAATAAAAAAACGTTAATAAACATTAATTTATATATTTTAAGAAATAAATAAGACGTTTAGAATCTTTCAACTTAGGCAGGAAAAGTGGCTACAAATGGCACATGAGCATTATTTGACCATACTAACATGACACCGTGACACACTTATACAACATCTAGACAGCATTGCGCGGTATGGACTCGTCTTCGACAACGCGTGATGGCGGAAAAACACAGCGAAAGAGAGCCCCTTCGCCAGGGTGGGATTCAATTTGTAGCAGTGCATCATGTCTCAGCAGCACATGTTTCACAATCGCTAGACCAAGGCCCGTTCCACCGGTAGCCGTACTGCGACCTTTATCAACACGATAAAAACGCTCGGTTAAACGCGGAATGTGGACAGGATCTATTCCTTCGCCGTCGTCGTCGACTTCAATACAAGCACTGCCATTCGGCATGGTTTTCCAGCGAAGTGTTATCTGACTACCCTCTGGCGTATACCGCACAGCGTTAAACACTAGGTTTGAAATCGCACTATGCAGTTCTTGCTCGCTGCCAATGAGCCGCGCATCACTTTCAAGCACGACTTGGACATTGTGCTGTTGATTAGAGAGCGCTAGCGCATCGCGGCGAATACTGTCGAGCATCGGCCCTAACACCAGCGCATGATGATCCTCGCCACCTTGGTCAATTTCTAACCGAGAGAGCAGTAGCAGATCATTGACTAAGTTTTGCATACGCTTCGTCTGCTCTTCCATTTGAGCAATACCTCGGCCCAAACGTGGTGGAAGTTGCTCTTTCAAGTCGCCGTAAGTTTCTAAATAACCCGTCAGTACTGTTAGCGGCGTGCGCAGCTCATGGGAAACATTGGCGACAAAATCACGACGCATCTGCTCTAGGCGATGCAAACGGGTAATGTCTCGCGCCATTACCAAGCGTTCATCATCACCATAGAGTGTAATTTGATATTGCAGGATACGCCGTTCATCGATGGGCGACGTTAACGTTAGCGGCTCACCGTATTTACGCGCATTAAAGTAGCTGATAAATCGAGGATCACGAAGCAGGTTGGTAATATGCTGGCCACGGTCGTGGGCCGTTTGTAACCCCAGCATTTCGGTCGCGGCACTATTCCACCATTCTAAGTCACCATGTCGATCTAGCATAACGACACTGTCACGCATCGCTTCGGATGATTCCTGAATACGCGCAAGAGTGGCACGTAAGCGATTCTGGGTAATCCGTTGGCTCTTTTGGTAGCGATACAAGCGATCAAAAAGTTCGCCCCACATACCGCTTGCAGCAGGGGGTTCATCATGAGGGTGGAGCGTTAACCACTTAAAGAGTGCACGCAGTTGGCGCAGTTGATAAACCAAGCAAACGGCAAGGCCTGCAGCAACCCCAAGCCCTGGCATACCTAGCAACCATCCGAGACAAGCCCCCAGGGCAGCTAACCATGCAATCCGCCATAGTTCTCGGCTCCACAGGCGCACCGTTACACCCGCGCGGAAAAACGGTACCCAGTGCCTCTCACCGTTTGAATGAGACTCTGGTGAGCTTCCCCTAAGGCCTTACGTAGACGTCGGATGTGAACATCTACCGTCCGCTCTTCAACGTATACGTTACCACCCCACACTTGATCGAGCAGTTGGCTACGTGTATAGGCGCGCTCTTGGTGCGTCATGAAAAACTGCAGCAGGCGGTACTCCGTCGGCCCCATTTCTAACGCCTTACCGTAAGCACTCACACGATGGCTCACTGGGTCTAATAGCAAGCCATTAATTTCAATAGGATCTTCGACACCACGGGGGGTAGTACGTCGCAATACTGCTTTTAAGCGAGCCACCAGTTCGCGGGGAGAGAAAGGCTTGGTGATATAGTCATCCGCCCCGGCCTCAAGTCCTTGAATCTTGTTATCTTCTTCGCCTTTAGCGGTCAGCATAATGATAGGCACTTCGGCAGTGGCTTCTTCACGCTTTAAGCGCCTTGCAAGCTCAATACCACTGGTGCCCGGCATCATCCAATCCAGCAAAAGCAGATCTGGCTGGTGGTCAACCATCATCGCGTGGGCATCCTGGGCGTTATCCGCTTCAAGCACGCGATAGTCAGCCATTTCCAGCGCCACTGCGATCATCTCGCGAATAGGCGCCTCATCATCGACAATCAAAACGGTCTTGGCGGTCATTCCAGGGCCTCACGGTGTTCAATGAAAACTAATTTAAAAAAATAGTTCAAAAAAACAGTTCAAAGACATGTCAGTGACGATAACACCATGACTTGATGACAATTCTATGACATAGAGGATATTTAGCCAGTTATTGGCCACCAACTTAGTGCAATACCTGCAAAAATTAACAAGCCTGACCAATGATTATTAAGAAATGCCTGGAAGCAGCGGTCGCGCTCACGGCCAGCAATTAATCGTTGTTGGTGGACAAACGTGGCGGCCATAGCGGCTAGCCCAAGCCAGAAAAAGCCACCTAAACCAACACGCCATCCTACCCAGGCAAGTAGTCCAAGTGCCGCCACTTGCAGCACACCAATTATCAGACGATCAGCGCTACCAAACAGCACAGCGGTAGATTTGATACCAATTTTTAGGTCATCGTCGCGGTCAACCATGGCGTATTGAGTATCGTAGGCAACGGTCCACAGCACATTAGCGCTAAACAATAGCCATGCTTCAAACGGTACATGACCCAATACCGCACCGAATGCCATGGGGATCGCCCAAGAGAATGCAGCCCCCAGCACCACCTGAGGTAAATGGGTGTAGCGCTTCATAAACGGGTAAATGAACGCTAATACAACACCACCTATCGACAACAGCACCGTAAACCAATTGGTCAATAGCACTAAAATGAAAGCAGTGGCTACCAGCGCTATAAACAGCAGCTGCGCCTCGGCTTCACTGATACGACCAGTGGCTAGCGGACGATGTTTAGTGCGCTTTACATGGCCATCGAAATGACGATCAGCATAATCATTAACCACGCAGCCCGCAGCGCGCATAACATAAACGCCAGAAATAAAGATCAGCAGAACATTCCGTCCAGGCACGCCCTCTGCCGCTATCCACAAAGCCCACAAGGTGGGCCACATCAATAGCCAAGTACCAATCGGGCGATCCAACCGCATTAAATGTAAAAAATCAGCCACTCGAGCCCATCCCGTTGGCCTCAACAGAGAACGGTCCATGCTTACCTCTCAAAAAGAAAACGCTGGCGATAGCCTAGCGCGAAGACAGGGCAAGATCATCTGCCATGGTTGATAAAAAGTATTCCTGCACTAACAGCGACAGCCCACTGTGCTGAAACACTGAGCGCCGACCCCATACGCTATCTAAAAGCGACGCAGAGTGTTCCGCGACAAAGCGTGGCTGATGGCGAGTGGCGTAGAGTGGCCCGCGCACCAAGTCAGGTTGTTGAAACAGCCAGCTGCCTAGTGAACGCTCGCCAAGCCCTTCTAACCCCTTACCTTGTAATTGACTAAGTGGCGCTACCGAGCGTGCTACTACCCAGGGCTTATCACCTACACACAACGCTACTTCCCTCAGCCATGCATAGCGGCGCGGTTCAATTCCCAGCGCTAGCGCTTCGTCCCGCAGAGGTAAGCCAATCGTTTGACGTAACAATTGCACCCGAAACGCGTTTGTGCCGCCTGCGACGGTTAACCGCGTCGTTAAGGAGTCCGTCGATGCCACCCACTGCCACCACGAAGCGCTCATTGCAGGGCGAGCCGCAGCAACAGGAAGCCAGTGAGGAAATAGTCGATGAGGAAATAGGGAAGCTTGCCGAACAGTAGGGGCGATCACCAAAGTCTCCAAGGCGGTCAATACACAGAAAGCTAGTGTAACATGGTGACCTCACAGGCTTTTGTTCTGCCGACTTTTGGTGACTGCATGCCTTCATACGAGATATCGCTATATTCCCATTCGACACTGATTATTATTGGCACCGGTATGGCGGGGATTGGCCTTGCGCGCGCCCTACGCCGACAGGGTGATACACGTGCCATTACCCTTATTAGTGCCGATAGTGGCGATGATTACAGTAAACCGCTGCTTTCTACAGGCTTTGCGAAACGCTTAACGCCAGACCAACTCGCCCAACGTGACGCCAGCAGCGTCGCAGAAGAACTGGACGCTGAGTTAATTACCCACACCCAGGTCGCACATCTGCATGTGGATAACCAACGCGTAGAGCTCAGTAATGGCCAACAGCTCCACTACGACGATCTGGTGTTAGCCACTGGAGCGGCTCCCCATAGGCCGTTCAGCGTGCCCGAAAGTGTCGCCAAACGATGCTTCACCATTAACGACTTAGACGAGTATCGCCGCTTTTATGCCGCATTAGGAGCAACGCCTACTAAACGTGTCGCAGTTGTCGGTGCTGGGCTGGTGGGCTGCGAGTTCGCCAATGATCTCCATGCTGGCGGCCACCAAGTCACTCTCATTGCGCCAGAAAGTACACCGCTGCAACGTCTGCTCCCCGAACCGCTCGGCCAGGCACTGGCTGATGCTTTCCAAGAGGCAGGCATCCAACTTTCCTTAGGACATAACCTGACAACACTGGCACTTAACGTAGATGACGCTCTATCACTTCGTCTTGATAATGGCGACCTTTATGCTGCCGACATCGCGTTACTCGCCACTGGCTTAGTTCCGCGCACTCAACTTGCCGAAGCAGCCGGGCTGGCGGTTAGCCCTCGCGGTATTGTGGTTGACCGCCAGTTACGCACCTCTCGACCGAACATATTTGCGTTGGGCGATGTGGCTTGCGTTGAGGGAGTTAACGCTATGTACGTGCAGCCCCTGCAGGCGAGCGTAAAAGCACTGGCGTCGACCCTCGCCGGAAAACCAACCAGCGTCAGCTTTGGGGCGTGGCCCGTCATTGTGAAAACGCCATTACTACCCGTGGTTGCCTACCCACCGGTAACCACACCAGCACGGTGGAGAATTGAGGGAGAAGGCGGTGAAATGACAGCGATTGCTGAAAATAAAGACGGTCGTTTGATTGGATTTGCGTTGACAGGCAGCTGCGTGAGAAGGAAAGTGGAGCTTTCCAGAGTAGCACCTGCGCTGCTAGGCTGATTTTCGCCGCCTTAGCGACTAGGCTAAAAAAGTTAACCAGCTGGGCAGTGCTTCTAACAACACAGATGAACTTACGCTTGATTTTCACATAGGGAGATACCTTTATGCGCAAACCTGAACTCGCCGCCGCAATTGCTGAAAGCGCTGATCTATCCAAAGACAAAGCTGGCCAAGTCCTGAACGTTATCTTGGACGAAATCACTAACAGCGTTGCCAAAGGCGAAGATGTCGCTCTGATTGGCTTTGGAACGTTTACCGTGCGCCAGCGTGCCGCACGTACTGGTAAAAACCCGCAAACTGGCGCGCCTTTACAGATTCCCGCCAGTAAAAACGTTGCGTTCAAGCCGGGCAAAGCGCTTAAGGACGCCGTTTCCTAATGAAACTCAAGCTGACGCTGTGGCTACTGAGCTTACTGCTTAAAAGAGCCCTGCGACGCAAGCCGCGCTTTCGTGAGCAACTTGAGCGAATGCGCGGACTGGACTGGGGCGTTGCCACGGAAGACCTCAGCATTGCCCGGTATTATCGAATGGCGCCGAAAGGCATTGATACCGGCAAAGGGCTACCCGTTGACCTAGACCTTGAGCTTCGTTTTCGCGATCAGGATGCCGCGTTGAAAATCCTTAAAAAGCCAACGCAACAGGCATTTCTAGATGGCATGGTAGCCGGTGAAGTCCGCCTAGTGGGCGACTCCGCCGATATGAACAAGCTTCAAAAGCTACTGAAAAATATGTAATAACTAACCCGCCACCTCAAGGTGGCGGGTTCCTTCCTAAGATTTCTCTTATTGCCCCTGCTATCTTTCAGACTAGGCTCTCACTGACCAGCCCCTCGCTGCCAAGCATCACGCTTGCTCGGTTACGTTTTGTATAGCCATTGAGCACAGCCGTTGAAAACAGCGGGTAAAGACAAGCACACACGCTTCACTCTATACTAAGCATTAAACTAAAGTCTAAAAGAAGCGACCCATTAGAGACTCTATGCCTATTTCATTGCCTTTGCGGCGTCTATGGACCCTGGACAAGTTTGCCTACAGCCTGCGCGTGTTTATCGCGTTCAGCGGGGCGCTGCTGTTTAGCGGTTTGGCAGGAGACATCGCGCTGGTGATTCCGCTGTTTCTGGGCATTATTGCGAGTGCGCTTTCTGAAACCGATGACAGCTGGCAGGGGCGCTTCCAGGCGCTGGTGGTGACACTTGCTTGCTTTGCCTCGGCCTCGTTTGTTGTTCAGTGGCTTTTCCCTTGGCCGTGGCTGTTTGCGGTTGGGCTGGCGGTTTCTACCTTCACGTTAATTATGCTGGGTGCCATTGGTCAGCGGTACGCGACCATTGCGTCAGGCACGTTAATCCTGTCGATCTACTCAATGATCAACATTGAACAGCACGGTGGCGTGGATGAAGACGTGGCTTCCAGGCAGTTGCTGCTGCTTGCAGGAGCCGCGTGGTATGGGGTTATCTCAATCCTATGGTGCGCCCTTTTTTCGCGCCAGCCAGTTAAACAAAGTATGGCGCGGGTATATAAAGCGCTAGGTGAGTTTTTAATCTTAAAGTCTGCGCTGTTTGAGCCTGTTCGTGGGGTCGATCTAGAGGCGCGCCGCGTGGCGCTAGCCAGGCAAAACGGCAAGGTAGTCGATGCACTCAACCAAGCGAAAGAGATGATTTTCCGCCGCCTAGAGGGGCAACGTGGCAGCCGTAAGCTAAATCGCTATCTACAGATTTACTTTATCGCCCAGGATATACACGAGCGGGCAAGCTCTACCCACTACCCCTATAGCGCGCTCACCGAAGCGTTTTTTCACCATGACGTTCTGTTTCGTTGCCAGCGACTCTTAGACCAGCAAGGCCGCGCCTGCCGCCAGCTAGCCAAATCGCTGTTGCTTAACCGCCCCTTTGGTCATGAACAGAGTGAGCAGGCGCTGGCCGATCTACGCGCTTCTATCGACAACTTAAGCGAGCACGGTAAGCCGGAATGGCGTCCGCTTATGCACCCGCTCAATGCACTTGCCGATAACCTGTCTATCCTGGAAGCTCAGATTGCCAGTGCTCACAACCCAGATACCGACGATGATCGTCGTGATAGTTCGCTTTACGACCGCTCCCCCTCCAGCGTGCTAGAAGCGTGGAAACGCGTTCAGCTAAATTTGACGCTGGGTTCACCCACGTTTCGCCATGCGGTGCGCTTATCCACCGCGCTGTTAGTAGGCTATGGGCTGCTCCAGTGGCTTGACCCTGAACAGGGGTTTTGGATTTTACTCACCACGCTGTTCGTCTGCCGTCCGAACTTTGCCACCACGCGTCGTTTTCTTTCACAGCGCATCTTCGGCACGGTGCTTGGCCTCATTGCAGGTTGGGCATCCATTAGCTTGTTCCCCCAAGCCAGCATACAAAGCATGATTGCGGTGGCTGCGGGCGTTTGTTTTTTTGCCAACCGCGAGCGTCACTACGTTATCGCCACTGCTTCAATCACACTGCTGGTACTGTGCAGCTTTAACCAGGTCGGCGACGGTTTTAATCTGATCTTACCTAGGCTGTTGGATACCTTGGTGGGTTCGTTGATTGCCGGGCTAGCGGTATTTTTTATTCTGCCTGACTGGCAAGGGCGTCGGCTGTACCGGGAGGCCGCAAAAGTCCTCACCAACCACCGCCGTTATTTAGATGAGATAGTTCACCAGTATGAAGAGGGAAAGCAGGACGATTTGGCTTACCGGTTAGCCCGCCGCAATGCCCACAATGCCGATGCAGCGCTCTCAACGCTACTCACCAATATGCTCCACGAGCCGGGGCACTATCGCAAACAGGACGCCGACAGCGGCCTACGCTTTCTAGTGCTGTCTAACACGCTGCTAAGCCACTTATCTGCCCTTGGCGCTCACCGCCATCAGTTGGCTGAAGACGAGGACGACGCCGCCTTAGTGCCCCTTGCCAAGCGCATCAGCGAGCTGCTGGAGCAACTGGCAGAACAACTCAACAAGCGCCAACCTGTCACGCCCTTGGCTGACCAAGTCAACGACCTACTCGCGCAGCTAGAGCAGAATGCCTCAGATTCCTTCGATAAGAAGGGCTCAGAGGGAGACGAAAACGCCATTGCCCTTTACCGTCCCATCCAAAGCCAGTTACGCCTGATTGCCGCACAGCTAGGGCCCCTTGGTGAAGCCGCCAACCGCTTAACGGAGACACCAGTAGAGAATCATCAAGAAGCGAGCACCGCAGCTTAAGCGTTGTATCACTCCCTACACCTGCCCGTAGCGCCCGGCGGCTTCGCCTAGCCAGCGCCGCACTAATACGGCGGTGACCTCAGTGTTGCCTTGAAGCGCCTGGGCCAGGGCAGTGACGCGCTCTAGCTGGTCGGCGTCACGCTCAAGATCAGCAATTTTCATCTGAGCAAGACCGGTTTGGCGAGTGCCGAGCACTTCCCCGGGACCACGAATTTCCAAGTCCTTTTCGGCAATACGGAAACCGTCGGTCGTTTCACGCATTACCCCCAGGCGCTCCCGAGAGCTTTTCGAAAGCGGCGGGTGGTAAAGCAGCACACAGAAGCTTTCCGTGCTGCCGCGCCCTACTCGACCGCGCAGCTGGTGCAGTTGAGAAAGCCCCAGGCGTTCCGGGTTTTCGATAATCATCAGGCTGGCATTGGGGACATCTACGCCCACTTCAATAACGGTGGTGGCCACCAGCAGGTCGAGCTCGCCCGTTTTGAAGGCCTCCATCACCTCAACTTTTTCACTGGCCTTCATGCGCCCATGAATCAGTCCAATAGCGAGTTCAGGCAGCGCCTGGGTTAGTTCATCGCGAGAGACTTCGGCGGCCTGACACTGCAGCACCTCAGACTCTTCAATCAGCGTACACACCCAATAGGCCTGACGCCCATCACTGCAGGCGTTGCGAATGCGTTCAACCACTTCAGGCCGCCGCTCATCAGACACCACTACGGTTTTAACCGGCGTACGCCCTGGCGGCAACTCATCAATTACCGATACATCCAAATCCGCGTAAGCACTCATGGCCAGCGTGCGAGGAATCGGCGTCGCGGTCATGATTAGTTGGTGGGGTGTTAGCCCGCCCGCTTCGCCTTTCTCGCGCAGTGCCAAGCGTTGATGAACCCCAAAGCGGTGCTGTTCATCAATAATTGCTAACCCCAAACACTGAAAGTGTACGTCGCTCTGAAACAGCGCGTGAGTACCCACCACCATGCGCGCACGGCCATCGGCAATAGCGGCTTTGGCATCTAACCGCGCTTTACCTTTGAGCTTACCTGCCAACCAAGCCACTTCGATGCCCAGCGGTTCAAACCAGGCTTTAAACGCTCGATAGTGCTGTTCAGCAAGAATTTCCGTGGGGGCCATCATCGCCGCCTGGCAATTGCCTGCCAGCGCTGAAAGCGCCGCCATCGCCGCAACGACCGTCTTCCCCGAGCCGACGTCGCCCTGCACGAGCCGTAGCATCGGGGCGGGCCGCGCAAGGTCTAGGGTAATCTCTTCCAGCACGCGGCGCTGCGCACCGGTAAGGGCAAACGGCAGCTGAGCTAAAAAGCGGGTTTGCAGGCTGCGGCCCGACGGCAGCGATGGCGCACCATCGGCCTGAATACGTAACCGTACTTCACGCAGGCTGAGTTGGTGGGCCAGTAGCTCTTCCAGCGCTAGCCTACGTGTGGCGGGATGATGGCCGTGGGCAAGCTGCTCAATGTTCACATCCGGTGGCGGTTGATGTAGCAGTTGCAGGCTAGCGTGTAACCCAGGCAGGTTGAACCGCTGGCGCAGGGCATCTGGAATAACGTCCGGAAGTAACTCAGGGGAGCGCTGCAGTAGCGCAAGCGCTTGCTGGGTAAGTGCGCGCAAACGCGTCTGATGCAACCCTTCAGTGGTCGGGTAAATCGGCGTGAAATACTCCTCAACCGGTGTATCGTTACCGCCGCTTAGCCGGTACTCAGGATGGTAAATTTCCAGCCCTGTTGCCCCCGCGCGCGCCTCCCCAAATGCACGCACCGTAACACCGGGGCGCATCTGTTGCTGCTGGGCAGGCGAAAAATGAAAAAAACGCAGGCTTAAAATACCGCTTCCATCGCGCACTCTGACTAACAAACTACGCCGACGCCCCTTAACAACATCGCACGCGGTGACTTCCCCTTCTATCACCGCCTCACTCCCTGCGCGCAGCAGGCCAATGGGCGTTAGCCGTGTACGGTCCTGGTAGCGCAACGGCAGGTGAAATAGCAGGTCGCTTACGCAGTCTATTCCCAATCGCGCCAACTTTAGCGCGAGCGCCTCACCAACCCCTTTCAGCGACGAAACCGGTGCAGAAAGATCACTCATGAGGACGGACTAGCACTAGCAGTGTGTACAGGTTGCTGACATTGGCTAATCGCCTTAGCTAACGCATCTATTGCTTTTGGGCGAGGAAAGCTTGCCCGCCACGCAATGGCAACGGTGCGCGAAGGCGCGGGCTCAACAAAGGGCCGGCTCACTAGCATGGCATTTTCATACTGATCAGTGCCCAGCGCCGACTGTGGCAGTACCGTAATTCCTAATTTAGATGCCACCATATGGCGAATGGTTTCCAATGAGCCACCCTCAGCAATCAGCGTATTATTGGGGCTGTTAAGCTTTTGGGTAATCGCCGGACAGGCTTCCAAAATTTGATCGCGGAAGCAGTGCCCTTCCCCCAGCAGCAGCAAGCGCTCTTCTAACAAATCTTCTTTGTGAATCGCGTCACGACTTACCCAGCGATGGCTGGCTGGCATCAACACCTCAAAATGCTCATCGTAAATCGGCTTGGTAACTACGTCGGTCTCTGTGAAAGGCAGCGCCACAATAATGACATCCAGCTCGCCACTGCGTAACTTTGCCCGCAGAGAGCCGGTCATGCCTTCTTCAATATACAACGGCATTTGCGGTGCGGCGCTAGCCAGTGCTGGCACTAGATGGGGAAATAAGTAGGGGCCAATCGTATAAATTGCGCCTATGCGCAGCGGGTTAGCCAACTGGTCTTTGCCAGCATTCGCCATTTCGTAGATAAGTCGGCTCTGTTCCAGTACGCGCTGGGCTTGAGCAACGATCTTCTCACCCAACGGGGTGACCTGCACGGTTGATTTGGAACGTTCAAACAACGGTGTATCAAGCTCGTCTTCGAGCTTTTTCACCGCCACCGAGAGCGTTGGCTGCGAAACATGGCAGCGTTCGGCGGCACGACCAAAGTGACGTTCTTGGGCAAGGGTTACGATGTAGCGTAGTTCTGTTAAAGTCATAGTGGTGCCAGTGGCATCCTCTCGTTGCAGCTCGTTACAGGTCATCGTGATAGCGAGATGGAAAAGGACAAACAAACCCTATTGAAGATGGCACATCTCATAGGGACTTTGTATCTGATAGGGAATATTAATCAAGAGGAGTGACCAAGGTGAAGCGAACGGTACTGATTATTGGCTGCGGAGATATCGGCATAACGCTCGGGCGCGAGCTACTCAGCGAAGGCCATCATGTTATCGGCGTGCGCCGTCATGTCGAGGCATTAAAAGACACGGGCATTGAGCCGTTGGCGCTTGATCTTAACGATCTTGAAGGCGCTGGTGCTGATGCCCTGCCTCGTGCTGACTACGTTATTTATACTGTCAGCGCTGACCGTTTCGAAGAAAGTGCCTACCAAAGCGCTTATCCGGATGGCCTCAATCGTGTGCTTGGCGTGCTGGATCAGCATAAAACGCCGCCGAAACGCATCTTTTTTGTGTCGTCGACCAGTGTTTATGGCCAGCAGGAAGGCGAGGTCGTTAGCGAAGACAGCCCAACCGGTTCAACCAGCTTTTCTGGCAAGCTAATGTGCGATGCTGAACAAGCGCTGATTAACCATCCGATTCCCGGCACGGTAGTGCGCTTTTCGGGTATTTACGGCCCTGGGCGTGATCGTTTGATTCACCAGGTCGCGGAAGGCCGCATCGCGGCAGTTACGCCGGTCAGCTACTCCAACCGTATTCACCGTGATGACTGCACCGGTATTCTGGCGCACTTAATTCGTTGTCAGGAAAAAGGCGCGCCACTCGCCGACCTTTACCTAGGTAGCGACTGCGAGCCCGTCACCCTGCATAACGTGATGGCGTGGTTAGCCAAACAGCTCAAGGTTGAATCTACCGAGACCATGCAGTCACCACTGCGCCGTCGCACCAGCAAACGCTGCGATAATAGCCGTATCCGTGAAACGGGTTATGAATTTCGCTATCCAACCTACAAAGAAGGCTACGCACAGGTGCTAAAAGAGGGCGGCTTCTTAACACCACAAAAAGCCTAATCGTTTCGGTGCTAATTCCTTTGCACTAACCTCTTTGCACTACCCTCAAAAAAAGAGCGAGCACTTAATGATAAAGTGCTCGCCCGTTTTTGGTGAAGACAGTTGCTTGAGGCATTAGGCTCAGAGGTTTAGTCGCCAATGACCATCACAGCTTCTGCTTCTACTTGGCTGCCTTTGGGTAACGCTTTGACGCCGACCGCTGCACGGGCAGGGAAAGGCGACGAGAAGAACTCTTCCATCACCTTGTTTACGATCGCAAAGTTATCCAAATCAACAAGGTATAAGTTGAGTTTGACGATATCGCCAAGCGTACCGGCAGCCTCTTCACACACTGCCTGTAGATTGGTAAATACTTGACGTGCCTGTGCCTCAAAGTCGTCAGAAACAATTTCCATCGTCGCTGGGTTCAGCGGGATCTGACCCGAAAGATACACTGTGTTGCCAGCCTTAATTGCTTGAGAATAAGGGCCGATTGCAGCGGGGGCTTTATCAGTATTAATAACCGCTTTGTTGCTCATGAGATAGCACTCTCCTGTCGTGTTTAATATATTTTTAGACGTATGTTATGGATAGGGTGATAGCGTTAAACATTAATTCTAATGGTCCGCCATAGCAGTTGCTGCCAGCCCATCGCCAGCAGCCTACTAACGGGTGATTAATTGGTCATTCTGGTTATTTTGCCGACATTAGGAAGGTTGCGAATACGCTTAATAATGCGCGCAAGATGCACTCGGCCTTTTACCGATAAGGTTAAATTAACGATTGAAAGCCGCGCATCACGCTCCTCAATACCGATACGCTCGATATTGGCGTCAGCATCGGTCACCACGCCTGCCAGCTCAGCCACCAGCCCACGACGGCTCTCAATTTCAATGCGCAGCGCGACCGGGAAGTCTTCATCTATACTGTCCGACCACTCAAGAGCAAACAGCTTCTCTGGGTCGTTTTTACGATCACCTAGGTTTTTGCACTCACTGCGATGCACCACCAGCCCCTTGCCAACGGATAAGTGGCCGACAACGGGGTCGCCCGGCAATGGATGACAGCAGCGGGCAAAATTAATCACCATACCTTCGCTACCGCTGATAACGACAGCTTTTTCACTATCCCCACTGAGAACGTAGTCAGAGTTTCCGCCATTGGAGATATCAACCAAGCGCCGCGCCACCACATGGGCCATTCGATTGCCCAAGCCAAGCGACTCTAACAAAGCATCTAACGAAACGACATCCAGCTCTTTAAATGCTTTAGTAAAAACACTTTCGTCCATCTCTTCCAGGCTGGTTTCAAATGGCGCCAGCGCCTTATTCAACAGCCGTCGCCCTAGGATAACCGCTTCTGCCTGCTGCTGGTGCTTCAATGCATGGCGTATCGCGGAACGCGCTTTTGCTGTCGTGACGAAGTTGAGCCATGCCAGGTTAGGCCGTGCCCCAGGAGCAGTAATAATTTCCAGCGTTTGGCCACTTTCAAGACGCGTCGAGAGCGGGGCTAAATGGCGATCAATACGACAAGCAATGCAGTTATTGCCAATATCGGTGTGTACGCTATAAGCAAAGTCGATCACCGTTGCGCCCTGAGGCAGCTCCATGATGTCGCCTTTGGGGGTAAATACGTAGATATCGTCTGGAAAAAGATCGTTTTTAACGTGCTCAATAAACTCTAGCGAGTCACCCGCATGGCGCTGCATTTCTAGCAGCCCTTTTACCCAAGCACGGGCGCGGGCATGGCTGCCTTCGGCAATGGGGTGGGTTGTTTGCCCTGCTTTATAGAGCCAGTGGGCAGCGATGCCATTATTAGCCATCGCCTCCATCTCACGGGTGCGGATCTGCACTTCAATGGGCATCCCACCCTGACCAAACAGCGTAGTATGAAGGCTTTGGTAGCCGTTGGCTTTTGGGATAGCGATATAATCTTTAAATCGCCCTGGTACAGGCTTATAGAGATTATGTACCACGCCTAAGATGCGATAGCAGCTAGCGACATCTTCGGTAATGATGCGAAATCCGAAGACATCCATAATTTCCGCGAACGGCTTACGCTGGTCGCGCATCTTTTTATAAATCGACAGCAGATGTTTCTGCCTGCCGATCACGGTACCTTTAAGCCCTTCATCGTCCAGACTCTGCTGTAGCGATGACTGAATTTCTCGCATCGCACTACGGCGGTTCCCCCGCGCGCTGGCTACCGCTCGTTTG
This sequence comes from Halomonas sp. XH26, assembly GCF_024138895.1. Taxonomy (NCBI): domain Bacteria; kingdom Pseudomonadati; phylum Pseudomonadota; class Gammaproteobacteria; order Oceanospirillales; family Halomonadaceae; genus Halomonas; species Halomonas sp. XH26. The sequence goes on from NZ_CP071889.1 coordinate 4,044,353, forward strand.
ATGCGTTCTGAACGCATTGGGTGAATAGCCTGGAAAGAGAGATCTTCAAGTTCAACACGAATCGTATTGATGCCTAAACGTCCCGCTATACGGGCATAAATTTCCAGCGTTTCTCGGGCAATACGGCGCTTTTTATCTGGGCGCAATGCTCCCAGCGTGCGCATGTTATGCAGACGGTCAGCCAATTTTACGATGATGACGCGGATATCCCGCGACATCGCTAACACCATCTTCTGGAAATTTTCCGCCTGGGCGACGGCTTTGTCTTCAAAGGTGATCTGGGTCAGCTTGGAAACACCATCCACCAGTTCGGCGACAGGCTTACCAAACTGCGCAGACAGCGCCTTTTTCGAGACACCCGTATCTTCAATGACATCGTGCAGCATGGCCGCCATCAAGCTTTGATGGTCCATGTGCATATTAGCCAATATATTAGCGACCGCTAACGGGTGGGTCACATAAGGCTCACCAGAGCGGCGGCGCTGGCCGTCGTGGGCTTGCTCGGCATAATAGAAAGCGCGTTTGACCTGCTGTATTTCGTCTGGAGGTAAATAGCCGCCAAGTCGATCGGCCAGGTCATCAATGGTGAACATTTACCGCGCCCCTAGTCGCTTCTAAGTCCAGTCTCTAGTCAACCTTAGTCGTCGATATGTGTCGTAGGCGTCATTGCTGGCCGCGTACGAACCGCGGCTTCAACCGGCTCATCTAGCACGGTGTGATTTACCAGGCCGGCGGCAATTTCACGCAGAGCCATAACGGTAGGTTTATCGTTCTCCCAGGGCAGTTGCGCTTCACGGGAGCCACGGGCAAGCTGGCGCGCGCGCTGGGTAGAAATCATCACCAGTTTGAAGCGGTTCTCAACATTTTCCAGACAATCTTCAACGGTTACGCGAGCCATGGGGGCCTTCCTGTAATGACAACGCTGGGCCAGCGTTGTGGTGAAACGCCGCGGGCCCAGCAAAAAAAGTGGTAATGGAACCTGCTAGATTACTCGACGCTAGGCGCTTGTGACAAGAGCGCATCGAGTAGTGGCGCATGACGCACCTGCATCGCCTCACGTGTTAAGCGGCGACTGATCACCAGCGACTGCAACTCTTGCAGTGCTGTGGTGAAATCATCATTGATGACTAAGTAGTCATATTCATCAAAATGGGACATTTCGCTAACGGCATCACGCATACGCCGAGCAATCACTGCGTGCTCATCGGTTCCGCGGCTAGAAAGACGCCGCTCTAGTTCGCTACGCGAGGGTGGCAAGATAAAAATCGACACTGCCGAAGGCATTTGCTCACGTACCTGCTGAGCGCCCTGCCAGTCGATCTCTAAAATAACGTCTTGCCCTGCGTCCAGAACAGTTTGCGCCGCACAGCGAGACGTACCGTAGTAATTATCAAAGACCTTGGCATACTCAAAGAACTCACCGCGCTCAATCATCGCTTCAAAGTCGGCTACGTGAGTAAAGTGGTAGTTCACACCATCCACTTCCCCCTCGCGCTTAGCTCGCGTGGTATGTGATACCGAGACCTGAATACCATCCAGGCTCTCGATCAGCTCGCGGACCAAGCTGGTTTTACCAGCACCCGACGGGGCAGAAATAATAAAAAGCGTACCCTGGGACATGAAGCGCTTCCCTAATTAGCGAAAGATAGTTAGCAAAAGATAGATAGCGAAATGATAGTCAGCGAAAGATCGTTGATGAAGATAAACAAAACAACGGCTATGCGTTGTACTGTGTATAAAGTAGCGCGCAGTATCGCACACCTATGCTATGGACTGTAGCGTTTCGGCGCAGTCACAAGGAGGTCGTTATGCGCAGTACGATCGTTATTTTATGCTTAATTGCCCTGGGCGTAGCGTTCCAAAAAGGGCTGATTGAGATTCCCCGCCATTGGGCACCCTGGGCGCCACTCTATATCGATGACCCAATAACGCCCATCACCCAGCTAAAGCTCAAACGTCTAAACGATGACCGGGGTGCCTGTTTAGCCGCACTGGACACCGTGCCAGAGAGCGAGCTTAGTTACACACCTTTAGCCGATTATTCCCCAACCGCTAGCTGCCCACTGACGAATATCGTGCGTATGCAGTCTAGCAGCGTTCGTTTTAACCAAAGTTTTGTCGCCACCTGCCCAATGGCGCTGGCCTGGGTAATGTACGAGCGCCATGCCCTGCAACCTGCTGTCCTGAAAATCATGGGTAGCCGTGTGGCCCAAATCAATCACGTTGGAAGCTTTGCCTGCCGTAACGTCTATGGCCGCGAAACAGGCAGGCGCAGTGAACACGCCACCGCTGAAGCACTGGATGTGGTGGGGTTTCAGTTTGAAAATGGCCAGCACATTACGCTGATCAATCACTGGGATGACGAAGGCGAAACCGGGGAATTTCTAAGAGCAGCGAGAGATGGCGCCTGCAACACCTTTGGTAACGTGTTGGGGCCAGACTACAACGCCGCACATGCTGACCACTTTCACCTCGGCATGCGCGGCTTTCGGCTATGTCGTTAATAAACACTCATTGATAACGTTCAGCCGTAGCGAAAGTGCGTTTCTCAAGCCAGCGCCCCCAAGCAAAAATCACTAGCCCGCAAAGTGCTAAACCGGTACCGACTAACCCTGTGCTCGACCAACTAAAACCCGCGCTAATGACCAATCCCGCTAACCACGCTCCTAATGCATTGGCCCCATTAAAAGCCGCATGGTTTAGCGAAGCCGCCATCGTCTGGGCATCTTCTGCTACATCCATTAAACGGGTCTGCAGCGCAGGCGCTAGCGCCATACTAGAGCCGACTAATCCTACAAATAACAGCCCCGTCCAAACATTATTAGCAGCAAAATAGAACAATCCCTGAATTACTGCGCACCACACCAAGGTAGCGGGAATTGCACGCATCAGGTTCTTGTCCGCTGCACGACCGCCAATTAAATTCCCAGCGATAGAGCCAAGACCAAAGATGACCAGCACTAGCGGCCCCAGCGCTTCACTCATACCCGCTTGCTGAGTAAGCGTAGGCATCACATAACTAAAAATAGCAAACATACCGCCACAGCCAATACAGGCAATGGCCACCGTCACCAATACACGCTGCTTTATCAATGCCGACAGTTCACGTAGCGGGCTTGCTAAGGCATCGAACGGCTGTACAGGTACCCACAAACGAATCAATAGCGCAGTCAACAGTGCAATAACACCTACGGCTGCAAAAGCAATTTGCCAACCAAACAGATTACCTGTCCACGTGCCTAACGGCGCGCCAATCAGAATCGCCAACGTCAAGCCCATCATTACCCGTGAAATAGCGCGTGCCCGCTGATCAACTGGCACTGCACCCGCGGCCACCAATGCGGCTACGCCAAAATAAGCACCATGCGGCAACCCGGCGATAAAGCGTAGCCCTACAAATGACCAGAATCCGGGCGCCATGGCACTGGCGATATTACCGACGGCAAAGACCAACATCAGCACAATGAGTAACGCACGCTTAGGTACCCGCGCTGCAAAGGCAGATATCAGTGGTGCACCGACGACCACACCCAAGGCATAGCTACTGATGGCATAGCCCACCTGTGGCACCGTAACGGCGAGATCTTCCGCGACACGGTTCATTAACCCCATAATGACGAATTCGCTGGTGCCAATACCAAACCCGCCTAACGCCAACACGACTTCTGCCAACCGCGGGTTACGTGCCAATCCCGATGACGACGCCTGCATACTTTTCTCCCCCAGGCGCATTCAACACCTGCTTAACAAAACGGTCTTGTATAGCTGCAAATGATCGCAGGATTAGACAAAAGTAGAAATACGCAACACCAAAAAAGTTAGCGGGCGAACGAGACAATTCCTACGGATTACAACGGTAATATCCCAGGGAGCCTCTGATTAACGTTATGAGCGCAGGCCAGACAAGGCAAAAATCAACGAAAAAAGGACCGGGCTCGCGTTCGAGTTTACGGGTTGTAAATGAGCATTTTGATCGGACTCGCGCACGAGGTGATTTTTAACGCAGTATGGACAAGCGCAATAGTTAATCAGAGGTTTTCTAGTTTTGTTAGTGTGTTTTTAAACTTATAAGCAGGTGAAACGTTCATGACACTAGAGTCTATCGAGTGCGCCATGGAGGCACTGGCTAAAGCAGACCCCGATATTGCCCGTGCTTATCCACTCGTGGGAGCACCCGCCCCGCGCCAACGCGACCAAGGCTTCGCAACGTTTTTTAGTACGATTGTTAGCCAGCAGATTTCGACGGAAGCGGCGCGCGCTATTATGGGCCGAGTCACTTCATTGCTACCTGAATTGCACGCGCAAGCAGTGATGGACGTTGAAGACCAAGCGCTGCGTGATGCAGGGCTTTCCTGGCGCAAAGTAGCCTATGCCAAAGGGCTGGCGGAGGCAGAGCTTGCCGGCACATTCAGCGCCGATGGGTTGGCCACGCTGAGCGATGACGAGGCGATTGCCGCTATTACTCAACTGCGTGGTTTTGGACGTTGGAGCGCCGAAATTTACCTGATGTTTTCGCTCCAACGCGCGGATATATTTCCCGCCGACGACCTTGCCTTACGTGTAGCGCTTGGCCGTCTAAAAAAGCTGGAAGACAAACCCACGCCTAAACAGGCTCGCCAGTTAGTTGAACACTGGGCCCCCTGGCGTAGCGTGGGTTCGCTATTTTTATGGCACTACTATCGTGGAGAGCCGCTTTAGGGAACGATCTTACCCGTTAGATCATCGTCATGATCAGAAGGCGATGGCGGCGCTATGAGTGCCTCAGGCTGAGCAATAAAGCGATACGCTAGTGCCCCTAACGCCGCGCCGATCATAGGCGCTACCCAAAACAGCCACAGCTGAGCCGTCGCCCAATCTCCTACATACAGAGCAACGCCCGTACTACGCGCTGGATTCACCGAGGTATTGGTCACCGGAATACTGATCAGGTGAATCAGCGTTAAGCCCAAGCCAATCGCCAACGGCGCAAACCCTGCCGGTGCGCGGCCATCGGTTGCCCCCATAATGATGAAGATAAACACCATGGTCATTACGACTTCCGTTAGTAACGCCGCCGTCATGCTATAACCGCCGGGTGAATGCTCTCCATAGCCATTCGATGCAAACCCAGCCGACACATCAAACCCTGCTTGGCCACTCGCAATCAGATACAGCACGCCACCGGCAACAACGGCACCCAGTACTTGCGCACCAATATAGTAAGGCAACTCTTTAGCAGGAAAGCGCCCTCCCACCCAAAGCCCTATCGATACCGCAGGATTTAAATGGCACCCCGAAATATGCCCAATCGCATACGCCATCGTAACAACCGTTAAACCAAAGGCCAGCGACACCCCTAATAGGCCAATGCCTACGTCTGGAAAAGCCGCCGCTAACACCGCGCTGCCACAACCGCCCAAGACTAACCAAAACGTACCGATTAACTCCGCTGCGTACTTTTTCATATCCCTACTCCTCTAATGACCAAGTATCATTGGGAATACCGCGCCAGCTAATTAAGCACCCATAAGGCCGCTCATTAATGTGTACGCAGTAATGCGCGCACTCAGTGCACGACACTTTTTAATTAATTTAAAGCAAGAAACCAGTTCTTAAATACCAGGCGCATTGTTAATTTCTTTTACAACGAACTAGTGTAAAAAACCATTTAACTAAGCACCTGCAACAAAGACAAGCTTTTATATAACAGCCTTTAAAAATGGGCAAACAAATATCACCAGCGACATTAAAATAAACAATAAGAAACAATTAGCGCACTAGTCATTATGCGCTAAAAAATCATTAATCAATTAAATCGCTAAAAAGTGTTTCTTTAACAATTTATTTTTAATTGACTAATATTAACCATTCAGGGAACGCCACGTACAATGTGCGCTAGTGAGTTAGCGGAAGTAAACTTGGCAGCATTCACAGTGGCACTCAGGGCAAGTGCCGCACCCGCCAACGAAGGGAACCGTGACCCGGTCGCCAATGCGCCATGTGTTTACGTCTTTACCCACGGCCTCGACAACACCGTAAAGCTCATGCCCCGGCACATGAGGAAGTTGAATATCAGTGTCATGCCCTACCCAGCCATGCCAGTCACTGCGGCACACCCCATTCGCCATTAACTTCACAACCACGCCATGCGGCTAGGGGGTGGGATCATGCAGTTGCTGGATCTGTGGTGGGGCGGAAAATTGCTCAAAAACCACGGCTCTCATGGGGGGATTCCTGAACGCGTTAGCGGCAAGTTGAATGCACCCACTATAACGGGCCCTGCCCGAAATTACGTTTCCTTCTGATGGACATTCTTCGTCATTTTGAAGCACTCTTTCTAATAGCAGCAGTAAATCGAAAGAAGAATTCAGAATGAGCGCGCTGGATAAAAAGGATGCCCGGTTAGCCACGTTGCTCCAGGCGGACGGGCGTGTCTCCAACGCACGGCTGGCCGAGCAGTTGCACCCAGCATAGCGAAGCCACGACGGCAGAGTTCGAGCGCATTATCCAGGCCAGCTCCCAGGTACTGAGTTGCTAGGCCTGTAAGCGAATTAGTCGGGTAGGTTATGAAAATAGGAAATAGGCTGCCAGCAGACTTTACGCACTTGAATAACTTCTGCAGCAGGCTGCGGTACGATAAGTAATAAACAGAAAACCAGATACAGTAGTATCCAAAATAGGCCTAAAAAAGCTAAAATGGGTACAGTAATATCCCTTTTAGGAATGCATAGCTTATGCGCCGTTTTCTGCTGTTAGACGATACCGATGTCCAGCAAGCCTTTGCGGCTCACCTGCGCCACTTACGCGAACAGGCCAAGCTATCCCGTGCGGCACTGGCACAGCGCAGCAATGTGCCTGCCCCAACCATCAAAAAATTTGAGCTCACCGGGCAAATATCGTTTCGCCAACTGCTGTTGCTATGGCAAAGCCTAGACGACTTGGCACGGCTATATGCGCTGACCCAACAAGACGCATTCAACGCAAAGACACCTTCCTCTATCGAAGAGGTGCTCAAAGATGGCCTTTAAACCCACGCAACGGCTGAATGTGACCCGCACGCTATCAACCGGGGAACAGGTTGCTGCGGGCGTATTAGCGCAAAACCGCCAGGGGGTATTTTTTCAGTACGCGAAAGGCTATGAGGAACGACATGGCAACCTATCGCCTTTTACGTTACAGCAAGGCCTAGCGCTTCAGCCCGCCCCTAAAACACCGCATCAAGGGCTGCACGGCGTATTTGGCGACTGTTTACCCGATGGGTGGGGACTGCTGCTACAAGACCGGGTATTCCGTCAGCATGGTATAGCGCCTATGCAGCTTACGGCGATGGATCGACTGGCATTTGTTGGCCAGCGCGGCATGGGCGCACTGGCCTTTGAGCCAACATCAGATGCTGCGCCGACACAAAGCGATAATGAGCACCTAGCGACACTCGGACTCCAAGCACAAGCCGTTTTTGATGGGCAAACCGAAGACGTACTAAGTGCTCTAGTCGCAGCGGGTAGCTCCGGTGGGGCAAGGCCAAAAGCACAGCTTTTTATGGCTCCAGGCCAATTCAGCGAGTACCGAACCAAGGCCCGGCCAGAGGATGACGCGTGGCTGGTCAAGTTTACCTCCCAACATTTGCCTTTGGGTCACGAAGAAGGCCTATGCGAAGCGGTATACCTGGAGTTGGCTAAAAAGGCAGGCCTTGAGCCGCCGGAATGGCAGTTGCTGCGCATACCGACGCCGCAGGGGGAACGCGCTTGGCTTGCCATCAAACGGTTTGATTGGATTAATCAAAGCCCTGCGGGGCGTCTGCATATGCATAGCGCCTGTGGTCTGCTGGACGCCGACTTTCGAACTCCTAGTCTTGATTACGCCGACCTTATCAAAGCCAGCCGCCAGCTGTGTAAATCCCCCGCCGTCGGCCAACTCCAATTCCGACGCGCCCTGTTTAACCTGTTTGCCTGCAATCAGGATGATCACAGTAAAAACTGGGCGTTTTTGCAGGACGACCGAGGCGAATGGAAACCAGCGCCTTTCTATGACGTAACGTTTAGCCCTCATCCTTATGCAGAACACGCGACTGCTTACATAGGCTACGGTAAGCAGCCGCCTCTAAAAGCCATTCAGCAGCTAGCTGGGCATGCAGGCTTTGCCAACTGGAAACAGACTCAGCCGTATGTTCATGAGATCGTAGACGTTATGAGCACTTTCCCAACCGTGGCCAAAGACCTTGGTGTGAAAGCCAGCACGATTGAGCTGATCACCCAGCGATTGAATCAAGCGTGGCAGGAGAACAAGGAGCTTTTACTCAGTTAACGATGACTGTTTAAAGAAGCTAAATGGCGAGGAATACGTCCCGCATACAAGCGTTATCGCTCGCCCAAAAAGTTATAATCAGCACCAATTTTCGAAGCACCAAGCTGATACTGATGCACCCCATTAGCTTTATGTGCTGTTTGATTGCAAAGTACACGATATTTTAAGTGTGTGGCGGCTCGCTTGGCGCCGACACGACCGTAATGTAAGGATCCCAAATGGCCATTAAGAAGAACGAGCTCTACTCATCCCTTTGGGCAAGCTGTGATGAACTGCGCGGCGGTATGGATGCCAGCCAGTACAAAGACTATGTGCGCAAGACAGCACGCAGAGTGCCTCTCAGTGGAAGGACACTAACGGCCAGTTGAAACCCTTCGATTTCGCCGTCGCCAACCCTCCGTTCTCCAACAAAAACTGGAGGTGCGCTAAGCCGTAAATACGGCCATGGTACAAAGCTACTGGGAAATAGGCCGTTTAATTGTCGAGCACGAACAGCAAGGCAATAGCCGGGCTGAGTATGGTAAGCAACAGCTACAGCAGCTCTCGCAACAGCTTACCGAGCGGCTGGGTAAAGGTTTTGATGTCCGCAACCTACGCAATATGCGCCAGTTTTATCAAAGCTTTCCAAAACGGAACGCAGTGCGTACCGAATTGAGCTGGACTCACTATCGCACCCTGCTGCGAATAGACAATGCCCAAGCCCGAGACGGGGTATTTGCACGAAGCGATCAACCAAAGCTGCAGAGCAAATGCATAGATGGGACTAAATTCCCATAATCCAATACAAAATGGGAACATAGTACCTAAGCTTTTCCTGGTTCGATTTTAGCTTTGACTATGACAACGCTTTTTTAAAATCACCCTACTGTTTGCAAATTGCCCCTTTGCTTACTCTGCATGCAGGGGAGCCTATAACTTTACGTAGATAGCACCGATGCAAATCAAGATTTCTCAGAGCAGCAGCGCATTATTAACTTGCCCACTGCGCCATTAAAGCATTGATGACCAGTGGTGATTTCCGCACTCCATTCTTATTGGAGCCCGTACCGCGGCCTCGTTGAGCGATATCTATCGATAGATTGAAGCCCACACACCCGATAATACCGCCCCAGTGCCTTCTGGCCATGCCGTTTTAACAGGAAAATTCACTTGCTCAATTATCACCAGTTGATAAGATGTCCGGCCTATGTATATGTGTACAGTTTTTAACAAACTAGTCAAAGAGAGCGTTATGGAAAGCACGGGACGAAAGCGCTGTGTGACTGGCATACGCGGCCAAACGCCCGCCTCAGATTACTCAGTAGATATTTGGTTTGACTCACTAAAATCAATCGCCAACGTGCTGTCTAAAGAAAACCAACACTTATTAAAAGTGATCACTGAACAGCAGCCACAGTCAGTCACCGAGCTAGCCGAACTGACAGGTCGAGCGGTAAGTAATGTATCGAGAACTCTGAAGACGTTAGATGGCTTGGGTATTGTAAGATTACTGCCTTCAGGATATACAAAAAAAAGATCGAGCTGGAATACCAAAGTTTTTTGGTCTTAGTTTAAAGGATATTTATGAGCTTAAGAAAACTTCTATCAGAAATAGCAGGTGGATGGGCAAAAGCTAAAAATGAGCAGTTTACAGGCCACCCAATAGCCAACTTACTAAGAAAAGATTTAATTTCAGCGATAAAAAAAGAGCTGCCTTTTCCAAATAATTATTTGATAAAGGCAAGTGCTGGTGCAGGCAACTGGGCAGATGTACCATGACTGTCGATTCTAAACCCTACTATAACAAAATCAACTCAATCAGGCATTTATCCTGTTTATTTATTTCGTTCTGATGGTAGTGGCGTTTACTTATCGCTAGGTTTTGGAACTACAGAACTTAAAAAGCAATATGGGAAAGATATAGCAAAACAGAAAGCAGAAGATCTGCGAAATAATATACGAGGTTCAGACAAGCGACTGAACCGTTGGGACCAGAAAATTGATCTTCGATCTAATACAGCGTTAGGCCAGTCTTATGAGTGGGCTTCCGCTGGAGCGAAATTTTATCCTTTAAATAACATGCCTGATGATAATGTCCTAGTTTCTGATCTAACAGAACTACTAGAAATATATGCTGATTTTAATGCGCAGACTAAAAAAAACAATAGTCAAAATCTTAAAAAATCTAAGCTACTCCCCAAACCCTTCCTACTCCTGGCTGGTATCTCAGGAACTGGCAAAACCCGTTTTGTTCGTGAACAGGCAAAAGCCACGGGCCAGTTTAATGAAACCTATTGTTTAACTTCGGTGCGCCCTGATTGGCATGAACCGAGTGATCTATTGGGGTATATTTCTCGACTCTCAAGTAGCGGCCAGGCGGAATATATTACTACAGATGTACTTCAATTTATTGCCAAAGCCTGGCGTGCCATCGCCGATAGTAACTTAACGATTGATGTACAAAATAGTGATGACCATGGCGAGCGTCTGGTGGTCAGTGGTGACCGTGGTGCTCTACAAGCCGTGTTGCCCTATTGGCTATGCTTAGATGAAATGAATCTTGCGCCTGTTGAGCAGTATTTTGCCGATTACCTATCGGTGCTCGAAACCCGTGAATGGGATTGGGATGGAGATACCTTCATTTACAGCAGCGATGCATTATTAAAGCCTGCTACGATTAGCGCCGTTGCGGATACGGATAAATTAAGAGTCGATTTGGGCTTTGAGTTACCAGACTACGACGATCTTTGGCAGCTAATCTGTCAGTATGGCTTAGCAATTCCATTCAACTTAATGGTTGCCGGCACGGTTAATATGGATGAAACCACCCATGGCTTTTCGCGCAAAGTAATCGATCGCGCCCTAAGCTTTGATTTTGGTGAATTTTTCCCCAATGATTACGATACTTTCTTTGCTCCAACCAGTCATAACAAATCACTCGGTTACCCTATTTGGTCACAAGCGCGAAAAGATGATTTAGCCAACACCTGTGATGCCGATGGATCGCAAACATTGGCATTTTTGAGTGCCGTGAATACGGTATTGAAGACCACCCCGTTTGAATTGGCCTACCGTGCACTTAATGAGTTATTACTGGCCGTAGTCAGCACCCAGCCACAGGACGAGCTAACCCTGAAAGCCGTATGGGATGATTTTATGATGTGTAAAGTACTGCCTAGGATTGAAGGAGATAGCGATAAGCTAACTACAGCAGCAGGTGGAGATATGTTGGCGGAGCTGAATAACGTATTGACGGAGCAATTGTCGCCTATCTGGAATGCTGATGACAATAATGATTCGGCCCATCAGCGACCCGATCTGTATAGAGAACAAGCACTGGACGTAGAAGCAAGAGAAGACGAGAAAGTACTGCGCATTGCTTGTCGCTCAAAAGGTAAGCTCTCATGGATGAAACAACGCTTGGATAGCGTGACGTTTACGAGTTTCTGGCCGTGATTTTTTGGCTGTAACGCTAAGCACGGTAGAGGTAAAGCGAAAGGAGTGGCGAGGAATGCCTGAGTTAATACGATTACAAACACCTGATTTTGAGTTTTCGGTTTGGGCTAACGATATCAGCGCGCGCGCAAAAGTGTATCAGGCCACTGTGGCCGAAAGAGCCAGCCTAACGCTTGAGTATGCAGAGCGCGATGCAGCCCTTCGCTTTGCCCCAGAAATTAAAATTGTTGATATCGCAGTTATTGATGAGCAGAACAATAGCTTTGAGCTTGATAATAGCCATACACAAACTGTTTTGGCGGCAAGTGTCACTGCGCCTGAAAAATGCTCAACATTTACTTTAAATACTCCTTTGTTTTTTGAAAATACTCAATATCAGTTTGAATGGGTGTTCTTTCACGCCGTATCCGATGCATACTTGGTACATCGTAGCCAAAGCGTCAGCGAAGCGTTTCGCTTTGCCAAACAACGGGGGCCTATTCCCGCACGTTTAACAGGCACCATTAATACTGGCAATGATGTTGGCTGGATGCGCTTACCACTATCATTTGAGGCAGAAGGTAAAACCCACACACAGCATATTGCCTTTGAAGTGTTGCCTACCAAGATGGCGCTACATCACGATTTACCAGCCATGTACCAGGCAATTGATGCTGTTTACCCGCTTTGGCGCTTTAGCTTGGTAGAAAAAACCGAGCAAGATGCAGCAGCCAGCAAACAACGAGGACACTTTCCACTGATGTGGCTGGCCAACTTTGCTGCTTTAAGGGAACGCTTTGAACAAGGCCTAAAGTTAATCTGTGCTGCCCCGCATAGCCGTTTACAACCAACAATTTCCAATGTTAAGGCGGCAAAATTAAAAGGGCGCCTACCCTACAGGCTCGCTGAGCAAGTTAAGCGAGACTTTGCCAATGGTCAATATGATAAACGTTATCGGGTAGAGAAGAAGCAGCTTAGCGTAGATACACCTGAAAACCGTTTTATTAAAATGGCGGTTACCCAGTGTAAACGACAACTGGCCAAGTTTGAGGCTACGCTGCGTGCTAGCAATCAAGCACCAGAACGCCAACGCTTATCGAATTTTTTTTTAAATGAACTGCATAGCTGGCAACTACCGATACAAAAGGTTCTGAATCTAAGCTTCTTAAAAGAGGTAAGTGCTTACGGTGGTCTAAGCCATGAATCTCTTGTGCTGCAACAAAAAACAGGGTACAGCGCGGTATACCGAGTGTGGCAAGAACTGAGGTTTTATTTGGATGTGTTTGGCAATCAGTCGAGCATTTCAATGAAATCGGTGGCCGAAATTTATGAGGTATGGTGTTTTCTGTGTCTGAAACAGATTTTAGAGCAGGATCTTGGCTTTGAATTAGTCAGCAATAGCATAGCAACATTGTCACAAAATGAGTTTTTCGAATATCAGCTAAAAGATGGTTTCGCCGGTGCATTTCAATTTAAACGCGATGATGGTGTCACGGCAAGGCTGGCTCATGAGCCAAAGTTCACCAACAAAGGGCTGTCCATTCGTTCTTACTTGGTAAACCAAGAACCAGATATTGTATTAGAAGTCACCTTGCCCAAGACGGATGGTTCAGACGAAGAGCAGCAGTTTATCTGGTTATTCGATGCGAAATACCGCATTAAAACTAATAAAAATCGTTTTGACAACAGTGAAGAAAATATTTCGCAAACAGATTACGTACCCGACGATGCTATTAATCAAATGCACCGTTATCGGGATGCGTTAATTCGCTTGTCTGTACCCGATAACAAGACTCAGAAATCAAATGACTACACTGCAGCCAAACTCCAGAAGAAAAGCCGGCCAGTATTTGGTGCCTTTGCTTTGTACCCAGGTTTTTTTGATCAAGTTAATGACACTAACCCATATGCTGATGCGATTGAAGAGGTCAGCATAGGCGCGTTTGCTCTTTTACCTTCGCAAACCGAGAACAGCTACTGTGGTCACAAGTGGTTGCTTGACTTTTTGCAGGCGCAAATCGGTACAGCCCCAAGCAGCAAAACTGCGCAGCATGATGAAACCATTTACCCTATAGCAGGTATGGCAGAGCGTTTATATATGCAGGAAGCAGCGCGTATACCTTATTACGGTATGCGCCAAGTTCTTTATCCTGACCTAACTATGACAGTTGCACTGGGGGGCCAGCGAGGCCGCGACAATAGTTACTTTAACGCATTTGAGCAGGGTACTGCACAGTGGTATCACCTACCGCAAAAAACCTTCTTGGCTAAATTTAAGCAGCATATTGCTGAAGAAATTTGCTACTTGGCTTTAGCATCGACATCTGACATCCAAAGAGCTACCAAGCAAATAGATAAGTTATGGCCGGTAAAGCGAGTATCCGTATTACCACGCTATGCTATTAGCGAAGAGCAAGCGGGTAAAAAATCAGGCGCTGATGATCTGTATTATTTGTTTGAACTAGGTAAGCCACTGACGCTACAAAGCCCAGTTACCCATGTTCCACATCGTCCCATAAGAAACTCGATGAAACTGACGACCTTAACGCGAATAGAGAATGTTAAGCAATTTTATGAAGTAGAGAAAGTTTATGAAGAGGCCATGGTGTAATGGGAGATAAAAGATAATAACAAAATTTAAATTTAACTTGTTGATTAAAGTATTATTTACCCGTTATTTTATTAGCGATTAAAAATAGGTAATGACAAATTTATTTGTAAAATAAAATAAAAAAAGCCCTGTATTTACAAGTCAATAACAGGGCTTATTAGATGAATAAAAAATTTACTCAATATTCTGAATCTGCTCCCGCATCTGCTCAATCAGCACCTTTAACTCCACTGCGCATCGGGTCGTCTCAGCCACCACAGATTTTGATGACAGCGTGTTAGCTTCGCGGTTGAGTTCCTGCATTAGGAAGTCTAATCGGCGGCCTTTGGGGCCTTTTTGGGCGAGCTGGTGGCTCACTTCTGCTATATGCGCGGTGAGGCGGTCTAGCTCTTCGTCGACGTCGGCTTTTTGTGCCACCAGTACCAGTTCGGCTTCCAGGCGTTGCGGGTCGAGTTCGGTTTTGGCGACTTCTAAGCGTTCCAATAGTTGGGCGCGCTGGCGCTCTAAAATTTGCGGCAACAGGCTGCGCACGGTGGCGACTTGTTCACTCACAGCCGTTAGGCGAGTAGTGATCATCTCAGCAAGTTTTTCGCCTTCCCGGGCGCGGGCGTCGATCAACTCGTTCAATGCTTGATCAAATAGCGTTTTGGCGGCGGCTTTGATGGCGTCTTGATCGAGGTGCTGGGTTTCCATAACACCGGGTTGGTTAAGCAACGCCAGCGTGGTGGGCGGCACGGCACTGGGCACCTGTTGCTGAATGGCCGCCAGGGCATCGGCTATTTCTTTTAAGCGCTGGGCGTTAACCGCAGGGGCTTGGTTGGCTTCGGCGGCCTCAAAACGCAGACTGCACTCTACTTTGCCTCGCGCTAGGCGCGTGCGTAAGGCGTCGCGCAGCATCGGTTCTAACTCGCGTAGAGCGTCGGGCAGGCGAAAGTGTGGTTCCAGATAGCGCTGATTCACCGAGCGGATTTCTACCTGCAGGGTGCCAAACGGGGCGGCCTGCTCGGTGCGGGCAAAGGCGGTCATGCTGTGTACGTGGCGTGGGTTGGCCATTAAAGTTTCCTGTTCATCGCGCATTTAGGTCAGTCTAACCGATCTTGTGCTGGTAGATGCGTCTGCCTTGAATAGGCCCATCAGTGGCGGCGTTGACGTGTACAATAGAGGGCTTTCCCACTGTTAAATTGATGTGAGGTGCTATGCGTCCTGATGTTGTTCGCCCTAGTGGTCGTGAAGCCGACCAGCTTCGTGAAATTCGCATAACCCGCGATTACACCCGCCATGCAGAAGGTTCGGTACTGGTGGAGTTTGGCGATACCAAGGTGCTGTGTAATGCGAGCGTAGAAGCGGGCGTACCACGCTGGCTGCGTGGCAAAAATCAGGGTTGGATCACCGCTGAATACGGCATGTTGCCCCGTGCCACTCACACCCGCAGTGGCCGTGAAGCGACGCGTGGTAAACAGGGTGGCCGGACGCTGGAAATTCAGCGTTTGATAGGCCGTAGCCTGCGCGCGTCAGTGAACTTGAAGAAGTTGGGCGAATTCACCATTACCGTGGATTGCGATGTGATCCAGGCCGACGGCGGCACCCGTACCGCGTCGATTACCGGTGGCTGCGTGGCGCTGGTGGATGCCATTCGCTACCTACAGCGCGAGAAGAAAATCAAAGGTGACCCCTTTAAACAGCTGGTTAGCGCGATTTCGGTGGGTATTTATAAAGGCGTGCCGGTACTAGATCTGGACTACCCGGAAGATAGCAAAGCCGACACTGACCTGAACGTGGTGATGACTGAAAGCGGCGAGCTGATCGAGGTGCAGGGTACTGCAGAGTCGGGGGCGTTCAACCGTACTGAACTGAATGCGATGCTTGATCTGGCGGAGAAAGCGGGCTCCGAGCTACGTGAAAAACAGCGCGAAGCACTGGGTATTCGCGGTTAAGGCATTACTTGGCAAATAACTTACGCGCTTACGCAAACAGGCCAGCTTTTAAGCTGGCCTGTTGCTGAGACGGGTAACGCGACGCGGGAAAGTGAGCGCTTACAGCGCTAAGTCATACTCAACGATCAGCGGTGCGAACTCAGAGAAGGTCGCATCGTAATCAATCCACGCGTCGACCACATGGCGACGGAAGTTGGGGCCGACCAGCTGGTAGTCGATCCGCCAGCCTTCTTGGCGCTCACGGGGCACGTCTTGGTCTAGCTTTGGCCACCAGGTATATTCACCAGCGTCGCGATTAATTTCGCGGAAGGTGTCGATAAAGCCGGTTGGGCCAAGTACCTGATCCATCCAGGCACGCTCTTCAGGACGGAAACCAGAGGTAAGCTGATTGTCCGACCAGTTGGCCAAATCAATGGTTTTATGGGCAACGTGCCAGGTACCACAGATGATGTATTCGCGGCGTTTGCGCGACATCTTCGTCAGGTACTCTTGGTACTGCTCCATAAACGCCTGTTTGGCTTTTTGATCACTTCCATCAGGCATCAAGAAGGTGGCGATGCTGAAGCGGTCATAATCCGCCTGCAGAAAGCGCCCTTCGTGATCACACTGAGGAAACCCAAGGCCGTACATAATCGCCTTGGGAATTTTGCGGCAATAAAGTGCCACGCCGGAGAACCCATCTTCTTCCGCATCCAGAAAGTAGCCTTCGTAGCCTTCCGGATAGAGAATATGGTCGTCCAGTTCAAAGCTTTTTGCCTTGATGTTCTGCACGCAGATCACGTCGGCATCCTGCTGAGCCAGCCAGTCCAGGAAGCCACGGTCGACGGCATCACGTATACCATTGACATTGATGCTGGCAATTTTCATAAATCGTCCCTTTTGCGTCGCTGCTGTATGATACCCGACGTTTAGACGTTTGGGTAAATAGACAAACCAAATCTTGCTATTTAACCCCGTTTTATTGTTGCGTTTACTTAGATTCCTATTACTTACATTCCTATCGACAAGAGAAGACCACCGTGGCCACCACTCTACAACCCTATCAGCGCGATTTCATTGCCTTCGCTATTGAGCAGGGCGTGCTCAAGTTTGGCGAGTTCACGCTTAAGTCAGGGCGAGTAAGCCCTTACTTTTTCAATGCAGGCCTGTTTCAAACCGGCCGTGCCTTGGCCAAGCTAGGCCGATTTTACGCCCAGGCGATTGTCGATAGCGGCCTGCAGGCGGATGTGCTGTTCGGCCCAGCCTATAAAGGCATTCCCTTGGCAGCGGTCACCGCTGCGGCCTTAGCCGACCATCACGACCGCGATATGCCCTACGCGTTTAATCGTAAAGAAGCCAAAACCCACGGCGAAGGCGGCAATATTGTCGGCGCGCCACTGGCCGGCGATATTTTGATCATTGATGACGTGATTACGGCCGGTACGGCTATCCGTGAAGTGATGAGCCTGATTGAGCAAAGCGGTGCCCGCGCAGGCGGCGTGATTATTGCACTTGACCGTCAAGAGCGCGGCCAGGGCGAGCAAAGCGCTATCCAGGAAGTGCAGGCTCAGTACGGCATGCCGGTTGTCAGTATTGTCACCTTAGAGCAAGTGCTTACTTACCTTGAAGAGCATGCTGGAGGCGAAATGCTGGCTTACGCCGAGGCCGTGCGCGCTTATCGCGACCGCTACGGCATCACGGGCTAGTCGCTGCATCTATCGCTCACTGCCTAATGCGCCAGCATAGCCTTGCTGGCGCCACGCTTCATAGCTAACGATGGCCACCGCATTGGAAAGATTCAAGCTACGGTTATTGGGCTGCATGGGGATGCGCAGCTTGTGTTCTTCAGGCAGCGCAGCGTGCACTTGGGGTGAAAGCCCTGCGGTTTCTGAACCGAACAGCAATACGTCGCCCGGGGCGAAGGTCGCGTCACTGTGAGCACGGGTGCCTTTGGTAGTAATCGCCCATAGTGTGCGCCCCTGCATCGCCGCTTGAAACGCCGTAAAATCGGCATGGCGGGTAACATTGTTTAGATCGCGGTAATCTAGCCCGGCGCGCCGCAGCTTTTTCTCTTCGAGATCAAAGCCCAGCGGTTCAATTAAATGTAGTCGGCAGCCATTGTTAGCCACCAGGCGCATAATGTTACCCGTGTTGGGTGCCATACGCGGTTCAAATAGCGCTACTTCAAACATTACCACCTGCCTATTATTAACTCATTGTGCGTTCGCCCAGCGCCGCTGATTGTAATGGAATTTGCCTAGGAAGCCTTTGATTAATGTGATGAGCGCAGGCCAGACAAGGCAAAAATCAACGAAAAAGCGGAGTTTACGGGTTGTAAATGAGCATTTTGAGGCGATTTTTAACGCAGTATGGCAAAGCGTAATAGTTAATCAGAGGTTTTCCAGAAACACTTGTAGAGGTCACCCTTCACCATGACGCCCCAACCGCCAAAGAGCATTCTTAGCCGCATTAAAGGGCTAAACCCGCGCCAGCAGGAAGCGGTGCGCTATATCGATGGCCCCTGTTTGGTCTTGGCGGGCGCCGGGTCTGGTAAAACCAGCGTTATTACCACCAAAATTGCCTATCTGGTGCAAGAGTGCGGCATGAGCGCGCGCAAAATAGCGGCGGTTACCTTTACCAATAAGGCCGCCCGGGAGATGAAAGAGCGCGTTGGGCAAATGCTGAAGGGCAAAGAGGGCCACGGGCTAACGGTATCGACGTTTCACAATCTGGGCCTGAATATTATCCGCGGCGAGCTGAAAACGCTGGGCTACAAGCCGGGCTTTTCGTTGTTCGACCCGGAAGATGCCAAAGCACTGCTGCGCGATTTGATGAACAAAGACGCTCAGGTAGACGCTGAGCAGATCAACGCTGTGCAAGCCAAAATATCCACGTGGAAGAACGATTTAGTGCTGCCCAGTGATGCGCTTTCGTTTGCCGCGGATGATGACGAGCACTTTGCCGCCCGGGTTTATGAAGCTTACGTTCGCCACTTGAAAGCCTATAACGCGGTGGATTTCGACGACCTGATTCTGCTACCGGTGGTGCTCCTGCAACGCGACTCAGAGGCACTGGCCCGCTGGCGGAACAAAATCCACTACATGCTAGTGGATGAGTACCAGGACACTAACGTTTCCCAGTACCTGTTGGTGAAACTGCTGATGGCGGAGCGGGCTACCTTTACCGTGGTCGGTGACGACGACCAGTCAATCTACGCGTGGCGCGGTGCACGGCCTGAAAACCTAGTGACCCTTGGCGAAGACTTCCCACGCCTGAAAGTGGTTAAGCTGGAGCAGAATTACCGCTCGACCGGCACTATTTTGCGCGCGGCCAACACGTTAATTGCCAATAACCCGCACGTTTACGATAAAACCCTGTGGTCGGATATGGGCGATGGCGCGCCTATCCGGGTCATCGTCAACCGCCATGAAGAGGCGGAGTCAGAGCGGGTAGCCAGCGAAATGCTGACTCGGCGCATCAAAGAGAAGGCAGAATGGCGAGATTTTGCGGTGCTCTATCGGGGTAATTTTCAGGCACGTTTATTAGAGCTCAAGCTGCAGCATTACCAAATTCCCTACAAGCTTTCCGGTGGTACGTCGTTTTTCTCTCGCAATGAGATCAAGGACACCATGGCCTATCTGCGGCTGTTAATTAATCCCGCTGATGACAATGCCTTTTTACGCATTGTGAATGTGCCCCGCCGTGAAATCGGCCCCGGAACGTTGGAAAAGCTGGCCAACTATGCAACAGAACGCTCTATTTCGCTGTTTGCTGCCTGCCACGAGCTGGGGTTAGAGCAAACGCTGCCGACTCGGGCCGTGGAGCGCCTGTCACGCTTTACGCACTTTATTGATGGCGTGCGCAAACGCATGGATCAAGACGATGCCATCGCGGCAATTCGCGACATGCTGCGCGATATGGATTACGAGGCGTGGTTGTACCAAAACGCCAGTGCCCCGACCGTCGCTGAACGGCGCATGGCCAACGTATGGATTTTGATTGATCAGCTAGAAAAGTCGCTAAACCGCGACCCCGAAGATGCAGATGATTCCACTGCGACGGAAACCGATGGCGTCGAAGCTGCTATTTCGCGTTTAGTGCTTCGGGATATTCTTGAGCAACAGGCCGAAGAAGACGACTCCGACCGTG
Organism: Halomonas sp. XH26; assembly: GCF_024138895.1. Classification (NCBI taxonomy): domain Bacteria; kingdom Pseudomonadati; phylum Pseudomonadota; class Gammaproteobacteria; order Oceanospirillales; family Halomonadaceae; genus Halomonas; species Halomonas sp. XH26. The sequence continues at coordinate 4,064,723 of NZ_CP071889.1, forward strand.
TGCAACTACTCACTATGCATGCCTCGAAAGGGCTGGAGTTTCCCCATGTCTATTTGATGGGCTTAGAGGAAGACTTGCTGCCCCACCGTAACGCTATTGAAATGGAGACAGTAGAAGAAGAGCGCCGCTTGGCTTATGTCGGCATCACTCGGGCAAGACGCACGCTAACACTCACGCTAGCCCGCCAGCGTAAAGCGTATGGTGAGCTGATGGACTGCCAGCCCAGCCGCTTTTTAGACGAACTGCCCGCTGATGATTTGGAGTGGGAGGGACGCGCCGATAAAGAAGATCCCGAGAAAAAGCAGGCGCGTGGCAAAGATGCCTTGGCAGGCATTCGCTCACTGTTAGGCTGAAGAAACAAATCATAAGCAAAAAAATATCCACAGGGGGTTTTAGCAACCCGCCTGTGGATACATCATTCAGCAACGGCAATAATTACTGTGCCTGAGACACCATGTAATCGACAACGGCCATGATCTCTTCATCAGACCCTTGGCTGCCACCCCGTGGTGGCATCACGCCTTTGCCGTTAAAAACACTCTGGTAAAGCGCTTCTTTACCTTGCTCAATACGAGGCGCCCAGGCTTCAGCGCTGCCAAACAAAGGGGCGCCCGCCACACCGCTGGCGTGGCAAGCTACACAGCCAAGGCTGGTGTAAAGGGCTTCACCATCCAGGCCATTGCTGGCGGTAGAAGCTTCGGCTTCCTGTGTACCTGCTGCCGCTTCTTCGGTAGAAGAAGACGCCATCGTTTCTTCTGACCCTGCGGCTTCACTTTCCTCTGTTGCGGCGGTTTCTTCTGCTGCAGGTGCTGCATCTTCTTCACTGGCGGCACTGCCTATGTCAGACACATCCATGACAGGCTCAACCATATATTTGGTTACTGCTTCCATTTCTTCATCAGACAAATTGGGGTTGCCACCACGCGCTGGCATCGCATTGAAGCCGTTAATGGAATGATCAAGCAGTGTGGCAAAACCTTTTTCAACGCGGGCTGACCAAGCAGCTTCATCACCGCGAATCGGAGCGCCAGCAGCGCCGGTTTCGTGGCACGCCATACAAATACGGTTATAGATACCTTCGCCATCAATCTCATCGCCGCCGCCACTAGCGGCAGCCGGCGCTGCTGCGGTACCACAGTCTTGGCCTTGCAAGCAAAGTTGACCTACCGGCGCTAGGCGCTCAGCGATTGCGTCACGTGCTGCGTCTTGGGCATAAGCACCGGATGTGCCTGCCATGACGCCTAGGGCCGCCAGCCCGCTCATGATCAGCTTAGATTTCACTCTCACCACCTCTTGAGTTTTGTCATAAAACGTTTTGTGCTTAACCCCTGCGCGCGGCAGCGACATCATCAACCTGCGGCAACCGAGACGCCAAGACGTGCATATCGCATTAGTATACCGAGAACGCTAAGCGTAAGAAAATGCTACTAAGCGCGGCAATTCAACCTATGCCGTACTCTGTGCTTTATTCAGCAGTTTAAAAAAGGTGCCAACGATCACCTAGTTAACACCAAGCCAGTAAACGCTGCTGAGCATAACGCGTAAACCCTGCCTGAGCATATACACGCTTTGCGGGGATATTCTGCGCATCAACGGTGAGCGTGATGTCACTGGCTCCCGCCTGGCTAGCCAACGCCTGCGCTTGTTGAATAATTGCCTTGCCCATTCCCCCGCCACGCCACTCAGGCAACAGCCCCATCAACTGCAATGACCAGCGCTGGGTCGTATGGTTAGGAGCAAGTAATAGCACGCCGACGGTTTCCCCCTGATGCCGCACTTGATACCAGTGCTCTGGTGCCTGCGGCGCTTGGTCATAAAATCCAGCAAGCAAGGTGTCAATGGTGAGCGCTTCGCGAAGCCCTGGGCAGTCTAACGAGCCTTCACTGACGTTCGCTACCAGCGCCCGCTGTTGCGCGGGAGACAATTCAGCAAAGGGGCTTAGCGTTAGCATGTTAGCGAGCGATTGAACGGTTTGGCACTGCCACATAAGGTACTCCAGGGTGGCAAGTACCCGCATGTTGTGGGCGACTAGTGCCGTTTCCCAGTTAGTTGCATCGTCAGGTAACACCACATGACATAGCGCTATCGGCTGCTCGTTTACCCAGCCCTGCAAGGCTTTCAACAGCGCATCAGTTGCCGAATTATGTTGCCTGGGCAGCCAAAGCTGAGCCGTTTGATTAGCCAATGGCTGTACCCAGGCGGCGGCTTCGATATGGCCCGCTTGGGTAGCTATCCAAAGGCCCTGCCAAACAGCGTCAGAGCCAGCTTTTATCATTGATAAGGCATGCTGTAATGCAGGCTGCTGCGTAGGATCATGCACCGCAGCTAAATGCAGTAATGCTTCACGCCGTTGTTCAGGTGGGCACTGCATTACTGCGCAGGCTAAGGAGCGGTGGCCGAAAGAAGAATGACGTGTCATGTTACGTTCCTGAGTAGCCCGCCGTGAATGAAAGGAGTCATCCATCGATATGCGCATTTTACTGGTTGAGGACGACCCTAGTTTGGCGTTGGGGATTCGTATGGCGCTGAAACCTGAGCACTATACGGTAGATCATTTAGACGATGGCAATAACGCGCTTCATGCGCTTAAAAATGAACCCTTTGATGCGGTCATCCTAGACCTTGGTTTGCCGACGATTGATGGCATGGAAGTGCTGCGCGCTATTCGCCAGCATGGCAGCCAACTGCCGATTTTGGTTCTGACCGCCCGCGATGCGATGGATAACCGCATCGAGGGATTGGATGCAGGTGCCGACGACTACCTCACTAAACCTTTCGAAGTAGCAGAATTAAAAGCGCGTCTGCGTGCTTTGTTACGCCGTAGCCAAGGACAATCCAGCGGCTTGCTCACCTGTCGTGAGATTAGCCTGGACCCGCAGACCTTACAGGTGAGTTATCAACATCAAGTGATCACACTTTCGCGCCGTGAGCTAACGCTACTGCAGGAGTTTATGAGCCATCCAGGCCGTGTGTTCACCCGCGATACCTTAACGCGATTAGTTTACGGCTGGGAGGAAGATGTCGAAAGCAACGCTATCGAAGTGCATATCCACCATTTACGGCGAAAGCTGTTTCCTGAGGTCATCCGCACCGTAAGAGGGATCGGCTATGTCATGGATAAATCGTGATGATTAAACTGCACCAGGCAAGCCTATGAGTTCTATTCGTCAGCGCACCTTGGGGCTTGCGCTGCTTGTGTTTGGCGCGAGCATGCTAGTGATTGGCTTTATTAGCTATCGCTATGCAGCCCATGAGATTGAAGAACTTCATGATGCTAGCCTGGCACAAAATGCCCGTTTGCTAGAAGGGCTACTACAGGCACCACTGCCTGATAGCGATCGTACGCTTTTATTAAATAGCGTGGAGGGCGCGCTGCTACGTGCAGAGCAATCCGATAACCGTTTTGCAGGCCATCGCTATGAAACCAAGCTGGCGTTTCAGCTTTGGGAAGGCGACCGTCTTCTGCTGCGTTCCGCCAGCGCCCCCGATACACCGCTTACCCAGCAACCACCGGGTTATTCAACGCTGTTGGTGAATCAGCATGACTGGCGCATTTATGTCCTGGAAATTACTGGCACAGACAAACGCGTGGTGGTGGGCGAGCGAGAGGACGCGCGTGGTGAACTGATCAGTGCAGTGGCACTACGCACCTTATTACCTGATCTTATTGGTCTACCGTTACTGACACTATTACTCTGGTGGTCGATCGGCTGGGGGCTCGCTCCTTTATCGCGTATGGCAGAGCAAATTCGTACCCGCGATCCCCACCACCTAAAACCGCTGACGCTTCATCCACTTCCCCTAGAACTGGAGACCATTTCTGGCGCCATAAACCGGCTGTTGGAACGGCTCCGCCAACTGCGTATTCGCGAAAAGCGCTTTATTGCCGATGCGGCCCACGAGCTACGCACCCCCTTGGCAGTACTTGATTTGCATGCGCAAAATGCGCTCACTGCTGATAACACCGATGACCGAGAGGAAGCCCTGCACCACTTACGCAGCGGCGTGGCCCGTTCAACGCGGCTAGTCTCTCAGCTATTAACCCTGGCACGCCTAGACCCCGAAGAAGAACCATTACCAGAGTATCGCTGTTCCGATGTATTACATGAAACGCGCGAAACCTTGGCAAAGCTCTCTCCGCTAGCCGCAGAGCGACATCAACAGCTGTTACTGGACGCGGATGACTCAGCTAACTGGGCAATAGAAGAAGAACCCGGCGCTATCGAAACACTGGTACAAAATCTAGTGGGTAACGCCATTCAACACTCGCCTGCGCAAGGTGCTATCACGGTCACGCTTGAGGCATCGACAAGAGACGTTATCGTCACTGTTGATGATCAAGGACCCGGTATTCCTGCAGCGCAACGCAGCCGGGTGATGGAGCGCTTCCAACGTGCAGGGACTAGTGCTGGCGCGGGCTTGGGGCTATCCATTGTCGAGCGCTTAGTCAAACGCCATCAAGGCGTCTTACAGCTCGATCATGCCCCTAGCGGCGGGCTTCGCGTGCGAGTAACGTTGGGCAGGCACGCCCTAACATAGCGTCAGCCAAAAAATAATCGGCCATAAGAGAGCTGTTAAGATTCCCATAAGAATTCCGTGCAAGTGTGAAAGTACAAGATAGGCAATGCCATTAACGACCTATCTATTCACATAACGGAGATTCCCTGAATGAATATGCTCGTCCACTCCCCCAAACCACTGATCCAGTTTGGTGAAACGCCACTGCTTATTACGCCAACAGCAAAACAGTTAACACCTGAAAGCCCTGCGTTATCGGTGCTAACAGATTTTACTCAGGTCACGCCTCAGTCAGTGTCCGCTGATACGCCCATCGACGATGCCCATTTAAAAATGCGCCATGGCGGTGTTCGCCTATTGTTTGTTCTCGACAAAGCAAACCACTGCATTGGCGTGCTCACCGCCAAAGAAGTCATCGGAACACGGCGCATTAACTTGGCGATGCAGCAGAGAAACCTTGATCGTACCGAAATTACAGCCGATATGATTATGACGCCCTGGCAAAAACTTAGTGCGATGCCCTTTGAGCAACTTAACTCATTAACGATTGAAGACCTTGTGCTTTCCATGGAGCGTTTTACAGAACAGCACTTGTTGATTACTGAGCATAAACAAAATCAACCATTAAGCGTACGCGGTATTATTTCTGCCACCGATATACAACACGCCATGGGCAATAAAACCACGATGCAGGCCACCTCTTCAGCAGTGCCAACGGCCAGTAGCTTTGCCGATATTTGCAAAGTCATTACCGGGCACGATTTATAGTCTCGAAGACAAACTGGCCAAGTCTACCGCTAGCCTTTACCAAAACGCCCCTTATCAATTGATAAGGGGCGTTTGTTTTACCTATCTAAATTAGCCGCTAATTTAAAACAGCGCTGCATTAATCCATAGGTGAACCATAATGCTGGCAGCATAGCCCAACAAAATAGCGGGCGCCCAGCGTATGTGCCCCATAAAGGTATAAATACCCCGTGCTTGGCCCATTAACGCCACACCCGCTGCAGATCCCATCGAAAGCAGACTGCCGCCCACACCGGCGGTTAAGGTAATCAGCAGCCAGTTGCCTTGCGACATATCCGGTGCCATGGAAAGTACCGCAAACATCACAGGAATGTTATCGACGACCGCTGAAATCATCCCCAGCACCACGTTGGCCCACACCGGGTTCCAGCTACCGTAAAGGGTTTCTGACAATAGACTTAAATAGCCCATGAAACCCAGGCCGCCAACACACATCACGACCCCATAGAAGAATAACAACGTATCCCACTCTGAGCGGGCAATACGGCTGAAGATATCAAAAGGAACGACACTTCCCAGTTGCTCCAGCTTCTTCCAGTCGCCGCGACGTGAGTAACGCTCACGCTTGCGCTCCAGGGAGCGTGGCAGGCTGCGGCGTAGGTAGTAACCAAAGAATTGCAGTAGGCCAAGGCCAAACATCATGCCCATCGCCGGGGGCAAATAAAGCACCGAGTGGCACAGCACTGAGATCGCCACAGTAATCAAAAACAGTACGATAATTCGCCGCGCCCCACGTTTGAGCCAGACATTCTCTTTGAGCGATGCAGGCTGGCGATTAACGATGAAGAAATTCATGATCACCGCAGGCACCATAAAGTTGACGATGGCAGGCATCAATAGTGCAAAGAAACCACCAAACGGTACCTGGCCCGCCTGCCACACCATCAACGTGGTGATATCACCAAACGGGCTGAACGCGCCGCCTGCGTTTGATGCTACCACCACGTTGACACAGCACAGACTAATAAACTTTTTATCGCCTTCGGCCACCTTCAACACAACCGCGCACATCAACATCGCCGTGGTCATGTTGTTGGCAATGGCAGAAATACCAAAGGCAAGACAGCCCGTAATCCAAAACAGGCTACGGTAACTAAAGCCTTTGCGAACAAGCCATGCCCGCAGGGCATCAAAGATACGGCGCTCTTCCATGGCGTTGATATAGGTCATCGCTACCAGCAAGAACAGTAACAACTCGGTGTACTCAAGCAGCGTTTCTTTAAAAGCAGCTTCCGCTTCATGAGGCATGCCCGCTTGTACATAGACCCACGCCACCAGGGCCCAGATAAGCCCAGCGGCTACCAGGACTGGTTTAGATTTGCGCATATGAATCAATTCTTCGCTCATCACCAAGGCATAGGCAAGAACGAAGATGACAACAGAGGCGATACCAACAAACGAAACGGTAAGGTCTAAAGGGCCAGAAGCGGCATAGGAGAGGGTGGGAAAAGCAAACAAACATAGCGCAATCAACAACCAAGCAAACCGGCAAGTAGACTGCCGCATTGCAAGGACGTTAGGTGGTTTCATAGTGAAGTGATCCTGGCAGGGTTAAGAAAGACCGCCACGATGATAAGCACACTAATTACGTGCTGCAACGCAGCGGGCGTGCTAAAGATGCGGCCATTTGCCGCATCTTGTAAAGCAGTTTTACACTGCCCGAAAAATTTACTCTAGTAGTGCTTTACTCGACCATAACACGCTTGGCTAGGTGACGTGGCTGATCCACATCCGTGCTTTTTAGAACCGCCACGCATAACCATTAATCTCTAGATAGGGTAAAACACTGTTAGAACCTAACAAGTCAGCTAGATAATAAATTTATTTAGCTTTTTTAACCGGGCGAGGCCAGTCTGGTTTTTCTAACTGTCGGCTGCGGGTTACCGCTAATGCGTGCTCAGCAACGTCTTTAGCAATCGTTGAGCCCGCACCAACAGTGGCTCCCTTACCCACCGTGACAGGGGCCACTAAGGCGGTGTTAGAACCAATAAAGGCGTTATCACCAATCTCGGTGCGGTGTTTGTTCACGCCGTCGTAGTTGCAGGTAATAGTGCCCGCGCCCACGTTCACATCCCGCCCCAGGCGAGCATCACCAACGTAGCTTAAGTGATTGATTTTACTTCCTTCACCGACATCTGCATTTTTGGTTTCAACAAAGTTTCCTACTTTAGCTTTGACTGCTAGGCGTGTGCCGGGGCGCAGCCGTGCAAAGGGGCCAACTTGGTTCAATCCAGCAGCGACTGTTGTGTCGATCACACTATGGCTGTCGATAACGCTTTCAGCGCCAATCGTGCTGTTTTTAATCACGCAGTAAGGCCCAACCCGCACCCCTTCACCCAGCTCTACGTCACCTTCAAACACGCAGCCAACGTCGATAAATACATCATGACCACAGGTGAGCTTACCGCGTATATCAATTCTTGCCGGGTCGGCCAATGCAACGCCTTGGGCCATTAACGCCTCAGCTTGCTGCAGTTGATAAGCGCGCTCTAAACGAGCCATTTGTGAACGGTTATTCACGCCTTCAACTTCTACTGCACTGGCTGGCTGGGCAGTACACACTTTGATGCCTTCGTTTGCCGCCATCGCAATCACATCAGTTAAATAGTACTCGCCCTGGGCATTTTCGGCAGAAAGCTGTGGTAGCCACCGTTTAAGCTGAGCACTGGTCATCGCCATGATGCCGGTATTGCATTCGGTAATGGCAAGCTGGTCGGCACTGGCATCTTTTTGCTCAATAATAGCCACTGCCTCACCGTCATCATTACGAACAATACGTCCGTAACCAGACGGATCTTCCAACGTAACGGTCAGTAGCCCCATGTGCTGCTCATCAACCTGGCTGAGAAGTGCCATCAGTGATTCACGGCGGATCATAGGAACATCACCATACAGAACCAACACGTTCCCATTACCTAATTGAGACTGCGCTTGAGCAACTGCATGGCCAGTACCTTTTTGCTCTTCCTGAACCGCAAACGTTACATTGCTCTCTGCTAGCGCTTCGCGTAGTTGGTCTGCACCATGGCCAATCACGACATGCGTACGAGTAGGTGTAAGACCACTGGCAGTATCTAACACATGTTGCACCATAGATTTGCCTGCCAGCGTATGCAGCACTTTTGGTGTTTGTGAGCGCATACGTGTGCCTTTTCCAGCGGCAAGGATAACGACATCAAGGTCTTGCATTTTAGTCACCTGTAACGGTTTAACGGTTGGCGGCGGGAGCTTCCCAGGCTTCAATACCCAGTTCATCTATAAGCGCTTCATCGAAGTATTCCACGAAGGCGGGACTGGCCACGCTTCGCCAATGATCGTTCTCTTTCACTAACATCAATACATTGAGGTTATTCTCAATTGCCATCTGCATCCCCTCTTCGCTACCTGCGACTGAGATAGCCGTGGACCACGCGTCGGCCCATGCATTAGAGGGGTGAAAAACAGACACGGACGCTAACTGATGCTTAACCGGCCGACCGGTGCGAGGATCGATAGTGTGGGAAAAACGCTCACCATCTACTTCAAAATAGTTGCGATAATCCCCAGATGTTGCAACCGACATACTTTCAAGAGGAATAACATGCTGTGCTTCTGGTACGCCGTTATGTGGTACCTCAATCCCAACACGCCAAGGGCTTTGCTCTTCTAAGTCACGGTATCCACGGGCAATTAATTCGCCACCAATATTAACGAGGTAGTTTTCAATCCCCTGTTGATCCAGATATGCCCCAACGCGGTCAGTGCCATGCCCCTTAGCCACACCCGACAAATCAGCAAATACATCCCGCGAGCGCCGCGCCTGCATAAGCTGAGTATCGATTTCAACCGCATCATAGCCAATCGTGGCCATGCGTTCGCTAAGCTCCGCGTCTGAAGGCACCTCTTCAGGGCGTGCTTCAGGGCCAAAACTCCATAAATTGACCACATCGCCAACGGTAATATCAAACGCGCCGTTGCTTGCTTCTGATACCGAATGGCTAATCGCAAGCACTTCAATTAACTCGTTAGAAAGCGGTTGCCATTCATTAAGGGGAGCATCATTAAAGACCACAAGCTCGGCGTCATCGCGGTAAGTCGACATCGCTTGATCAACGTCGTTGAGTTCCGCTAGGAAACCTTCTTCCAATGCATTCGCTTCGCCTTGGGTTAGCGGGTCCGCAATGGTGACTTGATAAAACGTCCCAAAAATACCGCCTTCAAAGCGAACAGGAGTATCTAAAGGCCGATCATTTTCTGAACACCCCATTAATGCCCCAGCAGCAATGAGCAATAGTCCCGAACATTTTAACCACCGAGAATTAATCTTCATTTTATTTTTCCTTGAATAAAACGCACTGGGTTAACAATGGAAAACCTCTATCGCTGAAAGAACTAGAAGTGGAAAAACCATAGCAACCAAGCCCCAAACAGCACCCGATACACCACAAATGGCTGCATGCCCAGCTTTTTAATCACAACCAGGAAGTAGTGGATACACACATAGGCGCTAATGCCCGAGAGTAAAGTACCTACCAGCATGGCCGGTATATCGATAAGCTGAGGGTCTTTCAGTAAGTTTATTGCCTCAAGGCCACCTGCCAGCACAATGACAGGAATTGACAGTAGAAATGAAAACCGTGCTGCGCCCTCTCGGCTCATCCCCACCATTAATGCCGCCGTAATGGTGATGCCTGAGCGCGAGGTACCAGGAATAAGTGCCAATACTTGAGCGCCACCAATGATGAGCACATCTTTTAACGTCATCTGGTATTCGCTACGCGTGCCGCGTTTTTTCCAGTCTGCGTAACCAAGTAGCAGACCAAAAACAATCAAACTGGCACCAATGATTAGCGTAGAGCGCATGTAACCTGAGATCACATCGTGAAGCAAAAAACCGACGATACACACTGGCAACGTGGCAATAACGACCCAAAACGCCAACATGGCATCATCATTAACCGCTTGGCCGCGAAGTGCGGCCAAGCTGCTAGCGATCATTCTGCCAATTTCATGCCTAAAATAGATCACAACAGCGCTTAAACTGCCAAGATGCAGCGCCACATCGAAGGCAAGGCCCTGATCTTCCCAGGCAGTCAAAACAGGTACCAATATAAGGTGGGCTGAACTCGATATAGGTAAAAACTCGGTGAGCCCCTGAACTACCGCTAACACAACTACCTGTAACCAATCCATGGGTTATCCTGTGCTTAACTATTAATGATATTTATGTGCTTTGTGACATTCATGCGCTCGCAATGGCGCTAAGGATACACATCCCTTAATTCATTGTCCGCATCCAGCATACGAGCAAATTCACAAGAAGGTATAGAGCTTAGACACTGTGCGCTACAATAGACATCTATTGGAAGTATGTGCCCCAGCAAGGTTCCTCATGACTCAGACCGTAGAATCGCCAGTGGTTCCCAAGCATGAGCTAGATAGCCGAGAGGCCAAGCGTGTTACTTATATTGGCGCTTGGCTGGATGGCTTGTTGAGCATTGTTAAAGTCGTGGTAGGCTTTTGGGTGGGCTCGGCGGCGCTGATTGCCGATGGTATCCATTCACTTTCAGATCTTGTGACCGACGGTTTTGTACTAGCTGCTATCCACTACGGCCGCCAGGAACCAGACGATGATCATCATTACGGTCATGGCCGTATCGAAACCCTAACGACGCTACTGCTGGGTAGCGTACTGATATTTGTGGCAGGTGGTATCGCCTGGTCTAGCCTTGATCGTTTGTTTAGTGGTACTGAGGTTAGTGCCCCTGGCATGGTGGCTATTGTCATTACAATCATTGCCTTGTTCAGTAAAGAGTGGATTTTTCGCTATACCATGCGCGTTGCTAAACGCGTTAAATCTAAGCTATTGGAAGCAAACGCTTGGCATTCCCGCAGCGATGCACTCTCCACCGCAGTAGTATTGGTTGCATTAATTGGCGCACAGTTTGGTTTGGGCTGGCTAGACGCTGTTGCCGCTATCATTGTTGGCTTACTAGTTGGCAAAGTAGGTTGGGATTTACTCTGGGAGTCAGCAAGAGAACTAGTGGATACCGCGCTACCTGAAAGCGTTCAACGACAAATGCATAATGTTGCTCAAAGCGTCCCAGGGGTAGACAGTGTTCATGACTTACGCACCCGCCAGTCTGCAGGCTGGGTCATGGTCGACTTACATGTGGTGGTCGGGCCAAAAATCACTGTGTCTGAAGCCCATGAAATCGGCAACGAAGTAAGTCGACGTTTACGGCATGAGTTTCCATTGCTCACCGATGTTATTTTTCACGTTGACCCCGAAGATGATGCTGGAGAAGGCGATCCCAGCCGTCTCCCCGGCCTCCCGCTGCGGCCCGAAGTGGAAGCCGCACTGAACGAGCGCTGGTATATGCATCCTGTCTGGCGCACATTAACCGAGCTGCAACTCCACTATTTAGACGATAAAGTGTCGGTATCGCTGATTATCGGCGATTCCGTACACCAGCCCCCCCAGTGCTTAGCCAGCCAACTAAAGGCGCTCGCCAGCGATATTGAGTGGCTAGGCCACGTGGAAGTTATGTTTATTACCCGCGCTGCCAGCAGTGCGATGCGTTAAAACTGTCTAAGTTAAAATTGGCTGCCCAAAAACAAGCTATACGTTTGTTAATATGGCGGTGGCAATAGTGAAGTAAATCAATACTCCAGAGGCGTCAATTAACGTTGTCACCAATGGGGCTGAAGCAGTAGCAGGATCGACCTTAAAGCGCTCTAGTACAAACGGTAGGCACATACCGATCATGCTACCAAACAGAACAATGGTCACCATGCTTAATGCCACGATGATAGCGACTGCTTCACCGCCACGAAAAATCCCTATAGGTGCTACTGCAATTGCCATGGTGATGCCCAGCGAGCCAGCTACCAGCAGTTCACGGCCTAACATCTTACTCCAGTCTTTCACACCAATATCGCCAGTCGCCATACCGCGTACCATCAACGTGGCTGCCTGAGCCCCCGCGTTACCTCCACTACCAATCAGCAACGGCAGGAAAAACACCAGCGCAACTTGGGCTGCGATTGTGTCCTCAAAGTAGGCAATGCCAGCTCCTGAAAAAAGATTGGCAAATACCAGCAGTACCAGCCAGGTAACACGCTTGCGGTAAAGGCTCCACAGCGGAACACGGCTAACACCATCCTCTAGCTGGCCGATAGACATCCCTTTATGAATATCCTCGGTAGCTTCCGACTCGGCAACGTCCATGGCGTCATCGTGGGTGACGATGCCTACCATACGGCCATCAGCATCCAACACAGGCAATGCCAGCAGATCATAGCGAGCCACAATGCGCGCCACCTCTTCTTGCTCTTCATCGACCGGTGCACTGATAACGTCTTTAATCATAATGTCGTCAACTAACGCACCAGGACGAGCCACCATCAACTGGCGCAGTGACATAGTCCCTATTAACTGGCCATTACTGTCGAGCACATAAAGCTGATACACCGTTTCCGCATCTGGGGCCGTTTGGCGAACCCGCATCATGGCTTGAGACACCGTCATGCCACTGGCTATGGCGACATAGTCAGAGGTCATGATGGCGCCTGCCGTGCCTTCTTCGTAGCTTGCTAGGCGTTTAAGATCTTCACGTTCTTGGTGGGCCATACGACGCAACAACGCTTCGCGACGGTCCTCACCAAGCAGATTAAACAGATCCGCTCGCTCATCAGACCCCATCTCTTCGAGAAGCTTAAGCACTTGGGTATCAGACAGCTTACCAACTACCTCAAGCTGGCTTTCTCCTGGTAAATAACCCAAGACATTAGCAGCGCGCTCGGCAGACAGAATATCCAACAGACAAAGTGCCGCAGGCAACTCCTCATCGTCTTCAATCATCTCCTCAAGCACTTCACCGATATCCGCCGAGCGGGTTTCGGCCAAACGCAAAGATAGTACTGATTTACTAGGCGCTTCCTTGGCCAACTCGTTGAGCAGTTCGGTTTTTAATTCCTGCAAAGCTTCATCGTTCAATGACATCGCTATCTCCCTTTGTGCAGACGCATATTGTGCAGGTGAAGTGTTACAGACGAGCATCCCTACGCTGAATGCGTTTTCTCATAGTACCAGACAAAAAAAACGCCCCTTAAACCCTCTCGGGTTCAAGGAGCGCTTTATGCACGCTAGCGCGTGTCTTAGCCTTTACCCGCCTTTTTGCGCAGCTGCTGAATCGTTCGCAGCTGTGCAACGGCTTCGGCAAGTTCAGCGGCAGCACGGGTATAATCCAGCTCCGATGACTTTTCATTAAAGGCTTTCAACGCCTGCTGACGCGCTTCTTCAGCAGCGGCCTCGTCGAGGTCACTAGCACGCGTCGCTGCATCTGCCAGGATCGTAACAATGGTCGGCTGTACTTCCATGAAGCCACCAGAGACAAAGAAGTTCTCTTCCTTGCCACCATCGTGGATCACGCGAACCGGGCCCGGTTGAAGCTCGGTCAGCAGCGGGGTGTGCCCCGGCAAAATGCCGAGGTCACCCATAATCCCTGCAGCTACCACCATCTCGACAGTACCTGAGAAGATGGAATCTTCAGCGCTGACGATATTGCAAGTGAAGCTATTCGCCATAGCGAATCCCCCTAATGGACGGGATTACTTCTTCATCTGGTTGGCTTTTTCGACAGCTTCGTCGATGGAGCCGACCATGTAGAAGGCCTGTTCCGGCAGGTTGTCGTACTCGCCCGCGAGGATGCCCTGGAAGCCACGAATTGTATCTTTTAAAGAAACATACTTACCGGGCGAACCAGTGAATACCTCAGCGACGAAGAACGGCTGCGACAGGAAGCGCTGGATTTTACGCGCACGAGATACAGCCAACTTATCTTCATCAGATAATTCGTCCATACCCAAAATCGCGATGATATCCTTCAGCTCTTTGTAACGCTGCAGAACGTTCTGTACACCACGTGCTACATTGTAGTGCTCTTCACCAACGACCAGCGGATCTAGCTGACGCGACGTAGAGTCCAGCGGGTCAATCGCAGGATAAATACCAAGCTCTGCAATTGAACGTGCCAATACAACGGTGGCGTCCAAGTGCGAGAAGGTCGTCGCCGGCGATGGGTCAGTCAAGTCATCCGCAGGTACGTAAACGGCCTGTACAGACGTGATAGAGCCCGTTTTAGTAGAGGTGATGCGCTCTTGCAGAACGCCCATCTCTTCAGCCAGCGTCGGCTGATAACCTACCGCAGATGGCATACGACCCAGCAGTGCAGATACTTCAGTACCAGCCAGGGTGTAGCGATAGATGTTATCGACGAACAGCAGAACGTCGCGGCCTTCATCGCGGAATTTCTCAGCGATGGTTAGACCGGTCAACGCAACACGCAAACGGTTGCCGGGCGGCTCATTCATCTGACCATAAACCAGCGATACCTTGTCGATAACGTTGGATTCAGTCATTTCGTGATAGAAGTCGTTACCCTCACGCGTACGCTCACCTACACCGGCGAATACAGAGTAGCCGCTGTGTTCGGTGGCGATGTTGCGGATAAGCTCCATCATGTTAACGGTTTTACCAACACCCGCACCGCCGAATAGACCAACTTTACCGCCCTTAGCGAACGGGCAAACGAGGTCGATAACCTTGATACCGGTTTCCAACAGCTCATTGGAAGCTGCTTGGTCAGCGTAGCTTGGTGCTTTACGGTGGATTGGCATGCGTTCTTGCTCGCCAATCGGGCCAGCTTCATCAATCGGCTCACCGAGCACGTTCATGATGCGACCTAGCGTTTCCTTACCAACGGGTACGGAAATCGCGGTACCTGTGTCGGTCACGTCCAAGCCACGTTTCAAGCCCTCAGTAGAGCCCATGGCAATGGTGCGCACCACGCCGTCGCCCAGCTGTTGCTGGACTTCGAGGATGGTCTCAGCATTAGAGACCTTCAGCGCGTCGTAGACCTTGGGCACAGAGTCCCGCGGAAACTCTACGTCAATCACCGCGCCGATGATTTGTACGATACGTCCGCTCATCTTGGTTCCTCTCAAAAACCTGCAAATGAAACCTGTCTGCCGGGAGCTACCTTTGCGATAGCTAGCCCCCTAGGCGTTATACGGCAGAAGCGCCGCCGACGATCTCGGAAATTTCCTGGGTGATGGCGGCCTGACGGGCCTTGTTGTATACCATCTCCAGATCGTCGATCAGGTTGCCCGCGTTATCAGTGGCACTCTTCATAGCGATCATTCGGGCGGCCTGTTCGCACGCACCGTTTTCGACTACCGCCTGATACACCTGTGATTCGATGAATCGAACCAACAGGCTGTCTAGCAACGCCTTGGCATCCGGTTCATACAGGTAGTCCCAGCTTCCGGGACGGGCGTTTTCTTCGTCATGCTTCGCGTCTTCGCCCATATCGGACGACAACGGAAGAAGCTGACGTACGACGGGCCGCTGCGTCATAGTGTTAACAAATTCGTTATACACCACAAACAAGCGGTCAATACGTCCTGCGTCGTACGCTTCTAACATGACCTTTATACTACCGATCAGTCCTTCGACAGACGGCGATTCTCCCAATCCGCTCTTGGCAGCAACCAGGTTGCCTCCATAGTTGCGGAAAAAGGCGCCGGCTTTAGAGCCGAGGGCGCAGAAGTCTAGCTCAGCGTCTTGCTGTTTCCAGACAACGGCATCTTTCACCACTGCCTTAAACAGGTTGACGTTTAAGCCACCACACAGACCGCGGTCAGTAGATACCACAATATAACCAACGCGCTTCACCTCACTCCGCTCGACCATGTAGTCGTGCTTGTATTCGGGGTTTGCGTCAGCAATGTGGCCTACCACATTACGAATCTGCTTGGCATACGGCTGGCCAGCCTTCATCAGATCTTGTGCTTTACGCATTTTAGATGCAGCTACCATTTCCATGGCGCTGGTAATCTTCTGCGTATTTTTAATGCTCCCGATCTGGGTGCGTATCTCTTTTGCAGCTGCCATAGCGATCTACCCTTCGTTCGTGGCTCTCAGAAAGCATGCAAGCCCGCCCGCAGGCGGGCCGGACATTACCAGCTCTGAGTCGCCTTGAACTTCTCGAGACCTGACTTCAAGCCGTCCTGAATCTCGCCGTTGTAGTCGCCGGTCTGGTTGATCTTATCGAGCAGATCGTTGTGCTCAGACTTCATGTAATCGTGCAGAGCACGTTCGAAGTCCAGCACTTTATCGACGCTCACATCATCCAGGTGACCTTCGTTAGCGGCGTACAGAGACAGCGCCATTTCCGCCACTGACATCGGCGAGTACTGCTTTTGCTTCATCAGTTCGGTAACGCGTTGACCATGCTCAAGCTGCTTACGGGTCGCTTCATCAAGATCAGAAGCAAACTGCGAGAACGCCGCTAGCTCACGGTACTGAGCCAAGGCCAGACGAACACCGCCACCCAGCTTCTTGATAATTTTGGTCTGCGCAGCACCACCAACACGAGAAACCGATAGACCTGCGTTAATCGCCGGACGAATACCGGAGTTAAACAGGTTGGTTTCCAAGAAAATCTGACCATCGGTGATCGAGATAACGTTGGTCGGAACGAACGCAGAAACGTCTCCACCTTGGGTTTCGATAATCGGCAGTGCGGTCAAAGAACCGGTTTTGCCTTTTACTTCACCGTTAGTAAACTTCTCAACGTAATCAGCATTAACGCGCGCAGCGCGCTCTAGCAGACGTGAGTGGAGATAGAAAACGTCACCAGGATAGGCTTCACGACCAGGCGGACGACGCAGCAGTAGTGATACCTGACGGTAAGCCACAGCCTGCTTGGAAAGATCGTCATAAACGATCAGTGCGTCTTCACCACGGTCACGGAAGTACTCACCCATGGTGCAACCAGAATAAGCGGCCAAGAACTGCATCGGTGCCGGATCAGCAGCGCCAGCAGCCACAACGATGGTGTGTTCCAGAGCGCCGTGTTCTTCTAACTTGCGTACCACGTTAGCAATGGTCGACTGCTTCTGACCAATCGCCACGTAAACACAAGTAACGCCTTTGCCTTTCTGGTTGATGATCGCATCGATAGCAATGGCAGATTTACCAATCTGACGGTCACCGATGATCAGCTCACGCTGACCACGACCGATTGGCACCATAGCATCAATAGACTTCAAACCTGTTTGGATCGGCTCGTCAACGGACTGACGGGTAATAACGCCAGGCGCTACTTTTTCTACCGCATCAGTCATTTTGGCGTTGATATCACCTTTGCCGTCGATGGCATTACCCAACGCATCGACCACACGACCTACCAGCTCAGGGCCTACCGGCACTTCTAGGATACGACCCGTACACTGAGCGGTCATGCCTTCTTGAAGTTGCAGGTAGTCACCCAAGACAACGGCACCAACGGAGTCACGCTCCAGGTTCAGTACCATGCCAAAAATGCTGTTAGGGAATTCAATCATTTCACCAAACATCGCGTCTTCGAGGCCGTGAATTTTCACGATACCGTCGGAAACGCTGACGATGGTGCCCTGATTACGGGCTTCGGATGCGACGTCAAGCTTCTCAATTCGCTGCTTGATGATGTCGCTGATCTCGGAAGGATTCAGTTGCTGCATGCCATGTCCCTCAGACTCAAGCGGTCAGCGCTTCGGAAAGGCGGTTCAATCGACCACGTACCGAACCGTCAATAACGGTATCGCCAGCACGTAGGATGACACCACCAATAAGCGTCTTGTCCACTTGAGTAGTAATGGAGATTTCGCGATTCAGACGTTTCTTAAGCGCGTTCGCTAGCTTGGTCTGCTGTGCGGCAGTCAGCTTATAAGCTGACGTAACCGTCACATCAACACGCTGTTCATATTCGGCACGTAAGTACTCGAACTGTTCAGCAATGAAGGGCAGTGCTAACAAACGACCTTGGTCAGCCAGGGTATCCAAAAACCGCGACAGGTCTTCCTGCTTTTCGGGCAACATATCCGAAAGCAGCGCTACCTTTTTGTCGTTTTCAAGTTTTGGACTACCCAACAGACGACGTAGATCGCTGTTAGCTACCGCAGCGCTTAAAAAACCAAGCGCTTGGGTCCAACTATCAAGCGCCTTATGATCACGCGCGTATTCAAACGCCGCCTTAGCGTAAGGACGAGCGACGGTAAGTAATTCCGCCATGGGTCACCTCCTTACAGTTCAGCAGCAAGCTCATCAAGTAACTTGCGATGTGCTTTCTCGTCGACCGAAGCTTCTAGCACACGCTCGGCACCAATAATGGCAAGATGAGAAACTTGGGCACGAAGCTCGTCTTTTGCACGATTAACTTCTTGCTCAATTTCAGAACGTGCACTAACCATGAGGCGTTCGCCTTCGGCGCGGGCCTGTTCGCGTGCTTCTTCAACCATTTGAGCAGAGCGCTTATTGGCTTGCTCGAGGATTTGAGAAGCCTGCTCCTTGCTTTCACGCAGTGTTTGCTCTGCACGTTCTTGAGCAAGCTCAAGATCGCGAGTAGCACGGCTGGCTGCGTCTAAGCCATCAGCAATTTTCTTTTGACGCTCGTGAAGCGCGTTGCTGATCGGAGGCCACACATACTTTATGCAAAACCAGACAAAGATCGCGAAGGCGATCGTCTGCCCGATAAGCGTCATGTTGATATTCACAGGGATGTACCTCTGACAAGTTCGTGGCGACCGGAGTGAAACAAAACCGAGCGGGACTGCCGCCCGGCTAAGCTGTCATTAACCGGCAACAACGAAGATCAGGTACATCGCGATACCAACACCGATCATCGGTACGGCATCCAGCAGACCAGCCATTAGGAAGGTTTTGGTTTGAAGTTGGTCACCAAGCTCCGGCTGACGAGCCGTAGATTCGATCAATTTGCCACCGAGGATAGCGAAACCGATACCGGTGCCCAGAGCGCCTAAGCCGATCATGATGGAGGCAGCAATGTAGATTAGTTCCATGGTAATGCTCCTAGTTTTTCAAGTTAAAGGTCAAGGTTGAGGGTTGATGTTAAGGGTTAATTTCTAACAAGCAGCACGTCTTAGTGATGCTCGTGCGCAGCGCTTAAATACACCACTGACAATACGGTAAAAATGAATGCCTGAAGAACGACAATCAAGATGTGGAAAATCGCCCACGGCACGTCGAGTACCCAGATCGCCCAGAACGGCAGCATAGCAATCAAGATAAAAATAACTTCACCGGCAAACATGTTACCGAAAAGACGCATCGCCAAACTAAACGGTTTAACAAGTAGGGCAACGATTTCAAGCAGCAAATTGAAAGGAATCAAGGCCCAATGGTTGAAAGGTGTCAATGAAAGCTCTTTGGCAAAGCCACCAACGCCTTTCACCTTGAAGCTGTAGTAAAGAATCAGACCGAAAACACCCAG
Source organism: Halomonas sp. XH26 (assembly GCF_024138895.1). Taxonomy (NCBI): domain Bacteria; kingdom Pseudomonadati; phylum Pseudomonadota; class Gammaproteobacteria; order Oceanospirillales; family Halomonadaceae; genus Halomonas; species Halomonas sp. XH26. Next base: position 4,084,363 of record NZ_CP071889.1, read on the forward strand.
TGCTAACCCCAATGTGGCATTAACATCAGTAGTCGGCACAATCTTCATGTAATCGACGCCCAGTTTACTGAACAACACTGGGAAATAGTCGACCGGGATAATTTTCAGCGTGTTCATGAACAGAATCCACACGAACAACGTTAATGCAAGCGGTGCAATAATCGGGTTATGCCCTTTAAAAGCCCCTTTGATCATATCTTCAACAAATTCAAACACCATCTCTACGGCATTTTGCAGTCCGCCTGGCACGCCAGTGGTTGCCATTTTACCAGCTTTACGGAAAAGCCAGATAAACAACAAGCCCATCGCAATGGACCAGCCCATGGTATCCAGATGGATAGCCCAAAAGCCCATCTCACTCGCTTCTTCTGCCGAATGTGCCAGCGACCAACCATTTTCTGGATGCTTGCCAAAGGTTAGGTTCTGCAAGTGGTGCTGGATATAGTAAGTCGTTGAGACTTCGTTTCCTGCGGCCATAGACATGTCACCTCAATTAGTTGTGCGATTCCCTAGCATTAGCCATGGTGCTAACCAATGCGTCAGAACAATCGCAACGTAAGCGCAAAAAAAGAAAGCGGGGTTTGAGGGGGGCACTACAACGAACACCAATGAAAAAAGTGCCACCGTCAAACCAAACTTGCCTGCTTCGGCGCGAAATAGGTCCATTGCGCGCGGAGCGCGATGCCTTGTTCGAAAAATTCCCATTCGCTGTATAAAAAAAATGTGCGGCAACAGCGCCACTAATGCTCCTGTAACTACCGACAATACGCCTGCCATATGAGCAACAGGGAAAGCCAATAGCATACCGACAAGCGTCATTAGCAGCTGAATTGCTGTCAGCCTGAAGAAGTAAGCTTTTCGCCGTTGGGTCTCAAGTCGCTGCATAGTTCTTCAGATAGATCTTCAGCACATGATTCCCCAGCACAATAAATGAGTCACGCTTACAACTTGTTGCTCAATAAAACATCAGTCACCTGCACAAATCTTGCGCGATTATAGGGAAGCGCTATCATACCTTCAACCGAAGTTGCGCCGATTTCGCGCGATTCAGTGTCGACTTGCGACCAAAGGGTTAAAATAAGCGTCTATTTAGTAAGCCTGCTATTTAATATGCGCTAGAATCCCATCGAGCTCTTCAAGACTGGTATAACGAATTGTCACTTTCCCCTTCCCTTTTTGCCCGTGATCAATAGAGACGGGCGCGCCAAGTAATTCCCCCAGATGTGTTTCAAGTCGTGCAACATCCGGTGTTTTAGCAGTACGCGGCGGTGTCTGGGCAGGCGTCTGGTTAGCTTGGACTTTTTTAACCAACGCTTCTGTGTCACGAACGGTCAAATCATTATTGACCACTTCATGGGCAATTTGGCGTTGCTGGGTACTAGTAAGCGATAGCAGGGCTCGCGCATGCCCCATATCTAAATCGCCACGTTCCAGCAGCGTTTGCACCTCAGGGTCTAACGCTAACAAGCGCAATAAATTGGCGACTTGAGTGCGTGATTTACCAACTGCATCAGCAATTTGCTGCTGGGTAAGTTCAAACTCATCGCCAAGGCGCTTTAAGGCAAGTGCTTCTTCAATGGCATTAAGGTTTTCGCGCTGGATATTTTCAATCAGCGCCAGTGCAAGTGCTACTTCATCACTGACATCGCGAATAACGGCGGGAATAACATCTAATTCAGCCAACTGCGCAGCACGCCAGCGGCGTTCACCCGCGATAATTTCATAGCGGTTTTCACCCACTGGGCGAACCACAATAGGCTGCATCACCCCTTGTGCACGAATGGAATCGGCAAGCTCTTCCAATGCTTCTGGCTGAATATCCCGACGCGGCTGATATTTACCACGGGTAAGTTGGCCAAGAGGTAACCGTTCTAGCCGTTCAGCCGCCGCTTCTTCCGTTGGTGCTGCAGGCAGCAGTGCCGTGTCTGCACTATCCAGCGTCACGCCACCGGTAAGATCTAAACTGTCACGACGACGGGCGCCCGCACCAATCAGGGCATCCAGGCCACGTCCTAGCGCGCGTTTACGCGTCATTCGCTTCCCCTCGTACTTTTTACGTTACAGCGATAGCCGCCGAATCATCTCTTTTGCAAGCACACGATAAGCCTGGCTACCCCGCGAAAAACGTGCGTATTGAGTAACAGGCAAGCCATGGCTTGGTGCTTCAGCAACCTTTACATTGCGCGGAATGGTTGTTTTTAACAGCGCATCGCCAAAAAAATCTCTCAGCTGTTTGTCAACTTCACGCGTCAAACTGGTGCGCTTATCGTACATAGTACGCAGAATGCCAGAAACGGCTAGATCAGGATTAACACTCTGTTTAATCTGCTCAACAGTATCCAGCAGCGCTGATAGCCCTTCCAATGCGTAGAATTCGCACTGCAAGGGAATAAGCACACCATTGGCGGCTGTCAACGCATTCACGGTAAGCATATTCAGCGACGGCGGGCAGTCAATGAGGACGACATCATAGTCATCTGCCACCGTCTGCAGTGCTAACGACAAACGACTTTGCCGCTGGTCACTATCGAGCAGCTCTACTTCAGCGGCTGTTAAGTCGCCATTACCTGGTAGGACGTCGTATTTCACTGGAAGCCCGCGAACAATGGCATCGCTTGCGCTTGTTTCTCCCAGCAACACATCAAGTACACTTTTTTCGAGTGCGTACTTGTCGATGCCACTGCCCATGCTGGCATGCCCTTGTGGGTCTAAGTCTACCAGCAAGATACGACGATCAAGTGCTGCCAAACTGGCGGCGAGATTAACGGCTGAAGTGGACTTGCCCACACCGCCTTTTTGGTTGGTCAGGGCAATGATCTGGCTCACTACTCAACTCCTTTTGGGGTCAGAATCAACAGCTGCCGCTCGGCCGTCTCGAAGGGTACACGCAGTAGGTGACGCGCCTGGAGCTCAACATAGTCAGGCAACTCCCGCAGTTCATCATCAGCGCCAGGGCCTTTCATAGCAAGCCACTGCCCATGAGCTGCCGGTAGCGCTCGGGTTAGCGAGATAAAGTCTACCAAGCTGGCAAAGGCTCGGGAAATCACTTGATCAAACGTCTGGCCATTGAATTGCTCGACACGCGCTTGAGTTGGCGTGACGTTGGTCAACGCTAACTCCATCACTGCTTGACGTTGAAAGCGAACTTTTTTGCCATTGCTATCGAGTAGCGTTACCTGCAGTTCAGGCTTCATGATAGCAAGCACAAGGCCAGGCAAACCGGGGCCAGCGCCTACATCAAGTATCTGTGGCCCATGAACATAAGGTGCGACAGCAGCACTATCCAACACGTGCCGTGAGACCATCTCTTCAACATCGCGTACAGCGGTGAGGTTATAAGCCTGATTCCACTTGTGCAACAGCGCGAGCAAGCCTAGCAGCTGTTCGCGCTGTTGTGGGGTTACAGTGGCTCCTAGTGCTGCTAATCCTTCTTCTAACCGAGGGGCAACGGTTTCAGGCAAGCTGTTAATCAACGGCGTTAATTGACTCATCCGTTAACGACCTCGGTAATACTGACTAAGCGACGTTTTTTCAAATGTATTAGCAAAATAGAGACAGCTGCAGGAGTCACGCCTGAAATTCTAGCCGCCTGCGCCAGGGTTTCAGGACGCGTTTCACTAAGCTTTTGGCGGATCTCATTGGATAGTCCTTCTACCCGTTGATAATCCAGCTCGGCTGGCAGCGGTGTTGCTTCATGGCGCTTGAGCTTATCGATCTCATCCTGTTGACGGTCGATATAACCCTGGTATTTCGCGTGAATTTGTACTTGCTCGGCAACCGCTTCATCGTCAACACCACCGCTTTCAATGCCAGGCAGCGATGTAATATCTGAATAGCTAAGCTCTGGGCGCTTTAACAAGTCACTTAAACAGTATTCTCGGGGAAGCGGCCTACCAGTTTTTTCAGCAATTTTCGCGGCGGCTGGTGTATTGGGCTGCACCCAAACAGTAGCTAACCGTGTTGTTTCACGCTCTATGGCTTCGCGTTTCTGGCTAAACAACGCCCAACGTTTGTCATCGACTAACCCAAGCTCACGCCCTTTTTCCGTTAAACGTAGATCAGCATTGTCTTCGCGTAGCAGAAGACGGTATTCCGCACGCGAGGTAAACATGCGGTAGGGCTCTTTGGTGCCCATAGTAATCAGGTCATCCACCAACACACCGAGATAAGCTTCATCACGGCGGGGATGCCACGCCTCTAACTGTTTGGCGCGACGAGCGGCATTCAAACCTGCCAGCAACCCTTGAGCTCCAGCCTCTTCGTAGCCGGTAGTACCATTAATTTGTCCGGCAAAAAACAGGTTGTGGATAAATTTAGTTTCCAGGGAGTGTTTTAAATCCCTGGGATCAAAAAAGTCGTACTCGATAGCGTAGCCAGGCCGTGTGATATGAGCGTTTTCTAACCCTTTAATTGAGCGAACCACTTGTAGCTGAACATCGAAAGGCAACGACGTCGAGATTCCGTTGGGATAGAGCTCATGGGTATCCAACCCTTCAGGCTCGATAAATACCTGATGGCTTGATTTGTCGGCAAAGCGGTGAACTTTGTCTTCAATCGATGGGCAGTATCGCGGACCAACACCTTCGATCACACCGGAATACATAGGCGAGCGATCAAGATTCGCCATGATGATTTCATGGGTGCGCTCATTAGTGTGCGCTATGTGGCAACTCACCTGCTGTGGATGCATCTCCCGTGAACCAAGGTATGACATGACTGGCGTTGGGGTGTCGCCTGGCTGTTCTTCCAACGATGTGAAGTCAACGGTTTTGGCATCAATTCGTGGAGGCGTCCCGGTCTTTAGCCGATCAACGCGAAACGGTAGTGCGCGTAAGCGTTCAGCTAGCGCGTTGGAAGGCGGGTCACCGGCGCGGCCACCGCGGCTTTGATCTAACCCAATGTGGATAACGCCACCCAAAAACGTACCGGTTGACAGCACAACGGACTCCGCATGGAAGCGGATGCCTGTTTCGGTCACAACGCCTCGAACAGTGTTGTTATCCACAACCAGATCGCCAGCGGCTTGCTGAAAAATCGTTAAGTTCGGCTGGTTTTCCAGCATTCCCCGAATAGCAGCTTTGTAGCGAATTCGGTCTGCTTGAGCACGTGTTGCTCGAACGGCTGGACCTTTACGAGCGTTCAATACCCGAAACTGGATGCCGCCTAAGTCCGTGGCTAGCCCCATTGCACCACCGAGTGCATCAATTTCTTTTACCAGGTGGCTTTTGCCAATCCCACCAATCGCTGGATTGCACGACATTTGGCCGAGCGTTTCGATGTTGTGGGTTAGCAATAGGGTTTGACAACCCATACGAGCAGAGGCCAATGCGGCTTCGGTTCCCGCATGGCCACCGCCGATGACAATCACGTCAAAGCGGTCGGGATAGTTCAAGAGGCACCTCGTCTTGCGCCGTTTGGCACGGATGATGTGAGTCAGTATTGGTTCACTGATTGAGTAAGCCCGCCAGTATAAACCTCCTGTGGGTAACCGTCAGGTTTTTCCACACCCCAAGCTAAGCATCAATCTATTATTAATAACAAAATAAAAATATATAAGAGAAGTTCTGTTGATGTTGTAACTACTAGTGTGGACAAAATCTGTTGATAACCTAAATAAACCAATATATTTCAGTTGCTTAAATTGTTAGTTTCTGCATGATTAAACGGAGGAGTACCTGCGCAGAAGCGGTGCTACTCCTGTGGATGAAAGTGCAACTTACACACAGGCATGACAGACAACGGGTTATCCACCGACCCATACCGAGTTTGTTACCGCACCTGTGAACAAGTGCGATTGGTATCTTATAAAGACCTGGTTAGCGCTCATGCTAGGCGTCGTAGCGCGATATGATGCAGCGTGTAAAAAATAGTATCCACAGGCAAAAAAAATGGCCTGTCGCGATGACAGACCATTTTACGGGGCAAAAATGGGCAAAAAAGTCAGATTAATTCCGACATTAATGCTTCAAAACACGTGCAAGGAAGGATTGTGTTCGCTCATGTTGTGGCGTATCGAACAGTTGCTCGGGAGGGCCTTGCTCGGCAATTTCGCCTTTATGGATAAAAATAACGCGATCTGCCACTTCACGGGCAAAGCCCATTTCATGGGTCACTATCACCATGGTCATGCCTTCTTTTGCAAGTTCACGCATGGCATCCAGCACTTCACCAATCATTTCAGGATCAAGCGCTGATGTAGGCTCGTCAAACAGCATCAGGCGGGGTTCCATGGCTAACGCCCGGGCTAATGCCACACGCTGCTGCTGCCCACCCGAGAGCTGGCTTGGGTACTTATCTGCTTGGTCGGCAATACCAACGCGCTCTAACAGTCGTTCAGCGGTCTCTTCGGCATCTTGGCGGCTCCATCCCCGCACTTTCATGGGCGCAAGGGTAACGTTGTCGCGCACGCTCAAGTGGGGAAAAAGGTTGAATTGCTGAAACACCATGCCGACTTCAGTACGGATAGTTTGCAGCGCTTTACTGCTTTTACCATTGGGCAGTAATTGGTTGCCATCAACATCAAGAGAGCCGGCTTGAAACTCTTCTAAGCCGTTGATACAGCGGATGAGCGTTGATTTACCAGAGCCACTGGCACCGATGATAACGACGACTTCACCAGGCACAATTTCAAGATCAACATTATTGAGTACGTGCAGGCTGCCAAAATGCTTATTGAGCTGCTGCATACGCACAATTGGCGATTGGGTAGAGGTCATTGCACGTTCCTTATTGTCCTGCGAGGCCTCTGCGCTCAATTTGGCGCAGAATCAAAGAGAGAGTCCAGGTGATGGCAAGGTACATCAGCGCCACCATGAAATAGACCTCTAGTGCGGTAAAGGTAGTGGCAATATAAATTTGCCCTTGGCGGACTAATTCACCGACCCCGATAACAGAAAATAGCGAGGTATCTTTGATACTGATGATGCCTTGGTTACCCAGTGGAGGAATCATGCGCCGTAGAGCTTGGGGCCAAATTACGTAGCGAAAAGATTGAGTTCGAGACAAGCCTAGCGAAAGTGATGCTTCTCGCTGGCCACGTTCGATAGACTGCACGCCGCCTCGTACAATTTCAGAGATATAAGCCCCTGAATTAATGGCGATCGCGGCAATGCCAGCAACGAGTGCGTTGATCGGGCCTCCCAGCAATTGGGGTAAGCCATAAAAGATAAACAGAACCTGCACTAAAATGGGCGTGCCGCGAAACACTTCGACGTATAAAACTGCTGGCCAGCGCAGCCAGCGCACTGGGCTAATACGTAATAAACCAAAGAATATGCCAATAAAGAAGCCGATCGCTAGGCCGCCGAATGATATAAGCAGCGTCCAAGGAATACCTGGTAACAGATAAGGGATCGACCCAAAAGCGGCCGACCAATCAAACTGAAAGTTAACGTCCACGCGTTATCTCCAGAAAAATAAACAACGACACAGGGCCGGGGGTATAGCCGCCCGACCCTGAGATGAAAAGCGCTCGTTAGTGATAGCGAACAGCGATGTTATTCAGCGCTGGGGGCTTCACCAAACCACTTTGTGTAGATTTCATCATAGGTGCCGTCTTCGCGCATGGAAGCAAGTGCTTCGTTGGTAGGTTCTACCCACTCGCTGCCTTTATGGAAAACGATACCGTACTGCTGGCCTTCATACAGCGGGCCAACCACTTTGGTACGGCCTTCGCCACGGGTTTGTGAGAAGTAGGCAACGTTAGGGGCGTCGTACAGCACGGCATCAACGTTGCGCCCTAACAGCGCCATGTACATATCGGCGGTGCCTGGATAGGGAGTAATGTCGGCATCTTCACCGAGCTCCTGTTGAAGGAAGTCGTAGCTGGTAGAGCCGATTTTGGTGGCAATGGTGAGACCCGCTAGGTCCTCAAGCGAAGAGACCTCTTCGTTGTCGGCGCGCACGATAATTTGCAGACCTGAGTCATAGTAGGGAGCGGAAAAGTCGACAACTTCGGCACGCTCATCTGTAATGGTGATGCCTGCAAGGGCGATTTCCTGGCTGCCGGTTTGGACGGCGGGAATGATGCCAGAGAATTCCATAGTGGTGAGGTTAACCTCAAAGCCTGCACGTTCGGCGACTGCGTTGATGATATCCATATCGAAACCGATCATTTCGCCAGTTTCTGGATCCATCATTTCAAACGGTACAAAGCTTGGGTCAGTGGCCACATTGACAGTAGGCGTTTGTGCAAACGCGACAGTGGTACTGCCTAAGCCCAGTGCAAGGGCGGTAGCAATGACAGATTTTTTTAGTAGGTAATTCATTCGTTTCCCCGTGTTTTATTTGGTTAGCGACGCGATTTAAAGAAGATTTACTCTTATAAATTCCGTCTGCAACCGTTATTGACCTTTTAACCTTGGCGAGAAACCACCAAGGCGTCAAGTCACGGGGAGGGGGTTGTTACCAACGTTGGTTAGACCATGAAGGAAGCTCCACAGCCACAGGTGGTCGTAGCGTTGGGGTTTTGAACACGAAAACGGGCACCTGCTAACCCTTCTTCATAGTCAATGGTTGAACCCACCAAGTATTGGTAGGAGAGAGGATCGACGACGAGGATCGCATCGCCAAATTCAATTAACGTGTCGTCTTCGGCCACGTTTTCAGCAAAATCAAACCCATACTGGAACCCCGAGCAGCCACCACCGGTGACATAAACGCGGAGTTTCAGCGCAGGGTTAGCCTCTTCTGCTATAAGTGCTTGGATGCGTTTCCGAGCACTATCAGACAATAGTAGAGGCGTTGGAACAAAAGCTTCTGCACCGCTCATGGGTACCTCCCGCGAGCTTTAAGAACGAATAATCGGCATCGGAGTGTGATTATGGGTAATTCCCAGCAAAATGGTCAACTATTGTGTTGGGGTATCAAGCAGAGGGCAGCTCGCCGAGGAGGCGCTTTGAATCCTTCCTTGGACGCTACATTTGCCTTCCCTGGCAAATGACCTCCTCTTTGAGCTGCCCTCTGCATGCTGGTATTTGGTGTGATTCAAGGCATCAACGCTGGGGCGTTGAGGCCCATATTTTCTTCAAAGCCAAACATGAGGTTGAGGTTTTGAATCGCTTGGCCTGATGCGCCTTTAACGAGGTTATCAATTACCGAGAGCACTACTACGGTATTGCCATTGCCAGGACGGTGAACAGCGATTCGGCAGGTATTGTTGCCTTTGACGCTGCGAGTTTCCGGATGACTGCCTGCAGGCATGACGTCAACAAACGGCTCGTGGGCGTAACGCTGCTCAAAGAGTGCCTGTAAATCGCCTGGCTCTTCAGTCAGCGTACTATAGAGCGTGGCATGAATGCCGCGGATCATAGGCGTTAAGTGCGGCACAAAGGTAAGCCCCACGGCGTTTGACTGCATATCGCTCAAGCCTTGACGAATTTCAGGCAAATGGCGATGTCCGGACGCACCGTAGGCTTTCATCGATTCGCTGGCTTCGGCTAGCAGCGAGGCAACTTTGGCACCACGGCCTGCGCCGGTAACGCCTGATTTGCAGTCCGCGATTAACTGGCTTGCGTCAATCAAACCAGCTTCCAAAAGCGGCAGATAGCCGAGTTGAACAGCCGTTGGGTAGCATCCTGGTACGGCAATTAAGCGGGCCTTTTTGATTTTCTCACGATGCATTTCTGGCAGGCCATACACAGCCTCTTTTAGCAGTTCCGGCGCGCCGTGGGGCTGGTCGTACCACTGGCTCCATTCGGCGGCGTCGCGCAGCCGGAAATCCGCAGATAAGTCGATTACTCGCGTGCCATTGTCGAGCAGTTCGCCTGCTAGTGCATGGGCGACCCCGTGGGGTGTCGCAAAGAACACCGCATCCATTGCACCCAGTTTCTTGGCGTCTGGCTCGCTAAACGTGAGCGCATCATAGTGGCCGCGCAGGTTGGGATACATATCGCATACCTTCACGCCTGCTTCCGAGCGCGAGGTAATGGCTTCTACGCTTACCTGGGGATGCTGGGCAAGTAACCGTAACAGCTCAACGCCGGTATAGCCGGTACCGCCTACAATGCCAACCTTAATCACAAACCACTCCTTGCGCATTACGCACAGTCAGACCCAACAATAATTAACAGCCTAATGAGATACCTCAGGCTGTTGAACTGTAGCTAGCTATGATACACAAGAGAGCAGGCGCGTAAGAGCGCTATAGGGAAACAGGCATATGTTCACTAACGCGAACATGATGCGTAAAAGCGAATAATAGGCGCAAGGACGGACGTTGTGGCACGTTTTTCCCGGTCAGATTTCACCTTGGAAAGTTTTCGTCGCCAGCTGGCGAATGTTGATGCCCTGCCTCAGCTGTGTGTGCTGGGGTTAGTGTCTGGGGTGATCACAGGCGCGGTGATGGTGGCTTTTCGCTTATTGCTAGAGGTAGGTGCTGCCCTTTATATGCCTGAGGGCAATCCTGAGGCCTTTGAAGGGCTCGCGCCATGGCTTCGTGCGCTGCTGCCGATAATTGCCGTGACGCTGATTGGCACGCTGCTCTATCGGCAAAAGGCCGCTGCCCGAAAGTTAGGTGTTGGCCATGTTATTGAGCGTCTCACCTATCATCAGGGACGTTTCCCTATGCGCAACTGGCTTAACCAGTGGTGGGTGGGCGTTGTGTCTGTGCTGGGTGGCCTCTCAGCAGGGCGTGAAGGCCCTGCCATTCATCTGGGCGCAGCGGCCTCCAGTGGTCTAGGTCTCAAGCTTCGCTTGCCCAATAACAGTTTACGGGTGCTAGTTGCTTGCGGTACGGCGGCAGGTATATCTGCATCATTTAATACGCCAATCGCAGGGGTGATTTTCGCCATGGAAGTGGTGATGATGGAATACACCCTGATGAGCTTTATGCCGGTGATACTCGCCTCTACCATGGGGGCATTGGTCGCTCAATTGGTGTATGGCAATGAACCGGCGTTTCGCATTCCTGAAGTTGCCCTTGGCTCGCTAATGAACGTGCCTTGGGTGGTTATTATTGGTTTGGTAATCGGCCTGCTGGCGGGCTTATTTATTCATATTTCGCGTAGCCAGTACTTACAGCAGTGGCCGCTATGGCTTAGGTTAGGTGCTGTTGGGGTGATAACGGGCGCTGTTGCGTGGTGGTTTCCTGAAGTGCAAGGCATTGGTTACGACAGCGTTGCGGCTATGTTGAATAATCAGCTAGCGATTACCGTACTGTTGGCATTGATGATTGCTAAGTTATTGATTACTGCCCTCACCGTGGCAGGTGGTGTTCCAATCGGCATTATTGGCCCCGTGCTAGTGGTCGGCGCTGCCACCGGTGCTCTAGGGGGAATGCTGGGCGGTTGGGTATGGCCAGATAAAGCGGCAGACCCTGGCATTTATGCCATGCTGGGCATGGCGGCAATGATGGGCGCTGTATTGCAAGCACCGCTTGCCGCTTTGATGGCGTTGCTTGAACTAACGCATTCGCCACATATTATGTTGCCGGGCATGCTCGTTGTGGTGGTTGCCTGCCTAACATCCCGTCAGCTTACCGGTTGTGAGGGCTTTTTTATTAGCACGGTGCGCTACGGCTTGCATCCGTTACAGCAGCCTTTAATGCAGGCGCTTTCGCGGGTATCGGTGCCAGCGGTAATGGAGCGCCACTTGGTACGCACAGATCGAATGATTACGCCTGATCAGGCACGGCGTCTGTTGGAAACGAATCCTGTGTGGCTAGTGATTGAGCGCTCCAGTGCAGAAAAACCAGTGCTGGCGCTTAAAGCCGCTGAGCTTGCGCGTTGGTTACTGGAGCATGATGAAGCACTGCAAGACGAAGCCCCTCCAGAAGACGAGTTCATTGATTTGCTTGAGATCCCTGGGCAACGGCTTGAAATGGCACCTATCGGATTACAAGCAACGCTATCGGAAGCGTTTCTAAAACTTCAGGACAATGCGCTAGGTGCACTCTATGTCGTGCATGGCTATCGGCCAAAGCAGCAGCGAATTTCAGGTATCATTACGCGTGGCGCTATCGAACGTTATTATCACTACACTGACCCCCGCGGTGCTGATTCCCAGCAATGAGCCCAACGCCTAAGGAGAGACCATGTATTTATGGGTAAAGGCCATTCATTTGATGGCGGTTGTTACCTGGTTTGCCGCGCTATTTTATTTACCGCGACTGTATGTGTACCACGCCATGGCGCGGGACACAGGCGATGAGCAAGCGATCACTTACTTTAAAACCATGGAGCGTAAGCTTTACCGTGGAATTATGACGCCATCGATGATCATTGTGCTGATCTTTGGTGGCTGGATGCTTTATCTCGTGCCCGCTTGGTTTAGCCAAGGTTGGATGCACGCTAAGCTGACGCTTGTCGCTCTATTAATCGCTTACCACCATGTTTGCTTAATTTATTTGAAGCAATTTGATCAAGCCCGCTGCACCAAAAGCCATGTGTTTTTCCGCTGGTTTAACGAAGCGCCCGTGATTGCGTTAATCGCGATTATTATCCTGGCGGTGGTGAAGCCCTTTTGATGCGCCATCCTCTTCCTCCCGTTGTTTTAGTGTTAGCTGGCCATGACCCCACCGGGGGGGCTGGGTTAGTGGCTGATAGCGAAGCGATAGCTGCCTGTGGTGGTTGGGCAGTCACCATTCCAACCGCACTGACCGTTCAAAATTGCCATAACGTGATACGCACCCTGCCTGCAGATCCTGCTGCAATGCGGCAAATGGCTGAAGCGTTAGGTGATATGCAAATTGCGGCTATTAAGTTGGGGCTGTTGGCTGATGAGGCGACGCTGCGCGCAGCGGAACAAATTATCCGCCGTTTTCCAGGAATTCCCGTCGTCGCAGATCCGGTATTAAAAGCAGGTGGCGGCGCTAAGTTATCCACACCCGCTTTGCAGCAACTTTATATAGATCGTTTGCTACCGCTTGTGGATATCGTAACGCCCAATCGGTTTGAGCTTGCTGCACTGACGCCTGAGATAACCGACCCTTTGGATGACACAGCACGTGCTGTTGCGTTGCTGGCGCAGGGTTGCCAAGGTGTCCTTGTGACCGCCACCGACGATCCACTCCCGGGTAATACGCAACAGGTTGTGCATACGCTGCACTCTCCTGACACTACGCGCCAATGGCAGTGGCCACGTTTGCCTGAAGTATTTCACGGATCAGGCTGTACATTAGCCTCAGCGCTTGCGGCTCGTTTAGCCGTTGGTGAGCGCTTACCAACTGCCTGTGAGCAAGCCCAGCACTTTACCTGGGAGAGTTTGTCTCATGGTTATCAGCCCCCTAGCGGACAGTGTTTACCGAAACGCTTGCCACGCCCCGTACGCTTTTGATCTCATTGGCAGTAAGCCATTAATATTGAGGATGCCATGACCACATCTGCAGAACTATTTGACCTTGCCAGTCGTCACATTCCGGGGGGGTTAACTCTCCTGTTCGTGCTTTTAAAGGCCTACATCGCCCGCCTGTTTTTATGGAACGTGCTCAGGGTGCCTACTTATTCGATGTGGAAGGTAACCGCTACGTAGACTATATCGGCTCATGGGGACCGATGATCACTGGACACGCCGATCAGGATGTACTGGCCGCTGTGCGAGCGCGGTTAGATAACGGCCTCTCCTTTGGTACTCCGACCGCTGTCGAAACCACCATGGCTGATCTGATCTGTGAAATGATTCCTTCCATGGAAATGGTGCGTATGACCAGCTCGGGCACCGAAGCGACGATGTCGGCCATTCGACTTGCGCGCGGAACAACGGGACGCGACAAAATCGTCAAGTTTGAAGGCAATTATCACGGCCACTCGGATTCATTGCTCGTCAAAGCGGGCTCCGGCGCGTTAACCCACGGGGAACCTAGCTCACCAGGCGTACCCGCATCACTCGCTGAGCACACCATCACGCTTTCGTATAACGACCCTGAAGGGGTGGAAGCGTGTTTTGCAGAGATCGGAGAGCAAATTGCCTGCATTATCGTGGAGCCGGTGGCGGGTAATATGAACTGCATTCCTCCCCAGCCGGGTTTCTTGGAAACGTTGCGCCGGGTGTGCAATGAATCCGGCAGTATTTTGATTTTTGATGAAGTCATGACCGGTTTTCGCGTCGCTTTAGGTGGCGCTCAGGCACATTACGGCGTAACGCCTGACCTTACCTGCTTAGGTAAAATCGTTGGCGGTGGCATGCCCGTTGGGGCGTTTGGCGGTAAACAAGAAATTATGCAGAATATCTCGCCGCTGGGGCCGGTTTACCAAGCGGGTACGCTGTCCGGTAACCCGCTGGCCATGGCTGCAGGGGTCGCTCTGCTAACCAAACTAAAGGTGCCGGGTTTCCATGATGCGCTGACTCAACGGGTGCAAACGTTGTGTACCGGCTTGCAAGAGCGTGCCAATGCTGCCCGCGTACCGATGATGACCCAATCCGCAGGTGGCATGTTTGGCGTTTTCTTTACGTCGCAATCCCGTGTAGATAACTTCGCCCAAGCCACTGCTTGCAACCCCGATGCTTTCCGCCGCTTCTTTGGTGCTATGCTTGATCACGGTGTGTATCTCGCACCTTCTGCCTATGAAGCTGGCTTTATGTCGAGTGCCCACACGCCAGAAGATATTCAGCTAACGTTGGATGCTGCAGAAAAAGCCTTTGCCGTTATGTAACATAAAGTAAAGCGCCTGCTACACTGCAAGAGCCGCTCCTATTGAGCGGCTCTGTGGTTAGTGAGGTAAACACATGATGAAACGACAATTGGCTCGGCACTCTTCACGCTTTAACGGCATATTGTTAGCCGCTGTTTTCACCCTTGGTCTACCGTTAACGGGGATGGCCGCACAGGAGCAGGATATGACTCAAATCCATATCACCATGGGTGGCACACCTGGCGCGGAATTCTCAGCCCAATGGCGCATTACTCATAACGATGAAACCATTAATCACCCCGAAACACGTGGCACCGTACCCGCTGAATTTACCTTTGAAGGCACCACGCTTGAAGGTACGGTAAAACTGCTCAGCGAAGATGATCGGTTAGACGTGGATATCTTGAAAGGTAATAACCGCTCGCGCTCCTCTACCCAAGGAAAAGGCGGCACGTTAACGGTTACAGTACGTTAACGGTTATATAAAAACACAAAAAACCGCCCCGAAAGGGGCGGTTTGAGAGCATTGGTTAACCAGGGATTAGTACTGGATGGTAGATGACCAGTTGCCACTTCCAGTTTGGGTTACACTTGCGTTGCTAGTAGTAGCACCAACTTGTGTAACAGTTGAAATATTAGCATTTCCAGCACTAAAGTTATTGGTTTGGTTGACGATTGCTGAATGAATCCCCATATCAGACTGTAAGATATAAGATTCGTTGACACCAAATAATCCTGCCTGATTTACCGTTGCAGAGTTATTTGTATCCATCTGGCGAATATCAGAAGAAGAGCCACCTAAACCTGACTGAGTCACAAGGGCATCGTTATCATTACCATTTTGTTCAATGTTAGAATATGCAGAAGAACCAAGCTGACTGACTGAGGCTTCGTTTCCACCACCGATTTGTATTACATCTGAGTCATTACCAAGGCCAAACTGAAAAACATCAGCTTCATTACCAGGCACTAAACTGTTGCCAGCTCTGAATTGATAAATCTCAGATGTGTTATTTACACCAACATCAATATAGCTAGCTGTGTTATTATTTCGTTGTTGGTTGATAGTACTATCGCCACCAGAACCAAGTTGGAAAGAGTTGGCTACGTTTGTACTTCCTGTTTGGCGAATAGCGCTGTCATTTGAAAACAAAACCTGCACAGATGTTGCTTGGTTACCTGCTGAAATACCTCCAGGACCACCTTGGTTAATTAGAGAGCGATTATCTGTGCCAGCCTGTAGTATTAACGCACTATTATTTTGTGAATTTAGCTGTTGAACACGACCTTTGTTAGCGGTGCCTGTTTGAATTATATCTGCTGTAGCAGACTGACTTGTTATTTGATCAACTTCAGCAGCGTTATCACTACCAAATTGATCAACATATGATTGCAGTGGGTTACCAGTAAAACTAGATTGTTGTTGAGATACAGTAGCTTGGTTTCCTACACCTCCTCCCTGTAAGACACTTGACCAAGTATCACCATTAAAAACAGGAGATGACTGGGTTACACTAGAACTATTAGATGATGAGTCACTTGGAGCAGCAATATTGTTTAGATCATTCCTTTGTGAGTTCATAGTGCTGAAAGCACTAGAGTTGTCTTCAACGTTGCCCCATGCATCGTTATCAACTGATGAGGATGTGTCATCTACACCCCAGCCACCAGTTGCAGGAATTAATGCTTGAGCATAAACTGAACCCCCAAATGCTAGGGTTACAGCAGCGGCTAGAGCAGTCATTTGAGTCTTCATTTTGTTTCCCCTTTTTCGACCATCTTGCTTTTGGTTGTCTATTGAGCTGCAGATGGCGGCTCAATAGGTATCGATAGTGACTGGACGTGCACTGCCCGAATTATTTTGTTGCTGGACACTAATGCCGCGTAAGCCACTGCCCGATTGTGAAATCGTAATATCACCGCTAAAACCTGTTTGATATATATCTGCTCTGAGTGAAATTGAATTACCTTGTTGATAAATGTTGGCGGAATGGTTGTTTCCTAATTGCCAAATAAAACCAATATTATTGCCATTGCTTTGTGTAATATTAGCTTCATTGTTATTTCCACGTTGATGAATGTGTGAAAAGTTAGCGAATTGATAACTAGCTGAACGTGATTGAGTAACGCTGGCTTTATTACTGTTACCCTGTTGCTCAATTACACTAATATTGCTTTGTAAAAATGAAGTATTTATCTCATTTACATACTGAGCAATTCTTGGGTTATCTGCTTGAGCTACCATCATATTTGTTACCAGCAAGCCGATAGTTAGAAGCAAAGCTCTACATCTTTTTTGGTTTGCATTGCTCTTAGTGAAATGCAAGCTTGAAAGTTTCATTTCTTGCCCCTTTTGAAACTTTGTGTGTCTTTATGTTTCATGAGTTGAGTTTGGACCATTTAAGAAATGGTGCCATAAGAATATTTATTAATTTTTCGATTATTTTTTTAATACTTTTTTATATTTATGGATTAAAATAGTAATAACGTATTGATTACATTATCTACTTTTGAGATTTAATGTACTTAGATAATAAAAAAGCCACTCAAAGAGTGGCTTTTAATTTTTTTGTAATAATGTTCCCTTGTAAGAAAGCTACAGCATGGGAATTGGAGCATTCAAGTAGTCATTTAAAATGGATTCTTGAAGGCTGACTCCCGGCGCAAGATTCCATAGTCGATTTTCAATGCCTCTGGCAATAAGATGAATAACGGCAGACTCTATTGCTGACATTACTGCGAGCTGGACAGGTTCATTAGCCGTAATGCCAGCCTCAGCTTCTAGTAAGCGGCTAAAATCAATAAAGCGATACACGCCTGCTCGTAGTTCTTTTGAATAAATGGTCTTGGTCGTGGTGACGTTGGCTAATATTTCACCGGTTGATATTTCTACCGCGCGTAAATTAACCGTCACCTGATCGACCTGATACTGGCCTGATGCCCCAATGCCAAAATATTCAGCACCTGCTCCCCCAGTTCGTATGTTCGATTCATAAGCAATAATGCCGCCTTCTAGCATGACTGACGCTGCTCTTAACGATGGCAGCGTATCGGGCTGTCCAAAGCGTTCGAACTCTGCGCGAATAATGCGGCGTTCAGTTAACAAGTTTTGAAGCCCGACGCGCTCAAGTGGAATAAACCAGCCCGAGTCAGATAGCGAACCGGTAAGCATCGCTGCTGCCCCCTGTGTTACCGCCGTTGAGAATGTGCTGGCAGGGGCTGGCCGGTATTGTCCTGTTTGATCGCGGAAATCATAAACAGAGACAAAAATCTTTCCTGATGGTGGCGGGAGCGATACAAGATCCTGATACGTAGCTCCTCTGGGTGTGAGTGTTGCTTCAGCACCTTCTAAATTTTCAGACGTTGCCACCATTCCTGCACAGCCACTCAGCAGGCTAGCGATGACAATTGAGGCGATAATTTTCATAATGATCCCCTGACAAAGCAGATAGCGTTAGTCGGTATTACTTGTTTTTAGCGGTTGGCATTGTTTTTAGTGTTAAGGATTAAATAAACCGCCAACGCTAATTTCTGTAACGTCTCCAGTGACTTTATCAACCACCCTAACAACTAACTGACCACTGTTATCGCTTACAACAACGCCAAATTCATCGCTATCAAAGCTACCCTCACTGACTTCGCCTCGGCTTACATCGGAAATGAGCTGCGATATCAATCGGCTTTCTAAGCTTTGTAATAAGCGTTGAGTAGAAGAAAGTGTTTGACCACTTCGCACATTTGGGTCGGTGTTGGTATCTTGTGCTTGTGCTTTACCCAGTAGGTAATTGCCTACAAATGGATCGCCGCCAAAAGAAGGGTTAATAGGTTGGTAAATTAACTCTCCCGAATGTGCGCTCATTCCCATTCCGATTGTTGCTATAAAGGTCGCACAGCTAATTTTTATACGGTTTTTCATTAGAATAACTCCTCTTTTCCCAAGTCTTTATCTGAGGTAAGGGCAGATGCCAGCTGCTGCTGGAGGAGTGCCTCCTCAACAATATTTACAGCTTCTCCTGCTACGCGGTCTGCCTCGCTAATCCTGGGAGAAAGCTGTGCTCTGAAGTACATCCGGTTGCCTTCCACGATGGCAATTTGGCTGCCCCAGCGGGCATCGGGACGCTCTTGAATGGTAATCGTGGCATTACCGATGATGAGGTTATCCATTGCCCGCTGGCTGAAAGCGCGATAGAAGGTCTTGCCAGCCATGGTGACGGTACGGTCGACCATGACGCCGGTTAATTCGCTACTTCTATTTTGGCGTTCTTGAATTTCTGGGCCGTCTGGGCTTGATAGTTGGTTTATTGCTTCGACTTCTTCCTGTTCGTTTGCTAATCCATTCGTTGTTAACGTAAAACTGCTAATAAAAACAATCAGTAAATAGCGAAGTTTACTCATGGCTATATTACCTTTGAAGGAGGCTATCGATGGCGCTGTAAACTACGCGCAGTTTCAATATTTGGCAGAATCGGCCCAAGATTTTGATGAATCCAGTTAAGCGCTTGAATTCGGTTATGCACGTTTATTTTGCGGAAGATATTATAAAGGTGAGACTTAACAGTATGTTCGCTAACACATAGTTTGTCGGCAATTTGATGATTAGAAGAACCTATGCTTAATAAAGAAATGATTTCCATTTCTCGGCTGGTTAAACCACAGGTGGGGCGAAATGCGTTGCTTTGGTATTTACGGTAAAAGAGAACTAGTTTTGCCATTAAGTCCCGAGACATCCACAGCTCATCATTGAGTAACGCGTGGATACCTTTGCAAAATACCTCTAAGCTCTCATTACGATAAAATATTCCTTTTAACTGAGTACAAGCGAGAGCTTCCAGTGCATGATCCATATCGCGAATATTGAAGGCGGCGAGAGGGGTTTTTGCCAGCGTTTCTGGCAGCTTCTCTTGCCAGTCTGGCAATGCTTCTACACTGATATGATCACTGTCGATTAAGATGAGCAGCTGTTCGACAGGTGAAGACGGTATGGTGCTGTCTGGCGAGTAAATTCTAATTGAGCAATGAGTATGATCGAGCAAATAGTCTGCAAACAGCTGTGACTGCGGACTTTGTTCGGTAATGAGATACACCAAACCTATGGTCTTTTCCTGTGACATCGGGAAGTCCTCGTGGAAAGAAAGAGTGAGCAGGTGTTCTTTGAAGTGTTGCTTATAAGATACATTCCGTAAAGTTTTGTTATTAGAAAACTGGTAAATTCAATTTGAATATATATAGTATTTTTTAGAATAATGTGTATAAGCGTATGTTTATAATGTTTTTTGTTATTAATATAAGCAGTTTTTAAATTAGTTTTAACAGTTACATTATGTAACAAAAAGCCTGCTTTAGAAGAAATTTTGATATATGTAAACTCATTAACCTTCCTTTTGGAGATATTGTTATGGCATCGCCCAATACCTTAGTTTTAGCCAGTGGAAATGTAGGAAAACTAAAAGAATTCAATCAATTACTAGCACCTATTGGGTTAGATGTTCGTCCGCAATCCGAATTTGGAGTGGGAGATGTGGAAGAAACAGGGCTTACTTTTGTTGAAAACGCACTTCTGAAAGCTCGTGAGGCAAGTAAAATCAGTGGGTTACCTGCATTAGCAGATGATTCTGGCCTTGAAGTGGATGCACTTCACGGTGCGCCAGGTATCTATTCAGCACGTTATGCCGGTGAGCCTAAAAGTGACGAGCGCAATAATGAGAAGTTATTAACGTCGCTCAGTCGCTATGCTGAAGGTCAGCGTAGTGGACGTTATTGGTGCGTATTGGTGTATTTGCGTCATGCCGAAGACCCTGTACCTGTGATCGTTCAACGCAGTTGGGAAGGTGAAATTCTGGCGCACCCGCGAGGTAATGGCGGTTTTGGTTATGACCCTCTGTTCTGGTTACCGGACCAAGGAATGAGTGTTGCCGAGTTATCCAGTGAAACCAAAAATCGACTTAGTCATCGTGGGCGGGCATTACAGGGCTTGGTTGAATTGTTGAAGGTGGCGCATGGCTGAGCTATTGCCTCCCTTATCCCTATACATCCATACGCCATGGTGCGTACGTAAGTGCCCGTACTGTGACTTTAATTCCCATGAGCCCAGTACTGACGAGCTGCCCGAAGCCGCTTATCTAAACGCCCTGCTCAGTGATTTTGAGGGTGATTTATCGTTAGCGAATGAAAGAGAGATTCAAACGATATTTATTGGCGGTGGCACGCCAAGTTTGTTATCGCCAGCTTTTTACGATCGATTATTCAAAGAGATACGCCTCCGGTTGCCGTTCTCTTCTACTATTGAAATTACCCTTGAAGCGAATCCTGGTACGACTGAGCAGCAGCGTTTTATTGGTTATCGAGAAGCTGGGATCAATCGCTTGTCTTTGGGAGTTCAGAGCTTTCGCCCTGAACAGCTTAGCGCCTTGGGGCGTATTCATAGCGGCCAAGAAGCGGTCAATGCTGTTCACCAGGCGCGTGAGGCTGGGTTTGATAATCTCAATATTGATTTAATGCATGGGTTACCCAAACAAACCCCAGCTCAAGCGATGGAGGATATTGATCAAGCATTGGCTCTGGAGCCAGAGCATCTCTCCTGGTATCAGTTAACGCTTGAACCGAATACGGCGTTTTTCTCTCATCCGCCTGTGTTACCAGAAGAAGAGGCTCTCTGGGACATTCAAGAGGCTGGCCATCAACGTCTCGAACAAGCCGGTTTGCGGCGCTATGAAATCTCCGCCTACGCGCGAACGGGACAACAAAGTCGCCACAACATCAATTATTGGCAGTTTGGCGATTATTTGGGTATTGGGGCGGGAGCGCATGGAAAGCTGACGACGGTCGATAGTCAGGGGCAGCGGCATATCGAAAGGCGCTGGAAAACACGTCAGCCAGAGGCGTATTTACGTCGTGCAAATGATCCGCGTGGCTTTGTGGCCGGCAAGCAGCCGATAGCAACGCAGGAGCTACCCCTTGAATTTGCGATGAATGCGTTACGTTTAACCGATGGGGTCGAAATGGGTGTCTGGACGGCTTACACAGGACAGCCCTCAGCCGTGTTACTTTCACGGTTACAAAGCGCGTATGAAAAAGGACTTTTAATGGAAATGCCCGAAAAGCTGCGTGCATCGCCTCAAGGTCTATTATTCTTGAATGAATTGCTGACATTAATAAGCGATGAGTGATCAGCGATATATAAAGCAATTACCCTGAAGATTATCAAGGAGTGAGTGATGCGTATTTCTCGACTACTGACCCCGCTGGCGGCAGCCATTTTGTTAGCTGGTTGTGCTACCTCGGACCCTTATGGCGGTCAGACGCAGCGCTCTAGCACTGCGATGGGATCTGGCATTGGCGCGGCCATTGGCGCTGCTGCCGGTGCGCTGTCTGGCGATGGCAGCACTAGCCGTCGTGATCGCGCATTGATTGGTGCGGCGGTAGGTGCTGCAGCGGGTGCCGGTATAGGCGTTTACATGGATCGTCAGGAGCAACAGCTGCGCCAAAATCTCCAGGGCTCGCGTATTGAGATTGATCGTCGCGGTGACGATATTGTGCTTAATATGCCCAGTGGCGTTACCTTTGGTTTCGACTCAGCTGACCTTACCAGCGAAGCACGTAACTCACTTAACCAAGTAGCGAATGTACTGACCCAGTATCAGGATACTCGCGTCAACATTGCTGGCCACACTGATAGCACCGGAGATGCAAATTATAACCAGCGTCTGTCTGAACGCCGTGCCCAGTCTGTGGGTAATTACCTTAGCCAAAATGGCGTATCCTCCGCTCGATTAAACACCATGGGATATGGGGCCAATCAGCCGGTTGCTAGCAATAATTCTGAACAAGGGCGGGCGCAAAACCGCCGTGTTGAAATCACCTTGAGTCCCACGGGAAATGGCCAGGGTTAACGCTAACAATTGATTAGCTAACCTCGGCATTGCCGATAAACGCCCGCTATGCTCACATAGCGGGCTTTTTTCGATTCTCTGTTAGCGAGCGACTATGCTGTCTTACCAACACGCTTACCATGCCGGTAACTTTGCCGATGTGCAGAAACATTTAACGCTTTACGCGGTGGTTGATTACTTATTACGTAAAAAAACAGCCATTACATATATAGATACTCATGCGGGACGAGGCCTCTATCCACTTAACACCAAAGAGACTCAGCGGCTTCAAGAATACCGTGAGGGCATTTGGCCGCTGTGGAAAGCGAGCGAGCAGCTAAGTGACCCTTTACTGAGTAGTTGGCTAACCACGTTAGCAACTGCCCAGCCCCATGCATCTGAGCTTACCCATTATCCTGGCTCACCTTGGTGGCTTTCTCAGCCGCTTCGTGAGCAAGATCGCCTGACGCTATTTGAGCTTCATCCAGGTGAGCATGAGCACTTAAGTACCCAATCGCTTTCCCCGCAGGCGCAGCGAATTTATGGAGATGGACTGGCAGGTTTGAGTGAGCTGGTACCGGTTGCAACACCGCGTTTGTGCGTATTGATTGACCCTAGCTACGAACGTAAAGCGGAATATCTGGAGGTGGTTGATGCGGTGACTTATAGCCTGGCAAAAGCGCGACATGCGGTGCTCCTGGTGTGGTATCCATTGCTACCAGCAGGCAACCATCTCTCGCTGCTAAACGGCTTGAGGGAGAGCGGCATCCGTAAAATTTGGCGCAGCGAACTTCAACGGCATACGCCAAACGAGCAAAGCCATGGCATGTACGGTAGTGGAATGCTAGTGATTAACCCGCCCTGGGGATTAGATGAGCGTCTAGCGGCGGCGATGGAGCACATTACGCCGCTGCTAGGCTCGGAAAGTGACTATCGGTCAGAGTGGCTGGTAGGCGAATAGCTTGTTAGCCACTGTCTGTTATTGACCAAAGCAGATGATTATTTCCCAATACAAAAACTGCCAAAGATTTCGCCGAGCAGGTCGTCAGCGCTGAATTCACCGGTAATTTCGCCTAACGCCTGCTGAGCATCGCGCAAGTCTTCGGCCAGCAATTCCCCTGCACCGTAGCCATCTAGTTGGGCGCGTCCTGTTTCCAGCGCAATCATGGCGCGATCTAGGGCGTCTAAATGGCGACGGCGGGCTGAGAATCTCCCTTCAGTCGTCGCAGAAAACCCCATGATGTCCTTTAAATGGGTTTTTAAGTTATCCACACCCACGCCAGTTTTCGCGGATAGTCTGATCGTTGGTGGGGTTGTGGATAAATCAATGCCGGCTTGTTCGGCGCTGGTATCGATTTTATTTCGCACCAGTGTCAGGCGTGTTTTATCGGGGAGCCTGGCGACAAATTCCGGCCAAATAGTCATAGGATCGGTCGCATCAGTCGTTGAGGCATCTACCAATAGCAGCACGCGGTCGGCTTTTTCGATCTCTTCCCAAGCACGGGCAACGCCGATTTTCTCTACGGCATCGGGGGTGTCGCGCAGCCCTGCGGTGTCGATAATATGCAGTGGCATGCCATCAATGTGAATATATTCCCTCAGCACGTCACGGGTGGTGCCGGCAATATCCGTGACAATGGCGGTATCTTGTTCGGTCAGTGCGTTGAGCAAGCTAGACTTACCGGCATTAGGTCGTCCAGCAATCACCACGCTCATTCCTTCGCGTAACAGTGCCCCTTGGCCTGCGGCTTTGCGAACCGCCATCAGCGCTTGCTGAACGCTGTCTAAACGGTTGGCGACGTGGCCATCGGCTAAAAAGTCGATTTCCTCCTCAGGAAAATCAATCGCCGCTTCGACGTATACCCGTAACTCAATGAGTCGCTCCACTAACGCCGAGATACGCTGGGAAAACTCGCCCTGTAGCGAACGTACGGCATTTTCGGCAGCGGAACGGGAGGTGGCGTCTATCAGGTCGGCAATGGCTTCGGCTTGGGCTAAATCCAACTTGTCGTTTAGAAAGGCACGCTCTGAAAACTCACCCGGGCGTGCTAGGCGTGCGCCAAGCTGTAGGCAGCGTTCAAGCAGCATATCCATAATGATTGGCCCGCCATGTCCTTGCAGTTCAAGCACGTCCTCACCGGTAAATGAGTGAGGCCCGTTGAACAGCAGGGCAATGCCTTCATCAATAACGCTTTCAGCGGCATAAAACGGGCCGTAGTGAGCGTAACGAGGGGAAGGGTAGTGGCCAAGTACTGCGGCAGCGATATCGCGGCAGGCAGGGCCTGAGACGCGAATAATGCCAACACCGCCGCGGCCAGGAGGAGTTGCCAGAGCGGTAATGGTGTCTTGGGTGTAAAGTCGATCGGCCATGGCGCTTCTCGTTGGTGTATGGCGAAGATTGTCGCGTTGTTCATCCTAAAACGCCAGACCCCCGCTAGGGCGGGGGTCTGGAGGTAGGAGAAGGGAGCGTGTTACTTGGTTCGCAACCCTTTGCCGACGTTTGGATCATTCTCAATATTACGCGTGATGAGGTACTGCTGCGCCACCGAGATGATGTTGTTGACGACCCAGTAGATAACCAGACCTGCAGGGAACCACAGGAAGAAGAAGGTGAAGATAATCGGCAGCATCTTCATAATCTTCGCCTGCATGGGATCGGGCGGTGTCGGGTTCAGCATTTGCTGAACGAACATCGAGATCCCCATCAGAATTGGCAAGATAAAGTACGGATCTTTCACCGACAGATCTTGAATCCAGAACATGAACGGCGCATGGCGCAGCTCAACAGACTCAAGCAGCATCCAATACAGCGCGATAAAGACCGGCATTTGCACCAGAATTGGTAAGCAGCCGCCCAGAGGATTGATCTTTTCCTTCTGGTAGAACTTCATCATCTCTTGAGACATTTTCTGGCGATCATCGCCATACATCTCTTTGAGACGCTGCATTTCCGGGCCAAGCTTACGCATACGCGCCATTGACTTGTAGGCTTTGGCGGATAGCGGGAACAGCACCAGTTTCACGAGTACGGTCAGCAGTACAATTGACCAGCCCCAGTTGCCAACGATGTCGTGGATCTTATCCAGTAACCAGAACAGCGGGTTAGCGATAAACCACAGCCAACCGTAATCTACGGTTAGGCGTAGGTTGGGAGCGACTTGTTCAAGATAGTCTTGAACCTTGGGACCCATGTACAGCGTTGCGCTTAGCGTTGCCTCGCCGTCAGCGGCCACACTGCTCGTGGGGCCAGCAAACGCTACCACATTACGATCCCGTGAATCGGTAGTGACATAGTAGAGGTTTTGCTGATTTTGCGCCGGTGCCCAGGCAGATACGAAGTAGTGCTGGATCATCGCAATCCAGCCACCCTGCGCCTCACGATTTTCAAAGTTATGGCTTTGAATATCGTCAAAGTCGATTTTTTCGTACCGCGTGTCAGGGGTAGAGTAGGCTGCCCCTAGATACGAGTTCATACCCATGGCGACGCCACTTGAGGGGTCAGGGCTATTATCGCGTGCCAATTGACCGATAAAGCGGGCGCTAATCGGTGACTCGGTGTTGTTGGCTAAATAGTAACTAACGTTGACAGCGTAGTCGCCGCGCTTAAACGTCAATCGCTTAATAACCTCAACGCCGTTAACTTCCGCTGTTAAATCAACACTTAGTTGCTCTTCATCGTTCCCTAGGCGGTACTCGGTACGCTCAGGCGTGAAAGCAATACGGCTAGCCTGACCGTCCAGTTGAAGACCTGAACGGGCGACGTAGCTACGCGTTGAGTTATCAGAAAGCAGCACGTAGTTACGATCTGAATCCAGCGTTAGCTTATGTTGCGGTAGAGCGGCGTACACGATATCGCCACCATGTGGGTCAATACGTACGTCGAGAACGTCGGTCGTGACAGCAATAAAGTCTCGGCTAGACGAGTTACTTTCTGCTTCTCCAGGCATGCCTTCACTAATGGCATTTTGGGGAGCCGATGAACTAGGAACCGATAAATCATCACTGCCAACATTATTGGCGGATGAGCCGTTGCTGTTTTGGGTAATTTCAGGCGTCGAATCGACGCTTATTTGCCCATAATCCTGATTCCACTGTACAACCAATAGATAGGCAAGTACTGCCAGTGGAATCAGTAATAAAAGTCGTTTTACGTCCATGAGGGTTCTGCCCGATGGGTGGTGAACATGCTAATGGCGCAGTGTCATTTACTCGACCCATGACACACGAAAGCCTGCCAGGCGGCAGGCCGAGGTCGAGCGGCGAGGTGTGTCGTCAAGCGTCACGTGTTACGCCATTAGGCGGGAGTGGTACAGACACCGCCTGTGCGTCACGCTGAAGTCGTTTCCACATGCCATTTAGCTGGCGATTAAGCGTCTCGTTATCAATATCTTGAACACCACGCTTTGCCAGTATCACGATATCCACAGAGGGTAAGTGATCTTGGCGGAGGCGAACAGATTCTCTCACGAGTCGCTTAAAGCGGTTGCGATCAACAGCGAGCTTCACATTCTTTTTGCTGACCACCAGTCCAATGCGGGGATGTCCCCGGGTACTCAAACGCGCTAGCGCCATCATACCTTTGCCATGAACCTTCAGGTCTGCTTGTTCAAACACGTGACTAAAATCCCCGGCGTTTAGCAAACGTAAGCACCGGGGAAAGCCTTGATGCGGCACACGCAATCCGAGATCAGGCGCTCAGACGCTTGCGGCCTTTGGCGCGGCGGCGTGCGATAACGGCACGGCCGTTTTTGGTTGCCATACGAGCACGGAAGCCATGCGCGCGCTTGCGCTTGAGAACGCTGGGTTGAAAAGTGCGTTTCATAACTCGTTATTCCCACGTGGTTTAGGACGGAAAGTGAATTCCAAAAGACCCGGTCCAGTGAGGAACTAGCCGGGGAGTTTCAATTCAAGACCGGAAATTGTAGAGACTTCCCGCGTCAGGTGCAATTTTTCCTTGCATAAAAAGCGTTAAAAAGGCAATGGAGGCTCTTCGTACATCGCCATCGTGGCTTCTTGCCATGACACTACTATTACTAATGGAATTATTTAAAACTTATTGTTATTAATAGTGGGGATACTAATTGTGGATAAGCTATTTTAGCTTAATTTTATCAACAGCTTAAAAACATAAAAAATCTGTGCATAACCTTCGGATAAGCCTTAAATAAACTGTTAATTAGGTGTGTTCAACAGGGTATAGAAGACATCAAAACAGCTTTTTCCTTGATCCATTACCAGCTTTTCCCTATGCCTCAT